>NZ_CP180579.1:577500-3366676 GCF_056868655.1 Porphyrobacter sp. THAI-01a | reverse complement strand
AAAAAGCACGGCTCATCCCCACCTGGCCCCGCTCAGATCTCGCCGCCGGTGAGGCGCTGGCAGACCAGATCGAGCTGGTCGAGCGTGGTGTAGCGGATGGTGATCGTCCCCTTGCGCGGATCGACCTCGGGCTTGATCCGCACGCTCAGCCCGAGGAACTCCTCGAGATGCTGCTGGACCGCGAGAATATCCGCGTTTTCAGAGGTTTGATAGGCAGGCTGAGCCGGCTCGGGCCGCGCGCGCGGCTTCTTCGTGAGCGTCTCGATGTCGCGCACCGAAAGCCCTTCGGCAACGGCAAGCTCGGCGAGGTGGAGCGCATCGTCCCGCCCGATCAGCGCGCGGGCGTGGCCAATCGACAGCTTGCCCTCCTGGATCAGGTCGAGCACCGGATCGGGCAGCGTCACCAGCCGCATCATGTTGGCGACATGGCTGCGCGACTTTTCGACCATCTTGGCGATGTCGACCTGGATCATGCCCTCGTCTTCCGAGAGGCGGTGATAGGCGCGCGCTTCCTCGACCGGGTTCAAGTCCTCGCGCTGCAGGTTCTCGATCAGAGCGAGGGCCATGACCTCGCGCTCGGAAAGGTTGCGCACCAGCGCCGGAATCTCGTGCAGCCGCGCCTTCTGCGCCGCGCGCCAGCGGCGTTCGCCGGCGACCAGCTGGAAGCCCTCGCCGCCCGGGTGCGGGCGGACGATGATCGGCTGGATCACGCCCCGCGTCGCAATCGAGGCCGCGAGTTCGTCGAGCGCGCCCTCGTCGAAATGCTTGCGGGGGTTGCCGGGCAGCGGCTTGATGCTCGCGATCGCCAGCATCCGCAGCGGCGAGGATCCTGCGGCAGGTGCCTCGGCCGGCGCATCCTCGCGGCGCACCAGCGGCTCCTCGCGCCGCGTCTCCCCGAGCAGCGCCCCGAGCCCCTTGCCCAGCCGCCGCGGCTTGTCCGCAGACGCACGGAGATTGGCGGCCATTTCAGCGGTTTGCGCGGTATCTTCAGTCATGCGGCCTGTCTTTCTGCGGGAAATCGCCCGATCAGCTCGCGCGCCAGCGACATGTAGGCGCGGCTGCCGGTGCAGTGCTGATCGTAGATCAGCGCCGGGAGCCCGTGGCTCGGTGCCTCGGAAAGGCGGACGTTGCGCGGGATGACCGTCTCGAACACGAGATTGCCGAGGCAGTCGCGCACATCGTCCGACACCTGGTCTGTCAGCCGGTTGCGGCGGTCATACATGGTCAACGCCACGCCGATGATCCCCAGATCGGGATTGAACCGCTGCTGCACCTGGTCGACCGTCTGGAGCAGCTGCGAAAGCCCCTCGAGCGCGAAGAACTCGCATTGCAGCGGCACCAGCAGCGTATCGGCCGCACACAATGCGTTCAGCGTCAGCAGGCCGAGCGACGGCGGGCAATCGATGAAGCAGATGTCGTGGCCGGTATGTGCGGCCAGCGCCTTGTCCAGCCGGTGGGTGCGCCCTTCGACCGCCACAAGCTCGACCTCCGCACCGGACAGGTCGACGGTTGCGGGAATGATGTCGAGGCGCGGGATCGCGGTCGGCAGGATCGCGCTGGCGAGCGGAACCTCGTCGACCAGCAGATCATAGCTGGAAACGTCGCGTGACGCGGAATGCACCCCCAGACCGGTCGAGGCATTGCCCTGCGGATCGAGGTCGATCAGCAGCGTGCGCCACCCCGTCGCGGCCATGGCCGTGGCGATGTTGATCGCGGTGGTGGTCTTGCCCACCCCGCCCTTCTGGTTGGCGATCGCGATGGTCAGCATGGCGTGTCCCGTCCTTCCCGCACGCCGATTCAAGGTGAACTGGCGCGTGTTTCGCGTGTCAGGCCTTCACGATGATCCCGGCCTCGGGATCGGTCAAGGAATGTTTCACGTGAAACATTGCCCGAATCGAAGGCTTCAGTGTCTCCAACTCCTGCGCCGCCGAGCGCCCCTTGGGCAACACGTAGACGGTCCGCCTTGTGGAGAAGGGTGCGGATAGGTCGAGAAGTCTGGTGAGTGGAGCGAAGGCGCGTGCCGAAATGGCGCGGGCCTCAAACGGCGTCACGCGCTCGAGACGCTGGCCTTCGACCCGGCACTTCCGCAGATCGAGCGCAGCGATGGCGCGGTTCAGGAACTCGACCCGCCGCGCGCGGGATTCGACCAGGACCACCGGCATGTTCGGGCACAGCGCGGCAATCACCAGACCAGGGAAGCCCGGCCCGCTCCCGAGGTCGAGCCAGGGCCCGCCCCCATTAGCGCCCAATGTTTCACGTGAAACATTTTCCAGCAGCTGAGCCGAATCCGCCAAATGGCGCTGCCACAGCTGCGGCTCCGTTGCCTTGGCAACGAGGTTCTGCCGCTGGTTCTCCTCCAGCACGAGCGCGGCGAAGGTCTCGAGCCGCGCCATGCCCGCCGCGTCGGTCAGCCCCGCCACATAGGCGCGGGCCTCGGCTTCGTTGGTGATCATGCCGCCAGCCTGCGCCGGGCATGGACGAGCAAGGCGGAGAGCGCCGCCGGCGTCACCCCGGGGACCCGGCCTGCCGCCGCCAGCGTGCCGGGGGCGGCCCGGGTGAGTCGTTCGACCATCTCGGTCGAAAGCCCCGGCACCTCGCCATAGGGGAAGTCCGCCGGGAGCGGCAGCGCCTCGCTCGCCCGCAGGTCCCGCAGTTCGGCATCCTGCCGGGCGAGATAGGGTGCATAGGCGGCATCCTCCGCCATCTCCTCGGCGAGCAGCGGATCGAGCGCGGTCGTATCGGCGAGCCACGGTGCGAGTGCCTCGGGCGTGACACCATCGTAACGCAGCCACTCGGCAATGGTCTTCTCCCCATGATCGCGCCGCACCGGAAGGCCCAGATCGGCAAGCGCGCGGGCGTGGATGCGCTCGGAATGTTTCACGTGAAACACTGCCCGCAGCTCCTCGCGCCGTTCCCACCAGGTGCGGCGCTCCGCACCGACACAGCCGGCCTCGATTCCCAGGCCCGTGAGGCGGGTCGCCGCATTGTTCGCCCGCAGCCGGAGGCGGTATTCGGCGCGCGCCGTGAGCATCCGGTAGGGCTCGGTCACGCCCTGCAAGGTCAGGTCGTCGACCATCACCGCGATATAGGAATTGGCCCGGTCGAGCCGGGGTGCCTGCTTGCCGAGCGCCGCCGCGGCCGCCTCGAGCCCCGCGACAAGGCCCTGCGCTGCGGCTTCCTCGTAACCGGTCGTCCCGTTGATCTGACCGGCGCAATAGAGCCCTGGGATCGCGCGGACTTGCAAGTCGGGCGTGAGCGCGCGCGGATCGATGTGGTCATACTCGACCGCGTAGCCCGGCTGCACGATCACCGCGCGGCCGCAGCCCGGCATGGTGCGGACCACCTCCTCCTGCACATCGACCGGCAGGGAGGTGCTGATCCCGTTGGGATAGACGAGGTGCGTGTCCAGCCCCTCGGGTTCGAGGAACACCTGATGTCCCTCGCGATCGCCGAAGCGGTGGATCTTGTCCTCGATCGAAGGGCAATAGCGCGGCCCGGCCGCCGCAATCGCGCCCGAGAACAGCGGCGAGCGGTGGAGATTGGCGCGGATCGCGTCGTGCCCTGCCTGCGTGGTGCGGGTGATGGCGCAGAACACCTGCGGGTTGATGCGGGACGGGGTGAGCGGGGACATGGTCCACGCCTCGCCGTCCGAGGGCTGCTCCTCTAGCACCGCCCAGTCGATGGTTCGCCCGTCGAGCCGCGGCGGCGTCCCGGTCTTGAGCCGCGCCATCGGCAGCTCGGCGCCGCGCAGCTGCTGCGCCAAACGGTGCGCGGCGTTCTCGCCGATGCGCCCGCCCTCGAACCGCTCCTCGCCCCGGAACAGGATTCCGCCGAGGAAGGTGCCGGTGCAGAGCACCACGCGCTGCGCTTCAAGAGTGGTGCCGTCGGCGAGTTCGAGTCCGGCGACTGCCCCGCTCTTCAGCACCAGCGCCGCGGCCTCCCCCTGGACCAACGTGAGCCCCGCCTGCGCCGTTACCGTCGCCTGCACCGCCGCCTTGAAGCGCACCCTGTCGGCCTGAACCCGCGGACCCCAAACCGCGCTGCCCTTGGAGCGGTTGAGCATCCGGTAATGGATCGCCCCCGCATCCGCCGCCCGGCCGATCACGCCGTCGAGCGCATCGACCTCGCGCACCAGATGTCCCTTGCCGAGGCCCCCGATCGCAGGATTGCAGCTCATTGCGCCGATGGCCGAGAGATCGAAGCTCACCAGCGCCGTGCGCGCGCCCATGCGAGCCGCCGCGCAGGCAGCCTCCACCCCGGCGTGACCGCCGCCGATGACAAGGACGTCGAAGCTTTGCATGGGGCGCAGATAGGGCGCGGGGCGCGGATCGTCAAAGCGGATTTGGTGAGCGGAGGTGCCCGCAATGTTTCACGTGAAACATTGGACTGCGGGCTCACTTCCCGATGCAGAAACGTCCGAACAGCGTGTCGAGCATGTCCTCGGTCGTCGCCTGCCCTATCAGGCGGTCGAACGCGAGGCGGGCGCGGCGCAGTTCCTCCGCCACGAGCAGGGGGTCCGACAGGCGCGCCGCGGCTTCCAGCGCCTCGGCGGCTTCGGCGAGCCGCGCGTGCTGGCGGGCGTTGAGGGCCGCCTCACCGGGCTTGGGCAAGGCATCTCGTGCCGCTTCCACCAATGCCGTCTTGAGCGCCGCCACGCCCTCGCCCGTTCTGGCCGAGAGAGTGAAGCGGCCGCCCTGCTTGCTGGAAAAGCCCTCGCGGTCGGACTGCGCCGCAATCTCCCATGCGTCCTGCGGTCCCGCACCTTCGGGGCCCAGCCACAGGACCGTATCGGCGCGCGCCAGCTCGGCCTCGGCGCGGGCGATGCCGATGGCTTCGATCGCGTCCGCCTCGGCCCCATCACGCAGGCCCGCCGTGTCGACGAAAGTGAAGGGCACCCCGGCAATCGCCACGCTCCGCTCGATCACGTCGCGCGTGGTGCCGGCGATCGGCGAGGTGATCGCCGCCTCGCTCTCGACCAGTGCATTGAACAGCGTGGACTTGCCTGCATTGGGAGGCCCGGCGAGCACCACGCGGTAGCCCTCCCCCAACCGCTCGGAACGCGGGCGGGCGAGCCATGCGGCCAGCTCCCCGGCCAGCGCGGCAATGTTCCACGTGAAACATTCGGGAAGATCGGCGGCATCCTCCTCGTCGGAGAAATCGAGCACGCCCTCGACCTCGGCAGACAGGTCGAGCACCTTCTCACGCCAGCTTTCGACCTGACGCGAGAGCGCCCCGCCCGCATTGGCCAGTGCGGCCGCGCGCTGAAGTTCGGTTTCGGCGGAAAGCAGATCGCCCAATCCCTCTGCCTCGGCGAGATCGATCCGGCCATTGGCGAAGGCGCGCCGGGTGAACTCCCCCGGCTCCGCACGACGCACCCCGCGAAGCGAAGCGAGCGCCCGCTCCACCGCTGCAATGACGGCGCGGCCCCCATGGCAGTGGAACTCGGCCAGATCCTCGCCGGTCGCGGTCGCCGGACCGGGAAACCACAGCACCAGCGCCTCGTCGAGCGGCGCGCCCTCGGCATCACGCAAACGGGCGAGAGAGGCGCGGCGCGGCGTTGGCACCCGCCCGGCAAGCACCTCCAGCGCTGTCCGCGCCTGGGGACCGGAGACGCGGATCACCCCCACGCCCGCCGGCGGCGCGCCGCTCGAAAGCGCGAAGATCGTCGGCGCGTCGCTCACGGTGTCAGTCGGAGGAGGAGGTCTTCGATCCCGAGGAACCCGAGGCGGCTTTCATCCCGCTTTCGACGAAGCTCTGGAACAGCTTAAGCCCCACCTGCCCCATCGGCGCCAGCGCGCTGGCATATTGCTGGAGCTGGTCGGGGTTGGAGACGCCCTGCATCGCCTTGGCGAGGTTCTCGACATAGACATTGTTAGCCGGGCTCACATCGGGCAGGCCCATGAAGCTGCGCGCCTCTTCCGGGGTGCAGTCGATTTCGATGGTGATCTTCATGGGGCATCCCCTCCTCTCGTCGTGCGTCCTTCATTTGGGCTTGGCACGCGCGCAAGGCAAGAGATAGACCTTCGGGACACCCTGCAGGAGAGAGACCCCATGAGCCTCAACGAAACCATCCCGACCCTCGAAGGGGACGCCAGCTTTGGCGCCTATGTGGCGCGGCCCGAAGGCACGCCGCGGGGCGCGATCATCGTCATCCAGGAGATCTTCGGGGTGAACCCCGGCATCCGCCAGAAGTGCGACAAGCTTGCCGCCGAAGGCTACCTCGCGGTGGCGCCCGACCTGTTCTGGCGCCTCGAGCCGGGGATCGAGCTCGATCCGGACGTTGAACCGGAATTCCAGCGCGCGCTCGGCCTGTTCGGGGAGTTCGACCAGGATGCGGGCATCCGCGACATCGAAGCGACCATCCACCACATCCGCCGCACGCTCGGTGTCGCGAAGGTCGGCTGCGTCGGCTACTGCCTCGGCGGGCGGCTCGCTTACATGACCGCGGCACGCACCGACATCGACGCGAGCGTGGGCTACTACGGCGTCGGGATCGACGGACTGCTGCACGAGAAGCACGCCCTCGCCCACCCGCTGATGCTCCACATCCCCACGGCCGACGGCTTTGTTCCACGTGAAACACAGGAGGCGATGCACGCGGGCCTCGACGATCACCCCAAGGTGACGCTCCACGACTACGAGGGCCTCGACCACGGCTTTGCCACCGAACACGGCAAGCGCCGCAACGAGGAAGCCGCGAACCTCGCCGACAGCCGCACCGCCGCCTTCTTCGCGGAACACCTCGGATGAGCGGCGGGGCAGCGCACCAGGGCCTCGCCCGCTGGCACGCCTATATGGAGGGCGGGAGCGATCCCGCCGTCCTCGCCGATCTGCTTGCCGAGGATGCGGTGTTCCATTCCCCTGTCGTCCACACGCCGCAGGCCGGCAAGCCGGTGGTCATGGCCTATCTCGTCGCTGCCAGCCACGTGCTGGGGAATGACGCCTTCCGCTATGTCCGCGAGCTCGTCGACGGGGACGAGATGATGCTCGAATTCGTCACCGAACTCGACGGGATCACCATCAACGGGGTCGATATCATCCGCTTCAACGAGGATGGAAAGATCAGAGATTTCAAAGTGATGGTGAGGCCGTTGAAGGCCATCAACAAGGTCTGGGAGATGATGGGGGCACAGCTCGCGGCCGCGAAGGGATGACTTGCGCGGCGCTGGCGGCGAAGGCCTCCAAGAAGAAGTCGCGCACCACCTCCTCCACCTCTGCCGACACCGCGCCCTCGCCGCGCGCTTCGAAGAAGGCCATGGCATCCCCGATCTTCCGATCGTCGAAATATCGCATCGGCCAGCCGGGAAAGGTCGGCTCGGCAATCGAGCGTTCCTCGATCACCGCGACATCGCTGTGGCGCACATCCCGGCGGATGCTTTCGAACACGGCAAGCAGCTTCCATGTCGGCCCTTCGAGAACCTGGAGCAGCCTCCGGTCTGCACGCAGCAGCACGCCGGTAAGCCGGCGCGCCTGATTGGCACCCCGCGCCTGATGCAGCAGGTGGAACATCGCAGCCCGATCGAGGTCGGGCGCCGCGATGCTGGTGTAGATGATGCGCCGCATGACGCGATCTCCCGTGATGTTCGGGATAGGCGTCTATCTCATCGCGCCTGCCAGCGGATTGTCGCGACCTAAGGGATTACCCCTGAGGGGCTAGTTCAGCACCGCGAAATTGACGATCATCTTGTGCACCTCAGGGTCGAGCCCTTCGGGCAGATCGCGCTCGAGCATGTCGCGCCGGGCATCGATGCTCTCGGCGATCATCACCCGCTTCATCGCCCAGTCCGGGCACGCGCGCTCGCCGATCCCGCGGCGGTCGAGCACCGAGACGCCGCTGTGCCGCGGATCGGCGGTGATCGTCTCCATCAGCGCCGCGACCTCGCTGTCCTCGCCCTCGAGCAGCTGGAGGAAGTTGCGGCCGTTGAACAGCAGCAGCCCGGTGATGCCCCGCGCCGGATTGTTGCGCGCGCTCGCGGCGAGGATCGCGTCGACTTCCTCGCGCGGCAGGGTCGGCGCGGTGCTGATGTAGAGATACTGGCTGAGCACGAACGTCTTTCCCCGTCCCTGAAGATCCGTCCGCCGGGCCGACCCCTTGGCCCGGGCAGCGGACAAACTATTGATTCATCGTAGCGAAGAAATCCTCGTTGGTCTTGGAATCCTTCATCTTGTCGAGCAGGAATTCCATCGCATCTACGGTGCCCATCTGCATCAGGATGCGGCGCAGGACCCACATCTTGGAGAGGTTGTCCTTCTGGACAAGCAGCTCCTCCTTGCGGGTGCCGGACTTGCCGACATCGAGCGCCGGGAAGATGCGCTTGTCGGAAACCTTGCGGTCGAGCACGATTTCCGAGTTGCCGGTGCCCTTGAACTCCTCGAAGATGACTTCGTCCATGCGGCTGCCGGTGTCGATCAGCGCGGTGGCGATGATCGAAAGCGAACCGCCTTCCTCGATGTTGCGCGCCGCGCCGAAGAAGCGCTTGGGGCGCTGGAGGGCGTTGGCGTCGACACCGCCGGTCAGCACCTTGCCGGAGGAGGGCACCACGGTGTTGTAGGCGCGGCCGAGGCGGGTGATCGAGTCGAGCAGGATGACCACGTCATGCTTGTGCTCGACGAGGCGCTTGGCCTTCTCGATCACCATTTCGGCGACCTGGACGTGGCGGTTGGCAGGCTCGTCAAAGGTCGAGGAGATCACCTCGCCCTTCACGCTGCGCTGCATGTCGGTGACTTCCTCGGGGCGTTCATCGACCAGCAGGACGATCAGGAACACCTCGGGGTGATTGTCGGTGATCGCCTTGGCGATGTTCTGGAGCAGCACCGTCTTACCCGTGCGCGGCGGGGCGACGATCAGCGCGCGCTGGCCCTTGCCCTGCGGCGCGATGATGTCGATCACCCGCGCGCTCTTGTCCTTCACGGTCGGATCGAGCGTGTCGAGATTGAGCTTCTGGTCCGGATAGAGCGGGGTCAGGTTGTCGAAATTGGTGCGCAGGCGCACCGCATCGGGATCGTCGAAGTTCACCTTGGCAAGGCTGGTCAGCGCAAAGTAACGCTCGCCATCGCGCGGCGCGCGGATCTCGCCTTCCACCGTGTCCCCGGTGCGCAGGCCCCAGCGGCGGACCTGGTTGGGCGAGACATAGATGTCGTCCGGCCCGGCGAGATAGTTCGCCTCGGGGCTGCGCAGGAAGCCGAAGCCGTCCTGCAGCACCTCGATGGTGCCGATGCCCATGATCTTCTCTTCGTATTCCTCGTCCTCGGCGAGTTCGCGCAGGATCGAGAAGAGCAGATCCTGCCGGCGCATGGTCGAGGCGCCCTCGACGCCGAGTTCTTCCGCCATCGCGACCAGTTCGGCCGGGGTCTTTCGCTTGAGGTCCTTCAAATGCATTTTGTCTGTATTCCGAAAGTCTTGGGGTGGCCGGCTGGTCAGTACCGCCGGTGGAAGGCGGCGCCCCGGACTGGAAAGGGGCTGGGCTTGGAGAAAGCAGACCTTGGCGGAGCGGATTGGCGCTCCGGTTACCGGATGGGTGATCGGGAAATAGGAGCGCGCGCCTCCGAGGTCAATCGGCGATTGCGCCGCGGTGGCGGGCTCAGAAGGGCTTGAGGTAGACTAGCACCACGATCAGCACCAGCAGCAGGCCGGGCACCTCGCCGATCATGCGGAGCTGCTTTTCCGAAAGCGGCCGCTCGCCCCGTGCCATCTTCTTCGTCTGGGCCACAAGCCAGCCGTGATAGCCGGTCATCGCCAGCACCAGCGTCAGCTTGGCGTGGAGCCAGCCCTCGCTGAACCAGCCGCCCGACCATGCCATGCTCAGCCCCAGCACCCAGACGATGATGAGGCTCGGCGTCAGGATGATGCTGCGCAGCTTGCCCATCCGGGTCGCCCACTTGGCCTCGCCCGGCGAGCCCGGCGCGTGATCGAGCATGTAGATGCACTGGCGCGGCAGCATGAACAGGCCCGCCAGCCAGAACACCATGAAGATCACGTGCCCCGACTTGAGGAACAGGTAGATCGAAGAGAGCAGTTCCTGCATCGGCTCAGCCCCTCAGCGCCGCGAGAAGATCCTCGACATGCTGGATCGGCGTGAACTGGCCGATCCCGTGGCCGAGATTGAAGACATGCGGACGATCCTCGAAGGCGGCGATGATCGTGCGCACACGCTCGGGCAGCGCCGGACCGCCGGCCTCGACCAGCAGCGGGTCGAGATTGCCCTGCACCGGCATCCCGGCAGGAAGGCTGGCATGGGCCCAGGCGGGATCGAGCGTCTCGTCGAGACCCACGGCGTCGACCCCCGTCTCGCGCGCATAGGCGGGCAGTTTCGCGCCCGCACCCTTGGGAAAGCCGATCACGGGGGTATCCGGATGGCTCTCCTTGAGCTTCGCGGTGATCGCCGCGTTGGGCGCGATCACCCACTTCTCGAACTGGTCGGGGGCGAGGCTTCCGGCCCAGCTGTCGAACAGCTGCACGGCTTCCGCGCCCGCATCGATCTGGCCGCGCAGATAGGTGACGGACACGTCCACGATCGCATCGATGATCGCCTGGAGATGCGCCGGATCGCGATAGGCGAGGAGGCGCGCCGGCCCCTGGTCTTTGGAGCCCTCGCCCGCGATCATGTAGGTCGCGACCGTCCAGGGGCTCCCCGCAAAGCCCAGCATGGTCACCGCCGGCCCGATCTGTTGGCGGGTCAGGCGCACGGTCTCGTAGACCGGCTCGAACCGCTCGAAGGCGGGGGTAAAGGACTCCAGCCCGACCTCGAGCAGCGTCGGCGAAAGGTGCGGGCCTTCACCGGCGGCGAAGGTCAGCCCCTGCCCCATCGCATGCGGCACGATCAGGATGTCGGAGAACAGGATCGCCCCGTCGAACCCGAAGCGCCGGATCGGTTGCACCGTGATCTCGGCCGCGGCTTCGCTGTCGTAGACCAGTTCGAGGAAGCCGCCCTTCTCCGCCCGCAGCTCACGATATTCGGGAAGATAGCGCCCCGCCTGGCGCATGAGCCACACGGGGGCGACAGGCTGGCGGACACCTTTGAGTGTATCGAGAAGCGGACCGGGCATGGCGTTCCTTAGAGCAAATCAATTCAAGTTATAAAAGGAATGATGGAGTCTGTTGGCCCTGTGGAAAGCGGGAATTACCGGCCTCTGCCCGGTTTGCCCGAAATGCCCCAGTGGATTCAGCCCCCATCGAATCCGCACGGATTGGACGTCAAGCGAGCTTTATCCCCACTCTTCCCAGCCTGTCGACAAAACTTGTCCCGTGTGCGCAAATCGCCGCGCGAAAAAGCCGAGAGCGGGCAGGAAAATCCCTCCCCCGCTTGTCCGCCAGCCCCTCCCGTGGTTTATGCGGCGATCTGTCCACAGGCGCCGCCAGCGGCGCAAGCCAGCGGCGAATCATGAACCGATTGAACCTGCATCTTGTATCGGATTCGACCGGCGAGACGCTGGAGATGATCGCCAAGGCGGCGCTCGCGCAGTTCGACAATCCGACGGTGAACCGCCATTTCTGGCCAATGGTGCGCTCGCTCCAGCATCTCGACCGGATCGTCCCCGATCTCGCCGCGCATCCCGGGCTGGTGCTCTACACGCTGGTGAACCCCGAAACGAGAAAGCGGCTCGAGGAGCATTGCCGCCACCTCGGCCTGCCCGCGGTGCCGGTGCTCGACCAGGTGACCGCTGCGCTCGAGGCGCAATTGGGGCAGGAGGCGCATGGCCGCCCGGGCCGCCAGCACATGATGGACGAGACCTATTTCAAGCGCGTCGACGCCATCCAGTACACCATCGCCCATGACGATGGCCTCGCCCACGAGGAATGGGAGCAGGCCGATATCGTGCTGGTCGGGGTCTCGCGCTCGTCCAAGACGCCGACCTCGATCTATCTCGCCAACCGCGGCTACAAGGTGGCGAACATCCCGCTGGTGGTCGAGAGCCCGCCGCCCAAGGCGCTGTTCGGCCTCAGGCATCCGCTGGTGGTGGGGCTGACGACGAGCCCCGAGCGACTGATTCAAATCAGGCGCAACCGGTTGTTATCGCTCAATGAAGCAACCGAGACCGCCTATGTCGACAACGACCGCGTCAAGGCCGAACTGCAATTCGCGCGGCGGATGTTCGGGGACAATGGCTGGCCGGTGATCGACGTCACCCGCCGCTCGATCGAGGAGACCGCGGCGGCGATCATCCGGCTCGCGCAGGAGCGCGACCGGCGGCCGGCGGGCGAGAGCGGCGAAGGCAAGCCGATATGACTAACCCCCTGATTCTCGCCAGCAAATCCGCCTCGCGCCGGGCGATGCTTGATGCTGCCGGCGTGGCTTACGAAAGCATTCCCGCCGATATCGACGAGCGGGCGGTGGAGGCGGACCTCGCGGGTGCCTCCCCTGCCGAAGTGGCCGAGGCGCTGAGCGTGGCCAAGGCCGCGGCGGTGGCGGCTCTGCACCCGCAAGCCCTTGTTATCGGCTCGGATTCCCTCGTGGTCTGCGCCGGTCGCCGCTTCGACAAGCCGCGCAGCCGCGAGGAGGCGGGGGAGCACCTGCGGTTCTTCTCGGGCAAGGTGATGGAGCTCCACTCCGCCGCCGCGCTGGTGCAGGATGGGGGGTGCCTGTGGAGCCATGCCAGCTGCGCACGCCTGCATGTCCGCGCGCTGTCCGAGGAATTCATCGAACATTATCTGAGACTTGAATGGCCCGCCATCGGCCATACCGTAGGGGCTTTCCGGATCGAGGGGCCGGGAGTGCAGCTGTTCGAGAGCATCGAGGGTGACCAGTTCACCGTCCTCGGGATGCCGCTGCTGCCCTTGCTTGGAGCCCTGCGCGAGGAAGGGGTGTTGCTCGCGTGACCAAGCCCTATGCCGAGGTGATCGGCGATCCCATCGCCCAGTCCAAGTCCCCGAAAATCCACAATTTCTGGCTCGGAAAGCTCGGGATCGAGGCCGACTACCGCGCCTGCCACGTCATCCCCGACCAGCTCCCCGCCTACCTCGCCGCTCGCCGGGAAGATCCCGACTGGCGCGGGTGCAATGTCACCATGCCGCACAAGCAGGCGATCATGCCGCTGCTCGACCGCATCGACCCGCCTGCGGACTCCATCGGGGCGGTGAACACCGTGGTACGACATGGCAACGACATCGCGATGACCGGCACCAATACCGACGCGGCGGGCTTCCTCGAGCCGCTGGCGGGCGAACTCGCCAAGACCCACTATTTCCGCATGGCCCGCATCATCGGCACCGGCGGCGCGGCCCGCGCGATCATCGCCGCGTTGGCGGGGCACGGCTTCACGCTGGTGGTCGCGGCGCGCGATCCGGGCAAGGCGCGCGCCCTGCTCGACGAGCTCGCACCCGGCGGCGAGCACCACACGCCTCCCCTCGCCCACTTCGCCGGCCCGACCGACTTCGCCTTCGACGACCGCGAGGGCTGCCTCGATCTCGTGGTCAACGCCTCTAGCCTCGGCATGGCCGGGCAGCCGCCCCTGCCCTTCGACTGGAGCCATGCCCCGCCGAGGAGCATCGCCTACGACATCGTCACGGCCCCGCTCGACACGCCCTTCCTGCAAGGCGCCCGCGCGCGGGGGCATCGCACCATCGACGGGCTCGCCATGCTGATCGGCCAGGCGGCGGTCGCCTTCGAGAGATTCTTCGGCCAGCCCGCTCCGCGGGAACATGACGCCGAACTGCGCGAGTTGCTCACCACATGACCCGCCCCAAGATCATCGGCCTCACCGGTTCCATCGGCATGGGCAAATCGACCGTCGCCGCCATGTTCGCCGAGGCCGGAATCCCGGTGTTCGACGCCGACGCCGAGGTGCGCGCGATGCAGGGGCCGGCCGGCGAGCTCGTCCCGGCGATCGAACAGGCCTTCCCGGGATCGACCGGCCCCGAGGGCGTCGACCGCGACCGGCTGGGGCATCAGGTCTTTGCCGACAAGGCCGCGCTCGCGCGGCTCGAGGCGATCGTCCACCCTGCCGTCGCCGCGAAGCGCGCCGCCTTCCTCGAACAGCACGCCGACAAGCGCGCGGTGGTGTTCGACATCCCGCTGCTGTTCGAGCGCGGCGGGCATTCTACGGTCGACACGATCGTGGTCGTCTCCGCCCCCGAGGCCGTCCAGCGCGCCCGTGTTCTCGCCCGCCCGGGCATGACGGAGCAGAAATTCGAGCACATCTTCGGCCTCCAGCTCCACGATTCCGAGAAGCGCGAACGCGCCGATCACGTCATCGACACCGGCACCAGCCTCGCGGAAACCCGCGCCCAGGTGGCCGCGCTGATTGCGTCACTTTGATTGCAGCGAGCGCTTGCATGTCGCCCGGGATGGGAGGATAGTCCTGCAAATGCGTGAGGTCATCTTCGACACCGAAACCACCGGGCTCGACCCCAAGACCGGGGACCGCATGGTGGAAATCGGCTGCATCGAGATGATCGACCGGGTCGAGACCGGCCGCACCTTCCACGCCTATTTCAACCCTGATCGCGACATGCCGGTGGAAGCCGAGCGGGTCCACGGCCTCAGCGCCGCGTTCCTCGCCACCAAACCGCGCTTTGCCGAACTGGCGGACGAACTGCTGGAATTCCTCGGCGATGCCCCGCTGGTGGCGCACAATGCCGGGTTCGACTTCGGCTTTCTCAACAACGAGCTGGAACTGGCGGGCCGCGCGGCCATCGGCATGGAGCGGATGGTCGACACCGTCGCCATCGCCCGCAGGAAGCACCCCGGCGCCAAGCTCAGCCTCGATGCGCTGTGCACCCGCTACGGGATCGACCGGAGCCACCGCGTCAAGCACGGCGCGCTGCTCGATGCCGAACTGCTCGCGCAGGTCTATGTCGAGCTGACCGGCGGGCGGCAGATCGGCCTCGGCCTCGCCCCCGGGGACGCCGCCCCCGCCCATGTCGCGACAAGCGTCACCAACGTGCCCTGGTACCGTCCGTCCACGGACCGGCCCCGGCGCGAACCCCGCCCCCATGTTGCCAGCCCGGAGGAGCTGGAACGACACCGTGCATTCATTGCCGGGATCACGGATGCGATCTGGGCCAGCTGAAGTCCGCTCAAGCGCAACGATCGCACCGTCACACCACCACTGGGATCCTCATCACCGACGGGAGGAACACGCTTCATGGATATTCGGATTTCCGGCCACCAGATGGACACCGGCGCCGCCTTGCAGGAACATGCGAGCGAGCGGCTCGGCGCGATCGTCGACAAGTATTTCGACCGCGCGCTTTCCAGCCAGGTGACCTTCGGCAAGGCGCCCGCGGGGGCCTTCACCTGCGACATCGTCACCCACGTGATGCAGGGCCTGATCCTCAAGGCGCAGGGGACCGCGCATGATGCGCACGTCGCCTTCGACGACGCGGTCGGCAAGATCGAGAAGCAGCTCCGCCGCTACAAGCGCCGCCTGACCGACCGCCACGAGCAGGCCGATCACGCCCGCGGCGAGGAGGAGGCCGCCTACACCATCTTCGCCGTCGAGGAGGACGAGGAGGAGGAAGTCGTCGCCGATGCCCCGCTGGTGATCGCCGAGACCCGCGTCGACATCCCCACCGCCAGCGTCGCCGACGCGGTGATGATGCTCGACCTCAGGAACACCGGCGCCCTGTTTTTCAAAAACGCTGGCACCGGACGGCATAATATGGTCTACAGGCGCGCCGATGGCTCGATCGGTTGGGTCGAGCCGAGATAGGGCTTGAAGAGCCGCCTGCCGTTACGGCAAGGCCCCTCTTCGCAAAGGCCCAGGCGGCGGCAGCAGGAGGGGCTCCGCCCCGGCCCGGCGGTGCCTTTCGGGGGCGCGACCGGTCCGGACTTTCGCCACCGTGCCGATGGGGGGCGCGTTTTCTTCCGGGATTGTTGGGACAATGGACGTCAACCTCGCTCTTTCACCTCAGGCCATCGCCTTCGCCCGGCTCGATTCGAAGCCGAAGGTGCTGGCGCGCACGGCGCAGCTGCTCGCCCACGCCTACGGGCTGGACGAGAACGAGGTGCTCGAGAATCTCGAGGCGCGCGAAGCGCTGGGGAGCACGGGCTTCGGGCGCGGGGTGGCGATTCCGCACTGCCGCTCGAAGGACATCCGCCGCCCCTCGATGGCGCTGATCCGGCTCGAGACGCCGATCGATTTCGCCGCCGCCGATGCGCGGCCCGTGACGCTGGTGTGCGGGCTGGTCTCGCCCGAGAACGCCGGGGCGACGCACCTCCACGCCCTCGCCGCGATCTCGCGCCTGACGCGTGACGAGACGATGCTCCAGATGCTCGCCGACGCGCCCGATACCGAGGCGGCCTATGCGCTGCTGACCAACCAGTTCCTGCGCGACGCAGCCTGATCCTTCCGACGCGTGACGATGGCCCACGGTGACGGACTTCCTCCGGCAAGCGGTGCCGAGCAGCATTACCGGGCTCTGGAGCGGCTCTATGCCTCGGCGCCGGTCAACACCAAGTTCGCGAGCGCGCTGCACATCCCGTGCGAGGGCCGCTCGCGGCTGACCTTCACCGTCACACCCGAGGATTACCACGCCGCCGGCGCGGCGCACGGGACGATCTATTTCAAGATGCTCGACGATGCGGCCTTCTATGCCGCCAACACGCTGGCGACCGACCGCTTCCTTCTGACCACCAGCTTCAACCTTCACTTCACCAAGCCGGTTCGCGCCGGGCAGGTGACCGCCGAGGGGCGCTGGGTCAGCGGGCGCCGCCGCGTCTTCGTCGCCGAGGCGCGGCTGGTGGACGAGGAGGGCGAGGAGATCGGGCGCGGCACCGGCACCTTCATGCGCAGCCGCATCGCGCTCTCCAGCCTGCCCGGGTATGCCGCGGCGGGCCCTTCGGGGCTCTAGCGGATGCAGGACCGCCTGCCCGCGCACCTCGAGGCAAGCGCGATTCTCCGCCTCGCCGAGGCGCAGGGCGGCTTCGCCACGGTGCTTGCCAAGGGCGAGCGGGATGCGGGGACAATCCTCCTGGTAACCCTCTATCGCGGTGCGGGCGCGGTGCTTTACGAAAGGATGCCGCAGCTCGACGGATCGCGCAAGTTTCTTGCTGCGAAGCGGGAGAACCCTGATAACCCGCAGGAATTCCCCGAATATCTGGCCCGCCGCCGCCATCAGGACAGCGATATGTGGCTGATCGAGGTTGATATCGCGGATGCGGAACGGTTCGTCGCAGGGCTCGACGAATTGCGTTGACGTAAACGGCAGGTGCCGCCAGAGGCCCGCTCCAATTCCTCGCGCAGGCTGGCAGGACGGCAATCCGGCCGTATCGACCAGCACGCAGACGGGGAGCGGCCGGCAGGCTTCTTCGAACCCCCCTATCCCGTAACGGTCCGGATCAGGTTCCCGCCTGCGCCTGTGCGCGCTCACCGCCCGATTTGTAGTATTGATGCGTCGCAAGACCACCACCTTCGTCGCGATCGCCGCTGTGGCTGTCGCAACCACGTTGTTCCCGGGCGGCCGCAATGCCGCCGCCCTCGCCGAGGCCGCCACCGGAGTGCCTGTCGCTCCCGCAGAGGCCCTCGAACTGGTCCCCGAGCCGGTCATCTTCGTCTCCGAGGAAGTGGTGCAGCCGCTGCCCTCCGAAGCGCCCGCCGAGACCCCTGTCCTCACCGAAGCCGGATCGCTCCACGAGCTGGTCGGCATGATCGACACCGACGCGCCGATGGACAGCGAGATGCGCTGTCTCGCGGGTGCGGTCTATTTCGAGGCGCGCGGTGAGCCGCTGGCGGGCCAGCTGGCGGTGGCGCAGGTCATCATCAACCGCACCGAGGATGGCCGCTTCCCGCGCTCCTATTGCGGGGTCGTCGCCCAGCCGGGTCAGTTCTCCTTCATGCGCGGAAGCCGGATGCCGGCCGTGCGCGAAGGCTCGCCCGCATGGGAGCGCGCCGTCGCGGTCGCGCAGATCGCGCACCGGGGTCTGTGGGAGTCCGGGGCGGAAGGTGCCGTGTTCTTCCACGCCCGCTACGTGAAGCCGGGCTGGAGCCGCACCAAGACGCGGCTGGCGCAGATCGACACGCATATCTTTTACAGATAATCCTCGCGGCGCCTTTGTTGCCCTACCGCGTCGCTACTTGAGGGCGGGGTACGGCGCGTAGCGCCGCAAGCCCGAACGGGCGCCCGCAGCCGATCGCCCGCAAGGGCGAGACTCGGCGAGGATCAAGCCTTCAGGCGCACCCAGACCGGCGTGTGGTCGCTCGCCTTCTCGCGGCCGCGATAGCTCTTGTCGATGCCGCAGGCCTCGAGCCGGTCGGCGCATTCGGGCGAGAGCAGGATGTGGTCGATCCTGAAGCCGTGATCGCGCTGCCACGCGCCCGCCTGATAGTCCCAGTAGGTCCACACCCCTCCGCGCGGGTTGTGGGTGCGGATCGCATCGACCCACCCGTCCGCCAGCAGCCGCGCATAGGAGGCGCGGCTTTCGGGCTGCATCAGCGCGTCGCTTGCCATCGCCTTCACCGACCACACATCGTCGTCATGCGGGATGACGTTGAAATCCCCGAGCACCACCGCCGGAATCTCCGCCGCCCAAATCTCCGCCATCCGTTCCCGCAGCCGCGCCATCCACGCGAGCTTGTAGGTGAACTTCGGCCCCGGATGGGGGTTGCCGTTGGGCAGGTAGAGACAGGCGATGCGGATGCCCGATACATCCGCCTCCAGATAACGCGCCTGCTCCTCGTCTCCCTCGTTGGGGCCGGGAATGCCGAGCCCGCGCTGCAGCTCGGTCAGCGTGTGGCCCGCGCGGCTATCGGCCAGGATCGCGACCCCGTTGAAGGCCTTCTGCCCGTGGGTGAGGACCGCATAGCCCAGCGCCTCGATCTCGGCCGCGGGGAAGCCTTCGTCCTGCGACTTGATCTCCTGCAGGCAGGCGACCGCCGGGCGGGTTTCCTCGAGCCACTCGAGAAGGCGCGGCAGGCGCGCCTTGATGCCGTTGATGTTGTAGGTGGCGATTTTCATCTTTTTTCCGTTCGGGCTGAGCTTGTCGAAGCCCTGCCCTTCTTCTTCGGGCCAACGCTAGAAGAAAGGACGGCCCTTCGACAAGCTCAGGGCGAACGGAGGTTCGCGTTAGATCCCGAAGCTCGCCCCGCAGCCGCAGCCTGCGGCGGCCTGCGGATTTTCGACCTTGAAGGCCGCGCCGCCCAGCGATTCCACGAAATCCACCGTGCTCCCGGCGATGAGATCGAGGCTGACCGGATCGACCACCAGCCTCACTCCGTCGGTCTCCGAGACGCTGTCGTCGGCTTCCGGCCCCTCGGCGAGGTCGAACTTGTACTGGAAGCCCGAACAGCCCCCGCCCTCGACCGCAAGGCGCAGGATCGCGGGGCGCGACTGCTTCTGCGCGATCAGGGCGACCCGCCTGGCGGCGGCAGGGGTGAGGATCAGGGGTTCGGCGCTCATGCCTGCAATCTAGGGTGCGCGCCGCCCCGACTCAAGGGTCACACCGCCTGGATGTAGTTGCGCAGCGCCTCGGCCTCGTGCTGCACCTCGTCCATCTTGTGCTTCACGAGATCGCCGATCGAGATGAAGGCGACCAGCGCGCCATTGTCGACCACCGGGAAGTGGCGGAAACGGCGGCGTGTCATCATGCCCAGCGCCTCGTCGATGGTGGTCGAGGGTTCGACCGTCACCGCGGGCGAGGTCATGATCTCCTCCACCGGCACATCGAGGCATTCCCTGCCCCGGTCCGCGAGGCGGTAGATCACGTCGCGTTCGGAGACGATCCCGACCACGCGGCCATCGCGCATCACCGGCAGGGCGCCGATGCGGCGGGTGGCGAGGGTCTCTACGACCTCGGATACCGGGGTGTGGCAATCGCAGGCGATGATGTCGGATGCGGCGCGGCGGGCGATGATCTGGGCAATGTTCATGACGACTCCCTCACTCTCCACTTGTGGAGGTGACACGTTTGCGGCGGAAAGGCGAATCTGCCCGTCGCAACATGCGTTTCGGCGGCGGCGTGCGCCGCACGCAGCGTCCCTTGCGGCTTTCGCGCGTTGCAATGCGGCCACGCGCGCGCCATGTCGGGAGGCATGACCCGCAAATCCCCGCTCGAGGATCCCGTGAACGCCGCCCATGCCTGGGCGCGCTATCGCCAGATCATGAAATGGCTGCTCGCCGCGACGGTGCTGACCGTGGGCATCGCGATGGGCCTGCTGTTCGCCTTCAACGGGGCGATCTCGGTCCACTTCTACATCGCGGTGGCGCTGGGCATCAGCCTGACGATGCTGCTCGGTGGCGGGCTGATGGGGCTGGTGTTCCTCTCAAACGGCACCGGCCACGACGAATCCGTCGACAACCAGATGCCGGGCCGCGACGAGTTCTGGAGCCCGAAGGAGGACTAGTCCTTCGGCATGAGCCGGTAATCCTCCACCGGCACCCCCCCGATCAGGTGTTCCTGGATGATCCGTTCGAGCACCTTCGGGCTGCACGAGTGGTACCAAATCCCGTCAGGCCACACGACCGCGACCGGCCCTGCGGCGCAGATCTGGAGACAATCGGCCTTGGTGCGCTGCACCCCGCCGCCGGGTCCGCGCTTGCTCTCCGCGCCGCGCTGCGGGCCGACCAGCCCCAGTTCCTTGAGCCGCCCCTTGAGG
Organism: Porphyrobacter sp. THAI-01a; assembly: GCF_056868655.1. Lineage (NCBI taxonomy): Bacteria > Pseudomonadati > Pseudomonadota > Alphaproteobacteria > Sphingomonadales > Erythrobacteraceae > Porphyrobacter > Porphyrobacter sp. THAI-01a. Next base: position 3,346,144 of record NZ_CP180579.1, on the reverse strand, counting down.
TAGCTCCACGCCTCCTCGCCCTCCTTCCTCGAACAGCACTTCTGCTTTTCCGAGAGGGCGCAGAGCATGATGTGGCGGGTGATCGCGGTGCCCTGCGCCGGATCGCCGAAATGCTTGCCGAGCGAATGGCGCGCGGATTCGAGTTCCTGCCGGCTCAATTTCCGCCGTCCCGCTTCAGCCAGCGATCGAGCCAGGCGAACACCGTCTGGTGCCACTGCAGCGAGTTCTTCGCGCCCAGCACCCAGTGGTTTTCGTCGGGGAAGACCAGCAATTGCGACGGGATGCCGCGCTCCTGAAGGGCGGTGAAGCTCATCAGCCCCTGCGTGTAGGGCACGCGGAAATCCTGCTGGCCAGTGACGACCAGCATCGGCGTCTTCCACTTGGCGACGTGGTTCGCCGGGTTCCACTTCTCGTAGGTATCGCGCGCCTCTTCGTAGGAGCCGCCGAAATCCCAGCGCGGGAACCACAGTTCCTCGGTCGAATAATACATCGAGCGCATGTCGAAGATGCCGTCGTGCTGGACGATACACTTGAAGCGCTCGGGCCAGTTGCCGGCGATCCAGTTGACCATGTAGCCGCCGTAGCTCGCCCCCATCGCGCAGGCGCGGCTGCCGTCGATCTGGGTGTCGAGCTTCAATGCGGCCTCGAGGCCCTTCTGGAGATCCTCCAGCGGCCCCCCGCCCCAGTCCTTGTTGATCGCGTCGGTGAAGGCCTGCCCGTATCCGGTGCTGCCGTGGAAATCGACCGAGATCACGGCATAGCCCTGGCTGGCGGTGACGCGCGGGTTCCAGCGGTTCGACCAGGCGTCGTTGAAGCTCCCCTGCGGCCCGCCGTGAATGTAGAGGATCGCCGGGATCGGCCCGGTCTGGTCGGCAAGGCGGGTGATCTGGCCCCACACCGTGTCCCCGTTCGCGCCGGTGAAGCTGAAGCGGCGGGTGACGATGTTGGCCATCTGCCCCATGCGGGTGGTGGCGACATCGGTGAGCGGGCGGGCCTGCCCCATGCCGTCCGACAGGAACAGCTCCGCCGGCGCGCCGAGCGAATCGCGGGTGAACAGCGCCCCGCCCTTCGGCAGCGGCACGAGATTGGCGATATGCGCCTCGTTCCCCGCCATCAGATTGAGTTCGGTGACCTTGCCCGTGGCGATGTCGATGCGGAAGGCGGGGGTGTCGAGCACCTTCTGCGCCGTGGCGATCAGGTGCTTGCCGTCGGGCGCCCAGGCGAGGCTGGCGAAGGAGAGGTCGGTGTCCTTCGTCAGGTTGCGGGTTTCGCCGGTATGGAAGTCTATCAAACGGATCGAGAGCCGGTCGGCTTCGTAGGTCGGCCGGTCCATCGCCAGCCAGGCGAGATAGCGGCCATCGGGCGAGATTGCCGGGGTGGTGTCGGTCGCGGTGTTGTCGGCCGTCAGATTGCGCGGGGGTGCGCCGAGCAGGTCCGAGACATAGATGTCGAGATTCGTGGATCCCGGCTCCGCGCCGTCGGCCTTGCGCGCGGTGAAGTAGAGCTGCTCGGCATCGGGCGAGAAGGCGATCTCCTCGCCGCCGCCGAAAGGCATCGTCGGGGTGTCGGCTACGAGGCCGGTGGCGGGGTCATCGCCGTCGACCGGCACGCCGTCGCCCACCACTCTGCCGTCCGCGAGGCCGAAAACGAAGATGCGGTTGTGGAGCCCCGGGGTGGCCCAGCGGTCCCAGTGGCGCACGAAGCCGTCCGAACCGTCATAGAGCCGGCCGCTGCCGGGGCCGGGGAGATAGCGTGCCGTGGCATCGGCGCAGCCGAAGGTCCGGCATTCGCGCGGGACTTCGCCCCACACGGCGATGGCATCGCCGGTCGACGCGAGTTTGAACCCGGCTATGTCGGCATGGGGGAAACCGGCGACCAGTTGCGGTGCACCGGCGGCGCCGTCCTTGCCGAGCGTGACGCGCCACACCCGCCCGCGCGCCTCCGCGCCCGCGCCGTCAGGGTGCTCGCTGCTGAGGAAATAGAGCGCCCCGTCGGCGCCGAAGGCAAGGCCCGAAGCACGGATCGCGATCGCGAGCGGCACCGGCGCCGCGCCGGGCCTGGCGAGGTCGATCAGGTAATGGGCCGGGCTGCGCTTCAGCGTCTCCGCGTCGGTGACGGTCACGGAATAGACCGCCAGCGTCCCCTCGGCATTGACCGCGGGCGCACCGAGGCGGGGCAGGGTGACGAGATCCTCGGCGCTCATCGGCGCGGCGGTCACGCCGGGAATGGCGGAAGGGGCTTGCGCCGACAGCGGTGCGGCGGCGAGCAGGGCGGCGGCGATCACGGCGCCGGAAACGGGAAGAATGCGCATGACGGCGGGATTACTCCCCCCGTCCCGCCATTGCCAGACCTTAGCGGCGCTTGCCGACGATCCGCGCGATTTCGGCCTGCACGAGGTTTTCGACCATCGCCGGCAGGTTCGCCTCCAGCCATTCGGCCAGCATCGGGCGCAGCAGCTCGCGGGTCAGGCCCTCGAGCGAGGTTTCGCCCTGGCGCACGATCTGCGGACGCGCGGGCGGTTCGGCCAGCATCGCGAGCGCGGCGAGGTTCTCCTGCATCGCATCGCGCACCTGCGCGGCGATCAGCGGGGTTTCATCGGCGGCGGCGAGCGGCACGGCAGAGGGTTCCTCGGCCACTTCGAGATCGGCGAGGTCGAGCACCTCTTCCTCGTCGCGGACCTTGTGGGTGCGGGCGAGCGGGGCGGGCGGGGCGTTGTCGTCCTCCGACACGAGCATCCGCCGGCGCCGCGCTTCGAGCGCGCCGGCGCGGTTGTCGCGCGCGATCACCTTCTTGATCGATTCGAGGATTTCCTCGACCGAAGCTTCGCCGTCCTGCGCCATAACCTGCCTCGTACCCTCTACCCCGGCCTCGTCCCGAATCGGGACCGGATTCACTCGCCGGGGAGCAATTGCGGGCCGATCATTGCGTCGGCGGGGGGAATGTCAACGGTTCGGGTCGATTTCGGTTCGGGTTCGGGATCGCGGTCCCAGTCCCACATCTTGCTGCTGACCCGGTCGGCATTGACCTGCGGATCGTAGAGCGGCCCGCCGGTGTCGAGATTGAGATCGCGCGCTTCGGCCCGGCCCATCAGCGCCAGCAGGTTGAAGCCGGCGACATAGGCATTGCGCCGCGCGGTCACCAGCTGGGCGCGGGCGTTGAGCAGTTCCTGCTCGCCATTGAGCACGTCGAGCACCTGGCGGTTGCCGATCGAGTTCTCGGCCCGCAGCCCCTCGAGGCTGAGCTCGGCAGCTTCGACCGCCGCCTGCGCGCTCTTGATCACGGCATTGGCGGCCTGCCAGTTCGACCAGGTCGAACGGGTCTCGGCGATGATCTGGCGTTCGGCGGCGATCACGTCCTCGAGCGCGGCGCTCTCGCGCGCGCCGGCCTGGCGCTGGCGGGCAGCGGGAAGGCCGCCCTGGAACAGCGGAATCGTGACGCGCACGCCGGCATTGGCGGTCTTTTCGCTCTGGGCGAAATTGGCCGAGATCGGGCCGCCGAGCGTGCCGAAGAAGTCGCTGTAGTCGCCGTTGACGAAGACGCCCACGGTCGGCAGCCGTCCGGCGCCTGCGGCCTTGGTGTCGAACCCGGCGGCCTCGGCGCGCTGCTTGGCGGCATCGAGGTTGGGGTTGTTCTCCAGCGCGCTGACGATCGCCTCGCCCACGGTCGCCGGAAGCCCGGGGAGCGGCGGCGGCGCGTCGAGCTCGCCCGGGGCCTGGCCGACGAGGCGGATATAGGTCTCGCGCGCGGCGATGAGGTTCGCCTGTGCCGTCTGAAGGTCGCCCTCCGCCACCGCGAGGCGCGAGCGCGACTGGGCGACATCAGTGATGGTCAGGTCGCCGATCTGGAAGCGGTCGCTGGTCGCCTCGAGATTGGTGCGCAGCACCGCGACGTTGTTGGTCGCGAGCGCCACCAGCGCCTCGGTGCGCAGCACGTCCATGTAGGCCGCGACCACGTTGGCGAAGAGCGTGCTTTCGGTGTTGCGCAGGTCGGCCTGCCCCGCCTCGACCCGCTCCTTGGCGGCGGCGATGGCGTTGCGCACCGCACCGCCCGAGTAGACCGGCACCAGCATCTGCACGTTGACGCCGAGGTTACGCTCTGGCGCGGTGAAGGCGTTGGCCGATTGCTGGATGAACTCGATATGGGTGGCCTGCACCGCGAGCGAGGGAAGGCCCTGCGCGCGCTGGATCGGCACGTTCTCGTCCGTGGCGCGCTGGTTGGCGCGCGCGGCCTCGAGCGTGGGGTTGGTGTTGTAGGCACCCACGAGCGCCTCGCGCAGGTTGTCGGCCGCGGCGGGCGCGGCCGGCGCCAGCAGCGCGAGCAGGCTCGCCGTGCCGGCCAGCCGCAGCGAGGCGGTGTTGAAGATCACGCGAAGGTCCAGCCCTTCGGCGCGTCGAAGGCGTGGAGCACGGGGATGCCGAGATCCTCGACCGGCTGGAGATTGACCGTTCCGGCGATCTTGCGACCGCTCGCGAGGCGGGTGACCTGGCGCAGGAGCAGACCGGTGACGATGTCGCCGCCCTCGGCAAGCTGTGCGGCGAGGTTGTCGGGCAGACGTTCGATCGCCCCGTCGATCACGATCAGCGAATAGGAGCCCGACCCGGTGCCGGCAACGGCCTCGGCGGCGTCGATCTCGGTCAGTTCGGCGACGAGCGGGCGCAGCAGGGCGGCGAGATAGCCGGTGCCGCCGCTCACCACGAGAACCCGCGAATCCGGGGACGGGGCGGCCTCGGCCAGCAGCTTGCCGTAGAACAGCGGCGCGGCGAGGTGGCCCTGGGCGCCGAGCGACACGGCGCGGTCGATATAGGCCAGCGCGGCCTTGTCGGCGGGCAGGAAGTCCTCGCGCGGGACGGCGAGCATGCGGGCCAGCACATATTCCTCGTTGACGCCGCTGGTGCGCAGCTGGCTGTCGATCATCGCGCGGCGGGCGACATGGGTGTCGGGAAGGGTCGTCGTCATGGTGGTCATGTTCTCTTGGTGATACTGTATTAGGAACGCAATACAGTCCGTCAACCCTCTCCTTAAACGCGTGGGGCACCGGTTCCAAGGCCTTTGGGCGAGTGTGCGCGACCGGAGCCGCCGCGATTTTACGCCTTTGACCAAACCGCGCGCCGGTGCTTAGGGGAGCGCCAAACCCTGTGGGGCTGAATTCGACTTAGAGAGGGATGGCTTCGATGAGTGACATGGCGACGAATGGCGGTGACGTGCGGATCGAGACCGATTCGCTGGGCGAGGTGGCGGTTCCCGCCCATGTCCACTGGGGCGCGCAGACGCAGCGCAGCATCGTCAACTTCCCGATCGGCGGGGAGAAGATGCCTCCGGCGCTGGTCCGCGCGCTGGGCGTGCAGAAGCTTTCGGCGGCGAAGGCCAACATGAAGTTGGGCGTGCTCGATGCCGGGATCGGCGAGGCGATCGTCAAGGCCGCGCGCGAGGTGATCGACGGGACGCTCGCCGACCAGTTCCCGCTGGTGGTGTGGCAGACCGGGAGCGGCACCCAGTCGAACATGAACGCCAACGAGGTGATCGCGAGCCGCGCGAACGAGATCCTCACCGGCAAGAAGGGCGGCAAGTCGCCCGTCCACCCCAACGACCACTGCAACATGGGCCAGTCGTCGAACGACACCTTCCCGACCGCGATGCACATCGCCGCGGCGGTCGAGGCGCTCGACAACCTGCTGCCTGCCCTGAAGAAGCTCCACGGCGCGCTGGATGCGAAGGCGAAGGAGTTCGCCGACATCGTCAAGATCGGCCGCACCCACCTGCAGGACGCGACCCCGATGACGCTGGGGCAGGAGTTCTCGGGCTATGCCGCGCAGGTCGCCTACGGGATCAAGCGCGTCGAGGCCGCGCTGCCCCGCGTGCTCGAACTGGCACAGGGCGGAACCGCCGTGGGTACGGGGATCAACGCCAAGGTCGGGTTCGATGTCGCCTTCGCGGCGGAAGTCGCCGCCGAGACCGGCCATGCCTTCGTGACCGCACCCAACAAGTTCGAGGCGCTCGCCGCGCATGATGCGATGGTGGAGATTTCGGGCGCGCTGAACGTGCTCGCCGTCAGCCTGATGAAGATCGCCAACGACATCCGCCTGCTCGGCTCCGGCCCTCGTAGCGGCCTCGGCGAATTGTCGCTGCCCGCCAACGAGCCGGGCTCCTCGATCATGCCGGGCAAAGTCAACCCGACCCAGTGCGAGGCGATGACCATGGTCTGCGCGCAGGTGATGGGCAACCACATGGCGGTGACCGTCGCCGGATCGCACGGGCATCTCGAACTGAACGTGTTCAAGCCGGTGATCATCTACAACGTGCTGCAGTCGATGAAGCTGATCGGCGATGCCTCCCACGCTTTCACCGACAATTGCGTCGTCGGGATCGAGGCCAACACCACCCGCATCACCCAGCTTCTCAACGAGAGCCTGATGCTGGTGACGGCACTGAACCCCCACATCGGCTACGACAATGCGGCGAAGATCGCCAAGAAGGCCCATGCGGAGGGCACCACGCTCAAGGCTGCCGCACTCGAACTGGGCCTGCTCACCGAGGAGCAGTTCGCGGCCTGGGTCGTGCCCTCGGACATGATCCGCCCGCGGGATTAAGTGCCGTTGGTCGAGCCTGAATATCCGTTCAGCATTCGACCAAGACCCGTTACCGCCCGACGACATGCGCCCCGCCCGGTAGCCATTGCCGCGGCGGGGCGTTATCGCTTGCCGGCATAATGACGACAACCCTGACAAGCGAAGACGCCCTCGGCGAGCCTGCCGCCACCGTGTCATTCCGCACCGTGCTGTTCTCGATGGTGGTGCTGTGGGCGACCTATTACGTCCTCACCACGGTGCGCAGCCTGGTGATGGATCTGGGCATGCAGTTCGAGCTCGGCTGGCGGCGCCTGCTGGTGACGGCGATCGGCGTGCTGCTGACGCTGGTGCTCTGGCTGCTGCTGCGCCTGTTCGACAACCGCCCGCTGTGGCTCAAGATTTCCGCCGCGATCGCGCTCGCCATGCCGATTGCGCTGGCCATCGGGCAGGTCAATTACCTCGTCTTCAAGGAAACCGAGTTCGCCCAGCGCCAGGCCTACGCCGAGCGTTACAACCTCAACCTGCGGCGAGACGAGAGCGGCAACCTGCTGATCGACGTGCCGGTGCGCCGCCCTGCGCCCGCCCAGCCGGGTGCCGGAGCGCAGGCACCTGCCGACGGCGAGGTGGTCGATTCGCAGAGCGTGCTGATCGAGGAGGCCGAGACCTATTCCGATTTCTGGCGCAAGCTGCTCGACATCGCGCTCGGACGCTACTTCCTGCTGCTCGCCTGGGCCTCGACCTATTTCGCCCTGCTCGCCGGGGTGCAAGCGCGCGCGGCGCAGCGGCGCGAGGAACAGTTCCGCTCCGCCGCCAAGGCCGCCGAGCTGCGCTCGCTGCGCTATCAGGTGAACCCGCATTTCCTGTTCAACACCCTGAATTCGCTTTCGGCGCTGGTGATGACGGGCAAGGCCGCGACCGCCGAGAAGATGATCCAGACGATCAGCCGCTTCTACCGCCACTCGCTCGCCACCGAGCCGACCGCCGACGTCAGCTTGCGCGACGAGTTCGACCTCCAGAAGCTCTATCTCGATATCGAGGCGGTGCGCTTTCCCACGCGGCTGGTCTGCGTCTTCGACCTGCCGGCCGACCTCGAGGAGGCGCGCGTGCCGGGGATGATCCTGCAGCCGCTGGTCGAGAATTCGGTCAAATATGCCGTCTCCCCCGTCTCGCGCCCCGTGACGATCACGTTGGCGGCGCGCGAGGAATTCGATAGGCTGGTGATCACCGTCGGTGACGATGGTCCGGGCGTCCCGCAGGGCACAACCCACGGCTTCGGCATCGGCCTCGCCAATGTCCGCGACCGGCTGGAGGCGCGCTTCGGCCCCGACATCGGCTTTTCCTCTGCCCCCGTTCCGGGGGGCTATTGCACCGAGATCCGCATCCCCTTGTCGCGACCCCTGAGCCAGCAGACGAGCCGCCATGACTGACACGCACACCGAAACCTCCGAACTGCGCACCCTGATCGTCGACGACGAACCGCTCGCGGTCGAGCGTGTGCAGGTGATCTGCGCCGAGATCCCCGCCGTGCGCGTGGTCGGCACCGCCAGCGACGGCGCCGCCGCGCTGCGCCTCGCCGAAAAGCTCCAGCCCGATCTGGTGCTGCTCGACATGACCATGCCCGAACTCGACGGCCTCGGCGTGGCGCGCCACTTCGCCGAACAGCCGCAGTCCCCGGTGGTGATCTTCGTCACCGCGCATGACCACTTCGCGGTCGAGGCCTTCGATCTGGAAGCGGTCGATTACGTGCTGAAGCCCGTCTCCGCCGACCGGCTGGAGCGCGCTATCGAGCGCGCCGTGGCCCGCCGTGGCCAGCGCCGCAACAAGGCGAGCCGGTATCTCGACGAATTGTGGGTCCCGCATCGCTCGGAGCTGCTGCGCATCGCGGTGAGCGAGGTCCACCAGATCGATGCCGAGCGCGACTATGTGCGCCTCCATGTCGGCGGGGCCGACAGCGGGCGCTCCTACCTCCTGCTCCAGACCATCGCGGGGCTGGAGGAACGGCTCGATCCTGAACAGTTCATCCGCATCCACCGCTCGACGATCCTGCGCCGCGACCACATCCGCGGTCTGCGCCACGACGGCCTCGGCGTGTGGTCGGCGGAGCTGGTGAACGGCGAGGCCCTGCGCATCGGTCGTACCTACCTCGCCCGCGTCAAGGCGATGGCAGGACGGTAAATTTCCCTCCGTGCCACCGGCGCTGGCGCAGCCGCCAGCGCGGCACAGCAAAAAGGCCCGAACCCCGGGCAACCGGTGGGGTTCGGGCCGAGGCACCTGCGCCGGCGCGGGGTTGCCGGCGCGAGGATGCGCGCGCGACCTTAGCCGCCGCGCTGCGCGTCGCTCAGCAAGGCGGCGACCTGCCGGTCGGCGCTGGCACGGGCCTTGGCGAGACAGGCGCGGGCATCGCGGGTCATGCCGCGGTGACCGGTCTCTGTCTCGCTGGCGCGGCAGACCTCCCGCACGGCCTTGGCCACGCGCGCGCGCATCTTGCGTTCGCCTTCGGGCGTGCCGAGGTCGAGATCGGCCGTCGTCACGGACGCCGAACTGACCGCGATCCGCTTGACCCGGCCCGTCTCGGCCTGGGCCGGCATGGCGGCCATCGCCGACAATCCGGCAGCGAGGATGAGTGTCGCAAGGGGTTTCTTCATCTCTCCGTTTCCTCTGCTTTTTGAATGTCTTCGACCGGTCGGGGAACACGATCGAAGGTGCAGTCGGTCTGCCAAGCCCAACCTTGACCCAGCCTTAATTGCGAATGACTCGCAATAAGTGCATAGCTGCATAGCTTTGGAGATGAGGAGTGCGGATGGGGTGTGGTCGAACCCCACGCAAAAAACGGCCCGAACCCCAGGGACTGGAAGGGTTCGGGCCGTAACGCCTGCGCCGCGAGGTTGGCGCAGGAAAGAAGCGCGCGGTTCAGCCGCCGCGTTGCTCGTTCGAGATCAGGGTGGCGACCTGCCGCGCGGCGTCGGAGCGCGCCTTGGCGAGGCACGCCTTCGCATCCTGCGTCATGACGCGGGAGCCGGTGGCGAGGCTGGTCGTCCGGCACACCGTGCGCACCGCCTTGGCGATACGGTTGTCGAGCGTGCGCTGGCCGGCGGCGGTGCCGAGGTTGAGGTCCTCGGTCGGGACCGCAATCGTCATGCGCTGGACCTCGCCGGCAAAGGCGGGGCTGACGGCGGTGCCTGCCAGGCCGAGCGCGGCCAGCCCGAGGGTGACATTCTTCGCAAGGGTTTTCATCACGTTATCCTCCATCTCGCAGGGTCTTGAGATCGGCGGGGGTCCGATCCGGGGGGGAGCCAAGCGCCCTGCTGAAACCCCTGATACGCCCCTGCCCAGGCCCCCGCATCCGGCCTTCGATCAACCCGCGGCTGCGCTTCGACCGGTGGGGGGGCTTCAGGACCAATGGCGCGAAAGGGGCGACAAATGGCGGTTTCCAATCGACCGGCGCAGCGCCATACTGCGCTCATGGGTCTCGCCACCGCGATCATCTTCCTGCTGGGAATCGCTAACTTCGCCATCAACCGAGCGGTGTTCGAGCGCGGACACCCGATGTTCGCCCGCCTGCCGAGCGCAAGCCAGACGCTCGGCCGCCGCGCCGCCCTGATCAGCGAGTTCGCGGTGCTGTTCTTCGCGCTGCTGCTCTCCACGCAAGGGTGGCCGGGCTATGCCTGGGCCTACGGGGTCTACACCTTCGTCAACGGCGCTGCGGCGTGGCTTATCCTGACCGGGCGGGTATAGGGGCTCCATGCCGACCCGCCTGTTCCACATCAGCGATGTCCACTTCGGCGTCGAGGACCGCGCCGCGCTCGACAGCGTGGTCGCGGCGATCGCCGCCGAGCGCCCCGATGCGATCGTCTGCACCGGCGACCTGACCCAGCGCGCGAAGCATTCCGAATATGCCGCCGCGCGCGAATGGTTCGCCTCCCTCGGGGTGCCGGTGGTGCTCGAACCGGGCAATCACGACATGCCCTATTACAACCCGTGGGAGCGTTTCACCGATCCGTTCCGCCGCTTCGAGGCCCTGCGCGCGGCGGTGAGCGGCGGGTTCGAATCGCCCGATGTCGTGCTGGTCCCGCTGCGCACGACGGTGCGGGCGCAGACGCGCTTTCCGTGGTCTGACGGCGTGGTGAAGCCGGTCGCGCTGCGCCAGACCGTGGATGCGATTGCGGCGCTGAAGGAAGCCGGCGATCCGCGCACGATCATCGTCATCGCGCACCACCCGCTGCTCGGTGACGAGGGCAAGCCCGGCAATCCCACCATCGGCGGCGATGCCGCCTTCGCGCAGATCGCGGCGGCGGGGGCCGATGCGGTGATCTCGGGCCATGTGCATGTCCCCTTCGACCAGCTGCGCACCAGCGGCGGACACGCGATGCGGATGATCGGCACGGGGACGCTCTCGACCCGGCTCAGGCACGAGGCTCCGGCGAGCTGGCGGGTGATCGACTGCGCGCCCGGCGGGTCGATCGAAACCGCGCTGCGCCTGGCCGGGACAGGCGCGCTCCCGGTAACCTGACGGGGGCGGTGCTTAACCTTTCCTCTATCGTCCGGATTAAGGTTTTGTTGGTGAAATCACCCGCGGGGCGCGGACCCGGAAAGGCGCGGCACAGCGGGCCTTCCCTGCCCTGCCCCGCTCAACCGCTCGCCGCCGGCAAGGCGGCCGACCCTCATGGGGACATGGCAATGGACTTGATCAAGGCCCTGACGTTCGGCGCGATCCTTTCCGCCGCCATCGCGCTGGTGATCGGCTCGCAGGGGACCAGCGCGGGGCCGCTGGCGATCCATCTTGTCGATGTGGCCGATGTCCGGTTCTACTGGTCGTGGCCCGTGTTCTTCTCGGGCACCGGCCTGTCCTTCGGAATGCTGCTGCTGCAACGCTGAGCTCCTGCGGCGTTGCCCAACAAGAAGGGCGGCTCCCTTGCGGGGGCCGCCCTCGATGTTTCCGGGTACCGAAACCGGAGAGTGCTTAGCGCTTCGAGAACTGGAAGCTGCGGCGGGCCTTGGCCTTGCCGTACTTCTTGCGCTCGACCACGCGGCTGTCACGGGTGAGGAAGCCTTCGGCCTTCACCGCGCTGCGCAGTTCGGGCTCATACTTGCTGAGCGCCTGTGCGATGCCGTGCTTCACGGCGCCCGCCTGACCCGACAGGCCGCCGCCGCGCACGGTGGCGACGACATCGTACTGGCCGGTGCGGTCGGTGACGGTGAAGGGCTGGTTGATCACCAGACGCAGGGTCGGACGCGCGAAATAGGTTTCCTGATCGCGGCCGTTGATGGTGATCTTGCCGGTGCCGGGCTTGACCCACACGCGGGCGACCGCGTCCTTGCGGCGGCCGGTGGCGTAGGCGCGGCCCTGGGCATCGATCTCGCGTTCGCGCAGCGGGGCGGCGACACGGGCGATTTCGGCAGCGTCGCCCTGGGGCACGCCGGCGGCGATGTCCTTGAGATCGGCGAGATCCGAGACGGTCGTGGTTTCGTCAGCCATTATGCGGCCACCTTGTTCTTGCGGTTCATGGAAGCGACGTCGAGCACCTGCGGCTGCTGGCCGTTGTGCGGATGCTCGGTGCCGGCATAGAGGTGCAGCGCCTTCATCTGCTGGCGGCCGAGGGGGCCGCGCGGGATCATGCGCTCGACAGCCTTCTCGAGCACGCGCTCGGGGAAACGCCCGCCCAGCACCTTGGCCGGGGTGGTTTCCTTGATGCCGCCGGGGTGGCCGGTGTGCTTGTAATAGACCTTGTCGCCCATCTTGTTGCCGGTGAACTTCACCTTCTCGACGTTGATGACGATAACGTGATCGCCGCAGTCGACGTGCGGGGTGTAGCTCGGCTTGTGCTTGCCGCGCAGGATGTTGGCGACGATCGCGGCGAGGCGGCCGACGACGAGGCCGTCGGCGTCGATGATGTGCCAGTTCTTTTCGACCTCGGCCGGTTTGATCGACCGGGTCTGCTTGCTGAGCGCCTTCATGGCATGTGTCCTTGGTTCGAAACTGTGCTTCGCGGAGAATGTCCGGAAGAATCACCCGCCCTGGCCGTGGCCGGGGGAGCGAAGTGGGGCGCAAATGTCGTCAGGGGGTGTGAAAGTCAAGCAAAAGCGCCGTTCTGCGATACGGTAAAATAATACCGCTACCCCGGAACGCTCCCCGCCAGCCATGCCAGCGTCGCCGGATGCGCGGCGTCGGCGCGCCAGCCGATGATCGCCGGTGTATCGTAGGGGTGCAGCTCGCCGAGACGCTCGACGACGTCATCGAGCCGTTCGGCGGTGGTCTTGAACAGCACACCGACCTCGCTGCCGGTGGCGCGGGCGCCCTCCCAGACGAAGCGGCTCTCGATGGCAGGCAGGATGTTGGCGCAGGCGATCAGGCTTTCGTCGAGCAGCGCGTCGGCGGCGGCGCGGGCGCTCTCCGCGTCGGGGAAAGGGCACCACACCAGCGCGGCGGTCATGCCGCAGCCCTGCGCGCGAGGCCGTCCGAATGCATCGCCCACACCGTCGCCGCGACGGTCAGCGCGCCGACCAGCTGGTGCGCGGCAGCGACCCAGAGGGAGACCTCGCTCATCACCGTGGCGATGCCGAGCAGCACCATCGTGCCGAAGGCCGAATGCACCGCAAGGCTGGCGAAGCGGTCGGCCTTGCGCACGCGCCGCGCCAGCCACACCAGCGCCGCGACCGCGACCCAGGCCCACCAGCGGTGCATGAACTGGATCAGGAAGGGGTCGTGCGTCAGCGTCCACAGTACCCCGCCCGACCAGTCCACCTGCGGCACCAGCCGCCCGTTCATCAGCGGCCAGTCATAGGCGGCATGGCCCGCATTGAGCCCCGCGACCCAGGCGCCCAGCAGCAGCTGGACGAACAGCACCCCGCCCGCCAGCGCCGCACCCGCCGTCAGCGGCGCGGGCCGCGCGGCGGGGTTGCGGGCGAGCAGCCTGAGATCGCGCGCGGTCCAGACAAGGCCCGCCAGCAGGAACAGCGCCGTCAGCAGGTGGGCCGCGAGGCGGAAATGGCTCACGTCGGTGAGATCGGTCTCGCCGACGCCCGAGGACACCATGTACCACCCGAGCGCCCCCTGCCCGCAGATCAGCGCGAACATCGCCGCCAGCCGCCAGCCGTAACCGGCGGGAATCGCGCGGCGCACCGCGAAGACGATCAGCGGCAGCAGGAAGGCCAGCCCGATCAGCCGCCCGAGGATGCGGTGGAACCACTCCCAGAAGAAGATGAACTTGAAGGCGGCAAGGTCCATGCCCGCCGGGCCGCTCTCGATGCGGTATTCGGCGGTGAGGCGGTATTTGGCGAACTCTGCCTCCCATGCCGCTTCCGTAAGCGGGGGGAGGATGCCGCTGACGACGTTCCACTCGGTGATCGAAAGCCCGCTCTCGGTCAGCCGGGTGATCCCGCCGACGAGGACGATCAGCACCACCAGCCCCGCCACGACTTCGAGCCAGCGCGCGATCGCCAGCGGCCGGGTGCGGCTGCCGGGCGCGGGCCGGAACAGGTTCGACACGGAGGCGGAGGTGGCCATGACGGCCCGCTCTTTGTCCCTCCGCCGCCCGCTGCGCAAGTCCGTTTGCCGCAAACCGCCGTGCCATTGGCGCAAGTGTGCCTTGCACTATGTAACAACATTACATATGTGCGGAGGCGACATGACCCCCGATGCCCTGCCCCCCGCGAGTCGGAGCTCGCTGCGCCGCCGACTCGATACGCTCGGGATCGCGCTTGCGGGGCTGTGCGCGCTGCACTGTCTGGCGACGCTGCTGCTGATCTCCGCACTCGGGTTCGGTGGGCATTTCCTGTTCGATGAGAACATCCACCGCATCGGCCTCGGGCTGGCCTTCGGGGTGGCGGCGGTGGCGATCGGCTGGGGCCTGCTGCGCCACGGCCGCAAGCGGCCCTTCGTGCTGGCGTTCGCCGGTCTGCTGCTGATGGGCGCCGCGCTGCTCATGCCCCACGGCACCAACGAGTTCCTGCTCACCCTCATCGGGGTGGCGCTGGTCGGTGTCGGGCACCTTCTGAACCTGCGCGCGGCGCACTGAGGCGCTCCCCCTCAAACTCGTGGTTGCACGCCGCTTGCGAGGGCCTATGTCACCGCGCATGACCAAGAGCATCACCCTGAACGGCGCCCCCCACCGCTCGGCGGCCGCCACCATCGCCGATCTGGTGCGCGAGCTGGAATTGGCGCCCGAGAAGGTCGCGGTCGAGCGCAACGGGGAAATCGTGCCCCGTTCGACGCTGGCCGAGGCGCCGCTGGCCGAGGGCGACAGGCTGGAGATCGTGCACTTTGTGGGCGGGGGCGACCATGCGGGCGAGGACACCTGGACCGTCGCGGGCCGCACCTTCCGCAGCCGCCTGATCGTCGGCACGGGCAAGTACAAGAGCTTCGAGCAGAACGCCGCCGCCGTTGCGGCTTCGGGCGCGGAGATCGTCACCGTTGCGGTGCGGCGCGTGAACGTCTCCGATCCCAAGGCGCCGATGCTGACCGATTTCATCGACCCCAGAAAGATCACCTACCTCCCGAACACCGCCGGCTGCTTCACCGGCGAGGAAGCCGTGCGCACCCTCAGGCTGGCGCGCGAGGCGGGGGGCTGGGACCTCGTCAAGCTCGAGGTGCTGGGCGAGGCGCGCACGCTCTATCCCGACATGCGCGAGACGCTGAAGGCGACCGAGGTGCTGGCCAAGGAAGGCTTCCTCCCGATGGTCTACTGCGCCGACGATCCGATCGCGGCGAAGCAGCTGGAGGATGCGGGCGCGGTCGCGATCATGCCGCTGGGCGCGCCGATCGGCTCGGGCCTCGGCATCCAGAACCGCGTGACGATCCGCCTGATCGTCGAGGGCGCGAAGGTGCCGGTGCTGGTCGATGCGGGCGTGGGCACGGCGTCCGACGCGGCGGTCGGCATGGAACTGGGCTGCGACGGCATCCTGATGAACACCGCGATCGCCGAAGCGAAGGACCCGATCCGCATGGCCCGGGCGATGAAGCTCGCGGTCGAGGCGGGGCGCGAGGCCTATCTCGCCGGGCGCATGGCGCGGCGGATGTATGCCGATCCGTCCAGCCCGCTCGCCGGACTGATCTGAGGGAAAAGCACCTAACGCTAAATTAACCATGTGATGCGACGTTCTCCCTGTCCGAAGGAGACGCGCCATGATGATGCCGATTGCCGAGATGCGAGAATTCGCCGGGTTCGCACCCTGCGAGCAGCGTTACATCAAGCGCAGCCTCGACATCGGTCTTGCCCGCACCGACGCCTTCCGGCGCTGGGGCCGCAGCGAGGCGGAGAACATCGCGATCCGCCGGCAATATGTCGCTTACCAGGATTTGAAGGCGCTGCGGGGCCTGATCCCCGACGAGGGCACGCCCTACGAGGTCGAACGCTTCCTCGGCAAGCTGGTGCGCCTCGCCGCCTTCGATCTCGAACAGGAGCGGCTGGCGAGCTTTTCGGCCTTCCGTTTCCTCTACGAACGCCTGCTCGGCGCGCGGGTGCGGCCCTGGCTGCCGGCCGCCTTCTGCGCCGCGAGCGCCCTGCCGCTTATCCGGCCCGAGCGCCGCAAGCTGCTGCTCCAGTCGCTGAGCGAAGCCGCCGCCACCGCTCCCGGCTGGTCGGAACGCGAGCCGGTGTTCCTCCCCGAATATGTGGACGACTTCGAAGCAGCCTGACCCGAGCATCGCGCAGAAAAGTGGGAACCGGCTTTCTGCAAACAGCGATGCGACAACAAAGACGTGGTAACGGGGGGGCTATGGAGCCCTCTCCCTACCACCCCCCGGTCAAACGCTCGTTGAGCATCGCGGGACATCAGACCTCGATCAGCCTCGAACCGCTGTTCTGGGAAATGCTCAAAGCCGCAGCGGCGCGCGAGGGGCTGGCGGTTGCAGCCTTGGTGGCGCGCATCGATGCCGAGCGGATCAAGTCCCCCACGCCCCCCGGGCTGGCGAGCGCCATCAGGGTGTGGCTGGTCAAAAACCAACCACAATTCCGTCCGCCCTGAGCTTGTCGAAGGGCTGTCCTTCTCTTTCAGTCGGGCGTGGGACAAGAGCAAGACAGTGCTTCGACAAGCTCAGCACGAACGGGGTTAGGCCCTAGTCGTCCACCCGCTCGATGTCCGCGCCGACCAGCTGGAGCTTTTCCTCCAGCCGCTCGTAGCCGCGGTCAAGGTGGTAAAGGCGGCGAACCGTGGTTTCGCCTTCCGCCGCAAGGCCCGCGATCACGAGGCTCATCGAGGCGCGCAGGTCGGTTGCCATGACCTCCGCGCCGGTCAGCCGCTCGACACCCTTGACGATCGCGGTGCGCCCTTCGGTGGTGATGTTCGCGCCCATCCGCGCGAGTTCGGGGACATGCATGAAGCGGTTCTCGAAGATCGTCTCCTTGAGCACGCTTGCACCTTCCGCCTTGCACAGCAGGGCCATCAGCTGGGCCTGCATGTCAGTGGCGAGGCCCGGATAGGGGGCGGTGGTGAGGTTGGTCGCCTTCAGCGCGCCGTTCGCCTTGACCGTAACGCTCTTGGCGTCCCACTCGACCTGGACCCCGATCGCCTGGAGCGCGTGGATGGTCGCCATCATGTCCTCGGCCTTGGCGCCCTCGAGCCGCACCTCGCCGCCGGTGATCGCCGCCGCGCAGGCATAGGAGCCCGCCTCGATCCGGTCCGGCATCACGCGGTAGGTCGCCCCGTGCAGGCGCTTGACCCCGTGGATGGTGAGGTTCGAGCGGCCGATCCCCTCGATCTCCGCGCCCATCGCCACCAGCAAGTTGCACAGGTCGACGATTTCCGGCTCGCGCGCGGCGTTGAAGAGGCGGCTGGTGCCGTTCGCCAGCACTGCCGCCATCAGTGCGTTCTCGGTCGCGCCGACCGACACCACGGGGAAGTCGAAATCCCCGCCCGGCATCCCGCCGTCGGGCTGGTATGCCTTCACATAGCCCGCGGCGAGCTCGATATGCGCGCCGAAGGCCTCGAGCGCCTTCAAGTGCAGGTCGATCGGCCGGTTGCCGATCGCGCAGCCGCCCGGCATCGACACGGTCGCCTCGCCCGCGCGGGCCAGCATCGGGCCGAGCACGAGGATCGAGGCGCGCATCTTGCGGACGAGATCATAGGGCGCGACGGTGGAGGTGATGCGGGTCGCCTCCATGCTCATCACCCGCCCGAAATCCTCGGGCCGCGTGCCCTGGATCACGGTGGTGACGCCGAACTGGTTCATCAGGTGCTGGAACCCGTCGATGTCGGCAAGCCGCGGCAGGTTGCGCAGCGTCAGCGGCTCTTCGGTCAGCAGAGCGCAGGGAATGAGCGTCAGCGCCGCATTCTTCGCGCCGGAAATCGGGATCGTGCCCTGAAGGCGGTTGCCGCCCTTGATGATCAGCTTGTCCATCGCGCCAGCCTTAGCGAAAAGCGCCTCTCGTGCAACTCGGTCCCGTGAGGCGGGGCGGGCGATGATGAACAATCATTGACCTGCGTTATGGCGCAAGGCACGGGAGACCGCGACGGGCGCAAGAACTTTCGCGAATTCATCAGCTCAAGGTGCCAGATGCCTCAAAAGCCGATCCGTAAAGCCGTGTTTCCCGTCGCCGGTCTCGGCACGCGCTTCCTGCCCGCGACCAAGGTCGTGCCCAAGGAGCTGCTGCCGGTGGTCGATCGCCCGCTGATCCAGTACGCCGTCGACGAGGCGCGCGAGGCGGGCATCGAGCAGATGATCTTCGTCACGGGGCGCGGCAAGACCGGGATCGTCGAGCATTTCGACATCGCCTTCGAACTCGAACAGACCATGTCCGAGCGCGGCAAGGACCTCTCGGTGCTCGATTGCGCGAGGGCCACCCCGGGCGACGTGATCGCGGTGCGCCAGCAGGTGCCGCTCGGCCTCGGCCATGCGATCTGGTGCGCCCGCGCGATCGTGGGGGATGATCCCTTCGCGATCTTCCTGCCCGACGAGCTGATGGTGGCGAAGGAAGGTGGCACCGGCTGCATGAAGCAGATGGTCGAAGCCTACGAACAGGTCGGCGGCAATCTCATCTCGGTGCTGGAAGTGCCGATGGAGCAGGTCTCCTCTTACGGCGTGATCGACCCGGGCGAGGCCAAGGGCGCGCTGACCGAGGTCCGCGGGCTGGTCGAGAAGCCGCCGGTGGCCGAGGCGCCCTCGAACAAGATCGTCTCGGGCCGCTACATTCTCCAGCCCGAGGTCATGCGCGTGCTCGAGAACCAAGGCAAGGGCGCCGGGGGCGAGATCCAGCTGACCGACGCGATGGCGAAGATGATCGGCACGCAGCCGTTCCACGCCGTCACCTTCGACGGCAACCGCTACGACTGCGGGAGCAAGGTCGGCTTCGTCGAGGCGACGCTGGCGATTGCTCTGGCGCGGGCGGATATGGGCGCCGAGGTGCGCGCGATCGCGATGGATCTGCTGAAGTAGGCGGCGAGGGGCAGCGCCGCCGCCCCTCGCACGATGTCCTCCTATTCCGCCGCCTCGCCCGCCGGTGCGTCATCCGCGTCGTTGTCGCGGGTGATCGCCTTCGGGGCGGCGGCTTTGGCGGGGGCAGGCGAGGGAGCCGTCTCGCCCTCGGCTTCGGCGGCTGATTTGACCAGACCCGAGAGCGAGGAACCGTCGAGTCCCAGTTCCTTCATCAGCCCGTCGAGCACCGGCGCCTGCGCGCGGTAGGCGAGCGCCGCGGCGACGGCATCGCTGGCGAGATTGCCCGAGCCGCCGCCCGAACCATTGCCTGCACCGCCGCCGTCGTTCGCCGCGCGCCCGCCGTTTGTGAGCCCGTCGACCTGCACGATCTTGATCGAATCGATCGCCTCCATCGGCTTGGCGCTCTCGCGGATGACTTCGGGCAGCACCTTGAGCAGCGCCAGCTTGGTCTGGAGCGAGATCTGCTCCATCGAGAGGATGTTCGCCGCCTCGTTGATCGCGCGCTGGCCCGCCGCCTCGACCTCGAAGCGGACCCGCGCCGCCTCGGCACGGAGCTTCTCGGCCTCGGCCTCGCCCTGGGCCTCGAAGCGGATCGCCTCGGCGCGGTTGGTGGCGGCGTCCTTTTCCGCCTCGGCCTGCACCTTGACCCCGATCGCGTCGCGCTCGGCCTGCTTGGCGGCCTCGATCAGCTCGATGGTCTTCTGGCGCTCGGCGATCTCGCGCTCGCGCGCGGTGGCGACGCGTTCCTCGGCCTCGACCGCCTTGGCGCGGGCTTCATCGGCCTCGGCCTTGGCCTGGCTTTCCTCGCGGCTCTTGTTCTGCACCGCGATCTGCTGTTCCTGCCGCGCGATCTCGAGCGCGCGCTGCTGGATGATGCGCGCTTCCTCGACGAGCCGGTCGGCCTCGATCTGCTGGGCATCGACCTGCTTCTTGGCCTCGATCCGGGCGATCTCGGCCTCGCGGTTGCGCTCCGCCTGTTCGCGGGCGATTTCCGCCGCCTGGGCCGCGCGCCGCACCTCGACCTCGCGCTCCTGTTCGAGCCGCGCATATTCCTGGTCGCGCGCGATCTCGAAGCTGCGCTTGTCGGCTTCGAGGTTCTTGCTCTCGATCTGGACGCGGGTTTCCTGCTCGATGTCGTTGCGCAGTTTCTTGCGCGCCTCGATCTGCTCGGTGAGCTTGGTCAGACCCTCGGCGTCGAAGGCGTTGTTGGCGTTGAAGTGCTCGATCGAGGTCTGGTCGAGCCCGGTGAGCGAAACCGATTCGAGCTCCAGACCGTTCATCGCGAGGTCGTTCGAGGAGACCTGCTGCACCTTCTGCACGAAATCCGCGCGCTGTTCGTGCAGCTCGTTCATGGTCATGCCGGCCGCCACGGAACGCAGCGCGTCGACGAACTTGCCCTCCACGAGGTCCTTCAGCAGCTCGGGCTGCATCGTGCGCTGGCCGAGGGTCTGCGCCGCCATCGCGATCGCCGCGGCATCGGGGCGGACGCGGACGTAGAACTCGGCCTTTACGTCGATCCGCAGCCGGTCAAGCGTGATCAGCGCCTCGGCATCGCGCCGCACAACGCTCAATACGAGGGTGTTCATGTTCACGGGCATCGCCTCGTGGAACACCGGGAAGACCAGCGCACCGCCGTTCATCACCACCTTCTCGCCGCCGAAACCGGTGCGCACGAAGGCGGTCTCCTTGGTCGCGCGGCGATAGAGCCGGATCAGGAAGACGAAGAAGACGATGAAGAACAGCACGGCGCTGACGCCGACCACGCCGTAAGTCACGAGATCGCCGGTGGAGGAGGCGAGATCGCCGGTCGGGACCAGCTCCCCGTTCGAGGTTGTCGTCGGCAAAGACATGTGCGTTCCCCTTTAAGATTCGAGCCCGAGCAGCGGGCTTTCGTATTGCACGCCGAAGAAGGTTTGCCCCTCGCGGCGCACCAGCAGGACGGTGTCGCCTGCGTTGAAGGCAAGTGTCTGGTCGTGCGGTTCGACCATGACGAAATGCGCCTGTCCGTGGCGGTCGATCACCTTGGCACGCGCGGGCGATCCGGCGCGCGCCGTGCCGATCTGGATCTCGGCGTCGCGCCGCACCAGCTCGTCGAGCGCGATCGCGGTGGTCTCGTCGCGCGGCATGATCGCGGCGATCGGGCGCATGGCGAGGCTGTTGAGCGGCAGGGCCGCTGCGCCCGCCGCCAGCGTCGCCCATCCGGCAGACAGCGGCGCGCCCAGCAGGCCTGCGATCCACGATTGCCCGATCAGTCCCAGGCCGCCGAAGATCAGCAGCAGGCTGGCGAGCCAGATCAGGAGCGGCACCCTGCCGAGGCCGAGCAGCGCCGTCAGCGCCTCGCCGAAGCCGCCCGCCTCGAGCCCGCCGCCGGCATCGACATCGCCCTCGAGCACATCGCCGAGCCCCGTGACCTGCGCGAGCGCGATCAGCGCCAGAGCGCCCAGCGCGATCACGAAGGGCAGATTGTGGCCGGCGAGCAGGCTCACGCGGCGCCAGCCCCGGCTGCAAGGCGAACGGAAGATCCCATGCCCCGGAAGCTAGGACAAACGGGGGCAAATCCCTAGCGGAATCGGACGGGTGATGTCCGATTTTGCCCGCCTTTTCAGGCGGGCGTCACGCGCAGCGGCAAGGTCTTCAATCCGCCCACGAATGTGCTGCTGGCGCGCTTCGCTTCGCCCGCCGGTTCGACCGCCGCCACCCGGTCGAGGATCGCCTCGAACAGGATCTTCATCTCCAGCCTTGCGAGGTGCAGCCCGAGGCACTGGTGCGCCCCCGCGCCGAAGGCGAGGTGGCGGTTGGGCGAGCGCGCGGCGTCGAAGCGGCGCGGGTCGGGGAACTGGGCGGGGTCGTGATTGGCGGCGACGTAGTTGATCATCAGCCAGTCGCCCGCCTTGATCTGCTGCCCGCCGATCTCGCAGTCCTCCGCCGCCGTGCGCATGAAGTGCTGGACGGGGCTGGTCCAGCGGATCGCCTCCTCGACGATGCCGGGAAGCAGCGAGCGGTCGGCGCGCACGCGGGCATATTGTTCGGGATCGTTCGCCAGCGCCTGCATCGCCCCTGCGGTGCTGGCCGAGGTGGTGTCGTGCCCGGCGGTGGCGACGATGATGTAGTAGCCCGCCATGTCGCGCGGCGGGAGCGGCTGGCCGTCGACGGTGGCGTTGGCGATGACGCTGGCGACATCGTCGGTCGGGTTGCGGCGGCGGTCTTCGGCGAGCGCGGCGAAATAGTCCTCGAAGGTCTTCACCGCCCCCGCGACGATCTGCACCACCTGTTCGGGCGTCATCTTGTCCATGCCGCTGCCCGACAGGTCCTTGTCCTGCCCGCCGAACAGCTGCTGGGTGAGCATCTGCATCCGGAATTCGTCCTCGGGCGGCACCCCGAGGATCTGCATCACCACGCGCAAGGGGTAAGGGCCGGAGACCTCCTTGACGAAGTCCACCTCCCCGCCCTGCTCCAGCATCCGGTCGACCGTGCGTGCGGCGAGAGCGCGCAGTTCATCCTCGAGGCGGGCGAGGCTCCTCGGCATGAACCATTCCTGGGTCAGCTTGCGATACTTGGGGTGGATCGGCGCATCGAACACCACCAGCGAATCGACCAGCATGTTCGAGCCCGTCGCCGCGCGGCTGAACTCGATCGCCTGGTTGAAGCTGAACACCACGGGGCGCGGGTTGTTGAGGAAGGCGGCGTTGTCCTTCGAGATGCGCATGACATCGTCATAGGCGGTGACGAGCCAGAAGGGCTCGAACAGCCCGGGCGTGTCGGGCTGGACCTTTGCGACCGGGGTGCTCGCCCGGATCGCGTCGAAGGTGTCGAGCAGCCCGTCCCACTCGGCATAGGCGTGCGGGTCGATGACCAGCCGCGCGACGTCGCCCGGCAGCACCGCCTCCCGGCTCACTCCGCCGGCTCCTTGGCCTTGGCCGCGTATTCGTCGCGCAGCTCGCGCTTGTAGAGCTTGCCGTTGGCCTCGCGCGGCAGGTCGGGGCGGAAGTCGAACAGCTTGGGCATCTTGATCTTGGAGAGGCTGGGGGCGAGGAACTCCCGCAATTCCGCCTCGAGCGCCGGTCCGGCGTGGGCCATGTCCTTGGGCTGCACCACCGCAACGACCTTCTCGCCCAGATCCGGGCAGGGCGCGCCGATCACCGCAGCGTCCATCACCTTGGGATGGGTGACGAGCAGGTTCTCGATCTCCTGCGGGTAGATGTTCACGCCCCCGGAAATGATCATGTGGCTCTTGCGGTCGGTGAGGTAGAGGAACCCGTCGGCATCGAGGTGACCGATGTCGCCCAGCGTCATCCAGCCCTTCGGGTGCATAGCCTCGCGGGTCTTGTCGGGATCGTTGTGATAGGTGGGCAGGAGGGCGTTCTCGAAATAGATCAGCCCGTCCTCGCCCGGACCCACTTCCTCGCCGTCCGGCCCGCAGATGTGGAGCGTGCCGTAGATCGCCCGTCCGACGCTGCCCGGGTGGGTGAGCCAGTCGGCGGAACGGATCATCGTCATCCCGATGCTCTCGCTGCCGGCATAGTATTCGTTCACGATGGGGCCCCACCATTCGATCATCTCGCGCTTGATGGGCACCGGGCAGGGTGCGGCGGCGTGGAGCGCGCGCTGGTGGCTGGAAAGGTCGTATTTCGTGCGCACCGCCGGATCGAGCTTGAGGAAGCGCACGAAGTGGGTCGGCACCCACTGGCTGTCGGTGACCTTGTAGGTTTCGATCGCCTTCAGCGCCTCTTCGGGATCGAACTTCTCCATCATCACCACCGTCCCGCCGAGCCGGTGGACGACGGAGCACCAGCCGATCGGCGCGGCGTGGTAGAGCGGCGCGGGGGAGAGGTAGATCATCGAGCCGTCGGTCGGCATCCCGGCGCCCATCACCGCAAGGCCGACGAGCGGGACGGCGGCCTGGGGATCGGGGTCCGCAGGCGGGGCGGGGCGGATGCCCTTGGGCCGGCCGGTGGTGCCCGAGGAATAGAGCATCACCATCCCGGCGCTCTGGTCGGGGATCGGGGTCGGCGCCTCCGCGGCGAGGGCGGAGGCGAAATCCTCGCCGTCGCCCGAATCCATCACCAGCACCGCAAGGCCCGGGCACTCGGCGCGGATCGCGTCCAGCATCCCGGTGAAATATCCGCTGGTAATCAGCAACTTCGCCTCGGCATCGCGGATGATGTAGGCGGCCTCGGGAGCGGTCAGGCGGGAGGAGATCGGCACCAGCATGGTCCCTGCGCGCTGCGAACCCCAGATCAGGGTGAAATACTCGATGCGGTTTTCCAGCAGCACCGCGAAGGCATCGCCCGCCCCGATCCCGTGGGCGCGCAGGAGATGGGCGAAGCGGTTCGATTCCGCCTCCATCTCTCCGTAGGTGATCTGCTGGCCGGAGCCGGTCATGATGACCGCCGGGTGATCGGGCCGGGTCGCGGCGTGCGCGATCGGGTGCATCGACATGATTTCTCTCCCAAGCAGCAGCGCCCACGGGGACTGCCGACATTCTCTCTCTGGAGAGAAAATCTAGCGGGCGCGGGAACGCTCGCAAGCGAAAAGAGTATGGGAATTGCTACTCATCGGCGGCAACCGCCCGCCGACGACCCCGCAACGACCTCGCGATGCACCCGCAACGCGAGGGACATGTGGCGCGCGCAAGAAAAAAGGCGGCGGGATAACCCGCCGCCCATGTTCGGACACCCTCTCCAATGTCCGGCCCGTTTACACGGGCAATCTCGTGAAGCTTGCTCGTCGGAGCCTTGGCTGAGAGTGGCTTATTCGCCGCCCTGGCCGGTGAGACGAGCGTCGCGGGCGTAGGCCAGCTGTGCTTCGCTCTCCACCATATACGGAATCGGATTGACTGCAAGACCCTCGACGCGAACTTCGTAATGAAGGTGCGGGCCGGTCGAACGGCCGGTCGAGCCGACATAGCCGATGAGGTCGCCCTTCTTCACGTTGTCGCCCGCGGCGACCGCGAGGCGCGAGAGGTGGGCGTAGCGGGTCTGCATCGAGGCGCCATGCTCAAGGCTGATGTAGAGGCCGTAGCTCGAATACCAATCGGCGCGGCTGACGATGCCATCGGCGGTGGCGTAGACCGGGGTGCCGGTCGGCGCGGCGAGATCGATCCCGGCGTGCTGGCGGCGGCCGCCGAGCACCGGATGGTTGCGCATCCCGAAGCCGCTGGTCAGCTGCGCCCCTTCGAGCGGCATGCGCGACGGAATCGAAACGCCCGTCACCGGGACGGGCGAGGAATAGGCGGTCACGGTCTGGCCGGTGCCGGCGGTCGGGGCGGTGCGCTCGATCGCCGTCCAGCTGGCGAAGAGCGACTTGAAGCGCGCGTCGCCGTTGTCGACCACGTCGCCCTGCGCTTCGCGCACCGGCGCGACGACATCGGCGCTGGTCGCGGAATTGGCGGAATTGGCGGTGTTGGCGAAGGCCGGCGCAGCGGCTGAAACCAGAACGGCGGAGCAGGCTGCGGCAGCCAGCTTCAGCACTCGGCGCAAGGCAAACTTCATAACTGACCCGGTCCCGATTGCGGCGCCATTTTTCTGGTCCGGCGCCGTAGGAATGTTCCGGCACGTCTGATGCGCGCCTTGGCTGGAGAGTGGTTATCCGGGTGAGTCGTTAATAGGCAATCGTCGCGTAGAAACCGCGCGACAAACCGGCAGCAAGACGCGCCGAGTCGTTGAACGGCGGCTTAACCTGCCCCCGAAAGTGCCGTTTTACGAGGTCCTGCCACAGGGATTCGGGTTCCATCTGCGCCATTTCGGCACAGCGCAAAAAATGCTTTGTGCCTGCCGCGACGTGGCGGATTTCGTCGTCAAGTATCCGTTCGAGAATCCTCGCGCCGTTCTCGTCCCCCGCCGCGCGCACCCGCTCGAGCGTCGCCGGGGTGACATCCAGACCGCGCGCCTCGAGCACCATCGGCACCACCGCCAGCCGGGCGGCGACATCGCCGCGGGTCGCATGGGCGGCTTCCCACAGCCCCGCATGGGCGGGGAGCGCGCCGTAATGGCTGCCGAGGTTCTGGAGCTTCCGTGCCAGCAGCGCGAAGTGCATCGCCTCGTCGGCGGCGACGGCGAGGAAATCGCCGACGAATTCCTCGCCCATCTCACCGCCGAATCGCCCCGCCATGTCGAGTGCGAGGTCGATCGCGACGAACTCGATATGGGCGAGGCTGTGCCACAGGGCGATTCGCGCCCGCTCGCTCCCGCCCTTGCCGCGCTTAGGCATCCGATTCGGCGGGAGCAGTTCGGGCGTGTCGGGCCAGGCGGGCCGGTCGGGCATGGCCACGTCGAAGTCCCACGCCAGCCGCCCGCTGCGCCATGCCCGCGCCACTTCGCGGGTGGCGAAGCACTTGGCGCGCGGCTCGGGCGTGAGCAGCGCGGCGCGGATGGCGCGGGCGACGGTGGTCATGCGGGGATCAGAGGGCCTTGGCGGCCGCCAGCACTTCCTCGGCGTGGCCGGCGACCTTCACCTTGTCCCAGATGCGGGCGATCTTGCCCGACGCATCCACCAGATAGGTGGCGCGCACCATCCCCATGTATGTCTTGCCGTACATCTGCTTTTCCGCCCACACGCCGAGCGCGTCGGACAGCCCGCCCTCCTCGGCATCACTCGCGAGCGGGGCGGTGAGGCCGTGCTTGGCGATGAACTTGGCGTGCTTCTTGGCCGGGTCCTTGCTGACACCGAGCAGCTTCGTGCCCGCCGCCTCGAACTGGTCCTTGAGGGCGGAGAAATCCTTGTTCTCGGTGGTGCAGCCCGGGGTGTCGTCCTTGGGATAGAAGAAGATCACCAGCTTCGATCCGGCGAAGTCGGAGGGCTTCACGCTGCCGCCCTCGGGGGTTTCCATGGCGATATCGGGGATGGCGTCGCCGACGCCGGGGAAGTTGCTCATGCGGGGTTCTCCTGTTCGCTTGCGAGAATGTCCGTGCCCAGAATTTGTTTCCACACTTCCGCCACCCTGAGCCGCGCCGCGGCAAAGGCTTGCTCGAGGTCGGCATAGGAATCGAACCCGCAGGCCCGCGCCAGCGCCCGCGCGCCCGAAGGCGGGGGCTCGCGACCGTCGGGGGCGAGCAGGCGTCCGGCCACGAGCATCCGGCTCATCAGCGCATGGGGCCCGGCAAGGTCCGCGGGCACCAGCCCCGCCGCCGCGAGGCCCCCGAGGGCCTGTTCGAGATCGGGAGACAGCGCCTGCGCGGCAGCTTCGGCGAGTGGGCGGCCGTCGGCGGTCTCGCCCTTCAATTGCAGGTAGTGGACGAGGAACTCGATATCGACGAGGCCCCCGCGCGTCAGCTTCGCGTCCACCGGGCCGCCGGGCTGCTTGTGCTTCGCCATCTCGGCGCGCATTCCCAGCACCGCCTCGCGCAGCGCCACCATGTCGCGCGGGGCGTGGAGCACCTCGGCGAGCACCGCCTCGAGCTCGGCCCGCGCGGCGTCGGACCCGTAGAGCACCCGGGCGCGGGCGAGGGCCATGTGCTCCCACGTCCATGCCGCCTCGCGCTGGTACTTGCCGAAAGCCTCGCAGGACACCGCCAGCGGACCCTGGTTGCCCTGCGGCCTCAGGCGCGTGTCGACCTCGTAGAGCGCCCCCTGCGCGGTCGGCACCGAAAGCGCGGCGCTGACCCGGCTGGCGAGGCGGTTGTAGTAGATCGTCCCGCCAAGGGGGCGTGGCCCGTCGGACTGGGCGGAAAAGTCGCCGGTGAAGAGGTAGACGATGTCGAGGTCCGAGGCGTGGGTCAGCGCCCCGCCGCCCAGCCGCCCGAGGCCGAGGATCAGCAGCTCGCTTCCCGCGATGCGCCCGTGCTTGACGCCGAACTCCACGACGGTTGCCGATGTCGCCAGCCGCAGCGCCGCCTCCGCCGTGCGCGACAGGGCGCGGGCGATGGCGAGCGGATCGGCCAGCCCCTCGATCAGCTGGATGCCGAGCGCGAAGCGGATCTCGCCCGTCACCACCCGGATCGCATCGAGCAGCGCCTCGTAATCGTCGCGCACCGCCGCGCCCTTCATGCGCGCCATGATCGCGGCTACCTCGCCCGGCAGGTCGAGCGCGTCCTTGTCGATCAGGGTGTCGAGCAGTTCGGGCTTCCGTGCCAGCTCGTCCGACAGGACGGGCGCGAGGGTGAGGGCGGCGACCAGCCGGCGGGTCAGGTCGGGCCGCGCGTCGAGCAGCCGGAAGGTGGTGATGGCGGACGGCACGCTCTCGATGATCCGCTCCCAGCGGGTGATCGCGCGCATCGGATCGTCGCTTTTGGCGATCGCTTCGAGCAGCGTGGGGGCGAGCCGGTCCCAGGCTTCCACCGCCTGCGGGGATCGGATCGCGGCGTGGCGTCCGTCGCGCCAGGTCTCGATCCGCTCGGCGAGGGTGTCCGGCTCGGGGAAGCCCCATTCGGCGAGGTTGTGCGCGAGCGCGCTGACCGGCATGGCGACCGGGGCGGGGGCGGGGTCGCTCCGGCCGATCAATTCCTCGTAGATGCGCCCCGTGCGCTCGGTGATCGCGGTCAGCTCGGCGACCAGCGCCGCGCCGTCGGCCAGACCGTCGAGCCGCGCAACGTTATCCAGCGCCTCCCCTTCGGGCAGGGCATGGGTCTGGCGGTCGTTCACCATCTGCAAGCGGTGCTCGATCTGGCGCAGGCGGTCATAGGCCTCGCCCAGCGTGACCGCGTTCTCGGGAGCGATCCATCCCGCGCGGGCCAGCGCGTCGAGCGCGGCGCGGGTGCCGCGCACCCGCAGCGAGGCGTCGCGCCCGCCGTGGATCAGCTGGTGGGTCTGGGCGTAGAACTCGATCTCGCGGATCCCGCCCCGCCCGCGCTTGACGTCGAAGCCGGGCCCGGGGGCGGGCGGGCCTTCGTGGCTGTGGCGGATGCGGTGGGTGAGGGCGCGGATCTCCTCGATCGCGCCGAAATCGAGTTGGCCGCGCCAAACGAAGGGGCGGATCTCGTCGAGGAAGGCCTCGCCCGCCGGAATATCCCCTGCCGCCGCGCGGGCGCGGGTGAAGGCGGCGCGCTCCCACGCCAGCGCCGCGCCCTGGTAATGGGTGAGCGCCGCGCCCACCGGGACCGCGAGCGGGCTGACCTCGCTCGCTGGTCTGAGGCGCAGGTCGACGCGCAGGGCATAGCCCTCGGGCGTATTGGCCGAAAGCAGCGCCACCACGCGGCGCGCGTATCGCTGCGCCGCCTCGCCCGGATCGTCGCTCGCGCGGCGCGGCAGGCGGGCGCGGTCGAACAGCAGGATCGGGTCGATGTCGGAGGAATAGTTGAGCTCGCCCGCCCCCTGCTTGCCGAGCGCGAGGGCGATGAAGCCCTCGGCAGAGTCGGCATCGCAGCGTTCGGCGATGGCGGTGCGGATCGCGCGGTCGAGGGCGCGGTCGGCGAAGGCGGTGAGCTCGCCCACCACCTGCGCCAGCGGGAAGGCGCCTGCGAGATCGCCCACCGCCAGCGCGGCGGCGAGCGCCAGCCGCTCGCGGCGCAGGGCGACCTCGGCGTCGGAGGCCTCGCCCTGCGCCCGCGCCCATGCGAGCGCCCCGGAGCCGTCCCCCGCCGCCAGCAGCGCGGCCAGCTCCGGCTGTCGGTCGAGCGCGCGCGCCAGGAAGGGCGCGTGGGCGCGGGCGCGGGCAAGCGCGCTTTCCCAATCAGGCCGGTTCTCTCCCATCGCCCGCCTCTCTGGCCGCGCCGCCGCCGTGCTGCAAGAGCGGTGTGCTTGCGCCACCCGCGAGGCTCTGCAACAGGGGGCGCGGATGGATGAGAGGAATCTGGCAATGACGATCCGGCAATTCGCAATCGGCACCCTGCTCGCCGGCGCGCTCGCGCTGGGGGCGTGCGAGGGCCTGCCCGTGCCCGGCGGCGCGGGCGCGGCGCTCGACATCCCCGAGGTCGAGCCCGGCCAGCTCTCCGAAGCGACGATGAAGGACGTCACCCGCATCCTCTCGAGCGACGCCTTCGAGGGCCGCGCCCCCGGCACGCCGGGCGAGGAAAAGACCATCGCGCTGATGATCGAACGCTTCAAGGCGGCCGGATTGCAGCCGGGCAACGGGGATTCCTGGGTGCAGGAAGTCCCGCTGGTCGAGATCACCGGCAAGGACTACGCCCCGCTGACGATCACCGGCAAGGGCGCCCCCCTCTCCTTCGATTTCCGCAAGGACTGGGTCGGCGTCACCTACCGCGAGGAAGCCGCGACCAGCCTGGCTGACAGCGAGCTGGTCTTCGTCGGCTACGGCATCAACGCCCCCGAAAAGGGCTGGAACGACTACGCGGGCCTCGACGTGAAGGGCAAGACGGTGGTGATCCTCGTCAATGATCCCGACTGGCAGAGCGCGGGGCTCGAAGGGCCCTTCAACGGCAAGGCGATGACCTATTACGGGCGCTGGACCTACAAGTATGAAGAAGCCGCCCGTCAGGGCGCGGCGGGGGCGCTGATCGTTCACCAGACCGCGCCCGCCGCCTATGGCTGGAATGTCGTCGAAAGCTCGTGGACCGGCCCGCAGGCCTATGCCCAGCGGGGCGAGAATGCGCCCCCGCTCACGCAGATGAACGGCTGGCTGACCGAGGATGCCGCGCGCAAGCTGCTCACGGCGGCGGGGCAGGATCTCGATGCGCTGACCAAGGCGGCGCAGGCCAAGGGCTTCAAGCCCGTGCCGCTCGGCATGAAGCTTTCCACCCGCTTCGCCAGCGACGTGCGCAGCTTCACCTCGCACAACATCATCGGCATCCTGCCGGGCAGCGAGAAGCCCGACGAATACGTGCTCCACACCGCGCACTGGGACCACCTCGGGCGCTGCTCGCCCGCGCCCGACGGCGACGATATCTGCAACGGCGCGGTCGACAACGCCACCGGCACCGCCGCGCTGGTCGCGCTGGCCGAGGCCCACGCCAAGGCCGGGCCGGCGCGCCGCAGCCTCGTGTTCCTCGCGGTGACGGCGGAGGAATCCGGCCTGCTCGGCGCGACCTACTATGCCCAGAACCCGGTCTACCCGCTGGCGCAGACCGTGGGCGGGGTGAACATGGACGCCTTCCAGGTCGCCGGCCCGGCCCGCGACGTGACGGCGGTCGGCCTCGGCAAGTCGCAGCTCGACCTCTTCCTCGAAACCGCGCTCAAGGCCGACGGGCGGACCGCGACCCCCGATCCCAAGCCGGAGAACGGCTACTACTACCGCTCCGACCACTTCGCCTTCGCCAAGCTCGGCGTGCCGATGCTCTATATCGACGGCGGCGAGGACCTGATCGAGGGCGGGCGCGAGGCCGGGGCCAGGGTCGCGGCGGACTATACCGAGAACCGCTATCACGGCCCCAAGGACGAGTTCAACGAGACGTGGGACTGGTCGGGCGTGATGGCCGACCTGCAGCTCTACTACCGCCTGGGGCGGATGATGGCGACGAGCACCAGCTGGCCGACCTGGAACGAGGGCGACGAGTTCCGGGCGATCCGCGAGGAAAGCTGCAAGGCCAGCGACAAGGGCTGCTGATCCCCCCATGACCATGATCATGCCCCCCGAATGGGCGCCGCAGGACTGGATCTGGATCGGCTTCCCGCACCTCACCGAGGAGTGGCCGGGGTGGCTTGAGCCCGCGCAGGAGCAGATGGCGGCCTTTGCCTCCGCCGTGGCCGAGAGCGGGCAGGAGGTGCGGCTGCTGGTCCGGGACGAAGCCAATGCGGCCCGCGCGCGCCAACTGGTCAGCGGCAAGGTCACGCTCGAGACCCGCGTCTATGGCGACGTGTGGCTGCGCGACACCGGGCCGCTGGTCGTGTCGGACGGGAGGCAGCGCATCGCGCGCCGCTTCGGCTTCAACGGCTGGGGCGGGAAATACCTGATGCCGGGCGACATGGAGATCGGCGCGGACATCGCGCGCGATGCGGGGCTGGCGGTGACCACCACGGCGATGATCCTCGAGGGCGGTGCGGTCGACGGGGACGGCACGGGGCTGGTGGCGACGACCGAGGAATGCCTGCTCAACCCCAACCGCAACCCGCACCTCTCGCGCACCGACATCGAGGCGGAGCTGGCCGCGCAGCTCGGCTTCACCCGCGTGCTGTGGCTGGGCGATGGCCTCATCAACGACCACACCGACGGCCATGTCGACAACCTCGCGCGCTTCGTCGGCCCAAACCGGCTGGTGGTGCCCGAGCCGACCGGCAAGGACGATCCCAACGCCGCGATCTATGCCGATGCGGCGGCGCGGGCCGAGGCCTTCGGGGTCGAGGTGGTGCGCATCCCCTCCCCCGGCCGGATCGAGCGCGACGGGCGGGTGGAGCCGGCGAGCTACGTCAACTTCGCGATCACCTCTCACCTCGTGGTGGTGCCGACCTTCGGCAGCCCCCACGACGCGGACGGTGTTGCCGCGATCGCCGCGCTGTTCCCGGACCGCGACACCATCGGCCTGCCGGGCGAGGCGGTGCTGGCGGGCGGCGGGGGCTTCCACTGCGCCAGCCAGCAGATGCCCGCCCTGCCTGCATGAGCGGATTAACGCTTCGTTAGGACATTGGCGCGAGACTGCGGCGCATGACCCGCGCCCAAGCTCTCGCCCTGCCGCTCGCCGCCGCCAGCCGCCTCGATGCGCTGGAGCTCGCGCGCCAGGCGATCGTGCTCGGCTGCGCCTTCGCGCTGATCCTCGCGGGGACCGCCCTCCCTTTCTGACAACGCCTTTCTGACATCGCGCGCGTAACCGGCAACGGCTGGAGCGCGAAAGCATCCTCGACACCGCCATGCGAGCGGGCGCGGACCGCTATACGCTGGTGCTGCGCCAGCCCGGCCGCGGCCCGGTGCTCCCCGCGCGCTGGGTGGCCTAGACGAGGCGGATCAGCGCGGCGAGCGCCGCCCCGCCGAGCACCAGCCCGACGCTCGCGCGCCACAGCGGATCGCTGACCCGTCCTGAAACCCGCGCGCCCAGCCGGTTGCCGGCGATGATGACGGGCAGGATCAGCACGGCAAAGAGCAGCAGCTCCCACCGGAGCACCCCGAGCCACAGCGCGCTCGCAAGGCCGGTGCTTGCGGCGATGGTGAAGATCAGCTGCATCGAGGCCTTGGCCGTGCTGCGCGGCAGGTCGCGCCCGGCGTAATAGGGCACGACCGGCGGCCCCGGCATCCCGGCATAGCCCGTCATCAGCCCGCTCAGCACGCCCACCGCGCCGGTCACGCCCTGCCCCGGCCGGGCGTTTCCGCGGCGGGGGAGCAGGATGGCGATGAAGGCGCTGAGCGCGATCAGCGCGATCACCAGTCGCGCCACGTCCCTTCCGGTCAGCGACAGGGCGAGCATCCCCAGCGGTGTCGCCGCCACCACCAGCGCGCCGATCACCCAGGCGCTGCGCTCGGCATCGCGCACGAGGCTGCGGATCTCGGTCGCGCCGATCATCAGCGAGAGCGCGTTGGTCAGCACCACCGCCTCGATCGGGGGCAGGGCGAGGGCGAGCACCGGCACCAGCAGGATCGCCATGCCGAAGCCGGTGAGCCCGCGCACGAAGGCCGACCCCAGCGCCGCCGCCAGCGCGACGGCGATCTGGACTGCGGAAAAGCTGTCGAACATCCTGAACCCCGTTCGCATCGAGCGAAGTCGAGATGCCGTGCAACCGTGTCTCGACTTCGCTCGACACGAACGGATTTCGGGAGCCTTAGGTCAGATCAGGCGGGGTGCCCTCGCCCTTCAGCATCGCGATCGCCTCGGCGAGCGGCATCACCTTCTGGTGCTCGGCGCCCAGCGTGCGGACCGCGACGGTGCCCTCCTCGGCCTCGCGCTTGCCGACCACCAGCAGGTGCGGAACTTTCGCCAGCGAGTGTTCGCGCACCTTGTAGTTGATCTTCTCGTTGCGGGTGTCGGTCTCGACCCGGATGCCGGCGGCGCGCAGCTGGGCGGCGACGTCTTCGGCATAGGGATCGGCGTCCGAGACGATGGTCGCCACCACCGCCTGCACCGGGGCGAGCCATGCGGGGAGTTTCCCTGCGAAGTGCTCGATCAGGATGCCGATGAAGCGTTCATACGAACCGAAGATCGCGCGGTGGAGCATCACCGGGCGGTGCTTCTCGCCATCCTCGCCGATGTAGTGCGCATCGAGCCGCTCTGGCAGCACGCGGTCGGACTGGATCGTGCCGACCTGCCAGGTGCGCCCGATGGCGTCGGTGAGGTGCCATTCGAGCTTGGGGGCGTAGAACGCGCCCTCGCCCGGAAGTTCCTCCCATTCGAGGCCGTTGGCGGTGAGCGCGTCGCGCAGTTCCTGCTCGGCCTTGTCCCAATCGGCATCGCTGCCGAAGCGCTTCTCGGGGCGGAGGGCGAGCTTGATGTCGTAGGTGAAGCCGAAATCGCGGTAGACCGAATCCGCCAGCGCGATGAAGGCCTGCACTTCGCTCACCACCTGCCCCTCGGTGCAGAAGATATGCGCATCGTCCTGCGTGAACTGGCGCACGCGCATCAGCCCGTGAAGCGCGCCGTGGGGCTCGTTGCGGTGGCAGCAGCCCATCTCGCCGAGGCGGATGGGGAGATCGCGGTAGGAGGTGATGCCCTGCTTGAAGACCATCACGTGCGCCGGGCAGTTCATCGGCTTGATCGCCATCCACGCGGCATCGTCCGCCACCTTGGGCGAGGCGACGCCTGACTCTTCATCGACGTCCGGCACGATGTCGGGCACGGCGAACATGTTCTGCGCATACTTCCCCCAGTGGCCTGACTGGGTCCACTGGCGCACGTCCATCAGCTGCGGGGTCTTGATCTCGCGGTAGCCCGCCCCGTCCATCTTGCGGCGCATGTAGCTCTCGAGCTCGCGCCAGATGCGGTAGCCCTTGGGGTGCCAGAAGACGCTCCCGTGGGCCTCTTCCTGCAAGTGGAACAGGTCCATTTCGCGGCCGAGCTTGCGGTGGTCGCGCTTGGCGGCTTCCTCGAGCCGCGTGAGGTGGGCCTGCAACTGCTTCTTGTTGAGCCAGCCGGTGCCATAGATACGCGTCAGCTGCGCATTGTTCTGGTCGCCGCGCCAATAGGCCCCGGCCACGCGCATCAGCTTGAAGGCGTCGGGATCGAGCTTGCCGGTGCTCGGCAGGTGGGGCCCACGGCACATGTCGAGCCAGTCGTTGCCCGACCAGTAGACGGTCAGCTCCTCGCCCTCGGGCAGTTCCTTCGCCCATTCGGCCTTGAACACCTCGCCCTCGGCCGACCACTTCGCGATCAGGTCCTCGCGGCTCCACACCTCGCGGCGCAGCGGCTTGTCGGCGCGGATGATGCGGCGCATTTCCTCCTCGATGGCGGGCAGGTCGTCCATGCCGAAGGGCTCGCGGCTCTCGGGCGCCTTCACGTCATAGTAGAAGCCGTCGTCGGTCGCCGGGCCGAAGGTGATCTGCGTGCCGGGGAAGAGCGACTGCACCGCCTCGGCGAGGACGTGGGCGTAATCGTGGCGCGCGAGTTCGAGCGCATCGGCCTCGTCGCGCGCGGTGACGAGCGCCAGTTGGGCATCGCCCTCGAAGGGGCGGGCGAGGTCGCGCAGCTCGCCGTTGACCCGCGCCGCCAGCGCCGCCTTGGCGAGGCCCGGGCCGATCGCGGCGGCGACGTCCGCGGGGGTGCTCCCGGCGGGCATCTCGCGCACCGATCCGTCGGGGAGGCTGATCTTGAGCAATTCCGTCATCGTCGCACATCCGTCTCGTTTGGGCGCGCCCTGCCACAAGCGGGGCCGCACCGGAAGAGCGGTGTTGAACGCGTTGCCGGATCGGGGAGAACACCGCGCCGCCCCGAACCGGGCGGCGGGCTGCTTCGCTTAACGCACAGCCCTCCGCCCCCGGATGGTGGTCCGGGTGGTGGTGGTGCGGGTGGTGGTGAGCAGCTTGGCCATGGGGGTCAGATAGTGGCTTGGTGGCACCCTGTCACGTGCAACTTGATTCCATGACGATCTTCGCATGCGACGGGCGGGCCGTCCTTGCCCTAGTTCTTCCCCCAGCCGCCGTCGGCGTGGGTCTCGCTGAAGTCGGGACCATTGGTCGGCTTGGCGGTCGCGGTGGTGGGCGCGGAGCCGTAGCC
The DNA here is from genome assembly GCF_056868655.1 of Porphyrobacter sp. THAI-01a. Lineage (NCBI taxonomy): Bacteria > Pseudomonadati > Pseudomonadota > Alphaproteobacteria > Sphingomonadales > Erythrobacteraceae > Porphyrobacter > Porphyrobacter sp. THAI-01a. Next base: position 3,310,247 of record NZ_CP180579.1, on the reverse strand, counting down.
CGGGCCGTATCCGTAGTCCGCTTCCGGGGCCATGCGGTCCATCTCGTTGGCGACGTTCTCGTTCAGCGATTGCTGCATGTTGACGACCGCACCCGGGTTGGCGGCGATCATCGCGGCCATCTTGGCCTGCACGCGGGTCGCGTCGAAGGCGCGGCCGTCGAGCACGGAATCGACCTTCTCCTCCATCGCGATCCGCGCGATGTCGTTAAGGAGGGGGTCTTCCTCCAGCCCCATCAGCGCGTCGCCCTTGGTGAACTGGAAGTCGACGCTCACCCGGGTGCCGGTCGATTCGGGCGCGAGGTGTGCGCGGACATCGCCGAGGCGGTCGGGGCCGGCCATGAGGTCCCAGCGCAGCAGCTTGGGCCCGCGGCTGCGCAGCACGAGCGCGATCGACGGCTGGCCCGTGGCCGTCCCGAGCTCGGGGCCGAAATCGAGCCCCGCCAGCCGCGCTTCCACTGCGGAGGGCGCCATCGCGTAATACTCGCCGCCGTCGAAGGCCCCCGCGAGATAAGCACCGCCACCCAGGAGGGACGCGCCACCGGCCAGCATCATCATCCGCATCTGCAACACCCCCGCAATCGAGCGGGCCGGTTCTATCGCGGGATCACTTAACAGATTGTCGTCGAAATCCGCCGCTCACACCGCCAGCTTGCCGCTGCCCTTCTCGGTGGTGATCCGCTTCGTCCCCGCCAGCCGGGTCGAGCGTTGCCTGATGCCCTCGACGAAGCGGTATTCGGTGGTCGCGCGCGCCGGGGTCAGCTCGACCACCATGTAGCCACGCTGCGCGGTGTCGGCCCACTTGAGCTGCGCGTTCTCCGCCACCAGCGCGGCGGCGAGATCCTGCGGCTTCACGAAGGAGAGATAGCTCTCGAAGCCCGGCGAGCTCACCGAGCAGACGCCCAGCTCGACGCCCACCGCCGCACCATCATGGGCGAGTTCGAAGCCCCAGGCGTTGTGGGTGTCGCCCGCCAGCACGAAGAGGTTCGCATCGGCCTTCAGCGCGGCCTCGAACACGCGGGCGCGGGCGGCGGGGTAGCCGTCCCATGCGTCCATGTTCGAGGGCAGCCCGGCCTGGCTCGCCGCGGCGGCCGCATCGAGCCGGCGGCGCACGAAATCGGGCAGCCCCGCGCCGATCTGGTCGGCAAAGGCCTTGGGCGTGCGCAGGTTGCCGATCAGCACCTGCTGCACCAGCACCTGCCAGTGCGTGCCCTTCGCGGTCGATGCCGCGAGCGCCTCGCCCAGCCATTTCTCCTGCCGCTCGCCGAGCAGCTGGCGGTCGGCAGCGGCCCATTCGCCGTCGCGGAATGTCGCCAGCGCCGCCATCAGCGCCTGAGGGTCCTTGTTCCCCGCCATGATCTTCTCGAGGCTGAGCTGCTGGTCACGGCCCTCGAGGCGGGTGTCGATCCGCAGCAGGGTGGCGAGCTGGCCGACCTGATAGGCGGCATAGGGCTCGTCTGAGACCGGCATCCATTCGCGATAGGCCTTCTTGGCGGCGGCCTTGCGCATCGCCCATTCGCCTTCGGTGTCGGCCTGATGGTTCTGCGCCCCGTCCTTCCACGAATCGTTGGCGGTCTCGTGGTCGTCCCAGACCGCCACCATCGGCATCACCTGATGGAGCCGCTGGAGATCGGGGTCGGCGCGGTAGGTCGCATAGCGCAGACGGTAATCGGTCAGCGCGACGATCTCGGTCGAGGGCTGGAGCACGCGTTCGGCCACGCCCTTGCCGGCATCGGGATAGGTGCCCGCGCCATATTCGTAGATGTAGTCGCCGAGGTGCACCGCGAGGTCGGCATCGTTCGCCTCGATCGCATGGCCATAGGCGTTGAACCAGCCGAAGCCGAAATTCGAGCACGAGAACACCGCCAGCCGGAACTGCGCCGCGGAGTCATCGGGCAGGGTCCGGGTGCGGCCCACGGGAGACCTGGTGCCGTCGGGGGCGATGAAGCGGTAGAAATACCAGCGGCCCGGCATCAGCCCGTCGGCCCAGGTCTTGACGCAGTAGTCGCTGTCGGGCCCGGCGGCATTGCCGGTGCTGCCCTCGGCGGCGAGCTTCGCGAAGTCCTCGGTCTCGCTCATTTCCCAGGCGAGGTAGGCCGGCTTGTCCGAGACATAGCGGGTCCACAGCATCACCTTGTCCGTCCCCGGCTCGCCGCTCGCGACATTGTGGGTGAAGCCGGTGCCGAAGCCCGTCGCAGCTGCGGGCGCGGCGGCAGCGGCGGCGCCCGCTCCGGCGAGAGTGAACAGGCTGCGGCGGGTGAGGGCCGTGGGCGAAGGCGCCGGCTGGGCGGCGGCGGTGTCGGTCTTGAACATGGGGCGGCGCGTAATCCTCTCCCGTTGCGCTCCCGTGACAATGCTTGCCCTTGGCGCCTTGCGCAAGGCATGGAGAGGGCATGACCGCCATCATGCACCACACCCTCTACGATGGGCGCCGCATCGCCTTCCGTTTCACGCCCGGGCGCGGCCCGTGCCTTGTGTTCCTGCCCGGCTACATGTCGGACATGAGCGGCGGCAAGGCGACCGCGCTGTTCGCCGAGGCCGAGGCGCGGGGGCGGGCCTGCCTGCTGCTCGACTATTCGGGCTGCGGGCAATCCGGCGGCGACTTCGCCGAGGGGATGCTCTCGAAATGGCGCGACGAGGTGCTGGCGCTGGTCGAAAGCTATGTGGCGGGGCCGGTGCTGCTGGTCGGCTCGTCAATGGGCGGCTGGCTGATGCTGCTGGTGGCCGAGCACCTCAAGCACCGCCTCGCCGGGATGATCGGCATCGCGCCCGCGCCCGATTTCACCCGCTGGGGCTATTCCGAGGCGCAGCGCGCCGCGCTTGCGGCGGGGGAGACGATCTACGAGGACAACCCCTACGGCCCCGAGCCGACGCCGACCCATCCCGGCTTCTTCGCCGATGCCGAATGCCACCTCAGGCTGGACGGCGCGATCGACATCGCCTGTCCGGTGCGGCTGCTCCACGGCAAGCAGGATACCGACGTGCCGTGGGAAATCTCGCTGCGGCTCAAGGATGCGCTCGTGTCGGCTGAGGTTCAGGTGACGCTGGTAGAAGACGGCGATCACCGCCTGTCGCGCCCCGGCGACATCGATCGTCTCAAGGCCATCGTGGCCGAATTCTACGGATAGCGCCCCTTGTCGATCCTCCTTGCCCTGCTCCTGCAAGTCGGCCCCAACCCGCTTGGCGGGGCGATGCCGGGAGACGAACTGGTGCGCGACCGGCCGCCCCGGCCCGACGCCCGTGCCCAGGCCGAGCCCGGCGCGACCAGCCTGTGGCTCGAAGGCTGCCTCTCCCAGCTCGACGAGGACCCGGCGCGCGCCCACGCGATGGCGCAGATCCGCCGCAGCGAGACCGACGGCACCGACCGCGTGCTCGCCAACCACTGCCTCGGCATGGCGGCGGCCGAACTCGCGCTGTGGGACGACGCCCGCGCCGCCTTCGCCGCCGCGCGGGGCGAGACGCCCGAGGACGACACCCGTGCCCGCGCCCGCTTCGCGGCGATGGCAGGCAACGCCGCGCTGGCGGGTGGCGATCCCGCCGGCGCGGTCGACCTGCTGCTGCTTGCCGAGCGCGATGCCCGCGCGGCGGGGGCCGTCCCGCTCGAGGCGATCGCCGCCACCGACCGCGCCCGCGCGCTGGTGCGGCTGGGCCGGGACGCGGAGGCTCTCGCCGCGCTCGATTCGGCTTCCGGTCTCGCGCCGAACAGTGCCGAGGTGTGGCTGCTCAAGGCGACCCTGCTGCGCCGGATGGACCGCCTGTCCGAAGCGCAGTCCGCGATCGAACAGGCCGCCGGGCTCGCCCCGGGCGCGGGAGGGATCGGGCCGCAGGTCGCGCTCGAGGCGGGGGTGGTGGCGATGCTCGCCGGACGCGAGGATGCCGCCCGCAGGAGCTGGCAGTCGGTGATCGACCTCGCCCCCGGCAGCGCCTTCGCCGCCACCGCGACGGACTATCTTGCGCAGCTCGGGCAAGCGGGCGAGAGTGCCCTCGAGACGGGAGAGGAGCCGCAGCCATGACCCGATTTTCCGTGCTCGATCTCGTGCCGGTGCGCGAGGGCGGGACGCTCAGCGAAGCCTTCGCCGCCACCGCCGATCTCGCGCGCGCCGCCGAAAGCCTCGGTTGCGACCGGTTCTGGGTCGCCGAACATCACGCGATGGACGGCATCGCGGGCGGCGCGACCTCGGTGGTGCTCGCCCATATCGGCAACGCCACCAGCCGCATCCGCATCGGATCGGGCGGGATCATGCTGCCGAACCACACCCCGTTCCAGATCGCCGAGCAGTTCGGCACACTCGACGCGCTGTTCCCGGGGCGCGTCGACCTCGGGCTGGGCCGCGCCCCGGGGGCAGGGCCGGAATTGCAGCGGGCGCTGCGGAAGAACCTGCACCAGGCCGCCGAATATTTCCCGCAGGACGTCGTGGAGCTGCGCGCGCTGCTGACGGGGGACTACGACCTGCCGATCACCGCCACCCCCGGTCTTGGCGCGAAGGTCGAGCTGTGGATGCTCGGGTCGAGCCTGTTCGGCGCGCAGCTCGCCGCCAAGCTTGGCCTGCCCTATGCCTTCGCCGCGCACTTCGCGCCCGATCACCTCGACGCGGCGCTCGCCGTCTACCGCCGCGACTTCCAGCCCTCCGAGGCGCTGGACCGCCCGCATGTGATGGTCGCGATGAATGTCTTTGCCGCCGGCACCGAAGCCGAGGCGCGGCTGATCGCCTCCTCGCAGCAGCAGAGTTTCGTGCGGCTGCGCTCGGGCAATCCGGGCCGGTTGCCGCCGCCGGTGCAGGGCTACGCCGAAACGCTGCCGGCCGCCGCGCAGGCGATGCTCGCCCATCTCGGACAGGCCGCCGCCGTCGGCACGCCGGCGCAGGTTCGCGAGGGCATCGCCGCCTTCGTGCAGCGCACCGGCGCGGACGAGATCATGCTCTGCGGCGCGACCTATGATCCGGAGGCACGCATCCGCAGTCTCGAACTGACGATGGAAGCCTGCCAGACCGTTCCCGCGGTCTGAGCGATCATCGCGCTTGCCTTGCCCCCGGGGAAAGGCGTATCGCGAGCAAACACGATAACAACAATCCGGCATAATAAAATTACCACGGGACGACGCCGGACACGCAGGACGAGCAGGAGCCGAAGATGGGGTCGAAAACCGCCGCCACCGCGCCGGTCAAGGGTGGAAACCGTTCTCTGATCAAGGGCTTGCGCACCGCGCTGGAAGCCTCGATGCTGCCCGGCGACGCGCCGGTCGACAAGTCCTCGCTCGACGAGGCCGCCGCCTGGCTGCTCTCCGCCGCCGCCATCCGCGCCCCGGGCGAGCCGCTCGTCCAGATCGAATCCGCCAGCGCCGGGCGCCGCCACCTGCGCATCGCCATCGTCAACGACGACCAGCCCTTCCTCGTCGATTCGCTCGCCGCCGCGATCGCGGCGCAGGGGCTGACGATCGACCGGCTGCTGCACCCCGTGGTCCCGGTCGAGCGCGATGCCGACGGCGCGATCGTCGCGCTCGGCAAGGGCGGGGCCCGCGAATCGCTGATCTATATCGAGACCCCGCGCGCCGACGCCCGCCAGCGCCGCGACCTGGTCGAGGCGCTGCGCACCACGCTCGGCGATGTCCATGCGGCGGTTGCCGACTGGCCGGCGATGCAGGCGGCGATGGCCGCCGATGCCGGGCAGGTCGCCGTGATCGATGCCGAGGCGGGCGCGCTGCTGGCGTGGCTGGGGGGCGGGATGCTGACCCAGCTCGGCCACATGACCCGCCGCCGCGACGGCTCCTCGACCGAACGGCTCGGCATCTGCCGCGCCTCGGCGCAGGAACTGCTCGCCGAGGTGTCCTACGAACGCGCCTTCGAATGGTTCGAACGGCAGGAGGCCGAGGGCACGCCCCGCGCCCTGCTGGCGATCAAGTCCAACGTCCAGGCCCGCGTCCACCGCGCCAGCCCGCTCGACCTGTTCATCGTGCCGGTGCGCGAGAAGGGGCGCATCGCCGCGCTGTCGATCCACGCCGGCCTGTGGACCAGCGCCGCGATGAACGCGCGCCCGGGCGAGGTGCCGGTGCTGCGCGCGATGGTGACCGACATCACGACGCGGCTCGGCTTCGATCCCGCGGGCCACAACGGCAAGGCGCTGGTGCACGCCTTCACCTCGCTGCCCAACGACCTTCTGACCGCCTTCGACCCGGCGCGCGTCGCCGATCTCGTGACCGCCAAGATGGCCCTGATCGATCGCCCGCGCCCGCGCCTCATCATGGTGCCCGCGATCCTCGAGCGGCACGTCTTCGCCTTCGTCTGGCTGCCGCGCGACCAGCTTTCGACCGATGTGCGCCTGCAGATCCAGGCCATGCTGCTGGCAACCCCCGGGGCGGCGCTGCTCGACTGGAGCCTCGAGGTCGAAAGCAGCACGCTCGCGCTGCTGCGCTTCCTCATCGACGTGCGCGGCTGCCCCGACCTGCCCGACGAGGCGGCGATCGAGGCGCAGCTGGTCGATCTGCTGCGCGGCTGGAACGAGGCGGTGGCGACCCACCTCGCCGCGCACGAGGACGAAGGGCGCGCCGCCGCACTGGCGAGCCGCTATGCCCCCGCCTTCCCGACCGGCTACCGCGTCACCTACGGCCCGCAGGAGGCCGCCCGCGACATCGCCAAGCTCCGCGGCCTGGCGATGGGCGAGGGCGAGGCCGCGCGCGCCGTGCGGCTCTACCGGATGAACGCCGACGGGCCCGACCGGCTGCGGCTCAAGGTCTATCTCACCCGCGGCACGCTGGCGCTGTCGGACGCGGTGCCGGCGCTCGAGAATTTCGGCTTCCGGGTGCTCGCCGAGGTGCCGACCTTCCTCACCGATGCCTCGCTCGGGTCGATCCACGATTTCCTGCTGACGCTGCCCGCCGGCCGTGATGCGTCGGCGCTGCTCGATCGCACCGCGCTGATCGAGGGGGCGATCGCCGACGTGCTCAACGCCGCGGCGGAGGACGATCCCTTCAACCGGCTGGTGCCTGCCGCGGGGCTGCTCCCGCGCGAGGCGAACTGGCTGCGCGCGATCTACCGCTACCTGCGCCAGACCGGGGTGAGCTACACCATCTACACCGTGGTTGACGCCCTCGCCGGTGCGCCGCAGGTGACGCGGGCGATGATCGCGCTGTTCGAGGCGCGCCACGATCCGGCCTTCGCAGGCGACCGCGATGCGGCGCTTGCCGAGGCGCAGGGCGCGTTCCGCCGCGGTCTCGCCAAGGTCACGGCGATCAACGACGACCGCCTGCTGCGCCTCTACCGCGCGGTGCTGGGCGCGGTGCTGCGCACCAACGCCTTCTCGCCCGCGGCCGCCGAGGCGCTTGCCTTCAAGCTCGATTCGGGCCTCGTCCCGGGCCTGCCCAAGCCCGTGCCGTGGCGCGAGATCTTCGTCTATTCGGCGCGCGTCGAGGGCATCCACCTGCGCTCGGGCGCGGTGGCGCGCGGGGGTCTCAGGTGGTCTGACCGGCGCGACGACTTCCGCACCGAGATCCTCGGCCTGATGAAGGCCCAGCGCGTCAAGAACGCGGTGATCGTGCCGACGGGCGCCAAGGGCGGGTTCTATCCCAAGCAGCTCCCCTCCCCCGCGATCGACCGCGAGGGCTGGGCCGCCGAGGGCCGAGCGGCCTACGAGATCTTCATCCGCACGCTGCTGTCGGTCACAGACAACATCGCCGGCGGGCGCGTGGTGCACCCCCAGAGCGTGCAGGTGCTCGACGGGGAGGACCCCTATTTCGTGGTCGCCGCCGACAAGGGCACCGCGACCTTCTCCGACATCGCCAACGGCATCGCGCAGGGCCGCGATTTCTGGCTCGACGACGCCTTCGCCAGCGGCGGCTCGAACGGCTACGACCACAAGGCGATGGGCATCACCGCGCGCGGCGCATGGGTCAGCGTCCAGCGCCACTTCCGCGAGATGGGCGTGGACGTCCAGAAGGACTCGATCACCGTCGCGGGCTGCGGCGACATGTCGGGCGACGTGTTCGGCAACGGGATGCTGCTGTCGAAGGCGCTGAAGCTCGTCGCCGCCTTCGATCACCGCCACATCTTCATCGACCCCTCGCCCGATCCGCTCGCCAGCTGGAAGGAGCGCAAGCGGATGTTCGAGCTGCCGCGCTCGAGCTGGGAGGACTACGACAAGGCGCTGATCTCCAAGGGCGGGGGCGTGTTCCCGCGCTCGGCCAAGGTGATCAAGCTGTCGAAGCAGGCGCGCGAGGTGCTCGGCCTCGACGTGAAGGAGATCGAGCCCGAGGCGCTGATCAGCGCGATCCTGCGCGCGCCGGTGGACCTGCTGTGGTTCGGCGGCATCGGCACCTATGTGAAGGCCGGCCACGAGAACCACCTTCAGGTCGGCGACCCCGCCAACGACACGCTGCGCGTCAATGCCGACGAGATCCGCGCGCGGGTGATCGGCGAGGGCGCCAACCTCGGCGTGACCCAGGCCGGGCGGATCGCCTTCTCGCTCGGGGGCGGGCGGATCAACACCGACTTCATCGACAACTCCGCCGGGGTCGACTGCTCGGACAACGAGGTCAACATCAAGATCGCGCTGGCCGCCGCTACGGCCTCGGGCAAGCTCACCGAGAAGAAGCGCAACACGCTGCTCGCCGCGATGACCGACGAGGTCGCCGCGCTGGTGCTCGAGGACAACCGGCTCCAGGCGCTCGCCCTGTCGGTCGCCGAGAGCGGCGGGCCGGGGGCGACCGCCTCCTATGTCCGCCTGATCGAGCGGCTCGAGGAGGTCAGCGATTTCGACCGCCGCACCGAGGGGCTGGCCGACGGGGAGACCCTCGCCCGCCGCGCCGCCGACGGGCAGGGGCTGACCCGCCCCGAACTCGCGGTGCTGCTGTCCTCGGCGAAGCTCGCGCTGCAGGACGCGATCGAGGCGAGCGGGCTGCCCGACGATCCGGTGCTCGAGCCGATGCTGCTCGCGCGCTTCCCCTCGGCGATGCGCAAGACCTACGCCGCCGAGATCAAGGGCCACCGGCTGCGGCGCGAGATGATCGCGACGAGCCTCTCCAACCGCATCGTCAACCGGCTCGGCATGGTCCATCCCTTCGAGCTCGCCGAGGAGGAAGGCGTGGGCCTCGCCGAGGTCGCCGCCGCCTTCGTGGTGGCCGACCGCCTGTTCGGGCTCGAACCGCTGTGGCGCGAGCTCGACGAGGCCGCGATCCCCGAGGCCGCGCGCCTCGCGCTGTTCGACCGGCTGGCGGCGGCGGTCGGCAACCTCATGAGCGACGTGCTGCGCACCGCCGCGGGCGCGATCGCGGCGGGTGCGATGATCGGCGATCTGGCTGAGGACGTCGCCGTGCTGGTCGGCGCGCGCGAGGAGCTGCTCACCGCGGAACCGCGCGCCCGCTCGCAGGCGCTCCAGCACGACTTCGTCGCTGCCGGCGCCTCCGAGGCGCTTGCGGCGCGGGTCGCGGGGCTGTTCGATTTCGACGGCGCGGTGGGCCTCGCCCAGGCCGCGCGCGCGACCGGGATCGATGCCAAGCTGCTCACCCATGCCTTCACCGACATCGGCACCCGGCTGGGGCTCGACTGGGCGCAGGGCACCGCGGCGCACATGAGCCCCTCCGACGTGTGGGAGCGGCTGCTGGTCTCGGGCCTCGCGCGCGATTTCCAGCACATGCGGATCGAGTTCCTGCGGCGGCTGATGCGCAGCAAGGAAGGCAAGGACGATCCCCGCGGCGCGGTCGACGCCTGGGCCGCGCGCAATGCCGCGGGCGTGGCGCAGTTCCGCGCGATGATCGCCCGGGCCCAGGCCCGCCCGCCGGTCGGCGCGGCGATGCTCGCCCAGATCGCCAGCCAGGCGAGGAACCTGCTGGAGCGGTGACACGCAAGCCGCCGGCCCCGGAGGCGGGGCGGGCGGCCCGCAACCACAAACGCTACCTTGACCCTCCGGCAATTTGCGCCACATCAAGGGCCGCATTGAGCCGGAGGGGCATAGGCAGAGCATGGCATCCAACCACCAGCACGCCGACGTGGTGATCGTCGGCACCGGGCACGGCGGGGCGCAGGCGGCCATCGCCCTGCGCCAGCACGGGCACGAAGGGACGATCCTGATGATCGGGCGCGACGATGCGCCGCCCTACGAACGCCCGCCGCTCTCCAAGGAATATCTCGCCGGGGACAAGGGCTTCGAGCGGATCATGATCCGGCCCGAGAAGTTCTGGGCCGAGAAGGACATCGGCCTCAGGCTCGGCGCGGCGGTGACCGCGATCGACCCGCAGGCGCACCGTCTGACCCTCTCGGACGGGGGGCAGGTGACCTATCGCAAGCTGATCTGGTCGGGCGGCGGCGATCCGCGCCGCCTGCCGGTGCCGGGTGCGGTGCTGCCGGGCGTCTTCTACGTGCGCGACAAGGCCGATGCCGATGCGATGATGCAGGCCCTTGCCGACGGGGCGAAACGCGCCGTGGTGATCGGTGGCGGCTATATCGGGCTCGAGGCGGCGGCGGTGCTGAGAAAGCTCGGCTGCGAGGTCGTGCTGGTCGAGATGCTCCCCCGCCTGCTCGCGCGGGTGGCGGGCGAGGAATTGTCCGCTTTCTACGCCGAGGAACACCGCCGGCAGGGCGTCGACGTGCGCCTCTCGACCGGGGTCAACGCGGTGCTGGGCGACGACCGCGTGACCGGCGTCCGGCTCGACAGCGGCGAGGAGGTGCCCTGCGACATGGTGGTGGTCGGTATCGGCATCGTGCCCGCCGTCGCCCCGCTGATCGCGGCCGGCGCAGCCGGGTCGAACGGGGTCGACGTGGACTTCTGCTGCCGCACCACCCTCGACGACATCTACGCCATCGGCGACTGCGCCGCCCACGCCAACCCCTTTGCGGACAATGCCGTGATCCGGCTCGAATCCGTGCAGAACGCGCATGACATGGCGAACACCGTGGCGAAGGCGATCATGGGCGAGAAGGAGCCCTATCACGCCCTGCCGTGGTTCTGGTCGAACCAGTACGATCTCAAGCTCCAGACGGCTGGCCTCAGCCTCGGCTTCGATGCGACCGTGCTGCGTGGCGATCCGGCGGACCGCAAGTTCACCGTCGTCTACCTCAAGGCGGGGGTGCCGATCGCCTTCGACTGCGTGGGGACGATGAAGGATTACGTGCAGGCAAGGAAGCTGCTCGAGAGCGGCGCCGGCAAGATCGATCCGGCGCTGCTGGCCGATCCCGAGGTCGCGCTCAAGGACCTTATCTGAGCCGCGCCAGCGCCCATTCCGCTGCCTCGGCCACCACCGGATCGGGGTCTTGCGTCAGCGCCGCCACCTGCCCTGCCAGCGCCGGATTCCCGCTGTTTCCCGCCGCATAGAGGCAGTTGCGGATGAAGCGGTCGCGCCCGATTCGCTTGATCGGCGATCCGGAGAACAGCGCCCTGAACCCCGCATCGTCGAGCCCCAGCAGCTCCGCAAGGCGCGGGGCAACCAGTTCGGCGCGGGGGAGGAACTCCTGCATCGCTTGCGCCGCGGAGGCGAACTTGTTCCACGGGCACACCGCGAGGCAATCGTCGCAGCCGTAGATGCGGTTGCCGAGCGCCTTGCGGAATTCCTCCGGGACCGGCCCCTTGTGCTCGATGGTGAGATAGGAAATACAGCGCCGCGCATCGAGCCGGTAGGGCGCGGGGAAGGCGTCGGTCGGGCAGGCGTCGAGGCACGCGCGGCACGATCCGCACTGGTCGCGGTGCGGCTCTGCCGGGGCGAGGTCGAGGGTCGTGTAGATCGCGCCGAGGAACAGCCAGCTCCCGTGGGTGGGGCTGACGAGGTTGGTGTGCTTGCCCTGCCAGCCGATCCCCGCCGCCTCGCCGAGCGGCTTCTCCATCACAGGCGCGGTATCGACGAAGACCTTGACTTGCGCGCCCGGCACTTCCTCCACTAGCCAGCGGGCGAGCGCCTTCAGCCGCTTCTTCACCACATCGTGATAGTCGCGGCCCTGCGCGTAAACCGAAATGCGGGCGTGCTCCGCCGACCCTTCCAGCGCCAGCGGATCGGCCGCCGGGGCATAGCTCATGCCCAATGCGATCACGCTCTTCGCCTCGGGCCACAGTCCCTGCGGCGAGCGGCGGTGCGCAAGGCGCGTCTCCATCCACTCCATCGAGGCGTGGTGCCCCTCGCCCAGCCATTCCTCCAGCCGGGCGGCGCGCAGCGGGTCCTCGCCCGCGCTCGCGATCCCGCAGGCCGCGAAGCCAGTGGCGAGCGCCCGCTCCTGCACCCGGAGGGCAAGGCTTGCCGGGGCGTTAACCATGTTCGGAAGGGCCTCCGTTTAATCCTGACGGCTAACCGCCTATGTCATGGACATGGCGGTAAGCGAACACACCCTTTCGGGCAATCACGCGGGTGGCTTCAGCGCCGTGCCCGCCGACGCGCGTCCCCTCGCGATCGAGGCACGCGGGCTGGTCAAGAGCTTCGACGGCACGCGCGCGGTCGACGGCGTGGACATCGCGGTGCCCGAGGGCGCGATCTACGGCATCCTCGGCCCCAACGGCGCAGGCAAGACCACGACCCTGCGGATGCTGCTCGGCATCATCGACCCGGACGAGGGCGTGCGCCGCGTCTTCGGCCATGACCGCCCCCACGATATCGGCCGCCTGATCGGCTATCTGCCCGAGGAGCGCGGGCTCTACCCCGCGATGAAGTGCATCGAGGCGATCGCCTTCATGGGTGCCCTGCGCGGGCTGCCGCTGAAGGAGGGCCGCGCGCGGGCGGTCGAACTGCTCGAACGCCACGGCCTCGCCCACGCTGCCGACCGCCAGATCCGCCAGCTCTCCAAGGGCATGGCCCAGACCGTCCAGCTGCTCGGCACGCTGGTGCACAAGCCCCGGCTGGTGGTGCTCGACGAGCCCTTCTCGGGCCTCGACGCGATCAACCAGGGCAAGCTCGAGATGATGATCCGCGCGCTGGCGGATGACGGGGTGACGGTGATCTTCTCCACCCACGTCATTCACCATGCCGAGCGCCTGTGCGAGGGCGTCGCGATCATCGCCGGGGGCAAGGTGCCCTATGCCGGTTCGGTCGAGGCGGCGCGCGACCGGATCCCGGCGCAGGTCCGGCTCGAGACCCGGGCGCGCGAGGGGGCGTGGATGGCCGCCCTGCCGCCGGAGACCCGCCGCAACGGCGATTTTTTCCACTTCCCCCTGCCCGAAAGCGGGATCGAGCCGCTGCTCAAGAGCCTGATCGAGGGCGAGGCGGGGATTCTCTCGCTGTCGATCGAGCGCGCAGGGCTGCACGACGCCTTCGTCGCCATCGCGGGCGAGGCCGCCGCGCGCCAGCTACAGGCCGACAACGAAGGGGACCGCGCATGAGCGAGCACACCCGTTCGCGCCTCTCGGCGCTCGAGGCCGCCTGGGTCATCGCCCGGCGCGATTTCGTCGCGGTGCTGTTCAGCCGCGCCTTCCTGTTCTTCCTGCTGGGCCCGCTGTTCCCGGTGATCGTCGGCGGGCTGGCAGGGAGCATCGGCGGCGAGGTGCAGCGCGAGGCGGTGAGCATCGAGGTCGGGCTCGCGATGGCCCCGGCGGACAACGCCGCGATGATCGCCACCGCAGAGCGGCTCTCCCCGCAGCTCGGCCGGGCGCTCCCCGTGCTGGAGCAGGTGCCCGAGGCGGCGCAGGGCGCTGCCTTCGACGCGCGCGGCTTCATGGAGGCGCGCCGCGGGAATTACGCGGCGATCGTCACCGGCACGCTCGCCGCGCCCCGGCTGGTCGGCACCGAGGGCCAGATCGCGCGGTGGGAAGGGCCTGTCGGCCTGATCGCCGGCCACGCCCTCGCCGCCGAGCCCGCCAGCTTCCCCGCGGTCGCCACCGAGGCGGTCGCCACCAGCGCCGCATCCGAACGCACCACCCGCATCCAGACCGCGCAGATCGCGCAGATGCTGCTGTTCCTGCTGACGATGCTGCTGGCGGGCATGGTGCTCTCCAACCTCGTCGAGGAGAAGGGCAACAAGATCATCGAGATCCTCGCCGCGGCGATCCCGATGGACGCGGTGTTCATGGGCAAGCTCTTCGCCATGCTGGCGGTGTCCTTCGTCGGCATCGCGGTGTGGGGCCTTGCCGCCTTCGGCCTGTGGACGGCCGGCGGCGACGCGATCACGCAGGTGACGGGCTTCGACCCCGCCAATCTCCCCGCCCCCGCCGTGGGCTGGCCGCTGTTCGTGATCCTGGGCGTCGTCTATTTCGCGATGGCCTATCTGCTGCTCGGCGCGCTGTTCCTCACCATCGGCTCGATGGCGACCTCGGTGCGCGAGGTGCAGACGCTGTCGATGCCGGTCACTATGCTCCAGCTGATGGTGTTCTTCCTCGCCGCCTACACGATCAAGCAGCCGGGATCGGCGCTGGAGATGGCGGCGATCGCCTTCCCGCTGTCCTCGCCTTTCGCGATGCTGGCGCGCGCGGCGATGGAGCCCGCCCTGTGGACCCACGCGCTGGCGCTCGCCTGGCAGGCCGTTGCCGTGCTGGTGCTGGTGAAGGGCGGATCGCTGCTGTTCCGCAAGCGGGTTATGAAATCGGGCGGGGCGGGCCGCGACAAGAGCCGCAAGGGGCGTCTGGCCGCGTGATCGGTTCCGAATCGAAACCGATATTGACATTGCTGTAAGTTGCGTCAGACTGCGACTCGTACGGAGCGGCCCCATCAAGAGGCCGCCTGACGGGAGACAGACATGGCCACGATTGCCCCCCCGACGCCCGGGATCCAGCGCCCGCAGGTGCGCCGCGAGCCTTCCTCCTACGAGGCGCTCAAGGCCCATTTCGCCGCCCATCCGGAAGAGCGCCTCAGGCACACCCACCCGTGGGACGTGAGCCGCTCGGACATCTATTTCGAGGACCGCTGGCAGCCCGTCTTCGCCGAGATGCGCGCCGCGGGCCAGCTCCACTGGATCCCCGACAGCCCCTTCGGCCCCTACTGGGCGGTGGTCGGCCACAAGGCGATCCAGCATATCGAGGCCCTGCCCGAGATCTTCTCGTCGAGCTGGGAGCATGGCGGCATCACCATCCTCAACCGCCTCAGCGAGGAGGAACTGGCCGCGCGTGACGGCGAGCGGCGCGAGCTGCCGATGTTCATCGCGATGGACCGCCCGCAGCACACCGGCCAGCGCCGCACCGTCGCGCCCAAGTTCACGCCCTCGGCGGTCACCGACATGGAAGCCGAAATCCGACAGCGCACCGGCGAACTGCTCGATTCGCTCCCGCGCGGCGAAGTGTTCGACTGGGTCGACACGGTCTCGATCGAGCTCACCACCGGGATGCTGGCGATCCTTTTCGGCTTCCCCTGGGAAGACCGCCGCCTGCTCACCTTCTGGTCGGACTGGTCGGGCGACACCGAACTCGGCTCGATCCGCGCGCTCGACGATCTGCGCTGGAGCATCCTCCAGGAGATGGCGGCCTATTTCCAGTCGCTGTGGATCGAGCGCACGATGGACAAGGAGCCGGGCAGCGATCTCATCTCGATGATGATCCACTCGCCGGCGATGAACCAGATGAGCCCCGAGGAGTTCATGGGCAATCTGGTGCTGCTGATCGTCGGCGGCAACGACACCACCCGCAACACCATGAGCGGGATCATCCATGCGCTCGACAAGTTCCCCGACCAGCGCAAGCTGTTCGAGGAGCAGCCCGAGCTCATCCCCAACGCGGTGCAGGAATGCCTGCGGATGCAGACCCCGCTCGCCCACATGCGCCGCACCTGCACCGAGGATACCGAGGTCTTCGGCCAGCAGATCAAGGCGGGCGACAAGGTGGTGCTGTGGTACATCAGCGCCAACCGCGACGAGGAGGTGTTCGAGAACCCCGACAAGCTCGACATCACCCGCGAGAACGCCCGCCGCCACCTCGCCTTCGGCTACGGCATCCACCGCTGCGTCGGCGCCCGCCTTGCCGAGCTGCAGCTGCGCGTTCTGCTCGAGGAGATGCACAAGCGCCGGATGCGGGTCCACGTCGCGGGCGACGTCGAGCGGGTGCGGGCGAACTTCGTCCACGGCTTCCGCAAGCTCGAGGTCGAGATCACGACTTTCTGAGGGGGTTGAAACCCGGGGCCGGATCTCGACGTAAATGGGGGGCGGGGGCATTTCGCCCCCCACCCACGGAGACACCCATGCCCCTGCCCCTTCTCAGCCGCCGCCGCCTGATGGCCACCAGCGCCGGACTTGCCGGGATGCTGCCCTTCGTCAGCGCCTGCGGGGCGGCGCCTGCCGAGGCCAAGACCTTCCCCAAGGGCCGGAGCGAAGCGGAGTGGAAGAAGGTCCTCACCCGCGAGCAGTTCTACGTGCTGCGCGAGGCCGGGACGGAACGCGCCTTCACCTCGCCGCTGAACAAGGAGAAGCGCAAGGGCACCTTCGTGTGCGCCGGATGCGCGAACCCGCTCTATTCCTCGGCCACCAAATACGACAGCGGCACCGGCTGGCCGAGCTTCTGGCAGGCGATCGACAAGGGCGCGGTCGGCACCTCGACCGACTATCTGATCGGCTATCCCCGCACCGAGGTCCACTGCGCCGATTGCGGCGGGCATCTCGGGCACATCTTCGGGGACGGGCCCAAGCCCACCGGCAAGCGCCACTGCATCAACGGCGTGGCGCTGAAATTCGTGCCGGCCTAGCCGTCCGCGAGCAGCGCCGGGGCCTGGAGCAGCGCCGCCAGCCGCGCGAAATCGCCGAGGGTGAAGGTGTCGTCGAACACCACGCCGTAATGCTGCTCGCGCCGCCAGCGCACCTTGGCGCGCACCTCGCGCGGCTTGCCGGAGAGGTCGGGCATCGCGAGGCGCACGGTCTGGTCGATCGCCAGTAGGCGGTCGCAGGTCAGGCGGGCGCCCTGCTGGGAAAGGTTCTCCACCAGTGCCTCGAAGCTGCCGGCGAGCATGTTGACCGTCACGGGGAAGCACAGGCCGAGCCGCAGGCCCCGCTTGGGATAGTCGCTCGATTCGTTGACGAGCCTGTCCACCTCGACGGCCTCGGTGAAGGTGAATCCGGCCTCGTTGCCCTTTTCCCAGACGCGCGAGATCTCGTAGACCGCGCCGGCGGGCATGTGCAGCGCGAAGTCCTTGCAGCCCGGCAGGGAATGGAACAGGCGGACGCTCACCCCGGTTTCCGAAACGTCGCGGATCACGCAGACGAACTCGCCCTGCGCCGACACCAGCTTCGCCGCGCGGATCAGCAGCGTGAAGCGCGGCGCGGCGCGCTGTTCTGCGCCCGGCGTGTCGGGTGTCGGTTCGAGACGTGCGGTGTGCGTCGCTGAATCCATGCCAGTTGTCCCAACCCGTCAGCCCCTGGTCCTGGCACTGGCGAGACATGCACGGGGCGAGGCGGCCCCATGCTTCCTGTGCGAAATGAGGGACAACCCGTTAAGGCGAAGATAATGCCGCGCCTCGGCTCATCGAATTCCCGGGGAATGGCGCGGGTGCCGGACATGTACGGGCGGCGGGACTCGAACCCGCACGATCAAGGATCAGGGGATTTTAAGTCCCCGGCGTCTACCATTCCGCCACGCCCGCATGGGTCACGCCCTTGCCACAGATCATCGCGGTCTGGCCAGAGCCAGGGCCGGGTGCTTGCCAGTGGGCCGCCCATGCCCCATCTCCATGCCATTGCTGCAAGACAGGGGCCGACATGGCGGGCGAAGCATCAGACGCGCATTCGGTGGTGGCGACGATCCAGCCGGCGATCACGCTGCTGGGTCTCGGCATCGGGGCGGCGCTCGCCAGCCGGGCGCTGCGGCTGAATCCGATCGTCGGCTATCTCGGCCTCGGCCTCGGGCTTGCGAGCCTCGGGATGGCGGACGAATTCAGCGGCCCCGTGGTCGCCGCGATGGCCGAGGCCGGGGTGATGTTCCTGCTGTTCAACCTCGGGCTGCACTTCTCGCTCGGCCGGATCCGGGCCGAGGCGGGCAACATCTTCGGCTTCGGCGCCCTGCAGATGCTAGTCGCGGGCGGGGGCTTTGCCGCGCTGTTCTGGGCGCTCGGCCTGCCGCCGGCCTTCGCGGTGATCGCGGGCTTCGGCATGGGGCTCTCCTCCACCGCCGTCGTCATCGGCCTGATCCGCGAGCGCGGGCAGGAGGATTGCCCGGTCGGGCGCGCGGCGCAATCGATCCTGATCTTCCAGGACATCGCCGCGATCCTGCTGCTGGTGACGGCAGGCGCGCTCGCGGGCGGCGGGGCGCTGGCCCCGGCGCTGGGAATGGCAGGGGCCAAGGCGCTCGCCGCCTTCGCCATTGCCGTGCTGTTCGCCCGCTACCTGACCGAACCGCTGTTCGGCCTGATCGCCCGGGCCGGCACCACCGAGGTCTACACCGCCACGGCCCTGTTCATCGCGCTGGCGGCGGGATGGGCGACGGGGATGGCGGGCCTGTCGCTGACCTTGGGCGCGTTCCTCGGCGGCATGGCGGTCGCCGATTCGCGCTATCGCATCCTCGTCCAGACCGAGATCGACGCCTTCCGCGGGCTGTTCCTCTCGTTCTTCTTCATCTCGGTCGGCCTGTCGATCGATCCGGCCCTGCTGGCGCAGGACTGGCTGCTGGTGGTCGGAATGACGGCGGGCATGATCGCGCTCAAATGCGCCTTCAACGTCGGTGCGGGCTTGCTCAACCGCTGGTCGGTGCCGGGGTCGATCCAGCTCGGCTTCCTGCTCGGGCAGGGGAGCGAGTTCACGCTGGTGCTGCTGGCCCTGCCGGCGGTGGCGGGACTGGCCGAGCCGCGGCTGGTCTCCGCGATGGTCACCGCGATCGCGATCAGTCTGGCGGTGACGCCGATGGTCTCGAACCTCGGGCGCAAGCTCGCCGGGCGGCTGCGGCGGGGGCCTGCCGACACGAAGCTGGCGGGCGACGATGCACCGGTGCTGATCATCGGCATGACATCGGCAGGTCGTGCGGTGGCCGATGCGCTGGCGTTCAACGATATCGGCTACCTCGCGCTCGAAGCCGAGCACGACCGGTTCCAGATGGCGCTGGCCGACGGCTACCAGGTCCTGCGCGCCAATCCCGGCGATCCGCGCAGCTGGGAGGCGATCGGGATCGACCGGCGGCGGGTGCTGGTGGTGGCGACCGGCGTGACCGACGTCTCGCGCGACCTCACCCCGCTGGCGGCGCAGCGGATGCCGGACGTGGCGCGGATCATCGCCGTGCCCGGCCCCGAGGAGCTCGACGAGATGGCGGCGCTCGGCATGGTGCCGGTCGACATGAGCCTGAGCGGCGGGACCGAGCGCCTGACGGAGCTGGTCTTCGCCGCGCTCGGAGCGGAACGCGCGCTGCCCGTGCCGGGCCTCGCACATGACGAACCGATGCCGCGGGCTGCGTAGTTTGTTTGCGAGGGCGCCTCCGCGCCCTCGTCCCCGGTGCTATTCCCTTCGCTGCGCTTCGGGGCACCTGCGGGCGCGCGTTCGCGCTTGCGGCCCGTCCGTTGGCGAGCCGAGGCAGCGCGGTTCTTGGTCTGATGCACTGATCTCGGTCGCAAAGTGGCCGCGAGCGCACGCGCGCGAGCCGCAGGTGCCCAAGCCCGCAGGGCTTGGAACAGCACCGAGGAGGGGGGCGCGGAGGCGCCCCCTACTTATTCAGGCGCTCGCGGATTTCCTTGCCGGCCTTGAAGTAAGGCACGCGCTTCGACGGCACGTCGACCGTCTCCCCGGTGCGGGGGTTGCGGCCGCTGCGCGCCTCGCGTTCGCGGGTCGAGAAGGCGCCGAAACCGCGCAGTTCGACCCGGCCCCCCTCGGCCAGGCGCTGTGCGATCTCGTCGAAAAAGATGTCAACGACCTGCTCGATCTCGTCGGCGCGAAGGTCTGGATTGTCCTTGTGCAGTTCCTGCAGCAATTCGGATCTGATCATGGCGATCTCCCGACGCCCGTGACGGTCGAGCCGCCACATCACGTCGCCAATGCGGGTTACCCCGTCGTTTTCCTCAACTCGCCTCCGACCCGTGAGGCGCCCCCTTTAATCGCAGCGCGGGCGCGGATGCAATCCCGACGACTACAATTGTATACAAAGCGTCGCATTACGGGATCCCTCCGCAAACGACACTGTTTTAAGTTGTATTCCGCTCAGGAGACGAGCGCAAGGTCTGCCGGATCAAGGCCGAGCCGCGCCATGCGGCTGCGGATCTCGGGCCATTCCTCGCGCAGGAAGGCTTCGCGCTCGGCGGCGCGCAGGCGCTCGGCGGCGCCGCGCACGACATACATGCCGACCCCGCGCTGCACCTCGACCAGCCCGTCGTTCTGGAACTGCTGGTAGGCCTTGGCGACCGTCAGCGGGTTTGCGCCCTGCTCCGCCGCGAGTGCCCGCACCGAGGGGAGCATGGCGCCTTCGGCATAGACCCCGTCGATGATCGCCGCGGCGATCTGGTCGCGCAGCTTCAGATAGACGGGGCGGTTGGGGTTCATGGCGGCAGTGTCCCTTGCAGGGTGCATCAGTGCCATAATACAGCCATGCGGTCAAGGCAGGGGGTAATCCGGTTACACCCGAAACAAAAGCTTCACACAGGCGACAGAGGCGCTAGGTTGCCCCGCCATGGGACCGCGCCCGGGAGGGGCGCACTTCAGGGATTCTATCTGACATGGCCACCGCCGATCTTCCGCACGGGGACAGCGCCGGGACTTTCCTCGGCCACCCCAAGGGTCTGTTCGTCCTGTTCTTCGCCGAGATGTGGGAGCGTTTCTCCTACTACGGCATGCGGGCGCTGCTGATCTTCTACCTTACCAAGCACTGGCTGTTCTCCGACAGCCAAGCGGGCGTGATCTACGGCGCCTATACCGCGCTGGTCTACATCACCCCGGTGCTAGGCGGCTATCTCGCCGACAAGTATCTCGGGCAGCGGAAGGCCGTGACCTACGGGGCGGTGCTGCTGACCTTCGGGCACTTCCTGATGGGCTTCGAAGGCAATGGCGGTCAGGATGCCGCCAGCCTCAGCATCTTCTGGCTGGCGCTGGCCTTCATCATCGTCGGCTCGGGCTTCCTCAAGGCGAACATCTCGGTGATCGTCGGCCAGCTCTACCCGCGCACCGACGTGCGGCGCGACGGGGCCTACACGATCTTCTATATGGGGATTAACCTCGGCGCGTTCCTCGGCTCGCTGCTGTGCGGCTATCTCGGCGAGACCTACGGCTGGGCCTACGGTTTCGGCGCGGCGGGCGTGGGGATGCTGCTGGGCCTGATCGTCTTCGTCGGCTTCAAGCCACTGCTGCTCGGCCGCGGCGAGCCGCCCGCTCCGCTTGCCAAGGGCACCGAATGGGGCCTCTACGCCGTCGGCGTGGCGGCGGTCGGCGCGTGCTGGTGGATGGTGCAGAACCAGGCCGTGGTCGGCTACCTGCTTGGCGGGTTCGGCCTGCTGCTCGTGGCCTATGTCCTGTTCACCGCGGTGGTGAAGCTCGAACCGCACGACCGCGACCGCATCTTCGCCGCCATGTTCCTGATCCTCGGCTCGATCCTGTTCTGGGCGCTGTTCGAACAGGCGGGTTCGTCGCTCAACCTCTACACCGACCGCCACGTCGACCGCACGATCTTCGGCTTCGAGGTTCCGGCCTCGGTGTTCCAGTCGGTCAACGCGGCCTACATCGTCCTGCTCGCCCCGGTCTTCGCGGCGGCGTGGACGTGGCTCGGCAAGAAGGGGCTGGAGCCCTCGGCCCCGGCCAAGTTCGGCCTCGCGCTGATGCAGCTGGGCGCGGGCTTCCTGGTCCTGGTGGCGGGCGCGGCGAACGGGGTTGCGACCCCGGTGCTGTTCATCTTCCTCATCTACCTGCTCCACACCACTGGCGAGCTGTGCCTCAGCCCCGTCGGCCTTTCGGCGATGAACCGTCTGGCCCCGGCGCACATGGCGTCGCTGATCATGGGCACGTGGTTCTTCGCTTCGGCCACCGGCAACTTCGCCGCCGGCCTCATCGCGGCGGCGACCGGTTCGGAGAAGGCCTCGGGCGAGGGCGCGGGCCAGCAGGTGGTGCTCGACGTCTATTCGCAGATCGGCTGGATCGCTGTGGCGGTCGGCATCGGCGTGCTGGTGATCAGCCCGCTGATCAAGAAGCTGATGCACCTCGACACGCTGCGCGACGACAATGTGGGCGATGATCTCGAGGGCCAGGCGGGCGTCGGCGTCGAGCCGCAGCAGGCCGGCATTCACCCCGCCACCCGTCCGGCGGGGTAAGCGAGGCCGGACGCAATAATCGTCCAACGGCATGGACAAGCCTCGCGTTTTCCGTTCCAAAGCGGGAATCGGAAAACGCGAGGTTTGAATGTTTGCAGACAAGACACGGCGGGCCCGGGCAGGCCTGCTTGCCACGCTTGCCGGCGCGCTGGCGCTGGGTGCCTGCGCCACCACCGGGAGCGCGGGCGACACCGCCAGCGCATCGGGCGCCGCCAAGCAGGAAGGCAAGCTCGCCGCCAAGCGCGAGAGCGAGGGCGTGTTCCCCTCGACCTACAAGCCCTTCCCCAACATCGCGACCGCGATCCGTGGCGCGACCGTCTATGACGGCAAGGGCGGCAAGATCGAGAACGGCGTGGTCTTCATGTCCGGCGGCAAGATCGTCGCGGTCGGCGGCCCCGACACCCCGATCCCGGCCGACATCGCGGTGTTCGACGGCACCGGAAAGTTCGTGACCCCCGGCATCATCGACATCCACTCGCACCTCGGCGACTATCCCTCGCCGGGGGTGGATGCCCATTCCGACGGCAACGAGGCGACCGCGCCGACCACCCCCGAGGTGTGGGCCGAACACTCCGTGTGGCCGCAGGACCCGGGCTTTGCCCGCGCGCTGGCCAATGGCGGCGTGACCGCCCTCCAGATCCTCCCCGGCTCGGCGAACCTGATGGGCGGGCGCTCGGTCACGCTCAAGAACGTGCCCTCGCGCACCATGCAGGGGATGAAGTTCCCGGGCGCACCCTATTCGATGAAGATGGCCTGCGGGGAGAACCCCAAGCGCGTCTACGGCGCCCGCGGGCGGATGCCCTCGACCCGCATGGGCAACCTCGCCGTGAACCGCGAGACCTGGCTCGCCGCGATCGACTACGCCAACGACGCGAATGCCAAGCGCGATCTCGGCAAGGAGACGCTGGTGGGCGTGCTCAAGGGCGAGATTCTGATCCAGAACCACTGCTACCGCGCCGACGAGATGGCGCTGGTGCTCGATATGGCCAAGGAGATGGGCTACAAGGTCGCCGCCTTCCACCACGCGGTCGAGGCCTACAAGATCGGCGATCTCCTTCGTCAGAACGACGTGTGCTCCGCGATCTGGGCCGACTGGTACGGCTTCAAGATGGAAAGCTACGACGGGATCCTCGAGAACGCCGCCTTCCTCCAGCGCGAGGGTGCCTGCGTGGTGATCCATTCGGACGACGCGAACGACATCCAGCGCCTCAATCAGGAAGCCGCCAAGGCGCAGGCGGCGGGATTGCGGCTCGGGATCGACATTCCCGATGCGACCGTGATCCAGTGGATTACATACAACGCCGCCAAGGCGATGGGCATCGCCGACATGACCGGCAGCCTAGAAAAGGGCAAGATGGCCGACGTGGTGCTGTGGAACGGCGATCCGCTGAGCGTCTATTCGCGCCCCGAGAAGGTGTGGATCGACGGCGCACTGATGTTCGATGCTATGAACCCCAAGATCCGTCCGGTGAGCGATTTCGAGCTCGGCCAGCCCGGTGAAGGAGATGTGAAATGAAGCGGCTCCTTCCCCTCGCCGCCAGCGCCCTCGCGCTCGCCGCCGCCCCTGCGATGGCGCAGGATGTGACGATCACCAACGCCCGGCTGGTGCTGGGTGACGGTTCCGCCCCGATCGAGGGCGGCACCGTGGTCGTTCAGGCGGGCAAGGTCGTCTATGCCGGACCCGCCAGCGGCGCACCGGCGGGCGGCAATGCCGTCGATGCCAATGGCTCCTGGGTCACCCCCGGCCTGTTCGCGACCGTCACCACGCTCGGCCTCGCCGACGTCTCGGCCGTTGACGAATCGAACGACATCACCGCGGGCGGCACGCCCTTCAGCGCGGCGCTCGATGCCTCCACTGCCATCAACCCGACCTCGCAGCACATCCTCGTCCACAAGGCCGCCGGGATCACCCGCGCCGCCACGACGACCCTGCCCTCGGGCTCGATCTTCGCAGGCCAGGGGGCGATCATCGATCTCGACGGGGATGCGCGGCCCGTGGTGCAGGCGCGCGCCTTCCAGATGATCAACCTCGGTGAGGGCGGGGCGGCCGAGGCCGGGGGCAGCCGCGCGGCGGCCCATGCCTTGCTGCGCGCCGCCCTGCGCGAGGCGCAGGCGTTGGTCGGCAAGAACGCGATCCCCGAGACCACCGCGATCGACAAAGGCGATGCGGTGCTGCTCTCGCGCTTCGATGCGGAGGCGCTGGTGCCGGTCGTGACGGGACGGCAGAAGCTCTATGTCGCGGTCGACCGCATGGCCGATATCCGCGCCGTTCTGGCGCTGAAGCAGGAATATCCGAAGCTCGATCTGGTGCTGGTCGGCGCGACCGAGGGCTGGCTCGTCGCGTCCGACATTGCCGCCGCCGGGGTGCCGGTGATCGCCAATGGCCTCGTCGACCTGCCCGAGACCTTCGAGCAGCTGGGCGCCACCCAGTCCAACGCCGGGCGCCTCGCGCAGGCGGGGGTCAAGGTCGCGATCAACGCTTCGACGATGCAGAACCCGCGCCGTTTGCAGCAGGTGGCGGGCAATCTCGTCGCGCTGACGAAGATGCCGGGTGCGGCTGGGATGGATTGGGGCAGGGCCTTCGCCGCGATCAGTTCCATTCCCGCCGAGATCAGCGGCATGGGCGGCAAGGCCGGGGTGCTCAAGCCCGGCGCGCTCGGCGACGTGGTGATCTGGACGGGCGATCCGCTCGAAGTCGGCAGCGTGCCGACCCGCGTGTTCATCGACGGGCGCGAGCAGGACCTCACCAACCACCAGACCCGCCTGCGCGATCGCTACATCGACCTTGACGAAAGCGACCGGCCCAAGGCTTACGACTGGTGATGACCGCATCCGCCAAGCCCTTGGCGGCGTTCGCCGCCGCGCTCCTGCTCGCGCTGCATCCGGTTCAGGCGCAGGACAGTGGGTCCGCGCCCGACCCCCGGGCGCAGAACCCCGCTTGGCACGCGCAGCAGCAGGCCTACCTGCTGGGCCTGACCGCGGCGGATGGCTGGCACTTCATCGACGGCGGGGTGCGCTGGCGCTGGGTGAAATATCTCGCCTCCGAGAAGAAGCCCGAGGTCTCCGACGTAGTCACCGTCCATTACGAGGGCAAGCTGATCGACGGGACGGTGTTCGACAGCTCCTATGCCCGCGGCCAACCGGCCACCTTCCCGCTCGCCCGGCTGGTCAAGGGCTGGCAGCTCGCCATCCCGCAGATGGGCGTCGGCGAGACGATCGAGATCGCGATCCCCGCGGACCTCGCCTATGGCCCGGTCGGGCGCGGGCCGATCCCGGGCAACGCGACGCTGGTGTTCAAGGTCGAGCTGATCGCGATCGCAGACTAGGGCCGCGCCTCGCCGAACGCCCGCGGCCACAGGCCCGGGCGCTCGTCCTCCGCATAGAGATGCCGGGCGCTCCAGTCACCGAGCTGTTCATAGAGCGGCACCAGCGCGCGCGCCTTGTCGGTGAGGATGTAGCGTGCCCGCTTGCCCTCGGGCGGCTCACGCACCATCAGCCCCGCCTCCTGCAGGATCGCCAGCCGCGAGGTCAGCGCCGCGCGGTTGATGCCGAGCCGCTCGACGAACTCCTCGAACCGCTCCGCCCCCAGAAAGGCGTCGCGCAGGATCAGCAGCACCCAGCGATCGCCGAGCAGGCGGGCGGCGCGGCCGATGGGGCAGGGCGCGCGGGAGGGGCGATAGGTCTTCATCCGTCTGATTATCAGACTTGCGCAGCCGCTTGGCAAGCGGCATAACGTCTGTATTGCAGACTTGAAGGAGCCCGCCGTGATGTCGACCAGACCCGTCACCCGTTTCGACAGCCCCGAAGCCTCGGTTGCCTACATGAGGAAGGTCGCGGTCGCGCGGTCGGGCTTTTCCGCCTGGCTCGATGTCGAGCCGGTGAAGGTATGGGAGGGAGAAAGCGAACTCACCCTGACCTTGCGTCCCGAGATGACCCAGCACCACGGCTTCGCGCATGGCGCGATCGTCGGGCTGATGGCGGACAATGCCTGCGCCTGGGCCGGAGCCTCGGTTGCGGGCGACGTGGTGACGGGGGGCTACACCATCGACTTCCTCCGCCCCGCAAAGGGCGAGCGGCTGCGGGCGAAGGGCACGGTGGTAAAGGCGGGCAAGCGGCAGGTGGTGGTGCGCGCCGATGTCTGGGCGGAGAGCGAAGGCGAAGCCCCCGTCCATGTCGCCGCTGCGCAAGCGACCATCGTGCCGACCGGTCTCGCCAGCGAAACCGTGGCCATGTGACGCAGCCCCGCTAGGCGCGCGGCCCCAACCCATGTTAGGCTGCCCGCCATGGACGGGAACATCATCGCACTCATCGCGGCGAACATCGCCTTTGTCGGCTCGCACTTCGCCATGTCTCACCCGCTGCGCACGCCTATGGTGAAGGCTCTGGGGGAGAAGGGCTTCAGCCTCGCCTACACGGCGGTGAGCTTCGCGACGCTGGCGTGGGTCTATTTCGCATTTCTCGCCGCCCCTGCCGCCGACCTGCCGGGCTCTGGCGAGGCGGGGTGGATCATCGCCACGATCCTGACCTGGCCCGCGATGGTGCTGCTGGCGGGCTCGTTCATCGGCAACCCCGCCCTGCCGACCCCGCAGGCCGAGGCCCAGACCCGCGCCGAGCCGCGCGGGGCGCTGCGCGTCACCCGCCATCCAATGATGTGGGGGATCGGCCTCTGGGCGATCTCGCACATGGTGCTGTTCTGGAGCACCCGCACGATGGTGACGGCGCTGGCGATGGGCATTCTCGCGCTGGTCGGCGCGAGGCTGCAGGACGCCAAGAAGGAGGCCCTGATGGGCGCTGCCTGGGCGGAGTGGGAAAGCAAGACGAGCTACTGGCCGCGCTGGGGCCGGCTGCTGTCGGTCGGCGCCGTGCCGCTGCTGGCA
This sequence comes from Porphyrobacter sp. THAI-01a, assembly GCF_056868655.1. Lineage (NCBI taxonomy): Bacteria > Pseudomonadati > Pseudomonadota > Alphaproteobacteria > Sphingomonadales > Erythrobacteraceae > Porphyrobacter > Porphyrobacter sp. THAI-01a. Next base: position 3,283,292 of record NZ_CP180579.1, on the reverse strand, counting down.
GGGACCGCGCTGTGGCTCGCGGGAAGCTGGGTCCACCTGTGGCGCGCCGGCATCCCGGCGGGCGTGTTCCGCTGGATCGGCTGACCGGGCCTTACCCCGGGTTCTGGTCCATGAACCGCTTCACCTCGCTGCGCGACATGGCGGGCCGGTAGCCAAGTTCGGCCTCGACCCGGTCACGCAGCTCGACCTTGAGCGACTGCCTCCCGAGAGGCTGTTCGTCGATGAAATAGTCGATCGTCTTCTCCTCGAGCACCACCCGCGCCATGATCTCGCGCAGGGCCCGGCCGAGCAGCTTGTCGCGCCGGTCCTGCTTCTTCTTTTCCTTCTGGAGCCGCCACGCGAAGACCCAGCCTCCTGCGGCGACCAGCAGGCTGGTGAGATTGGCCCCGAGGGCGATCCACAATTCGATGCTCACGGCCTTCCTCCTGTCAGGCCGCGCGCCGGCCCGCCTATTCGCCCTTGAACACCGCCGGGCGCTTCTCGATCAGGGAGGCGACGCCCTCCGCGTGATCGGCGGTGGTGTGCATCATAGCCTGCGTGTTGGCGGCAAGTTCCAGTGCGGTGTCGTAGCTGGTCTGCTGGCCCTGGCGGAGCAGGTTCTTGGTGTGGCGCAGGGCGTGCGGCGGGAGCGCCGCGATCTTCGCCGCCAACGCCCGCGCCTCGTCCATCAGCGCATCGGCCGGCACGACGCGGCTGACGAGGCCCCATTCCTTCGCCGTCGCGGCGTCGATCACGTCGCCGGTGTAGAACAGCTCCGCCGCACGGCTCATCCCGATCACGCGGGGGAGGATCCAGGTGCCCCCGTCGCCGGGGATGATCCCGAGCTTGAGGAAGGTCACCCCGAACTTCGCGGTTTCGGAAGCGATGCGGATGTCGGCAAGGCAGGCGACGTCGCAGCCGAGGCCGATCGCCGGCCCGTTGACCGCAGCGATCACCGGTACGCGCAGGCCATAGAGGGCCCGCAGCATCTGGTGGATGTTGTCACGGTAGCCGTCGGAAATGGCGGGGGTGGTGCCGCCGAAGGTCCCGGTCTTGTCACGCATCGCCTTGACGTCGCCGCCCGCGCTGAAGGCCCGCCCGGCGCCGGTCAGGATCACCACGCGGCACTCCATGTCGCGGTTGATCGCATTGGCGACACGCACGAACTCGTCCCCGTCGCCGGGCGCGCCGAGCGGGTTCATGCTCTCCGCGCGGTCGAGCGTGAGAATGGTGACGGGGCCTTCCTTGGCGATCTGGATCAGGGACATGGGGGTAACTTGCGCCTTTGTGTCTAACAATTCAGCTTGCGTATAGGGCGGGTGGTTAAAGGGCAAGAATTGCGCAGCAACGTGGAACCGCCTCAAGCGAAAGGAGTGTCATGCCGGGTCTTGGGCTGATTGCGACCTCGCCTTCGCTGCTGGGCGCCGCTCTCGCCGCCGCACCGCTGCCCTTGCCGGCGCAGGTGCCGGTGGCCAATGTCGTGCCGCTCGCATGGAGCCTCGCGGCGGCGCAGGAATCCGGTCCGCCCGCGCAGGAGGATGAACCGCCCGTCGGCGAGATCGTCGTGGAGGGCGAGATCGGCCCGCCCAAGAGCGACCCGATGGAGCGCGTCAACGAGGAGAGCTATCGCCTCACCCAGGCGGTTGACCAGGCGCTGGTCGAGCCGGTCGCCTATGCCTACCGCGACGGCCTGCCCGGGCCGGTGCGCGACGGGCTCGGCAACGTGGTGCGCAATCTGGGGGAGCCCAGCAACGCGCTCAATTTCCTGCTGCAGGGCAAGGTCGGCAAGGCCTTCGAGACGCTCGGGCGGATGGCGATCAACACCACTATCGGGGTGGGCGGCCTGTTCGACGTGGCGGGCAAGAAGGCGGATCTGCCCTATCGCCGCAACGGCTTTGCCAACACCATGGGCTATTACGGGGTGGGGCCGGGGCCCTATCTCTACCTGCCGGTGACGGGGGCGACCAGCGTGCGCGATCTCGCCGGGAGCACGCTCGACCAGCTGCTGCTGCCGCTGGCGGTGGGCAAGCCCTTCAACCGCCCTGCCTATGCGGCGACCTATTTCGTAGTGAACGGGCTCGACCAGCGGCTGGAATTCGACGAGGAGATTGCCAGCATCCGCAACGCCGACGATCCCTACCGCCTGCGCCGCGAAACCTACCTCGCCCAGCGGCGGCAGGACATCGCGGAGCTGAAAGGCGAGCCGATCTCGGAACGCGACCGGATGTGGCTGGAGGAACTGGAGGCAATGAAGGCGCAATCGGCAGCGCCTCCGGATGACAGAGCCACGCCTGTGGAACCGCCTGCCAATCCCGAGACCTTGCCGATCACCCGCCCGCGCTAGGTCAGGCGCGCGCTTCCTCGGCCTCCGCGTCGATCCCCGCGCTGTTGTGCTTCAGCGCCTTGAGCACGGTGTCGACGATGTGCGGCGCGTTGAGGCCGGCCTCGTCGTACTGCTTCACCGGGTCGTCGTGGTCGATGAAGGTGTCGGGCAAGCGCAGGGTGCGGACCTTCAACCCGTTGTCGGTCAGGCCCTCGTCGCTGGCGAAGGTCAGGACATGGGCGCCGAGGCCGCCGATGGCGCCTTCCTCGACCGTGACGATCACCTCGTGGGTGCGCATCAGGCGGGCGATCAGTTCCTCGTCGAGGGGCTTGGCGAAGCGCAGGTCGGCGACCGTGGTCGAAAGGCCCTTGGCCTCGAGCGTGTCGGCGGCCTTCAGCGCCTCGGCCAGACGCGCGCCCAGCGAGAGGATCGCGACCTTGCTGCCCTCGCGCACCAGACGGCCCTTGCCGATCTCCAGCTTCACCGGAACCTCGGGCAGGGGCACGCCGGTGCCGTTGCCGCGCGGGTAGCGGAAGGCGATCGGGCCCTCGTCATATTCGGCGGCGGTATAGGTCATGTGGACCAGCTCGGCCTCGTCGGCGGCGGCCATGACGACCATGTTCGGCAGGGTGGCGAGATAGGTGATGTCGAAGCTCCCCGCATGGGTCGCTCCGTCCGCGCCCACCAGCCCGGCGCGGTCGATCGCGAAGCGCACGGGCAGGTTCTGGATGCACACATCGTGCACCACCTGGTCATAGGCGCGCTGGAGGAAGGTCGAATAGATTGCCGCGAAGGGCCGCATCCCCTGTGCGGCCAGACCGGCCGCGAAGGTCACCGCGTGCTGTTCGGCGATACCGACGTCGAAGGTGCGCGCAGGATGCGCCTTGGCAAATTTGTCCACCCCGGTGCCCGAAGGCATGGCGGCGGTGATCGCGCAGATCCTGTCGTCGGTCTCGGCAAGCTTCGCCAGCGTCAGGCCGAAGACGTCCTGATAGGCAGGTGCCGTCGGATTGCTCTTGGCCTTCTCGCCGGTGACGACGTTGAACTTGGGGACGCCGTGATACTTGTCGGCGGAGTTCTCGGCGGGGGCATAGCCCTTGCCCTTCTCGGTCACGACATGGATCAGCACCGGGCCTTCGGAGGTGTCGCGCACGTTCTCCAGCACGGGAAGCAGGTGGTCGAGATTGTGCCCGTCGATCGGGCCGACATAGTAGAAGCCCAGTTCCTCGAACAGCGTGCCGCCCGTCACCATGCCGCGGGTGAACTCCTCGGCCTTGCCGAGCGTGTCGTGCAGGCGGCGGCTCATCTTCTGGATGGCGCGGCTGGCGAGGCTGCGGATGCCGAGATATTCGCTCGAGGACACCATCCGCGCGAGATAGGCCGAGAGGCCCCCCACCGGCGGTGCGATCGACATGTCGTTGTCGTTGAGGATCACGATCAGCCGGTTGCCGGCCTGCGCGGCATTGTTCATCGCCTCGTAGGCCATGCCGGCGCTCATCGAACCGTCGCCGATCACCGCGATCCCGCGCCCGGGCTCGCCTTTCAGCTTGTTGGCGATGGCAAAGCCCAGTGCGGCGCTGATCGAGGTCGAGGAGTGCGCCGCGCCGAAGGGGTCGTATTCGCTCTCGGAACGCTTGGTGAAGCCGGAAAGGCCCCCGCCCTGGCGCAGGGTACGGATGCGGTCGCGCCGGCCTGTGATGATCTTGTGCGGATAGCACTGGTGCCCCACGTCCCACACCAGCTTGTCCTCGGGCGTGTTGAAGACATAGTGGATCGCGACGGTCAGTTCGACCACGCCGAGGCCGGAACCGAGGTGCCCGCCCGAGACGCTGACCGCGTCGATCATCTCGGCGCGCAGTTCGTCTGCGAGTTGGCGGAGCTGTTCGGGCTTGAGGCGGCGCAGGTCGGCCGGAGTGTCAACCTGATCGAGCAAAGGCGTGTAAGGCGGTTGTGTCATAACCCCCAGCCTTACACCCGGAATAGCGGTGTGTCGACGCAAAGGCTTGCGTCAGATCAAACGCGCATCGCCTATGCACAGGCCTTGCACAGGCCGCGGATCTCCAGCACCGGACGTTCGGCCTTGAAGCCGCGTGTGGTGGCGATGGCGCGCACCGAGCGGCTCACCTCCTCGTCGTCGACATGGGCGGCCTCGCCGCATTCGTCGCACACGAGGAAGATGCAGTCATGCGCGCAGCCCGGGTGCGTGTTGGCGAGATAGGCGTTGGCGCTCTCGACGCGCATGGCGAGGTTGTTCGTCACGAAGACATCGAGGATGCGGTAGACCGAGTTCGGCGCGACCCGCTTGCCGCGCGCGGCCGAGAGGTTGTCGGCGATATCGTAGGCCGAGACCGGGCGTTCGTGCCGGGCGAGTTCGCTGAACACGGCCTCGCGCATCGAGGTCCATTGCTCGCCCCCCGCGACCAGCGCGCGGGCGGCCTCGGCGACGAGGTCTGCGCCCCGGTGTTCGTGGTGGGTATGTGCGTGCTGTCCCATGTCTGCCAATATAGGCGGACACGAGGAAAGCGCAAAGACGACTTGTGACAGTGTCAGGCGCCCTTGAGGAAGCTCGCGCGGTAGTGCTGCGGGAACATCTGCTTGAGCGCAGCCACCTTGGGCGCGTCCCACCGGACGATGTAGCCGTGCTTCGGGTTCTTCAGCATGAAGTCCTGATGGTAGCCCTCGGCCGGGTAGAAGGCCTTGTAGCTTTCGATCCGGGTAACGATCGGCTTCGACCACAGCCCCGACTTGCCGAGCTGGGCGAGGTAGGCCTTGGCGACGGCGGCCTGTTCGGCATTGGTCGGCACGATGGCGCTGCGGTAATGCGCGCCGACATCGGGGCCCTGGCGGTTCTTGAGGGTCGGATCGGCGACCACGGAGAAGAAGATGCGCAGCAGTTCGTCGTAGCGCACCACCGAAGGATCATAGGTGATCTTCACGGATTCGGCGTGGTCGGTCATGCCGGTGACGACGACGTCGTATCTCGCGCTCTCCTTGGTGCCGCCGTGAAAGCCCGAAACTGCGCCGGTCACGCCCTTGACGTGGCTGAAGACGCCCTCGACCCCCCAGAAGCAACCGCCTGCGAAGACCGCGGTCTTGAGGCCGGGCTTCTCCTTGGCGATGCGGGCGGCGGCGGGCGCGTCGACGGGTTCCTCGGCGGCCGTCGCGGGACCGGCGCACGCGCTCAGCGCCAGCGAACCGGCGGCGAGCATGACAGCGAGCTTGTGCATGAAGATCAGCCTTCGGAAGGCGCGATCACGAACTCCGCCGCGGGGGCCGGGGCCTTGACGATTTCGGCAGCCTGCGCGGGTGCGGCCACGGCGTCGCTCCAGCTTTCCGCGTTCGCGCCGACGATCAGCACTGCCCCGAGGACGAAGCCGATGCCGAAGTTGCGGAACAGGTCGGTGCTGAAGAGGCGCATTGGGTGCTCGTGATTCGCGTCGTTTCCGCCTGTTCCTTTGCCCGCTACCGGATTGCGGCGGGATGAACCGGCGGTCGGGCCGTATTGGGTATCGGCCCTATACTGGTTACGGATCGGCCGAAAAATAGTTGCGCGAGGGCGGGAGAAAGGTCCAGCCGTGCGCGCAGTGCGACAGGTTGCGCAAGCGCACCGATGACGAAGGGGCGTAGGCCCCTTTGCAACGCGTCAGTGCCGGAAGTGGCGCATCCCGGTGAACACCATCGCCAGCCCGGCCTCGTCGGCGGCGGCGATCACCTCGTCGTCGCGTATCGAGCCGCCCGGCTGGATCACCGCGGTCGCGCCCGCTTCCGCCGCCGCGAGCAATCCGTCGGCGAAGGGGAAGAAGGCATCCGAGGCGACCGCGCTGCCCACGGTGCGCGGCGCGTCCCAGCCATGGGTCTCGGCAGCTTCCTTCGCCTTGATCGCGGCGATCCGCGCCGAATCGCGGCGGTTCATCTGGCCTGCGCCGATTCCCGCGGTCGCGCCGTCCTTGGCGTAGACGATCGCGTTGGACTTGACGTGCCGTGCCACCGTCCAGGCGAAGAGGCAGTCCTTCAGTTCCTGCTCGGTCGGCGCGCGCTTCGTGACGACCTTGAGGTCGTCCGGCCCAATCGCCCCGTTGTCGTGCGACTGGATCAGCACGCCCCCGGCGATGGTCTTGAGCGCCAGCCCGCCCCGGCGCGGGTTCGGCAGGGCGCCGCATTCGAGCAGGCGCAGGTTCTTCTTTTTCGCGAAGATCTCGCGCGCCTCGGCGCTGACCGAAGGCGCAATCACCACCTCGGTGAAGATCGCGCTGATCGCCGCTGCGGTGGCCGCATCAAGCTCGGTGTTGACCGCGACGATCCCGCCGAAGGCCGACACGCTGTCACAGGCAAGGGCGGCTTCCCACGCCGACAGCAGCGAGCCGCCCTGCGCCACGCCGCAAGGGTTGGCGTGCTTGACGATGACGACCGCCGGTTCCTGCCCGGCGAACTCTGCCGCCAGTTCAAGCGCCGCGTCGGCATCGTTCAAGTTGTTGTAGGAGAGCTCCTTGCCCTGAAGCTGCGCCGCCTGCGGCACGCCCGCGGTGCCCGCGACCTGCGGGACATAGATCGCCGCCGACTGGTGCGGGTTCTCGCCGTAGCGCAGCGTGTCGGCGCGCTTGAAGGCGAGCGGGAGCGTTTCGGGGAACAGCGTCAGCTCGTCGCTGGCGGCAGGCGAGAAGGCGAACCAGCTGGCGATCGCGGCGTCATAGGCGGCGGTGCGGGCATAGGCCTTGCCAGCCATGCGGGTGCGGAAGGCCTGCGTGGTTGCGCCGCCATTGGCGTCCATTTCCTCGATCAGCGTCGCGTAATCGGCGGGGTCGGTGAGGATGGTCACGAAGCCGTGGTTCTTCGCGGCGGAACGCACCATCGAAGGTCCGCCGATGTCGATGTTCTCGATCACCTCTTCGCGGCTCGCACCCTTCGCCACCGTCGCCTCGAAGGGGTAGAGGTTGACCACCACCAGATCGATCGCGCCGATCCCGTGGGCCTCCATCGCGGCGACGTGTTCGGGATTGTCGCGCAGGGCAAGGAGGCCGCCGTGGACCGTGGGGTGGAGGGTCTTCACCCGCCCGTCCATCATCTCGGGAAAGCCGGTGAGTTCGGACACGTCCTTTACCGCAAGGCCGACATCGCGCAGGGCCTTGGCCGTGCCGCCGGTGCTGACCAGCTCCACGCCCCGCGCCGCCAGGGCCGCGCCCAGATCGGCCAAACCGCTCTTGTCGGACACTGACAGCAGCGCCCGCCGGATCACATTGTCGCTCATGGTGGATGCTACCCCGTTTTTCTCAGCAGCCAGGAGAATTGCCCCCCGCTGCGCAATGCCAGTCCCTCGATCACCAGCTGCTCGGTGGCATGGGGGCGGCCCTCGCCGTCGACCCACAGGCTGTCCTCGGCAGACAGGGTGATTGCGTCGGCGCCCGCCCTATCGCCGCCGAGCCGGAATTGCCAGAGCCGACCGTCGGGCAGCAGCAGGCTGGCACCCCGCTTGTCGCCGGAAAGCTGCACCTCCACCCCGCGCCCGAGGTGGAAGCGGATCGCGAAGCCGATCTTGCCGCGCTTTCCGTTCTTCGCGGTGGGCACGAGGATGTCCTCGCCGGCGAGCTCGGTTCCGTCGCCCGAGAGCGTCAGGATGCGCCGGTGGGTGAGGCCGAAGCGGCTCGCATAGCCATCATGCGCCGCCTCGATCCGGGTCGCCTCGCGCGCCCGACCGGGGACGGTGCGGCGGTCGAACTCCACGGTCTCCACCCCCTTGCCGAGCTTGCCGTGGAGCAGGACGGCAGTGGAATTGGCGTTGTCGAGCACCAGGGTCGAGAAGGCGGCCGTCGCGCGCAGACCCTGCCCGATGCGCGCAGGCACCTGCCCGCCGGCCAGTGCCGCGCCGCCGCAATTGACGATGATCCGCTGCGGCCCGTCCGAAAGCTCGAAGGCGAGCGTCGAGGCGCAGCCGGTGCGGGCGTGCTTGGCGCGCGGCGGCGGTGCCGTGTCGAACTGGACGAGGGTCTCGCCCGCCTTGATGCGCTGGTAGCCCCAGCCCCCGGCCTGCACCAGCGGGCGGGTGCGCACGCCGCTTGCCTCGATCACGGCGTTGACGCGGTCGGCCGGAATCGCGCCCTGCCCCTGCCAGCTGCCGAGCGAACCGTCGCCGTGACGCAGTCCGAGCAGCGGCGGGACGAGCAACTCGCGCATCACCGCGAGCGCGGGCGGGGGCGTGATCTTCACGGCATCGTAGCAGGCGAGCAGATCGGTCAGCAGGCGGATCGCCTCGAGCTGCGCGGCGGGGCAGCGCGACAGCACGCCGCCGTCCTCGCCGACCATGTCGCCCAGTGCCTTGACCAGCCCGGCCTCGCCGAACAGCCGCCGCGGCCTGCCGTGGGGGAGCAGCAGGCCCGCTGCGACCACGCCCGCATAAGCCGCGACCTGCCCGAAGCCCGCAGGCTCCTTCGGCGCGCGCTTGTCGAGCCAGCCCGCGGTCTCGCCGATGGCGGCGAGGAGGCGCGATTTCAGCGCCTTGTCGTTGCCGCCGAGCATCAGCGGGGCGTGCACCAGCCAAGCCACGAGCCGCAGGCCTGCCAGTTCCGTGTCCCATGCCGGACCCTTGCCGGGGACGCCGTGGGCGTGGAGCCACTGGGTCGCGATCCGCTCGGCGACGGCGGCACCGTCGGCGCGCAGCGCGCTGGCCGCGAGATCGGCGAGCCAGGCGAAGGAATGGACTATCCGCTCGACGCCGGGGGCGTGGTGCGCGGGCAGAGAGAAATCGAAGCTCGCGATTGGCAGGCGGACGCCGTGGATCAGGAAGTGCCCGGCGCGCAGGGCCGTGCCTGCCGCGCGATCGCCGCGGTTGGGGCTTTCCACCGTCGCCACCACCCGCAGCGGCTGGGGGCGGCGGAACGGAGCGGCGATGGCATGGCCGGGGATGCCGATACGGTAGGCGAAGCGGATCAGCGCCTCGCCGGGGCCGGAATGCACCGCGATCACATCCGACAGGGCGAGCGCGCGCGAGGGCTCCTCCGGGCGCGGCAGTGCTGGCGGTTCCGCACCGGGTTCGGCCCCGCCGCCGAGCGGCAACACCGGCGCCTCCGCCACCCGCTCCACCAGCGCGTCGGCCCGGGCCGCGGCAGGGGTGCGCAGCAGCGTCGCCATCACCTCTCGCCCTTCAGCGCGGCGATGTTGGCGGCGTAGGCGTCCGGCCCGCCCCTGAACGTCGCCGAGCCCGCGACCAGCACGTCGGCCCCCGCCTCGACGCACATCCGTGCGGTCTCGGCGTTCACCCCGCCGTCGACCTCGAGATGGATGGCGCGGCCCGAGCGCGTGATCATCGAGCGGATGCGGGCGATCTTGTCGAGCTGCGAGGGAATGAAGCTCTGCCCGCCGAAGCCCGGGTTGACGCTCATCACGAGGATGAGGTCGGCCATGTCCATGAGATTGTCGAGCACCTCAACCGGCGTGCCGGGATTGATCACCACCCCCGCCTTCTTGCCCAGCGCCTTGATCGCCTGGAGCGTGCGGTGGATGTGCGGTCCTGCCTCGGGGTGGACGGTGATGATGTCCGCCCCGGCATCGGCGAAGGCCTGGAGGTAGGGATCGACGGGCGCGATCATCAGGTGGACGTCGAATGGCTTCAACGTATGCGGGCGCAGCGCCTTCACGACATCGGGGCCAATGGTGATGTTCGGCACGAAATGGCCGTCCATCACGTCGATGTGGATCCAGTCCGCCCCGGCCGCGTCGACCGCGCGCACCTCATCGCCCAGCCGCGCGAAATCGGCGGAGAGGATCGAGGGGGAGATCAGGGGTGCAGGCATGACGGCGACGACAGATCCCGTGTGGCGCGATAGCCAGCCATACGGGAGCCGCGAATCCCGGGACAAGGCGCGCTGACGGCTTTTCCACCGCGGGTCCCGTCACGAGGGCACGAAAGCGGCAGATTAAGCCGCAATTCAGGCGCATCCTGCCACAGGGGGCGCCATGAGCCGATGAGCCCCTGCCCGCGCCTCCACCCTCTCCCGCTTGCGCGCCTGCGCTCCTCTCCTTACCTGTCCTCGCGAGATGTCCATGAACACTCTGCCGTCCCTCCCCAGCCTGTCCCGCCCTGTTCGCCGCGCCGCGGCAGGGGCGCTGCTGGCCGGCGCCCTCGCGCTGCCGGTGGCGGCGCAGGGCTTCACCTATGCCCGCACGATGACGAATGACCTTGCGCAATGCGCCGCGGACAAGGGTCCGGCGGTCCGGGTGACGTTGAACGGGCTGAAGTCCGCCGAGGGCAACCTCTTCGTGCGCGCCTATCCCGCCAACAGCCGCGACTGGCTGCAGAGCAAGCGCTACATCCTGCGCGTCGACGCGCGGCCGCAGCCCGGCAGCATGACGGTCTGCGTCCCTCTGCCGGCGGCGGGCGACTATGCCATTGCGGTCCACCACGACGTCAACGGCAACCGCAAGTCCGATCTGGCGGACGGCGCGGGGATGTCGAACAACCCCGGGATCAGGAAGATCCTCGGCCTCGTGCCCCGGCCGCCCTCGGTCGACAAGACCCGCTTCAGCGCGGACAGCGGGGTGAGCCGGATGTCGATCAACATGCAGTACATGTGACCGCTGGCCGCCGCGGGCGTGCGCGTCAGGCGCGGCGCCTGTGGTGCCACAGATCGAACAGCACCTGCGGCGCGGCGAGCAGCGGGTAGCGTTCTCGGAACGGCGTCACCTCGACCGGCATGCCCGTGTGCCGCTCGATCTTCCACGCGGCATAACGCGCCGCACCCTCGAAGGTGGTGCTGGCCTTGACGAGGCGCAGCAGGTTCAACGGCTTGCCGAGCCGGCGGCGGCGCTTCCACCAGCCGAGAATCCGAGCGCGCTCGGCCGGCGTCAGGCGCGGGGTGAGGATCGCCCCGTGCTGGCCCGGCGGGATGCCGGCCGCCTCCAGCGCCAGCGGCAGAAGCCCGGCGAAGTGATCGGCGTTGACCGCGAGAATATCGTTCTCGCGCCCGCCCTTCTCGACCCGGAACTCGGCGGCGTAGGTGGCGCGGAACAGGGCGCGCCAGTAATCCTCGGCGGTGCCGCTGGCCGGACCGAGCGCGGCAGCGAGGCGCGCGGCGGTGGCCGAGGCGGCGGCGACGGCGGCAATCACGTCGCTGCGGGCGGCCTCGTCCGCCTCCCACACCAGCGCGGAAGGCTGGACGAAGCGCGCCCAGATGGTGGTGTCCGTAAGTGTCCCCTCCGCCGCCCGGGCGAAGGTCGACAGCGCCATGGTGGCGACCTTGGCGCGCAGGGCCAGGCCCTCATGCTCGCGCTCGTGATAGGACACGCGCGGCCAGATCGCGCTGGTCTCCCGCCCCGGCAGCAGCACGTAGAAATCGAGCACCCCTTCGAGCGACCCGGTGCGCAGGTTCGAACCGTAGAACAGCACGGCGCGCGCGCCCGCTTCCTCGGCCAGCGCTCTCGCGAAGGCGGCGACGGCGGGATCGACCGGAGCGGCAAGGCGCGCGGCGATCCGCGCGGCGAGCCCGTCGGGCGCGCCGCTCATGGTGCGACGAAGGCGAGCTCCGGCCCCTGCTCGATGCGATAGTCGCCCGCGGGGAAGGCCTCGCCGTCGAGGATGAACTGATCGTCGATCGACAGGCTGAACTGGGTCGCGGCGAGCTGGTGGATGCCGCGCTGGCGCAGCGGACCCCTGATCTTGCCGAGCAGGATCAGCGGGATCAGCGCCGTGGTGCGGCGCGAGATCTGGTCGATCGCCACCAGCTTCAGTCCGCTCCTGATCGCGCCGAAGGGCTTGATCCCAGCAGGGAGCCGCTCGAGCGTCGAGGCAAAGAGCAGCTGGCGCATGGCGGGATCGCCGTGGCCGCTATGGACCATCGGCGCATCCGCGCTGCCCAGCCCGATGCGCATCCGCGCGCCCTTGCGCCACGCATTGCCGCGGGTCGCGAACAGCGACTGGAGCAGCGCCCAGATGCCGGTCACGGCGACCACCATCGAGTTGAAGGCGCCGAGCTTGTGCGCGCTCTGCCCCGCCTGGGTCGCCTTGGTGAAGGCGCCCGCACCGAGGATGAAGCCGGCCACCCGCGAAACCGCGCCGGGCTTCGCGTCGGTGCCGAGCGCCGAGACGTTCATCGGGCGGCGGTAGATGCGGCTGCCGTGATCGAAGGCCTCGATCGCGTCCTGCAAGGTCCAGTCGTCCGGCACGCCGAGATCGACGGTGAGCGCGTTGGTCTTGCCCTTGGGCAGCACCGCGATCGCCGGCCATTCATCGCCGAACACCGTCTGCCCGCAGGTCAGCACGTCGCGCACGGTGCCGTCGCCGCCGTTGATCACGAGGAGGTCGATCCCCTTCTCGGCGAATTCGGCGAGCGCAAGCGGCAGCTGACCGCGCTCGCGCGGCTGGGCGATGTGGACGTGGGGGCAGATTCCGCAGTCGAAATCGGCACCGAGATTGCGGTGGCTGCGCGGGTTGTAGATCACGCCGACCGTGGGCGCCTGCCCGGCATCGCGCATCCGCCGGACGCGCGCACGGGCGCGGCTGGCGGCGTCGACCCGCGGGATTTGCGCAAATTCGTAGATCGGCGTCGCCATGTCGGTCCTATACTGGTCGGAAAACTAACTTTCCACTGCAATAATGACCCTGAACGGTAACAGAACGTGGCCCCGCGACATCGGTGCTCCGCCGCGAAAAACAAGGGCTGTGGGGACGAAACCTGGCGTTTCTGGAAAGGGGCATCTTTCAACCGATTGCCACATTTGTCGCATACTTGCCGCAAGGCGGCGACAATTGGCTCAGTCGTCGCTTTCGAGCGTGCGGATCGTGAACTGGCTGACGAGCCGCTGCACCCCCGGGAGCGCCGACAGGATCTCGCGGTGGATTCGCTCGTAACTATCGTCGTCGCGCACCAGCACCTTCACGAGATAGTCCGAAGGGCCGCTCATCAGATAGGCCTCGGCCACTTGTTCGGTGCGCGCCAGCGCCTCCTCGAAGGCGAGCATGGTTGCCTGGCGCTGGTCCGTGAGCGTGACCTGCACGAAGACTGTCGAGGGATTGCCGCGCGCCGCGCGCGAGAGGCGCGCCCGGTAGCCGAGAATCGCGCCGGCCTCCTCGAGCGCCTTGACGCGGCGGTGCGCGGCGGACGGGCTGAGGCCGACGCGCTCGCCGATCTGTTCGCCGGTGAGCTGCGCGTCAGCCGCCAGCAGATCGAGAATCTTCCGGTCGATCCGGTCCATATGCTGAATTCCTGCATCGAGAGCGCCCCGAGTGCAAGAAAATCCCGCAGGGTCGCAGGGCGGCGCCGATGATTGCGAAGAACCCGCATTCACCTTCTGCTACATGCCGCGCCAGAGAGACATCAGGAGAGACCTCCATGCGCGTCGGCGTCCCCACCGAGATCAAGAACAACGAATATCGCGTCGGCCTCACTCCGGGTGCCGTCGCCGAGCTTACCGGTGCGGGCCATGCCGTGGTGGTGCAGAGCGGCGCGGGCCTCGGCGTCGACTTCACCGATGCCGCCTACGAGGCTGCGGGCGCGACGATCCTGCCCGATGCCGCCGCCGTGTTCGCGGGCGCCGACATGATCGTGAAGGTCAAGGAGCCGCAGCCCGGCGAAGTCGCGATGCTGCGCGAGGATCACCTGCTCTTCACCTATCTCCACCTCGCCGCCGACAAGCCGCAAGCCGAAGGGCTGATGGCATCGGGCGCGACCTGCATCGCGTACGAGACTGTCACCGCGCCCGACGGCTCGCTGCCGCTCCTGAAGCCCATGTCCGAAGTCGCCGGACGGATGAGCGTGCAATGCGGCGCGCATTATCTCGAAAAGCATCAGGGCGGTCGCGGCGTGCTGCTCGGCGGGGTGCCGGGGGTTGAGCCGGGCAAGGTGGTGATCCTCGGCGGCGGGGTCGCCGGGGTGAACGCGGCGCAGATGGCCGTGGGCCTGCGCGCCGACGTGACGATCTTCGACATCTCGCACCGCCGTCTGGCCGAGCTCGACATGATGTTCGGCAACACCATCCGCACCGCATTCTCCTCCTCGGTCGCGATTGCCGAGGCAGTGGCCGGGGCCGACCTCGTGATCGGCGCGGTGCTGGTCCCGGGGGCGGCTGCGCCCAGGCTGGTGACGCGCGCGATGATCGCTTCGATGCGCCCGGGCGCGGTGGTGGTCGACATCGCCATCGACCAGGGCGGCTGTTTCGAGACGAGCCATGCCACCACGCACGAGGACCCGGTGTTCCTCGTCGACGGGGTGATCCATTACTGCGTCGCCAACATGCCCGGCGCCGTGGCGCGGACCTCGACCATGGCGCTCGGCAATGCGACGCTGCCCTATGTGATGAAGCTTGCCAACCTGGGTGCGGAAGAGGCGATGGCCGCCGATCCGCACCTTGCCGCAGGGCTCAACGTCGCGGGCGGCCGGATCACCCACCGCGCGGTCGCCGAGGCGCTCGACCTGCCCTTCGGCTGAACGGGCGACGCGGCTCGACGAACGGGGCTTCATCCGGATTCCGTTGCCCGCTAGGCCCCCTTCAGGCGCCGCAACGGGCGCGACAAGGGACCCGAGATGATGCACAAGCTTTCGACCAGCCTCGCCGTGGCGCTCGCCGCGGTGACGCTCCCCGCACTGCCCGCAGCGGCGCAGACCGCAACCGCCGACACCGCCACGCAGAGCGAGGATGCGCGCCTCACCGCCTTCCTCGATGCCGCGTTCGAGGAATATCTCGCGCGCCAGCCTCAGCTTGCCACCCGGCTCGGGCTCAAGCAGGGCGGCGACCGCTGGAACGACACCAGCGAGGAGGCCACCCGCGCCGAGGTCGAGTGGCGCAAGGCCAGCGTCGCGAAGATGCGCGCCTCCTTCGACCGCGCGAAACTCTCGCCCGAGGCGCAGGTCAATTTCGACATCTGGGCGCTGGAGGCCGAACGGGCCGAGGTCGATTTCGCCAACCGGATCTATCGCCCGCCGTTCTATTCGCGCCTTTACTCGGCGCACAGCCAGCTGCCCGATTTCCTCGTCAACACCCACACCGTGGCGGACGCGACGGATCTCAGGAACTACATCGCCCGTCTGCGCGGGATGCCCGCGCTGCTCGACCGCGCGATCGAGCGCACCAGGGCGAGCCAGGAGGCCGGGATCAAGCCGCCGCGCTTCCAGATCGAGACGGTGATGACGGGCAGCCGCAAGCTGATCTCGGGTGCGCCCTATGGCGAAGGTCCGGACGCGGCGCTGTGGGCCGACGTCAAGGCCAAGACCGCCGCGCTGGTTGCCGCCGGCAAGCTCCCCCAGGCCGAGGCCGACACGCTGCTCGGCGAGGCGCGCGCGGCGATCCTCGCGCTTGCGCCCGCCTACGAACGCGTCGTCGCCTGGGCCGAGGCCAGCCTGCCCGACGCGCCGAGCGGCAAGGTCGGCGCGCTCACACTGCCGGGCGGCGACGCCTACTACGCCGCGCAGCTGAAGCTCGTCACCACCACCGACATGACCGCGCAGGAGATCCACGCCATCGGCCGCGCCGAAGTCGCCCGGATCGAAGCGGAACAGGACGCGCTGGCCCGTCAGGCGGGCCTTGCCGACCGCCACGCCTTCTATGCCGAGCGCGCGCGGCTCTAGGCGGCGCAGGCCGTGAACAGGGTGCGGTCAAGAACCCGTTCGGCATCGGCAAGGCGTTCCGATATCGACCCGATCACGCTCGCCATTTCGGCAAGATCGGTCTCCCGGTCGGCCCCGCGGATCAGGGCCAGAAGCCCCTCTTCGACGACCCGGCCAAGCATGGCGTACTGACTGAGCCCGCGCCGCTGCGCGAACTCGGCGAGCACCCGGTATTGCGACGGATTGAGGCGCACCGTCTGCACCCGCGCGCTCATCGGACTGCCTCCGGGGCGATGCGATCCGCCATCGCGAAAAATGGCAGAATTGCGTGGGTGCCGAGAGCGAGGCAGAGACGAGATGCTATCCGCATCCCGTCAAACCCGCAGAAATCCTCGCTGCACGCGTGCGTGGGGTGTGTATCCCTTTTCCGGGCCCGATGCATCGCATCGTGGCCCTTCATGGTTCCCGCTTTTCCGAGGTTACTGGTCATCGGCGGCTTGCTCCTCGTGACGGACGGGAGGCGTCGCAAGCCGGATCTGGGTCCTGGCGAGATGGTCATCGAAGAACCGCTCGCGCGGCTGCCGTGACGACGTCTGGCGGGCCACCATTGCGGGGTCCGTGAACCACCGCAGCAGCACCAGATCGATCGCAGCGCGCAGCTCATCGATGAGCTGACCGGTCTCCACAGGGGCAAGGGCGAGCCAGCCAAACTCGGTCTGCATCTGGCTTCCCAGAGGATAGCCAAAGCCGTCCTTGAGGTAGATCGGACCTTCGACAGTGAGGATGCAGGTCTCGCCCAGAAACCGCGCGATGACAGGGCGCTCAAAGGTCAGCCAGGGCGCAAGAGCGAAGCGCCGCGCGCGTCCGTCCGCGTTGTCCTCGGTAAGAAGGTCGACCAGCTCGGCCGCGTGCAGCTCGTCATCTTCAGGGACGCGGGCGAGGATCCAGCCTTGCGCGCGCAAGGCGGCTTTCACCATGGAATAAATGGACATAGGGAAGGTGCTTTCTGCGGGCCACCGCCCGCCAATAGAGGGGGTCAGTAGCGGCGCAGCGGAAGGGCGTTGATCCACTCCGCTATGTCGGCGGCGCGCCAGCGAATGCGGCCCCCGCCGATGTCGACGGGATGGGGGAAGCCCCCTTTTCGCATCTTTCTCCAGATGGTGGAGCGGCTGCGGATGCCGGTAAGGCGCAGTACCTCCTGGCAGGTGATCAGTTCGGTATTCGACATGACAGATTCCTCTTCATTCAAGGTTCTGTCACTGGCGCCGTCGTCCCCTTCCAGAGTGGCGGGTTGACCGTCGCACGGCGAGCCACACGACGATCATTCATTCAACCCGACACCCCTGCCTGAGCTTCAGTGACCATCAGAAGCTATGTGCGACGCCTGGCTGTTGGAAAGAACAAAACAGGATCAAATGCCGTTCCGTTTGGCGCGCGGACGGCGGTGGACGCACCGGGACGCATCGCGTTCGGCACAGTTCTTATGTGCGGGGAGCCAAAGCTCGGTTTTGTCGATGATCAGCAACATCAGCGTCGAGTTTTGTCAGCGCTTATGGCCGGAATCTGCGCGACTCGGTGCCTTGAGCACTTAACCGAGCCTTGAGGATTGAATTGTAATTCAATTCTATGGCGCGTTCCCAACCTCAGTGGCGGCCCAGCAGACGTCCTCATCGGCGTCCATCGCCCGTGCCCGAAACGACCCTGCAAACCGCCGGGCGCTACGGCCTGATCGCCGTGGCTTCGGGGCTTGGCTTGGCCTTTGGAGCGAATGCTTTGGAGGCTGCACAGGAGCGGCAAGCTATCCTCGATGCGCTTCCCGTCGGTTACACTTATTCGAGTTGCAATGAAGTCCGCGCTGCGGGTGTTGCGCCCCTTTATCGACATGAGGCTGGCTTTTCGGAGCGGCTTGATGGCGACGGCGATGGGGTCGGGTGCGAGCCCTATCATCGACAATAGCGGCAGCCCTCAGGCGACGAGTTGGTGTATGTGGTAGTCCGATCAGACTGCGGCATCGGCAGACTTTGACTCAGAGCCCATCATTCACGATCAGCGGCTAAACGTCTGCTTTTGGGGTCGCGCGTCAGCCCCGCTCATGGCTGCAACTGGGTGGAAACCTGCCATGGGTTCCGAATGATTGCCACACCCGTCCGTGCCTGTCAGACAGGCGCCGCGATGACCTATTTGATATACATCGGTGCGGCACTGGCCGAGATCGCGGGTTGCTTCGCATTTTGGGCTTGGCTGCGCCTTGATCGCACACCGATCTGGCTGATCCCTGGCGTTCTGTCGCTGTGCCTTTTTGCCTACCTGCTCACGCTCGTCGAGGCTGAGCATGCCGGTCGCACCTACGCGGCTTACGGTGGGATCTATATTCTTTCAGCGCTGGGTTGGCTTTGGATGGCTGAGGGAATCGAACCTGATCGTTGGGACATCATCGGAGTGGCCATCTGCTTATTAGGGGCGTCGATTATTCTGTGGGGGCCGCGCCCAGCTTGAACGAGGGAAGACGGATCGTCGATCACAGTTTGAACTGATCACCCTTCTCATGCTCTGTGCCATCCTCATCATGGACGTCCATGTGGGCGTCCCGCAGGATATCGATACCGCCATACAGCGCTATTCCGGCGACAGCGATATGCGCAACGATTGAACCGCCAGATCGCGTTCGTCGAGCTGCGGGGTGAACTCGCTGCCGAGGAAGGTGAACACCACTGCTGCAAGTGCAAAGGCTCCAGCGCCAGCTCCGATTACCGGCCAAGGCCGGGCAATCGCCTTGCGCAAGGCCGGACCATACCGCTCCTTTGCCCAGACAATCGGCTTTACTTCCTTCTCGGTCAGCTTCTTGTTGAGCAGCACTGCGATCATCGCCGGGACAAAGGTCAGCGACAGCACGAAGGCCGATGCCAGCGCCAGCATCATAGTGATCGCCATCGGCGAGAACGTCTTGCCCTCGACGCCGGTGAAGGTGAGCAGCGGGGCAAAAACAAGGAAGATGATCGCCTGGCCGTAAACGGTAGGTTTAATCATTTCCTGTGCCGCAAGGCGGGTTTCGGTCAGGCGTTCCCCGAGCGTTAGCAAGCGCCCTTCACGATGCTGCCGTGCAGCCAAGCGCGCGACGCTGTTCTCGACAATGATGACCGCGCCATCGACGATCAGCCCAAAGTCCAATGCGCCGAGGCTCATCAGATTGCCGGACACACCGAGCCGGTTCATCCCCACCGCTGCGAGCAGCATCGAGAACGGGATGACCAGCGCCGTGATGATTGCTGCCCGAATATTGCCAAGCAGCAGAAACAGCACAGCGATGACCAGCAAGGCCCCTTCGAGCAGGTTTTTCTCCACGGTTGCGATCGTGGCATCGACCAGTGACGAGCGGTTGTAGACGATCTCGGCCACCACACCTTCGGGCAGCGATGCGCGCACCTCCTCAAGCCGTGTCGCGGAGTTTGCGGCCACGGTCCGGCTGTTCTCGCCTGCGCGCATCAGAACCGTGCCGACGACTGCCTCTTCGCCGTTGAGCGATGCCGCTCCGGTGCGCAGATCGCCGCCAATGGCCACATCGGCCACATCACCGATGCGGATGGGAACGCCCTCGCGGGTCGCCACCACAGCCTCCTTGATCGCCTCGACACCGTCAAGCCGGGCATCGACGCGCACCAGCAATGCCTCACCCGCTCGGTCAACGAAGTTGGCTCCGGCCGCCAGATTGGCTGCTTCCAGCGCTTTAATCAGCGAATTGAATGACAGGCCGTAGCCGGTAAGCCGCGCCGGATCAGGCTGCACCAGATACTGCTTTTCGAAGCCACCGATGGAATCGACCCCGGCAACGCCATCGATGGACCGCATGAGTGGAGCCACGACCCAGTCCTGCACGGTGCGCAGATAGGCGGCCTTGGCCACCTCGCTGTCGAGCCGGTCGCCGCGCTCGGTAATGAAGCTGCCGTCGGACTGCCAGCCCGTTCGCCCACCTGTTGCCGCATCCTTGCCTCCGGGATGCTCATATTCGATCGTATACATAAGCACTTCGCCAAGGCCGGTCGAAATCGGCCCCATGGTGGGTTCCGCGCCTTCGGGCAGCGATGCACCAATCGGTGCAAGCCGCTCGTTCACCTGGCTGCGAGCAAAGTAGATGTCGGTCCCTTCCTCGAAGATCGCTGTAACCTGGCTGAAGCCGTTGCGCGAAATCGAGCGGGTCATTTCCAGCCCCTCGATCCCCGCAAGGCCGGTCTCGATCGGGAACGTCACCTGCGTTTCGACCTGCGAAGGCGAAAGCGCGGGCGCGCTGGTGTTGATCTGGACCTGCGTGTTGGTGATGTCGGGAACCGCATCGATCGGCAGCCGGACCAGATTGAATGCGCCATAGATCGCCGCAAGGATGGTCAGAACGATGATCCCCCAGCGAAACCGTACCGCAATGTCGAGAACCATGCCGATGACGCCGTGGCCACCATCATTGCCGTGGTTCGGACTATCCTCGTGTGAGGGAGCCGTGGTTTGATCAATGCCCATGTTCGGCTTCCCCCTTTTCGAGTTCAGCTTTCAGCAGAAAGGCGTTTTCAGTCGCGACGGCTTGTCCGGCGCTCAGACCGGAAAGGATCGTCACCATTCCGCCCGAGCGGTTGCCTGTCTCCACCTCACGCGCCTGGAACCCGCGGCGGGTTCGAACAAACACGACGTCTTTGCCGTCAACGACCTGGACGGCATCTTCAGGAACAGCGATGCTGCGCTGATCCACTTCGCCGGAAGGACGGATGCGGGCCTGCAGGAAAGATCCGGGCTGGAGGCCAGAAACGCTTCCCGGAAGATTGAGAATGGCAGTTGCACTGCGGCTTTCAGGGTCGAGCGACGGTGTCACCGAGCGCACGCGCGCTCCGATTTCCCGTCCATCGCCGACAATGAGAGCAGCTTCATCGCCGGGCTTGATCCGGACAGCATCGGCAGATGGCAAAGCGACCTCGATCTGCAAACCATCGGGATTGATGACCTGAAACAGTTCCTCACCGGCATCCACATATGAACCAAGCACGATGGGCGCAGTTGTCACACGGCCAGATATGGGGCTGGTAACAGCCAGTGAGCGGCCATCCCCGCTTACCCCCGCTGCCGAGACAGCGGCCTGTGCACGGGACAGTTCGGAACGGGCGACATCAAGATCGGCCCTGGCAGCTTCAAGATCCTGTCTCGCCGTGACGTTCCCCTCGAATAAGCGTCGCTCACGGTCATAGGCAGAAGAAAGCGCCGTCACCCGCGCGCGCGCTGCACTCAATTGCGAAGCGAGCGCAGCAGCATCAGCGCTTTCGATCCGGGCGACCGTCTCGCCCTGGCTGACATAGTCACCCAATGTCTTGCTGATACTGCGAACCACACCGGTAGCGCGTGCATCAATCCGTGCAGTGGCAGCCGGACTGGCCGCAACCGTCGCGGGAAAGACCAGTTCAACGGCGGCGCCGGACTGCACAGTCTCTATTCTGATCTTGGCAGCGCGCAGTTGTTCATCACCGATCAGGACAAGACCTTCCGGCAAGGCGATTTCGGCCACCTCATCGTCTTGCTGGACAGCAGCCTCGTTCGCGGGCCAGATAAAATACAGCAACGCTGCGGCGGCGATTACAATCGCGGCGACAATCGCCAGCGTTCTGCGGTTCATGACAATATTCCTCATTGTGCAGCTAGCCTGATAAGTTCGGCGGCGGCCTGTCCCCGGTCCTGCTGCGCAGCGATCAGCGCCTCACGGATTGCATCGCGGGCATCGGCGGCGGCCAGCAC
Organism: Porphyrobacter sp. THAI-01a; assembly: GCF_056868655.1. Taxonomy (NCBI): domain Bacteria; kingdom Pseudomonadati; phylum Pseudomonadota; class Alphaproteobacteria; order Sphingomonadales; family Erythrobacteraceae; genus Porphyrobacter; species Porphyrobacter sp. THAI-01a. Next base: position 3,261,695 of record NZ_CP180579.1, on the reverse strand, counting down.
TTCGATCAGCGGAAAGCGGCCATTGCTGTAGCCGATGCGGACGAGCCTCAGAGCTTCTTCGGCCTGTGGCAGAGATGTTGCGGAAAGGGTTTCAACGCGCCCCTCAGCAGCAAGGTAGGCGGCGCGTGCGCGGGCAACGGCCTGTTCGTAATCCGCGAGCGCAACAGCTTCGCGGGCAGTTGCTGCGCGCAGATTGGCTTCGGCAGAAGCGATATTGCCCTGATTACGATTGCTGAATGGAAGCGGGATCGAGACGCCGACAATGAAGGCATTGGCGTTGCTCTCCTCGAACCGCCGCACGCCGGCCGAGATGGTTGGGTCCGGGATGCGCAAGCTGCGTTCCCGCGCTATTTCTGCGGATGCGGCAGCTGTGTTTGCCCGCGCAAATTCCAACTGCAATGGCGCACTGGCTGCCATTATCTGGTCTGGCGGTGCAATGGTGGGAAACTCACTCGGCACCACAGGCGGCGCTGCCTGCTCGCTCCACAAAGCGGCTAGGCCTGTTCGTGCAGCAAGGCTGGCCGCTTGCGCAGCTTGGAGCTCAGCCTGCGCTTCAGCGAGCGCGGCTTGCGCCCGCAAGGCTCGCAGCGGCGGCTCGCGGCCGACCTCCACCAGCAGGTTCGCAATGCGCGCCAGTTCCTCGTTGCGCGCGACGATATCGCGGGCAAGATCAAGGCGCGATACGGCTGCAACGGCTGCGATATAGCGCTCGCGCACCACAAACCCGAGCTCCGCCTGCGAGAGGTTGGCCCTCAGGGTTGCAAGGTCGGCCTGGGCCTCGGCTGCTGCGATCCGCGCACCCCGCTTCCCGCCAAGTTCAAGCTGCTGGCCAACCGACAAGGTGATTTGTGTCGCACGTAAGCCGGAGAAGGCGCCGCTACCGGCAAAATCCTCAGCTTCGAGAGAGACCTGCGGATTGGGCCGCAAGCGCGCCTGACCGATGAGCGCCTGTGCTGCCTCAGTTTCAGCGCGCGGCCCGATAAGGCGCGGATTACTGTCGGCAAACGCGGAGCTATCTGTAACACCGCTGCGGTCGAGCGCTTCGTCGAGCGACACCACCTGTGGCTCCTGCGCAGCGGCAGGCTCCGATAACGTGGCGAAGGCCAACCCTGCAATCAGGGCGCCCCGCCATAATATGACTGACATTTTGGATGACTTCCTCTGCTGACGTTCAAAAACGGCACCGGAAATCATTCCGGCGCGCGTGGAGCGTCAGACTCGAGGAGGGGGGCTCACTATCTCGCGATCAACCGACGGCAAGCGGTCAAAGCGTGCCGACAAATGCACCGCCAAAAGTTCCGGGCTCTCGATACCAACTGCGGCGCCCTCTACGTTGGAACCGTGGTGGCAATGACCGTGAGCGCATACGCCGTGCTGCTCGACAGGAGCATCGGGATCGCCCTGATCAGTCTCGTCGTGTGCTTCCGCCTGAAGCGAGGTGATCGCAATTTCAGACCCGTCCGTAAATCCGGCTTCAGTCCCGCAGGTTGCGGCATCAGCGACCGTTGCCAAGACAAGCATCATCAGCGCCAGAAGTATGGCAAGAGGGCGCAGGGCAACAGGGCGGAGTGCAAGCTTCATGAACGCGATGGCGCCAATAACATTGGCAAATGGGTGGAGCAAGGCCGAAATATCTCGGTAATATATAAGGTTATATTATCACGCCGTAACTGAGCACGATCTGGCATCATCTGCTTCCTTGATCAGGCTGATCAATTTCCAGTTGAAGATCATCCGGCACTGGCATTGGCGCAAAAGCGCTCACATTCGATCGTCCGGTATTGCCGACCGGCAGCCGTCCCGTCACCGCGCCAATTGGTGCCAGAATAATCCGGACTATCTGGCCCATAACTTCGCTCCAATCGCGCCGTCGGATCGCAAATCCCAGCATGGCGCCATGACTGGCGAGATGTGGGCCAAGATAGGGCTGCGAAACGATATGAACCCGCTCCAGATGGTGCCACGCACGATCATCGTCGCCTGCTTTTACCGCTGACCGGTATGCCGCCATTTCGGCCGCGATCACCCGCCGCGCAGTAAAGCTGTTGGCAAGCCCCCGCCAGCGCCGCTGCCGGTGCCAATAGAAGATTTGCGCGAAGGCCCAGATGAACGGGGTCAGGGCTCCGGCCGAAACTTCGACCTCGTCGCTGTAATGCGTCCCGCCGTTTGGTTCCGGCATGACGGTGATCCAATGATCCCACCTGGAAATGAGGGCACTGTGCCCGTTGTCACGCAGTCGTTTTGGCCAGTCGGTGCCGTCAGCATCGTGCGTGGACGTCACAATCCACTGTGTCCCGAACGGAATTATGCCAAAGAGGCGGAGCTTGACCTCGTAGCGCCCGCCCGGTCGAAAGCTTTCGAACGCCGCGTCGTCGATCGGGATGAAGCGCACCAGCGGCCAAGCAATATGCTGCAACAGGCCCGCCTTCTGGACTTCTGCCCAGACAGTTTCCGGCTTGAGCGCAATATGTGTCGATCGGGAAACCTTCATGCCGCAACGCTCCGCAATTCAAGCCGCGCCTGCCGGACAATCTGAATGCCGCCGCTGATCCCAAGCAGCGCCAGGATCGCTGCAACAACAAGGTCGGGCCAGGCCGTCCCGGTGCCGAACACGCCAAGTGCAGCCGCCATCACGGCGATATTGCCGATCGCGTCATTGCGCGAGCAAATCCAGACCGAACGCATGTTCGCGTCTCCGGTGCGGAAGCGATAGAGCATGATGGCGACACCGGTGTTGGCCGCGAGCGCGAGCGCACCGATGATCCCCATCAATTCAGGCTCGGGTGCAGCGCCGCCAAGCGCTGCCAGAACGGCCGTGATCATCACCCAGCCACCCAGACCGATGAGGGTAAGACCCTTGGCCAGCGCGGCCCGCGCCCGCCATGCCAGCGCCATGCCGGCGACCAGCAGGCTGATCGCATAATTGGCGGCATCGCCCAGAAAATCGAGCGCATCAGCCTGCAATGCGCGGCTGTCAGCAGCGGCCCCGGCCGCCATTTCCACCGCGAACATGCCAGAGTTCACAAAAAGCGCGATCCACAATGCCCTGCGCCAGCGCGGGTCATTCAGCGTTGCGGTCGTTCCGCACGCGGCCTTGCAGCAATCATCAGCCATTATCTTACCTTCTCGACAATCTGCGAGTCGGCACTCTATCTACACCCTGTAGCAACTACAGGGTCAACCCCGAAGGAGTGGCAATGAAAATTGGCGAACTGGCAAGCGCCACGGCGACCAAGGTCGAGACGGTGCGCTATTATGAAAAGATCGGGCTGTTGTTGCCGCCTGCGCGGACCAGCGCCAACTATCGTGCTTACGGCCATGATCATCTGGCGCGTCTGTCGTTCATCCGCCGCGCCCGCAATCTCGGTTTCACGCTCGAAGCGGTTCGCGAACTGCTCACGCTGTCGGATGACAAGTCCCAATCCTGCGATGCAATCGACGAAATCGCGCGCGTCCACCTCACCGAAATCGACCGCAAGATCGCCGATCTGAGCGCGTTGCGCGGCGAGCTCGACCGGGTGGTCGGTTCCTGCCGCCACGGGACAGTCGCCGACTGCAAAATCATCGAGACCCTGGCCCCGTGCTCGTTAGCATAAGCGAACCGCGCGCAGCGAAGAGATCACAAAAAAGCGGGCGCCCGGTCAGTGACCAGACGCCCGCCCTTATGTCTTGGCTAGTCCCTTACGGGCAGCAGTCCATTGCAGCCTCGCAGCATGCGAGCACGAGGTCGCAGCAGGACATGGCCAGCGATGCGACCTGATCCGGCGCGGCGGCAAAAGCGGCCGAGCTGGAACCGAGCAGCACTGCTGCCGTGATGATGTACTTCTTCATGATGTTATCTCCGTTGAAATTTAATTGCGTGGATCAGCGGAGCATTCGGGGAGGCGGTGGCTCCGGCCCTCCAATAGGTAGAGGCGGAAACTTTCCAAGAAGCGCAAGAAACGTGAGTGGCGATAAATCACGGGGCTCGAGCGACGAAATGCGCTCTGCCGGAAGCATCTGGCACATGGCCAAGCAATAGCTCTGACACTGCCCGCGCTCATCATCCATGCAATCGCCGCATTCGCCTGCATCTGCGGCCATCTCTGCCATGGGTGCGCAACCGTTCGCTGCATAGGTTGCCTCTACGGGGAGCATTGCGACCAAAAAGGCCGCAAGATATAGAAAGAGGCGCTGTGCCACTGGGTGGACCATACTGCTGTATCCGCCGTGATCAAAGATATAGTTACACAGCTATCCGGTAAGCTCCTCGTCGCTTCGAGCAGTGCAAATTGTCTTCGCAAAACCATCAGCTCCCCGGTGATCCGGGTCAAAGACGAGATTGGCGTCACTGACAATTCTCGCCTCAACCGCCCCTTCATTGACCTCAACACTAAACGAGATGCGGAAGGCAGGAGAGCGGAGGTATGTAAGTCGCCCGTAATCCGATTGGATGAATGGACCGCATTTGCTCACGGCAAATATGGGGTCGCTTCCTGAATGGCAGCAATTTTTCAGAAGCGAGGCAAAGCTGCAAGACCGCTTTCGGGATCGCGCATCCGCCCGGCTCATGGCAGCTCGTGGGTGGATAGCGGAATTTCCGTTTCGACCTTGCCGAGACTTGCGCCGCATTCTAAGCCTGCGGCGACGGGGCGAAGCAACCTCCCGTTCAGGCCGAGAAAAGCCCAAGCGTTGCCTCGTAGCCTTGCCGTTGTTGGCGAGGCCATCCGTGCGAGGTCGTCTTGGCGTCATCGGTTCTCACACCCTCTATTACCTTCACCGACCTGCTGCGGGCGTTTACCCGCATCGGGCTGCTCAGCTTTGGCGGGCCTGCTGGGCAGATCGCGCTGATGCACCGGGAATTGGTGGAAGAGCGCAAATGGGTGGCCGAGGAGGATTTCCTCCACGCGCTCAATTTCTGTCATCTGCTTCCCGGCCCCGAAGCGCAGCAGCTCGCCACATGGATCGGGTGGCGGCTGCATGGCTGGCGCGGCGGGCTGGCGGCGGGATTGCTGTTTGTCATTCCGGGCGCGCTCGTCATTCTCGGGCTGTCGATGCTGTATGCGATTGCGGCCAACCTTGCATGGGTCGAGGCGCTGTTTCTCGGCGTGAAAGCGGCGGTGCTGGCGATTGTGGTGCAGGCCTTGTTGCGGATTGCCGGGCGTGCGCTCGATACGGGATTGAAGCGTGCGCTGGCGGTGGCCGCGTTTGTCGGCCTGTTCCTGTTCGATCTGCCGTTTCCGCTGATCGTGCTCGGCTCCGGGGTGATCGGCATGGCGGTGGCTGCCAAGCGGCCTGACCTGTTAGCGCTCAAGCCCGGCAAGGTTGGCGAAGTCCTGCCTGATCGACCTTGGCGCACCACGATCCTGTCGATTGCCCTGTGGGGCGCGGTGTGGGGTGCGCCGATGCTGCTGATCGCGCTGACGCTGGGGCAGGATCATGTGCTGTGGGACATCGGCGCGTTCTTCTCGCAGCTCGCCATCGTCACCTTTGGCGGGGCTTATGCGGTGCTCGCCTATATGGCGCAGGAAGCGGTGCAGGGGTTCGGGTGGCTGCGTCCCGGTGAGATGGCCGATGGGCTTGGCCTTGCGGAAACGACGCCGGGGCCGCTGATCCTGGTGACGCAATTCGTCGGCTATCTCGCTGCCTTCCGCGCGCCGGAGCCGTTCTCGCCATTCGTCGCCGGATTGCTGGGTGCGGGCCTGACGACATGGGTGACCTTTGCGCCGTGCTTTCTGTGGATCTTCGCGCTTGCGCCTTGGATCGACCGGCTTGGCAATGCCGTGCGCCTCAAGGGTGGGCTCGCGGCGGTCACGGCGGCGGTCGTTGGGGTCATCGCCAACCTTACGGCATGGTTTGCGCTGCATGTGCTGTTTACCGAGGTGGGCCAGCGCCAATTCGGCCCGCTGCGGTTATATTGGCCGGACCCGGCGAGCTTCGAGTGGCGCGCAGGCGTGCTGGCGGCGATTGCCTGCGTGCTAGTGTTCGGGCTCAAATGGTCGGTGCTGCGGGTTCTGGTAGCCGCGGCGCTGGGCGGCATGGTTATGGTCTTGGCAATCTGAGGAGGACGACTTGAGCATCATCACACGCAGGCAAGCCATCGGCACGGCAGCATTATCGGCCACGGGTATCGCGCTGGCAGGAACGGCGAGCGCAGCCTCGGCGCAAGACCCTGCCGCAGCCGCTTCCCGCGCCGCTGCCTTTGCCGGCAAGCACACCCCCAAACCGCTGCGGTTCGACCCGGCCAAGCTCACCGGCCTGTCCGAGCGGCTGATTACATCGCACTGGGAGAACAATTACCAAGGTTCGGTGCGCGGGCTCAACACCATCGAGACCCGCCTTGCCGCCGCGATGGCTGATCCCGATTTCCCACCCGTCGCCTATGCCGGGCTGAAGCGCGAGGAACTGCACCGCACTGGATCGGTGGTGCTGCACGAATATTACTTCGATGCACTTGGTGGCAACGGCAATCCGGGCGGCTCGATTTACGAGGCGCTCGATGACTGGTTCGGGAGCTTTGATGCGTGGCAGTCCGAATTCCGCCGCACCGCCATGTCGCTGGCTGGCGGATCTGGCTGGTGCATCCTCAGCTACAACCGCCACACCCGGTCACTGCACAACTACTGGGCCTTCGATCACATGCATGGTGCAGCCACCGGCGCGCCGCTGATCGCGCTCGATATGTATGAGCACAGCTTTCACATGGATTACGGCGCGGCGGCAGCGAAATATGTCGATGCCTTCATGGCCAACCTCGATTGGGAGGTGGTTGACGCAAGGTATCGGGCGGCGATGGCGTGAAGGGACATTCTGCAAATCGGCTCTTGATCCTTACCTTGTTGGCCTTTGCCGTTGGCGGAGCCTGCCTCGCAGTTCAGGGGCCATTGCCCGGTGACGTCGGGGCTACGCGCACATTGCAATCGCTGTTTGGCAATGCGCCGCGTTGGGCTGGATGGCTGACCGACACGGCCAAGCCACCAATGGTGATTGCAACTATTGGGGTGGGGGCCGGGCTGGCATGGCTTGCTGCTGGCTGGCGCTCAGCGCTTTCGGTGCCGCTTGCCTTCGGCCTCGCCTGGCTGATCGACAAGGGCTTGCGCGCTGTGATCTTTGCGCCGCGGCCTTCGGCGGATCTGGTTGCCGTTGCCAGCGCCAGCAGTTCGAGCGGGCTGCCCTCCACCTTCGGGCTGGTCTATGGCAGCATCTTCGGCGTGGTTGTCTTTGCGGCAGCATCGGGCAGGTCGGCGAGTTGGCTGCGCGCCCTTGCGCTCGCTCTAATCTTCGCCGGAGCGGCAGCCCGGGTGGTGCTCGGCGGGCACTGGTCGAGCCAGATGGTCGCCTCGGTTCTGCTGGGTCTGCTCGCGGCCGCTGCTGCAAGCGAAGTGGCCGATCGGATGCTCATGAAGGAAGGCGCACAATGACAGAAGAACCCCAGCAGCACTGGGATCGGGTCTATTCCAACAAGGCACCCAGCGAGGTCAGCTGGTTCCAGAGCGAACCGCGCCCTTCGCTTGCCGCGCTTGTACGCTTTGATGTGCCCCACACGACACCTTTCGTCGACATCGGAGGGGGCGCCTCCAATCTCGTCGACGCCTTGCTGGCAAACGGGTGGAGCGATGTGTCCGTGGTCGATATTGCCGCCCCGGCACTGGAGGCGGCGCAAGCCCGACTGGGCGAGGCGGCAGCCGGCGTCCACTGGGAGATCGCCGACATAACCCGCTGGAACCCGGCACATCGCTACGGGGTATGGCATGACCGGGCCGTCTTCCATTTCCTAACCGAGCCTGAGCAACGGGACGCCTATCGGCGCGCTTTGCTGGCCGGAACCGCGCCCGATGCACTCGTCATCATTGCCACCTTCGCGCCCGATGGGCCAGAAAAATGCAGCGGCCTGGCAGTGCAGCGCCATGATGCGGCAAGCCTAGCCGCTGCAATCGGAAGCGAGTTCACGGTGCTCGACGACTGGCGTGAGGAACACCTCACCCCGTGGGGCGCTGCGCAGAAGTTCATCTGGTGTGTGTTCCGGCGAGAGGGATAGCCCCTCTCGCAAGGCGCTCTGCCGGGACGCAGACTGCGGTTCCTTCGCTTCGGTTGTCCTGTGCAGCAGGTGCGCGCGCAAGCGACATCGCGGCTCCCACCAGAATCAGCGCCGGACCATCCCCCAGCGCAGTCCGTGCGGCGAGCGGCAGCAGTTCGAGGCAGGTGGTGAAGATCCGTTCCTCCGGCAGGCTGGCGTTTTCGACCATCGCCACCGGCGTATCGCAAGCTAGGCCAGCGCGCTGCAATTCGCGGGCGACCAGCGGGGCTGCCGCTTTGCCCATGTAGATCGCCAGGGTCGCGGCAGGATCGGCGAGCGCGCTCCAATCGAGATCTAGCGGTTCGGTGCCGCGCGCATGGCCGGTTACGAAGGTCAGGCGCCGGGCCAGCCCGCGCAGGGTCAGCGACGTGCCAAGGCTGGCGGCCGCCGCGCTGGCGGCGGTCACACCGGGGCAGATGTGCGTCCGCACGCCTGCGGCCCGGCAGGCGGTGAGCTCTTCTGCTGCCCGCCCGAAGATGGCGGGATCGCCGCCCTTCAACCGCACCACCCGCTCGCCCGCCAGCGCGGCGGCGACCAGCAGCGCGTCGATCGCTTCCTGAGGTTTGGAATGGCGGCCTGACCGCTTGCCCACCGACACCCGGCGCACGCCCGCTGGGATCAGATCGCGCACGCCGGGGCCAACCAGCGCATCGTGGAACACCACGCTGGCCGATGCGATCAGGCGCGCGGCCTTTACCGTCAGCAGATCGGGATCGCCGGGGCCCGCGCCCACCAGCCACACCTCGCCCGGCGCGATCATGCGGCGGTATCCAAGGCGCACGTGCCTGCCTCAGCCTGACGGCGCGGCGCCAAAACCGCTTCGCGCAGCAGGAAAATGCGCCCACTTTCCACCTTTAACGGGATTGTTGGCGTGCACCCCCGGTCATCGCCCAGCGCCTCGCCCGTGCGCAGTGAGATGCGCCAGCTGTGCAGCGGGCAGGTGACGCTGTCGCCATGCACCAGACCTTCGCTCAAGGGCCCGTGCTTGTGCGGGCATTTGTTGACCAGCGCGAAATATTCCCCGCGGGTGGTCAGGAACACCGCGATCTCCTCGCCCCCTGCCACCGGAAGCGTGCGGGCGCTGCCAGCCTTGATCTGGGTGACGGGTCCGATATCGAGCCATTGGCCCACAGTATCGCTGTTCATTGTGCCTTCTCCAGATCAAGCGGGCGGACTTCGGCAAGGTGCTGGTGCAGATCGTGATGCGCGCCCGCTGCGCGGCCTGCCCAGGGGTCGATCTGCCAATATTTCTGCGACAGCCGGAACCGCGCAGCCAGCCTGCTGATGCGGTCAGGATCAGTGAACAGCTGCGCTTTCAGCCATTCCAGGCCCCTGCGTTCGATCCACGGCGCGGTGCGTTCGAGGTAATGCGCATCCTCGCGGTAGAGCTGGATGAAGGCGAGGCAGTGCTCCATCGCCTCGGCTTCGGTCTCGACCTTGCACAAAAGATCGGTGACCCGCACCTTGATCCCGCCATTGCCGCCGACATGGAGTTCATAGCCGCTGTCAACGCAGACGATGCCGAAGTCCTTGATTGTCGCCTCGGCACAGTTGCGCGGGCAGCCGCTGACGGCGATCTTGAACTTGTGCGGCATGTAGCTGCCCCAGGTGGCCTGTTCGATTTTCACGCCCAGCCCGGTCGAATCCTGCGTGCCGAAGCGGCACCATTCGCTGCCCACGCAGGTCTTCACCGTGCGCAGCGCCTTGCCATAGGCGTGGCCCGATACCATCCCTGCGGCGTTCAGATCGGCCCAGACAGCGGGCAGATCCTCTTTCCTGATGCCGAAGATATCGAGCCGCTGCCCGCCGGTGACCTTGACCATCGGGGCGTTGTATTTCTCCACCACGTCGGCAATCGCCCGCAATTCGCGGGGAGAGGTGATGCCGCCCCACATGCGCGGGACGACGGAGTATGTGCCATCCTTCTGGATATTGGCATGGAGCCGTTCGTTGACGAAGCGGCTGGTCTCGTCATCCGCATATTCGCCCGGCCAGGCGCACAGCAGGTAGTAATTGAGCGCCGGGCGGCAGGATGCACAGCCTTCGGGGGTGGACCAGTGCAGCTCCTGCATCACCTGCGGGATCAGCTTCAGATCGCGCTCCAGGATCAAGCGGCGCACGTCATCATGGGTGAAGCTGGTGCAGCCGCACAGCGTCTTTGGCCCCGCCTCGACCTCGGCGCCGAGGGTCAGCGCCAGCAGGCTTTCGACGATATTGGTGCACGAGCCGCAGCTGGCCGAAGCCTTGCAGGTCGATCGGACGGCGGCGACGCTGTGCGCGCCGTCATTGATGGCGCAGATGACGGCGCCCTTGGAGACACCGTTGCAGCCGCACACCTCGGCATCATCGGCGAGCGCCGCGACGGCGGCGTGCGGATCGCCGCCCGCCCCGCCTGCCGCATAGGCCTGCCCGAAGATCAGCGACTGGCGGATGACGGCGATATCCTCGCCCTTGCGCAGCAGATCGAAATACCAGTTGCCGTCTGCCGTATCGCCATAGAGCACCGCACCGATCAGCCGGTTGTCCTTGATGACGAGCCGCTTGTAGATGCCGTGCGCCGCATCGCGCATGACGATATCCTCGCACCCCTCACCGCCCGAAAAATCGCCTGCGGAGAACACATCGATGCCGGACACCTTGAGCTTGGTCGAGGTGACCGAACCCTCGTAGCCAGCGCCTCCATCCCCGCTGCCGGTCAGGTGGTCGGCCAGCGCGCGGCACATCTCCCAGATAGGCGCGACCAGACCATAACACGCCCCGCGATGCTGGACGCATTCGCCCACCGCAAGGATCGCATGGTCGCTGGTGACCATGTTATCATCCACGACAATGCCGCGCTCGCAGGCAAGGCCCGCCGCTTTCGCCAGCGCCACCGAAGGCTTGATCCCGGCCGCCATCACCACCAGGTCAGCGCGGATGCGGGTGCCGTCCTCCAGCACGATGCCTGCCACCCGGCCCGCCGCGCCAAGGATCGCCTTGGTGTTGGCGCTGGTGAGGATGGTGTGCCCGCGCCGTTCGAGTTCCTGCCGCAGCAGCCATCCGGCCGCTTCATCCAGCTGGCGCTCCATCAGGGTGGACATCAGGTGCACCACGGTCACCTGCATTCCGCGCAGGGCAAGACCATGCGCTGCCTCCAGCCCCAAGAGGCCCCCGCCGATGACCACAGCGGCGTTGCTGCCTTCGGTCTCGCCCGCTTCGGCAGCGGCGATCATGCGGTCCACATCATCCAGATCGCGGAAGGTGACGACGCCGGCCAGATCATGCCCCGGCACCGGGATGATGAAGGGATCAGAGCCGGTGGCGATCACCAGCCTGTCATACGGCAGCACCAAGCCCCCACGCGTGACGACAGTGTGCGCCTCGCGGTCGATCCTCTCCGCCGGATCGCCGCTGATAAGCGCGATGGCATTGTCCGCATACCACTGCGGGCCATTGATGATGATGTCGTCAAATGCCTTCTCGCCCGCCAGCACGGGTGACAGCATGATGCGGTTGTAATTGACCCGCGGTTCGGCCCCAATGATGGTGATGTCGAACCGGCCGGGCGCGCGGGCCAGCACCTCTTCAACCGCGCGGCACCCGGCCATGCCATTGCCGATCACCACCAGCTTTTCGCGGCTGCCGGGCGTATCGGGGAAGGGGAAAATCGCGTTCATGCGCTGTAATCCTGTGCCGACAACGCACGCAAAAAAGCCGCCAGGTCATCCGAAGGACCGGCGGCGCCATTGCCACGTTGTGATGGGGAGAGAGTAAGGTCAGGCGCGTTCCCTCGTTGGAACGCTGACGGATTGGAAACTACCTCAGTCGCACCGGCTTGCCAACCTCCTTTTTGCATTGCAGCATGATCACCGCATCAGCGCGATCATCAGCGTCGCCGCCAGCACTGCGCTGACCACCTGCCACAGCACAACCGGATTGCGCATCAGCAGCGGCGCAGGCTGGGGGTGGGTGAGCGCGGTGTTGGGGACGCTGAGATCATGCACAAAGGCGCTGACGTGCTGGTAACGCAGATGCGGTTCGACATGCAGCGCATGGGCAATCGCGGCATCGGCCCAGTCAGGCACGTCATCGCGATATGTCGCGACCGGCACATACCGCAGGCTGCGCTGGCGCGACAGGGTGTCAGCCGCGCCCGCGCGCGGGCCATAAGGCAGGTGCCCGGTCAGCAGGAAATAGGCCATCGCGGCGAGCGAATAGAGATCGCTCTGCTCGCTGGCGGGCAGGCCGCGATACAGTTCGGGTGCGGAAAATTGCACGGTTCCGGCAAAGGCATCCTCGCCCGCCAGCGGCGCGTGTTCTGTCATGCCATCAATCCGGGCCGATCCCAGATCAATGATGATCGCCGTGCCATTGGCATCGATCATCACATTGGCCGGGCGCAGATCGCGGTGGATGATCTGGCGGCGGTGCAGCGCATACAGCCCGCGCGCCACCTGAGTGATGATTGCGCGCACAGCAGCAATATCAGCGCGGGGGTGATCGCGCTGCCATTGTTCGAGCGTGATGCCATCGCAATAGCCGCTGACAGCATACAGGAACCGGCGCGGGCGGGTGCGCGGCGGGACGCTCAGCACGTGCGAGCTGCGCACCCGGCCAAGCGCCCATTCCTCCAGCAGCAGCTCGCTGCGTGCTTGCGGATCGCCCGCCCGCTCGGCCGATAGCCGCTTGATCGCCACTGCAGCGCCGGTGGCGGTATCGCGGGCGAGCCACACATGGCTGCGGCCGCCGATATGCAGCGGACGCAGCAGGGTATAGCCATCACAGTCCTGCCCGGCCTGCCATTCGGGCGGATCGGGCAGTTGGGCCTCGGCCGCGACCAGATCATCTGCCGCGCGCTGGCGAACGCTGTCCACCCGCACCAATTGCACGGTGAGGTTGTCCTCGGCCCCCGCTGCCAGCGCGGCCTCGCACAGCAAGCGGGCGGCGGCGCCGAGATCGGGGTTGGCTTGCACCGCCTGCGCAATCTCGCGGTCTGTCAGGCCGTCGCCAAGCCCGTCAGTCGCCAGCAGCAGGATATCGCCGGGTTGGACCGTGATGCGGCTGTGATCGATCTCGACATGGCGGCCCATGCCCAATGCGCGGGCAAGCAGGTGCACGCCGCCGCCTGCGGGCACACGGTGCGCCTCAGTCAGGCGTTCAAGGCCGCTTGCGTTCACCCGCGCTGCAACACCATCGCCAAGGTGCAGGATATGCGCGGCGGCATCGCGCAGGATCAGCGCGGTGAAGGTCGTGACGAGCCCCTCCGCCTCACGCGCGCGGTCGCTGTCGGCGTAACCGGCGCCCATTCCGCCCAGCATCGCGTTCTGGCCGTGCATCCAGCTGTTGATCGCTGCAATCACCCGCTGGGCGCTGGTCCGGGGCGACCAGGCATCGGGCGTGGCGTAGTAATCGGTGAGGAAGCTGGCCACCGCCGTCTCCGCCGCCTCGCGCCCGCGGCGGCTAGTGCTGATCCCGTCGGCCACCACAAAGGCCATGCCCTTGTGCGCCAGCAGGTCGCCATCGGGCAGAATGCAGCCGTAAAAGTCCTGATTGTCAGGCTTCGCCCCGGCGCAGGAATATTGCCCCACCGTCACGGTCAGCCGGTCGGGCGGCGCATTGCCTTGCGCCGCCCCCACAGGTTCAGCCAGTTCAGGCGGCAATCTTCAGCTCCGCTGCATTGCGCTTGGGCGAAGTGCGGTAGTGGGTCGAATAGAGCATCAGCCCGGTGAACGTCAGCCCACCGACCAGATTGCCAAGCACCACCGGCAATTCATTCCACAACAGGTAATCGGCAATCGTGAACTTGGCGCCCAGCATCAGCCCGGTGGGGAACAGGAACATGTTCACGATCGAATGTTCGAACACCATGTAGAAGAACAGCATGATCGGCATCCACATTGCAATCACCTTGCCGCTGACCGTGCTTGACATGCTCGCGCCGACCACGCCGGTCGATACCATCCAGTTGCACATCACCGCGCGCACAAAGATAGTCAGCCACCCGGCCGCGCCATAGGCGGCATAGCCCAGCGTGCGCTTTTCGCCGGTGATCGCCATCGCTTGGCCGACCGGATCAACCTCGGCGGCAAAGCCGAAAGTCCAGTAGATCGCCATCATCACCGCAGTGGTCAGCGCGCCGGCGAAATTGCCCACGAACACCAGCCCCCAATTGCGCAGCACGCCGCCCCAGGTGCACCCCGGACGCTTGGCCCATACCGCCAGCGGGGCGAGCACGAATACGCCGGTGAGCAGGTCGTAGCCGAGCAGATAGAGCAAGCAGAACCCCACCGGAAACAGCACCGCGCCCGCCAGCGGCTGGCCGGTCTGGACATTGATCGTCACGGCAAATGCTGCCGCCAGTGCCAGGATTGCGCCTGCCATGAAGGCGCGGATCAGCGTGTCCTTGGTCGACATCATGATCTTGGATTCGCCCGCTTCAATCAGCTTGGGCACGAATTCACTTGGGGCAAGATAGGCCATTAAGCGTCTCCTTGGGGTCAGAATGCGATTTCGGTCTGGAGCCAGAACTTGCGGGTGTCGGCGGCAAAGCCATCGGCTCGGTAGCTGGCAAAGCGGGCAAGGAAGGATGCGCGGCCCACGGCAAGGCCGGCGGACAGATCGATCTCGTCGCCGTAATGCCGACTGCCGAAATCGCTGTCGAAGCGGTGGTAAACGGCCAGCAGATCGACCGTGCCGAGGCCCTTCACGGCAAATTTCTTGCCCGCGCGGGCGAAAGTGTCGGTCAAGCCCGCATCGGGCGTGCGCAGGAACAGGTCGGCCCAGCCATTAAAGGCAAATAGCGTGGCCAGCGGGGTCTGGAACGCGCCGCGCCCGCCATCACTGCCGAGCTGTTCGACCCCAGCCCCCAGCGAAAATCCGGCCCAAGTCGCACCCAGCTCGCCTTGCAGGTAATGGGCGGTATAGGCGACCGGGTTGCCACCGGTATCGGACTGGGTGGCCAGCGTCGCCCTGGCGTTCAGGGTCACCGGGCCGACCGGCAGTTTGAACGCAGCTTTGGCGCCGAAGGTGTTGCTTGACGCGTTCAGGCGGGTGTCGAAATCGAGGAGATAGGCAAAGCCGGTGACCTCGCCGCGGGCCAGCTTCACCCCGGCGTTGAGGAACACCAAATCGCCGTCATAGCGGAAATTGGGGCTGTCCGCGCCGAACACGGTCTGCACCGCGCTGGCATAGGTCGCATCGAGCCGGACCGGGCCGATCGCGGTCTGCCCACGCACCGCATCATAGGTCTGCTCATTTTGACGCCACACCACGTTGCCCACGAAGCGCGCATCATCAAGAATGATCCGCTGGCGGCCAAGCGTGACGCTGTTTGCGCCATTACGCCAGGCGATCTGGGCGCGGTTGAGTTGGAGGTTCTCAGGATCGGCCACCACAGAAAAGCGCGTCCGGCCATTGCCCGGAATGGTGTTGTTGAAGCTGTCGGTCAGCTCCGTTGTTGCCTCGCCCTCGATCAGCAGGGAAAATTCACCGCTGGCGATTTCAAACCCTGCATGAAGGCGCGCAGTAAGTGCATTGGCGGGCTCAATCGGCTTGTCCTCGTCAACCGTCTCGCGGCGCACCTTCAGCGCAAGGATCGGATCCAGCGTCACGCCATCGGCAAGCGCAATCGGATCGCCGGGCGCAGCCAGCGCCGGGACGTTGCAGCAAGCGGCTGTCAGGGCAAGCAAGCAGTGTGGGTATGCGCGCATGGATCACCTCTCTGGCTGAAGCCGGTGCATGACCGGCCACGAGAGGCGAGCGCCGTTGCCCGCCGGATGCAGCATCGACCGGGGCCGACGCCAAAAATCAAAAAGCCGCCACGATGCACCTTTGTCAGGTGCGGATCGGGCGGCGTCGTTGCCGTAAATCGTTCAGAAAGGGCTGCCCGCAAGCACATCCGGCACTGGATTGCTCAGCAGCTTCGGGACAAAAGATAAGCCAGCCGGTGCCGCCGCGTAAAGCCTTATTTTGCAGCGCAGCATCATTTCCGGTCAGGGCAAGGCGGCAAGATAGGCCTCGATCTGGTCGGGATCGAAGGTCAGCCCGTCGAAAAAGCGGTTGGCAGACAGCGTCAGCGTGCCTTGCTGCGCGCCGACCTGCGTCAACTGCGTTACGCTGCCTTCAACCTTGGAACTGGCATTGGGCAGATCATCGCCGGTATTGATCAGCGCGGCGCGGTAGACATCGGGCCGGAACACCCGCATCGCCCGCGCGGCGTCGGCCGAATCAAACGCCGTATGCCCCCAGCGCACCATCTGCGAATAGAGCCACGCTGCCTGGCTCATCCACGGAAAATTGGCCGCCTCGCTGTGCTGGAACATCAGATCAGGCAAGTGCACCGGCGCAGCATCATGCGCCAGCACCAGCCGGTCCGATATCGCCCGCAGCACCAGCGCGGGGTCAGCATCAAGATAGGGCGCCGAGGCAAGGATGCGGGCGTTCTCGGCAAAATTGGCCGGGTCGATGAAGTGGCGGCCCGCCCGGCGCATCGCCCGGATCAGCGCGGCAAAGGCTTCGGCCTTGTCGGCCAGCACCGGCTCGCGCACCGCCAGCACCTTTTCCACCCCGCGCCGCCAGATCTGCGCGGTGGCGAGCACGATGGTGCCGACATCGCGTTCGACGCAAACCGAGCTCCACGGTTCGCCCACGCAAGACCCGTCAATCTCCCCGCTCGCCAGTGCATCGGGAACGAATAGTGGGGCGATGGTGACGATCTCGACATCGTGATCAGGCCGGATACCGCAGGCGGAGAGCCAGTAGCGCAGCTTGTAATTGTGGCTGGAGAAGCGGTGCACGACGCCAAACCGCAGCCGCCGCCCCTGCTCCTGCGCAGCCGCTGCTGCTTCGCGCAGCTGCGCGCCAACCGCTGCGGGATCGCCATACTCGCCCGGTGCCGCCACCCGTGCCGCCAGAGGTTTGCTCAAGGTGATCGCATTGCCATTCAGCCCCAGCACAAAAGGCGCGGCGAGCGGCTGCGCTGGCCGGCCCAGCCCCAGCGTGGTCGCAATCGCCAGCGGCGCGATCATGTGCGCGCCATCGGTGTGGCCATAGAGCAGCCGGTCGAGTACGGTCGCCCAGCTCACATCGCGCACAAATGTCAGCGCCACGCCCTCGTCAGCGGCAAAGCCGTGTTCATGCGCCAGAATCGGCAGGCAGGCATCCACCAGCGGCAGGAACCCGATGGTCAGCTTGGCATCGGCCATGGTCAGTCCCCTCCCAGCAGATCATGCGCGGTGACGACCGCTTCGGCGATTTCGGCGATCCGCTTGTTCGAAGACATCGCCTTGCGCCGCAATTCGGCATAGGCTTCCGGCTCGGTGATACTGCGGCTGCGCATCAGGATGCGCTTGGCACGGTCGATATGGTCGCGCTCGGCCAGCTTGCCCTGCGCGTCGGCCAGATCGGATTGCAGCCGGGCAAATGCGTGAAACCGCTTGATGCAAAGATCCAGCAGCGGCTTGATCCGGTGACTGGCGAGGCCATCAACCACATAGGCGGAAACCCCGGCATCGATCGAGGCGGCGATCGAGGCATCGTCGCTTTCATCAACAAACATCGCAATCGGGCGCGACAAGGCGCGGCTGACCGCAAAATACTCCTCCAGCACATCGCGCGACGGGTTGCCGAGGTCGATCAACACCACATCCGGCGCGATCCGTTCAATCGCGGCGAGCAGCCCGTGGCGCTGGGTAAGAGTGAAGATTTCGGCATTTTCAAGCTGGCCCAAGCCTTCTTCGATGATCGAAGCGCGCATGGAGCTTTCATCGACGATGGCGATCTTCATTCGGCCACATTGCACCCCGATTGCGCGAAAACAAGCAGCTTTGCCGATCGTCAGAAGCCGGTTACGCCTGTGGTATCGCGGTCGGCACTTTGCCGGACATGATCGGGGCAAGGCTTTTGCAACCAGGTGAACACAGCAGCGATCGGCATCGCCTCACGCAATGGCAGCCTGAAGATCCCGCTTTCTGGCAGGCGCAGGGCGAACGCATCGCGCGGCGCAACCTCTATATCTCGATCCCCGCCCTGCTGCTCGCCTTTGCGGTGTGGATGGTGTGGTCGGTCGTGGTGGCCAAACTGCCGCAGGTCGGGTTTGCCTATACCACCGATCAGCTGTTCTGGCTGGCGGCCTTGCCCGGCCTTTCGGGGGCGACCTTCCGCATCGTCTATAGCTTCATGGTGCCGATCTTCGGCGGGCGGCTGTGGACCACAATATCCACCGCGTCCCTGCTGATCCCGGCCATCGGCATCGGCTATGCGGTGCGCAGCCCGGATACGCCCTACACCACCTTGGTGGTGGTGGCCCTGCTGTGCGGGCTTGGCGGGGGCAATTTTGCCTCGTCGATGTCGAACATCAGCTTCTTCTTCCCCAAGGCGCAGAAGGGCAATGCGCTGGCGCTGAATGCGGGTCTGGGCAATCTGGGCGTTTCGGTGATGCAGTTTGCGGTGCCGCTGATCATCTCCGCCGGCGTGTTCGGCGCGCTCGGCGGGGCTGCACAGCAGACGGCAGATGGCGGGCAGATGTGGCTGCAGAACGCAGGCTTTGTGTGGGTGCCGTTCATCATCGCCAGCACCCTGCTGGCATGGTTCGGGATGAACGACATTGCCGATGCCAAGGCCAGCTTTGCCGACCAGGCAGTGATCTTCCAGCGCAAGCACAACTGGCTGATGTGCTGGCTTTATACCGGCACCTTCGGCAGCTTCATCGGCTTTTCCGCCGCCCTGCCGCTGCTCGCCAAGCAGCAGTTTCCGCAAGTCGACGTGCTGCAATTCGTGTTCCTCGGCCCGCTGGTGGGCGCGCTGAGCCGGGCGGCGACCGGCTGGGTGTCGGACAAGTGGGGCGGTGCAAGGGTGACTTTCTGGGTGTTCGTGCTGATGATGCTGGGCGTGCTGGGGGTGATGTATTTCCTTGAAGCTGCAAGCTGGTGGGGCTTCATCGCCGCCTTCATCTTCATGTTCTTCATGACGGGGGTAGGCAATGCTTCCACCTTCCAGATGATCCCGGGCATCATGCGGCAGGAAGTTCCGCGCCTGATGCCCGAGCTCGCCCCTGATGCCGCGCTGCGGCAGGCCGAGCGGGAATCGGCGGCGATCGTCGGCTTCACCTCGGCGATTGCGGCCTACGGCGCCTTCTTCATCCCAAAGAGCTTCGGCAGCGCGATTGCCGCAACCGGATCGCCGATGGCGGCCCTGTGGGGCTTCCTGATCTTCTACGCCAGCTGCGCCGCGCTGACGTGGTTCATCTACACCCGCCGCAGCGGCCTGCTCCACGATATCGAGCGCGGAGCGGGCCACGCGAGATGATGGTGATTTAAAGGCGACTGCCCGGCAGGATCGACCGAGTCTTCTGGCCAAAAGGGGGTCGCTTCCTGAATGGCATCAATTTTTCAGAAGCGAGGCAAAGCTGCAAGACCGCTTTCGGGATCGCGCATCCGCCCGGCTCATGGCAGCTCGTGGGTGGATGGCTGAAGGTCTGCTACGCGATCCTCAGTCAGTATACTCTCGCCAAGCTTTCGACCACTGGGCAGCAATTTACGGGACGAGTTCCGCACTGCGCGACGAGTTCCGCGAGGGCGGTCTCTATCCTCATAAGGTCCGCCAGCTTGGCTCTGACATTTCGCAGATGCTGCTCGGCAAGGGTCTGAACCGTCTCGCAAGTGGCTCCGTCTTGTGGAGCCAAGTCTAACAGAGTCCCGATTTCCTCCAATGAGAAACCGAGTTCGCGGCCACGCCGGACGAACCTCAGTCGATCCACATCCGACGGCCCATAATCGCGATAAGATCCCCTGCGCGGCGGCGCAGCGACTAGCCCGATGCGTTCGTAATAGCGGATCGTTTCAATGTTGCAGCCGGTCAGCTCCGACACCACGCCGATCTTCATGGGAATACCTCTTGAGTCTGTAGCCGCTACAGAGTGTAGACGAGGAGCAGAGCGAAGTCATGCAAAGGCACACGTTATGCGTAGCATTCAAAATTGGTTCAGCGGATTAGCAACGGGTGGGGGCGTTCTGGCTTCCTTCGGCGCAGCGACATGCTGCGCTTTGCCTCTGATGCTTGCATCTGCCGGACTAGGCACGGCATGGCTCGGCAGCATCGCACCGATTTTCGCGCCCTACCGAACCCCTTTATTGGTGGTTGCAGCAGTGCTGCTGTTGGCAGGGGCGGCACGCTTAGTCTGGCAATTCCGGCTCGCACGCACTTGTCCGTCGGATACGGCCTGTGGAAGCCCAATCTTCAGAGCGCTGACTGCATTCGGATTGTTGATCGGCACCGCTCTCTTTGCAGGAGCCATGATCTATGTCTGACCCAATCCTGATCTCTCGCCTGAGGTGTCCCGATTGTGGGACTGAAAAGAATGAGGTCATGCCGACTGACGCCTGCTGGTATTTTTATACCTGTTCGGGCTGCGGCACCCGACTAAAACCTCTGGAAGGCGACTGCTGCGTATTTTGTTCCTACGGAACGGTGCCATGCCCTCCAATCCAGCAGGGCATTTGCTGCAACGACTGATAGAAATTGGCAGGAGAAACACCCTGCGGGGCGATGTCCGCTTCGGGGTCGCTTGCAGAGTGGCGGGAATCTTCCAGCAGCCGGGTCAAGCCGCCGTGCCGCTTTCGGGATCGCGCGCAGGCCCGGCTCATGACCGCAAGTGGGTGGAAAACTACCTGATCGCTTTCGGGTGACAGAACGCGATAGCTGCCGTTGATCGAAGCCCGGTTATGCGTCGCCTATCGACCCAGGGTCGGTCGTTCGCTCGCTGAAAAACGAATGACCGCTCCTGCCGAAACCGGTTATCCGCGCGCTGCGAGGCCGTCTGGCGATCACGCTCTGCGATCCGACCGCTTCAGTGATATCCATTTTTTCTGAGGGGCGGGCGCATCGCTTGCGTATAGAACACGTGCAACACGGAGATTGCCTGTGTCCGAACTTAATTCATCCCTGCGACAACTCGCAAGCTTGCCCGTTCCTGCGGGCCTCGAGCTGATTGACGATGCAATTATCGCAGGGTTTGCCGCGCAACGCCGCGAAGCATCGTTTGGCAAGCGCGCGACATTTTTAGCAGGGGCCTTTGCTTTGTTGCTGGGCCTGACCACCGGTGGGCTTGTGACCGGGCCGCCTGCACAGGCGCAGGTGATCGCGCCGTTTGCCTCCGACAATCCTCTCGCACCCTCGAATCTTCTGGATGTTCATCCGTGACGAGACCTGCGTGGTTGGCTTTGCTCATCGTGGTCGCCTTCATTGCCGCGTTTGCGGGAACCTTTTTGGGTCAGAAGTTGCTCAACAATGGCAGGCAAAGCGAGACTGAGCTACATGCATTACTGCACGGCGACCTCGACTTGGACGCAGCGCAAGCGGCGAAGATCGAGGCAATCGAGCAGCGTTTTGCGATACGCCGCAAGGTGCTGGAGCTCGATATGAGGGCGGCCAATGCGCATTTGGCCAAAGCCATGGAGGCCGAGCACGGCTACGGCCCCGAAGTCACAGCAGCCGTTGATCACACGCACCACGTCATGGGCGAGATGCAGAAGGAAACGCTCGAACACCTCTTCGAAATGCGCTCCGTTTTAAGGCCCGATCAGGCCGCGGCATTTGACCGGGCTGTGGCCAAGGCTCTCGCCCCCGATACGAAGTGAGCCTCCCGCTTGCCGAGGGGAGCGATGCCGAGGTGGTGGCACTGGCGCTCATCGGAAGGCAGGATGCCTACCGGGAACTGCTCGCCCGCTACCGCGAGCCGATCTACCGCTTCATCCGTGCTTCGACCGGTGACGCGCAAGAGGCGCTCGATCTTACACAGGACACCTTCATTGCCGCATTTTCGGCACTCGATGGCTACGATCGTTCACGGCCGCTTCTGACTTGGCTCAGGCGGATTGCGCT
This sequence comes from Porphyrobacter sp. THAI-01a, assembly GCF_056868655.1. Taxonomy (NCBI): domain Bacteria; kingdom Pseudomonadati; phylum Pseudomonadota; class Alphaproteobacteria; order Sphingomonadales; family Erythrobacteraceae; genus Porphyrobacter; species Porphyrobacter sp. THAI-01a. The sequence continues at coordinate 3,239,782 of NZ_CP180579.1, read as the reverse complement.
CAACAAATGCCGCGATTGGGGGCGCAGGCGCCGGCTGCGTACGATGCTGTGGCGCACAGCTCCGATCGATGCGGCCCATGACATGCCCGACGATGCTATCGCGCCAGACGTGCAGACGGCCGACCGCGCCGAGCTCGCGCGGGTCAATGCAGCAATAGTGCGGCTGCCGGCACGTCTGCGCGAAACCTTGATCCTGCGAACCGTCGAGGGCCTTGGTCAGGCCGAGACAGCCGACGTGCTTGGTATCAGCGAAAAAGCGGTCGAAACGAGGCTCTATCGTGCGCGCAGCAAGCTCAGTGAGCTTCTGGCAAACGAGGGTGGACGAAAGAAACTTTGAGGGGTGAGCCGCGTCCATGCGTAATGCTGGGTATGGACCATCTGACACTTTCACGCCGCCACCTGCTTTCAGGGCTGGGGACAGCCTCGGCCTTCGCCGCTATGCCCGCATGGGCGCAAGGGCACTCTGTCCACCGCATGCGCGGCGGCTCGCCGATCCGTGTGGGCTTCGACGAGGTGTCAGGCGCAGTGATCGATCTTACTGTCGGCCACGGCCCTCGGACGGTGCAAGGGCGCAAGGGGCACGGGATCGCAGTCAATGGCTCGGTGCCTGGGCCGCTGATCCGCCTGCGCGAAGGGCAGAATGTCCGCCTCAATGTCACCAACACGCTCGATACCGATACTTCGATCCACTGGCATGGGCTGCTCGTGCCGTTCCAAATGGATGGTGTGCCAGGCATCAGCTTTCCCGGTATCAAGCCGGGTCAGACCTTCCCCTATGAATTCCCTATCCGGCAAGCGGGCACATACTGGTATCACAGCCATTCGGGGCTTCAGGAACAGCAGGGGCATTACGGCCCGCTGATTATCGACCCGGCGGGCGACGAGCCTGCCGCGTATGATCGCGATTACATCCTGCTCTTGAGCGAATTCACCCCCCTCGATCCGCATTTCATCATGGATCGGCTTCGCAAGGGCGAAGGCTATTTCAACTATCAACAGACCAGCTGGGCCGACGATTACCCGCTGACCGCCGCCGACCGCCGGATGTGGGCCGAGATGCGCATGCCTGCGACCGACATCGCCGATGTGACGGGTTCCACCTATACCTACCTCGCCAACGGGCGCGGGCCGAAAGAGGGGCTGGAATACCTGTTCAAGCCCGGTGAGCGGGTGCGGCTTCGGGTTATCAACGGCGCGGCGCAGAGCTTCTTCAATCTGCGCATACCCGGCCTAGCCATGACGGTGATCGCGGCGGACGGCCAAAACGTGAAGCCGGTTGAAGTCGATGAGCTCCAGATCGGCACCGCCGAGATTTACGATGTGATCGTCACCCCGCGCGACGCGGAGGCCTATACCATTATCGCCGAGAGCATGGACCGCTCCGGCATGGCGCTTGCAACGCTGGCGAGCCGTTCCGGCGCGCGCGCGGCCATCCCTCCGCCACGAAAGCCGCCCCTGCTCGACATGGGCGACATGGGAATGAACCATGGCGATGGCGGGCACGGGGATGACGGCGGCAGCGGGCATTCGATGGATGGCATGAAGATGCGTGACACGCTGCTGTTGCCGCCCGACGTGAAGGTGGGGCCAGGGATTGACATGGTCTCGATGGCTCCGGTGGACAAGATGGGCGATCCCGGTCTCGGCCTGCGCGATGTCGAACATCGCGTGCTCAATTACCGCTTGCTGTCAGCGCTGGAGCCCAATGCAGACACGCGCGAGCCTTCGCGTTTGCTGGAGCTGCATCTCACCGGCAATATGGAACGCTACATGTGGTCATTCGACGGGAAGATGTATTCCGCCGTCAGCGACGTCCCGATCCGTTTTGCGTGGAACGAGCGGGTGCGGGTCAAACTCGTCAATAATACCATGATGGCGCACCCGATCCACCTTCACGGGATGTTCTTCGAGCTGGTCAACGGCGAGGATGCCGCCCATCAGCCCCGCAAAAACGTCGTCATTGTCCAGCCTGGAGCGAGCGCACAGTTCGACCTGACCGCCAATGAACCGGGCGACTGGGCATTTCACTGCCACCTGCTCTACCACATGCATGGCGGGATGATGCAGACAGTAACGGTGATGGGTCCGGAGAGCGGGCAATGAAACCCGCCCTCGCGATTGTCCTACTGCTGAGCGCAGCGCCGGCGCTGGCGCAGCATCAGGGTCACGATATGCCCGAGCCGGCCCCGGCAGAGGCCAAGGCTGACCCCCATGCCGGTCACGATATGGGCGATCAACCCGCCCCTGCGACAAACGACCCGCATGCCGGTCATGACATGGACGGACAGGCCGACGCCGATCCTGCCGATCCCCACGCAGGCCATGATATGGGAGCTCCATCGGACGGAAATGCCGAGCCGATGGACGGCATGGATCACAGCACTATGGGCCATGGCGCAGGCATGGCTGTACCGACCGCCTCACCTGGTCCGGACATGGAAACCCCGCCGCCGCCGGAGGCCGGAAGTGGGCCGCCGCGCGCCGCCGATGCAATATGGGGCGCAGAGGCGATGGCTTCCTCGCGCAACGACCTGCGCAGGACGCACGGAAACTTTCCGGTGTTCTGGTTCCAGGGCGACCGACTGGAGACGCAGGTGCGCGGCGGCGAGGACGCCTATTTGTGGGATATCCAGGGTTACTACGGCGGCCCCACCGAGCGCCTCTGGTTCAAGAGCGAGGGCGAAGGCGAATGGGGCTCCTCGCCTGAGGATGCCGAGGTTCAAGCGCTCTTCTCAAAGGCTTTCAAGCCGTTCTGGGATTTCCAGGCAGGCATCCGTCACGACATCGGCGGGCCGGACACCACCCATGCCGTGATCGGCGTGCAGGGCTTGGCACCCTACATGTTCGAGGTCGATGCTGCGCTGTTCCTGTCGCACCGCGGCGATTTAACCGCACGGGTCGAGGCCGAGGTCGATCAGCGCATCACCCAGCGCCTGATCCTTCAGCCGCGGATCGAGGCCAACCTGTCAGCGCAGGACATTCCCCTGCTCGGCATTGGCGCGGGGTTCGACCAGATCGAGGTCGGCGCCCGGCTGCGGTACGAGATCCGGCGCGAGTTCGCGCCCTATATTGGCGTGGAGCAATCATGGCGCACCGGGCGCAGCGCCGACTTCGCCCGCGCTCGCGGCGAAGACCCCTCTGCCACCAGCTTTATCGCCGGCATCCGTTTCTGGTTCTGATCAACACGAAGGATAAACTCACATGAAGATCGCATCACTATTTGCCGCCCTTGCGATTGCGGCATCCCCGCTCGCTTTGCCCGCTACCGCGCTGGCGCATACCAAGGTGGTTGCCTCGACCCCGGCTGAGGGGACGACAGTCGCAAGCGCGCGGACCGTTTCCTTGACGTTCAGCGAAGCCCTGCTGCCGCCCACTGCCGCAGCCAGCATCGTAATGACTGCGATGCCGGGCATGGCAAACCACGGCGAGATGGCGATCCGCAACTTCAAGACCGCATGGTCGAACGACAACAAGACCATGACTCTCAATCTGGCAAAGCCACTGCCCAAGGGGACCTACGAGGTTCGCTGGCAGGCAGCCGGGGCTGACGGTCACCGGATGAAGGGCACCGTCACGTTCATCATCGGCTGAGTCGGTGATAGAGGGTTTCTTCGAAACGGTCTTGCGGGTTGCGCAATATGCTCTGCTGCTGGGCCTGTTCGGGTGGTCGGCTTTCTGGTTGCTTGGCCTGCGAAGCGTCGACGGGCTGAGGGCTGACCGCGCGCCAGGCTTAGCCGTTCTGGCGGCTCTTGTCGCACCGGTGGTATCAGCGGCACTCATGCTAATGTCGATTGCTGCGATGATGGGCGTGCCGGTCTTCGACCTCGACCGGGCAATGGTCGAAGCGATGATCTTCGGCACCGACATTGGATTTGCCTTCATTATCCGCTCTGGGCTGCTCTTTGCAGGGCTGGCCGCTATTCTCGCGCTTCGAAACCGCCGGGCAGCGGTGGTATTTGCGGCGGGCTGCTACGGAAGCGCCCTTGTGACTCTAGGTTGGAGTGGTCATGCCGCTGCAACCGAAGGCGGATTGGGGCTATTCCATCGCCTCAACAACGGCATCCATCTGGTCAGCGCGGGCCTGTGGCTTGGAGCAATCGGTTGGTTCCTTGTTCTGACATTCCGATGCTACAAGGATCCTGACGAGGCAAAGGCGCATGCGGTGCTCAAGGCCATGCACGCCTTTGCACCTATGGGGATCTCACTGGTTGCGCTTGTTGCGGTTACCGGGACAGTCAACTCTCACTTGATCTTCGGTTTACCGAACGTCGCGGCGACCTTTGCAACGCCATACGGCATCCTGCTGGCAATCAAGCTGGCCTTAGTGGCAGCTATGGTAGCCTTTGGCGCGCATCATGCGCGCGTGAGCAGGGGCGCTGCAACAGCTGTGAGGGATGGCAATGTCTATCCCGCTCAAGCCTTGGGTGCGTTGCAGCGCACCCTTATTGCCGAATTCCTGCTCGGGCTCTTGGTCATTGGCTTGGTCGCGGTCTTCGGAACGATGTCGCCGACGATGATGTAAGCGGCCTTCGATCAGGATGGGGAGCGTTCGTCAGGGATCCGACGCTTAGGCAGCGCCGGTCGGATTGAAGGCGGCGATGATGGGACACGGCCCGGCGTCTTCGGCTGCGCAGGCTTCCGCCAGACGGATGAGGGCGCCGCGCATGGTCTGCAAGGCCGCGATCTTTTCATCAAGCGCCGCGATGCGGCTGTTTGCAAGCGCCTGCGCCGAAGAGCGGTCTGCCGTGTCCAGCGCCAGCAAGGTCGCTATCTCATCAAGGGTGAAGCCTGCAGTCTGGGCCGCACGAATTGACCGCAAGCGATCGAGGTCATCGATCCCGTAACGCCGCGGCCCTTGTCCGCGCGGCGGCTCGATAAGGAGCCCGCGCCGCTGGTAATAACGGATTGTCTCAACGTTCACGCCGCCCGCGCGAGCAAATTCGCCGATTTTCATAAAGGCACTTGATCCCGTATCATGGTACGGAGTTTATAGCTGCCGCATTGCAAGCGAATCAAAGGAAATCGCCAATGCCCCAATCTGCCAAAACAGCCGTGCTTCATCGCATGGTCATGCCCGGCCATACCTGCCCATACGGTCTGAAATCGAAGCACCTCCTGACGTCGCGCGGTTACCGGGTAGAGGACCACCACCTGACGACGCGGGAAGCGACCGATGCTTTCAAAGCCGCGAATGCCGTGACGACCACGCCGCAGACCTTCATCGATGGGCAGCGGATCGGCGGCCACGACGACCTCCGCCGTTTCTTCGGCCTCAAGGTCGTCGATCCTAATGCAATCACCTATCGCCCGGTCATGGCGTTGTTCGCTATGACTGCATTGATGGCAATGGCGGTTGGCATTGCCGCCGACGGCAACGCCATCAGTGTCCGCGTGGCCGAATGGTTCATCGCTTTCTCGATGTGTGTCCTCGCGCTGCTCAAGCTGCAGGATGTCGACAAGTTCGCGACAATGTTCCTCAATTATGACCTGCTGGCGCAGCGCTGGGTTCCCTATGCGCGCATCTACCCCTTCGCTGAGGGTCTTGCCGGCGTCCTGATGGTAGCAGGCGTGCTGCACTGGGTCTCGATCCCGGTAGCACTGTTCATCGGCACGATTGGGGCGGTTTCCGTGTTCAAGGCGGTCTACATCGACCGGCGCGAGCTCAAGTGCGCATGCGTCGGGGGATCGAGCAACGTTCCGCTTGGTTTCGTTTCGCTAACCGAAAACCTGATGATGATCGCGATGGCGCTCTGGATGGCAGCGAAGATGGTTATCTGACGACCGCCGAGGAGAACGATTACGTTGAGGACCAAGGCATGACACAGCACACCGCCAACCAGCGGACAATGCACGCTATCGCTGCAGCACTTGCAGAAGAATATCGTATGGGGGAAGAGGCTGCGCGGCAGGGTGATGTCCCGCTGGCATGGCACCATCTTGGGCGTGCGCACATCCTCGCCCAGACGCGCCTTGGCCCGCATTGCGCATCGCACCGGAGGATGCTCGCCTTTGCTGTTCAGCTCCGCGACTGGCCTGAAGCGGCAGGACAGCTCCTGCGGCTCGCGATTGCACCGCTCGGCAATCTGACGGGGCGCCTGCCAACCGGCAACACCGGACGAAGCACGGTGAGCGCCTTTACCGCGATGGATATTCCGTCTGACCTGCGTGCGATAATCGACCGCACGCCCGATTTACTCTTCACGGCGCGACCTTGCGCCACCGTTCCAACGAAAGACTTGATGTGATCCACCGCTTCCACGCTGCGCTGCTGCTTGGCATGGCCTGCGTCCTTGCTGCCTGTGCCTGCCTTAGCGCAGGCGCTTCCCGAAGGGTCGGCACACCTCCGCGAAGTCGCTGAACACGATCACGAGAGAGAGGAAGAACAAGAAGTCGAGATCATCGTTCAGGGCACGCGCCTCGGGAGGCGCTTGCAACATGAGCCGCTGCGGGTCAGGTAATCGCGGGCGAGGAGATCGAGGAAAAGGCGCTGATGCGCCCCGGCAATATCGCAATGCTGGTGAACGAAATCGGAGGGGGCCGTGCAGGTGACATCGCCCGCGCTCGGCGCTGCCAATGTCAGGATACAGGGGCTTGAGGGCCGCTACACCCAGTTGCGCCACTCATAGCCGGAAGTGAGTAGGAACCTGATGCCCTGCTTAGTGAGCATGCCTTTTGGCGTCATCGCTCTCTTGGTTTCCACCTTGGTTGCTCGAACTTTCCGCGGCCATGTCTTTGCAGCAACAACAACCGTTGCCCTTCGCCATCATTTCGCAGCATGCCATCTTCTTTTCGGCTGCAGGGGCAGGCGAGCTTTTTGATGCCGGTGCCGGTGCCGATTGGGTAGCAACGCTCACTGCGATAATGGTAGATAAAATCATTACCTGTCTCCTAGCCCTTTACGGATATCGCACGCGCGAACTTCTTCGGCAACAGGTCGTTTCCTGGTTGGCGTGTTTCAGGAAACGAACCAATAGCCGCCAACTTCAGTGCCTAGCAGGCGCATGTCCCCTTCCGGCAATACCGGTCATTCGGCATGCCGTTTAGCAACGACGGCTTTGTTCCAATTTCAGCTGTTTGAAGCCCCATGAAACATGGCTGCTTCCAGGAAGGCGCACGTCGCCACCGAACGTCCGGAACGGGGTCGCTTGCAGAATGGCAGGAATTTTCCAGAAGCGGGGCCAAGCCGCCATTCGCGCACCGATCTGAGGAGTGGCGGTTGCCGACCATTCCCGTTCATTTACGACCACTACCATGGACGTCCGTTCTTGACAGAAGCTGCTAGTTGGGCGCCCCAAAGCGGCCCGTCAGCCTTGCGCCCTAATTCCGGTCGTTCAGTCTCACCCAGTTCAATGCCAAGACCAGCTGTGAATCATCCTGCCCGACTCTACGGCCAAACGACTAGTTTCGGGCGTTGTCGCAGTCCGTTTACGAGCGGTGAGACACGCAAGCGAGCTTTGTGGTACTTGTCCGGCTGACGTCGACTTGCCCATCTAGAATACTGCGGAAAAGTTGAACCGTCTCGGCTCACGAACTCGATGACCTTACAGGAATCTTTGAATCGGCACAATTTCGACTTGCCTTGGGGGCGCCATAATGAAGAATTGCGTCATGGATGAGGGTGCGCAGCAGGAGCCTGAACAATCGGTCGCCAACCGCGTGCTGTCGAAGTTCATTGTGGCGGTTGGCGAAGACGAGGCTCTGTCGGAGGTGGCCAAGCGCCTGAAACCCGTCTTGCTCGATGGAGATACAGTCAACGAAGCGTCATTGCGTCAGGCCATTTTCGGCGACGATTCATGATTACCGTTGAGCGCATCAAGATTGAAGAGTTCCGGGGCATCCGCGACCTGACCGTTGACCTCGGCAGCGCAAATTTTGCGGTGTGCGGCCCGAATGGAACGGGGAAGAGCGGCATAGTTGACGCGCTCGAATTCGGCCTAACCGGCACGATTTCTCGCTTGGTCGGCAAGGGGCGTGGCGCGCTGTCGGTCAAGGAGCATGGCCCCCATGTTAATTGCCGGAGTCATCCCGAGAAAGCAGTGGTGACGCTGGAGGTGTCGATCCAGAGCCTCGGCAAAAAGGCGACTATCACTCGGAACGTAAAGTCGCCCAAGGCTCCGAAGATTACGCCGGACGACCCCGCCATCCGCGCGGTGTTTGAGCATGTTCAGCGCCACCCGGAATTTTCGCTCTCGCGGCGCGAGATCATCAAGTATGTCCTCGCCGAACCCGGCGTGCGAGCCGAGGAAGTGCAAGCGCTGTTGCAGCTCGACAAGCTCGATATCACTCGCAAACTGTTGCTAAAGATATCCAACGCCGCGACGCGCGACCTGAAAGCTCTGGAAGGCGAGCGCGATCGCGCCGCGACCCACCTGATGAGCGCGCTTGGCATTGCCGAGGTCAAAGCCCCGACTTTGCTTGCCGCGGTGAACGTCAAACGGGCGGCATTGGATCTTCCCGCCCTCACCAAACTCGAAGCGACTACGTCCATTCGTGACGGACTAGAAACGCAGAGTGGTGTATCCGCGCCAAAGGTTCCCAAGGTCCAGGCCAAAACCGACATTGTAAATGGGCTTGCTTCGCTCGAAGCGATCGAAGCGCCGGAAACCCAAGCGGCATGGTCGGGCATGGTCGAGGCGCTCACTGCATTAAAAGAGAACGAGGCCCAACTTGCCGACATGACCCGCGACGGGATGCTCGCCACTGCTCTTGCGCTTTTTGATGAAGAGCATTGCCCCGTTTGCGAAACTGGTTGGGAACCCGCCGAGTTTCGCGCCGTGGTCGAGGCCCAGCGCGAGCAACTGAAATCGGCGGCGGCTGAACGCAAACGAGTCGAGGAATTGATCGAACCAGTCGTGGTCGCTTTGGAAGGCCTGCGACCGATGTTGCGCCAGCTAGCTGTTTATGCCCGCGACCTGCCTACCCCGCTCGCATTTGAGCCGTTCGCGGTGGTCGCAAAAGAAGCTGATCGCCGTGCCGAGGTGCTGCGCAACTTCCTGCCGCTCGACGACGCGATCGCGGCGCTCGACACCGACTGGGAGGACGTCCAACTGGCGCTTGACCATATTGCCACACTCTCCGAGAGCGTAGAGGCGTTGCCCGAGCCGACCGACCGAGACGCGGCACGCGATTTCCTCACCGTGGGGCAGGAACGCCTGGAAGCGTGGCGCCATGCGATGACAAAATATGCGGCGGGGAAGGCCAAAGCAGGCGCAGCCGCCAAAGTGCACGCGCTGTATGGCACAACTACTGACAAGGCGCTTGAGGCAATCTACACGGAGGTGGAGGCGGAGTTCCGCACCTACTACCGCGACATCAACGGTGACGACGAAAGCAAATTCGAGGCGCAACTGACGCCCTCGCTCGGCAAGCTCGGCTTCGAGGTTGATTTCTACGGTAAGGGCTTTTTCCCGCCCGGCGCGTATCACAGCGAAGGCCACCAGGACGGCATGGGCCTGTGCCTCTACCTCGCCTTGATGAAGCACCTACTCGGCGACCAGTTCACTTTCGCCGTGCTGGACGACGTGTTGATGTCCGTCGATGCCGGTCACCGGCGCGAAGTCTGCACCCTACTTAGGACCAAGTTTCCGAAAACCCAATTCGTGCTCACCACCCACGATCCGGTGTGGTTGAACCACATGAAGAGCAGCAAGCTCGTCGCGGGGAAGGGCGCAATTACCTTCCGCAAATGGCATGTCGATCACGGCCCGCAAGAATGGAAGCAGACCGACGTATGGGCTGAGGTCGATCAATTTGTCGCTAACAATGAGATACGAGCCGCCGCCGGTCTGCTACGGCATTACCTCGAATATGCCGCAGCGGAATGGTGCGCGCGCTTGGGCGGGCGTGTCGAGTATCGCAGCGATGGCAAATACGAGCTGGGCGACCTCTTGCCGGCCGCCATCGGCGCGATGAACGAACTCTACAAGAAGGCCAAAGCGACCGCGCAAAGCTGGGGCGACAAAGCCCGAGTGGACGAGATCAACGGCTACCACACGACTTTCACTACTGCCATGACTCAATCGCAAAGCGAGCAATGGGAAATTAACCCAGCCGTCCATTTTAACGAATGGGCCAACTTCCAGCGACAGGATTTTGAGCCGGTGGTCGCTGCATTCAAACAGTTGGAGCGCGAGTTCGAATGTCCTGCTTGCGGCGACCTGATCTACGTCGTGCAGACCGGCAAGACCAAGGAAGCTGCGCGCTGCGGCTGCACCAATGTCCTTTATAACTTGAAGGCGAAGCCTAAGGATGCGGCCTAATCATCATTCTGGAATGCCTGATTGGCTTTCTTGACGATCTCATCCTGTCGCTTGGGACTGTTATAGAGCTTTTCCAGCAGCAGATTTACGATGCCGATTCCAGCAACCATCTCATTCCGATTCATTGCTATCCGCTCATGGGCACCAGCGTTGCCCTTTTCCCTGATCTTGTGGAGCAATGCTAACTGGGTTTCATCAACGTGGCCTTTGGTATGTAAGTCGTCGATCTTCTTCATCAAGTTCCGACCGGAGCACTTAGTGTCGTTGACGATGAATTCTACCACCATCCGCAAAGCAACGGTCGCCAGCTTGAGCTTGCTGCCTGCCAACGCGTACAGCATTTCATCGATTAGCTCATTTAGGTCATGTGGTGTGAAATCGGTGTCGAACGCAAAGTCAGCAGAGGAAGGGGGAGGATACTGAACCTCTGTCCGAGGCAAATAGGTATTCCCCTCTTCATCGTGATCGTATTCCTCGCTGCACCACGATGAAGTCTCGAAGCAAACCTCGTCGCAGGCTCCGCAGCGATACAGCGAGAATTCGGTCCCACCATCAGCACTGTGCCCACGGCCGAAATTTTCCTGCCATCTGCCGACACACTGGGCTTCAAGGGTATGGATAGTCTGGCGCTTGCAGGAATTGCATTGCAGTTTTTTCCGCTCATCCAAATCATCCTTGCGCTTGAAGCTGTCGAACACACAATTCCCCTATGTAATACCTGTGCTGACATATCTGTCGTTAGGTACGGAGCAAGGCTTCGCCATAGCGTCGCACGAAAGTAAATTCGTAGAACAGAAAGAGACAGTCCCTTCAGATCACCTCTGGCCGTGGCATGCTGAGAATTACGATACCATTGGCCTCTACGCCGCGGCAACTGCCCAATACCGCAAAAGCGAGCGGCGCGGATGCGACCTATTCCATCTGTTGATTCGCCACACTCGCTTGTCCCATGCACGGTCCGTTAGCGCGTCTGGCATCGGCGTTCCGCTTGAGTACACCGTTCGGCCGAGGTGAGAGCGCGAAGCAGCGCTGAGATCCAGATTGTGATCGGGAGACCTAATCGGTTCCCTCGACTCATACACCGCAAGAGCGTCAGCGGACCCGCTGGAAGCGCTCCGCCATTCTTCCTCTTCAGCTCAGCTTTTCAGAAGGTTGCCCACGCATTCGCGAGAATAGGTGCAAGTCGACTTGCACTTACATTTCACTTACGGCCATGTTGGCAGAGATTGTGCGGCGCAATATCCTATTGTAAATGCTGGCGCACCCGACAGGATTCGAACCTGTGACCTCTGCCTTCGGAGGGCAGCGCTCTATCCAGCTGAGCTACGGGTGCATGGCACGGGGCCGCGCGCACTTTCGTGTGCGGCGCGGCGCTTAGCAAGAGGCGGGGCGCGATGCCAGACAATTGTGGCCTGCCCGCGTGGCGGGCCGGGTCGCCGGCGGGGGCGGATTTAACCATTCGGAAAGGACGTCTGCCTAGGCTCGCCCCCATGGCCACGCTCCCGCCCGAGCCGATTCTTCCCGACGCTGGTGTGGCGGCCGATTCCGCCGCGCCCGAGGCGTTGGCGGAGGCGCTGGTCGCGCTGCACGGACAGGCTGCGGCATTGGCGATGCTCGCGCGGCTCGCGCCCGAGCCGGTCGAGATCGGCGGCGAGCTCGGCGCGGTGATCGCCCGTGCCCATCCGTGGCAACGCGCGCTGGTCGCCCGCACCGTCACCGATTGCGCGGCGATGCTCGAGACCGGGCTGGCCGCGCTCGGCACGCTCACCCGCCGCGGACAGGATACCGCCGCCCCGGCGCTGGTGCTGTGGCGCGAGTTCCACGCTGCCCGCGAGGCGATGGTGCGGGTGCTCGAGACCCGCGAACCCGCCTGAGGGAACGCCGCGCAGGCTTGACTGCGTTCCACTTTCGTTCCAACGCCGGAGGATGTCCGGTGCCTCGTCCCCTTCCGCCGATTCGCTTGCATCGCCGGCGCTGGCCGCGAGCGACGTGGCGCGCGGGATCGGCCGGCTCTTTGCCCGCAACGATATCTGGTGCCTTTCGGAGGTGCCCCTGAAAAACGGCCGCCGCGCCGATCTGATGGGGATCGACTCCAAGGGCCTCATCGTGATTGTCGAGATCAAGGTCGCCCGCGCGGACCTGCTGGGCGACGCCAAATGGCCGGACTATCTCGATTTCTGCGACCGCTTCTACTGGGGGCTGCCCCCCGCGCTTGACCGTGCGCCGCTCGAAAGCGAGGCCTACCGGCCGGAGACCTGCGGGGTGATCGTGGCGGACGGGTATGACGCGGAGATCCTGCGGCCCGCCGCCTTCGCCCCGCTGGCGGCGGCCCGGCGCAAGACGCTGGTCGAGCAGCTCGCGCGGACCGCGATGCGGCGGCACATGGCGCTGATCGACCCGCTGGCGACCGCATTGGACGCGGCCCACTGAGATAGGCCTGTCGCGCCTCGCGGAATTGCGGCATAGCTGGCAGCGCGATGCTCCCCGCCGATACCCCCGTTCCGATTGCACTGCTGGTCGTCAGCCTTGCCGTCACCGCGATCGTCGCGCTGCGCTATCTGCTGACCAGCGGGCTGTTCGCCTTTGCCACCGCGAAGATGCGCCCAGGGCTCTATGCCGGCAAGGGCGCGCAGATCGCGCGCGAGGTGCGCTGGTCGCTGCTCTCCGCGGCGATCTACGGTGCGCCCGCCGGGATCGTGCTGTGGGGCTGGCGGCATCACGGCTGGACGATGCTGACCGCCGACTGGGGCGCGCTGCCGCTGTGGTGGCATCCGCTCAGCGTGCTTATCTACCTCTTCGTGCAGGACACCTGTTTCTACTGGAGCCACCGCTGGATGCATCGGCCGAAATGGTTCCGGATCGCCCACGCTGTCCACCACGACAGCCGCCCGCCGACGGCCTGGACGGCGATGAGCTTCCACCCCATAGAGGCGCTGACCGGCGCGGTCGTGATCCCGGTGCTGGTGTTCCTCGTGCCGATCCACGTCGCCATGCTGGGCCTCGTACTGACCATCGCGACGGTGATGGGCGTGACGAACCACATGGGCTGGGAGATGTTCCCGCGCTGGCTCGTTCACTCGCCGTTGGGCAATTGGCTGATAACCGCCAGCCATCACGAACGCCATCACGAGGAATACAGATGCAACTTCGGGCTCTATTTCCGGGTCTGGGACCGGCTTTGCGGCACCGACCGGGGGCTGTCGAAGCGGATCGTCGCCGAGGCGGGGCACGGCCCGCAGGTGCCGGCGTGAGGCGCGCCGCGCTGTTCGTGGTGGCCGCGACGGCGACGACGGCGGCGGCCGTGCCGGCGCAGGCGGGCGAGGTCGTGATCACGGTCACCGACCTGAGGTCGAGCAACGGCGTGGTGCGCGCCTGCATGACCACGCGCGAGGACATCTTCCCGCGCTGCATCAAGGACGCAGGCGCGCACCGCACCGTGGTGCCGGCCGCCGGCAAGGTCGAGATCCGCTTCACCGGCGTGAAGCCGGGCAGCTACGCGATCGCGCTACTCCATGACGAGAACGACAACGGCAAGGCCGACCGCGCGATGGGGATGATGCCCAAGGAGGGCTACGGCTTCTCGCGCGATGCGCCGGTGAAGATGGCCCCGCCCAAGTTCAAGGACGCGGTGTTCGTCCAGGGCGAAGGCACCAGCCGCGTCACGATCAGGATGAGGTATTTCCTGTAAGCCACCTCCGGTGGCCGGCATCGCGCCCCCGGCGCGATCGCAAGCAAAGACTCCCCTTCCGTTTAACGTGATGTTTACCACGCCGCGCCAGAACGGGCCGACACAGGTTCACCAAGGGGCGTATGACAGCCATGGACACTCTGCGCGGCGCCTTCGGTTCCGACTCGGCATCGGATCGGAGCTGGGACGCAATCGAGGAGGAGGAGAGCGCCGAACCGGCGCCCCGCCAGCTGCCGCCCGAGGCGATCGGCCAGGACGAGCGCCGCATGCAGGTGCGCGCCTATAACCACTGGGCGAGCCTGCTCGGCGAGCGGATGTTCCCTAGCATCGAGGACCTCGACCCCGCCAGTCTCCCCGATTTCGGCCCCCATTCGGTGCTGCTCGATTTCTCCTACGGGATCGAGAATCCCGGGGTGCGATACATCGGCGAAAAGCTGGCGGCCGAGTGCGGCACGCAGGGGGTCATCACCCGCCTTTCGGACGTGCCGCCGCGCTCGCTGCTCAGCCGCATCACCGACCACTACATGCAGATCCTCGCCAACCAGGCGCCGATCGGTTTCGAGGCGGAATTCGTCAATCACGCCGGAATCGCGATCCTCTATCGCGGCATCCTGCTGCCCTATTCGAGCGACGACGAGACGATCGACTTCATCTACGGGGTGATCAACTGGAAGGAGATGGCCGACCAGCTGACCGCCGACGAGCTGCTTCTCGAGATCGACCAGGCACTCGAACTCGGTACCGATCTCGAGCTCGAGGAAGACCCGGCCCCGCGCCCGGCGGAACCTGTCACCGACTGGGCGGATTCGCCTGCGCGCGAGCACGAGGACGAGGCCGCAGCGCCCGCGCACGCCTACAATGATTTCGCCGCCGACTTCGCCGACCTGGGGGGCCTTTCCGCTTACGGCGGGGCCGAGGACGCATATGATGACGACGCGCTCCCCGATTTCAGCCAGTACAGCCTCGACGACGACGACGAGGAATACGACGAGGACGAGGGCGAGGGCGAAAGCGCCGGCTACAACTTCGCCAGCCTCGCCGACTATATCGAGGCCCCCGCCAAGAAGGCGATCGACCTGACCGGCATCGAGCCCATGCCCTACCTCGAGGACGGGGACGAGGACGCCGCGCCCGAATATGGCTTCGTGCCCGAACCGGTTGCCGAACCCCTTTCCGCTCCGGTCGCGGCGCGGGTGCCGGTCTTCGCCGCCGCGGACGATTTCGACGACGAAAACGACGACGAACCCGCCTTTGCCGACGATCTGCCCGAGGATGCCGGTCTCTACGATTGCCTCGCCGCCGCGCGCGAGCTTGCCCGCGCCGCTGACAGCACCGAGGATCGCAGCCGCAGCGCGCTCTATGCCGCGGTGAGCCGCGCCTACGACTTCTCGCTCGCCGCCGCTGCCGCGCCCGAGGACTATGCCGAACTGATCGCCGAAAGCGGTCTGACCGTGCAGGACCGCGCGCCGATGACCCCGGTGGTCAAGCTCGTGTTCGGGCACGATTACGACAAGACCCGCCTCACCGAATATGCCGCCGTGCTGACCCACGCGCATCGCCTCAAGCTCGCCCGCGGGGCCCTTGCGGGCTTCCTCGCCGAGACCGAGGGTGGGGTGAAGGCGGTGGTCAAGGCAGAACGCCGCCTGCGCCGCGAGGAACAGGGCAAGCCGGTCGAGGAGCCCGGTGCCGTGCGCGAGGCGCTGGCCGCCCAGCTGCGCGCGCTCGAGGCGATCACGCTCGAGCATCTCGACGGCGCGGGCCCCGAGTTCGCACTGGTGCTGATCCGCCGCGACGAGATCGGCTGCGCGGAAATCCTCGCCGAACTGCCGGAAGACATTGCCCAGATCGAACGCGCCGCCCGCAAGCTCGCCGGTTGAGGCCGCCGCCGCTCTCACCCTCTCCGCCCGGACATCAACACCCGAGGCACGCTTGATGCCCGGGCGGGGACCCGCCTCTTGTGTGACAGGGGCCGCGCCTTCAGTTTGCGTTCAGGCGCAACTCCGGTAGTGTCGCCGCCGATGCGCGGTCGCCCCAATCCTCTGGCCTTCTGCCTTGCGCTGCTGGCAAGCCTCGTCTTTGCGGCCCACCCGGCGGCGGCGCAATCGATCCTGCGCGATGCTGAGACCGAGCAGCTCCTGCTCGACATGGCCGCCCCGCTGATCGAGGCGAGCGAACTCGAGCCCGGCAATGTCGAGCTGGTGCTGATCAACGACGGCTCGATCAACGCCTTCGTCGCCGGCGGGCAGGCGATCTATGTCCACACCGGGCTGATCGGCGCGGCCGAGAGCGCCAACGAGGTCCAGGGCGTGCTCGCCCACGAACTCGGCCACATCACCGCGGGCCACGTGGTGCGCTTCAACGAACGCACCAAGGCGGCGAACGGAATCTCGATCCTCTCGCTGCTGCTCGGCGTCGGTGCGGCGCTGGCCGGGGCGGGCGATGCAGCGATGGGGATCATCGCCGCCGGGCAGCAGGCCGCGATGGGCAGCTTCCTCAGCTTCAACCGCGACCAGGAAGCCGCCACCGATCTTGCCGGTGTACGCTACCTCTCGGGCGCGGGGATCAGCGGCAAGGGCATGATCAAGTTCTTCGAGCGGCTGCGCGGCAACGAGATTCGGGCCGGCTACAGCCAGACCGACGAGGCCGGCTATGCCCGCACCCACCCTCTGACTGGCGACCGCATCCAGACCCTGCGCGGGCTGCTGGAGGAGGACCGGGCATGGAATGCCGAGCCCGATCCCGAACTGCAGGAACGCTTCGTGCGCGCCAAGGCCAAGCTGTTCGGCTATCTTTCCGAGCCGCGCCGCACGCTCAACGCCTATCCGGTGCGCGATACCAGCGTTCCGGCGCGCTATGCCCGCGCCTATGCCTACCACAAGGAGGCGCGCGTCGATCTCGCGCTGGCAGAGGCCGATGCGCTGCTGGCGCAGGAGCCGGACAACCCGTGGTTCCTCGAGCTGAAGGGGCAGGTGCTGCTCGAATCCGGGCGGCCGAAGGATGCGCTGGCGCCGCTGCGCCGCTCGACCGAGCTGACCCGCGCCCATCCGCTGATCGCCGGCATGCTCGGCCATGCGCTGATCGCCACCGAGAATCCCGCCAACTTCGCCGAGGCCGAACAGGTGCTGCGCGCCTCGGTCCAGCGCGATCGCTACAATCCCTTCGCGTGGTACCAGCTGGGTGTGGTCTACGAGGCCCGCGGGGATATCCCGCGCGCGCGGCTCGCCAGCGCCGAGGTGCAGGTGATGAACCGGCAATATCCGCAGGCGCTTGCCAACGCCCAGGCTGCGGAGGCCTACCTGCCCTACGGCTCGGCCGACTGGATCCGCGCGCAGGATGTCGCGCTCGAGGCGCGCGCCGAACTGGAACGCGTGAAGAACCGCCGCTAAGGCTGGGTGTCATCCGCCTCACGCTCACGGAACCGCCATGTCCGCCGACCCTGCTCCCTCGTCCCTGCGCAACACCCTGCTGACCGCGCTGATGGCGCTGGTGTTCGGCTTTCTCGGCGCGGCGGCGTGGTCCTATTCGGGGCTTGCCGACAACCGCACCCGCGCCTTCCTGCTCGGCAATCCCGACCTGCTGCCGCAGATGGCGCAGGCCTACGAGGAGCAGGAAGCCGCCAAGCGCCTCGCGCAGATGGGGGGTGCGGTGTTCGAGCCCTTCCCGGGCGTGGTGCTCGGGAACCCCGACGGCAAGACAGTGCTGGTCGAGTTCACCGACTACAATTGCCCCTATTGCGAGGCGAGCCTCAAGGACGTGAACCGGCTGATCGCCGAGGACCCCGATCTGAAGGTCGTGATCCGCGAATGGCCGATCTTCGAAGGCTCCGATGTCGCCTCGCGCATGGCCCTCGCGGCCGGGCTTCAGGGCAAGTACCGCGCCTTCCACGATGCCATGTTCGCCACTGGCGATGTCGAGGCGGCGGCGCGGACCGCCGGGCTCGACATGGCGCGCGCGCAGCGGGACGCCGCCTCCGAGGCGGTCTCGACCGAGATCGCGCGCAATCTCGATCACGCCCGCGCGCTGGGCTTCACCGGCACGCCGGCATGGATCGCGGGCAAGACGCCTTTCGGCGGGGCGGTCGGCTACGAGAGGCTGAAGGCCGCGCTCGCCAAGGCGGGCGAGGTGGGCTGAGGCAGCCGCGATGCGCGCACTTGCGCTTGCCGGACTGCTGGCGGCGGGGCTGTGCTGCGGGCCGCTCGCCGCACAGGCCGCCACTCCGCCGCGCGTTGACTACGCCGCCGAGCGCGCCGCCATCGCTCGCTATCAGGACGCCGACCAGCGGCTCCAGGACGTGGGTTGGCAGCTTGCGCGCGGCAATGCGCCGTTCTGCCCCAAGGTCGTGCCCTCGATCGGGCTGCAGTTGCAGGACATGGCGAGCTACGGCGCGCCCGCTATCGCCCGCACGTCGCTGGGCCTCGCGGGCGACTTCGCCGTCCAGACCGCCGCGCGCGGATCGCCTGCCGCGCTTTCGGGGGCCTTCGCCCGCAACCGCGAGGTGGTGCGGCTCGAACGCTTCGATCCCAACGCATGGCCGGCGGGCGGCGCGATGGACTGGCAGCGGCTCGCCCGCGCACACGACCACGTCGAGGCTATGCTGACCGAACACGGCGGCATCGCGGTCGGCTTTGCCGACGGCGGCGAGGCGCGGGTGGCTCCGGCCGAGGTCTGCGCTACCCGCTTCGAACTAATGGGTGATGGCGGCAAGGCGGTCGCCGACGGCAAGCGGGTCGTGATCGGCATCAGTTTTCCCGCCTTTGCCTATGCCGAGGAGCCGGTCTTCGCCGCTCTCGTCGCGCACGAGCTGGCGCACAATGTCCTCGGTCACGACGCCTGGCTCGACCGCAACGGGCGCAGGGCGAAGCTGGTGCGCCGGATCGAGCGCGAGGCCGACCGGCTGATCCCGTGGCTGCTCGCCAATGCCGGATACGATCCCGAGGCGGGCGTGACCTTCATGACGCGCTGGGGATCGGCCCACGATTCGGGTCTCCGGATGCGCTACGGGCATGACGGCTGGGACGAGCGGGCCGAGTCGATCGCTGCCGAGGTGGTGCTGGTGAAGGCGCTGATGGCGCGCGAGGGCCGGGCCGACTGGCGCGCGCATTTCCGCCGCGAGATAGATGCACCATTCTGACGCCGCCTCCACGGCGTTGTTCTCGGGGAGCGCTTGTGCCCTAGGGGCCGGCTTGCGCCGAGACGTTGTGCTGTCACGCCGGTGCGACCGAATAGATGTGCCGTTTGCGACGAAATGAGTTAGACCGGCATCACTATGGCAGTGCTCCAGATCCAGGCGGCGCCGTTCTTCGCGAGCAAGAACCGGGCGTTCTGGAACCTCCAGCTGGCGGGCTGGGGCGCGGCGTTCCTGCTGCGCGCGGTCTCGGCGCTGGCCAACAAGCAGGAACTTGCGGTTCTTGCGCTGATCCTTGTCACCACCATCACCGGCTTTTCGATCAGCCTGATCCTTTCGGTGATCTATCGCCAGCTGATCCGTCAGCAGCCGCTGGTGACGTGGGGGGTGACCGCGCTGGTGCTGCTTGTCGCGGTGTTGCTCCACGCCTCGATCGATGCCTGGGTGCAGGGGGTCTATACCGGCGGCGGCCGCGACAGCTTCGTCCAGCGCCTGATCGGCCTGCTCTACCTGCCAATGACCCTGCTCGGCGGGTGGAGCGCGCTCTATTACGCGATCAACTTCTTCCTGACGGTCGAGCAGCAGGCCGACCGGCTGGAGCGACTCGAGGCGCAGGCCACTGCCGCGCAGCTCGCGATGCTGCGCTACCAGCTCAATCCTCATTTCCTGTTCAACACCCTGAATTCGATCAGCACGCTGGTGCTGCTGAAGCAGACCGAGCCCGCCAACGCGATGCTCACCAGGCTGTCGGGCTTCCTCAGGCACACCCTCATCGCCGAGCCCGGCAGCCAGGTCACGCTGGCGCAGGAGATCGAGACGCTGCAGCTCTACCTCGACATCGAGCGGATGCGCTTCGAGGAGCGGCTGCGCACCCATTTCGAGATCGAGGATGCCGCGCTCCAGGCGCAGCTTCCGGCGATGCTGCTGCAACCGCTGGTCGAGAACGCGATCAAGTATGCCGTCAGCCCGCAGGAGGAAGGCGCGCAGATCGCGCTCACCGCGCGGGTGATCGGCGAGCGGCTGCGCCTGACAGTCGAGGACACCGGGCCGGGCGCCGACGACAGCCCGCGTGCCGTGACGGGTGATCCGATGCCGGGTCGCCCGGTCTCCACCGGCGTCGGCCTCGCCAACATCCGCAACCGCCTGGCGCAGGCCTATGGCGACCAACATCTTTTCGAGACGAGATCCGAAGCTGGGGGCGGCTTCACCGTGCTGATCGAGATTCCCTTCACGCCGGCCGCCAAAGCCGGGGAAGCGACAGCACCCGCCGTGGCAGTCGGGACTGCCCCAAGCGGCGGGGGCGACAACATCATCCCCCTCAACCCCCCCATCAGAACTATCGGAACAACCGCATGACCATCAGAACCATCCTTGTCGACGACGAGAAGCTCGCTATCCAGGGCCTGCAGCTGCGACTCCAGGCCTTCGAGGACGTCGAGATCATCGACACCTGCGCCAATGGCCGCGAGGCGATCCGCAAGATCAAGACCGAGAAGCCCGATCTCGTCTTCCTCGACATCCAGATGCCCGGCTTCGACGGCTTCTCGGTCGTCAAGGGCGTGATGGAGATCGAACCGCCGCTGTTCGTCTTCGTCACCGCCTACGAGGAACACGCGATTCGCGCCTTCGAGGCCAATGCCGTCAACTACCTGATGAAGCCGGTCGACGAACAGAAGCTCGCCGACACCATCGAACGCGTGCGCCAGCGCCTTGCCGAGAAGAAATCGGCCGAGGATGCGGGCCAGCTGCTCGACGTGCTCTCCGAGATCGCGCCCGAGCGCGCCGCCGACTTCGCCGAGACCACCGCGACCACGACGGAGAGCGCGGACCGGTTCGAGAAGCTCATCAACGTCAAGGACCGTGG
The DNA here is from genome assembly GCF_056868655.1 of Porphyrobacter sp. THAI-01a. Lineage (NCBI taxonomy): Bacteria > Pseudomonadati > Pseudomonadota > Alphaproteobacteria > Sphingomonadales > Erythrobacteraceae > Porphyrobacter > Porphyrobacter sp. THAI-01a. Next base: position 3,218,846 of record NZ_CP180579.1, on the reverse strand, counting down.
CCAGATCTTCCGCGTCGAAGTCGACACGATCGAGCACATCGAGGCCGCGGGCGACTACATGATCATCTCCACCGGCGACAATTCGCTGGTGCTGCGCGAGACGATGAAGGACCTGGAACGCCGCCTCGATCCGAGGAAGTTCCAGCGCGTCCACCGCTCGACCATCGTCAACCTCGATCTGGTGCGACAGGTGAAGCCCCACACCAACGGTGAGTGCTTCCTGGTGCTGGACAGCGGCGCTGAGGTGAAGGTGTCGCGCTCCTATCGCGACGTGGTGGCGCGCTTCGTCCACTGATCCGCGCGAGGCACGGCCTATTCCGTGGCCTCGGCCGTCAGGCGCTCGCGGGTCTCCTCGTCGCGCTGGCGGATCATGGCGGGGATGCGGAACAGGTCGGTGATCGCCCAGACCGCGGTGATCGGAAGGCCGATGATCGTGATGCCGATGGCGAGCATCACGGTCGCGGTCTTCCGTTCGCCGAGATAGAAGCGGTGCGCACCCAGCACCCCGAGAAAGACGCAGAGAAGGTAGACCGCCAACTTGCTCGGCCTTTGCGCGACGACCTGGAAATCGATCCGCATCTTCTCCTGAAGGCTGAGCGGTATTCTCCGGCACTCGTCGTCCTGCGAGTCCATTCCTGCGACCTCCCCACCCGCGTTTGCCATTCCTGTTTCCGGATGGCTTGGTAGAAGGCTATGCCATATCTTGCCCGCAGGCAACTAAATTTCAGGTAACGGTTTGAACTTATGATCAATTTTGTCCTTCCTGGTTTCGATCTCGCCGCCTTCGTCCGCGCTACGCTGGCCGAAGACCTCGGCGAGGGCCTGCCCGGCGGGGGGCGGGACGTCACTTCGGACAGCGTCATTCCAGCCGAAGCGCGCTTCTCCGGGGTCATGGACAGCCGCGATGCGATCACCGTCGCGGGTCTGCCGCTGGCCGAGGCTTTCTTCCGCCATCTCGATTCCGACTGCACCATCGCAACCCTCGTGCACGATGGCGACAAGGTCCCCGCGGGCACCGACCTGATGCGGATCGAGGGCCGGGCGCGCGCGCTGCTGACGGCGGAGCGCAGCGCCCTCAACATCGTCCAGCACCTCTCCGGCATCGCCACGCTGACCCAAGCCTATGTCACCGCCATGCGCGGCCCCGGGGGCAATCCGGCCTGCACGCTGCTCGATACCCGCAAGACCATCCCCGGCCTCCGGCACCTCGAGAAATACGCCACCCGGCAGGGCGGGGCGCAGAACCACCGCATGGGGCTGTGGGATGCGGCGATGATCAAGGACAATCACGTTGCGGTCGCGGGCTCTGTCGGAGAGGCGGTGCGGCGCGCGCGCGAGGCAGGCGTCGAGAGGATCATCTGCGAGGTCGACAGCCTCGACCAGATCGAGCCCGCGCTGGCGGCGGGGGCGCATCACCTGCTGCTCGACAACATGGACCCGGCCACCCTCGCGCAGGCCGTCGAACTGGTCGCGGGCCGCGTGCCGACCGAGGCGAGCGGGGGCGTCAACCTCGACACCATCGCCGCGAAGGCCGCGAGCGGGGTGGACTACATCTCGGTCGGGCGCCTCACCCAGAGCGCACCCGCCGCCGACATCGGGCTGGATTTCAAGCCGCTGTGAAGCTTGTGCGGGGGCCCAGACCGCTGGCGATCCGCGTCTTCGCCGCCGCCTTCCTCGCTGCGGCGCTGCTGCGGCTGGTGCGCGGACTGGACGACCTGGCGCGCGCCCAGAGCGCCTATGCCGCCCACCTGCCGTGGTTTGCATGGGACCGCGACTGGACCATCGTCGCGCTATCGGCGGAATTCACGATCGCGCTGATCCCGCTCGTCTGGATCTATCTCTTTGCGGCGCCCTTCGCGCGCTGGCTGGTGCTGGGCTTCGGCGCGCTGCGACTGGCGATGCTCGATCCGGCGGCGCTGACCGGCGCGCTGCTCGTCGCGGTCGCGATGGCGAGCCTGCTCACCGCGCAGGCCGGACGCTGGTTCGCGCGTGTGCCGGAGCCCGATGAAGACGGCCCTGCCATTTTCGAATAGACTCGCGTTCACCGCATGTTAGCTTGCCCCGCGATGTTGCTGAAAAGGGGATGTTCATGCGACCGGCTTCCATCACCAAGTTCGACCAGCTCTACCTCGGCGCGATCGCGCTGGGAATCGTCAACTCCGTGCTGAACTACGACAACACCATGGCGCAGCTCGAGGCCGATCCGGCGGTGGCCGCCGCGGGCATGGCAGGTCCCGGTTTCATGGTCGGCGCCACCGCCCTCGGCTTCGCCATCTCGCTGCTGCTGTGGTACTTCATCTCGCGCCGGGCCTCGAACGTCGCCAAGTGGATCCTGCTGGTGCTGACCGTGATCGGCACGGTGGCCATGCCGCTGGGGCTGATGGCCGTGCCGCTGGTCCAGGCGATCATCGCGGTGGTGATCACGGTGATGCAGATCGCCGCCGTCTGGTTCCTGTTCCGGCCCGATGCCAAGGCATGGTTCGAGCACGGGCCCGGGGGCATGGATCCGGCCGCCTTCGAATAGGCGCGCCGCGGCGTGAGGGCGGGGCTTGCGGGACTGGCGGCGCTGGCCGCGCTACTGCCCGCCCCCGCATTCGCGCAGGCCTATCAGTGCCGCGCGCCGCAGGTGGCGAGCGTCCCGCGCACCGCCCCCGACGGCCCGCGCCGCGTACTGCCGGTGACGGGCTACACCCTTGCGCTGAGCTGGTCGCCCGAGTTCTGCAAGCCGCGCACCGGTGATCGCGGCCACGCCTTCCAGTGCGCGGGCAAGCCGGGTCGCTTCGGCCTCGTCGTCCACGGTCTGTGGCCAGAGGGCGCCAAGGGCTGGCCGCAGTGGTGCGAGGCCCGCGCAGGCCTCACCCCTGCCGATATCCGGGGGGCGATGTGCCTGATGCCCTCCGAGCGCCTCGTCGCGCGCCAATGGGCCAAGCACGGGGCGTGCATGGTGAAGCGCCCCGCGAACTACCTCAAGGTGATCCGTATCCTCCATTCGGGCCTGCGCCTGCCGGATTACGACCGCATCAGCCGCGAGGAGGGGCTGACGGCGGGCCGCATCCGCGCCGCCTTCGCCGACGCCAATCCGGAATGGCCCGAGGCCGCCATCGCAGTGATGCTCTCCCCGCGCGGCTGGCTTGAGGAGATTCGCCTGTGCTATTCGAAAACCTTCCACCCGGCCCGCTGCCCGGCCACGCGGCGGGGTGCGAAGGACAGCACTCCCGCGCAGATCTGGCGCGGGCTGTGAAGGCGGGCGCACCACGGGAGCCGCATGCGTAAAACTGCGACAGTGTCCTGGCATGCGACCGGGCTCATGGCCGTTTCGCCGGCGGGGGCTGGCACACGCCGCAAGGCCCGCGCGTTCAGCGTCGCTTCCTGAAAAATGCCCTGAGCAGTTCCGCCGCTTCCTCCTCGCCGATCCCGGTGTAGACCTCGGGGCGGTGGAGGCACTGGGGGTGGTCGAACACCCGCGCGCCCTGTTCGACCGCGCCGCCCTTGGGGTCGCTCGCGGCGTAATAGAGCCGCGCGATCCGGGCATGGGCGATGGCACCTGCACACATCGCGCAAGGCTCCAGCGTGACCCACAGTTCGCAGCCCGTCAGGCGCTCATCGCCGAGCACTTCGGCGGCGCGGCGGATCGCGAGGATCTCGGCATGGGCGGTGGGATCGTGGGAGCCGCGCGGCGCATTGTGCGCCTCGGCGATCACTTCGCCGTCCTTCACCACCACCGCGCCGATCGGCACCTCGCCCGCCGCGGCGGCGGCGCGCGCGGCGGCGAGGGCGCGGGGCATGAAGCTGCGGAACGCCCGCCCGCTCATGCCCCGCACCCGTGGCCGGCAGGATTACTCCTCGTTGCCGGTTGCCGGCGTGCCTTCGGCATCGGGCATGGTGATATCGACATCCGGAACCTCGACCGTCGTTTCCTTGGTGCCGACATCGACGTCGGCGGTCTCGACGTCGTATTCCGGCATCTGGCCACCCGTCACCTCGACATCGGGCAGTTCGCCTTCCTGCGTCTGGTCGACATCGCACGCGGCAAGGCCGATTGCCAAGGGGGCGATGAGGCTGGTGATGATGATGCGCTTCATGATTGTGGTTCTCCTTGAGGCCTGACAATGCGGGCATCGCCCCAGCCAGGTCGGCCGCGAATGCAGAAGACGGTGCGATTGCAGGCCATCACATGGGTTAGGCTTGGCACCCCGGCGGCTGCCCGGCTGGCCGGGGAAGCGCATCCTGCTTGACGATTCGGGTCTGCCCCGTTATGCGCGCCGCTTTCCCGGCTAGAACCGACTTTTACGAGAAGAGACACACCATGTCGCGCATCTGCGAACTGACCGGCAAGGGCCGCCAGGTCGGCCACAACGTGAGCCACGCCAACAACAAGACCAAGCGCGTCTTCCTGCCCAACCTGCAGAACGTGACGCTGATGAGCGAAAAGCTCGAGCGCAGCTTCAAGTTCCGCGTCTCGACCCACGGCCTGCGCTCGGTCGAGCACAATGGCGGGCTCGACAACTGGCTGCTGAAGACCAGCGACGAGAAGCTCTCGGCCAATGCGCTGAAGGTCAAGCGCGAGCTCATCAAGGCTCAGGCTGCGGCCTGATCTCCGCCGGTCCCGCGGGACCCGAGGCGAAACGAGGAAGCGTCCGGATCTCCGGGCGCTTTTTCGTTATGGGATGGCCGTGCTGTCCCAGTCGAAGCGCGCCAGCAGCGTGCGCTGGAAGATCGAGAAGTTGTCGTCCGAGATCAGCCAGATGCTTCCGCGCGAGGGGTCGGCGGCCAAGGGAACATAGGCGATCCCCTCGAAATTGTCGGCCAGAATTCCGTCGTGCATGTGCGCGATGACGCGCGCCTCCCACGCGCCGCCGGCGCGGATTGTGCGCGGATCGGCGATCGCGATCGCGGTGTTGAACGTCGCCGGGATGCTGAAATTGACCAGTCTGAGGAGGATCAGCACCCGCCCGTCGGGTAGCTGGGTGGCATCGACCGGATCGAAATAGGGCGAGCCGCGAAACCGGAAGGCCAGCGGCGGCGCTCCGCCTTCGGCCGGATCGCCGGGATACAGCAGCGCCTCGTGCAATCTGCGGTCGCCGCGGATATTGCCCTCGGCAATCATCAGGAAGCGCCCGTCGGCGAGCCGCTCCATCGTCTCGGGCCCGCTGTTGGGGCTCCATTCCGCGATGTCCCGCGGGGCGTGGATGCTGCGCCGGCCCTGCGGGGGCAAGCGCATGACGAGGTTGTCATACTCGAACGCCGCCCACAGCGTGCCTGTCGCCGGGTCGCGCGCGAGCGCCTCAAGATCGACGAATTCCTTTCGCCCCCGGGTGCTGACCCCGACGAAGCGGAAACTGCCCGGGACGGGGCGGGGCGCCTCGCCCGCCAGATCGATATCGAGCAGGAAGCCGCGGTCGCTCCCCGCGATCATCGCGGGACCCTCGCCCGCCACGAGCGCGGAAAAGCCGCCGAAAAAGCCGTGCTCGGATGTCAGCTCCCACAGGCCGTCAGGCGGGCCGAGCGCGCCTGTCACCAGCCCCTGCACCTCCCGCGGCGTGACGGTGATCTGCGCCGGATCGGAGCGCATCTGGCCCGGGGCGCGCAGGAAGGTGCCCGGTGCGAGCGCCAGCGCCACCACGGCAAGCAGGAACAGGCGCAGCGCCCGCACGTGCCCGGTGCGCCGCGCGCGGGGGGCCTCGGGGCTCATCGATGCGCTGGGATCAGGCGAGGCCGAGCAGGCGGCGCGTGGCGATCTCGGGCGAGGCGTAGGCCTCCTGCCGCTCGGCGCTCCAGTAGCGCAGTTCGGGCAGCGGGATCGCCTCGCCCGTCACCGCGCAGAGCACGTGGCTCCCCGGGCGCAGCACCCGGAAGCTGGAGGGGCCGTAGTAGAGCTTGGCGACCTTGTCGGAGGGAGTCATCAGCATGGGCCCCCTGATAGCACCGAGCGGCTAACCGAACAAATCATCTTGGGCGGGCGGGGCTGCGGATTTCGCGGGCTTGCGGGGCGGAGGCGCGGGCGGGGGCGGGGCTGCGCCCTCCGGCACGGCGGCGAGCGTCCCGTCGCGCCATTGCAGGAGGAGGCGCGTCTCGCCTGCGGCTTCGGCGCGGGCGGTGAGCGCCCGGCCCCCGGCATCGCGGATGATCGCATAGCCGCGCTCCAGCGGCTTTTCGGGATGGAGCTGGCTCATTACCCGGGTGAGCGCCGCGAGGCGATGCGCGCCCTCGCGCAGCGGCCGCTCGACCAGCGCCGGGGCAAGCCGTGCGCCCGCAAGCCGCCGCTGCGCCTCGGCGGCGCTGCGCGAGAGCAGGCTCGGGGAGAGGCGCGCGGCGACCCCGGCGAGGCGCTCGCGCCCCTTCGCCGAACGGTCGCCGAGCGCACGGCGCAGGCGTTCCGACAACTCGTCGAGCCGCTGGGCCTGAGGTGCGAGCAGGTTCTCGGGCCGGGGCAGCAGCCGCACGCGCGCGGCGAGCCTCTCGCGGCCCAGCTCGACCGGGCGATAGACGGCGCGGCGCTGGCGCTGGGCAAGGTCGGCGAGGGTGAAAGCGAGGTCGGCGCGCACCGGCACGGCCATCTCGGCAGCGGCGGTCGGCGTCGGCGCGCGGCGGTCGGCGGCGAAATCGGCGAGCGTGGTGTCGGTCTCGTGCCCCACGGCGCTGATGACGGGGATGGTGCATTCGGCGATGGCGCGCACCACCGCTTCCTCGTTGAAGCTCCACAGGTCCTCGATCGACCCACCCCCGCGCGCGACGATCACCACGTCGGGTCGCGGAACCGGGCCGCCGGGCTGGAGTGCGGAGAACCCGCGCACCGCCGCCGCCACCTGCTCGGCGGCGCCCTGCCCCTGCACCAGGACCGGCCACACGAGGACGTGGCTGGGAAAGCGGTCGGCGAGGCGGTGGAGGATGTCGCGGATCACCGCGCCCGTCGGCGAGGTGACGACGCCGATCACGCGCGGCAGGAAGGGCAGTGCCCGCTTACGCTCCGCCGCGAACAGGCCTTCGGCCGCGAGCCGCGCGCGGGTCTTCTCGAGCAGCGCCAGCAGCGCGCCCTCTCCCGCCAGTTCGAGGCTGTCGATCACGATCTGGTATTTCGAGCGCCCGGGATAGGTGGTGAGCTTGCCGGTGGCGATCACCTCGAGCCCGTCCTCCGCGCGGAAATTGAGGCGGGCGGCGTTGCCCTTCCACATCACCCCGTCAATCACCGCGCCTTCATCCTTCAGGGCGCAGTAGAAGTGCCCCGAGGCGGCGCGCTTCACCCCCGACAGCTCGCCGCGCAGGCGCACGAAGCCGAAGCGATCCTCGACCGTGCGCTTGAGCAGCGCGGATATCTCGCTGATCGTGAGCGGCTGGGCGTTGTCCCCCTGCCGCTCGCGGGCTACGAGCCCCGCATCGTCATCACTGTTCGGCGGAGGCGCCATGAATATCCTGCTGCTTGGTTCGGGAGGCCGCGAACATGCGCTGGCATGGAAGCTGGCGCAATCCCCGAGCCTGACAAAGCTCTATGCCGCCCCCGGAAATCCAGGCATCGCCGGGGAGGCCGAGGTGGTGGCGCTGGAGCTGACGGATCATGCCGCCGTGATCGCCTTCTGCGCCGACAAGGCCATCGGTCTTGTCGTGATCGGCCCCGAGGCGCCGCTGGTCGACGGGCTGTCGGATTCGCTGCGCGCCGCAAGCGTGCCGGTGTTCGGCCCCTCCAAGGCTGCCGCGCAGCTCGAGGGCTCCAAGGGCTTCACCAAGGACCTGTGCGCCCGTGCGGGCATTCCCACGGCGGGTTACGTGCGCACGTCCTCGCTGGAAGAGGCCCGCGCCGCCCTCTCCCGCTTCGCCGCGCCCTATGTGCTCAAGGCCGATGGCCTCGCGGCGGGCAAGGGCGTCGTGATCGCCGGAACGCTCGCCGAGGCCGAGGCCGCGCTTGCCGACATGTTCGGCGGGGCCTTCGGCGCGGCGGGTGCGGAAGTGGTGATCGAGGAGTTCATGGAAGGCGAGGAGGCGAGCTTCTTCGCCCTTACCGACGGCACCGCGATCGTCCCCTTCGGCTCGGCGCAGGATCACAAGCGCGTCGGCGACGGCGACACCGGACCCAACACCGGCGGTATGGGCGCCTATTCCCCCGCCCCGGTGCTCACCCCCGAATTGCAGGCCCGCGTCATGGCCGAGATCATCGAACCTACGGTGCGGACGATGCGCGCGGACGGGGTGCCCTATCAGGGCGTGCTCTATGCCGGCCTGATGCTGACGCCCGAGGGGCCGAAGCTGATCGAATACAACGCCCGCTTCGGCGATCCCGAATGCCAGGTGCTGATGATGCGGCTTGAGAGCGATCTCGCCGCGATCATGCTCGCCTGTGCGCAAGGCAGCCTCGAAGGGACCCGTGTCGCCTTCCGCGACGAGACTGCGCTGACCGTGGTCATGGCGGCGAAGGGCTATCCCGGCACGCCCGAGAAGGGCGGCGCGATCGACCTTTGCTCCGCCGAGGCCGAGGGAGCCAAGGTCTTCCATGCCGGCACCGCGCTGAAGGAGGGCGCGCTGGTGGCGAACGGCGGGCGGGTGCTCAACGTGACGGCGACCGGCGCGAGCGTCACCGAGGCGCAGGCCAGGGCCTATGCCGCCGTCGATGCGATCACCTTCCCCACCGGCTTCTGCCGCCGCGACATCGGCCAGAAGGAAGTTGCCCGCGAGGCGGCCCGCAAGGCCTAGCTGGCCTCGCGTTCCTCGATGGGGTCGCGGGGCGCGCGGTCCGCGTAGTCGAATACCGCAGGCTTGCGCCGCAGCGGGGAGACGCGCACGCCTTCGGCCTCGAGCAGCGCCTGCTGGGCCTCGGTGCCGCCGGGGTATTTGGGGTTGAGGAAGCCGCCCTTCTTCAGCACCCGCCACCACGGGGTCAGCTCCTCCTCGGGCAGGAAGGCGCGCTGTTCCTCGGCGGCGCGGGCGGCCATGTTGAGGAAGATCGCGGTCGAGACCGGGCAGGCGACCGCCACCTTGTGCCGCCGCGCGAGGGCGGCGCGCAGGTCGTCGAGCGTCACGATCTCCCCCGCCGCGAGGGTGCGGACCAGCGCGTTCACCTCGACCGGGCTGGAGACCACCATCGCCCCGCCATCTGCCTCGCGGTAGCCGGGGGCACCGGGCGGGATCATGTGGACGATATGCGGCTCGCGCCCGCTGTTGAGGTGATCGAGGGCGGTCTTGCGCTTTGCCATGGGGCACTGCTTCTCCTGATTCGCCCGCGGTTTATCGTGTGCGGGGGCATGGGAGAATAAGAGCGGTTTGTTCCCGCTTTACCCCGCCGCCGCGTCGGCCAGCGCCTGCGCCGTGCGGTAATCGGGCTTGCCGTTGTTGAGCCTGAGCGACCGGTCGGTGAGGATGTAGAGCCGCGGGATCTTGTAGCCCGCCAGCCCCGCGCGGGCATGGGCGTCGAGCGCCGTCTCGTCGATTACGCCCTCGGGCTGCACCACGGCGACGACCTTGCGCCCGAAGCGCGGGTCGGGAAGGCTCACCACCCGCACGTCCTTCACTGCCGGGTGATCGAGCAGCACCGCCTCGACCTCCTCGGGAAAGACCTTCTCGCCGCCGGTGTTGATGCACATGTTGTCGCGGCCGATGAATTCGAGGCTGCCGTCCGCCGCCCAGCGCGCGCGGTCGCCGGTCATCAGCCAGCGCTGGCCGCCGATCACGGGGAAGGTCTGCGCGTTCTTCGCGTCCTCGCCGAGGTAGCCCAGCGGCAGCGGCCCGGTGCGCGCGACGATGCCGATGCCGTCGGTGCCGGGGTGGATCTCGTTCAGATGCTCGTCGAACAGCTTCGTGTCGCGCCCCGGGAGGGGCTGGAACTTGCCCCCGCCGGTGGAGCCAGCCGCGGTGGTGATGACGATCCCCGTGCCCGAGCTTTCCGAGGAGCCGAGCGCATCGACGATCATCAGCGCCGGGTGATGCGCGATCAGCCGCTGCTTGAGCGCGGGCGAGAACACCGCGCCCGAGGAGGTGATGCTCCGCAGCGAAGCCAGCGCCTCGGCCCCGTCGCCCCGCGCGTCCAGCCGGTCGGCGAGGGGAAGCGCGAAGGCGTCACCGACGATGAAGATGCCGCGCGCGCCGAGCCGCTTCACCTCGTCCAGCGCAAGGTCGGCGTCGAACTTCGGGGCGGGCAGAAGCGCGAGCGTGCCGCCCTTCAGCAGGTGGATCAGCGCGGTGAACTGCCCCGCTCCGTGCATCAGCGGGGAGAGCAGCAGCAGCGGCGAGGTGCTCGCCGGATGCTCCGGCCCGATCCGCTCCGCCTCGGCGACCTGCTCCGCAAGGCTCCCGGCGACCAGCGGCGGGCTGCCGGGCGGGCGCTGCCACACCCCGATGTTGAATGCGCCCCAGGCCTGATCCATCGGCCACATCACCGCCTTGGGCATGCCCGTGGTGCCGCCGGTGGCGGTGAGGAACAGCGCCTCCGGGTCATCATGCGGCGCAAAGCCGTCGGGCAGGAGCGTCGCGCACAGCGCGGCCCAGTCGCCGCTCCCGACGTCCACCGTCAGGGTGCCGTCGGGCATGGCCTCGCGTCCGAGGTCGGCGAAATCGCTCTCGGCGAACAGCGCCTTCAGGCCGAAGCGGGTGAAGATGTCGGCCAGTTCCCGCGCCTTGTAGTGGTAGTTGACGTTGACCGGCACCACCCCCGCCTTGGCGCAGCCGAACCAAGCGAGCAGGTATTCGGGCGTGTTGCGCAGCATCTGTCCGGCGATGTCGCCCGGCTTCAACCCGCGGGCGACCAGCCCCGCCGCGATCCGGTCGGTCAGCGCGTCGAGCTCGCCCCAGGTCACCACCCGTTCGCCGTGGACCAGCGCGGGCCGCTCCGCCGGTATCGCCGCCGCCAGCGCCTTCAGCACAACCCCGAAATTCGCACCTGCAAACTTCATATGCCGCCTTTCTCCTCGTCATTTTCGCTAGCCCCTGCCACGCCGCGCTTCCCCTAGGTAAATGATGAGGACTTTGCCGGATCTTGCGCTAGACTGGACCGGCGGGAGAAAAATGGAGAGGAGCGAGGCTGACAATGGCCCATAATGTTGTCGAGCTGCGGACACCGCAAGGCCGCGAATCCCTTGAGCAATTGCTCGAATCCGTCACCATCACCTGCCCCGAGGACATCCACGATGCCGCCGTCGCCCTGGCGCGAATCGCGCAGGAGCGGGGGATGCAGATCGCGGTATGCGATGACATCTCCTCCAAGGAGCCGATGGTCGATGCCGAGGGCACGATCCTCAATGCCGACATCTTCCGCTGGCTCGACGACGGCGCCCGCTGGTGGGAGGATCACCGGCTGGCGCTACACTCGCCGCTGCCGCGCGCCTGCCGCTACGAAAGCGAGCCCTTCTGGGTGAACCGCCACGGTTTCAACACCCGCTGGCGCAACCATTACCTCGCCGAGATTGACCTCAACGATTTCGAGCGTCGCGCGCTGTGCAAGGCGGCGATCGTGATCCCCGTCCACCTGCCCTTCGGCCAGATCAGCGCCTCGAGCTTCATCAGCTGCGACCGCGAAAAGGAGGACCTCACCGCCGAATTCGCCGAATATGGCGCGCTCTTCGCGATGGTGACGCGGTGCTTCGTCGCAGGCTACGTCCAGGCCCATCGCACCAAGCGGCGGATCCCTTCGGACTGCGTGCTTTCGAAGCGCGAGGTCGAGTGCCTGCGCTGGGCGGCGATCGGCAAGACCGACAAGGAGATCAGCATGATCCTCAACCGGTCGCATGCCACGATCCGCTACCACATCCACCGCGCCGGCGAGAAGCTGGACAGCGTCAACCGCGCGCAGACGATCTTCAAGGCCGGGCAGCTGGGCTATCTGGGGGCGTCCGATTAGCGCAGCCGCCTCCGCGGCTGCGTCCTCGGTGAGTCTTTGTTGCCCTACCGCTTCGCTACTTGAGGGCACGCTTCCTTCGCTTCGCTACGGGGCACCTGCGGCTCGCGCGCGTGCGCCCGCGGCGCTGCGGGCCGATATTGTGCTATCGTGTCTCGTCATTGCGAGCGCAGCGGCTTCGCCGCTCGCAATGGCGAGAGAAGCTAACTCAGCTTCCGCAGCGGCTCCGAGCCGTCCCAGCCGATCCCTGCCGCCTTGATCATCCCGAACAGGTCCGGGCCGTCCTTGGCCTGCTGCAATATCTCCACCAGCGTCCCCGGCCCCGTGCCGGGATCGACATAGATCACCCGGCTCGTCCCGAAGGTCCCCTCGATCACCACTTCCGCGCCGGCCTCCTCGCACACCCGGCGGGCCTCGGCGATGTCGTCGACCAGGATGCACACGTGGTGCAGCCCGTTGCCGGTGGAGCCATATTCACCGCGATAGATCGAGGGGTGGTCGTCACGCGGGCGGATCAGTTCGATCTGGATATCGCCCCAATAGGCCAGCGCGAGGTCGAACACGGCCTCGGTCGGCTGGCCCCGATACTTCATGCCTTCGAGGTGGATGCCCTCGATCACGAAGAACGGCCCGACCCCCATCGTTTCCGTCCAGTGCCTCACCGCCGCGTCGAAATCCTGCGGCACGAAAGCGAGCTGCATCACCTCGCCCAGCGACGCGATTTTCCCCGCAACAGCCATGTTCCTCTCCAATCCGATAGGGTGACCCCTTGTCCAAGCTGTGTGATATTCCCCGCACGTGACACTGCACAAAGTGCGAGGGACAAGGGACGGGGGCAAACCCCGGCAAGAGGACGCTTCAGGCTCATGAACGAAATCAAGGACATCGCCCGCGCTGACCGCTGCCCGGGGATCAGCTACACCGACATGCTGAACGGCGACACCCGCCGCCCGCCCGACTACCTCTTCGAGGAATCGCATATCGAGATGGGCGACGATCCGCTCCCCGTGGCGCCTTACATTTCCGAGGACTTCGCCCGCCTGGAGCGCGAGAAGATGTGGCCCAACGTCTGGCTCTTCGCCGCGCGCGAGGACGAGATGCCGGACCCGGGCGACACGGTCGTCTTCGACATCGCCGGCAAGAGCTTCCTGCTGATCCGCCAGAAGGACGGCAGCGTGAAGGCCTTTTACAACGCCTGCCTCCATCGCGGCCGCAAGCTGCGCACCGAGGGCGGCCAGTCGGTCCAGCTGCGCTGCCCCTTCCACGGCTTCACCTGGCGCAATGACGGGTCCTTGAAGGAAATCCCCTGTTCGTGGGACTTCAAGCACCTCGAAGGCAAGGACATGGACCTGCCGCAGGCCCGCGTCGAGCTGTGGCAGGGCTTCGTGATGCTGACCGAGAACCACGCCCTGCCCGATTTCAAGACCTGGCTTGGTCCGGCCGCATCGCATTACGAGCGATATGATTTCGCAAACCGCTACACCGGCATGTGGGTGCAGAAGAAGATCCCGGCCAACTGGAAGGCCACCGCCGAGGCCTTCATGGAGGCCTGGCACTCGATCACCACCCACCCGCAGCTGCTCGCCTTCCTCGGCGATGCTAACACCCGCTACGACCTGATCGGCGACCACTTCAACCGCGCGATCACGCCCTCGGGGGTGCTCAGCCCGCACGTGAAGGGCAAGAACTCGGACTACGTGCTCGAGAAGATGAACGAGTTCTCGGGCGGGCAGGACGCGCGCACCAACCGCCGTTTCTCGGCGACCGAAAGCCCGGCCGAGGGCTACGACGCCGACGATCCGCTCGGCGCGCGCAAGATCCTCGCCGAGGCAGGCCGCAAGGGGTTCGCGGAGCAGTACGGCTACGATTATTCGGACGCCGCCGACACCGAGATCCTCGACAACTTCACCTACAACATCTTCCCCAATTTCGCGCCGTGGATCGGCTTCCTGCCGACGCTGGTCTACCGCTGGCTGCCCGGCGACACGCCCGACTGGTGCATCATGGAGATTCGCCTGCTGTTCCCCACCCCCAAGGGACAGCCGCGGCCGCGCGCGGTGGAAATGACCTACATTCCCGACGACGAGCCCTTCGCATGGGCGGCCGACAAGATGGGCCCGCAGCTCGCCAACGTTTTCGATCAGGACATGGCGAACCTGCCCTATGTGCAGGAAGGCATGAAGGCGATGAAGGACGGGCTGATGGAGCTCGGCCACTACCAGGACAGCCGCGTGCGGCATTTCCAGACGACGCTGATGAAATACGTGAACGGGGAGCTGCCTGCTGCCTCCTGACACCCTTCGTCATTGCGAGCGCAGCGAAGCAATCCATGAGCCAAGGGTTCCGCACGCGGGACGGTCAGACGATGGATTGCTTCGTCGCCTCCGGCTCCTCGCAATGACGAAAGCATGAGAGACCCATGAGCTTCTCCTTCGACCTCACCGGGCGCACGGCGCTCGTCACCGGCGCGTCCTCGGGCCTCGGCACCCGCTTCGGGCGTATCCTTGCGGCAAGTGGCGCGCGGGTGGCGCTGGGCGCGCGGCGGGCGGACCGGCTGGCGGCGCTCGCTGCCGAGATCGGGCCCCCCGCCGCCGCGGTCACGATGGACGTGGCGCGCGAGGCCGACATCGTCGCGGGCTTCGATGCCGCCGAGGCCGCGTTCGGCGGCCCCGTCGATACCGTCATCGCCAATGCCGGGGTCGACGGTGCCGGCATGGCGACCACCATTGCCGAGGAGGAGATCGAGGCCACGCTCGCGATCAACCTCAAGGGCGCGATCCTCACCGCCCGCGAAGGCGCGAAGCGGATGATGGCGCAGGGTGTCACCGGCGGGCGGATCGTCCTGATCGCCTCGATCACCGCCTTCGAGCCCTCCCCCGGCCTCGTCGCCTATGCTGCCAGCAAGGCCGGCGTGGTGCAGGCGGGCCGCACCCTGGCGCGCGAATGGGCGCGGGCGGGGATCAACGTCAACACCGTCTCCCCCGGCTACATCCGCACCGCGATCAACGATGCGTGGTTCGACACCGACGGCGGCCGGAAGCAGATCGCCCGTTTCCCCAAGCGCCGGCTGATGGGCGAGGAGGGGCTGGACGCCATGATCCTGTTCCTGTGCTCGGACGCGAGCGAGTTCGTGACGGGGACGGACTTCGTGCTCGACGACGGCCAGACGTTGTGATGGGCCGCCGCCTGATCTCGCTCGCCGCCGGGATCATGCCGGAAGCGACCCCTTCGCAACTCGTCGAATGCGCCGCCGCTGCCGATTTCGACTTCGGCGGGATGTGGGTGGAGCAGGACAGCTGGACCCCCGCCACCACCCGCGCCATCCGCCAGCAGGCGCGAGATGCGGGCGTCAACCTGCTCGATGTCGAGGTCGCCTGGATCAAGCCCGGCGCGCCCGACCCGTGGCTCGCCGAACTGGTCGACATCGCGGCGGAGCTGGGCGCAAGAAACCTCCTCTGCGTATCGAGCGACCCCGACATGGCCGCCACCACCGCCAAGTTCCAGACGCTCGTCACCCGCGCGGCGGGCACCGGGGTCAGGGTCAATCTCGAATTCGGCATCTTCACCGAGGTGAAGACCATCCACATGGCTCGCGCCGTGCTGGAGGCGGTCGAGGGCGAGGCCAAGGCGCTGCTGGTCGACACGCTGCACTGGGCGCGCTCCGGGGGGACCGCCGAAGACCTGAAGGCGATCCCGCGCGAATGGCTCAGCTACTGCCAGCCCTGCGACGCGCCCGCCGAGGGGCCGGACACGAGCGACTTCGACGCGATCATCGACGATGCGATCAACCGCCGCCTGCCCCTGGGGCAGGGCGGGCTTGCGCTTGCGGCAATGCTGGACGCGCTCCCCGATCACCTGCCGCTGGCAATCGAGGAACGCAGCGCCGCGCTGCGCGACGCCTTCCCCGATCTCGCCGAACGCGCCCGCGAATGCGCCCGCACCTCGCTCCTGTGGCTGGACGGTCAAGGGTGAGCAACCTTCCCGTCACGCTCGTCCAGACGGCCTATCTGGTGCGCGATCTCGAGGAAGGCTGCGCCGCGCTTAACCGCGCCTATGGCTGGGGGCCGTTCCTCGGCGGGACCGAAGGCGTGCTGGCCGACCACACCTATCGCGGGGAGCCTGCCGCCCCGATCCGCATCCGAGGCGTCTTCGTCCAGACCGGCGCCATCAACGTGGAGGTGATCGAGGTTGTCTCCGGCGCGCCGAGCGCCTTCCACGAGATGCTGCGCGCCGACGGCCAGCCGGTGCTGCACCACTGCGCGACCTTCGCCGCCGACTACGAGGGCACGCGCGACCATCTGGTGGCGCAGGGCTATCCGGTGGTCAGCGAGTTCGGCTTCGCCGGGCGGCGCATCTGCTATGTCGACACGCGCCCGCTGCTCGGCTTCATGACCGAGGTCTATCCCGAACTGCCGGTAATCCGCGCGATGTATGCCGAGACGGTCGAGGCTGCCGCGGCGCGGCCAGGCGATCCGGCGATCACCCCCTTCACCACCCCGCGCTGACGCCTCAGCCGCCGCGCGCGTGGCCTGCGATCTCGGCGGCGAGGCGCGGGACGAGCGGGATCGGCAGGTCGTGTCCCCAGCCGGGGATCGTCACCAGCCGGCTACCGGAAATGTGCCGCGCGGTGTCCTCGCCGGCAGCGAGCCTGACCAGCGGATCGGCCTCGCCGTGCAGCACCAGCGTCGGCGTGCGCACCTCGGCGAGGCGGGTGCGGCGGCAGCCGTCGTCGATGATCGCGGCGAGCTGGCGCGGCAGGCCGGGCGGATAGACCGAGCGCCGCACGCCCCGCAGCACGCGCTCGCGCTGGCGGGCCTCGTCAAAGGGGAATTCGGGGCTGTCGGGCGTGCCGATGTTGCGGATGATGTTGAGGCCGTGCGCGACCAGCGTGTCCTCGTCCATGCCCTTGAGCGGCGCGGTCAGCGCATTGATCGCGGCAGGCTCGGCCTGGGGGAGCTTGCCGTTGCCAGTGGTCGACATGATCGAGGTCAGCGTCATCAGCCGGTCGGGGTGATGCACCGCCATCAGCTGCGCGATCATCCCGCCCATCGAGGCGCCGACCACGTGGGCGCGTGCGATCCCCAGCGCGTCGAGCAGGCCGATCCCGTCGTCGGCCATGTCCTTCAGGGTGTAGGGGACCTTCGCCGGGAAGCCGATCTTCTTGCGCAGGACCTGGATGGCGGGGGAGGGCGCGCGGGCGCCTTCCATCTTCTGGCTGAGGCCGATGTCGCGGTTGTCGTAGCGGATGACGCGGAAGCCCTCGCCGACCAGCGCCTCGACCAGCTCGTCGGGCCACAGGGTCATCTGCGCGCCGAGGCCCATGACCAGCAGGATCACCTCGGCCTGGCGGTCGCCCTGCTCCTCGTAGAAAAGTTCGATGCCGGTGTTGGGGGTGATGACGGTGGGCATGGGGCGGCTTGGTCCTCTCGCGCGGCCCCGGCGGTCACTTCCACGGGGGTCCGGCGATATCGAAGCCGCGCGCGTCCAATTGGTCAAGCACCCCGCCTCCTTCCGCCAACACCCTGAGCGGCACGACGGCCAGCGTGGTGCCCTTGGCGGCGCTCGCCTCGGCGATCCGGTCGACCCAGATGGTCCTGAGTTCGCTGCCCAAAGTCTCGTCCGCCCAGGGCCAGCACTGGCCAAGCGCGCTTTCGAGCGGGTTGCCCATCACGGCCGGGATCTTGAAGCGCCGCCAGTTCGCGGCGCGCTCCTCGACGATCTGCGGCCCCGCCTCGACCGCGTCCATCGCCGCGACGAGGCAGGGGACGTGCGCTTGCGGGGACGCCTCGAACAGGTTGTCGATCACGTCCTCGCCCCTGAGGGTCGCGGCGCGGGTGATGGTGACATCGGCCTTCTCGGCGGCGTCCTTCACGACGTCCGAGGCGTCGCGCGCGGTGTCGCGGTTGAAGCGCAGCTCCTCGCGCAGCATTCGGAAGGAGGTGAGGAGGAAGGACTGGCGCGTATAATCCTTCCTGTGCGCGGCGGCGAGGGTTTCGAGCCGCTGGAGCTGGGCTGCGTCGAGGTAATCGGAGGCCACGGTCCTGTCGGGCAGCTTGGTGAGCTTGCCGCCGGAGAACATGAGCCGGAAGACGTCGCCCGGGGAGATTCTGGGCCGCGCGCCGAGGATCACGCGGTCGGCGGCCTTGGTGGCCTCCTCGAGCCGCGCGGGCTCCCACGGGGTGGTCTTCGGGATCGCCCGGATCTCGCCGACGAGGATGACGGTGCCGGTGGGCGTCTCGACAATCCACATCGGCGCGCCCGAGCGCTGGGCGGTGACGACGATGGCGTTTTCCTCGGAAGGCTGCTGCGCGGCGAGCGGGGCGGTAGCGAGAGCCCCAAGGGACAAGGAAATCAGCAGCTTCTTCATCGTGCGCCCCTTCGATGCGAAATTTGGCACATCGCTAGAGCGCCGAGCCTGAACGCTGGCCGAACTTGCCTCCCCCGTTCGTGCTGAGCCTGTCGAAGCACTGCCTTTTTCTTCAGTGGCCGCTGAAGCCAAAGTGGAGGACGGCCCTTCGACAAGCTCAGGGCGAACGGAAACAGGTTGCCTAAGGCACCAGCACCGTATCCTTTGCCTCGTCCGCAAGCTCGGGGTAGTCAAGCGTGTAGTGCAGCCCCCGGCTCTCTTTCCGCCGGAGCGCGGACTGCACGATCAGCTCGGCCGATTGCAGCAGATTGCGCAGTTCAATCAGGTCGGTCGTCACCCGGAAGGCGCCGTAGTAATCCTCGACCTCGCGCTTCAGCAGCTCGATGCGGCTCGCGGCGCGCTCCAGCCGCTTGGTGGTGCGCACGATGCCGACGTAGTTCCACATGAAGCGGCGGATTTCGGTCCAGTTCTGCTTGATGACGACTTCCTCGTCGGAGTCGGTCACGCGGCTTTCGTCCCACGGGAGGATCGCGGGCGGCGCCTCCAGGGTGTCCCACAGCGCGAGTATGTCCCGCGCCGCCGCCTCGCCGAAGACGAAGCATTCGAGGAGAGAGTTGGACGCGAGCCGGTTTGCGCCGTGCAGGCCGCTCTCGGTGCACTCGCCCGCCGCCCACAGGCCCGGAATGTCGGTGCGGGCGTTGAGATCCACCACCACGCCCCCGCAGGTGTAGTGCTGCGCGGGGACGACCGGGATCGGCTGCTTCGTCATGTCGATCCCGAGGCCCATCAGCTTGTCGTGGATGGTCGGGAAATGCCCGCGCACGAAACCCGGGTCTTCATGGCTGATGTCGAGATGGACGTAGTCGAGGCCGAAGCGCTTGATCTCGGCATCGATCGCGCGGGCCACCACGTCGCGGGGGGCCAGCTCCATCCGCTCCGGATCGTAGAAGGTCATGAACCGCTTGCCGGTGCGCGGGTTGACCAGCCGGCCGCCCTCGCCGCGCACGGCCTCGGTGATGAGGAAGTTCTTGGTCTCGAGGTGGTAGAGGCAGGTCGGGTGGAACTGCATCATCTCCATGTTGGAGACCCGCGCCCCCGCGCGCCAGGCCATCGCGATGCCGTCACCGGTCGCGCCACGCGGGGCGGTGGAGAACTGGTAGACGCGCCCGGCCCCGCCGCTGGCGAGGATCGTGGCGCGGGCGAGGTGGCGCTCGACATGCCCGGTCGCCTCGTCGAGGGCATAGACGCCCCATACGCGGCCCGCGGCCGAGAAGTGCTCGCGGTGGCGGTCGGTGATGAAGTCGATGCAGGTCCGCCCGGGCAGCAGGGTGATGTTGGGATTGGCCTCCGCCGCGCGCAGCAGCGCCGCCTGCACCGCCCAGCCGGTTGCGTCGTCGACATGGACGATGCGACGGTGCGAATGGCCGCCTTCGCGGGTGAGGTGCAGGGCTTCGGCCTCGCGGTTGAAGGGCACGCCCAGTTCGCACAGCCGGTCGATGGAGCGCGGCGCGCGCTCGATCACGAATTCCACGGTCGCAAGGTCGTTCAATCCGGCACCCGCCACCATCGTGTCGCGGATGTGATCCTCGAAGGTGTCGCCCGCATCGAGCACCGCGGCAATGCCGCCCTGCGCCCAGGCGGTCGAGCCGCCGGTGAGCGAGCCCTTGGCCAGCACCAGCACCCGGCACTTCTCCGCCAGCGCCAGCGCCGCCGTCAGCCCCGCTGCTCCCGAACCGATCACCAGCACGTCGTGCGCGGGGGTGTCGCCGGGTGATCGCAATGCCTTGTCCATCGCCATGACCGCGCCATGGCGCGGAAGCGGAAAACGGGCAAGGGTGATCAAAAAATGTCGTTTGATTTACTTCAAAACGAGATAAGTATTTCCACGGGTCGCCGGGCTCCTGCCCGACCGTTTGGCGCACCTGTATCCAGAGTGTCCAAAGGACGCATGGACGCGGGCGCGCATGATGTCTTCAGGTGCAAACCGGCATTAAAGGCGACCTCTCCGCATGGCCTACCTCTGGTTCTTCGGTTGTCTCATCAACCAGCACGAGCCCCGCCGCCGCGATATCACGTGGGACGGGCTCACCTTCGTCGGGAACTGCCGTCACTGCGGCAGGCCTATCGCGCGCAACGGCCAGCGCGACTGGCGCCTGCGCAAGACGGATGTCGAGACCGACGGGGCCTGAATTCAGGCGGCGCCCGCGGTCAGCTGGACGAACACGTCCTCCAGATCGGCTTCGCGCGTGGTCACATCCTCGATGGTGAGGCCCTGTGCCTGCAGGATCGCGAGCACCTGCCCGGCGTTGAGGCGGTCCTTGTCATAGGCCACCTCGACCGCCCGCGCACCGTCCCATTCGACCCGGGCGAAGGCCTCGTGCACGGGGGCAGCGGCGAGATCGGCGGCGGCGGTGACCGCGACGATCTTCTCGCGCGCCATCTCGACCAGTTCGCGGGTGGGCTTGTTGGCGATCAGCCTGCCGTGGTTGATGATCGCGATGCGGTCGCACAGCTCCTCGGCTTCCTCGAGATAGTGGGTGGTCAGCACAACCGTCACGCCTTCGCGATTCAATTCGGTGACGAGCTCCCACAGCTGGCGCCTGAGATCGACGTCGACCCCGGCGGTCGGCTCGTCGAGCACCAGGATGGGCGGCGAGTGCACCATCGCCTTGGCCACCAGCAGCCGCCGCTTCATCCCGCCCGACAGGGTGCGGGCATAGGCATCGCGCTTGTCGGCGAGGCGGACGGCGTCGAGCAGCGCCTCGCTGCGGCGCAGGGCGGCGGGGATGCCGTAGAAGCCGGCCTGGTTCTCCAGCACCTCGAAGGGGGTGAAGAAGGGATCGAAGACGATCTCCTGCGGCACGATGCCGATCGAGCGGCTGGCGTTGCGGCGGTGCGCGTCGATATCGAAGCCCCAGATGTCGACGGTGCCGGAGGTCTTGTTGACCAGCCCGGCGAGGATGTTGATCAGCGTCGACTTGCCCGCGCCGTTGGGGCCGAGCAGGCCGAAGATCGCGCCCTGCGGCACGTCGAAGCTGACCCCGTCGAGCGCGAGCTTGCCGTCGCTCACCGTGCCCTTGGCGCCCTTCGCCGGGGCATAGCGCTTGACGAGGTTGTCGATGCGGATGGCGGGTTCGGCTGACATGCGCGAAGCCCTAGGGCGCAGGCGCGGCAAAGGCAATTGCGCGGCGCGGCGCGGGGCTGTATCGGCAGCGCCATGAGCATTCCTCCTCCCGAAGTGCTGGTGGTCGACACGCATCGCGTGGCGTGCGACGGGGCCAGCGGCATCCGCGGCGGCGTAGGCTATCGCCCCGCCGCGCTCGGCCACCCGCGCGTGTTCCTCGAGATCGACGAGCGCGGCTATGTCGACTGCGGCTATTGCGACCGCCGCTTCGTGCTGCGCGGCGGCCCGGCGGACGGCGCGGACCAGGCTGCCCTGCCCGACGTGTCCTCGGGCGCGAGCCCGGCGCACCGGTGATCCGGGGCCGGGCGCTCAGCGCGGGTTAAGGCGCTGTGTGCAACGAGGCGCGCATGACGATTCGAAAGGATCCCGCGATGACCCGTTTTCGCTCCGCCCTCATTGCCGCGCTCCCGCTGGCGCTGGCCGGTGGCTTGCTCGCCGCCCCCGCGAATGCCGATACGGCGCCGGAGACCCCTATCGCCACCGACGTTCCCGTGCCCCCGACCAAGGGCGAACTGCGCCTCGCCAAGCTGCTCGAGGGCCGCGTGGCCGGCGAGCCGCAGGCTTGCATCCGCTCGCTCGGCAACCAGCGCGTGCAGACCATCCCCGGCACCGCCTTCGTCTACGGCGCGGGCGACACGATCTGGGTGCAGCGCACCGCCAATCCCGAACAGATCGACGACACCGACACGCTCGTCACCAACCGCTTCAACGCCTCGCAGCTGTGCCGGTTCGACGTGATGACGACGATCGACCGGTTCAACGGCTTCTTCACCGGCGCGGTGTTCTTCGAGGACTTCGTTCCCTATACCCGCAAGGGGTCTAAGGACGCGGGCGAGGGCTGACCGCCGCATCGGCTGCCTGCCCGGAGGGCGGTGGCGCCCGTCTTGCAGGCGCGCCGTGCCGTCTCGGAAAGATCGCAGATCGGTTCTCCGGTGAGGCCGATATGGCGGCACGCACGGCCCGTGTCGTCGCAGCGGTGCCGCATCACGAGTTCGTCCGGCCTGGCACCCGACAGCACCTGCTCGGCGCGCCGGTAGGCGCTGACCTCGGCGTGCAGCTCGACGAGCGAATCCGCCACCGCCAGCACCGCCCGGCGTGCGGCGAGCGCGTCCTGCTGGCACGGCTTGGCCGGACGCTCGGCCAAGGCCTTGCGCAGCACCGGCGCGGCGTCTGCCGCATCGCCCGGCACCCGCCCGGCTCCGTCGTCGGGCACGGCGAGACCGCCCTGCCACCGGCCCAGCGTCCAGGCGCCCAGCGCCACGCACATCATGATCCCGCCCAGCGCCGCCGGGCCGTCCGAAAGATCCATCGCCACCTCCCCGTCCCGATCCTCCGCACGGCCTCCCGAAGCCGGACGGAGGCACACAGCCTCGCGCGCGGCGCCGATCCCCTCCAGAATCGGTGCCGCACGCGCAGCATGGTGCCGCAGCGCGGCACGGCAGAGAATGCGGGGTGTTACCTAGGGATCAGCCCTTAGGCGCGGGCCATGGCCTGCATCCGGGCGATGATCTCCTCGGCCTGGAGCATGATCCGGTCGATCAGCTCCTTGCAGGTCGGGATGTCGTGGATCAGCCCTGCGACCATGCCGCAGCTCCACGCCCCCTTGTCCATCTCGCCCTCCATCATGATCGAGGGATAGACGCCCGCGACCTCCTCCATGATGTCCTGGAAGGTGACGGCATCGCCGAGTTCCTTTTCCTTCTGGATCAGGCGTTCGACGGCGGCATTGTTGAGCACCCTTTCGGTGTTGCGCAGCGGGCGCATCACGAGACGGGTGTCGAGTTCGCTCGCGGCGAGGATCGCCTGCTTCACGTTCTCGTGCACCGGCGCTTCCTTGGTAGCAATGAAGCGGGTGCCCATGTTCATCCCCTGCGCGCCCATCGCGAGGCTGGCGACAAGGCTGCGCCCGTCGGCCATGCCGCCGCTCGAGACGAAGGGGATTTCCAGTTCATCGGCGGCGCGCGGCAGCAGGATGAAGTTGGGCACGTCGTCCTCGCCCGGATGGCCGCCGCATTCGAACCCGTCGACGCTCACCGCGTCGCAGCCGATCTCCTGCGCCTTCAGCGAATGGCGCACCGAGGTGCACTTGTGGATCACCTTGATCCCGGCGTCCTTCAGCGGCGGGAGCAGCTCGACCGGGTTGCGCCCGGCGGTCTCGACCACCTTCACCCCGCCCTCGATCACCGCCTTCACGAGGCCCGGATAGTCGGGCGGGGTCAGGGTCGGCAGGATGGTGAGATTCACGCCGAAGGGCTTGTCGGTCATGTCCTTGCAGCGCGCGATCTCGTTGGCGAGCTTTTCGGGCGTGCCCTGCGTCAGGCCGGTGATGATGCCGAGGCCCCCGGCGTTCGACACCGCCGCAGCCATCTCGGCGAACCCGACATAGTGCATCCCGCCCTGGATAATCGGGTGCTCGATGCCGAACATTTCGGTGATCGCGGTCTTCATGGCCTGTGTTCTCCCGTGCAAAGCCGTGTTTGCGCGGGAGACAAGCCGAGTTGGGCGCGGCTTTCAAGCCTGCTTTTGAGAGGCCCGCGCCCCGCGCACGCGCGCCGTAGCGTCTGGCGCTCTCGGGAAATCGGCGGGGGATGCCGGGCGGCTGGGACGCGGTGGGATCGGTTCGCGTGCCGCCGCCCGGCCCTGCCGATCTGCCCGTGTCCGCCCCGCAGGGCATTGATTTAGCGCAAGGTCTTTCAGTCCCGCTTGAAGGCGAGCGCGAAGGTGACCGGCACCGCGGGCGTGATCGAGGGCAGCTGCGCCAGCGCACGCAGCTCGCCCAGCTCGTCGGTCAGGCCGAACATGTCGGTCGACAAGATCACCGGCGCGGTCGGCACCACCGTCACGCGGTCGGCGCTGACGCGGGTGACGAGCACCTCGGTTTCAACGTCGGCCGAGGCGCCCTTGATCGTGACGCTGGCGGTCAGCGGGCGGGTGAGCGACTGCCCCACCGCCAGCCCTGCGAAGGCTGCGGGATCGAGCTTGGCCGTTACCGTCGCCTTGGGGTTCTCGGCCACGCCGAAGAAGATCTCGCGCATGCGTTCGTTGCGGATGTCGACCCCGGTGTTGACCGAGGCGAGGTCGATGTCGAGGCTCGCGGTGCCATCGGCCGCGACGCTGCCCGCAAGCGTGTCGAAGCGGTTCGCCTCGGCCACTTCGCCGGCCTTGATGCTGACATAGGCGAGGCGCGAGCCTGCCGGATCGAGCGTCCATGCGCCCTCGGTCACCGGCGCGGTGGCAGCGGCATCGTCGCCGGGCGCGGCGGCGGGCTGGGCGCAGGCGGACAGGCCGGCCGCGAGGGCGGCGGCAAAGGCAAACGGGCGAAGCAGCGGCATCACGATTGACGACCTCTTGTGGTATCCATTCGGGCGGCAGCGATATGCGATTTGGCGGGCGGCGGGAAGGGGCGGACCAACTTATTCGCGCAGCTTCGGGACGTTCCAAAGTACGCTTGCGCGGCGCGCCCGATGCGTCACACTTCGCCGCGCGGGCCAAAGGCGGGGGATGTCATGCGCGAGACCAGGCGATCGATGGTGGCGAGGGCCGGGACCCTTGCGGGGTTCCTGCGCAAGCAGGTCGGCAGCGCCCGGGCGATTGCGCACGGGCTGACGCTGCCCGATCCGGCCGCCCCCGTCCGGCTCGACGGTTCGGAAAGCGGCTGGACCGCCAGCGGTCATGTCCTTGCCGCCGGGGAGCGGTTCCGGGTGGTCGCCACCGGTCACCAGTGGCTGGCAAAGCCGATCGGCCTCGTGATCGAGCCGCACGCGACGGTGTTCATGCGGATCGGCGGTGGGGCGATCCGCAAGCTCGTCGCCGATGATGCGGTCTACGAGGCGTGGGAGGAGGGCGAGCTGGCTTTCCTCACCAAGGCGCTCTCCGAATTCGCCGACGAGCGGGGCAATCTGCTGCCCGGCAAGCGGCGCGCACAGGGACCGGGAATCGCGCTCAGGGTGGAACGCGCGGACGCCCCGCCGGACACCACCGGTCAGCCCGATGGCTGGCACTATCTCTGGCGGCTCGGCGACGGGCGCATCTACACCGGCGGCCCCGATGACATCGCGGTCTCCACCCACGGCGATGTCGGCATCCTCCAGCGCCCGCTCGACCTGCCGCTGACCCGCGAGACCGTGCTCTCGTGGGACTGGCTGATCGAGCGGCTGCCCTCGGACCTCCCCGAGGATCTCGCCTTCACCCACGATTACCTCAGCATAGCGGTGGAGTTCGATAACGGCCGCGACCTCACCTACATGTGGAGCGCAGGGCTCCCCGAGGGCCACGTGTTCCGCTGCCCGCTCGAATGGTGGTGCGAGCGCGAGACGCACTGGGTGCTGCGCAGCGGCGCTGGCGGGCTCGGGCAATGGCATTCGGAACGCCGGATGGTCGCGGCCGACTATGCCGAGGCGCTCGGCGAGCCGCTGCCGCAGCGGATCGTGAGGGTGTGGCTGATCGCCAACAGCATTTTCCAGCGCGGCCACGGCAAGGCGCGGTTCGCCCGGATCGCGGTCGGCTAGGGGAAGGGCTGCGGCACGATGCGGCGCCAAGTGATCCGGCCGCAATGATCCCCCGGATCATTGCGTGTCGCGGATCACTCCCATTCGATCGTCCCGGGCGGCTTGCTGGTGTAGTCGTAGACCACCCGGTTGATGCCCTTGACCTCGTTGACGATGCGGGTCGCCACGCGGGTCAGGAAGCCTGCGTCGTAGGGGTAGACATCCGCCGTCATCCCGTCGGTTGAGGTCACGGCGCGCAGGGCGCAGACGGAATCATAGGTGCGCCCGTCGCCCATCACGCCCACGGTCTTGACCGGCAGCAGCACTGCGAAGGCCTGCCAGATCGCGTCATAGAGGCCCGCATTGCGGATCTCCTCGAGATAGATCGCGTCGGCCTTCCTGAGGATGTCGCAGCGTTCCTTGGTGACCTCGCCCGGGATTCGGATCGCGAGGCCGGGGCCGGGGAAGGGGTGGCGGCCGACGAAGGCCTCGGGCAGGCCCAGTTCGCGGCCCAGATCGCGCACCTCGTCCTTGAACAGCTCGCGCAGCGGCTCGACCAGCGCCATGTTCATGCGCTCCGGCAGGCCGCCGACATTGTGGTGGCTCTTGATCGTCACCGAGGGCCCGCCCGTGAAGGACACCGATTCGATCACGTCGGGATAGAGCGTGCCCTGCGCGAGGAAATCGGCGCCGCCGATCTTCTTGGCCTCGGCCTCGAACACGTCGATGAAGGTCTTGCCGATGAACTTGCGCTTGGCCTCGGGGTCGGTGAGGCCCTTGAGGCCCCCGAGGAACAGCTCCTCGGCCTCCACGTGGACGAGCGGGATGTTGTAGTGGTTCTTGAACAGGCTGACGACCTGCTCGGCCTCGCCCAGCCGCATCAGCCCGTGATCGACGAAGACGCAGGTCAGCTGGTCGCCGATCGCCTCGTGGATCAGCACCGCGGCGACGGCGGAATCGACGCCGCCCGAAAGGCCGCAGATCACCCGCTTGTCGCCCACCTGCTGGCGGATCTCGGCGATCTTGGTCTGGCGGAACTCGGCCATGGTCCAGTCGCCGGCCAGGCCGCAGACGTGGCGCACGAAGTTGGCGATCAGCCGCGCGCCGTCGGGGGTGTGGACCACCTCGGGGTGGAACTGGGTGCCGTAGAACCTGCGCGCCTCGTCGGCGATCACCGCGAAGGGCGCGCCGTCGGAGGTGGCGACGATCTCGAAGCCCTGGGCGAACTGCGTCACCTTGTCGCCGTGGCTCATCCACACCTGGTGCCGCTCGCCGACCTCCCAGAGGCCGTTGAACAGGGTGCATTCGGCGGTGACGGTGAGGAAGGCGCGGCCGAACTCGCCGCCCTCTCCGGTCTCGTGCCCGGGGCGGACCTCGCCGCCCAATTGGTGCGTCATCACCTGCTGGCCGTAGCAGATGCCGAGGATCGGCACCCCGGCCTCGAACAGCATCTGCGGCGCGCGCGGGGAGCCTTCCTCGGGCACGCTGGCGGGCGAGCCGGAGAGGATGATGCCCCTGGGCTTCAGGCGCGCGAAGGCGGCCTCGGCCTGAGTGAAGGGCGCGATCTCGGAATAGACCCCCGCCTCGCGCACGCGGCGCGCGATCAGCTGGGTCACCTGCGACCCGAAGTCGACGATCAGGATGGAATCGGGGACAGCGGACTCGCCGCTCGATCGGTGCGCGCTCATGGCGGCGGATTAAGGAGCGCGCCCCCGCCTGTCCAGCATCGCCGCATCGCCAGCAGGTGATTTTGCGGTGCAGCGCGAATTCGCCGAAGCGATTTCAACAGGTTCCCGCGATTCCGCTCGGAAAAGGTTGCAATCTTTGGAACCATCCTGCCGCATTTCGCATTTGCACAAGTCTCTTGTGCGCTGCACCAGAGTTTCAAACAGCAACCGAATGTCGGCCAACGGCATCGCTTCTCCCGAAACCCTCTCTCAACCTTTCGGAGTATTCCCCATGCGTTTCACTCTCCCCCTGATCGCTCTTGCCCTCGCCGCCCCCGCGCTGGCCGCGCCCGCCGAGGAAGTCGTGACTGTCCGCATCGCCTATGGCGATGTCGACGTGACCACCACCGAAGGTCGTGCCGCGCTCGAGACCCGCATCGCCGCCAAGCTACGCAAGGCCTGCACCGTCGAGGCCGCCTCGCGCTACAGCTATGGCCGCCCCGCGGTTGACGACAAGTGCGTCGCCGAGGCCCGCACTGCCGCGCTCGCCGAAGTCGACCGCGTCGTCGCCATGCAGGCCCGCAGCGGTCGCACCGTCGCCGCCAACTGAGCGCAAGCATCTGAAATTGCAGCGGCCGCTGGAGCGATCCGGCGGCCGCTTTGCGTCGGATGCATGATTACCTGTTGCATTCGGCGCAACCCGGATTGGTGTTTTCGCATTTGAATTGTGCGCCTGCGAACACCACTTGCCGCCCAGGCGATGCAGTGCGGGGCCTCCTCTCCAACCCCGCCGTCAGTCCGCAAGGATGCATTGCCCGGTAATCGAGGCCGAATCCGGCCCTATTGCCCGCCTGCCGGACGGCAGGACCGCCTGGCTCT
Organism: Porphyrobacter sp. THAI-01a; assembly: GCF_056868655.1. Taxonomy (NCBI): domain Bacteria; kingdom Pseudomonadati; phylum Pseudomonadota; class Alphaproteobacteria; order Sphingomonadales; family Erythrobacteraceae; genus Porphyrobacter; species Porphyrobacter sp. THAI-01a. Next base: position 3,190,447 of record NZ_CP180579.1, on the reverse strand, counting down.
CCCCCCCCCTCGCCAGGCCGTCATGATCCGTCATCGCCCGGCGCTCGCGCCAGGCCTGCAGCGAAAGAGACGCGGCCGCCAACCTCCCCCCCCTGAACAGGCGGCCGCGTCTCGAGCCGCAGCCCGCTGCGACGCCTCCGGATATCGCCTTTTTCGATTGCGCTGATGAATTATTTTCAATCTCGACAGAGATTGAAAGTTGCGCGCAGATGAATATATGCTGCTCTGGCCCGGGTGATCCCCTCTCTCCCCCCTAAGGGTCGCCCGGGCTCCCAACCACAACAAAACAGGGAACCAGAACCATGCGCATGATCAGCGAAAAGGCCGTCGCCTTCCTGCTCGCCGTTGTCGTCAGCGGCACCGCGTTCAACACCTTCATCGTGTAACGATCGCCCGAGCGGAGCGACAGCATCCGGCGGCCCGGTTCCTCGCCAGAGGAGCCGGGCCGTGCCGTATCCGGGGACCTGTCAGTCGATCCCGCCGAGCCGCTCCGCCTCGGCGCGCAGATCGGTCTTGAGCAGCTTGCCAATGTGGCTGCGCGGCATTTCGGCAATCGGATGAAGCGCAGCGAGACGCTGGGTCTTGCCGAGCCGGGCGTTGACCGCCGCGAGGATGGCCGCGGTGTCCCCGCCCTCGCGCAGCACCACGAAGCCCACCGGCGTCTCGCCCCAGGCGCGCGAGGGCACGCCGACCACCGCGGCCTCGACCACCCCCGGTTCCTTCGCCAGTTCGGCCTCGAGGTCCGAGGGGTAGATGTTGAACCCGCCGGAGATGATCATGTCCTTGGCGCGGCCGACCAGCTCGACGAAGCCTTCCGCATCGACGCGCCCGATATCGCCCATCCGCATCCACACCTCGCCCGTGGCGGGGTCGGTCCACTGGGCCTCGGCGGTCTTGTCGGGCCGGTTCTTGTAGCCGCTCATCATGGTGAGGCTGCGGCCGACGAGATTGCCGGGGGTGCCGGGCGGCACCTCGCGGTCCTCGTCGTCGAGCACCTTCAGCTCGCTCCCCGGTGCGGGGCGGCCGACGGTGTGGAGCTTGTCGGGGAATTCGTGGCACGCCAGCAGGCACACGACGCCGCCTTCGGTCATCGAATAGATCTCGATCAGCCCGCCGGGCATCCGCCGCAGCACCTCGCGCTTGAGGTCGGCCGAGAAGGGGGCCGAGGTGCAGTATTTGAGCTTGAGGCTGGAGAGATCGAAGTCGCCAAACCCGGCGAAATCCATCAGCCGCTGGTATTGCACTGGAACGAGCATGGTGATGGTGGTGCGATCGGCCTCGGCGTGCGCCAGCCACTTGCCGCAATCGAACTTGCCCATCACCCGCGCGCAGCCCCCCGCCAGCAGAACGGGGAGGAAGGCGACCATCGTGGTGTTCGAATAGAGCGGGGTCGAGGCGAGCGAGCGCACCTCCAGCCCCGCGCCGAGGTAACTCAGCGCCGTCGCCGCGAACTGCCGCCAGCGCATCTGGTGGGAATGGACGATGCCCTTTGGGATGCCGGTCGTGCCGCTGGAATAGATGATGTTGAACGGGTCTTTCGGCTCCGGGGTGAAGGCGGGCGCACGGCTCCCCGGAGGCGCCATCCACTGGTCGATGCTCTCCAGCGGCACGCGGATCAGGTGGGCCATGAAGTCCGGCCCCAGCTCCGCCGCCTTGGCCGCATCGATGAACAGGTGGATCGCGCCCGAATCCTTCGCCATGCCTTCGAGCTGCTCGGGCGAGGCGCTGGTGGTCAGCGGCGCGGCGACGCCGCCGGCGCGCACCGCGGCAAGGAACGCCAGCGCATATTCCACGGTGGAGGTGCCGAGGATCGCCACCGATTGCCCGCGCCGGAGCCCCGTCTCCACCAGCCGCGCCGCCAGCCGCTCGACGAGGCCGACCAGCTCGGCCCAGTAGACGTCGCGCCTGTCGTCCCTCAGGGCCAGATCGTCGCCCTTGATGCGCGACCATTCCATCAGGATCTCGGGGAAGCTGCCAAAGGGCTCGGCCAGGCGGGCCATGATCGCGTCGTTGCTCATGGCGGCCATGCATAATCGGCACGGGAGCGCGTGCAAGCCATTGCACGGCGGCTGGCAGAAGTGGCAGGACGGCGGCAAAGGAGGGGGATTGATGAACCGGACCATCGCCGCGATCGCGCTCGCCATCACCGCTATGCCGCTTGGTGCACAGGATGCGGCAGAGATCGGGGAAGAGAGCCTCGAGCCACCGCTGGTGGTGGCCGTGCTCGCCCACCCCGACGACGAGCTGTTCATGGCCCCCGCGCTCGCGGCATTGGCGCGCGAGGGGCTTTTCGTGCGGATCGTCCATGCGACGCCGGGCGATGCGGGGCCGGGGGTCTCGAACCTGCCCAAGGGCGCGGCCCTTGCCGAGACGCGCCGCGCCGAGGCGGACTGCGCGGGCAAGGCGCTGGGCGTGTCGGAGGTGGTGAACCTCGGCCTTCCCGACGGCAGGCTCGCCGATCACGTGCGCGACGGCGCGCTGGCGAAGGCGCTGCACGATCATCTCGCCTGGGCCGACATGGTCCTGACCTGGGGCCCGGACGGCGGCTATGGCCACGCCGATCACCGCCTCGTCAGCGCGATCGCCACCCAGATCGTGCAGGCCCAGCCCGAGCCCGACCGCGCGGCCCTGTTCTATGTCGCCATTCCCGCAGGGCAGCTCCCGCCGGTTGCCGAGATGCAGGACTGGGCCATGACCGACCCGAAGCTGCTGGCGGAGGGCATCGCCTACACCCCCGCCGATCTCGCCGCCGCAAAGGCCGCCGCGCTGTGCCACGTGACCCAGTTCCCGGAGGCCTCGCGCGAGGGGATGATGGGCCTGTTCGATGCGACCATGTGGCGCGGGCGCGTGCATTTCCGCAAGGCCTTCTGAGCCGCCCGCCAGTCGCCTCCGCACACTCGTGGAAAAGCGCCCCTTGCGGCCCTCCCGCAGTTGGGTTTCCGCGCCTTAGCCCCTATATGATGGGCCATGGACGACACCACCAACCAGACCCCCGCAAAGCAGCCCAACGCCAACGAATACGGCGCCGATTCCATCAAGGTTCTGAAGGGCCTCGATGCCGTGCGCAAGCGGCCGGGGATGTATATCGGCGACACTGACGACGGGTCGGGCCTGCATCACATGGTCTTTGAAGTTTCGGACAATGCCATTGACGAGGCGTTGGCAGGTCATTGCGACCTCGTTCTGATCGAATTGAACCCCGATGGCTCGGTTTCGGTGGAGGACAACGGGCGCGGCATTCCCACCGGCATGCACCCCGAAGAGGGCGTTTCGGCGGCCGAGGTCATCATGACCCAGCTCCACGCGGGCGGGAAGTTCGAGAACACCTCGGACGACAACGCCTACAAGGTCTCCGGCGGTCTCCACGGCGTGGGCGTCTCGGTGGTGAACGCGCTGTCCGAGTGGCTGGAGCTCACCATCTGGCGCGAGGGCAAGGAGCACTGGATGCGCTTCGAGCACGGCGATGCCGTCGCCCCGCTCGAAGTGAAGGGCGACGCGCCGGCCGGCAAGAAGGGCACCCGTGTCACTTTCAAGGCGAGCCACGACACCTTCAAGAACGTCACGGAGTTCGATTTCGAGAAGCTCGAGCACCGCTACCGCGAACTGGCCTTCCTCAACTCCGGCGTGCGCATCAAGCTGCGCGACCTGCGTCACGAAGAGAAGCTCGAGCACGATCTCTACTACGAGGGGGGGATCGCGGCCTTCGTGAAGTATCTCGACCGCAACAAGCAGCCGCTCATCCCCGCGCCGATTGCGGTCAGCGCGGAGAAGGACGGCATCGGCATCGACGTTGCGCTGGAGTGGAACGATTCCTACTACGAGAACGTCCTCGCCTTCACCAACAACATCCCGCAGCGCGACGGGGGCACGCACCTGTCGGCTTTCCGCGCGGCGCTCACCCGCACGCTCAACAACTATGCCGAGCGGTCGGGGATGCTGAAGAAGGAGAAGGTCAGCCTCTCGGGCGAGGACATGCGCGAGGGCCTCACCGCGATCGTTTCGGTGAAGCTGCCCGATCCGAAGTTCTCCAGCCAGACCAAGGACAAGCTGGTCAGCTCCGAGGTCCGCTCGCCGCTCGAAACCCTGATGGGCGAGAAGATGACCGAGTGGCTGGAGGAGAACCCCAATGATGCCCGCGCGATCATCCAGAAGGTGATTGACGCCGCCGCCGCGCGCGAGGCTGCCCGCCGGGCGCGCGAGATGAGCCGCAAGGGCGCGATGAGCGTCGCCAGCCTGCCCGGCAAGCTCGCCGACTGCCAGGAGCGCGATCCCGCCAAGTCCGAACTGTTCCTCGTCGAGGGCGATTCCGCAGGCGGCTCGGCGAAGCAGGGGCGTGACCGCAAGACCCAGGCGATCCTGCCGCTCAAGGGCAAGATCCTCAACGTCGAGCGCGCGCGCTTCGACCGGATCATCTCCTCCAAGGAAGTCGGCACCCTCATCCAGGCGATGGGCACCGGCATCCGCGACGAGTTCAATCTCGAAAAGCTGCGCTACCACAAGATCGTCATCATGACCGACGCCGACGTGGACGGCGCGCATATCCGCACGCTGCTGCTCACCTTCTTCCACCGCCAGATGCCCGAGATCATCAAGGCCGGGCACCTGTTCATCGCCCAGCCGCCGCTGTTCAAGGTCGCGAAGGGGCGCAGCGAGGTCTACCTCAAGGACCAGGCGGCGCTCGACCGCTATCTGGTCGATGCAGGGCTTCAGGGGCGCGTGCTGGAGACGCAGGGCGGGACCCGCGGGGCCGAGGATCTGCGCGCGCTGGTCGACGGGGCGCTGCGGCTCAAGAACCTCCTCGCCTTCGTCCCGCGCCGCTACGACAGCGGGATCGTCGAGCAGATGGCGCTGGTGGGCGCGCTGGAGCCGGGCCTTTCCGGCGAGGCGCTTGCCGCTGCGCTGAACCGCGCCGCCGGACGGCTGGGCGCGGGCGACCGCGAGGCGCGCTGGTCGGCATCGCAGCGTGAAGACGGCACCGTGGTGTTCGAGCGCCTGTGGCGCGGCGTCACCGACGTGCACGAGATCGACGCGCGCTTCCTCGCCAGCACCGAGGCGCACAAGCTCCACGGCCTCGCCGCAGCCCAGGCCGAGGCCTATGCCGCCCCCGTCAAGCTGGTGCGCGCCGGGGCCGAGGCCGAGGAGCCCGAGGCCGAGATCCCCGCCCCCAGCGATCCGCTGGCAGGCGAGGCCGAGGAAGCGCCCGCCGCGCCGATCATATCGGACGCCACCATCAGCCGCCCCAGCCAGCTGCTCGAGGCGATCTTCGCCGCCGGGCGCAAGGGTCTCTCGATCCAGCGTTACAAGGGCCTCGGCGAAATGAACGCGGAACAATTGTGGGAGACCACCCTCGATCCGGAGAACCGCGCGCTGCTGCAGGTGAAGGTCGAGGATGCCGACGTGACCGACGAGATCTTCACCCGTCTGATGGGCGACATCGTCGAGCCGCGCCGCGAGTTCATCCAGGACAATGCCTTGAACGTAGCCAACCTCGACGTCTAGCCACCGAAGGACTGCATGGCCGCCCACCCCCACCGCACCGAGGACCTGCAACAGGCAAGCTTCCTGATCATCCTCACGGTGGTCAGCCTGCTGATGGCGGTGATCGTCTATCCCTTCGCCCAGCCGCTGCTGTGGGCGGCGCTGGCGGCGATCATGTTCCAGCCGCTCTACCGCACTATCCTGCGGCGGCTGCGCGGGCGGCGCAATCCGGCCGCGGGCCTTTCGCTGCTGGTTATCTTCATCCTCGTGCTGGTCCCCTTCGGCTGGATCGCGACGATGGTGGTCGAGCAGGCGATCATGCTGGTGGCGACGCTGCAAAAGCAGCCGCTCGATCTCGCCGCGTGGTTCGACACCTTCTACACCGCGCTCCCCGAAATCGCGCGCGATGCGGTCGACCGCAGCGGGTGGGCGGACATCACCATGATCCAGACTTGCCTTCAGGAATTCCTCACCCAGAGCGCCGGGATGATCGCCACCCAGGCAGTGACGATCGGCAGCGAGGCTCTGGGCTTCATCCTGTCCTTCGGCGTCGCGCTCTACGTGATGTTCTTCCTCCTGCGCGACGGCGAGCGGATCGGCCGCACGGTGCTCTGCGCCGTCCCGGTCGAGCGCAGCATTGCCGACCGTCTGGCCGAGCGTTTCCTCGGCATCGTGCGTGCGACGATCAAGGGCACGGGCGTGGTGGCGCTGGTGCAGGGCACGCTCGGCTGGATCACGCTGATGATCGCGGGCGTGCCTTCCGCGCTGCTGTTCGGGGTGGTGATGGCGATCTTCGCGCTGGTGCCGGTGATCGGATCGGGCGCGGTGTGGGTGCCGGCGGGGATCTGGCTGCTGATCTCGGGCGCGACGTGGCAGGGTCTGTTCGTGCTGCTGACCGGCTTCTTCATCATCTCCTCGGCGGACAATGTCCTGCGCCCAATCCTCGTCGGGCGCGACACCGGCATTCCCGACTGGATCATCCTCATCACCACTCTGGGCGGCATCAGCCTCGTCGGCTTTTCGGGCATCGTGCTGGGGCCGCTGGTGGCGGGGCTGTTCCTCGCCAGCTGGTCGATCCTGCGCGAACAGCGCGAGGAGGACGAGGAGGCGTCGCGCCAGGACGATATACGGGTCGACGCCTCGGGACACACCCCCGATGCCGTGACCGTGGGCTGAGCCGATGCAGCCGCTGGTGACCCCGGGCTCGCAGGGCGAGGCGATCGGGCGGCTGGTGGTCGCCGGGCTGGTGGTGACGATGCTCCCCGCCCTGCCTTTCGGCGCCTACCTGATCTATCCCTTCGCGATCCTGACGACGTGGTTCCACGAGATGGGCCACGGCCTGACCGCGCTGGCGCTCGGCCAGCACTTCGAGCAGCTGCTGATCTTCGCCAACGGCTCGGGCGTGGCCGAGAGCCGGGTCGACGGCGATGCCTCGCGCTTCGTCCATGCCGCGATCGCCGCGGGTGGCCCGCTGGCGCCGAGCGCAGCGGGCGCGGGCCTGATCGTCGCCAGCGCCCACCCGCTCGCATGGCGGCCGGTGCTGTGGCTGGTGGCGGCGGCGATCCTTGCCAGCACCGGCATCTGGGTGCGCTCGGCGACGGGCTGGTGGACCCTGCCGCTGGTGGCGGGGATCATCGGCCTCGTCGCCTGGCGCGGCTCGCCCGCATGGACCCGTTTCAGCCTCCAGTTCCTCGGCGTGCTCGGGGCGATGAGCGCCCTGCGCGACTGGGGCTACCTGTTCACCGAACAGGTCGAGATCGGCGGGCAGGCGATGCTGTCCGACACCGGCTCTATCGCCGCGGTGCTGGGCCTGCCGCACTGGTTCTGGGCGGGGGTGATCCTCGTCGTCTCGGGCACGATGACCGGCGCGGCGCTCAAGTATGCGCTGGCCGAAAAGCGCCTGCGACCGCCGCCGCGCAAGCTCCCCGCCAACGTGTTGCAGTTCAAGCGCGATCCGCGCCGCTGACGCTTTCGGCAGTCCCCCGCCGCGCCGCCGCGGGGTAATCTGCGGTGCATGAACACGACCGAAATCGCCGACCGGCTGGCGATCGCCGAGACCCTCGCGCTCTATTGCCGCGGGATCGACCGCTGCGACCCCGAACAGCTCGCCGCCGCCTTCACCCCCGATGCGATGATCGACTACGGGGACGGGGCAAGGCCGGTCACGGAGGTGATCCCGGGCCTGATGGCCGGTCTCGGCGCGATGCGGCTGACCCAGCACAACATCGGCAATACCGTGATGCGGGTGGATGGCGACACCGCCCGCGCGGAGACCAACTGCGTCGCGCTCCACATCATTCCTGTGCCCGAGGGCGAGGTTGAACTCGTCGTCGGCGGCCGCTATCTCGACCGGCTCGCAAAGCGCGAGGGCCGCTGGCGCATCGCCGAGCGGCTCTATGTCATGGACTGGAACAGCTCCCGCCCCGCGACCATGCAGCTGGAAGGCGGGCTGTTCGATGGCCTCCGCCGGCGCGGCGGCCGGGGCGGGGATGATCCGGCCAGCGCGTGGTGGGGCGAAGGCTAGGACGCCACCTTGAGCGTGTTCACCCCCGAGGCATGCGCGCCCGCCTCGCCCGACAGGCCGATGAACATCGTGTCGACGATCCGCGCCAGCTTCTGCTCGGTCAGCCTGTCGCCGAGGTAGATCAGCGCATCGGGCAGCGTGTAGTTGCTGATCATCTGGTTGATCAGCGACAGCGCCTCGTCGATCTCGAGCCCGGCAAAGAAGCCCTCTGCCTGGGCCTCGGCGATCAGTTCGCACAGGTAGTGGTCGGCAAGGTCGACATAGGAGCGCACCCGCTCGAAATTGGCGGCGCCCATCTCGCACAGGATCGTGAAGAAGTGCGGGTCGGCGCGGAAGCGTTCCTGCGAGATCACGAAGCGGCGACGGAAGAACTCGAACATCTTGCGCTGCGGCGGAAGGTTGCTCGACAGCACTTCCTCCATCACGGTCATGTGTGGGGCGAGCCAGTGCTGCGCCACGGCATCGAAGAGGTCGTCGTAATCGGCGAAGAGCGCCTCGAAGCGCGCCCGGGTGAGGCCGCTTTCGGCCATCGCGACGGTCCACGGAACCTCCGCGCCCCGCTCCTTCACGAGGTCGAGAACATGGCGCGCGATGCGCTCGCGCTCGGCTTCACGGGCGGTGTCGGTCAGTGGCATCTCGCTCGCGCCTCCTCGCGCGAGCGCCAACATAGGCCAACCGCGGACGGGATTGAAGGGCCGCTCGTCGATTTTTGTGCGACGCAGCAAGGGAAAGGCCATCGGCGCCCCGGGCGTTCAATAGCGTGGCGGCAGGGGGAAGAAGGCCGATGTCCTGCGTTCGTAGACCGCGTATTTGTTGCCCTTGGTCTTGTGGAGGTTCTTCTCCAGCAGCGGCACGCCCGACCAGCGCGTGAGCGTGAAGCTGAGGAACAGCGGCCCGATCACGGTGGCAGCGCCGATGATCCAGTCTGCCGAGGCAGCCGTCAGCCAGATCCCCCACCAGGCGCAGAAATCGCCGAAGTAATTCGGGTGGCGGGTGTAGCGCCACAGCCCGGTGTCGAGCACGCGGCCCTTGTTCTCGGGATTGGCCTTGAACCGCGCAAGCTGCCAGTCGCCCACCCATTCGAAGAACACGCCCACGCACCACAGGCCGAACCCCGCCCAGGCCAGCAGGGTGATCGGCGCGGGCGCGGGGCTGGCGAGGATGCCGACCTGCGCCGGGCTCGAGACCATGAACAGCAGCACCGCCTGCATCAGCCACACACGAGTCAGGGCGGCGCGGGCGAACTGGCCCTTCTCGCGGGCGTCCTTCATGATCCGCTTGTAACGCCGGTCCTCGCCTTCCTTGCGCCAGCGCAGGAACAGGTAGATCCCGAGCCGGAAGCCCCAGGCGGCGGTCATCACCATGATCAGCGTGGCCAGATCGCCCGGCCCACCCGGCACGTGGAGCCAGCTCGCCACGGCAAGGATGCCCATTCCTGCGCCCCAGAAGGCGTCGATGAAGGACACGTCGTCGATCTTCACGCTGATCGCCCACTGGACCAGCACCAGCACGAGAAGGATCGCGGCGTTGAGCGCGAGGAGTTCAAACATCGTTGCGACCTGCGATTATGTCTCTCGCCTGCTGTTCCAGCACCTTGAACCGTTCGTAATCGGGCAGCTTGGAGCGGAACCATTCGGCGATTCTGAGGAGGTCCTCGCCATAATTACCGCTGGGAATCAAGGGCTCGCCGAAGCTGATCACCAGATTGGCATTGTCGGCGAAGGCGGGGATGATGGGAACATTGGCTGCACGTGCGATGTGGTAGAAACCGGATTTCCACTTGCCGTCCGTCTTGCGCGTGCCCTCGCAGGCGATCACCAGCGCCAGCTCGTCGCGGCGGGCGAATTCGGCGGCGACCTGCTCGGTGGCGTTGAGCCGGCTGCGGCGATCGACGGGGATGCCGCCCATGTCGAGCATGAAGTTCTTCATCACGCCCTTGAACAGCGTGTGCTTGCCCATGAAGTTGGGCTTGATGCCCTCCTCGTGGGTGGCACCGGTGAAGAACACAAAGTCCCAGTTCGATGTGTGCGGCGCGCCCGCAATGACGCACTTGCGGATGCCGTTCGGAAAGGCGCCTTCGATCTTCCAGCCCTTGATGTACCAGATCGCGAGGATGATCCGGCGCACGATGCGCGAGAGCAGCGTGGGCGCGCGCTCCGGCACGGGGGTGATCGGTGTATGCAAGATGCGCCCCTCCCAAAGGCAGGCCCCTTGTGGCCTAACTTGGGTTAGCTACGCAAGTGGGCGGGGGAGGGCTTCAGCAGAAGCGGCATAGCGGCTCAGAAGCCACTTGGCTGAGGCTGAAACTGATTAACCTTGGCGAATAGCTCGTCACAGTCCTTCCTACCTGTGATGTAGACCATCCCGCTGTTCAATTTAACCATGTAGTCTGGAAGTGGCTCAAAATCGCCGCTCGAATTTTTCCTGTAAACGAGACTGTGACTCTGAAGCTCATATCTATAGCTAGATATTACCCCCAGCAGAGACGGTCTTCCATCCTCGCCACAAGAGTAACAAGGGCCACCTGAATATCCAGGATTATTGAAACCATCCAAAACTGTGATTTGCAATCCCTTATGTTCAATTACGCCACTGAAATGAGCGGATCGCACCAAAGGCGTAGTGAAGCCATTCTGTGTTGGATAATTTGAATCCAAGCCATGTGGAAAACCCAAGAACTTTACGGCTTGTCCCGGATACACGCTAACTTTGGTGTCGAAATCCTTCTTACCTGACCAAGGAAATTCAGTAACGAAAACAGCTACATCGTGTTCGTTGTCCGGAACAAAGATCGCTGTGACGGTTGAGGCGTGCCATCCATCTACGCGGGCAAAATATACCAAATCTCCGACCTGAGTTCCATCGATCAAATGACGGGCGGTCACATAGAAATATCCCTGATCTTTTCCGTAAAGGAATGATGTTCCAGTTCCGCTCTGAGTTTTAATCTTAAATGCAGTCTGCATCTCGAAGCTTGTGAGTAATACGTCTGCGAGTTCTACTGCGATACCCTGCTTATCCATCTCAGGCCCTCTCACATCCGGAACACGCCGAAGGCAGGCCGCTCGGCGATGGGCGCTTCGAGGCACGCCGCGAAGGCAAGGCCGAGGACATCGCGGGTCTGCACCGGGTCGACCACGCCGTCGTCCCACAACCGGGCGGTGGCGTAGTAGGGGTTGCCCTCGTCCTCGTACTTCTGGCGGATCGGGGCCTTGAAGGCCTCGGCCTGTTCCGGGGTCCACGAGTCAGCGTCGCGGTGGACGGTGGCGAGGACGCTCGCGGCCTGTTCGCCGCCCATCACGCTGATGCGCGCGTTGGGCCAGGTGAACAGGAAGCGCGGCGAGTAGGCGCGCCCGCACATCCCGTAGTTCCCCGCCCCGAAGCTGCCGCCGATCACAACCGTGACCTTGGGGACGGTCGCGGTGGCGACCGCGGTGACGAGCTTCGCTCCGTGCTTGGCGATGCCTTCCGCCTCGTATTTCCCGCCGACCATGAAGCCGGAGATGTTCTGGAGGAACAGCAGCGGGATGCGCCGCTGGCAGGCTAGCTCGATGAAATGCGCGCCCTTCTGCGCGCTCTCGGAGAACAGCACCCCGTTGTTGGCGAGGATCGCCACGGGCATCCCCCAGATATGGGCAAAGCCGCAGACGAGGGTGGCGCCGTAATGCGCCTTGAACTCGTGGAACTCGCTGCCGTCGACCAGCCGCGCGATCACCTCTTTCACGTCATAGGGCGCGCGCACATCCTCGGGGATGAGGGCGTAGAGGTCTTCGGCATCGAACTTGGGCGGGCGCGGGTCTTTCAGCGCGATGTCCGCCGCCGCCCCGGTATTCGCGCCCAGATGGCTGACGATGTCGCGCACGATGGTGAGCGCGTGCTCGTCGTTCTCGGCCAAGTGATCGACCACGCCGGACTTCTTGGCGTGCAGATCGCCGCCGCCGAGGTCCTCGGCGCTGATCTCCTCACCGGTCGCGGCCTTCACAAGCGGCGGGCCGGCGAGGAAGATCGTGCCCTGATTGCGGACGATCACCGTCTCGTCGGACATGGCGGGGACGTAAGCGCCCCCCGCGGTGCAGGAGCCCATCACGCAGGCGATCTGGGGGATGCCCAGCGCGCTCATGTTCGCCTGATTGAAGAAGATCCGCCCGAAGTGGTCGCGGTCGGGGAAGACCTCGGCCTGGTGCGGCAGGTTCGCCCCGCCGCTGTCGACGAGATAGATGCACGGCAGGCGGTTCTCCTGCGCGATCTCCTGCGCGCGCAGGTGCTTCTTCACCGTCATCGGGTAGTAGGTGCCGCCCTTCACGGTCGCGTCGTTGCACACGATCATGCACTGGCGGCCCGAGACGCGGCCCACCCCGCAGATGATCGAGGCGCCGTTGACGTCGCCCTCATACATTCCGTTCGCCGCCAACTGCCCGACTTCGAGAAAGGGCGAACCCGGATCGAGCAGGCGTTCGACCCGCTCGCGCGGCAGCAGCTTGCCGCGCGAGACGTGACGCTCGCGATGCTTCTCCGGCCCGCCGAGCGCCGCCTCGGCCACCCGCGCGCGGAGTTCCTGCGCGAGGGCATGGTTATGCGCGAAGCGGGCCTTGGCTTCGGGGCTTTCGCGATCGAGCTTGGTGGTGAGGGTGGGGGCGGTCATGGCCTTGCGACCCGATCCATGTAATGCATGATGCCTGTCGTGAAGCCCTCCTGTCCGCGTTCCGTGTAGGGAACTGCCGTCAGAAGGGACCAGCCCTGCACATAGAACTGGTTGAGCTTGGCCCGCAGAAAATCGGGGTTGGGGATCGTGTGCCCCTCCGACGCGAGGTGGTAATCCCAGGCCATAAATTCCTTGTTGGTGCTCATGCTTGCGCCCCGATCAATTCCCGCCCGATCAGCATCCGCCTGATCTCGTTCGTCCCCGCGCCGATGTCGAGCAGCTTGGCGTCGCGCATGTAGCGTTCCACCGGCCAGTCGGTGGTGTAGCCCGCACCGCCCAGCGCCTGCACGCTTTCGGCGGCGACCTTGAAGGCGTTTTCCGACGCCAGCAAAATCACCCCCGCCGCATCGAAGCGCGTCGTCTGCCCGGCATCGCAAGCCTTCGCCACCGCATAGGTATAGGCGCGCGCGGATTGCAGGGCGACATACATGTCGGCGACCTTGGCCTGCATCAGCTGGAACGAGCCAATCGGCTTACCGAACTGCTTCCGCTCGCGAAGGTAGGGGATCACGGTGTCGAGGCACGCCTGCATGATGCCAAGCTGGAGCCCGGCGAGCACCACGCGCTCGTAATCGAGCCCGCTCATCAGCACGCCGACCCCGCCGTTGACCGGGCCCATCACGCGCTCTTCGGGGATGAAGCAGTCGGAGAACACCAGCTCGGCGGTGGGGGAGCCCTTCATGCCGACCTTGCTGATCTTCTGGCCGATCGCGAAGCCCTCGTCGCCTTTCTCGATCAGGAAGGCGGTGATGCCGCGGCTGCCTGCGTGGCCATCGGTCTTGGCATAGACCACCAGCGTGTCGGCCTCGGGCGCGTTGGTGATCCAGAACTTGGTGCCGTTGAGGACATAGCCGCCCTGCACCGCGTCGGCCTTCAGCTTCATCGAGACCACGTCCGACCCGGCGCCGGCTTCGGACATGGCGAGGCTGCCGACGTGTTCGCCCGAGATCAGCTTGGGGAGGTACTTCGCCTTCTGTTCATCGTTCCCCCAGCGGCGGATCTGGTTGAGGCAGAGGTTGGAATGCGCGCCGTAGGAGAGGCCGACGCTGGCGCTCGCCCGCGAGACCTCCTCGACCGCGATCACGTGTTCGAGATAGCCGAGGCCGAGCCCGCCCCATTCCTCCTCCACCGTGATGCCGTGCAAGCCCAGCGCGCCCATCGGCTCCCACAGCTCGCGGGGAAAGCGGTCCTCGCGGTCGGTGCGTTCGGCTAGCGGGGCGATCTGCTCGTCGGCGAAGCGGGCGGCGCTGTCGCGGATCATCTCGGCGGCCTCGCCGAGCTGGAAGTCGAAATCGGGGGTGGCGCGCATGAATCGTTCCTCGCCGGGCAATGATTGTTCTGCGGCCTCGCATAGCAAGGGTGAGCGCAAAGGCCAATCGGGGACGCTGGCGCGCTGGGCCGAACCTCGCTAATCCTCAGCGCGAATGACGACCGCCTCGCCCCTGCTCCGCTTCGACGGGGTGATCTGCCGCTTCGGCGAGGTCACGGCGGTTCGCGGCGTCACCTGCGACATCGCCCAAGGCAGCTTCGTCGCGTTGGTCGGCGCCTCGGGATCGGGCAAGTCGACGCTGCTCAAGACCGTCAACACGCTCGTCACACCGAGCGAGGGACGCGTGCTGTTCGGGGGCGAGGACGTTACTGCGCTCCCGCCCGCGCGCCTGCGCCGCCGGGTCGGCTATGTCTTTCAGGGCATCGGCCTGTTCCCGCATTTCTCGGTGGCCGAGAACATCGCCATCGGCCCGCGCCTCGCCGGGGAGAAGCTGCCCCCCGAACGCATCGCCGAACTGCTGCGGCTGGTGGAGCTCGACCCCGCCTTCGCCGCCCGGATGCCAGACGAACTCAGCGGCGGGCAGCGCCAGCGCGTCGGCGTCGCGCGCGCGCTGGCAGGCGGGCCGGAACTGCTGATCATGGACGAGCCCTTCGGCGCGCTCGATCCGCTCACCCGCGACGCATTGGGCCGCAAGGTGCGCGAGCTGCACGAGACGCTCGGCCTCACCACGATCATGGTGACGCACGACATGGCCGAGGCGCTGCTGCTCGCCGACCGGGTGCTGGTGATGGACGCAGGCGCGCTGGTCGCCGACGCAACGCCGCGCGCGCTGCTGGCAGGGGAGGGCGGAGCGGTCGCGCAGCGTCTCGCCAGCGTCCCGCGCGAACAAGCCGAGCGGCTGGCAGCGATGGATGCGCCCGGGGAGCGCGGGGGCTGATGCGCGAGATCTGGCACATCCTTCCCGGCCTCGGCGACAAGCTGGCGGCGCACGTCGTGCTCTCGGCCAGCGCGATCGGGCTTGCCATGCTGATCGCCCTGCCACTGGCCGTGTGGGCCGGGCGCTCCTCGGTGGTCTCGCGGCTCGCCCTGAGCCTTGCCAGCCTCGTCCAGACCATCCCCGCGCTCGCGCTGCTGGCACTGTTCTTCCCGCTGCTTCTTTCCCTGCGGGCCGTATTCGGAGAGGGGCTGCCGACCTTGGGATTCCTGCCCGCGCTGATGGCGCTGACGCTTTATGCGCTGCTGCCGATCCTCAGGAACGCGGTGACCGCGCAGGCCAATCTCGATCCCGGCGTGCTCGAGGCCGCCGACGGCGTCGGCATGACCAAGTGGCAGAAGCTGGTGCTGGTCGAGGCACCGCTCTCCGCCCCCTTCATCATGGCCGGCATCCGCACCGCGAGCGTGTGGACCATCGGCGCGGCGACGCTCGCCACCACCATCGGCCAGCCGAGCCTCGGCGATCCGATCTTTGCCGGCCTACAGACCCAGAACTGGGCGCTGGTCGTCGCGGGCTGTTTGGTGAGCGCGGGGCTGGCGCTGGTGGCCGACTGGCTCCTTTGGTGGATCGAACGCGGCATCGACGAGCGCCGGCGCTGGAAATGGGCGGGTGCCCTGATGGCGGTGGTGGCGGGGGTCACCGCCGCACTCGCATCCCAGGCGGACGGCGAGGACAGGGACACCATCGTCATCGCCGCCAAGTCCTTCTCCGAGCAGTACATCCTTGCGCAATTGATCGGCCAGCGCCTCGAGGCGGCGGGCTACGCGGTCGAATATCGCGACGGGCTGGGGAGCGCCGTGGTGCATTCGGCGGTGGCGAATTCGAGCGTCGATATCTCGGTCGACTACACCGGCACGATCTGGACCAACTACCTCAAGCGCACCGACAACCCGGGGCGCGAGGCGATGTACACCACCATCCGCGACTGGGAGATGCGCGAGAACAAGGTCAGGGTGCTGGGCCGCCTCGGCTTCGAGAACGCCTATGCCTTCGCCATGCGGCAGGACCGCGCCGCGGCGCTCGGCGTTGCCAGTCTTGCCGACCTCGTCGCGGTCGGACCGCGGCTGACCGTCGGAGGCGACCCCGAGTTCTTCGAGCGGCCTGAATGGATCGCGGTGCGCGATGCCTATGGGCTGCGGTTCGGCGAGACGCGCAACTTCGCTCCGACCTTCATGTACAATGCCCTGGCCTCGGGCGAGGCGGACGTGATCAGCGCCTACACCTCGGACGGGCGGATCGCGGCGGACAGGCTGGTGGTGCTTACCGACCCCGAAGGTGCGCTGCCGAGCTACGATGCGCTGCTGATGCTCTCCCCCCGCATCGCCGGGGACGAGGGCGTGCTGGCCGCGCTCCGCCCGCTGATCGGCGCGATCAGCGTCGAAGCGATGCGCGAGGCGAACTTCGCGGTCGACCGCGAGGACGCGGGCAAGCTGACGCCCCGGCAGGCGGCGGAGGAACTGGCGAAACAGGCCGGGCTCTGACCTTGACGATGGAGGGCCGATCCGGTCGCATAGCGACCGCAAGGCCAACCGGCCGCCCGCAGCGACGCGGTCGTCAGACCGCGTGAGCGAGGATATGGCACGCCGGAGGGCGTGCCCCAATCAAGACGCCTTCTTCCACACCTGCGTCTGGCACAGCGGGCCGAAGCAGCCCTTCACCTCCAGCGTGCCGCCGTCCTTGCGGCGCACTTCGGAGGTGTAGGTGCGCCCGCTCTTGGGATCGTAGACCTGCCCGCGCCACACCCCGGCATCCTCGGTGAGGCCGTAGAGGATCGGGGTGCCGATGAGCTTGCGGCTGCGCTTGTCCGGATCGGCGTTGTTGACGTCGCGCTGGTCGGCGCCTCCGGCGGGCATCACCAGAAACCGCTCGATCCGCCCGCACAGCGACTTGCCGCACTTGGCGATCGCCACCACCGCGTCCTTCTCGCCCGTCACCCAGCGCCCCGTGATCGGCCCGCTCGCCAGTGCGGGCGAAGCGATTCCGGCGAGGCCCAGCGCCAGCGCCAACACGCGTCCCTTGGTCATCGTCATCCTCGTCATCCTCATGCGAACCCCACCCCGAACGGCCAGCGCCGCCCGCAGATCCCGAGCACCTTGAAAAGCGTGCCCATCTGGTTGTCCTCGACCAGCCGGTCGCGCTGGCGCTGGATTTTCTGGCCTTCCTTGGGATTGCGCCGCTGGAGCGCCTCCATGCGCGTGTCGATGCCCATCTGGCGCAGCCATTCGCCCTGGTAGGTGAGGCCCATCACGTCGGCGCCGTGATCCTCTGCGACCTGCTTGAGCAGCTCGAAATCGACATGTGCGGTGATGTCGGCCTCGCCCGGGTGGGCGAAGACATCGACCTTCTGGTGCGCCTTGAGGGCCTGCAAGGTCGAACCCGAGCGCAGCTCGAGGTGGCCGTAATCGATCACCAGCGCCGCGCCGCCCTGCTCCTTCAGGCGCCGGGCGATCTCGGCCATCAGCGCGACGGCGGCGGGGCTGGTCTCGATCATCGCGCCCTGCGCGGCGCTGGTCCAGCTGGGCGGGACGATGTGGTCCATCCGCTCCTTGCCGGCGACGAAGGTGAAGTTCTCGCCCTCGAGCCCCACCATGCGGTCGAACCAGCCATCGGCGGAGCGCACGAGCTGGTGGATCGGCAGCGCGTCGAAGAACTCGTTGGCGACGATCAGCAGCGGGGCGTCTTCGGGCAGGGTCGAGATATCGTGGTGGTGGTGGCAATCGGGGAAGGCCTCGCGCTGGATTTTCCGGAGGCTCGCCGAGGTCTCGACGAAGTGGATCTCGGGCGCGAATTCGTAGCGCGCCGCCGCCCCGATCGCGTCCTTCGCCAGCGTGCCGCGCCCGGGGCCGAGCTCGACATAGTGGATGCGCTTGCGGCTGCCCATGCGCACCCACAGGTCGGCCAGCCACAGCCCGATCAGCTCGCCGAACATCTGGCTGATCTCGGGCGCGGTGATGAAATCGCCCTGTTCGCCGAGCGGATCGCGGCTGGCGTAGTAGCGCGCGTTGCTCTCGCCCATGAACTGCGCGAGGCTGACGGGGCCGGTCTCGCGGATCAGGCGCTTCATGGTGGCGGGAACGTCGACCTGCGCGCGGGCGAGCATTTCCGCCTCGAGCCGCGCCTGTTCGGCCGCGGCCGCCTCGGCGGCGGCGCGCTCGGCGGCAGCGGCGGCCTCGGCCTCGGCGGCGATCCGGGCGGCTTCGGCGGCGGCGGCCTCCTCGGCCTCGCGGCGGGCCTGTTCCTCGGCGGCAAGGCGGGCCGCTTCCTCGGCTTCCTTGCGGGCCTTCTCCTCGGCCTCGGCCTTCGCTTTCGCTTCGGCTTCGCGGCGGGCCTTCTCCTCGGCGGCGCGACGCGCCTTTTCCTCGGCCGCGGCCTTCGCGCGCGCTTCGGCTTCCGCCTTGGCCTTCGCCTTGGCTTCGGCCCTTGCGCGGGCTTCGGCTTCCTTCTTCAGCCGGGCTTCCTCTGCGGCGCGGGCCTTGGCTTCGGCCTCGGCTTTCGCGCGGGCTTCGGCGATGCGGCGCGCCTCTTCCTCGGCGCGGGCGCGCTCGGCGGCTTCGGCGGCCTCGGCCTCGCGACGCGCGCGTTCTTCGGCCTCGCGGCGGGCCTTTTCCTCGGCTACGGCGCGCGCCTTGGCTTCCTTGCGCGCCTGAGCCTCGGCAGCAGCCCTCGCGCGCGCTTCGGCTTCGGCACGCGCGCGCGCCTCGGCCTCTGCCTGCTTCCTTGCGCGGGCCTCGGCGGCGGCCTTTTCGCGCGCCTCGCGCTCGGCCCGGGCGCGGGCTTCGGCCTCGGCCTTCTCCCGGGCGCGGGCTTCCCTCAGGGCGCGCGAGCGTTCCTCGGCCTCGGCCTTGGCGCGGGCGAGGCTCTCGGCCTTCTCGCGCGCAGCGGCCTCGGCGCGCGCCTTGGCGGCGGCGCGGGCCGCATCGCGCGGGTTGACCGCCGGCGCAGCGGCATCGGGCTCGGGGTCGATCAGCCGGAGAGCGCTCTTCCAGACGCGCGCCGACCCGTCCGCTCCGGCCTTCAGGCCGGTGCCGCCGTCCCCGCGCCCAGCGGCTTCTTCCGCAGCGCGTAGATCACGACAATCAATCCAGTCAGGATAAGCGGTATGGTCAGCCATTGGCCCATCGATAGCCCTGTCCGGGCGGCAAAGTCAGCCAGTTGTTGATCCGGCTCGCGGAAAAATTCGTTGACGAAGCGGGCAATTCCCATGCCGAGCGTGAACACGCCCGCCAGTAGCCCCGGGCGATAGCGGGCGCGGGTGAACCAGAACAGAACCAACATGATGACCAGCATCGCAAGCCCTTCGAGCCCGGCCTGGTAGAGCTGGCTGGGATGGCGCGGCAGTTCGGCGGGATCGCTCGGGAAGATCATCGCCCAGGGGACGTCGGTCGGCCCGCGGCCGTAGAGCTCGCCGTTGATGAAGTTCGCCAGCCGCCCGAGCAGCATCCCCATCGGCACCCCGACGCTGACATAGTCGACCACCCGTATGAAGTTGAGCCGGCCCTGCCACGACACCCACGCCATCGCCACGGTCACGCCGATCAGGCCGCCGTGGAAGCTCATCCCCCCGTCCCACAGCCGCAGCAGCTTCCACGAGATCAGGCCATCGCCCGAGAAATCGGTGAAGGCCGAAGGGATGCCGGTGTCGCCCCCGGTGTAGAACAGGGCATAGCCCAGTCGTCCGCCGAGGATCACGCCCAGCGTGCAGTAGAAGAACAGGTCGTCGGCATGGCGTTGCGCCATCGGCGCGCCGGGCTGCTTGAGCATCTTCGAGGTGTGCCAATAGGCGAAGATCACCCCGAAGAGATAGGCGAGCGAGTAGAACCGCAGGGTGAAGAACCCCAGCTCGATGCCGGGCTTCAGACCCAGATCGGTCCAGTAGATCGGATCGGCAGCGGCGCCGCTTGCGGCAAGTAGTGACAGCACGGGGCGAACCTCTTATTGCAATGATATGCCGTAACGGTGGTCCCGAAACGGCCCCGGTCGCGCTGGCGCTTCTGGCACAGCATCCGGGGCAGGGGAAGGGGCACGGGATCGCCAGAACGGAATGGGACAGGCATTCGGGACGGGTCGCAACCGGTCCCGGGCGCCGCAACAACGAGAGAGAGGAAACACCGCATGCCCACGCAGCTGGACAATGCGCTCGACGCGATCATCGCCGCCCTGACGGCCGAGGGCCAGCCCTTCGCCACCGTGCCCTTCACCCGCGACGGGGTGACCATGCCGGCCTTCGCCGCCGCCCCCCCGACGCTGGCCCATTATTTCGCGCATTTCTGCAGTCAGAACAAGGATATGCCCTTCCTTGTCGACGGCGACGTGCGACTCACTTTCGGCGAGGTCTACGCCGCCGCGACCTGCGTGGCCGAAGGGCTCGCCACCACCCACGGCATCGCCAAGGGCGACCGCGTCGGGATCGCGGCGCGCAACTCCGCCAACTGGATGATCGCCTACATGGGCATCCTGATGGCGGGCGGCTGCGCGACCCTGCTCAACGGCTTCTCGAGCGGGGACGAGCTCGCCTATGCGATCGATCTGGCCGAGGCGAAGCTGGTGCTCGCCGACGAGGGCCGCGCCGCGCGGCTCGAGGGGCATGACCACGGCGCGAAGGTGGTGCTGTTCTCGCACGGCAACGCGCCGTCCGAAGGCCTCGCGAATGTCTGGGCCGTGCCGCAGGGCACCAGCGCGGCGATGGCGATGCTCGGCCAGCTCGGGCCGGACGACATGGCGACCATCCTCTACACCTCGGGTTCGACCGGCAAGTCCAAGGCCGCATGGTCCGATCACCGCGGCGTCGTCCACGGGATCATGAGCTATGTCAGCGTCAGCGCGATGGCCAAGGTCCACATCGAGGCCCAGGAAGGCCCGATGACCGAACAGCCCTGCGCGCTCGTCGCCGTGCCGCTGTTCCACGTGACGGGCGAGGTGCCGCTGTTCCTCCAGAGCTTCGCGATCGTGCGCAAGCTGGTGCTGATGCCCAAGTGGGACGCCGGTCTCGCGATCCGGCTGATGGCCGAGGAGAAGGTCACCTATTTCGTCGGCGTGCCGCTGATGAGCTACGAGATCGCCAACCACCCCGACCGCGAGAAATACGACCTCTCGGCCTGCAAGAGCTTCGCCGCGGGCGGCGCGCCGCGCCCGGTCGAGCACGTCACCCGCATCAAGGAGGCCTTCCCCGGCGGCTTCCCGCTGCTGGGCTACGGCCTCACCGAAACCAACGCGGTCGGCTGCGGCAACTTCAACGAGAACTACCTCGCCAAGCCCGGTTCGACCGGCAAGCCGACCAAGCCGATGGTGGAGCTCGCGATCCTCGACGATGCGGGCAAGCCGCTGCCGCAGGGCCAGGTGGGCGAGGTCTGCATCCGCTCGGTCGCGAACTTCCGCGGCTACTGGAAGAACGAGGAAGCGACGAAGGCCGCCTTCACCGCCGACGGCTATTTTCGCACCGGCGACCTCGGCTATCTCGATGCGGACGAGTACCTGTTCATCGTCGACCGCAAGAAGGACATCATCATCCGCGGCGGCGAGAACATCTCCTGCATCGAGGTCGAGGACGCCATCTACGCCCATGACGACATCGGCGAATGCTCGGTCTTCGGCCTGCCCGACGAACGGTTCGGCGAGGTGCCGGCGGCGGTCTACGCGATGAAGGAGGGCCGCCCGGCGATCACGCCGGCTCAGCTGCGCGCCTTCCTGCTCGAACGGATCGCGCCCTTCAAGGTGCCGCTCGAACACCAGATCTGGCTGACCCACGAAGCCCTGCCGCGCCTCGGCACGCAGAAGATCGACAAGCGCACGGTCAAGGCCCGCTATCTCGATCAGGCCGTCGCGGCGTGAGCGTGACGTGAGCCCGTCGTCATGAGTCCCCGCCGCGTCCCCGGCCAGCGCGCGATCATCGACCGGCGCGCGCTGGCCGAGGAAATCGCCTCGCTCCACGAGGCAGGCGGGGACCGCGCGCGCGGCGCGATCGTCGCCGCGCTGCGCATGGCTCTGGACGAGGGCCGTGCGGAGCTGGCGCGGCGGCTCGAGGAGACCCCCTCGGCGGGGCACGATGTCACCGCCGGCTTCAGCTTCCTGATGGACCAGCTGCTGCGGGTGATCCACGATCACGTCACCGCGCATCTCTACCCCGTGCCCAACCGCACCCATGCCGAACGGCTCGCGATCCTAGCGGTGGGGGGCTACGGGCGCGCCGAGATGGCGCCCCATTCCGATGTCGACATCGCCTTCATCACCCCGATGCGCCGCGCCCCGTGGTGCGAGCAGGTGATCGAGGCGATGCTCTACCTGCTGTGGGATCTCGGCCTGAAGGTCGGCCATTCGAGCCGCACCGTCTCGGACACGATCCGCATGGCGCGGGAGGATCTGACGATCCGCACCGCCCTGCTCGAAAGCCGCCTCGTGTGGGGTGAACAGGCGCTCTACGACGAGCTGCGCGCGCGCTTCTGGAACGAGGTCGCCAAGGGCTCCGAGCGCCAGTTCCTGACCCTCAAGCTTGCCGAGCGCGATGCCCGCCACAAGCGCATGGGCGACAGCCGCTATGTCGTCGAGCCCAACGTCAAGGAGGGCAAGGGCGGCCTGCGCGATCTCCAGACGCTTTACTGGATCGGCAAGTATGTTCACCGGGTCGACAGCGCCGCCGAGCTGGTCGACGTCGGCGTGCTGACGCAGAGCGAGTATCGCAGCTTCCGCCGTGCCGAGGGCTTCCTGCTGGCGGCGCGCTGCCACATGCACCTCATCACCGAGCGCGCCGAGGATCGCCTGACCTTCGACCTCCAGCGGCAGGTGGCAGAGCGGATGCTGTTCGCCGACCGCCCGGGCAAGAGCGCGGTCGAGCGGTTCATGCAGTACTACTTCCTGCAGGTGAAGCGGGTCGGCAGCCTGACGGGCGTGTTCCTCGCCCACCTCGACGAGGAGTTCGCGCGCAAACGTCCGCGCACCGGCTTCTTCGCCGGCTGGACCCAGCGCCCCCGCCAGTTCAAGGGCTACACGGTCGAGGGCGGGCGGCTGCGTGCGCCCGGCGACGAGTGGTTCCGGCAGGATCCGGTGCGGCTGATCGAGGTGTTCCAGCTGGCCGAGGCCGAGGGGCTGGAAATCCACCCCGAAACCATGCGCCAGGCGGGACGCGATGCGAAACTGATCGACGGCAAGCTGCGCCGAGACAAGCGCGCCAACGCGCTGTTCCTCGACCTGCTGGCGGGGCGCAAGGACCCCGAAACGGCGCTCCGCTGGATGAACGAGGCTGGGGTGTTCGGCCGCTTCGTGCCCGATTTCGGCCGGGTCAATGCGCAGATGCAGTTCGACATGTATCACCACTACACCGTCGACGAGCACACCATCCGCGCCATCGGCCTTCTTTCGCAGATCGAGCGCGGGCTGCTGGTCGCCGATCACCCGCGCGCGACCCGCGAATTTCCCAAGCTCGGATCGCGCCGCGCACTCTATGTCGCGGTGCTGCTGCACGATATCGCCAAGGGGCGCGGGGGCGATCATTCGGTGCTCGGCGCCGAGGTCGCGCACCGGCTGGGGCCGCGCTTCGGGCTGGACGAGAAGGAGACCGATCTCGTCGCCTGGCTGGTGCTCCACCACCTGCTGATGAGCCGCACCGCGCAGAAGCGCGACCTCACCGATCCCAAGACGATCGAGGATTTCGTTGCCGAGGTGCAGAGCCTCGAGCGGCTGAGGAACCTCGCGATCCTCACCGCGGTCGATATCCGCGCGGTCGGGCCGGGGACGTGGAACAGCTGGAAGGGCCAGCTCCTCGGCGAGCTCTACGATGCCGCGCAGGAGCGCCTGCGCCTCGGCCACAAGGGCACCGGGCGCAAGCAGCGGGTCGCGGCCAAGAAGGACGCGGCGGCGCGGCTGCTGGGGGACCAGGACCACCTCGTCGATTCCGTCGGCGCGCTGCTCGGCGATGCCTACTGGATCGCCGAGCCCGAGGACATCATCGCCAGCAACCTCGTGCAATACGACGCGGCGGTGGCGAGCGAGGATCACCTCTCGATCCACTGCGAGGTCGACGAGACGCGCGGCGCGACCCGCGTCAGCGTGATTGCCGCCGACCATCCGGGCCTGTTCTACCGCATGGCGGGCGGCATCCACCTCGCCGGCGCGAACATCATCGACGCGCGCATCCACACCGCGCGGTCGGGCTATGCGGTCGACAACTTCCTGGTGCAGGACCACAACGCCCAGCCTTTCCGCGAGGCAGGCCAGATGGCGCGCATCGAGAAAGGCATCCGCGACGCCCTGCTCGCCAAGGTCGAACTGGTGCCGAAGCTCGCCGCGCGCCCGCTCGCGCATTCGCGCGCCAAGGCCTTCGACGTGGCGCCCCGCGTCGGCTTCGACAATGATGCCTCGAACCACTTCACCGTGATCGAGGTCACCGCGCGCGACCGCCCGGCGCTGCTCAACCGGCTGGCGCACGCGCTCTACAAGGCCAACCTCATCGTCCATTCGGCGCACATCACCGCCTATGGCGAGGCGGCGGCGGACACCTTCTACGTGACCGATCTCACCGCTGCGAAGGTCAAGGCCCCCGAACGTCTCGCCGAAATCGAGGCGGCGCTGCTGGAGGCGGCGAGTGACCAGCGCCAGGAGCAGCTCGAACAGGCCTGAGCGGGCACCGTAGTCGGGGCGGGTCGGCACTCTGTCGAAGGAGGGCCGAGATAGGTTGCAATTGCGTGACTCTTTGATATGCGGCGCGTCTCAACTCAGGGAGAGTTATAACATGACCACCGCTACCCCCATGCGGAGCCCCCTCCGGCTCGGCAAGCTGGCACTCATGCTCGGCACCGCGACGCTGGCCCCCTTCGCCGCCGCGGCGCAGGATGCCGAGGAACCCGTTGCCCAAGAGCGCACCAACTCGCTCGACGCGATCAACGAGATCCTCGTCACCGGCACCAAGACCAAGGACGCCGAGAACGTGCAGGACGTGCCGCTGGCCGTGACCGCGTTCAACGCCGGCACGCTTGAGGCCTTCAAGATCCGTGACATTTCCGGCCTCTCGTTCCAGGCTCCGACCGTCAGCCTCGACCAGGTCGGCACCAGCCGCGGCACAGCGAACTTCACCGTCCGCGGCCTCGGCATCAACTCCTCGATCCCCTCGATCGACCCGACCGTCGGCGTGTTCGTCGACGGCGTGTATCTCGGCATCAACGGCGGCGTCGTGTTCGACCTGTTCGACCTCGACAGCGTCGAGATCCTGCGCGGTCCGCAGGGCGTGCTGTTCGGCCGCAACGTGACCGGCGGTGCGGTGGTGATCAACACCGGCAACCCGACCGAGGACTTCCGCGGCAAGTTCCGCGCGGCAGTCGACGGCCCGGTCGATGGCGGCCGCGGCGGCGCCAACTACACGGTCAGCGGCGTGCTCAGCGGCCCGATCGTCGAGGACGTGCTGCTGTTCAAGGTCGGCGCCTACTACAACAAGGACGAAGGCTACTTCCGCAACCTGTTCGACAATTCGAACCACGGCGCGGCGGAAACCAAGATTCTGCGCGGCGCGCTCGAAGCGCGCCTCGGCGGCCTGACCCTGCTGGGCAAGCTCGACTACTTCGAGAGCGATGGCGACGGCCCCTCGGGCCAGAACCGCGCCTTCTTCGACCGCAACTCGTTCGATTTCTCGATCGACGAGCCGGGCGCCTATGCCAACGAGATCTGGACCGGCTCGCTCACCGCGACCGTCGACATCGGCCCCGGCACGCTCACCAACGTGTTCGGCTGGCGCAAGTATGACGCCACCACCAACGGCGACATCGACGCGACCCCGCGCTTCCTGTTCCACTCGAACACCGAAACCGCGCAGGAGCAGTACTCGAACGAACTGCGCTACGCGATGTCGTTCGACAGCCTCGATCTGACGCTGGGCGGCTTCTGGTTCGAACAGGATCTCGCCTACACCGAAGTGCGCACCCTGCGCCGCGACCTTCCGCCTGCGCTGCAGCCCCCCCGCTTCTTCGGCGGCGGCCGCCAGAACCACGAGGTGATCGGCCTGTTCGCGAACGCCCAGTGGGAATTCGTCGACAACCTGTCGCTGATCGCCGGTATCCGCTGGAACCAGGAAACCAAGGACGCCGGAGTGACCTACATCACGCCGCGCGCGCCCTGTTCCTTCATCACCGCGCCGCTCTGCCCGACCGGCACCCGGCCGTTCAACCCGGCGACCGAGACCAACGGCTTCACCGACCGCGTGCGGTTCCGCAACGTCTCGCCCAAGCTCGGCCTGCAGTACGAATTCGATGCCGGCCAGGTCTACGGGCACTGGAGCCGCGGCTTCCGTTCGGGCGGCTACAACTTCCGCATCACCAACGTCCCGGTGTTCAACCGCGCCTTCCTCGCGACCGGCTCGCTCGGCTTCGACGAAGAGCAGGTCGACAATTACGAACTGGGCGGCAAGTTCCAGACCGCGGACGGCAGCTTCACGATCAACGTCGCGGGCTATGTCACCAAGGTCGGCAACATGCAGCGCGAGGTGAACCTCGCCGATCCGGGCGCGGGCGTGGTGCAGAACATCCTCAACACCGCCGATGCCACCATCACCGGCTTCGAGGCCGAGGCGCGCATGCGCGTGTCGGATTCGCTCGCCTTCACCGCCAACATCGGGATCATCGATGCCGGTTATGACCGGGTGCTGTTCGACATCTCGGGCGACGGCGTCATCAACGATGCCGACCTCGACCTGAGCCTGCCGCGCGTCCCCCCGATCACGGTGGGCGCGGGCCTGATCCACGACTGGGATCTGGGCAGCAGCAGCATCCTGACCCGCGTGAACTACCAGTATCGCGACAAGGCGGCCTACACCGACGACAACCTCGGCTGGCTGAACGACCTCAGCAACCTGGAAGCCAACATCACCTGGAACACCCCGATCGATGGCCTGTCGCTGTCGCTCTACGGGCGCAACCTGCTCGACCAGGTCCAGGAAGGCGGCGACACCCAGGTGCCCTTCGGCGGCCCGAACTCGAGCGGCCAGCGCATCCCCTTCGGTGCGCGTCCGCAGGCCGGCACCTTCTCGCCGCTGATGCGCGGCCGGAACGTCGGCATCGAGGCGATGTTCGAGTTCTGAGGGTTACCTTAGGAAACGATAAAGAGGGCGCTCCGGCAACGGGGCGCCCTTTTTCGTGGCGGAGAGGGCGTCAGCCGCGCGCGCCGAACAGCGCCGTGCCGACCCGCACGTGGGTCGCGCCGAGCATCACCGCGGTCTCGTAATCCCCGCTCATGCCCATGCTGAGGCCGGTCACGCCATTGTCGGCGGCCAGCTTGGCCAGCAGCGCGAAGAAGGGCGCCGCCTCGGTGTCGGCGGGGGGAATGCACATCAGCCCGGCAAGCGGGATGCCGGCCACCCGCACCTGCGCGAGAAAGTCGGGCAGCTCGGCGATCGGGCAGCCGCCCTTCTGCGGCTCGTCGCCGATATTGACCTGCACGAAGCACGGCACCTGCCGCCCGGCCTTGTCCATCGCCTTTGCGAGCGCGGTCAGCAGTCTTGGACGGTCGAGCGAGTGGATATAATCGAACAGCGCCACGGCTTCTTCCGCCTTGTTCGATTGCAGCTGGCCGATGAGGTGCAGCTCGATACCGGGATGCGCCGCCTTCAATGCGGGCCATTTCCCCTCTGCCTCCTGCACCCGGTTCTCGCCGAACACGCGCTGGCCGGCGTCGATCAGCGGCTGGATCGTCTCGGCCTGATGGGTCTTGCTCACCGCGATGAGCGTGACCGAGGACGCCTCGCGGCGGGCGGGCTTGCACATCCGCGCGATGTTGGCGCGGACTTCGGCGAGGCGGGTGGCTGCTGCGTTTTCCATCGAGGCGCTCTATAGCGGGTGCGTGCCCCGCGCAAAGACCCTCCCCGCCCTGTGGCTGATCTCCGACGCGAGAAACGATGCGGTTCTCGAGCGGGCCCTCGCCGCGCTGCCGCGCGGCTCGGGGTTGATCTACCGGCACTATCATCTGGACGGGCCGGAGCGCCTGGCGCGATTCCGCGCGCTGCGGCGGGCGGCGCGGGCGCGCGGGCACCGGATCGTGCTCGCGGATTCGGCCCTCACCGCGCGCGAGTGGGGGGCGGACGGGATCTATGGCGCGCCCCGGGCGCTGTGGCCGCGCCGCCGTGGCCTGGTTCACCTCGCCACCGCGCACAGCATGGCCGAGCTCGGGCTGGCGGCGCGGCTGGGGGCGGATGCGGCGCTGCTCTCGCCGGTCTTCCCGACCCGATCGCACCCGGGCGGCGGGGTGCTGGGTGCCGTGCGTTTCCGACTGCTGGCGCAGGCGGCAGGGCTGCCTGTGATCGCGCTGGGCGGGATGAACCCCCGCCGCGCCCGCGCCCTCGGCTGGCGATGCTGGGCCGCGATCGACGGATTGAGCTGATGGTGGAGAGGCGCGGCGACGACCAGTTCTACTGGCAGGCCTGTCAATTCGTCGTCAGAGGCCGAAGGCCGAGCGCCACGGTTCTCCAGCGCCGGTTCTTCTCGGTTCCTCGGGACTGGCTCCATTGATCGCGCCGCGGGGGCGTGTTAGATGACAGGACGTTCTGGAGTGTCGTCGAGCGGGATTTTGTGGGATTGCCCGGGTTTGGGCGGACCAAAACTGGCGGGTTTCTGCGGCATTGATGAGGAGCGCGAAAAAATTGGCGATCGCGTCCTGTGTCTAGAGTGATGGCCCATTTAGACGATCAAATGACGCAAGCGGCTGGAGTGCCGCGATCTGATGGGATGCCCTTCTGAGGCGCGGAAATCCGCCATTCATGGGCCTCTGAGAGGCTTCTAGGGCGGTTCTCGCAGGGGGCCGAGAGGGCCGCGAAGTGGGACACAACCGGGACAGCGCGCGGAGATCGGCGGCTGATCCCGCTCCAGGCAACCGGAACGGCGGATTTCTGCGGGTGAGGAAGCCGATCGAGCTGGACTGCGCGCTCAGAGTGGCCGCGGCGAAGTGGGCGGGTTTTTCGGCCCCGTCATGGGATCGAAAGCACGTCCTTCATGCTGTCCCGAACCTCATCCGATGCAAGGTCCGCCGCCGCCCTGCCAGCCTCGTCGCCGCACCGCTCGTAGATGGCTGTGAGCTGCATCTGCTGCACTTTCAAGCTGAGGTCCCGCAGGCTTTCCTGCTCCTCCCGATCGACTTCGACCCCGACGGTGCGAGCGAGCGCGCCAGCATAGACATGCGAGGTGTAGCTTTCGACGGATCTGAGGAAATCCTGTTCCATGCCGCGGCAGACCCGCCACTCGTTGGCGAAATAGCCTCCGGTGCCAAGCGCAACCACGCCTGCGGACGCGAGCACGATCAAACCGGGGCGCATGTTCAGGTGCCCGGGGCCTCGAACTGATCCTTCAGCTCTTCATACTCTGTGCCGTCAACGATCTGCAGATCGGCCCGGCCGGTCATGAAGCCGCTCTTGATCTGGCAGCGAACATAGCGGGTTTCGCCAGGCTCGACGGTCACCTCGACGCTGCTGGTCTTGTTCTCGAGGATGTAGCGGCCGGGCTTGACCTGCCACTCGAACGCCTTGCTGCGGCCGAGCTCCACCAGCTCGTTGCCCTTGTACCGGATCGGGCATCCCAGCGCGGCGCCAACCACCGATCCGCGGCGATAGAGGATGATCTTGCCGCCTTCTTCTGCGGTGCCCGAGTTGATCGGGGCCGGTTCGGCGGCCTGCGCTGCGAGCGCGAGGGCAATTGCCTGAAGAATGAACATCATAGCCTCCTTACCACTGCGATGACGCGGCCTATCACATGCAGCTCGCCGTCGACAGCTGTCTGCGGGCGAACCAGGTGGTTGTCGCTGTGGAGCTCGACCGCACCGCCAGGAAGCTGGCGCAGGCGCTTGATCATGCCGACTTCGCCGTGAGTGACCGCCCAGATCCCGTCATCCATGCGGGGCGTGTCCTGCGATCGGTCGATCAGGATGACCTCGCCGCTGCGGATGGTCGGCTCCATGCTGTCGCCGTCGCCGATCGCCCAGAACAGATGGCGGGGGGCGGTAGCAGTGATCGACCGCAACCACCCGCGCGAGAACGGCCGGCGCTCGACCGCGACGGGGCTGTCGGTGAAGCTCGCGCCCATGCCATAGCGAAGATCGATCTGGTCCAGCTCGACGGTGTCCTCGTCGGACGGCTTTTCGATGATGTAGTCGGGATAGGTGAAAGCCTGCCGCTCTTCTCCTGGGCGAACGCCAGGCCAGCCGGGGAATGTGGGATAGGCGGCGCGAAGTCGCTCGAGGGTCGAGGCGCTGAGCCGCGCCTCAGCGGATCCGTTGGTCATCCGCTGGATCGTGCGCGGGCTGACCTTGGCCTTGGCCGCAACCTGGGCAGAGGAAACGCCAGCAAAGTCCACGAGCGCGCGGACCAGCTGCATGTCTTCTTCTATGCCAGACATTGCAGGGCGCTACCAATTCCGGTGCGTAAATCGGAGCGGAAAAAAATACGTTGAGGGGCGTAAGAAATTACGCTACCGCCCGAGGCATGGAACAGCAATCGATCGTCAGGGAAATCGAGCGGCGGGCGAAAGCCTCGCGGGTTTCCATCGCCGAGCTCTGCCGCAGGGCGGGCATCTCCCCGGATACCTTCTTCAAGTGGAGGAAGACGCCCCGGAACCCGGACCCGGTCGGGGCCAACCTGCATTCGGTCGAGGCGCTGTATCGCGAGCTCGACAAGATTGAGGCCGAGGACGCCAAGCGGCTTTCCGGCCGCGGGAAGGCGGTGGCGGCATGATCGACACCGGCTTCGCCGATTCCAACGTGGTGCGGCTGACCCTTCGGGCGATCCGCCTGAAGACCGCGACCCGGCAGGCGCAGGCCTCAATCGAGGCACTTGCGCACCTCCTCGGTCAGCATCGCCAGCCGCTGGCCGGCCAGAACGCGCCCCTGCGCGAGCAGGGAGTCGGCCTGCCCTGCGGCGATCAGCAGCGCGGCATCGACGGTGGGGCGGTCGGCAGCGCCGAGCGCAACGCACTGCGCGAGGACGAGCTGCTGCAGGGCGTAAAGCTGCTCGCGCAGCTGCTCGATCGAGTTGAGGTCGGCATTCGACATGGGCTGTTCTCCTGTGCTGGTGGCGAGGAAGCTACCGGAGCAGCAGGTGCGGCGCATCGTCTATGTGGGGGTGCGGAATGAACGCTCGCCCGCTGCTCACCAGCGCGCAGCTGCTGGAGCTTGCGCCTGCCGACGTGCTGATCCCCGAGCGGATCGGCTTCCTCCACGAGGACAAGGCTGCGGCGCTTGGTCGCCTGATGGCGGTCGACGGCCAGCGCGACCCGATCAAGGTGGCGCGCAACCTGCCGAGCAAGACGATCGAGGACGTCGTCGCCGAGGGCAAGAAGCCGTGGCGACTGGTGACCGGGATGCACCGCCTGACGGGCGCCCTGATGGAGGGCATCACGGTCTTCGCGATCGAGGTGAACGGCAAGCCCGAGGACCTCGCCGATCTGGAGGCCTCGGAGAACCTGCACCGGCGCCCGCTGGGGCCCATTGAGCGGGCCAAGTTCACCGCCGCGCTGGTGACCGCCGCGCAGGACCGGATCGCGCGCGAGCATGGCAACCTGTCGCAGCAGCAGCTCGCGGTGAAGGCGCGCTGGGACCGCGTCAGGCACTTCGAAGAGACCGCTGAGGCAGCTCTCAGGGACGAGGTCGAAGATATTTGCTTACACCGCGCCAGCAGGATGCGCTGCGGTTCATCACCGGCTTCGAGATGAAGCATGGACGCGGGCCTTCGACTTTCGAAGTCGCAGACGGCCAGTTCGGTGGCGATCTCCAGACCACTCAGGGCGTGGTCGGCGAACTTCTGGAGATGCGCAAGCTGCGCCGCTCGTTTCCGACCAACACCAGCAAGCTTCAGGCGCTTGCGCCCCTGCCCGTGCCGCGTTCGCCATTCGGGGAGCCGCTGCACTTCGTTCGCATCGGGGGGCTGTCAGCATGATCAGCCTCACGCTCCGCCAGCAGGACGCGCTGCGCTTCATCGTCGGATACGAGGAGATCAACGGTGTCCCGCCGCTGATGAAGGAGATCGCCGAGGGCATCGGCTGCCGCAGCCTGAATGCCGCCTTCCAGCTGGTCGACGGCCTCGAGAAGCGGCAAGCCGTCGCGCGCTCCAATGCGCAATGGCGCGGCATTAACGTCCTGCGCCCGATCGCCATCCCGCGCGCGCCCGACGGCGCGCCGCTGCGCTTCGTCCGCGTCGGAGGGCAAGGCTGATGGCCTACGAGCCCCCGCACAACGAATGGAACGAGCTCGACGCTGCCCAGCGCAGCGAGGCCGAGCTGCGCCGGATCATGACCGAAGGGCCGGGCAAGGTCACCAACCGCGAGCTCGAGCTGGCGCGGCGCGATGCGATGAAGGCGATGGTGGTCGGCCTGCCCGACCCGCGCGATGTCGCGGCCACGCTCGAAACCGCCGACCCCGAAGCTGCCGAGGTGCTCCGCCAGGCGTGGATCAGCAGCAAGCAGCCCTACGCCGGGGCGTGGCGCGTATCCGCCGCTATCTCGAGAACATCGCCCTGACCCCTGACAGCGGGGGCCTGCGCGAATGCAAGCAGCTGATCGAGGCGGCGACGATGCTGGCCGTGGCCGAGGACCGCGGCCTCTCGATCGCCGACCTGCGCGACGCCCAGAGCGAGCGCGCCACCCGGTGGATCCGCGCATGATCGCGCCGGCTCCCGCAGCGCGGCACGTTGCCGATGTGCCGCTCACCGAGCTGGTCGATCTTGCGTTCGCCAGCCTCGAAAGGGGGCAGGCGTTCAACGCGGCGCATTTCCTGCGCGTCGCTGCCGACCGGTTGGAGAAGAAGGCCCAGCAAGCCCACCTCGTGGTGGTGGCGATGGGACTGAAGCCGTGACCCGCTTCCTCGACCTCTGCCGCTTCATCGCCGCGCAGAATGACGCGGTGAACGGCCCCGGCGCCTCGCGCGCCGATTCCATCGCGATGGGGCTGGGTCTCGTCGCTTTCGCGGTCTTCGCCGTCGCGATCGCCGCCATCACAGGAGACGCCTGATGGGTCTTGCTCTCACCACCACCGCCGCGCCCGCGCGCTTCCCGGTCGATCGCCGCCGCCGCGCGATGCTGGCCAAGGTCCATGTCGCCAAGAAGGACCTCCGCCTCGACGAGGACGACTATCGCCAGATCCTGCTCGAGGAGACCGGCCAGACCAGCGCGGGCAACTGCACCGAGGCCGAGCTGGAGCGGGTGCTCAAGCGGTTCGAGGCACAGGGCTTCAAGCCGCTGCCGAAAGCCGGTCCGGCCGCAGCGAACCGCCCGGCACAGCACCCCGTGGCGCGCAAGGCGCGGGCGCTGTGGATCAGCCTCTATCACCTCGGCGCGGTCGAAAGCCCGAACGAGAAGGCGCTGGAGAGCTTCGCCCGCCGCCAGCTCAAATGCGAACGGCTCGTCTGGGCGGACCAGCGGCAGGGCTACAAGCTGATCGAGGCGCTGAAGGCGATGGCCGAACGGCATGGCTGGGCGCAGACCGATGCCAACGGCAACAACTGGACCGTCCTGCGCCTCAAGGAACGGCTGTGCGAGGCGATCGTCGCCAAGCTCAAGACGGCCGGCGCGATCCCGGCCGACTGGACGCTCGATATCGCCGCCTTCCGCCTGTGCGGGATCGAGACCGGCGTGGGCGGGCCGGTCACCGCCGAAGGCTACGACGCGATCGCCCACGCCCTGGGCAAGAAGCTGCGCGCAGCGGGAGGTGGGAAATGAGCATAACAATCGGATGGTGGGGCATACCCACCTTCATCACAATCGCAGCGATTTACATCGCCTTGCGCGAAAGCCCCGAGCAACGCGGCGACTATGATTTCGGTAGCGGGATTATTGCTGTGCTTTACCTCGCCGCTGCGGTCATCGTCTCTCTGGTCGCTTGGCTTGTGTGGGCGATCCTCGCATGAACGCCCGCACCACCTTCGCGCGTCCGGCGCCGCTCTGCTACCACGGGGGCGAGGTCAACCGCTGCCCCCAGTGCGGCAACAAGGGCTGGCACGTCGGCCGCGTCACCGCCGAATGCAGCCACTGCGGCCACCCGCTGCCGCTGGCGCAGGCAACCATCACCGGCGCCCCGGCCGAGGCGACCGAGCACTGATGACCAACCCCGCCGAGCCTCTCCCCCAGGTGCTGGCCGATATCGCCCGGATCGCGGGCGAGGAAGCGGCGCGCCGGGTGGCGGGAGCGGTCGGCGGCACCCGCGTCTATATCCCGCCCGCGCCCGGCCCGGATCACTGGCTAAGCCGCCTCGTCGGCCAGGAAGCCGCGCGCAAGATCGCCGATCACTTCACCGCCGGCATCGGCGGGGCGCGGGTCGATATCCCGCTCGGCGACACCGGCTTCATCGCCAGCCAGCAAGCCAAGATCGACGCGATGATCCTCGCCGGAAGGTCCGAACGTGACATTGCGCTCGCCTGCGGATACACCGGCCGCGGCGTCCGCAAGCGCAAGGCGCGCCTTCAGGCCCTGCGCGATTCGCGGCAGGGCGACCTGTTCCGGGGCTGAGGCCCGGCCAAGAGCAGGAACGTGTTCCGGGGCGCAGCGCCCCCCGATTTCCCCCATCCAGCGGCGGCTATGACCACCGCTCTTCTCTCCGAACGCATGCTGCTCGAGATCGCCGAGCACGAGGGCCTCGTGCTCGAGGCTTACCGTTGCAGCGCGGGCGTGCTGACCTGGGGTTTCGGCGTCACCAACGCCAGCGGCCACCGGGTGGAGCGGTACATCGGAAAGCCCTCGACCATCGAGCGCGCGGTCGAGGTCTTCGAGTGGCTGCTGCGCACCAAGTACCTGCCCGAAGTGCTGGCAGCCTTCAGGGGGCGCACGCTGACCGAGGCCCAGCTCACCGCTGCCGTCAGCTTCCACTGGAACACCGGTGAGATCGACAGCGCGATCTGGGTGCGCAACTGGATGGCCGGCAACGTCGCAGCGGCGCGCGAGGCCATCATGAATTTTTCCCGCCCGCGCGAGATCATCCCGCGGCGGCAGGCTGCTGGTGAGCTTCATCCTGCTGGTCACCGTCCAGCTGTGGATCATCGAGAGCCGCCCCGGTTGGCTGTTCGCCTTCGTCGTCGCCATCGGCCTCGGCTTTTCCGGCTTCTCCCTGCTCGAGCTGTTCGGCGAGCAGGTGAAGGAATTCCTGCGCCGCGCCTTCGCCTCGGCCACCTCCACCATCAAAGGACCAGACGGCCAATGAGCTCCGGCAACATCCTCGAGCTGGCGATCATCGCCTTCATCGTCATCGGCATCACGATCGCGGCCTGGCGCGGCGGCGCGCGCAACCCGGTCGGCACCGGCGGGCTGGACAAGAAGATCAGCGAGCTGAAGGGCGAGGTGCAGGAAGTCACCACCCGGGTCGGCAACCTGGTCGAGCGGGTCGAGAAGATCGAGGGCGACACCGCCAGCGCGGCCGACATCAAGCGGCTCGAGAAGGCGATCGACAGGCTGGCGAACAAGCAGGCCGATCACGAATCGCGGCAGCGGGCTCTGGCCGACAGGCAGTCGGAACATGCCGCGATCTCGGCCGGGACCGCCGCCAAGGTCGACCACATCGACAAGAACCTCTCGCTGATCATGTCCGTCGTCGTGCCGAAGGGGATGGAGAAGTGAGCCTGAAAGCCGATCTCGCCGAAGCCATCGCCCGCGAGGCGCGGCTGCGCATCCTGCAGGTGCTGAGCCAGCAGACCGATGGGAGCCTGTCCGACCTGCTGCTCAAGCGGACGATGGACTATTACGGCTACCGCCGCGACCGCGACTGGATCCGCACCCAGATGCGCAAGCTCGAGGCGCTGGGCGCGGTCACCGTGAACGAGGCCGAGGACGTCCTGTTCGCCACGCTGGCGCCTGCCGGCCGCGATCACCTGGAAGAGCGCGTCGTGCTGGAAGGCGTGCTGCGCCCCGCCGAGGTGCGCTGAGATGGCCCGCAAGCCCAAGCGCGAGGGCCGCGGGCACCTGTCGTCGATCGACCTGCTGCCCGACGAGGCCGAGGCCGCGATCGTCTGGGCGAACGACCAGCTGCGCGAGCGCAAGCTCCCGGCCGCGGTGATCTTCGCCGAGTTCAACGAGAAGCTTGCCGATGTCGGCCTCGGCCCGATCAGCAAGAGCGCCTTCGGCCGCTATGCGGTGAGAAAGGCGATCCAGTTCCGCCGCCTCGACGAGATCCAGAAGATGGGCAGCGAGCTCGCCCGC
The DNA here is from genome assembly GCF_056868655.1 of Porphyrobacter sp. THAI-01a. Taxonomy (NCBI): domain Bacteria; kingdom Pseudomonadati; phylum Pseudomonadota; class Alphaproteobacteria; order Sphingomonadales; family Erythrobacteraceae; genus Porphyrobacter; species Porphyrobacter sp. THAI-01a. Next base: position 3,154,349 of record NZ_CP180579.1, on the reverse strand, counting down.
ACGATGGAGGCCAAGGCCCCCGACGAGGTCACCGTCGCGGTGGCCGAGCTGGTGAAGGTCGCCGCCTTCGAGATCCTCGAGGAGGGCGAGGTCTCGACCGCGGGCCTGATGCAGATCAGCCGCGCGCTGCAGTCGGCAGTATCGGCCCAGAAGACCAGCGCCGAGTATCGCGAGCGGCTCGAGAAGGAAGTGCAGGCCCGCCTTGCCGAGGCGGCCAAGGAAGCGGGCGAGATCGGCAAGAAGAAGGGCGTCTCGCCCGAGGCGCTGGCCGCGATCAACCGCGCGCTGATGGGGCACGGCTGATGGGCAATGCCAAGTGCATCCCGGCCGCGCCCGATGCGATCTTCCTGCCTTACCAGGCGAAGTGGATCGAGGACGATTCCCGGCTGAAGCTGATCGAGAAGAGCCGCCAGATTGGTCTCAGCTGGGCGACCGCCTATGCCGCCGTCTCGCGCACCGCGCTGGTGACCGCGCGGCTCGACCAGTGGGTCAGCTCGCGCGACGATATCCAGGCGCAGCTCTTCCTCGAGGACTGCAAGTTCTGGGCGGGCAACCTTGCGATCGCGGCCGAGGACCTCGGCGAGCAGGTGCTCGACCCGGGCGATCGCCAGACCGCCTACGTCCTGCGCTTCGCCAGCGGGCGCCGGATCAATTCCATGTCCTCCAACCCGAACGCCCAAGCCGGTAAGCGCGGCCCGCGTATCCTCGACGAGTTCGCGCTCCATCCCGATCCGAGGAAGCTGTGGACCATCGCCTATCCGGGGATCACCTGGGGCGGATCGATGGAGCTGATCAGCACCCATCGCGGCAGCCAGAACTTCTTCAACCAGCTGGTCCGCGAGATCCGCGAGCAGGGCAACCCCAAGGGCATCAGCCTGCACACCGTCACCCTGCAGGACGCGCTCGACCAGGGCTTCCTCTACAAGCTCCAGCAGGCGCTGCCGGCGGACGATCAGCGCCAGGCGATGGACGAGGCTGCCTATTTCGATTTCGTCCGCAGCGGCGCGGCCGACGAGGAGAGCTTCCAGCAGGAATACATGTGCCGCCCGGCCGATGATGACGCGGCGTTCCTCGAGTACGATCTGATCGCCCGCTGCGAATATCCGCAGGACGCCGCCTGGGAGACGATCGAGGACGGGACGCTGTTCCTCGGCGTCGATATCGGCCGCAAGAAGGACCTCACCGTCCTCTGGCTGCTCGAGAAGCTGGGCGACGTCTTCTACACCCGCGCGGTCATCACCCTGCAGGCCATGCCCAAGCCGGAGCAGGAAAAGGTGCTCTGGCCCTACATCGCGCAGGTGCTCGCCAGCGGCGGCCGGGTGGCGATCGACAACACCGGCCTCGGCATTGGCTGGGTCGACGATGCCCAGGCGAAGTTCGGCAAGTACCGGGTCGAGGGCGTCAACTTCACCGCCCAGTCGAAGGAGGCGCTCGCCTACCCGGTGCGCGGCACGATGGAAGACCGGCGCCTGCGGATCCCCTACGATCCGAAGATCCGCGCGGATCTGCGCAGCGTGACCAAGCAGGTGACCGGCGCCGGCAACATCCGCTTCACCGCCGAGCGCACGCCCGACGGGCACGCCGACCGCTTCTGGGCGCTGGCGCTGGCGATCCACGCCGGCAGCGACGGCAAGACCGCGCCCTGGCGGCCGCTCGCCGGGATCACCCCCAAGAGCGACGTGCTCGACCTCGATGCGAACTGGATCCCGGCATGAAGATCGGCACCCATAACCTCGGGCACAACGCCTTTTCTCAGATGACGATGGTCAAGCTCGAGGCCGGCGCGATGATCATCCGGCAGGTCGTGCCGGGGATAAAGGGCGGTGCGGCTGCCACCAGAGAGATCACTCTTTCCGCCAACCAGATCGCGCTGCTGAAGGACGTCCTGGCATGAACCTCCCCGCAACCACCACCAGCAGCTCGGGCGGCAACTTCCTGACCAAGGCGCTCGCCCGCGTCACCACCTCGCTGACCCAGATGCGCCATGCCGCGCAGTCGCTGTTCTTCGGCGGGCTGCTGAAGCGGACCCGGTTCGACTATGCGCGCGAGGTCGGCGACATGCTCGACGCCTCCGTCGTCATGGCCCCGGTGATGTGGCTCCAGCGCGCGCTGCCGGAGGCGACCCTCGCCATGCGCGAGCGGCTCCAGGGCGGCAAGGTCCAGCCGGTGGAGGAGCATCCGCTGCTCGAGCTGATCCGCCACCCCAACCCGCATTATGGTGACATCGCGCTGTGGAACGGGGTGATCGCCGATTTCTGCCTATGGGGCGATGCCTACCTGCTCAAGGTCCGCGACCTTTCCGGCACCGTGCGCGAGCTGTGGTATGTCCCGCAGTTCATGATGGAGCCGAAGGCGGGCCTCGACGGCACCGAGTTCCTGTCGCACTACTGGTACACGCCCGGCACCGGCTATGGCCGCATCCCGATCGACCCGGCCGACGTCATCCACTTCCGCAACGGTCTCAACCCGCGCGATCTGCGCCGCGGCTATGCGTGGTTCGGGGTGGCCATGTCGAACTTCGTTGGCGGCCTGTCCTACTCGTCCGTCATCGACGTGCGGATCATGCGCGGTGTCACCGGCAGCTTCAACGACCAGAGGCTCAACGGTTATTGCATCGTTGGCTGCGACATTGCAGCCGGCCGGATCGAGTTCGCCTTCGCTGAGCGTGGCGCGCTCATTTACAGCAACACGCTGACGAACCCGCCCGGAGGAACCTTGGCGACGATTGGTGTCATTTGCTCGGCAAATGGCCTCAATTATGGCGGGGTTGCGGTCGTCCAGAACCTTGCCGTCAGGGTTAACACCGGCGGCGATCCCAACATCCGCGTAGCCGGTGACAGCGACCCGGGCAATCTCACGCACTTCGTCTGCCATCACAACACGACCCCCGGCGTGGCGGGCTTCGGGCGCTGGAATGTCGTTTACGATGAAACGGGGTCAACCGCACGCACGCACATCTTGGTGAGTTTCAAGGGCAACCTCGGCCCGCAGCTCAACACCAAGGGCGACGTGTTCATGACCAACGGGGCGCGGATCGGCAACTTCCCGTTTCATCATGGCGTCGGCTGCGCGGGGGTCTTCGCAGAAGGTCTGGACAGCGCGGGCGGTGGGCTGTCGTTCGGCCAAGCCTATGCGGGGGTTAACAGCGTCATCAATGGCGGCGCTGCGCTGTATGTCGATAACCGCGCAGTGACGGCGGGCCCTGTCGCGGGCACCACTGGCGGCAACTATCGCCTGCAATCCGGCTCACCCGCGAAGAACCTCTTTAGCGAGTATCTTCTCGGCTTTGACATCGCCGGCAACCCGCGCCCGACAAGCGGCATGGTTGATGCGGGGTGCTACGCATGATCAGTGTAGTGTCGCCGGCGACCTCACCACTGTCTGTCGTCGAAGCACCGGTCGCAAGGATAAGCCGGAGTGCAGCCGTCCTGCCCATGAGGGCAACGATGCGCGAACAGGCGGCGCAGCCAGCGCAGGATGGTGCGGAAGCGACCCACCCCGCCGAGGCTACTGGCGTTTCGGCTGAAAAGCAACCGGTTGGCTTGCCTGTGACCGCCTGCCTTGGCGCGCTGCTCGCCGTGCCAAGACCTATCAATCTCGCCTAATCGACTTGAAGGAGACCCCCTGATGTCCCGTCGCAAGGATAAAGCCGTCCCCGCGCCCACCAGCACGGCCGAGGCAACCCTGATGATCGGCGAGTTCGTCGCGATCGAGCGCGAGAAGGCGCTCGAGCGGCTCGCGGCCGAGGCGGCGATCGACCGCGTCAAGGCCCAGCGCGACCAACGGCTGCGCGAGCTCGAGGTGCAGGCCCAGCCGCTGTTCGCCGGGCTGAAGGCCTGGTGGGAAGCCGGCGGAAAGGACGAGCTGGCCAAGGGCAGGCGCTCGGCCGAGATCGCCGGCGCCAAGATCGGCATCCGCCTCACGCCGCCGGCGGTGAAGCTGAAGCGCGGGGTCAAACTTGGGGACGTGGTCGCGTGGCTGGGCGGTCTGCGCTGGGTTCGCGCCCGCGACTTCCTGCGCACCAAGGTCGAGCTGGACCGACAGGCTGTGATCAAGGCGGTGCAGGCAGAGCAGGACATCGCCGAGATCTTCGCCGAGCGCCTTACGGTGGAGCAGGCCGACGAGTTCTTCATCGACACCGGCCTCGACGAGGACGAGTTGAGGAAGGAACTGGTGGCATGAGCCGCGCAGTCTTCAGGGTCGGCGAGGACATCAGCGTCGGCATCATTGTCGATCCTGCCGCCGTCGCCTCGATCCAGTCCGTGCGCGCGTGGATGGTGCGCAGCGACAACCTCGCGCGGTTCGTGCCCTTCCCGGGTGCAACACCGATCGAGATGGTTGCCGCCCCGCGATCGGCCACCGGCGAGATCGGCCCTGGCTGGAACTTCACCCTGCCGGCGGCGCAATCCGGCGAGCTCGCACCCGGCACATACGGGATCGACGCCCAGGTGATCTTCACCGGCGGCGCCGAGGAGCTGAGCGAGGAGACGCTCCTGATCGACCTGACCCGGGCAGCAGTGCCGTGAGCCCCTTCCTGATCCGCTGGCTGGTGCCCGCGCGGCGTGCCAAGATCCGCTGGATCACCCCTGCCGGCGTGCTAGCGGCGTTAGTGCGTGAACCGATGACGCCGCTCGCGGGTTTCGTCGTGCCGGCCAGCCCGGCCGGTCCTGCCGGGGCGACCGGACCGCAGGGCCCCGCCGGACCGAAGGGAGACAAGGGCGATCCGGGTGACACGGGCCCGGCCGGGGCGACCGGCGCGCAGGGTCCCGCCGGGCCTGCCGGTCCGAAAGGCGACAAGGGCGACCCGGGCGACACCGGCCCCGAAGGCCCGCAAGGTCCTGCCGGCCCCGCCGGGGAGACCGGTCCTGCCGGTCCCAAGGGCGACACCGGCGACACCGGCCCCGCCGGGGCGACCGGGGCGCAGGGGCCCGCCGGTCCCAAGGGCGACAAGGGCGATCCGGGCGACACCGGCCCGGCCGGGGCAACCGGGGCAACCGGACCGCAGGGCCCTGCCGGTCCGACCGGCCCCCAGGGCCCGCAAGGCGAGCCGGGCGCCAGCCTGTCCCCGCTCGGCCTGTGGGATTACTGGGTCGAGTGGCGGCCGCTCAACCAGCAGACCACCGGCTTTGGCTGGCAGGGCACCGCCGTCGCCTCGGGCACCAGCAACTCCGGGATACCTTCGGGCAGTCTCCAGGGCTTCAACCGCTACGGCGCCTTCATCCGCTCGAGCACCTCGGCGAACGGGGGCTGGCGCTATTCGACCACCAGCCTCGTCGCCGACCAGTTCGGCACGATCAGCCACAAGTTCCGCGCGCAGTTCCTCTGGCGGACCGATTTCACCGGGCGCACCGTCCGCCTCGGCTACTTCGACACCACCGATCACACCGACGCGACCGACGGCGCCTATTTCGAGATCGTCGGCTCGACCATGAGCGCGAAGACCGCGAACAACTCGGCGCGCACGCCGCACCCGACGACGCTGACGCTCTCGCTCGACGTGGCCTACACCTTCGACATCGAGGTGAACGCCGCCGGCACCGAGGTGCGCTTCCGCGTCTTCGCGGGCACCAACACGATGCCGGTCTACGACCAGACCGTCACGGCCACCATCCCGACCGGCTCCGCCCGCACCTTCGGCTGCGGCCTCATCGCGACCGAATCGAGCACCAGCGCCAGCGACATCGGGATCGTCTACATGCTCGGCGAGGGGACCGTCGCCGGCTTCGAACGGGCGAGGGGCGCATAGTGGCGTGCTGCTTCGTGCTGACACGCTGAAGAACGAGTTGGCCGCCGCCTGAAACGGGGGTGGCCGGGGCGCTGCAACGCCCCGAGCCGCGAGGCTGAAGCTCGCACCTGGGGCCGTCATGACCGGCCCGTCTGGCTCCCCCGGCCGCAAGCGGCGGAGCCTGCTATAGGTGTAACCCATGAACGAAGAATTGATTGCCGTGCGCCCGGTCCAGCCGATCGCGCCCTGGCTGGGCGGCAAGCGCGCCCTCTCCCGGCGGATCGGGGAGCGCATCGCTGCGACCCCGCATACCCGCTATGTCGAGCCATTCGTCGGCATGGGCGGGGTGTTCTTCCGCCGCCCGGCCCGGCCGAAGCTCGAAGTGATCAACGACGTGAATCGCGATGTCGTGACGCTCTTCCGGATCCTGCAGCGCCACTACCAGCAGCTGCTCGATGTGCTGAAGTTCCAGCTTTACTCGCGGGCCGATTTCGAGCGGCTGCGCGCCACCCCGGCCGACCAGCTGACAGACCTCGAGCGGGCTGCCCGCTTCCTCTACCTGCAGAAGACCGGCTTCGGCGGAATGGGGCGGACGTTCGGGATCGACTATTCCCGGCCGCGCTGGAGCCTCAGCAAGCTGGAGCCGATGCTCGAGGCGGTCCATGAGCGGCTCGAGGACGTGCTGATCGAGTGCCTCGACTTCGGCACCTGCATCGAGCGGTATGACAGCCGGCCGGGAACGCTGTTCTACTGCGATCCGCCCTACTGGGGGCACACGGACGACTATGGGAAGGACATCTTCTCAGAGGCAGATTTCCAGCGTCTGAGGGACCTCTTAGGCGGGCTTCAGGGGCGCTTCATTCTGTCGCTGAATGACCGGCCCGAGGTGCGCGAGATGTTCGCCGGCTTCGAGATGGAGGAGGTCGAGCTCAACTACCGAGCCAGCGGGAAGGTCACACCAGCCCGCGAGCTGATCATAAGCTGCTGAATCGCGCAGGGCTCGGCTACGGGAGGGGCTGGAGTGCGCTGCGAAGTGCTCCAGCTTCTCTTGTCAGAGACTCCAGAAGCTTGTGTCCCGCTACAGGGCGAAAAGATTTGACCCGCCGCGCCGCAGGATTCATGATGTGTTCCGCTCAGGAGACACCCCATGGCCAGCCGCGCGGTCGCACCCGTCAAACCCGGTCGCCAGACCCCCGCTCGCCAGACCGACGCCGAATGGCGCGCCGGCCTGCGCCGGTCGCTGCGCCGCATCGCGCAGATGGCGGGCGCGGGGCTGCTGCTCGGCGCGGCGGTGTTCCTCGCGCTCGCGCTCGCAAGCTACACCCAGACCGACCCGAGCCCCTCGACCGCCGCCGATCCGACCGAGGTCGCCAACTGGATGGGCCGCCCCGGGGCCTGGGTGGCGGACCGCGTGCTGCTGGTTTTCGGCCTGCCCGGGATGCTTCTGCTGCCGCTGCTCTATGTTTCCGCGCGCAAGTTGTGGCGCGATGTCGAGAACGGCGAGGCGCCGGAGACCACCGCCTGGTGGACGCCGACCGCGCTGCTGCTGATCGCCATGACTCTCGTCGCCACGGTGCTGAGCCTCGTCTTCCAGGGCCCCGGCGGCACCCTGCCCGCGCAGGCGGGGGGGCTGGCCGGGCTGCTCGGCGCAGGCGCGATTCAAGCGGTGGCGGCCCGCTTTGGCGAGGGCGCGCAGGGCTGGGTGATCCTCGGCCTCGCGCTCGCCTGCCTTGCGACGGGGGTGGCGCTGCTCACCCGCATCTTCGCGATCGACTGGCGCGTGCTGATGAGCCTGCCCGAATTCCTCGGCGGCGGGTCGCTGGCGGGGCTCATGCGGCGCCTGCCCCTGCCGGGCCGCGCGCGGCAGGAGGCGCTGGCCTTCGCCGGCGATCTGGACGACGACGAGGACGAGGCACCCGCCCGCCCGCGCCCCCGGCCGAAGGGCGAGGCCCTGCCCGACCGTGACGACAAGCCGCGCCGTCCTCCGGAAATCTCCGATCCCTCCGCGCCGCCCAAGCGCGCGCCCTCGGGCAAGACCGCGCAGCGCGACATGTTCGCCCCCTACAACCTGCCGAGCCTCGACCTCCTGGCCGAGCCGCCGGCGGACAAGGGCCCCAAGCTCGACAAGCTGGCGCTGGAGCGCAACGCGCGCCTGCTCGAGAACGTGCTCGACGATTTCAACGTCAAGGGCGAGATCACCGCGGTGCGCACCGGCCCCGTGGTCACCATGTACGAACTCGAGCCCGCGCCCGGCATAAAGGCGAGCCGCGTGGTCGGCCTCGCCGAGGACATCGCCCGCAACATGAGCGCGATCTCCGCGCGCGTCTCGCCGATCCCCGGGCGCACGGTGATGGGCATCGAACTGCCGAACCAGGACCGCCAGACGGTGATGCTGAAAGAGCTCGCCGCCGCGGCCGCTTTCGCCGATGCCAAGGGCAACCTGCCGATCATCCTCGGCAAGGACATCGCGGGCGAGCCGGTGATCGCCGATCTTGCCGCCATGCCGCACCTGCTGGTCGCAGGGACCACCGGTTCGGGCAAGTCGGTCGGGCTCAACGTGATCCTGCTCTCGCTGCTCTACCGCTTCACGCCGGCCGAGCTGCGGATGATCCTGATCGATCCCAAGGTGCTCGAACTCAGCGTCTACGACGACATCCCGCACCTGCTCTCGCCGGTGGTGACCGAGGCGTCGAAGTCGGTGCGCGCGCTGAAGTGGGCGGTCGAGGAGATGGAGCGGCGCTACCGGATGATGAGCGCGATCTCCTCGCGCAACATCAACTCCTTCAACGAGAAGGTCTCCGCCGCGATCGCGAAGGGCAAGCCGCTCGGGCGGCGGGTGCAGACTGGCTTCGACCCGGAGACCGGCGAGCAGTTGTTCGAGGAGGAACAGCTCGATTACCAGCCGCTGCCGCAGATCGTGCTGATCGTCGACGAGCTTGCCGACCTGATGGTGACGGTCGGCAAGGAGATCGAGGTGCTGATCCAGCGCCTCTCCCAGAAGAGCCGCGCGGCGGGCATCCACCTCATCATGGCGACCCAGCGCCCCTCGGTCGATGTCATCACCGGGGTGATCAAGGCGAACCTCCCCACCCGCATCAGCTTCAAGGTGACGAGCCGGATCGACAGCCGCACGATTCTCGGCGAACAGGGCGCCGAGCAGCTGCTGGGCCGGGGCGACATGCTCTACAAGCCCAACACCGGCGCGATGGTGCGCGTGCACGGCCCCTTCGTCTCGGACGAGGAGGTCGAGGCGGTCGCCAAGCACTGGCGCGCGCAGGGCGCGCCCGAATATGTCGACGCGGTCACCGAGGAGCCGGAAGAGGGCTTCGGTTTCGGCTTCGACGACGACCTCACCGCCTCGGACAATCCCGAGGAGCGCAAGTATCGCCAGGCCTGCCAGATCGTCTTCGAGAATCAGAAGGCATCCGGCAGCTGGCTCCAGCGCCAGATGGGGGTGGGCTACAACACCGCCGCCAAGTGGATCGAGCGGATGGAGGAGGACGGCTTCGTCGGCCCCGCCAACCACGTCGGCCGCCGCGAGATCTTCCGCGACAAGGACGGGAATCCCTTGTGAAGTAGGCCGCCTTCGGCGGGGTGGGAGGTCTGCATCGCGCGCCAGCGCGATCTCATCGACGATGCATTTCGGCAACGTCCCGGAATTGTAAACACGCCGTAATCCGCGCTTCATCGCGCGGTCGCGCAGGCGTCACCATCGGGTGCCACGGGCAGGGCCTCTCTCACGCAACAGGGAAGCCATGACATGACCCGCACCCTCTCCCCCCGCGCGTCGCTGATCGCGCTCGCCACGCTTCTTGCCGCCGCGCCGCAGGCCGCCTTCGCGCAGGACAGCGAAACCGCCGCCGCCGAGGACCAGAAGAACTCGGGCAACGAGATCATCGTCACCACCCAGAAGATCGAGCAGCGCGCATTGGACGTGCCTATCACCATCTCGGCGCTGGGCGGCCAGCGCATCCGCGAACTGGGCGTCACCGATCTCGACGAGCTGTCCTACTACACCCCCGGCCTGCTCATCCAGGAGCAGAGCGCCAACAACCCCGGCGTGGTGATCCGCGGCATTACCTCCGACAGCGGCTCGGCGCAGGAAGGCCCGCGCGTCACGCTCTACTATAACGGCATCGACATCTCGCGCTCGCGCGGGTCGTACCAGGCCATCTACGATCTGGAACGCGTCGAGGTGATCAAGGGCCCGCAGGCGACCCTGTTCGGCACGGCCAGCGCGGTCGGCGCGATCAGCCTCGTCTCGGCCCGCCCGCGCGAGGGCTTCTCGGCGGAAGTCCGCGGCGGCTACGGCAATTTCAACCAGACCCTGCTCGGCGGCTTCGTGAATGTCGGCTCGGACACGCTCGCCTTCCGCCTCGCGGGCGAGTGGCGCACCCGTGACGGCTATGTCGAGAACCTCAGCCCGAACCAGGAGAAGGATCTCTACGCGCAGGACCAGCTCGGCCTGCGCGCCTCGCTGCGCTGGACCCCGACCACCGACCTGACCGTCGACCTCGTCGGCACCTACGACCAGCAGCGCAACGGCGGCACGCCCTTCATCTCGGCGCGCTTCCCCGGCTCGACCGCCTCGCCCGGCGGCGCGGCCAACGCCTTCGTCCCCGCCAATCTCGGCGGCAACCCGGCGGGGGCTGCGGTGCTGGGCGACGACCAGCTCGGCCTCAACCGCGAGGTATACGACCTCAACCTGACGCTCGACTACCAGTTCGAGGACGACTGGTCCTTCACCACCGTCAACGGCTACCGCGAGTTCGACAGCCGCGAGGTGTTCGACGCCGACGGTACCGCCGCGCCCTTCCTGGAATTCTCGGAAATCGCCGACGGCTGGCAGTTCAGCCACGAAGGCCGCTTCACCTATTCGGGCGACAGGCTGCGCGCCAGCTTCGGATGGAACGCCTTCATCGAAGACGGCCGCCAGAACGTGCCCTTCGCCAGCGAGGAAGGCCTGTTCCTCCAGTGCCTGACCACCCTGTTCGGCGTGCCCCCCGCAGGCCGCCCCTTCGGCACCACCCCCTGCGTCGCGGCCGATGGCAGCGTTCCCGCGCAGGGCATCACCAACTTCCAGTACAGCTCGGTGTTCGAGAACCAGGGCCGCAACGAGGCCTATTCGGTCTTCGCCGACGCCACCTGGATCCCCTTCGATGCGCTCGAGCTGACCGCGGGCGTGCGCTTCCTCGATGAATACCGCCGCTCGGGCTTCTTCGCGCGGGTGCCCAACGCGCGGCTGACCGGCGGTCCGCTGATCCCCGGGCAGATCGACACCCGCGGCCAGACCTTCGTCGCCGACGAGCGGTTCGGGGCGGTGCTGCCGCGCTTCAACGCGCTCTACCGCGTGAGCGACGACGTGAACGTCTTCGCCACCGTCTCCAAGGGCCGCCGCTCGCCGGTGGTGCAGGTGAACGCGCGGCGTCAGGGCAACGACGTGCTCGCCAACCGCACCGACGTGCTGGAAGAGATCGTGTGGAACTACGAGGGAGGGATTAAGCTCGCCACCGGCGGTGTCTCGGGCTCGCTCGGGGTCTATTACCAGATCTACGACAACTTCCAGGTCTCGGTCCCGGTGCTCGATGCCAACGGCAACCCGACCGGCGCCTTCCAGACCCGCAGCGCCGGCTCGGCGAGCAACCTCGGGGTCGAGGGCGAGCTGGCGGTCGACGTGACCAGCTGGCTCAACGTCTTCGGCAACTTCGGCTATATCGACGGCGGGATCGACGATGATCCGGCCAACGGCACCTTCGCCGGATCGCGCTTCCGCCTCCAGCCGGAATGGCAGGCCTCGGGCGGCTTCACGGTCGATTACGACTTCGGCGGTGCGCGGTTCTTCGCCACGCCCAGCATCACCCACCGCAGCACGATCTTCTTCCAGGTGCCCAACACCGCGCTGATCTCGCAAGGCCCGGTGACGCTGGTCAACGCCCGCGCGGGCCTGAGCTTCGCCGATGCGCGCTACGAGATCGCGGGGTTCATCAGGAACGCCTTCAACGAGGACTTCCTGCTCGATGCGGGCAACACCGGCGGGGCCTTCACGATCCCGACCTTCATCCCGGGCGAGCCGCGCTTCTACGGGGTGGAAGTCACCGCGCGGTTCTGATCGCGCATTACTGCGACATGATGGCGGGCGGGGGACGCGTGTCCTCCGCCCGTTCGCTTTGCGCGTCGCGCTCGGCGATCTCGGCGGGGGTGAGCGGGCGGAAACGGATCGCGACGGGCGTGAAGCTGCCGTTCTCGCGCTGGCGGATCGTCACGATCCCGCGCTGGTCGCGGTTGCGCAGTTCCTGCTCGAGCTGCGCGGCGCGGTCCTGCCCGATGTAGAGCCGGCCGCGCGCCAGGCTCTCCCAGCCGTAGACGCCGCTGCCGTCGGCCCGGACCCGCGCACCGCGGCAAGGTGCATCGGCAGAGATGGGCCTGACCCGCGCCAGCGAGGGTGCCGCGCCTTCGAGGCACAGGGCCTCGAGCGGCAGGTTGCTGAATTCGTCGATCCCCGGCCAATCGTAGCCGAACTCGACATAGTGCCCGCGCAGGTAATCGCGCGGATCGTATCCCTGGATCGGCACCTCCCACTCGGTGCCCTGATTGTAGGCCCTGTCGCTCATCGCCCAGAGACCCGCGAGACCCGCGACGGGGAGGATCGCGGCGAGGAGGCGCGCGCCTGCGTGCTTCGGGCGGCTCATGCGGCACTTCCCTTGCGGGGCGCGAAGCGCCTCGAGATGCGCACCGCGCCCCACGCAACCGCGAGGATCATCACCCCGGCGAGGATCAGTCCGAAGCCGCTCATCAGCAGGTCCGCGGCGAGCTCGAAGCTGAGGATGATCAGCCGCACCGCGATCAGCCCGACCGCGATCTGGAACAGCACCCGCCACGATGCTGCCAGCGCGGCAGCGGCAATCCCGGTCCACAGCGCGAAGAACGCGAGCGCGGCCGGGACGGTCTCTCCGCTCAGCAGGTAGGCAAGGGGCACCGTCGCTCCGGCAGCGATGATCACGATCCCCGTCATCCGTCCCGACATCCCGGAGCGCGCCGCGATCACCCCGATCCCGGCCAGCGCGCCCAGCGCGCCTGCCAGGAGCACGCTCGCCCATTCGCCGGCGACGTTCCGGTCACCGAACCCGTCCCACGCCGCGATGGCGGTCGCGAGGGAGGCAGAGCCGACGGCATAGGTGAAGGCGAGCTCCTCGAGGTCGCACCAGAAATCCTCGCGCGCGCTGCGGCTCTGCAGCCATGCGCCGAGCGGAGCGAAGAACACCGGCGCGGTCAGCACCGTGGCGAGCCATAGCTGGCGCGCTAGGTCGGGGTTGCCGTTCCGCGAGGTCGCATAGTCCCACGCGCACCACACGGCCCCGCCCATCAGCGCCGCAGCCGTCGGCCAGCCCCGCCCCGTCAGCAGCAGCAGCGGCGCGAAGAGGACAATCCATACGCCAAGCGGCTGCCACAGCGGCGAGGAGGTCTGGTAGACCTGCCCGAGATGCCCGAAGAAGGTGAGCCCGAGCGCAGCGGCAACGAACGCCAGAGTCTCCACGGCCCACGGCGATTGCGCCGCCAGCCGGTCCTCGCGCGCGAACAGCAGGCTCAGCAAGCCGGCGATCAGCGCGAGGTGCACCGACAGGCGCACAAGCCCCGGGATGTCCTCCCAGTTCGCCGCCACCACGGACACAAGGCCGAGCCCGATGGCGAGCGCGCCGATGCCCCACACCGCCCACAGCAGGAGCGGGCGGGCGTGGTCGGCCTCGTAAGCCGTGAGGCGATCGCGCGTCGCAGCGTCGATCAGGCCGGCATCATGCCACTGGGCGATCTTGCGCGCGCTCATGCGGGCAGCCTAGCGCCCCGCCATCAGCGGCGCAATCATGGCAAGGCGCCCTCAAGCAGCGTGGCGGTAGGGCAACAAAAACCCGCTTAGTCGGATTCGAGCTCCGCCTTGGTCAGCACGGTCATGCCCTGCACCTTGGCGGCGTTGGCCTGCATCGTCTCGGGCGGCATGGCGACCATCCCGATCCGCGCCAGCGGGCCTTCCCGGCCCCAGCTCTTGACCCATTCCTTCATGAAGTCCTCGAGCCCGGGGATCGCGCGCATGTGCGATTTCTTGACGTAGACGAACAGCGGCCGCGCGCCCGGATAGGCGAAGCTGGCGATGTTCTCGTAGGTCGGGGGCACGCTGTTCATCGGCAGGCCCTGCACCCGGTCGGCGTTCTCCTCCATGTAGGAGAAGCCGAAGACGCCCACTGCGCGCGGGTTGCCGACGATCTTCTGGACGATCAGGTTGTCCTGCTCGCCCTGGTCGACATAGCCGCCGTCGTCGCGCACTTCGGTGCAGATCTGGTTGAACTTGTCCTCGTCGCTCTCCTTGAGCGCCTTCATCTCGGGATTGGTCTTGCACCCGGCCAGCAGCACCAGCTCCTTGAGCGCGTCGCGCGTGCCCGAGGTGCTCGGCGGGCCGTAGACGAGGATCGGATCGGCGGGCAGCGCCGGGTCGACATCCTTCCAGGTCTTCGCCGTCTGCGGACGGCCATAGGGCTGCGCGGCGAGCGCCTCGTAGACCGTCTTGGGCGAGAGGTTGAGCATGATGCCGCCCTTGGCCGAGGCGAACACGATGCCGTCGAGCCCGACCTGCAGCTCGATCACCTCGTCGACCTTGTTCGACACGCAGCTATCGAATTCCGAAGGCTTCATCCGGCGCGAGGCGTTGACCATGTCGGGGGTGTTGGGGCCAAGGCCCGAACAGAACAGCTGGATGCCGTTGCCGGTGCCGGTGGATTCGATCAGCGGCGAGCGCATGTCGGGATAGGTGCGCGAGAAGTTCTCGGCCACGAGCTTGGCGAAGGGATAGACCGTCGAGGAGCCGACGGCGTGGACCGACTGCGCCCCCGACCCGCCGTCGTCGCAGGCGGCAAGGGTGGTCGCGGCAAGCGCCAGAGCGGCGCCGGTCTTGAGAAACGCAGGGGTTCGGTGTGTCATGAGTGATCCTGATGGGCGAGGGCAGAGGCCGTCGCGCGGCGCGCTCTACGACGCTTTCGTGACAACGCGGTTACGGTCGCACCGTCATGGCTGGCAACAATCCGGGCGGGCGGACGAGCGGCACTTGCATGGAACGCAATCAGTTGGAATCGGATGGGAAATTGCTCCGGTGCAGAGCGATCCCGTTTAACAGCATCGTAAGGGCTTGCATGCTACGCGGGCGGACATGGCTTTCGTCCGCCTCATTTTCCGGCTCGGCATGGTCGCTGCTCTGCTGGCGCTCTTCGCTGCGCGCCCGGCGGCGGCGGACGATCATGTGGTGCCGACCTTCGCTCCGGCCTGCCATGCGACGTCCGGGGCCGAGGCCGGCGTGGCGATGCTGCGCGCCCGCGAGGCGTGGATCTGCGACAACTCCCGCTGGCGTTCCGACGTGCCGGCGGCGTGGCTCAGGTTCGAGGCGGAAAGCTGGCAAGGCCAGAAGACCCCGCGCTATTTCTTCACCCGCATCGCGCGCTTCGAGGCGATCACCTTCCACGCCGTCGATGCCGACGGCACGGTGCGGTCGCGCCGCCTGACCGAGTCCGACGGCAGGCCCTTTGCCGCCGGTCCGGTGTTCCAGATGCCCCTGCCGGAGATCACCCCCGACACCGCGCTGCTGCTCGTCCGGATCGAGGGGCCGCATTCGATCCCGCTGCTCACCGAGGCGCGCATCACCCATGATCCGGGCAAGGCGGAATGGTCGCAGATCGACATGATGCTGCTCGCCTTCGTGACGGGGATGCTGGTGCTGCCGCTGCTGTTCGACATCAGCTTCTTCGTGGTGCTGCGCGAGCGTTTCGTGGTGCTGCACGCCGCGATGGTGAGCGCGATGATGGTCTACGTGCTGACCGCCGGCGGGCTGGCCTCGGCCTTCGTCACCCTGCCGGTGACGCTGATGGGGGTGCTGGCGCCGCTCTCATGGGCGGTCGGGGCGGGAATCTCGGCGCTGTTCCTCGCCGCCTTCCTCGAACGCGGGGCGCAGTCGCGCCTGATGCGCCGGGTCACGGTCGCGACCGGCTGGTTCACGATGATCGTGCCCGGCTTCTTCGCGCTCCAGCTCGATGCCACCCAGCCCTTCGACGATGTCGCCTATTTCGTCACCTTCCTGCCCGCCATCGCCGTCATCAGCGCGGCCGTGATCGAGGCGGTGCTGCGCGGCAGCCGCTCGGCGCGCTTCATCGCGCTGGCGTGGCTGCCGATCATCACCGCCTCCATCGAACGGCTGCTGCGCGGGCTCGGCTGGCACGTCGGCCCCTCCAGCCTCGACCAGATGCTCTATGTCGCGGTCGGGATCGAGGTGGTGGTGATCTCGCTCGCCATCGCCGACCGCTTCCTCGCGCTGCGCCGCGAGCGCGACGCCGCGCTGACCGAGGCGAAGATGCTGGAACAGATCTCGACCCGCGATTCGCTCACCGGCCTGATGAACCGCCGCGCGATCGAGGCGCGCTTCGACGAGCTGTTGGCGCAGGGCTTCGACACCTTCGCGCTGGTCGATCTCGACCGCTTCAAGGCGATCAACGACCTGCACGGCCACCAGGTCGGCGATGCCGCGCTGGTCGCCTGCGCCAGCGCGATCCGTTCCAGCGGAGACCGGGATGCGGTCGCGGTCAGGCTGGGCGGCGAGGAATTCGTGGTGCTGCTGCGCGGGCCCCGCCCGCTCGAACGCGCCGAGGCGCTGCGCCAGGCGATCCCGATGCGCATCGCCAAGGAGGTGCCCGGGCTCGACCTGCCGGTCACCGCCAGCATGGGCGTGGTGGTGATGGGCGATGCGGGCCGGCACAAGATGGCCTTCGCCGAGTTCTACGCCCGCGCCGACGCCCTGATGTACGAAGCCAAGGCGAGCGGCCGCAACCGGCTCGCCTACGAGCGCCTGACGGTGTTCAACGAGCCCCCCGCCGCGCGCGCCCGGCGCGAGGAAGCGGCTTGAGGAGTAAACTCCGTTCGCCCTCAGCTTGTCGAAGGGCAGCACTTCTCTTTCCATCCTGCGCTTGACGCGAAGAAGGACAGTGCTTCGACAAGCTCAGCACGAACGGAACTTCGGTTGGCCTTACAGGAAAGCCGCCAGCACCTCGGGCCGCACCCGCGCCAGCCTGCCGGTCGCGCGGTCGAGCATCGCCCAGGTCGTCGCCGCGCTGACGAGGCGCTTGCCGGCGGCGTCGGTGAACTCGACCCGCCGCAGCGACTTCGCGCCCTGCGCCGGGCCCTCGATCCATGTCGTCGCGGTGACCTCCGCGCCCTCGGACACGTTGCCGCGGTAGTCGATCTCGTGTCGCACCACGACCCAGAAGAAGGCCGCCCTGTCCTCGGGGCGCGCGACCGCGTCCCAGTGGGCGGTTGCCATGTCCTGGATCCACTGCACCCACACCGTGTTGTTGACGTGGCCGAGCTCGTCGATGTGTTCGGGTGCGGCCACGAAGGTGCGGGTGAAGGTCGAGGGCATGGCCGCAGGGCCTAGCCGCGCGGGGCTGACGGGGCAAGGAGGGGCGCCGAAGGCAAGGGCTTGTTAGCCTGCCCGTGCTAGGGTGCCCGTCATGAGCGAAGACCCGCCCGATCCCGCCCCCAAGCCCGACCGCGGCATTCGTCCGCCCGTCGATTTCAGCGGCAAGCGCGCGGGCGCGCGCAGCCTCTACATCGGCCCGGAAGGCATCTTCGCCCACCAGGATGGCAAGCTCGAGACGATCGCCGATGCGGTCGACATCTTCTGGGATCAGGTCGCGCGCGATCCGCGCGGGTGGAACCGGGCGCTGCGCGGCTACGACCATCTCGTCGCCCATGCCGACGATGCCACGCGCGAGGACGTGCGCCGCACGCTCGGCTGGCTCGAGGGCGCGCTGGGCCTGCGCGACCGCGCGGCGGCGGTGGCGGCGTGCCGCTACCTCGCGGCGATGCCCTCGATCCTGCTCGCGGCCGACTATGGCCGGCTGATGGCGATCTTCAACAGCCGCAAGGTCGGGATGGTGTGGCAGCTCACCCCCGATCTCGACAAGCGTCCGTTGCCCGCCGGCCCGATCCCGGTGTTCGGCAAGGAAGCGGGCTTCGGCCTGATCCGCGCCGTGCCCGAACTCTACGTGAAGCTCGCGCTGTTCGGCCCCGAGATGGAGAGCATCGTCATCCTGCTGGCGGAGGAAGCGCTCGACTACGGCGTGTCGCTTCCCCCGGAGCTGGTCAGTCTTGCGACGGGCTCGGGGCCATCCCCATCTGCCACAGGATGAAGGCGAATTCCTCCGCCGTCTCCCTGAGGCTGTTCCAGCGCCCCGATTGCCCGCCGTGGCCTGCCCCCATGTTGGTCTTCAGGAGCAGCAGGTTGTCGTCGGTTTTCAGCTCGCGCAGCCTGGCGACCCACTTGGCCGGCTCCCAATAGGTCACGCGCGGGTCGTTGAGGCCCGCGGTCACGAGCATCGGCGGATAGGCCTGGGCCGACACCTGATCGTAGGGCGAATAGGAACGGATATATTCGAAAGCCTCGCGGCTCTCGATCGGGTTGCCCCATTCCTGCCATTCGCCCGGGGTGAGCGGCAGCTTTTCGTTGAGCATCGTGTTGAGCACGTCGACGAAGGGCACATGGGCGACGATCGCGCCGTATTGCGCCGGGTCCTGGTTGACGATCGCCCCCATCAGCTCGCCGCCCGCCGAGCCGCCGCTGGCGGTGACCATCCCTTCCGCGGTGTAGCCCTTCGCGATCAACCCGCGCCCGGCGTCGACGAAATCGTTGAAGGTGTTGGTCCGCTCGAACAGCTTGCCCTGAAGATACCAGCGCCGCCCGAGGTCGTCCCCGCCACGGATATGCGCGATGGCATAGGCGAAGCCGCGATCGACGAGGCTGAAGCGCGTGGTCGAGAAGCCCGGCGGGATGGCATAGCCATAGGCGCCATAGGCATAGAGATGGAGCGGCCCCGGCCCCTCGATCCCGGCCTTCCTGAGGATCTCGGCGCGGTCGCGGCGCATCAGCACGCTCACCGGCACCTGCGTCCCGTCGCGCGCGGTGATGGTCAGGCGCTCGGAGACGTAGAGCGAGGGGTCGTAGCCGCTCGGGATTTCCTGCGTCTTGAGCGTCGTCAGCTTGGCCGTGGCCACGTCGTAGTCATAGACCGTCCCCGGCGTCACCATCGACTGGTAGGACAGCCGCAGCTTCGTCATGTCGTATTCGGGGTTGTTGCCGAGCCCGGCGGTGTAGCTCGGCTCGGGGAAGGTGATCGGGGTGATCTTTGCCGGATCGGCGTAGGATCGCAGCTGGATCTGGTCGAGCCCGTTCAGGCGTCCTTCCGTGACGAAGAAGTCCTTGAAGAGGTCGAAATCGGTCAGGTAGAAATCGTCCGACCCGGGGATGACGGTCTGCCACTCCCCCGGCGTCTCCAGCTTCGCCTTGGCGAGGCGGAAGTTGATGTGATCGTCGTTGGTCCACACCCACAATTCGCCGTCGCGCACATCGACGCTGTATTCCACGCCCTTCTTCCGCGGCTTCACGAGGATCGGGGCGGCGGTGGGATCGGCGGCGGGGACGAGGCGCACCTCGCTCGTCTCGTTGTCGCCGGTGGCGATGATCAGCCAGTCCTCCTGCGCGCTGAGGCCGGTGCCGACGCCGAAGGACTGGTCCTCCTCCTTGTAGAGCGTGACGTCGCTCTCCACCGGGGTGCCGATCACGTGGAGCTTGGCCTCCAGCGTGCGCCATTCCTCGGTCGAGGGGCCGTAGACCAGCGCGGTGTCGTTCTTCACCCAGGTGAGGCCGCCGCGCAGGTTCTCGAGCACGTCGGGCAGGTGCTCGCCGGTCGTGAGGTCCTTGATCCGCGCCGTATAGCGTTCCGAGCCGGTGGTGTCGGTCGAATAGGCCAGGAAGCGCCCGTTCTGGCTGACCGAGGCCGCGCCGAGGCTGAAATATTCGTGGCCTTCGGCAAGCGCGTTCTCGTCGATCAGCAGCTCGGCCTCGCCCCCGGCGACAGGCTTGCGATAGTGCTTGCGATACTGCGCGCCTTCCTCGAACTCGGACCAGTAGAGCCAGTCGCCGTCCTTCTGGGGCACGGTCGAATCGTCCTCCTTGATGCGCGCGCGCATCTCGGTGAACAGCGCCTCGGTGAGCGCCTTCTGGCCCTCCATCTTCGCCTCGAAATAGGCGTTCTCGGCCTTGACGTGGGCGAGCACCTCCTCGTCGTCCACCACCGGATAGGACTTGTCGTAGAGCCAGTCGTAGGGGTCCTCGACGGTGATCCCGTGATGCGTGAAGGTGTGCGGACGCTTGGCGGCGACGGGGGGCTTGATCTCGGCAGCGGCGGCGGGAGCGGTGGTCACGCGGGCGGAATCCTCGTTGTTGGCGGCCTCTGCGGCCGGGGCAAAGGTGGTGGCGGCTAGCGCGCAGGCAAGAGCGACAAGGCTGGTCCGGCGATGCATCGGGTTGCAGGCTCCCGTGTGTCGGTGCGGGTGGAAACACAAGCCCATCGGGCCTATGATGCGGTTGTAATGCGACAATGATGCGCGGCAAGTGCCCGCGCTTTCGCCAGAGGATCGACGACATGCTGATGCAGACCCATGAAGCGCGCCTTGCCGCCCTGCGCGAGGAATTGAAGCGGCGCGGGCTCGACGGTTTCGTCGTCCCCATCAGCGATGAACACATGAGCGAATATGTCGGCGACTATGCCCAGCGGCTGAAGTGGCTGACGGGCTTCGGCGGCTCGGCCGGCTTCGCCTGCGTCACGCTCACCCATGCCGCGATTTTCGTCGACGGGCGCTACACCGTGCAGGTGCGCGAGCAGGTCGACGGCAACCTGTTCGAATACCGCTCGGTCCCGAAGGACACCCTGGGCGGCTGGCTGGCCGAGGTGTGCGAGAGCGGGGCGAAGATCGCCTATGATCCCTGGCTCCACACCTGGGCCTGGGTCGAGGCGCTGGAGAAGCGCGTGGAGCCCAAGGGCATCACGATGGTCCCTGCGCAGGGCAACCCGGTCGATGCCGTCTGGACCGATCGTCCCGCCGCCTCGCCCGCCGTCGCCGTCCCCCACGACGAGGCCCGCGCGGGCCGTTCCTCGGCGGAGAAGCGTGCTGCCGTCGCCGACTGGCTGACCAAGGAGGGCCACGACGCGGTGGTCATCCCGGCGCTCGATTCGGTCGCGTGGCTGCTCAACATCCGCGGCGCCGACGTGCCGCACACCCCCGTCGCCCTGTCCTACGTGATCGCCCATAGGGACGGCAGCGCCGAGCTGTTCATCGCGCCCGAGAAGGTGACGCCCGAACTCGCCCGCCACCTCGGCAACGCGGTGACGATCCGCGAGCGCGCGGCGTTCGAGGGAGCGCTGGCGAGCGAATTCGCCGGGAAAAGCGTCGCGCTCGATCCCGATTTCGCGGTGGTCGGCATCGCGCAGGGCTTGCGGGCAGGCGGCGCGAGCTTCGCATTCAAGCAGGACCCGACGATCCTCGCGAAAGCGATCAAGAACCCTGCCGAACAGGACGGCCAGCGCGATGCGCAGGCGCGCGACGGGGCGGCTGTCTCGAAGTTCCTGCGCTGGCTGGAGATCGAGGCGCCCAAGGGCGGGGTCGACGAACTTTCGGCCGCCGCACGGCTCCAGGCCTTCCGCGAGGAGGACCCGGGCCTCTCCGATCTCAGCTTCGACACCATCTCGGCCGCCGCGGGCCATGCCGCCCTGCCGCACTACAAGGTCGACGAGGACAGCAATATCCCCATACCGCCCTCCTCGATCTACCTCGTCGATTCGGGCGGGCAGTATCCCGGCGGCACCACCGACATCACGCGCACCGTGTGGGTTGGTCCCGGAGAGCCGACGCAGGAAATGCGCGATCGCAACACCCGCGTGCTGAAGGGCCATATCCAGCTCGCCCGCGCGGTGTTTCCGCAGGGGACCAGCGGCGGGCAGCTCGACGTGCTGGCGCGGCAGTATCTCTGGGAAGCGGGCGTCGATTACGCCCACGGCACCGGCCACGGGGTGGGCAGCGTGCTCGCCGTGCACGAGGGCCCGCAGCGCATCGCCAAGCCCAATGGCGGACAGGCGGGCACCGGGCAGGAGCTGTTCGCAGGGATGATCCTCTCCAATGAGCCCGGCTACTACAAGCCCGGCGCCTTCGGCATCCGCATCGAGAACCTCGTGCTGGTCGAGGAGCGGGAGATTGCCGGGATGGAAGGGCGCTGGCTCGGCTTCGAGACCCTGACCTTCGTGCCGCTGGACCGCAGGCTGATCGACAAGGCCCTGCTGACGGCGGAGGAGATCGCCTGGGTGGATGAGTACCACGCCCGGGTGCGCGCGATTCTCTCCCCCCGCCTGTCCGGCGAGGACCTGGCTTGGGTGGAGCGGGAAACGGCGCCGCTCTGAAAATGCCCGTTCGTCCTGAGCTTGTCGAAGGACCGTACTTCTTCCTTTTGCGCTGTTTTCAAAGGGAAAGGACAGGGCTTCGACAAGCTCGGCCCGAACGGAGACGGGGTGGCCAGGCACCGCTTGTGACGCCCCCAATGTTCCTGTAATGTTCTTCCATCGATTCGCATGGGAGGAACACAGAATGATCGGCTACGTCACCCTCGGAACCAACGACCTGCCGCGCGCTGCGGCCTTCTATGACGCGCTTGCCGCCCATTTCGGCGTGGGGCGGATGATGGACACGGAAGCCTTCATCGCCTGGGGCGAATGGGGCGGCGCGCCCGGGATCGCGGCGACCTTGCCGTTCGACGGTCAGGCGGCCACGGTCGGCAACGGGGTGATGGTCGCGCTCGAGGTGAAATCGCCGGAGCAGGTCCACGCGGTCTACGACACGGCGATGGCCCACGGCGGGAGCGACGAGGGCGCACCCGGCCCGCGCGGGGAGGACGGTTTCTACGCCGCCTATTTCCGCGATCCCGATGGCAACAAGCTCAACGCCTTCTGCATGGTCGCCCCCGAAAAGACGGGGGAATGAGCGCGCCCCGGCTGGACGAGCGGTTCGTCCACCTCGGCCTCGGGGCAAGGGCGGTGGCAGAGCCGCCCTTCACCGGCATGGAATGGTACGAGGGCTACGTCGCCCGCCATGCCTCGGACGGGGCGGAAGGGCGGCTGGTCTCGCAATACGCCTTCTCGACCAGCTGGACATCGTGGGAAATGCACCCGGCGGGCGACGAGGTGGTGATCTGCATTTCCGGCGCGATGGTGCTGGTGCAGGAGCATCCCGACGGGCGGATCGAGGAAACCCCGCTCGCGGCGGGCGAATATGCGATCAACCCGGCCGGCGTGTGGCACACCGCCGATGTCGAGGGGAGCGCGGGCACGATCTTCATCACCGCCGGGGAGGGCACGCAGCACCGGCCGCGCTAGGCCTCGGACTGGTGCGGGCGTGGCGCAGTCGTTGCGCGGTCGTCGCGATGTCGTCCCCCTGTCGTCAGGGGGGTGTCAGCGCATCAGCCCGCCGATGATGTTGCGCACGAAGGCGGTCGCCCCGGTGCGCAGCGGATCGGCGCCCGATTTCTTGCCGAGCACCATCGCGACCGCCATCGAGGCGAGCGAACCGCTGGCGGCGGTCACGGCGCTCTTGCCCGCCTTCTCCCACACCGAGGGCGTCCTGCGCTCGCGCTTGGCGACTTCCTCGCGCCCCTTCTCGGCCACCTCCGCGGCGGTGGCGGCGGCATCGGCGGCCTTGGCTGCGAGCACCTCGGCCGCGCTCTCCCGGTCGACGCGGGTGTCGTACTTGCCCTCGAGCGGGCTAATCGATTGAATGATCGCGCGTTCCTTCGGCGTCACTGGCCCGAGTCGCGAGCGCGGCGGCTTGATCAGCGTGCGCTCGACGATGGTCGGCGCCCCGTCCGCATCGAGGGTCGAGACCAGCGCCTCGCCGACCTTGAGCTCGGTGATCGCGGCCTCGACATCGAGCTTGGGATTGACCCGGAAGGTCTCCGCCGCCGCCCTGATCGCGCGCTGGTCGCGCGGGGTGAAGGCGCGCAGGGCGTGCTGCACACGGTTGCCGAGCTGGCCTGCGACTTCCTCGGGGATATCAATGGGATTCTGGGTGACGAAGAACACGCCCACGCCCTTCGAGCGGATCAGGCGGACGACGTTCTCGATCGTGTCCTGCAGCGCCTTCGGGGCATCGTCGAACAGCAGGTGCGCCTCGTCGAAGAAGAACACCAGCTTGGGCTTTTCCGGATCGCCCACCTCGGGCAGCGATTCGAACAGTTCCGCCAGCAGCCACAGCAGGAAGGTGGCGTAGAGCTTGGGACTGCGCATCAGCTTGTCGGCGGCGAGCACGTTCACGTAACCGCGCCCCTGATCGTCCACCTTCAGGAAATCGTCGATTTCCAGCGCCGGCTCGCCGAAGAAATGATCCGCCCCCTGCGCCTCGAACGAGAGCAGCTGGCGCTGGATCGCGCCCACCGAGGGCTTGGAGACATTGCCGTACTTGCCTGACAATTCGGCGGAATTCTCGTTCGCCCAGGCCAGCAGCGCGGCCAGATCGGCAAAGTCGAGCAGCAGCAGCCCGTTCTCGTCGGCGTGGCGGAAGATGATCTGCAGCACGCCTTCCTGCGTCTCGTTGAGGTCGAGCAGCCGCGACAGCAGCAGCGGGCCCATCTCGCTCACCGTGGTGCGGATTGGGTGGCCCTGTTCACCGTAGAGGTCCCAGAAGATCACCGGGTTGTCGGCATAGGCATAGTCGGTGATGCCCAGTTCCTTCGCCCGGGATTCGAGCTTGTCGGCGTGCTTGAAGGTCGGCGAACCCGGCATGGCGATGCCCGACAGGTCGCCCTTCACGTCCGCGACGAAGACCGGCACCCCGGCGCGCGAGAAGCTTTCGGCGATGCCCTGCAGGGTCACGGTCTTGCCGGTCCCGGTCGCGCCGGCGATCAGCCCGTGGCGGTTGGACCGCTCCAGCAGCAGCGTCTGCCGCGACCCGTCCGCACCGAGGCCGAGAAAGATTTCGCCCGCCATTTCCGCCATCTCGCGTCCCCTCTAACCGCTCTCCCGCTGATGTGCAGGGGCATGGCGCGGCGGTCAAGTTCTCGACAGCGGCGCCGCTTTGGGCCAAGGCTGGCGCGTCATGGGTTCGCCAACACCATTTGTCCTGCTCGATGATGCCCGTGCGCAAGACGCCGCCGCCGACGCGCTGCTCTACGAGGCGCCGCGCCAGGTGTTCGCCGCGCGCCGGGCCGAGGAGGTCGAAGCCGTGCTCGCCGCGGCCGAGGCGGCGCGGCTGGCCGGAGGCGGATCGCTGGCGGGCTACCTCGCCTACGAGGCGGGCCTCGCGCTCGAGCCGAAGCTCGCGGGCCTTGCCGCCGCGCGCAGCGGCGGAGCGGGGCCGCTGGTGTGGCTCGGCCTGTTCGATGCCCCGCGCCGGATCGCCGCCGCCGATGTCCCGGCCTGGCTTGCCGAGCGGGCGCAGGGCCCGGGCACGCTTGGCCCGATGGAGCCGCAGCTCTCCCCCGGCGGCTATGCCGCGGCCTTCGCGCGGCTGGCCGAGGCGATCCGCGCTGGCGACATCTATCAGGCGAACCTCACTTATCCCCTCGCCGGGTCCTTTCGCGGCGATCCGACCGGGCTCTATGCCGCCCTGCGCGACGGCAGCCGCGCGGGCTATGGCGGGCTGGTGTTCGACGGCGCGCACTGGCTCCTCAGCTTCTCGCCCGAGCTGTTCGTGGCGCTCTCGGGCGGGGAGGCGAAGGTCAAGCCGATGAAGGGCACCCGCCCGCGCATGGCCGATCCGGTGGCCGACGCGGCGATGGCGGCGGACCTCGGGGCCTCGGTCAAGGACCGCGCCGAGAACCTGATGATCGTCGACCTGATGCGCAACGACCTGTCGCGCGTGGCCGAGGCTGGCAGCGTGCGGGTCGATGCGCCCTTCGCGGTCGAGAGCTATCCGACGGTGCACCAGATGGTCTCCACGGTGCGCGCAAGGCTCAGCCCCGGCAAGGGCGCGATGGACCTCGTGCGGGCGCTGTTCCCCTGCGGCTCGATCACCGGCGCGCCCAAGATCCGGGCGATGGAACTGCTGGGCGAGGTCGAGCGCGATGCGCGCGGGCCCTATTGCGGGGCGATCGGGCGGATCGATGCCGACGGGAACGCGGCTTTCAACGTCGCGATCCGCACCTTGCGGCTGACCCCCATCGAGAACGGGCAGGGCAGCGCGGTGCTCGGCATCGGCTCGGCGATCGTCGCCGACAGCGAGCCGATGGCCGAACGGCGCGAGTGCGAGGTCAAGGCCGGCTTCCTGCGCCGCGCCGCGCCGGGCCTCGCGGCGCCGCAGTGCGACCTGATCGAGACGATGCGCTTCGAGCCCGAGAGCGGCATCGCCCTGCTCGAGGACCATCTCGCGCGGATGAAGGCGAGTGCCGGGGCGCTCGGCTTCGCCTTCGACCGCCATGCCCTGCGGAACCAGATTCAGGCCCTCTGTTTCGAACTCGACGCCCCTGCAAGGGTGCGCCTCCTGGTCGCGCGCAGCGGGGCGAGCGCGCTCGAGACCGCGCCCCTGCCAGCGCCATTGGAAGAGCCGGTGAAGGTCGCCGCGCTCCCCCATCCGCTCGACCCGTCCGACTGGCGGCTTGCGCACAAGACCTCGGATCGCGGCTTCTATGAGGATGCCCTGGCCGCCGCGCGCAGGCTGGGCGCGAACGAGGCCCTGCTGGTGCGCCCCGACGGGCTAGTGACCGAGGGCAGCTGGACCAGCGTCTTCACTGAGGGCCCCGACGGCGTGCTGCTCACCCCGCCCGCCGCCCTCGGCCTGCTGCCCGGCGTGCTGCGCGGACACCTCATCGCCGAGGGCCGCGCGCGCGAGGCCGAAGTGACGCTCGACGATCTGGCCAAGGGCTTCTGGATCGGCAATGCCCTGCGCGGGTTGATGCGCGCGGTGCTGGTGTGACCATCTCCCGTTCGCCCTGAGCTTGTCGGACGCGAAGGTGACACGCAGGGTCAACGGCGGTTTTCCACTTCAGGCACGGGCCTTTCAAAGAGAAGGACAGTGCTTCGACAAGCTCAGCACGAACGGATAAGAAGATTCATGGCCGACATTCGCATCCTCTACGAAGACGGCGAGGCGCTCGTCATCGACAAGCCTTCGGGCATGGCGGTGGATCGCCCGCGCAAGGGCGGCATCTGCCTCGAGGATCATCTCGACCGCCTGAAACTGGGCTTCCAGCGCGCACCCGTGGCGGTGCACCGGCTCGATACCGACACCAGCGGCTGCCTGCTGCTCGCGCGCAATCCCAAGGCGCTGGCGCGGTTCAACCGGGCCTTCGAGGAGCGGCTGGTGGGCAAGACCTATCTTGCCGTTCTGGCTGGCCGTCCGCCGGGCACGCAGGGCACGATCGAGCTCGCGCTCGCCAAGATCAGCTCGGCCGAGAAGGGCTGGCGGATGATCCCGGCCAAGAAGGGCAAGCCGGCGGTCTCGCACTGGGAACTGGTCGGGGAACTCGGCCCCTACAGCCTGATCCGCTTCCGCCCGGAAACCGGCCGCACCCACCAGTTGCGCGTCCACGCGCTCAAGGGCCTCGGCGCGCCGCTGCTGGGCGATCCGGTCTATGGCGCGGGCAATGCGCCCGGGGCGAAGCGCACGATGCTCCATGCCGAGAGCCTGACCGTGACCCGTCCGGGCAAGACGCCGATCGAGGCCCGCGCGCCGCTTCCGGCGGACTTCCTCGCGCTCGGGGCGACAGATGGATGACGAGCCGCTGATCGACCGCGCCCTCAGGCTCGCCAGCGAGAGCTTTCTCGCCGGTTCCGGCCCCGGCGGGCAGAACGCCAACAAGGTCGCCACGGAAGTGGAGCTTCGCGTCAATATCTACGCGCTGCGCCTCAGCCCGCCGGTCTTCGCGCGGCTGAGGAAGCTTGCGGGGGCAAAGCTGGCGGGGAACGGCGATCTCATCGTCACCTCCAAGGCGCACCGCACCCAGGAGGCCAACCGCCAGGACGCCCGCGCCAAGCTCGCCGCGCTGCTTGAGGAAGCCCAGACCGAACCCAAGCGCCGCGCCAGGACGCGGCTCAACCGCGTCGGCAAGACCGAGCGATTGAAGGTCAAGAAGGCGCGGGGTGCGGTGAAGGCAGGGCGGGGGCGGCCCAGCGCATCGGACTGGTGAGGCTCAGGCGGCCGCGGCGTCGATCACCATGAAGGTCGGGTAGGCCATGCCGCGGGCGTATTTGACCGGATCAATCGCTTCCAGTTCGGGCGCGGGGCGGGTTTCGTGCACGCCCCGCAGCGCGAACCCGGCAGCCAGCAGCGGGTTCACCATCTCCTCGAAGGACCGGTAGTAATCGGGCACCACTACCGGATCGGCGGTGAAGCCCTTCCACGTCGCCTCGACATATTGGACGCCGAAGGGGCTCGGCGGGCGATACCAATCGTAGGCGCCCATTGGGTGCTGGACGCTGAACACCAGCCGCCCGCCGGGACGCAGCAGGCGCCGGAACTCGCCGAGCGGCACCGACCAGTCGCGCACGTAATCGATGGCGAGCGAGGAGACGACAAGGTCGAAGCCCGCATCGGGAAGCCCCGCCAGCGGCTGCGCCATGTCGGCGACGAACACCTCGGCGGCGGGCGCGTGGGCCTGCGCCAGCCGGACCATCGCCGGGCTGACATCGAAGGCGGTCACCCGTACCGCGCCCGCGGCCAGAAGGTCGCGCGTCAGGAACCCCGGCCCGCACCCCGCATCGAGCACCGCCAGCCCCTCGACCGCGCCAATCACCCGGCGGATCGCGGGGTGCTCGTTGTAGCCGTTCTCCGCCTTGGTCTCGGCCTTGGCGGCATAGGCGTCGGCCAGCCTCTCGTAGGCGGCGAGCGCGATCGGGCGGTCGGGGTCGGTCATGGCCTCGTCTCTATGCGGCAGGTGGGCGCAGGGCAATCGGCCAGCTGCCTTGACTTTTCCCCGTGAATCGGCGAATGGCGCGCCCGTGTGGCGGTGTGCCGGGCCTTCCGGGCGCGCCGCTATTTGCTTTTTCAAGCCCGGGTGAACGTCCGCCGGGCCGACCCAGTTGACAGGAACCCGCCATGGCGAAGCCCACCACCGTCAAGATCCGCCTCGTCTCGAGCGAGGGCACCGGCTTCTTCTACGTGACCAAGAAGAACCCGCGCAACATCACCGAGAAGATGAGCTTCCGGAAGTATGACCCGGTGGCGCGCAAGCATGTCGAGTTCAAGGAAGCCAAGATCAAGTAAGATCGGGCCTTCCGCCTCCGCCCCGACGGGCGGTTGCGATAATTCATCGACAGTTCAAGCCTGCGGCCCTAGTCGCGTCGGCATGACCAGACAGCTTCCCTTCGCCCGCACGCTGGCGCTCTCCCTGGGTGCCGGCGCGCTCGCATTGGGGCTTGCCCCCGGCCAGCCCACCCTCCTCGCCCCGCCCGCCGCCGCACAGGCCGCCAGCGATCTCGACCGCGTGGTCGGCGCGCTCCGGGCGATCTCGACCATGAAGGCCGATTTCGTCCAGACCGACCGCCAGGGCCAGACCCTGCGCGGGGTGATGACGCTGAAGCGTCCGGGCAAGATCCGCTTCGACTACGGCAAGGACGCCGATTTCCTCGTCGTCTCCAACGGCAAGTCGCTCTACGTGGTCGATTACGAGGTCGCCCAGGTCGAACGCTGGCCGATCGGCAATTCGCCGCTCGGCGCGCTGTTCGATCCCGACAAGGACGTGAAGCGTTACGGCAAGCTGGTGCCGACCGGCAATCCGGAGGTGCTGAGCGTCGAGGTGCGCGATCCGAAGAAGCCGGAATTCGGCATGATCACGCTGATCTTCGTGAAGAACGCCGCCGCGCCGGGCGGGCTGCAGCTGACCCACTGGGTCGCGCTCGATGCGCAGAACAACCGGACGCGGGTGAACCTGTCCAACCAGCGCTATGGCGTGGCGGTGGCCGACAGCGCCTTCACCTTCAAGGACCCGCGCCGAACCGCCCGCCGCCCGGGCTGAAGCGGGGGCCGCTCGACGAACGGTTGTAGGGAGGCGACAAAAATTCGGGCGCGTTCATGTGAGTGAAAGCCTCCAACGGCTAATCATTCTCAACAAGGCAGGCCGAAGGGAGGTTTCCCCCCTGTTGCCCACCCTTCACCAAGGGCCCGCCTTGCACAAGCGTGACGAACGCTCCATGGAACCCCCGACCCATCGCCCCCGGGTCGGGGGTTTTTGTTTGGGTTTTTGGTGTTCCGCACGCCATCCGGCGTGCGAAATCCTCGCTCATGCGACCTGAAGGTCACATCGCTGCGGGCGGCCGTTCGGCCTTGCGGCGGCTGCGCCGCCGGGCTCTATCTCCTACTCCCAGCCAAGTGCCCTGCGGATGATCGCGTAGATCACGTTCTGCTCGATCACCCCGCGCGCGCGTTCGGCGCCCGGGCCGGTGGCGAACAGCGCGACATCCTCGCCGCCGTGCGTTTCCGAGGGGAGCGGCACCAGCGCCTGCTGGCGGGCGGCAAGGCCGGTCTGCGGCACGGGGCGCGCGTGTTCGCCGTCGCCGTCCTCGTCCTTGTGGATCCCGCCCGGGCCATTGGCATAACCGAGCGTGGTATAGGGCTTGCCGTCGATCGCCGGGGCGGGCGAGGTGCCGTCGCCCCCGTCCTCGCCACGCCCGGCGGGCGGCACCACCAGCCCCAGGATGTCGTTGCCGCGCCGGGGATAGCCGGCGATGGTGAAGACGTGGCTGTGATCGGCCGTGACCATGATCAGCGTCTCGGCCGGATCGGTGTTCTCGACCGCATATTGCACCGCCCGCGCGAACTCGACCGCCTCCTCCAGCGCATAGCCCGCCTGCCCGGCGTGGTGCGCGTGATCGATCCGCCCGCCTTCGACCAGCAGGTAGAAGCCGTCCGGGTCTGCCTTCAGCCGCGCGATGGCGGCGGCGGTCATCTCGGTAAGGGTCGGCTCGGGCGAATCCGGCTTGCGGTCGGCCATGAAGGTCAGGTGGCTGGGGTTGAACAGGCCGAGCACCGGCTTGCCTTGCGGCGCGGCGGCAAGCGAGGCGGCGTCCCTGACCACCACGCCGCCGTTCTTCGCCGCCCATTGCGCGGGCAGATCGGCGGCCGCATCGGCGCGCCGGCCGCCCGCGTTCCTGCCGTAGAACATCCCCGACCCGCCGCCGAGCGCCACGTCGAACTGCGCCTCGGCGAGCTGGAGCGCGATGTCCTTGCACCCCTGCCCCTGCTGGTCGGCGGGAATGTCCCTGTCGCTCTCCCAGTCGCGGTCGGCGCTGCGCGAATAGACGCTCGCCGGTGTGGCGTGGGTGAGGCGGGTGGTGGTGACGATCCCGAGCGCAAGACCGCGCCGCTTCGCCTCCTCGCCGAGCAGCGGCAGCGGGTGGGCGAGCGCGTCGCGGCACACGCCCTTCTCCGCCTCCGGCCCGATCCCGAGCACGCCGATGCGGGTCTTCACCCCCGAATGCATCGCCGTGGCCGTGCCCGCGCTGTCGGGGACCTGGGCATTGGTGTTGTAGGTCTTGACCAGCGCCACGTTCGGGAATTTCTCGAAGCTGAGGCTGTTCTCCTCGCCCGTCTCCCCGCGCTTCTGGCCTTCGTAGATGCGCGCGGCGGTGATGGTGGAGATGCCCATGCCGTCGCCGATGAACAGGATGACGTTCTTCGCCTTGCGCGAGGTCGGGGCTGCGGCGCGGGCCTCGCTGTAGCCGGCCGCGCCATTGGTGTTGATGGTGGCGACGCAGCCGCCGAGCGGCAGGGCGGCGGCGAGCAGGGCGGCGAGGGCGCGGGTCTGGATCATGCGGGTCTCCGGGAATGCCGCCCCGCCCTATCGCGCCGCCATGCGACATGAAAGTGAAAGCTGGAAAACCGCGCCGCGCCCCCCTAAGTCCGCCCCCATGCTGTCTGTCGCCACCTGGAACATCAACTCCGCGCGCCTGCGCGTGGGCCTCATCGAGAAGCTGCTCACCGAGGCCGCGCCCGACATCCTGTGCCTGCAGGAGATCAAGTGCGAGAGCCACCTCTTCCCCTCCGAGGCGCTGGCGGCATTGGGCTACACCCATCAGGCGGTGAGCGGGCAGAAGGGCTATCACGGCGTCGCCACGGTCAGCCGCGTCCCGATCCGCGAGGTCACGCGCCACGACTGGCAGGACAATGGCGAGGCGCGGCACATCGGGGTCGAGGTGCTGGGCAAGGACCTGCTCCTCGAGAACGTCTATGTCCCCGCCGGCGGCGACGTGCCCGACCGTGAGGTGAACCCCAAGTTCGGGCAGAAGCTCGATTTCCTCGGGCGGATGACGCGGTGGGCCGACCGGCTCGAGCGGCCAACCCTGATCGTCGGCGATTTCAACATCGCCCCGCTCGAAAGCGACGTGTGGAGCCACAAGCAGCTCCTCAAGGTCGTCAGCCACACCCCCATCGAGGTCGAGACGCTGGGCCGTTTCCGGGATGCCCACGGCTGGGTCGATCTCGGCCGCAAGCACATCCCGGCGCCCGGGCGCTACTATTCGTGGTGGAGCTACCGCAATCCCGGCTGGCAGGAGAACGACAAGGGCCGCCGCCTCGACCACATGTGGGCCTCGCCCGCGGTGGCGCAGCAGGCGCGCGCGCACCGCGTGATCGAGGAGGCGCGGGCGTGGGAGCAGCCGTCCGACCACGTGCCGCTGGTGACGGAGTTCGACATCTGAGCGGGCCTTCGCCAGAGCGCCGCGCCGCGCAGGCGGTGGACGCCCTGCGCCACGGCTGGCCGCTGGCCTTCGCGGGCGGGCCCGTCCTGCTGCCGGTCGAGACCGCCATCGCCCAAGGCGCGCGCGCGCCGCGGATGCTGATCTCGGCCGCCCGCGCGGCCACGCTCAAGCTCGCCAACCAACGCGAAGCCGCGGTGCCGCACGCGCCGGTGCTGATCGCGGGGGGCGAGGACTTCACCCTGCGCGAGGCGCTGCCGATCGCCGACCCGGCGCTCGACCTCGGCAACCCGCTCAAGGGTCCGTTCAAGGCGGTGAGCCTCGACTGGGCCGAGACCGCCGCCGCCGCGCTCGAACTGGCGCGGATCGCCGGAATCCTGCCTGCCTTCCTCGTCGATCCGGCGGAGGCGGGCGAGGCGGTGCCGGTCGCCGTGTCGGACCTTGCCGCCTATGCCGACGCTGGTGCCCTCAGGATCGTCACGCGCGCGCGCCTGCCGGTCTCGGCCTGCGAGGAGGCGGAGATCGTCGCCTTCCGCTCGGCCGCCGACCTGCGCGAGCATGTCGCGCTGATCATCGGCACGCAGAGCGGCGACCGCCTGCCGCTGGTGCGGCTCCATTCGGAGTGCCTCACGGGCGACATCCTCGGCAGCCTCAAGTGCGACTGCGGCCCGCAGCTCGACGCCGCGCTCCATGCGATGGCGCAAGAGGCACGCGATTCGGGCGGGTGGGGCGTGCTGCTCTACATGCGGCAGGAGGGGCGCGGCATCGGCCTCGTCAACAAGCTGCGCGCCTACCGCCTGCAGGACCAGGGCTTCGACACGGTCGAGGCCAACCAGCGCCTCGGCCTGCCCGACGAGGCGCGCGATTTCCCCGTGGCCGCGCGGATGCTGGAGCTGATGGGGGCGACCACGATCCGGCTGCTGACGAACAATCCCGCGAAGGTCCGCGCGCTCGAGGCGGCGGGGATCACGGTCAACGAGCGGGTGCCCCACCAGCTCCCGGAAAATCCCCACAACGCGCGCTATCTGGCGACCAAGCGCGACCGGTCAGGGCATCTGCTGATCTGAGAACGGTCGCAATGTGACGGCACGCCTGCACCGGTTCGACGGTGGCATCGGGTTTTCAAATTATCAGCCCAAAGTCGGACTTTCCAGAGACGCGCCCGAAGCGGACAAAGCGGACACCCTGTCCGCCTCTCCGCTCAGTAATTTCATCAATAATATCAGACGATAAACTCCAATTCCCCAAAGCGGACGGACAGGGAATCCGGGCCTTGTTTCGCGCCGCGCTTATTCAACGGCCTCGCAGGCCGGACACAACAATGGGAAAGAGCAGGGGTGCATCGTAGCGGCTGGCGGGGATGTAGGAAAATCTCCCCTCGTCGCCCCGTGCATGACACGGGGCTTGGCTGACTTACCTTCGGGGGGGCGAGGAAGAAGAGCCTAACCCCGTGTCAAGCACGGGGCGACGACTGATGGGGTGGCGGCTTCAGCCTCGTCTCGGCCAAAAGCTGACATTCCGCTATCGACCCCAAAGTGGTCAGACAGCTTCAGGAAACCAGCACGGCCACATCGACATCGCCTACCCAGTCGGGATCGGCTTTTCGTTCGTTGCGGGCCTCGTCGACCCACGATGCAAAGTCGCTGACAAAGTCGCGAATATCGTCTGAAGGGGCGTTGATGACCACTCGATAAGGGGGCTGCACGCGATTGAGTTCAACGTGATAAATCATCGTTTCCAGAAAGGCGTCAGCGTTTCGTCCGTGCCATTCGACACTGCCCAAAGCATCAGCGAGAGCGTTGTAGAAGTCTTGCTTCGTGCGCCAGTTCTTCCCGCTTAGGTGGATCGTTTGCATCCCAGCATTCTAGGCTCCCTCGATCCAGGCGCAATGGCAAGAATCCACCCAGTTGCGGTCACTAAGGCAACAGCACCGGCTCCCTGAAAGCGGACTTTCGGCGCGCTGTCCTGCAAGCACAAAACCTAGCGGCGCTCGTACTGCTTGATCCCGCTCGCGAGGCGGTTGCCCTGCATCACCACGCGCTCGCCCGTCCAGTCGGCGAGGAAGGCGCTCTGGCGCTGGAGGCCGGGGACGAAGCGGGCCTCGTTGTTCTCGATCCTGAGCCCGTCCGAGGGGTGCAGCACCTCCTCCGCGCCGAGCGCGATGAAGGCGGAGTAGTTCTCCTTGTCGCGGCCCTGGATGAACCAGTTGTCGGTCACGCGCCCGCGCGCGCCGGCGGGCAGGTCGATCATGTAGTTGGTGGTGCGCCCGCCCGAATCGTCGAAGCTGTTGCCCTCGATCGCCACCTCGGCGGCGCGCGCCTTGAGGTAGTGGCCGCCGGTGCCGCGCTCGAACCGGCTCTCGCGCACGGTGAGCGAGCCGATGTCGCCGATATAGACCGAATGGGCGCAGCCCGCGTCGTTCTCGCAGGTGCCGAGGCCGGAGAAGGTCGAGCGGGTGATGAACACGCGGATCGACGGATCGGCGGCGCTGAGGATGCCCTGCTGGCTGTTCTGGAACCGCGCGAAGGCGACATTGAGCGCCCCCGCCTCGAGCCGGATGCCCGCCCCGTTGCCGTCGGCGACGTTGATGCCGCTGAAGGTGAGGCCGCGGATCTCGGCCCCGGTGCCGCGCAGCACCAGCGCGGCCTTGCCCTCGCAGGCGCGACCCTCGAGCGTGACGGCACCGGGGGTGGTGGCCTCGTAGACGATCACGCCAGCCTCCTGCACCGCGCACTGGCGATAGGTGCCGGGCTGGATGCGGATCGTCGCGCGGGTGTTGCCCACGGCGTTGATCGCCTCCTGCAGGCTGGCGAAGCTGCGCCCGGTCTCGGTGACGGTGAAGGGGCCGGACACGGGCTGGGCGACCAGCACCGCCGTCGGCAGCGCGAGGGCAGCGGCGAGCGCATGGAGCGCGAAGGAAGGCTTGCGGGTCATGCGCGCGATCCTAGCGGGCAATGGTTAAGGCACCATTTGCCGCTTGGCGCGGGGGGCAAGGCTTGGCTAAACCGTCCCGCGAACCGGGCCGGGGCCGATGATCCCGCCCGCACCATTCGAGAGGAGAGACCCGAACCATGCGCAAGCTCACCGCCCTTGCCGCCCTCGGCAGCGCCGCCCTGACCCTCGCCGCCTGCGGCAGCGCCGACGACGCCTCGACCGAGGCCAGCGCCGACACGGTCGAGATGCCCGCCGACAGCGCGCTCGCGCCGGTCACCGAGGAACCGGTCGCCGACCCCTCCGCCACCGCCACCGACGCGCCCGAGGCCGACCCGACCGCGGGGGCGACCGCGGCTGCCGATGCCGCCGCCGGTGTCGCCGCCGAGGCCGCCGCTGCCGCTGAAGCGCCGGCCGAATAGGCCGGGCCCCGTGCTGCGCCACCCGATCGCCCTCGCGCTCCTGCTCGCCCCCACGCTACTCGCCCTTTCCGCCTGCGGGGACGAGGGGGCGCGCGAGCCCGGCGGGGTCAGCCCGGGCGAGGCCGAGGCGCTCGAGGATGCCGCCTCGATGCTCGACGAGCGCCAGCTGCCGCCCGAGGCGATCCCCTCCGACACGCCCGCCGAAGCGCCTGCCGAAATGACAGGCGACGCCGCCCCGGCCGCACGCTAGCCGGGGCCGGCGCCGCCGCGCCTCCCTTCAAGGACGAATGCCATCATGAACGCCCCCGCCAACCTCGCCGCCCCGGCCAATCCCGGCATGGACGAGGAGACCTTCGAACAGTTCGCCGAACAGCTCGCCCGCTATGTGCGCGAACGCCTGATCCCGGCCGAACCGCAGGTGATCGCCGAGGACCGCATCCCCGACGCTATCCTGAACGAGATGCGCGAGATGGGGCTATTCGGCCTCTCGGTGCCCGAGGAATATGGCGGCGCGGGGCTCAACATGACGCAGTACGCCCGGGTCGTGAACATCATGGCCTATGCCGCGCCGGCCTATCGCTCGATCTTCTCGATCAATGTCGGGATGTTCGCGAGCGCGCTCAAGAACGGGGCGACCGAGGCCCAGAAGGCCGAGTGGTATCCGCAGATCGCGGCCGGCAAGATCGCCTGCTTCGGCCTGACCGAGCCGGGTTCGGGCAGCGATTCCGCCGCGATGGCGACCACCGCCACCCCCGATCCGGACGGCAACGGCTGGATCCTCAACGGCACCAAGCGCTACATCACCAACGCCCCCCATGCCGATGTCGCCCTCATCATGGCGCGCACCAGCAAGGAGGCGCTGCCGAAGAACGCGCATGTCTCCGCCTTCCTGGTGCCGATGACGACGCCGGGCGTCTCGACCGGATCGCCCGACCGCAAGATGGGCCAGTCGGGCTCGCACATCTCCGACATCATGCTCGACGATGTGCGCGTTCCCGGTGACGCGCTGCTCGGCGGAGAGACCGGCAAGGGCTTCGTCTTCGCGATGAAGAGCCTCGACAACGGGCGCATCAGCGTCGGCGCGGCGGCGACCGGCTATGCCCGCCGCGCGCTCGACAGCGCCCTGCGCTATGCCAACGAGCGCAAGGCCTTCGGCGAGCCGATCGCCAACTTCCAGCTGATCCAGCAGATGCTCGCCGACAGCGAGATCGAGATCTACGCCGCGGAAGCCATGATGAAGGACGTCACCGGCCGCGCCGACCGGGGCGAGAACATCCTCGTCAAGGCCGCCGCCTTCAAGGTCTTCGCCTCCGAGATGTGCGGCCGGGTGGTCGACCGCGTGGTGCAGATCTATGGCGGCGCCGGCTACCTCGCCGAATACGACGCCGAGCGCTTCTTCCGCGATGCGCGCATCTACCGCATCTACGAGGGCACGACGCAGATCCTCCAGCTCCAGATCGCCAAGCACATGCTGCGCGAGTGGGCGGCCAACGCCTGAGATGTACAACCTCCTCGATGACCTGAGCATCGTCGAAGTCTCGAGCTTCGTCGCCTCGCCCACCGCCGGGCTCTACTGCGCGCAGCTGGGGGCGGAGGTGATCCGCGTCGATCACAAGGCGGGCGGGCTGGACTACAACCGCTACATGCTCACCCGCGAGGGCCGCTCGCTCTCGTGGGAGAACCTCAACCGCGCCAAGAAGTCGGTCGCGCTCGACCTTCAATCCGCCGAGGGGAGGGAGCTGCTGGTGGAGCTGGCGAGCGCCGTCGGCCAGTGCATCACCAACCTGCCGGAGCAGAGCTTTCTCAGCCATGCCGCGATGGCGGCCCGCCGCGCGGACATGATCTCGCTCAGGGTCATGGGCTGGCACGACGGGCGGCAGGCGATGGACTTTACCGTGAACGCCGCCGCCGGATACCCGCTGATGTGCGGGCCGGAGGAATGGGACCCGGCGACCGCCCCGCCGGTCAACCAGGTGCTCCCGGCGTGGGACTTCATCACCGGGGCCTATGGCGCCTTCGCCATGCTCGCCGCGCTGCGCCACCGGGACCGGACAGGCGAGGGCAGCGAGGTGCGCCTGCCGCTTGGCGACGTCGCGATCGGGACGATGGCGAATGCGGGGCTGATGGCCGAAGTGCTCTACCGCGGCGGCGACCGCGAGCGGCTCGGCAATGCGATCTGGGGCGCCTTTGGACGGGATTTCCGGGCGCGGGACGGCGTCAGGTTCATGGTTGCCGCGCTCACGCCCAAGCAGTGGAGCGGCCTTGTGAAGGCGTTCGGGGTCGAGCAGGGCATCGCCGCGCTCGAGGCCGAACACGGCGTGCGCTTTGCCGACGGGGACACCCCGCGCTTCAACCACCGCCACGCGCTCTTCGACCTGTTCCAGAGGGCAGCGGACGGGATGGATTATGCGACCCTCGAAGCGCGCATGGCCGCCGAGGCCTGCACCTTCGAACGCTACCGCACCGCCTACGAGGCCGCGAACGACCCCATCCTGATCGCCGACAACCCCCTGTTCGGCCCCTCGCCCGCCAACCCCTCTGGCTTCGCCTACCCCGCCACCCGCAGCTTCGCGAACCTGCCGGGGCGCGCGGCGGGCGATCCGGCCCCCGCCCCCTACCTCGGCGAGCATTCGGAGGAGGTGCTGGCGGAGAAGCTGGGGCTGTCGTCCGGCGCGATCGGCAAGCTGGTCGATGCGGGCACGGTGGCCCTGAGCGACAAGTGACACACCACCCGTTCGTGTCGAGCGAAGTCGAGACACACCTGCGCGAACGGTTCTCGACTTCGCTCGACACGAACGGAGAGTAGTGAGAATGACCAGACGCGCCGCCATCTGCACCCCCCTGCGCACCCCCGTGGGCAAGTTCCTCGGGGGGCTTTCCAGCATGAACGCCGGACAGCTTGGCGCGGTGATCCTCAGGGCGCTGATCGAGCGCTCCGGCATCGACCCCGAGCGCGTCGACGATGTGGTCTTCAGCCAAGGCTACGGCAATGGCGAGGCGCCCGCCATCGGCCACTGGTCGTGGCTCGCGGCGGGCCTGCCCATCGAGGTGCCCGGCTTCCAGCTCGACCGCCGCTGCGGATCGGGCGTGCAGGCGGTGGCGACGGCGGCGATGATGGTCGAGACCGGCATGGCCGACGTCGTCGTCGCGGGCGGCGTGGAAAGCATGTCGAACGTCGAACACTACACCCTCGCCGCGCGCGGGGGCGTGCGGATGGGCGACATGGTGCTCCACGACCGCCTGTCGCGGGGGCGGGTGATGAGCCAGCCGGTCGAACGCTTCGGCGTCATCACCGGGATGATCGAGACCGCCGAGAACCTCGCCAAGGACTACGGCATCACTCGCGAGGAGGCCGACGCCTTCGCGGTCCGCTCGCACCAGAACGCGGCGCGGGCGTGGGCGGAAGGCAAGTTCGCCGAGCAGCTCGTGCCGGTCGCCATCCCGCAGCGGCGCGGCGACCCGGTGATCTTCGACCATGACGAGGGCTACCGCACCGACGCGTCGATGGAGACGCTGGGCAAGCTCGCCCCCATCGACCTGAAGCGCGACCCCGCAGCCATCGTGACCGCGGGCAATGCCAGCCAGCAGAATGACGCCGCCGCCGCGTGTCTCGTGGTCGCGGAGGACAAGCTCGAGGAACTCGGCCTCACGCCCATGCTGTGGTTCGGCGGCTGGGCGGCGGCGGGATGCGATCCCGCGCGCATGGGCATCGGCCCGGTGCCTGCGGTCGAGCGGCTGTTCGAGCGGCGCGGCTACTCGTGGGACGATATCGGCCTCGTGGAACTCAACGAAGCCTTCGCGCCGCAGGTGCTCGCCGTCCTCAAGGGCTGGGGCTGGAGCGCGGACGACTCGCGCCGCGAGATCCTCAACGTCAACGGCTCGGGCATCTCGCTGGGCCACCCCATCGGCGCGACCGGCGGGCGGATCCTAGCCGACATGGCGCACGAGATGCACCGGCGCGGCGTGCGCTACGGCCTCGAGACCATGTGCATCGGCGGCGGGCAGGGCATCGCGGCGGTGTTCGAGCGCGCCGCATGACCGACTTCGGCGCGTGGATCGGGCGCGAGACGCGCGCGAGGGACCGCCTCGACGATGCGCTGGCCGCGCGCTGGCTCGCCACCTTCGACCTGCCGCGCCCGCATCCGCCGATCATGCCGCAGGGCATCCACTTCGCGCTCTGCACCCCGGACGCACCTAGCGCCAAGCTGGGCGCGGACGGGCACCCGGCCCGCGACGACAGCCCCGAGAGCTTCCTCCCGCCGTTCCCCATGCCCCGCCGGATGTGGGCCTCCAGCAAGATCGCCTTCCACGCCCCCGTCGCCATCGGCGCCGAGATCGAGCGGGTGAGCCGCGTTGCCGCGATCAGCGAGAAGGAGGGCGGCTCCGGCCGTCTAGCCTTCGTCGATGTCGAGCACACCACGAAGGCGAACGGCTCCATCGCCGTGATCGAGACACAAACGCTGGTCTATCGGGACGCCGCCGCACCCGAAGCAGCCCTCTCGCCCCCGCCGCCGGGCGAGGGTCGGTTCGACCCCGCAGGCTGGGAGGCGCACCGGGAAATCACCCCCGATGCGCGGCTGCTGTTCCGCTACAGCGCGCTGACCTTCAACACCCACCGCATCCACTACGATGCGCCCTATGCCAGCGAGGTCGAGCGCTATCGCGGCCTTGTCGTCCACGGCCCGCTGACCGCCAGCCTGCTGCTGCAGCTGGCGGCGCAGGAACTGGGCGAGAACCGCCTGCGCAGTTTCAGCTTCCGCGGCCTGTCCCCCGCCATAGCGGGCGAGCCGCTGCATCTGGCGATGCGAAAGGGCGAGGCGGGATACGAGCTGGCGGCCTTCGCAGGTGACGGCCGGCAGGTGACGCAGGCGAGCGCGGCGGTCTAGCTCTCCTCCCAATCGGGAATCGGCTTCAGCACCTTGTATTTCTCCTTCGCCGGCTCCCGGCCCAGATCGGGAAATGCTATCGCCTCGGGCTCCTCATGGGTGTCCGGTATCCGCGAGAGCAGATCGCGCACCAGGGTCAGCCGCCCGCGCCGCTGGTCGTTGAAGTCGACGATGGTCCACGGCGCATGGGGCGTGTGGGTGGCCTTCAGCATCGCCTCGCGCGCCTTGGTGTAATCGTCGTATTTCTCCCGCGCGGCGAGTTCGATCGGGGAGAGCTTCCAGCGTTTCAGGGGATCCTCGAGCCGCTCGCGCAGGCGCTCCTCCTGCTTTTCCTGGTCGGCGGCGAGCCAGTATTTGAACAG
This sequence comes from Porphyrobacter sp. THAI-01a, assembly GCF_056868655.1. Taxonomy (NCBI): domain Bacteria; kingdom Pseudomonadati; phylum Pseudomonadota; class Alphaproteobacteria; order Sphingomonadales; family Erythrobacteraceae; genus Porphyrobacter; species Porphyrobacter sp. THAI-01a. The sequence continues at coordinate 3,113,489 of NZ_CP180579.1, read as the reverse complement.
CAGGATGCCGTCATCGACGAGCAGCTTCTCGAAGGCGGGCGCGGCCTTCAGGAAGGCGTCGACCTGCTCGGGCGACGCATAGCCCATGACCTTCTCGACCCCGGCACGGTTGTACCACGAGCGGTCGAACAGAACGATCTCGCCCGCGGTCGGCAGGTGGGCGACATAGCGCTGGAAATACCACTGGCCCATTTCCGCCTCGGTCGGCTTGGCCAGGGCCACGGTGCGGCATTGGCGCGGGTTGAGCTGCCCGCGCACCGCGGTGATCGCGCCGCCCTTGCCCGCCGTGTCGCGGCCCTCGAACAGCACCACCACCCGCGCGCCGGTCGCCTTGACCCAGCGCGCCATGCTGACCAGCTCGAGCGTGAGCGGTTCGAGCGCCGCCTCGTATTCCTTGCGCTTCATCGCCATCGCCTGCTCTCCCCGTTTGTCTGCGCGCCGGGAAGGTAGTATCATCTGCAACGATATGGCCACCCTTGCAGACCCCCAGCCCGATTTCGCCACCCTGCCAGAGATGGCGGCGGATGTCTTCACCGCCCCGCTGGCGCGCCCCGCGCATGTGGGCGAGGACTGGCTGGAGCCTGCGCAGACGGCCTACACGCCCGAGGATCACGCCGTCTGGGACGATCTCTTCGCGCGCCAGATGGAGGTACTCCCCGGCCGGGCGTGCAGCGCCTTCATGGCGGGACTCGAGAAGCTCGATCTGGGCAGGGGCGGCATCCCCGAATTCGGGCAGCTCTCCGAGGAACTGGGCGCGCTGACCGGGTGGAGCGTCGTGCCGGTGCCGATGCTGATCCCCGATCACGTGTTCTTCTGGCACCTCGCCAACCGCCGCTTCCCGGCGGGCAACTTCATCCGCACCCGCGAGACCTTCGACTATATCGAGGAGCCCGACGTCTTCCACGACGTGTTCGGCCACGTGCCGATGCTGACCGATCCCGTCTATGCCGACTACATGCAGGAATATGGCCGCGCCGGGTGGAAGGCGATGCGCTACAACCGGCTGAAGGCGCTGGGCGCGCTCTACTGGTACACGGTGGAATTCGGGCTGATCGAGGAACAGGGCAGCGTGCGGGCTTATGGCGCGGGGATCCTGTCAGGCCCGACCGAGGCGAAGTTCGCGGTGGAGGCCGAGAGCCCCAACCGCATCATGCTCAACGTCGACAGGGTGATGCGCACCGATTACGTGATAAGCGACCTGCAACCGACCTATTTCGTGATCGAGAGCTTCCAGGACCTCTACCGTCAGACGGTGGAGCGCGATTTCGACCGCCTCTATCGCAGCCTTCCCGCCGGGTTCACCTATGCGAACAGCGCGGTGATCGATGTCGACAACGTGCTGCACCGGGGCACGCAGGAATACCACCTGCGCGGTGGGCGCGGCAGCGGGGCAACCCCGGTCTAGGTTCTTCACGAAACCCCGATGCCGAAGGCGACGCAACGCCGAATGGCCGCCGCGGCCTATGCGGTGAAAGCCAAGGCGGACGCAGGTCCGCCGCCCCGCGCTTGAGGGCGCAACAAACTACGCGCGTGCCCTGCGACGGATCAGGGCGTGGTAGAGCACCAGCGCCACCCCCGTCGCGGCCAGCGCGACGCCGAGGCTGAGGAAGGACAGGCTGCCGATGATCGTGCCGTCGTTGGCGATCTCGCCCGCGACCACCGCGACCAGCGTGCCCAGCACCACTTGCCGCAGGATGTCGCCCGGCGCCTCGGTCCGCGCGAGGATCGAGGCCAGCCAGCCCAGAGTTGCCCCCAACACGATCAGCACCAGCAACGCCATTTTACCCGAAATCTCCGTCTTCGCCGCCCTGTCGCGGTCCGACTCCCTAACCAGCAGGCGCGCGGACGGTTCCAGAAAATTGCTTCAGACGAGCGTAAGCCAGACGAGGCCGGCTGAACCGATCACGATGCGGTACCAGGCGAACGGCGCGAAACCGATCTTGGTGACGATCGCGATGAACAGCTTGACCACCACCAGCGCGACCACGAAGCCCGCGAGCGAGCCGATCCCGATCAGCTCGATATCGCGCGCGGTGAGGTCCGATCCGTATTTCGCCAGCTGATAGACGGTCGCGCCCGACAGCGTCGGCACGGCGAGGAAGAAGCTGAATTCGGCCGCCGTCTTGCGGTCCACCCCGAAGGCCATCGCGCCGAGAATGGTCGCGCCCGAACGGCTGACACCGGGGATCATGGCGAGGCACTGGACCACGCCGATCAGGATCGAGGTGCGCAAGGGGACGCCCGCCACGCCCGGCCCTTCTGCGGGAGGGTTGGCCCAGCGTTCGATCGCGAGGATCGCCACCCCGCCGAGGATAAGCGTCCAGCACACCAGCACGGCATTGCCGAGGAAGCTCTCGATGATGTCGCCGAAGGCGAGGCCCAGCAGCACCGCCGGGAAGAAGGCGACGAGGAGGTTGCGCACGAAGGCGAGCGCGCCCTTCTCCAGCCCGAACAGCCCCTTGGCCACGTCCCAGAAGGTGCGCCAGTAGAGCACCACGATGGCAAGGATCGCGGCGGGCTGGATCGCGATGTTGAACACCTCCCACTCGCGCTGGTCGAAGCCCAGCAGCTCGGTGGCGAGGATCAGGTGCCCGGTCGAGGACACGGGGAGGAACTCGGTCAGCCCTTCGAGGATGCCGAGCAGGATGGCGGCCAGAGTGTCGGTCATGGGCGCACCGCTTCGACGAGCGGGAGCAGGGTGTCAACGTAAAGTGAAATCGCCTGCCAGCCAAAACCCGTCGCCCCGTGCCTGACACGGGGCTGGGCTTCTTGGGTCGGCGTGCAGCAGAAGAAAGCCGAACCCCGAGTCAGGCACGGGACGACGGAGATGGAATTCTGGAAACTGGAGGGCCCGCGCGGTTCACCCGGCGGGCCCTCGAAACCATTACCAGATCCGGACGCGCTGTTCGGGCGGCAGGTACATCGCATCGCCGGGCTTGACGCCGAAGGCCTCGTACCATTCGTCGAGCTGCCGCACCACGCCGTTGACCCGGTATTCCTCGGGGGAGTGGCTGTCGGTGCGCAGGCGGTTGCGGTAGTTCTCCTCGCGCTGCGTCGAGCGCCACACCTGCGCCCAGGCAAGGAAGAAGCGCTGGTCGCCGGTGAGGCCGTCGATCACCGGCACCTCCTTGCCCTTGGTCGCGATCTTGTAGGCGCGGTAGGCCATCGACAGGCCGCCGACATCGCCGATGTTCTCGCCCAGCGTCAGGCGCCCGTTGACGCAGGTCTTGCCCTCGTCGAGCGGGCAGAAGGCGTCATACTGGGCGACCAGACGGTTGCCGAGCGTGTCGAAGGCGGCGCGGTCGGCATCGGTCCACCAGTTGCGCAGCGCGCCGGTGGCGTCGGACTTCGAGCCCTGGTCGTCGAAGCCGTGGCCCATCTCGTGCCCGATCACCCCGCCGATCGCGCCGTAGTTCACCGCGATGTCGTTGGTGAGCGCGAAGAAGGGCTGCTGGAGGATGCCCGCCGGGAAAACGATCTCGTTCTTCACCGGGCTGTAATAGGCGTTCACCGTCTGCGGCAGCATCGACCATTCGGTGCGGTCGATGGGCTCGCCGAGCTTGGCGGTGTTGTCCGCCCGCCGCCACTTCGCCGCAGCCATGCGGTTGGCGACCGGGTTGCCCGCCGTGATTGCAAGGCCATCATAGGTCTCGAGATTGGGGCGGTAGCCGATCTTGGGATCGAAGCTCGCCAGCTTGGCGCGGGCCTCGGCCTTGGTCGCCTCGCCCATCCAGGTGATCTCGTTGATCGATTCCCCCAGCGCGAGGCGCAGGTTGGCGACCAGCTCGTCCATCGCCGCCTTGTTCTCGGGCGGGAAGTAGCGCGCGACATAGGCCTTGCCGACCAGCTCGCCGATCAGCCCCTCGGTCTCGCCGATGGCGCGCTTCCAGCGCGGGCGCTGTTCGGGCGTGCCGCGCAGGGTCTTGCCGAAGAACTCGAAATTCGCCGCATCGAAGCGCGCCGGCAGGACGGCGGCATGATCGGAGAGGAACTCCTTGATCATCCACGCCTTGAGCGTCTCGACCGGGGTGTCGCCGAGCATCGCGAACATCCCCGGCAGGCCCGATCCGATCTTGGCGCGGGTCGCCTCGTCGAGCTTGTATTGCGCGATCTCCTCGGCCGTCGGCGGCATCAGCGCGACCACGAAGCCGGGGCTCTGCGCGATCCCGATCTGCTCCAGCATCGCCGTGACCGGCACCTTGCCGCCGATCGCGCCGAGCTCGTCGGCGGTCAGGAGGTTGTAGGTGAGGTCGCGGTTGCGGCGCACCGCGCGGTCCCAGGCGACCTCGCGGGCGATGCGGTCCTCGAAGGCATAGACTGCCGCGGCCTGCGCCTCGGGGTCTTCATAGCCCGCCTCGCCGAGCAGGAAGGCGAGATAGGACTTGTACTTGTCCTGGATCGCGCGCCCCTTGTCCGAGGTGTCGAGATAGTAGTCGCGGTCGGGCAGGCCGAGCCCGCCGAAGCCGACCTGCGCGATGTGGCGGTCGGGCTGTTTGGCGTCGATCCCGACCGAGGCGCTGAGCGGACTGGCGAAGCCCGGTTCGGCCCACAGCTTCGCCAGATCATCGAGCGTGGTCGCGGCGGCGATGCGGTCGAGGAACGGCTTGGCCGGGGCGAGGCCCGCCGCCTCGATCGCCGCGGTGTCGAGATAGGTGCGATAGGCATCGAGGATGCGCTTCTCGTCGCCCGAAAGGCTGGCGGGATCGCGCGCGGCGAGATCGTCCATCAGCGCCTTGACGTCGGCGACGCTCTTTTCGCCCAAGAGGACGAAGGCCCCGATGCGGCTGAACTCGGGCGGGAGCGGATTGGCGTCGATCCACTTCTTGTTGGCATAGGCATTGAAATCGTCGCCCGGCTTGATGTCGGTGGCGATGTAGGCCGGATCGAAGCCCCAGGTGCCGAAGCTGATGGTCGGCAGGTCGGAACCGGTGTCGGCGCTCTGGAGCGTCTCGATCTCGCCCGCATGGTCATGCGTATCGGCCAGCGCGGGGGCGGCGAGTGCAAGCAGGCTCGCCCCGATGAGGGCGGCGGTCTTGTGGATCATGGTGTTCTCGAGTCCCTGAGAATTGCGACAGGATGTCGGCGTGACGTCACAGTAACGTCGCACAGGGCGAAGGGTTGCGCTTCGTCGAGACAGGGCGTGGTTCGTCGATTTGTCTGGGGGCCACCTCCGGTGGCGCAGACCGCCCGCCCCGCCTCCCCACCCGGCCACCACAACATAGTGGTACTATTGGTGGCCGGGTGGGGAGGCGGGGCGGGTGGTCTGCATCGCGCGTCAGCGCGACCGCAAACTAAGCCGCGTCGGCGGTGAACTGGAGCCTTGCGAGGCGCGCGTAGAGCCCGCCCGCCTTGGTCAGGGCCTCGTGGGTGCCCTGTTCGACGATCCGGCCCTCGTCGAGCACCACGATCCGGTCGGCTGCGCGCACCGTGGCAAGGCGGTGGGCGATCACCAGCGTGGTGCGGCCCTGCATCAGCCCTTCGAGCGCCTGCTGGACGAGCTGCTCGCTCTCGGCATCCAGTGCGCTGGTCGCCTCGTCGAGCAGCAGGATCGGCGCATCGCGCAAGAGCGCGCGGGCGATGGCGATGCGCTGCTGCTGCCCGCCCGAAAGCTGCGTCCCGCCCTCGCCCAGATGGGTGTCGAGCCCCTGCGGCAGGGCGCGCAGGAAGTTTTCGGCATTGGCGGCCCGGGCGGCCTGCCAGATCTGCTCGTCGGTGGCGTCCCACTTGCCGTAGCGCAGGTTGTCGCGCGCATTGGCGCTGAACAGCACGCCGACCTGCGGGACGAGCGCGATGCGCGAGCGGATGTCGGCCGGATCGGCGCTGGTCAGCGGCACCCCGTCGAGCCGGATGGTGCCGCCCTGCGGATCGTAGAACCGTTCGACCAGCTGGAAGATCGTCGACTTGCCCGCCCCCGAGGGGCCGACGATGGCGATGGTCTCGCCCGGCTCGATCTCGAGCGTGAAGTCCCTGAGCGCCGGACTGTCGGGGCGGGCGGGATAGCGGAAGGTCACGTTGCGGAAGGAAAGGCTGCCGCGCGCCGGCTCGGGCAGGCGCTCGGGCCGGGCGGGGGGCGCGATGTCGGGCTTCGCCTCGAGCAGTTCGGCCAGCCGGCTCGCCGCGCCCGCGCCGCGCAGCAGATCGCCGTAGACTTCCGTGAGCGCGCCGAAGGCCCCCGCGACCAGCCCGCCGACCAGCACGAAGGCGGCGATGGTGCCGCCCGTGATCTCGCCCGCCGCCACCGCCAGCGCGCCGCGCCACATCACCATCGTCACCGCGCCGAACACCAGCAGGATCACCAGCGACGTCATCGCCGCGCGCAGCAGGATGCGCCGCCGGGCGGTCTCGAAGGTGGTCTCGACCACCCTCGCGAACCGCTCGCCCTCGCGGCGCTCCTGCCCGAAGCTCTGGACGATCTTCATCGCCGAGAGCACCTCGGTGACATAGGCGCCGACATCGGCGATCCGATCCTGGCTGGTGCGCGAGACGGTGCGGATGCGGCGGCCGAAGAACACGATCGGCACCACGATCAGCGGGATCGCCAGCAAGAGGCCGAGCGTCAGCGTCGGCGCGAGATAGAACAGCATCACGATCCCGCCGATCGCGGTCAGCGTGTTCCTGAGCGCGATCGACACCGTGCCGCCCACCACGTTCTCGATGATCGTGGTGTCGCTGGTCATCCGGCTGGAGATTTCCTTGGGGCTGTTGACCTCGTAGAAGCCGGGCGAGAGGCGCAGCAGGTTCTGCTGCACCTTCAGGCGCAGGTCGGCCACCACCCGCTCGCCGATCCAGCTGACGAAATAGAAGCGGAAGGCGGTGCCGACGCCGAGGATCACCACGATCATCAGCAGGTACTGGAACGCCCGGGCGATGTCGTCGGTGCTGCTCGCGCCCGAGAAGCCCTCGTCGATGATCACCTTGAAGCGATAGGGGATCGCCAGCGTCGCCGCCGAGGTGATGACCAGTGCGGTGAGCGCGAAGGCGATCTGGCGCGGGTATTGCAGCGCCGCGCCGAAAACCATGCGGAGCGGCGCGAGCGTGCGCGATTTCGGCGGGGGTTCGTCCGTCCCGGGCAGCACGGCCTCGGCGCCTTCCGGCAGCTCGTCGGAGGCGGTCTCGGGGTCGCGCGTGGGGTGTTCGCCGTGCATGATCGCTGGCCTCTAGCCGCAGGGCTCGCGAATTTCACGTGCAAAAATCGGGGGCCCGCACGGCTGCCGGGTTTGCCACCTATGCAATTGTGCGTTGCACAATCGAATGCGAAAGCGCATTTGTGGTCGCAAGGCGCCACGGGGATAAGGCGCCAGACCGTTCGTCGCCGCGAGGAAACCGATGCTTTATCACGCCTACGAGCTCCAGCGCAGCTGGATGAACAGCGCCAGCGCGCTTGCTTCGATCAGCGCAGGGATGCTCTCCAACCCGGCCAATCCCTTCGGATACATGGGCATGGGCCCGCTGGTCGCCAACGCGCTCGATGTCTTCGCCCACGCCACCGCCCATTACGGCAAGCCCGAATTCGGGATCGCCTCGGTCACGATCGATGGCCGGCCGCATGCCGTGACGCAATCGACCGTGCTGAAGCGCCCCTTCGGCGATCTGCTGCGCTTCCGCGTCGAAGGCACCCCTTCGGACCGCCCGCGCCTGCTGATCGTCGCGCCGATGAGCGGCCACTATGCCACCCTGCTGCGCGGCACGGTGGAGCGGATGCTGGAATCGGCCGAGGTCTTCATCACCGACTGGGCCGACGCCAAGATGGTGCCGGCGAGCGCGGGCAAGTTCGATCTCGACGACTACATCGACTACCTGATGGAGTTCGCCGAGCACGTCCACGGCGAGGCGAGCGGAGCGCGCATCCACATGATGGCGGTGTGCCAGCCGTCGGTCCCTGCTTTCGCCGCGACCGCGCTGCTCAATCTCCACAAGTCCCCCGCGACCCCTGCCACCCTCACGATGATGGGCGGCCCGATCGACACGCGCGAGTGCCCCACGGTCGTCAACAACATGGCGATGCAGCGCCCGATCGAATGGTTCCGCCAGTCGGTGATCGCCACGGTGCCGATGAAGTACCCGGGCAGCGGGCGGCGGGTCTATCCGGGCTTCATGCAGCTTTCCGCCTTCATGAGCATGAACCTCTCGAGCCACATGATGAGCCATTACGAGATGTTCAAGCACCTCACCATCGGCGACGAGGAAAGCGCGCAGGCGACCAAGGACTTCTACGACGAATACCGTTCGGTCTGCGACATGACCGCGGAATTCTACCTCCAGACCGTCGAGGAGGTGTTCCAGAAGCACTCGATCCCCAAGGGCGAGTTCCGCCACAAGGGCGAGCTGGTGGACATCACCCGCATCACCGACACCGCGCTGCTCGCCATCGAGGGCGAGCGCGACGATATCTCCGGCCTCGGCCAGACCCGCGCCGCGCTGAAGCTCACCCCGGGCCTGCCCGAGACGATGAAGCGCTACTACATGGCCGAGGGCGCGGGGCATTACGGCATCTTCAACGGCTCGCGCTGGCGCACCAAGGTCGCGCCGGTGGTCGAGGAATGGATCGCCGCCCACGCAGGGTGAAGGGCACGGGAGCAGCCCAAGGCTGCCCCCGTGCGGCAAGTGTCGTCAGAAGCGGTAGGTCAGCACCGCCTTGACCGTCTGGATGTCGAAGGAATCGCCCGCGCGCCGGAAGTCGACGCCGTTCGCCAGCACGAAGGGATTGGTCGCGCCGGCGGTGCCCTGGCCGACGCGGATCAGCGTGTCGTCCGCGCCGTAGCCGGTGTAGAGATACTCGACCCCGAGCGAGACGTTCTTGCCAAGCTTCTGCTCGATCCCGGCGCCCAGCTGGTAGCCCCAGGTCTCGTCGTCCTCGAGCACGGTGAAGGAGTTGGCCGTGTTGCTGGTCTCGAAGGACTGGTCGAGCTTGGCATAGGCCACGCCGCCGGTCGCGTAGATCAGGGTCTTCGCGGCGGGGGTGAAGCCGGCGCGCAGACGCAGCGCGGCGGTGTAATCGATCTCGCGGGTCATGGTGTAGAACGCGGGCGTGGTGCTGAAGGCCGCCACCGAATCCCGCAGGTCGGCGGTGCCGATCTCGGCGACGGCGCCGATCACCAGCTTGCCCATCTGGCTGTCATAGCCGAACCGGCCCGCGAAGCCCACGCCGTCGGAGTCGCTGCGGCAGTTGCTGTTCTGCGTCGAGGTTGCCGCGCCGCCGCAGAAGCCCGGCGAGAAGGCGTTGGCGCCCGCAGCGGTGGTCACGCTTTCGCCGAAGGTGCCGTTGGAGCCGCGGTCGAAGCTGATCGTTTCGCCGCTGTCGCCCGCCTGGAAATCGTAGCCGATCGAGGCGCCGGCGTAGAAGCCGTCGAACTCGTCCTCGGCCTGGACGGGCACGGCAACGAGGACCGCCGAAAGGGCGGCGAGGGAAAGTGCTTTCATCAGGTTCTCCGGAATTGCGTTGCATATCCCAGCTTCGCTGGGGTGACGGAGCGGGGCGCCCGCCCGGGTCGAAAGCGTCGCGGCCCCCTCCGTCACCTCGAATATACGAGAACCTGCAGATACCGGATGCACCCGGGCCGGTCAGATTTTTTCGCGATCACAAGGGATCAGAGCGCGGAGCCCTGCGGGAGGCTCACTGATGCGCCTCAGGTCTGCCCTCGCCCGCGCTCCTGCACGGCGGCGCGTCGGGCCTCGACCTCCTCGGGGGCGACCGCTCTGTTGGCGGCGCTGGAACGCTCCGCCTCGATCGCCAGCCCCTCGCCGAAGCTGGCCGCATAACCGTCGTCGATGAGGCGCTTGTAGAGGCCGAGGAATGCGGGATCGATCCCCGCCATGTCGCCCGCCAGCTTGCGGGCCAGCGGCAGCAGGTCTTCCGGCGCGACCACGTGGTTGACGAGGCCCCAGGCGTGCGCCGTCGCGGCGTCGAGGAAGTTGCCGGTGAAGGCGAGCTCCTTCGCGCGCGAAATCCCGATCATGCGCGAAAGCTTCTGGGACAGCCCCCAGCCCGGCACGATCCCGACCCGCGCGTGGGTATCGGCGAAGCGGGCGTTGGTGCTGGCGACCAGCACGTCGCAGGCGAGCGCGACCTCGAAGCCGCCGGTGATCGCGACCCCGTTGATCGCGCCGATGACGGGCTTGCGGCACAGCTCGATCGCCTTGACCGGATTGTCCGCCGGGTCGGTGGCATTGGCGCTGCCGAGCGCGCCTTCCTCGCTGCCCAGTTCCTTGAGATCGAGCCCGGCGGTGAAGGCACGTGTCCCCGCGCCGGTGAGGATCACCACCCGCACCGCCCCGTCCGCGTCCACGGCGCGCATCACCTCGGCAAGGCGCTTCCTGAGCGCGCGGTTCAGCGCGTTCATCGCCTGGGGGCGGTTGAGGGTGACGGTGGCGATACCCTCGGCCACCTCGCACAGGATCACGTCGTCCATCACAAACTCCAGTCTATGCGCCCGCGCCCCGCGGCTTCCAGAAAGGCGTTGGCCTGGCTGAAGGGGCGCGAGCCGAAAAAGCCGTTGTGGGCGGAGAGCGGGCTGGGGTGGGCCGAAGTCAGCACCAGATGGTGGGAGGACCGGCCCAGCGCGGGAACCCGCGAAGCCTTCTTCCTCGCATGGCTGCCCCACAGGATGAAGACCGTCGGCCGCTCGCTTGCCGCCACGGCCGCGACGCAGGCATCAGTCACCGCGTCCCACCCCCGCCCCGCATGGCTCCCCGCGAGGCCCGCCTCGACCGTCAGCGTGTTGTTGAGCAGCAGCACGCCCTGCTCCGCCCAGCGCGTCAGGTCGCCGCCGGCGGGGCGGGGCAGGCCGAGATCGCTCTCGAGTTCCTTGTAGATGTTGACCAGCGAGGGCGGCGGTCGCACCCCGGCACGCACCGAAAAGGCGAGGCCGTGCGCCTGCCCGGGCCCGTGATAGGGATCCTGCCCCAGGATCACGCAGCGCACCTGGTCGAGCGGGGTCAGCGCCAGCGCCGCGAGGCGTTGCCCGCGCGGGGGATAGACCACCTTGCCCGCCGCCTCCTCGGCCTTCAGCCAGCCGCCGAGCTTGCGTGCTTCGGGGGCGGCGAGCACCGGCTCCAGCACCGGCCGCCAGCTTTCGGGGAGGGTTTCGGACAATTCTGAGCTCCGTTCGCCTCGAGCGCAGTCGAGAGGCCCGTCACAGGTGTCTCGACCGCGCTCGACACGAACGGGTTAGTGCAGGGGGTCGACCCGCGCCACTCGCCCCTTCCCCTCTTTCCCCAATGCGCGTAGGGCGAGGGGCATGGCAGTGCATTTTCACGAAGAGGATCTCCCCGCAGGCGTGCTGGCCGGAAGCGGGGCGCTCGCGGTCGACACCGAGACGATGGGCCTCGTCACCCACCGCGACAGGCTGTGCGTCGTCCAGATCTCCGACGGCAGCGGCGACGAGCATCTCGTGCGCTTCAATCCCGGCAGCCGCTACGACGCGCCCAACCTCAAGGCGCTGCTCGGCGACCCGTCGCGCGAGAAGATCTACCACTTCGCCCGCTTCGATCTCGCCGCGATCCATTACTACCTCGGCGTCATGGCGGGTCCGGTGTTCTGCACCAAGATCGCGAGCAAGCTGACCCGCACCTATACCGACCGCCACGGCCTCAAGAACCTCGTCGAGGAACTGCTGGGGGAGAGCATCTCGAAGCAGCAGCAGTCGAGCGACTGGGGCGGGCCGGTGATCACCGATCCGCAGCGCGATTATGCCGCCTCCGACGTGCGCTATCTCCACCGCCTGCGCGCCGAGCTGGCGACGCGGCTGGAGCGAGAGGGGCGCACGGGAATCGCCCAGGCCTGCTTCGATTTCCTGCCCACCCGCGCGCTGCTCGACATCGCCGGCTGGGCCGAGAACGACATCTTCAGCCACATGTAAGGATCGAGGCGGCAGAGGCGCGAGCATGGCCCCGGAGCAGAGCATCGAGACCAGCGAGGCCCGGCTGTTGCGCAGCCGGCGGCAGGCTTTCGCTGCGCCGGGCGGATCGCATGACCGGCTGGTGCGCATCCTCGCCCGGGCGCTGCCGATGGGCGTGGGGGTGATCGCCGCGCTGATGGTCATCACTCCGCTTTCCCCGCGCGGCGAGGTCAGCTTCCTGCTCGACCGCAACAAGGTCGCGCTGATCGACGAGCGCCTGTCGGTCGACAACGCCATGTATCGCGGGCGCGACAACCAGGGCCGGCCCTTCTCGCTGCTGGCGGGCGAGGCGGTGCAGCGGTCGAGCGTCGAGGGGCTGGTGCGGATGCAGGACCTCGTCGCCCAGCTGCTCCTGACCGAGGGCCCCGCGCGCCTCAGCGCCGACGGCGGCACCTACGACATCGACGCCGAGACCGTCGCGGTCGACGGGCCGGTGCGGCTCACCGCCTCGGACGGCTACGCCATGACCGCGAGGGGCGTTTCGGTCGATCTCAAGTCGCGCACCATGCGCGGCGATTCGGGCGTGTCGGGCGAGGTCCCGGCGGGCACCTTCTCCGCCGACACGCTCAGCGCCGATCTCGGCGCGCGCACCATCACGCTCGAGGGCAATGCCCGCTTCACCATGATTCCCGGCCAGTTGAGGATGCCGTGATGCCCGATCAGACCGCCGCCGTCCGCCGCACGCCCGTCAAGCGCCTCGCCCTCGTCTGGGGGATCGGCGGCTTCGCGCTGACCGCTGCGCTGGCAGGAGGCATGAACCTCGCCGCGCAAGGCATCGCCCGCCACGATTCCAACGCGCCTGTCACCTACGATGCGGGCAAGTTCGTGTTCGACGATCGCGGCAACCAGGCCATCGCCAGCGGCGGGGTGATCCTCACGCAGGCGGGCCTGCGCGTCCAGTCGGACCGGATGCTGGTGAACTTCACCGATGCCGCCGGCCAGCTCGAGATCCAGCGCATCACCGCCACCGGCGGGGTGGTCGTCACCCGCGGCGACGAGCGCGCCAGCGGCGACAATGCGATCTACGACTTCAACCGCCGGATCATCACCATGGCCGGCAATGTCCGTCTGCGCCGCGGGAGCGACACCCTGAACGGCGGGCGGCTGGTGATCGACCTCCAGAGCGGGCTGTCCACCGTCGACGGCTCCGCCGCGGGCACCAGCGCCGCGCCGGGGGCGCCTGCCGGCCGCGGCCGCGTGACCGGCACCTTCAACGTGCCGCAGGACCGCAAGCAGCCGAACTAGGAAGGCTAGTAGGCGTTCTCGTGCCGCAGCACGAGGACGGTGCGCAGCACGATGCCGATATCGTGCGGGAGCGACCAGCTGGCGATATATTCGAGATCGGACTGCAACCGGTCGGTCAGGTCCTTCTCGTGCTCGGTCGCGCCGCGATGGCCGCGCACCTGGGCAAGGCCGGTCAGCCCGGGCTTGAGGCAGTGGCGCTGCCAGTACTTGCGGTCGATATCCCAGAAATACTTGTTGTTCGCCTGCGACCCGAGCGCGTGCGGGCGCGGGCCGACGATCGACATGTCGCCCTTGAGCACGTTGAGCAGCTGCGGCAGCTCGTCGATGCTGGTGCGGCGGATGAAGGCGCCGATGCGGGTGATCCGGTCGTCATCGCGCGAGGCCGAACGGTTGCCGTCGTGGTCGAGCTTCTCCTGACGCATCGAACGGAACTTGAACATGTCGAAGAACTGGTTGCCGCGTCCGAGGCGGCGCTGGATGAACAGCACCGGCCCGCCGTCCTCGAGCTTGATCAGCACCGCCACCGCGATCAGCACGGGCGACAGCACCAGCAGCCCGGCTGCGGCCGCCGTGATGTCGAACAGGCGCTTGATGATCCGCGCGCGCAGGCCGAGCGGACCGGTCGAGACCACCAGCGTCGTGCGGTCGAGATCGTCGTAGCGATGCACCCCGACCGCGCCGAGGCTGTGCGCCGGCTCGCTGACGATCTCGCCATAGACGCCCGCGCACTTGAGCAGGAAGGCCCAGTCCTCGCGGCGCTCGCGCGGGCAGCTCACCACCACCTGGTCCTGGTTGCGCAGGAGCTTGCCGAGGCGGTCGAGCATGAAGGGATCGTGGCTCGTCGGATCGAGGTTGAAATCGGCCGCCGAGATGCGATCCGCCCCCTCGAAGGGGAAGCTCTCGCCGCCATCGTCGATCACCAGCCGGTTCACCACCCGCCCGTTCCACTGGCGCGCGATGAACAGCGCCACCGCCCGGCGCAGCGCCACCAGCAGGAGACCGGTGAAAACGAGGCCGATCGTCACCGAGGCGCGCGAGAAGTCGCTGTTCGACTTGGTGTAGAAGCCGACGAAGTTGATCAGCGCGGCCGAGATCATCAACGCCGTAACCGCCTTGCGCGACGCGAACATCCAGTCGACCAGCGCCTCGAGACCGTAGGTGCGGTTGTAGAGGCCGATGGTGAAGTAGGCGGGCAGCAGCACCTGCGCTGCCAGCATGGCGCGCGGGTCGGCCCAGGTGTTCTCCCAGAGCAGCGAGGCGAGCGCGAAACTGAAGTTGAAAAGGACCGCGTCCGCCGCCAGCATCAGCACATAGGAGCGCAGCCGCCGTCGCTCGAGCGACGGCGCCGCCTTGCTCTCCACGGACTGGAGGCGAACGGATTCCAGCAATTTCGGCGTGACGCGATTCATTTTTCCCCCGAGGCGCGACCCTCGACGCTTAGCTAGGCATTAATACAGAGAAAAGCGCAATTTGTGCGACTGCGAAAGTGAAACTTGTCACATTTTGCTACCGTCTGGCCGCATATCGCGCGATTTCAGTCAGTTCGTTAGCCAGCAGCAGCTCGGCCGCCTGGCTGTTGGCGAGCAGGGTGCGGTGCAAGGCGGTGAGCCGCGGAACGAGCCGGTCGAGTCGGCTCTCGCGGGCCCCGCGGGCAGCCGGCAGGGTCCAGCGCTCGAACTGCTGGGTGATCGCGCGCTCCTCGCGGAAGAAGATGCCGAGCTGCATCTTCTCCCCCTGATTGAGGCTCTGGATGCGGCCGTTGGCGCCGATGCGGGCGGCGATCTGCGCCAGCTGCGCGGCGCGCCGTTCCAGCGCCAGCGCCACGCCCACGGGGTTGAGCCCGAGCTCGCGCATCCGCCGGATCTCGCCCGCGATCCGCCCCAGCTCCCCGCCGAGAACGGCATTGACCAGCGGGGCGAAACCGTCCTCCTCGGTGGCCGCGCCGATCGCGGCGTGATCCTCGGTCGTGGCGGGGCGCGGGGCCTGCGGGTCGGCGCCGACATAGAGGGCAAGCTTGTCGACCTCGGACTGCGCCAGCCGCACGTCGAGGCCGGCGGCCCGCGCGATGCGTTCGGCAAGGTCGCCGCCGAGCCTGAGGCCCGCGGCGTCCGCCATGCCGCGCACCGCCTGCGCCACGTCCTTCAGCTCCGGCTGGTAGAACATGGCGACCAGCGCATCCTTGCGCTTCTCGAGCAGCTTGGCGGTGCGCGACTTGTCGGTGGCGGAAGTGGCGACGATGATCACCGGCGCCGCCTCGCCCGCGCCGGCCTCGGCGGTCTCGATCAGGTATTGCAGCGCGTCATGGGCATCGTCGCCGCTGGCGCGCACCCAGATGTGGCGGCTCCCCCCGAACAGCGAGGTCGAGCGGGCCTCGTCCCCGAGCCGGGCGGGATCGCCCTTGAGCTCGGCGCCGGTCATGTCGATCCGCTCGCCCGGGTCGGGCAGAGCGGCGGCGACACGATTGGCCGCGGCGCTGGCACCGGCTTCGTCCGGGCCGCAGAAGAAGAAGATTCGCGCCTCGCGCACGGCGGGGGGGAGCCCGCGCAGGAAATCGCTGTTCCGGGCCTTCACGGCTGGCCGGCGGGGCGCGCCCGGAGGGTGAGGGCGATCTGCGTCGCCATCCGGTCGGCCACCTCGAGCGCGAGGTTCTCGAGCGCCTTCTGTTCGGCGGCGATGGTGGCGTATTCGCTGGAGACCACGTCGATCCCCGCATCCGAACCCGCGGTCGCATCGAGCAGCACCGCGCCGGTGGCGAGATCGACCAGCTGGTAGCGGGCGCGCAGGATGCGGCGTTCGCGGCTGATGGTGTCGTCGTTGAGCACGCCGAGAGCCTCGAGCGAATCGTCGAGGCGCACGTCGAGCCGGTAGAGCGGCGCGGCCTCGCCCGCGACACCGAGGCGGGCCTCGAGCGCGTTCTTGACCAGCCAGCCGCCGCGTCCCTGGATCGCGGGGATCTCGATCGCGGCAAGCCCCTGCGCGGTCGCGGCGCCGGTCCCGCCGGCATACATCGGCGAAAGGCCGCAACCGGAAAGGGCCAGCGAGGCCGCCAGAGCGAGGAGAATCCGCATCAGGTGACGATATTCACCAATCGGTCCGGCACGACAATCACCTTGCGCACCGCAGCACCGTCGAGCGAGCGTTGCAGGTTGGGCGAGGCGAGCGCGAGCGCCTCGAGCGCCTCTTTCGACGCGCCTTTCGGCGCGGTCACGGTGTCGCGCAACTTGCCCATGTGCTGGATCGCGATGGTCACCTCGTCGTCGACCAGCAGGGCGGGGTCGACTGCGGGCCAAGGGGCGTCGGCTATCAGGGTGTCGTTGGCCATCGCCGCCCAGGCCTCCTCGGCGAGGTGCGGCATCATGGGGGCGGCGAGGTGGACGAGCGCCTTGATCGCCGCAGAGCGGCTGGCCGAGGGCGCGGCCTTCTCGACCGCGCCGGTCAGCTCGTAGATCCGCGCGACGGCCTTGTTGAAGCCCAGCGCCTCGATGTCGGCGGCGACGGCGGCGATGGTCTGGTGGGTCTTGCGGTCGAGCGCCTTGTCCTCGCCCTCGGCCGAAGCGTCATAGGCCGAGAACAGCCGCCACAGCCGCTGCACGAAGCGCGCGCAGCCCTCTATCCCGGCGTCGGACCATGGCAGATCGCGCTCGGGCGGCGAGTCCGAAAGCATGAACCAGCGCACGGCATCCGCGCCGTGGCGGGCGATGATCGCGTCGGGGTCGACGACGTTCTTCTTCGACTTCGACATCTTGATGACGCGACCGACCTCGACCGGCTGGCCGTCGGCCTTCAGGGTCGCCCCTTCCGAGGTGCGCTCGACCTCCTCCGGGCCGAAGTAGACCGGCACGCCGCGCGTCTCGTCGGTGCGGCTGTAGGTCTCGTGCGTCACCATCCCTTGCGTGAACAGGGCTGCAAACGGCTCCTTCACGTCGATCTTGCCGATGTGGGCGAGCGCGCGCGTCCAGAAGCGGGCATAGAGCAGGTGCAAAATCGCGTGCTCGATGCCGCCGATATAGTGCTGCACCGGCATCCACTTGGCGACCTCCTCGGGGTCGAAGGGCTTGTCGGCGGGCTGGCTGGCGAAGCGCAGGAAATACCACGAGCTGTCGACGAAGGTGTCGAGCGTGTCGGTCTCGCGCAGCGCGGGCTTGCCGCACTTCGGGCAATCGACGTGCTTCCACGTCGGGTGGCGCTCCAGGGGGTTGCCGGGGATGTCGAAGCTGACGTCCTCGGGCAGGGTGACGGGCAGCTGGTCCTTGGGCACCGGCATCACGCCGCAGGTGTCGCAGTGGATGAAGGGGATCGGCGTGCCCCAGTAACGCTGGCGGCTGACGCCCCAGTCGCGCAGGCGCCACACGGTGGTCCCCGTGCCCCAGCCCTCGGCCTCGGCGCGGGCGATGACGGCCTGCTTGGCGGCCTCGACGGTCATCCCGTCGAGGAAGCCGGAGTTGACGATCACCCCGTCCCCCGCCTCGGCCTCGCCCTTGAAGGGCTCGTCGGCCTTCGCCGGATCGGACGCGACGACGCGCGCGATCGGCAGTTCATACTTGGTGGCAAATTCGAAGTCGCGCTGGTCATGCCCCGGCACGCCCATGACGGCGCCGGTGCCGTATTCCATCAGCACGAAATTGGCGATGAAGACCGGCAGGGCCTCGCCCGTGAAGGGGTGCCGCGCGGTGATCGCGGTGCGGTAGCCGAGCTTCTCCGCGGTCTCGACCTCCGCGGCCTTGGTCCCGCCGCGCTTGCACTGCTCGATGAAGGCCGCGACCTCCGGGTCGTCCGCCAAGCCTTGCGCAATCGGGTGATCGGCGGCGATGGCGCAGAAGCTCGCGCCGAAGATCGTGTCGGGCCGCGTGGTGTAGACCGGCAGCTTGCCGCCGTCGGAGAGGTCGAAGGCGAACTCCAAGCCCTGCGACTTGCCGATCCAGTTCTCCTGCATCAGGCGGACCTTCTCGGGCCAGTCCTCGAGGCTGCCCAGCCCCTCCAGCAGATCGTCCGCGAAGTCGGTGATCTTGAGGAACCACTGGTTGAGCTTCCTCTTCTCGACCTCCGCGCCGCTGCGCCAGCCCTTGCCGTCGATCACCTGCTCGTTGGCGAGCACGGTCATGTCGACCGGGTCCCAGTTGACGGTCGATTCCTTGCGGTAGACCAGCCCCGCCTCGTAGAGGTCGAGGAACAGCGCCTGTTCGTGGCCGTAATATTCGGGATCGCAGGTGGCGAATTCGCGCGTCCAGTCGAGCGCGAAGCCGATGCGCTGGAGCTGCGCCTTCATCTGCGCGATGTTCGCCCTCGTCCAGCCGCCTGGGTGCACGCCCTTTTCCATCGCGGCGTTCTCGGCCGGCATCCCGAAGGCGTCCCAGCCCATCGGGTGCAGCACCTCGAACCCGCGCATCTTCTGGTAGCGCGCCAGCACGTCGCCCATCGTGTAGTTGCGCACGTGGCCCATGTGGATGCGCCCCGAGGGGTAGGGGAACATCTCTAGGATGTAGCTCTTGGGCTTCTCGCTCGCCGAATCGGCGGTGAAGGTCCCCGCCTCGGCCCATGCGCGCTGCCAGCGTCCGTCGGCGACGGACGGATCGAAACGTGTGTCGCTCATGCGGAAAGGTCCGGTGTGGCGTGTCTTACGAGGCGAGCGCCTGACGGCGCAGATCGCGGGCCTTGGTGAGGATGATGTCCTCGAGCTTCTGCACCGTCGCCGCCTGCACAGGCGCCTCGGTCCAGGTGCCGTTCTCGTTCACCTGCCGGCTCGCCGCGACGCGCAGCGCGTCGGCGCGCAGGTCCTGGTCGAGGATGGTCACGGTCAGCTTCACCCGCTCGCCCGGGTTGGAGGGATTGGCGTACCAGTCGGTCACGATCACCCCGCCGGCGCTGTCGGCCTGGAGCAGCGGGGCGAAGGCCACCGTGTCGAGCGCCGCGCGCCAGAGATAGGCGTTGACCCCGATGGTGTTGAGCTGCGCCGCGGCAAGCTCGGTGCGCGGACGGTCGCCGCCGCCGCACGCCGCGAGTGCCAGCGTGGCAACGCCGAGCAGCGCGGTCCCGCAAAGGCGGGCGGCACGGATAGGGGCGGAAGGGGCGCGTGTCACAGCCGGTTCATCCTCATCATCTGTCGCAGGAAGCCTGTCATGCCCCCTATAGCCGCCAGCAACCCGGCGGCAAGCTTCATCCGCGAGGTTTGCAGACGGGCACCCCCGGGCTTGAGCCTGCCGGGGCTTTACCGGGCCTGAACTGCCCGCGACTCGGGGCTTTATGTGTGCATGGTGCCACAGGTCCCCGGCGAATCCCGCATCCCTGCCGCAAGGCCGTTGCAAGCCCCGTGGGAGAACCTATCACAGACTTTCCACAGGCCCGCGACTCAGGCGCGGTTAAGCTTGTGCATGCTTTGGCAGACGGCCGATACGGCAGGACAGGACGAGAAGACGGCAATGGCACGCAAGACGGACAGGATGGCGAAGGGGCAGCACACGCTGTCGCGCTCTGCCCTGCCCGCGCTGGCCTTCGCCGGGCTGGCCCTTGCCGTGCCGAGCGCGGGTCTGGCGCTGGCGGGTGAAGTCGCCCCGGCGCGCACCGCCGCGCTGACGGACATGGGCCTCGATGCGCTGTCGATGTTCACCCCCGCCTCGGTCGATCCCGCGCTTGCGGCGCGCGTCGCCGGCAAGGCGCGGGCGCGCGGTGTGCCCTTCACCCCGGCGGCGGCCTCGCCCGTCACCGGCAAGCGCACCGTCACCGTCGCGGTGCGAGTCGATGACGACGCCGCGCGCGCGATCTCGGTGCGCAAGGCGATCGAGGCGGCACCCGGCCGCGGGCTCGGCCTTGCCGGGATCGAGGCGAGCAAGTTCCAGCTCGGCGCGGCGCGCGGCTACCAGAGCTTCGCGCGCACGGTCGACCTGTCGTCGAAGGTCAGCGCGATGGCGATGCCCGATCTGGCGCAGTTCAAGCCCTCGACGCCGCAGGACGCCGACAAGCCTTCGCGCCTCCAGCCGCGCATCGAGCTCGAGGATCGCGAGATCGCCGGCCGTTCGCCCAACACGCTGGACTCGGTCGCGCAGCAGACCGTGGGCGTCGGCGGCAGCTATCGCCTCTCGCCGAACCTCAACGTCATGGCCGGCGTGCGCTATTCGCAGGAGCGCGAGCGGCTCGATCCGCTGACCAATTCGGTCAAGGACAGCCAGGCCGTCTACGTCGGCACCCAGATCAAGTTCTGATCTGACGCATCCCTCCAGATCCGGCACTTGCCCTGATCCCGGGCCGCGCCTGCCCGCGCTCCGTGCGGCGCCCCGGCATGGGCCCAAAGCATAGCTATTCGCACCTTCCCCTTCCGCTACGTCACCGCTAGGTTGGCGGCATAAGCGTCACATAATGGGGAGAATTGCCATGGGCCGGGTAGCCATCGTCACCGGAGGAACGCGCGGGATCGGGGAGGCGATCTGCAGGCGCCTCCAGCGCCAGGGCCACACGGTCATCGCCAACTATGCCGGCAACGAGGAGAAGGCGAAGGCCTTCACCGAAGCGACCGGCATCCCCGCCTACAAGTGGGACGTGGGCGACCACGAGGCGACGCTGGCCGGCTGCGCGCAGGTCGAGGCAGATCACGGCCCGATCGACATCGTCGTCAACAATGCCGGCATCACCCGCGACGGCACGCTCCACAAGATGAGCTTCGACGACTGGAACGATGTCATGCGCATCAACCTCGGCGGGTGCTTCAACATGGCCAAGGCGACCTTCCCCGGCATGCGCGAGCGCGGCTGGGGGCGGATCGTCAACATCGGCTCGATCAACGGTCAGGCGGGGCAGTACGGCCAGGTCAACTACGCCGCCGCCAAGAGCGGCATCCACGGCTTCACCAAGGCCCTCGCGCAGGAAGGCGCGAAGTTCGGGGTGACGGTCAACGCGATCGCGCCGGGCTATATCGACACCGACATGGTCGCCGCCGTCCCCGCCCCCGTGCTGGAGAAGATCGTCGCCAAGATCCCCGTCGGCCGCCTCGGCATGGCCGAGGAGATCGCCCGCGGTGTGGCCTTCCTCACCAGCGAGAACGGCGGCTTCATGACCGGCTCGACCATGAGCATCAACGGCGGGCAGCATATGTACTGAGGCGCGCAGCGCCAGCCCGCCGCGCGGCCAGTGGGTCGGCGGCGACAGCCCGCCGAACCCGTCTGACGCCAGCCTGCGGCTTTGCCGCAGGCCCGCCGCCCTGCTATTTCAGGGCCATGCGCCTCGTCCTGACCCTCGTCGCAGCTTTCCTCGCCGTGCCCGCCGCCGCACAGGACTATGTCCTCCAGCTGGAGTACGAGACCGAGACCCGGGGCGACGACGAAGGCTCGCACAGCTCGTCCAGCGGACGCCAGGCGATTGCCGAGAAGGTGATCGCCGCAACCGCCGAGGGCGTGGAGCTCGAATACGCGCTTCCCTACGATCCCGAGGAAATCCGCGGCAACGAGCGGTGGATGTTCCCGGCGCGGGTCCGGGTCGCGCCCGATGGAGCGAAGACCATCCTCAACAGCGAGGAGCTGCTCGCCCGCAACGCGGCGTGGCTGGCCGAGGCGGAGTGGACCCGGGACGTCTGCTCGCGCTGGCTCTTCACCTGGACCGCGGTGCAGGTCCGCTGCGATCCCGAAGCCGCGATCGAGGCGGTCGAGACCTACGGGATGCAGCCCGGCCGGATTGGCGAGGGCCAGCCCTTCGCGCTCGAAGGCGCGCTCGGCCCGGTGGTGCTGGCCCGCGGCGGCGAGCACGACGGGCGGATCGTGCTGACCGGCACCGGCCCGGTCGATCCGGCCTTCGTCCGCGAGCGCGAGGCGCGCGGCGCGCTGGCTGTCGCCGAGATGATGCGCGAAACACTGACCCCGGAGGAGGCCGCCGCGCGGGCCGCCGCGATCACCGCAACCGGCACGCTTTCCGTCACGTTCGAGATCGATGCGGCGGGCCTGGTGTGGCGGCGCGAGGACCTTTCGGACATCACTGTCACCGGCAGCCGAAACAGCGACGGCACCCGCCACGCCCGCCAGACCGTCACCCGCCTCCCGCGCGCCGAGTGGGAGCGGCTGACGGACGTGGCGGACCCGGATCCCGAGGCCGTGGCAGCGGCGCTGCCCTGACCCGGCATCTGCCTCAGTCGAAGGTGATCCCCGCGACCTTCCATGCGCCGCCCTCCCGCGCGAGCGAGAGGCTCTCGGTCTGGCTCGTGCCATTGGCGTAGGTCGAGCGGAACTTGACCAGCCGGTAGCCCGAGGGCGGGGCGGGGACCCACTCGTTGCCGACAAGGTCGCGGGTCAGCACCTTGCCGAGCGGCGGGCGGGCGCGTTCGGAGATGGCGCTCCAGACCTCGAGCGTGTTGAGCCGGCGGAATTCCGCGCCCGTCGCGGCGTAGCTTTCGGCCCAGCGGCCCTCGTCGAGGAGCGCGAGGAAGGCCTCGGCGGCGCGGGCGGCGCCGGCGGCCTCGTCCTCGGCGGCGAGGGTGGCGGCGGTGGTGGTCACGGCAGGGGCAGGGGCCAGCACCGAAAGCGGGGAGGCGGGCAGGAACAGGGCGGCAAGGATCAGCGACATGGCGGTTACTCCGGCAAGTGTGAGAGCAGGGCCGCGCCCGAGGCGAAACCGTGCCCGCCGCCGGGGGGCGGCTGCCGTCGTGTCTGGGGCCGCGACCCCGCCCGGCGCATCCCCCAAAGCCTTGTCCCCGAGGATTTCGGGGGTCTGCTCGCCCTCCTGTGCCAGCAGCAGCCTTGCGGCCTCGCGGCTGCTGGTGGTGCCGAGCTTGCGCCGCGCCTCGCGCAGGCGTTCGTTGACCGTGTGGACCGACAGGCCGAGCGCGCGCGCCGAGGACTTGGCGTCGTGCCCGCCCAGAAGCAGGCGCAGGGTCTGCTTCTCCTTGTCGGTGAGGGCGTCGATGCCGGTGGTCATCGCGCGGGTCTAGGGCGGGGCGGCGGGGCGGGCCACCCCGAATTTTTCGGGGGCATAGGCGGCAGGCCGCGGCAGAATCGACAAGCCAATGTCATCCGCCCCCGCTAGGCTGGCGGGCGAAGGAGACCACCGATGGCCGACCGCATCCTCGTGTTCTACGGGTCCTACCGCAGCGACCGGCAGGGCATCCGGCTGGCCGACTGGTGCGTACGCCAGCTCAAGGCGCGCGGGGCCGATGTCGAGCTGAACGATGCGCAGGCGCTCGGCCTGCCGATGCTCGACCGGATGTACAAGGAATATCCCAAGGGCGAGGCCCCGGAGGCGCTGGAGACGCTCGCGGGCAAGATCCGCGCGGCGGACGCCTTTCTGTTCGTGGTGGGCGAATACAACTGGAGCGTGCAGCCGGGGCTGAAGAACCTCACCGATCACTTCCTCGAGGAATGGTTCTGGCGTCCCGCCGCGATCGCCTCCTATTCCGCCGGGCGCTTCGCCGGGGTGCGCGCGGCGCTGGCGTGGCGGGACATCCTGGGCGAGATGGGAATGGTGGTGGTCTCGAGCACCATCGCGGTCGGCCCGATGAGGGACACGCTGGACCATAACGGGGAGCCGGTGGGCGAGGGCGGCAAGGCACTCGAACGGCAGTTCCCGCGCTTTGCCGATGATCTCGCCTGGTGGACCGCGGCGGCCAAGGCGCAGCGGGAGCGGGCGAAGCCGCCCTACTGACGGTCGCGATCAGACCACCGCCGGTTGCATCATCCGCGCGCGCACCTGCGCGCGCAGCACCCAGATCAGCCCGGCGCAGGCCGTCACCATCGTCCCGATCCCGATCAGCCCGGCATCGAAGCTCCCGGTCGAATCCGCCAGCGCCCCCCAGGCGAAGGGCGAGACGAAGGCGCCGATCTGGGCCATGGTGTTGATCGCCGCGGCCCCCACCGCCAGCTCGCTCTGGGAGAGCGTCTCGGGCCAGGCCGAGGACAGCAGCATCGGCACGCTCGGCGCGGTGGCGGCGAAGGCGAGGAAGGCCAGCGCCACCACCGGCGGCGATCCCGACAGGGCGATCACGAAGAAGGCGGTGGCGATGATCGCCGCGCACCAGAAGGCGAAGAAGAAGCGGTCGCTCCGGCGGTCCGCCACCTGGCCGAGCGCGAGCATCAGGATCACCCCCAGCACCCCGCCCGCGCTCACCATCCACCCCGCCGTCGCCTGCCCCATCCCCGCCGCCTCGGCGAGGATCATCGGCACCGAGAGCGTGAAGGTGATGTTCGCCCCGATCACCAGAAAGCCGATGGTGCCGTTCATCAGCACCCGGGGATGGCGCAGGACGGCAAGGATGCTGTGCCGTGCGGGCGCGCCGATCAGCCGCTGTTCGCGGGCGAGCTCGTCCTCGATCCAGTCGCGTTCGTCCGGGGTCAGCCAGGTGACGCTGGCGGGGCGGTCGGGCAGCCAGACGAACACCGCGATCCCCACCAGCACCGTCGGCAGCCCCTGCGCGAGGAACAGCCATTGCCAGCCCGCCAGCCCCGCCATGCCGTCGAGCGACAGCAGCCAGCCCGACACCGCGCCCATCAGCAGCGAGGCGAGCGGCACGGCGATATAGAAGCGGCTCACCGCGCGGCTGCGGTGGCAGGGGGGAAACCAGCTCGAGAAATAGTAGATGACGCCGGGGTAGAACCCCGCCTCCGCCACCCCCAGCAGGAAGCGCAGGATGTAGAACTGCGAGGGGGTTTCGACGAACATCATGCCCGCCGACAGCAGCCCCCATGTCACCATGATCCGCGCGATCCACTGGCGCGCCCCGAAGCGCACCAGCAGGAGGTTCGAGGGGATCTCGAACAGCGCATAGCCGAGGAAGAACAGTCCGCCGCCGAGGCCGTAGACCGTCGCGCTGAAGCCGAGATCGGCGTTCATGTCGGTCGCCGCGAAGCTGACGTTGACCCGGTCGAGATAGGCGAAGAGGTAGGCGACGAGGATCAGCGGGATGATCCGCCACAAGGCCTTGCGCATCGCCGAAGCGCCGATGGCCGCCCGTTCCTCGTCCCCTGCCGCCATCGCTGTCCCCCGGGCGGGAGACTAACCCATGTTAACCCGGCGCGCAATGAAGGGGAGCGGGCCGGCTGCGGCGGCGGGAAGTGACGAAGGCTTAAGGGCTTGGCCTTAGCTTCGTCTTGTGTGAGCGACAGAGGCCGAGATGTGGAACGAAGACAACGCGATTTATGACGATGGAGATTGGATCACGTGGTCAGAAATCGATTCCCATCTTGCGCGACTGGAGTTTGAAGCTGCTTTTCCGCATCTCGATGTCGATCTCGTCCCAATCTTCCGCCAACTGTTGGAAGCTGCGCAAAATTACTTCCATCTGACGGGGCGTCATCTACAGGTCTATGGCGATTTAGGCGAACTCTATGGAGCGATCGTCCATGGAGTAAAGCTCCACCGCAACTATGCTCAAGGATCCGATGGCAAGATCGGCGATGAATTCGTAGAGATTAAAACGCTTACGCCATTCAAGAGCAACGATATCGTCACATTGAACATGGACCGGAATTTCAGTGCGGTCCTGATCGTAAAAATCGACGAGAATTTCGAAATTTCGAGCAAATTGATCAAACGGAAGGACTTGCCGAAGGGATCAAGAAAGCTCTTGCGCTTGAATTGGGGAGATTTCGCGAACACGCCGGAACCCTCTCACCGGCTTCATTGTCCCGGATGACTTCCGGAGTGACGAAGGGCGGCGCTTCTCAGCCCTTCCCTTTCGCCACAGCCGCGTCCCATTCGTCCCACGCGATGCTGCGGCCCGGCCAGGCGAGGCGCTTTCCTACACCGGCAGCGAAGCGGTAGACCGGGCGCGGTTCTTTCGCATCGTGATCCCCTGCTCTGCCATGCGCACACGGCCACGCGGCCAGAAAACGCCGCGCACAGTGTCAATTTCGCATTTTGCGATCAAAGCTATGAAATAGCAGAGGAAATCCTGTAGGATTGCGAAGTTTACAGTGCCAACTTTGTACACTTCGCTCCCCGTGCCTCACCCCCGATAGAGGCCGTCGATCCGTTCCTGATACCGCTCGCGGATCTTGTGGCGGCGAATCTTCATGCTCGGCGTCATTTCCTCGTTCTCGATGGTGAAGGCCTCGTCGGCGAAGGCGAACTGGCGGACCTTCTCGATCACCGAGAGATCGGCATTGGTCCGGTCGACCGCCGCGCGCACCGCGTTCCTGAAGGCGGGCAGGTCCTGCAGCGCCTTCATGTCGAACTTCTCGCCGTTGGCCCGCGCCCATTCGAGCGCCCATTCGGCATCGGGCACGATCAGCCCTACGACATAGGGCCGCTTGTCCCCGCTCACCATCGCCTGCGCGATCTCGGGCTGGAGCGTCAGCATCCCCTCGACCTTCTGGGGGGCGATGTTGTCGCCCTTGTCGTTGACGATCATGTCCTTCTTGCGGTCGGTGATGACGATTCGGCCCTTGGCGTCGAGGTGCCCGATGTCGCCCGTGTGGAGCCACGGCAGGCCCGTCGGGTCGGCCGGATCGGCCTTCAGCGTGCGCGCGGTCTCGGCCTCGTTGCGCCAGTAGCCGTGCATGACGAGCTCGCCGCGCACGAGGATCTCGCCGTCCTCGGCGATCTTCACCTCGACGCCCCGGAGCGGCGGCCCGACCGTGTCCATCTTGAGCCCGACCTTGGGGCGGTTGCAGCTGATCACCGGCCCGGCCTCGGTCTGGCCGTAGCCCTGGAGCATGGTCAGCCCCATCGCGTCGAAGAAGTTGCCGACCTCGGGATTGAGCGGCGCCCCGCCCGACACCATCGCCTTGATCCGCCCGCCGAACTTCTGCCGGATCTTGGGCCGCAGGGTCTTCTCGACGAGGAAATCGAGCGGCCGGTCGCGCAGGCGCTTTCTGCCCTCCTTGGAATGCTCGGCGATCTTCAGCGCGCTATCCATCATGAAATTGGCGACTTTGCCCTGCTTTTCGACCTGCTTCATGATCCGGGTGCGCAGCACCTCGAACAGGCGCGGGACGACGACCATGATGGTCGGGCGGGTCTCCTCGATATTGCTGGCGAGCTTTTCGAGGCCTTCGGAATAGAAGATCTCCGCCCCGACGCCGATGGGCAGGTATTGCCCGCCCGAATGTTCGTAGGCGTGGGACAGCGGCAGGAAGGAGAGGAAGCGTTCGTCCTTGATGCCGAAATCCTCGATCAGCACCTCGGCCGCACCCGAGACGTTGCACAGGATCGCGCCGTGGTGCTGCATCACGCCGCGCGGGGCGCCGCCGGTGCCGCTGGTGTAGATGAGGCAGGCGGTCTCCGAGCGTTCGATGCGGGCGATGCGCTCGTCCACCGCGGCGCGGGCGGCGGCGGCATCGCCGCTCACGAGCGCGTCCCAGCCGTGATATTCGAAGCTGCCCGATTGCTGGCGCTTGAGGTTCTCGATGCCGATGACGTGCTCGACGAGGCCGGTCTGGCTGATCGCGCCGACCAGCGGGGCGAGCAGCTTCTCGTTGGAGACGAACACCGCCCGCGCGCCAGAATTGTCGAGGATGTGGGCGTGATCGCGGCGGGTGTTGGTGGTGTAGGTCGGCACGGTGATGCAGCCGGCCGCCATGATTGCGAGGTCGGCGATGCACCATTCGGGCCGGTTCTCGCTGACGAGCGCCACGCGGTCGCCGTCCTCCAGCCCCATGCGGCGCAGGCTTTCTGCGAGCAGGCAGACCTGCTCTGCCGCCGAGCGCCAGGACTGGGTCACCCATTGCCCGCCCGCCTTGTGGCCGAGGAAGGGCGCATCGCCCTTTTCATCGGCGCGCTTGAGGAACAGCTCGACGAGGTTCTGGGCGTTGTCGATGTCCTGCAACATCGGGTGATCCGCGGGATTGGCAGTCCTGCGGGCGGCGTGGGGCACGGTGGGGGAATGCACTGGCAAAGGCTCCTGATCCCTTCGAACTTATCCTTCGCAGGTTCAGGTGCGACCCGCGTGTGGCGCGCAGATTAGAAGGTCAAATCCGTAGCGGCAAGCACCGGCGATGCGGCTGCCCACCGCGCCGGAGATCAGGGCGTGACGACGCTCACGAGGCGCGGCTCGGTCGCAACCTCCCAGGTGCCGTCGGCCCGCCGCCCGAGGGCGTTGGCCTTGATCGGTGCGGGGCCGAGGCGGATGCCCGTGTGGCCCAGTGCTTCGAGGTCGCCCTTCATCGCCTCAAGCGCGGTGCCTTCCTCGATCAGCAGCACGTCGCCGAAGGACATGGCGAAGGGCAGGGCCAGCGCCTCCTGCGCGCCCAGCCCGAAATCGAGCACCCCGATGATGCCGCGCGCGACGGTGACGGGGATCGTCGGCCCGCCCGCCGCGCCGATCACCAGCACGACCTGCCCTTGCGCATCGTAGACGATGGTCGGCGCCATCGAGGAGCGCGGGCGCTTGCCGCCCTCGACCCGGTTGGCGACCGGCTTGCCGTCCGCGACCGGCGTCAGGGTGAAGTCGGTCAGCTCGTTGTTGAGATAGAAGCCGCGCCAGTGCAGCCCCGACCCGAAGGCGCCTTCGATGGTCGAGGTGTAGCTGACCGCATTGCCCGCCGCGTCGACGACGGAGAAATGGGTGGTGCCGTTCTCCGGCTCCTCGGGCCCGTCGCCGCGGGCGAGCGGGGCGCCGGGGGGCACGCCGGCCTCGACCTTCGCGCGCCGCATCGCCGGATCGATCAGCGCCGAGCGGGTGGCGAGGTAGCCCTGATCGACCAGCCCGGCGACAGGCACCTCGACGAAATCGGCATCGCCCGAATAGAGCTCGCGGTCGGCATAGGCGAGGCGCTGGCTCTCGATGAAGAGGTGCCAGAACCGCGGGCTGTCGGGCCCCAGCGCGGCAAGGTCGAAGCGTTCGAGCTGGCCGAGCATCTGCGCGACCGCGATCCCGCCCGAGGAGGGCGGCCCCATCCCGCACACCCGGTAGACCCGGTAGCGGGCGCAGACCGGCGGGCGTTCCTTGGCGGTGTAGCCGGTGACGTCGGCAGCGGTCATCCGCCCGTCCTGCGGCGTGGCGGCGGCGACATGGGCGGCGAGCGCGGCGGCCGGCGCGGGGCCGTAGAGCGCCTCGGGGCCCTTGGCGGCGAGGGCGCGGAAGGTCTCGGCCAGCAGCGGCACCTTGACGGTCGCGCCCACCGGGAGCGGCTCCCCGTCGGGGCCGAAGAAAACGGCGCGCGCCTCGTCGGACTTGTCGGCGCGGCCCTTGTTTCCCTTGAGTGATTCGTAAAGCCGCGGGTTCATCACGAACCCCTTCTCGGCGAGCGCGATGGCGGGGGCGAACAGCTTCGCCCAGGGCAGCTTGCCGTGTGCGGCGTGGGCCTTCGCCGCAAGCGCGACATTGCCCGGCACCCCGACGCTGAGGCCCGAGAACACCCGCTGGTCGCGGCCGAGCACCTTTCCGGTCTCGTCGAGGAAGCGGGTGGGTGTAGCGGCGGCAGGGGCGGTCTCGCGCCCGTCATAGGTGACGAGCGCGCCCGTCGCAGCGTCGGCGCGCACGAGGAAGCCGCCGCCGCCGATGCCGGAACTCTGCGGTTCGACCACGGTCAGCGCCAGCATCACCGCGATCGCGGCATCGACCGCCGAGCCGCCCTCGGCAAGGATCGCCTCGCCCGCCGCGGTGGCGCGGGGGTCGGCGCTGCTGACGGCGCCGGTCCGGGCCGGAGCCGCGGCCGTCGCGGGCGTGGCGGTCTGGGTCGCGGCGCAGCCCGAAAGGGCGAGGGCCAGCGGGGCGATCAGTGCGGGGAAGAAGCGCATGGACGAGGGTGCTATTCGCTTCCCACCGCTTCGGCAATGCTGGCGAAGCCATCGCGCCGCATCAGGCCCTCCAGCCCTCGCGCGATCCGTGCGCCGAGGCCGGGGCCATCATAGACCATCGCGGAATAGAGCTGCACGAGGCTCGCCCCGGCGCGGATGCGCTCCCAGGCGTGCTCGGCGGTGGCGATGCCGCCGACGCCGACCAGCGGGATCGCGCCGCCCGTCGCCTTGCGGAAATCGCGCAGCCGCTGGGTGGCAAGCGCGCGCAGCGGCGCGCCCGAGAGGCCGCCGGTCTCCCCCGCATGGGCCGAACGCAGCGCGGGGCGGGAGATCGTGGTGTTCGACACGACCAGCGCGCCCAACCGCTTGTCGATGGCGATGCGGGCGATGGCATCGATATCCGCCGGTTCGAGATCGGGCGCGACCTTGAGGAAGATCGGCGGCGCGCCCCCCGCCTCGTCGCGCGCGGCGATCACGGCATCGAGCAGGCCGGTGAGCGCGCTCTCGTCCTGCAATGCGCGCAGGCCCGGGGTGTTGGGGCTGGAGATATTGACGCACAGATAGCTGGCGACGGGGGTCATGCGGCTGGCCATCACCGCGTAATCGGCGATGCGATCGGCCGAATCCTTGTTCGCGCCGATGTTGACCCCGACGATACCCGGCCGCCCGGCCCGCGCCCTCAGCCTTGCCAGAGCCGCCTCCGCTCCGCCGTTGTTGAACCCCATGCGGTTGATCACGGCCTCGTCCTCGACCAGCCGGAACAGGCGCGGCTTGGGGTTGCCCGCCTGCGGGAGCGGGGTGATCGAGCCGACCTCGGTGAAGCCGAAGCCCAGCCCCAGCAGCGCGTCGGGCACCTCGGCGTCCTTGTCGAACCCGGCCGCGACCCCCACCGGATTGGGGAAGGCGAGCCCCGCCACCTCCACCGCCAGCGGCCCCGCCGTGGCCGGCGCGCGCGGCGGCAGCGCGGCGAGCGCGCGGATCGCCAGCCTGTGTCCGGTTTCGGAATCGAGCGCGAAGATCGCGGGCCTGATCATGCGGAACAGCATCGGTCCTGCGCCTATGCGAGAGCGCCTTCCATGTCGAGCGCCCGTCCCGCATCGGCCCCCGGCGGAGTTGTCGCTTGCATACAATCCTCCCAGCGAATCAACGGCTATTGCCCCCCTGCGACCCGAAGGGCTCGGAGCAGCATTGCAAAGAGTTCCTCAACTTAATGGGCGGCGTCCCCGAGGGGCCGCCGCCCTTTTTTGCGTCTGTCCTGCATGCGGACGCGCAGCACACCCCCCTCGACAAAAGCAGACAGGTTGCGCATTGAGACCGAAACGGCGCGGCAGCGCGCCCTTGGGTCGCACCAAACCAGAACAGGGGGCCCCGGAGATCCGGGGAAAGGTTTGTTGCAATTCGAAACCAGGATGCTGCTACCCTCGGCCGACCGCGCCGGCCTTGTGCACACCTTCTACATCATCGAGACCGGCAGCGACCCGATCACCGAATCGATCCCGGCCTATTCCGCGCAGCTCATCATCATGGTGCGCGGGCGGCTGACCTTCACCTTTGCCGACGGGCACAGCGCGCCGGCCTCCAGCGTCTTCATCAAGGCGCCGCAGCTCAGCGCCGCGCAGTGCCTGCTGGAGGGGCCGGTGCTGGAGATCGGCGCCTCGCTCACCCATGCCGCGTGGCAGCGGCTGGCGAACCTCCCCGCCGACATGGTGCACGACCGGCTGATCCCCGCCGCCGCGATCCTCTCGCCGGACCAGCTCGCCCGCCTCGAGGACGCCGCCGAGGCGTGCCGGGCGGGGCGCGTCACCCCCGAGGATGTCTGCACCGCGATGGGCGACGTTATCGCCGCCGCCCCCTTTGCTCTCAGGGAGGATCACGCTGCCGTGGCCGACGCGATCCAGCGCTGGCTGGCGAGCGGTTTCGACCCCGCGCTCGCCGATCTCTATGCCAGCGTCGACGTCTCCGAGCGGCAGGTGCAGCGCATCTGCCGGCGCTTCTTCGGTGTTCCGCCCGCGCAGGTGCTCAAGCGGTTCCGCGCCTTGCGGGCGGCGATGGTCCTCTCGCAGCCGGGCCTCAGCCAGGAGCTGCACGACGAGCTGATGGCGACCTATTTCGACCAGGCGCACCTCATCCACGACATCCGCCGCTACACCGGCCGCACGCCCACCCAGCTGCGCCAGCGCAGCCTGATGACCGGCCTGCTCCAGCCGGCAGGCCACGGGGCTGCGGGTGCCGTGCTGACCCAGCCGACCGGCTAGGCCGCACGCCGCATCCGGTTTGACGGTTGTAATGCGAGCGGATTGCTCCTAATTGGCAATTCGGACTGATTCCGTCCGAATTGAGAACCGCTCGCAATGCGCCTGTCGAACCTTGCCGATTATGCCGTCATCACGATGTGCCAGGCCGCGCTTCACTGCGGCAACGGTCGGGTGAGCGCGGCGGAGCTTGCCACGGAGACCGGCCTGCCGGTGCCGACGGTGCAGAAGCTGGTGTCCAAGCTGACGGCCGCGGGCCTGCTGCGGAGCGTGCGGGGCGCCCACGGGGGCCTCCAGCTCGGGCGTCCGGCGGCGGCGATCACCGTGGCGGACATCGTCGAGGCGATCGAGGGGCGCATCGCGCTCACCGCCTGCATCGACCACGCGCCGTGCGATTTCGAGAGCGGGTGCAACATGAAGCCGCACTGGCCGATCATCAACAACGCGCTGCGCGGGGCGCTGGCGGGGATCACGCTCGCCCAGCTGCGCGGACCGGTGGCAGCGCCCGCAACCATTTCCGAGGACCTTCCGGCATGAGCGAAGACATCGACATTCAGGACAGGGAAGCCCGTGAGGCCGCCGCCAAGGTCGCCGATTACGAGCACGGCTGGTCGGCCGAGATCGACACCGAATTCGCGCCCAAGGGCCTGAACGAGGACACCGTCCGCTTCATCAGCGCCAAGAAGAACGAGCCCGAGTGGATGCTCGAATGGCGTTTGAAGGCCTTCCGCCTGTGGCAGACCATGGAGGAGCCCGACTGGGCCAAGATCGGCTATCCGCCGATCGACTACCAGGACGCCTATTACTATGCCGCGCCCAAGAAGAAGGCGACCATCGCCAGCCTCGACGAGCTCGATCCCGAGATCAAGGCGGTCTACGACAAGCTCGGCATCCCCGTGGCGGAGCAGGAAGTGCTCGCCGGGGTCGAGGGCGCGCGCAAGGTCGCGGTGGACGCGGTGTTCGATAGCGTCAGCGTCGCCACCACCTTCCGCGAGGAATTGAAGCGCGCGGGCGTGATCTTCCTCTCGATCTCCGAGGCGATCCGCGAATATCCCGACCTCGTGAAGCAGTGGCTCGGCCGGGTCGTGCCGGTGCGCGACAACTACTTCGCGGCGCTCAATTGCGCGGTCTTCTCCGACGGCACCTTCGTCTACGTGCCCGAGGGCGTGCGCTGCCCGATGGAGCTTTCGACCTATTTCCGCATCAATGCCGAGAACACCGGCCAGTTCGAACGCACGCTGATCATCGCCGACAAGGGCGCCTATGTCAGCTACCTCGAGGGCTGCACCGCCCCGATGCGTGACGAGAACCAGCTTCACGCCGCAGTGGTGGAACTGGTCGCGCTGGACGATGCCGAGATCAAGTATTCGACCGTGCAGAACTGGTATCCCGGCAACGCCGAGGGCAAGGGCGGGATCTACAATTTCGTCACCAAGCGCGCGCTGTGCCAGGGGGACCGTTCGAAGGTCAGCTGGACGCAGGTCGAAACCGGCAGCGCGGTGACGTGGAAATACCCCTCCTGCGTCCTCAACGGAGAGGATAGCGTGGGCGAGTTCTACTCGGTCGCGGTCACCAACAATTTCCAGCAGGCCGACACCGGCACCAAGATGATCCACAACGGCAAGAACAGCCGCTCGACGATCATCTCGAAGGGGATTTCGGCGGGCAAGTCGAACAACACCTATCGCGGCTTGGTGCGCGTCGGCCCGACCGCGAGCGGCGTTCGCAACTTCACCCAGTGCGACAGCCTGCTGCTCGGCGACCAATGCGGCGCGCACACCGTGCCCTATATCGAGGTGAAGAACCCCAGCGCGCAGATCGAGCACGAGGCGACCACCTCCAAGATCAGCGACGAGCAGTTGTTCTACGCGATGCAGCGCGGCCTCGGCGAAGAGGAAGCCGTGGCGCTGATCGTCAACGGCTTCGCCAAGGACGTGCTGAAAGAGCTTCCGATGGAGTTTGCGGTCGAGGCGCAGAAGCTGCTGGCGATTTCGCTTGAGGGGAGCGTGGGGTGATGAAGAACATTAACTTCATAGTTCTCGCGGCATTGGCGCTTTCGCAAGGCGCGCTGGCGCAGACGAAACTGGAAGGAAAAGCCAAGACTATCGACGATGAGTCTGGCTTTACAGCAAGGGCGGATTACCCCGACATCCTTTCCTCCGCATTGCGGCCCTATATGCAATGCGAGATTCGGAGAGCAGGCTCGAAAATCCTTGCCAATGGGCAGGTCGTTGACGGCCCAAGCAGCGAGGCCGAATGCCTGACAATTCGCGAAACTGCCTTGATCGATGTTAACAAGGTTCTGGATCGCGAAGGGATCACATCTGAAGAAGCGCGTGCGCGCATCATCAAGCGGGCGTTTGGGGCGATCGACGCCCTCGCAGCTTCGCAACGCGTGTGGCGGGCCGCAAATCAATGACCACCCGTAAAACCCTCGCCCTCAACCCCGAGGCTGCTGCCACCGCCGAAGCCCCCGCGCTCAAGAAGAAGGGGCGCGGGTGGGAGATTTCGGAGAAGCGGCTCGACGCGCTGCACGAACAGGCGCGCGAGCTGCGGCGCCATTCGTCCGAGGCGCACAAGGCGCTCGCCGCCAAGTTCGCCGCCGCCGACATGGGCCGTTACACCTTCAAGCGCCACGCCGTGGTCGGCTCGGCGATCGTCGATTTCAACTGCCACAACCTCGGCCTCGCGCTGGCGATCGACGAGGAGGGGCAGAACGACACCCTCGCCAGGCGCCGCGACAAGAGCCTCGAGGCGGTCGGCATCAAGGTGATGCGGATCGCGGCGAAGGACATCCTCGAGGATCTCGACGCGGTGCTCCAGCGCCTCACCATCGCCATGCGCGAGCGGATCGCCGAGAAGAAAGAGGCCGCCCGCGCGCACAAGGCGGCCAACCCCAAGCAGACCTATTCGCGCCCCAAGCCGCGCGGACCCGCCCGTGACGACACCCCCAGCAAACCCCGGAGCCGCAAGCCGTGATCGCCGCCAGCCTCCTTGCCCCGCTCCTCATGCTGCAAGCCACCGGCGAAAGCGCCGTGGCGGTCAAGAACGACAATCCGGAAACCTGGACGGTCGAATATCCCTTCCTGATCCGCCCCTATGTCGCCGATTACCGCCGCTGCCTCGCGCTCACCAACCGGCGGATCGCGGGCAAGGCCGATTTCGAGCAGCAGCACGCCGGCGACGTGACGCGCTGCGTCGAGGCGCGGGCCAAGGCCGTCGCGGATTCCAACGAAGTGCTGGCCGGGGCCAAGACCACCCTCAGCCCCGCCGAGGTCGCGCAATTGTTCGACAATATCGGCGCGATCCACATCGCCCGCGGCCGCGATCTCGACCAGCAGTTCATGATGCGCCTCGCCGGGGCCGAAGCGGCGGGCGCGGCCTATGAAGCGAACAAGCCCAAGGGTCTGGTGATCGAGCTGCGCGATGCGAGCGTCGTCAAGGCGCGCACCGATGCCACCGCCCCTGCGGCGCAGGAACAGGACAAGGACGGCAAGTAATGCTGATCATCGACAATCTTCACGCCAGCGTCGGCGATAAGCCGATCCTCAAGGGCCTCTCCCTCACCGTCCCCGCGGGCGAGATCCATGCGATCATGGGCCCCAACGGTGCGGGCAAATCGACCCTTGCGAACGTGCTCGGCGGCAAGCCCGGCTACGAGGTGACCGCGGGGAGCGTGACCTTCCGGGGCGAGGACCTGCTGGCGCTCGAACCGCACGAGCGCGCGGCCAAGGGGCTGTTCCTCGGCTTCCAGTATCCGGTCGAGATCCCGGGCGTCTCCAACGTCCAGTTCCTGCGCGAGGCGCTCAACGCCCAGCGAAAGGCGCGCGGGGAGGAGCCGCTGTCCGGCGGCGAGTTCCTGAAGCTCGCCAGGGAGAAGGCGGGCCTGCTCAAGATGGACATGGAAATGCTCAAGCGGCAGGTCAATGTCGGCTTCTCGGGCGGCGAGAAGAAGCGCGCCGAGATGGTGCAGATGGGCATCCTCGACCCGGCCTTCGCGGTGCTGGACGAGACCGACTCCGGCCTCGACATCGACGCGCTAAGGATCGTCGGTGCGGGCATCAACGCGATCATGCGCTCGCCGGACAAGGGCGTGCTGCTGATCACCCACTACCAGCGCCTGCTCGACGTGGTGAAGCCCGACAAGGTGAGCATCCTTGCGGGCGGCCGGATCGTCGAGACCGGCGGGCCGGAACTCGCGCTCAGGCTCGAGGCCGAGGGCTATGATGCGGTGACGGCGTGACGACAGCCACCCTCCCCACCCCCACCCTTCCGACAAGGCGCGACGAGGCGTGGCGCTATGCCGACATGGACGGCCTCGCGCGGCTCGGCGTCGCGGCGCTCGACGCTTGGCAGGCGATTGACGTCGCCGCTGGCGAGAGCCTGACGCGCTGCCTCGTGGTCGGCTCGGGCGAACCCGAACTGCACCGCTTCCGCGTGACGCTGGGTGAAGGCGCGCGGGTGGCCTTCTTCGTGACCAATGCGGGCGGCGACTACACCCGGGTCGAGGTGGAAGTGCACCTCGCCAGGGGTGCGGATTTCGAATTTGGCGGCGTCACCATCGGCGGGGCGGGCGTGACCCGCGAATTCGTGACGCAGGTCGTCCATGCCGAACCCGAGGCGACCAGCAACCAGACCATCCGCGCGGTCCACTGGGCCGGGGCGACGGGCAATTTCCTCGGCGAGATCAAGGTCGCACGCCACGCGCAGAAGACCGACGCGGCGCAGGACTTCAAGGGCCTGCTGCTCGAAGCGGGCGCAAGCGCCAATGCCGTGCCGCAGCTCGAAATCTTCGCCGATGACGTCAAATGCGCTCACGGCGCGACGGTCGGCGCGCTCGATGAGGCCGCGCGTTTCTACATGATGGCCCGCGGGGTCGATCCGGCCACGGCGCAGCGGCTGCTGGTGCAGGCCTTCATCGGCGATGCCTTCGTGGCGCTGGAGGACGAGGCCGAACGCGAGACGCTGCTCGATGCCGCGCTGGCGGCGCTGGAGGGGGCGAAGCTGTGAGCGACGCCGCCACCCTTGCCCCCCTCGCGGACCTGCGGGCCGACTTCCCCGGCATGGTCACCCATGACGGCACACCCTGGCACTACCTCGACACCGCCGCCACCGCGCAGAAACCGCGCGCCGTGATCGACGCCATGGCGCGCGCGCTGGGCGAGGATTACGCGACCGTCCACCGCGGGGTCTACACCCGCTCGGCCGAGATGACGCTCGCCTACGAGGCGGCGCGGCGCACGGTCGCCCGGTTCATCGGCGGGCACGAGGACGAGCTGGTCTTCACCCGCGGCGCGACCGAAGCGATCAATCTCGTCGCCCAGACCTGGGGCCGGGCGAACCTCAAGGCGGGCGACCGCATCCTGCTCTCGCAGGCCGAGCACCATTCGAACATCGTGCCGTGGCAGATGGTGGCCGGGGCGGTGGGCGCGCACATCGACGTCTGCCCGCTGACCGACGATCACCGGATCGATCTCGATGCGGCCGAGGCGATGCTGACCGAGCGCCACAAGCTGGTCGCGCTGGGCCATGTCTCGAACGTCACCGGCTCGCTGCTCGATGCCCCGCGCGCGGCGGCCCTGGCGCATTCGGTTGGCGCGAAGCTGCTGCTCGACGGCTGCCAGTCGGCACCGCATATGCAGGTCGATGTCACGTCGTTGGCATGTGATTTCTACGTCTTTTCCGCCCACAAGCTCTACGGCCCGACCGGGATCGGGGCGCTGTGGGCGAGAGGAGAGCTGCTCGCCGACATGCCCCCGTATCAGGGCGGCGGGGCGATGATCGACCGCGTGACCTTCGCGAGGACGACCTACGCCAGCGGCCCCCAGCGGTTCGAGGCGGGCACGCCTGCCATCACCGAGGCGATCGCCTTCGCGGCCGCCGCCGACTATGTCAGCGCCATCGGCCCGGACCGGATTCATGCGCATGAACAAGCACTTGTCGCCCGCCTGCGCCGTGAACTCGGGGCGATGAACGACGTCACGCTGTTCGGCCCCGCGGACAGCGCCGGGATCGTCAGCTTCGCCCTCGATGACATCCACCCCCACGATCTCGGGACGATCCTCGACGAGAGCAATGTCGCGATCCGCGCAGGCCACCACTGCGCCCAGCCGCTGATGGATTACCTCGGCGTCCCTGCCACGGCGCGCGCCAGCTTCGGGGTCTACTCGACCGAGGCCGACATCGACGCGCTGCTCGCCGGGATCGCCCGCACCCGCCGCATTTTTGGAAAAGGATGAGAGCGATGGACAGCTCGACCGAAAAGCCCCCCCGCGCCCGGGTTCAGGACGCGATCGACACGGATGACGCGGCCCCGCGCCAGCGCGACTATCTCGACGGCTTCCTCGCCGCCAGGCCGCCCGCCGATGCCGTCGGCGGGG
Organism: Porphyrobacter sp. THAI-01a; assembly: GCF_056868655.1. NCBI lineage: Bacteria > Pseudomonadati > Pseudomonadota > Alphaproteobacteria > Sphingomonadales > Erythrobacteraceae > Porphyrobacter > Porphyrobacter sp. THAI-01a. Next base: position 3,075,068 of record NZ_CP180579.1, on the reverse strand, counting down.
AGGGGGGCGACCTGCAGGCCGCGGTGATCGAGGCGCTGCGCGAGATCTTCGACCCGGAAATCCCGGTCAACATCTACGATCTCGGGCTGATCTACGGCGTCGAGGTCGACGACAATGCCGACGCCACCGTCACCATGACGCTCACCACGCCGCACTGCCCGGTCGCCGAGTCCATGCCCGGCGAGGTCGAGCTGCGGGTGTCGAGCGTCCCGGGCATCCGCGATGCCGAGGTGAACCTCGTCTGGGACCCGCCGTGGGGCCCGCACAAGATGAGCGACGAGGCGCGTCTCGAGCTGGGGATGCTGTGACGCTGGCACCCGCCTTGACCATAACGCTCGCGGATTACCGCGACACCCGCGATGCGGCCGACGTCGTGGCGCTGCTCGATGCCTATGCGTGCGACCCGATGGGCGGCGGTGAACCCCTTCGCGAGGAGGTGAAGGCGCGCCTGACCGGCGATCTGGCCGCCAACCCGCAGGCCTTCTCGCTGATCGCCCGTCTGGACGACCGCGCGGTCGGCCTTGCCAACTGCTTCACGGGCTATTCGACCTTCGCCGCCGCGCCGCTGGTCAACATCCACGATCTCGCCGTCCTGCCGGACACGCGCGGCAAGGGCATCGGCAGGGCGCTGCTCGCCGCGGTCGAGGCCGAGGCCTTGAAGCGCGGCGCCTGCAAGATCACATTGGAAGTGCTGAGCGGCAATCCCGCGCGCCATCTCTACGCCGCCTGCGGGTTCGGCGACTACCAGCTCGATCCCGCTACCGGGCACGCGCTGTTCTGGCAGAAGAGGCTGACATGACCGACACCACCACCACCACGCGCGCCGCACCCAAGGCTGCCGTCACCCTGACGCCCTCTGCCGAGGCGCGCATCGCCGAGCTGATGGCCAAGGCCCCCGAAGGCGCGATCGGCGTCAAGCTCTCGACCCCGCGCCGGGGCTGCTCGGGCCTCGCCTATTCGGTCGACTACGTCACCACCGAGGCGAAGTTCGACGAGAAGATCGTCACGCCCGGCGGGGTGTTCTACATCGACGGCGCCTCGGTGCTCTACCTCGTGGGCTCGATCATGGACTGGCGCGAGGACGATTTCACCGCCGGCTTCGTGTTCGAGAACCCCAACGCCAAGGGCGCTTGCGGCTGCGGCGAGAGCTTCATGGTGTGACCGGTGGTCGTCACCGTCACCCTGTCGACGACACTCGCCTGCACGGCTGACGAAGCCTGGGAGCGGGTCCACACCTCGGCGCTGCTGATGCATGTCGCCGCACCGCTGATCCGCTTCACGCCCAAGGGCCGCGCGGCCTTCCCCGCGATCTGGCAGCCGGGCGAATACCGCGCCCGGATGTGGCTGTTCGGCCTGATCCCCATCGGCTGGCAGGCGATAGTGATCAGCGAGCCGCCGCCCGAAGGCGCGACCCGCTTCGTCCGCGACAACGGCTACGGACCGATGATCAGGCGCTGGGACCACTGGATCGCGATCACGCCGCTCGATGACGGCACGACGCATTACGTCGACCGCGTGGACATCGATGCGGGGCTGCTCACCCCGCTGATCGCCGCCTTCGCGCGGGTGTTCTACGCCCACCGCCAGCGGCGCTGGCGCGAGCTGGCGCAGACCGGCTTTGCCGCGTTGAAGGGCTGAGCTGTCAGTCGCCCTGCGCGAGGCGCGCGATCAGGCGGCTTTCGAGTTCGTCGACCTCGCCATCGGCATCGACCATGCTCTCGAGCCATTCGCTCTCGAAGTCGGTGACCTTCTCGCCCTCGGCGGCGATGGCGGCATAGTCGGGGCCGGACGGCTGCTTCTTGCCGAACACCAGGCCGAAGTGGTTCCCGACATGGGGCACCTCGCGGATGACCCGGCCGATGAAGCGCCCGACATTGGCCTTGTGCCCAGAGGCGATGAAGGCTTCGAGCTCGCGCTTGCGCTCGTGGCTGAGCTGGGCGTTCTGGTGCGTGAAGCCCTTGAGGAAGTTCGCCACGCCGTCGATGAACAGCTCGTCCCACTCGGCCGCGTTCTCCTCGGCGAGGGTCGCGTCCTTGAGACGGAACAGCATCTCGGCCTCGAAACGCGAAACCGCCGCCGGGGCGCAGCCGCCGCTGGCGAAGATCACCCGGCGGATGATGCGGCACTCGGCGGCGGTGATGCGGGTCGCGGCAAGCTCGCCGCCGCAGCGGGTCGGGCCGGTGCCGGTCAGCACCTCGCGCTCGATCTGGTCGAGGACGTAGTTCTTGAGCCGGTCGGGCACGTTCTCGGCGCGTTCGATGATCCGCACCATCGTCTCGAGCTCGACGACGCTCTCGACCACGCCGTCATGGTCGATCTGGCCGATCAGCCACTCGGCCTCCTCAGCCGAGCATTGCAGACGCGGCGGAGTGCCGTTCAGCACGAACTCGCCGATCGCCTCGACGAAGAAGTCGCACCATTCGGGGCTGCGCTCTTCGAGCGCGTTGTTGACCGCGAAGAGCGCCTCGGCCTCGGCGCGGGTGATGATGCCGTCGCCCCAGCCCTCGCGGCGCAGGGCGAGCAGGCCCTCGGCGGTGATCTGGCCGTCGGCCGCCGCGCGCCGGGCGATGTCGATGAATTGCGTGGTCATGCCGGTCTTCCCCTGGGGTCTCGGGCCGGGTGATGGCACGATCAGGCTTAAGACCGCGTTACCGCGCCTCTTTCCCGCGCTCGACCTCGCGGATGCAGGCTCCCGGATCGGCCGGTGCCCCGCCCTGGCGGAGGCGCGCCGCGACATGGGTCGCGGTCGGCTCGGCCCCTGCGGCGAGGGGGTAGAGGTAGATGTCGAGCACGCAGGACGCCCCGCCGAACTGGAGCTTGCGGGCGTCGCCCTCGGCAAGGTCGATGCGCGGGGTGCCGAAGCGCCGGGTGAGCGCCGCGGCGGGCGAGCCGATCACGCCTTCGAGGCCGGCGGGCGCCATCACCTGCGGCACCACCACGATGCTGCTGCGGGGCACGCCCGGCGCGGGCGCTGCGCGGCGGGGCGATCCGCCGCCGCCGCCCGCGCAGCCCGCGAGCACGCTCGCCGCAAGCCCGGCAAGGATGGCGCCCCGTCCGATCATCGCCGCGCGCCCCCGTCCAGCCGCCGCAGCACGAGATGCGTCCCGGCCGCCGCCCCCACCACCGGGGCGAGGAGATTGGCGAGCGGCACCAGCATCAGCCCCGCCACCGCCGCGCCGAGCAGGAACCGCTCGCCCGCGCCCACGGGGTTGCCGCGCTCGTCTCCCGCGCAGTGCCGCAGCCACGCCATGTCGGTGCACTCGCGCCCCAGCAGCAGGGCGTTGACCGTCAGGAACACCGCCGCCGGGCCGATCGCGGTGACGGCCAGCACCGCCGCGATCGGCAGGGCCAGCAGGTTGTAGCCGATCACCCGCAGCAGCCCCCGCGCCGCCACCGCCACCTCGCGGGCGAGCGGCAGCGGCCGCGCCTGCCCCGCCAGCGCCGGAAAGTGCCGCGCCTCGACCGCGGCCACGACATCGTCGGCGAAGAACTGGAGCACCGCCAGCGCGACCACGCGGAACAGGAACCAGAAGGCGGCGAGCCCGATCACCAGCGCGGCCAGCGCCTGCGCGGCCGGGGCGAAGCCCTCGGGCAGGAGCGCGGCGATCCGTTCCTCGCGCAGCACCACCGCGAGGCCCTCGTAGAGCCCCCAGCCCGCCAGCGCGAAGACCGCCAGCGTCACGGCCACGCTCTTGACCAGCACCGCCATCACGGCGCGGTCACCAAGCTGGCCGAGGGCCTTCACAAGCGCGGCAGGGACGGCGGTCATCACGCCGGGTCGATGCGGTGGCCGCCGCGCGAAGTCAACGCGCTCGTGCTGCGCCGCACACAGATCGCTTGGCGCAGGCGCCGAACCCCGCTAGGCGGCGCGCGCAAGCTCAGACAAGGAAACCGACCGTGCCCGCAACCACCCCGCCCCGCTACGACGTGATCGCCATCGGCAACGCCGTGGTCGACGTGATCGCCTCCTGCGAGGAGGAGCTGATCGAGGAGCTCCAGCTGAACCGCGGCGGCATGACCCTGATCGACGAGGCGCGCGCCGAGGAACTCTACGAGGCCATGCCCCCGGCCCGCGAGGTCTCGGGCGGCTCGGCGGCGAACACCCTGGCGGGGCTCGCCACGCTCGGCCTCCAGTGCGCCTTCATCGGGCAGGTCGCCGAGGACCAGCTCGGCAAGGTCTTCCGCCACGACATGCGCGCGACCGGCATCGATTTCGACACCCCCGCGCGGGAAGGCGAGCCGGCCACGGGCCGCGTGCTGATCTTCGTCACCCCCGATGGCGAGCGGACGATGAACACCTTCCTCGGCGCAGGCCAGTTCCTCCCTGCCGCCGCGCTCGACGAGGACCTGATCGCGAGCGGCGCGATCCTCTATCTCGAAGGCTATCTGTGGGACCCCGAGGAGCCCCGCCGCGCCATGCGCCGCGCGATCGAGGTCGCGCGCGACGCCGGCCGCAAGATCGCCTTCACGGCCTCCGAAAGCTTCGTGATCGACCGCCACGGCGACGATTTCCGCAGCATGATCGACGAAGGCGTCATCGACATCCTGTTCGTCAACGAGACCGAGCTGGCGACCCTGACCGGCGAGGACGATTTTGAAGCAGGCCTCGCGGCGGTGGCGGGCAAGGTGCCGGTGCTGGTAGCCACCCGCAGCGAGAAGGGCGCCGTCGCCATCGCCCACGGCGAGCGGGCGGAGGTGGCCGCGGTGCCGGTGATCAAGGTCGTCGACACCACCGGCGCGGGCGACCAGTTCGCCGCTGGGTTCCTGTCGGGCTACGTCAAGGGCGAGCCCCTGACCCGCTGCCTCAAGCGCGGGGCGATCTGCGCCTCGGAAGTGATCTCGCACTACGGCCCGCGGCCCGAGGCGGACATGCAGGCGCTGATGGCCGAGCGGCTCTGACGTTTTGCGTGCCCGCCTCCGCGGGCAGGTGTGCCGCCTTCGGCGACACAGCTTCGCTTCCCTCGGCGCCGTTTCAGTCCCTGCGGGCCTGAGCGCCTGCGGGGCGGCCGCGTGGCCTTGCGGGCCGCTGGCCCGGGATCACCCTTGCGGCCTTCCGCTCACTCGTCGGGCACGTAGCCCGCGTGGCGCAGCGTCACCATGTAGGCGGCGATCTGGCGGGTCTGGGCGGGGGTCAGGGTGAAATCCATGTCCTCGGGGTAATTGTGCGCCTCGCCCAGCCACTTGGCGAGCGACGATTCCGACAGCCCCCGCCGGTTGGCGATCGCCGCGAAGCTGGGAGAGGCGGGGTTGGGCGAAAGGAACGGCGGCTCGACCGCGTGGCACCCCCCGCAGGCCGCCTCGACAAAGGCCGGCGCCCGCGTGTCGCGCGAGGGCGAGGTGGACTTGCCCACCATCGGCGGCGGGTTGTCGGTGCCGGCAGTCTGACAGGCGGCAAGCGCGAGCAGCAGGGCCGGGGCGATCAGGGTGAGGCGATGTGTCATGCCGGTCTTGTCCTCCCTATCGGCCCTGCATTCCTTGACCGGGATCAAATTTCCCGCAAGCCTTCGCCTGCGGTTCGACGGCTTTTCTCGAGAAATGGCGGCAGGCTGGTGCCCTGAAGGCACGGCGCGATCATCCCCCGATCCGGACACGCCGCTGTGGCGGGCGTCGTAGCCGCCGGGGAACCTGCGAGCGATTGATGCTGTAATGGCTCGCGAAGGGAGAGTGGCAGCGTGAGCGGACAGGAGACGGACCGCGAGCGGGGGCGCGAAGCAGGGCTCGGCAGTGCGAACCTGCGGCTCCAGGCGGTGCTCGACAACGCGTCCTTTGCCGTCTTCCTGATGGATGACCGGCAGCGATGCATCTACATGAACGCGGCCGCCGAGGAGCTCACCGGCTACACGCTCGACGAGGTCCTCGCGCTCGACCGGCCGCTTCACGACATCATCCACCACACCCACCCCGACGGGCGGCCCTTCCCGCTGCACGAATGCGCGATCGACCGGGCCTTTCCCGAACATGCCCAGACGCGCGGGGAGGAGACATTCGTGCACCGCGACGGTCATTTCTACCCCGTGGCATTCTGCGCCAGCCCGATCCGCGACGAGGCGTCCCAGACCATCGGGACGATCATCGAGGTGCGCGACATCTCGCAGGACAGGCGCGCGCAGGCCAATCAGCGGGTGCTGATCAACGAGCTCGACCACCGGGTGAAGAACACCCTCGCAACGGTCCAGGCGATCGCGGGCCAGACCTTCGAGGGCAGCGACGCGGCGGCGCTGGCCAGCTTCAAGAACCGGCTGACCGCCCTGTCCAAGGCGCATGAAGTGCTGACCCGCAACGCGTGGGAGCCGACCGCGCTCGACCACATCGCCGGCAGCGTGGCCACGACCTTCGGGCCTGACCGTTTCACGCTGGCCGGCCCCGAGCTCATCGTCTCCCCGAAGGTGGCGGTCGCGCTGATGATGGCGCTGCACGAGCTTGCCACGAATGCGGTGAAGTACGGATCGCTCAGCATCCCCGGCGGCCGGGTGCGGATCAGCTGGCGCCACGTGCCCCCGGACGACAGCGTGCTGGAAGCGGTGTGGGAGGAAAGCGGCGGCCCGCCCGTGAGCCCGCCGACCCGCACCGGCCTCGGCATGCGGCTGATCGAGGAGCAGCTCGCCTACGAATTCGGCGGACGCACCCGGATTCGGTTCGATCCCGGCGGCCTCGTCTGCACCATCGATCTGCCACTCGCCTAGCGCAGGACCGGATCGGGGCGGCCCGGGGCGCAACAATCATGCGTCCGTCCGTGCAAAAGATTCACGGGTGGATTCGAATGATTCAATCACCATATTTTTCTTCACAGATTCAATTTGGGGCTTGCGGGCCCCGCGACTCAAGCTTGCTCCACGCGTCGCGGGTCTGACACCGCTCTGAAACGGGGCTGTCATGGTAACCGGGTGCTTAATCGCCCGTTGACGGGATTCAGCGGCTGATTCATCATCTAGTGGTTCGGCGCAAATCGGACCCCCAAGCCGTGGTGAATCCCTGCCGCTCCCGAGCGGAGCGAAGAGGGGAGGAGTCGCTCCCGCAGACAGGGTCCGCCGCGCGCCACGAACGGGATCGACCGACCTGCCCGAGCGACCGCCACCGTGGTGTCCTGTTGGCAAGTCTGTGGACCCGGCGGTATGGAACAGAATCGGAACATGGCCTCTTGTGCCATAGTCCCGATTCGGGGGAGAAGTGGGGCTGACAATGGATTTCAAGGCGAGCGACAACGTGCCCGATGACGCGGTGAACACCGAAGTGACGAATGAAAGCGAAACCGGCGCGGGTGCGGGGGATGAAAAGGCTGTGACGATGAAAACGATGGATACCGGCTCCGATGCCCTGATCGCCGCCAAGGCCGGAGAGGCGCTGGCGGGCGCCATGGCCACGGCCATGAAGGACGCGGGCAAGACCGACAGCAAGAAGGTCAACGACCGCCGCTTCGCGATCGTCACCGACGCGAGCCGCGACGCGCGCCTGACCGATTTCGGCAAGGAAACCCTGACCGACCGCTACCTGCTGCCCGGCGAGACCTATCAGGACCTCTTCGCCCGCGTGGCCGATGCCTATGCGGATGACGAAGCGCACGCCCAGCGCCTCTACGACTACATCTCGAACCTGTGGTTCATGCCCGCGACCCCGGTTCTCTCGAACGGCGGCACCAACCGCGGCCTGCCGATCTCGTGCTACCTGAACTCGGTCGAGGACAGCCTCGAAGGGATCGTCGGCACCTGGAACGAGAACGTCTGGCTCGCCTCCAAGGGCGGCGGGATCGGCACCTATTGGGGCAATGTCCGCGGCATCGGCGAGCCGGTCGGCCTCAATGGCAAGACCAGCGGCATCATTCCCTTCGTGCGGGTGATGGATTCGCTGACGCTGGCGATCTCGCAGGGCTCGCTGCGGCGCGGCTCGGCCGCCTGCTATCTCGACATCTCGCACCCCGAGATCGAGGAGTTCCTCGAAATCCGCAAGCCTTCGGGCGACTTCAACCGCAAGGCGCTGAACCTGCACCACGGCGTGCTCGTCACCGACGAGTTCATGCAGGCCGTGCGCGAGGGCGCCGAGTTCACCCTGCGCAGCCCCCGCGACGGGTCGGAGCGCGGCAAGGTCGACGCGCGTTCGCTGTTCCAGAAGCTGGTCGAGACCCGGCTGGCGACCGGCGAGCCCTACATCGTCTTCTCCGACACCGTGAACCGCATGATGCCCAAGCATCACCGCGACCTCGGGCTCAAGGTCTCGACCTCGAACCTGTGCTCGGAAATCACCCTGCCGACCGGCATCGACCACCTCGGCAATGACCGCACGGCGGTGTGCTGCCTCAGCTCGCTCAACCTCGAGACCTGGGAAGAGTGGAAGGGCGACAAGAAGTTCATCGAGGACGTGATGCGCTTCCTCGACAACGTGCTGCAGGACTATATCGACCGCGCGCCGGACGAGATGGCCCGCGCCAAGTATTCCGCCTCGCGCGAACGCTCGGTCGGCCTCGGGGTGATGGGCTTCCACTCCTATCTCCAGCAGAAGGGCGTCGCCTTCGAGAGCGCGATGGCCAAGGCCTTGAACCTCCAGATGTTCAAGCACATCCACGCCAAGGCCTCGGAGGCCTCGATGCTGCTGGCGCAGGAGCGCGGGCCCTGCCCCGATGCGGCCGACATGGGCGCGATGGAGCGGTTCAGCTGCAAGATGGCGATCGCGCCGACCGCGTCGATCTCGATCATCTGCGGCGGCACGAGCGCCTGCATCGAGCCGATCCCGGCCAACATCTACACCCACAAGACCCTCTCGGGCAGCTTCATCGTGCGCAATCCGTATCTGGAAAAGCTGCTCGAGAAGAAGGCCAAGAACTCGACCAATGTCTGGAACTCGATCCTCGAGCGGGGCGGCTCGGTGCAGCACCTCGACTTCCTGACGCCGGAGGAGAAGGCGGTCTACAAGACCAGCTTCGAGATCGACCAGCGCTGGCTGCTCGAATTCGCCGCCGACCGCACGCCCTATATCGACCAGGCCCAGTCGCTGAACCTGTTCATCCCGGCCGACGTCGACAAGTGGGACCTGATGATGCTGCACTACCAGGCGTGGGAACGCGGCATCAAGTCGCTCTACTACCTGCGCTCGAAGTCGGTGCAGCGCGCCGGGTTCGCGGGCGGGGTCGAGGCCGACAACACCTCCGAGGCGCCCCGGATCGAGCTGGCCGCCAATGGCGAGCAGACCGATTACGAGGAATGCCTGAGCTGCCAGTAATCGCAGCCGCAGCGCGCGGGCGGGGGCCCGGCCGGCCACCCGCCTGCCCTGCGATCAAGGGGGAGGAAGCGATATGAACCTGCCATTCGTCGTCGCACTGATCGGCCTTGCGGTCAGCGCGTGGTTCGCGGTCCAGTCGGTGCGCGAGTTGAAGCGCAACCAGCCCGGCCACCTGCGCAACGCCGCGATGATCCACATCGCGATGGTCTCGATGCTCGTGCCCTTCTGCCTGATCGTCATGGTCTATTACTGGCCCGCCTGAATCCGCGCGGGGGTCACCCCCGTATATGCTATACTGATCGCCTGACCGGAGACTAAGCCCATGTCGCTTCTCGAAGCCCGCCCGACCTACAAGCCCTTCCAGTATCCCTGGGCCTACGACTTCTGGAAGCGCCAGCAGCAGATCCACTGGATGCCCGAGGAAGTGCCGCTGGGCGAGGATTGCCGCGACTGGGCGCAGAAGATCACCGATCACGAGCGCAACCTGCTCACCCAGATCTTCCGCTTCTTCACCCAGGCCGACGTCGAGGTGCAGAACTGCTACCACGAGAACTACGGCCGCGTCTTCAAGCCGACCGAGGTCAAGATGATGCTCGCCGCCTTCTCCAACATGGAGACGGTGCACATCGCCGCCTATTCGCACCTGCTCGACACCATCGGGATGCCGGAAGCCGAATACTCTGCCTTCCTCGAATACGAGGAGATGAAGGACAAGCACGACTTCCTCGGCCAGTTCGGCGTCGACACGGATGAGGACATCGCCCGCACCCTCGCGGCCTTCGGCGGCTTCACCGAGGGGCTCCAGCTCTTCGCCTCCTTCGCCATGCTGATGAACTTCCCGCGCCACAACAAGATGAAGGGCATGGGCCAGATTGTCAGCTGGTCGGTCCGCGACGAGAGCCTCCACTGCGAGGGCATCATCAAGCTGTTCCACACCTTCTGCGAGGAACGCCAGTGCCTCACCAAGTCGGTGAAGGAGGACCTCATCGACATCTGCCAGAAGACCGTCCGCCTCGAGGACGCCTTCATCGACCTCGCCTTCGAGATGGGCCCGGTCGACGGCATGAGCGCCAAGGAGATCAAGCGCTACATCCGCTACATCGCCGACTGGCGCCTGAAGCAACTGGGCCTCCAGGAGATCTACATGATCGAGGAACACCCCCTGCCGTGGCTCGCGCCGCTGCTGAACGGGGTGGAACACGCCAACTTCTTCGAGACCCGCGCCACCGAATACTCGAAGGGCGCGACCCGCGGCAACTGGAACGACGTGTGGTCGAGCTTCGACAAGCGCCAGAAGGCGAAGGCCGCGAACGAGGGCACTGCGGAAGAGGCCGAGGCCGGGCTGTTTGGGGCTGAGGCTGCGGAGTAGGGAATAGGTGAGTGAAAGATCGCTCCTGACCAATCATTCGATTAACCGAGCGATTGCGAACCTCCTGAAGCTTGCCGAAGATCCGGCGTTTCAGATCAGGGTTCGCGATCTCGGGCCTGAACACAAATCAGTCATTCGCTCTGCCGAATTGTTTGCTCGCCAATTGGCAGAGCAAGTGGAGAATTCGTCAGATGCTGAAATTAGTCTAAACGGCCTCAATCAGATTGCGACTAATCTAACAAACGCCTTTAACGAAATTAACGCATTTAGATCGAACGGCAACACAGGGCATATAGACGCTGCAGGTGGCAATTTAGACGGCGCGATGTCGAGTGCGGCGTGGACATTCTTCAGTAGGCCACTAAAGCGGTCGCGGATATATGGGGAAACAATAAATTCAGTCAGAAACGCCGCTGAAGAAGCGATAAAACACTCCGAGGACCGCCTGATTGAACTCACCTTAAAGGTTGAAGAGTTACAAGAGGAGGTTGTTCGACAAATAAATAATATTCATGAGACGACTAACCTTCTGGAATCAGTCAGATCTTCATCAAACGCTCGGCTTGACGAGATATCTTCAGAATTCTCGAGAATTAAGGGTGAGATCGAGACCGAGCGAAGTCAGGATCGCATAAGGCGAGACGACGAATTCCGAGCGTTTATGTCGGAAGAAGACCAGCTTGCTTCTGAGCTGACCAAAAAGATCGCCGATTATGAACAACAAGCCAAGACGATCCTTCAGATCGTAGGAAATATTGGAATTACCGGCAACTTCCAGAAACGTTCTGCCGACGAAGCTAGTGCAGCAAATTTTTGGCGCTGGGTTACCGTTGGCCTCTTTGGAGTGGGCGTATTCCTCATCACAATGAGTTTATGGAAAAACTTGCAGACTGGCGGATCGGTCAACGTCCTTCTGGTGAGAATTGCAGTAGGCGTCGCGATTGCCCTGCCGGCCATTTATACGGCCCGCGAGTCAGCTCGTCACCGGACCAACTCCGATCAAGCTAAACAGATTCAATTAGAATTGGCCTCTCTGGCGCCCTTCATCGAGAACCTGCCCGAGCAAGAGCGCTGGAAAATACTTGCGGGGCTTACGCCAAAGTATTTTGGAACCGGTGGTCCTAGTCCGCACGAGCCACAGATCGGAATGCCAACTGACCAGCTATTTCAGACTGTTGATAAGCTAGTTGACCGGCTGCCAAAACTCTAATCTCTCTATGTCCGACAACAGCCGCTACCCCGTCCCCAAAAGTCTCGGCATCGAGCACCCCACCTATCTCCGCTGGCTGCGGCGCAAGGCGGCGGCGCATTTGAAGCGGGATCGCAAGCGGTTCCCCGAACTCAACCTCACCGGCGAGAAGTATCGCACCGACATCCACAAGGCCGTCTGCGATCACGGCACGCATGATTTCTACACCGGCGAGGCCCTCGACTGGTCGCTGGTCAGCACCTACGACAATGACCAGTCCAAGGCCGGCAAGACCGCCTACAAGCTCGGCTTCGCGCTCCTGCCCACCGTCGATCACGTATTCGAGCCGGACGGCACATGGCGCTTCGTCATCTGCGCGTGGCGCACCAACGACGCCAAGAACGACATGAGCCACGCCGAGTTCGTCGCCCTCTGCCAGCGGGTCGTGGCGCATCATCAGACCCAAGCGCCTCCCCGGGCTTGACCTGGGACCCCGCTTCTCACTTCAGGTCGGTAAAAGGCAGCCGGGCCCCGGCTCGAGGCCGGGGCGGCGGGTGGGGTGCGCGGTCGGCCGCTTCCAGCCCCCCTCTTTGACCCGCCTCCCCCCGCCATGTTAACCTCGATCCCATCCCGTCCGGACCAAGGAGAACCTTCCGTGACCCACCGCGCCCGTCTCGCCGCTCTGCCTGCCGCCGCCCTGCTGCTGGCGCTGGCCGCCTGCGCTCCCGAAGCCGAGGAGAAGACCTACGAGGTCGATGCCGAGGATGTCGGTGGCGGGGAATTGCAGGTCGCCGAGCCCGATCCCGAGGCGGTGCCGGTCGAACTGCCCGAAACCCCGATGACCAACGTCCCCGCCGAGGCCGCCACGCCCGCCGAATAGGCAGCCGGCCGCCGGGGGAAGCGATCCGCTTTCCTACACCGCCCCCGCGCGCCTATGGTCCGCGCGGGGCTTCCCGGCCCGGCTCTTTCGGCATCGTCACGCAGGCGGCAGTCGCCGCATGATCGGGTGAACAAAGCCCCCTTTCCCTGTCCGTCCGGTGCGGCGGAACCGCGCTATCCTACGGAAAAAGCGGAAGATAATGGCGCGTCGCCAAGCGGACAGGGTGTCCGCTTTGTCCGCCTCTACGCCCCGCACCAGCTCCGGCGCGGGCCGCCCCAGCGGGTGGCGAGGCCCTCGCGGACCAGCACCGCGCCGATGCTCTGGCCGCCGCGGGTGACGATCCTGAGCTCGCGGCCATAGCGGTCGCGGGTGCGGCCGCCGGGGGGCGTCTCGAGCGCGAAGCCGCCGGCGTTGAGCAGCTGGCGCAGCCGCTCGGTCGCGCGTTCGCCGAGGGCACGCTCCTGCGGGCAGCCGGGGCGGGCGATCTCGGGGGTGTCGATGTCGGCGATGCGGATCTTGGTGCCGCGGTACCAGATCGTGTCCCCGTCGACGACGCAGGTGACGCGCACCGGCCCGGAGCACACCGGGAAGAGCGCGCGGTGCGGCTCGCCCCGGCCCTCGCTGTCCTGAGCCTCGCCGGCCTCCGGCCAGAGCGCCAGCGCGCCGAGGGCGGCAAGAGTTGCGGCGGCAAGCCCCAGCCAGCGGCGGCGGAAGGGGGCCGGTCGTGTCATGCTGCTATCCCGCCGGCAAGAATAGCGGCGCGGCGGTTTCGATCCAGTGAATTTGACCCCGGTCAAACGCCTGGGGGATCGAAGCGGCTAGGCGGGGGGCACCACTAGGGGAGACACGACATGTCCGCACATACGCCCAACGAACTGGCCGACACCTTTCCCGAGGATGCCGCCACGCTCCACCGCCTGAAGCTCACCGATGCCCATTTCGCGCGCCTCGCCGAGCGCCACCACCAGGTGAACCGCACGATCCACCGCATCGAATGCGAGGCCGAGGCGGCGAGCGACGAGCGTCTGGAAGAACTGAAGCGCGAACGCCTGCGCCTGCTCGACGAGATCGCCGCGATGCTGGAGCAGGCTCCGGCGGAATAGCGATCCGGGAGGGATCACCGGTCCTGTGCGGGCGGGGGCATGAGGCGATGCTCCCCCCGCAACCCGCCTGAGGGACCGCGGATGGGCTAGTCCAGCGCCTCGCCGCGCGCCGAACTGCGCCGGTCGGTGCCCGAGCGCCGCTCGCCCTTGCGGCGGTCCTCGCCCGCGAAGGGGGTCTGCGCCTTGCGCCGGTCACCCTGCCTGCGGCCCCCGCCCTCGGGGTCGGCAGGCAATGCGCCCGCCGGTGGTGTCGCACTGTCCTTGTCGGCCATGATCACCTCTCTCGGGGGGCAATGATAGCATCAAGCGGCTGAAATGCCTAATCAGGGGTTACCGAAGCCACCAAGCCGCTTGGCCCCGCCCCCGCGAGCCGCTAGGGCGCGGCCCGAAAGCGCGAGGTGCGCGCGGGGAATGAACGCCGGTGACCGACAAACTCAACCACACGCCGCCGCGCTCGGGCGCGGACACGCCCGAACTTTTCAAGGCCGAAGTGCTGATCGAGGCGCTGCCCTATTTCCAGCGCTATGCCGGGCGCACCTTCGTGGTGAAATACGGCGGCCACGCGATGGGCGACCCTGAGGCCGCGCGCGATTTCGCCGAGGATATCGTGCTCCTGAAGGCGGTCGGCATCAATCCGGTGGTGGTCCACGGCGGCGGCCCGCAGATCGGCCAGATGCTGAAGCGGCTGGGGGTGGAGAGCACCTTCGTCGACGGGCTGCGCGTCACCGATGCGGCGACGGCGCAGGTCGCCGAGATGGTCCTCTCGGGCGCGATCAACAAGGAACTGGTCGGCTGGATCGCCGGAGCGGGCGGCAAGGCGATCGGCATCTCGGGCAAGGACGGCGGGCTGGTGACCGCGCGCAAGGTCAGCCGCATCACCCGCGATCCCGACAGCAACATCGAACAGGCGGTCGACCTCGGCTTCGTGGGCGAGCCGGCGAGCGTCGACACCTCCGTGATCGACACGATGGTGGCCGCCGGCATGATCCCGGTGATCGCCCCGATCGCTCCGGGAGAGGACGGGGCGACCTACAACATCAACGCCGACACCATGGCCGGCGCGATCGCCGCGGCGCTGGGCGCGGCGCGGCTGTTCCTGCTCACGGACGTGCCGGGCGTGCTCGATGGCGAGGGCCGGCTGCTCACCGATCTCACCCCCGCCGACATCGCGCAGCTGCGCGAGGACGGGGTGATCCGTGGCGGCATGGTGCCCAAGCTCGAAACCTGCGTGGCCGCGGTGCAATCGGGCTGCGAGGCGGCGGTGGTGCTCGACGGGCGGGTGGGCCACGCCATGCTGCTCGAATTCTTCACCGCCCGCGGCGCCGGCACGCTGGTGCGGGCCTGAGCCCGAACAGGCCTATGGCGCGAGGCGTATTAAGCGGCTAATACGCCCTCACGGGACTTGACCGCGCGCGGCGGCTCGCCAGATGCGAGCCGAGCGCCCCACGCAACGGAACACGGATCGCCATGACTGACGCACTTCTCCAGATCTTCATTATGGTGGTGAACACCGCCAACATGCTGCTGATCGTCTGGTTCATCATCGGCCTGCTTTTCGCCTTCAACGTGGTCAGCCCGAGCAACCAGTTCGCCTATGCGGTGCACGATGCCCTGTCCCGCCTGTTCGAGCCGGCGCTGCGTCCGATCCGCAAGGTGATGCCCGATACCGGCGCGATCGACTTTTCCCCGATGGTGTTCCTGATGCTGCTCAACGCGGTCGGCTATATCCTCCAGGGCGCGCTCGCCTGATGCCGGAGGCGGTGCGGATCGACGGCAAGGCGTTTGCGGAAAGCCTGCGCGCACGGATCAGCGCGGCGGCGGAGGCCTTCGCCCTGCACGCAGGCCGGCGCCCGGGGCTTGCGGTGGTGCTGGTGGGCGAAGATCCTGCGAGCCAGGTCTATGTCGGCGCCAAGGGACGCGCCTGCATCGAGGCCGGGATCGCCAGCTTCGAGCACCGCCTTCCCGCCACCACCGGCGCGGCCGAGCTGCTGGTGCTGATCGAGCGGCTGAACCGCGACCCGGAAGTCGACGGCATCCTCGTCCAGCTGCCGCTTCCCGAGGGGCTCGACGAACAGGCGGTGATCGCCGCGATTGATCCCGACAAGGACGTGGACGGGTTCCATGTCATCAATGCCGGGCGGCTGAGCGTCGGGCAGGAGGGCTTCGTGCCCTGCACGCCGCTGGGGTGCCTGATGCTGCTGCGCGATCACCTCGGCGACCTCAGCGGGCTTGAGGCCGTCGTGATCGGCCGGTCGAACATCGTCGGCAAGCCGATGGCCCAGCTGCTGACCGACGCCAACGCCACCGTCACCATCGCGCACAGCCGCACGAAGAACCTTCCCGAGGTGGTGCGCCGCGCGGACATCGTGGTCGCCGCGGTCGGGCGGCCGGAAATGGTGCGCGGGGACTGGATCAAGCCGGGCGCGACCGTGATCGATGTCGGCATCAACCGCCTGCCGCCGACCGAGGACAGGCCGAAGGGTCGCCTCGTCGGCGATGTCGCCTACGCCGAGGCGCTGGGCGTGGCGGGCGCGATCACGCCGGTGCCGGGCGGGGTCGGGCCGATGACCATCGCGGTGCTGCTCAGGAACACGCTCGTCGCGGCGCATCGCCATGCGGGGATGGAGCCGCCGGAGGGGCTTTGAACCTTAGGGAGACCAATATGCGCCTGTTCGCCTGCGCCGTGTGCCTCGCCCTCCCCATCGTCCTCGCCGCCTGTGCTGGGGGTGGCGGGCCGCCCAAGCCGAACAAGCGCCAGATGGCGATGATCGACCGCGCGCTCGCGGTCGCGCCTGGCGCGGCCCAGCCGAGCAACATCGTCGCCGCCGAACTCGCCTTCTCGCGCGCGGCGAGGGAGCGCGGGCAGTGGACCGCCTTCCGCCTTTTCGCGGCCCCCGGCGCGCTGCTCCACGGCGGGAACGGCCCCTTCCTCATCGAACCCTGGCTCGCCACCCAGACCGATCCTCCGCAGGCCGTGCAGTGGCAGCCGCGCATCGTGGTGATGAGCTGCGACGGGGCGCTCGCGGTCAGCCAGGGCCGCTACCGCGATCCCGACGGCAAGGTCGGCAATTTCGTCACGGTCTGGGAACGCCAGCCGACGGGCGACTACCGCTATGTCTTCGACGCCGGCGGCGACGACGTGCCCCAGCCCCCGCCACGCAAGCAGACCGAGGCGCGGCCGGGCGACATCGTCGTGACCGAGATCGATGCGGTGCAGGGCCTTGTCGCCTCCTGCCCGCGCGGGGGCGCCGGAACTCCGCCGCCGCCCGCGATCCCCGTGGGCGAGGAAGGCAAGGCCGACGCCCGCCTCTCGCGCGACGGCACCTTGCGCTGGCGCTGGGAGCACCGCGCCGACGGCACCCGCTACGCCGCCGCCGACTATTTCCACCAGGGCCGCTGGGTGACCGCCATCGAACAAAGCCTTGTGCCGACCGCCGATTGATGTGAGGGGGCGGGCGAGCCTGCGCAGATGGTCCTGACCGAACTCTTCCTTTCCGCCTTCGTCACCCTGTTCGTGGTGATCGACCCGCCGGGGTGCGCGCCGATCTATGCCGGGCTGACCAAGGGCGCGACCCCTCAGCAGGCGCGCAGCATGGCGCTGCGGGCGACGTGGATCGCGGCGATCATCCTGCTGGTCTTCGCGCTGTTCGGCCAGCAATTGCTCGGCGCGCTGCACATCGAATTGAACTCCTTCCGCATCGCGGGCGGGCTGATGCTGTTCTTCATCGCCTTCGACATGGTGTTCGAGAAGCGCACCCAGCGCCGCGAAAGCCGCGCCGAGAAGATCGCCGCCACCCCCGAGATCGAGGACGTCTCGGTCTTCCCGATGGCTATGCCGATGCTCGCCGGCCCGGGCGCGATCGCGGCGGTGATGCTGCTGATGAACGAGGCCGAGGGCTGGCCCGAGATGATCGAGGTGCTCGCCGCGCTCGGCGCGGTGCTCGCCATCACCGCCGCCGCGCTCGTCGCCGCCGGGCCGCTGATCCGGCTGCTCGGCGACAAGGTCGAGGCGGTGATCACCCGCCTGCTCGGCGTTCTGCTCGCCGCGCTTGCGGCACAATATGTCATCGACGGGCTGAAGGGCAGCTTCGGCATCTAGATCGCTCCCGCAGCGCGCACTAAGAGCGCGTGGGCACTCTGACAGGAAATTCGATGTTCAAGCATTTCGGTGGTTCGCTGCTGTTCACTCTTGCCGGCCTCGTGCTGGGCGGCTGGTATGGCTGGGAGCTGACCGGCACGATCGACGGGATGCTCGGCATCGTGTGGATCTGCGCCGTGCTGGCGGTGCTCGAAGTCTCGCTGTCCTTCGACAATGCCGCGGTCAACGCCTCGATCCTCAAGGACATGGACCCGGTCTGGCAGCGGCGCTTCCTGACCTGGGGCATCGCCATCGCCGTGTTCGGGATGCGGATCGTCTTCCCGCTGGTGATCGTGATGGTCGCCGCCAGCCTCGGCCCAGTGGAGGCCATGCGGCTCGCCCTCAACGAACCGGCCGAATACCAGCGCATCGTCTCCGATGCGCATGTCGGGCTGATGGGCTTCGGCGGGGCGTTCCTCGGGATGGTCGGGCTCAAGTATTTCTTCGATTCCGACAAGGACGTGAACTGGATCGAGGCGATTGAGCGTCCGCTCGCCAGGGTCGCCAATATCGAGGCGATCGCCATCGGCGTGGTGCTCGCCGGCACCTGGGCGGTGGCGAGCGTGCTGCCGGAGGAAGAAGCACTCACTTTCCTCATCGCCGCCATCGCGGGCCTGCTGACCTATCTCGCGGTCGAGATCGTCAACCATGTGCTCGAACCGCCCACGCCCACCACCGGCGATGTCGCCAAGGCGGGCTTCGGGGCGTTCCTCTATCTCGAAGTGCTCGATGCGAGCTTCAGCTTCGACGGGGTGATCGGCGCCTTCGCGCTCACCAACAACCTCATCATCATCGCCATCGGCCTCGGCATCGGCGCGATGTTCGTTCGCTCGATGACGATCTTCCTCGTCAACAAGGGGACGATGAGCGAATACCGCTATCTCGAGCACGGCGCCTTCTATGCGATCATCGCGCTGGCGGTGATCATGTATCTCAACACCTTCGTGCACATCCCCGAGGTCATCACCGGGGTGATCGGCGCGGTGCTGATCGGCCTCGCATTCTGGTCCTCGGTCCGGTGGAACCGCGCCAACGGCGGGTCCCAGCCCGAGGATGCGCTGGCCTGAGGACCTAGGCCCAGTCGCCCAGCAGGGGCGAGAACTCGTCGACCCGGATCAGCTGCCACACCCCGCCGGTGAGGTAGGGATCGTCGGCAAGGATCGCGCGGGCTGCCGCCTCGTCCTCGGCCTTCACGATCAGCAGCGAGCCGATGATCAGGCCGTCGGCGCGCTTCAGCGGGCCGACGATCACGAAATGATCGGCATTGGCGTGGATGAACTCGAGATGCGCGGGCCGGTGGATCGCGCGCAGCCGGCCGCCGTCTTCGCCGTCGCGGCAGTGGAAGCAGAACATCCGCATGATTGTGTGGGGCCCCTGTTGATCGCCCGGCGAAGCTAAACGGGCCCGGCGCGGGGGGCAAGCGGGCCGTTGCAAAACCGGCGCTTGCAGCGCAGCCTCATGGCGTCCAGAGGCCGGGCATTGCCCGCGAATCGTTTCAGGTGAAACCAGATGGCCGACTACTCGCCCGCCCCAGCAATCGACCGCACCGACCTGCGCCGCGCCTATCGCCAGGACGAGGAGGCCTGCATCGCCGAGCGGCTCGAACAGGCCGCCCCCGCGGCGCGGGTGCACGCGGGCGCGGCCCGGCTGGCGATCGACCTGATCGAGGGCGCGCGGGCCAAGAAGGCCTCCGGGATCGACGCCTTCCTCCAGCAATACGGCCTCGATACCGAGGAAGGCATCGCTCTCATGTGCCTTGCCGAGGCGCTGCTGCGCGTTCCCGATGCGGCGACGGCGGATGCGCTGATCAAGGACAAGATCGGCCAGATCGACTGGGGCGAGCATCTCGGCGAAAGCTCCTCGACCTTCGTCAACGCCGCGACCTTCTCGCTGATGCTGACGGGCGAGGTGCTCGATCCGCCCGATGCACGCCAGAAGGGGCTGGGGAGCGCCTTCAAGCGGGCGATGAACCGGCTGGGCGAGCCGGTGATCCGCACCGCCACCGCGCAGGCGATGAAGATCCTCGGCGGCCAGTTCGTCTTCGGCCGCACCATCGACGAGGCGCTGAAGCGCGCCGCGCCCGAACGCGCAAGGGGGATCACGCACTCCTTCGACATGCTCGGCGAGGCGGCCATGACCTTCGAGGATGCCGAGAAATACCGGCTGGCCTACGAAGCCGCCCTGACGCGGCTGGCGCGCGAGGCGGGGGCCGGGGTCGCGGGATCGCCGGGGATTTCGGTCAAGCTCTCGGCGCTGCACCCGAAATACAATTTCTTCCATGCCGACGAGGCCAAGGCGGCGATGGTGCCGATGGTGCGGGCGCTCGCGCTGCGCGCTCGCGACGCGGATATCCATTTCACGATCGACGCCGAGGAAGCCGAAAGGCTGGAGCTCAGCCTCGACATCATCGAGGAGCTGGTCGCCGACGACGATCTGTTCCGCCGCCCCGACGGCAGCCGGTGGGAGGGCTTCGGCCTTGCCATCCAAGCCTACCAGAAGCGCGGCGTGGCGGTGTGCGACTGGGCGGGCAAGCTCGCCCGGCGGCACGGGCGCAGGCTGTTCGTGCGGCTGGTCAAGGGCGCCTACTGGGACAGCGAGGTGAAGCTCTCGCAGGTCGGCGGCTATGCCGACTATCCGGTGTTCACCCGCAAGGTCGCGACCGATGTGAGCTACCTCGCCTGCGCGGCGCGGCTGTTCGAGCATTCGGACGTGATCCGCCCCGCCTTCGCCACGCACAACGCCTACACCATCGGCGCGATCAAGCATCTCAGCGAGGGCAAGCCGTTCGAGTTCCAGCGCCTGCACGGCATGGGCGAGGAAGTGTATGATGCGCTCCACGCGCTCGAGGGCAACCAGCGCACGCCTGTCAGGATCTATGCGCCGGTCGGCGGGCACAAGGAGCTGCTCGCCTATCTGGTGCGCCGCCTGCTCGAGAACGGGGCCAACACCAGCTTCGTCAACCGCATGGGCGATGCCGACATTCCGGCGGAGGAGCTGGTCGGCGATCCGGTGGCGGAACTCGCGGCGATGCGCCCGCGCCGCAACCCGGCGATCCCGCTGCCCGCCGACATCTTCGGCGCGCGCCGGAACAGCGCCGGGATCGACCTCTCCGACCCGCTGGTGCGCGCTCCCCTGCTGGAGCGCCTGAAGCTGCTCGAAGGCGTCCACTGGCGCGCCGAGCCGACCTTCCCCGCCGCAAGCCCCGGCGAGATCGCGCCGATCACCAGCCCGCACGACATGGCGCAGGTGGTCGGCACCCGCCGCGACGCCACTCCGCAAGAGGTCGATGCCGCCTTCACCCGCGCCGCCGCGATCCAGCCCGGCTGGGACGCACTCGGCGGCGAGGCGCGCGCGCTGCTGCTGGAGGAGGCCGCCAACCTGTTCGAGGCGCACACCGCCGAGTTCCTCAGCCTGTGCCAGCGCGAGGCGGGCAAGACCCTGCTCGATTCGGTGCTGGAGCTGCGCGAGGCGGTCGATTTCCTGCGCTACTACGCCGCCGAGGCGCGCCGCCAGTTCGCCGCGCCGGTGATCCTCCCCGGGCCGACCGGCGAGGAGAATAGCCTCTCGCTCCACGGTCGCGGGGTGTTCGCGACGATCAGCCCGTGGAACTTCCCGCTGGCGATCTTCATCGGCATGGCAAGCGCCGCGCTTGCGGCGGGCAACGCCGTGATCGCCAAGCCCGCCGAGCAGACCCCGCTGATCGCCGCGCTCGCGGTGAAGCTGTGCCACGAGGCGGGCATCCCGCCCGAGGCCTTCCAGCTGCTCCCGGGCGCCGGCCCCGTCGGGCAGATGATCACCGCCGACCCGCGCCTCGCGGGGGTTGCCTTCACCGGATCGACCGAGACGGCAAGGGCGATCAACCGCGCCCTCGCCAACCGCGACGGGCCGATCGCCACGCTGATCGCCGAGACCGGCGGGCAGAACGCGATGATCGTCGACAGCTCGGCGCTCCCCGAGCAGGTGGTGCGCGACGTGCTGGCGAGCAGCTTCCAGAGCGCCGGCCAGCGGTGCTCGGCGCTGCGGGTGCTCTACCTCCAGGAGGACATCGCGGACGGCGTGCTGGCGATGATCCGCGGCGGCTTCGCGGCGCTCACCGTGGGCGACCCGGCGGACCTCGCCACCGATGTCGGCCCGGTGATCGACGAGGACGCACGCGCCGCACTTGAACGCCACGTCGCCCGCAGCGAGGCGAGCGGGCGCAAGGTCGAGCGCCTGCCCCTGCTACCGGCCACGGGCAAGGGCTGCTTCGTCGCGCCGACGATCATCGAACTGGGCGGCATCGGCGAATTGAACCGCGAGCATTTCGGCCCGGTGCTGCACGTCGTGCGCTTCCGCGCGGGGGAACTCGGCCGCGTGATCGAGGACATCAACGCCACCGGCTTCGGCCTCACGCTCGGCCTCCACAGCCGCATCGCCGAGACCCGGCGCTTCGTGCAGGCGCGTGCCAAGGTGGGGAATTTCTACGTCAACCGTAACCAGATCGGTGCGGTGGTCGAGAGCCAGCCCTTCGGCGGCGAGGGCCTTTCCGGCACCGGCCCCAAGGCCGGCGGCCCGCACTACCTCGCCCGCTTCGCCACCGAGCGCGTGACCTGTATCGACACCACCGCGGCCGGCGGCAACGCGAGCCTGCTGGCGGCGGGTTAGGGGAGAGGATGGCCCGCACCTTCACGGTCGCCAGCTACAACATCCACAAGGGTGTCGGCACCGACCGCAGGCGCGATCCGGGGCGCATCCTCAATGTGCTGAACGAGGTGGGCGCCGACGTTGTGTGCCTGCAAGAAGCCGACCTCAGGTTCGGCACCCGCGCCAGCGTGCTGCCGCGCTTCCTGATCGAGAGCCACACCGATTACGTCCCCGTGCCGCTCGACGTGCAGCACGATTCGATGGGCTGGCACGGCAACGCGATCCTCGTGCGGCAGGGCATCGCGGTGGAGCACCACGACATCATCCACATCCCCTGCCTCGAACCGCGCGGGGTGGTGACGGCGACGCTCGGCCTCGGCGATGCCGGCCTGACGGTGTTCGGGATGCATCTCGACCTGTCGGGCCTGTGGCGCGTGCGCCAGGCCCGCGCCATCGCGACCCTCGCCGATGCGGCCCGCAGCGCGCGGCCCACGGTGCTGATGGGCGATCTCAACGAATGGCGCGCGGCCGCCGGGTGCTTTCGCGAGTTCGGGCGGCATTTCGCACTGCTCGATCCCGGGCCGAGCTTCCCGAGTCGCCGACCGCTCGGCAGGCTCGACCGGATCCTGCATTGCGCGCGCCTCAGGGTGGAGGACTGCGGGGTGCACCGCAGCGCGCTCGCGGCGGCCGCCTCGGACCACCTGCCCGTCTGGGCGCGCTTCGCCCCGGCCTGAGCGGCGCTCCCCCAAAAAGGCCCCCGCCGGTCAGGGCGGGGGCTTGAAGTCAGGGGCCGGAGGGCCCCTCGGGTCGCAAGGCCTTGATAGCATGTCCTTGCGGACAGGCTCGTGACAAATGCTGTTAGGTCGGGCGGCGCGCGCATTTTCGGGAAAGGGGATATGTCGGACCGCCACCCTTGCCCCTGCGCCCGCCATCGGGAATCCCTTCCTCCATGGCGATTCTCTCCGACAAATGGATCCGCGCCCAGGCGCTCGAACACGGCATGATCGAGCCCTTCGTGGAGGCCCAGCGGCGCGACGGGGTGATCTCCTACGGCCTCTCGTCCTACGGCTACGACGCGCGGGTCGCGCCCGAGTTCAAGATCTTCACCAATGTCGACAGCTCGGTGGTCGATCCCAAGCAGTTCGACCCCAAGAGCTTCGTCGACCGCGAAACCGACGTCTGCATCATCCCGCCCAATTCCTTCGCGCTCGCCCGCACGGTCGAATATTTCCGCGTGCCGGAGGACGTGCTGGTGATCTGCCTCGGCAAGAGCACCTATGCGCGCTGCGGGATCATCGTGAACGTCACCCCGCTGGAGCCAGGCTGGGAAGGGCACGTGACGCTGGAGTTCAGCAACACCACGCCGCTGCCCGCGAAGATCTACGCCAACGAGGGCGCGTGCCAGTTTCTTTTCCTCAAGGGCAACGAGCGCTGCGAGACGAGCTACAAGGACCGCGCGGGCAAATACATGGGCCAGCGCGGGGTGACGCTGCCGAGGCTTTAGGGCACCCTTTCCTACAGACAGGCAGACCGGTTAGCCTCGTGCGTTTTGCGTCCGAAAGGCCCTTGCTGCTGTGATAAAGGCCCCGCTTCCCTGTCCGTCCGCCTCGACGAACGACGCGCAAGACATTGGTATTGCATTACAACACCGCATTGCAGCAAGCGGACACGGTGTCCGCTTTGTCCGCTTTTCCACGTCTGGGCTTGCCGATTTGGTCTGGTCCCGTGCGGCGGTGCGTGGCAACACGCCAGCCAAAGGAGATCATCCATGAGCACCCGCGAATTCGACATCATCGTCTATGGCGCCACCGGCTACACCGGGCGGCTGGTGGCGGAATATCTCGCCGGCCACTACGGCAGCCGCGAGGATGGGCCGAAGTGGGCGATGGCCGGGCGCAGCCTCGCCAAGCTCGAGGAGGTCCGCGACCTGATCGGCGCGCCGGCCTCGACGCCGCTCGTCGTCGCCAATGCCGATGACGATGCCGACCTCGAGGCGATGTGCCGGCGCACCAAGGTCGTCCTCACCACCGTCGGCCCCTACCAGCTCTATGGCGACAAGCTCGTCGCGGCCTGCGTCAAGACCGGCACCGACTATGCCGACCTGTGCGGCGAGCCGGCGTGGATGGCGGCCAAGATCGCCGAGCATCAGGCTGCCGCCGAGGCGAGCGGCGCGCGCATCTGCTTTTCGAGCGGGTTCGATTCGATCCCTTTCGATCTCGGCGTGATGATGACCCAGAAGGCCTGCGTCGAACGCTTCGGCAAGCCCGCCTCGCGCATCCGCGGCCGGGTGCGGGCGATGCAGGGCACCTTCTCGGGCGGCACCGCGGCGAGCCTCGGCGCGACCATGAAGGCCGCTGCCAAGGACATGTCGGTGATCGCGACCCTGCGGAACCCGTTCGCGCTCACCCCGGGTTTCGAGGGGCCCGACCAGCCCTCGGGCATGATCCCCTCGTATGAGGACGATCTCGGCAAGTGGTCCGCGCCCTTCGTGATGGCGCCGATCAACACCAAGAACGTGCACCGCACCAACTTCCTGCTCGGTCACCCCTACGGCACCGATTTCCAGTATGACGAGATGATGCTGACCAGCCCCGGCGAGGCGGGCAAGGCGGCGGCCAATGCGGCGCTCGAATTCATGAAGAACCCCTTCGGTGCCAAGCCCCCCAAGCCGGGCGAGGGCCCGAGCAAGGAGGAGCGCGAGAACGGCTTCTATGACGTGGTGTTCGTGGCCGACATGCCCGATGGTCAGCGGCTCCAGTATGGCGTGAAAGGCCGCTACGATCCGGGCTACGGCTCGACCAGCCGGATGCTGTCCGAGACGGGGATCGCGCTCCTCTCCTGCACCAAGCCGGGCGGCATCGGCACGCCGGGGGCCTTCCTCGGCGAGGATCTGGTCAGGCGGCTCGAGGAGCACGCCGAGCTGACCTTTGCCGTGGAAGCGTAGGACTGCGTAGCCGCGCCCGGTGCGGAACATCCGGCGGGCTCCCGACGTTAGGGCAGGTGGAGGGGCGTCGCTGCGACGAAAGGCCTGCCCCCGTGACCCTGCTCCAGATGCAAGTGCTGATCGCGCTGCTCTCCGCCGCCTCGCTGCTTTCGGCCGCGTGGCTGGTGCTCCACGCCCGCGACGTGGCGCTGCTGCTGCGCCCGGTCTTCCCGCTGGTGCCGGGCGAGGGCCGGCGGCTGGCCAGCTTTCGCGCGGTGAGCGCCGCGATCACAGTCTTCGGTTTCAGCCTCGTCGGCGAGGTGTGGATCGTGCTGCGCGCCGCGGGGTTCTAGCGCCCATGCAAAAGGGGCAGCCGGCGAACCCGACTGCCCCCTTGCGACCCTCACGCGGGCGCGATCTGAGGTGCCTTAGAAGCTCAGACGCACGCTCGCGCGGAAGTTGCGACCGATCAGCGGGACGAAGTCCTTGGTGAAGCTCGCATGGCGGCGGCCGTTGACATCGAAGATGTTGTCGGCGGCGACCAGCACGGTGACGTTGCGGTTCTGCGTGAAGGGCCGCCAGGCGACGAGCGCGTTGACCAGCGTGAAGCTGTCGGTCGGCGTCTCGAAGGCGGTCACGCGGTCCTGTTCGCCGAACCACTGCACCTCGCCCCGCACGTCGAAGGCATCGGTCTGCGCCTCCAGCGCGCCTAGCAGGGCGAGCGGCGGGATGCGCGGCACGGCGGTGCCGTCGGCGAGCTCGGCCTCGGTGTAGGAGGCGCGCAGGTCGGTCATGAGGCGGAAGCTCCCGGTGTCGACAATCGGGTAGTTGAGCTCCGCCTCGAAGCCCCAGAAGTCGGCATCCTGCTGGAGATACTGGAACACCGGCAGGTCGTCCTCCTCAGCGCCGGTATCCTCGAGGAAGATGTAGTTGTCGAACCACTGGCGGTAGGCGGTGAGGTTGAAGGTTCCCGCACCGATGCTGCCGCGGGCGAAGGCTTCGAGGCCCCACGCGCGTTCGGTGCGAAGGTCGACGTCGCCGACCTCGAAGGCCTGCGTCGCGATATGCGGACCGTCCGAGAACAGCTCCTCGGCGCTCGGCGCGCGTTCGGCGCGCGAGCCGTTGATGCCGATGCGCACACCCTCGATGCCTTCGTAGACGATGCCGAGCGCGCCCGAGAAGGTCTCGTAGTCGCGGGCGATGCCGAGGGTCTGGGCCTCGACGTCGGTGAACTCGGCGCGCGCCGCGGCCTCGATCTGGACCGGGCCGGTGCCCCACTCCTGCAGGGTGAAGACCGCGAGCTGATCGGTGAGGTTCGGCGGGACATAGGCTTCAGCCCCGACCGCGCTGAAATCGCGGTGCAGGAACTGGACGCCGGTCGCGCCGCGCAGCACGCCGGCGGCGTTCTGCACCAGTTCCGCGCGGGCTTCGATGCTGGTGCTGTCGAACACGGTGCCGACCTCGCCCGGACCCTCGAACTCGGTGTGGGTGTAGTCGGAATAGCCGAACCGCACCTTCAGCCGCTCGATCGCCCCATCGCCGAGGTAGATGTCGCCCCTAAAGTCGGCGCGGAACTGCTGGAGGTCGATGCGGACGTTTTCCTCCTCCTTCTCCTCCTCGCCGCCGTGGTCCTCGCCTTCCTCGCCGCCGTGCTCGTGCTTGAGGCCGGGGCGCTTGATGACGCCGTAATTGGTATCGTACCAGCCGATCGCGGCGCCGAAGGTGCTCTCGCCGAGGATCAGGCCGAGGCCGGCGTTGAGCGTCCAGCTCCGCATGTCGCTGTTGGGCACGAAGCCGCGCTGGTCGGCGGCCTCGCGGAACTCGGCGGCCTCCTCCGGTTCGCCGTCGGCGATCTTCTCGGCGGCCTCCTCGAGCAGCTCTTCACGCAGTTGGCGCGAGAGCTGGAAACCGCCGATGTCCATGTTGCCGGTATCGCGCCACGAGCCGTCGAGGTGGAACACCAGGTTCGACCCGATCCCGACATCGAGGCTTGCCGCGCCGGTGCGCAGGTTGGTCGCACTGTCGACCCCGGCGAAGGCATCGAGGTGGAAGGCCTCGTCCGGCATCCGGGTCGGGATGCGCTTGTCGATCACGTTGACCGCACCGCCGATCGCCTGGCTGCCGTAGAGCAGCACGGCAGGCCCGCGCAGCACCTCGATCCGCTCGATGGTGATCGGCTCGATGGTGGTGGCGTGGTCGACCGAGGTGTTCGAGACGTCCGCCGTCCCGACGCCGTCGACGAGCACGCGCACGCGCTCGCCCTGCTGGCCGCGCAGCACCGGGCGCGAGGAGCCGGGGGCGAAGCTGGTCGATGAGACGCCGGGCAGCTTGGCGAGAAGGTCGCCGATCTGGCCGTTCACCGCGTCGCGCTGCACGTCGGCGATCTCGACCACGCTGGTGCCGGCGAGCACGTCGAGCTCCTTGAGGCCGGCGGCACTCACGATGATCTCGCCCGTGGTGGCGGTCTGGCGGTTGTGGAGATCGTCCTCGGGCGGCGTGCCTCCGGTCTGCGCCGGCTGTGCCGCGGCTTGTGCGTCCGCCGCTGCGGTGTCCGCGAGCGCGGGGGTCGCGGAGACGGCAAGGCCGAGCACGGTGGCGAGGGCGAGGCGGGAGGTTGCAAGGCGGATCTTGCGGTCGGTCATGGTGTTTCCGTTGCTTTCCAGGGGTTACGTTGATGTAATAACGTATCACGCGCCTAGCGCGGCGCGCGCCGGATGCAAAGGAAAAATGGGCGGACCGCCGACGGGCGCCGACGGGCTGCGACAGGAATGCAACAATCTGCCCCGCCGCGAAAGCGAAAAGGCCCGGCCGCCATCGGGCGACCGGGCCTTTCGACGGGAGGGCCGGCGGTCAGAAGGTGATGCGCACCCCGCCCGTGTAGCGGCGGCCGAACTGTTCGAACTCGATCGTCAGGTTGTCGGTGAACGGGGTCGGCGTGCCGGTCGCGGTGAGCAGGTTGCCCGGCTCCGAGTAGCGACGGCCCGGCTGGTCGAGCAGGTTCGAGGCGTCGAAATAGATCTCGAAATTGCGGTTGAAGGCATAGCGCATCGAGAAGTCCATCTCGTCGTCCGCCGCCCAGTAGGTGTCGCCCGCGTCGGTCAGGTCGTTGGCGATGCCGTCGAGCCAGGTGCTGCGGCGCTGGTACTGGAGGCGGGCGGAGAAGCCGTATTTCTCGTAATAGCCGCCGATGTTGTAGACCACGTCCGACGTGCCCGGCAGGCGCACGGTGCGTGCGGGGATGTTGCCGAAGGCCGGCTTGGTCGCCTCGCTGTCGTTGAGCGTCAGGTTGGCGGTGATCCCGAAGCCGCCCATCCAGCCGGGCAGGCCGAGATCCTCGGTGAAGGGTTCGAGCTGGAGCTGGGCGGCCATTTCCACGCCGATGATGCGGCCCTCGCCGGCATTGGCGATGCCGCTGAAGACATAGCCCGAACGGTCGACCCCGCCGAAGTTCAGCGCATCGGAATTGAAGGTGCGCCGGTCGGTGTAGAGCACGTCGCGCACGTCGCGGTAGAACACGCCGATCGACATGAAGCCCTGCGGCATGATGTACCATTCGAGATAGCTGTCGAGGCCCCACGAACGCTCCGGCCGGATCGCCGGGTTGCCGCCCGAGATGGTCTCGTTGGCATCGTTGATCTGCACGTTGGGGCGCAGCAGGTCATAGTCGGCCCGTGCCGCGCCGGTGGTGTAGCCAATGCGGAATTTGCCGTTCTCCGAGACGTTGTAGTTCACATGGAGGCTGGGGAAGAGCAGCGTGTCGGCGCTCTCGGCGGTGATGCCGGTGGCAATGCCGCGGTTCTCGACCCGCTCGACGCGCACGCCGCCGACGATGCTGCCCCAGTCGTAGCGCAGGGTGCCCATCAGGAAACCTGCGTAGATGGTCTCGCGCACCTCGTAGTCCTCGTCGACGAGGCGGGTGAAGGGGAAGTTCGCACGCGCGGCCTCCGCCAGCGTCTCCACCCGATTGATGTCGAAGTAGCGGAAGGTGTAGCCCATCGGGATCTTGCCCTGGAACGGCAGGTCGATCGAGAAGGCGTTGTAATCGGTCGGGGCGCCAATCGTGCTGAACTGCGCCGCGGTGGTGAGCTGGATCTGCTCGTTGACCGATTGCTTGGTGCGCTGGTCGTACTGGAAACCGGCCTTGATGGTCGCGTTGCCGCCGAGGAATTCGGTGTCGTAGGCGAGGATCGCGCGCCCGGTGTAGGCGTCGGTGTCGTCGACAAGATCGGCGACGCGGAATTCGGACAGCGGCTTGGTGAAGGTGTCGATAGCGGTCACCGCCGCGCCGCGCTGGAAGCGGGTCGGCCCGGAAAGCTGGAGCGTATTGAACAGCTGGGGCGTGTTGCGCACCGGGTTGGTGAAGTCATAGGCGATGGCCGTGCGCAGGGTGCGGGTCGATGGGCTGTTGAAGCGTCCCTCGCCCACCACGGAGCGATCATCGCGCGAACGGGTGTAGTTGCCGAGCCATTCGAAGCGCAGGCCGCTGTCGCCGAAGGTGTGCTTGCCTTCGATGGTGTTGGTGAAGATCGACTGCGCGAAGTCGCGCAGGGTGGCGCGCTGGTTGATGTCGATGCCGTAGACCGTGCCGATCAGCGGGGTGTTGCCGATGCAGATATCGGCATAGCCGGTGGTGGTCGGCGTCGGATTCACGGCGACATCGCAGGGCGCATTGTTGGCGACCAGATCGCCCTGGCGGTCGTCCATGTCGAAGATGTAGTTGTCGCGCGCCTCGAAGTCGGTGAAGATCGTGTAGACCGAACGCAGCGAGATCTCGTTGTCGTCGTCCGGGCGCCAGTCGAGACGGCCCGAGACCGACCAGTTCTTGCGGGTCAGGCGGTAGAGCTTGTTCTCGGTCTCGCGCGCCCAGAAGCGGCTGCCCGCGCCCTGGCGCTGGTCCTGAGACACGCGCTCCCAGTCGATCTCGAAATTGTCGGTGATCATGTTGCGCTGGTAGTAGCTGCCCGAGACGAGCAGGCCGATCTCGCCGAGACCGCCGACATTCCAGCGGTCGGAGAGCACGAGGTTGGCTTCATATTCCTCGCGGTCGCCGAGTTCGGCGATCCCGCCGCCCGCCTTCCCGAAAGCGCGCATGCCCGGATAGTCGAAGGCCGACCGGGTGATGATGTTGACGTTACCGGCGACGGTCTCGCCCGGTATGTCCGGGGTGATCGCCTTGGAGACGATGATCTGCGAGGCGATTGCAGAGGGGATCGAATCGAAGCGCGCGTCGCGGCCCTCGGGGCTGACGACATTGATCCCGTCGAAGCTCAGCGTGGTCCAGTAGTTGGGCGCACCGCGGATCGAGATGTAGCGCGCCTGGCCCTGGTCGCGCTCGACCGCGAGGCCGGGCAGGCGGCCGGTGGCCTGGGCGATGTTCTGGTCGGGCAGGCGGCCCACCGAGTCGGCCGAGAGCACCGAGACCAGATTGTCCGAGAGGCGCTGGATGCGCAGCGCCGCGGCCTCGGATTCGGCGATCGGCCGGGTGCCGTCGACGATGATCTCGCCTTCCTCGTCGACCAGAGCGGAATTGTCCTGCGGTGCCTGCTGCTCCTGCGCGAAGGCCGCGTGAGGGATCGCGGCGACGGCGGCGAGCATGATCGCCTTGCGCGAAAGGCGAAGGTTGAGCGAGTCGGTCTTGAGCATGGGTAAGCCCCCTGTTGGCTTGTCGGATCGGGGGCGCCGCTATGGATATCGCGTGACACTTTGCTGACAGATCGACGCCAATACTTATGTCACCGATCTGCAACAATTGAAGGAACGGTCCATCTGTTCAATAAACACGCAGAATTTCGTCACTTCGTCTGTAGTGTGACAAAATGACGGCAAATGTTACACTTAATCTGGATTAAGAATCCCTCCCGAATGTTGCCATTTTGCATCGGCAGGAGGATGACGCGCGGATCGCGCGCAGGCGGCCGCGCAACGATGCGACGGTGGCCTGACCTGACAGCTATGTCGGATGATCGATGGAGCGGGCGAAGGGATTCGAACCCTCGACCCCAACCTTGGCAAGGTTGTGCTCTACCCCTGAGCTACGCCCGCTCACTGGCGCTGACAGGAACCGCCTGAGCGATCGTTCCTGCCGGAGAGGCGGCGCGATTAGCAGCGCCTTTCTGTGCCTGCAAGCGCAAAATTGTCGCCGTCGGGGGTTGATCGCGCGAGGGGGACGGGCCAGCACAGGCGGGCGCTTCACATCCGCGCAAGGCGCCCCACATTGGGGCACGGGCGCGCAGCGGCGCGCGACACAGCAGGAGCAGACAACTTGGCCAGCATGGGACTGAGCATCGAGGAACAGAAGGCGGTCGAGCGTTTCCGCAAGACGGTGGTCGATCCGTCGCAAACGAAACTCGTGATCCTCGATTTCTGGGCCGAGTGGTGCGGCCCGTGCAAGGCGCTGACCCCGGTGCTCGAGAAGGTCGCCGCCGAGTATGCCGACAAGGGCGTGGTGCTCGCCAAGATCAATGTCGACGAGGAACAGTTCATCGCCGCGCAGTTCCAGGTGCGCTCGATCCCGACGGTCTATGCGATGTTCCAGGGCCAACCGGTCGCCGACCTCACCAATGCGCGCAGCGAATCGCAGCTTAAGGGCGTGCTCGACCAGCTGCTCGCCCAGCTTCCGGTGCAGGGTGGGGCGGCCGACGGTGCCGCGCCGCAGGGCCCTTCGGCGGAAGAGCTCGCGCAGTTCGTGAAGATGGGCGAGGAGGCGCTCTCCGCGGGCGATGCCCAGCGCGCCGCGTCGATCTTCGCCCAGATCACTGAATTCGCGCCCGACAACGCGCCGGCCCATGTGGGTCTCGTGCGCGCACTGGTGCAGATGGGCGAGGTTGATCAGGCGCGGCAGGTGATGGAAGTGATCGACAGCGATCCGCGTCTTGCCGCCGATGCCGCGATTGCGCCGGCCCGCAGCGCTCTGGAGCTGGCGGGCACCCGCGTCGACGACGGCGAGCTCGCCGCGCTTCGCACCGCCGCACAGGCCGACCCGGCCGACATGGACGCGCAGTTCGCCTTTGCCGAGGCCGCCTTCGCTGCCGGCAGTCGCGACGAGGCCGCCGATACCCTCCTCGCCATGATCGCCGCCGACCGCGAATGGAACGAGGGCGCGGCGCGCGCCAAGCTGCTCAAGATCTTCGAGGCCACCGGGCTCGAAGACGAATGGGTGGTCGGCGTCCGCCGGCGCCTTTCGCGCGTATTGTTCGGATGACCAAGCGACTTGCCATCTTCCCCCTGACGGGCGCGGTGCTGTTTCCCGGGATGCAGCTGCCGCTCCACATCTTCGAGCCGCGGTATCGCGCCATGGTGGGCGATGCGCTCATTCGCGACCGGCTGATCGCGATGATCCAGCCCCAGCGTCCCGTCGAGGGCGCGCCGCTCTATCAGGTCGGCTGCGTCGGGCGGATCGGCGAGATCCAGGCGATGGACGACGGGCGCTATAACCTCATCCTCGAAGGCACCGCCCGGTTCCGGCTGGTGCGCGAGCTTGAGGTCGCCACGGCCTATCGCCAGGTCGAAGCGGACATCTATGACGAGGCCGAGGACGAGACCCTCACTCACGCCCAGCGCGGCGGGTTCGAGCGCGAGGCGCGGGCCTTCGCCGACGCCCAGGGCTATTCGGTCGACTGGGATTCGGTCGAACGGCTCGACGACCGCTCGCTGATCAACGGCGTCTCCCAGATCGCGCCCTTCGATCCGGCCAGCAAGCAGGCGCTGCTCGAGGCCGAGACGCTGGCGGATCGCTGCGAATTGCTGGTCCAGCTGATGCAGTTCTACGGTCGCCACGACGGCGGCGAGGAAATCGTCACCCTGCAATAGCGGGGGCGCGTCGGCCTCAGCCGTAGAGCCGCAGGTCGACCGGCGCGCTTTCGGCGCTCGCCGGCGCGGTGCGGGTGAACACCGCCGTGCGCTGGGTCAGCCGGGTCACTTCCTGACGCAGCAATTCGCTCGCCGCGCTCGACTGCTGCGCCATTGCGGCGTTCTGCTGGGTGTCGCGCTCAAGCGCCGAGACGGCCGCGTCGACCTCGTCGAGATGCCTCGCCTGCGCGCTCGAGGCGGCGGCGAGGTCCTCCACCCGCTGACTGACGCGGTCGATAATCGCGATCATCTCGCGCAGGGCATTGCCCGAAGACGCCACCTGCTGCGACCCGTTGGCGATGCTCTCGCCGCTCCTGGCCATCAGCTGCTGGATCGCGGTGACCGCCTCGGAGGACCGCTGCGCCAGTGCCCGCACCTCGTTGGCGACGACGATGAAGCCCTTGCCCGCCTCGCCCGCACGGGTTGCCTCGACCCCGGCATTGAGCGCGAGGATGTTGGTCTGGAAGGCGATGTTCTGGATAAGGTCGGTGATGTTCGCGACCTCGGCGAAGGAGGTCTGGATCTGCGCCATCGCCTCGATCGCGGTTTCGACGATCTGGCGGTTGCTGGTCGCGTTCTGGCGGGCCAGCGCGACCTCGGCATTGGTCTGCTGCGCCAGTTCGGAACTCGACTGGATGCCCTTGTTGGTGCGCTGGAGCGCGGCGGCGGTCTCCTCCAGCGTCGCGGCCTGGCGGGCGGTGCGTTCGGACAGGTCTGCGGCGGCCTCGTTCACCTCGCTGGCGCTGCGGTGGATTTCGTGCGCGGAGTGCACCACCGAATGGATCACGTCGCGCAGTGCCGCCTGGGCCTGGTTGAAGTCCATGCGGATGCCCTTGTAGGCCTCGGCAAAGAAACTCTCGATCGGCTCGTCGAGATTGCCGGCCGCCATCGCGCTCAGCCGCTCGCGCAGCACGCCGACGATTCGCCTGCGCTCGGCATCGGCCTCCTGCGCCTCGAGGGCGCTCTTGCGGAACACCTCGATCGCGCGGGTCATGGTGCCGATTTCGTCGCGGCTGTGGTGCTCGCGCCGCCCCGCATCGAGATCGCCGTCGGCCATGCGCTGCATCGTTTCGGCGGTGCTCGCGATCGGCACGATCACCTTGCGCCGGAGCATGACCAGCGCGCCGCCGATGGCGAGCAGCACGATCACCACCACCGCAACCAGCCCGGCGAAGATCGCCGTCAGCGTGCCGTCGGCGCTCTGTTCAAGCTCCTTCTGGCGCTCGGCCGCGCCCTTGACGAGCGCGTCGATCCGGTCGCGATGCCGCACATAGACCGCATCGAGCGCAGCCAGCGCGCGCGCCTTGGCATCCACGTCGCCGGCCCGAGCCGCCGGGATCAGGCGGTCGTCGACGATCTGCCAGAAGGCGGCGCCGTCCTCCGCGACCGTGGCGGCGATGCCGGCCTTGAGTGCGGGATCGAGATCGGACTCCGCCCAGTGATCGGCACGCTCGCGCCACTGCCGTTCGAGCACCTCCAGCTTGGCCGCGAGATTTTCGACCTGGTCCGGCGCCCGGGCGACCAGATTGGTGACCAGATAGGCTTCGACCAGATAGGCGGGCGGCGGCAGGATGTCGGCGTTGAACTCGTGCAGCTGCTGGTTGACGCGGTGGATCTCGCCCCCGAAGCGGACGGTGTTGATCCCGTAGGCACTGAAAAGGATTGCGAAGGCGAGGATGCCGAGCAGCGCGAGGCCGCCCCTCTGGCTCGTGTGCTGGATGCTCATGGACGGGCGGCCCGGTTGTTCCTTGCAGGGAGTTTCGACGCGTGACTCGTCGCCCTGTTAACCGGAAAGGATTGAGGAGGCCGCGCCCCGCTCTCCGTGAAAAGCCCTAGCCGAACAACCGCCCCGCCACCGCGTCGAGCTTCGCCATCAGTGCCGGGTCGTGCTCGTCGGGCGCGGTGATCACGGCATCGTCCAATGCGGTGTCGATCGGGGAGGGCTCGCGCGCCTCGGGCAGGGCGGCGATGAAGTTCTTCACCATCGCCCGGGCGAGCGCGCCGTTGGCCTGCATCTGGTGGACGACCTCGGCCACATCCACCGCCTCGCCGTCGCGCCAGCAATCATAGTCGGTGACCATGCCGACGAGGGCGTAAGGCAGCTCCGCCTCGCGGGCGAGCTTGGCCTCGGGCATGGCGGTCATGCCGATGACGTCCGCGCCCCATTGGCGGTACATCCGGCTTTCGGCGCGGGTCGAGAACTGCGGGCCTTCCATGGCGAGATAGGTCGCTCCCACCGCGACCTTGCCCTTGGCGGCGGCGATGGCCTTCGCTGCCATGTCGGACAGGCGCGGGCAGACCGGGTCCGCCATCGAGACGTGGGTGACGAAGCCGCTGGTGAAGAAGGTGCTGGGGCGCGCCACGGTGCGGTCGATGAACTGTTCGACCACGGCAAAGCGCCCCGGCTCGAGCTCCTCGCGCAGGGAGCCCACCGCGCTGATCGCGAGGATATCGGTGCAGCCGGCGCGCTTCAGCGCATCGATGTTGGCGCGGGCGTTCAGTTCGGTCGGGCTGATCGGGTGGCCGCGCCCGTGGCGGGGGAGGAAGCGCACCTTCACCCCGCCGAGTGTCCCGCACAGGATCTCGTCCGATGGATCGCCCCACGGGGTCTCGATCGCGATCCACTGCGCGTCCTCGATGCCGTCGATGGCATAGAGGCCCGATCCGCCGATGATCCCGATGCACCATTCGCTGGCCATGCGTGGCTCTACCCTCTCTTGCTCCCTCAGGGCCTTAGGTCAGGTCGAAGCGGCTGGGCAAGGCCTTGCGGATGATCCTGTCCGCAGCCTGGTAGGGCCCGGCGATCTCGGGGAGCGCGAACATCGCGGCGAAATGGCGTTCGAGCGCGGGCCAGCGGCCGAGCGGCATCTCCGCGACCAGCGCGATCTGGAGCATGACGTGGGCGACGGTGATGTCGGCGATCGACAGCGCATCGCCGGCGAAGAACGCCGCGCCCGAAAGCCGCGTCTCGAGCACGTCAAACAGCGGCGGCATCTGCTTGGCCCAGGTCTCGCGCGCCTTGTCGAGCCCCGGCTCCTCGCCCTTGGAGACCGCGAAGAAGATCGGCCGGAAGATGCCGAGGCCGCCCGCCATCGCCAGCGATGTGTCGGCGAATTCCTCGATGAACAGCGCCTCGCCATAGGCCATGGGCTCTGCCGGATAGAGCGCCGGTTCGGGGTGCTTCTTCTCGATATAGGCGCAGATTGCCGAGGAATCGGGGATCGTCCCCCCGCTGCCCTGCTCGGCCACGCTGCGGTCGCGCAGCACCGGGATGCGCTTCATCGGCGAGATGTCGACGAACCATTCGGGCGGCGAGAAGACATTCACCGCCTCGACCTCGTGGGGGACGCCCTTGAGCAGGCACAGGCTCGCCACCTTGCGCACGAAGGGCGAAACGGGGCTGCCGTAGATCACCAGATCGGGGCGGGGGTCGGTCATGCGCGTCGGCTCCTCTCGTCGGTCTCCGGCCGCTTCCATAAGCGAGGCTGCGAATAGCGCAATCGTCAGGTGATCGCGCGCGGGCCGGTCGCTAGGCTGGGCGGCAAAGCAGCGATTGCGTTTTCGGATGCAACGCGCCAACCTTGGGCGAGAGAGACGAGTCCCCCATTCGTTAGAGAGGAACGAACATGGTCACCCAGTACAAGAACCTCATCGGCGGCGAGATGATCGCGACCGACCGCTGGCTCGATGTCGTCAACCCCGCCACCGAGCAGGTGATCGGGCAGGTCCCGGCCTGCGGCAAGGCGGAGCTCGACAAGGCCGTCGCCGCCGCGCGCGCCGCATTCAAGACCTGGAAGAACACCCCGATCGAGGAACGCCGCGCCGCGATCATGGCGATCTCGGGCGCGATCAAGGCCAATGCCGAGGAGCTCTACCGCCTGCTGACCAGCGAGCAGGGCAAGCCCCACGACCAGGCCCGCGGCGAGATCTATGGCGCGGCCGGGATGGCGGCGGCGCAATCGACGCTGAGCCTCGACGAGGAGATCGTGCAGGACGACGACACCCGCCTCCACCGCGTGCGCCGCGTGCCGGTGGGCGTGGTCGGCGGGATCGTGCCGTGGAACTTCCCGGTGATGATGGCGATCCAGAAGATCGTCCCCGCGATGCTCTCGGGCTGCACCATCGTCCTGAAGCCCTCGCCCTTCACCCCGCTCACCACCCTGAAGATCGCCGAGCTGATCGCCGGCGTGGTGCCCGCCGGTGTGGTCAACATCATCACCGGCGAGGACGACCTCGGCCCGATGATCACCAGCCACCCGGACATCGACAAGATCACCTTCACCGGCTCGACCGCGACGGGGAAGAAAATCATGGAGGGCGCCTCGGCCGACCTCAAGCGCATCACGCTCGAACTGGGCGGCAACGATGCCTCGATCGTGCTCCCCGATGCCGATCCCAAGAAGGTCGCCGAGCAGCTGTTCTGGTCGAGCTTCTCGAACGCCGGGCAGATCTGCGTCGCGGCCAAGCGCGTCTATATCCACGAGGACATCTACGATGAACTCAGCGCCGCCATCGTCGAATACGCCAAGACCGTGAAGGTCGGCGACGGCAGCGAGCAGGGCACGGGCGTCGGCCCGATCCAGAACAAAAAGCAGTATGAGCGCGTGCTCGAGCTGATCGAGGATGCGAAGTCGAACGGCTACAAGTTCCTGCTGGGCGGCAACGTTGACCCCTCGGGCACCGGCTAC
Source organism: Porphyrobacter sp. THAI-01a (assembly GCF_056868655.1). NCBI lineage: Bacteria > Pseudomonadati > Pseudomonadota > Alphaproteobacteria > Sphingomonadales > Erythrobacteraceae > Porphyrobacter > Porphyrobacter sp. THAI-01a. The sequence goes on along the minus strand of NZ_CP180579.1, from coordinate 3,037,097 downwards.
TTCGTGCCGCTGACCATTCTCGACAACCCGCCCGAGGATGCGCGGATCGTGGCCGAGGAGCAGTTCGGCCCGGTGATGCCGCTGATGAAGTTCTCCACCGAGGAGGAGGTCATCAGCCGCGCAAACAATTCCGAATACGGCCTCGCCGGCGCGGTGTGGACCGGCAATCCCGAGAAGGGCGTGGAGATCGCCGAGCAGCTCGAAACCGGCACGGTGTGGATCAACGAATACCTCCACCTCTCGCCCTTCGCGCCCTTCGGCGGGCACAAGCAGTCGGGCTTCGGGGCCGAATACGGCAAGGAAGGCCTCAAGGAGTTCACCTACGCGCAGGTGATCACCGTGAAGAAGGACAACGTCCCCGCCTGAGCCTGTGGGGATCGGCGTTGACGATCTGAGCGCCGGGCTGGCGCGGGTGTGTGCCCGCGCCGGTCTCGGCGCTTTGTCTTTGGCGCCGCAGCGCCTGACGGGCGGGGCGGTGATGGAAAGCTGGCGCTTTTCGGCTGGCGGTTCCGATTACGTCCTGCGCCGCGCGCCGAGCCTCGCCTTCATGGAGGGGCGGCCCTATGGCCACGCCACCGAGGCCGCGCTGATCGAGGCGGCCCGCGCCAAGGGCGTCACCGCGCCGGAGGTGGTGGCGGTACTTGAGGAGGGCGACGGGCTAGGCTCGGGCTTCTTGATGCGCGCCCTGCCGGGGACGGCTGATCCCAAGGTCATTCTCGCCTGCAACGATCCCGACGGGCTGCTGCGAGTCATCGCCCGCGACCTCGCCCGCATCCATCGCTTGCGGCAGGCCGACGTGCCCGCAGGCGTGCCGGTGATGGACTACCGCGCCGCCATCGCCGACCTCAAGGAGCAGTTCATGACTGCGGGCGGTGATCGCCCGATCATCGCGCTCGGCCTCAAATGGCTCGAGGACAACTGCCCCCCGCCCGTCGAGCCCGTCCTCAACCATGGCGATTACCGCATGGGCAACCTGCTGGTCGAAGGCTCGCGCCTGACCGGCGTGCTCGACTGGGAGATCGCCCATTTCGGCGACCGCCACGAAGACCTTGCCTTCGGCTGCATGGCCGTGTGGCGCTTCGCCCGCTACGACCGCCCCGCGCTGGGGCTGGGGAGCATCGACGACTACATCGCCGCCTACGAGGTCGAGGCGGGCGTCACAATTGATCCCGCAAGGTTCCGCTTCTGGACCATCTACCGCACCGTCTGGTGGGCCTTGGGTTGCCTCAAGATGGCCGCACAGTGGCGCAGCGGCGCGGACCGGATGCTCGAACGCGCGGTGATCTCGCGCCGGACCAGCGAGCAGGAACTCGACCTGCTGTTACTGCTCGAAAAGGATGCGCCGGAGGAGGAGCGGGCGCGGCCGGTTGTCCTGGAAACCCGGCCCGCGCCCAGGGGCGAGGCGACCGACGGCGAACTCGCGCAGGCGATCTTCGAGTGGCTCGGCAGCGTCAAGGACCGCTTCGAGGGGCATGACCGCTTTCAATACGCTGTCGCCCGCAATGCCTTGGGCATGATTGCGCGCTTCTCCCTTGGCTCGATCCCGGCGACCGAGAACCCTGCCCTCGCCACCCGGATGCTGGCCGGGGAGACAAGCCTTGCCGATCAACAGGTGCTGGCGGAATTGCGAGGCGCGATACTCGCGGCCGTCGCGCAGGATGTGCCGAAATATCCCGCGCTGGCCCAAGCGCGAAGAAAATGGACCGGAGAGAACTAATGGACTTCGCCATCCCCGCCGACCTTCAGGCCTATCTCGACGAGCTCGACGCCTTCATCGCCGCCGAGATCAAGCCTCTGGAGCAGCAGGATGACAACATCCGCTTCTTTGACCACCGCCGCGAGCACGCGCGCACCGACTGGGAGCGCGGCGGGCTGCCCCGGCACGAGTGGGAGGAGCTTCTGAAGGAGGCCACCCGCCGCGCCGACAAGGCCGGGCATTGGCGCTTCTCCGCGCCCAAGCGCTATGGCGGCAAGGACGGCAGCAACCTGTGGATGGCGGTGATCCGCGAGCACTTCGCGCGCCAGGGCTTGGGCTTGCACAACGACTTGCAGAACGAGCACTCGATCGTCGGCAACTTCCCCTTCGTCGCCATGTTCGACCAGTGGGGCACCGAGGAGCAGAAGCAGGAGTTCATCCTCGGCGGCTTCGAGCGCACCCGGCGCGTCGCTTTCGGGCTGACCGAACCGCACCACGGCTCCGACGCCACCCATATGGAAACCCATGCCGTGCGGGAGACCCGTGACGGGGTCGACGGCTGGCTGATCAACGGCGAGAAGATGTGGATCACCGGCATGCACGTCGCCACCCACTGCGCGATGTTCGCGCGGACGGCGGGCAAGGCGGGGGACGCGAGCGGGATCACCTGCTTCCTCGTCCCCAACCCCACGCCCGGCCTCGAGATCGACGAATGGATGTGGACCTTCAACATGCCCACCGACCACCCGCGCCTCAGCGTCACCAACGTCTGGGTGCCCGACAGCGCGATCCTCGGCGTGGAGGGCCGGGGGCTGGCGCTCGCGCAGAGCTTCGTCCACCAGAACCGTATCCGGCAGGCGGCGAGCTCCTGCGGGGCGGCGCTCTACTGCATCGACGAGAGCGTGAAATATGCCCGCGAGCGCAAGCCCTTCGGCGAGGAGCTGGCGAGGAACCAAGCGATCCAGTTCCCGCTGGTGGAGCTTGCGACGCAGGCCGAGATGCTGCGCCTCCTCATCTTCAAGACCGCGTGGGAGATGGACAACATGCCCCATGAGCAGATCGAGAAGACCATCTCCGACAAGGTCTCGATGTGCAATTACTGGGCGAACCGGCTGGTCTGCGAGGCGGCGGACCGGGCGATGCAGGTCCACGGCGGCATCGGCTATTCGCGGCACAAGCCCTTCGAGCACATCTATCGGCATCACCGCCGGTATCGCATCACCGAGGGCTCGGAGGAGATCCAGATGCGAAAAGTGGGGGCTTACCTGTTCGGCTACCTCGGGCCGAAGCGGGGGATGTTCTCCTGAAGCGCGGCTAGTCGAATTCGGGCTCGGGGACGAATGTCTCGTCGCGCCGGGCGACGAAATACAGCCCCGTGCCGAGCACGACCAGTGCGCCGAGCAAGCCGAACGCCGCGAGGTTCGCTTGCGCCGACGCGAAGATGGCGAAGGACGCGGCGATCGCGATGCACAGATACCAGCCCGGCCCCACGCCGACCGGGTGGCCTTCCTGCCCCCTGCGCCGCAACACGATGAAGGCACCGAGCGCGCTCAGCGTGATGATCTGGGAGGCAAGGCCCATGACCTCGGCCAGGAAGGCAAAGCCTCCGGTAAGCGAGAGCAGCACGATCAGCCCGGAGAACAGGTAGATGGCCCGGTCAGGCACTTCGCTGTGCGGCGCGAGGTGCGCGAAGGTGGCGGGAAGCAGGCCGCGCCGCGCCATCCCGTAAAGCACGCGGGGGCCTGCCATGTACATCGAGTGCTGGTTCGTCGCGATCGAGAAAATCGCCGCGAGCGCCATCAGCAGGCTGCCCGTGTCGCCGAGCAAAGCACCGCCCATCGCGGCTAGAGGGGTACCTCCATCGCCCACCTCTGGTGCCACGGCGTTGAAGGCAAACTGCACGAACATGTAGAGCGCAATGGTGCTGGCGAGCGAGACGATGATCGAACGCGGGATGGTGCGCCGCGGGTTGGCGACCTCGCCCGCCGCGTAAGTGTTCGAGAACCCGCCCGAAAAGGCGTAGTAGACGAGCAGCGCAGTGCCCTCCACCGCGCCGAACGTCGGCATCGTGAACTCGGCTACGATGCCCGCCTTGGCATAGCCGACGACGCAAACCAGCAGGATGGGGCAAAGCTTGAGCGCCGTGCCCACCAGCAGCCCGCCCACCGCTGCCTTCATCCCGAGGATGTTGATCCAGGTGAGCAGACCGATCAGCGCCAGGACCGTCAGGGTATGGATCTGCGGTTCCTCGAAGAACGGGAAAATCGCCGCAAGATAGGTCACGAGCACATGAAAATTCGCCGCGCGCGAGGCGATGACGGCGCAAAGCAGCAACCAGCCGATCTGGAACCCCGGCCCGTCACCGAAGGCGGCCTGCGCGTAGAGCTGCGGCCCGCCCGATTGGCGAAACATCGAAGCCAGCTGGGCGATCACCAGCGCCGAGCATCCCACCAGCGATCCCACCAGCAGGATCATCCACGGCGCGAAGTTGCCGAGCGCGCTGTAAAGAATCGCGGGCATGGCGAAGATGCCTGCACCGATCATGCCGTTGACGTTCATCAGTGCCGAGGCGAGCGGCCCGACGACGCGTGGCGGCGCCGCTGTGTTTGCCATGATATTGCCCCCGACATCGCCCCCCGCGATGTCCCCGGGTCCAGCATCGCAGCAATCTTTTCCATGTCAATCGCGCGTGCCGGACCGCTCCGGAGCCCGCCGCCGCCACCGCCCCGCGAGCAGGCTCCCGATCACCACGTGCCACACCGCCGAAATCGCCGCCGGGACGGGGGCGAGGGCGGCCTGCGCCACGTCCGCGAACTGCGCGGCGAAGGCGGGGGTCTTTGCCAGCCCTGAGCCGAGGCCCGAATTCTGCATCCCCACCTCGATGCTGATCGTCCGCGCCTCGACCTCGCCCAGCTTCAGCACCCGCGCCAGCAGGTAGCCGAGCGCGAAACCCAGCGCGTGGAGCAGGAAGGTCGCCAGCAAGAGCACGCCCGCATTGGCGATGATCTGCGCCTTCGACCCGCCGACGATCCCGCCCACGATCAGGATCACGAGCACGATGGCGACCAGCGGCAGCACCGCGTTCACCCGCGCCGCGGCGCGTGGGAACAGGCGGTTGAGGAGCGTCCCCGCCACCACCGGCACCAGCACGATGCTCACCATCTGGACCAGCAGGTTGAACCGGTCGATCTGCACGTAGGCTCCGGCCAGCCACCCTGTCAGCAGCGGTGTCAGCACCACCGCGGCGAGCGTCGAGGCCATGGTCATCGCCACCGACAGCGCCACGTGCCCGCGCGCGATATAGGTGACGATGTTCGACGCGGTGCCCCCCGGGCAGCACGCGACGAGGATCAACCCCACCGCCAGCCCCGGCTCCAGCCCCAGCCCCTTCGCCACGACGAAGCCCGCCACCGGCATCACTGTGAATTGCAGCGCCACGCCTGCCAGCAGCGCGCGCGGCATCGCTGCGAGCGCCCGGTAATCCTCGAAGGTCAGCGTCAGCCCCATTGCCAGCATGATCACCCCGAGCGCGAGCGAAAGCAGCGGCTGCCCGGCGAAGCGGATGCTCCCGTCGGTCATCCAGGTGAAGGCGGGCGGGAAAAACCACGCCAGCGCCACGCCCGCCAGCGTCAGGATGGCGAAATTGTTCGTGATCGTGCGCAGCATGGCCCGGCGGTTCCCCCTCGGCGATGCCCTAGCATCATCGAAGGCCCTCGCCAGCCCCGCTATCCGCACCGGGGCGTCAGGCCGCCTCGAGCAGCGCGCGCAGGTCCTTCAGCGCCTTGGCCCTGAGCTGGTGGACGCGCGGCACGCTGACCTCCAGCACGGCGGCGATCTCGGTGAGGTTCAATTCCTCGACGAAGAACAGTTGCAGCACCAGTTTCAGCCGGTCGGGGAGCCTCACCATCGCCGCGATCAGCCGCTCGCGATCTTCCGCCTCGCACAGCGCCTCGAAGGGGTCGGGATCGTCGCTGGCGAAGGCGAGGTTGCTTTCGTCATAGGCGTCCTCGATCGGGGTGAGCTTGACCCCCGAGGCCTCGATCGCGAGCAGTTCGGCGTCCGAAATGTCGAGCCTTTCGGCCAGTTCCGCACGACTTGGCTCGCGGCCCAGTGACCCGCGAAGCGAAGCGAGCGCCCGCTCGTAGGCCGATCTCTTTGCCCGCGCGGTGCGGCTGTCGTGGGCAGTGCGGCGCACCTCGTCGAGCATCGCGCCGCGCACCCTGATCTTGGCATAGGCGGCAAAGCCGTCCTCGGTCGGCCCGGCATGGCGCTGGGCGCATTCGGTGAGCGCGAGGATGCCGGCCTGCACCAGATCCTCGATCTCCAGACCTTCCCGGCCTCGCCCGTTGATGTGCCAGGCGGTGCGGCGCACCAGCGGGAGGAAGCGGCGCACCCGGTCCTCCACCTCGGCGCGCGACGGCGCGTAGGGCTGGACAAGAGCCCCGAAAGCGGCGTGATCGTGCTTCATGCGGCAAGCCCCTCGGGGGCGGCGAGGACGGGGGGCTCGCCGCCCGCGCCGATGGTGCCGACCACGGCGATCGGCTGGCTGGCAGGCAGTTCGGCGATCGAGAGCACGAGGCAGCGGGGCGCGCGCAGCTTGAGCATCGCGGCGAGCGCGCGGCGCGCGGGGGGCTGTACGATCAGCGCCAGCGCGCCGCCCTCGGCATCGGTGATGGCGTTGATCTCGCGCAGGATCATCGCCCCGCAATCGGGCTCGATCAGCGGCTGACCGGTGGCAGGATCGAGCATCCCGCCGAGGATCGCCGCCTCCAGCCCCGCATCGAGCGTGACGACCTTGAGCGGCTCGTCCGGCCCGGCGATGCGCGCCACCAGTCGCCCCGAGAGGTCGGCGCGCACGGCGTCGATCACCGCGTCGAAATCGCTGGTCTTCTGCAAGGCCAGCGCGAGCGCGGTGAACAGCGGCTGGGGGTGGGCGAGCCCGATCCCGTCGGCCATCAGCGCGCGCAGGGTGCGGGTCAGCGCGGCGAGGGGGAGCGGGTCGGGATGCACCGCCTCGACCAGTGCGGGGGCGCGGGTCTTCAGCCCGTCCACCCATTCACGCACCTCGTCAGGGCCCAGGAGCTGGTGCGCCTCGGCAAGCAGCGCCTGATTGGCGTGGGTGGCGATGACGGTGGCGGGATCGACCACGAGGAAGCCCTCGGCCACGGCATGGTCGCGCGCGGCGGGGGCGATCCACAGGGCGGGGCAATCGAAGGAGGGGTCGCGGGTCGGCTCGCCGGTGAGCCCGTGCCCGGGGCGTACGTCGCCCGCGTCGATGGCGAGCAGCTTGCCGGGGCGCACGCTGCCGCGGGCGATGCTCACCCCGCCCATCAGCACGGCATAGTCCTGCGCCGCCAGATCGAGCGAATCGCGGATCCGGAACTGCGGCAGCACGAAGCCGAGATCACGCGAGAGCTGCTTCCTGATCCCGGTGATGCGGGTGACGAGGGGCGCTCCCTGACTTGCATCGACCAGACCGACGAGGCCGTAGCCGAGCTCGATCGTCACCAGCGTGCTGTCGGCCACATCGGCCAGAGCGATGTGATCGGGGGCGACCTCCTCGGCGGCCTCGATCACCGGCTGCGGCGCGGCGGCACGGCGTTTCAAGTGCCACCAGATCGCGGCAGCGATGGCTGCGCCGGGGAGGAAGAAGGCCTGCGGCATGGCCGGCACGAGACCCACCGCGCCGAGGATCAGCGCCACCGGCAGCCAGCCGCGCGGGTCGGCGAACTGGCCGCCGATCTGACCTGCAAGATCGCGCTGGTCGCTCACTCGCGTGACGATCGCCGCCGCCGCAATCGAGAGCAGTAGCGCGGGCACCTGCGCCACCAGCGCATCGCCGACGGCAAGTGTCACATAGGCCTCGCCCGCCTCGGTGGCACTAAGACCGTGGGAGATCATCCCGATAGCGAAGCCCGCGACGATATTGACCCCGAGGATCAGCAGCGCCGCCATCGCATCGCCCTTCACGAACTTGCTCGCACCATCCATCGAGCCGTAGAAATCGGCCTCGACGGTCACCTCGCGGCGGCGCTCGCGCGCTTCGTCGGCGGTGACGAGCCCGGCGGCGATGTCGGCGTCGATCGCCATCTGCTTGCCCGGCAGCGCATCGAGCACGAAGCGCGCCGAGACTTCCGAGACGCGGCCCGCGCCCTTGGTGATGACGATCATGTTGATGATCATCAGGATCGCGAAGACGAACAGGCCGACGACGAAATTGCCGCCCACCAGGAAGGCGGCGAAGCTCTCGATCACGTGGCCTGCCGCAGCCCCGCCCTCGTGGCCGTGGACCAGCACGACGCGAGTCGAGGCGACGTTGAGCGCGAGCCGCAGCAGGGTCGCGAACAGCAGCACGCTCGGGAAGCTCGAGAAATCGAGCGGACGGCGGGCGTTCAGCGCGACCATCAGCACGGCGATGGAAATGGCGATGTTGAGCACGAAGAAGATGTCAAGCAGCAGCGCCGGGATCGGCAGCACCATCAGCGCCAGCAGCGCGAAGATGCCGACAGGCAGCGCCAGCGCGGCGGGCACCTGACCGAAGCGGGCGGACAGAGGGGCGGGCACGGCAGGCGTCACAGGCCGAGCGCCTTCAGCCGCTCATAGGCGCGGCGCACCTGCGGCGGGGCGGCGGGATCGGTGCCGAAGGTGCTGCCGAGGATCTGCGAGATCGGCGGCCTGCGGTCAGGGCGCAGCGTGGGGGACGGCAGCGAGGACTGGGTCAGGGCCGGGGGGATGCCGGGGCCGAACACCGCCTCGTCGGCGATCAGATAGGGGGCGGGGGTGAAGCCCGCGCCGACGCCGGTCGGCCTCCCATAGTCCGCGCGCGCAAAATTCGCCGCGCGCCCGTCACTGGCGCGGCCCAGCGCGCGGCCGAGCTTGCCCTCGATCACGTCCATCACCTGCGCGAGGCTGCGGGGGGTGCCGTCGGGGGCGTAGAAGATGCCGCGATTGGCGGCGGCCGGGCGGGCGAAGAGCGCGGGCGCGCTCTGGTGCGGGTCGGCCTGCAATTCGGACAGGAAGCGCCCCGCGCCGCCCGCACCGAGGAAATGGGCGAGATAGAGCTCGCCATGCCCCGGCTGGCGTCCGAGGATCGGCATCAGGTGCGCGCGGTTGTCCTCGGCGAGGCCGGCGGCCATCAGCGATGCGATTGCGGGATCGCTGCGCAGCGCAAGGATCGCCGCCCTCTGCGACGGATCGGCGACCCAGGCGCTGCCTGAGGCGGCCACGTCGATCTGGTCGGCAACGTGGCCCAGCCCGAAGCGGTGGCCGTGGCGCTTCATGGTGTCGAGCCAGGTGCTTTCGATGAACTGGTAGAGCCCGGTCGCGCTCGAAGTGGCGGCGCGGGCGTCGGGGTCCAACGCGGATTCGACCTCGGCCTGGGCGAGAAGGTAGTCGAAATCGACGCTGGTCGCCCGCGCGGCATTGGCGATCGCGGCCTCGACCGGTCCGCGCGGCGCGGCGATCTGGCGGGCGGCGGGCGCATCGCGCCCCTCGGCCCCTGCGCGCACCGCGGCATGGGCGCGCGCGGCGCTTTCGAACCCGGCGCGGATCGAACCGGCGGGCATGTTCAGCGATGTCGAGGAATGGCTCACGCGCCCTCCACCTGCTGCGGGCGCGCGCGGGACTGCGGCGCCTTCCGGGGTGGATTTAGCAAAGCGCGTGCCAGACGGGCCGGGTCTGGCCTCCGCAAGAACCCCTAGGCACGCGCCGGGGCGTAGGTCACCCGGGGCAGCCGCCGCGGCCCGCCCAGCGCCTCGATCCGCGCCGCGACATTGGCGGCGAGCAGATTGCGCACGCGGCGGTTGACTTCGTTCAGCTGGCGCGCGGTCTCGGCAAGGGTGCGGGTCTCGCCGTCGAGCGGCTGGGGGCCGATCGCGGCGATTTCATCGCACAGCGCCTCCTTGTCCTGCGCCGCGCCGACGAGGCCGTCGGCATCGAGCGCGGCAAGCGCCTGCCGCTCGCGTTCGAGAACGGCAATCATCTGCCGCAGGGCACCGGCCAGCGGGGTGGCCGGGGCGGGCGGCGCGGCGGGGCGGCGCGCGGGCACGAAGACCTCGGCCACGACGTCAGCTCCGCTCGGGCAGCGACAGGCTGACCTGCGCGGCGATCATGGCGTCGGCGATGCGGGTCGGCACCAGCGGGTAGGAGCCGTCGCGTAGCGCTTCGCGGATCTGGGCGACGCGCTCGGCATCGACCGGCGGGCTCACCGCTTCGGCGGCGGCGCTCACCTCGAGGCTGATGCCCGGCGCCGCGCCGGGAGTGGCGGCGGCGGGAGCGGGACGGGTGCGCGCCTCGATCTGCGCGCGCTCGCCGGGGGTCACGGCGCGGGCGGCGCTGACGCTCGGCAATTTGCTCAGTTCGACAGAGGGCATTGGTCTATCCTTCGATCAGGTCTCTGCGGGCGAGAACGGCGGCGGAAAGGGCAGTTTAAGGGCCGGCGGCGCAGGCATCATCCGGCGGGGATGACGGCGAGGCCGGGGCGCTCGATCCGGGCGCGCAGGCCCTCGGCCTTGCGGCCGGTGCGCACGAAGATCCAGTCGCCGACGCCGCCCGCCTCCATTGCCTCGCCGGACTGCTGGACGCTGAAGCCGCGCCCGCGCACCATGATGGTGAGCGCATCGCCGCGCCTGACGGCGGGCGCGACGCGCGCGGCGGCGGGGCCGCCCTGCGGAGGCGCGACGGCGACGAAGATCCGCCAGCTGGAGGGGCCCGGGCACTCGACCTGCACCGCCGTCCTTGCAGGCGTGTGCCAGCTCACCGCCAGCGCCCCCCCGCAGGCGGCGAGCCGCAGGCGCGGATCGGCAGGCACCCGCGCGCCGCCGGGGGTGCCGGTCGCCGCGCCGGTGAAGGCCGCCACCGCACGGTCGATCTCTGCCGGATCAGTGACGCGCGCCTGCGCCGCCGCGGGGGGATCGCACAGCGGCAGCAGCATCGGCAGGACCAGCGGAATGAACCGCCAGCCTTGGAGCCGGGATGTGGTCGTGTCCATGTGTCGGGCCTTTCGTGTCGTGCGCGCCGGGATCGTGCCCGGCGCGGGAATTGGTGCCCGGGGAGCAGCAAGGGCCATGCCAAGCGCCTCGCTACGCAGTTTCCCCGGGTTGGGCCGCGCGGGCGCTTAAGCATAAGCCGCTAAGTCCCGCGCCACCGACAATCACCAGCTTCAAGCCCGCGACCTGCCATGCCCTTTGCTTCCGGTTTCTCCCGTGCCGCCCGTGCCCGCGCCAAGTCTGCCGATGCCTCGGCTCCCCCCGAAGGCCGTGCCGAGGAGGCGCGGCGCCAGCTGCTCGAGCGGATCGGCGATTTCGTCATCCGGCACGATCTCGCGGTGACCGCCCAGAACCTTGCGACCGTGTGCGGCGCCCTGTCGGGATCGCACCCGGAACTGGCGAGCGCGCTGGTGCAGCGCGAGGCTTCGGGCGAGCCGGTCGACCAGCGCTGGCTCGACACCCTGGCGCGGCTCGATCCCGACGGGCACAGCCGCATCGCCGCGCTCGAGACCCTGTCCGACAAGCTCGAATATGCGCTGATGCGCTTCGCCCAGACCGCGCGTGCGGCGCAGAGCGAGACGAGCGACCATCGCGGCGCGATCGGGGTGCAGATCGAGACGCTGGCCGGACCAGAGGGACTGGCGCAGGTGCTCGACCTGTCGCGGGCGATGCTCGCGCGGATCGAGCAGGCCGAGGCGGCGATGGCGCGCAGCGAGGCGGAGGCCGCGTCCCTGCGCCAGAGCCTCGCCAAGGCGCGGATCGAGGCCGATGTCGATCACCTTACCCGCCTGCCCAATCGCCGCGCCTTCGAGCGGCGGCTGGTCTCGGCGGCGATGGAAACCCGGACGAAGGGCGAGCCGCTGGCGATCGCCTTCTGCGATGTCGATCATTTCAAGCAGGTCAACGACCGCCACGGCCACGCGGCGGGCGACCGGGTGCTGTGCGCGCTGGCGGCGACCCTGACCGAGATGGCGGGCGATTCCTGCTTCGTCGCGCGTCACGGGGGCGAGGAATTCGTGCTGCTGTTTTACGGTCTCGGAAAGGAGGCCGCCAAGGGCCGGCTCGACGCGATCCGCCGCGCCCAGGGCGCGAAGCTGTTGATGAACCGCGATACCGGCCAGCCTTTCGGGCGGATCACCTTTTCCGCTGGCGTGGCCGAGGTGACAGAGGATCCCGACATCCGCAGCGCCCTCGCCCGTGCCGATGCCGCGCTCTATTGCGCCAAGCAGCAGGGCCGCAACCGGGTGGAGCTGGGCTGACCGCTCAGGACTCCCCGCGACCGGTCTCCGCCAGCTGCGCGTCATAGGCGAGGCTGGCGGAAAGCTCCTCCTTGCTGCCCGCGGTGATGACGATCCGCACCCGCGTGCCGCGCGCCCGCGCCTCTGCGGCGAGCGCCTGCGCCCGCGCCCAGGCCTGCGCCTCGCCGCCTGCGGGATGGGTGGCGAGAACCGTCAGCGTCGCGCGCGGATCGGGAGCCTGCGCCGCGAGCCATTCGCCCAGCGCCGGACCGCCGGGGACGGGCCGGAACAGCGCCTGCGCACCCGCGATCTCCGGCAGGGGCACGCCTTCCGCCTCCTTGTCGCGCGCGGCCCGGTCGGCGAGCCGTTGCCCGGTCTCGGCCTCGGCGGCGGGCATGGCCGAGAGCGTCAGCAGGAACAGGATCAGCGCGAGATCGGCGAGGATCAGTTGCCAGCCGTGTCCCGTGCGCGCGCCCGTTCGCGGATGGGCGGCAAGGCTGCTCATGCGACACCCCTGAGGTGGGCGCGGCGCGCCCGGTCTGCGGCCTCGGCACCGCATATCTGGACGATGAACCATTCGGCGAGGGTGTCGCGCTCCTGCTCCTCGGCAAGGCCGCGCCGCTCGATCGCGCTCGCCAGCGGATAGCACAGCAGGTGCGCGATGAGGGCGCCGTAGAGCGAGGTCAGCACGGCGGTGGAGACCGCGTGCATGATCACCGCGCTTGACCCCGCACCCGCAGGCGGGGCGAGCTGCGAGAGGCCGTAGAGCGTGCCGACCAGCCCGAACACCGGGGCAAGCTCGCCCGCCCAGCCGAACACCTGCGCCGCATTGACCCGCCGCGCCTCGTCGAGCGCGCGTTCGGCGCGGCGGACCCCGCCGAGCGCCTCGAGCGCGCCGTGGCGCAGGTATGTCTCGAGCATCAGCCCCAGTGCGCGGTCGGGCGGCAGGGCCGGGTCGGCGCGGTGATGGCCGTCGCGCCGGATCGCCTCGATCGCGCGGGCGAGCGCCCTGCGGTTGGCCTCGACCGCGAAGCCGCCGCGCAGCAATCCGCCGGCTGCCCGCAGCGCCGCGCCGAAATCGCGCCACCCGCAGCGCGCCACCGTGGCGAGCACGGTTCCCGCGATCACAATGGCCAGCGAGCCGGGATCGAAGAGCGACGACAAACTGGGCGGCATGGCGGATCCCTCCTGCTGGTGACACCCACAGAACGGCAGGGAATTGAAGCGATTAAGCCCGCCTGCGCCAGCGGCACGGGCTTGCCCCGTCGTGTCCGTGCGGGCGGCAAAAGCCTGCCGCCCCCGGCGGGTCTCGCCCTCGCCCGCCCCGTCGCACGGTGGTTTGGCACGCTTCCTGCTGACCATCGCCCCGACCCCGCGGGCCCGCCCCGCAGCAGCAAGGAGCCCCGACGCGTGAACGAGCGACTTTTCGGTATCCACGGCGCCGCACTCACCCTGCGTTCCGAGCGCATGGGGGTGATCGCGTCGAACATCGCCAATGCCGCGACCCCCGGCTACAAGGCGCGCGACATCGATTTCAACGCCGCGCTCGACGCCCGCCTCGCCCGGGCGCGGGGCACGACGGCCGCCAATCCGCAGGCCGGGATGGTGTGGCGCGCGCCGACCATGCCCTCGCTCGACGGCAACACGGTCGAACTCGCCCGCGAGCAGGTCGCCTTCGCCGAGAACGCGGTCGCCTATTCGGCGACGCTCAGCTTCGTGCAGGGGAAGGTCAACACCATCACCCGCGCGCTGAAGGGCGAGTGAGCGCGATGCCCGACCGCAGCCCCATGACGCTGTTCTCCATGACTACCCGCGCGATGAGCGCGCAGATGGTGCGGATGAACGCGGCGACCTCGAACCTCGCCAATGCCGGGTCGGTCTCATCGAGCGAGGAGGGCGCCTATCGCCCGATCCGCGCCGTCTTCGCCACCGAGCTCGACCGCGCCTCTGGCCTCGCCGGGGTCACCGCCGGCGGCCTCGTGCGTGCCGAGACCGCGCCCACGAGGCGCCACGATCCCGGCCACCCGCTCGCCGACAAGGACGGCTTCGTCTTCGAGGCCCCGGTCGATGAGACCGCCGAGATGGTCGAGATCATGGAGAGCGCCCGCCAGTACCAGAACCTGGTGCAGGCGCTCCAGACCGCCAAGCAGCTGATGCTCGAAACCCTGAGGAGCCAGTGATGACCACCACCACTACCACCGTCGACCCGGCTGCGCGGGCCACGCTCGACCGGCTCAACACCCCCTCCCGGCTCAAGGGCAGCGGGATGCAGACGCTCGGCCAGGCCGATTTCCTGCGCCTGCTGACCACCCAGCTGACCATGCAGGACCCGCTCGCGCCCGCCGACAACAAGGAGATGCTGGCGCAGATGGCGCAGTTCTCCGCGCTCGCCGCCCAGACCGAGAGCGGCGCGACGCTGGAGGACATCTCTGCCAAGCTCGACCGCCTGATCGCGGCGCAGGAGGCCACGGCCCGCGCCGTGACCGCCCCGCAACCCTGAACCGCCCCACCCGCTGAAAGGATCACAGCACCATGTCGTTCTTCACTTCCCTGTCCGGTCTGCGCAACGCCGAGACCGACCTGCGCGTCATCGCCAACAACATCGCCAATGCCGAGACCGTGGGCTTCAAGAAAAGCTCGGTGCAGTTCGCCGATCTGGTCGCCACCGGCTCCGCCACCGATCCGCGCCGCAGCCCGGGCATCGGCGCGACCATCGCCGGGATCACGCAGGATTTCGTGCTCGGCCCGCTCGAACAGACCGGCCGCAGCCTCGACCTCGCGATCGACGGCGACGGGTTCTTCGCGCTCTCCAATCCCTTCTCGGGCGAGGTGTCCTACACCCGCAACGGCAATTTCCGCCTGACCGCGGCGGGCGAGCTGGAGGATGCCTGGGGCAACCGCCTGCAGGCCTTTCCGGTCGACGCCGCGGGCAATCCGACCTCGAACGTGCCGGCGGATGTCGACGTGCCGATCACCAACGCCGCCGGCTCGACCCTCGCCAATGTCACCATCAACGTGCGCGGGATCGTGATCGCCGCCTATGCCGACGGCAGCACCGCGCCGGTCGGGCAGGTGGCGCTGGCGACCTTCCCCGCGCCGGGCGGGTTGCGCACCATCGGGCAGACCAAGTTCCAGGCGACCGGCGATTCCGGCGCGGCAGTTTTCGGCAATCCCGGCATCGGCTCCTTCGGCGAGATGATCAGCGGCGCGCTCGAACGCTCGAACGTCGATCTGGCCGAGGAGATGGTCTCGCTGCTCACCGCGCAGCGCAACTTCCAGGCCAATGCCCGCGCGATCGACACCGCGACGCAGATCTCCACCACCGTCATCAACCTGCGGCAGCAGTAAGGGGCGCTGAGGCGTGGACCGGCTGATCTACACCGCCATGACCGCGATGAACGCGGCGATGGACCGGCAGCGGGTGGTGGCGAACAACCTCGCCAACGCTTCGACGCCGGGCTTCCGCCAGGAGGTCTTCGCGGTCACCCCGGCGACGCTGAAGGACGGCTCGCTGCAGGCCCGCGCCATGGCGCGCGGCAACGTGCGCGGGGCGGACATGAAGGCCGCCCGGGTGGTGCCGACCGGCAATCCGCTCGATGTCGCGCTGGAGGGCAAGGCGCTGATCGCCTTCCAGTCCCCCGACCGGCAGGGCGAGATCTACTCCCGCCGCGGCGACCTGCGGGTGGCGGCCTCGGGGGTGCTCGAGAATGGCGAGGGGCTCGCCGTGCTGGGCGAGGGCGGCACGCCGATCACCGTGCCCCCGGGCTTTGCCGTCAGCCTCGCCGCCGACGGCACGGTGCTGGCCAGCGATCCCGCCACGCCCAATGCCGCCGCCGAGGCGATCGACCGCATCCGGCTGGTCAATTCCGAAGGCAGCCCGCTCGCCAAGGGGATCGACAGCTTCCTCAAGGTGCCCGGCGGCGGTGTGCTGCCCCCCGATCCCACCGCCCGCCTCAAGCCCGGCGCGCTCGAGATGTCGAACGTCGAGACCGCCGACACCCTCGTCCAGATGATCGAGGCGCAGCGCGCCTTCGAACAGCGCGCGCGGATCATTATGACGGCGGGCGAGATCGACGAGGCCGGCAGCGGCCTCATGGCGCTGCGCTGACCCATTCCAAGGAGACCTGACCCATGCCCACTTCGGCCCTTCACGTCGCCCGCACGGGCCTGGAGGCGCAGGACGCGCGGATGCGCGTCATCGCCAACAATCTCGCCAATATCGGCACCACCGGCTTCAAGCGCGACCGCGCCGACTTCGCCACGCTCGCCTATCAGGAACAGCGCGTCGCGGGGCAGGCCTCGACCGGGCAGACGGCCTTTGCGGTGGGCCTCAACCTCGGCACCGGCGTGCAGGTGCAGGGCACCACGCGCATCTCGACGCAGGGGACGCTCGCGAGCACCGGCAACGTGCTTGACCTCGCGCTCGACGGGGACGGGTTCTTCCAGGTGGAACTGCCGCCGGGCGGGCAGATCGGCTTCACCCGCGCGGGCAACTTCACGCTCTCGAACGACGGCACGCTGATCACCGCGCAGGGCTATGCCCTCCAGCCGCCCTTGCAGGTGCCCGCCGGCGCGCAGTCGATCACCATCGCACCCGACGGCACGGTGAGCGCGCTCACCCCCGGCAATGCCGAGCCGACGCTGCTCGGCCAGCTGACCGTGGCGAGCTTCGTCAATCCGGCGGGCCTGCGCGCGATCGGCGACAACTTCCTCGTCGAAACCGCCGCCTCCGGCCCCGCCGAACTGGGCTTCGCGGGCGAGAACGGGCGCGGGCAGATCCGTCAGGGGATGCTCGAACAGTCGAACGTCAACGTGGTCGAGGAGCTGGTCGAGATGATCGAGGCCCAGCGCGCCTACGAGATCAACTCCAAGATGGTGAGCGCGGTCGACGAGATGCTGCGCAACGCCAACCAGACCCTGTGAGAAACAGCGTGAGGCATCGCATGAAGGGCCGTCTCGCCATCCTCGCCGCGCCGCTGTGGCTCGCCGCTTGCGGCGGGCTGGGCGGCAAGGGCCCCGCGCCGGGCTTTGCCGCGCCGCCGCCGCCGGGGGCAGCGCAGGTCGCTGCAGGCGTCAGCGATCCCCTGCCGGTCAGCGCGCCGCCGCCGATCAGCCCTGCGACCAGTGCAGGCGCGATCTTCCAGACGGGGAGCGGCTATGCCGGCCTCGTCACCGGCACCCGCGCGCGCCAGCTGGGCGACATGGTGACGATCATCCTCACCGAGGCGACCACCACCACCAAGAGCACGCAAGGGCGAACGGCGCGCGAGGGAAGCTTCGGCATCACCCCGCCGACCCGCGGCCCGCTCAATTTCCTGAACCCCGAGGCCCTTAAAGCTGCCGCCGAAGGGTCGTTCACGGGCGGGGGCAATGCCGCGCAGCAGAGCCGCCTCAACGGTGCGGTCGCGGTCACCATCGCCGCGATCTACCCCAACGGCACCGCCGAAGTGGTCGGAGAAAAGCAGATGATGTTCAGCCAGGGAGACGAGTGGGTGCAGTTCGCCGGCCGCATCCGGCTGGTCGACATCGACAGCGACAACCGCCTCGCCTCCTCGCAGGTCGCCAATGCCCGGATCATCTATTCGGGCAAGGGTGCCGTCCAGCAGGCGAGCCGCCCCGGTTGGCTGAGCCGCTTCTTCAACATGATCTCGCCGTTCTGAGGGGCCGCACGCGATGAACAGGATGCGCATTCTCCTGCCGATCCTCTACCTGCTGATCGCGCTTGTCGCCGGACAGGTGCCGGCCCCCGCCGCTGCCGAGCGCATCCGCGATCTCGGCCAGTTTGAGGGGCTGCGCGCCAACCAGCTGACTGGCTACGGCGTGGTCGTGGGCCTGCAAGGGACGGGGGACAACAATCTCGAATATGTGACCGAGGCGATGCGCGGGGTATCGGGCCGGCTCGGCCTGCCGCTGCCGCCCGGGGTCTCGCCGATCCTGCGCAATGCCGCCGCGGTGATCGTCACCGCCGAACTGCCGGCCTTCGCCAAGCCGGGGCAGCGGATCGACATCACCGTGTCGACCCTGGGGCAGGCGCTCAGCTTGCGCGGCGGGGCGCTGGTGCTGACCCCGCTCTACGGCGCGGACGGGCAGATCTACGCGATGGCGCAGGGCAATGTCGCGGTTGGCGGGCTGGGGGTGACGGGGCGCGACGGTTCGCAGGTCAGCGTCAATGTCGCCACGGTGGGCCGGATCGCCGACGGAGCGACCGTGGAGCGCGGCGTCGCCACCGGCTTCGATGCATCGCCCACCCTGCGCTTCAACCTCCACAAGGCCGATTTCCTCACCGCCGCCCGCGTGCGCGACGCGATCAACGCGCGCTGGCCCGGCATCGCCACCATCGCCGACGGGGTGAGCATCGAGCTTGCCCTGCCGCAGGGCAACGACGTGCGATCCGGGCTGATGGCCGAGATCGAGATGCTCGCTGTCTCGCCTGCGCCTGTGGCGGCCAAGGTGATCGTCAACAGTCGCACCGGCACGGTGGTGATCAACGATGCGGTGCGCCTCTCCCCCGCAGCGGTCAGCCACGGCAAGCTGGTGATCCGGATCGAGGAGAACCCGGTGATCGTCCAGCCAGCGCCCTTCTCAGACGGCGTGACCGCGCAGGAGGAGGCGACCGACATCACCGTGGACGAGCGGCAGGACCGCGTCGCCTACATGCCCGGCGCCGCCTCGCTGACCGAGATCGTGGATGCGCTCAACCTGCTGGGCGTCGGCGCCTCGGACCTGGTGGTGATCCTCGAGAGCCTCAAGCAGGCCGGCAGCCTGCAAGCCGAGATGGTGGTGCTGTGATCGGCCCCGTCACCCCCTCCGCCGCGCCGCTCTCCCCCGAGCGCGCCGAGCTGCGCAAGGCCGCCGAGGGCTTCGAGGCGATCATGGTGCGCCGGATGCTCGCCACCGCGCGCGCCGCGAGCTTCGCCGAGGACACTCCGCTCACCGGCGGGGGCATGAAGCAGTTCACCGCGATGCGCGACGAACACCTCGCCGAGATCGCCGCCAGGTCGGGGGGCTTCGGGTTTGCCCGCAGTATCGAGGCGAGCCTCGCGCAACATCTTCCGGCTAGGCCCGAGGAACAGGGGAACAGCTGATGCCGACCGCGATCTTCACCATCGGCCGCTCGGGCCTCACCGCGACCCGCCGCAGCCTCGAGCTGACGGCGCAGAACATCGCCAATGCCGAGAACCCCGACTATTCCCGCCGCAGCCTGACCCAGGGCGAGCTGGTGATGACCGGTTCGATCGGGGTCAATGCGCAGGATTCGCTCGGTGGGGTGCGCCCCGGGGCGATCGAGCGGGCCGAAAGCGCGTTGGTGCAGCGTCAGGCGCGCGATTCCTCCTCGGCGCTGGCTGCGGCGGAGGCCGAGTTCCTCGCGCTGCGCGAGGCGGAGAGCGCGCTCGAGACCTCGGGCGTGTTCACCGCCCTCGTCGATTACGAGGCGGCGCTGACCCGACTTCAGAACAATCCCACCGAACCCGCGCTGCGCCTCTCGGCGCTCGAGAGCGCGCGCAAGGTGGCGGGCAATTTCCGCATCGCCAACGGCACCCTCGCCAATGCCCGCAGCCTCGTCCAGGCCGAGGTGAGCGCCGAGGTGCTGACGGTGAACGAGCTGGCGAACGAGCTTGCCAAGATCAACGCCGACCTCGTCGGCGCGCGCGAGGGCACCGCGGGGCGCGCGGGGCTGCTCGATGCGCGGGACAAGGCGCTGCGGGCGCTGGCGGAGGAATTCGGCCTCCAGCCGGTCTTCAACCCCGATGGCACCGCCGACGTGACGCTGACCGGCACCCCGCCGCTGGCGCTGGTGACCGGTGCGACCGCCCAGCCCGTGACCGTCACCTATGCCGCCGACGGCACCGCCGCCTTCACGGTCGGCGGCATCGCCTTCGCCCCCACGGGCGGGGCGATGGCGGGCCGCGCCGCCGCGCTTTCCGATATGGCCGGGCTCCAGGCCGGGCTCGACGCGCTGGCGGTCTCGGCGATCACCATCAGCAACACGGCGCAGGCCGTCGGCGTCGGCGCTGACGGCACGACCGGCCAGCCGCTGTTCGCCGGAACCGGCGCGGGCAGCATCGCCGTGGTGCTGTCCGGTGCGGGCGGCCTCGCCACCGCTCCCGCCGGTGCGCCCGCAGGCAGCCGCGACACCGCCAATCTCGCCGCGCTGATCGCCGCGCTTGCCGCTCCGACCGGGCCGACCACCGGCGTCGACAGCCTGCTGCTCGGCCTTTCCAGCCGGGTTTCCGCGCTCGAGACCCGCACCGAGGGCCTCTCGGTCGTCGCCGCCAGCGCCGAGGCCGAGCTGCTGCGCGAGACCGGCGTCGATCTCGATACCGAGGCTGCCAATCTGGTGCGCCTGCAACAGGCCTTCGAGGCCAACAGCCGGGTGATCCAGGTCGCCGCCGAGCTGTTCGATACGATTCTGGGCCTGAGGTAAGGGAGCCCCACAGAGATGAGTTCCATCACCAATTCCGCCGGGTCCTTCTTCAACCGCTCGCTGGCGCAGATGGCGGCCCTGCGCAACGGCATCGAGCGCACCCGCACCCAGATCGCCACGGGCCGCACCATCGAGCGCGGCTCGCAGGATCCCGCCGTCGCCGCCCAGCTGCGCAGCGTTGCGCGGCGCGAGGCGCTGGCGCGGGTCGAGGGCGACAATGCCGCTCGGCTCGGCCAGGACCTCGGCGCGGCGGGCGACGAGCTCGAGGCGGTGACCGTGCTGCTCCAGCGCGCGCGCGAACTGGCGGTGCAGGCGGCAAGCTCGCCGCTCGGTGCCAACGGGCGGCGGGCGGTCGCCTTCGAGCTCGAACAGCTCGGGCAGGAGCTGTTCAGCCGCGCCAACGCCACCTCGCTGACCGGCGAGCCGCTGTTCGCGGGGCAATCCTCGGGCGCTGCCTTCACCCGCGATGCCTTGGGCAATGTCACCTATGCCGGCACGCCCGAAAGCGGGGCCGTGCCGGTCGCGCCGGGCACCGCGATCGAGCGCGGACTGCCGGGGAGCGAGGTGTTCGAATTCGATTTCGGGGGCACGCCCTCCAGCGCCTTTTCGGTGCTCGGCGGGCTTGTCGCCGCGCTCCAGGGCGGCGCGCCCGATCCGGTCGCGGCTGCCAGTGCCGCGATCGCGGGGATCGATGCCGCGCTCGATGCCACCAATCGCGCGACCACCATCATCGGCACCCGCATGGCGTGGGTCGAGCAGGTGCAGCAGCAGCAGGCCGACCGCAGCATCGCGCTGGCCGAACGCCGCAGCCGCGTCGGCGACACCGACATCGCCGATGCCGTCGCCCGGCTCCAGCAATCGCTGACCGCGCTCGAGGCGAGCCAGGCCGCCTTCGCCCGGGTCAGCGCGCTGACCCTGTTCGAAGCGCTGCGCTGATCCGGGGAGCAAGGGTCCGTGTTCGTCGCCATCGGCATCGTCGTGCTGCTCGCCATGGTGTTCGGCGGGTTCATCCTCGCCGGCGGGGCCATGGGCCCGGTGCTGGCCGCACTCCCGCTCGAATTCATGATGATCGGCGGGGCCGCCACCGGCGCGACCCTGATCGGCAACTCGATGCACGAGATCAAGCTGCTCGGCGCGGGGCTGGGCAAGATCTTCAAGGGGCCGAAATACTCCCACGAGGACCACATCGACGCGATCGCGCTGACATCGAAGCTGATGAAGCTGCTGCGCTCGGAAGGCGCGGTGGCGCTCGAGAGCCATGTCACGGAGCCGGGCTCCTCGACGATCTTCTCCGAATATCCGCGCCTTCAGGCCGATCCGGTGGTGACCGCGATGATCTGCGATCCGCTGACGCTGATGGTGGTCTCCTCGGGCACGCTCGATACCCACGCGGTCGAGGACGTGATCGACAGCGCGATCAAGACCCAGCTCCACGAGATGGACGAGCCCCAGCACATGATCCAGTCGCTCGCCGACGCGCTGCCCGCGCTGGGTATCGTCGCGGCGGTGCTCGGGATCATCAAGACGATGGGCGCGATCAGCGAGCCGCCCGAGATCCTCGGCAAGATGATCGGATCGGCGCTGGTGGGGACGTTCCTCGGGGTGCTGCTCGCCTATGGCTTTGCCGGACCGCTGGGGGCGCGGCTCAAGCAGATCAACGCCCACGACAGCCAGATCTTCCATTCGATCAAGCAGGTCATCATCGCCAGCCTGCACGGCTATCCGCAGCCGCTGGTGCTCGAGGCGGCGCGCTCGGGCCTGCCGCCGGCGCACCGGCCCAAGCTCACCGATCTGCTCGACATGATGCGGGGGCGCTGAGGTGGCCGAGGCCGACGCCAAGCTTGCCCCGATCATCGTCAAGAAGGTCACGATCGTCGAGGGCGGCCATCACGGCGGGGCGTGGAAGGTCGCCTATGCCGACTTCGTGACCGCGATGATGGCCTTCTTCCTGCTGCTGTGGCTGCTCGGCGCGACCGAGGAGAAGCAGCGCAAGGGCATCGCTGATTACTTCACTCCCACGCTGGTCAAGCTGCGGCAGGAAAGCGCCGGGTCGACCGGGTTGCTGGGCGGTTCCTCGTTAACCGATCCGGACAATTATCCGAACCGGCAGGGCCAGACCGGCACGCGGTCGATCACCATCCCCCGCGGCGTGACCGGCGGGCCGAGCGAGGCCGGCGGGCGCGGCGAGATGGAATCGAAGAAGCTCAAGGAGCTCCAGGACAAGATCGACCGCAAGCTCGTCCAGCGCCGCCAATTGAAGCATCTCGCGCGGCAGGTCAGGGTGATGCGCGCGCCCGAAGGGATCCGCATCGATCTTATGGACAACGCCGATTTCTCGATGTTCGAACTCGGCACGACGATCCTGACGAAGGAGGCGCGCGGGCTGCTGGAGGTGATGGCCGAGACCCTCGCCGAGGAGTCCTCCCCGCTGATCATCCGCGGCCACACCGATTCGCTGCCGTGGCGCGGCGGGGTGACGACCAACAACTGGCCGCTCTCCACCGGCCGCGCCGAGGCCACGCGCCAGGCGCTGGTGCTGGGCGGGGTGCCGCAGAAACGCTTTGCCCGGATCGAGGGCGTCGCCGAGACCGAGCCGCTGGTCGCCGACAACCCCGCCGATCCCCGCAACCGCCGCATCTCGCTGCTGCTGCTCGAGAGGCGGGCGGTAGCAGGGCAGACCACGCCGCCGCCCACCGGCGCCCAGGGCAGGCCGCCGCGCTGACGGCGGCCCGGCTGCGGGGCGTTGCGATCAGCTGCCCTGCGTGACGGTGGCGGTGTGACCGGCGCCCGACTGGGTGATGGTGGACAGGTTGGCGTTCGAGTTCTGGGTCACGGTGGCGGTGTGGCCGCTACCGCTTTGCAGGATGTTCGACAGGTTGTCCTCGCCCAGCTGGTCGACGCTGGCGGTCTGATTGTTGCCGGCCTGATCGACCATCGAGGTGTTGTCCGCGCCGTTCTGGAGCACGTCGGCATTGAGCAGCACCGCCCCGCCCGCGCCGGTCTGGATGACGGTGCTGGTGTTGCCGCCCGATCCGCCCTGGGTCACGTTGGCGGCGAGGCTGTCGCCCTGCTGATCGATAAGCGCGCGGTTGCTGCCCGAGAGCTGGGTGATGGTCGCCTCGTTGTCGCGGCCACCGTCACCGCCCTGGGTGATCTGCGCGCCGAACAGGAAGCTGCCCGACCCGATGTTGTCGTCGCCGATCTGGGTGATCGTCGCGCTCTGGCGTTCGCCTCTCTGGGCGATGTCGGCGGTGTTGTCGTTGCCGTCCTGCGTGACGAAGGCGTTATGGTCGCGCCCTAGGCCGCCGCCCTGTGCGACATCGGCGGTGTTCCCTTCGCCGTTCTGCCGCACGTCGGCGAGCTGGTTGTTTCCGAGCTGGTTCACCGTGGCATCGTTGTCGGCGCCGTCCTGCCGCACCTGCGCATCATGATCGGTCGCGGCATTGCCGCCCTGGTTGATCGACGCGGTGTTGAGATCGCCGCCCTTCTGTTCGACGAAGGCCGTGTGCAGCGCGCCGACCTGACGGATGGTGGCGGTGTTCTCGTTGCTGAGCTGGACCACGCCCGCCGATGCGGTGGTGCCCACGCCGTTGGCGGCACCGCCCTGAACGATGTCGGACAGGTTGTCGTCGCCGTCCTGCAGCACGTTCAGCACATGGGCGCCAACACCTTCCTGGGTCGCCAGCGAGGTGTTGTCGTTGCCGTCCTGGGTCACGATGGCCTGGTTGAGCCCGCTCGACTGGGTCATGGTCGAGGTGTTGCCGTCACCCCCCTGCGCGATCGTCGCGGTGTTGAGGTTGCCCGACTGCAGGAGGTCGGAATCGTTGTCCGACCCGGTCTGGGTGACGCTGGCCAGATCGAGATCGCCGCTTTGCGAGATGTCGGACTCGTTGCTGTCATTCTCCTGGACGACGGTGGCGGTCGAGAAGTCGTTGGTCTGCGAGACCACCGACACGTTCTCGCTGCCGCTTTGCGTGACGTTCGCGGTGTTGTTGTCGTCGGAGCTGCCGGTGCCGTTGTCCTGGGTGATGGTCGAGGTGTTGAGGCTGCCCGACTGGTCGAGCGTTGCCCGATTCAGATTGCCGCCCTGCGTCACGGTCGAGATGCCGTCGCTGCCCGACTGGGTCACGGTGACCGCACCGTTCGTGCCGGTCTGGGTGACAGAAGACTGGTTGCTTTGTGCCAGAACGGGCGCAGCCGCCGCAATTGCCAGCGCCGAGGCGCTGAGCACCACTTGAACTTTCATGACAATTCCCCCCCGTCGCACCAAGGGGGCCGGGATCTGCGCGCAAATTCCCGCGTCAGCCGCCCCCCGCGGCCCGTGATTTTCATCCAAAAGCTTGAAGCGACTCGTATTTTTTTAGGGTGAGTTTACGTCTTGTTAACTAATCGTAAAGCCTGAATCTGTGCGGCTTCCGCGCCGGCTTCTTGCTGTCCCGCGTTCGGACAGCGAGAAGCCCGGAGCCGCAAGGCTCCGGGCTTGCCGGTCCGTCCCCAGGGGAAAGGGGCGGGTTGCGGGGATGGGCGGCTTAGCGCAGCAGCGACAGCACGTTCTGCTGCGACTGGTTGGCCTGGGCCAGCATCGCGGTCGAGGCCTGGCCGAGGATCTGCGCCTTGGCGAGCGCGGTGGTTTCCACCGAGTAGTCGGTGTCCTGGATCCGCGAACGGGCATCCGACAGGTTGGTCGATACGTTGGTCAGGTTGTTGACCGCCGACTGGAGGCGGTTCTGGCCTGCACCGAGCGTGGCGCGGGCGGTCGAGACGGTTTCGAGGTTGGTGTCGATGGTGGCGAGCGCCGCTCGTGCAGCGGTGCCGTCGGCGCCCGTGATCGTGTAGGTCGCCGATCCGATCGCGCTGAGATCCGTCATGGTCAGGTCGATCGCGTCGGAATCGTTGGCGCCGGCCAGAACGGTGATGTTCGCGGTCTGGGTCAGCACGGCGATGCCGTTGAATTCGGTGTTGGTCACGATCTGGCCGATCTGCGCGCTGAGCTCGGTCACTTCGGCCTGGATGTTGGTGCGGTCGGTTGCCGCATAGGTGTCCGAACCGGCCTGCACCGCCAGTTCGCGGATGCGCTGGAGCATGTTGGTCACTTCGTTCAGCGCGCCTTCCGCCGTCTGGGCGAGGCTGATCCCGTCATTGGCGTTGCGCACGCCCTGCTGCATGCCGCGGATCTGCGAGGTCATCGAGTTGGCGATCGCAAGGCCGGCGGCGTCGTCGGCGGCGCTGTTGATGCGCTTGCCGCTCGATAGGCGCTCCATCGCGGTGCCGAGCATCTTGCCGGCCGCGACGGCCGAGTTGGTGGCACGCAGGGCCGAGGTGTTGGTGTTGATCACGTTCATTGTTCAAACTCCCGAATGGTCAGGCAGGACGAACAGGCCCGTCGCTGCTGGCCCTAAGAGCGGCCATGCGGCAGGATGTTTAAGCCGGAAAAATATATTTGATAAAACAGAGGTATAGAGGATTCGCTCCCGACCCGCTCCGGGGCCCGACCGGCTCCGCCCGGGGGCTCGCCGTGGCCCGTCTAGGGGAAGCTACGGGGGCTTAAATTTGCCTCGTGTCCAGCCTGTGTGCGGCAGGGACTTGCCACAGGCAACACAAGCAGGGGCAAGCATGATGCAACCGGCGAACGGCGCGATCCGCCGCAGGGCAGCACCGCCGCGCGAGGCGACGCAAGGCAGCGGCGGCGGGCACGACATGCTGATCGGCATGACGGTGCCGCTGATGGGCGGCAGCTGGCAGCGCGACCGGATCGTGCTCGGCGACGGCCTGCCCCCCCAGATGGCGGCGGGAATCGCGCGCGGCGGCAAGATCGCGATCACGCTCGATCACGCAGAGGGCACCGCGCCCGCGCTGGCGCTGACCGGCACCAACCGCGTTACGCTTTCCTATGATCCCGCAGCCCTTTCCTCGGCCCGTGCGGCGCTGATCGCGGCATCGGCGCAAGGGGGCTGGCCGGTCGCGGGCGATCCGCAGTCGCTCGCCCTGCTGACCCTCGCCGAGCGCATCGCGGCGAGCGACATCCCCGTCCTGCTCGAAGGACCGACCGGCACCGGCAAGGAGGTGCTGGCGCGCTTCGTCCACCGCCTCTCGGCGCGCGAGGGCGGCCCTTTTGTCGCGGTCAACTGCGCCGCCATGCCCGAAGCCATGCTCGAGGCGCTGCTGTTCGGCCACCGCAAGGGCGCCTTCACCGGCGCGGCCGAGGCGGGCGAGGGCCTGTTCCGCGCGGCCGACGGCGGCACGCTGCTGCTCGACGAGATCGGCGAACTGCCGCTGGTGCTCCAGGCCAAGCTGCTGCGCGCGCTTCAGGAGGGCGAGGTGCTGCCGCTTGGCGCGACGAAGCCGGTGAGAGTCGACGTGCGCGTGATCGCCGCCACCAACCGCAACCTCGCCGAGGAGGCCGCCGCCGGGCGCTTCCGCGAGGATCTGCTCTACCGCCTCAACGTCTTCCCCCTGCGCCTGCCCGCGCTGCGCGAGCGGCCCGGCGATATCGCCCCGCTCGCCTTCGCGATGCTGCTGCGCCATGCGCCCGCCCCCGGGCAGCCGGGCTGGATCGCGGGCGATGCCCTCGCGGCGCTGGAGAGCCATGCCTGGCCGGGCAATGTCCGCGAGCTCGAGAACGTCATCCGCCGCGCGATCCTGCTCGCGGGCGACGCGGCGGCGATCGCGCCCGGGCACATCGTCTTCGACACCGCCGTGCGCCCCGCCGCCGAGGCCGCGCCCGCCATGCCGGTGCCCGTTGCCGCCGCAACGCCGCGCTCGCTTTCCGATGTCGCCTTCGTCTCCGAGGCGCGGGCGATCCTCGAGACGCTCAGCCGCCACGGCGGCAACCGCGCCGCCACAGCCCGCAGTCTCGGCATCTCCGAGCGCACCCTGCGCTACCGCCTCGCCTCGATGCGCGGGGCCGGGATGCTCGCGGCAGCAGGAGGTGCGGCATGAGCGCCCTCAGGACAGGCTTCGGCGTCGAGGACGTGATGGCGCTGCGCAGTCAGGTGCTCGCCCGCAGCGCTGCCCTGCGCGCCGTGCGCGCAGCGAGCGAAACGGGCGGCGCGCTCCAGGCCCCCGGCCGGGCGCCGGGCGCGGGCTTTGCCGACACGCTCAACACGGCCCTCAGGCAGGTCAGCGCGGTGCAGGAGCATTCGAGCGCGATGCAGGTCGCCTACGAGCGCGGCCAGGTCACCGACATCGCCCAGGTGATGCTGGCGCGGCAGGAGGCGGGCGTTGCCTTCGAGGCGACATTGCAGGTGCGGAACAAGCTCCTCAACGCCTATCAAGACATCATGCGGATGGGGGGCTGATAGATGGCCGACGCCGCTCTGCCCGTTCCCGCCGATCCCCCGGGCCTGCCCGCCGCGCCTGCCGCCGGCGGATGGCGCGGGATGGTCCCGCCGCAGGTCGCCGGTTTCCTCGGCCAGCCCGCTCTCGCCCGCGCCTTGCCCGCGCTGGCGGGCGTCGGCGCGCTCGCCGCGGCGGCGGCGCTGTGGATGGCGATTTCCTCCGGCCCCGACCGCGTGCTCTACACCAGCCTGACGGACGCCGAGCGCGCGAAGGTTGTCGAAACGCTCGAGGCGGGCGGGATCGGCTACAGCATCGACAACGGAACCGGCGCGCTCTCGGTCGCCGAGGGCGACGTCTACCGCGCCAAGATGCTGGTCGCGAGCAATGCCGGGATCGCCGCGCCCGAAGGGGCCGAGGCGATGCTCGACGCGATGCCGCTGGGCACCTCGCGCACACTGGAGGGCGAACGCCTGCGCCTCGCCCGCGAACGCGAGCTGATGCTGACGATCCGCGAGATCGACGGGATCGAGAGCGTGCGCGTCCATCTCGCCACCCCCGAACGCTCGGTCTTCGTGCGCGAGAACAACCCGCCCAGCGCCTCGGTGATGGTGCGGCTGGTGAGCGGGCGCAACCTTTCGCAGGATCAGGTCGGCGCGATCGTCAATCTCGTCGCCGCCTCGGTGCCGGGGATGAGCGCGGATGCGGTGCGGGTGGTCGACCAGAACGGCCGCCTGCTCTCCGACCCGCGCGAGGCGGCGGGCGAGGGTCTGACGCTCCAGCGCGAGCACGAGGCGAAGCTGCGCGAACAGCTCGATGCCCTGCTGCTCCCCCTTCTGGGCGAGGGCAATTTCAGCGCGCAGGTGCAGGTCGAGCTCGACCGCGAGGAAGTCACCACCGCGCGCGAGACCTATGAAAAGGAAGGCTCGATCCGGACCGAAAGCGCGCGCGAGGCGACCCGCACCGGGGCTGCGCCCGCGGGCGGCGTGCCGGGCGTCGCGGCCAATACTCCGCCCCCGCAGGCGCAGCTGGTCGACGGCGCGCCGCAGCCCGCTGCCCCCGCCGCTGCCGGCGCCACCGACACCGAAACCGCCACCGACCGCGCCTATGAACTGGGCCGCGAGGTCGCCGTCACCACCGCCGGGCCGGGGCGGCTCAAGAAGCTCTCGGTCGCGGTCGCGGTCAGCGACAAGGCTTTGAAGGCCGCTGCCCCGCTGACCGCGCAGCAATTGCAGGCGCTGGTTAGCGCCGCCGTGGGCGCCGATGCCCAGCGCGGCGACAAGGTCGAGGTCGCGGCGAGCAAGTTCGAGCCCGCAACGCTCGAACCGCCTGCCTTCTACGAACAGCCGTGGTTCGCGATGCTGGTGCGCTACGGCACGGCGCTGATCGCGGTGCTGCTGGTGCTGCTCCTCGCGGTGCGCCCGCTGATCGGCAAGCTCAGGGGTAAGGGCCGGGACGATGCCGCGGCTCCCGCACCGGGCGAGGACACGGTCGCCATCGCGGCCGGCGATTCCGACGGGGCAGGAACCGCGCTCGCCGGGGACAACGGCATCGCGCTCGATGACCTGCCCCGCCAGGTCGAACTCGCCCGCCGTCTCGCCGCGAGCCAGCCCGAACGCGCGGTCGAGGCGTTGCAGCGGATGCTCGAGGCGCCCGACGCGCGCGGGCCCGAGGCGGAGGCGGCATGATCCCCGAACCGCTCCCTGCGTCCACTCCTGCGCCCGCCCTGCTCAGCCGGGTCGATCGTGCCGCGGTGTTCCTGATGCTGCTCGGCGACGAGGAGGCGACCGGCCTGCTTGCGCGCCTCTCCCCGGCGGAGCTGGAGAAGCTCGGCGCGGCGATGCTGGCGCTGGGCGAGATCGAGCAGCCGCACATGGCCGAGGCGCTCGCCGATTTCGCGGGCGAGGCGGCGCGCGAGGTCCTGCCCCGGCGCGGGCGCGACGACCGCGTGCGCAGCCTGCTCGACAAGGCGCTGGGCCCGGCGCGCGCGGAAAGCATGATGCAGCGCATCGAACCCGAAGCGGCGCCGCGCAGTCTCGAACTGGCGAAGTGGCTTGCGCCGGGCGTGCTGGTGCGGCTGATCCTCGACGAGCACCCGCAGGTGATCGCCGCGCTGCTGCTGCTGATCGATCCCGAACCCGCCGCCGCGGTGCTGGCGATGCTCCCGCTCGAGCTCCAGACCCTCGTGGTCGAGCGCGTGGCGAAGAGCGGCGCGATCTCGCAGGCCGCGGTCGCCACCATCGACACGCTGCTGACCCAGCGCATCAGCGCGACCTACGGCACGGCGGCGCTGATGCTGGGCGGCCCGCGCGATGCGGCGAACCTCATCAACCTTGCCGCGGGCGAGCTGCGCAACACCGTGCTCCCCGCCATTGCCGAGCGCGACGCGCCGCTGGCCGAGAAGATCGAGGAGGAGCTGTTCACCTTCGAGATGCTGTTCGAACTCGACCCGATGTCGATGGGCCGCCTGCTGCGCGATGTCGACAACGAGAAGCTGGTCGATGCGCTGAAGGGCCTCAGGGAGCCCGAACGCGCGCCCTTCTTCGCCGCCATGTCGAGCCGCGCGGCGGACGGTGTGCGCGACGAGATCGAACTGCGCGGGCGCTTGGCCAGGAGCGAGGTTGCCGCGGCGCAGAAGGCAATCGTCGAGATCGCCCGCGGGCTTGCCGATGCGGGCGAGATCGTGATCGGAAGCGGCAATGGCGAATTCGTCTGATTGGCTCGGCCGCCTGGCCGGGGCCGATGTCGACTTCGCCTCCGATACGGATGCGCCCGAGTGGCTCGCCCTGCTGGATACGGCGGGCGCCTTCCGCGAGGCTGCGCTGTTCGGCGAGCCTGCTCGGGAGGCCGATCTGCCCGAGCCGCTCCCCGAACGCGAAGCCGCCGAGCCCGCTCCCGATCCGTTGGCCGAGGCCATCGCCCTTGCGCGCGCCGAAGGCTTTGCCGAGGGCCGCGCCGCTGCCGAGGCCGAAGGCGAGGCGCGAATGGCGCGCCAGCGGGCCCTGCGGCTGACGTTCCGCGCGCTCGACGAGGCCGCGCTCGGCGTGCTCGCCGATGACCTCGCCGCCACCGTCGCCGCGCTGTGCGAGGCTGTGCTCGGCGAGGCGGCGCGCGATCCGGCAGGGCTGCTGGCGCGATGCCGCGATGCCGCGCGCCGGATCGGCGAGGCACCGGAGGCGCTGGTGCTGCATCTCCATCCCGACGACATCGCCCTGCTCGGCGAGGAGGCGCTTGGCACGATGCGGGTCGCGGGCGATCCTTCGCTCGAACCCGGCAGTGTCGTGATCGAGGGGCCCGACGGCTCGGTGGCAGACGGCCCTGCCGAATGGCGCCGCGCCATCGCCGCCGCGCTGCGCCCATGATCGCCGAACTCCAGCTCGACCTCGCCCGGATGCGCACCGCGCCGGTCGCCGCCGGGCCGGTGCTGACGGGGCGTGTGGTCGCCTGCGACGGCGGGCTGATCGAGGTCGCGGGCCTGCCCCTTCCCGTGGGCTCGCTGGGGCTGATCGAGAACGATGCGGGGGCCGAGTGCCTTGCCGAGGTGATCGGCTTTCGCGCCGGACATTCGCTGATGATGCTGCTGGGCGATGCCATGCTGCTGCGCCCGCAGGCGCGGGTGCGGGGGCTGGGGCAGCCGGGGGAGGTGCGGGTCGGCGAGGCGCTGCTGGGCCGCGCGGTCGACGCGCTGGGCGAGCCGGTCGACGGCGGCCCCCGGCTCGATTGCAAGGAGGTCTGGCCGCTCGCCGGGAGGCGCGAGGGCGCGCTCGAGCGGGCGAGTGTCGAACAACCCTTCGATTGCGGGGTGCGGGCGATCAATGCCCTGTGCGCGATGGGTGTCGGGCAGAGGCTCGGGATCATGGCCGGATCGGGCGTGGGCAAATCGGTGCTGGTCGACACCATCGCGGGCCACGCGGTCGCCGATGTCACCGTCGTCGCGCTGATCGGCGAGCGGGCGCGCGAGGTCTCGGACTTCGTGAACCGCCACATGGCCGGGCATCGGCGCGGGGGGATCGTGGTGGTGGCCGTGCCCGCCGACCACGCGCCGAACCTGCGGCTGCGGGCGGCGCAATATGCCTCCTCCATCGCAGAATACTTCCGGGCGAAGGGCAAGCGCGTGCTGCTGATCCTCGACAGCCTCACCCGCGTCGCCCACGCCGCGCGCGAGCTGGCGCTGGTGCTGGGCGAGCCGGGCGCGGCACGGGGCTATCCGCCCTCCGCGCTGGCGGCGATCACGCGCCTTGTCGAGCGCGCAGGCAATTCCGCGCGCAGCGGCGGGGCGGTGACGGGGATCTACACCGTGCTCGCCGACGGGGACGATGCCAACGATCCGGTGGTCGACACCGCGCGCGCGATCCTCGACGGGCATATCGTCCTTTCACGCGAGCTGGCGGCGCGGGGGCACTATCCCGCGATCGACGTGCCCGCCTCGCTGAGCCGGGTGATGGACGATGTGGTGAGCGCGCCCGTCGCCGCCGCGGCGCGGCGTCTGAGGGGTCTGATCGCGGCGCGCGAGAGCGGGCGCGATCTGGTGATGATGGGCGCCTACCGCGCGGGCGGCGACCCGCTGCTCGACGAGGCGCTGGCCCTGAGCGGCCCGATCGACGCCTTCCTCACCCAGCCGCGCGGGCAGGCCGTGGCGCTGGCGGAGAGCCATGCCGCGCTGCTCGCGCTGATGGCCCCTGCCGATGCGTGAGGCGCGCCGCCTCGCGCTGCTCCGCCGCCAGAGTCTGATCGCCGAGGTGGCGCGCAGGCAGGCCCTGCGCGCGCTGGCCGAGGCGCTCGAGGCCGAGGCGCGCAGCACCGCGCTCGCCGCGCGCAGCCAGCGGCTTGTGGCGGCGAGCGCGCCGGGCAAGGGGCCGACCACCGGCTCGGCGCTGGCCGCGCGTGCCGAGTTCACCGCGGGGCTCGCCAGGCTGGCCGTCCAGGCCGGGGAGGCGGCGCGCGATGCCGCCCGCCAGCGCGACTGGCAGGCCGAGACCCTGACCTGCGCCGAGACCCGCGCGCGGCGGCTCGCCGAGCTGGCCGCCGAGGCGCGCGCTGCGCTTGCCGCCGCCAAGGATCGCCGCGAGGCGGCGCGCGCCGTGCCGCTGGCACGCAAGTTGCACAGCCGCCCGCACAACTGACTGAAGCCGCAACGAGGTTGCCCGCCATGATCCCCTTCCTGCCCGAACTGCCCGCCACGCCCGCACTGCCGCTGCCCGCATCCGGCCTGCCGGACACCGGCGCAGGCATGGGCATGGGCATGGGCATGGGCATGGGCAGGGGCAGGGGCGCGGGCGCGGCGAGCGGCGGCGGGCTGGATTTCGCCGCGCTTCTCGGCGCTGCCGCCCTCCCGCCGCCGCCTGCCCTTCAGCACGGGACGCAGGCGGAGGACCGGCCCCTGCCGGGCGCGGCGAGCCTGCCCTTCCTCACCATGCCGGAGGAAGCGGCACCCGTCTGTTCCCGCGGGCCTGCGCAAGAGGTCCCTGCGCCGCCGGCTCCTGCTGCGGACCGGCTGCCGGACGGCCGGTTTCTGCCGGACGGGGGCGAGATCTTGCCGCACGCTGCCCCGCAAGCGGCTGCGTTGCGCCCGCCTGCATCCGCCCCGGCTGCCGGAGCGCCCCCTGCCCCCGTGCCCGTGCCGGTGACGCAGGCTGCGCCCCGCGCGCCTGCGGCGATGCGCGACCCGCGACCGGCATCCGCCGCGCCTGCCGGAACGACAGCGGCACCCGATGTCATCCTGACCGGGGCTCCGCGCCGGGCCGAACCGGACGAAGCCGCCGAACCGCGCGAAGCGTCCGCACCCCTTCCTTTCGCGGCGGAAACCGTGCCTGCTGCCCCGTCACCGCCGCCCGTGCCTGCCGGCGTGACGCCTGCGGTTGCGCCGGAGCCACCCGCTGCCCTGCCCGCGCCGGTCGAGGCGCCCCTTCCTCCCGCCATTATCCTTGCCGCCCCCGTGACCGTTCCCGCCGCCGCGCCCCTCGCGCTGGCACGGGCGGGCGCGCTTGCGGTGCCCGTGACCGGCGCGGATGCGCCCGCTCCGGCGAGGGTTGCGCTGGCGCGGGGGGCCGCGCCGCGCGCAGCCGCTGCCGATCCGGCGGCGCCTGCGGTGCCGGCCTTGTCCGTGCCCTCTGCACTCCCGGTCGCCGAACCCGCTCTGCCGGAGCCGGGACCGGACGCCCTCCCTGCGCCCGCCCCCGCCCCGTCGAACACGCCGGTTGCGAGCGCGGTGCCCGCCGCGCCCGCGCCTCTGCCCCCGCAGACCTCGCCCGCGCCCCAGCCCGCCGCCGAGCCCCGCCTGTCCGGTCCGTCCGCGCCGGTCGAGACCGCCATCGCCCAGGCCGGCACCCTGCGCGAGGCCCTCCGCGCCCAGCGGCCCGAGATGGTCGTGCGCCATGCCGAGTTCGGGATGATTGCGCTGCGGCTCGAACCGGCCGCGCCCGACCAGTGGCGCGCGGTGCTGGCCAGCCGCGATCCGGGCTTCGTCCCGGCGATCCAGGCCGCACTCGCCGAGCGGGCGCTCGCCCCGCTCCCGGCGGCGACCGACGGCGGCACGGGGATGGGCCAGAACGGGACAGGCGACCAACGCTACGGGGCTTCCCCTAACGGGGGCCAAGGATCGTCTCAACCATACCCGGGCCAATCGGGTGGCCGTGACGGCGAGGCTGCGCCGGACCACCGCCGCCCCTCGACCGCCGCCGCACTCGCGGCCCGCGCGGGGGAGCCGGAGGAGGACCCCGCGGGCGCCTCGAGGGCACCGGGCGGCCTGTTCGCCTGATCG
Source organism: Porphyrobacter sp. THAI-01a (assembly GCF_056868655.1). Classification (NCBI taxonomy): domain Bacteria; kingdom Pseudomonadati; phylum Pseudomonadota; class Alphaproteobacteria; order Sphingomonadales; family Erythrobacteraceae; genus Porphyrobacter; species Porphyrobacter sp. THAI-01a. The sequence goes on along the minus strand of NZ_CP180579.1, from coordinate 3,002,716 downwards.
CATGGGCAAGGCAAGGGAGCTGACAGGGCATGGCCAAGGGTAAGGACAAGGCCGAGGGCGCCGATGGCGGCGGCAAGTCCGGCAAGGGCGGGATGATCAAGATCATCCTCGGCGCGGTGCTTCTGCTCGGGGTTGGCGCGGGCGGGGCCTATGGCGCCTTCGCGATGGGCCTGATCGGCGGGGGCGGCGGCGCGAAGGAGCCCGACGAGCCCAAGCTGGTGCTCAAGACCGATGCCGATCCCTATCCCCTGCCCGGCGCCGAGAAGGAAAAGGACGCCGCCGCCCCCGTCTATGGCGAGGGCGGGAGCAAGTACCGCACCGCCTATTACTCCTTCGCCGAAAGCTTCACCTCCAACCTCGCGGATTCGCCGGGGCTGGTGCAGGTCGAGCTGGCAGTCTCGACCCGCCGCGACGGACGGGTGCTGCAATGGGTGAAAACGCACGAGTTGGCGATCCGCTCGGCGATCCTCGCCCAGCTCGCTGCCACCACCGAGGCCGAGGCCTATGACGTCGAGGGCAAGAAGCGCCTCGCCGGGCGGCTGACCAAGGCGGTCAACCAGGTGCTCGAGGAGAACGAAGGCTTCGGCGGGATCGACGCCGTCCACTTCCGGGGGTTCCTGGTCCAATGAGGATGAAGCACGCCTTCGCCCCCGCGCGCGCCGCCGCGCTGCATTGCGCCGAACTCACCGAACGCGGCCCCAACCCGGCCGAAAGCGCCGCGCTGATGGCGGCCTGGCGGCGCGATCTGGGGCGGCTGCTGGCCGACGACCTCTCGGCCCTGCTCTCGGGCGACCGGCTCGAGGTGAGCATTGCCGAGCCCGAGCGCATGACCGGCGCCGACGCGCTGCGCCGCATCGGGCCGCTCGCCGCCAATGCCCTGATCCGCTGCGGGGCGGGCGGGGAGACCGCGCTCGTCAGCTTCGATTTCGCCACTGCCATCGCGCTCACCGACCGCAGTTTCGGCGGCGACGGGCGGGTGACGGGGAACGTGCCCGAGGCGCTGCCGCGCTCGGCCGCGCTGCTGACCGAGGAGGCGGCGACGATGATCGCCGGGGCCATCACGGTCGCGGGGTTCGGCGACCTGCCGCCCCCGGCGGGGCTGGCGAGCCGCGGCGAGGTGATCGTGCGCAGCGAGAGCGCCGCGCGCCTCAAGCCCTTCGCGCTCGATGCCGGGGCGCTGGTCTTCACACTCGAGATCGCCAACCGCCAGGGCTGCACCTGGCGCGCGGTGCTGGCCGTGGCCGCCGAGCGGATGACGCGTCTGCTGCCCGGCGGCGGGCGACCCCCGCGCCCGCGCGCGCCCCGCGCCCCGGCAAGCGGGCTCGCCGCGCCCTTTGCCGCCGTGCCGGTCCCGCTCCACGTGGTTCTGGCCGAGTTCGACCTCTCGCTGGCGCGCCTCCAGACGCTGCGCCCGGGCGACATGATCCCGCTCGCGATCGGCCGGCAGGTGCCGCTGATGGCGGGCGAGACGCTGGTCGGCCACGGCAGCGTCGGCACCGCCGAGGATCGCATGGCGATCCGCCTCACCCGCATTCCGCCTGTCGTTTCCACCCCATCCGAAGGGATCGCATCATGACCGTCCATCAACCCGCCGCTTTCGCCCGCTTCGGGGACGTTGCCGTGCGCCTTTCGGTCGAGCTCGGCCGCGCCGAGATGCCCTTGCGCGATGTCCTGATGCTGGGCGAGGGCAGCACTGTGCCGCTCGACCGGATGACCGACGAACTGCTCGACGTCACGGCCAATGGCCGCGTTATCGCGCGCGGCGAGGTGGTGGCCGAGAAGGGGCGCTTTGCCCTCAGGATCGTGAGCCTGCTGGGCGAGGAGGGCGAGGAGCTGCCGCCTGCAGGCGAGGCTGCCGCACCGGAAGCGGCGACCGATTCCGCTCCCGCTCCCGCTCCCGCGCCGGGCGCGCTCGACGACGCGCTGTAACGGGCCGGGACCGGGCCGATGCTCGAATATCTCCTGCGCCTCGCGCTGCTGCTGCCGGTCCTGGCGGGGCTGATCTGGGGGAGTCTGTGGCTGACCCGCTGGCTCCAGACCCGGCTCGGCCAGATGCCGGGCGCGGGCGCCGGGACGGGCCGGCAGCTCCAGCTGGTCGAGACCAGCCTGATCGCGCCCGGCATGAAGCTCGCCGTGGTGCGCTTCCATGATCGCGAGATCCTTGTGGGCTGCACCCGGCAGGGCATGGTGCGCCTTGGCGAAGCCGGGCTGCGCGAGGCCCCCGCCACCCCCGACACGCAGGTGGAGACGGAATGATGCACCGCCTCCCGCTTTTGCGCGCGGCCCTGCTGTGCCTTGCCGCGTTAACCATGTTCTGCGCGCCCCAGATGGCGCTCGCCGCCGCGCCGGTGCCCGACCCGGTCGCGGCAGGCGTGGGCACCGCCATCGAGCGCGCGCTGGGCGATGAGGGCGCCGGCGATGACAGCCCCCTGAGCCTCTCGCTCCAGCTGCTGGTGGTGATGGGCCTGCTCACCATCCTGCCCGCGCTGGTGCTGATGATGACGAGCTTCCTGCGCATCCTCGTGGTGCTGGCCATATTGCGCCAGGCGCTGGGGTTGCAGGGCTCGCCCCCGGGGCAGGTTCTGGCGGGGCTCGCGCTGTTCCTCTCGCTCTTCGTCATGGCCCCCACGCTCGACATCGTGAACGCGCAGGCGATCGCCCCCTATGCCGCCGGCGCGCTGTCTGCCGATGCCGCGATTGGCAAGGCGGGCGAGGCCTTCCACGCCTTCATGCTCGCCCAGACCCGCGAGGCGAACCTCGTGATGTTCACCGACATCGCCGGCGGCGGCACCTTCAGGAGCGGCGCGGAGGTGCCCTTCTCGATCCTGCTCCCCGCCTTCGTCACCAGCGAGCTCGAGACCGCCTTCCAGATCGGCTTCATGATCTTCCTGCCCTTCCTCGTCATCGACCTCGTCGTGGCGAGCGTCTTGATGAGCCTCGGCATGATGATGCTCTCGCCCACGATCATCTCGCTGCCCTTCAAGCTGCTGCTGTTCGTGCTGGTCGACGGCTGGGCGCTGCTGATGGGCAGCCTCGCCCTGAGCTTCGCGACATGACCGAGGACGCGCAGCTTCTTGCGCTCGCCGATCAGACCCTGTGGGTGACGGCGCTGATCGCAGGGCCGGTGCTGATCGCGACGCTGATCGTGGGCCTTGTGGTCGGGATCGTCCAGGCCGCGACCTCGGTGAACGAGCAGACGCTCTCCTTCATCCCCAAGCTCGCGATCACCGCGCTGGTCTTCGTCGTGCTGGGCGCGGCGATGATGGGGCTGCTCGCCGATTTCACCCGCGAGATCATGGCGCAGGTCGCAGGGCTTGCGGCGTGAGGGGGGCGGCGTGAACGTCCTCGATTTCGGCCTCGGCAGCATCGAGGCGCAGCTGTGGCAGATCCTGTTCCTCTCGATCCGCTGCGGCGCGGCGCTGATGGCGGCGCCGATGGTGGGGGGGACGGCGGTGCCGGTGGAATTGCGCATCCTCCTTTCCCTCGTGCTCGGCCACTTCATCGCCGCCTGGGTGCCGATCGCCCCGCCGCCCGCCATGCTCAGCATCGCCGCGATCCTCGCCGTGCTGCACGAGATCGCGGTCGGGCTGATGCTCGGCTTCGTGCTGCAACTCGCCTTCGCCGTCCCGCTCCTCGCCGCCGAGCAGATTTCCGGCACGATGGGGCTTGCCATCGCCACCTCGATCGATCCGGCAAGCGGCGCGCAGGCAGGCGCGCTCGGCACCTTCTTCGGGCTGGTGATGAGCCTGCTCTTCTTCGCCACCGGCGCGCACCTGCTGTGGTTCGAGCTCTTGGTCGAAAGCTACCGCCTGCTGCCCGCCGGGCAGTTCGCCTTCGGCGCGTGGCGGGCCGAGGCGGTGGTGATGTTCTTCGGCTACGGCCTCGCCGCTGCCGCCGCCATCGCCCTGCCGGTGGTGCTGGTGCTGCTGCTGGTGCAGATCGTCACCGGCCTCGTCGCCCGCTCCGCTCCGGCCCTGAACCTCTTCGCGCTCGGCCTGCCGGCTGGCGTGCTGGCGGGGATCGCGGCGCTGATCATCGCCATGCCGGTGATGGCCGGGCAGATGCGCTGGGTGATCGAGGCCGCGCTCGACCAGTCCGCCGCGCTCGTGGGCCAACCCTGACATGGCCGAGGAGACCGCCGGCGAAAAGACCTTCGCCCCCACCCCCAAGCGGCGGCAGGACGCGGCGAAGAAGGGCGACGTGCTGCGCTCGAAGGAGCTCGGCGTCGCCGCCGCCACGGGCGCGGGCGCGCTGGCGCTGTGGGGGCTGGGTGCGTGGCTCAACGAGGGCATGGCGCGGATCGCGCGCGCCGGCTTCGTCTTCGACCGCCGCGCGCTCGAAGGCTTCACCCCGGGCGCGGCTATGGGCGATGCGGCGCTGGCCGCGCTGCCGCCGGTGATCGCACTGGGGCTGATCGTCGCCGCCGTCACCGCCGTCTCGCAGGTGCTGCTGGGCGGGGCGGACGGGCGCTTCGTCATCGGCAACACCGCCTTCAAGCCCTCCCGCATCAACCCGCTTGCCGGCTTCAGGCGCATCCTCGGCTGGCAGGGGCTGATCGAGCTCGGCAAGGGCCTCGCCAAGCTCGCCCTGCTGGGCGGGATCGCGTGGTGGTGGGGCAGGGACCGCGTGCCGCAACTGCTGATGCTCGGCACCCTCCCGCTCGAGGCGCAGCTGGCGCAGGCCGCCGAGGCGATCGCCAGCCTCGTGGGCGCGCTGCTGGTCGGCCTCGTGGCGATCGCCGCGATCGATTACCCGCTGCAACGCTTCCAGCGCGACAAGCGGCTGAAGATGAGCCTTCAGGAAATGCGCGAGGAGAACAAGCAGGCCGAGGGTTCGCCCGAGATGCGTGCCGCCCGCCGCCAGCGCCAGCGCGATCTGGCGCGCGGGGGCGTCGCCAAGGCGATGAAGGAGGCGCAGTTCATCATCGTCAACCCGCTGCACTTCGCCGTGGCCCTGACCTACGACCCGGCCCGCGCCCCCGCCCCGCTGCTGCTCGCCAAGGGCCGGGGCGAGACCGCGCTCGCGATGCGCGAGATCGCGGCGGAGGAAGGCCTTCCGGTGCTCGAATACCCTCAGCTTGCCCGCGCGGTCTATTTCACCACCCGCCCGAACCAGATGGTGCGCGAGGAGCTCTACGTCGCGCTCGCCTCGCTCGTCGCCTTCGTCATGGCATTGAAGCGCGGCCAGCGCCCGCGCCGCCCGGTGGTGGAGGTGCCGCAGGGGCTGAGGTTCGACGGGGACGGGAGGCCCGAGAACCATGCTTAAACTTCCCCGCCCGCACCCGTTATCCGTGCCATGACAACCGCAGGCTCCTCGATCATCTCGGCCCTCGGCGCAGGCAGCGGCGTCGATTTCATCAAGCTGGCGCAGGACATCTCCGCCGCCAGCTTCGCGGCGCAGCGCAACCAGCTGACGGCGCGCAGGACGACGCTGGAGGCGCAGATCTCGGCCGCGGGGCAGCTGCGCCGATCGGTCAACGAGCTGGCGAGCGCGCTCGGCGACCGGATCCGGAACGGCGACCTCGCCCCGCGCGGGACGCTCGCCAATGCCGCGGTCGCCACGGTGAACGTGTCCCCGGGCGCCTCGCCGCGGGGGAATTTCGCGCTCGAGGTGACGCAGCTCGCTTCGGGCCAGACGCTGCTCAGCCGCCCCTTCGCCAGCCGCGACGCGCTGGTGGGGGAGGGCACGCTGACCCTGCGCTTCGGCACGGCGGGTGCCTCCAGCTTCACCCCCGACGTGGCCCGCGCCCCGATCGAGATCACCCTGACCGAGACCGACACCCTCGCCAGCCTCGCGGCCCGCATCACCCAGGCGAGCGGGGGGAGCGTGCAGGCCTATGTCGCCACCGGCACGGGCGGCGCGCAGCTGGTCTTGAAGGGGCAGGAAGGTGCGGCGAACGGCTTCGTGCTCGAAGCCGCGCTGCCACCGTCCGCGCCGCCCGATCCCGACCCCGCGCCGCCGCTCGCGGCGGGCGATCCGCGCTATCTCGCCTGGACGCCCGCCGAGGGCGACACGCTGCGCACCGGCACCGCGCGCGATGCCGCCTTCCGGCTCGACGGGGTGGCCATGACCAGCCCCACCAACCGCGTCACCGGCCTGCCGGGGGGCTTCGGCCTGACGCTGACGGGCACCAATGCGGGCGCGCCGACCGCGCTCACCTTCGCGGGCAACAGCACCGCGATCTCGGCCGTGATGACCGATCTCGTCGCGGCGCTCAACGACATCGTCGGGCAGCTCAACGACCTCGCCGCGCCGGTCGGGGGCGAGCTGGGGAACGATCCCGGCGCGCGCGAGCTGCGCCGCGATCTGGCGGCGCTTGCCGGACAGGTGCTGATGCCCTCGGCCCCCGATGGCGCGCCGCGCACGCTCGGCGACCTCGGCGTGGCGCTGAACCGCGACGGCACCTTCCGGCTCGACAGCGCGCGGCTGGGTCGCACGCTCGAGACCAGCCCCGAAGCCGCGGCGGCGATGTTCACCACCGGGGTGACGGGCGTGTTCGCGGCGATCGACCGGCTGGCGCGCGAGACCGGCTTTGCCGCCGATCCGGGCTCGCTCGGTGGCTCGCAGCGGCGCTTGCAGCGCCAGCTTCAGGCGAGCGACGATCGCCTCGCGCGGATCGCCGAGCAGCAGGAGGCGCTGCGCGAGCGTCTGACCCGCGAATTCACCGCCTCCGAGCGGCGCGTGGCAGCCTCGCAGTCGACCCTCGCCTTCATCCGCCAGCAGGTCGACATCTGGTCGGCGCGCGAACGGTAAGGGGGAGGCGCAGGGATGCAGATGCTCGCCCGCAACCCCGCCGCCGCCTATCGCCGCGTCGCGCTCGAGGCGCGGATCGAGGCTTCGGGCGGGGCGGATCTCACGCGGATCTGTCTGGAGGAGTGCGAGGCCGCGATCGGGCAGGCGCATGGCGCGGTCATGCGCGGGTCGTCGGCAGGTCGTGAACCGCTCGTGCGCGCCCAGACGATCATGCTGTGGCTGGCCAAATCGGTCGCGCCCGGGCATCCGCTGGGGGCGAGCCTCAAGGCCTTCTACGGCGGCCTGGCCGCCCAGATCGGGGCGCAAATCCTACAGGCGGATGCTGCGGCGCTTCAGAATATCCAGAGCGATATCAAGGATATACTCGAAGCAGCGGGCTAGGCTGCCGGCAATGTTTCACGTGAAACCTGCAAAGTCCCCGATGATCCGCGCCGCATCCGCCGGGTCCTGGAAGGGGTGGAAGTGGGTCATGTCCGGCCGGTAGAGATCCACCCCCTGCGGCAGCACCTTCGCCAGCTCCGGCCAGGTCGGCGAGCTCTTGAAATCGTTGAGGCTGGTCATCTGCGCGCGCACCACCAGCACCGGGATATCGACACGCCGCGCCGCTTCGAGAATGCCGCCGTTGCTGCGGCTCGAGGCATAGACGCTGGCCTCGACCTCGGGGGCGCAGGCGAGTTCCAGCCCCTCGCCCGAAGCGGCGGGGACAAGCCCGTGGCGGCAGTAATCCTCGAACACGCGGGGGTCGAACAGGTCATAGGGATCGCGCGCGGCGAAGCGTTCGATCATCGCCTCGGCGGATGGGAAGTCGCGCTTGCGGCGGATCGCGGGGTGAGGGTTGTCGGCGGTGTAGAGCGGTTCGCCCGCGCCGTAGAATTCGGGCGCGAGGATCACCGGATCGAACAGCACCAGGCGGGCGAACGCCCCTGGGCGGTCGGCGGCGACCTGGAGCAGGGTGTGCGCTCCCATCGAATGGCCGATGCCGATCACACCGCTCAGCGATGATTGCTCAAGGAATTCAGAGACATCTCTGGCCAGAAGCCGCCAGTCGGTGATCGGCCCGGCGCGCGAGCGGCCATGCCCCCGCAGGTCGAGGGCGTGGGCGGGATGCGACGGGAAATGCGCGATGACCGTGTCCCAGACCCGGCCGTGAAACCCCGTCGCATGGGCGAAGACGAGCGGCACCCCGCCGCCCCTGGACGCCCATTCGTGGACCGCGAGATCGATGCCGTTGACGGGATGGAGGCGGGTGACGGGGGCAGGGCGCGCGGTGGTCATGCCGCCGCACAAGAGCATCGCTCGGCCCAAGTCAATCGCGCGCTTTTGCCAGTTCCGGCACCGCGCGTTCACTCCGCCGGAGCGGGCACGGCGGCGCTCCCGGTCTCGCCGCGGTTGCGGATGAAGCGCAGCGCCTCGAGAAGGCGATCGGGCGCGATCCGGTGGAGGAGGCCGAGGTAGAGCGCGACGCCGACCGGCACCGCGATGGCGAGCGCGGCAAGATCGGGCGCCCCCGCGAGGCCCCGCAGCACCAGCGCCACCCCCGCCGCCATCGCCAGCGCAGCGGCGAGCGGCGGCAGGATCGCGCGGGCGAGGCCCGCCAGGCTGAAGCCGATCACCGGGCGCGACAGCAGGATCGTCGCCCCCGTCAGCACCGCCATGCCTCCGACCCAGCCCCAGGCGAAGCCCGTGAGGCCCCACCACGATCCGGTGAAGAAGGCGATCGGCATCACGACGCTGCCGACCACCGTCACCCTCAGCGCGATCCCGGGAAAGCCGCGCGCGTTGGTCGCGGGGGAGAACAGGATCTGCAATGTCAGCATCGCCATCGCGCCGGCAAGGATCGGCAGCAGCGGGGCGATCTCGACCCATTTCTCGCCGAGCAGCACCGGCACCAGCACCGGGGCGACCACGGCAAGTCCGGCATAGGCCGGCAGCGCCACCAGCATCACCAGCCGGATCGTGGCGATGAGGGCCGGGGCGATCATGTCCGCCTCTCCCTCGGCCTGCTGGCGCGAATAGGCGGCATAGGCGACCTCGTTGATCGGCGGCACGAACTTGGCGGCGAGCAGCTGGGCGAGGAACAGGCCGGTGGTGTAGACCCCGAGATCGTGCGGATCGAGCACGCGTCCTGCGATCACGATGTCGGCCTGGCTCTGGGCGAACCAGAACAGCTGGGTCGCGGTCATCACCCCGCCGAAGCCCGCGATGTGCCCCGCCCCGCCGAAGCGGAACACCGGGCGGATCGGGGCACCCGCGGCCCATGTCATGCCCACGGCCTCGGTCAGCAGCATCGCCATCGGCGCGGCGACCAGCGTCCACACCCCCCAGTCCGACAACGCGCCGGTGAGCGCCGTCACCGCGCCGACCACGGCCGCGGCAAGGCGCACCTGCGCCGGACGGCGGAAGTCCATCCGGCGCGAGAGCATCGCGTGTGGCACGGCGCAGAACGGCACCGCGAGATAGAGCACCGCCTGCACCCGCAGGAGGTCCGCCACCATCGGCTGTTCGAACCACAGCGCGACCAGCGGCGCGGCGAGGAACTGGACCAGTGCCAGCACGCCGTTGAGCAGGATCAGCATCCCCAGCGTCTGGCGCAGCCGTTCCTCGCTGACGGTTTCCTCGCGGATCAGCGCCGAGGCGAGACCCCAGCCGTTCATCGTGTTGAGCAGGGTCAGCATCACCTGCGCCATCGCGAACAGGCCGTAGTCCTGCGGGGCGAGCAGGCGGATGACGATCAGGGTCGAGGCCCAGGAGACGAGCTGGGTCAGCACCTGGCTGCCCGAGCGCCAGATCACCGCGGTGCGCACCTGCGAGGCGAGCGAGGGGCCGGGGACCACCGGATCGGCCTCAGCCACGCCTGGCTCCGGGCTGCTCGAGGCGGGCAAGGCGTCCGGGCACCATCGGTTCGCCCCACAGGCGGGCGAGCATCGTGGCGGCGGTGCGGCTGCGCACGAACAGGAGATCGCTCATGGCATAGCCTTCGGCCGCGCCCATCTCCTCCTTGTAGCCGCTGTCGCCCACCCCGAGATCGAGCACACGCTGCCCTGCGGCGATGGCGTCCTCCATCGAGCGGTAATTGGCGAGCTTGCCGATGTTGAATCGCTTCATGTCCTCGACATAGCTGCTGGCGATGCCATAGCGCACCGGCCCGTCGTCGAGGTCGAAGCAGAAGGTGATCGGCCGGTCGTCGAGCATCAGGATCGCGGCCGAGAGGTTTCCGGCGATCACGGGATCGCGCAGGGCATCCTGCCACTGGGCGCGCTGGGCGGGGGTCATGAACTTCGCGCCGCGCCCGTCGGTGGTGCGGGCGATCCAGCTTTCGGCCTCGATCCGGCCCATGTCCTCGAGCGCCGTCTCGTTCCACCCGCTGCCGCGGACGTGGTGCCAGCGCAGCGTGCCGAGCTGCTCGAGCTTGCGCCACGCGGCGCGCAGCTTCTTGCCGACCGAGGGGCGGGGCCACCCCTTCGCTTGCGCGGCGTCGAGATCGACCAGCCAGCTGACGCCGGCGGGGCGGGCGAGGATCGTCCAGTTGGCGAGATGCGCCGCCTCGATCACCCGCGCGATCGTCGGGTCGCAGGTGCGGGCCGGGCCGATGCGCCATACCGGGCCGAGGCCGTAGGAGGCCGCATGGCCGAGCGCGTGGGCGAGGTCTGAGACGCCGCAGCCGGGCGCGATCAGGGGCGAGCGCAGCGGCCAGTAGCTCCCGGGCACCTTGCGCGCGCCCGCCACCTGCGGGCCGAAGGCGACGGTCGGGATCGCGGCGAGAGGCGCGCCGTTCGCGCCGCGCAGCACGAGGGTGCGGCCCTTGTCCGCCTGCCCCGCGCCATACCACGCCGCGCGCAGGAAGCCGTGGCCCGAGAGGTTGCACGCCGCCAGCGCGTCGATCTCGGGGCAGAAGCCCTCGACCGCCGCGACCGTCAGGTGATCGGCTGCAATCCTGCTCTCGTACATTCCTCACCTGCCTCGCCCGCGGGCGTCAGGCGAAGGCCATAGCAAGGGGGCGTAACCACGCGGTTAACCACGGACTTTGCCCGAGCGTGCGCGGCAGAGGTCAGTAGACGACGACGGAGCGGATCGACTTGCCTTCGTGCATCAGGTCGAAGGCGGTATTGATCTCCTCGAGACCCATGACGTGGGTGATCATCGGATCGATCTCGATCTTGCCGGTCATGTACATGTCGACGATCTTGGGCACGTCGGTGCGGCCCTTGGCCCCGCCGAAGGCCGTGCCGCGCCAGTTGCGCCCCGTCACCAGCTGGAACGGGCGGGTGGCGATCTCCTTGCCGGCTTCGGCCACGCCAATAATGACGCTGGTGCCCCAGCCGCGGTGGCAGGCTTCCAATGCGGTGCGCATCACCTCGGTGTTGCCGGTGGCATCGAAGGTGTAGTCCGCGCCGCCATCGGTCATCTCGACCACCTTCGCCACGATCTCCTCGCGGCTCATTCCCTTGGAGTTGAGGAAGTGGGTCATTCCGAAGCGCCTGCCCCATTCCTCGCGCGCCGGATTGATGTCGACGCCGACGATCAGGTTCGCCCCCGCCAGCCGCGCGCCCTGGATGACGTTGAGGCCGATCCCGCCGAGACCGAAGACCACCACGTTGTCGCCGACCTGCACCTTGGCGGTGTTGGTCACCGCGCCGACCCCCGTGGTGACGCCGCAGCCGATGTAGCAGGCCGACTGGAACGGCGCGTCCTCGCGGATCTTCGCCACGGCGATTTCAGGAAGGACGGTGAAGTTCGAGAAGGTCGAGCAGCCCATGTAGTGGTAGATCGGCTGGCCCTTGTAGCTGAAGCGCGTGGTGCCGTCGGGCATCAGGCCCTTGCCCTGCGTCGCGCGGATCGCGGTGCACAGGTTGGTCTTGCCCGAGAGGCAGCTTTTGCACTGGCGGCATTCGGGGGTGTAGAGCGGGATCACGTGATCGCCCGGCTTCACGCTGGTCACCCCCGCGCCGACCTCGCGCACGATCCCCGCGCCCTCGTGCCCGAGCACAGAGGGGAAGATCCCCTCGCTGTCGAACCCGTCCAGCGTGTAGGCGTCGGTATGGCAGATGCCGGTCGCCATGATCTCGACCAGCACCTCGCCGGCCTTGGGGCCTTCGAGATCGAGCTCGACGATCTCGAGCGGCTGCTTGGCAGCAAAGGCGACGGCGGCGCGGGTCTTCATGGGGCGGAACTCCTTCGCGCCCGCTATTCCCGCAGGTGTGCAGCTTTGCAAGTCTCAGCCGCGGCCCGGCACAGCCTCGTGATCGTAGGGGCAATGGCGGCATCCCGAGCCGCAGCACTTGCCGCGCTTCAGGTGCGCAAGGCGGGTGAAGACGGTGTAGCCGGTTTCGGGATCGCGATAGGTCGCTTCCCCGCCGGCGCAGGCGGCTTCGTGCAGGGCATGCCATTCGGGCTGCGTCATGGTCGCATCCGATAGGGCCAAAGTGTCCGCGATGCCATGCACGACATAAAATTGCCGCCCGGCGCACCATACCCGCTTGCGCGCTTGCCTGATTTGCGCTCTCTCACGCGCCTGCCATTCTTGCCGGAGAACGCTCTTGCGCCTCGTTCTGTTGCTTGCCGCCCTGTTTCTCGCCGTTCCCGCCCACGCCCAGGGCGTGCAGCAGACCAAGGGGGGCTTCGAGGACAAGTTCCGCCAGCTCGACGAGGTGCTGCCCGATCCCAACACCTACCGCAACGCCAGCGGCGCGCCGGGGCACGAATACTGGCAGCAGAAGGTCGATTACAAAATCACCGCCGAGCTCGACGAGACGAAGCGCCGCCTGACCGCGCGCGCGACGGTGCGCTACACCAACAATTCGCCCGACGCCCTGCCGTGGCTGTGGATGCAGCTCGACCAGAACATCTTCAAGCGCGATTCGATGGCCGAGCTGACCGACGTGTTTGGCGGGGCCGGCCGGCGCGGGCCGAAGGTCGCGCTGGGTTCCGGCAACGAGCCGACCAAGCTGTCGATGGACGAGCTGCGCCGCCAGCAGTCGATGGCCGACAATGATTACGGCTACGACATCGGCGCGGTGACCACGCTGACGGGCGCGAGGCTGCCGCACACCATCGTCGGCACCCTCATGCGCATCGACCTGCCCGAACCGCTCGCGCCCGGCGCGACGACCGAATTCGCGATCGAATGGGCCTTCAACATCGTCGAGGAGGACGCGGTCGTCGCGCGCTCGGGCTACGAGCACTTCCCCGACGATCCTAGGAAGGGCGGCAACGACATCTTCCTGATGGCCCAGTGGTTCCCGCGCATGGTGGTCTATTCGGACTACGAGGGCTGGCACAACAAGGAGTTCCTCGGTCGCGGCGAGTTCACGCTCGAATTCGGCGACTACGAGGTCGAGATGACCGTGCCCGACGACCACATCGTCGCTTCCACCGGCACGCTCCAGAACCCGGAAACCGTGCTCACCGCCGCCCAGCGCCAGCGGCTCGAGACCGCGAAGAACGCCTCGGCGCCGGTCTTCGTCGTCACCCCGCAGGAAGCCGCCGCCGCCGAGGCCGGCAATCCCCGCGGCAAGAAGACCTGGAAGTTTGCCGCCACCAACGTGCGCGATTTCGCCTGGGCCTCGAGCCGCAAATTTATGTGGGACGCGCAAGGAGTGAAGCAGCCCGGCGCCGAGCACGAAACCGTGCTCGCCATGAGCTTCTGGCCCAAGGAGGGCGGCGATCTGTGGAAGAAGTATTCCACCGCCGCGGTGGTGCACACCCTGAAGGTCTATTCGCGCTTCAGCTTCGACTATCCCTATCCCACCGCGCAGTCCGTGAACGGGCCGGTCGGCGGGATGGAATATCCGATGATCACCTTCAACGGGCCGCGCACCACCCTCAACAAGGACGGCAGCCGCACCTATTCGCTGGCGGAGAAGATGTTCCTCGTCGGGGTGGTGATCCACGAGATCGGCCACATCTACTTCCCGATGACGGTGAACTCGGACGAGCGCCAGTGGACCTGGATGGACGAGGGGATCAACTCGTTCCTGGATTCGGTCGCGGGCTACGAGTGGGACCCGAACATGCCCTGGACCCGCAGCCTCGCGCGTGACCTCGTGCCCTACATGGTCTCGAACAACCAGCAGCCGATCATGACCCAGTCGGATTCGATCACCGATCTGGGCTCGAACGCCTATGGCAAGCCGTCGGCGGCCTATCACGTGCTGCGCGACACGGTGATCGGACGCGAGCGGTTCGACTTCGCGCTCAAGGAATATGCGCGCCGCTGGAAGTTCAAGCGGCCGACCCCGGCGGATTTCTTCCGCACCATCGAGGAAGCCTCGGGCACCGATCTCGACTGGTTCTGGCGCGGCTGGTTCTACACCACCGACCATGTCGATATCAGCCTCGATTCGATCTACCGGCTGAAGATGGACAGCAAGAACCCCGACATCGACCTGCCGCGCCGCCGTCAGGAGCGGGCCGAGGAGCCGACGCCGGTCGGCATCGGGCTGAACAAGGAGCAGGGGCTGCCGATCTGGGTGATGGAGAACCCGGGCGTCACCGATTTCTACGACAGGAACGACGAATTCACCGTCACGCCCAAGGATCGGAAGGGCTACACCGATTTCCTCGAAGGCCTCGCCCCGTGGGAACGCGCCGCCTTCGACCGGGCGGTGAAGGAGGATGCGAACTACTACGTCCTCAACTTCACCAACAAGGGCGGGCTCGTGATGCCGATCATCCTCGGCCTGACCTTCAAGGACGGATCGAAGCAGAAGCTCAACATCCCGGCCGAGATCTGGCGCCGCAATTCCAAGGAAGTCGCCAAGCTGCTGGTCTTCCCGAAGAACAAGGAGCTGGTCGAGGTGATGGTCGATCCCGACTGGGAGACCGGCGATGCCAACCTCGAGGACAACCACTACCCGCGCCGCATCATCCCGAGCCGGATCGAGGCCTTCAAGGACGAGGCGTCGAAGTCGCGCGTCAGCCGTGATCTGATGGGCGAGGCCGCGGGCGCCGAGCCGGTCAAGAACCGCAAGTGATGCTGCGCCGGCTGCTGCTGCTGGCCGCGCTTGTGCTGGCCCCGCTCGCGGGCGGGGCGGTGCTGGCGCACCAGCAGAAGATCGCGATCAGCACCATCGCCCTCAACGCGCGCAGCGGCGCGATCGAGATCGCGCACCAGGTGCCGGTCCACGATGCCGAACACGCGCTGAGGGCACAGGGGGCCAAGAGCGCCGACATCATCGGCTCGGAAAAGAGCCGGGAGGCCTTTGCCCGCTATGTGACGCGGCGGTTTCTCCTGCAGGTCGACGGCAAGCTGGTCGAGCCTGCCTATGTCGGCAGCGAGATCACCGGCGGCAGCCTGTGGGTCTATCAGGAGGTGCCGGCACCCGCGGGCGGGCAGGCGGTGCTGCGGTTCAATTCGCAGATCCTCACAGATGTCTGGGCGCGGCAGGAAAACCGCGTCAACATCGGCGGCGGGACCAAGGTCAACACCTTCATCTTCAGGGCCGGTTCGGCGCCGGTCGATGCCCCGCTGACGCCCTAGCCTAGGCGCTGCGCCGGGCGACCACATCAGGGACCGCGAAACGGTCCTGCAGGTCATCCAGCAGCGCCGGGCGGCCATAGCGATAGCCCTGCACATGGCGGCAGCCGATGGCGCGCAGGAAGGTCTCCTGCTCCTCGGTCTCCACCCCTTCGACCACGACGCGCAGGCCCAGCGAGTGGCCCATCTGCACGATCGCCTGGATGATGAGGCGCGATTGGTGATCCTCGCGGATCGCGGCGATGAAATCGCGGTCGATCTTGACCTTGTGGATCGGGAACTGGCGCAGGTGCGTGAGCGAGGAAAAGCCCGTGCCGAAATCGTCGAGGCAGATGGTGAAGCCGCACTCGTCGAGCATCGCCAGCGAGGTGCGCAGGTGCCCGCTCGCATCGAGCAGCATGGTCTCGGTCACTTCGATGGTGATGTTGTGCGGCCCCAGCGGGCTGTCGTCGATCACCTCGATGAGGTGGCGCACGAAATCGCCATGCCGGAGGTCGGCGTCCGACAGGTTGATGCCGATCCGCGTCTCGGGACCGAACAATGCGAGGATCGCCGGCCCGTCGGCGACGATCTGGTCGAGCATCACCCGGCTGACCCGGCGGGAGAGCTCGGGATCGAGCAGCGCGGAGAAGACATCGCTCGCCGCGAGCAGCGTGCCCTCGGCGTCGCGCAGCCGCAGCAGCGCCTCGACCGAGACGATGCTGCCGCTCGCCAGTTCGACGATCGGCTGATAGGCGGCCATCGCGCGGCCCGAATTGAGCGCGCTGCGCAGCCGCGTGATTGCCTGCTGGCGCTCGGACTGGCGGGCCTCGATCTGCTCGTCCCAGCACACCACCGACCCGCGCCCCTCCTCCTTGCCGCGATAGAGCGCAAGGTCGGCGCGGCGCATGATCTCCTCGCTGCTCGCGGCGCTGTCCATCCGCGCCACCCCGCAGGTCGCGCCGATCCGGATCTGGCTGTTGCCGAGCGGCGGCATCTCCCCGAGTTCCGCGAGCAGTTCGTCGAGAAAGCCGGTGACCTCCGCCAGTGCCATGGCCGGGGGGAAGAGCATCGCGAATTCGTCCCCGCCCCAGCGCGCCAGGAACACGCCTGCGGCTGTGCGCATCTGCAACTGTGCGGAGATCGCTTCGAGGACCCGGTCGCCGACGAGGTGGCCGAGCGTGTCGTTGACGTCCTTGAACCCGTCGAGATCTAGCAGGGCGATGGCGACAGGCTCGCTCTCGACCCGCTGCATCGCCGCCGCCAGCCGCCGGTCGAAGGTCGCGCGGTTGTAGAGCCCGGTCAGCCGGTCGCGCTCGGCCGCGCGCTTGAGGGCGACGTTGCGCAGGTGCTCCTCGGTGCAGTCGAGGATGATCCCGGCGACGCAATCGGGCTGTCCGTCGACATCGATGCGCTCGCCCACCACGCGGATGCGGCGCTGTTGCCGGTCGCGGCGGGTGATGGTGGTTTCGAACATGAACGGCTTGCCGCCCTCGATCGTGTCGTCCATCGCCTTGCTGACCATCGCCCGGTCTTCCGGCTGATAGAGCTGCACGACGTCGCGCACGTTGATCGAATGGCCCGGCTCCAGCCCGGTGATGGCATAGACCTGGTCCGACCAGTGCAGCCGCCGGGTGGCGAGATCGACCCACCAGCTCCCGACATTCACGGCGCGTTCGGCCTGGCGGAAGATCTGGCTGGTCTGGCGCAGGGCGGCATTGGCGGTGCTGAGCGCGCGGGTGCGGGCGTGGAGCGCGATCGACTGTTCGGCGAGTTCCGCCAGCATCGCCAGCGGCGCGATCTGCTCCGGGCGGAAAGCGTCGGGTTCGGGCGAGATGCAGCACAAGGCGCCCAGCAGAACCCCCTCGTCCGAGCGAATCGGCACGCCGAGATACGAGCGGATGAAGGGGGCCCCGGTCACCAGCGCATTGTCGACGAGGCGCGGATCGGTGCGCGCATCGGCGATCAGCATCGGCTGCTCGCTCTGGATGCAGACCGCGCAGAACGAATCGCCGATCGGGGTTTCAATGAGGTCGGTGCCGGTGCGCCCGAGGAACCATTGGCGCTCCTGTTCCACCACCGAGAGCAGGGCGATCGGGCAGCCGAGCATGGTGCTGGCAAGCAGGGTGATGCGCGAGAACAGATCCCGGTCCGGGATTGCCTCGAGTCCGAGATTGCGGATGGTATCGAGGCGCAGCGGGTCGGTCACGCCCGCGGCTGTGCCTTCGAAGCCCTTAAGAAAACGTGCCCTGACCGGCGCGTATTGCCGCAAATTCTCCGTGGCTCCTCGCGCGCCGCATCATCGCGCGGGCGGGATCGGCGGCGTCGTCCAGAACAGCGCCACTTCCTCGCCATATCCGGTCATCTCGTATCGGGTCAGGGCGATCGGCAGCCGGCCCGCAGCAAGGAAGGCATCGTGGAACTCCCGCAGGCTGAAGGCGTCGCCGAGCTGCGCGGCGCGATCGGCAAGCAGGGCGTCCATCTGGAGCTTGCCGATGGTATAGGCGACCCCGTAGCCCGGCGGGCGGCGCAGGTAGATCTCGGCATCGACCCGCGCCACGTCCTCGTCGAGCCAGGGGGTGCGCGCGCGCATCGCCGCGACCGCCTCGGGCACGGTCATGCGGTTGTGCTGCATGGCGATGTCGGCCGGCACGCGGGCGGCGCGGAAGATGCCGAAGAGCTGCATGAACTCGTCGGCGCGCGGGGTGTGGCGGGTGCCGCCCGCCAGCATCATCGCCTCCTCGAGATAGGTCGCCCAGCCCTCGGCCCGCCCGCCGTCGCTGTAGGGGCCGCGGATCGGGCGCCTGTCGCGCGCCGCCAGCACGGCATCGAAGCGGTGGCCCGGTATCACCGCGTGGAGGTGATCGGGGATCGGATCGCGGAACTGGATCTGCTCCCAGAAATTGGGGCCGCCGGGGCGCTCGATATAGGGGGTGTTGGTGCCGAGCTCGCCGACATAGTCGGGGATGGTGACGATATCCTCCTCGGTGAGGAAGCGGCGCACGGCGGCGTCGGTCGCCCTGATCTTGTCGGCCTGCTCGGCGGCGCTGCGGGACAGGGTGAGCTGCGGCAGGTCGCGGTTGCGGTGGCGCAGCAGGGCGAGCGCGGCGGTCATCCGTTCGTGCTCGCGTTCGGCAAGGGTGAGCATCTCGGCGGCGGTCAGCGGGATCATGCGGACGTGGCGGATATACCAGTCGTATCGCTCCGCCCCGACCCCGCCGGGCGCGGTCATGCGCGGCCGCTCGGCCCGCAGCCAGTCGCGGAACGCGATCACCGCCGCCCGCGCGGCTTCGACATCGGCGACAAGATCGGGCCGCGAGGCGCGGCTGCGCGCCAGCAGATCGTCGTACCAGCCGATGATCCCCGCCGGGGGCACCGCGCGATAGGGGTGGTAGTGGTTCACCCCGTCGCTGTTCTCGAGATTGTGGATCGCCAGGTCGGCGAAATCGCCCGCCACCTCGGTGAGGTTCTGCCGGCCCGAGGCGAGCATCGGCGCCACCATCGCAAGCCGCGCGCGCAGCTTGGCAATGTCGGCCTCGCTTCCCGTCACCTCGCTGAAGGCGACCCCCATCAGCGGATCGAGGTAGAAGCCCGGGTCGCGCTTCCACGGGCGCAGCACCTCGAGGTTGAAGCGGTAGCCGTTGAGGATCGACTTGACGGCGAGGTAATCGACCTGCCCTGCGCGCGACCAGCTTTTCACCGGCAGGGCGGCGAGGCGCGTCTCGAAGGCGGCGAGCCCGGCCAGCTTGCGCGCCATCAGGTCATCGGCATAGACCTCGCCCACGCGTGCGCCGGAATCCATCACCACGCCGGCGGTGAAACCGGGCAGCATGTAGTCGCGAAGTTCCTCGTGCAGCGCCAGCAGGGCGTCGTATCCGGCATCCGTCTCCCCGGCGCGGAGGCCGCCCGCCCAGAACAGGGCGAAGCCCAGGAACGCCAGGAACCACCGCATAACCCCTCCCCCGCAAACCGCTCGCGCCGCAAAAACCGCAGGCCTCGTCCCGCGATGATGGAGCAGATTATGCGCTTATCCAAGAGGGTGCCGAAGCGCGCGGCATCGCGCCCGCCACGGCCCGCGGGCCGTGCCCGGGAGGATGGATTCCATCGGGATTGAAATGGTGCGGTCGAGAAGACTCGAACTTCCACGGGCTTTCGCCCACAACGACCTCAACGTTGCGCGTCTACCAGTTCCGCCACGACCGCACTCGGGGTTTGCCGGGGCAGCCAAAGCGCTGGCCCCGCGGTAGGAGCGCGCCCCTAGCAAGGGGTTTGCAGCCGCGCAAGCTCTTTGACGAAGACTTTCTCGCGCGCCCTAGCGCGGCGCCCAGCCGAGCGCCGCGCCAGCCGCGCCGGGCGGGATGTTGGCGATCGCCTCGGTCACGGTCACGGTCTCGCCCGGGGCGAGGCGGCGCTTGGAGGGGACCACCACCCAGTCGCCGATATTGCGCTCGCGCCGGTCGCTGAACACCACCAGCACGTTGGGCACATCGAGGCTCTCGCTCGCGGTGTTGGTGATGGTGCCGCGCACGCGGAAGATCACCTCGCCGCTCTCGAGCGGTTCGCGGCGCTGGTCGGCCTTGGGAAAGTCGAGCTCGAGCCCCGGACGCCCGACGCCGAAGGTCGGCCGCTGGAGCGGCAGCCAGTCCGGCAGGCCGTAATAGTTGACCGCGACCGCCGTGCCGGTCGCCAGCGCGGCGAACAGGGCCGCGGCGAGCGTCCACATCCTGAGCGTGTTGCGCGGCCGGGTGAAGGGCGCGCGGTAATCGAACTGCGAGCCCTCGCCACCGTCCGCGTCCTCGGCATAGCCCTCGTCATCGTCGAAGGGCGGGTCGGGTATGTTCTCTCCGGGGGTGGCCGCATCGGGGAAGGAGGGTGTTTCCGCAAAGACCGGCGGCGGCGGCGGAGGGGCCGGTGCAGGCTCCTCCTGGGCGGCGGCGGCGCGGCCCTGCCGCAGCGCCCGCACGGCCAGCGATGCGCTTTCGGGGGTGTAGCTCGGCTCGACCGGGTCCGCCGGGGTGCGCCAGTGGCTCACCGAGGGACCGCCGCTGTCCGCCTCGGGCACCGGAGTGGGCGAGGGCGGAGACGGGGGCGGAGGCGGCGGGGCAACCGGCGCAGGCCGGGGCGCGGCCGCAGCGGGTTGAGGGTCGGGTCGGGGCTGGTCGGGTTCCGGCCGGGGTGCGGGTGCAGGGGCGGGCTGCGGGTCTGGCGCAGGCGCGGCCCCGGTCTCGATCGGCTCCTGGAACCAGCTGTGCTTGCACTTGGCGCAGCGCACGGTGCGCCCCTCGCTGCCGATGGCAGCATCGGGCACCGCGTAGCGGGTGCCGCAGGCTGGGCAGGCGATGATCATGTCACACCCGGTGATAGTCCACAGGCCTGCGCAAACAAGAGGAAGC
The DNA here is from genome assembly GCF_056868655.1 of Porphyrobacter sp. THAI-01a. NCBI lineage: Bacteria > Pseudomonadati > Pseudomonadota > Alphaproteobacteria > Sphingomonadales > Erythrobacteraceae > Porphyrobacter > Porphyrobacter sp. THAI-01a. Next base: position 2,982,115 of record NZ_CP180579.1, on the reverse strand, counting down.
ACCCCCGGGCCCCCGATTTACCCTCTGTTTTCCACATTGCGGGGCGTAAATCGGGCATTCCGGACCGCTCCCGGCGATCACCGGCTTTCCCGCCGCGCGCCCCCCTGATAGGTGCGCGGCATGAGCGAGACCCTCGACGGCCACGTGAAATTCGACAATGTCGGGCTGCGCTACGGCACCGAGCCCGAGGTGCTGAGCAATCTCAGCTTCACGCTCTATCCCGGCAGCTTCTACTTCCTCACCGGCGCGAGCGGCGCGGGCAAGACCAGCCTGCTCAAGATGCTCTACCTTGCCCAGCGGCCCTCGCGCGGGGCGATCCGGATGTTCGGGCAGGATCTCGTCACCATGCCGCAGAGCCGCCTGCCGGAACTGCGCCGGCGCCTCGGGGTGGTGTTCCAGAACTTCCGGCTGGTGCCCTACCTCACCGCCTTCGACAATGTCGCCCTGCCGCTGCGCCTTGCGGGGACCGACGAGAAGAAGGTGGTGAAGGCGGTGGGCGACATGCTCGATTGGGTGGGCCTTGCCCACCGCGCCCACGCCGTGCCGCCGACCATGTCGGGCGGCGAGCAGCAGCGCGTCGCGATCGCCCGCGCGGTGATCGCCCGCCCGAAGATGCTGATCGCCGACGAGCCGACCGGCAACGTCGATCCCGACATGGCGCTGAAGCTGCTGCGGCTGTTCGAGGCCTTGAACAACCGCGTGGGCACCACCGTGGTGGTCGCGACCCACGACGTGCACCTCCTGAAGAAGGTCCCGGATTCGCTGATCATGCGGCTGCACAAGGGGCAGTTGTCCGACCCGACCGGCGCGCTGCGCTATCCGCCCCGCCCGTCCGGGCCTACGGGAGGCAGCGCGGCATGAGCACGCTGCCGCCCCTGACCGGCGCGCCAGAGGATCCGGCCGAGGATGCGCCCCCCGTGCGTCCGAGCGGGCGCGCGGCGGCTCGGCTGCTGCCCCCGACCCGCCTCACGGGGCCGATCCCCTGGGTGATCGCGATCCTGATCGCGCTGGTGGTGATCGCCGCCGCAGGCGGGCTCGCCCTGCGCAACCTCGCCACCGCCGCGAGCGCGGGCCTGTCGAGCGCGGTGAGCGTCCAGGTGATCGAGCCCAACCCCGATCTGCGCCCCGCGCGGGGGCAGGCGGCGGTCGCGGTGCTGACCGGCATCGAGGGCGTGAGCGCGGTGCGGTTGGTGCCCGAGGCGGAGCTGGTCGCGATGCTCGAACCCTGGCTCGGTCCGGTTGCCGGCGAGGGCGACGTGCCGATCCCGGCGCTGATCGACGTGGAACTCGCCGGCAAGGCGGGCCCGGCCGAGATCGCCCGGATCGAGGCGGCGCTGGCCGCGCAGGTGCCGGGTGCGCGGGTCGATGCCCAGGGCGATTTCCTGCGCCCGGTGAACGATGCGCTGGCCGCGCTGCAGTGGCTCGCCCTCGCGCTCATCGCGCTGGTCGCGCTGGCGACGGCGGCGGCGGTGTGGCTGGCAGCGCGCAATGCCTTCGCCGCCGCGCGCGACACGGTCGAGATCATGCACCTGCTGGGCGCGAGCCAGAGCCAGATCAGCGCGGTGTTCCTGCGCGACGTGCTGCGCGAGGCGGCCGCGGGCGCGCTACTCGGCACGGGGCTGGGGGTGGCGGCGGTATGGCTGCTCGGGCGGCAGTTCGCCGCGCTCGGCAGCGGCATGGTGAGCGGCGGCGGACTGATGCTGGCCGACTGGCTGGCGATCGCCGCGATCCCGCTCGCGGGCGTGCTGCTCGCACTGGTGACGGCCCGGATCACCATTGCGCTCGCCCTCAAGGACATGCTTTAGGCGCGTGACGATGATCCGGCGTGCCCTTTCCCTGTTGTTTCTCGCCTGGGCGATCGGCTTCCTGTGGTTCGTGGTGGCTCTGCCCAAGCCGTCGGACGGCGTGACCACCGATGCGGTTATCGTGCCCACCGGCGGCCCCGGGCGGATCGCGCGCGGCCTCGCGGTGCTCGATCAGGGGCTGGCCGGCAAGATGCTGGTCAGCGGGGTCGATCCCGAGGTGCGCCCGCAGGAATTCGCCGCCCAGTTCGGCGTCTCGCCGCGGCAGATGGCCTGCTGCGTGACGCTCGGTTTCGCGGCGGTCGACACCCGCTCCAACGCCGCCGAAACCGCCAAGTGGGTGGCGCAGAACGAGGTGCGCTCCCTCAGGCTGGTCACGACCGACTGGCACATGCGCCGCGCCGCGGGCGAGCTTGACCGGACGCTGCCCGAGCATGTCACGGTGGTGCGCGACGCTGTGCCCTCGCAGCCCGATCTCGGCACGCTGTTCCTCGAATATCACAAGCTGATCGCGAGCCGCGCGGCGGGTCTGGCCGACCTTTGAGCTGGCTGATCGCCGCGCTGCGCTCGCTCGCCTTCTACGTGCTGTTCTATGGCGGCAGCGTGCTGCTGGTGAGCGCCTCGGTGGTGGCGGTGACGGCAAGGCCCGGCTGGCTGCGCGGCATCGTCGGGCGGTGGGGGCGCTGGCACCTGTGGTGCGTCGAGAAGGTGCTCGGCATCAAGGTGGTGCTCGACGGGACCCTGCCCGAAGGTCCGGTGCTGATCGCGGTCAAGCACGAGGCGTTCTTCGAGGCGATCGACACCCCGCGCCTGTTCGCATTCCCCGCCGTCTTCGCCAAGCAGGAGCTGTTCCGCATCCCGGGCTGGGGCTATTCGGCGCTGGTCTACGGCCTCATTCCGGTGGCGCGCGAGGAAGGCGCCAAGACCCTCAGGCAGATGCTTGCGACGGCGAAGGAGCGGGTGGAACAGGGCCGCCCCTTGGTGATCTTTCCCGAAGGCACCCGCGTCCCCGTTGGCACCCGTCCGCCGCTCCAGGCGGGGTTTGCCGGGCTCTACAAGCTGCTCAGGCTGCCGGTGGTGCCGATCGCGGTCGACAGCGGTCGGCTGTATCACCACCTGGTGAAGCGCCCGGGGCGGATCACCTACAAGGTCGGCGAGACCATCCCCGCGGGCCTCCCGCGCGAGGAGGTCGAGGCACGGGTGCACAAGGCGATCAATGCATTGAACGGGTAACTGCCGTCATTCCCCGTGTTCGCGGCCGAAATCGGGGCGGCGATCGTCCTGCCCCTGCTCGATCACCGCGCGGCGGATCGCGCGGGTGCGGGTGAAGAGGTCGAACAGCGCCTCGCCGTCGGCCGACCGGATCGCGCGCTGCATCGCGGTGAGGTCCTCGACGAAGCGTCCGAGCATTTCGAGCACGGCGCCCTTGTTGCTGAGGAACACGTCGCGCCACATCACCGGATCGGAGGCGGCGATGCGGGTGAAGTCGCGGAAGCCCCCGGCGGAATACTTGATGACCTCGCTCTGGGTCACCTCCTCGAGGTCGCTCGCGGTGCCGACGATGGTGTAGGCGATGAGGTGCGGGATATGGCTGGTCACGGCGAGCACGAGGTCGTGGTGCGCCGCGTCCATGATCTCGACCTTGGAGCCGAGGCCGGTCCAGAAGTCCGACAGCGCCGCGACCGCCTCTTGGTCTGCGCCTTCGGGCGGGGTGAGGATGCACCAGCGCCCCGCGAACAGCGTGGCGAAGCCCGCGTCCGGCCCGCTCTGCTCGGTCCCGGCGACAGGGTGGGCGGGGATCACGCAGGCGCCCGGCAGCGCCTCGGCCAGCGCGCTCGCCACCGCCGCCTTGGACGAGCCGACGTCGCTGACGATCGCGTGGGGGGCAAGGCCCGGCGCGATCGCCCGCGCGGCATCGCCCATCGCGCCGACGGGGACGCAGAGGATCACGAGGTCGGCATCGGTGACGGCGGCTTCCGCCGTCTCGCAGACCGTGCCCACCAGCTCGCGCTCGGCGGCCCTTGCGCGCACCGCGGCGTCGCGGTCCCATCCGGTGGTATGGATGTGCGGGCTGCGCGCCTTCGCCGCCAGCCCGATCGAGCCGCCTAGCAGGCCAAGGCCGATGATGGCGACCCGCGCAATGGTCATGCCGCTTCCCCGCACAGCGCGCGAAGCGTCGCGATGACGCGGGTCATGTCGTCGGTCTTGCCGATGGTGATGCGCAGCGCGTCGGGCAGGCCCTGCGAGGGCAGGTGGCGCACGGCATAGCCGGCGTCCGCCAGCGCCTCGAGCGCCCGCGCGGCGCTCACCGCGCCCGCGAAGTGGACGAGCAGGAAGTTCGCCTCGCTCGGCGTCACCGACAGGCCGTGGTTGCCCAGCGCCGCCACCGCCTCGGCCAGCCGCGCACGCTCGCGGGTATTGTGTTCGCGCGACGCGGCGACGAAGCCCTGGTCGCCGAGTGCCGCCAGCGCCGCCATCTGTCCCGACGCGGTGACGTTGAACGGCCCGCGGATGCGGTTCAGCACGTCGACCAGCCCCGGCGCGCCGGTGCCCCAGCCGATCCGTTCGGCGGCAAGGCCGTAGATCTTGGAGAAGGTGCGCGTCACCAGCACGTTGTCGGCCCTGGCGGCGAGCTCCATCGCCGCCGATTGCAGCGCCGGATCGACATATTCGCCATAGGCCTCGTCGACGACCAGCAGCACGTCGGCGGGCAGGCCGGCGTGGAGCCGCGCGACCTCGGCAGGGGGGAGGAAGGTGCCGGTGGGATTGTTCGGATTGGCGAGGAACACCACCCGCGTGGCGGGCGTCACCGCGGCGAGCAGCGCATCGACATCGGTCGCGAGATCGCGGTCCGGTGCCTCGACCGGCGTCGCCCCGCAGCGCCGGGCGGCGATATCGTAGACCGCAAAGGAGAAGCGGCTGAACAGCACCTCGTCCCCCGGCCCGGCAAAGCCCTGTGCGGCAAGGTTGAGCAGCTCGTCCGAGCCGGTGCCGCACACCACCCGCGCCGGATCGAGCCCGTGGAGCGCGGCAATCGCTTCGCGCAGCCTGCGCGAATCCGGATCGGGATAGGTCGCCGCCTCCCCGCGCGCGGCGGCCAGCGCAGCGAGCGCCGCAGGGCTGGTGCCCAGCGGGTTCTCGTTGGCCGACAGCTTCACCAGCGGCTTGCCGGAAGCCGATTGCGACTTGCCGGGCTGGTAGGCGTGGATCCCGAGGATCCAGGGCTTGGGTTCGGGTCTTGCGATAGTCATCGTGATGCGCCGCTTGAAGAAAAGGCAGTGGTTGGGCAAGCCCAGCTTCGCTTCCGACAAGCTCAGCACGAGCGGAATTTGCGAAAAGTTTCGTTAGCCGTTCGCCCCGAGCTTGTCGAAGGGCCGTTTTTCCGCTTTCGCAGCTTTCGCATGAACGCCGCCCCGCCCGTCTCCCCGGTCTACCGCGTCCCCCACCCCCTGCCGCTCGACAGCGGGCAGGTGCTGGACGGCTGCGACATCGCCTACGAGACCTACGGGACGCTCGCAGCCGACGCCTCGAACGCGGTGCTGGTGTGCCATGCGCTGACCGGCGACCAGTATCTCGCCAGCCCGCACCCCATCACCGGCAAGCCCGGCTGGTGGGAAAGGATGGTCGGCCCGGGCAAGCCGATCGACACGGACCGCCATTTCGTGATCTGCGCCAACGTCATCGGCAGCTGCATGGGATCGAGCGGCCCCGCCAGCCTCGCGCCTGATGGCCAGCCTTACGCGATGCGCTTCCCCGTCATCACCATCCGCGACATGGTGCGGGGACTGGTGGCCCTGCTCGACGGCCTCGGGATCGCGCGCCTGCACGCGGTGGTCGGTGGGTCGATGGGCGGGATGCAGGCGCTGAGCCTTGCCGCGAACTGGCCCGAGCGCGCGGCGCGGGTGCTGGTGATCGCGTCCACCGCGCGGCACTCGGCGCAGAACATCGCCTTCCACGAGGTCGGGCGGCAGGCGATCATGGCCGACCCGGCATGGAACGGGGGCGACTATTACGCGGGCGACGCCAAGCCCGACAACGGCCTCGCCGTGGCGCGGATGGCGGCGCACATCACCTACCTCTCCGAGGCGGGCCTCACCGAGAAGTTCGGGCGCCGGTTGCAGGACCGCGAGGCCAAGGGCTTCGGCTTCGACGCCGAGTTCCAGGTGGAAAGCTACCTCCGGTATCAGGGCAGCGGCTTCACCCGCCGGTTCGATGCGAACAGCTACCTCTACATCACCCGCGCGATGGATTACTTCGATATCGCCGAGGAGCACGGCGGGAAACTGGCCGATGCGTTTGCGGGGACGCAGGCGCGCTTCTGCATCGTCAGCTTCGATACCGACTGGCTCTACCCTACCGCCGAAAGCCGCCACGTGGTTCACGCGCTGAACGCGGCGGGGGCGAAGGTCAGCTTCGTGGAACTCTCCGCGCCCCACGGGCATGACTCGTTCCTCCTCGAGCACGACCAGCTCGACCGGGTGGTCAAGGGGTTTGTCGAATGACCCCCCCCAATTCCCCGCTACGCCCCGACCTTGCCGCCATTGCCGCCCATGTCGCGCCCGGAAGCCGGGTGCTCGACATCGGCTGCGGGGACGGCGCGCTGATGGCGGAGCTGGAGGCGACGAGCGGCTGCGATGCGCGGGGCATGGAGCTCGACGGCGCGCTGGTCGAACGTTGCGTCGCGCGGGGGCTTTCCGTGGTGCAGGGCGATGCCAATCTCGACCTCGCCAACTACCCCGACAAGGCGTTCGACTACGCGATCCTCAGCCAGACGCTGCAGACCGCGACGCGGCCCGACCTGATGCTCGACGAGCTCCTGCGCGTCGGTCGGCGCGCCTTCGTGTCGTTCCCCAACTTCGCCCACTGGCGCACCCGTGCGGCGCTGCTGTTCGGGGGGCGGATGCCGGTCACGCGCGCGCTGCCGGTCAGCTGGTACGAGACCGAGAACATCCACCACGTCACGGTTGAGGACTTCCGCGACCTTGCAAAGCTGAAGGGCGCCAAGGTCGAGCGCGCGTGGTTCTTCGCGAACGAGAAACAGATCGGCGCGCCAGCGGCTAACTGGCGCGCCGAGTTTGCTGTCTTCGAATTGAGTCGCTGATCAGCCCGCCCGGTGCAGGGCGCAGAGCTTGTGGCCGTCGAGGTCGAGCACATAGCCGAGATTGAGCGTGCCCATCGACCCCACGCGCGGTCCCGGCGGGTCCTCGATCGACTTGCCGCCCGCAGCCACGGCGGCATCGTGGAAGGCCTGCACCTGTTCGAGGCTGTTGCAGGCGAAGCCGATGGTCGACCCGTTCGAGCAGGTCGCGGGCTGGTCGTTGATCGGCTCGCTGATCGAGAACATGCCCCCGTTGTGCATCCAGAAGGCGCGCTTGTGGCCGGTGGCGGCGACGTTGATCATCCCCGGGCCGGCGCCGAGCACGCCGAGCACGCTGTCGTAGAAGGCCTTGGCGCGGTCGAAATCGCTGGTGCCGACCATGATGTGACTGAACATGGATTGGTGTCTCCTCTCATAGGACAGGTTGCGGATTAGGACGGAAGCTTCCCGCCCGCAATGCGGATTTCCGGTAGCCTTTGGTTCAGGTGAGGGGGCATAGGGAGAGCCATGCTCACGCCCCTCCTCGCCGCCGCGCTCGCGCTTCAGGAAACCCCGGCCCGGCCGGCTCCGGCCCCCGAGGCCGACGTCATTGTGATTGAGGAACTGCCGATCGAGCAGGCCGCCGCCGCGCGTTGCGCGCTCGCCTATGCCACCATCGGCCAGTGGCAGAAGACCGGCGATCCGCGCGGTGCGGCCTATCCCGACGTCAATGCCCGGGGCGGGCGCGAGTTCTTCGTCCGCGTCATGGCGCAGCTGATGGACACCGGCCTGACCCGCGAGAACATCGTCGCGATCACCGCGCAGGGGGTCGAACGGAACAACACCCCGGAAGGCGCCGAGCGGATCGCGCAGATGATGCCGGCCTGCGAGCTGATGAAGTCGGCCGCGGGGCTGTAGCGCCGCCGACATATCCCCCGCGCGCCCATGATGGGGCGCTGGATTCCCCGGGCCAAACGAGGCATGGAACGGGCCACCATGTGGCTCCTCTACCAATTCCCGCTATGCCCCTTCAGCCGCAAGATCCGGCTGCTGCTGAGCGAGAAGAACATTCCCTTCGATCTGGTGCGCGAGGACCCCTGGGCGGCCTCGGACCTGTTCTTCAACCTCAACCCTGCCGGGCGCACGCCCGTGATCGTCAATGCGGAGAAGAACATCACCATCCCCGACAGCCGCGCGATCGCGGAGTATTTCGAGGAGACGGTGGACCGCAATCCGATGATCAACGGCACCGCCACCCAGCGCGCCGAGATCCGCCGGCTGGTCGCGCTGTTCGACGAGAATTTCTACGCCGATGTCACCGCGCCGCTGCTCTCCGAACGCATGAAGAAGCGCATCCTGCGCCAGCCGCCCGACAGCGGCGCGCTGCGCAACGCGATGAAGATGGCGCACGGGCATCTCGACTATCTCGACTGGCTGATCGACAACCGCCCCTGGGTGGCGGGCTCGACCATGAGCCTCGCCGATCTGGCGGCGGCGGCGCAGATCTCGGTCGCGGACTATCTCGGCGGGATCGACTGGGCGGGGCACGAACAGTCGCGCGGCTGGTATGCCGTGTTCAAGAGCCGACCGAGCTTCCGCCCGCTGCTGACCGAGCGGATGGACACGATCAAGCCGCCTGCGCATTATGCGCTGCTGGACGGGTAAGTAACGAACGCCACCTCGCTTGCGAAACGCCACTCTCGGCCCAATATTGGCGCCAACGAGAGAGGTATTCCCATGACCGACGATCCCCGCACCATCACGGACGCCGAGTGGCGCGCAAAGCTCACCCCGATGCAGTATCACATCCTGCGCGAGGCGGGCACCGAGCGCGCCTTCACCGGCGAATACGACAAGTTCTACGACGAGGGCGAATATCACTGCGCCGCCTGCGGGACGCAGCTGTTCTACAGCACGGCCAAATACAATTCCGGCTGCGGCTGGCCCGCCTTCACCCGGCCTGCCGATGACGAGGTGATCGAGGAGCACCGCGACACCTCCTACGGCATGATCCGCACCGAGGTGCGCTGCGGCAAGTGCGGCGGGCATCTCGGCCATGTCTTCCCCGACGGCCCGCCCGAACAGGGGGGCCTGCGCTACTGCATCAATTCCGCCGCGCTGATCTTCACCCCTGCCGGCAGCTGAGCCCGCCGCCGCAACCGGGGAGAGCCGCGCAGCGCTGGGTTCACCCCCGGTTACAACTTGCCTATGCAAGGGGCCGCATTTCCGCCCCGGTTCAGGGGAGCATCAATCGGGCACGGGCCATGTCGAGACGGGGTGAGCAGTTGCAGAACAGGCGCGCGCGCGGCAAGCGCCGGGCGGCGGCGGAGCGATCCGGCGCGGCCGACCCCGCTCCGCGCGGCCCCGGCAGCAAGCCGCCCCGCACCGGCTGGCGGTTGTGGCTGCGCCGCCTGTTCGTGTGGGGTGCGGGTGTGGCGGTCCTCGGCCTCGTGTTCCTCGCCTTCGCGGTCGGCTTTGCCGCCTCGTCGCTGCCGAGCTTCGCCACGCTTCAGGCGACCCAGCCCGGGCAGACCATCATCATCCGTGCGCGCGACGGACGCGAGATTGTCGAGATCGGGCCGAGCTTCGGCGAATGGCTCGAATACGAGGAGATCCCCCGCAGCATGACCGACGCCATGGTGGCGGTGGAGGACAAGCGCTTCCGCTCGCACTTCGGGGTCGATCCCGTCCGCCTGACCGGGGCGGTGGCGGAATGGATCACCGGCTCGCGCGCGCGCATCGGCGGCACCTCGACCATCACCCAGCAGCTGGCGCGCAACCTGTTCCTCAACAACAACCGCACCCCCGACCGCAAGGCGCGCGAGGCGGTGCTGGCGATGGCGCTCGAATGGAAGTTCTCCAAGGAGGAGATCCTCGAGCTCTACCTGAACAAGGTCTATTTCGGCGGCGGCGCCTACGGGATCGACAGCGCATCGCGCAAGTTCTTCAGCCACCCGGCGAACGAGCTCAGCGTCGAGGAGGCGGCGATCATCGCCGGGCTGGTCAAGGCGCCGAGCCAGTATTCGCCCACTGCCGACGTGCAGGCCGCGGTCGACCGCGCCAAGGTGGTGCTGCGGCTGATGCGCGAGCAGGGCTTCATCAGCGCCGACCAGGCCGATGTCGACGTGAGCACGGTGCAACTCAAGGAGCAGGCCGGGCAGAACTCGGTGCGCTATTTCACCGACTGGGTGCTGCCGCAGCTCGATATCATCCTGCCGGAAACCTACGAGCCGATCGAGGTGTGGACCACGCTCGATATCGGGATGCAGCGCGCCGCGACCGCCGCGATCGAGGCCAACACCCCGAAAGGCGCGCAGGGCGCGCTGGTCAGCCTCGACCGCGACGGGGCGATCCTCGCGATGGTGGGCGGCACGGACTACGTCGCCAGCAACTACAACCGCGCCACGTCCGCGCTGCGCCAGCCCGGTTCGGCGTGGAAGCTGTTCGTCTATCTCGCCGCATTGGAGGCCGGCTACACGCCCGAGGACAAGGTGGTCGACACCCCCGTGACGATCGACGGCTGGAGCCCGCGCAACTCGAATGGCCGGAACGTCGGCGAAACCGACCTTCGCACCGCCTTCGCCTATTCGATCAACACCGTCGCGGCGCAGCTCGGCAACGAGGTCGGGTTCGGCACGGTCGCCTCGATGGCGCGGCGGTTCGGGATCGATTCCAAGGTCGACACCAATCCCTCGATGGTGCTGGGCGCCTCGGAGATGCGGGTGATCGAGATGACCCAGGCCTTCGCCGGGGTGGCCGCCAAGGGCGCGCCGGTCGAGCCCTACGGCATCACCAAGGTGACCGGCGCGAGCGGCGAGGTGCTCTATCGCCGCGAAAGCCAGCGCCAGTCGCCGGCGGTGCCCGATTACGTCGTCGCCGGGATCACCGATCTGCTCCAGGCCGCGGTTCAGACCGGGACGGGGCGCGCCGCGGATATCGGCCGCCCGGTGGCGGGCAAGACCGGCACCACCTCGTCGAACAAGGACGGCTGGTTCATCGGCTTCTCCAGCGGCATCACGACCGGCGTGTGGATGGGCCGCGACGATGCCAAGCCCGTCCCCGGCCTCCAGGGCGGCCGCGCCCCGGCGCAGGCCTTCGCCGCCTACATGCGCTATGCCGTCCGGGACCGTCCGGTCGAACCCTTCGACGTCACGCTCGAGCCGCCCGAATGGCTCGAACCCGACGAGGAGGCGCTGTTCGGCGAGCCGGAGGACTACTACTACATCGACGAGCAGGGCAACGCGATCGAGCCGAGCCGCCGCGATCCGGGTGCGGGGCCCTTCGGCGTGGAGGGCGAGCGCGGCCCCAACGCCCCGCCGGCCGCGAGCCAGGACTTCCTCGAGGAGGCGACCGGCGGCGCCCTGCCGCAGAACCAGCGACCGCCACCGCGCCGTCCGCCGCCGCAGCCGCCGGCGCTGAAACCGGGCGAGCAATAGGCCGAGTCATACGAAAAGGGCGCCGGGATCGGATCCCGGCGCCCTTTTCGTTGGCTCTTGCAGCGCGTGTCAGCGCAGGCGGACGGCGATGAAGGCTGGCGGGTTGGGCCCGCGCTGGATGCGCAGCAGGATCGCCTCGCGCTTCTCGGTGCGGGCGGCGGTGACCTGCGCCACCAGCGCCTCGACCGAGGCGACCGGCTGGTAATTGGCCGACAGGATGATGTCGCCGCGGCGCAGGCCCTTGCGGGCGGCGTCGGCATTGGGATCGACCGCCGCGACCACCACCCCCTTCGTCTCCGCGGGCACGCCGAGCGAGCGGGCGATGCCTGCGCTCATCGGCATGACCTGCATCCCGAGTGACTGCTCGATGGTCGTGTCCGAGGTGCCGGGCGCCATCGGCTCCTCGGCATTGGGATCGAAGGTCTGGTTCTGCGCCTGCAGCTCCTGCTCGCTCGGGCGCTTGCCGAGGGTGACGTTGATGGCCGTCCGCTTGCCGTCGCGCAGCACCTCGACCGGCACGGTCGTGCCCGGCTGGAGATTGGCGACGAGGAAGGAGACGGTCTGTTCGGCGGTCACTTCCTTGCCGCTGATCTTGGTGACGATATCGCCCGCCCTGATCCCGGCACGGCCCGCGGGGCTGGTGTCCTCGACCGACTGCACCAGCTCGCCGCGGCGCTTGGGCAGGCCGAGCGAGGCGGCGAGGTCCTCGTCGATCGGCTGGAGCCGCACGCCGAGGTATCCGCGCTGGATCTCCTGGCCCGAACGCAGCTGGTCGACGATCGGGGCGGCGATCTCGGCGGGGATGGCGAAGCCGATGCCCACGCTCCCGCCCGAAGGCGAGAAGATCGCGTTGTTGATGCCGATCACGTTGCCGCGCATGTCGAACAGCGGGCCGCCGGAATTGCCGCGGTTGATGCTCGCGTCGGTCTGGAGGTAGCGGTCATAGGCGCCGCCCTGGCCGGTGTTGCGGTAGACCGCCGAGATGATCCCGCTGGTCACCGTCCCGCCGAGGCCGAAGGGGTTGCCGATCGCCACCACCCAGTCGCCCACCCGCGCCGCGCTCGAATCCCCGAAGCGCACGAAGGGGAAGGTCTTGTTCGAACGGATCTTGAGCACCGCGAGGTCCGATGCGGCATCGGCGCCGATCACATCGGCTTCGTATTCGGTGCCGTCCGACAGGGTGATGGTGATCGCCTCGAGCTTGGCGCGGGTGTCGGGCGGGTTGATCACGTGATTGTTGGTGACCACGATCCCGTCGGCCGAGATGATGAAGCCCGAACCCAGCGACTGCGCCTCGCGGGTCTGCGGCTGGGCCCCGCCGCCGCCCTGGCGACGGTTGAACAGCTCGGCGAAGGGCGTGCCGGCGAAGGGATTGTTGGCGACCTCGACCCGCTGGCGGGTGGCGATGTTGACCACCGCGGGCTGGAGCTGGGCGGTGAGGTCGGCAAAGCTCGCCGGAGCGCCCGCGACCGGCACGACCCGGTCCATCACCGCATCGTCGTTCTGCGCCACCTGCGCGCCGAGCGGCGAGCCGGTGATCAGCGAGATGGCTGCGCCGCCCACCAGCAGCGCGCTCGACAGTCCGTATACGTAGCGCACGTTGTTCACGTCCTCTTGGTCCTTATCCTCTGGAGGAATGCGCAGGGCCCCCGCGCCGTTCCTCAAACCCTTTGACGGGGCCGGCACGAAGGCCGGCGACCCGCTGTGCAAATGCCCTTTCCGGGGCTGAACGCGGATTGAACACCCGCGCCCTTCAACGCCGTTCGTCGGCGCTTTGTCGAATGGTCAGTTCCCGCCCTTGAACTGGCGGAAATACTCGCTGTCCTCCGACAGCACCATCGTGCTCTGCCCTTCGCCGGCGAGGAAGGTCTGCCGGTAGCTCTGCATCGCGCGGTAGAAGTCGTAGAACTTCGGGTCTTTTCCGTAGGCATCGGCGTAGATCTTCGCGGCCTGGGCGCTGGCTTCGGCCTGGATGATCTGCGCATCGCGCTGCCCGGCGGCGCGGATCGTTGCGGCTTCCTCCTGCCGGTCGGTCTCCATCCGCGTGAAGGCGGCATCGAGCGGACGGCCTTCGGGAAGGTCGGCGGCCTTGATGCGCACGTCGAGCACCTGCGCGCCGTAGATGCGCGCCTGCTGGTCGAGCGTGGCGGTGATGTTGGCCATCGCCGTCCCGCGCTCGGCGTTGATCAGCGCCGAGAACGGCCGCCGCCCCAGCTCCTGCCGCAGCACCGAGGTGAGGATCGGCAGCAGCTGCGCCTCGAGCTGGCGCTCGGTCCCGGCCTTCTCGACCAGCTTTACGGGATCGATGATGCGGTAGCGCGCATAGGCATCGACCTGAAGGCGCTGCTGGTCGTTGGAGAGCACCTGGGTGCGCTCCATGTCGAGATCGAGCACCCGGCGGTCGATCATCCGCACCTCCTCGACGAAGGGGATGCGGAAATTGATCCCCGCGCCGGTCGAGCCATAGGGCACCTCGGGGCGGAAGATGTTGAACACCCGGTCGGGCTGGCCGGTGCGGATCACCACCGCCTGATGGGTTTCCGGGACGATCACCACGCTGGCGAGCAGCGCCACCACCAGCGCGACGAGGGCGATGACGATGTTGCGGGTGCTGCGGAAGACGTCGCTCATGGCCTCACTCCCCCTGCGTCTGCGGCTGCTGCTGCGCGCGCCGCTTGAGTTCGGGCAGCGGCAGGTAGGGGGTCACGTTGCCGGATTCGACGATCGTCTTGTCGGTCTTGGACAGGATCTGCTCCATGGTCTCGTAATAGAGGCGGCGCCGCGTCACTTCGGGCGCGAGCTTGTATTCCTCGTAGATGTCGTTGAACTCGCGCGCGTCGCCCTGCGCCCGGGCGAGCACCTGCTGGGCCACGGCGCGCGAACGGTTGATCGCCGCGTCCGCATCCTGCTGGGCGGAGGAGACGTCCTTGAAGGCTTCCTCCACGCGGCTCGGCGGGTCGACCTTGTTGATCTCGATGCCCTGCACCTGGATGCCCGAGCGATAGGCATCGAGCCGCGCCTGCATCGCCGCGCGGACATCCTGCTCGATCTCCGCCCGGCCTTCGCCGGTCAGCACCGTGTCGAGGTTCTGCTTGGCCACCGCCGCGCGCATCGCCGCCTCGCCGATCTCCAGCAGGGCGTTGCGCGGATCGTTGAGCTGGTACTTGTAGAGCGTGAGGTCCGAGATGTTCCAGCGGATCAGGTAAGAGAGGTCGACGAGGTTCTGGTCGCCGGTCAGGATAAGCTTCTCGGTCTTGGTGCCGGGCACCTCCTCCAGCCGGACCTGCGTCACATTTTCCTTCTCGACCATGTGGATCGGCCAGGGTGCGGTGATGTTGGTGCCGGAATCGAGCGTGTCGTAATACTTGCCGCCGAGCCAGGTGACGACCGCCTGTTCGCCCGGCTGGACGAAGTGGAAGCTCGTCACCGCCGCCCACACCAGCGCGACCCCGCCGATGATGACGGGCACCCAGCTCTTGCCGCCGGGCCTCTCGGGCAGGCGGAAGGTCGGCCCGCCGGGGCCGCCGCCGCCCGCGCGGCGCGGGCCTTCGGGGCCGCGGTTCTTGAAGATGTCCTCGATGCTGGCCGAGCGCCGCTTGCCCGGCTCGCCCCCGCCGGGGAGCCAGGGATTGCGCGGGCCCCCGCCCGAGCCGCCGCCATCGCCCGAAGGACCGCTCTCGCCCGGCTCGTCGTCGTTGCCGCCGCCGCCCCAGGGGTTGTTCCTGCCAGCCATGGCCAGGCCCTTGAGGCCAGTGCCAAGACGTTCTCTCCAGCCGTCCAATCTCTGCATAGGCCGTTTATAGGCACGCGGTCCGGCGAAAAACAGGGGTTCGCTGCGTGAATTTGGTGTTAGAGGCGTGGCGCAATGGACAACCCTGCCAATACCCCCCGTGACCCGGAAGCCGAAGAGGCGCTGATCCGGGCGGCGCTCACGCCCGAAATCAACCACCGCCTGCGCTCGGCCCGCATCGTCGCGCGCCGCGCCGTGATCGTCGCCGAGGCCGGCGACCTGTCCGACGCGGGGCGCAACGATCTCGAAGGCGCGATCACCTCTGCCCTCGGCGCCCTGCCCGAGGTGGACGAGGTCCGCGTCGCGCTCACCGGAGAGCGCCGCCGCCGCCGGCTGATCGCGGTGGGCTCGGGCAAGGGCGGGGTCGGCAAGTCGACGCTCACCACCAATCTCGCGGTCGCGCTGGCGCGGATGGGCCGCCGCGTCGGCGTGATCGATGGCGACATCTACGGCCCCTCGCAGCCCAAGCTGCTGAAGACGGAAGGGCTGAAGCCCGCCGCCACCCCCGACGGCAAGCAGCTGGTCGCGATCGACAGCCCCTATGGCGTCAAGGTGCTCTCGATGGGCCACATCGTCGCGCCCGGCAAGGCGCTCGCCTGGCGCGGGCCGATGACCGGCAAGGCGCTCTCGCAGCTGGTCGATGCCGACTGGGGCGAGAGCGATCTGCTGCTGGTGGACCTGCCGCCGGGAACGGGCGATGTGCAGCTCTCGATGCTCTCCGCCCACAAGCCCGACGGGGCGGTGCTGGTCTCGACCCCGCAGGATCTCGCGCTGATCGATGCCGCGCGCGCAGGCCAGCTGTTCGATCAGGGCGAGGTGCCGATCATCGGCCTCGTCGAGAACATGGCGGGCTATTGCTGCCCCGAATGCGGGCACATCAGCGATCCTTTCGGCAGCGGGGGCGTGGAGAAATTCGCCGCCGCGCTCGAGATCCCCTTCCTCGGCCGGGTGCCGCTGACGCTGGCGACCCGGATCGCGGGCGACAAGGGCGTTCCCCCTGCCGCTGGCGAGGGCGAGGAAGCCGCCCCGTTCCGCGCCATCGCCGAAAAG
Source organism: Porphyrobacter sp. THAI-01a (assembly GCF_056868655.1). Classification (NCBI taxonomy): domain Bacteria; kingdom Pseudomonadati; phylum Pseudomonadota; class Alphaproteobacteria; order Sphingomonadales; family Erythrobacteraceae; genus Porphyrobacter; species Porphyrobacter sp. THAI-01a. The sequence goes on along the minus strand of NZ_CP180579.1, from coordinate 2,965,960 downwards.
CTGGCGCGCTGGCTGGATACCGGGAAGCTCTAGGGCATGGCGATCACGCGGCGCGGACTGCTGGCGGGGGCGGCGGCCGGAGGTGGCCTCGTGGTCGCCTGGTGGCTGATGCCGCGCAGCTATGCGAGCCCGCTGGTCGCGGCGAGCGGCGAGCACGTGTTCGGCGCCTGGCTCAAGATCGCCACCGACGGGGTGGTGACGGTCGCCGTCCCGCAGCTCGAGATGGGGCAGGGCATCACCACGCTGCTGCCGCAGATCGTCGCCCAGGAACTCGGCGCGGACTGGCGGCAGGTCGCGGTCGACCCCGCGCCGGTCTCGGGCGCCTATGCCAATGTCCCGCTGGCGAGGAAGTGGATGGCGCTGTGGGACCCGGCCTTTGCCGGCCTTTCGGAAGGCAGCGACGATCTCATCGCAACGCGCTTCGCCCAGTCGCGGCGCTTCAACGCCACCGCTGCGGGGACCGCGCTCGAAGCCTACGAGGTGCCCGCCCGCGAAGCCGCCGCCGCCGCGCGCGCGATGCTGGCGCAGGAAGCCGCGTCGCGCTGGGGCGTCGCATGGGAGGAATGCGAGGTCGAGGGCGGTTTCGTCACCCACGGCAGCCAGCGCGCGAGCTTCGGCGAACTGGCCGAGGCGGCGGCGGAATGGACGCCGCCCGATCCTCCGCCGCTGCGCCCCGAACCTCCGCGCGAGAAGCCGCTCCCCGCCGATGTCGACGGCGCGCCCGCTTTCCCGCGCATCGACCTGCCGTCCAAGGTCGACGGCTCGTGGCGCTTCGCGGGTGACGTGCGCCTGCCGGGGATGGTGTTCGCCTCGATCCGCCACGGCCCGGTCGACGGCTCCGAGCTCGCCGGCTTCGACAGGGACGCCGCCGCCGGGATTCGTGGCCTTGCCGGGATCGTCGAGAGCAAGCGCTGGCTGGCGGTCGCCGCCGACACCTGGTGGAGCGCGGAAAGCGCGCTCGCCGCGATGAAGCCGCGCTTCACCACCGCCGCCCCGGTCAACAGCCCCGACATCGCCGCGCGACTCGGCACGCTGCTGACCGCGGGCAAGGCCCATGTCATTGCCGAGACCGGCTATGGCCGCGAGGCGATGCAGCGGGTCGACATCGGGCGGCGCTACGAGGTCGAACCGGCCTATGCTGCCCCGGTCGAAACCGCCACCGCGACCGCGCGCTTCGCCGACGGGCGGCTCGACCTGTGGATCGCCACCCAGGCGCCCGAACAGGCGCGCATCGCCGCCGCCCGGGCGATCGGCATCGCGACCGAGGACGTCGCGCTCTACCCCGTGGCCGCCGGCGGCAGCTTCGACGCGCGGCTTGAGCACGACCACGCGATCGAGATCGCCCTGATCGCGCGCGAGCTCGGACGCCCGGTGCAGCTCGTCTGGCCGCGCCGCGACGAGCTGATCCGCGCCCGCCCGCGCGCGCCCTACTGGATGCTGCTCGGCGCGCAGGTCGCCAAGGGCGGGACGAAGGGCGAGGGCGGCGCGATCGACGCGATGCGCATCCGGATCGCCACGCCCCCGGGCGCCCGCGAGTTCGGCAAGCGGCTGTTCGAGAACCTCACCCCCGCCGCCGCCATGCGCGAGACGGCGGGCGAGCCCGATCCGCTCGCCTGCGAGGGCGCGGTGCCGCCCTACCAGATCCCGGCGCTGCTGGTGGAGCACATCCCCGCCGAGATCGGCCTGCCCGTCGGCCGGGTGCGCGGCAATTCCCACGGCCCGACGATCTTCGCGATCGAGAGCTTCATCGACGAGATCGCGGCCAAGCACGGGCGCGAGCCGCTGTCGTTCCGGATGTCGATGCTGGGCGCCGACGTCAGGCTCGCGGCCTGCCTCCAGCGCGCGGCGCAACTCGCCGGGTGGGACGGGGGCGCCGACCAGAGCGGGCAGGGCCTCGCCTGCGCCCGCATCGGCGAGGGGCCCGAGGCCGCCCGCATCGCCTGCGTCGCCACCGCCCGGCAGGGCGAGGGCGGGGTGCGGGTGATCCGCCTCTCGGCCGCGGCCGACATCGGGCGGATCGTCAATCACGACATCGCCAGACAGCAGATCGAGGGCGGGCTGGTGTTCGGCATCGGCATCGCGCTCGGCAACCCGCTGGAGCTGCGCGCGGGCCTTCCCACGGTGGCGAGCGATGCGGCGCTCGGCCTCCCCACGCTTGCCGATTGCCCCGAGATGCGGATCGAATTCATCGAGAGCGAAGCCCCGCCCGCCGATCCGGGCGAGCTTGGCGCGGTGGTCGCGCCGCCCGCGATTGCCAATGCGCTGTTTTCGGCTACAGGCTTGCGGCTGCGGCGCCTGCCCCTACTTTCGGACGGCATATGACCCCGACATTTGTGCCACAGCCAGGGCAGGCAATCGCCGCCTGCCGGAAACGAAACGTGCACCGCGCGTTAGGCCGGTCATGACCTGGCAGACCCAGCGCCTTCCGGGCGACCATCCTCCTGCAAAAAGCGGCCGCATCGGCGTGCTGCTGATCAACCTCGGCACGCCCGACGGGCCCGACCCCGAATCGGTGAAGCGCTACCTCAAGCAGTTCCTCTCGGACACGCGGGTGGTGGAGATCCCGCCGATCGCCTGGCAGCTGATCCTGCGCGGCATCATCCTCAACACTCGGCCCCAGAAAAGCGCCAAGGCTTACCAGAAGATCTGGACCGAGCGGGGATCGCCGCTCGCCGACATCACCGCCCGCCAGGCCGAGGCGATGGCGGGCAGGTTCGGCGACAAGGTGCAGGTCGACTGGGCGATGCGCTACGGCAATCCGTCGATCGAATCGCGTCTCACCGCGATGATGGCGGACGGCTGCGACCGCATCCTTATCGCCCCGATGTATCCGCAATATTGCGCCGCGACGACGGCGACGGTGTTCGACGAGATCGCCCGCGTGCTCAAGGCGATGCGCTGGCAGCCGACCCTGCGCTTCGTGCCGCCCTATCACGACGATCCCAACTACCTCACCGCCCTTGCCGAGGACCTCACCCGGCAGGCGCGCGCGCTGTCCTTCACCCCTGAGGTCATGCTGCTCAGTTTCCACGGGATGCCGCAGCAGACGCTCGAGAAGGGCGATCCCTATTACTGCCACTGCATGAAGACCGCCCGCCTGCTGCGCGAGATGCTGGCGCAGCGGCCCGAGTTCGAAGGCGTGCGCTTCGAGACCACCTTCCAGTCGCGCTTCGGCCCCGCCGCATGGCTCGAACCCTCGACCGACGCGACCCTGATCGCCGAAGGGGAGAAGGGCACCAAGCGCCTCGTCGTCGCCGCCCCTGGCTTCGCGGCGGATTGCGTCGAGACGCTCGAGGAACTGGCGATCGAGGGGCGCGAGGAATTCTGCGAGGCGGGCGGCGAGGATTACGCCGTGCTCGACTGCCTCAACACCTCGGATGACGGCCTCGCCATGATCGAGACCATGCTGCGCCGCGAGCTTTCCGGCTGGATTTGACGCGGAGCATTATTTACACCAGAGTCAGTTGCGAATCCGAACCTTCACCGGAGCATCGAGAGAGACATGGCCACCCTTGCCGAAGCCCCGCAGGACACCGAAGCGACCGGCGGCAGCGCCCCCTCCGGCGCACCCCGCCACTGGAACGAACAGCGCCTGACCGAAGCCGATCTGGCCCACATCCCCGGAGAGGCGGGCTGGCCGCTGGTCGGCAACACCTTCACCATGCTCGCCGACCCGCACGCCTTTGCCGAGCGGATGATCCGCACCCACGGCAAGGTCTACAAGAACCGCGCCTTCGGCGGCTGGCAGGTTGCCCTCATCGGGGCCGAGGCGAACGAGCTGCTGCTGTTCAACAAGGACAAGATCTTCTCCTCCGAACAGGGCTGGGGCCCGATCCTCGACCAGCTGTTCCCGCGCGGGCTGATGCTGATGGATTTCGAGCATCACCGGATTGACCGCCGCGCGCTCTCGATCGCCTTCAAGCCCGAGCCGATGCGCCACTATTCGGGCGCATTGAACCGCGGCATCGCGCGCGAGGTCGCCACCTGGGCGGGGCCCAAGACCTTCTATCCGGCGATCAAGAAGCTCACCCTCGATCTGGCCGCCGACAGCTTCATCGGCCTGCCCTGGGGGCCGGAAGCCGACAGGATCAACGAGGCCTTCGTCGACATGGTGCAGGCCTCGGTCGCGCCGGTGCGCCGGCCGCTGCCCTTCACCAAGATGAAGAAGGGCGTGGATGGCCGCGCCTACCTCGTCGATTATTTCACCAGGGAAACCCTGCGCCGCCGCGCCGAGGGCGGGGGGCAGGACATGTTCAGCCAGTTCGCCACCGCCACCCGCGAGGACGGGAGCCTGCTGCCGGTCGACGAGGTGGTCGATCACATGAACTTCCTGATGATGGCCGCGCACGACACCATCACCTCCTCGGCGACCTCGCTGATCTATCACTTGGCCACCAACCCGGCCTGGCAGGAGAAGATCCGCGAGGAGATCATGGCGGTCACGGGCGGCCCCGACGGCGACGGCAACCCGCGCCCGCTCGACTACGACGATCTGGCGAAGCTCGACCTCACCGAAATGGCCTTCAAGGAATCGCTGCGGATGATCCCGCCGGTTCCCTCGATGCCGCGCCGCGCGCTGCGCGAGTTCGAATATGGCGGCTACCGCATCCCGGCGGGCGCGATGGTGGGCATCAACATCCACTGGACCCACCATTCCGAGGAATACTGGGAGAACCCCTACGCCTTCGATCCGATGCGCTTCACGCCGGACAAGGTGAAGGCGCGGCACAAATATGCCTGGGTGCCCTTCGGCGGCGGCGCGCACATGTGCCTGGGGCTCCACTTCGCCTACATGCAGGTGAAGATCCTGATGGCGCAGCTGCTCCAGCGCTACCGGATCGAGGCCGCGCCCGGCTACAATCCCGAGTGGCAGGACTGGCCCATCCCGCAACCCAAGGACGGGCTGAAGGTGACCTTCACCCCGCTCTAGGCGTGTTTCCTACTTGGCGCGTCTGGCGTAACCGGCAGGCGGCTCTTTGCGATCGTCGGGTCATGCCGACCCTTGGGCGGGGGTGTTTCCGCACGGCTGAAACGGCCGCTGGGATGCCAATTTGGCCGGCAAAGTGTCAACTTCAGTTTTGCCGTGCAAGCCTTTGAAAGATCATCAGAATTCCTGCAGGATTGCGAAGTTTACAGTGTCAACTTTGTAAACTTCGGCTCAGAAATCGACCGCGATCCCGTCCTTCTCCCAATCGCCGTAGCGGGTGGGGGAGAGCTTCTCCTCGTTCGCGACGGGCTTCGGCGCGGGGACGGGATCGTTGGTCCAGTGGGCCGGCTTCTTGAAGGCCTTGGCGGCCTCGGACTTTTCCTTGGTCATGCCGTCCCAAATGCGCGTGCTGGCACTTTGTTTCAAGGACGGTTAGGGGCGCAGGCATGGCTCTCCCCCCCGGACTTCCCGTGCGCCGCGCCGCGCTGCGCCTGCTCGACGCCGTGCTGCGGCGGGGCGAGACGCTGGAGCAGGCGGAAGGGCCGGCGCTGGGCGATATCCGCAAGGCCCCCGACCGCGCCCTCGCCCGCGCCATCGCCGGGGAGACGCTGCGCTGGCTGACGGACCTCGACGCGCTGATCGATTCGGCGACGAAGCAGCGCCTGCCCGAAGACGCCAAGGCGCGAATGGTGCTGCGGCTGATGCTGGCCCAGACCCTGCGGCTGGAGACGCCCCCGCACGCGGTGATCGCGACCGGCCTCGCGCTTCTCGAAGGCGGCCCGCGCAGGCTTGCCCACGGGGTGTTCTCGGCGCTGGTGAAGCAGGGCGCGGCCCTGCCCGAGGTGCCGACCCTGCCCGAGCGTGTCGTAGCCCGCTGGGGCGCGGAGCGGGCCGCCGCGATCGCGCCCGGCCTCGCCTTCCCGCCCGAGCTCGATCTCGCCCTGCGCGACCCTGCCGAGACGCAGACCCGCGCGGTGCAGATGGGCGGCATCAGCCTCGCCCCCGGCCATGTCCGGCTGCCGAGGGGCGCGGCGGTGGAGAGCCTCGAGGGCTTCAGGGAAGGTGCATGGTGGGTGCAGGACCTCGCCGCCTCGCTCCCCGCCCGGCTGCTGAGGCCGGGAGATGGCCGCAGCGCGCTCGACCTCTGCGCCGCGCCCGGGGGCAAGACCATGCAGCTTGCGGCGGCGGGCTGGAAGGTGACCGCGCTCGACCTGTCGAAGCGGCGGCTCGACCTCTTGAAGGACAACCTCAAGCGCACCGGTCTCAAGGCCTCGCCGGTGCGGGCCGACGCCTTGGCGTGGGAGCCCAAGCACCGCTTCGACGCGATCCTGATCGACGCGCCGTGCACCGCGACGGGCACCTGCCGCCGTCACCCCGATGTGCTCCACCGCATCGGCAAGGGGCTGGTGGCGGAGATGGTGGAACTGCAAAGGGCGCTGGCCGCGCGGGCGGCGGGCTGGCTGAACCCCGGCGGGGTGCTGGTCTATGCGGTGTGCTCGCTCGAGGCCGAGGAGGGCGAGGAACAGGCGGCGTGGATCGACGCCGAACTGGGCCTCGCGCCTCGGCCGGTGATGCCGGACGAACTCCCCGCCGGCCTCGCGCCCACCCCGGAGGGCTGGCTGCGCACCCATCCGGGGTTGCTCGCCGGGCAGGGTGGGCTGGACGGGTTCTTCGTGGCCCGGTGGGTGAAGTCATAGCCACACCATCGCCCCGGACCTCATCCGGGGCGACAGTGATCGAGGTCAGTCCCTCACTTCACGTATTTCTGGAAGCTCTTCCTGAGCTTCATCAGCTTGGGCGGGATCACAGCGAGGCAATAGGGGTTCCGCTGGCCCTCGCCGTCCCAGTATTCCTGGTGGTAGTCCTCGGCCGGATACCATTCCGCCGTCTGGACGCCGCCTGACAGGCCTTCGATGGTGGTGACGGCCGTCTTGCCGTTCTCGGCATTCCAGCGCGCGATTGCGGCCTCGGCCTCGGCGCCCTGCTCGTCCGACAGCGGGAAGATCGCGCTGCGGTACTGGGTGCCGATGTCGTTGCCCTGGCGGTTCAGCTGCGTCGGATCATGCGTGCCGAGGAACACGTCGTAGATCTCGGGCAGGCTGATCACCGCCGGGTCGAAGGTCACGCGGATTCCCTCGGCATGGCCGGTCGTGCCGGTGCACACCTCCTTGTAGGTCGGGTTCGCCTTGGTGCCGCCGATATAGCCGCTCTCGACGCTCTGCACGCCCACCACGTCGCGGAACACCGCCTCGGTGCACCAGAAGCATCCGCCTGCAATGATCGCCGTTTCCAAGTTGCTCATCGAATTCTCCGTTGCTTTGTGCCAGAGATAGGGCAGCACCCCGCGCGTTGCCACGTGTGGCCTGCCGATTATTTCCATTTGTCCGGAGAGAGACCCGATGAACAAGCCGATCCTCGCCCTCGCCGCCGCGAGCGGCCTCGCCTTCGCCGCGCCCGTGCTGGCGCAGCACGCCGGCCACGAAGGGCACGGTGCCGAGACCGAAGCGCACATCAAGGACACCGCCGCCTTCATGAAGCATCACGGCGAGGCGCTGTCGGGTGCCATCAACCACCCCACCCGCAACGAGGACCGCGCCCGTGACGTGCACCGTCACCCGGCCGAAACCCTCGCCTTCTTCCATGTCGGCCCGCACATGAAGGTCGGCGAATACTCGCCCGGCGGCGGCTGGTATTCGCGCCTGCTCGGCCACTATCTGGGCGGCGAGGGGCAGCTGGTTGGCCTCTACACCAACCCGCTCACCGCCTCCGCCGACCCGGCCCGCCAGCAGCGCATCCGCGATGGCGCTGCGGGCTTCGGCAAGGAAGTGGCGGGCTACACCGGTCTTCCGGAAGAGAAGTTCAGCGGCCTCACGCTCGACAAGGCGGCCGAGCAGAAGGGCACCTTCGACCGCATCCTGGTGATCCGCGCGATGCACAACATCATGCGCGCCGGGATCGCCGACACCGAGATCCGGGCGATGCGCGAGCTGCTCAAGGACGACGGGCTGATCGGCATCGTCCAGCACCGCGCCAAGGCCGATGCGCCGTGGTCCTACGCCAACGGCACCAAGGGCTATCTCAAGCAGCAGGACGTGATCGATTTCATGCGCCTCAACGGCTTCGAACTGGTCGCCTCGAGCGAGATCAACGCCAACGCCAAGGATCCGGCCAACCATGCCGAGGGCGTTTGGGAAATGCCCCCCACGCTCGCCACCAAGCGCGAGGACCTTAAGAGCCTCGGCGAGAGCGACCGCATGACCCTGCTGTTCAAGAAGGCGAAGTGATCGCCGCACCCCGGGGGCGAGAGGTTCCCCCCCGGGGCGAATCGCTGTAGGGGCGGCCGCATGACCGCCATCACCGTCGCCGCCCTGCAGCTCCCCCTCGGCTCCGATGACGAAGCCGCCAACATTGCGGCCGTCGCCGCGCTGGTCGAGGAGGCTGCCGCGCAGGGTGCGCAGCTGATCCTGCCGCCCGAGCTGTTCAGCGGCCCCTATTTCTGCCGCGAGGAGGACGAGGCGCTGTTCGCCCTCGCCCGCCCGCTCGCCGAGCACCCGAGCGTGATCGCGATGCAGGCGCTCGCCGCGAAGCTGAAGGTGACGATCCCCACCAGCTTCTTCGAGCGGGATGGGCACCACTACTACAACACCCTCGCCATGATCGGCCCGGATGGCGGGATCATGGGCACCTATCGCAAGAGCCACATTCCCGACGGGCCTGGCTACGAGGAAAAGTACTATTTCCGCCCGGGCAATGACGGGTTCAAGGTGTGGGACGTGCCGGGCGAGGGTGGCGCGCGCGTCAGGGTCGGCGTCGGCATCTGCTGGGACCAGTGGTATCCCGAAGCCGCCCGCATCATGGCCCTGCTGGGCGCGGAGCTGCTGATGTATCCGACCGCGATCGGTTCGGAGCCCTATGACCCCGGCCTCGACACCAGCCGCATGTGGCGGCGCGCGATGCTCGGCCATGCGGTGTCGAACTGCATGCCGGTGGTGGCGGCGAACCGCATCGGCGAGGAGTGCGGGCAGCGCTTCTACGGCCACTCCTTCATCACCGACGAATGGGGTGATTTCGTTGCGGAGTACGGCGCGGGGGAGAGCGGCGTGCTGGTGGCGCGGCTCGATCTCGCCCGCGCGGCGACGCACCGCGCCGGCATGGGCTTCTTTCGCGACCGCCGCCCCCAGCTCTACGGGCGCATCGCCGAGGACATCTAGGCGCGAAGGCCCGCTTGAGCAGCACCTATCTGATCGCGCTGGGGAGTAACCGGCGGCACCACCTCTACGGCGCGCCCGAGGGCGTGGTGCGCGCCGCGATGGAGGAGCTTGCCGCCTTCGGCACCGTCACCGCGCGCTCGCCCGTGATGACCACCCCGGCGATGGGCGCGGCACGGCGGCGCTTCGCCAATGCCGCGCTGGTGCTCGAGACCGAGCTCGCCCCGCCGGCGCTGCTGGCGGCGCTCAAGCGCACCGAGCGGGCCTTCGGCCGGCGGCGCGGCCGGCGCTGGGACGACCGGGTGCTCGATTGCGACATCGTGCTGTGGAGCGGGGGTGTCTGGCGGTCGGGCATGCGGGGCGAGGGCCTCGCCATCCCCCACCCGGCCTTCGCTTCGCGGCGCTTCGTGCTCGATCCGGCATGCCGCATCGCCCCGCGCTGGCGCGATCCGCGCAGCGGTTTGACCCTCGGCCAGTCCCAAGCCCGCTTGACCCGCCCGCGCCCCCTGCCTAGGTGAGCGCGCTCGCCGCGATAAGGCGCAGCGCGTGGGCCCGTAGCTCAGTAGGTAGAGCAGCTGACTTTTAATCAGCGGGTCACAGGTTCGAATCCTGTCGGGCTCACCATTTGTTTTTGTTCTGTTTTTTTGGCTTATCGGCGTGCTAGGTTTCGCTGAGAAAAGGCGGTCTAGCAATCACCTAGCTATCACGATGGGGAGAAATTTGCTCGCGCAGCTCATTGCGGCTCGTCTGCCAGAAGGCGCGCGGCGCAGCTTTCACATGGGAGGATTGCCCAGTGTCTCGATTTCTCGGGATTGAGGGCGAGCCATCTAAAGATTGATCAATTTTCCGTCACGAAGGCCTTCGATTCGCTGGATGTAATTCGAGTACATCCCGACGCGCGCATACTGCTCAGGAATGCGATAGCGCAAAGCAAGCTGATGGTCTGTGATCAGTCCTGCGCCATAATCCTCTCGATAGTGCCGCCGCAATTCGAGCGGGAAGAGGGTTTCCAAGGCAAGGATCTCTGCAAACTGCTCAGAGTCATGAGGCGCGAACGCTTCAAGCGTTGCACTAGCGTCCGACACAAGGAGCTCTGACAGCTTAAGCAGTGCATCCATGCCCGTAACGCGGTTGGTGGGATCACCCCGAAGCCCGCCAGCTTGCTATCCCACACGAAGGCATCCTTCGCCCCCGGCTTGAGTGTGTCGAGCAGTTGCTTGGTAATCCGCGCGGTTGCCATGTGATTGCTATTCCCATTGTCAGCAATCACCATAGCAGGAAGAATGGGGAACAACAAGGAAACATAGGGACGATGGCCCCAGCAAAGTCAGGGCGCAGCTAAATTCACGCCGAGAGAGTAGCCACTAACTTTTAATCAGCGGGTCACAGGTTCGAATCCTGTCGGGCTCACCAATCTTTCTGCGCGACCCCTTCCGCCCGCGCGCGGTTCGCGGTGCCTGTGCCACGGCACGGCCCGGTTTGGTGAACATCGCGCCGGACCCGGCGGTTGTCCCCGCATCATCGCGAGGGAGACGAGCATGGGACCGCAGCACGACAGCACCGGCAGCAACCCCTACTGGCGTTTCATGGCGATGATCGCGGCCGGAACGGTGGTGATGTTCGGCCTGATGTATCTCAACACCTACGCCCTTGATCATGTCTTCTGGAGCGAGACGCGGTTCTTGATGGCCTTCGTGATGGGGGCGGCGATGATGGTGGTGATGCTCGCCTTCATGTGGGGGATGTATCCCAGCCCGGCGCGAAACCTGATCGTCCTTGCCGTCGCGGCGCTGGTCTTCGCGATCGCCCTGTGGCTAGTGCGCAGCCAGCGGACCGTGACCGACACCGAATACATGCGCGCGATGATCCCGCACCACTCGATCGCGATCCTGACCAGCACCCGCGCGCAGATCCGCGATCCCAGGGTGCGCGCCCTGGCCGACGAGATCGCCGCGACCCAGCGCCGCGAGATCGCCGAGATGAAGGCGCTGATCGCGGATATCGAGGCGAACGGCGTCAGCACCGGGGCGGGCGCGCCGCGCTGAGCGGCATCACATCCCGCGCGGCACGGCCACCTTGCGGCAGGTCATCGGCGCCATCCGGCCCACGGTCCAGATCGCCTCGTCGCCCTTGTTCCAGAACTGGTGCGTCGGGCTCATGTATTTCGCGCCCGAGGCGGAGCGGTCTGCGGGAATGGTGACGGGAGCGTTGTCGTTCATCTGCACCATCACCCGGTCGCCATCGAGCGTGTCGACCTTCAGCCGCGTGCCGTTGCCGCAGTCGAAATAGCTGCTCGCGCCCGGCCCGCCGACGCTCTGGGTGCAGCCCGCCAGCGCCAGGGCCCCGATCGTGCAGAGGATAACCTGTCTCATGTGCCTCTCTCCCTCCGTTTGGAGCGGAGGGTATGGCCGGAGCATGGCGTTTTTGTGGCTGCTAGGCCTGGCCCTTCCTCGCATCGAGCCAGCGCGCCGCCTGCACTCCGAAAGTGATCAGGAACGGCACCATCACGAGGCTGAGGAACACCTTGGCCAGCACCTGCCCGATCATCAGGTCGGTGATGTCGAATTCGCCGTAGAAGGCGAGCGTGATGAAGATCACCGAATCGACGGCCTGGCTGAGCGCCGAGGCGACCGCGCCCCGAACCATCAGCCCGATCGTGCTCTCGCCGCTGCCGCTCCCGCGCAGGCGGTCGAAAATCCAGATGTTGAGCAGCAGCGAGGTGATGTAGCTCGCCGGTCCCGCCATCCACACGCGCCAGGTCGACTGGTGCACGCGCTCGAAGGCGGCGAGATCCTCGGGGCGGAAGGCGAGCATCTCGGAGGAGGCGGGCAGGGCCAGTACCAGCTGCATCAGCACCGCCGATAATCCCAGCGGCAGGAAGCCCCACCACACGATCCGCTTGGCCGCCTCGCGCCCGTAGAGCTGCGACAGCGTGCTCGAGATCACCACCAGCAGCAGGAAGGGGAAGATGCCGCTCTCCACGGCAAGGTCCGTCGGCCAAAGCTGCACCTGCTTGAAGGCGAGCACCCCTGCCAGCACCGTCATCCCGCCGTAGAGCAGCGTGAAGACGAACATGCCGAGGGGCATCGCGATGCCCGAAGGTGCGGTGGCGGCAAAGGGGGCGGCGGCCGGAACGGCGGGTGCGGGCGTATCCATCGCGCCAAGTGCTAGCCAGCGCGCCGCGAAAAGAAAAGCGGCGGCGCCCTGCCTGTCACCGCACTTTGCCCACCGCTTCGCGCTGCCGTCCGCCGCATCGCCGCTTGCAAGTCACCGCGCAAACTGCCACGCCAAGCCGGTGCGTGCCGGAGCCGGGCTGCGGCACGTGAGGGGTCGACACGCTTTTCCAGCCAGAACAAGGGCCATTCGCTGCCGTGAACGAGAGTATCACGTCCATCCTGCTGAGCCTTGCCGGCGTGCTCGCCATCCTCGCCATCGCATTTGCGCTGTCCTCGGCGCGGCGGCAGATCAACCTGAGAGTGGTGGGCTCGGCATTCGGGCTGCAGGCGCTGACCGCGCTCGTCGTGCTGCGCACCGATGCCGGCGTCGCGGTGATCGGGGGGCTGTCGCAGGGCGTGATCGCGCTGCTCGATTTCTCCAAAATCGGCATCACCTCGGTGTTCGGGCCGATGGAGAACAACCCCTTCGCCAACACCTTCGTGATCGCCGCGCTGCCTGTGATCGTGTTCTTCGCCGCGATCGTCTCGATCCTTTACCATCTCGGGATCATGCAGCGGCTGGTGCGCTGGGTCGGCGGGGCGATCGGCTGGATCACCGGGATCAGCAAGGTCGAGGCGCTGGGTGCCGCGGCCAACATCTTCGTCGGCCAGTCGGAAAGCCCGCTGGTGGTGCGCCCCTATCTCGCGGCGCTCAGCCCGGCGGGCCTGTTCACGCTGATGAGCGTCGGCATGGCCGGTGTGGCGGGCACGATCCTTGCCGCCTATGCGAGCTTCATCGGCGAGGAGGCGGTGCCCTTCCTGCTCGCGGCCGCCTTCATGTCGGCGCCCGGCGGCATCCTCATGGCCAAGATCATGATGCCCGACGTCACCGGACCGGGCGGGCGCGACCCCGCCGTGGGCGCTGCCGCCGTCGCCCGGGCGCGGGGCCGCAACAAGGCGCTGACCGAGGCCACCCGCGTGGTGATGTATGACGAGAACGGGCAGGAGGTCGAACTCCCGCAGGCCCGCATCAGCGCGGTCGGCCCCGCCTCGATCCTCGAAGGCGGCGCCAAGGCCGACGAGGTGAGCGCGGCGGAGACCTTCGAGGAAGGCCAGCGCCCCGCCAACATCATCGAGGCGGCTGCGCAAGGCACCCAGACCGGCGTCAAGCTCGCGGTCGCGGTGGGCGCGATGGTGATGGTGTTCGTCGCCCTCGTCGCGCTCGCCAACGGGATGCTGGCCGGGATCGGCACCGGCATCGTCAACCTCGCCGCCGGCGCAGGCAGCCCGCTTTCGCCCGAGGCCGCAGCGTGGCTCGAGGGGGTCAGCTTCCAGAAGCTGCTCGGCTACATCTTCGCGCCGGTGATGTTCCTGATCGGCATTTCCGACTGGCAGCAGGCGCAGATCGCGGGCGGGCTGTTCGGCACCAAGATCGTCCTCAACGAATTCGTCGCCTTCATCGATCTGGGCGCGATGGGGCCGGGCGCACTGACCGCACGCAGCCGCGCGATCATCACCTTCGCGCTGTGCGGCTTTGCCAATTTCTCCTCGATCGCGATCCAGATGGCGGTGACCGGAGGGCTTGCCCCCAACCAGCGCCCGGTGATCGCGAAGCTCGGATTGAAGGCGCTCGCCGCCGGGAGCCTCGCCAATCTGATGAGCGCCGCGCTCGCGAGCCTGTTCCTGCCATACTGACCGGTGCCCTGCCCCCTTGGCAGGGGCTCCCCGGCAGGTGTAAGGCGCCCGGCATGACCAATATCGCCCCCGGCATCGCCTCCGTCAGCCTCGCCCAGCCGCTCGAAACCATCGCCGACGAGCTCGGCCGCAGCTTTTCCGAATACGGCTTTGCCGTGGTGCGCGATCACGGGATCCCGCAGGAACTGATCGACGAGGCGGAAGCCGTCTCGAAGGCGTTCTTCGCCCTGCCCGACGCCGCCAAGCGCGCCTACCGGATCGAGGGCGGCGGCGGGGCGCGGGGCTACACCCCCTTCGGCACCGAAAAGGCCAAGGACGCCGAGGTCTTCGACCTCAAGGAATTCTGGCACGTCGGCCGCGATCTGCCGGAGGGCCACCCGCTCGCGGAATTCATGGCCCCCAACATCTGGCCCGCCGAGGTCGAGGGCTTCCGCGAGACCATGAGCGCGCTGTTCGCCGCGTTCGAGACCGCAGGGGCCCGCGTGCTCGAGGCGATCGCCCTGCACCTCGGACGCCCGCGCGACTTCTTCGCGGCGAGCGTCGAGGATGGCAATTCGGTGATGCGCCTGCTGCACTACCCGCCGCTCGGCGAAGGCGCGCCCGAAGGGGCGATCCGCGCTGCCGCGCATGGCGACATCAACACCATCACCCTGCTGCTCGGCGCCGAGGAGGCCGGGCTCGAATTACTGACCCGGCAGGGCGAATGGCTGCCGATTCCGGCGGTGAAGGGCGCGCTGGTCATCAATGTCGGCGACATGCTCGAACGCCAGACCGCCGGCCGGCTGCGCTCGACCACGCACCGGGTGGTGAACCCGCGCGGCGAGGCGGCGAAGCGTTCGCGCTATTCGATGCCGTTCTTCCTGCATTTCCGGCCCGACTTCCTGATCGAGCCGCTGCCCGAGTGCATCGATCCGGACGCCGCGACTCCGCCGCCCGCGCCGATCACGGCGCATGATTTCCTGATGCAGCGCCTGCGCGAGATCAATCTCGCCTGACATCGCACGCGAAGCACGCTTCGTCGGTCCGTCCCTGAATTGGGCGCGGCGTTGCTGCGATGCAACACCACTTCGCGCAACCCCCTGACTCAGGGGGCTTTTTCGGCGCGCGGGCGGGGCGTTTCCGCAAAATCGACGGCCTGACGCGAAGAGAGTCTTGAAACTGTCACAGAACCGTCGCTTTTCCGCAAGCCAGCGGGCCTAGGGCTGCCCGGCATCGACCTCTCCAAATCACGATTTCCACTTCGCAAACAGGGGCCTCAATCATGAAGCTTAAGTATCTCCTTGCCGCGAGCATCGTCAGCCTCGCTGCGACGACCACGATCGCTACGCCGGCTTTCGCGCAGGAAACCACTTCGTCGGTTCGCGGTAACGTGACCGACCAGAGCGGCGCGCCGATCGCCGGTGCGACCGTCACCGTGACCCACGTTCCCTCGGGCACGACCTCGACCCAGACCACCGACGCGAGCGGCGGCTTCAACGCGGCCGGCCTGCGTCTCGGCGGCCCCTTCAACGTCACCGTGACCGCCGACGGCTTCGAGACCGTCGAGCAGGAAATCGGCTTCCTCGCCGCCGGCCAGGCCCAGCGCCTCAGCGTCGCGCTGGTCGAGCAGGGCCAGGCGATCGTCGTCTCGGGCGCGCGCCAGACCTCGTCGATCAAGCTCGCCACCGGCGCCGCCACCGTGCTGAGCGCCCGCGACATCCTCGGCGTCGCCAACATCAACCGCGACATCCGCAACCTCGCCGCGCGCAACCCGCTCGTCAACCTCGACGCGACCAACAACGGCGCGATCAGCATCGCGGGCGCCAACAACCGCTACAACCGCTTCACCATCGATGGCGTGGCCTTCGGCGACCCCTTCGGCCTCGAAGCCGGCGGCCTCGTTTCGGCCCGCGGCCCGGTGCCGCTTGACGCGATCGGCGAATTCGCCGTCGAAATCGCGCCGGTCGACATCCAGCAGGGCTTCTTCCAGGGCGGCGCGATCAACGCGCAGCTCAAGTCGGGCGGCAACCGCTTCACCTTCCTCGGCGGCGCCTACTACCAGGACGACAGTCTGCGTGGCGACCGCGCGCGCGAGCTGACCCGCGTCGGCGCCTTCGAATCGCAGATCTACACCGCCCAGGTCACCGGCCCGATCATCAAGGACAAGCTGTTCTTCGCGGTCACTTACGAGCGCACCCGCGATACCGTTCCGGCGGACGTGGCGCCCTCGCAGCTCGGCATCACCGATGCCCAGCTCACCCAGATCAACGACATCGCGCGCAACACCTACCAGTTCGACACGCTGGGCGTTGCCAATGACATCGTCGAGAGCGACGACAAGCTCGTCACCAAGCTCGACTGGAACGTGGCCGACGGCCACCGCCTGAGCGCGACCTACATCTGGAACGAGAGCGCGCTGCTCGCCGGCCAGACCGGCATCGGCCAGATCAACGCCAACAACCCGACCTTCAACCTGCTGTCGAACAACTACACGCAGGGCGCGAAGAACCACTTCGGGATGATCCAGTCGAACAACCAGTGGTCGGACAACTTCTCGACCATGCTGCGCGTGTCCTATGCCGACTACGTGCGCCTGCAGGTGCCGATCGGCGGCAACCGCGACTTCGGCCAGTTCCAGGTCTGCCTTGCCGACAACCCCTCGGCGCCGCCGCTGGTCTGCCCGGCCGGGACCCGTCGTCTCCAGTTCGGCCCTGACATCAGCCGTCAGGCCAACGAGCTCGACAGCCAGAGCCTGAACATCGAATTCGCCGCGACGCTCAACCTCAACAACCACACCGTCAAGGTGATCGCCGAGCGCCGTACGCAGGACATCCGCAACCTCTTCGCCCAGCGCGTTTCGGGTGCGTGGTACTTCGACGGGGTCAGCGACCTGCAGGCCCGCCGCGCCAACGAAGTCGACATCGCCGTGCCGCTGCGCGGCGGCATCGACACCGTGACCGCGGACTTCGAGAACAACTCGTGGACCTTCGGGATCATGGACACGATCGACGTGACCGACACCCTGACCGTGGTGGCCGGCGTGCGTTACGACCTGTTCGACACGCCCGACCGTCCCTTCGCCAACGACGCCTTCCTCGGCCGCTTCGGCTTCTCGAACACCGCCACGCTCAACGGGCGTGACCTGTTCCAGCCGCGCTTCGGCATCAACTGGCAGCCGACCGACCGCCTGACGGTGCGCGGTTCGGCCGGGATCTTCGGCGGCGGTAACCCCAACGTCTGGATCTCGAACAACTACTCGAACCCCGGCCCGACGATCGGCCGCGTGCAGGTCCGCCGCGTGCCCGGCGCCACCCCCGCGCAGGACACCTTCACCGTTTCGGGCGTCACCGGCTTGTCGGCGGCGCAGCAGAACGCGATCGGCGCCGCCACGCTCAACAACGTCTCGGGCGGCACCGGCATTCCGCAGGCGCTGGTCGATGCGATCCGCACCACCGGCACCGCTGCCTCGCCGACCAATGCGCTCGATCCGAACTTCGAAGTGCTCTCGCAGTGGCGCTTCTCGGGCTCGGTCGACTACGAGGCCGATCTCGGCTTCCTCGGCGATGGCTGGACCTTCGGTGCGGACGTCGTCTATTCGAAGGTGCGTGACGCGCTGGAGTGGACCGACCTGCGCTCGGTGCCCAACGGCACCCTGCCCGACGGCCGTACCCGCTACAACGTGCTCCCCGGCCAGGGCACCACGGTGAACACCGACGTCCTGCTGACCAACACCGATTTCGGTGACAGCTGGAACATCGTCGGCCGCTTCGACAAGCGCTTCGACAGCGGGTTCTTCCTCAACGGCGCCTACACCTATGGCGACGTGCAGGACCAGAACCCGGGTACCTCGTCGGTGGCGTTCTCGAACTACCAGAACACCGCCGTGCTCGATCCGAACTTCGCCGCGCAGGGCATCTCGAACTACCAGCGCGACCACCAGTTCCGACTGGTGGCGGGCTATGACAACGAGCTGTTCGGCGACAACATCACCCGCGTCGAGTTCTTCTACAACGTGCGTTCGGGCCAGCGTTACAGCTACACCTTCGCCGATCAGGCTGCCGGTAGCGCCCGGTCGACCGTGCTCGGTGTGACCGGCCGCAACGAGCGTGGCCTGCTCTACGTGCCGAACGTGAGCAGCCCGACCGCCGATTCGCGCGTGCTCTACGCCTCCAACTTCGACTTCGCCGGCTTCCAGCAGTTCGTGCTGAATTCGGAACTGGCGGACTTCCAGGGCCAGATTGCGCCGAAGAACATCGCCAAGACCCCGTGGGTGCACAAGCTCGACCTGTCGGTGCGCCAGCAGGTTCCGCTGCCGCTCGGCGGCAAGATGGAACTGTCGATGGAAATGGAGAACGTCCTCAACTTCATCGACAAGGACTGGGGTACGATCCGTCAGGTCGGCTTCCCCTACACCGCGCCGATCGTGAACGTGCGCTGCCTGACCACCCCGGGCAACGCCGCGAGCGTCGCCACGGTGGCCCAGCCCTGCGCCCAGTACCTCTACGAGAACCGTTCGGGCACGACCTTCCGTGCGCCGGTCGAGGCGACCAACATCAACGGGTCGCTGTGGGGCGTGCGCTTCGGGGTGCGCGTGCTGTTCTGATCGCATCGCGCGAGCGAACCACTTCGAAGGGCGGCCCGGCAACGGGCCGCCCTTTTACTTTGGCAAGTGGGGCGGCTGACCTGCCGGATCAGGAACGGGCCATGCGCGCCGTGCCGGCCGCTGCCGAGCGGTCGGCCTCGGCCAGCAGCGCGGTGGCCAGCGCGGCGCAGGTCGCGGCGTCGGCGCCGCCCATCAGGGCCCGCTCGAGTGCGCCCGCGGCCTCGCCCAGCGCGGCCTCGCCGAACATCGCTGCCGTGCCCGCCAGCTTGTGGAGCAGCCGGGCGAGGTCTTCGGCCCGATCCTGCGACGCCTCCGGCCCCGAGGGCGCAGCGCCGCCGAGCCTGCCCGCGGCCAGCTCCGCCCGCACCGCCGCCAGCGCATCCGCCCGCCGCGCCTCCCACCGCGCCACCAGCCGCGGCGATCGCGCGAGGGCCGAGACACGCTCCGCCCGGCCGAGGGGAATGCGCGCGATGGGCGCATCGCTGCCGGCGCTCTCGACGATCCGCGTCGGCAGCCAGCGTTGCAGGGCGCGGGCGAGCTCGGCGAAGACCACCGGCTTGGCGAGGTGCCCCTGCATCCCCGCTGCCCGCGCCGCGGCGACATCCTCGGGAAAGGCATTGGCGGTGAGCGCGATCACCGGCAGCAGCCCGGGCCCGATCCCCTCGTCGCGGATCGCGCGGGTCGCGGCGAGCCCGTCGCAGCCGGGCATCTGCACATCCATCAACACCAGATCATAGGGCCGCCCGCGCATGACCTGATCGATAACCATCGCGATCGCCTCGTTGCCGTCATGCGCCAAGTCGACTTCCTGACCGCAGCGTTCGAGCATCTCGCCGATCAGCTCGCGGTTGATGTCGTGATCCTCGGCGAGGAGAATGCGCGACGGCACGAGCGCCGCGGCAGGCAGGTCGGCGGCCGCTAGCGGGGCGGGCAGGGCCGTATCGGGCGCGGGCGGGGCGAGGGTCGCGGGCAGCACCAGGGTGAAGCGCGAGCCTTCGCCGGGCACGCTCTCCACCTCGATCCGGCCGCCCAGCAGCGCGGCCAGCTGGCGGCTGATCGAGAGGCCCAGACCCGTCCCCCCGAACCGCCGCGCGGTGCTCGCCTCGCCTTGCGTGAAGGGATGAAAGATCGTCTCGAGTTGGCGCGGGCTGATTCCGATGCCGCTGTCGGCGACGGTGATCCGGACCTCCTGGCGACACAGGCGGTAGCCGACCCGGATGTGCCCTGCCTCGGTGAACTTCACCGCGTTGCCCATCAGGTTGAGCAGGATCTGCCGCAGCCGTAACCCGTCGGTCAGCACCCAGGGCGGGCGTTCCTCGCTGTAGCGGCAGGCGGATTCCTCGCCGTGATCGCAGGCCACCTCGAGCGTCAGCCCTTTCCGGCTCGCCGCAGGGCGATGGAGCGCGGCGCATTCGGTGATGCTGGCGTGGAGGTTGACCGGCGCCCGGTCGATCGCGAATTGCCCGCTCTCGATCTTGCTGAGGTCGAGCACATCGTTGAGCAGCATCATCATCGACCGGCCCGACTGCACGATCAGCTCGGCAAAGCGTCGCTGGTCGGCCGCCAGCTCGCCCTGGAGCATCAGCTCGGCGAAGCCCAGCACGCCGTTCATCGGGGTGCGGATCTCGTGGCTCATGTTGGCGAGGAATTCGGACTTCGCGCGCGCCGCGTTCTCGGCATGGCGGCGGGCGCGGGTTAGCAGCAGTTCGAGCTCGACCCTCTCGGTGACGTCGCGGGCCGCCACCACCACGCCCTCGCGCGCGCCGGTCAGCGGATCGTGGAACACCGCGCAGTCGGCCTCGAGGAAGACCGGCGAGCCGTCGGGCGCGTCGGCGAAGCGGCGATAGGTCACGCGCTCGTGCACGCTGGTCCCGTCGAGCAGCCGCTCCAGCGCCTGCACCGTGCGGTCATGGGCATCGGGGTGCAGGCGCGCGGTGAGATGCTTGCCGATATAGGTCTCTGGCGGGACCCCCATGACCGTGTGCACGGAGGGAGAGGCATAGGTGCACACGCCCGACAGGTCGAAGCGCAGGATCGCGTCGGTGATGTTGTCGGCGAGCAGATCGACCTCGCGCTTGCCCGCAGCGAGTCGCGCCACCATCCGGTCGCGCCCGGTGAGGATCGCTGCGACCGGCAGGCCGGTGAGGAAATTGGCAGCGATGAAGGCCTGCAGCAGGTGGAGCTGCGCGATGCCCCCGCCGCTCGCCGCCGCGATCGGGCCCTCGCCCGCGAAGGTCATCGCCCCGGCCACCACCGCCACCCCGCCGACGTTGAGCGCGCTGCCGAGACTGCCCAGCCGGAAGGCGTGAAGCAGGGTGATCGGCTGGATCAGGAACATCAGCGGATAGAGTGTCTGGTCGAACACCAGATAGGCGCTGACCATGCCGCCGCCGAGCAGGGCGACCGCTTCCGGCAGGCGGGCCGGCGCCGGGGGGAGGCGGCCGCGCAGCCGGTCCACCAGCAGCAGCGCGGCGGGCACGATCAGCACCATCGCCATGCTGTCGGTGAGGAGCCACGTCACCGCGCCCGCGCGCAGCTGTTCGAGGCTCGTGCCCATCACCGGCAGCGCCACCAGCGCCGAGAGCACCGGCCCCACCATCCCGCCCGCCCACACGAATCGGGCGAGATCGCCGAGGCGGGTCATGTCGGGCGGCGCCCGGCCCGGCACGCGCGCAAGCGCCAGCACCGCCACGATCTCGACCATGTTGGCGATCGAGAAGACCAGTGCGACGGCGTCCGGCAGCTTCACCACCGCATTGGCTGCAAGGCTCGCGGCGAAGCAGGCGGCGAGAAAGGGCACCTCGCAGCGCAGCCCGGCGCGCAGCAGCACCGCGACGGCGCAGGCATTGGCGAGCCAGATCGGGCTGACGGTCTCGCCTGCGCGCGAAAGCATGAGGCTGAGACAGGCAAGCGCGAGATAGCCCGCCCCGCCGACCAGCGCCGCGACGAGGCTGCGCCGGTCGGGCGGCCCGGCCGCGATTCCGGCGAGCGCCAGCGCCTTTCCGAGAAGGGCAAAGGGCGCTCCCGCCCCCCGCGCGCGGGGGCGCGCGGCAGGCACCGGTGCCTCGCAGGCGACACCCATGCCGGCATCCGGCGGATCGCTGCCGCCGTGCCTTTCGTGATTCCCTGCGCGCCCGATCGCTGCGCTCCATCGCCAATTGCCGGAGTGTTGCTATAGTCGGCCCGAGCGGATTGCAGGGACAACTGCATCCGGAATGGAGGAAACGGACAGGCAGGCGCGCGGCGATGGCGACACAACAACCCTTCGGCGCCCGGCGCAAGCGGCTCAGCTGGCCGCTGATCGCCGGCATCGTCCTGCTGCACATTGCCGCGCTCTACGGCCTCGCGCGCGCGCTTGCGCCCGACATCACCGCCGCGGTCGAGCGCGAGGTGGTCTCGGCCTTCAGCATCGCCACGCCGCCGCCGCCCCCGCCGCCGCCGCCCCCGCCGGAAAATCGCCCCGAACCGGATGAAGGCGCACAGGGCGCCCCCGGGCGCGAGGCGGTGGCGAAGCCCGTGACTGCCCAGCCGCCCAGGGTGCGGGTCAGGAAAGACGAGCCGCTACCCCGCGCCGCCTCGACCGGCACCGCGAACCGCTCGGGCGCGGCGGCGGAAGGCGAGGGCACGGGCGCGGCAGGCACGGGGCTCGGCACCGGCAGCGGCAATTCCGGCAGCGGGCGCGGCGGGGTGGCGGTATCCAAGCCCGTCCACATCTCCGGCAGCATCGACAATGCCCGCGACTTTCCGGTGCCTCCCGGCGGGCGCGAGGCGCGGCGCGGCACGCAGGTCATCGTGCGCGTGACCGTGGGCACGGATGGCCGCGCGCGCGATTGCAGCATCTACCGCCCCAGCCCCGATCCCGAGGCTGACCGCATCACCTGCCGCCTCGTCGAGAGTCGCCTCGGCTTCCGCCCGGCGCGCGATGCCGCCGGCAATCCGGTCGCCGCGCCCTTTTACTGGCGACAGCAGTGGTTCTGATGCGATAGGTGGCGGAATAATTCCGCCCAGTGCTACGTTTCGTCCAAACTTGCTGATAGGGCCGGACCAGACGAGGGGCATTCGCGTGACTGCAATCCATCCTGTGATCCTTTGCGGCGGCGGCGGCACGCGGCTTTGGCCCGTGAGCCGCAAGGCGCGGCCCAAGCCGTTCCTGCCGCTGCTGGGCGAGGAGACCCTGTTCGAACAGGCGGTGCGCCGGGTCGCCGGAGACGATCGCTTCGCCCCGCCGGTCGTGGTCGCGGGTGCGGACCATGCCGATCTGATCGAAGCGCAGCTCGGACCGGGTTCCGGCGCGCGGCTGGTGATCGAGCCGGCGGCGAAGAACACCGCGCCCGCCATCGCGCTCGCCGCCGCGCTGCTGCCGGGCGACGCGGTGATGCTCGTCTGCCCGAGCGACCACCACATCGCCGACAGCGACGCCTTCCGCGCCGCAGCCCTCGCCGCGGCGGCCCTCGCGCGGGAGGATCATCTCGTGAGCTTCGGCATTGCCGCGGACCGGCCCGAGACCGGCTACGGCTACCTGCGCCGCGGCACGCCGCTTGCCGGGGGCTATGCGATCCGCGAATTCGTCGAGAAGCCCGACCGGGCGCGGGCGGAGGCCTATCTCGCGAGCGGCGAATACAGCTGGAACGGCGGGATCTTCGCCTTCCGCGCCGGGCACCTGCTGGCGGAACTCGCCGCGTATCGCCCCGAGATGGCGCGGCTGGTGTCCGATGCGGTGGCGGGCGGCCGGTGGGAGGGCGCGCGCTTCCATCCCGCGCCAGCGCCCTTCGCCGCGATCACGGGCGATTCGATCGACTATGCCGTCATGGAGAACACCGCCCGCGCGGCGATGGTCCCGGCCGATATGGGCTGGTCCGACATTGGCAACTGGGCCGCGCTCGCCGACGCGCTGGCAGGCGAGGCCGACGGGCAGGGCAATGTCGTGCGCGGGGCGGTCGACCTTGCGGGCTGCCGCGATGTCTTCGCCACCACCGATGGGCCGCGCATCTCGGCGGTCGGGCTCGAGGGGGTGTGCATCGTCGTCTCGGGCGGCGAGGTGCTCGTCACCACCCGCGACGGCGCGCAAGGCGTGGGCAAGCTGCCCGGGGCGGCAAACCAGTGACGGCCCGCCGGCTCTCCACG
Source organism: Porphyrobacter sp. THAI-01a (assembly GCF_056868655.1). Taxonomy (NCBI): domain Bacteria; kingdom Pseudomonadati; phylum Pseudomonadota; class Alphaproteobacteria; order Sphingomonadales; family Erythrobacteraceae; genus Porphyrobacter; species Porphyrobacter sp. THAI-01a. The sequence goes on along the minus strand of NZ_CP180579.1, from coordinate 2,942,269 downwards.
CTGATGGTCGAAAAGGTCTGGGGCCGCGAGGTGCTGCCTGCTCCCTTCGCCGCGCCGCCCGGCAAACGGATCGGGGAGATCTGGTTCGAGCCCCCGCCGGAACTGCCGCAGGTTCTGGTCAAGTACCTCTTCACCAGCGAGAAGCTCTCGGTGCAGGTGCACCCCTCCGACGCCACGGCGCTCGCGCAAGAGGCAGGCAAGGAGGAGTGCTGGCTGGTGCTCGATGCCGAGGAGGGGGCGAGCCTTGCGATCGGTTTCACGCGCGAGGTGACGCGCGAGGAGATCGCCGCCGCCGCGCAGGACGGCAGCATCGAGTCGCTCCTCGCATGGCATCCGGCACGGCCCGGTGATCTGTTCTACCTGCCCGCCGGCACCGTCCACGCGATCGGCCCGGGCCTCGCGCTGGTCGAGGTGCAGCAGACCAGCGAAACCACCTTCCGCCTCTACGATTACGGCCGCCCGCGCGAACTGCATCTCGAGCGGGCCCTCGCTGTCGCTTCGGGGGGGCGCTATCCGCCGGGCAACAAGCGGTCGATCGCCGCCGGGCCGGTGCTGGTGGATGGTCCGCACTTCCGCCTCGACCGGATCGAGGGCATCCCCGATGCGGCGACCCTGATGGCGTGGAGCGGGCCGCTGCTGGCGCTGCCGCTGGCGGGAGAGGTTGCCGCAAAGGACGGGTCGGCCCGGGCGGCGGCGGGGGAGTGCCTGGTGGCGGACGGCCTCGACAGTCTCGATTTCAGTGCGGCGCAGGTGACCCTGCTGGCCCGCGCGGCCTAGGCGGGCTCCGCGCCGACGAGCAGCCGCTCGATCTCGGTCATGCCGTAGGGCTTGCGCAGCACCGCCGCCGCACCGAGCCGCTCGAAGCTGCCCGCCCCTTCGGCATAGCCCGTCGCCAGCACGAAGCGCACGCCCGCCGCGCGCAGGGCCTCGGCGATCGGCTCCGAGCTCTCCCCGCCGAGGTTGAAGTCGATGATCGCAAAATCGGGCGGGCTCTCCGCGATCGCCGCCAGCGCGCCTGTGACCGAGCTTTCCAGCCGCACCTCCGCCACCCCGAGGCGCTTCAGGTTCTCCTCGGTGTCGAGCGCGATGATGATGCTGTCCTCGACCACCAGCACCCGCGCGGGCGCATCGGGCGGCAGGCGGTCGGCGCGCAGCGGATCGGGCGTGGGCGGAGCGAGGCGCCGCCCGGGCGCATCGGGCGCGGCAAGATAGCGCGCGGGAACGAGGAATTCGGCCTCCACCCCGCCGAGCTTGTAGCGCACGTCCGCCTCTCCGCCGAGATCGTGAGGGATCGAGCGGGTGATGATCGTCGAGCCGAAGCCGTGGCGCGTCGGCGCGGTCACCGGCGGCCCGCCGCTCTCGCGCCAGCGCAGCGCGAGATCGCCGAAGGCGGTGCGCGCAAGGCTGACCTCGACCGTCCCGGCGCGGGCCGAGAGGCTGCCGTATTTGGCGCTGTTGGTCGCCAGTTCGTGCACCACCAGCGCGAGGATGGTGTAGGCCTCGGGCGTCACCAGCACGTCATCGCCGCTCAGGCGGAAGCGCGTGCGGGCCGTGCCGCTATAGGGCGCAAGCTCGGCCTCGATCAGCCGCGCGAGGCTTGCCGGGCCCCAGTTCTTGGCGGTGATGTTGTCGTGCGCGCTCGCCAGGGCGGCGATGCGCCCGCCGATGATCGCGGCAAAGCCGGGCACCGAGAGCGCCTCGGCCTGCGACTGCGACACCAGCGCGCGGATCAGCCCGAGGATGTTGCGCACGCGGTGGTTCAATTCGGCGATAAGGAGGTCCTGCTGCTCGGCCGCGCGGGCGCGCTCGCGGGTGAGATCCTCGCTCATGCGCAGGATCACCTCGATCAGCGTGCGGCGCAGGCGCGCGGCGATCTCGCATTCCTCCGCGCTCCATTCGGCCGAATGGCCGCGCACCGTTTCGGCCCAGGCGGCAAAGCTCGCGCGCGGCTGGAGCAGTTCGCCGGGCGCGGCGACCGCCTTGGTCGGATCGCCCGCCCATTGCACCACCCGTTCGAGCGGTCGGCGCCACAGCACCAGCGCATCGCGCGTGCCGCGCGACAGCGGCAGCACCAGCGCGCCCGCCGCACGGTGCGCGAAGGGCGCGGCCTCGGCGATCTGGTCGGCGAGGCGGGTGGTGGCATGGGTCGCCCCGCCGAGCGTCGTCGCCAGCAGCGGCGCGACGTTGCGGAAGGCGTCCTCGTCGGGCGCATCGCCGCTGGCGCGATATTCCCCGTCGGCGAAGAGCGAGATGCCGTCGTGCTGGATCGTGCCGCGCAGCAGTTCCTCGATCATCGGCAGGCTGTCGGCGAGGCTGACCCCGCCCGCCAGGCGCAGCAGCAGGCGGTCGTTCAGCTGCCGCGCCCGTTCGCGCAGCCCTTCGGCCTGTGCCACCAGGATGCGGTCGAGCATCAGCGAGAAGGTCTGGCTCAGCAGTTCGGCCACGGTGCGCAGCGAATAGGGCGGCAGGCGGGCCTCGCGGTGGTGGCACGAGATCATGCCCCACAGCCGGTCGTGCCGGACGATCGCGATCGCCAGCGAAGCGCCCACCCCCATGTTGCGCATGTAGGCGAGGTGCATCTTGGAATGGGCCCGCAGCATCGACATCGACAGGTCGAGCGGGGTGTCCTCCGGCCCCAGCGCGGGGACAATGGGCACGGGCTCGGCGGTCATGTCGGCGATGACGCGGAAGCGGTTGCGGCGGAACAGCTCGCGCGCCTGCTGCGGGATGTCGGCGGCGGGGTAGCGCAGTCCCTTGAAGGGCTCCAGGCTCCCGTCCTTGTCCTCGGCGATCACCTCGCCGCTTTCGTCGGGGTGGAAGCGGTAGATCATCACCCGGTCGTAGCCCGTCATTTGCCGCACCAGCCGCGCCGCGGTGTCGCACAGGGCCGCTAGGCTCGATGCCTGTTCGAGCTGGGCGATGACGGGAACGATCATGCTGACATGGTCGGCAAAGTCGCTCGCGGCGTGGGGCTCGAACTCGATGACCGACAGGCCGCAGGAGCGGTGCACGGCGCAGTCGAACAGCGTGCCCGTGCCGGCGAGATCGAGCCCGAAGCGGCGTTCGAGCATGTCCACCCCGGCAAGCCCGCCGAGTGCCTGTTCGAGCGTGGCGAGGGCCCCGGGAGCGAGGATCGCGGCAAGCGGGGTGCCGGGAGCCGGTGTCTCGGAAAGACCGAGCAGCTCTGCGACATTGGCCGAGGCGTGCACCACCTGCCCCGCGGCATCGGCCGCCAGCAATCCGCCGAAGCTCTGGATCGCGGCGATGTGGTGGATAGGCTCGCGATCGCATTCGGTGAGCGTGTCGCTGCGTTGGTGAAGGTTCATGACGCAGCGCCTTCCGGCACCTGCGCGCCCTCGGCGACGGCGAGGAAGTGGGCGAAGACGGCCTCGGCCGCGCGGGTCGCCCCTTCGGCTTCCTCGGCCCCGGCGGGGCGTTCGACCTTCTCCCTCAGGCCCTGCCAGAAGGCCATCATCGCCCCGTCATCGAGGAAGGCCACCGGCCAGGCGCCGCCGCCGATGCGGGCGACCTGCCTCGCGATGGCGCGGTTGCCGAGCGCCGATCCGGCCAGCACCCAGGCCGTGCCGAGCGCGTGCCCTGCGCCGGTGCGGCCGAGGGTGAAGAGCGGTGCGGGTGCGGGCAGGGCGCAGCCCAGAGCGTCAAGGTCGCGCGCGATCAGCCCGGATTGCGGCGGCGGGGCAAGGCCGCGCGGCGCATGGGCGCCGATCCAGGCTTCCAGAGGCGCGCGGGCGGCGTGTTGCAGGGCAAGGAAGCGGGCATAATCGGCGCGGGTCTGCCATCCGCTAGCCGCCTGCATCGCATGGTCGAGCAGGTCGTGCGCGGCCATCGTCGCGCTGCGCAGATGCGCGCGCAGGCTTTCGCCCGGGTCTGCATTATCCGTGACCGGTGCCATGCCACCCGTCCTTCCCGTCCGAATCGACCACCAAGCCGATCTGCCGCACGATCCCGAGTGTAAGGCAAATTAGGCAAACAATATGTACAGATATTGTTACATATGCAGGCCGTCATGGCAATCGCCCGCGCGCAGCGGGCCCCGGTTCAGGGGGCGAGCAGCCGCCCGCCTTCCTTCTTCACCGCCGCCTCGAGCGGGCCTTTCATCACCGAGAGCAGGAGCGGCAGGTCCATCTCGATCACCACCTCGTGATCGCGCACCTCGACGCCGCCGGGGATGGCCTGGCCCATGACCTCCGCGGTGATGTTCATGCGGTCCTCGTGCGGCCAGCCGGTGGTGACCTTGGCCAGGCCTGCCGGGAAGAACCCGCCGATCTCGTCGGCATGGGCGCGCATCCGGCGGCGGACCTCTTCCTTGGTGAGGTTGTGGGGAAGGGTCACGCGCATGGCTCAGCGCTCCTGTTTGGTCGGCAGAGCCGCGAAATCGGGCAGGGGCACGCCGGTGTCGGGCATCCCCGTCATGTCCTCGAGCGCCTCGGCACCGCCGTAGCGGTATTCGAGATAGCGGCTCCTGATCGCGAGATCGTCGAGCGCGCCCTCGGCGAGGCGGCGGGTGACGCGGTCGACCTCGCCCGAGAGCTTCTCGAGGCTTTCGGTCAGGCGTTCGTCGGCGGTCTTGCCGGCGTGTTCCTCGCCGCGCAGGTGGGCCGGGATCTTGCGGTAATTGTCGATGGTCTCGGGGATGTATTCGCCCACAAGCTCGCGCACCTCGGCCATCGCCGGTTCGTTGTCGCCGAGGCCCTTCAGTTGCAGCCCCAGCGCATCGAGCTGCACCCCGAGCCGGTCGACCACCGCCTGCGCCGGCGGAGGCAGGGCGGGACGCTGCGCCTCGAGCCACAGCTCGGTGCGGGCAACCATCTGGTGCGGATTGCCCTGCTTCAGCTCCTCGCGGCGCGGGGTCTTCACTTTCCCGGTCGCGGCGAACATGGCGAAGACGATCGCGGTGAGCGCCACCACGGTCATCACGCCCCAGAAGCCGATCCCGCCGATGATCGCACCCGTGATCCCGGCCCCGATGTAGAGCGCGAGCAGCGTCAGCACGATATTGCGCGCCTTCCTGAGCAGCGCCTTCGTCTTGACCTCGGCCGAGGCCTTCCCGATGCTCGCCCCGCGCGGTGCAGGGCGATGGGTACCGCCCTCGCGCTGGGTGACGAGGCTCCGCTTGGCCTCGCGCAGGATGCGGTCGGATTCGCGGGTGGTGTCGGGCATCAGCGGTCCAGCGCCAGCAGCGAGGGCGTCTGCGCGGCGACCTTGGCCTGGGCCTGGGCCTGGCCTTCGGCGCGGGCGATGTAGCCCTTGGACTTCTCGACCTCGGCGGTCAGCACGGTGACGGTCTGCTTCATCGAATCGAGCGCGCGGACCTTGAAGTTGTCGACCTCGTCCATCGTGTCGTAGATGTTCTGGAAGGCGCGCTGGAGCGTCTCGAGCGGGATCGTGGAGGAGGCCGCCTGCTCGTGGATCTGCGCGGTCTGTTCGCGCAGCAACGCGCTGGTCGAATCGATGATGTCGCTGGTGGTCTTGTTGAGCGCGGTGATCTGGCCGAGCACGAGCCGCTGGTTGGTCATCGCCTGCGCCACGGTGACGGCAGTGCGCAGCGCGCCGACCGTGGTGGTGCTGGCGCGGTCGACGCCCTTCACCAGTTCCACGTTGTTCTTCTTGACGAGGTCGAGCGCGAGATAGCCCTGCACGCTCACCGCCATCTGGGTGAGCAGGTCCTGGGTGCGCTGGCGGACATAGAACAGCGCGCTCTCGCGCAGCGCCTTGGCCTTGGCGGGATCGGACGAATCCAGCTCCAGCGCCTTCTGCTCGAGCCGCTCGTCGAGCGTCTTGGCGATGTGGATCATCTGCTCCAGCTCGCCCATCGCGGTCCACAGCTTCTGGCGCTCGGTATCGATCGCGGCGTTGTCGAGATGCAGCTCCTTTTTGCCGCTTTCGAGCCGCTGCAGGATCGACGCGATGTGCCCCTGCGCGGAGGTGTAGCTGTCGAAGTAGTTCTTGATCTTGTTGCCGAAGGGGATGAGCCCGAGGATCTTGCGCGGCCCCGACAGCTTGCCCTGACGGCCGGGATCGAGGTCTTCCACCGTGCGGCGCAGCTCGGCGAGATCCTTGCCGACGCTGCCGTCGGCATCCATCGCGCGCACCGGGCGGTCGAGGAAGCGGTTCGACATGGCGGCGGCGGCGCGGATCTGTTCCTGGCCCATACGGGTGATCTGGTCGACCTTCTCCCCGAAAGCGGGCGAGTTGGCATCGACCGAGACCAGCTCGTTCACGAAGGCATCGACCTTCGTGTCGAGCTTCGACTTCTGCTCGGATGTGACCGGCACCAGACCCGCGGCCTGCTCGGGCGCGACCTGGGGCACCGGATCGGGCGGGGTGAGGGTGAAGTCCGTCGCGGTCGCCGTCTTGGTTTCGGTGCTCATGCCTCGTCTCGTGCTCCCTCTGGGCCACCGCGCCACACAAGGCGCGAAAACGGCCGTGCCCACTGTATTAGTGATCTAAAACACGCCTTTCAAGCGCGCGTGCACATGCTACGCCTGAATCGCTCCCTGCGTCCATGCCCGCAAGGCCCGCTTGGCAATCCGCCGCAGGGCGGGCTAGGCTGCGGGCGCAAAAGGCGAAAGGCGAGGGGCTGACGATGAACCAGACCACGGATCAGGCCCCGCTCGGCGGCATGCTCGCCGGGGTGCGCGAATGGTGGGCCGTGCACGTCATCGGCCGCGTCGACCAGGCCGAGGTGACCGAGCGCCGCCGCGAGGACGGCCAGCTGTCCGAACACTACCTGTTCATGACCGCGATGAGCGGCGCCATCGCGATCCTCGGCCTGCTGCTGTCCTCGCCGGCGGTGGTGATCGGGGCGATGCTGCTCTCGCCGCTGATGGGGCCGATCATGGGCCTCGGCTTCGCGCTCGCGATCGGGGACTGGGACTGGCTAAAGCAATGCCTGCGCACGCTCATGATCGGCAGCGTGATGGCGGTGCTGCTGTGCGCGGTGCTGGTGTTCGTCTCGCCCATCCAGGCCGTCACCACCGAGATCGCCGCGCGCACCCGGCCCAACCTGTTCGACCTGTTCGTGGCGCTGTTCTCGGCCCTTGCCGGGGCCTATGCGATGATCCGCGGGCGCGAGGGGGCGATCGTCGGCGTCGCCATCGCCACCGCGCTGATGCCGCCGCTCGCGGTGGTCGGCTACGGCCTTGCCACCTGGAACTGGACGGTGTTCTCCGGCGCGCTGCTGCTGTTCGTGACCAACTTCATCACCATCGCGCTCACCGCCTTCGGCATGGCCAAGCTCTACGGCTTCCGCGCCAACCTGTCGAAGGGCCAGTCGCAGGTGCAGAGCTTCATGGTGGTGGCGGTGTTCATCGCGCTTGCCGTGCCGCTCGGCTTCTCGCTCCAGCGGATCGCGTGGGAGGCCAACGCCCAACGCATCGTGCGCAGCGAGATCCGTGCGCAGTTCGACGACCGCTCGCAGCTCGATGTCCTGGAGATCGATTTCGCTGCCGCCCCGGTGGGGGTCCATGCGGTGATCTTCACGCCGATGCTGCAGGCCGGCGTCGAGGCGCGGGTGGAGCGCGCGCTGGCCGAGCGGCTGGACGAGCCGGTCAAGCTCGATCTGGTGCAATACGAGGTCGGCACCAATGCCACCGCCGCCGAGCGCGCCCAGCTTTCCGCCGCGCGCGAACGCGACGAGCGCGCCGCGACCTCGCGCGCCGCAGCGCTGACGGCGCGGCTGGCGCTGGCTGCGGGGGTGGAGCCGGGCGAGGTGCTGATCGACAACGCCCGCCGCCGCGCGCTGGTGCGGGCGAAGCGGCTGGAGGGCGCGAGCCTTGCGACCTACCGCGCGCTCGAAGCGCGCATCGCCGCGAGCGAGCCCGAATGGCGGATCGAACTGGTGCCGCCGCCCGCCGCCCTGCCGGACGCGATCGCCTTCGCCGAGGGCGCGCCGACCGAGGCGGGCGCCCGCGCGCTGGCGCTGACCGGCTGGGCGGCGCAGCGGCTCGGCCGCGCGGTGGTGCTCACCGGCCCCGCCGCAACTGCCGAGGCCGCCGCCGAAGTGCTGCGCGAGGCAGGCGTCGCCGCCGAAACCCGCGCGGGCGCGGCCCCCTTGCGCGCAAGCTGGGCCGAGGAGGCGGACTAGGCCGCCCGCCGGTCCGCCTGCTCTGTTGGCGGGATGCCAGGCACCGGTCGTCCCGATCGCGCCCACCCCTGCGGAACGATCGCCCGCGCGGGCGCTACCCCAGCGCAGCCGGAAGGAGTCGGGTGATGGAAGATGCGCGGGTGTGGGAGTTCGAACGGAGCCTTTGGACCGGTGGTCCCGAGACCTACGAGGCGCTGATCGACGACGAATGCCTGATGGTCCTGCCGGCACAGCCCTATGTCTTCACGGCCGGGCAGGCGGTCGCCGCGGTCGAGGACACGCCGCGCTGGTCGGAAGTGACCTTCAGCGAGGAGCAGGTCGTGCGTCCCCAGGAGGGGCTGATCGTCCTTGCCTACAGGGCCGAGGCGACGCGTTCCGACCGCAGCTATGTCGCCTTCTGCACCAGCACCATCCGCAGGCTGGCGCATGACGAATGGCGGGTGGTGCAGCACCAGCAGACCGTGCCGCTCACCGCCGGCTGAACGCTATTTCGATTGCGAGGAGATGTGATCGTGGCCACCATCCCGCCGACTGAGCCCGACACTGTCGAGCCTGCTGTCCCTCCCGAGGAGGCGCCGCCGCAACCTGCCGAACCCTACAGGTCGCCGCCGCCCGAGACCGAGCCTGTTCCGCCCGATATCGACGAGCCGGGCCGCGGTCCCGACGAGGCTCCGCCCGAGAAGATCTGACGGGCCGGCTTACGGGGCCCGGAGGTTCAGCCTTGAGGCGCCTCAGGCTGCCAGCTGGATGGGGACGATCTCGCCTGCGAGGTAAAGCTTCTTCGCCTTGGCGCGGCTGAGCTTGCCCGACGAGGTGCGCGGCAGGGTGCGCGGGGGCACGAGTTCGACGATGCAGCTCATGCCGGTGACCGAGCGCACCTTGTCGGCGATCTGGTCGCGCAGACGCACCCGCTCCTCGGGATCGCTCACCTTGCAGTGCACCAGCACTGCGGGCGCTTCCTCGCCGTTCTCCATCTCGATGGCGAAGGCGGCGATGTCGCCGTGGTTGAAGCCGGGAAGCTGCTCCACCGCCCACTCGATGTCCTGCGGCCAGTGGTTCTTGCCGTTGATGATGATCATGTCCTTCGCCCGGCCGACGATGAACAGGTAGCCCTTGGCGGTGTAGCCCATGTCCCCGGTGTCGAGCCAGCCGTCAGCCAGGCAGTCGTTCGTGGCTTCCTCGTTGCGGAAGTAGGAGTGCATGACGGAGGGGCCCCGGCACCACACCTTGCCGATCTGGTGATCGCCGCGCGGATTGCCGTTCTCGTCGCGGATCGCGACTTCCATGTCGGGCAGCGGCTTGCCGCAGTTGACGATCGCGCGGTAGCGCGCCGGGCGGGAGAGGTCGCGCGGGGCGCCCGAGAGGCGCTCCTCCTCGACCAGCTCGACCCGGATGCCCTCGCCCGGCGGCATCACCGTCACCGCGAGCACCGCCTCGGCAAGGCCGTAGGAGGGGGTGAAGCTCGCCGCCTTGAAGCCTGCCTCGGCAAAGGCGTTGACGAAGTTCTGCATGACGTCGGGCCGGATCATGTCCGCCCCGTTCCCCGCGATCCGCCAGCGCGAGAGGTCGAAACGTTCGGCGACATGGCTCTGGCTCGAGATGCGGCGGGCGCAGATGTCGTAGCCGAAGGTCGGGGAATAGGAGAGCGTGTTGCCCGGGTTGCGGCTGATCATGTCGAGCCAGGCGAGCGGGCGGCGGGCGAAGGCGTCGGGCTTGAGGTAGTCGCCCGAGACCTGGTTGGCGATCAGCGAGAGCAGGCAGCCGACGAGGCCCATGTCGTGATACCACGGCAGCCAGCTGACGCAGCGGTCGTTGGTGCCGAGGTTCATCGTCTCGGCGTGGCCGTAGAGATTGTGCAGCAGCGCCCGGTGGGTGACGGCCACACCGGTCGGGAAGCGGGTCGAGCCGGAGGAATACTGGAGGTAGCAGATATCGTCCGGGCTGGCCTCGGGCAGGGTGACCTCGGGAGCCTCGCGGCGGGCAAAGTCCTGCCAGCTTTCGGCGGCGCAGCCCTGCCGCGCGGCGGCGGCGGCGGCCATCTCGGCGATCTCCTCGGGGTAGAGGAGGAGCTTGGGGTCGGAGCTCATCAGCTGGATCGCCAGCTGGTCGATGTAGTTGTCCTTGCCCCCGAAGGTGGTCGGCAGCGGCAGCGGCACGGGCCAGGCACCGGCATAGACGCAGGCGCAGAACAGCGCGGCGAATTCCGCGCCGGTCTCGGCGATCAGGGCGACGCGGTCCTCCTTGCCGATCCCCGCCGCGACCAGCCGGCGTGCCATGACCAGCGCATCTTCGCGCATGGTCTTATAGGGGTAGACGCGCGCCAGTTCGCCACGCATGTCGTGGAAGTTGAGCCCCTTCAGGCTCTGCGCAGCATAGTCGATAGCGTCGTTGAAGGTTGCGAATTGCGCACGGATTCGCGGCAGGTCGCAGTCGTTCGGCGTCGGCGTCAGGGCGGCGTCGGTCATGGTTTTTCAGCGATACCCGTCAGTTGCGGCGCGGTTCATGGTGGCACCCCTTCCGCGCTCTGGCATAACCCCGTGTCGCCGGGCATAGTCCGGCGTCTTCCAGAGTTCGCATTTGATAAGGAAAGTGGCACGAATAAGGCGAAATGGTTTCAGGTAAAGCGAATTCGTCATCGGCCGGTCGCGATACCGGTGAGGATCGCCGTACCCGGCGGCGGGGCGAGCGGCGGGCCAGGCCCCCGCTCACCGAGGCGAATTTGCGCGACCTGGCGCTGCATTACGCCGCCCGCTTCGCCTCCACGGGAGCGCGGCTTGAGGCCTATCTTTCGCGCAAGATCAGGGAACGCGGCCTCGCCGAGGATGACGAGGGGCGGACCATCGATCCCGATCTCCCCGCGCTCGTCGCCCGGCTGGCGGAGCTCGGCTATGTCGATGACGATGCCTATGCCCGGATGCGCGCCCGCGATCTGGGGGCGCGGGGCTATGGCGCGCGGCGGGTGGAGGAGAGCCTGCGCCATGCCGGGGTCGGCGATGCCTTGCGTGCCGCCCACGCCCCGGGCGAGGCGGCGAGCCGCCGCGCCGCGGTGCTGATGGCACAGAAGCGCCGGCTCGGCCCCTTCGGCGGGGCAGCCGACGACGACGCCGATCCGCTCGCGGCAGGCAAGGCCCGCGAAAAAGCCGTTGCAGCAATGCTGCGCGCAGGCCACCAGTACGAGCATGTGAAGGCCATCCTCGCCGCCACGCGGATCGAGGAGGTCGAGGAATGGCTCGCGGAACCGGGCGATGATGAAGGGACAGGCGGGACATGGTGAGGCACATTCTGGCCGCAGCGGGGCTGATGCTGGGAACGCTTGCTGCCTGTTCCCCGGGCGGGGGCGCGACCGCGACTGCGCAGAGCCCCGCGCCGCCCGCCGCCACCGCCGCCGCGCGCCACCCGGTCTCGGGGCTTCGGGTGATCGACCTCACCGTCGAGCGCGGGGGCAAGCGGCTGCCCTTCCGGGTCGAGCTTGCCGACACGCCCGAGGCGCAGGCGCGCGGGCTGATGTTCCGCACCCAGCTCGGCGATAACGAGGGGATGATCTTCCCCTCGGCCGTGCCCGAGACGCGCAGCTTCTGGATGAAGAACACGCCCCTGTCGCTCGACATCATCTTCATCGGGCCGGACGGGCGGATCGCCAACATCGCGGCGAACACCGTGCCCTATTCGCTCGATTCGGTGACCTCGAAGGGGCTGGCGAGCGCGGTGCTGGAACTGCGCGCCGGCCGGGCGAAGGAACTGGGGATCGTGCCGGGCGACAAGGTGAGTTACAGCCTGCCCCGGTGATCTCCCCCTTGGCGCTCCCCGCCAATTCGGCTAGGCGCGCCTCCATGGGAATCCTGATGAAGATCTTCACCTGGTGGGACGGTGCCACCATCGGCACCCACCTCTGGGCGAGCCGCGCCAAGGGCGAGCACGTCGGCACCGATGCCGCCGGCAACAAGTATTACCGCGCCCGCCCGAAGGCTGCGGGGCCGAACGACGGCTCCTATACCAGCCGCGAGAAGCGCTGGGTGATCTACAACGGCGCCAACGATGCCAGCCGCGTGCCCAGCGAATGGCACGGCTGGCTCCACGGCACCTATGACGAGGTGCCCGAAAGCCACCTGCCGCCGCCCAAGGTGTGGGAGGTGGACTACACCCCCAACGCCACCGGCACCGCGGCCGCCTATCGCCCGCAGGGTGCGCTCGAACGCGGCGGCCAGCGTGCGCGCGCCGTCGGCGATTACGAGGCCTGGACCCCCGGCGCCGCGGACGGCTGAGGCACCGCGTGCGGGCCTTCGTCCTCGTCCTGCCGCTGTGCCTTGCGGCCTGCGACTACTTCGCCGCGCCCGAGGGCGAGGCGGTCAAGGTCCCGCTCGAGGACGCGACGCCCGCACCCGCGGCCGCCGCCACGGCTGCCCCCGCCAATGATTACGGCGCGACCCCGATGAACGAGCGGGTCGCGGTGCTCGGCCTGCTCAACAAGCGCAACAACGTCTCCGAAGAGCTCCGCCTCAAGCCCGGCGAGGCGCGCGAGGTCGGGCCGGTGATCGTGCGCGTCTCCGCCTGCGAGCGCACCGCGCCCTGGGAGATGCCGCAGCAGACCGGCGCCTTCGTGCAGGTCGACATCCGCGAGCGCGGGGCGGCGCAGCACCGCCGCGTGTTCTCGGGCTGGATGTTCCTCGAATCGCCCAGCCTCAACGTGGTCGAGCACCCGATCTACGATGTCTGGGTCAAGGATTGCACGATGAGCTTCCCGGGCGAGGAGGGCCCCGCCTCGCCCAAGGCCGAAGCCTCCGGCCGTCCGGCCGCCGGTCCCTCGGCTTCGCCCACGGCTGCGTCGACGCCGGCTGCCCCTGCGCCCGCCGCTCCGGCTCCCGCGCCGCCTGCGACATAGCTCCCGGCAAAGGCGCGCCATGCCATGCCGAGGCTGGCGGGCGGCTGCCCCTGCGCGCGCTCGACCAGCCGCCGGTAATCGGCCTGCGACAGCTCGCGTGCGCCCATCGAGCGCAGGTGCTCCGTCATGAACTGGCAGTCGAGCAGCACCATCCCCGCCCGCCGCATCAGCGCCACCAGCCAGGCGAGCGCGACCTTGCTCGCGTCGGGCACCCGGCTGAACATGGATTCGCCGCAGAACACCCGGTCGAAGCTGACCCCGTAGAGCCCGCCGACCAGCTCCGGCTGCCCGCGCGCGCCCTCCTGCCAGCATTCGACCGAATGGGCGTGCCCGGCGCGGTGCAGGCCGAGATAGGACTGGACGATGCGTTCGCTGATCCACGTCTCGGGATGGTCGGGGCGCGGCTCGGCGCAGGCGCGGATCACCTGTTCGAAGGCGCGGTCGACCGTCACCGTGAAACGGTCCGCGCGGATCACCTTCCGCAGCGACTTCGACAGGTGCAGCCCTTCGAGCGGGATGATCGCCCGCTCGCGCGGCTCGACCCAGAACACCTCCGGATCCTCGCGCCGGTCGGCCATCGGGAAGATGCCGCTGCGATAGGCGAGCAGCAGGGTCTCGACGGGGATCGGAGGGCGTTGCGGCGCGTGCATGGTTGCAGCGCACAATACATGGCCGCCCCCTGCGAGGCAAAGAGGATTGCCTATCCCGGGCGCCTTGGCTAAGGGGCGCGCTCCAACGTGCTGCAGGGGTGTAGCTCAGCTGGTAGAGCATCGGTCTCCAAAACCGAGGGCCACGGGTTCGAATCCTGTCACCCCTGCCATTTCTCCGCCATCGCCGGTCCCCGCCGCTCTCTTGCAATCGCGGCCCCGTGCGCGTAAGGGCGTCGGCGTCTTTCCGACATCGGCAGATCATCCAGCCCCTCCGGCGACCTTGTCCCGGGCGGCGCGGAGCCCTACCTGAAAGCCGGCCGGACGAGACGTGAAGGCATTACGCGAAGGAACGAGGCTGCATGGCCGACAAGATGATCGCCCCCAAGGACGGGGCCGAGGAAAAGAAGCGCAAGACCTCGCCCGGCGAGTTCTTCAACCAGGTCAAGGCCGAGTCGAACAAGATCGTCTGGCCGACCCGCGAGGAGACGGTGCGCACGGCGATCTTCGTGTTCATCTTCATGCTGATCCTCTCGCTGTTCTTCCTCGGCATCGACAGCGCCTTCGGCGCGATCGTGCGCGCGCTGATCGGCCTGCTGCAGTAGGCCGACCCGCCCCCCCGATTCCTCTGCCCGTCAGACCCAATTCCAAGGACGACCCATGGCCCGCTGGTACATCATCCACGCTTACTCCGGTTTCGAGAACAAGGTGCGCGACGCGATCATCGCCGAGGCCGAACGCCTCGGCCTCAGTGAAGGCGTCGAGGAAGTGCAGGTCCCGACCGAGACCGTGACCGAGGTGAAGCGGGGCAAGAAGGTCCAGGTCGAACGCAAGTTCATGCCCGGCTACGTGCTCGCCAAGCTGAACATGACCGACGACATTTACCACCTCGTCAAGAACACCCCCAAGGTGACCGGCTTCCTCGGCTCGGGCAACAAGCCGCAGCCGATCTCCGAAAAGGAGGCCGCGCGCTATTTCGGCGGCGTCGCCGAGGCCCAGGCCACCCCCAAGCGCGACATCAGCGTCGATTACGAGATCGGCGATTCGGTCAAGGTCAACGCCGGGCCCTTCGCGAGCTTCAACGGGATCGTGGAAGAGCTCGATTTCGACAAGCAGAAGGTCAAGGTCAGCGTGTCGATCTTCGGCCGCGCCACCCCGGTGGAACTGGGCTTCGAGGAAGTCGAACTGGTGAAGTGAGGGGCCTCCGTGTGCGTGCCCGCCTGCGCGGGCACGTCCTCGGTGCTGTTCCCTCCGCTACGCTCCGGGGCACCTGCGGCTCGCGCGCGTGCGCTCGCGGCCTCTTTGAGGCCGATGCGTCACCGGTCTCCATGGTTTAGGGTCGTGGTGTGAAGACCCGCCCAGGCATCTGCCAGAAGAAGCGCCGCTTCGACACGCGCGAGGCGGCCGAGGCGGTCGCCGTCGCTGCCGACACACCCTTGCGCGCCTACAAGTGCGCGCTGTGCCGCCGCTTCCACCTCACCAGCCGGACCAAGGGCCTGCGCGTCCCGCGCCCGTCCGCTTTCGGGAACGCGTAGCGCGGGCGCGAATGGCCGGAGGTGGGTGGTTTTCTGCCTCCACGCCGCTTCAGTCATCGCTCCGTTCGTGGGAGAGCCTCGACTTTATGGAACCCGCAATCCTGATGAGTGCTCGCCCTAAACCGAACTCCAGACCTACGTAGGCAAGCAGTAGGAGCAGCACCACGCCCCCTCCTAGCAACTCCGCCGTATGGTCCCTGGGAGTGCCCAACTCCGCGACAAGTGTCTCCCCAAAGCTTCCGCCGTCGTTCACTGAGACCGTCCAACCAGTTGATGCGTCAACGCCGCACTATGCCCCAAGCTCTGATTGACCGCTATGGGGTCGATGGCTGAAAGGCAGGTTCAGGTCGGAACGGGGTCGAAGCCGCCATCCCTTAATCGTCGCCCCGGACTTGATCCGGGGTCAGGCTTTTCTTCTTCTGCGCGCGAAGGGAGGGCAGCCAAGCCCCGTGTCGAGCACGGGGCGACGAGCGGGGGACGGGTCGCGGCATTTCCTACACCGCTGGCAGCCGCTACGATGCGCCCCGGTTCTTTCCCATCGTTGTGCCCGGCCTGCGAGGCCGCCCGATGCCCGGGGCGCGAAACAAGGCCCCGCTTCCCTGTCCGTCCGCTTGGCGGATTCGGGTGTTAGCGTCTGAAACTGCTAGGAAAATGGCTGCGCCACCAAGCGGACAGCGTGTCCGCTTTGTCCGCTTGCGCTGCGCCGCCGCCACAGGCGGGTTGCTTTTTTCCCGGCTTGCGCCTAGGCGCGCGCCTTCGCTCGGGCTTCGGCTCCGGGTGATTCCGTGCGGGAGCCCTCGCCATGCACAAGGCAGGGGCGTTTGACCGCTTAACATGAGCCGGGCTGGAAACAGCGCGGCAAGAGTGCGAACAGGAGCAAGGCCTCATGGCCAAGAAAATCGAAGGCTATATCAAGCTGCAGGTGCCCGCGGGCTCTGCAACCCCCTCGCCGCCGATCGGCCCGGCGCTGGGTCAGCGCGGCGTGAACATCATGGAATTCTGCAAGGCGTTCAATGCCGCCACGCAGGAAATGGAAAAGGGCATGCCGATCCCGACGGTCATCACCGTCTACGGCGACCGTTCCTTCACCTTCGTCACCAAGACCGCGCCGGCGACCTACTTCATCAAGAAGGCCGCCAACCTCAAGTCGGGCTCGAAGGAGCCGGGCAAGGTCTCGGCCGGAACCATCAAGCAGTCGCAGATCCGCGAGATCGCCGAAGCCAAGATGGTCGATCTCAACGCGAACGACATCGACCAGGCGATGAAGATCATCGCCGGCAGCGCCCGCTCGATGGGCCTCGAAGTGGTGGAGGGCTAAGCACATGGCAAAGATCACCAAGAAGGCGAAGGTTCTGGCCTCGCTCGACCGCGAGAAGCTCTACACCATCGAGGAAGCGCTGGGCGTGCTGCGCCAGTTCAAGGGCAAGTTCGACGAGACCGTCGAAGTCGCCATGAACCTCGGCGTCGACCCGCGTCACGCCGACCAGATGGTCCGCGGCATGGTGTCGCTGCCCTCGGGCACCGGCAAGGACGTGAAGGTCGCGGTTTTCGCGCGCGGCGACAATGCCGAGAAGGCGCTGGCCGCCGGCGCCGACAAGGTCGGTGCGGAAGACCTCATGGAAGACATGATGGCCGGCAACCTCGACTATGACCGCGTCATCGCCTCGCCCGACATGATGGGCGTGGTGGGTCGTCTGGGCAAGGTGCTCGGCCCCAAGGGCCTGATGCCGAACCCGAAGCTCGGCACCGTGACCCCGAACGTGGCGCAGGCGGTCAAGGACGCCAAGGCCGGCCAGGTCGAGTTCCGCGTCGAGAAGCAGGGCATCATCCACTCCGGCATCGGCAAGCTCAGCTTCTCGGACGAGGCGCTGAAGGCGAACTTCAAGGCGCTGACCGAAGCCGTCGTGAAGTCCAAGCCATCGGGCGCCAAGGGCAAGTACGTCCGCAAGGTCTCGCTGACCTCGTCGATGGGCCCGGGCCTCAAGGTCGACCTGTCGGAAGTCGAAGGCGCATAAGCCTTCGCTGGGTCAACCGGTGGACACGAAAAGGGGTCGGAAGCCGCGCTTCCGGCCCCTTTTGCGTCGGGCGGCAGGGGAAAGGCGACCGGCGGCGGACCATCGGCCCCGCGGAAGGGGTAGCCCCTGCGAAGGAGCGCCCCATGCTGAAAGCCGCCATCGTCATAATCCTGCTCGTCACGGTCCTTGCGACCTATCTCACCGATTCGTTCATCGCCCCGCCGATCGGCGCGGCCCTGCTGTTCGTCGTGCTGCTGGCCAGCTGGCTCTACAACCGGGGCGACAGCCGCGCGAACCGGCGCCGGTCGGAGGATGCCACCCGCCACCAGCGGGAGGAACGCGCGCGCGGCGGCGACAAGTAGGCTGGCGGACGGGCGGCATGGGCCATTTGGCCCCTTGCGTTTCAGCCCGATTGCACCATCTTCCTTCATGGTTGCGCGGAACCTCTCCCCCTCCCCGCCCGCGCGCCGTGAAAGAGGTTCGCACCATGCCTGTTCCTTCCGAACGTCTGGCCGGATGGCTGTCGCTCAAGTGGCTCGTTGCAGGCGTCGCGCTCGCGGCTGACGGGCTGCTGATCAGCTATGATCTGCGGCTCGGCATCGCGGCGGGCTCGCTGCTGGCGGCGGTGGCCGTGATCTGGCTCTATATCGCGCTGCGCTACGGCTCGCTCAGCGGCACGCCTTCGGTGCGGATGGTGCCGGTCGAGCGGGCGCGCCAGCAGGAGAACCTGCGCCGCATGGCGGCAGCGCGCGACTTTGCGCGCTCAGGCGCGCAGCAGGGCGCGGATCCGGCCCAGCGCCCCTGATTGCTCGGCGAGCGCCTTGGCGCCCGCCACCCCCGCATCGAATCCCGCCCGCGCGCCCAGCAGGGTGCGATTGGCGAGCGTCGGCTCGAGCAGCACGAGGCTCGAACATGCCGCGTAATGCGTCCCGAACATCTCCTTGTGCGCCCCGTCCCCCTCGGTGAAGTCGAACCAGCGGAAGCGCCGTTCCGCGAAGAGCCGTTCGAGCGCATCCATCTGCAGCACCGTGCCGACCGAAAGCCGCGCCCAGTCGGGATCGTAGCCGAGGTGGGCATAGACGAGCGTCTGGCCGACGACCGGCAGGGACAGGTAGGCGACCGGTGCCCCGCCCGCATGGAGCAGGAAGGCGCGCATCAAGCCCGCCTCCGCCGCCTCCAGCATCGCCCGGCGCGCAGGCTCGTCCCCCGGCAGCCCGGCATCGAGCAGCCGCGCCTGGTAGGTGCGCGCCGACAGCGGCAGGGCAGCGGCGAGAAAGGCTGCGATCTCGTCCGGGGTGCGGTGCTCGGTGACGGTGTAGCCGCCTGCCTCCTCGGCGAGCTTCCTCGCCTTGCGCCGCAGGGTCGAGCGGGTCTTGCCCGAGAACTGAGCCATATAGGCCTCGAAGTCCTGTCCCATGTCGATGTAGTGGCGGCGGTAATCCTGCCGGCCGCCGGCGATGAAGCCCGGATAGCGCGCGGTGACGGCGGGGAGGCGCCCGGTCGGGGCGGAGAGCACCCGCACGCCGTCGCGCTCGCCCGGCGGGGCATCGGGCAGGGTGCCCGCGAGCACGTCCTCGAGGCTGAAGGCCCAGGTCGAAAGGCGGCGCGGCACGCTCAGCAGGCGGCGCGAGCCGAGGGTGAAGTCGATTGCCGCGCTGGCCATGCCGGCGGTTCCCTCAGAGCGCGCCGTAGAGCGTGTTGGAGACCAGCTGCTCGGCCAGACGCCGTCCGGTGCGCATCGCGCTCGCCGGGAGCGGCTGCGCGCTCGCGCCGGTGAGGCGCAGGACCGGCGGGGTGTTGGCATAGGTGCCGGTCGTCACGCCGCGCATCGTCGCGAGCGTCTTGACGAGCCCGCCGAAGCGGCGGCGCACGATGTGGTTCACCGCGAGCTTGCGGCGGTTGATGAGCTCGAAGGAATGGCTCACCAGCGTGAAGCTGTCGCGGTCGCTGTCGCGCGCGTGGCGGATCGCGCCGAGCATCTCGCCCAGCGTCAGCGCGGTGATCTGGGCGTGGCGCAGGCCGCCTCCCATCGTGCCGATGCTGCCGACCGGCACCTCGATGACCCCCATGTGGCCGACCGGATCGCGGTCCTCGCTGCCGAGGCTGATCGCGCAGGCGCTCGCGCCCACGAGAGCGGGGCAGTGGCTCGAATCGTAGTCGATCCCGATCGCCGCGAGCGCGCGCAGCGTGTCGTCGTCGGCGCCGTAATTGCCCGCGCGGAAGGCGACCGGGGCAGGGGCTCCGGCGGCGATCAGCGTGGCGCGGGCATAGTCGAGGATCGCGCATTGCTCCTCGAAGGGGAAGTCGGCGAGGTTGTGGCCCGTCGCCTTCGAGGGCAGCGGATTGGCGCTTCCGGCGATGGCGAGCCATTCGGTGTGGCAGTGGAGCTGCACGTCCTGCCCGGCCTCGAGGATCGGCCCGACGATGTCCTCGATCGCGGCAACGCCCCACACCAGCGCGGGCATCGGGTCGACGAAGAACACCGCCTTCTGGCCGTATTCGGCCAGCAATTGCAGCTTGTGGGTGATGCCCGCAGGGCCTTCCGGCGTGATGCAGGCGATCGAGCGGGCGTAATTGTCCGCCCGGTCGACCGTACCCGGCCCGGTATAGAGACCCGAGGAATACTCGGTGTCGATGGTGATGAACACGCGGGTCATGCAAGGCTGGCATAGCAGCCAAGGGTTAAGGCGAGGTGATGATATTTCCTGCCGGTCAGATCCCGCCGGGGGTGAAGTCGTGGCCATGGGTGGCGAGCCCGTCGGTCAGGCTGTCGCAGCAGCTTCTCAGCGCCTCGGCCGAGGTCGAGCGGACCACGAAATTCGCCCCCACCCGCCCTTCGCGGAAGAAGGGGTAGGAGCCGATCTGGCAGCCCTCGTGCGCGGCCTCGACCTCGCGCAGCAGGGTCGCGACCTCGCTTTCGGCGACCCAGCATCCGATGGTCTCCGACAGCAGCGGCGCGCCGCCCTCGAGCTGGCCGGTGAGCGCGTCGAGCATTCCCGCCGTGATGTGCGGCACGCCTGCCATCAGGAAGAGGTTGCCGCGCCGGATGCCGGGCGCGCCGGACATGCGGTTGGGGATCAGCTCCGATCCCTCGGGCACGCGGGCCATGCGCAGGCGCCCTTCGTTGAGGCCGCCGCGGGTTTCGTAATACCTCTCGAGCAGCGCGCGGGCCTCGGGGTGTATCACGACCGGCACGCCGAGGGCGGCGGCGACCGCATCGACGGTGATGTCGTCATGGGTCGGCCCGATTCCGCCGGTGGTGAAGAGGTAGTCGTAGGCAGCGCGCAGCGCGTTGACCGCCTCGACGATCCGGCTCTCCACATCCGGCACCACCCGCACCTCGGCAAGGCGGATGCCCTGCACCTGCAACCAGCTTGCGACCTGCGCGATGTTCTTGTCCTGCGTGCGGCCGGAGAGGATTTCGTCGCCGATGACGATGAGCCCGGCGGTCCAGATCTTGTCGGGAGAGGTCATGGGCTGTGGTTAGGCCAAGGCGGGCGCAATCGGAAGAGATTACCGCCCGCCTTTCGCCCTTATTCCGCCGCTTCGAGCTGCTCCTCGCCGTGCCGCGCGTTCGCGCCCGGCTTGGTGAAGGTAAGGATCCCGTCGGTGAGCGGGTCGTCCTTCATGCGCTTCCTGTCGACCACGTATTCCTGGTTGAGCCGCCAGGGATAGCTGACCGAGTTTCTCGGCATGATGTGCTTGCCGCGCTGAATGTAGCCGCTCGAGAAATCGAACACGTCGTCCTCGACGATCGCGGCCTCGCCTTCGGGCGTCAGGACGGGGGTGGCGATCGCCGTGCCGGTTGCGCGCATTTGTTCGAGCACGCGGCACACGTAGTCCGAATTGATGTCGGCCCGCAGGGTCCAGCTGGCATTGAGATAGCCGAACACCACCGCAAGGTTGGGCAGGTTCGAGAACATACAGCCCTTGTAGTAGAACCGCTCGTTGAACTGCACCGGCTCGCCCTCGACGCTGACCGCGATCTTGCCCGCGACGGCGAGCTTCAGGCCGGTCGCCGTCACGACGATGTCGGCAGGCAGGAACTGCCCGTCGGTCAGCCGCACGCCGCCCTTCTCGAACTTCGCGATATGGCCGGTCACGACGCTCGCCTTGCCCGCCTTCATTGCGCGGAACAGGTCCTCGTCGGGGACGAGGCACAGGCGCTGTTCCCAGGGGTTGTAGGGCGGGGTGAAGGCGGACTTGTCGTAATCCTTGCCGAGCGCCTTCTCGATCTTCTTGTAGAGCGCGTCCTTCACCTTCTGCGGGTTGTCGCGCGCCAGCTTGAAGGAGAAGTCCTGCATCTTGATGTTCTTGAACCGGGTGATCCGGTAGGCGAGCTTTTCGGGCAGGATCGCGCGCAGGAAGTTGGCGATGGCGTCCTTGGCCGGGCGGGTGAACATCCACGTCGGCGTGCGCTGGAGCATGGTGACGTGCCCCGCCTCGCGCGCCATCGAGGGGACGATGGTGACGGCGGTCGCGCCCGATCCGATCACCACCACGTTCTTGCCCTTGTAATCGAGGTTCTCGGGCCAGAACTGCGGGTGGAGGACCTGGCCGTCGAACTCGCCGAAATCGAAACCCGGATCATAGGGCTCGTCGTAATCGTAATAGCCCGCGCCGAGGTAGAGGAAGTTCGCGGTCATGCGGGTGCGCGAGCCGTCGGCCTTTTCCATCTCGACGTGCCAGCGCGCCTCATCGTGGCGGAAGTCCGCGCTGATCACCTTGTGGCCGAGGCGGATGTGCTGGCGGATGCCGCGTTCGTCGACGATCCGGTCGAGATATTCGAGGATCGCGGGGGCATCGGCGATCGACTTCTCGTGCCGCCACGGCTCGAAATCGAAGCCCAGGGTGTGCATGTCGCTGTCCGAGCGGATGCCCGGGTAGCGGAACAGGTCCCAGGTGCCGCCGAGATTGTCGCGCCGCTCGACGATGCAGTAGCTGTGGTGCGGGGCCTTCATCTCCATGTGCGCGGCCATGCCGATGCCGGAAATGCCGGCGCCGACGATCAGGACGTCGAAATCGGGTGGTGATGCAAGCATGACGGGTCTCTCTCTCCCTTGTTGACACCGATGTAACCACAGGCCCCGGGCAAAAGCGAGTCTTGAATGGCAAATTGCAACCGACCATGCACCGACGGCACCGGTTGCGGCACGGGGCAAGATTCTTGTCGCGCCGGCGCGCGCCCCGCATCATTGCTGCGCTGCAACAGGGGATGTGGCATTTTTGCTACTGTCTATCATAAGTTGGCTATGACTCTTGTTAGGCGGCGCGGCGCTGATAGTTTCCCCCTCACAAGCCAAGACCGGCATCAAGACCGGCTGGAATGTGGAGAGAGGACAGCCATGACGCGCAAGTTCGCAACTTTCGCCTGCGGCCTGATGGCCTGCAGCGCATTGACCACCCCCGCCTTCGCCCAGGACGAGGATGCCGAGGCACAGGCTACCCGAAACGCCGACAACGTCATCATCGTGACCGCGACCCGGCGCGCGCAGGACGTGCAGGACATTCCGCTCGCGGTGACCGCGATCGCGCCGCAGCAGCTCGAAGCGCAGCGCGTCGTCAACATCCAGCAGATCTCGGCCCTCGCGCCCTCCTTCACCGCCAGCCAGGCGCAGCTCGCCTCGGGCTCGGTGGTGCTGCGCGTGCGCGGCATCGGGACGACCTCGAACAACATCGGCTTCGAAAGCGCGGTCGGCATCTTCATCGACGGCGCCTACCAGGCCCGCCCGGGCGTGGCGCTCAGCGAGTTCGTCGACGTGGAACGCGTCGAGGTGCTGCGCGGCCCGCAGGGCACGCTGTTCGGCCGCAACACCTCGGCAGGCGCGCTCAACATCACTAACGCCCGGCCCGATGTGACCGAGTTCGGCGGCTTCGTGAATGCCGAATACGGCAATTTCGACGAAATCAGCCTGCAGGGCGCGGTCAACCTGCCGATCGTGAAGGACACCGTCGCGGTGCGCCTGACCGGTGCCTACCGCCAGCGTGACGGCTTCCTCACGGTGGTCGACCGCACCGGCCGCGAGGTCGGCGACACCAATGATGTCGACCAGTGGCTGGTCCGCGGCCAGATCGGCTGGGACACCGAAAGCGGCCTGCGCGGGCGCATCATCGCCGACTACTCGAAGAGCCAGTCGAGTTGCTGCGGCGCGATCGAGCTCTACCAGTCGCCGCTGGTGACCGGCGGGGCCTATGGCGCGGTCGGTCTCGGGGCGAATGGCGGCAACGGCCAGCCCTTCGTCAGCACCGCCCCGCGCGACAATGCCGCCTTCGAGCGGGCGATGGACAACCGCATCGTCTCGGCGAACTTCGCGCCCGAGGCCGATATCGACAACTACGGCGTGACCGGCGAACTCGAATTCCCGGTCTCCGAGAACGCCGACCTCATCTTCATCGGCTCCTACCGCAAGTACCAGAGCTTCGAGCGTTACGATTCCGACTTCACCGGGCTCGACATCTTCAACGTGCCGGGGCTCGACCTCGAGATCGACAACTGGACCGCGGAACTGCGGCTCCAGGGCGAGACCTTCGGGGGCAAGCTCAACTACATGATCGGCGGGTTCTATTCCGACGAGCAGATCGACCAGTCGGTCAGCTTCTCGCTCGGGCAGGACTACGGCGAGAACGTGGGCGCCCTGCTGTTCCCGGCCACGAGCGGCGCGCTCGGGCCCAATCCGCTGACCGTGTTCACCGGCCGCGATCCGGCGGGCACGACCAACACCAACCGCTTCCAGCAGGACGCCAAGAGCTACGCGATCTTCACCCACAATTCGCTGGAGATCACCGACGGGCTCGAGCTGACCCTCGGCGCGCGCTATTCGTGGGAAGACAAGTCGGGCGGGTTCACCCAGACCGCGGTCAACAACCAGATCTGCCCGGCGACGCTCAACGCGATCGGCGCCGGCACCGGTCCGGCGGTGGTGCCCGCGGCGCTGCGGCCGACCTTCGTGGCGCTGGGCTGCTTCGGCTTCACCGCGCCCGCCAGCCTGCCGCAGGCCGCCGTCCTGCCGCTGCCGCGCACCTTCCAGTCCAACTTCAAGGACGAGGAGCTGATCTACACGATCAAGCTCGGCTACGAGTTCAGCCCCTTCGTGACCTCCTACGCGAGCTTCACCCACGGCTACAAGGCGGGCGGGATCAACCTCGACACCACCGCCGCGGTGAACGGCGCCGATCCGACCTTCCTTTCGGAAGAGGTCGATGCCTGGGAACTGGGCGTCAAGGGTCAGACCCCGAACGGCGCGCTGACGCTCAACATCGCGGCCTTCTACGAGGAGTTCACCAACTTCCAGGTGCTCGAGTTCACCGGCACGGCCTTCGCCACCTTCAACGTGCCGATCGCCGAGACCCGGGGCGTGGAAATCGAAAGCCTCATCCGGCCCAACGACGAACTCACCTTCAACCTCGCCGCGACCTTCCTCGAAGCGAGCTACCCCAAGGACTGCGCCGGCAACCAGACCGCGCCGCAGGTGGTGTCGCTGTGCGGCTATGACCTGACCAACGCGCCGCAGGTCGTCGCGCTGGCGGGGGCGATGTGGGAGAAGCCGATCAGCGATTCGGCGGAGTTCTTCATCACCGGCCAGGTCCGCATGGAGAGCGACCAGCGCACCTCGACCCAGGCGATCGTCCCGCCGACGGTGGCGGCGGGCTCCTCGCAGGCGGCGGTCATCGCGGCGGCCGCGGCCCAGCCGCTGATCATCGCCGACGTGCAGGACGGCAAGGCCTTCGTGAACCTGCGCGCCGGCCTGCGCTTTGCCGACGGCGCCTATGCGATCGAGGGCTGGGTCAACAACCTGACCGATGAGGTGGTGCGCGGGGTGACCTTCAATACCACGCTGCGCGGCTCGGGCGCGGCCAACTCGCGCTCGGCCTTCACCCTGCCGCCGCGCCAGTACGGCGTGACCCTGCGCGCGAAGTTCTGAGCGCGCTCGACAGTTAGCTCCGAAAAGGAGCGGGAGAGGGGGCGGTTCGCGCGGAGCGAGCCGCCCTTTCCTTTTCTCTCTCAGCTGCCGGACATTGAAAAGGCGGCCCTTTGCAGGGCCGCCTTCGCAGTTCGTCAATCTGATGCTGCCTTACATGCTGCGGGCTATGAGCATTTTCATGATCTCGTTCGATCCGCCGTAGATGCGCGCGATGCGGGTGTCGCGGTACATCCGGGCGATGGCGTAGTCGTTGATGTAGCCCGCGCCGCCGTGGAACTGGAGGCACTTGTCGACCACTTCCGATTGCAGCTCGGTCACCCAGTACTTCGCCATGCTCGCGGTCGCCACGTCGAGCTTGCCTTCGAGCAGCTTGGCGATGCAGTCGTTGACGAAGACGCGGGCCGCCGTGCCGCGCGCCTTGAGGTCGGCGAGGGTGAACTGGGTGTTCTGGAAATCCCAGATCGTCTTGCCGAAGGCCTTCCGGTTCTTGACGTATTCGACCGTCACGTCGAGCGCCTTCTCGATACCCGCGATGGCGCCCATCGCGATCACGAGGCGTTCCTGCGGCAGCTCGCCCATCAGCTGGTAGAAGCCGCGCCCCTCGATCCCGCCGAGCAGGTTGTCGGCCGGCACGAAGACGTTGTCGAAGAACAGTTCCGAGGTGTCCTGCGCGTCCAGCCCGATCTTGTCGAGCTTGCGCCCGCGGGTGAAGCCTTCCGCGCCTTCGGTCTCGAGCAGCAGCAGCGAGATGCCCTTGGCGCCCTCGTTCGGGTCGGTCTTGGCGACGACGATGATGAAGTCGGCGAGCTGGCCGTTCGAGATCCAGGTCTTGGAACCGTTGAGGCGGTAGCCGTTGCCGTCCTTCAGGGCGGTGGTCTTGATGCTCTGGAGGTCGGAGCCCGCGTCGGGTTCGCTCATGGCGATCGCGCTGACGAGATCGCCGCTGACGAGGCGGGGCAGGTATTTCTGCTTCTGCTCCTCGGTGCCGTGGCGCACGAGATAGGGCAGGATGATGGTGTTGTGGAGCGAGGCGCCGAAGCCGTCGACGCCGTATTCGCCCTGCTTGGAGATCACCACCATGTCGTGGCGGAAGTCGCCGCCGTGGCCGCCATATTCGGTCGGGACCGAGACGCCGAGCAGGCCCGCGGCCCCGGCCTCGCGCCAGAACTCGCGTTCCACCATCCCGTCCTCGCGCCATTTCTCGACCCGCTTCTGGGGCGCGTGCTGGGCGTAGAACTTGCCGACCGCGTCGGCGAAAATCGCGATTTCCTCGTCTTCCATGAAGGCGGGCTGGGGCACGTCGATGACGGGCATTTCTCGATCCTCTCTCTCAACTCAAGGAACCGTCCGCCCTGAGCCTGTCGAAGGGCTGCACTTCTCTCTGGAAGAAAAGAACGGTGCTTCGACAAGCTCAGCACGAACGGAGGTTTGTTCTTACTTGCCGGTCCAGTTGGGCTTGCGCTTCTCGGCGAAGGCCGCCGCGCCCTCGCGGGCATCGTGGCTGACGAAGACCGGTCCGATCAGCTCGCCCTGCTTGGCGTAGCGATCTTCCATCGCCCAGCCGCGCGACTGCTTCATCACCTGCTTCGACACGCGCACCGCGAGCGGGCCGTTGGCGGCGATCCGCGCGGCGAGCGCCTTGGCCCCCTCGAGCGCGCTGCCCTCGGTCACTTCGTTGATGAGGCCGAGCTGGTAGGCGCGGGCCGCGTCGATGAAGTCGCCGGTCAGCGCCAGTTCCATCGCGATCCGCTCGGGGATCTGGTCGGGGAGCATCATCACGCCGCCGGCGGCCGCCACGAGGCCGCGCTTCACTTCGGGGATGCCGAACTTGGCATTGGCGTTGGCGACCACGAGATCGCAGGCGATCATCAGCTCGAGGCCCCCGGCAAGCGCATAGCCCTCGACCGCGGCGATCAGCGGCTTCTGCGGCGGGGCCTGCACAACGCCGCCGAAGCCGCGGCCCGGAACGCTCGGCGATTCGCCGCGCAGGAAGCCCTTGAGGTCCATGCCCGAACAGAAGGTCCCGCCCGCGCCGGTGAGGATGCCGACGCGCAGGTCGTCCTCCGCGTCGAGCCGGTCCATCGCCGCCGCGATCGCCTCGGAGGCGGCCTTGGTCATGGCGTTCTTGGCTTCGGGGCGGTTGATGGTGACGACGAGGACGCCGTCCTCGACTTCGGTCAGCACTTCGGGGGCAGCGGTGTCGCTCACGGGGCTCTCTCCTATCGATTTTGCCATTACGTTTCGAAACGCAATTCTTGTGCGAGTGGTGCAGCCGGTTTACGGACGCGTCAACCGCATTTTCGCTATTCCGGGAGAGGACCACCATGGCCGAAGCTTACATCATCGACGCAGTGCGCACCCCGCGCGGGATCGGCAAGCAGGGCAAGGGCGCGCTCGCCGCGTGCCACCCGCAGCACCTCGCCGCGACGGTGCTGAAGGCGATTGCCGAGCGCAACAAGCTCGACACCGCGACGGTCGACGACGTGATCTGGTCGGTGAGCACCCAAGACGGGATGCAGGCGGGCGACATGGGCCGCATGGCCGCGCTCGATGCGGGCTACGACATCACCTCCTCCGGCACCACGCTCGACCGCTTCTGCGGCGGCGGGATCACCAGCGTCGCGCTCGCCGCCGCGCAGGTGATGAGCGGGATGGAGGATTGCGTCGTCGCCGGTGGCACCGAGATGATGAGCCTCACCGCCGCCATGAGCCAGGAGAAGATGCGCGCTGGGATCAAGCCGCCGATGATGGGGAGCTACAACCAGCGGCTCCAGAAGGTGCACCCGCAGTCGCACCAGGGGATCTGCGGCGATGCCATCGCGTCGCTCGAAGGCTTCACCCGCGAGGAGCTGGACGAGGTCGGCTATCGCTCGCAAGTGCGCGCCGCCGCGGCGATATCCGAAGGGCGTTTCGCGAAGTCGGTGGTGCCGGTGGTGGCCGATGACGGCAGCGTGATCCTCGACCGCGAGGAATATCCCCGGCCCCAGACCACCCGCGAGGACCTTGCGAAGCTCGAACCCGCCTTCCCCAAGATCGCCGATGTTCCGCTGGACGAGGCGGGCACGACCTTCCGCAAGCTGATCAACCAGAAATATCCCGATCTGGAGATCAAGCACTTCCACCATGCGGGCAATTCCTCGGGCGTCGTGGACGGCGCTGCTGCGGTGCTGATCACCTCGAAGGCCTATGCCGAGAAGCACGGCCTCAAGCCCCGCGCCCGCATCGTCGCCACCGCCAACATGGGCGATGATCCGACGCTGATGCTCAACGCCCCCGTCCCGGCGGCGAAGAAGGTGCTGGCGAAGGCCGGCCTCTCGAAGGACGACATCGACCTCTACGAGATCAACGAGGCCTTCGCCGTGGTCGCCGCCAAGTTCGTGCGCGATCTCGAACTCGACTGGGACAAGGTCAACGTCAACGGCGGCTCGATCGCGCTCGGCCACCCGATCGGTGCCACGGGGTCGATCCTGATCGGCACCGTCGTCGACGAACTGGAACGCCGCGGCGGTCGCTATGGCCTCGTCACGATGTGCGCCGCGGGCGGCATGGCCCCGGCGATCATCGTCGAGCGGGTCGACGGCTTTGTCGACTGAGGTTGCAGACAACACCCCCGTCATCATCGGCGTGGGGCAGTTTTCGGAGAGGGTCGGCGAGCCCGGCTATGCCGCCCTCTCCTATATGGACCTCGCCGGGCGCGCGCTGGCGGGGGCGATTGCCGACAGCGGGGCGACGGGGTCAGTGGCGCAGGCCATCGACACCCTCGCCGCGATCCGCGCCTTCGAGATGTCGCGGCCCGATCGCAAGCCGCCGTTCGGGGCAGCAAACAATGTGCCGCGCGCAATCGCGAAGCGCGTGGGGGCGAACCCGGCGCGTGCGATCCTCACCACCACCGGCGGGCAGACCAACCAGCAGCTCGTGGGCGAGTTTGCCTCGGCCATCGCGGCAGGCCAGAGCAGCTGCGCGGTGATCGTCGGCTCCGAGGTGATCTCGACCGTGCTGGCCCTCACCGCCAAGGGCGAGATTCCCGACTGGTCGGAAGAGATTGGCGGCGATTTCGAGGATCAGGGTTTCGGCGTCGAGGAGCTGATGGAGCCTGCGCTCTTCTCCCACGGCGCGAGCGGCGCGATCCCGCTCTACGCGCTCGCCGAGAACGCGCGGCGGCACCGGCTGGGCATGGGGTTGGAGGAATACCGGCTCGAAATCGGCAGGCTGTTCGCGCCCTTCACCAAGGTTGCCGCTGCCAACCCGCATTCGGCCGCGCCGGTGGAGCGCACCGCGGAGGAACTCGCCACCGTCACCGACCGCAACCGCATCGTCGCGGAGCCCTATCCGCGCATGACGGTCGCGCGCGACCAGGTGAACCAGGCGGCGGCGGTGATCGTCGCCTCGGCGGGGCTGGCGCGCGAACTGGGCGTGCCCGAGGACAAGTGGGTGCACATCCACGCCGTCACCGCCGCGACCGAGCTCAAGCTCTCGCAGCGGCCCGACCTCGCCGACAACCCGGCCTCGCTGGCCAGCGTAGATGCGGCGCTGGCACGGGCGGGGAAGGGGATCGCCGACATGCGCTACCTCGACTTCTATTCGTGTTTCGCGATCCCCGTGTTCAACCAGTGCGACCATTTCGGCCTTTCGGCGGATGATCCGCGCGGGCTGACGCTGACGGGGGGGCTCCCCTTCTTCGGCGGGGCCGGGAACAACTACTCGGCCCATGCCATCGCCGAGGCCGTGCAGCGGGTGCGCGGCGACCGGGGCGCCTTCGCGCTGGTCGGTGCGAATGGCGGGTGGATGAGCAAGTATGCCACCGGCATCTATTCGACGCAGCCTGCCGACTGGTCCGCCAACGATCGCTTCGCCGTGCTCCCCAAGGCGACCGACAAGGTTCCGCTCGCCAAGGAACCGGTGCCTGCCGCGACGGTGGAAACCTACACCATCAACCGCGGCCCCAAGGGCGCCGAGGCGATCTTCATCGGCCGCTCCGACGCGGGCGAGCGGGTGGTGGGCAATGCCGACCTGACCGATGCCGCCACCGCCGAGGCCTTCGAGAGCGGTGAGCCTTTCGGCAAGCGCCTGTCGCTGACGCAGGACGAGCGGGGGCGGACGGTGGGCAAGGTTACTCCCTGAACCCGTTCGCCCTGAGCCTGTCGAAGGGCCGTTCTTCCTTCGGGAGCGAGGCTCGAAAAGAAGGACGGTGCTTCGACAGGCTCAGCACGAACGAGGTTCGAGTTTACCGCCTAGCCCCGCCCAGGAAATCCAGCGCATCGAAGCCCTCGGGCGCGGGCACTTCCACGATCGGATCGTCGCGGTCATCGAACTCGGTGCGCAGCGCCCGGCTCATCACCGCGTGCATCTGGTAGAGGCAGGTGATGTAGGTGAGCTCGAGGATCTCCTCGTCGGAGAACTGGGCTTTCAATTCCGCGAAGAGTGCGTCCGGCACCCGCCCGCCGTGGCACACCAGCCGGTCGGCATAGGCGAGCACGAGGCGCTCCTTCGTGTCGAACACCTCGGCGGTCTGCCACACCGGCAGCGCGGCGATCTTCTCCTCGCTCACCCCCAGCCCGCGCAAGCTCTTGCAGTGCTGCGAGAAGACGAACTGGCTGCCCGTTGCCCATCCCGCCCAGGTCTGCCCCAGCTCGCGCAGCACCGGATCGAGCTTCCTCTCGGGCGAGCGGTAATAGGCGAAGCCTTGCGCGGCGTGGCGCAGCGTGTCGGGGGAGTTGGCGAAGACCGTCCACCAGTCACCTCGCGTGCCGGTCGCGGTGCCCGGCTCGGCCACGGGATCGCGCTCCCCGAACAATTGCGCATAGAGCGGCTGGGCGACCTTGGCGTCGGCCTCGGCGCGGGGGATTTCGCGCAGGCGCGGCATCAGGCGTCCTCCGCCATCGTCGCGGGCGCGTGGCGCACGTCCTCCGGCCCGAAGGCGCGGGTGGTGGCGGCGAATTCGAGCATGATGCCGTTGGGGTCGGTGAAATAGACCGAGCGCACGAACACCCCCTCGTGCGTCTCCTTGGCGTAGCCCGAAGGGCTGTCGTCGTGGTTGAACACCATGTGGGTGTGCGGAACGCCCGCCGCCTGCAACCGCTCGAGCGCCGCTTCCAGCTCGCTCTCCTCCATGTCGAAGGCGAGGTGGTTCATCGAGCCCACCGCCGTCTTGGCGTCGAAGGGGAACTGCTTCACCGAGGCGATCCCCGGCGCCGCAGGGGGCGCGTCCTTCCACCAGAAGAACGCGACCGCATTGCCCCCGCCCGCATCGAAGAAGAAATGCTGGCCGCCGTCGGGAAGCTCCACCGTCTTGAACAGTGGCATGCCCAAGACCTCGGTATAGAACCGCGTCGTCTCCGCCATGTCGCGGCACACCAGCGCGATGTGGTTGATGCCCTTGGTCCTGATCATCGGCTTCTCTCTCCTCCGGCGCGAGACTGCCCCGATCCGGCGCGGCTGGCAATGCTTGCGCGAATCGGCCAATTCGGGTAGATGGTTTCAATTGAAACTATCTCGCCTCCGCAGGGGATCAGCATCATGAACGTCCAGAGCCAGGATCTTTTCGACAACCCCGCCGGCCTCGACGGGTTCGAGTTCGTCGAGTTCTGCGCGCCGGAGAAGGGCGTGCTGGAACCCGTCTTCGAGGCGATGGGCTTCACCCGCGTTGCGCAGCACCGCTCGAAGGACGTGCACCTGTGGCGGCAGGGCGGCATCAACCTCATCGCCAATTACGAGCCGCGCTCGGCTGCGTGGTATTTCGCCCGCGAGCACGGCCCCTCGGCCTGCGGCATGGCCTTCCGCGTGCGCGATGCGGCCAAGGCCTATGAGCACCTCATCTCCCGCGGGGCCGAACCGGTCGCCGTTCAGACCGGGGTGATGGAACTGCGCATCCCCGCGATCCGCGGCATCGGCGGCGCGATCCTCTATCTGGTCGACCGCTACGAGGGCGCGGAAGGCGGCAACGGCCTCACCATCTACGACATCGATTTCGAATATCTCCCCGGCGTCGAGCGCCGCCCCGAGGGTGCGGGCTTCCACACCATCGATCACCTTACCCACAACGTTTATGGCGGGCGGATGAAGTACTGGGCCGACTACTACGAGACCCTGTTCAACTTCCGCGAGATCCGCTTCTTTGACATCAAGGGCGAATACACTGGCCTCACCTCCAAGGCGCTCACCGCGCCCGACGGCAAGATCCGCATCCCGCTCAACGAGGAAGGCGAGGGCGGCAAGGGCCAGATCGAGGAGTTCCTGCGCGCCTTCAACGGCGAGGGCATCCAGCACATCGCGCTCATCTGCGACGATCTGGTGACCTGCTGGGACCGCCTCCAGAAACTCGGCGTCCCCTTCATGACCGCGCCGCCCGCGACCTATTACGAGATGCTCGAAGGCCGCCTCCCCGGCCACGGCGAGGATGTCGAGGCGCTCAAGATGCGCGGCATCCTCTTGGACGGCACGACGGAAGGCGGCTCCCCCCGCCTGCTGCTCCAGATCTTCGCCCAGGCGCAGGTCGGGCCGGTGTTCTTCGAGTTCATCCAGCGCAAGGGCGACGAAGGCTTCGGTGAGGGCAATTTCAAGGCCCTGTTCGAAAGCATGGAACGCGACCAGATCATCCGCGGCGTGCTCAATGTCGAGGAACCGGCGGAGTGATCGCCGCGCGGCCCGTCCTTGCCGCGACTATGCTGCTCGGACTTGCGGGCTGCGGCGTGGCGGGCGCGCAGGACGATGACGCTGCGCCTCTGGCGGGCAAGGCCCGCGCCGATCTCTACCAGTGCGAAGGCTGCGAAGGCGCGCTCGAGGCCGATGCCGCTTCGCTCGCCAGACATGCCGAGATGGCTCCCGCCGGCGAGCCGGGCGAGCCGCTGCGCATCGAAGGCACGGTCTATGCCGCAGGCGGCAAGTCACCCGCCGAGGGTGTGGTGATCTATGCCTACCAGACAAACGCCGCGGGGCTCTATGCGGGCGGCACACCGGAAACCGAGGCCTCGCGCCGCCATGGGCGGCTGCGGGGCTGGGTGAAGACCGGCGCGGACGGGCGCTACAGCTTCGTCACGATCAAGCCCGCCCCCTACCCGGACGACACGATCCCGGCCCATGTCCACTTCACCATCCTCGAGCCGGGCAAGCGCCCCTACTGGATCGACGACATCGTGTTCGACGGCGAGTTCGGCGTAACCGACGCCTATCGCCGCAGCATGACGAACAAGGGCGGCAACGGCATCGTCCCGGCCACCCGCGACGCGCGCGGCGTCTGGCAGGTGACGCGCGACATCATCCTTGAACGCCATCCCGAGTGAGAGAGCAGAGCGCCATGACCCATCCCGTGAACCTCGCCGGCATCCACCACGCCGCCTATCGCTGCAAGGACGCGAAGGAGACGGTGGAGTGGTACGCCCGCGTGCTCGGCATGACCTACACCACCGCCTTCGCCGAGGATCACGTGCCCTCCACGGGCGAGTATGATCCTTACATGCACATCTTCCTCGATGCGGGGAACGGCAACATCCTCGCCTTCTTCGAGCTGCCGAACCAGCCGGAAATGGGCAAGGACCCGAACACGCCGCAATGGGTGCAGCACCTCGCGCTGAAGGTGCCTTCGGAGGAGGCGCTGCTGGCGGCCAAGGCGCATATCGAGGCTGAGGGGATCGACGTGCTCGGGCCGACGCATCACGGCATCTTCAAGTCGATCTACTTCTTCGATCCCAACGGCCACCGTGTGGAACTCGCCGCGGACATCGGCACGGCCGAGCAATACGAGGAACTCGCCCGCGTCGCCCCGGTGATGCTGGAGGAGTGGTCGCAGACCAAGAAGGCCCCCCGCCACGCCGACTGGCTCCACGAGATCGCAAGGGCGGAGCACGCCGCGAAGGGGTGATCCCGCGCCGCTCGCCCCCTATTCCCACCCTCCCCTTGGGGAGGGGGGTTTTAACATTTGATCCAGCGCAAAGCCCCCACGCGCCAACTCCCCCACCTTGAGCGCACTCAAGAGGGGGGGAGTCGGCCCATGCGCATCCTGTTCGTTCATCCCAATTACCGTTCCGGCGGGGCCGAGATTGCCGGGACATGGCCGCCCGCGTGGGTCGCCTATCTCACCGGCCCGCTGAAGCGCGCCGGGTTCGACGACATCACCTTCATCGACGCGATGACTGAGGGTCTCTCCGACGAGGACCTCGCCGAGCGGATGCGCGCTCTCCAGCCCGATGTGGTCGGCACCACCGCCATCACCCCCTCGATCTACGCGGCCGAGCGCGTGCTGGAGGTCGCCGCACTCACCGTGCCGCGCGCGGTCAGGGTGCTGGGCGGCATCCACGCGACCTTCATGTATGCTCAGGTGCTTGCCGAGGCGCCGCATATCGACGTGATCGTGCGCGGGGAGGGCGAGGAGATCGCGGTGGAGCTGTTCACGGCGATCAAGGAAGGCCGCTGGCCGCACGAGGCGCGCGCGATCAGGGGCCTCGCCTTCCGCGAAGGCGACAAGGTCGTCGCCACCGAGGCCGCCGACACGATCAAGGACATGGCCTCCATCAAGCCCGACTGGGACATCCTCGACTGGAACCAGTACACCTACATCCCCCTCGGCACCCGCGTCGCCATCCCCAACCTCGCGCGGGGCTGCCCCTTCACCTGCTCCTTCTGCTCGCAGTGGAAGTTCTGGCGCGACTACCGCGTGCGGGACCCGAAGGATGTCGTCGATGAAATACAGGAGCTCCACGAGAAGCACGGCGTCGGCTTCTTCATCCTCGCCGACGAGGAACCGACCATCAATCGCAAGACCTTCATCCGCTTCTGCCAGGAATTGATCGACCGCGGGCTGCCCGACAAGGTCAAGTGGGGCATCAACACCCGCGTCACCGACATCTACCGCGACAAGGAGCTGCTCTCCTTCTACCGCAAGGCGGGCCTCGTCCATGTCAGCCTCGGCACCGAGGCGGCGGCGCAGATGAAGCTCGACCGCTTCAACAAGGAAACCAAGGTCGAGGAGAACAAGGAGGCGATCCGCCTGCTGCGAGAGGCGGACATCTTCGTGGAGGCCCAGTTCATCGTCGGCCTCGACAACGAGACGCCCGAGCTTCTGGAGGAAACCTTCCAGATGGCCTGGGACTGGCAGCCCGATCTCGCCAACTGGGCCATGTACACCCCCTGGCCCTACACCCCGCTGTTCGAGACGCTGAAGGACCAGGTCGAGGTCCATGATTTCAGCAAGTACAACTTCGTCACCCCGATCATGAAGCCCGCCGCGATGGAGCGCGGGGAGCTGCTCGACGGTGTGATGAAGAACTACCGCCGCTTCTATATGAGGAAGGCGCTGTTCCACTATCCGTGGCGCGGCACCGGCTTCCGGCGGCGCTACCTGCTGGGGTGCCTGTGGGCCTTCCTGCGCGCCGGGTTCAAGCGGACCTTCTACGATCTCGGCAAGGCGGGCTACTGGGGGCCGCAGACGAAGAAGAGCGTCGAGTTCCACTTCGACGAAAGCCGCGCCGCCGCGATCGACGCCGCCGCCGACTGGGAAACCGCCGCCGACCGCGCCGCCCAGGCGCAGGAGCGCCGCGAGGCTGTCCGCAGCCAGATGAAGCAGCGGGGTGAGCAACGCCGGCGGGACCGGATCGATGTCGATTGAGGCTCGCCTTCAGGGGCGCCGCAAACCCGGCGCGCTGATCGGGCCCAATGCGGTGCTCAAGGCGGTGGAGGTGATGGAGGAGCGGCTCGGCGATGCCGAGACGCGCGCGATCCTCCTCGATGCGCAGATCCACCGCCTGCCCACGGGCGAGCACATGATCCCCGAGATCGAGGCGCTGCGGCTCCACCGCTGGCTGTCGCTGCACGATCCGATGGGCGCCTTCGTCGTTGCCGAGGAGGCGGGCCTGCGCACTGCTGACTATATCATCGCCAACCGCATCCCGCGCGCGGTCTGCTGGCTGCTGCGGCGCCTTCCGGCGATGCTGGCCGCGCCGCTGCTGATGGCGGCGATCAGGAAGCACGCCTGGACCTTCATCGGCGCGGGCGCCTTTGCCGCGAAGGGGGCGTGGGGCTTCACCATCGACCGCTCCGCCGCCGACGATCCCACCATGCCGCCCGACAGCCTGTTCCACTGGTACGCGGCAGTCTTCACCCGGCTCTACCGCGAGCTGGTGGCGGCGGGCTGCACCTGCACGGTGATCGAGCCCGGCTGCGAGATCGTGCCGCGCCGCGACTACCGCATCGCCCGCGCCTAGCTGGCGGGCGGGGTGCCGCAGGCGAGGCGGATCTCGTTCTTCTCGAGATCATAGGTGAGCTCGGAGCAGTGGGCGATCTGGTTGCGACCTATGCGGGTGAGCATGTCGACCCGCCCGCGCGGCTTGCGTTCGGATACGACGATCTCGTTCGGGTCGAAGCCCGGATCGTTCTCCCCCGCCTCGCCGACATTGCGGGCCTTGCCGTAATCCGCGAGCCGCACCGCA
Source organism: Porphyrobacter sp. THAI-01a (assembly GCF_056868655.1). NCBI lineage: Bacteria > Pseudomonadati > Pseudomonadota > Alphaproteobacteria > Sphingomonadales > Erythrobacteraceae > Porphyrobacter > Porphyrobacter sp. THAI-01a. The sequence continues at coordinate 2,905,744 of NZ_CP180579.1, read as the reverse complement.
AAGCGGTCGATCAGCAGGTCGCCGAGTTCCAGAGGCCGGGCGAGGCGCATCATCCGCGTGCGGCGCTCCACCCCGAAACGCATCCGCAGCTTGCCCTCGCTCCCGGGCAGGAACCCGCCGTCGAACCGCGTCGCGAGCCAGTTTGCGGTCGGCGCGGTGACGACATTGTCGGTGTAATCCGTGGCGAAGATCGCCTTGAGCCTCCGCCCGTCGGCGTCGATCTCGGTGCCGACCCGCATCGCGCGCTGTCCGGCAAAGCGTTGAAGCGGGAAGCGCTGGATCGTCTGTTCCCCGACCGGTGCGGCAAGCGGCATGACGACGCGCTTGTAGGGCAGGTTATGGATGCCGATCGTGCCGTCGGCCAGCATTGTGGGCAACCCGAAGCTCCACATCACCGGCAGGGTTGCCTTGCGGTCGCCGAAATCGGCAATCCGCAATGTGCCGGCCGATTTCAGCACATCGCCATTGCCGTAATCCCAGTAGGTCTGGAAGGTGGCGCCCCACCCCAGGCGCACCACGATCCTGGGATCGATGGCCGCCGGGCCGGAGGCGTCGGCGGTGACCAGCAGGCGCAGCGGCGTGCCGTCGATCACCACGGTGATGATGTGGTCTGGCGGGAGCACCAGCTCCTCGGCGGGGGCTTTCCGTTCGGCCGTGACGATGATGCCGGAGCCGGCGTCGGGCGTGTCCTGCGCGGCGAGCGGAAGCGGGATCAGGACGAAAGCGGCGAGCAGCGGCAGACGGAATGACATGGCATTTCAACGCTTTTTCCGAAGCACGGTTCCCCTGCCCAGACCTATTTCGGGCGCCGCGCCTTGCGTTCCGCCTCCCGCTTTAGCTTGAGCAGTTCCTGGACATCGACCACCTCGGCGCGGGCGCGCATCCACATGATGCCGCCGATCGCCCACACCGCCATCGCCAGGAGGAAGATCGCAAGCACGGCGGCGAACGCGGGGCTTGCGGGCCACTTGTGCGCGAACAGTGCGAAGCCCCCGATCAGCGGAAGCGGCAGCGCAAGCCAGGTCAGCATCAGCCGCCATCCCCGCGCCCCGCGCGGTTCGATGTTGAAGCCCACCCTGCCGTAGCGGGTGAGGATGAAGGGTTTGTCCTTGTCACGCATCTCCGGCTCCTTCGCTTCTCGCACCCGGCGGGCGGCCGCGCTTCGGTGTCTCGCTGCGGTCCACCTTCACGCCCCGCCGCGCCAGCGCCTCGCGCAGCAGTATCTCGATCTCGGCGTTCACGCTGCGCAGCTCGGCATCGGCGAGCCGCTGGACCGCATCGTGAAGCGCCGGATCGAGACGCAGGGCAAAGGCCTTCTTCGTACTCATGGCAGGATCAGTAGAGCGATCCCGCGTTGACCACCGGGGTCGTGTCACGCTCGGAGCACAGCACCACCATCAGGTTCGACACCATCGCCGCGCGCCGCTCGTCGTCGAGGTGGACGACGTCCTTGTCGCTGAGCTGTGTCAACGCCAGCTCGACCATCGAGACCGCGCCCTCGACCAGCTTGGCACGCGCGGCGATCACAGCTTCGGCCTGCTGGCGGCGCAGCATCGCGCCGGCGATCTCGGGGGCATAGGCGAGGTGGGTGAGGCCGCATTCGTCGACCGTGATCCCGGCGACCTGCAACCGCTCGATCAGGGCGAGGCGCAGCTCGGCGCCGACCTCCTCGTGGTTGCCGCGCAGGGTGACCTCGAGATGCTCGATGTCGTCATAGGGATAGCGCGAGCCGATCGCGCGCACCGCCGCCTCGATCTGGGCGGTGACGAATTCGCGGTAGTCGTCGACGTCGTAGAGCGCCTGCGCGGTGTCGGTCACGCGCCAGACGACCTGGGCGGCCATCTCGATCGGGTTGCCGCGCGCGTCGTTGACCTTGATCTTCTCCGAGATGACGTTGTTGGCGCGCACCGCGATCTTGCTGCGGGTCAGCCACGGGAGAACCCAGCGCAGGCCCTCGTTGCGGTCGGTGCCCTTGTAGGCGCCGAACAGCTGGATCGCGGCGGCCTCGTTGGGGTTGATCATGTAGAAGCCGGTGAGGATGAACAGCCCGGCGACGCCGGTGACGATCGCGCCGATCACCCTGAGCCCGTCGGGCTCCTCGGGCGCCATCGCGCCGATGAACAGCCAGACCGCCAGCGCCACGAGCACGAGGCTGGCCAGAAGCATCACATAGCCGCTCTGGGTCGAAGCCGGGACTTCCCGGCTGCGGTTGAGGGCGGGGGTATCGGATGGGGACATGACGAATCTCCGGTTTCGGTATTATTATGATATCATATTTATATCATGGATCAGCGGCGTCAAGCGACTTTCGGACGAGCCAGTGCCGGGCCGATACGCAACATCCCTTGGCGAGGGGGTGCGTTTCGCGGTAGCAGGGGGGCATCGGGCAACGATCGCGAAAAGGGGGGCAGAATCAGTGGACAGCACAGACGACGCATCCCCTGGTCCCCGCCCCCTGCTGTTCGTCAGCTATTCGCGCGGCGATCTCGCCCGCACCCGTCCCGTCATCGACCTGCTCGAAGGGGCTGGGTTCGACGTGTGGTGGGACGGACGGCTCGAGGGCGGCGAGAACTATCTCCAGACCACCGAGGCCGCGCTCGAGGGCGCGGATGCGGTGGTGGTGCTGTGGTCGGCCGCATCGACCCAGTCGCACTGGGTCCGCGACGAGGCCCAGCGCGGCCGCGAGCGCGGCTGCCTCGTGCCGCTGACGATCGACGGGACGATGGCGCCGCTCGGCTTCCGCCAGTTCCAGTTGCTCGACATCAGCGGCTGGGACGGCCAGCCGGGCAGCCCCGAGGCGGCGCGCATTCTCGTGGCGGTCAGGGCCAAGGCCGGGAGCGGACAGGGAGCAGGCCCGGCGCCGCGCATCCCGGCGGCCCCTGCTGCCGCTCCGGCTCCCGCCGCACAGCCGGCCGGCGGCTTCGCCCTGTCGCGGCGCACGCTGGTGATCGGCGGCGCGGGCGTGGCGGGGGCGGCGGGGCTGCTGGGGGCGTGGCAGTTCGGGATCTTCGGCTCGCCCGCCTCGGCGGCGATCTCGATGGTGGTGCTGCCCTTCGCCAACGAGACCGGCGATCCGGCCAAGCAGTATTTCTCCGAGGGGCTCTCGCGCGAATTGCGGAGCGTGCTCGCCCGCAACCCGCGGCTCCAGGTCGCCGCGCCGACCTCCTCGAGCGTGATCCAGAGCGAGGACGATTTCGCCATCGGTCGCAAGCTTGGCGTCGGGCACATCCTGCGCGGCAGCGTCCAGCGCGACACCGCGCGGGTGCGGGTCAGTGCCGAACTGGTCGAGATCAAGGGCGGGCTGGTGCGCTGGGCCGAGACCTACGACCGCGCGCTCGAGGATGTCTTCGCGGTGCAGTCCGAGATCGCGCAGACCGTGGCGGTGTCGCTGGTCGCCGAGGTCGCCACCGCCAGCGAGGCGCAGAAGGCGGCGGCGGCCCAGCAGGATGTCGGCGGCACCCAGAATGTCGCCGCCTATGAAGCCTTCCTGCGCGGCTATGCGCTCTACGAGGTTTCGGCAGGCACCGAGAGCGATCGCGCGGCACTGACGCAGTTCGACGCGGCCATCGCGGCCGACCCCGGCTACGCCGCCGCGCACGCGATGCGCTCGACGATGCTGGCGGCTATCGCGAACAACGTGGCGAGCGGCGAGGCCGAATCCGCCGAGCTGTTCGGCGAGGCGATAGCGGCCGCCGAGCGCGCCCTCCAGATCGAGAAGCGCCTGCCGCGCGGGCACCTGGCGCTTGGATTTGCGCTCAACAACGGAAAGCTCTCGCGGGCTGAGGCCACGCCCCATTTCCGCGCCGCGCAGGAGCTCGCGCCGGGCGATGCCGACGTGCTGCGCTCGGTCGCGGGCTTCCTCGCCTACGGCTCCGAGGTGCCACAGGCCGAGCAGATGATCGCCAAGGTGCTCGCGCTCGATCCTCTCAATGCGCGCGCCTACCGTTCAGCGGGGTATATCTCGCTGTTCGCGCGCGATTACCCGTCGGTCGTGGCGCGCATGGAGCGCGGCCTCGCGCTCAATCCGAGCCTGTCGAGCGCACAGTTCGGCATCGCCATCGCGCGGCTGATGCAGAACGATCCTGACAGCGCGCTCAAGGCCGCCGAGGCCGAAGTCGGCGAGGCCTATGCGCTCACCGCGATCGCGGTCGCGCGGCACCGGCTCGGCGATGCGGCAGGATCGGACGAGGCGCTGGCGAAGCTGGCGAGCGCCTATGACGACAGCAATTACCAGCAGGCCGAGGTCCACGCCCAGCGCGGGAACACCGCAGAGGCGCTGGCGCAGCTGGAAAGGGGCTATGAAATGCGCGATCCGGGGATGCTGTGGATGCCCAACGACCCGCTGCTCGATCCGCTGCGGGGCGAGCCGGCGTTCAAGAATTTGCTTTCGCGCCTCGGATCATGATAGCACCCCTCGGTCGCGCCCAATGGGGGGCGCGCATGAGGGGGTTGTTTGCATGAAGAAGATTGTGACCTTCGCCGCTGTCGCGGCTGGCGCCCTGGCGCTGTCGGCCTGCGGCGGCAAGACGGAAGAGGCCCCCGCGGCCGAACCGACCGCCGAGACTGAAGCCATGGCTCCGGCGGAAGAAACCCCGGCCGCCGAAGCGACCGATAGCCTGGACCCGACCGGCAACCCGATCCCGCCCGCTGCGGCTGCCGGCGCCGAAGCGGCGCCCGCCGCCGAGTAATCGCCGACCTGACCCTGCGCGGTCGGTGCCGACCGGCACCGCGCCGTGCAGGGTTCAGCGTGCCTCGCTGGCGATGCGTCGCCAGACCTGCGGCGGCAGCTGGGACTGCAGCCACGCCGCGACATTCCTGTGAGTGACCCGCACGAACTGGCTCGGCAGATTCGCATCGCCGCATCGTTTCGCGCCGCTTATCACGCCGATCAGCACGGGCGACCTCGTTCTCGCATCGTCGATGACCAGCGGTCCGCCGCTATCGCCGCCGCAATTGTGCCGTCCCCTTCCTTCCCCTGCGCAGAGCACCGAATCGAGCAGCAAGTTGCCGAAAGGGTTGCGCCTGATGCAGGATTCGCGATCCAGCAGATAGACTTCGCCCTGCCGGAGCACGCTCGAGGTTCGCTTGGCATCGGGCGAGGTCATGCCAAAGCCCAGCACCCTTGCAGGCTGCTGCGTCCCGATCCGGCGCTGTTGCAGCGGCACGGTATCGAGCGCAACCGGCGTGATGCTTCTGCCTCCGGCAACCCGGCCGCGCCGCTGCGGCGCTTCGGCGATGCGGATCAGCCCGATGTCCCAGGCCAGGCTCTTTTCCACCGCCACCGGCTTGAACCTCGGATGCCTGAAGACACCCGTGATCACGTGGGTGTTGCCTTGCGTTTCGTCGAAGGGATTGCTGACGCCCAGCCTTATCGTGTGTCCGCTTTCCGCCGTCACCGTCGCATTGCCCTCGGCGTCCTGGAGGCAGTGCGCTGCGGTCAGCACCCAGCCCGGCGCGATCAGGGATCCGCCGCAGGCCACGCGGGACTGGAGCGGGACACTTTCGGGGCGCCAGATGATCGCGACCCAATTGGCGCTGCCCGGAGGCAGAGGCAGGCCCCGGTTGATGCTTACCGCCGGCACGCAGTTGCTCACTTCCACCCCGTCGACCTCGGTCCACCTCTTGATACCGGGGCGGCCATTGACCTCGCAGTAGTCGTCAGCCTTCGTCGGATCGTCTGCCGGTTCCGGTTCCAGCGCCTCGCAGGCGTCCTGCTGGCCCGAGCGGCACAGCCGGCCCATCAGGTCGCGGGCGCGGGGAGCGTCGGCGGGGAGCAGCTCGCCCGAACCCAGTTCGCCCGCCAGCGTGCGGCAGGCGCCGAGCGATCCGCTGTCGCAGGCGCGCGAGAGGTAGGCGGTCACCACGGCAGAATCCGTGCCGCTCTCGTCCAGCGCGCGCTCGATCAGCATCAGCTCCCCGACGGTCGCGCAGGTCTCGGCCGCCTCCGCGATGGTCGCGGGGCTGTCGCACACCGGGCGCAGCAGGGCGAGGGCGCGGGGGCGGTCTGCGATGGGATCGTAGATGTCGGCCAGCCGCCTGCCCAGCGTGATGCAGGCGGCGCGTTCGCCCTTGCGGCAGGCGGTGTCGAGCGTGCGGACCTCGCGCGGATCGGCCTTGGCCGGGGACGCGCCCAGCACCGCCGCCGCCAGAACCAGACCTGCCAGCGCCCACCCCCGCCTGCCCATCGCCGTTCTCCCGCTTGTCCGGCAAATATGCCCTTTTGCAAAATGTTGCGCAATCAGCCTGGAACGGGGATCAGCGCCCGCCCGGGGCTGTCCTGAAGCCGGGCAGGTTCTCCTCCAGCCACGCCTGCACCAGCGGATGTCCGATCCGGACATAGCGGCTGGGCTTGCCGGTGGTACCGCAGGCATTTCCCGCGCTCACCACCCCGATCAGCGTCGGCACGCCCTTCTGGTCGCCATAGGTGACGAGCGGCCCGCCGCTGTCGCCGTCGCAGGCCTGTTCGCCGCTCTTTCCGGCCGCGCACAGGATCGAATCGCGGCGGTGGTCGCGGAACGCGGTGAGCTGGGTGCATTCCTCGGCGCCGCGGAGCATCAGCCGCGCGGCCTGCAACTGCGCGGGAATGCTGCCGGACGCGGCCTGCGCGAAATCGGCCCGGCGGCGGTCGACATACCAGGTGCGCCCGAAGCCGAAGGTGAACACCGGCGCGCCGGCGAGGATCGGCCGCTGCGCCGGCGTGCGCCGGTCGAGGTTGATCCGCGCCACGCCGGTGACGAACTCGCCCTTGGTGCCGCTGCGCGGGTCATACTCGACCAGTGCGATGTCGAAGGCATAGGTCTTCGGGTCGAAGCGCGGATGGCGGATCGCGCGGCGGATCGCGTAACTGTTGCCCTCGTCCTCGAACGGCCGGATCAGGCCGAGCCGGACCCGGTGGCCGCCGGTGACGATGTCGGTGTTCTCGATGTCGACGAGACAATGCGCCGCGGTCACGATCCAGCCGGTGCGCACCAGACTGCCCCCGCACAGCACCCTGTTCGCGCCTGTGACTTTGGTCCGCCCGATCTGCTCCGGCCGCCACAGCAGCGCCTGCCACGGCGCCTGCTCGAGCCGGGGGACCGCAAAGCCGCCGATCACCCGCCCGATATTGATGCACAGCGTATCGCTGTAGGTGACGCCCTCGAAGATCGCGGTGTTGGTCTGGCAGCGCCGCGCTTCGAATGCGGCGTCCTGCCGTTCGCGTTCCTCGCGGGCGATGCGCTCCTGCTCGGCGATTTCCTCTGGCGTCTGGATCGGCGGGTCGAAGCCCTCCGCCAGCGGCGCGGGGGCTGCCGGATGGTTGAAGCGCACCAAGGCGTCGCAGGCCTTCGCCCGCCCGGCGTCACATTGCACCAGATAAAGCTCTGCCGCCCGCTCCTTGTCGAAGGGCAGCATCCGGCCCTCGGCGAACTCGTCGGCAAGGGTTTCGCAGGCTCCTCGCTCCCCCGCCTCGCAGCCGCGCACGAGCAGGGCGACGGCGCGGCTTGCTTTCGCGTCGCTGTCGGGATCGCTGCTGCCGTAGAGCGTGTATTCGCCTGCCGGCCGGCACGCCGCGGCCGCCCCTGCCTCGCAGGCCGCGGCGAGCACCGCGATGGCGCGGTCGCGATCGAGCAGCACGCTGTCCCAGCGATAGAGCATCAGGCCGAGTTCGGTGCACGCCGCCAGCACGCCGCCATTGCAGCCCGCCGCGAGGTCCGGCTCGCGGGCAAGGTCGGCGGCTTCGGTGCAGGCGGACTGGTCGCCGCCCGCGCAGGCGTGTGTGAACAGGGCGGTGGCGGCCGCCCGTCCGCCCGGCCCCTGCGCAAAGGCAGCCTTCGCCAGAATGATGCAGCCCGAGGTGTCGCCCGCGGTGCAGGCCAGTTCGCGATAGGCCAGGGTGCGCGGCCCCTCCCCGTTCTCCTCCCCTTGCCAGTATTGCAGCGCATCGGCGCAGGCCTCGCGCCCGCCCGCGCGGCACTGCCGGTCGATGAGGGCGAGGCCCTCGGCAAGGCGGCGCGGCGTGCGCGGCTTGGCCAGCAGCATGGCGGCCAGAGACCGGCACGCCTCGGCGGTCCCTTCCGATGTCCGGCAGTCGGCCCGCAGCTCTGCCTCGACTTTGCGCGGATCGGGCGGCGGGAGGTTACATCCGGCGGGGACCCCGAGGCGGCAGGCCCGCGCCGTGAGCCATTCGGCCTCGGCCTTGTCCTGCGGGGAGCCGCGGTGCAACAGCAAGGCGGCGAGCTGCGCGCAGCCCGCGCCGTCGGCGGCGTTGCAAGCCCGGCGGTAGAGCAGCTCCGCGACCGGCCGGATCTGGGGCCGGCCCTCGCCGCGCTGGAAGGCGTCCCCGAGTGCGACGCAGCCGGCGGCAGTGCCCTCGTTGCAGGCCGCTGCGGCCGCGTCGGCGGCGACCGCCTCGCGGGCGGCGATGTCGGCGGGCGGGCTCTGCGAGGCACGGTAGCCGATGTCGACAGTCCGCGGGTAGGCGATAGCGGCGGGCGCTTCATCGGGGTTCGCTGCGCGGGCCCCCGACGCCAGCGCGATAAGGGCCATCACTAGCATGGCCATGCGCAATGCCGCCCTGCTCCCGGCCATCCCCCTGTCTCCCCAATAACTTGCGCGATGATGCCTGCTTCGCGGGACATCGTCAAACCCGCGCGCGCGGGGGTCGCTTCGCGGTTGCAAGCGGACGGGGTGAGCGATTAAGCACGATGCCACGGCCCGCGTCGGCGCGCGGGCAGGGGGAGACGACGTGCCGATGCCTGCCAGCCTGCCTGCCCCCGTCCGCGACAGCTGGCAGCCGCACCTTTCGCTCGGGATCACCGGGCACCGCGCCTCCAACCCCGCCTTCTCGGCCCACGCCCCCGCCATCGCCGCCGCGCTCGAGGCGCTGTTCGCGCGGATCGACGCGATTGGCGAGGGTCTGCCGGGGACGCGGGGTGCGGTGCGGCTCCATTCGCTGTTGGTCGACGGCACGGACCAGGTCGCCGCCGAGGTCGCGCTCGCCCGCGGGTGGGAGCTGGCCGTGCCGATGCCCTTCGGCGCGGCGCTCAATTGCGCGATCAACGCCCATGCCCTGACGCTGGCCGATGTCGATGCCGTGCTGGCAGGCCGGCCCGCGGGCGATCCCGCGGTCGAGGCCAGAGCCGCCGCGATCCGCGCCATCACCGCGCGGGCGAGCGTGTTCGAACTCGCCGACCGCGACGCCGAGGTCGAGGCGCTGTGGCGCGCAAGCCTCGCCGCGCCCGACGACCGCGCCGCCGCGCGCGCCTTCGAGGCGCTGGCGTCCGACAATGTCGCGCTCGCCGGGCGGGTGATGATCGAGCGCACAGATCTCGTCGTTGCGGTGTGGGACGGAAAGGTCGCGAACCTGCCCGGCGGCACCGGTCACACCGTCACCGCCGCGCTGGCGATGGGCGCGCCGGTGCTGCTGATCGACCCTGCGACGCCCGAGACCTGGCGCATCCTCGGGCGGCCCGAGGAACTGCACCAGCCTGCCCCGGCCGAGCCCGATCTCGCGCGGCTCGAGGCGATCATCCGCGCCGCGGTGGTGGTCGAGGGCTGGAGCCCGGCGCTGCTCGCCGCCGAGCAATGGCGCCCGCGCTCGAGCAAGGCCTTCGGCCTCTATCGCCGGATCGAGGCGGTGTTCGGCGGCGGCGGGGCGGGGGCCTTCGGCTCGCTCCGGGTCGACTACGAGGCGCCCGGCGCGATCGTCGGCGGCAGCGGGGCCGGGGTGGTAGCCGCGGCCGAGGCGATGCCCGGCGGCGATCCGCGCGTGGCGCGCGAACTGGCGGCGGACGTCCTGCCGCTGTTCGCATGGGCCGACGGCGTGGCGAGCCGGCTTGCCGATGCCTACCGGTCCGGCATGTGCGTCAACTTCGTGCTCGCCGCGCTGGCGGTGATCATCGGCATCGCCTTTCTCCCGCTGGGGCTTGCGGAATACAAGTGGATCTTCGCCGGGGGCGAGCTGCTGCTCCTTGGCGGAATCCTGGTGCTCACCGCGGCGGGATCGCGGCTCGGCTGGCACCGGCGCTGGTTCGCGATGCGGCGCGTGGCCGAATATCTGCGCCACGCCCCGGCGCTGCTATTGCTCGGCGTCGCGCGGCCGACCGGGCGCTGGCCGAGAAGCGGAGGACACGGCAGCGGCGGGACGGAATGGCCCGAGCACTTCGCTCGCCACGCGCTGCGCGATGTCGGCCTGCCTGCGGTCGCCGCCACGCGCGATTACCTGCGGGCGGGGCTGGCGGGCACGGTGCTGCCCCATGTCAGCGCCCAGCGCGCCTATCACACCGCCAAGGCGCACCGGCTGGAGACGGTCCACAGCCGGCTCGACAGGGTGGCGGCGACCTGCTTCAAGCTCGCGGTGGTCTCGGTGCTGGCCTATCTCGCGCTCAAGGGCGCGGGGCTGGCGGGGCTGGTGCCCAAGAGCCTCGCCGCCGATCTCTCGCCGATCTTCACCTTCTTCGGCGTCGCCTTCCCCACGCTCGGCGCGAACCTTTCCGGGATCCGCTATTTCGGCGATTTCGAACGCTTCGGCGCGATCTCGCGGGTCGCGGCGGAGAAGCTGCGCGAGATCGAGGAACGCATCGGCCTGTTGCTTTCGGGCGCCCCCGACGCGCTCACCTACCACGCCGCCGCCGACCTGATCCACGCGCTCGACGAGGCGGTGGTCGAGGAGATCGCGAGCTGGCAGTCGGTGTTCGGCGCCAAGCACCTCGCCCTGCCGGCCTAGCGGCTGACCACCCGCCGCCGCGCCGCCTGCGCGTGCATCAGCCTGTCGAACAGCGCGCGCCGCGCCGGACCGCCGATCGCCACGGCAAAGTCGCCGAAGGCGCGGCGGTCGGGCCATAGCGGGTCGTCGGGCGCGTCGGGCACGGCGCAGGTGTCGAACAGCGTCAGCCCCTCGGCCGCCGCCAACCCGGCGACCCGACGCATCAGCAGGCGGCCGGGGGCGAAGCTGCGGAACCGCTCGTCGAAGGCCATCTTGAAGCCGTAGCCGCGGCCGCGCTGGACGAGCCAGCTGGTCATCGCCACGATCGTCTCGCCCGTCGTGAGGCTGGCGAGCCGCACGGCCCCGCGGCGATGGCCTTCGCGGATCACCTCGCGGAACAGCCCCGCAGTGGCGGCATGGCAGCCGAGCGCGCTCGCCGCACGCCCCTTCCACCCGGCCCGCTCGAGCGCGAGGAAAGCTGCCAGCCACGGCTCGCAGTCCTCGGCGTGATCGTGCAGCACCAGCCGCACCTCGCCGTGGGCCTCGGCAAGCCTGCGTTCGAGGCCGTCGAGCCGCTTGTGGAGCTTCTTCGCGGCCTTCGGGTCGCCCGCGCTTCCCGCCAGCCGCGCAGGCCGCGTGAAGCTGCGGCACTGGTGGAGCGTGCGGCCCTGCTCGGCGCACAGGCTTGCCAGCGCAAGGGTGGCGGGATCGTCGAGCGGGAGGGTGTCGGCATAGATTCCGAGCGCCAGCCCGGGATGGCGGTCGAGATGCCCCAGCAGGGCCTCCCAGAACACCTTTTCGGCCCCCGGGCGCACCAGCGGCGTGCCGATGAACTGGTTGGCGCTGTGCCAGCTCTGGCGGCTCGGCAACGGCCAGCGCCCGATCACCGGATCGAGCGTCAGCGGCATCGCGCCGAGCCAGCCGCCAGCCGCGTCCTCGACCACTGCGAGGCGCAGCGAGCGCTCGCGCCCGCAATGGCGCAGCGCGGGTTCCATGAACCAGTCGGCGGCAAAGACGTTGCCGGCCGCCGCGCAGGTGGCGAGTTCGGCCCAGCGCCGCCGGTCAGGCAGCAGCAGATTTCCCGGGCGGTGGAAGGCGACCCGCGCCGGCGCCACCCCGCGCGGATGGGCCAGCGGGCGCGGGCGCGGCGCGATGTCCAGCGCGCTGTCGTCGAGCGGTTTCACAGCAGGCCGATCCTCTGCCCCACGCGCTTTGCTGCGGCCCGCAGCCAGGGCACATGCGCGGCGGAATGTGCGGCCGGGTCATAGGCGGGCAGGCCCACGCGGCGCATCACCGGGTTGAGCCGGAGCGCATCGGCCACCGCACGGCTGCGGCGGCATTGCCAGGTCACCGACAGCGACACCGAAAGCGCATCGCCCGCGTGCACCCAGTGCGGCGCGCAATGGGGCACGAACAGCGCATCCCCCGGTGCGAGCCGGTGCTCGGCCCCGGCTGCCGCATATTCGGGGCTCCAGGAAAGCATGTTCTCCCCCGCCACATGGTAGGCCTCGCACCGCGCCAGATCGAGATAGGGCGGAGAGGGCGGATAGGTGGCGAAGACCTTGTCCCCGGCGATCTGGAACAGGATGTTGTATTCGGCATCGAAGTGGAACGGGGTGTGGGTGCCGGGGGCGGAGATGAACACGAAGCCCTTGATGTCGCACACCGGCCCGGTCGCGGGGCCGATCGCCGGGGCAAGCTCGGCCAGCAGCCGCTCGAACAGGGCGCGGTAGGCCGGCAATTGCTCGATGTAACGTAGCATGATCCAGGCGCCGTCGATGCATCCGGCTTCGATCGCGTCGGCCGGGTGGGTGTCGGCCTCGATCATACGGAAGGCCTCGCCGTTGCCGGCATCGTGGATGCGCCGCTCGACCTGTTCGCGGGGCAGGGCCCGCGCGGCCTCGGCCAGCGCAGGCAGACCGAGCAGCGGCTCGGCGGCGAGGTTGTGGCGCAACAGGCCCGGCGCGCGCGGATAGTGCTGCGCCAGCCGGGGCACCGATTGCGGGGCGATCAGCGACATATCTGCGGCCCTTTGAAGGTATCTCTGCCCGATTTTCAGGGACTTATCGCAGCAGCGGTGAAAGGCCGGTTAATGCTGTCCGGACGCGCGCGGGCAGGCCGGAACCGCTGGCGGCCGCAAAGCAAAGGGCCCCCGGTGTCGCCACCGGAGGCCCTTCGTGTTCAGCCTGTCACCGCTCAGGCGTGGTATTTCGCCCAGGTCACATCGAAGCGGTCCGCGTTCATCACCTTGGTCCAGGCCGAGATGAAGTCGCACACGAACTTGCCCTCGTTCCCGCTCTCGGCATAGACCTCGGCCTGCGCGCGCAGGATCGAGTTCGACCCGAAGACGAGATCGGTGCGGGTCGCGCGCCACTTTTCCTCGCCGGTCGCGCGGTCGACGCCGACATATTCCTCGTCCCCGCTGTCATCGACCGGCGACCACTTGGTCCCCATGTCGAGCAGGTTGCGGAAGAAGTCGGGCGTGAGCTTGCCCGGGGTCTCGGTCAGCACGCCGATGCGGTGGCCGTGGTGGGCGTGATCGCTCACCGCGCCCAGCGCCCGCATTCCGCCGACCAGCACGGTCATCTCGGGCACCGACAGGCCGAGCAGGTGCGCCCGGTCGATCAGCATTTCCTCGGTGCGGACCTGCGCCTTGGTCTTGAGGTAGTTGCGGAAGCCGTCGGCGAAGGGCTCGAGCGGCTCGAAGCTCGCCGCGTCGGTGTGCTCCTCGGTCGCATCGCCGCGCCCGCCGAGGAAGGGCACCTCGACGTCGAAGCCGGCGTCCTTCGCTGCCTTCTCGACCGCAGCCGAGCCGGCCAGCACGATCGCGTCGGCCATGCTCAGCGAGCCGCGATGCTGCTCGATGGTGTCGAGCACCTTCGAAAGCTCTGCGGGATCATTGACCGCCCACGAACGCTGCGGCTCCAGCCGGATGCGCGCGCCGTTGGCACCGCCGCGGTGGTCGGAGTTGCGGTAGGTCGAGGCCGAGGCCCAGGCCGCCTTGACCAGCTCGCGCACCGACAGGCCCGAGTTCAGGATCGCCGACTTGAAGCGGGCGACTTCGGCATCCGAAGGCATGGTGCCGGCCGGAACCGGGTCCTGCCAGATCAGCGTTTCCGAAGGCACTTCGGGCCCGAGGTAACGGATCTTCGGCCCCATGTCGCGGTGGCACAGCTTGAACCACGCACGGGCGAAGGCATCGTCGAGCGCCGCCTGATCGTTCAGGAACCGCTCGGAAATCTTGCGATATTCCGGGTCGTTCTTGAGCGCCATGTCGGCGGTGGTCATCATCGTCGGCACCTTCTTCGACGGGTCGCGCGCGTCGGGAGCCATGTCTTCGGGATCGGGGTTGATCGGCTGCCACTGCCAAGCCCCGGCGGGGGACTTCACCAGCTCGAAATCGTACTTGAACAGCAGGCGGAAGTAGTCGTTGCCCCACTGGGTCGGGTTCGGCGTCCATGCGCCTTCGATCCCCGAGGTGGTGATGTTGCCCTTGGCGATCTCGTCGGCGTCGTTGAGCCAGCCGAAGCCCATCAGGTGCAGGTCTTCGCTCTCCGGCGCGCCGCCGAAGGTATCCGCAGGGTGCGCACCGTGGGCCTTGCCGAAGGCGTGGCCGCCGGCGGTGAGCGCGACGGTTTCCTCGTCGTTCATCGCCATGCGGGCGAAGGTCTCACGCATGTCGCGGGCCATGCCTTCGGGGTCATGCGGGTTGCCCTGCGGCCCCTCGGGATTGACGTAGATGAGGCCCATCTGGATCGCGGCCAGCGGATTTTCCAGCGCGCGGCCTTCCTTGGGATGGATGCGGGTGGGAACGCCTTCGTTGACCCACTGCTCCTCGGTGCCCCAGTAGACGCTCTCGGGCTCGAACACGTCGGCACGGCCGCCGCCGAAGCCGAACACGGGGCCGCCCATGCTCTCGATCGCGACATTGCCGGTGAGGATGAACAGGTCGGCCCAGCTGATGTTCTTCCCGTACTTCTGCTTGATCGGCCAGAGCAGGCGGCGGGCCTTGTCGAGGTTGCCGTTGTCGGGCCAGGAGTTGAGCGGAGCGAAGCGCTGCTGGCCGGAGTTCGCGCCGCCGCGCCCGTCACCCGTGCGGTAGGTCCCTGCGGCGTGCCAGGCCATGCGGATGAAGAAGGGGCCGTAGTGGCCGTAGTCCGCCGGCCACCAGGGCTGGCTGTCGGTCATCAGCGCCTTGAGGTCTTCCTTGAGGGCGTTGTAGTCGAGCGCGTTGAAGGCCTCGGCGTAGTCGAAGTCCTCGCCATATGGGTTTGCGCTGCGGCCGCCCTCGGTCAGGATGTCGACCTGGAGCGCCTGCGGCCACCAATCGCGGTTGGTCCGGCCCAGCAGATTGCGCATTTCCATGCTGCCGTGGAACGGGCAACCGCCGCTCATCTCTCCGGTTTTTGCGTCCATGAATGTGTCTCCTCTCACATCTGGGGGTCAGACTCGCGGGTCTGCCGCGTAGCCTACGGTGAGAGAATGACGCTTTGAGGATGTTGCGTCCAATCGATTAATGCGTGCTTTTTGATTGAGCGGGGCGATCAGTGGGGGTGCGGGCAAATAGAAAGGGTGGGCCGTTTCGGACCCACCCCCGGCCCCTCCCGCAAGCGGGAGGGGAGTGCCAGCGCCAACCGCTTCCCCTCCCGCTTGCGGGAGGGGTCAGGGGTGGGCGAGATTCTCAAGCCGCCTTGGCCACGTCCTCGACCGGCTCGTTGCGGATGAGGAAGTCGAAGGCGCCCAGCCCTGCCTTCGCGCCTTCGCCCATCGCCACCACGATCTGCTTGTGGGGCACGGTGGTGCAGTCGCCCGCGGCGTAGATGCCCGGGATGTTGGTCGCGCCGTGATCGTCGGTGACGATCTCGCCGAACTTGGAGAGTTCGAGACCCGTCTCGCGCAGCCATTCGGTGTTGGGGACGAGGCCGATCTGGACGAACACGCCTTCAAGATCGATGCGACGCTCATCGCCATTGGCGCGGTTCTTGACCACGATGCCGCTGACCTTGCCGTTCTCGCCGAGGATCTCGGTGGTCTGGCCATTGGTGATGATCTCGACGTTCGCCATCGAGCGCAGCTTGCGCTGGAGCACCTCGTCGGCGCGCAGCTTCGTGTCGAATTCGATCAGCGTCACGTGGCCGACGATCATGGCGAGGTCGATCGCCGCCTCGACGCCGGAATTGCCGCCGCCGATCACCGCGATGTTCTTGCCCTTGAACAGCGGGCCGTCGCAGTGCGGGCAATAGGCCACGCCCTTGTTGCGATACTCCGCCTCGCCCGGCACGCCGAGGTTGCGCCAGCGCGCGCCGGTGGAGAGGATCAGCGAGCGGGCCTTGAGGGTCGCGCCGTTCGCCATCACGACCTCGTGATAGCCGCCGACATCCTTTGCCGCGCGCAGTTCGACCGCGCGGGCGAGGTCCATCAGGTCGATGTCGTACTCGCCGACGTGCTTCTTCAGGCTGTCGGTCAGCTTCGGGCCTTCGGTGTAGGGGGTGCCGGGGAGGTTCTCGATCCCGAGCGTGTCCATGAGCTGGCCGCCGAAGCGTTCTGCCGCGATGCCGGTGCGGAAACCCTTGCGCGCGGTGTAGACCGCCGCCGCCGCGCCAGCAGGACCGCCGCCAACCACCAGCACCTCGAAGGGCGCCTTCTGGCTGAGCTTCTCGGCCTGCTTGGCATCGGCGTTGACGTCGAGCTTCGCGAGGATCTCGGCAAGTTCCATCTTGCCGTTCCAGAATGGCGCGCCGTTAAGGAAGGTCGCCGGCACGGCCATGATGTCGCGGCGCTCGACTTCCTCCTGGAAGGTGCCGCCCTCGATCAGGGTCGCGGTGATGCGCGGGTTCTCGAGCGCCATCAGCGTCAGCGCCTGCACCACGTCGGGGCAGTTGTGGCAGGTGAGCGAGAAGAACATCTCGAAGTGGTAATCGCCCTCGAGCGCGCGGACCTGCTCGATGAGGTCGGCGTCGACCTTGGGCGGATGGCCGCCGGCCCACAGCAGCGCGAGCACCAGCGAGGTGAATTCGTGGCCCATCGGGAGCCCGGCGAAGCGCACCCACTTCTCCGCGTCCGAGGCGCGGCGGATCACGAAGCTGGGCTTTCTCGCATCGGTCCCGTCGAAGCGCGCGGTCACGAGATCGTGCAGCGAGGCGATCTGTTCGATCAGCTGGCGCGTCTGGCGCGACTTCTCGCTGTCGTCCAGCGAGGCGACCAGTTCCACGCCTTCGCGAAGATTGCCGAGATAGGTCTTGAGCTGGGCCTGCATTGCGGCGTCGAGCATGGGTGTCCTCCGGGCGCGGATCATCGCGCGAGACATATGTGTTCGGTGTGTCGGGCAACACGGGACCGGATGCCGCCGCCCCGAAAGGGGGGGAGGGGCGGGAAACATCCGGTCCCGGCTACGACCCGAGGGCTCCTTGAAAGGCTCTCGGGATTTGCGGCCGCGCGGGGCCGAGGGGGGAGGGGAGAAGCCCCGCGCGTGCCGGTTCGCTTAGATCTTGCCGACGAGGTCAAGCGAGGGGGCGAGGGTGTCCGCGCCTTCCTCCCACGCCGCCGGGCAGACCTGGCCGGGGTTGGCGCGCACGTACTGGGCGGCCTTGATCTTGCGGGTCAGTTCGTTGGCATTGCGGCCCACGCCCTCGCAGGTGATTTCCATGATCTGGATCACGCCGTCCGGGTCGACCACGAAGGTCGCGCGGTCGGCGAGACCGGCGCCTTCACGCAGCACGCCGAAGTTGTTCGACAGCACGTGGTTCTGGTCGCCGAGGAACGGGAAGGTCAGCTTGCCGATCTTCTCCGAGGTGTCGCTCCAGGCCTTGTGGCTGAAGTGCGTGTCGGTCGAGACGGCATAAACTTCCACGCCCATCGCCTGGAGGGTGGCGTACTTCTCGCCCATGTCCTCGAGCTCGGTCGGGCACACGAAGGTGAAGTCCGCCGGGTAGAAGAAGAACACCGACCACTTGCCCGCGAGGTCCGCGTCGGTGACGGTGAAGAAGTCCTTGCCCTTCTGGAAGGCGGTCGCGGTGAACGGCTTGATGGTCGAACCGATGATACCCATGGGAGTTTGTCCTTATGTTGGGTCTTGAAGAAGAGGGGTCGTTTCCGACACTGCCCAGATAGGGCTTTTTGCGCTGCACAAAAGATCATTTGTGCGATTGCGAAAATCGGAATTTTCAATCGTGGCGACAGGAACCGGGCCGGATCTCGCCGCAAGCGACGTTAGCGGGATTGCGCAACGCGTCAGGTGCCCCCCGATCGACCAAATGGCGACCAACCGCCTCTCCTGTGCCACGAGCCGAGATGCGGGGCGGAAGGCTTGTAACATTGTATCTTGCGCAAAGGATTTAGCCCGGCGAAAATTGCGCTCGATCAAATTAACCCGACACTCACCGGCCCTTCTGGGGCCTGTCTTGCCGGCGCTCAATTTGCCAGCCCCCAAGCCACATGGCATGGCAAATGCTCGGGCGGGGAAACAGGCTGTCGAAGAGCCGGAGAGGATTGCATGTCGAAGGATTACGGCAAGCCCGGGATCACGCCCGTCGAATTCGATTTCGAGAATTCCGGGCTTCCCTGTGCCGAGGCCTACATGACCCTGTCGCGCAAGGATGTGCTCGGCATTGTCCATTCGGCCTTCGAGGAACTTGGCGGACAGAGCGAGCGCCTCCTGACAGTCAAGCGCGACGTGCTTGACGAAGTGAGCGAGGGGCGCCTCGCCCATGCGCTGCGCACCGCCATCGTCGGCGCGGGCAAGGCCTGCTGCACCTGCTGTTCCTGACCTGCGGCCCGGCCGCTTGCCTGTCGGACCAGGCCTGCTAGCACGCGCGTCATGCGGGTGCTTCTCACCGGATCGTCGGGCTGGCTCGGGCGCTTTCTCGCGCCGCTGCTGAGCCGCGCCGGGCACGCGGTCACCGGGCTCGACATTGCGCCGGGAAGCCATACCGACACGATCGGGAGCGTCGCGGATGCGGGCCTCGTCGAGCGCCTGTTCGCCGAACATCGCTTCGAGGCGGTCGTCCATGCGGGTTCGCTGCACAAGCCCGACATCGTCCGCTATCCCGCGCAGGCCTTCGTCGACGTCAACGTCGCAGGCACGCTGCACCTGCTCGAGGCGGCAGTGCGGCACGGGGCGGGCCGCTTCGTCTTCACTTCGACCACCTCGCTGATGATCACGCAGGCGATCCGCGACGAGGTGGCGACGCAGGCGGTGTGGCTCGACGAGCGCAGTGGCCCGCTCGCCCCGCGCAACATCTACGGCGTCACCAAGCGCGCCGCCGAGGAGCTGTGCCGGCTGTGGCACGACCTGCACGGCCTGCCGGTGATCGCCCTGAGGGTCGCGCGTTTCTTTCCCGAGGATGACGACACCCATGCTGTCCCGGCGGGCGAGAATCTCAAGGCCAACGAGTTCCTGAACCGCCGCCTGACGGTGGAGGACTGCGCGGCCGCCCACCTCGCCGCGCTCGAGGCTGCGCCGCGGATCGGCTGGGGGGTCTACGTCGTGAGCGCGCCTCCGCCTTTCGCCCCTGCCGACGCCGCGCGGCTGAAGGCTGATGCAGCCGGCCTGATCGCCGAACGCTTCCCCGATGCCCCCGCGCTCTACGCCGCGCGCGGCTGGGTGCTGCCCGGCACCATAGGGCGGGTCTATGATCCCTCGGCCATCGAACGCGATCTCGGCTTCCGCTGCGAGACGGACTTTGCGGCCGTGCTGAAGGCCTTGGAGGCGGGCGGCCCGTTGCCCTTCACCCACGATCCGGGCTACGTGCCGCCGAAGGAGTTCGTGCGCTAGCCGACCTGCGCGTTCTTGTTCGCGCTACCGCTGCGCTACTTGAGCGCGGTGCAGGAGCTTGTGGTCGGCGAGCACCAGCGCCATCATCGCCTCGACCACCGGGGTGCCGCGAATGCCGACGCAGGGATCGTGGCGGCCCTTGGTGACGACCTCGACCGCCTCTCCGGCCGAATTGATCGACTCCACCGGGGTCAGGATCGAGGAGGTCGGCTTGAACGCCACCCGGCACACCACCGGCTGCCCGGTCGAAATGCCGCCTGCCGTCCCGCCTGCGTGGTTGGCGAGGAATTCCGGCTTCCCGTCGGCGCCCGGGCGCATCCGGTCGGCGTTCTCCTCGCCGGTGAGGCGCGCGGCCTCGAACCCGTCGCCGATCTCGACGCCCTTGACGGCATTGATGCTCATCATTGCGCTCGCAAGGTCGCTGTCGAGCTTGGCATAGATCGGCGCGCCCCAGCCCGCGGGGACGCCGGTCGCGACACATTCGACGATCGCACCGAGGGACGATCCGGCCTTGCGCGCCGCATCGACCTTCTCCTCCCAGCGCTTCGCCGCAGCGGCGTCGGGGCAGAAGAAGGGGTTATTGGCGATCTCGCTGTAGTCGATGTTCGCAGGGTCGATCCGGTCGCCGCCCAGTTCGCAGACGTAGGCGGTAATGGTGACCTCGGGGATCACCAGCCGCGCCACCGCGCCCGCCGCCACCCGGGCCGCCGTCTCGCGCGCGCTGGAGCGCCCGCCGCCGCGATAGTCGCGGATGCCGTACTTGGCGTCATAGGCGTAATCGGCATGGCCCGGGCGGTATTGCCGGGCGATCTCGGAATAGTCCTTCGAGCGCTGGTCGGTGTTCTCGATCACCAGGCTGATCGGCGTGCCGGTGGTCTTGCCCTCGAAGGTGCCGGAGAGGATGCGCACCAGATCATCCTCGCGCCGCTGGGTGGTGAAGCGGCTCGTTCCCGGCTTGCGGGCGTCGAGGAAGGGCTGGATGAAGTCCTCCGAGATCGCGAGCCCCGGCGGGCACCCGTCGACGACCGCGCCCAGCGCAGGCCCGTGGCTCTCTCCCCAGGTGGTGAAGCGCAGCACGCGCCCGAAGGTGTTCCAGCTCATGGGGCGGTGCTTTTACCCAAAGTCCCGTTCGTGTCGAGCGCAGTCGAGACACCTGAGCCGGGGCCTCTCGACTGCGCTCGAGGCGAACGGGGATTGTAGCGGGGTTCGCTCTAGCCAAACCCGCACGATTGCGGCAGGAACAAAACATGATTGCGAAGCTCTCAGGCAGGCTCGATGCAACCGGCGAGGACTGGGCGGTGGTCGATGTCGGCGGGGTGGGCTACCTCGTCCACTGTTCGAGCCGCACCCTCGCCGCGCTGGGCGAGGTGGGGGAGGCCTGCACGGTCCACACCGAGTTGCAGGTGAGCGAGAACGACATGCGGCTCCTGGGCTTCGCGGAAGCATCCGAGCGTGACTGGTTCCGGCTGCTGACCGGCGTGCAGGGCGTGGGGAGCAAGGTCGGCCTGGCGATCCTTTCCGCCCTCTCGACCGCAGAACTGCGCGACGCCTGCGGTAAGGGCGACGCGGCGATGGTGGCGCGCGCGCAGGGCGTGGGGCCGAAGCTCGCGGGCCGGATCGTCAACGAGCTGAAGGACAAGGCAGGCGGGATGCCCGGCGGTTCGGGCGGCTTTGCGCCGAGCACTGCAGCAGCACCCGCAGGGAGCAAGGGCGCGGACGCGGCGAGCGCGCTGGAGAACCTCGGCTTCAAGCCCGCGGTGGCCGCACAGGCCGTGGCCCGCGCGCTCGAGGAACTGGGCGAAGGCGCGAGCGAGGGCGACCTCATTCGGGTCGCGCTTAAGAAGGCAGCGGGGTGATGCGAGGCGACTGGCGACTGGCGATCCTTGCGATCTACATCCTCGCAAGTGTCGGCCTGCTCTTTTCTGCGGGCTTGCCGGAGGATCTTTCCCAAACGGTGTTCTATGCCTTCATCTTGACCGTGATGACTGCGCCGCTCCTCCCGCTCTGCCTCTGGTCTTCACAAGCCAAGGTCAACGGCGCTGCTGCCATAGTGATCGGCGGCGGGGGGCTGTGGCTGATCATTGACACGATGTATTTCCAGCCGTCCGATGGACAGTCCGCGCTCGTCTTCCTGTTCGTCCCCGTCATGCAACTCATGGCCGTCGCGGTCTTCGGCCTGGTGTTTGCGATCATCTTGCGCCTGTCGCGGAATCAGGATGGCGCGGGACAATGACTGACCCCCTCCACGCCCCCATTCGCCAGCCCGGCGACCCGGACGCCGCCCTGCGACCGCGGCGGCTCGCCGAGTTCGTCGGGCAGGAAGCCGCCAAGGGGAACCTTGCCGTCTTCATCGCCGCCGCGCGGGCGAGGGGGGAGGCGATGGATCACACGCTGTTCTTCGGCCCTCCGGGCCTCGGCAAGACCACGCTGGCGCAGATCATTGCGGGCGAGCTGGGCGTGGGTTTCCGCGCCACCTCCGGCCCGGTCATCGCCAAGGCGGGGGACCTCGCCGCGCTGCTCACCAATCTTGAACCGCACGACGTGCTGTTCATCGACGAGATCCACCGCCTCTCGCCGGTCGTCGAGGAGGTGCTCTATCCGGCGATGGAGGACCGCGCGCTCGATCTCATCATCGGCGAGGGGCCCTCGGCGCGCAGCGTCCGCATCGACCTGCCGCCCTTCACGCTGATCGGGGCGACCACGCGCCAGGGCCTGCTGACCACGCCGCTGCGCGACCGCTTCGGCATCCCCGTGCGGCTCAACTTCTACACGCATGAAGAGCTGGAGCGCGTCGTCACCCGCGCAGCGGGGCTGATGGGCCTCGCGATCGCGCCCGACGGTGCGCACGAGATCGCCCGCCGCAGTCGCGGGACGCCGCGTGTCGCGGGGCGGCTCCTCAGACGCGTGCGCGACTTCGCCGATGTTGCCGGCAGCGCGACCGTCACCCGCACGGTGGCGGACGAGGCGCTCACGCGGCTCGAGATCGACCGCCTCGGCCTCGACACGATGGACCGCCGCTACCTCGGCATGATCGCCACCATCTACAAGGGCGGCCCCGTGGGGATCGAGACCCTCGCAGCGGGCCTCGCCGAGCCGCGCGACACAATCGAGGAGGTGGTCGAGCCCTACCTCATCCAGCTCGGCCTCGTCGCCCGCACCGCGCGCGGGCGGGTGCTCAACGATGCCGGTTGGGCGCATCTCGACCTGATTCCCCCCCGGGAATCGCCTGGCGGACAGGGCGGGCTGTTCGAGGACTGAGTCTGGCGCGTTAGCGTTAACCCTTCGGCTAACCGCTGCCCCCTTTTCGGTGCCAGTTCGGGACAGCGCGCCCGAAATCCCGCGAAATCACGGCAATTCCGGCCGGTTGGACGCCCCGCACAGCGTTAACGCGATTGCCCCTGTTCGGCTTCTGACATCAAAAGAAGGCTGGATTTGGGGGAGGTGCGATCATCGCGCTCCGGCCCTCGCAGGCAACAGGGTTACGATAATGTCGCTCAAACTGGCCATCGCGAAGCTTTCCGCCGCTGCCGCGGGTGTCGCTCTGCTTCAGGGCGGCGCCGTGCGCATGGCGGAGCCGATGAACACCGACGCGCCGGACTATTCGACCAACATCGACGGCAAGCTGGTGAAGGTCGATCCGGTGACGGGGGCGCGCTACATCAAGGGCAACCCGCGCATCATCGAGGTGCCCGAGCAGCGCCGCCGGCGGATCGTCGAGCGCACCATCGAGTGCCAGCCGGTCGGCCCCGGCCCCATCGGCGCGCCGAGCGTTCCGGCAGGCGCCGTCCAGGCCTATTTCAATCCCGAGGAATGCCCGCCGATCGCGCAGATCGCCTACATGCCCGCGCCGCTTCCCCCGCTTCCCCCGATCTCGGGCGGCGGCGGGCCGGGTGGCGGCTGGGGCGGCGGCTTTGGCGGCTTCGGCGGCGGCCTGGGCTTCGGCGGTGGCGGTTTCTTCGGCGGCTTCTTCGGCGGCGGCGGTTCGTCCTCGGGCGACGTCTCGGTGGTGAGCACCACCACCACCGGCGGCGGCACCAGCGGCACGACCTCGGGCGATTTCCCGCCGGCCCCGCCGACCTCGTCGGGCTTCCCTCCGGCGCCTCCGACCTCATCGGGCTTCCCGCCGGCACCGCCCACCAGCAGCGGCACGACCAGCAGCGGCATCGTGATCGACATCCGGATCGACAATTCGACCTCGACGACCTCGTCCTCGGGCCAGATCACCTCGTCGACCGGGGCGGTGTCGACCTCGACCTCGACCGGCGCCGTGTCGAGCAGCACCGGTGCGGTGTCTAGCACCAGCACTTCCGGCAATGTCTCGTCGTCGACCGGTTCGGTGTCGAGCTCGTCTGGCAATGTCTCGAGCAGCACCGGCAGCGTCTCGAGCTCCTCGGGCAACGTCTCCAGTTCCTCGGGCAATGTGTCGAGCAGCACCGGCGGGGTATCGAGTTCGTCCGGCAACGTCTCCAGCTCGTCCGGCAACGTGTCGAGCTCGTCGGGCAACGTCAGTTCCTCGACCGGTGGCGTGACAAGTTCGGGTTCGTCGTCCTCGTCTTCCTCGAGTTCGTCGTCCTCCTCCTCGTCGTCTTCGTCCTCGTCCTCGTCTTCTTCTTCCGGCGGAAGCAGCGGCAAGCCGGGGGGCAGTTCGGGCGGCTCGGGTTCGGGCTCGTCCTCGTCCGGATCGTCGAGCAGCAGTTCGTCGTCTTCGTCTTCGTCTTCGTCCTCATCGGGCGGAAGCAGCGGCAAGCCGGGCGGCAGCTCGTCCTCGGGTTCCTCGGGCGGTAGCTCGTCCTCCTCGTCCTCCTCTTCGAGTAGCAGCTCCTCGTCGTCCTCGTCCTCGGGCGGGGCGACCAGCGGCGGCAGCACCTCGGGCGACATGACCAGCAGCACCAGCAGCTCGTCGAGCAGCAGCTCCTCGTCGAGCTCCAGCTCCTCGACCTCGACAGGGTCGAGCGGATCTTCCGGCTCCAGCGGGTCCTCGGGATCGAGCTCCTCTAGCAGCAGCAGCTCGTCTTCCTCGTCTTCGTCGAGCAGCAGCAGCTCCTCCTCGACTTCGGGCGGTCACGATGTCCCGGCTCCGCCGATGACGATCCTGTTCGGCCTCGCGGCGGCGGCGATCCTGCGGCGCCGGCACATTACCGGCGCTTGAGAGGCAACGGACGCCGCCCGATCAGGCGGGGTTGATCAGGCGCCACGGCTCCTGGCGGTACCAGCGGGTGATGATGTGCTTGATGCCGCGCTTGACCGGCATCCCGGCGTGCAGCGTCGCCATATTCGGGTGCCCGTCGGGGGTCATGTTGTTCCACAGCATCAGCGTGCCGGTCTCCGGACGGAAGCTGTGGCCGAGCTTGGGAAAATCGGTCTCCCCGCCCTCGCGCGGCTCGTTGAGCCAGATCATCGCCGTCCAGGTGCGCTGACCGCCACGGCTGGCTTCATGCTGCCAGTAGCCTTCGCCGACCGCGAAGAAATCGAAGTGGTGCTTGTACTGCTGCCCGGCCTGGTATCGCTGCCCCTGGATCACCTCGCCGTGGTTGTCGTCGATGCCCATCAGGTCCGAGATGTATTGCTCGCAGCTTCGCGTGAGCGGGTCGTTGCGGCCGAAATGGTGGGTGAAGCTGGTGCGGAAGCCCTCGCGCTCGGTGCCGCGGTAGAGGGTCGAGGGCGTCGCTTGGTGGTTGATGACGTGCACGATCTCGCGGCAATCGCTGCGCTTGAGGAAGCCCTTCACGCGGAACACCTCGGCCCGGTCGGTGGCGATGCGCTCGACCGCGGGATGGCGCAGCAGGCGCTCGCGCACGATGTGACCGAACCACGCGAGCTTGCGCGGGTCGGCCATCGGATCGAAGGCGGTGAGGGTCCCGGTCATCCCGCCGCATTAGCACGGCAGGGTTAACGCCCGGTCAGCGTTTGGCGACCGGCTGGCCCGCAGCCTCCCAGGCGATGATGCCGCCCTCGAGGTGCGTTGCCGGAGCGCCTGTCGCCTCGGCCAGCTTTTCGGCGGCGATCGCCGAGCGGCGGCCCGAGCGGCAGTAGAGCACCACCTCGCGCCCGTCGTCCGTGGCGATCGCGGCGGGATCGAAGCGGTCAAGCGCGATGTGTTCGGCGCCGGGGATGGTGCCCTCGGCCACTTCCTCGTCGGTGCGCACGTCGATCAGGCGGACATCGCCCGCCTTGATCCGTTCGGCGAGTTCCTCGGGCGAGAGCGACACGAGCGACGCCTTCGCGGGCAGCGGGGCTGCCGCATCGTCCGTCGTCGCCGCCATCGCCAGTTCGAAGCCGAGCGGCCCGGCCGGTGCATCGCCCTTCCTGCCCTCGCCGCTTTCGCCCCCGCAGGCCGCCAGCGCCAGCATCAGCGGCGCGAGCGGGAGGGGCGACATCAGCAGGGCGAAGTCGGTGCGGGTCATGCCTCTCCTTATGCCGCAAGCTTGCGCAGAACGTAATGGAGAATGCCGCCGTGGCGATAATACTCCATCTCGTTCGCGGTATCGATGCGGCACAGGGCGGTGAAGCTGAACTGCGAACCGTCTTCACGGGTGACTTCGACCGTGACGTCCTGGCCCGGCACCAGATCGGCAAGGCCGCGGATCGAGAAGCTGTCGGTGGCCGCAAGGCCCAGCGTCTCGCGGGTGTCGCCTTCCTTGAACTGGAGCGGCAGCACGCCCATGCCGACGAGGTTCGAGCGGTGGATGCGCTCGAAGCTCTCAACGATCACCATCCGCACGCCGAGCAGGATCGTGCCCTTGGCCGCCCAGTCGCGCGAGGAGCCGGTGCCGTATTCCTTGCCGCCGATGACGACGAGGGGCGTGCCGTCTTCCTTGTGCTTCATCGCCGCGTCGTAGATCGGCATGGTCTCGCCGCCATAGGTCGAGAAGCCGCCTTCGACGCCGGGGACCATCTCGTTCTTGATGCGGATGTTGGCGAAGGTGCCGCGCATCATCACTTCGTGGTGGCCGCGGCGCGAGCCGTAGGAGTTGAAGTCCTTCTTGGTGACCTGGTTCGACATCAGGAACTTGCCCGCAGGCGAGTCTTCCTTGATCGAGCCGGCCGGCGAGATGTGGTCGGTGGTGACGCTGTCGCCGAGGATCGCCAGCGGCTTGGCATCGACGATGTCGGTGACCGGCGCCGGGGTCATCGTCATGCCCTCGAAATAGGGGGGGTTGGCGACATAGGTCGACCCGGCGCGCCACTGGTAGGTGTCCGAGGGCTCGACGGTGATCGCCTGCCAGTGCTCGTCACCGTCATAGACGTTGGCGTAGCGCGATTCGAACATCGAACGGTCGATGTTGGCGGCGCGGTGCTCGGCGATTTCGGCGTTGGTCGGCCACAGGTCGGCGAGCATCACCGGCGCGCCGTTCTGGTCGTGGCCGATCGGGGTGGTGGTGATGTCCTCGGTGACGGTGCCCTTCAGCGCATAGGCGACCACCAGCGGCGGCGAGGCGAGGAAGTTCGCGCGCACGTCGGGCGAGACGCGGCCCTCGAAGTTGCGGTTACCCGACAGGACCGAGGCGGCGACGATGTCGTTGCCGTTGATCGCGGCGCTGATGGGCGCCGCCAGAGGCCCCGAGTTGCCGATGCAGGTGGTGCAGCCGTAGCCGACGAGATCGAAGCCGACCGCGTCGAGGTGCTCCTGTAGGCCCGACTTCACGAGGTAGTCGGTGACGACCTGCGAGCCCGGCGCGAGCGAGGTCTTGACCCACGGCTTGGGCTTGAGGCCGCGCTCGTTCGCCTTCTTGGCGACGAGGCCGGCGGCGATCAGCACGTCGGGGTTGGAGGTGTTGGTGCAGCTGGTGATGGCGGCGATCACCACGTCGCCGTCACCGATGTCGTGGTCCTTGCCGTCCACGCCGACGCGGGCCGGGGCGCTCTTGCCGTAGACCTTGGTAAGGTCGGAGTTGAACAGGTCGTCGACCTCGGGGAGGATCACCTTGTCTTGCGGGCGCTTCGGCCCGGCGAGGCTGGGTACGACGGTCGCCATGTCGAGCGAGAGGGTCTTGGTGAAGACCGGCACGTTGGCCGGATCGAACCACATGCCCTGCGCCTTGGCGTAGGCCTCGACCAGCGCGATGGTTTCCTCGCTGCGGCCGGTGAGGCGCAGGTAGTCGAGGGTCTTGTCGTCGATGCCGAAGAAGCCGCAGGTCGCGCCGTACTCGGGGGCCATGTTGGCGATGGTCGCACGGTCGGCGAGGGTGAGGTTGGCGACGCCCGGGCCGTAGAACTCGACGAAGCGGCCGACGACGCCGACCTGGCGGAGCATCTGGACGCAGGTCAGCACGAGGTCGGTCGCGGTCACGCCCTCGGCCATCGCGCCTTCGAGGTAGAAGCCGACCACTTCGGGGATCAGCATCGAGACCGGCTGGCCGAGCATCGCGGCTTCCGCCTCGATCCCGCCGACGCCCCAGCCCAGCACGCCGAGGCCGTTGATCATGGTGGTGTGGCTGTCGGTGCCGACGCAGGTGTCGGGATAGGCGACCATCACGCCGTCAGGGCCTTCGGAAGACCATACCGCGCGGGCGAGATGCTCGAGGTTCACCTGGTGGCAGATGCCGGTGCCCGGGGGCACGGCGGTGAAGTTCTGGAAGCTCTTGGAGCCCCACTTGAGGAAGTCGTAGCGTTCGGCATTGCGCTCGTATTCGAGCGCCATGTTGGCTTCCATCGCCTTGGGGTGGCCGAACTCGTCGACCATCACCGAGTGGTCGATCACGAGGTTGACCGGCACCAGCGGGTTGATCTTGGCGGTGTCGCCGCCGAGCTTCTTGATCGCGTCGCGCATCGCGGCGAGGTCGACCACGCAGGGCACGCCGGTGAAGTCCTGAAGAAGCACGCGCGCCGGGCGGTACTGGATTTCCTCGCCGGTGACGGGGTTGTTCTGCCAGTCGACCAGCGCCTGGATGTGCGAGCGGTCGACCGTGAAGCCGCCGTCCTCGAAGCGCAGCAGGTTCTCCAGCAGCACCTTCATCGAGATCGGAAGGCGGGAGATGTCGCCCAGCTGCTCGGCCGCCTTGGCCAGCGAGTAATAGGCGTACTGCTTGCCGTTCACGTCAAGCATCTGGCGGGTGCCGAGCGAATCCTGGCCGATAGCGGTCATGAGAGGGTTTCCATCCTTCTGGTTGTCCCGCCCCCGATCCACCAAGGGCTTGGGATTTCGCCCGCGCTCCTGCGCCGCCTCGCGCGCGAGGTCAAGGGGGGCGCCGTCGGGAAATGGTCTCAGGCGGCGGCGACCGGGGCGGCGCGCTGCGGGCGGGTGGCGAGCCAGCAGCCGGTGACGATCAGCGCCGTGCCGGCCAGCGTCGGCAGCGTCACCGGCTCGCGGAAGAACAGCCAGCCCATGCCGGCCGCCCAGACGAAGCCCGAATACTCGGTCGGCACCAGCACACTAGCCTCGGCACGGGCATAGGCCCAGGCGATCGACAGCGAGCCCGCGACGGTCAGCGCGCCGGCCACCACCAGCGGCCACAGCGCCGCGGCCTCGGGCGGCTGCCACAGCACCGGCGCCAGCGTCAGCAGCACCAGCCCGCCGATCCCGCTGTGGAAGGTCGCGATCTCGAGCGGTCCGGCCACCTGCGCCTGCCGCCTGATGACGATGAAGTTATAGGCGTAGAGCAGCGCCGAGACCATCAGCGAGGCGATGCCCCAGGCGGCGTCCTCGTCGAACCGGCCCTCGCCGATCCGCCCGCCGACGATCACCAGCGTGCCCGCGAAGCCGAGCAGGCTCGCCCCGATCGCGGCGCGGCTGATCGTCTCGCCCAGCAGCACCCGGGCGAGGTAGAGCGCGATCAGCGGGGCGATGAAGGAGAGGGCGATCGCCTCGGCGAGCGGCAGCAGGGTCAGCGAATGGAAGAAGGTCAGCGCCATGAAGGCCGACACCACGCCGCGCTCGGCATGGAGCCGCCAGACCGCGCGGGTCGGCATGGCGGGCCCGCGCGAGAGCCACACCGGCGCGATCAGCGCCGCCCCGATGAAGGCGCGCAGCACCGTCGCGGTATAGGCCCCGATCAGGAGCGAGGCCTCCTTCATGAAGGCGTCCATGAGCGACAGGAACCCGACTCCGGCAAGCGCGGCGGCGAAGGGCAGCAGGGCGGGGCGGTGCGGCGGCATGAGCGGTGCCATAGGCCTGCGGGCGCGCGAGGTCACGCTGCGGCCACAGGGGTGTGAACATTAATGCAGGTGAAAGCCAAGATGGTTGATAGCGGCATGGCGCTGCGCGTAAGGTCGCGGCGCGGTTGGTGCGGCGCAAGGATGCCGGCACGGGGCAAAAAGGCAGCAAGTGATGATCAGGTTTTCGGGCAGACTGGCTGGCGGCGCAGCGATCGCCGCGCTGGTGGCGACGGCGACGGCGGCGATGGCGCAGGAGGGCGGGGCGCTCAAGGGGCCCGGCGTGATCCGCGGCGGCCAGCAGACCGGCGGGCCGGTGACCGTGCAGATTCCCGCGCCCGCGCCCAGCCCCTCGCCGACGCCCAAGAGCTCGGATGCCTTCACCCAGGCCTTCCCGACCGTCTCCGAACCGGTGGTGCAGGGCGGCGACAAGCCCGTGGTCCCGCTGGTGCAGGACTGGACCGTGGCCAACGCCGCCAGGCTCGTCGCGGTGATCGAGGGGATCGGCGCCGAGGGGCTCGACCCCAAGGACTACGACCTCGCCCCGCTCAAGGTCGCGCTCGCCTCCGGCCCGTCGAAGGAGCTGAACGAGCTCGCCTCGCAGAGCTTCATCTGGCTGGTCGAGGACCTGCGCGACGGGCGCACCCCGATGGAGGCGCGCCAGCAGTGGTTCGTGGTCGATCCCGACCGCGAGGCCCACCCCTCGGGCGAGGTGCTGGCCGAGGCGCTGAGGACCGGTGACATCGCCGGCACCCTCGCCAAGCTGAACCCCACCCACCCCGATTACGCCAAGCTCAAGGCGGAACTGGCCGCGACCCCCGCGAGCAATGCCGCCCGCCGCAAGCTGATCCGCGCCAACATGGACCGCTGGCGCTGGCTGGCGCGCGACCTCGGCTCGCAATACCTCATCACCAACGTGCCCGAGTTCCAGCTCCGGCTGACGGTCAAGAACCGCATCATCAGCACCTACCGCACGATCGTCGGCAAGCCGGGGCGCACCGCCACCCCGCAGCTCGCCGAGATGGTCGAGGGTGTGGTCTTCAACCCGACCTGGACGGTGCCGCAGTCGATCGTCAAGGGCGAGGGGCTGGGCGCCCGCGCGCTCGCCAATCCTGCCTGGGCCAAGCGCAACGGCTATGTCGCGACCAAGGGCGCCAACGGCTACATCACCGTGGTCCAGCAGCCCGGGCCGGGCAATTCGCTCGGGCAGATGAAGCTCGAGATGCCCAACCCGCACGCGATCTTCTTCCACGACACGCCCTCGCGGCACCTCTTCGCCAATGCCGACCGGGCGCTCAGCCACGGCTGCGTGCGGACCGAGCGGGCGCTGGAGCTGGCGATGACGATGGCGATCCTCGGCAAGGGCGCGACCAAGGAGGAAGCGGTCGCGATCTCGACCTCGGGCAAGTACACCAAGGTGATGCTCGAGAAGCAGTGGGCGGCCTACATCACCTATTTCACCATGGCGACCGACATCAACGGCCAGATGGCGACCTTCAAGGACATCTACGGCCGCGACGCGCCGGTGCTCGCCAGCCTCGACAAGCCGCGGGTGCGCAACCGCAGCATCCTGCCGACGGACGAGGTGATCGTGATCGAGGACGATCTGCGCGACAGCTAAGGGGCCAAGGCGAAGTTTACAAAGTTGACACTGTAAACTTCGCAATCCTACAGGAATATCTCTGCCATTTCATTGGCTTGCAGGCCAAAACCGAAGTTGACAGGTGTTCGGCGCGTTTTCCCGCTCGAGCTACAGTGCGGCAGGGCTTCGACGATGCGAAAGATCGGCTGCCTGCCTAGCTTTCGCCCGCCGGGTAGGAAAGCGTCCTAGTAGGCCGAGAGAGCAGGACGCGCGCCGGCCTCGAACGGGGCGCGCTCATAGAGCGCAAGCTCCGGCACCGGCTGGATCGAGCCGTCTTCCTCCAGCCCCATCGAATCCGCATAGAGCAGCCGCCCGCCCGAAAGGTGCAGCAGCGCCTCGCGGAACTGTTCGGTGCCCATTGCGAAGCACCCGTTGGAGCGGCCGAGGCGACCGAATTTCTCGAGGTGCGACGTCTCGGCATAGCTGGCGTGATGCATCACGATGTAGCGCCTGAGCGCCGCCTCGTTGGTGTGGTCGAGCCCGCCCAGGCGCACCGAGGTGCCGTAGCGGCCCTTGTACCATTCCCACGTCACATAGGCGCCGCGGCTGGTCGCGTTCGAGCCTTCGGTGTTCGAGAATTGCTTGAGCCAGCCGTCATGCTGCGGGTCGGAGCCCATCCCGTGGCTGACATGGTGCGAGACGATCTCGCCGCGTTCGAGATTGACGAAGTGGAAGCGCGGCTTGGCCGAATGCAGGCCGAAATCGGCGATGCCGACGATGTCGTGCCGCCAGATCGAACTGCCGGCGCGGGCCAGCTCGCGCTTGGCGATGTCGAACAGGATGCGGTCGCGCGGGGAGCCGGTCCTCACCGAGGCGAAAAGGCGCGCAGGCAGCGCCAGTGTCGCTCCCGCTGCCAGAGTGCCCTTCAGAATGTCGCGACGCTTCATTGTTCCCCAACGTAACCCGCGCGCGGCTGGTTCCCAATAAGGGTGTCAACGGTTCATCGCAGCTGTGCCCCGATTCGTGGAGCGCGGTGCGGGAAATGCGGCGTTCTCCTGCGCCATCGCGAGCATCGAGGCGGCATGGCGGGCGGCGACGGCGCGCGCATCGTCGCCGTAACCGCCGCCCAATGCGCTGGCGACGACAAGGCCACGAGCGCGGCACGACCCGACAACGAAGCGGTCGCGCAGCGCCAGCCCCGCGTCGGTCAGGGCGAGCCGCCCGAGCTTGTCGTCGCGGTGCGGATCGACCCCCGCCTGATAGAGCACGAAATCGGGGGCGAAGCCCTCCAGCACCTGCGGCAGGTGGCGCGCGAGGGCCTCCATGTAGCCATCGTCGTCGAGCCCGTCGGGCAGGCCGACATCGAGGCTGGAGCGGGCCTTCCTCACGGGGAAGTTCTTTTCGGCATGGAGCGAGAGGGTGAAGATGTCCTCCCGCCCGGCGGTGAGGCTCGCGGTGCCGTCGCCCTGATGCACGTCGCAGTCGACGATCAGCACCCGGGAGGCCTGCGCTTCTGCGATCAGGCGGTTGGCCGTCACGGCGAGGTCGTTGAAGACGCAGTAGCCCGCGCCCGTGTCGTGGAGCGCATGGTGGCTCCCGGCGGCGCTGTTCGCCGCATAGCCGTGCCGCAGGGCAAGCTGCGCCGCGAGCCAGGTGCCGCCGTTGGTGTGGCGCACGCGGGAGGTGATCGCTGGGGTGACGGGAAAGCCGATCCGCCGCTCCTTGTGGCGGGGGACTTCGGCGCGCAGCACCTCGTCGACATAGTCGGGGCAATGCACCGCCTCGAGCCATTCGCGGGGCATGGGTTCGGGGGCATGGACGGTCAGCGGCGCACCCGAGGCGCGCAGTTCCTCCATGACCAGATAGTATTTGTCGAAGCGGAAGGTGCCGCGTTCCGGGCGCGGGGCCATGTAGTCGGCATGGTGCACGACGTGGAGCATGGCGTCACAGCCAGCCGGAGTGTTCGGCGAGGATCTTGCACCCGAGGCCGATGAGGATGATGCCCCCCGCGCGTTCGGCCCATTCGCCGAGGTGATCGCCCGCGCGCCGCCCCAGCGCCACGCCCGCCCCGCTCAGGGCGAAGGTGACGAGGCCGATCAGGCCGACTGCCGTCAGCGGCGCGACGCCCAGCGTCGGCAGGGTGATGCCCGCCGCCAGCGCGTCGATGCTGGTTGCCACCCCTGCCACCAGCAGCGCCCGACCGGTGAGCGCACGGGCGGCCTCCGCCTCGCCGACATGCCCGCCGAGCATCCGCAGGCCTAGGAAGGAGAGCAGGCCGAAGGCGATCCAGTGGTCGATCGCCGCGACATAGGCCAGCGCCACCGCGCCGATGCCCCAGCCGATCAGCGGCATCACCGCCTGGAAGGTGCCGAAGGTCGCCGCGATGGCGAGGCCCCCCGCTGCCGAGGGCCGGAACCGCGCGCCCTGCGTCAGCGCGACGGCGAAGGCGTCCATCGCCAGCGCCAGCGCGAGCAGCAGCGCCGCGATCACGGCGCGGGCTGCCCGGCAAGGGCGGCGAGCTCGGCGTGGATCGCCGCCTCGCTGCGGCTTGCGGCGTTGCGCCATGAAGCGGCGGTGTCGAGGTTCACGGCTTGGCCCTTTGCGGTCAGCACCAGCAGCGCGGGGGTGCCGGCCATTTCGGCAAGGCCGAAGCGGCGGGCGATGTCGAGATTGCGCCCCTCGCCGGTCTGGGGCGTGCCGACATCGACGAAGACGACCTCGTAGCTTTGCGCCGCCAGCGCGGCGAAGCGTGGGGTTTCCAGCCACCCGGCGAGCGCGCGGCTGTCGTGACACCAGTTCGCGCCCAGCACCAGCAGCACCCGCTTGCCGCTCGCCGCGGCGCGGGCGAGCGCGGCGTCGACATCGCGCGCGGCGTCGGCTTCGGCGGCGTAGGGGCGTGCCTCGGGATGGGCCGCCGCGTCAGGCGTCGTCGCGCAGGCGGCAAGCGCCAGTGCGAGGCCCGCGGCCCAGGCGCGGCGGATCACTCTGCGGCGACGGCTGCTTGCGGCGCCGCGTGGGGATCGAAGGCGGTGGCCTCCCCGCGCTCGATCTCGGCGGCCTTTTCCTCGACGAGGCGCACGATGTGGTCGAGCATGTCCTCGTCCTGCACGGTGTGGTCGGTCACGCCGCGCAGGTAGACCATGTGCTTGCCCGCGCCGCCCCCGGTGAGGCCGATGTCGGTCTCGCGCGCCTCGCCCGGGCCGTTGACGACGCAGCCGAGGATCGAGAGGCTCATGGGCGTCTTGATGTGTTCGAGCCGCTGCTCCAGCGCCTCGACCGTGCGGATCACGTCGAAGCCCTGGCGCGAGCACGAAGGGCACGAGACGATGCGCACGCCACGGGTTCTGAGGCCGAGAGCCTTGAGCATCTCGAAGCCGACCTTGATCTCCTGCTCCGGCTCGGCCGACAGCGAGACGCGGATGGTGTCGCCGATCCCGGCCCAGAGCAGCGAGCCGATGCCAATGCTCGACTTGACGGTCCCGCCGATCAGCCCACCGGCCTCGGTGATCCCGAGGTGCAGCGGGCAATCCACGGTCTCGGCGAGGCCGTGATAGGCGGCCACGGCAAGGAACACGTCGGAGGCCTTCACCGCCACCTTGTATTCGTGGAAGTCGTGGTCCTGCAGCAGCTTGATGTGATCCAGCGCGCTTTCGATCAGGGCCTCGGGGCAGGGCTCGCCGTACTTCTCCAGCAGGTCCTTTTCCAGCGAACCGGCATTGACCCCGATGCGGATCGCGCAGCCATTGGCCTTGGCGGCGCGCACCACTTCGGCGACGCGGTCGGCCGAGCCGATGTTGCCGGGGTTGATGCGCAGGCACGCCGCGCCCGCGTCTGCCGCTTCCAGCGCGCGCTTGTAGTGGAAGTGGATGTCGGCGACCACCGGGATGCGCGCGGCGCGGGTGATCTGCTTGAAGTTCGCGGTGGATTCCTCGGTCGGGCAGGACACCCGGATGATGTCCGCGCCCACTTCCTCGCAGCGGCGGATCTGGTCGATCGTCGCCTTCACGTCCTCGGTGGGCGTGTTGGTCATGGTCTGCACGGTGATGGGCGCATCCCCGCCAACGGGGACGTTGCCGACCATGATCTGACGGCATTTGCGGCGCTCGATCGTGCGCCAGGGACGGATGCTGGACATGGGAACGCATATAGCCGCGCGCACGTGACGGGGCAATGACCGCGCGCACGCGCTTGACACGGGCCCTGCCCGCGGCAGTCTGCGAGGGCCGAAGGGGAGAAACCATGCTGACCGAAACCGCGACCGAACTGCGCAGCGCGAGCCCGAGCCTGCTGATGCGGGCGATCAAGTGGCTGGTGAGCCGGCAGGAACCGGTCTTCCCGCTCGACGAGGCGGGGTTCCACGCCGCGATGGCGGGCCGCACGCTGCCACTCGACGCGCCGATGCCCGAAGGTTTCCGCAAGCGTTTCGCGGTCGAGGAGCGCGAGGTGCTCGGCCACAAGGTGGTGACGCTCCACCCCAAGAGCGGGCCGGGCGCATGGCACATGATCTATTTCCACGGCGGCGGCTTCGTGCGGCCGATGTTCAAGGTGCACTGGCCGCTGGTCGCCGAGATGGTGAAGCGGTGCGGAATCAGCGTCACCGTGCCGCTCTACCCGGTGGTGCCCGAGGCGAGCTACGCCGCGCAGGACGCGCTGGCCGACGCGGTCCATGCCGATCTCGTCGCGCGGCACGATCCGGCGAAAATCATCCTCAATGGCGACAGCGCCGGCGGGCACATGGCGCTCGCGCTGGCGCTGCGGCTGGCAGGCGGGAGCGGACCGCTGCCGGGCAAGCTCGCGCTGTTCGCGCCGTGGCTCGATCTCGGCCTCGCCGACCCGGCCATCGCTGCGGTCGAGCCGCATGACGTGATGCTCAAGATCGGCACCCTGCGCGCCTGCGGGGCACTGGTGGCCGAGGGCCGGGAGCTGGACGATCCGGCGGTGAGCCCGCTCTACGCGCCCGCCGAGGCGCTCGCCCAGCTCCCGCCGACCCGCATCTTCACCGGGCGGCACGACCTGTTCATCGTCGATTCGCGGACCTTTCTCGCCCGCCTGCGCGCCGCGGGCGTGGATGCGAAGCTCTACGAATACGAGGCCGCGCCGCACGTCTTCATGGCGATCACCCCGACCCGCGAGGCGAAGGACGTGATCCGCCTGCTGGCGGAGTTCATCGCCGCCTAGCTCGGGAACTTCGCCCCCGTCAGCTGCTCGCTCAGCGCCCATAGCCTTTCGGCATAGCTGGGGTTGAGCGCGTAGGAGCGCACGCCGCTCACCTGGGATTCGTCGTCCACTTCGGCAACGTGGCAGTCCTCGCAATAGACCCCGCCGCGCCCTTCGAGTTCCTCCGCGGTCGCCGCCCAGCAGCTCGTCGCGGCGCCTTGGGGAATGGTCTTCCAGCGGAAGTTGCTGTCCGATGTGGTCACCCGCTGCATCAGCCCGTCACGCATCTCGGGCGACATGTGCCGCCCGAGATTGGTCTCGATCCCGCCCGGGTGCACCGCATAGGCGTGGATGCCGAGCACCGCGAAGTGCTGCTCCAGACCGACGGTGAACAGCACGTTGGCGGTCTTGGACTGGCCGTAGCTCGTCCAGGGATCATAGGGGCGGTGCTGGTAGTTCGGGTCCTCGAAATTGACCGGCCCCATGAAGTGCCCGCGGCTCGACAGGTTGACGATGCGCTTCAGGTGCCCGCGCTCGATCAGCGGCATGAGTTCCGCCGTGAGCGCGAAGTGGCCGAGGTGGTTGGTCCCGAACTGCATCTCGAACCCGTCGGCCGTGTGCAGGAAGGGTGTCGCCATCACGCCCGCATTGTTGATGAGGATGTCGATCTTCTGGAACCGCTGGCGCGCGCGCGAGGTGGCGGCGCGGATGTTCTCGAGGCTGGTCAGATCGACGGTGATGGTGTCGAGCTGCGCCCGCGGGTGATCGGCATGGATCGCGGCGACGCTCTCGTCCAGCTTGCCCTGGTCGCGCCCGGCCATGACGACATGCGCGCCCCTGCTCGCCAGCGCGCGGGCGGTCTCCTGCCCCAGCCCCGAATTCGCGCCGGTGACGAACACCGTGCGCCCCGACAGGTCCTTGCCTTCCAGCACCTCGTCGGTGGTGCTCGCCCAGCCGAATTCGCTCATCGTCCCTCTCCCGTGGTTACAGCTTGAGCTCATACAGGAATTCGGGGTCGATATGTTCCCCGACCCTGAAGGTAATGTCGGCGATCTTGCCGAAGCCGTGGCGCTGATAGAAGCGCTGGGCGCCGAAGTTCTCGGCATAGACGCTGAGCAGCACCGCATCGTGGCCGTGCTCGCGCGCGTGGGCGAGCGCCCAGTCCATCAGCTGCGCACCGATCCCGCCGCCGGTGAAGCCCGGCAGGGCATAGAGCTGGCCCAGTTCAATGGGGTCGCGCGCGTCGGTGTATGCGCCGAACTTCGTGGGGTAGCGCAGCTTGCAGAAGGCGACGAGGCTGCCCTCCACCTCGACGAGGCGGTGGGTGCATTCATCGCCCGCGATCTCGCCGGTGACGGCCTCGGGGTCGTGCACCTCGGCGAGGAAGGCGGCGAGGTCCTCGGGGCGGTAGAGGTGCCCGAAGGCGGCGACGAAGGTGTCGGCGCCGAGCTTCGCAAGGGCGGGGGCGTCGGCAAGGGTGGCGGGGCGCAGGATCATGCACTCGCCCTAGCGCGCGGGGGGCGTGCTGTTAAGCTGGCGAAAGCCGCAGGGCCGCGTTACACCCCTGCCCCATGAAGAAGCTCATCGCGCTCGCCGCTCTCGCCCTCATGACCCAGCCCGCCCTTGCCGAAGACGCCCCCGAATGGTCGCTCGCCATCCACGGCGGCGCGGGCACGCTCGATCCGGCGCAGATGACGCCCGATAAACGTGCCGCCTACGAGGCGGATCTGCAACGCGCGCTCGATGCGGGGTCGAAGATCCTCGCCGAGGGCGGCGATGCGATGGACGCGATCAAGGCGGCGATCATCATCATGGAGGATTCGCCCCTGTTCAACGCCGGCAAGGGCGCGGTGTTCACCTGGGACGGCACCAACGAGCTCGACGCCTCGATCATGGACGGGCGCGACCGGTCCGCCGGGGCGATCGCGGGGGTGAAGACGGTGAAGAACCCGATCCTCCTTGCTGACAGGGTGCGCACGGACAGCGAGCACGTGTTCCTGATGGGCGCGGGCGCCGAGGCCTTCGCCGCCAGCAAGGGCTTCGCCGTCACCCCGCCCGAATACTTCGCCACGCCCGCGCGCCGCGAATCGCTGGAGCGGCTGAAGGCCGAGAGGCTCTCCGCGCTCGATGTCGATCACAAGTTCGGCACGGTGGGCGCGGTGGCGCTCGACAAGAAGGGCAATCTCGCGGCCGGCACCTCGACCGGCGGGATGACCGGCAAGCGGTGGGGGCGCATCGGCGATGCCCCGGTGATCGGCGCGGGCACCTATGCCGACAACCGCGCCTGCGCGGTCTCGGCGACCGGCTGGGGCGAGTATTTCCTGCGCGTCGGCGTCGCCCACGAGATCTGCGCGCGGCTGCGCGCGACGGTCGAGGTCAAGGCCGCGATGGCGGACGACACGGCGCCCGATCCCGTCGTGCGCACCGAGGAGGTGCAGTACATCGCCGATGCGGTGATGGAGGACGTGAGGCAGATGGGAGGCGATGGCGGGGTGATCCTCGTCACCCCCGCCGGGCAGGCGGTCTTCAGCTTCAACACCACCGGCATGTATCGCGGCCGGGCGAACAGTGCGGGGCTGAACGAGGTGGCGATCTTCGGCGGCGAGGAAAGGGCCTCGGCGACGCCGGATCATTGAGCGGCAACCAAACCCGTTCGTGCTGAGCTTGTCGAAGCACCGTCCTTCCTTCTCGACCTTGAAAGAAAGAAGGACGGCCCTTCGACAAGCTCAGGGCGAACGTTGTCTCGTATCAGTAGATCTTCCCCACCAGCGGCAACCCGCGCTCGGGCTCGGCGAATTCCTTGATGATGCGCCCGACCCGCGCGAGCGTCTGTTCGCCGATGGGCTGCATCTGGTCGACCGTCTGGCGCGCGCGGAAATAGCAGGCGAAGGTGATCGGGGCCTGACCCTTGGGCCCTTCGGCAAAGCCGATGTCGATGTAGTTGTATTCGGTCCCGCCGATCAGCCCGCTGGTGCCGGTCTTGTCGCCCGCGACCCAGCCTTCCGGCAGCCCCGCGCGCACCCGCCTGAGGCCGGTTTCGGTCTCGATCATCCAGCCCTTGAGCTCGGCGCGCTGCGGTTCGGGCAGCACGTCGCCATAGACGATCTTCGCCACCGTGCGCGCCATTGCGGCGGGCGTGGTGGTGTCGCGGAATTCGGGCGTGGGGACGAGGTTCATCTCGGGCTCGTAGCGGTCGAGGCGGCTGACCTCGTCGCCGAGACTGCGCCAGAAGGCGGTGAGCGCCGCCGGACCGCCAAGCTCGCGCAGGAGGATGTTGGCGGCCGGATTGTCCGAGGTGATCTGCGTCGCCCGCGCCAGTTCGCGCAGGGTCGCGCCCGTCGCCATCCGCTCGCGGGTGAAGGGCGCGTGGTGGATCATGTCCGCCTCGCTCCACGTCACCCGCCGGTCGGCATTTATCGCGCCTGCCGCGTGGCGCTGGAGCAGCAGCGCAGCGAGGCTCAACTTAAACGAGGAGGCGTGGCCGAAGCGCTTGTCCTGGTTGATCCCGACCGAGCGCCCGCTCGCGGTGTCATGGATCTCGACCCCGAGCGTGCCGTCGCCGGCCGCCTCGATGATGCGCAGCTCCGCCGCCAGCCGGCCGAGCGGGCTCTGGTCGGGCGGGATGCAGGCGCTTGCGCCCAGCGCCAGGGATCCACCGATGAAGAACCGTCTGTCGATGCTCATGAGTGCTTGTCCGCCTTGCGTTTGCCGAACCGCATGTCGGCCTCCAGCTTCGCGCGCAATTGCGCATAGAAGGCCTCGAGAAAAGCCCTTTCGTCGCCCGCGCCCGGGTCCCAGCCGATCTTGCGGCAGATCGTGGCGTGGACCGCCTGAAGCGCCTCGGGCGGCGAATCCCGCAGCATCCTCTCGAGCGTCTGGAGCTCCTTCTCGCCATAGACCGACAGCTCGGCCTCGCCGAAATCGTAGCGCACCCCGGTCACCGTGCTCGCGCCCTCGGCCGCGGCCGCGCCCTGCGCCGAAAGCGCGGCGGCAAGGCGCGCGCTGGGGCGCTCGACCACCCATGTTCCCGCGACGATGTCGCCTGCGCGCAGGGCGTCGCGGTTGAAGAAGGGGAACAGCAGGAACAGCGCGAACCAGGCCGTCACCGCCCAGCCGAGGAGGCCGATGTCCTCGCCGTTCTGGGCCATCACGGCGAGAACCAGCAGGGTGATGAGCGGGTAGAAGATCTCGATATCGCGCAGCAGGTTGCGCGCGATCACCGCCTCGGGCGTGAGCCGTGCCCCGCCGCGCGCGGCGACGCGGATGCCGGTGATGCGCTTGCCCAGCGTCGCCCCGCGCGGGCCGAGCTCCTGCACGAGGAAATAGCCGTACCACACCACGAACACGAACAGCGCGAAGACGATGCCGAGGAACTCGAGCGCCGGTGGCGGCATCCCCGCGGGATCGAAGCCGGTGCCGCCTAGCATCCCGTCGGCGATGCGGCGGACCACCAGCTGGAAGGCGACGAGACCGGCGACGATAATCGTCACGTCGATCGCCAGCGCGCCCGCACGGGCCGAGCGCGGGGCGATGGTGATCGGCAGCGCCAGCCCTTCGGGCGTCACCAGCGTGCGCACACGCTTGTTGGCGGCGGGCGTCTTGGCAGCGCGCCTGCTCATGCCGGCCCCTGCGGCAGCGCGGCATCCTCGGCCGGCGGGGCGGGGCGGTAGAGGATGAAATAGGCGAGCCAGAAGGTCAGCATCGTGCCCCCGATCAGAAAGCGCCCGCCCGTGCCCTCGACCAGCTGGCGCGGGAAGGCCTCGAGCAGCGCGGCGACGATCATCATGATCACGACCCCCACCATCACCACCGCCGCGCGGCGCCCGGCGGCGGCGGCGGCATCGAGCACCGGGAGCTTGCCCGGAAAGGCCATCGCCCGCCCGATATGCAGCCCCGCCGCGCCCGACAGCAGGATGCCGAACAGCTCGGTCGTGCCGTGGACCGAAAGCCAGGCGGCAAGCTCCACCACCAGCCCCTGCGTGTCGAACAGCCACAGCAGTGCGCCGAGCAGGGCAAGGTTGTGGACCAGCAGCATCAGCGAGGGGATGCCGAAGGCGAAGCCCAGGGCGAAGGCGAGGATGCACACCGCCGAATTGTTGCTGAACAGCTGCGCGGCGAAGCCCGCAAGCCCCGCCGCGCTTTTCTCGTTGGCGAGGGTTTCGAGCAATTGCTCGCGGGTGGCGCCGGGCACGCGGGTCTCGCCCATGCCGGCGGGGAAGAGGCGGTAATACCACGCCTCGTCCCGCGCCACGAGCAGCCAGCCGACGATCGCGCCGGCGACCATCACGAACAGCGCGATGCAGATGTCGAGCCACAGGGCCCGCACCGCGCGGCTCCATCCGCCGAGGAGGAACCCGCGCAGCCAGCGCGCGAAGCCCTGCCGCGGCCCGTAGACCTGGAACCACGCGCGCTGCACCAGCGCCTCGAGATAGGCGAGGGTCGCGGCGTCGAGCGAGGTTTCGCGCGCCACCGACAGCGAGGAGGCGGCGGTGCGGTAGAGCGCGGGGAGCGCGATCAGGTCCTCGTCGGCGATGCGCTTCAGGCCGCCCTTCTCCATCCGCGCGAGGATCGCCTCGAGCCTGCGCCAGTCGCCCTCGCGCTCCAGCCGGAAGCGGTCGGAGCGCAGCGCCGCGCTCTCGATATCGGGCGGGGCGGCAACCTGCCCGCGCCCGAACCATGCGGAGATGACGGGGGCCTTCATCCTATCGCCTCGCTGGCGCGGATCGCCAGATAGCGGTCGATCAGGCGCGGGCCGATGCTTGCCCACGGCGCCTCGAGCACGTCGATCCCGCGCTGGCGCAGCCGCTGGAGCACCAGCTTCCTCTGCTGCGCGAGGCTCTCGGCGGTGACCGCGCGGGCGAGGGTGGCGATGTCGCCCGGCGGGGCGGCGATCAGCTCCTCGACCTCGCTGTCGGTCATGGTGACGAACAGCACGAGATGCTTGTTCACCAGCCGCCCGAGGCTCTCGACCATCAGTTCGGCCGCCGTGGGATCGGTGAAGTCGGAGAACACCACCACCAGCGAGCGGCGCTGGAGCCGCGCGGTGAGGGTCGCGAGGGCTAAGGTGAAGTTGGGCTCGACCGGCTCGTAGTCGAGCCCCGCCGCCGCGCTCTGGAGCCGGTGGAAGGCGCGGGCATCGGCGATGAAGGGGGTCATCAGCTGCGGGCGCCTCGCAAAGCCGAACAGCGCGACCTTGTCCCCGCCCTTCAGGGCGACATAGCCGCAGGTCAGCGCGGCGGAGACGGCGCGGTCGATGCGCGGCAGGCCGTCGACCGGCTCGCACATCGCCTGTCCGCAATCGAAGGCGAAGACGATCTGGTTGTTGCGCTCGCTCTCGTTCTCGCGGGCGAAGAGCTTCGTGTGGCGTGCGCTCGCCTTCCAGTCGATGCGGCGGCGGTCCATCCCGGGCTCGTATTCGGAGAGCGCCTCGAACTGCGTGCCCTCGCCCCGGATGCGCCGGTTGATGAGGCCGAGCTGGGCGTTCCTGAGGAAGGTCTGCAAGTCGGGTGCGCGCACGGGCGAGAGATCGGGCCAGATGCGCACCGGCCTGCCCAGCGCGTAATCGACCTGCCGCCCGCCGAGGCCGAGCGGCCCGGTCCAGCGGATCCATGCGCGTTCGATCATGGCGGTGCCGCGCCGCTCCGGCGTGAGCGTGGTCTCGCCCCGCCAGCCCGCACCATGCGGATCGGGCGCGAGAGCGAAGCTCGCCAGGCCCTCGGCGGCAAGGCGCGGATCGCAGGCGAGCGCGGCCTCGGCGCGGGAGGGCTGGCGGCCCCCGAAGCGCGCGGTGACGGCCAGCTGGCTCGGCTGGCCGACCTCGATATCCTCGGCGGTGCGGATCTCCCAGCCCTCGAGCTTGCCGGTCATCAGCGCGTCGGCCGCGATCAGCACCAGCAGCGCGCCCCCCAGCAAGGGCGCGGCGATCCATGCGCCGGGCGCGGTCGCGGCGATCACCACCGCGACGGGCGCGAGCCCCGCCGCGATCCACGCCGCGCGCTCGGTCGGCGCGACGATCAGCAGCGGCCGCAGCGGCAGCAGCAGGACCCCGAGAACAAGGCGCAGGATGCGCAGCACGCTAGCGCGGCGCCTCGGTCGCCTCGACCAGCTCGGCGACCAGCGCCTCCATGTCGCGGCCCTCGATCTCGGCGGCGGGCGAGAGCGTCAGGCGGTGGCGCAGCACCGGCACGGCAAGCGCCTTGACGTCGTCGGGGATGACATAGGCGCGCCCCTCCAATGCCGCGCGGGCGCGTGCGGCACCGGCCAGCAGCACGGCGGCACGGGGGGAGGCGCCGACGGTCAGCTCGGCATGATCGCGGGTCGCGCGCACCAGCCGCACGACATAGCGGGTGATCTCCTCGGCGACGGTGACCTGCGACAGCGCCGCGCTGGCGGCGGTGATCCCGGCGGCATTGGTGACCGCCGCGACCCCCAGATCGGCGGGGCGCTGCGGCCCGGACCGCTGGCCGTAGGTGGCAACGATCCGCGCCTCCTCGTCCTCGGCGGGGTAGGGCACCAGCAGCTTGAACAGGAAGCGGTCGAGCTGCGCCTCGGGCAGGGGATAGACGCCCTGGTTCTCGATCGGGTTCTGGGTCGCCACCACCATGAAGCGGTCGGGCAGGTGGTGGGTCTCCCCGTCGAGCGTGACGCGGCGTTCCTGCATCGCCTCCAGCAGCGCGGCCTGGGTCTTGGGCGGGGTGCGGTTGATCTCGTCGGCGAGCAGCAGGTCGCAGAAGATAGGCCCCCGGGTGAGGGTGAACTGGCTGGTCTGGAAGTTGAACAGGTTCGACCCCAGGATGTCGCCCGGCAGCAGGTCGGGGGTGAACTGGATGCGCCCGAAATCGAGCCCGAGCGCGGTC
Source organism: Porphyrobacter sp. THAI-01a (assembly GCF_056868655.1). Lineage (NCBI taxonomy): Bacteria > Pseudomonadati > Pseudomonadota > Alphaproteobacteria > Sphingomonadales > Erythrobacteraceae > Porphyrobacter > Porphyrobacter sp. THAI-01a. The sequence goes on along the minus strand of NZ_CP180579.1, from coordinate 2,861,600 downwards.
GCGAAGCTCTGGGCGAGGAAGGTCTTGGCGGTGCCGGGAGGGCCCTCCAGCAGAACGTGCCCTTCCGAGAGGAGCGCCACCAGCAGCATGTCGACCATGCCCTCCTGCCCGACGATCGCCTTGGCGATCTCGGCGCGGATGGCGTCGGCGAGGCTGCGGACGTCGTCGAGTGTCATGGTCATGCGCTGGCTTGTCCCTGTTGGAGCTTGGTGGCGAGGTCGTCGAGGTCTTGCGCCGCGGCTAGGATGTCGGCGGGCTTTTCCGCCGCCTCCAGCCGCGCGGCGCGGCGGGTGAAGGGTTCTTCGGTCGGCAGGCGGCGGGCGAGCGCGGCGTCGATTGCCTCGGGATCGGGCCGCGAAAGGCCGAGCCGCTCGGCCAGCCGCCGCGCGGCCAGCGCCGCATAGGGCCGCCGCAGCAGCGCAAAGCGCCGTGCGCGCACGATCAGCCCTGCGCCGTTGAGGATCAGCTGGCGCTTGCCGAAGGCGATGTCGGGCGCTGCCGCAGCGGGCGGGCCGAACCGCTGGAAGGCGCGCCAGCCGACGATCAGCAGCGCCACCATCAGGCTCAGCGTCGCGGCGAGGAAGGGCGGGCGGAAGGCCAGCGTCAGCAGGTTCTCCGAAGCGCCGAAGCCGTTGAGCGTCAGATCGAAGGTCACCTCGTAGATGTCGCCCTCGTCCGCCAGCCGGTCGACCAGCGCGATCGCCGCCGCGGCGCGGGCGGGGTCGGCGAGGCCATAATTGTTGGCAAGGTCGGGGTCGGCGAGGAAGATGACCGGGTAGGCGGGATTCTCCTCGTCGATGCCCTCGCCGGGGTTGACCGAAAAGGCCAGCACCCGCCCGCCGTCGTCGCGGATCAGCACCTCGTGCGGGGCGGCGGGGGCGGCGAACAGGGTCGGAGCGGCGGGCAATGCGCCGGAAAGGCCCATGCCGCTCCAGCGCCCCGGCGCCGGCGGCTCGGCGGGCTCCTTGGGCGGCCAGACCGGCTTGGGGAAGACCTCGTGATCGAAGCGGTAGGACTTGGACAGCTCCTCCGCCCAGGGCGCCGCGACGGCGCGGCCGAGCAGCACCCAGCCGCGCCTGAACTTCTCGCGCGCGCTCGGGGGGAGTTGCGGGGGCGGAGGCATGGCGCGCCACTTGGGCATGATCACCAGCGTCGGCCCGATGAAGGTGCGATCCTGCAGAATCTCGTCGATCGCCTCCGGGTCGGCGAAGGCCGGGGGTGTGATCACCAGCAGCCCCGTCGTCTGGAGCCCCCCGGGGCTGCGGGAGCGTTCGACATCGTAGTCCTGCGCCTCGACCAGCCGGACGAGACCGGCATAGCCGTTGAGGCCCACGCTGGACGCATGGGCCTGCCCGTTGCCCGGGTCGCCGCCGAAATCCTCGCCCGCCGCGATCAGCGCGAGCATGGCGAGGAACAGGGCGAGGCCGCCCGCCACCAGCGCGAAGGCGCCCGCCCGCGTGAAGGCCGGCCCGCCGCCGCTCATGCCGCGCGGCCCTGCGGGTCGATGCGGGCGAGGGCGAATTCGGCATAGGCGGCCCGCGCCGCCTCCCAGTCCGCGCGTTCGAGCGCCCGCAGCGCGAACAGCGAGGCCTCGACCCGCGCGGCGATCACCCCGAAGGCGGCACGCGCGGCATCGGGCAGCGCGGGCAGGGCGGCGAGTTCGCGCGCGGTGCTGGAGGGCTCGACCCAGTCGGGCCGGGCGGCGGCGATATGCCCGACGCTGCGCTGAAGCAGCAGCCGCGTCGCCGCGTCGAAGCGGCCCTCGGCGGCGAGCTTGTCGGCATCCTCGAGCAGGGCGAGGCTGGCGGCGACCTCGGGCCGCCATTCCTCCGCCGCCGCGCCGCCGGTGCCTGCGGGCCGGCGCAGGCGCAGCAGATCGGGCGCGATCAGGCGCACCAGCAGCACCAGCGCGAACAGGCAGACGATCCCCGCCACCACCCATTGCAGCCACCACCACGAATCGCCCAGCGCCGCGCCGACCGGCCCGAGCCAGTCGCCCAGCGTCTCGAGCAGGTCGGACAGCAGCCGTTCGAACCAGCCGGGCTTGCGGGGGGGGATGTCGGGAATGGTGACCGGCGCGAACTGGACATTGCCGTCGGCGCGCAGGGCCTCCCATCCGGCGGGAGGCGCTCCGACCGGCTCCGGCGGTGATCCTGTAGGCGTGTTTGCGGCCGCTGCGGTCATCCCGGGCATGGTGGTGGCATGCCCTCTGCCGCTGTGCAACGGGAAAGGTGCCGCCCCCGCCCTATCCCCGCGCGCGGCCCTGCGCGTAGCTGCCGAGAATGCGCAATTCCTTGGAATGGAACGCACATTCCTCCAGCGCCCGGTCGACTGCCGCATCCCCCGGCGCGCCGATGATATCGGCGTAGAAGGTCGTCGCGGCAAAGCTGGTGCCCTGCTGGTAGCTCTCCAGCTTGGTCATGTTGACCCCGTTCGTGGCGAACCCGCCGAGCGCCTTGTAGAGCGCGGCCGGAATGTTCTTCACCTCGAAGATGAAGGTGGTCATCACCGCCTCCCCCGCGAGCGCCGCGGGGGCGAGCGCCTCTTTCGCCAGGATGACGAAGCGCGTCATGTTGTCGGCGCTGTCCTCGACATTGTGCTCGATGATGGTGAGCCCGTAGAGCTCGGCGGCGAGCGCGGGGGCGATGGCGGCGACGGTGGGATCGCCGCGCTCGGCGACGTAGGCGGCAGCTCCCGCGGTGTCGGCGTGGCTCAGCGGCACGATCCCGCGCGCGCGCAGGTAACGGCGCGACTGGCCCAATGCCTGCGGGTGGCTGTAGGCGGCCTCGAACGTGCGCCCCGGCTCGTTGGGGCCGAGCGCCATCAGCGCGTGGTGAATCGGCATGAAATACTCGCCGACGATCGACAGGCCGCTTTCGGGCAGCAGGAAGTGGATGTCCGCGACCCGCCCGTGCTGCGAATTCTCGATCGGGATGATGGCGTGGCCCGCCCGCCCGTCCTTCACCGCCTCGAGCGCATCTTCGAAGCTGAAGCAGGGCAGCGGCAGCATGTCGGGGCGGGCCTCGGTCGCGGCGCGGTGCGAATTGGCACCGGGCGAGCCCTGGAAGGCGATCGCGCGCGCAGGCTCGGCCGCGGCGGCGGCGCGCATCCGGTCGACGATTTCGAGAGCAGGGCCGGGGAAGGATCGCATAGCCCCGCGCGCCTAGAGCCTCGTTGCATTCCGCGCAAGAATTCGTGCCACGATCGGTCTTGCGCGCATCGCGGGGCGACACTATGAGCCGCGCGGGATGACACAGGACAACTCTTCGCAGGATAGCGCCGCAGGCCAGAACGGTGGCGGCGATCTGTTCAACACTGCCGCCGGCTGGGTGCTGTTCGCGGCCGGTCTCGGGCTGGGTCTTTCGATCCTCTCGGGCAAGTATTTCCACGGCGACGATCCGCAGCGGCCCGAAAAGCTCGGCTACGTGATCGAGGGCGCGGTGGAAGAGAGCGCGGGCCCGGCCGAGATGTCGATGGCCGAGGCGCTCAACACCATGCCCGCCGCGGAACTGATCGCGGCCGGCGAGAAGGCCTATTCCAAGTGCCAGAGCTGCCACACCATCGACGCGGGCGGCGCCAACGGCATCGGCCCGAATCTGGCGGGCGTGATGGGCGGTCCGGTCGCGGCCAAGGGCGGCTTTGCCTACAGCGCCGAACTCAAGGCGCTGGGTGGCACCTGGGACTGGGACAAGATGAACGACTGGCTCAAGAACCCCAAGGGTTACGTGCCGGGCACCAAGATGAGCTTCGCCGGCTTGTCCAAGATCGAGGACCGTGCCGCAATTGCCGCCTACCTCAACTCGAAGGGTGCGAACCTGCCGATCCCGTCCTTCGTCGCCGACGCGGCGGGTGAGGGCACGGCGGTCGATCCGGCCGCTGCTGCGGCCCCGGTCGACGGCGAGGAAGCGAGTGCGGTGGAATCCGCCGGCGGTGCCAGCGCCGACCAGCCGGTCCCCTCGAACCCCGGCACCGGCCGCTGAGGCCTTGCCGGGCTGGCACGCGGCGCGCGGGTTGCGTGCCGCCTAGCCCTTGAACCCCTGAGCGATCACGTACCACTCCGACGAGCCCTTGCGGCTCGCCGGGGGTTTGGCGTGCTTGACGGTCGCGAAGTGCTTCTTGAGCAGCGCCAGCAGGTCGGCATCGGTGCCGCCCGCCAGCACCTTGGCGACGAAGGCGCCGCCGGGCGCGAGGTTCTCCGCCGCGAACCACGCCGCCGCCTCGACCAGCCCCATCGTGCGCAGGTGATCGGTCTGCTTGTGGCCGACGGTGTTCGCCGCCATGTCGGAAATCACCAGATCGGGCGGGCCGCCGAGCGCATCGGCCAGCATCGCGGGGGCCTTGTCGTCCATGAAGTCCATCTGGAAGATCGTCACGCCCTCCAGTGGCTCCACGGGCAGGAGGTCGATCCCCACCACCTCGGCCTTGGGCTTCTTCGCGCGCACCACCTGCGCCCAGCCGCCCGGCGCAATCCCCAGATCGACCACGCGGGTGGCGCCCTTGAGCAGGCCGAACTTCTCGTCGAGCTCGATCAGCTTGTAGGCCGCGCGGCTGCGATAGCCGTCGGCCTTGGCCTGCTTCACGTAAGGGTCGTTGAGCTGGCGCTCGAGCCAGCGCACCTGCGATGCGGTGCGGCCCCTGGCGGTCTTGACCCGCTTGCCGGTGTCCTTGGCGCCGCGCGTCATCGGGCAGGCCGCCCGGAGCCGTTTGCGCCGCGCTGGCTCTTGAGCGCCTTGAGCGAGCGTTCCGACTGGCGTTCGGCGGCCATGATGCTCCTCAGGATCCCCTCGCGGATGCCGCGGTCGGCCACGCCCAGACGGCGCGCGGGCCACAGGTCGAGAATCGCCTCAAGTATCGCGCAGCCCGCCACCACCAGATCGGCGCGGTCCTGCCCGATGCAGGGCAGGGTCGCGCGCTCGTAGGGGGTCATCACGGAAAGCCGCGCGCTGATCTCGCGCATCTCGCCTGCCGGCACGATCAGCCCGTCCACCGCCTTCCGGTCGTAGCTCGGCAGTTCGAGATAGAGGCTGGCGAGCGTCGTGACCGTGCCGCTGGTCCCTAGCAGGCGGATGTCGGGATGGCGCGCCGCGGCGGCGACCCGTTCGGCGAAGGGGGCAAAGCTATCGGCGACCATCGTGCGCATCCGGGCGAAGCGGGCGATCCGCGCCGCCTCGCTGTCCTCGGCGCGGCCGACCGTGTCGGTCAGCGAGACCACGCCCCAAGGGACGCTCTGCCAGTCGATAATGCGCGGGACGCGGTTGGTTTCATCCGCCTCGACCAGCACGAGCTCGGTCGAGCCGCCGCCGATGTCGAAGATCACCGCCGGCCCCTCGCCTGCCTCGAGCAGGATGTGGCAGCCGAGCACGGCGAGGCGCGCCTCCTCCTCGGCGCTGATGATGTCGAGCGCGATGCCGGTCTCGCGGCGGACGCGTTCGATGAATTCCGGGCCGTTCTCGGCGCGGCGGCAGGCCTCGGTCGCGACGCTGCGCGCGAGGCGCACGTTGCGGCGCTGGAGCTTGTCGGCGCAGATCGCGAGGGCGGCAAGCGTGCGGTCCATCGCCGCGTCCGACAGGCGCCCGCTGGTGGCGAGGCCCTCGCCCAGCTTCACCACCCGGCTGAAGGCGTCGATCACGGTGAAGTCGCGGCCCGAGGGGCGGGCGATCAGCAACCGGCAGTTGTTTGTCCCGAGGTCGAGCGCGGCGTAGGCCTCGCCGTGGGCCGCGCCCCGGATGGCGCCGATGTCGGCGAGATCGGGATCGGCGCGGCCTGTGCCTGCACCCGTCGCGCCGCCGTTGCCGGGGCGCACGGGGCGGCGGGCTTCGCCGTTTGTGCCCCTCGTCCGGCCATCGCGGCCAGAGGGGCGGGGATCGGGCTGAGGGGGGCGCTTGTAGCGGAAATCGGCTACCTTGCCGGACTTGCCGCCCCGGTGTTTCCCAGCACTTCTATTCCTGTCCGGCGGGAGTGTTTCCGCCATGATCGCACTGCTTCCATATCCACCATGCGCGATGCCTTCGGGCCGCATGGCACTTGGCACCAAGCTACCCCATGCACGGCGCGAGAGCAAGCAGGGGGCACGCAACCCGCTTGACCTCGGCCCCGCACGAAACTAGGGAGCGCGCTCGCAGACAGCGCCGGACATGATCCGGCGCCCGGCAATGCCCCGTCCTCTAATGGTAAGAGAGCGGACTCTGACTCCGTCAATCAAGGTTCGAATCCTTGCGGGGCATCCAGCCACAACCGAGTTCCAGCGGATTTCTAAGATGTTAAGGCGCTTGGGTGTCTGACTTTTCCGCTTGGTTAGACACTTCCGTGCCGTAGGCACGAGCCATCGCGGCATCGGCTCGGGCAGCGTTACCGGAATCGCCAGCATATCGGCGGTACTCTCTCACCGTCTTGTGGCCCGTGATCGACATGCCTTCTTCGTCGCTGCAGCCCGCTTCCCGAAGACGGCGCGCGGCAGATTTACGCAGTCCATCCGCCGAACAATGTGGAAGCCCTGCCTTGATGCAGGATCTCTTGATGAGATTGTAGAAGCCCTTTGCCGTGAAGGGCTTGCCAGCTTTGTCTTCGAGAAGGAGCTTCGGCCCGAGCGACCAGATGCACCACGAATGCCGCACTACGCACCACCAAGTTGATCACATTCGAGCCTCGGTCTGGCGGATCGTGCGTGCCTTGATCTGCCGGACAGCGTTTCGAGTAAGTTACCCCATTTTTGCGAAAACCCGCTCCAGATCGTCCTGCGGCGCGGAGATTACCCGGCCTTCGCGCAGCAGAACGATGTCGTCGCAGAAGGCGAGCGTCTTCTTGTGGTGCGAGATGACGATGGTCGTGCCTCGGCCTGTGCGAGTCTTCATGGTCTCGATGATCGCTGCTTCCGAGATCCCGTCGAGCGCGTTGGTCGCCTCGTCGAGGATCAGGATATCTGGATCGCGCAGCAGCGCCCGCGCGAGCGCGAGCCGCTGCCGCTGGCCTTCGGAGATGAAGGCACCACGATAGCCCAGCCACGTCCGGTAGCCCTGCGGCAGGGCGGTGATGAAGCCATGGGCTTCTGCCATGACGGCGGCGCGCTCGATCTCGGCGGCACTCGCACCGGGCTTGCCGTAGGCGATGTTGTCGGCGACGGTTCCCTCCGCCAGCTCGAGGTCCTGGCTCGCCAGGGCGATGTGGCTGCGCCATGCGGCGGGTTCGATCGTCCCGAGGTCGGTGCCGTCGACCAGGATCCTGCCACCCGTGGGCGCCAGCAGGCGGCAGAGCAGGTTGACCACCGTGCTCTTGCCTGAGCCGGAGCGCCCGACGAGAGCGGTGGCGCGCCCAGCGCGTATCGTGAAGTCGGCCGAGTGGAGAACCTGGCGGCGGTCTGTCCCGGGATAGGCGAAGTCGACAGCTTCGAAGGCGATCTCCTTCGCCAGTCCGGCAAATGGCTTTTCTCCAGAAGGCGCGTGCGCCGAGTCGCAGCCCGCGCTCACCGCGCGCACCTCTTCAAGCGAACCGCTCCAGCCGTGGAGCAGCGACCAGTTGGTCTGGATCTCGCGCAGTTGCGGTTGCATCCGGTATAGCAGGATCACGAAGGAAGCGATCAGCGGGAAGCTCGTCCCTGCCGCCCATGCGGCAATGATGATGCCGAAGAACAGGACCACGTGCAGCAGTTCGGTCAGCGCCGGCAGGGCCGCCGAACGCCGATCGAGCGCGAAGGCGGCGGCGCGCAGTTCCTCGGAATGCTGCGCGAAGCGCTCGGCCTCGGTCCGCTCCTGCTGGAACAGTCGCACCACACGCCCCGAATGGACGAGGTGCAGCATCGCCGAGGCCATTTCGCGGTTGGTCTCGGCCAGAACCCGTCCGAAGGGCTTGAGGCGGACCGAGAGCAGGTAGTGCAGCGCCTGCACGAGCAGGAAGCCTGCCGCCGCGAGCAGAGCCAGCTGCCAGGACAGCGCTACCAGGATCAGGCCGAAGATCGCCGCGGCGCTGGCGGCGATGGCGAGCTTCAGGAACACCTGCACGGCGTCGGCCATGCGCCAGGATTCGTTCGACAAAACGTTCAGGATCCGGCCAGGCCGCTCGGCGAGGAGGTAGCCGAAATCGGCCGAGAGGATGCGCTCGGCCAGCGTGGTGCGGGTGCGGTGCCCGCCCGATCCGTAGAGATGGCTGACCAGCAGCGCGTTGGCGTAAGCCACCACGTTCTTGAGCGCGACGAGGAGGATGATCAGCCCGCCAAGCATGACGAGGCGCGTCCCGGGTGGCAGGCCGACGCCGAGCCCGGCGAACAGTCGGCCGATCAGGCCGCTCGCCGCGTCGCCTTCGACGATGATCGACAGCACCGGGACGATCAGTCCGATCCCCACGCCCTCCAGCGCGGCGGCAAGAATGCCGAGCGCGATCACCATCGGCAGCAGACGGCGCTTGTCGCCGAGCGCCTCCAGCGCGGTGCGCAGCACCGTCCCGGCAGGAGGGGTCGGTGTTTCCGGAGCGCCGCTCACGTTCCCGTTCCCCGGCGTTGCAGGGCCCAGTAGCGGCGCATCCCGGCGAGCATGGTGGCGAGTACAGGGAAGTGTGACAGTCCCAGCGCGGGGTCGAACCGGCGCCCGGTCATGGCCTCGCGCACACAGGCTCGCACCAGCCAGCCGAACTGGCGGCGCATCCACGGCGAGGAGTGCAGGTGCTTGACGAGCAGCGCGCCGTTGCCGAAATTGTAGTCGGCGTGGACGGCCTTGATTGCGGCGCGGGTGGCGCGGCCGTGGTGGTGGCTGACCGCGAAGTGCGGTGCGTAGATCACCGGCACGCCCGCCTCGTAGGCGCGCACCACGTAGTCGGTGTCCTCGGCGGAGCGGAACAGGCCCCCTGCGCCGAAGCGCGTGTCGAACAGTCCGATCTGCGCGAAGGCGGTGCGGTCAAAAGCCAAGTTGCAGCCGAGCAGGAACCCGCCGGGTACGAGCCCGTCATGAAACCGCTCGGCCTGCTCGCCCGGACGCACGGTGTATTCGAAGTCGCGCGGGTCCCCGAGTGTCACCCGCCCGCCCATGACCGCCGGGCCGTCCGCTTCCTCGAAGGCCCGGATCAGCCCTGCGAAATAGCCGGGTGCAAGCCGGCAATCGTCGTCGGTGAAGGCGAGGATGTCCGCCCGCGCCGTCTGCAGGCCCGCGTTGCGGGCGCGGGCGAGGCCTTGGACAGGCTCATGCACCAGCCGTGCGCGCACATTTGCCTGCGCCTCCATCGCCCCGAGCACCGGCGCCGCGCTGGCGCCTGCGGAATTGTCCACAAGGATCAGTTCGACCTCGATCTGCGGCGCCGCAGCGGCGGCCGCGCGGATCGAGGCAAGGCAGTGCGCCAGCGCTGCGGGCCGCTCGCGGGTGCATACGATCATCGAGACGTCGGGAACGGGACTGCCTTGCGCCATCAGGACGATCGCCCCTGCACGCGGAAAGGCCGCGAGGTCGCATGGCGCTGCACCGCGTCGACCACGGCAAGGCCCCGCCACAGCATGTGTGCCTCGCCGAGCCAGGTGCCGCTTGCCGCGATGATCCGCTCGCGCCGCCGGACGAGCGCGCTGCGGCCGGTGCCCTCAAGCATCCGCTGCACGAGCCGCGCATCGCCCTCGTCGCGAACGAGCGTGTAGAAGAAGTAGAAGAGGTGGACGACCCCCTGCCTCCAGCTCTCCCGCTCGGCCTCGGGGCGCGTGGGAATGACCGCCTCGATCGCCGCCAGCAGCCGCGTCAGCCGGTCGATCGTGGTCGGGGAGGGCGCGCTCACCACCGCCTCCATCGCCTCCGGGTCGGCGAGTTCGCAGTCGGCAAGGTTCTCGGCGACGATCCGCACATGGGTGTGGCGCATTTCGCGCTTACGCCGCGCGCTGACGCTTGCTTCGTGCACGCGATAGCCGACGAGGCTGCGCCGCTCGGCGATGACCGGGTGGGCGAAGGCGATCCGCCGGAACAGGTCAAAATCCTCGGCATGGGGGTAGCGCGGGTCGTAGCGCAGCATGTCGGGCGGAAGCACCGCGCGGTCGAACATCACCGTCGAATGGATGAAGATGGTGTAGAACCGCGCGAGCACCGCAAGATCGCCCTGGGTGTAGATCGGATCGAGGCCCCCCGGGTTCATGCGTCCGCCGAACAGCGTATCGAACCCAGTCCCGCACATCGCCGCGCCCGGGCGGGCGGCAAAGGCAGCGAGTTGGGCGGCGAGGCGCTCGGGATAGGCAACGTCGTCGGCATCCATGCGCGCGATGAAGCGCCCGCGCGCAAGGCCCAGCCCTTCGTTGAGGGTGGCTATGAGGCCGCGGTTCTCGCGACTGACGATCCGGATACGGTCATCCACGCGTTGCGCCGCTCGCAGAATCGCCAGCGAGTCATCGGTCGATCCGTCGTCGATCGCGATGATCTCGAAGTCGCGGTGCGTCTGCGACAGCAGGCTCGCGAGCGCCGTACCGAGGAACGGCTCGCCGTCGAACACCGGCAGGAGGATGCTGACGAGAGGTTTGATGGCGAGCGCTCCAATTTCGCCGCGCGGGCGCACGGCTGATGTTGTGGCAAGCGTTCCACCCCCCCTGCCGATGCGAGCCGATGCCCTATGCCACGAGCAGGCGCGTTAACCTGCTTTAACCTGCTTGGTGGGTGGCGCCGCGCCGGGCGGACGGGTGTAGGGGAAGTGCCGTTTGTAACGGTTGATTGGTTCTTCCAACAAAAACCATGAGAGCGAAGCGGCCAAAATAGCGAGGCCTCCGCAGACGATGAAGCGGGACCAGCCGTTCTCGGCGAAACCCGGCACGTCGGGGAACAGCGTCAGCACCGCCCACAGGACGAAGAAATGGTAGAGGTAGATGCCGTAGCTGATCCGGCCGATGAAGCGTATCTGGCGATTGGCGAGCACCCGTCCGATCGGACCACGGAACCCGTCGACTGCGCCGTTGACGGCATAGAGCAGCACCGGCACCAGCAACACCTCGCGCGCAGCCCACTGCGCCCACAGCCCAAGCGCGCCGGAAGGTTCGCTGACATAGGCGACGCAGTATCCCGCGAGGCTCAGCGCGGCAACGAACCCGAGGCGGCCGCTGATTGGCACCTTGTCCTCGGCGCGATACGCCGCCAGTAGCGCGCCTGCGCCCAACGCATCGAGCGCCGCGGGGGGGAGCAGATCGCGGGTGATCGACGGCTCCAGCGTTATCGGCAGGAAGGCCCTATAGGCGATCGACAACGCGATCGCCGCCCAACACACCGCCTTCAAGCGCCGTGCGGGCGTCAGAAAGATGATCAGCGGCCACAGCGCGTAGAACTGCTCCTCGATGCTAAGGCTCCAGGTGTGGCCCATGATCCACGGGTTCCACTCGTCGCGGATCGCGTAGAGGAAGTTTGAGAGGAAGGTCACGTACCACTTGAGGGTGCCGATCTCGGTGACCGCGCCGACCACGAAGACCGCGAGCACGAGAAGGAGGTAGGCCGGCGCAATGCGCAGCACGCGGCGTGTGTAGAAGGCCGCGAGCGCCGTCTTCAGTCGGAAGTCGTCACTTCGGGCAACGTTGATGAGGATGCGGCTGATCAGGAATCCGCTGAGGACGAAGAACAACCGAACGCCCTGATGTCCGGCGAGTGAATGCTCGGCCAGAAAATGCGCGTAGAGCACGCCGCCCACTGCCAAGGTGCGCAAGCCGTCGAGCTGCACGTCGTGCGTTGTTGGGCCCGCCAGCAATCCTGCTACCTGCTTCGGAAGAGAGGCGTAACGTTAGCCTTGCCTGCGCAATGTTTTCATACCTCATGTTAGCGGATGCATGTTGAACCGGCGCGCTTGCGGCTAGGCACGAATCCCGCAGAAATCCGAGAGCGCAGTTCGGGCGTTAGACAGTTCAACCATTTGAGGAAACGAGATTGTCGATGTCCTTGCGGGGCATCCAGCCACCTTCCCGATCCCGATGTCGCCCGCGAAACACACTGTAACCCAAGGTATTGCGGGTCCGAGAGGGGGCCACTAGGGGTCAAGCATGACCGAAAAAGATTTGACCGACCGCAAGTTCTATCGTGCGGGCGAGGAGACCCGCTTTGCCGAGGGCGCGCCCGAGCGCACCCCGCAGACCGCCCACCCGGCCTACAAGCTCGCCTTCCGCGACACCGATTTCCTGCTGCGCGACGAGCTGCGCCCCGTGCGCTTCCAGCTCGAGCTGCTGAAGCCCGAGATGCTCCTCGACGAGGCGCGGGTCGGCTCGACGCTGGTGATGTACGGCTCGGCCCGCATTCCGAGCCCGGCGCAGGCCGAGGCGCTGGTCGAGGCCGCGAAGAACGGCTCGGAATATGAGCAGACGGTCGCCGCCCGCCTCGCCGCGAAGGCGAAATACTACGATGAGGCTTATGCCCTCGCCCGGCTCGTGAGCGAGAAGGGCATCATCGAGAACGGCCTTCGCCAGTTCGTCGTCACCACCGGGGGCGGCCCCTCGATCATGGAGGCGGGTAACCGCGGGGCTTCGGACGCGGGTTCGGAATCGATCGGGCTCAACATCGTGCTGCCCCACGAACAGGCGCCCAACCCCTACGTGACGCCCTACTTGAGCTTCCAGTTCCACTACTTCGCGCTGCGCAAGATGCACTTCCTGTTGCGCGCCCGGGCGGTGGCGGTGTTCCCCGGCGGCTTCGGGACCTTCGACGAGTTCTTCGAGCTCGTCACCCTGATCCAGACCGGAAAGATGAAGCCGATGCCGATCATCCTGTTCGGCAAGGAGTTCTGGAACCGCGTCATCGATTTCGAGGCGCTGGCCGAGGAAGGCACGATTTCGAAGAGCGACCTCGACCTGTTCACCTGGGTCGAGACGGCCGAGGAGGCCTGGGCCTGCATCGCCGAATTCTACGAGATCAGGGACCCTTCGCCCGAGGCCTGAGGCCGCACCGCCTGATGCCCCAGCGGCCCGCTCCCCGCGCCGAAGCCGGGGGCGGCTTCGATGGCGGCAAAGACGAAGCGGCGGGCCTGCGCCACCGCCCCGGCAAGGCTCTCGCCCCGCCCGAGCAGCGTCGCGATGGCTGACGACAGGGTGCAGCCGGTGCCGTGGGTGTGCACCGTGTCGATCCGGGCGTGATCGAAGGCGACGGGAGCCTCGCCCGGGACGATCAGCACGTCGGTGATGGTCGCGCCCTCGGCGTGGCCGCCCTTCGCGAGCACCGCCGCGCCGGTCCGGCGTGCCAATTCCTCGGCGGCCTCGACCATCGCCTCCCGGGTCGGCAGGGGATGGCCTGCGAGGTGCGCGAGTTCGGGGAGGTTGGGGGTGATCAGCGCCGCGCGCGGGAAGAGCATCTCGCGCAGGGCCGCGACCGCATCCGGCCCCGCCAGCGCCGCGCCCGAGGTCGCGATCATCACCGGATCGAGCACGACCGGCGCGGCAAGGCCCTCGAGCGCGTGCGCGACGGCGGCGATGACCCCGGGCGAGGCCAGCATCCCGATCTTGACCGCGTCCACTCCGATATCGTCAACGCATGAGGCGATCTGGCGCGCCACCATGTCGGGCGCGATCGCCGCGACCCCCTGCACGCCCACGGTGTTCTGCGCAGTGATCGCGGTGATCGCGGTCATGGCATAGCCGCCGAGCATGGTGATCGTCTTGATGTCGGCCTGAATCCCCGCCCCGCCCGAGGAATCGGACCCGGCGATGGCGAGGATGCGGGCGGGGTGCGCGCTGGTCATGCGCGGGCCATAGCAAGCCCGCGCAAGGGCGGGGACCCCTTTCGCGCCCGGCCGCTCACCCGCGCGCGTTCAGGCCTATTCGCACAGCCCCGCGGCGCGCTCGGCGAGGCCCTTGAGCCCCTTGCACTTGGGCTTGCGCGGCTTGGCGGGTTCTTCGCTGCCTGTCGCGCGCTCGCCCATGCCGCCCATCATGTCCTCCATGCCCGGGATCAGCATGGTCGAGGAGCGGAAGCGCACCCGCGCGATCCATTCGGGATTCCACGGCTTGCGGGTGTCGGCGGGGCGCGGGGGAAAAGCGAAATCGGCCTGCGGGCCATAGGCCTGGAGCGAGATCATCAGCCCCTCGCCGCTCGCCTTGATGACCTCGGCAGGAACGGTGCAGTCGCGCTGTTCGGGCGGCATCACCGTGCCCGCGGCAATCAGCTTTCGTACCCCTGCGGGCGAGATCCAGTCCCACAGCGGCCCGCCGAAGGCCTGCTCCTTCGAGGAGGCCCACCACACCATCTCGGTCGGGGCATCGCCTCTCCCCGCATCTTTCGCGCCCATCGCCCAGGCGTAATAGCCCGTCGCCTTCTCGAGCCCGCCCCACGACAGCCGGCTGCCGCCGCCGGGTGCGGCTGCGGTGCGCGCCTCGAGCGGGGGCATGAAGTCCTCGGCGAGGTTGAAGGATATCTCCTTGGCGTAATTCGCGGTGATCCGGTGCGCGCCGAGCAGCGAGGCATTGGCGGGGACTGTCTTGCCGTCGCTATCGTTGGGCCAGCGGGTGTAGGTGGCGCTGTTGGAGACCCTGACCTGCCAGTCTTCGGGCAGGTCGACACCTGACATGAACAGGCCTGGCGGGATCTGGCCCTTGGCCATCTTCGCGAAGTCGATCACCACCGGCTGGCCCTTGGGCGCGTGTTCGCCGCAGCCCCAGAACAGCAGCAGGCGGCCCTTGGGCATCTGCACCTCGCCCTGCATCCCGCCCGGCTCCCGCGTGAGCGGCAGCAGGCGCACCGATGGACCGAGCCCGGCGAGCTTTGGCATGAAGTGGTCGGCCTGCGGCTTGGGCGCCGTCGTGGAGGCGCCGTGGTGCAGATCGAGCGTGCGCACCGCCTGCGGGGGACGGCCGCTCATCATCCCCATCACCGCGCCCAGCCCGCCGCCGCCTCCGCCGGCCATCGCCCCCATGCCGCTCATGGTGGCGGCATCCATCGCGTAGCGCACCGGCGCGGGCGCAGCGGTTTGCGAGAGCGCCGTGGCCGAGAGCAGCGCCGCCGCGCTCCCCAATCCGCCCAGCAGCATCAGACCCGGCACAGACAGTCGCATGGTGATTCTCCCCCTCAAGGAGCCACCAGCATAACACGACCGTGCCGGTCAGCCCTTGTATTTGCGCGTCGTGGAGGGCGGATACTTTGCGTGCAGCGCCCGTGCGCGGGTCGGGCGGTCCATCAGCTCGCCCCCGCAATTGGGGCAGCGGTCGTCGAGATCCTCGGCGCACTCGGCGCAGAAGGTGCATTCGAACGAGCAGATGAAGGCGCCCGGCGCATCGGCGGGGAGCAGCACGCCGCAGGTCTCGCAGTCGGGGCGCATCTCGAGCATCGGATCAGCCTTTCAATTCACGTTCGTGCTGAGCTTGTCGAAGCACCGCATTTTCTTCTCTTCCGCTTTCCCGAAAGAAGGGCGGCCCTTCGCCAAGCTCAGGGCGAACGGGCATGGTCTTACACCGCCGCCCTGACGGCTTCGCAGATGGTGTCGACCACCTGTTCGACCTGGCGCTGGTCGTCGCCCTCGGCCATCACCCGGATCACCGGTTCGGTGCCCGAGGGGCGGATCACGAGGCGGCCCTTGCCCGCCAGCGCGCCCTCGGCCTCGGCGATCACCGCCTTGACCGCCGCGTTCTCAAGCGGCTTGCCGCCCTCGTAGCGCACGTTCTTGAGCAGCTGCGGCACCGGGTCGAAGACGTGGAGCAGCTCGCTCGCCGGCTTGCCCGAGCGCACGAGGCTTGCCAGCACCCGCAGCGCCGCCACGGTGCCGTCGCCCGTGGTGCCGTAATCGAGCAGGATCATGTGGCCCGACTGCTCGCCGCCGACGTTGTATCCGCCCGCCTTCATCGCCTCGAGCACGTAGCGGTCGCCGACCTTGGCGCGCACCAGATCGAGCCCGCGGCCCGCCAGATAGCGTTCGAGCCCGAGATTGCTCATCACCGTCGCCACGATCCCGCCGCCGCGCAGGCTCCCGCGCTCGTGCATCCGCCCGGCGATCAGCGCCATGATCTGGTCGCCGTCGACCGCGCGGCCCTTCTCGTCGACCACGATCAGCCGGTCGGCATCGCCGTCGAGGGCGATGCCGATGTCGGCGCCTTCCTCGACCACCTTGGCCTGGAGCGCGGCGATCGCGGTCGAGCCGACGCCGTCGTTGATGTTGGTGCCATTGGGCGAGACCCCGAGCGTCACCACGTCCGCGCCCAGCTCCCAGATCGCCGAAGGGGCGACCTGATAGGCCGCGCCGTGGGCGCAATCGACCACCACCTTGAGGCCGTCGAAACGGATTTCGCTCGCCACCGACTGCTTGACCGCGTGGATGTAGCGCCCCCGCGCATCCTCGATCCGCCGCGCGCGGCCGATCTTCTCGGCAGGCGCTAGGGGGATGTCAGTTTCCATCAGCCGCTCGATCTCGGCCTCGGCCTCGTCCGAGAGCTTGAACCCGTCCGGTCCGAACAGCTTGATGCCGTTGTCGGCATAGGGGTTGTGGCTGGCCGAGATCATCACGCCGAGATCGGCGCGCATCTCGCGGGTGAGGAGCGCGATGGCGGGCGTGGGCAGGGGGCCGGTCATGATCACGTCGATCCCGACGCTGGTGAAGCCCGCCACCAGCGCGCTCTCCATCATGTAGCCCGACAGGCGGGTGTCCTTGCCGATCACCACCCGGTGCCGGTGCCCCCCACGCACGAAATGGCGACCAGCCGCCTGCCCGACCTTCATCGCGGTCAGCGCGGTCATCGCCCCCGAATTCGTGCGTCCCCGGATTCCGTCGGTACCGAACAGCTTGCGTGCCATGATCGCGGCCTTGCCCCAAAAGATTGTCTCGTGCTTCTGGCGCGGTTATCGCGCCAAGGGAAGGGCGAGGCGCCCGCTTAAGGACACTTCATTGCTGGAAAACGACAGGACGCAGCCCGACGCATCGGGGCAGGGCAAGTTCGCGCTGGTTTCGATCCGCCTGCCGGTGGCGCTGACCTTCGCCGCTCTGGTCGGCGGGCTGCTGGCCGGCATCCTCGGCGCGATGGCGGGCGCGCCCGCTGCCGTGGCCGAGATCGCCGCGCTGATCGGCGGATTGTGGCTGCGCGCGCTGCAGATGACGATCATCCCGCTGGTCGCCGCGCTGCTGGTGCTCGGCCTCGTCCAGATGATCTTCGCTGCCCGGGTCGGCACGGTGGCGCGGCGGATGCTGGCGATCCTCGTCGCCGCGCAGCTCGCCGGCGCGACCTTCGCGACCATCGCCATGCCCGCGCTGCTGCGCGCCTTCCCGGTGCCCGCCGGGGCCGAGGCCTTCCTCGCGCAGACCCCCGCCGATGTGGGCGAGGTGCCCGCGGTGCTCGATTTCCTCGCCTCGCTCGTCTCGCCCAACATCGTCGCCGCCGCCGCCGAGACAGCGATGCTGCCGCTGACGCTGTTCTTCGTGATGTTCGCGGTCGCCATCACCCGCCTGCCGCTCGATCAGGGCGAACGGCTGACAGGCTTCTTCCACGCGCTTGGCAATGCGATGCTGCTGATCATCGGCTGGGTGCTCACCGCCGCGCCCGTCGGGGTCTTCGCGCTGGCCTATGGCGTGGGCATCCAGAGCGGGAGCGGGGTGTTCGCCGCCCTCGGGCACTATGTCGTGACTGTCACGCTGATGGGCACCTTCGTGCTGGCGCTGGCCTATGGCGTGGCGGTGCTGGGCGGCGGGATCGGCCTCATGCGCTTTGCCAAGGCGATGCTGCCCGCACAGGCGGTGGCGCTCTCGACCCAGTCCTCGCTCGCCAGCCTGCCGGCGATGCTCGACAGCGCCGGGCGACTTGGGCTGCGCGCCTCGACCGCCGAATTCGTCCTGCCGCTCGCCGTGGTGGTGTTCCGCGCGACCAGTGCGGCGATGAACCTGGCCGTGGTCTATTACGTGGCAGCACTCGCCGGGGTGGAGGTGCCGCCGACGGTCGCCGTCGCCGGGATCCTGATCGCCAGCGTCATCAGCCTCAGCGCCGTCAGCCTGCCCGGTTCGATCAGCTTCGTCGTCTCGATCGGGCCCATTGCCCTTGCGATGGGCGTGCCGGTCGAGCCGCTCGCGCTGCTGGTCGCGGTCGAGATGCTGCCCGACCTGATGCGCACATTGGGCAATGTCACCATGAATGTTGCTGTCACAAGCGCGGTTGACCGCAGCGCGCAAACCGGAGAGAGCGCGGCGACTTGAAGGTGCAACCCTTCACGCTCATCTGCGTTGGGACATCGTAACCGTCGAAATTCACCACACGACCCTGGAGGATACCATGGCTTTCGCACTTTCCCCGCTGCCCTATGCCGACACCGCGCTCGAGCCGGCCATCTCGGCCGAGACGCTGTCGTTCCACCACGGCAAGCACCACCAGACCTATGTCGACAAGATGAACGCGGCGATTGCCGGCACCGAGCACGAATCGAAGTCGCTCGAGGAAATCGTCGCCGCCTCGCGGGGCACCAACCAGGGCCTGTTCAACAACTCGGCCCAGACCTGGAACCACGCCTTCTACTGGCATTCGATGGCGCCCTCGACCACCGAAGCCTCGCCCGAACTCGCCGCCAAGATCGACGAGGCCTTCGGTTCGGTCGATGCCCTGAAGCAGCAGCTCAAGGACCGCGGCGTCGGCCACTTCGCGTCCGGCTGGGTGTGGCTGGCCGAGAAGGACGGCAAGCTGAGCATCGAGGAAACCCACGATGCCGACACGCTCGCCGACAGCGGCTTCAACCCGCTGCTGGTGCTCGACGTGTGGGAGCACGCCTACTACCTCGATCACCAGAACAAGCGCCCGAGCTATCTCGACGCGGTGGTCGAGAACAAGCTCAACTGGGCCTTCGCCAGCGAAAACCTCGCGCGCGGGACGGTGTGGACCTACGCCTGATCTTTTCGCAGGTTAGCGAGTGAGGAAGGCCCGGGGCGGAAACGCCTCGGGCCTTTCTGCTGTTAAGGGGATCAACCCCGCGAACGCACCCCGTTCCCCGCCGCGACCTCGTCGAGCTCCTCGAGGATCGCGGCATGGGCGACATCGTCGTCGGTCGAGCGGCGCGGGATGCTGCCGTTGGCGAGCATCTCGGTCAGCGCGGCGCGGGCGCGGCCGACGCGGCTCTTGATCGTGCCGACCGCACATCCGCAGATCGCCGCCGCCTCCTCGTAGGAGAAGCCCCCTGCGCCGACCAGCAGCAGCGCCTCTCGCCGTTCGGCCGGCAGCGTCAGCAGCGCGCGGTGGAGGTCCGAGAGGTGGATCGGCTCCTCCTGCCCGGCGGGCGCCGTCAGAATGCGTTCGGCGACGCCCTCGTCATACTCGCCGCGGAAGCGGTTGCGGCGCATGTCGGTGAGGTAGGCGTTCCTCAGGATCACGAAGGTCCAGGCGCGCATCGAGGTGCCCGGCTCGAACCGGTCCTGCGCCGCCCAGGCCTTGAGCAGGGTTTCCTGCACCAGATCGTCCGCAAGGTCGGGCCGGCCGCACAGCCCGCGGGCGAAGGCGCGCAGGTGGGGCACGACCTCGGTCAGCTCGCGCTTGAAATCGCGCTTGTCGCCCGCCGAAAGCGTTCCGCCGGGCTCCCCCCCTTGGCTCATTGGCCGGTGTCCCGGTCATCGCGCGAGCCGCCTCGGTCACCCGTCTTGCCGCGGGTGGGAGGGATTGCGTCGAGCCGGTCGAGCAGGTCCTTGAAGCTGTCGGGCAGCGCCTCTTCGACCACCGAATCATAGAGCTGTTTCAACCCGTCGGCCCATTCGGGCGCGCGCCGGGTGGCGTCACCGCCGCCGCTGCTGCCGCTGCCCTGTCTGTGATTCGAGGCCATTGCTCGGTCTTGTCCCTGATCCCGTGTCCCGGCCTCCCATCGAGGCCGATGCCGCTCCCGCGGGGTCGTGACTTGCCTGCCTGTGGCGCGCCGCCCGAACCCCCGCGAAGCCGAGTTTGGACGATTCGGGAACGATGCGCTACCTGTTTGGTTCCGCCAGCGGTCCGAACGTCCCGTTCGGGGCCAAGGCTCGCTCAGGACAGGCCCGTCATCGAACCGCTCGCGCTCAGCCCCCACACCGATCCGGCCGCCCCGCCGCCGCCGGCCTCGAGCGGGCGGGCGCGCCGCTGGCTGGTGCTCTATCCGCGCGCCGTGCCGCTGCTGATCTTCCTCGCGCTCGCGGCGATCACCGCGCTCAGCGTCTTCGCCATCGAGAGCAACGCCCGCGCCCGCGAACGCGCGGTCATGCGCGAATATGCCCAAGGCGTCGCCGCCGCGCTCGACCGCAGCGGGGCGGGCTTCACTTCCTACCTGCGTGCCGGCGCGGCGCTGTTCGCCAGCGTCGATGAAGTGAGCCCGGCGACCTTCGACAGCTTCGTGCGCGCCTTGAAGCTCAACACCGAATATTCGGGCGCGGAAGGGATCGGCTGGATCCCGGTGATCGAGGCGCGCGATCTCGACGCCTTTCTAGCCCGCACCCGCGCCAGCCAGCCCGCCTATCCGGAAATCTTCCCCGCCCCCGCCAGCACCACCAGTCGGGTCGCCCCGGTGGCGATGTTCGCGCCGGAGACCGCCTTGAACCGCCGGGCGCTGGGCTACGACATGTATTCCGACGCCGCCCGCGCCGCCGCGATGGCCGAGGCCGAGCTGACGCTGCGCCCGGCCGCCTCGGGCCGCATCGTGCTGCGCCAGGAGACCAGCGGCACCGCGCCGGCCTTCGCGATCTACATGCCGGTGTTCCGGATGGGTCCGGGCGAGGAGGACCGGCGGCTGACCGGCTTCGTCTACACCCCCTTCCGCGCCCGCGAATTCCTCGATGCCGCGATCGACCGCGAGGGGCAGGGGCGCTTCGGCGTCAGGCTCTACGACGGCGAGGTGTCGACCGGGCACCTGCTCGTCGCCCATTCGATCGGCGGCGCTTCGGGCGAGACCGCCCAGCAGGAAGTCACTATCGCCGACCGCAAGCTGATGCTGGTGATCGAGCGGGCCGGCACGCAGGTGCTTTCCCCGCTGTCGATGCTGACGCTCGTGTTCGGGCTGGCACTGGCGAGCCTGCTGATGCTGCTCGCCCGGCTGCTCACCCAGCAGGCCTTCGAGGACCAGGCGCGGCTGGCCTTCTTCGAGGAGCAGCACTCGATCAGGAACTCGCTCACGCGCGAACTCAATCACCGGGTCAAGAACACGCTCGCCAACGTGCTCTCGATCCTCTCGCTGACCCGCCGCCGGGCGAGCGGGCTCGACGATTTCGCGGACTCGCTCGAAGGCCGCATCCGCGCGCTTTCGGCCACGCATGACCTGCTCACCGTGACCGACTGGGGCACGACCCCGATCCGCGCGGTGATCGAGGCGGAGCTCCAGCACTTCCGGGCGGTGCTCGACGATGCGATCCTGCTGGACGGGCCGGAGCTCGAACTGGCGCCCAACGATGCGCTGTCCTTCGGCCTTGCGGTGCACGAGCTTGCCACCAATGCCGCCAAATACGGGGCGCTGAGCGTGCCCGGGGGGAAGGTCACGATCCGCTGGCAGCGCGGAGGTGTGCCCGGGGCCGAGACAGAATGGGCCGAGGTCGAATGGCAGGAGACCGGCGGTCCGCCGGTGGCCGCCCATCGCCGCCGCGGCTTCGGCACCGAGTTGATCGAGAAGGTCGTCGCGCACGAACTGCGCCAGCCGGTGACGCTCGACTTCGCACCCTCGGGGGTGCGCTGCGTGCTGCGCGTGCCGGTGCGCCGCCCGGCGGATTTCCGGATCAGGGAGAAAGAAGCGGACCGGCGGGTGGTGAAGCCTTAGTTTTTGGCCACCTTCGGTGACGCAGACCGCCCGCCCCGCCTCCCCCCCCGGCCACCAATAGTACCACTATGTTATGGTGGCCGGGTGGGGAGGCGGGGCGGGGGGTCTGCATCGCGCGTGAGCGCGATCCCGTTACAAGGGCCTGGTCGACCCGAAGAACAGCGCCTGGCTGATCGCCGCGCGCACCGTCGCCTCCTGGAAGGGCTTGGTGACGAGGTAGGTCGGCTCCGGCCGGTCGCCGGTCAGCAGGCGTTCGGGATAGGCGGTGATGAAGATCACCGGCATGCTGCCCACGCCCAGGATGTCGTCGACCGCATCGAGGCCCGAGGAGCCGTCGGCGAGCTGGATGTCGGCGAGCACCAGCCCGGGCATCGCCTCGGCGACGGCGGCGCGTGCCTGGGTGCGGGTGGCGGCGGTGCCGCTGACCGTGTGGCCGAGGCCGGTGACGAGGTCTTCGAGCTGCATCGCGATCAGCGGCTCGTCCTCGATGATGAGGACGCTGGTGGACTGCTCGCGCTCGATCTCGGCGATCGCCTCGGCCACCAGTGCCTCGATCTCGGCAGGGGTGCGCTCGAGGATCGCGGCGGCTTCATCGGTGGTGAAATCCTCGAGCGTCGTCAGCAGCAGCGCCTGGCGCGCGGGCGGCGTGATGACCCCGAGGCGCGCCTGCGCGCCGGCCTCGTGCTCGCTGGTCGGCGCGCCGGTCGCGGCCCCGCCCGAGGCGCTCGACCACACCTTGCCGAAGGCGCGGTAGAGCGGCACCCGCCCGCCCGCGAGGCTCGCCTTCAGGTCCTCGTCGGCGAGCACGGCCTCGAGCATCTCGCGCACGAAGGCGTCGCCGCTGGTCTGCGATCCGGTGAGCGCGCGGGCATAGCGGCGCAGGAAGGGCAGGTTGGCCGCGATCTGGCTTCCGAGCGACATGAGGTTCCTTTCGCGAGTCTGGCAAGACGGTCGATTCGGCCATAGCCGTTCCCCGCCCTGCCGTCGCCCCCATCCGGCAAGCGGCTGGAATCGCGCTTCTTCTACGCAGTATTGCGAGGGGCGAAAAAATTTTCGGAAGGCCGGGAACCGCTCTCGGGTCCGATCATTATAGGTCTGTCACCGCCGAGACCCCCCTCCCGTCCAAGCGGCTGGTGATACGATCCCGAAAGGCCTCCGTTGTTATCGCAACGGAGGCCTTTTTTCATTTCGAGCCAACTTCGGTGGCGCAGACCCCCGCCCCGCCTCCCCACCCGGCCACCAACGATACCATCAGGCTATGGTGGCCGGGTGGGGAGGCGATGCAGACCAGATCCATCAACCCAGCCGCTTCTCGTAGATCGCATATTCGCGATTTATCGTGCTCTGGATCGTGTCGGCGATCGCAACCATTCCCTGGTTGTCCTCGAGGATCCAGCCGATCTCGCCGCGCGTGGACTGGAACTTGCCGTTCGCCTCCAGCCGGATCGCCTCGATCATCATGAAGGCGAGCTGGCTGGCCAGCCGGGAATTGTGGAGCTCCTTCAGCACCCCCATCAGCGGCACCCGCATCCCTGCGCCCTTCGGATGGCGCAGCCAGCGAAGCATGGTGATCCAGCCGAAGGGGAAGAGCTTGCCCCTGATCTTCGCCAGCGCGTCGTTGACGTCGGGCCAGGTCAGCATGAAGGCGACCGGGCGGCCATCCACCTCGGCAATCATGTTGAGTTCCTCGAAGATCAGCGGGCGCAGCTTCTTGCCGGCATAGGCCACTTCGGCCGGCGTGAAGGGGACGAAGCCCCAGTTGTCCGACCAGGCATCGTTGAGGATGTCGAGGATCGTCGCCACCTCCGCGTCCCAATCCTTCTTGCGCACCCGCCGCACGTTGATCCGCGCATTCTTCTGCCCCGATTGCACGATGCGCTGCACCAAGGGGGGGAAGGGCTTGGTGATGTCGAGATCGTAGGTGTAGAGCGTCTTGGCGCGGGTAAAGCCCGCCGCCTCGATCCAGCCTGCGTAATGCGCTGGATGGTGCCCCATCATCAGCATCGGGGCGTGATCCTGCCCCTTCACCAGCAGACCGGGCTCCTCCCATACCGACAGAGAGATCGGGCCGAGCACCCGCGTCATCCCCTCGCCTGCCAGCCACGCCTCGGCGGCGGCGAGCAGGGCGCGGGCCACGGCCTCGTCCTCGGCGTCGAAATAGCCGAAGAAGCCGGTGCCCGGGCCGAAGCCCTGTTCGGGCGGCATGGCGAGCGCGAGTTCGTCGATATGGGCCGAAATGCGCCCGACCGGCACGCCCGCGCGCGAAGCGATGAACAGCTGTACGCGGGCGTGGCCGAAGAAGGGGTTCTTGTCCGGATCGACCAATTCGAGCTGTTCCGAGCGGATCTGCGGCACGAAATGCGGCAGCCGGTCCGAAAAGGCGCGCCCCAGGTCGACGAAGGCCGCCCGCTGGTCCTTGCCGGCGACCGGTTCGATCCTTATCTCTGCCGCACTGGCCGCCACATCTGTCACGCCCCGGTCCTCGTAGTTTGTTCTGGGTCAAGGTGTCTGTGTCCCGCCCGCGTCAATGACGCAAGGCTGTCGATCACTGTCACCAACAACCCGCGTTTGGCTTGCACCCCGATTTCGGGTAGGGCGGCCGCAGGATTTGCACCGAAATGACCCCGGATCTCTCTTTGCACCCGACCATCGATCCTGCCCGATCGGACCTGCGCGAACCGGCGCCGCGGGCGACCCGCGCGGCCTTCATGGCCGAGGACGACAAGGCGATGCTGCGCGCCGCGCGTGACCTGACGAAGGGGCTGGGCGAGGCGAAGCCGGGCATCTACTGGCCCGACATGCTGGTCTCGGCAGGCGTCGGCTATGCCGCGATTGCGGCGGCGATCCTGTCGCAGAGCCTTGCGGTGCAGATCGCCGCCGGCCTCGTCGCGGCGCTGGCGCTCTACCGTGCGCTGATGTTCATCCATGAGCTGACCCATATCCACCGCGACGCCCTGCCGGGCTTCCGCACGGGCTGGAACCTGCTCGTCGGCATCCCGCTGCTGACGCCCTCCTTCATGTACGAGGGCGTGCACACCATCCACCACAAGCGCACGCAATACGGCACGCCCGAGGACCCCGAATACCTCCCGCTGGCGCTGATGAAGCCGTGGAGCCTGCCGCTGTTCGTGCTCGTCGCGATCCTCGCGCCGGTGGCGCTGATCATCCGCGCGGCGGTGCTTGTGCCGCTGGGGGCGCTGATCCCGGCGGTCCGCACCTTCACCTGGGAGCGGTTCTCGGCGCTCTCGATCAATCCCGATTTCCGCCGCCGGCCGCCCGAAGGCGACTTCGTGGGGCGGGTGCGCTGGCAGGAGGCAGGCGTCTTCGTCTGGTCGTGGGCGCTGATCGGCAGCACCTTCGTGATCGGCTGGCAGCCGCTTGCCATCGCGCTGGCGATCCTCTCGCTGACGGCGGTGCTCAACCAGCTGCGCACCCTCGTCGCGCACCTGTGGGAGAACGAGGGCGAGCCGATGACGGTGACCGCGCAATTCCTCGATTCCGTCAACGTACCCCCGCCGGGGATCGCCGCGGAGATCTGGGCGCCGGTCGGCCTGCGCTATCACGCGCTCCACCACCTGATGCCCTCGATGCCCTATCACGACCTGCCCGAAGCCCACCGCCGTCTGGCGCGCGAGCTGGGGACCGGATCGACCTACGAAGGCGCCAACCATCCCGGGATGCTGGTGCTGGTCGGTCGGATCGCGAAGAGCACGATGGGGAAGAAGGCGGCCTAGGCCCGCGCCCCACTCAATCCAGAAAGCAGATCATCGCGCAGCGCCGGTCGGCGGGCAGGCCGTCCTCGACCTCGTTCGCCAGTTCGCCTGCGAGGCGCGGGTGCGCATCGAGCGCGGTGACCTCCTCGAAGCCGAGCCGGGCGTAGAACGGGGCGTTCCACGCCAGATCGCGGAAGGTGGTGAGGGTCAGTGCCCTGAAGCCGGTGTTGCGCGCGTCGATCATCGCAGCGCGCACAAGCCCCGATCCGATCCCGCGCCGCTGGAAGACGGGCGCGACATCCATTTCCCAGACGTGCAATTCCCGGCTGAAGGGCTGGGCGACGAGGAAGCCCGCCATCGTCTCGCCGGAATGGGCGACGAGGCTATGGCCCCTCCGGATCAGGCGGGCATAATCGGCTTCGGTGCGGGTGCGGGCCGGGTCGATCGACGCTTCGCCCGCAAAGGCGATGGCGGCTGCCCGCTCGATCGCGGGCATGGCAGCGGCGTCTTCGGGA
Source organism: Porphyrobacter sp. THAI-01a (assembly GCF_056868655.1). Taxonomy (NCBI): domain Bacteria; kingdom Pseudomonadati; phylum Pseudomonadota; class Alphaproteobacteria; order Sphingomonadales; family Erythrobacteraceae; genus Porphyrobacter; species Porphyrobacter sp. THAI-01a. The sequence goes on along the minus strand of NZ_CP180579.1, from coordinate 2,835,746 downwards.
CGGGCCAGCCGGAGCGACCAGTCCTTCACTCCTCGGTCCGGATCAGCACCGTCTCGCCGACCAGAAGGAACAGCAGGAACGGCGCCCAGGCGGCAAGGAAGGGCGGGTAGCCGCCGAAGCTGCCCATCGCCAGCGCGGCGTTGTCGACCACGAAATAGGCAAAGCCCAGCGCCATGCCGATGATCGCGCGCACGAACAGCTGGCCCGAGCGCGCAAGACCGAAGGCGGCGACTGAACCAAGCAGCGGCATGAGCAGCGCCGAGAGCGGCCCGGAAAGGCGGTGCCACCACTTGGCGCGCATCTCGTCGGTGTTGCGCCCGGCCGCCTCGTAGGCATCGATGCTCTCGCGCAGCTCCCAGAAGCTCTGCGCGTCGGCGTCGACCGATTGCAGCATGATCCGCTCGGGGCTGAGGTTCTCGCCGACCACCATCGCCGCAGGGCGATCGGTGACGGCGCCGGCGACATCGAACTTCACCGGGTTCTCGAGCCTCCAGCCCGGCGCGGCGAAGGTCGCGCGTGGGCTGCGGACCTGTTCGCGGATGATCCCCCCAGGGGTGCGGGCATACCAGGTGACGCCGGTGAGGACGATCTGCTCGCCCGCCCCGGCGAGCGTCGCGGCGGCGAGGATGTGGTCGCCGTCGGTGAGGTAGATGTTCGAGCGCATTCCGCCCCCGGCCCCGTCGCCCGCCGCCTCGGGGATCGGACCGTATTCGGCCGCCTGCCACGCCTTCAGCGTCGCGTTGGCGCGGGTGACGATCCGCTCGTTGAAGCCGAAGCTCACCGCCGACACCACCGCTGCGGTGAGCAGCAGCGGGGCGAGCACCTGATGCGCAGAAAGGCCGGCCGCCTTCATCGCCACCACTTCGGAATTCTGGTTCAGCGTGACCAGCGTGATCAGCGTCGCCAGCAGCACGGAATAGGGCAGAAAACGCGCCGCCAGCTGGGGCGCGCGCAGCGAGGCATATTGCAGGATTTCGGCCTGCCCGTTGCCGGGGGCGGCGAGGATGTCGCCGGTCTCGGACAGGAGGTCGAGCGCCAGCAGCACCAGCACCAGCATCACCAGCACGGCGAGGATGCGCACCACGAAGAGCTTCGCCAGATAGAGCGTCAGCGTGCGCGAGGGGAAGAAATCGAGCTGCATCCTTGCGTGCCTACTCCGCCGGAGCAGCCTCTGCCGCCGGATCGTCCGGGAGGCGCCACGCGCGCGGCTGGCGGCGGGCGAAGAGCTTGCCGATACGCTTGGAGAGCTTGGCGAAGGCCATCTCCAGTGCCCCGATCGCCTGCCCGCCGGGGACATAGGCGACGCGGTAATACATCCACAGGATCAGCCCTGCGAAGAGCACGAAGGGCACCCAGAAGGCGAGAACCGGATCGAGCCGGCCGATCGCGGCGACGTCCTCGCCGTACTGGTTCACCTTGTGATAGGCGACCACCATCACGATCGAGACGAAGACGCCCAGCGCGCTGGTCGATCGCTTGGGCGGGATCGCCAGCGCCACCGCCAGCAGCGGCATCAGGAACATCATCACGATTTCGACCAGCCGGAAGTTGAAGCTGGCGACGCTGGCATCGCGCGCGTCGGGGGCGCTGTCGCGGCTCCAGCCGATGCGGAGCAGTTCGGGCAGGATGTATTCGCGCGTCTCGTCGCCGCGGGCGCGGAACTTCTCGATGGCGGGCAGATCGATCGGCAGGTCGTGGCGGCTGAAGCTCAGCACCCGCGGGGTCTGGCCCTTCATCCCCGTGTCCTGGATGATCGTGCCCTCGGTCAGGCGCAGGATGATCGTGTCGGGATTGTCGCGGGTGGCGAGGAAGGCGCCCTCGCGCGCCGAGATCGACAGCACCTGCCCCTTTGCGTTGGCGACCCGGGCGAAGATGCCGACCAGCCGGCGCCCCTCGTCCTCGCTTTCCTCGATGCGCAGCGCCATGCGGTCGGCGAGGGTGGTGAACTCGCCCACCTTGATCGAGGCCCCGAGCGCGCCCGAGCGCAGCTCATATTCCATCTGCTCGTAGTAGTAGCGGCTGATCGGCTGGATGTAGAACACCAGCGCGACATTGACCGCGACCAGCACCAGCGTGATCGCATAGGGCATGCGTAGCAGCCGGTTGTACGACAGGCCGACCGCGCGCATCGTGTCGAGCTCGGACGAGGTGGCGAGCTTCCTGAACGCCAGCAGCACGCCGAGCAGGAGGCCGAGCGGGATCGCGAGGCTCGCATATTCCGGGATCAGCGCGCCCAGCATCTTGAAGACCACGCCCACCGGCCCACCCTCGACTGCGACGAAATCAAACAGGCGTAGCATCTTGTCGAGCATCAGGAGGCTCGCGGCGAGCGCGAAGACGCCCAGCATCGGGACGATCGTCAGCCGCAGGATGTAGCGGTCGATGCTGGGGAGGAAGTTCGGCAAGCTCGGTTCCGTCGATTGCGCGCGGGCGGGAATGCCCTAGCCGCTTCGCGCGCGCGCGTCATGTCCCCAATTGCTGCGGCGTGCGCGCCTTGCGCCGGAGCCTCACCAGAAGCGGCTGCCGGGAATGCCCTTGAAGGGCCCGGCCTCGCGGCGGGTGATCCACCCGCCGTAGAAGCTGCCTGGCTGGGGCGTGACCTCTTCGCCGTCGACCGTCACGTTGTCGAAGGGCGCGGCGTAGAAAGCGATATGGCCGGCGATGCTCGCGAAGGCCGGCGTGGGCGAGGGGTAGGACCAGCCGGCGGCGGCGATCCGCTCGCGGCCGATCACCACGTCCCAATAGGCTGCCTGCCCCTTCCATTCGCACAGCGAGCGCGCCGGATTGTGCACGAGGTGTGCCATCGCGATGTCGGCTGGCGGCAGGTAGTAGGTCGGCGGGTGCGAGGTTTCGAGCGTGCGCCACGCGGCGCGGGTGTCGGCCAGCACCACGCCCTTGTGGACGATGCGGATATGGCGCGGCGTCCTTTCGGCGATGGCGGGGCGGGGGTAGTTCCAGACGCTTTCCTGGCCCGGCAGCACCGGATCGGGCTGCGGGTGGTGCGCCTGCCTCACGCCTTCTCGAGCGTGCACTGGAGCGGGTGCTGGTTCTGCCGGGCGAAGTCCATCACCTGGTTCACCTTGGTCTCGGCGACCTCGTAGGTGAAGATCCCGCACACCCCCACGCCGCGCTGGTGGACGTGGAGCATGACGCGGGTTGCCTGTTCCAGATCCATGCTGAAGAAGCGCTTCAGGACCAGCACCACGAATTCCATCGGGGTGTAGTCGTCGTTCAGCATCAGCACCTTATACTGGCTGGGCTTCTTGGGCTTGGCGCGGGTCTTGGTGGCGATGCCGACCTGGCCCTGCCCGCCGCCCTCCTTGCCGCCCTCGTCATCCTCGGCCGCGCGCACAGGCACGGCCTGCGGCACGGTCAGCACGCCGGCAGCGGCGCGGTCGGAGAGGGCGGGGATGCGCATAGGCCTCCATTATGGGATTCGCCGGCCGAGGTGCAAGCGGTTGCTTGGATTTGTTTGGTCGGGTGCGGCGCACAGAAAAAGGCCGGCCAGACGCTGGTCTGGCCGGCCTTGCGCCTTGCGGCGCGCTCTCGTGGACCGGGTTGGGAGAGAGAGGAGAGAGGCCCGATCCAGGAACTTGTCGTCGCTTACGCGGCGGTCTTGACCTTCTCGACCGCGACGCTGACGCGGTTCGAGATCGGGGCGAAGGCATCGTTGTAGAGCTTCACCCAGGCTTCGGTGCGCTTCGAGCCGTAGGCGACCAGAGCGTCGAAGTTGCGACGGGCGATCTCGCCCTGGAGCTGCATCAGCTCGGTCGGCGACTTGACGGCGGCAACCTTCTTGGCGTCTTCGGTGACGGTCTCGATCACGGTCTTGCCGGTCTCGACGTTGTCCTTGAGCAGTTCCTGCGCGCCGGCGAAGAAGATCTTGCCGCTTTCGACGACGGCTTCGACGTTCGCCTTGGTGAACTCGGTCGCCTCGGTCGCGAGCACGGTGCTCTTGGCGTAGGTTTCCTTGGCGCGGGCCTGCACGTCGGCCAGCATTTCCTTGGCGGTGGCGGTGATGTCGGTGTTCTTGGCGGTGTCCATGATGGTGTCCTTGAGCTTGATGACGGGATTGGTCTTCGGCGCGGCGGCGGGCTTGGCAGCCTTCTTGGCCAGCACGGGCTTCTTGACCGGGAGCTTGGCAGTTTTGGGCGCCGCCTTCTTGGCGGTCTTGAGGGTCTCGGCGGCGGCCTTTGCGGCCGGCGCGGCCTTGCGGGCGAGCGGGGCCTTCTTCGGCGCGGCGGCAGGCTTGGCAGCCGGGGCCTTCACGGCAGGAGCCGCAACGATCTTGGCCGAGGCTTCGGCATAGGCCTTCTCGGCAGCGGCATCGATCTTGGCGACCGGAGCCTTCGGCGCAGCCACGGCTTCGGGCGCGGCCTTCACTTCACCGGCAGTGTTCTCGACTTCGGACATGACGACCTCGCTTCATGTTGCACTGCACAAAATAGTTAGTGCGGATGCGAAGTCAAGCATTTTTGTGCAGTGCACAAAAACGGTGCAAATCCCTGAAACTCAGAAGTTTGCCTTTAGCGGGTTTTCACATAGCGCCCCGGGGCGTCCTCGATCACCCGGTCACCCTTGCCGCCCGGCACGCGCTTGCCCTTTGCCGGCACCCGGGTGTCTGACTGCTTGTGGAGCCATTCCAGCCAATGCGGCCACCAGCTGCCCGGATGCTCGGTCGCGCCCGCGACGAAGTCCTTGAGGCTCGGCGCTGCGCTGTCGCCCACCCAGTACTGGTATTTGCCCGCAGAGGGCGGGTTGACCACGCCCGCGATGTGACCCGAGCCCGCCAGCAGGAATTCCATCGGACCGGTGAAGTGCTTCGTAATGCGCCACACGCTTTCGGCCGGCGCAATGTGGTCCTCGCGCCCCGCCTGCACGAAGCTGGGGGTGGCGACACGGGTGAGATCGATCGGAGTGCCGTCAGCCTCCAGTGCGTCAGGCACCACCAGCCTGTTGTCGCGGTAGAGATCGCGCAGGTAGGCATTGTGCCACTTGGAGGGCAGGTTGGTCACGTCGCCGTTCCAGTGGAGCAGGTCGAAGGCTGGATAGTCCTCGCCCAAGAGGTAGTTGTTGACGACGTAGTTCCAGATCAGGTCGCGACCGCGCAGCGCGTTGAAGGTCGCCGCGAGATAGCGCCCGTCGAGATAGCCCTGCGGCGACAATTGCCCGATCATCTCGAGCTGGCCCTCGTCGATGAAGTGCTTGAGGTCGCCCGCGCGCTCGAAATCGACCTGCGCGGTGAAGAAGGTCGCGCTCTTGACCTTGTCCGCCTCGCCCCGCCGCGCCAGCACCGCAAGCGTTGCCGCCAGCGTCGTCCCCGCCACGCAATAGCCGATGGTGTGGACGGCCGGCACATCGAGCCGCGCGCGGACATGGTCGATGGCCTCGATCTGGGCGCGGATGTAATCGTCCCACACCACATCGGCCATCGTCTCGTCGGCGCTTTTCCAGCTGACCACGAAGACCGAGATTCCCTGATCGACCGCCCACTTGATGAAGCTCTTCTTGGGCGTCAGGTCGAGGATGTAGAAGCGGTTGATCCACGGCGGGAAGATCACCAGCGGCACCTCGAGCACCGTCTCGGTCGAGGGCGTGTAGTGGATCAGCTGGTAGAGCGGGGTCTCGTGCACCACCTTGCCCGGGCTCGCGGCGAGGTTCTCGCCAAGCCGAAAGGCATTGGGATCGGTGTGGGTGAGCTGGCCGCGCTTGAGGTCGTTGACGAGGTGCTGCATCCCGCGCACCAGATTGGCGCCCCGCGTCTCCATCGTGCGCTTCAGCACCACCGGGTTGAGGGCGAGGAAATTGTCCGGGCTCATCGCCTCGGCCAGCGCCGAGACCGCGAATTCGAGCTGCTGGCGCTTGGCTGGGTCGAGCCCCTCCATCCCCCGGACCGCCTGCCGGAAATAGTCGGCGAGCATCAGGTAGGTCTGGTGGAGCAGCAGGAAGGCGGGATGCTCGCGCCAGGCCGGATCGGCAAAGCGGCGGTCGGACTTGGGCAGGGCTCCGACTTCGGGCGCCTCGCCCATCTTGCCGCCGGTGGCGCCCGCCGCGAAGCTCTGCATCACTCCCGACCACAGCTGCATCTGGTCCTGCGCCAGCTTGGCCGAGGCCTCGAACATGCCCTTGGGCAACTGCCCGAGCATCGCTTGCGACATCACCAGCCACTGCGCCGGGTCCATCAGGTTGGCGCCGGTGCTTGCCTTGTCGGCGGCGGTCTGGGCCTGATGGGTGGCGAAATCGAGCCACAGCTGCTGGAGCTGGGCGCCGGTCGCCGCCCATTCGGCGAGTTCGCCCCCGTCCATCCCCGCCGGCATCGCCCCGGCCATCAGCGATTCGGCGCCCTTGCCGCCCATCATCTCGCGCAGCGCCTCGCCCTGCATGTCGAAGAAGCCCTTGAGGCCGTCGCCCGCTGCCGCCATCAGATCGCCATCCCGTGCCATCGCCTGCAACCGTCCCTTCCGCGCCGTTCCGTCCCCGTAGTGCCGCCAATCCGGCCGGACCGCAATTGCCGAAAACGCCTTCCCTCGGTCGGCGGGTTTGGCCTAGGGAGAGGGCGGCGGCCCCTATCGACCCCGCCCGAGACAAGGTGATGACGGACCATGAATGACCAGTTCTATCGCATGAAGCGGATGCCTCCGTATGTGATCGCGGAGGTCAACGCCATGCGTCATGCCGCAAGGCTGGCAGGTCAGGACATCATCGATCTCGGCATGGGCAACCCCGACCAGCCGCCGCCGCAGCATGTCATCGACAAGCTGTGCGAGGTGGCCGCCAAGCCCGATGCGCATGGCTATTCCCAGTCCAAGGGCATCCCCGGCCTGCGCCGCGCCCAGGCGGGGTATTACGCCCGCCGCTTCGGCGTGGAGCTCGATCCCGAGACCGAGGTGGTGGTGACGATGGGCTCGAAGGAGGGCCTGTCGAGCCTCGCGACGGCGATCATCGCGCCGGGCGACGTGGTGCTGGCACCCAACCCGTCCTATCCGATCCACACCTTCGGCTTCATCATTGCCGGCGCGACGATCCGTTCGGTGCCGACCACGCCCGACGAACACTACTGGGAATCGCTCGAACGGGCGATGAACTACACCGTCCCGCGCCCCTCCGTGCTGGTGGTGAGCTACCCCTCCAACCCCACCGCCGAGACGGTGGAGCTGCCGTTCTACGAGCGGCTGGTGGCATGGGCGAAGGAGAACCAGGTCTGGATCGTCTCCGACCTTGCCTATTCCGAGCTCTATTTCGACGGCAAGCCGACCCGCTCGATCATGGAAGTGCCGGGAGCCAAGGACGTGGCGATCGAGTTCACCTCGATGTCCAAGACCTATTCGATGGCGGGCTGGCGGATGGGCTTTGCGGTCGGCAACCGCCAGCTGATCGCGGCGCTGACGCGGGTGAAGTCCTATCTCGATTACGGCGCCTTCACCCCGATCCAGGCCGCAGCCTGCGCGGCGCTCAACGGGCCGCAGGACATCATCGAGAGCAACCGCCAGCTCTACCACAAGCGCCGTGACGTGATGGTGGAGGCCTTCGGTCGCGCCGGCTGGGACATCCCGCCGCCGCCTGCCTCGATGTTCGCCTGGGCGCCGTTGCCGCCGGCCCTGAAGAGCATGGGGAGCCTCGAATTCTCCAAGCAGCTTCTCACGCAGGCGCAGGTCGCCGTGGCCCCCGGCGTGGGCTATGGCGAGAACGGCGAGGGCTATGTCCGCATCGCGATGGTCGAGAACGAACAGCGCCTCCGCCAGGCCGCACGCAACATCAAGCGATACCTCCAGTCGGTCGGGGTCAACAGCTCGGCTGCCTAGAGCGTTTGAATGGTCCGTAGCATTCTGATCCGAAATGGAAGAAATCCTGTCCAGTTTGCGTTAGTTTCAGGGTAAACAGCCGATGAACTGTTGAAGGAGTGGGTCATGGAGTCCGGTGCCGCACGGCGGCTTACCGACAGACAGCGCGCGGTGATGGAGCGGATCGACCGGCGCGTTCCGATCAAGGTAATCGCCGCGGACCTCGGCGTGTCCGAGACGCGGATCAACCAGCATATCCGCGCCCTCAAGGACTTCTACGATGCCGCCAGCCTCGGCGAGCTGGTCGAGAACTACCGTGCCACCCTCGCTCCCGAAGCGGCCGAGGAAGCCGCCGCGCGCGACCTCGGGGGTGTTGCGGATGAAGCTTTGCTCAAGCCCTTCAGCGAACCTGCATACACAAATTCTCAGATTAACCCGGTAGCTGATCCGGCTGAACACGACGGCAGGGATGACCCGGGTCGGCTTGTCCTCAGCGATGCGATGCCGCTCATAGAACAGGCGCCGTGGCTGAGGTCGGGCGAGCCCCGGGTGGTCCCCGGAGTGCTCGATGGTGAGCATGCCGTCCTGGTGCGACTAGGGGCGATCGTCGGGATCGCCACGGGCATCCTGGCCTCGGTGGTCCTGGCGATCACGGCCGCGATGACGCTCAGCGCAGCGACGGAAGGCAAGGCTTACCTCTCCGTGGAAACCGGGGTCGTGACTGGGTGAGCGCCGGTCCGGCAGGAGACCGACGATGGACAATCGCATTCTCGCTGACGCACACAATCTCAAGAAGCTGGTCCGCGAAGCCGAAGCGCTCGCCGACGAATCGATCATCGCCATGGCGCGGCTCAAGCAGGCCATGCTGTCCGCCCGGCAGAACCCCCTGGTCGAGGTCAGCACCGGCCAGCGTGCGCTGCTGCGCCTGACCGAGGCCGAAAGCCAGGCGCTCGCCATGTCGACGAGCCTGCTACGGGTGCATGACGAGTTGAGCAAGGTCGCGCGCACCCACGTCCAGGCGAGCGGCGATCCCGGCGATCCGACCAAGATCCCGCCGAGCGATCTCGACGCCATGCCGGTGCGGCACATGCGCGACATGGAGCGGGTGCAAGCCTGATCCGATGGAGCACTGGCTCGAACTCTTCAACACCTACCGGGTCCCCGCCCAGCATCTGGTGAGCTTCCTGCTGGCAGGAGCGATCTGGCGCTGGGGCGGGGCGCCGGAACGCTGGCTGATCTCCATCTTCCTCGCCACGATGGTGCTGCCGGTTTACGTGATCTGGGGGTTCGATCTGGGCACGAAGGTGGTGGGCACCTTGCCGGGCGCCATTGTGGTCGTCGATGTGATCGCCACTTTCCTGTTCGTGGCCGTGGCGCTCAACGCCAACCGCAACTATCCGCTGTGGATCGCCGGCTTCCAGCTCGTTGCGCTCGGGGCGCATCTGGTGCGGGTGATGGTCGAAAGTGCCTCGCCGCTCGCCTACGCGATCCTGATCATCGGGCCGTCCTACTGCCAGCTGCTGGTGCTGGCGGTCGGGTTCGTCCGCCATGTCCTGCGCGAACGGCGGTTCGGCCCCTATCGCGAATGGCGCGAGGCCGCGCCCTTCGCCCGCGGATTGCAAATCTGACCTGAGGGGAGTTCCCCATGCCTGAATCTGCCGTCTCGCCCCTTCGCCGGGGCAACCGTCCGTGCTGACCACCGCGCTCGCCCGCACTTCCGGCGAGGATGCGCTCTCGCAGGAGCAGCGCGCCGCCGCGATGATCGGCTACCTGCGCAGCGTCGTGCTCGCCCCGCCTGCGCAGTTCGAGCGCGGCCACGCGGTCTTCGTCGATGCCCGGAGCGTCTGGCTTGGCGATGCGCCCTGCGGCATCGGCACCATGACCACGCTCAGCCTCAGGATGCGGGCACTGCTGGGCGAGGCGCTGCGTCACGATGCGGCTGGGATCATCCTCGCCCACAGCCACCCTTCGGGCCACTGCCGGCCGAGCGGCTGCGACATCGCCGCCACGCGCCGGCTCGCCGAGGTCGCCCGCGCACTCGACATCGCACTGATCGATCACCTGATCTTCACCACCGAGGCGGTCTATTCCATGCGCGCCGGAGGGCTGCTGTTGTGAACGCGCCGCTCCCCCCCCGCCACTTCCCCGGCGCCGCCGCAGGTGCGGGCGGCGTCCGCCGCTTTCGCGAGGCGGGCGACCTGACGCTCGATCTCAAGCATCGCGACGGGCGGGTGGACGACCGCTGGCTCGGCCTGTCCCCGTGCGAGTTCGGCCTTGTGTGGCGCCTGGCCGAACAGCCGGGCGAGCGCGTCACCGTCGGGCAATTGCTGGACGAGGTCTGCCTCGTCGCCTTCGGTCAGGCGTGTGGAGCCCTTCCGGAGGAAATCGCCGGCGCGCGCGCCAAGCTCGGCGCGGCGGGCTTTGCGCACCTGATCGGCGGCGACCCGGCCGTCGGCTATGTCCTCGAATTGCCTTACGCGTCCGGCCTGATCCGCCCCGGCTGAGAGGCCGCGCATGCTCTGGACAGGGTGCGGCGGATCGGCCAATCTCGCCTGCCAGACACAGCCTTTCCAAGGGATCACGCCAATGTCCGCCACCGCCGCCGCCACGATCGCCAACGACCGCGTCGCCATCACCATGGGCGAGGACGGGGTCGCCGAAGTCCGCTTCGTGCGCGCCGACAAGATGAACGCGCTCGACCCTCAGATGTTCGAGCGAATCATCGAGGCAGGCCATGCGCTCCAGCGGATGAAGGGCCTGCGCGCGGTGGTGCTCTCGGGCGAGGGCCGGGCCTTCTGCGCCGGACTCGACCTGTCGAATTTCTCGAGGCGCCCTCCCGAGGACGAGCCGGGACTCACCGAGCGCACCCATGGCAACGCCAACCGGGCGCAGCAGGTGGCGATGCAGTGGCGCAAGCTGCCCGTGCCGGTGATCGCCGCGGTCCACGGCGTGTGCTTCGGCGGGGGCCTGCAGATCGCCAGCGGGGCCGACATCCGCATCGTCCACCCCGAAACCCGCATGGCGATCATGGAGATGAAGTGGGGCCTCATCCCCGACATGGGCGGCTATGTCCTGTGGCGCGGGCTGGTGCGCGACGACGTGCTGCGCGAGCTGATCTACACCAACCGCGAGTTCAACGGGGCCGAGGCCGTTGCGCTCGGCCTTGCGACCCATGTCGACGACAACCCCCGCGATCGGGCGCTGGCGCTGGCCCGCCAGATCGCGCTCAAGAACCCCCACGCGATCCGCGCCGCCAAGCGCCTGCAGGCCGCGATGCACGAGCGCGAGACCGATGCGATCCTGCTCGAGGAAAGCATCGAGCAGCACGCGATCCTGCGCAGCCGGAACCAGGTCGAGGCGGTGATGGCCGAGATGGAGCGCCGCAAGCCGAACTTCGAGGACGTCTAGGCGGCCCTCGTCAGCGGGCGGCCTTCATCGTCCGCTCGATCCAGTCCCTCACCTTGGCGACGCGGGTATACTGGCTGAGCCTGCCGGTGGTGCCGCATTTCTTGCCTGCGCTCACCACCCCGATCAGCACCGGCCTGCGGCTATCGTCGCCATAGGTCACGAGCGGGCCGCCGCTGTCGCCGAAACAGGTTTGTTCCCGCTTCCTGCCGCCTGCGCACAGCGCCGCGTTGTCGAGCGCCTTGCGGAAGCCGGTCAGCGCGGTGCAGACCGGCTCGCTCACCAGTTCCATCGCGATCACCTGGAGATAATCGGTCGCGGCGCTCTTCTCGGCTGCGGTCCAGCCCCAGCCGAAGGAATAGACCGGCATTCCGTTGGCGATGCGGCGCTGGCCCAGGGGAAGCGGATCGAGCGTGATCGCTGCAATCGGCAGGCGCGACCAGGGCTGATTGGATTTCCCCCGGTCGGGTGCGCGGTGATCGTAGCGGATCAGCGCGATGTCGAAGAGATACTTGTTCCCCTTGTCGAACCCGGGGTGGGGGAAGGCACCGAGGATGGGGTAGCTCACCCCCTCGTCGACCTGCGGATTGAACACGCCGAGCCGGATGCGGTGTCCGCCGGTCACCACATTGACGTTGCTGTCGACAAGGCAATGGGCTGCGGTCAGCACCCAGCCGGGTGCGATCAGGGAGCCGCCGCACAGCACCCGCTGTGCCTCGCTCAGCTCGCTGCGGTTGAGCGTGGCGGGCCGCCACAGCAGCGCCTGCCACGGCGCCTGCCCCGGGCGGGCCCTGTCGCTGCCGATGCCCTTCTCGCGCTGCGAACAGTTCTCCTGGATCACCAGCGCCCCGCGGAACATCGCGCTGGCCGTGAAGCAGTCGGGAATGAGAGCGTAATCCATCCAGGTCTTCGGCTGGGTCGAATCGAGCGGCGCGACGTAGTCCTCGCTTGCGGGCCTGATGCGGGCGGCGGGGACGAACCCGGCAAAACGGCTCTCCGCGTCGCAGGCCGCCGCCGCGCCGGCATCGCAGAGCGACGCATAGAGCAGGACAGCGCGGTCCTCGTCCTTGTGGCCGAAGGTGCCCTCGGCGAGGCTATCGGCAAGCCCGAAGCAGGAATCCGGGTCGCCGGCCGTGCAGCCGGTTTCGAGGAGGTCGCTCTTGCGCGCCGGGTCACGGGTGACTGCCGCCGCATCCTTGCAGGCATCCCCGATACCGGCGCGGCAGGCCGCTTCCAGCAGCGCGAAGGCCTGCGCCGCGTCCCATTCCGGGGAGAGCACCACCGCAAGCGCCCGGCCGAGCGCGGCGCAGGTGCGCGGTTCCCCGGGTACGCAGGCGCTGCGCAGCTCCGGCATGGCGCGGAGCACCGTGGAGACCTCGCAATAGCCGGCATCGATCCGGCAGGCTGCGTCGGAATAGGCAATCGCCCGCGCGCGGTCCGCCGCGCCGCCGACACCCCTGAAGGTGCGCGCGTTCATGTCGATGCATTCCGAGGCATCGCCGGATCGGCAGGCAAGATCCTTGTAGCGGTTGACCTGCCCCTCGTCGCCCTCCGCCAGACCGATCATCTCCTGGCAGGCCGCGACCACCTGGTCCCGGCACATGATGTCGAGCATGGCGGTGGCCCGTTCGATGTCGCCCGGAGCGCCGGTCTCCCGCAGCAGGGTGGCAAGAGAGAGGCACGCTTTCGTCCCGCCCCTGGCGCAGGTGCTTTCGAGCAAGGCGTCCGACCGGGCGAGGTCGAGAGCCGGCAATGGGCCGACCCTGTTGCGGAAACCGTCTTCCGGTTCGGCGCCGCGCAGGCGCGAGGCGAACAGGTCGCAGCTGTCGAGGTGGCCGAGATCGCAGGCCTTCTCGATGTAGGGGTGCATGTCCTCGAAGCCGGGGGAGGCCTCGTACGCGATGCCGACCTGCGCGGTCTCGACCAGCGTCGCGAGCGCGGCGCAGCCGTCGCCCGCACCCGCATCGCAGGCCTCCTTGTAGAGTGTCTCGGCGATGCGCGCGATGGGCCACACGCCGTCACCTGAAAGGAAGGCATCTCCCGCGTTCACGCAGGCCAGGGCATTGCCGCTGTCACAGGCTGCGAGATCGGCTGCGAGTTCACCCTCGAGCCTTTCCCATTCCTCGTCGCTGTAGGTCTTGAGATTGATCCGCTGCGAGCGTTCCTTGGGGCTCAGGCGCCGGGCCAGCGGATCGAGGCCGTTGGCGTCGATATCGATGACCCTCGTGTCGTCCGGCTGTCCGGGTTCCTCGGCGGCGGCGATCTGTGCGGTGCCGAGCAGGACGAGGAAGGCCAGCAGCCGAAACCCGAAAGCCTGACGAAACAGCATCATGCACCCCCTCACCCCGGGGTGCAGTCCATCAGAGACTCCCTGCCGCGTCAAGTGCGGGGGCGGCTAGCCGAACACGGCCACGCACTGCATCCCGTCGAGCACTTGCCTCCCCTCGGCATCCCACATCCTCAGACGCTCGGAGGAATACCCGGCGTCGGCGTGCTGGCTGGCGTTCTCGGCGAGATACCAGCCATCACGCGAGCGGCTCCCGGGATCGAGCACGTTGAAGGACCAGTTGATCGAACTGATCGGTCCCTGCCGCCGCATCGCCCGCATCGCGCCGGGCGGCATGACATCGCCCATCAGCACAAGCGTTGCGACCGGATCGAGATCGTGTGCCTCGGTCAGCCGCGCCCAGCGCCGCACGGTCGCGCCCCGGTCGGTGCCCCTGGTCTGGCCGTGGCGCAGCTCGAAGTTCTTGGCGACGAAGGCGGGCGCGAACTGGTGGGTGACCACGGCGTTGTCCTCGGGCGGGCCGGGCCAGTCCTCGGGCATGGCGCAGGGGTGGACGGCATTCGCCTCGCGTCCCTCGCCGAACAGCCAGTAGGCGGACAGGGCGACGCGGCCCTCGCTCAGGATTTCGGAGCGGACCTGCGTCACGTTGCGGCCCTGACGGACGATCTCGGCGGTGAGTTCGATCTCCTCGCCCACGGGCGCGACGAAGGCGATTTGCCCGGCGCGCAGGGGCGGAAGGCCGGTGAAGGCGCGGGTCGCCATCGTGTAGGCCACCAGCGCCGAGGCACCGCCATAGAGCGTGCGGCCCTGCATCCAGTCGGCGGCATGGACGAGGCGGGCGGGGCCGGGCTGGCCGGTAACGGGTTCGAGCAGGCTGGCGATGGTCATGGCCCTGCGCTTTGCCTTGCCTCGTGTCCCGCGTCCAGATTGCCGTTGGGGAAGGTGGGCCGCGCGAACATAGATTGCCAAGCCGCCCCCGAATCGCTAGGGCGCGCCTTCCGTCCGGGGCATCGTCCCGGAAGGCTCGGCCCGATGGCGGAGTGGTGACGCAGCGGACTGCAAATCCGTATACGCCGGTTCGATTCCGGCTCGGGCCTCCACCTTTGCATTGCGCCCGCGCGCCCGCCGGATTAGGGCCGCGAGCAGGAATGCCGCTTTAGCTCAGTCGGTAGAGCACATCATTCGTAATGATGGGGTCACGTGTTCGAGTCACGTAAGCGGCACCACCTGCCTGTTTCCCGACATCGCTGGACGTCTTGAAAAACCGCCATTTTTGCGGAAACCGGCTTGCATCGGGATCACCCGAGGCAGGCGCCGGCAGGCCGCGTGCAGCGCATGCTGCTGGTGCAGCCGGAGAGCGAACTGCCGCGACGGCGCTGCTCGCTCGGTAAGCTATAACCTGGATCAATAACAATGATGTTTCGCCGAACAATTCGACGAACGGCCCTCCTGTCACGATTATTGCTTACTCTTGTTGTAATCTGACAACATCAGGTAATTCTGCGACGAAATGATCGTCATTGCGCGGGCGCCGGCCGGGCCCCGCCTCTAGTCTCTCGGTCAGACACCAGACGTGTCCTCTGCGGAGCCGTCCGCAATTGCATGACAGATGAGAGGCTTACCCCGATGACAACCTTTTTCTCCGCCTCCGCGCGGACCGGACTCTTTGCCGGCGCCGGCCTGGCCGCGCTCACGATCGCTGCTCCGGCGGTCGCGCAAGACCAGGCTGCCAACGACACTACTGTCACCTCCGCTGCCGATGACGCCGAAGCCGGCCTCGGCAATGCGATCGTGGTGACGGGCTCGCGCATCCAGCGGCCCAACCAGCAAAGCACCTCGCCGATCGTGTCGCTCTCGCTCGACGAGATCCAGTCGACCGGCGAGATCAACCTCGGCGATGCGCTGAACGATCTGCCCTCGCTGCGTTCGACCTTCAGCCAGTCCAACTCGACCCGCTTCATCGGCACGGCCGGGCTCAACCTGCTCGATCTGCGCGGTCTCGGCACCAACCGCACGCTGGTGCTGGTCAACGGACGTCGTCACATCACCGCGCAGCCCGGCGTTCCGACCAGCGTCGACATCAACACCATCCCCAATGCCCTGGTCGACCGCATCGACATCACCACCGGTGGCAACAGCGCGGTCTATGGTGCCGACGCCGTCGCGGGCGTGGTGAACTTCATCCTGAAGCGCGATTTCGAGGGTCTCGAAGGCCAGATCCAGGGCGGTATCGCCGATGGCGGCCATCGCAGCACGATCTTCGCCTCGCTGACCGCCGGCAAGAACTTCGCCGACGGCCGCGGCAACATCGCGGTGTCGGGCGAATACAGCCGCCAGGAAGCGGTCTACTTCACCGACCGCGACGAGATCACCGGCGCCTTCAGCGGCCGCCGCCAGCTCCAGCTCGTCGAAAACACCATCGGCGAGCCCGCCGGCGGCAACGGCGTGCCCGACCGGGTCTTCGTCGAGGGCGTGCGCAACATCAACATCGCCGAGGGCGGCCTCTTCACCGCGGCCTGCCCCGGCCTCGTCACCGGCCAGCCGACACCCTTTGGCTGCACCGGCGAGCGCAATCAGGCCGGCAATCCGCTGGGCCAGACCTTCGTCTTCGGCGCGAACGGCGAACTGCTGCGCAATACCCCGCTCAAGGACTTCCGCACGGTCGGGTCGGCCAACTCGATCGGCGGCCTCGGCTCGACGCTCGGTCTCACCGGCCAGCTGGCACCCGAGATCGACCGCAAGGCGGTGAACCTGCTCGCCAGCTTCGAGGTGTCGGAAGCCTTCCGTCCCTTCGTCGAGGCCAAGTATGTCCGCATCGACGCGATCCAGGAGGGCCAGCCGACCTTCTTCAACAACACCTTCTCGATCAACAACCCGTTCCTGACCGATCAGGCCCGTTCGACGCTGACCCAGGCCGGCGTGACCGGCAACTTCTCGGCCTTCCGCTTCAACGTCGACTTCGGCGGGCGCGGCGAGGATCACCGGCGCGAGACCTGGCGTGCGGTGGTCGGGGTCGACGGGACCTTCAACGACGACTGGACCTACGAGGTGGCGTTCAACTACGGCCGGCTCGAGACCTTTTACGAGACCGAGGGCAACGTCCTGCTCTCGCGTTATGCGAACGCGATCAACGCGGTGCGCAACGGGTCGGGCCAGATCGTGTGCGGCATCAATGCCGATGCCAATCCGAACAATGACGATGCGGCCTGTGTGCCGGTGAACCTGTTCGGCTTCGGTGCGCCCTCGCGCGCGGCGCTCGATTACTTCGTCGTGAATTCGAGCCGCGAGCAGGAGGCCGAACAGTACCAGGTCACGGCCTTCGTGTCCGGCGACACCTCGGGCTTCTTCGAACTGCCGGGCGGCGCGATCCAGTTCGCCCTTGGCGGCGAATATCGCAAGGAAACCGCCTTCTCGGCCTTCGACGAGACGACCCGTTCGGGCGCGACCTTCCTCAACGCCATCCCGATCTTCGATCCGCCGGCGCTCAAGGCCAAGGAAGCCTATGCCGAAGTCCGCATCCCGATCCTTGCCGATGTCCCGTTCTTCCGCGAACTGAGCGTCGAGGGCGCATTCCGCATCGCCGATTACAACATCGGCAATGTCGGCACGACCGAGGCCTACAATGCCGGGATCATCTGGCAGCCGATCGACAGCGTCCGGCTGCGCGGCAGCTATGCCCGTTCGGTGCGCATCCCGACCCAGTCGGACCTGTTCGCCGAGCCGAGCCAGACCTTCCTCAACGGCCTCGTCGATCCGTGCGACTCGCGTTTCATCAACGACAACCCCAACCGGGTGCGCAACTGCGCGGCGGCCGGGGTGCCGACCACGGTCGAGGTGGGCGGGGTGGCACAGCCCTTCACGAACATCCCGGCATCGGGGATCCGCGGCCTCAACGGCAGCAATCCCAACCTCGATGCCGAAGTGTCGGACAGCTTCACCGCGGGCGTGATTTTCCAGCCGGAATTCGTGCGCGGCCTGTCGCTCTCGGTCGACTACTACAACATCCAGATCGAGAATGTGATCTTCGCACTCGGTGCGCAGACGATCATCAACCAGTGCTACGACAACCCCTCGGGGGTCGACAATCCGTTCTGCGCGTCGATCTTCCGTCGTCCCGACGGGACCTTCCAGGGCCAGTCGGACCGGTTGCTGGGCGGCTCGACGGTCACCTTCCCGCTCGCGCCGACCGACCGCTCGTTCATCTCGGGGCCGTTCAACTTCGCCCGGCAGAAGACCTCGGGCATCGATTTCGATCTCAACTTCCAGCGGGATCTCGGCCCGGTGGCGATCAGCTTCCGCGGGCTGCTGTCCTACGTGATCGAGCGGGACAACTTCACCGACATCGACGATCCGAACTTCATCAACCAGCAGCTTCTGGAGCTTGGCGACCCCGAGTTCTCCGGCAGCATCATCCTCGGGCTCGATTTCGGCGTGCCGCGCCTGACCTACAACATGCGCTACATCGGCGAGCAGTTCGTCAACACCTTCGAGACCTTCAACCCGCTGCAGGGGCGCCCGCCGGAGAACCCGGACTTCTCCACCCCGAGCATCTATCCGGAAACCTTCTACCACAATTTCCGGCTCGATCTCGAAACCGAGGGCGGGCAGTCCTTCTATGTCGGGGTCGACAACGTGCTCGACACGATCCCCCCGCTGGGGCTGGACGGGACGACCGCCGGCAGCGGCATCTACGACAATATCGGCCGGTTCTTCTACGCAGGCTTCCGCTTCAGGTTCTGATCACGGCGACACATCGCCCTGTGCAATGGAAAAGGCCCCGGGAGACCGGGGCCTTTTCTGTTGGTGCGATCACGGGCGTTGCCGCCCTGGGCGATCAGAAGGCGAAGCTGATCCGGCCGTAGAGGAACCGTCCGTTGAAGCCGAAAGGCGAGAAGGACGAGAACGGCAGGAAGTAGTTGTTGACCGACAGGTTGCCCGGCTGGCCGGTGACCGGATCGGTGGCCCGTCCGGTCGGGTTCACGGTCGGGTACTGGTCGAACAGGTTGTTCGCCCCGACCGCCAGTTCCAGCCCCTCGGCAAAGCCCTGCGGGCGCAGGCGCAGTTCGAGGTCGGTGATCCAGCGCGGCTCGAGCAGCACGTCGTTGATCGGAGTGGCGCCGGCGGAGAAGACTTCGCCAAAGCGGTTGGTGCGCAGCGTCGCGCTCAGCCAGTTCCACTCCCAGTCGGCGCCCAGGTTGATGCGGTCGCGCGGCTGGCCACGCTCGATGCGCAGCGATTCGAGCCGTCCGAAGAGGTCGATGCCGGGCACCTGCGCAAGGCTGCCGGGGGTGGTCCGGCGGTCCGTGATGTCGATGTCGTTCCAGTTGTATCCAGCCGTCAGCGACAGCGTGCCGAGGTCGCCCAGCCCGGTGCGATAGGTCGCGATCGCATCGAAGCCGCGGGTGCGGGTGTCGATGCCGTTGAAGAAGAACCGCGCCGCCGAGATGCTGGTGAAGCCCGCGGCGTTGAGAATCTGCGCGATCCCGCGGCCCGGGTTGGTGCCGGAAGGATTGCCCGCCGCATCGCGGCTGGCGGTGAGGTTGTCGGTCAACACGATGCGGTCGTCGATGTCGATCTGGTAGTAGTCGAAGGTGACGTTGAGCCCGTCGATCCGGTCGAACACCGCACCCGCCGACCACGAGAACGACTTCTCGGCCTTGAGCGGGGTCGCCCCCAGCGCGATCGCGACCGGGTTGTTGACCGGCAGGGTGACCGCATCGACCAGCACGCCGCCGATGTTGTTGGTGGCGGCGGCCGCGAAGAACTGCTGCTGGAGCGAGGGCGCGCGGAAGCCGGTCGACACCGCGCCGCGCAGGGCGAAGCCGTCGAACAGCGCAAGGCGGCTCGCCAGCTTGCCGTTGAGGGTCGAGCCGAAGTCGGTGTAATCCTCGAACCGGCCCGCGACCTGGATGTTGAAGCCCTCGGAGATGTCGGTGTCGAGTTCGGCATAGAGCGAGACGTTCTCGCGCGAGTTGGGGAGCGTCACGTCGACCCCGCCGATGCGCGGCTGGAAGCCCGGGAACACCTGCGCGCCGGGCGCGGCGAAGGCGGTTGCCCCGGCCCCGGTGATGAAGGAGTTGTTCGCCCCGACCCGCACGGGCCCGGCGACATAGCTGTTCAGCTCGCCCGCACCCAGCTGGTACTCCTCGCGCCGCCACTCGGCGCCGAAGGACAGGGTCATCTGCTGGATGCCGGCGATCTCGATCTCGCGGCTGACGCCGAGGTTGGCCATCAGCTGGCTGTAGTCGATCGTGCCCGCGTCGAACTCGGTCTGGCTCGCCGCGCCGAGCGAGGCGTTGACCGAGTTGGTGACGCGGAATTCGGTGCGGTTCTCGCCGTAGGACATCGACAGGTCCCACATCCAGCCGCTGAAATCACCCTCGAGCCCGCCGACGATGGAGAAGTCGGTGGTGTCGGTGTTGATCAGCGGCAGGAAGCCGTCGGGATAGATCGCCAGCACGTTGCGGTTGTCGGCCGCGCGGCGGTAGAAGCCGGCGGATTCCGCATCGCGCGTGCCGTAGCTGCCGAAGGCGTAGAACTCGACATTCTCGTCGAGCGGGATGCCCATGTTGACGACGATGTTGAGGTCCTCGGTCGCCGGGTCGCCGTAGCGGTGGTAGCGCCGGTCGAGCGTGAGCTCGCGCGGGTCGAGCGGGCCGCTCTGGGCATAGTTGCGCCGCGGATCGTAGCCGGTCCGGTTGGTGTCGTTGCGGTCGCGGTATTCGGCGGTGATGTTGAGGAAGCCCTCGGGCCCCAGCGGCAGGCCGATATTGCCCGAAACGGTCAGCACCTCGCCGTCGGTGACCTTGAGGTCGCGCCCGTTGGTGTTGAGCTGCAGCACCCCGTCGGGGGTGAGCGTCGGCACGGCGCCCGCGGTGCCGTTCACGCCGGTCACTTCCTGCACGCCGGCGATGCGGGTGTTGAAGCCGCCGTAGTTGACGAAGAACCGCCCGCCTTCACGCGCATCGTTGAGCTGGAAGTTGATCACCCCGGCGATCGCGTCGGAGCCGTACTGGGCCGCAGCGCCATCGCGCAGCACCTCGACCCGTCCGATCGCGGAGGAGGGGATCTGGTTGAGGTCGACCGCGGTCGAACCGCGCCCGACCGAGCCGTTGAGGTTGAGCAGCGCGGCGACATGGCGGCGCTTGCCGTTGATCAGCACCAGCGTCTGGTCGGGGCCGAGGCCGCGCAGGGTGGCGGGGCGGATCGCGTCGGTGCCGTCGGTGATCGAGGGCTGCGGGAAGTTGAGCGAGGGCACGAGGTCGCGCAGCAGGCGCGCGGTCTCGACGAGGCCCGACTGGCGCAGCTGTTCGCCGCCGATCACGTCGATCGGAACCGGGCTTTCGGAAACGGTGCGGTTCGAGCGCCGCGTGCCCGTGACGATCAGCACGTCGCCGCTGTCGACGACGTCGTCAGCTGCCTCACCGGCCTGAGCCGCGGCCTGGGCGGCGGTGGTGACAATGACCGGGGCCTCGGAATCCGCGGCTTCCGCGGCGGCGGCCGGTGCGGCGCCGGTCAGGGCCGCGCCGAAGGCGATGGTCGAACCGGAGAGAAGCGCCTTTTGAATATTTCGCATTGTTCTTCCTTGTCTGTGTCTCGAATCCTGGATGCGCGGCGGCGGGGTGCCTCGCACACGGGGCTGCACGCCCGGATGGCCGGACGCTGCGTTCAGTCCCCTCGTGTCGTCTTTGCGGGAGGTCTTGGCTGCGCCTCGCGCGCTGCCCGTTCCCGCTCTTGGCATCAGCCGGACGCGACCCCCGTGCGACCCGCTGGCCTGCCAAAACTTGCGGCCGGCACGCAAAGGGTCAATGAAAAACAATCGCAAGGCGCCGCTTTGCGCACAATGCTTGCGCCGTGTCATGCTTTTGCAACAGTCCCCGCGCCCCTGCCGCCCGTCGGGGGAGCCGGGCGGGCCGGTCCACGAGAAGCCTTGATATTCTGCGGCCCATGCAGGATATAGCGCCGCCTGCGGGCGGGGCCGGACAGAACGCCGGTCGCTCAGGTCCCTCGGGCGGCACGGCACGGCAGAAGCGGGCGCACGGCCCGCCTCTTGCCGGGAACCACGGCCCGACGATTTCGGTTAGCTGCATCGGTCGCTTCAGGAGGAACTGGAACTTGCACGTTCCGCACACATTTTCGGGCTCCTGCGAGCTGTCCGTCGTCATCCCGGTCTACAACGAGGAGGCCGGGCTCGACGCGCTGGTCGAGCGCGTCACCGCGGCGGCGCGGGCGATCTTTGCCGACAACTACGAGCTGATCCTCGTCAACGACGGGTCGAAGGACGCCAGCTGGGCGGCGATCTGCCGCCACGCCGACCACGATCCGCGCATCGTCGCCATCAACCTGGCGCGCAACCACGGGCACCAGCTGGCGCTGACCGCGGGCCTCAATCACGTGCGCGGCGAGCTGGTGTTCGTGCTCGATGCCGACCTTCAGGACCCGCCCGAACTGCTCGGTCCGATGCTCGAGCAGGTGCGCGCGGGCTATGACGTGGTCTATGGCCAGCGCATCAAGCGCCACGGCGAGACCGCCTTCAAGCGTGGCACCGCCTCGCTGTTCTACCGCATGCTGAGCGCGATGGTCGACACCCCGATCCCGCGCGACACCGGCGATTTCCGGCTGATGACCCGCCGGGTGGTGGACCAGCTCAACGCCATGCCCGAACGCTACCGCTTCATCCGCGGTCTCGTGAGCTATGTCGGCTTCAACCAGACCGCCTTCCCCTACGAGCGCGACCCGCGCTTTGCCGGGGAGACCAACTACCCGCTGCGCAAGATGCTGGCGCTGGCGGCGGATGCGGTGACCAGCTTCTCGGTGGTGCCGCTGCGCTTTGCCTCGCATCTCGGGATGCTGTTCGGCCTCGCGGGCCTTGCCGCGCTGGTGTGGGTTGCCTGGGGGTGGCTCCGCGGCGGCACGGTCGAAGGCTGGGCGAGCCTTGCCGCGGTGACGCTGATCATGGGCAGCGTGCAGCTGCTGGTGATGGGCGTGTTCGGCGAGTATCTCGGCCGGATGTACATGGAGGCCAAGCAGCGCCCGCTGTTCATCGTCTCCGAGGTGCGCCGCCACCCGATCGCCGCCAACGAGGAGCCCGATGCCGCCGCAGCCGCGATCCAGCCGGACGAGGGCATCCGTGTCGCAGGCTGAATTCGACGCCTACGTTGACGAATACGACGCGCAGCACGCCCAGTCGGTGCGGCTGAGCGGCGAGGACCCCGACTTCTTTGCCGAATACAAGGCGAAGGAGGCCGCCCGCGCGACGGCGGCGGCGGGCGTCCACCCCCGGCGGATCATGGATTTCGGCGCGGGGCGGGGCAATTGCATCGCCCATCTCCAGCGCCAGTTCCCCGAGGCCGCGCTGACCGCGCTCGACGTGTCGGCGCGCTCGCTCACCCACTGCGAGGCCCGCGCGATCCGCCCGCTCGAGACGGTGTGCTACGACGGGCAGACCCTGCCCTTCGATGACGCGAGCTTCGACCTCGTCTTCACCGCCTGCGTCTTCCACCACATCCCGGAAGCCGACCACATCCGGCTGCTCGCCGAGATCCGCCGGACGCTTTCGCCCAAGGGCCGCTTCATCCTGTTCGAGCACAACCCCTGGAACCCGCTGACCCGCCACGCGGTCGCGACCTGCCCCTTCGACGCCAATGCGGTGCTGATCAGCGCGCCGGAAATGCGCCGCCGGTTCCGCGCCGCGGGGTTCGCCGACGTGGACCTCAGGTGGACGCTGTTCTTCCCCGGCTTCCTCGCCGCGCTGCGCCCGCTCGAGCGCGGGCTCGGCTGGCTGCCGCTGGGCGCGCAATACTGCCTCGTCGCGCGCTGACCCGATGCTGGCCCGCCTGTTCCGTTTCCTGCTGACCGGCCTTGCCAATTCCGCCGTGGGCTGGGCGGTGATCTTCGGCGGGCTGTGGGCCGGCATGAGCGGGCTTGCCGCCAATGCTGCTGGCTATGCGGTGGGGCTGGTGCTGTCCTTCACCCTCAACCGCCGGTTCGTCTTCGGCGCGCGGGGTGCGGTGTCGCTTGGGGAAGTCACGCGGTTCCTCGCCGCCTTCGCCGTCGCCTATGGCGCCAATGTCGCCGTGCTGCTGGCGGCGCAGAACGTGCTCGGGGCGGACAGCGCGCTCGCCCAGCTGCCGGCGATCGCGGCCTATGTGGCGATCTTCTTCCTGCTCTCGCAATTCGTCGTCTTCAGGCCCGCGGCGACCGAATGAGCCTTGCCTCCGCCTTCCCCGGCGTGCCGCCCGGCGGCGCGCGGCAGCCGCTTGGCTTCTTCGACCGCTGGCCGGTGATGCTGCTGGTGTGCCTCGTCGCGATCCTGCCGCTGCTGCCGGTGGGGATCGCGCCGCTGACCGATCTCTATGGCCACCTCGGCCGCCATGCGGTGCAGACGGAACTCGCGAGCCGCCCCGGCCTCCAGCCCTATTTCAGCTACGACTGGCAGCTGATGGGCAACCTCGGCGGCGACATCCTCGTGCAGGTGCTGCACCCGCTTTTCGGGATCGAGGGTGCGGTGCGGGCGACGGT
Source organism: Porphyrobacter sp. THAI-01a (assembly GCF_056868655.1). Taxonomy (NCBI): domain Bacteria; kingdom Pseudomonadati; phylum Pseudomonadota; class Alphaproteobacteria; order Sphingomonadales; family Erythrobacteraceae; genus Porphyrobacter; species Porphyrobacter sp. THAI-01a. The sequence goes on along the minus strand of NZ_CP180579.1, from coordinate 2,811,752 downwards.
GATCCTCACGCAGCTGCTCGGCGCGCTGGGGCTGATGCTGGTCTCGCGCGAGCTGCACGGGCGGATCACGCCCTTCGCCATCGCCGCGATCGCGCTGCTCTATGGCTATCCCTTCAACTACGGCTTCATCAACTACACGCTGAGCATGGCGCTGGCGCTGCTGGCCTATGCGCTGTGGCTGCGCCTGCGCCGCGAGGGCCGCGAACGGGCGGCGGGGCTGTGGCTGGCGGCAGCGGGCGCAGGCGTCTGGGTGAGCCACACCTACGGCTGGGCCTTCCTCGGGCTGCTGTGCGGATCGACCATGCTGGCCGAGGTCTTCGCCGCGCGGATGCACCCTTTCGCCGCCGTGCGCCGGATCCTTGTCGCCTGCTCGCCGCTGCTCCTTCCGCTGGTGCCGATGGTGATCTGGCGCGCGGGATCGAGCGGCGCGGCGATCTCGGGCTGGGACTGGGAGTTCAAGACCAAGTGGCTGATCGCCCCCCTGCGGACCTACTGGCGCGATCTCGACGAATATTCGGCCGCCGCGCTGGCGGCGTTCCCGCTCTGGGCGCTGTTCAGCCGGACCGTGCGGATGCACCGCGGCATGACCGTGGCCGCGGTGCTGTGCGCGCTGTTCTTCCTCGCCCTGCCGTTCCGCGTGTTCGGATCGGCCTTCGCCGACATGCGGCTGCTGCCCTATGCGATGGCGGCGGCGCTGCTGGCGATCGGGCCGGTGCGGCTCGGCGCGAAGACGCTGGCCGTGGCCGGCGCACTGGCGCTGGCGATCTTCGGTGTGCGGATGGTGACCACCGCTGCCGCCTATGTCGAGCAGGATCGCAAGGTGCAGTCGGCCCTGCTCGCGCTCGACAAGGTGCCCGAGGGTGCCCGGGTCGCGTTCTTCTCGGTCAAGCCCTGCCTCACCCCCTGGGCGCTGGCCCCGCTCGATCACCTTGCCGGCGCGGCGATGGCGCGGCGCAGCGCCTTCGTGAACGACCAGTGGCAGCAGCCCGGGGTCAACCCGCTCAAGGTGCGCTATCCCGCCGCCGAGCCCTTCACCCGCGATCCCTCGCACCTCGTCCAGCGCGAGGACTGCGCCCGCCCGACGACGCGCCCCAAGCTCTCCGCGGCGCTGGTGAAGCTGCCGCGCGAGGCCTTCACCCACATCTGGATCGTCGGCGAGTATGCCCCCGACATGGCGCCGCCCGAGGGCTTCGTGGCGGTGCCGGTCGCCGGGCGCAGCCTGCTCTTCGCCGCCGCGCCTGCGCCGTCCGCCAGGCGCGCTCAGGCCGCGGCCCGGTAGCCGCTCCCGCGCACCAGCCTGCCGGGCCGCGCGCCCGTGCTCTCGTCGAAGCGGCGGATCACCTCGCCCGCCACCATGGTCGCCTCGTAGCCCGCCGCGCGCTGGTGCAACCGGCGACCGCCGGCGGGCAGATCGCGGACGACTTCGGGCAGGTGGAGGGTGAGGCGATCGAGGTCGATCACGTTGAGGTCCGCACGCCTGCCGACATGCAGCGTGCCGCGATCCGTGAAGCCGACTGCCCGCGCCGCCTTGGCGGAGAGCATGTGCACCGCCTCGGCAAGGTCCAGCCCGAGGGGGCCGCCTTTCTGCACGAATTCGGTCAGCAGGTAGGTCGAATAGCTCGCATCGCAGATCGCCCCGTAATGCGCCCCGCCGTCGCCGAGCCCGGGCACGCAATAGGGATGGCGCAGCATCTCGTGCGCGCTGTCGAGCGAGGCATTCTCGTAATTGCCGAGCGCGGCAAGGAACAGGCCGCGCCCTTCCGTCTCAAGCAGCCGGTCATAGGCGACCTCCTGCGGGGTGCAGCCGCGCGCGGCGGCCTGCCCCGCCATGCTCATGTGCGCGGGCGGGGCGTAGTCGGGCGGATTGTCGAGCGGGAACAGCCAGCGCCAGTTGCGGGCGAGCTCGTTGAAGGGATGTCCCGGGGCGAAATCCTCCACAAGCAGCGCCGCGCGCATGGAGGGATCGCGCATGGCGGCGACCTGCTCGGGGATCGGAAGGTGCGCGATCTTCGCCCATGACGGGCACAGCACGAAAGGGTGCACCGTCAGCTCGAGGCCCGCGATCAACCCGATCGGGCGCGGCATGACCTGCGCATGGGCGACGCCGCCTGCGGCATTGGTGCGCTCGAGCATCTCCAGCACGCGCCGCCAGCGCGGCGGCCCGTCGTTGCCCGAGGCGAGCGTGAAGGTCGCCGGACGGCCGCTGGCGGCGATCATCCGGTCGATCACCGGGTATTCCTTGTCCCACCCAACGAAGGCATCGAGCACCACCTGGAACGTCCCCGCGCCCGCATCCGCCATGCCGCGGCCGATGGCTTCCAGTTCGGCGATGTCGGTGTCGAAGGTCGGGATCGCCGCGCCGTCTGCGGTCTTGTGGATCGACAGGCGCGAGGTCGCAAAGCCCAGCGCACCCGCCTGCATCGCCTCGGCGGTGAGGCGGCGCATCAGGGCAAGGTCGTCCCCGCTCGCGACCTCGCGCGCCGCGCCCCTTTCGCCCATCGCATAGACCCTCAAGGGCGAGTGCGGCAGGTAGGCTGCGACATCGATATCGCGCTTCCCGGCGGCGACCTTGTCGAGATATTCGGGGAAGGTCTCCCAGTCCCAGTCCAGCCCCTCGGTCATCACCACCCCGGGGATGTCCTCGACCCCCTCCATGACGTTGATCAGCATATCGTGATCGGCCCTGCGGCAGGGCGCGAAGCCGACCCCGCAATTGCCCATCACCGCGGTCGTCACCCCGTGGCTGGAGGAGGGCGAAAGCTCCTCCGCCCAGATGCACTGCCCGTCGTAGTGGGTGTGCACGTCGATGAACCCGGGGGTGACGATTTTGCCTTTCGCGTCAATCTCTTCCGCGCCGCGCCCGGCCACCTTGCCGATGGCGGCGATACGGCCGTCGCGGACCGCGATATCGCCCTCGACGAGGTCGCCGCCAGTCCCGTCGGCGATCGTCGCGCCGCGGATCACCCAGTCATGTTCGGCCTGCATCGGCTCGCTCTCCCTGTCCCCGTGCCGAGGATGAAGCGGAATGCTGGGGGAGGCAAGACCGGCGGGGCAACTGCCAATTTTGCGCTCGGCCGCAGGGCGGGTAAGGAGGGGGAATGACCGAGGGCACTCCTACGCCGCGCCGCATCCTGCTTGCCGGGGCGAGCGGCACGATCGGGGCGGCAGTGCTGCGGCGATTGCAGGCCGAGGGGCACGCCGTCACCGCCCCGGACCGCGCCGCGCTGGCCGATCCGCAGGGGTTGATGGCGACGGCCCGTCCCGAGGTGGTGATCTCCTGCATCGCCTCGCGCTCGGGCGCGCCGCGGGATGCACAGGCCGTTGATTATCAGGCGAATTCCGACCTTCTCCGGGCCGCCCTCGCGGCGGGGGCGGGGCATTTCATCCTGCTCTCGGCGATCTGCGTGCAGAAGCCCTTGCTCGCCTTCCAGCACGCCAAGCTCGCCTTCGAGGCGGAGCTTGTCGCGAGCGGGATCGGATACACCATCATCCGCCCCACCGCCTTCTTCAAGTCCTTGTCCGGGCAGGTGAAAAGGGTGCAGGCGGGCAAGCCCTTCCTGATCTTCGGGGATGGCAACCTGACCCGCTGCAAGCCGATCAGCGACGATGATCTCGCCCGCTTCATCGCCTCGGCCATCGACAATCCGGAGATGCGGGACCGAATCCTCCCCATCGGCGGCCCCGGCCCGGCCATCTCCCTGAAAGAACAGGGAGAATTGCTTTTCCGCGTTGCCGGCAAGCCGCCGAAATTCAAATCGGTCTCGCCGAAGATCTTCACCTTCGCCGAGCGTCTGCTGGCCCTTGGCGCGCCCTTTTCGGGGTGGTTCGCCGAGAAGGCCGAATATGCCCGCATCGCGCGTTACTACGCGACCGAATCGATGCTGGTTCTCGATCCCGAAACCGGCACCTATTCCGCCGAGCTCACCCCGGAATTCGGTTCCGAGACGCTGGAATCGCACTACCGCACCCTGATGCGCGGGCAATGACAGCGGGATGACCGCGCAACGACTGCGGGATGACCCTGTGCGAAAAGGCGCTCAGACCGGGGCCGGGCGAGGGGCGATATCCCATGCTGCCGGGCCGAGCGTCCGGCCCAGATGCGGGACGAAAACGTCTTTCGTCGCATGGTTGAACGTGAAGACATGCGCCTCGCTGCGGCGGACCCGGATGCCTTCCGGACAGTCGAGCAGGGCGACACCCGCCTCGCCCGCCATCCGTTCGACCAGCAGCGCCAGCAGGGCGCGGTCGGGCCAGACGGCGCAATAGCGCACGCGGTCCTTGTAGGAAACGACCGCCCGGCCCGCCGCGTCGACCAGTTCGGGGGCGAGGTCGCCGACAAGATCCTCGCGCCAGCGGGTCACGGCGAAGCCCCCTGAATCCTTGGCCGCACTCTCCGCCACCCCGTCGCGCAGGGACTCGACCCGGGTGACGGTCACACCGGTCAGCGACCGCAACGCGCCCGGGGCGAGGCCTTCGGGGATCGCGAAGCTCGCCGTCTTGCTCCCCGAACGCGGTCCCAGCAGCACCGGACATTCCAGCGCCGCGAGCCTTTCGGCGAAGCCCTCGGGCACGATCGGCAGGCTGGGGACCAGCACCATGCGGTAGCCCGTGAGGTCCGCCCCGGGCGCGACGATATCGACGTCCAGCCCCCGCGCGCGCAGTGCCGAATAAGTCTCGAACACCAGTTCGAGATAGCGGAAGCTCTGCCCCTGCGGCTGGATGCCGATCACCCATGCGGCTTCATAGGAGAACACCAGCGCCGCCGGGGCCTTGGTGCAAGCCTGAGGCCCGATCCCGTCCAGCACCGCCGCCGCGGCGCGCACCTCGTCTGCGGCTTCCGCCTCGCTGCTGTCGGGGCGCAGAAGGCCCGCGTGCATCTGCTCCTGCGCGAAAGGAGCCTGCCGCCAGCGGAAATAGCTCGTCAGCTCCGCCCCGTGGGCGCAGGCCTCGAGCGTCCACAGCGCGACCATCCCCGGCAGCGGCGCGGGGTTGAAGCGCGCCCAGTTCACCGGGCCGGGCTGCTGCTCCATCACCCCCCAGCGACCGTTCGAACAGCCGCGATAGAGATCGTGATGGAAGGCGGCGATATCGGGGTGGCCCTGCCTGAGATAGGCGCGCTTTTCTTCCGAGGAGAACCAGAACTGTTCGAGGAATCCCAGCGGATAGGAATCCCACGTCGCCACGTCGATGTCGCGGCCGACGGCGTGGTGATCGAACTCGGTGAAGAAGCCCATGAAATTGTGGGTGATATCGACGCCCGGCGAGAGCCTGCGGATGATGTCCACCTGCTCGCGATTGAAGCTCGCGACCTGATCGGAAGCGAAGCGGCGATAGTCGAGCCAGTGCGCGGGGTTGGCCTCGGTGACGGTGAGGTGGGGCGGATCGACCTCGGCGAAGCTGCGGTATTCCATGCTCCAGAAGACGTTGCCCCAGGCCGCGTTGAGCGCCTTCACCGTGCCGTAACGCGCCGCCAGCCAGCCCCGGAAGGCGCTGGCAGCGGCGGCGGAGAAGCTCAGCACGGTATCATGGCAGCCATATTCGTTGTCGGTCTGCCACATGGCGATTGCCGGATGCGCGCCATACCGCTCGGCAAGTGCGGTCACGATCCGGCGGCACTCGGCGCGGTAGCCCTCGTGGCTGAAGCAGTAATGCCGCCGCGAGCCGAAGCCGCGCGGGCGGCCCTTCTCGTCGAGGGCGACCATGTCGGGCATCCGGTCGACCAGCCACTTGGGGGGCGTGGCGGTGGGGGTGCCGAGGATGACCTTCAGCCCCGCCGCGTGCAGGGTGTCGATGGCGCGGTCGAGCCAGCCCCAGTCGTAATGGCCGGGTTCGGGCTCGATGCGGCTCCACGCGAACTCGCCGATCCTGACCAGCGACAGGCCCATTTCGCGCATCCGTCGCGCATCATCGGCCCACCACTCCTCGGGCCAGTGTTCGGGATAGTAGCAGCAGCCGAGTTTCATCCGGGCAGTCTTTCCAATGCGATCAGCCACGCGGTTTCGGGGTGGGTGAGGGGGAGGGCGAGGCCCTGCGTCATCAGCGCAGTGCCCGAGAGGACGAGACCCTCGCGCCACTCATCGGCACGGGCGAGATAGTGGCGGGCCTTGGCGGGCCACGGTTCGGGCAGGGTGACACGGTAGCGTGCATCAGGGTCGAGGCTCGCAAGGCGCAGCGGCGCGGCGTCGAACACGGGCGAGAAGGCGGTTTGGGCGACCAGCGCCAGCGCCTTGCTCTCGTGCGTCACCATCATGGCGGTGACGGCAGGATCGGGGTGGGCGAGGCGGTGCAGATCGCCCGCGTGCAGCACCCCGCGCCATGCCTTGTAGAGCGCGATATGGGCGGCGAGGCATTCGCGTTCCTTCTCGCTCATGCGCGCGGGGTCGGCCTCGACCCCCATGTGCCCGAACACCGCCACCTTGGCGCGGAAGTCCATCGACAGGCGCCGCCCGGTGATCGGATTGGGTGATGGGCCGACATGGCTGCCGAGCACTTCGAGTGGGAGGAACTGGCTCCATGCCGGAATGATCCGCAGGCGCTCGATCGCGTCGTTGTTGTCCGAGGGCCAGACGCGGTGGGTGCGCTTGAGGACGCCGAAATCGATCCGCCCCCCGCCGCTCGAACAGCTTTCGATCTCGACATGGGGGTGCGCGGCGCGCAGGGCATCGAGGAGGGCGTAGAAGCCCTCGGTCTGGCGCGGGGCCGAGGGGAAGAGGTCGCGGTTGTGGTCCCACTTGAGGTAGGCGATGGCGTTCTCGCGCAGCAGCGCGTCGAGGCGGCCGAGCAGATATTCCCGCACGTCCTCGCGCGCCATGTCGAGCGCCAGCTGGCCGCGCATGGTGGGGCGCTCGCGGCCGGGCGTGTGGAGGCACCAGTCGGGATGCCGGCGGTAGAGGTCGCTGTCGGGCGAGACCATCTCCGGCTCCACCCACAAGCCGAAATCCATCCCGAGGTCGTGGACGCGGGCGATCAGCGGGCCAAGGCCTTCGGGGAAGACGTCGGGAGAGACGAACCAGTCGCCGAGGCTGCTGCGATCGTCGCGCCGCCCACCGAACCAGCCATCGTCGAGCACGAAACGCTCGATGCCGAGGCTGGCCGCGTCGTCGGCGAGGCGCATCAGGGCGGGCTCGGACAGGTCGAACCCGAGCGCCTCCCACGAATTGAGGTGGACCTTGCGCGGCCCCCATGCGGCGCGGGCGGGCAGGACTTGGGCGCGCAGATAGGCGTGGAACTGCTGCGCCAGCGCCGTGCGGTCGGGGGCGAGGGCGAAGGCGGCTTGCGGCGTGGCGAGACGCTCGCCCGGGGCCAGAACCGTCGCGCCCGCCTCCGGCCCTGCGCCCATGAGCAGCAGCGGGCGGCCATCGGCGGACCCGTGCGTGTCGGGCTCGAGCGCCAGCCACCCGTTGCCGCTCCATGCGAGGTGTGCGCCGAGCACTTCCTCGCCGGCATGGAGCAGCAGCCATCCCGCTCCGGCAAAGCCCGGCTTGCCGACTGCGGCCCTGCGGGCGAGGCCGTCGGAAGCGATGGCGCGGCGGTGCTCCTGCATCTCGCCCGCCCAGCGGCCCGCATAGCCGGTGCATTCGGTGAAGCGTGCGGGCACCGGCAGGGCGAGGGCGGCGCAATGTTCCATCTCGAGCGGGGTTTCGCCGACATTGACGAGGGTCAGGCTGGCGCGGACCACATCGCCCGCGCCGATCCGCCAATGCACCATCGCGACCACGCCCGCGGTCTCGTCGGCGAAGGTGAGATCGAGCCGATCCGGCCCGTGCATCCAGCGCGCGATGCGGCAATCCGTCACGATCGAAGCCCCGCCGCGCCGCAGCGCAAAGGCCGGCGTCCCGCTCCATCCGCCCTTGCGCTCGGGCAGAAGCCCCGGCACCGGGGGCAGGTCGGGCTGGCTTTCGTGCCGCCCGCGCGCGGTCGCGGCGGCGAGCGTCGCGAGATCTTCGCCCCCCGGCAGGCGCGCGCCGAGGTAGACGATGTCCGCCCCCCGATGACCTGGGCCCTCCGTCTCCAGAACGAAGACCAGCGTCACCTTCTCGCCGTCCAGCCTGACGAATTCCACGCGAAGCCCTCTCCCGTCCCCGGGCGCCGGTGATGACCGGCGCTTGCGGGCTTGTCCGCAGCCCGCCATTGCGCTGTAACCCCGCTGAACGGGAGGGGAAAGCGCGCAGATGTTCGATGCCATGCCGGCGACAAGCCTGATCCAGATCGCCGTCTGCGTCGGCCTGACCGGGCTGGTCGCGCTGGTCACCTGGGCGACCATCCGCCGCGACCGCCACGACGGGTCGAGGAAGGACGTCTATCTCGCCGGCGGCAAGCTCTCGTGGCTCTTCGTGGCAGGCTCGATCACGCTCACCAACCTCTCGACCGACCAGCTGGTGGGGATGAACGGCAACCAGATGCTGCTGCTAGCCTGGTGGGAGATCGCGGGCTTCGTCGGGCTGATGATCCTCGCCTTCGTCTTCGTGCCGATCTACTACCGCAACAACTGCACCACCGTGACCGAGCTGCTGGAACAACGCTATGGCGGGCGCAGCATCCGCACGCTGATCGCGGGGCTGTTCCTTGCCGGCAACGTGCTGATCTACCTGCCGGCCGCGCTCTATTCGGGCAGCCTGTTCATGCGCGCGCTGTTCGGCGAGGGGGTGCCGCTGCTCGCCTTCGCCACGATCCTCGCGGCGATCTCGGCCGCCTACGCGATCTTCGGAGGGCTGCGCGCGGTCGCGGTGATGGACACCTGGTCGGGAATCGGTATCCTCGGGCTTGCCATGCTGATCGTGGTGCTGGGGCTGGCGGCGGTCGACTGGGACATCGTCACCGGAGTTCCGGCGGAGCGCATCACCATGCTCGGCGGGCCCGACAGCCCGATCCCCTGGCCGACCCTGCTGACGGGGATGATCTTCATCCAGATCTTCTACTGGTCCACCAACCAGAACCTCACCCAGAAGGCGATGGCCGCGCCCAGCGTCCGCGAGGCGCAGAAGGGGGTGATGGTGGCCGCGATCATCCGCATCCTGATCGTCCCGCCGATCGTGGTGATCCCCGGGGTGGTCGCCTTCAAGCTGTTCGGCGTCGTGGGCGACAAGGCCTACGGGATGCTCGTCGCCGAGATCCTGCCACCCTGGCTGTCGGGCGCCTTCGCGGCGATGGTCGCGGCGGCGGTGATCACCACCTTCAGCGCGGTGCTCAATTCCTCCGTGGCGCTCTATGCGGTCGATTTCCACGAGCAGTTCGTGGGCGAGGTGAAAAACCACTGGAGCCTGTCCGCCGTGGTCTGCACGCTGCTGACCGTCACCGCGATCCTGCTGGTGCCGATGTATGCGAACGCCACGAGCATCATCAACCTGCTCCAGCAACTGAACGGCCTCACCTCGATGCCGATCCTCAGCGCCTTCATCGCCGGGCTGCTGTTCCGCGGCGTCAGGGCGCCCGCGGCGATCGCCGGGGTGGTGTGGGGCGTCGCGCTCTACGCGCTGTTCACCTTCCACCTCGAGCCCGCCGGGATCGTCACGCTGCACTATATCCACTTCATGGTCGTGACCCTGGTGACGAGCGTGATCGCCGCGCTCGCCTTCAACCGCTTCGTGCTGGGCGGGCGGGCCACCTTCGCGCCGCGCTCGGCCTTTGCCGGGCAGGCGGGGGGAGCGGCGGGGTGAGCCTCGACCCGGCCTCTCCGCACACCCGCCCGCATCGGCGCTTCAACCCGCTCACCGGCGGCTGGGTACAGGTGTCGCCGCAGCGCATGGGGCGGCCCTGGCAGGGCGAGACCACACCCCCCGAACCGCTGCCGCCGGCTTACGATCCGGCCTGCTACCTGTGCCCCGGCAACACCCGCGTCGGCGGCGAGCGCAACCCCGATTACGCGGGCGTCCATGTCTTCGACAATGATTTCCCCGCTCTGGCCGACGAACCGGGTGGCGACACGCATGACGACCCCCTGTTCCGGGCCGAGGCCGCGCGCGGGGTGTGCCGGGTGATCTGCTTCTCGCCCGATCACGGCCGCTCGCTCCCGCTGCTTGCGCCCGACCAATTGCGCGCCGTGGTCGATTGCTGGGCCGACCAGACCGCCGAACTCGGCGCGCGCTTTGCCCATGTGCAGGTGTTCGAGAACAAGGGCGCGATGATGGGCTGCTCCAACCCGCACCCCCACGGACAGGTCTGGGCGAGCGCCCACCTGCCGCAGGAGATCGCCGCCGAGGATACCCGCCAGAGGGACTACCTCGCCGCCCACGGCAGGCCGATGCTGCTCGACCTTGCGGCGCGCGAAGCCGCAGGCGAGCGCGTGGTCGAGAGCAACGACGACTGGCTCGCCGTCGTCCCCTTCTGGGCGGCCTGGCCGTTCGAGACCCTGCTGCTGCCGCGCTTTGCCGTCCAGCGGATGCCGCAGCTCACCGGCCCGCAACGCGACAGCCTCGCCGCGATCCTCAAGGCGCTCACCACCCGTTACGACAACCTCTTTGCCACCAGCTTCCCCTATTCGATGGGCTGGCATGGTGCGCCCTTCGCGGCAGGGGCGAGCGATCACTGGCAGCTCCATGCCCATTTCTACCCGCCGCTGCTGCGCTCTGCGAGCGTGCGCAAGTTCATGGTCGGCTACGAGATGCTGGCCGAACCCCAGCGCGATCTCACGCCCGAGCGCGCCGCAGAAATGTTGCGTTCGGTGAGCGGCTTGGTGCATTACGCCGGCTGACAGGGGGCACGCATTCATGGATCGCCGCGAAAGACTGATCGCCCGCGCCCGGCAGGGCTACCGGCTTGCCTTCGGGGTCGAGCCGACCCGCTTCGTGGCGGCGCCGGGCCGGGTCAATCTGATCGGCGAGCATGTCGATTACAACGACGGCTTCGTCCTGCCCTGCGCCATCGACCGCGAGACGGTGATCGCCTTCGGCCCGGGGGCCAAGGACGCCAAGGTGCCGCGCTGCGAGGCGGTGGCGCTCGACATGGGCGACATGGCGAGCGCCCGCGACGGGTTCGATCTCGCCGGCTCGATCCCGCGCGGGGAGAACAACTGGCAGAACCACGTGCGCGGGGTGATCCAGGCGCTCGGGCGCTACGGGCACCGGATCAGGCCGATGCGCATGGCGATCGCGGGCGACGTGCCGATCGGGGCAGGCCTGTCCTCCTCGGCGGCCTTCGGGGTGGCGGTGGCGCTGGCGGCGTCGGAGTATTCGGGGCTGGGCCTCGCGCCAGAGAAGATCGCCAAGATGGCCCAGATCGCCGAGAACGACTTCGTCGGCTGCGCCTGCGGGATCATGGACCAGATGGCCTCGGCGGCAAGCGTGGCGGGCCACGCCCTGCTGCTCGACTGCCGCTCGCTCGAACACATGCCGATCCCGATCCACCGCCGGCTGGCGATCACCGTGATCGATACCGGCCTCAGGCGCAGCCTTACCGAGAGCGCCTTCAACGAGCGCCGCACCGAGTGCGAGGCGGCGGCGGCGCATTTCGGGATCGCCGCGCTGCGCGATCTGGAGGCGGACCGGCTCGAGGCCGCCCATGCCGATCTCGATCCGGTGCTCTACCGCCGTGCGCGCCATGTGGTCAGCGAGATGGGCCGGGTCGAGCCGGTGGCGGTCGCGCTGGCGACCGGCGACACGGCCGCGCTCGCCGCGCTGATGCGCGAGGCGCATCTCTCGCTCTCGGCCGATTTCGACGTCTCGCTGCCGCCGATCGACCGGCTCGCGGCGCTGGTCGCCGAGACTCTGGGCGAGGCGGGCGGGGTGCGGCTGACCGGCGCGGGCTTCGGCGGCTGCCTGGTCGCCGTCACCCACAAGGATGCGACCGGCGCGATCGACGATGCGATCGCGCGCTACAACACCGATGCCGACCTGCCGGCGCGCGCGGACCTGTTCCGGCCGAGCGACGGCGCGGCGCCGATTGTGCTGGGCTGATCAACCACTTCGCGCATCCGCCCGACCGGTTTCGGCGCGCTCGCCCTCAGAGGGTGATTTACACATATAAAAATGTCTTTATATGATGTCCGCACAATGGTGATCGAGGACATCTTCAAGGCGCTGGGCGATCCCACCCGGCTGCGCATCGCCCGCCTGCTGGGGACCATGGAGCTTGCCGTGGGCGAGCTCGCGCAGGTGCTGGGGCAGAGCCAGCCGCGCGTTTCGCGCCATGTCGGCATCCTGTGCGACACCGGCCTCGCCGAGCGCCGCCGCGAGGGAAGCTGGGTGTTCCTGCGCCAGAGCGAATCGGCCAGCCCGGTGATCGAGGCGGTGCAGCGCCTGCTCGCCATCGCCGAAGCCGAGGAACCCGCCTTCGCCGCCCTGTGCGAGGCCGATCGCAAGAAGCTCGCCGCGATCCGCGATGCGCGCGAGGCGGCCGCCGAGACCTATTTCGCCCGCCACGCCGGCGAATGGGACGAGCTGCGCGCGCTCCACAGCGCCGATGCCGAGGTCGAGACCCGGCTTGCCGAGGCGCTCGCCGAGGCGCCGCTCGGCCACCTGCTCGACATCGGCACCGGCACGGGCCGCATCGCAGAGCTCTTCGCCGACAAGGCCGAGCGGGTGGTGGCGCTCGACAAGAACCTCGAGATGCTGCGGGTGGCGCGCGCCAAGCTCCAGCACCTGCCGACGGCCCTCGTCGAACTGGTGCAGGGCGATTTCGCCGACCTGCCCTTCGCCGATGCCAGCTTCGATACGGTGATCCTGCACCAGGTGCTGCATTTCGCCCCCGATCCCGCCCCCGCGCTGGCCGAGGCGGCCCGCGTGCTGCGCGGCGGCGGGCGGATCGCGATCGTCGACTTCGCCAGCCACGATCACGAGGAACTGCGCACCCGCCACCAGCACGCCCGCCTCGGCTTTTCCGACCGCCAGATGGCCGAGCTGCTGCGCGCCGCCGGCTTCGCGGTCGCCGCTCCGCTGGCGCTCGACGGCGGGGCGCTGGTCGTCAAGATCTGGACCGCCAAGCGCCGCGCCTCCGCCACCCCCAAATCCGCTGCCCTGGAAACCGCGAAATGACCCCGACCCTCGACCAGCTTCAGGAATACCGCACCGCGACCGACACCCCGCTGTTCTCGGGGCTGCCCGGCGATGTCGCGGTGAGCTTCGAATTCTTCCCGCCCAAGAGCGCGAAGATGGAGGAGCAGCTGTGGGATGCCGTCACCCAGCTGAGGCCGCTGGGGCCGAGCTTCGTCTCGGTCACCTACGGCGCGGGCGGATCGACCCGCGAGCGCACCCATGCCACGGTCGCGCGGATCATCGCCGAGGCGAAGATGCCCGCCGCCGCGCACCTCACCTGCGTCGCCGCCTCGAAAGACGAGATCCGCGAGGTCGCCGAGCAATACTGGGAAGCGGGCGTGCGCCACATCGTCGCGCTGCGCGGCGATGCGGGCGAGCCGGGCGCGCCCTTCACCCCGCACCCCGAAGGCTATGCCAGCGCCGCCGAGCTGGTGGCGGGCCTCAAGGCCATCGCCCCCTTCGAGATCTCTGTCGCCGCCTATCCCGAGACCCACCCCGATGCGCTCTCGCCGCAGGATGACATCGACAACCTCAAGCGCAAGCTCGATGCCGGCGCCACGCGGGCGATCAGCCAGTTCTTCTTCTCGGCCGAGACCTTCTTCCGCTTCCGTGACCAGTGTGCCGCAGCGGGGATCGACGCGCCGATCCTCCCCGGCATCCTCCCCGTCACCAATGTCGCGCAGGCCCGCAAGTTCGCAGGCGCCTGCGGGGCGGCGATCCCGGCGTGGATGGATGGGCTGTTCGAGGGCCTCGACGAAAAGCCGGCCGCCCGCCAGCTGGTCGCCGCCACCCTCGCCGCCGAGCTGTGCCGCCGCCTCTATGCGGGCGGGGTGCGCGATTTCCACTTCTACACCTTGAACCGCCCCGAGCTCGCCTACGCCATCTGCCACATGCTCGGGAAGCGCCCGCAGGAGACCGGACAATGAGCGCCCGCCAGCAACTGCTCGATGCCGCGAAAAGCCGCGTTCTGATCTTCGACGGCGCCTTCGGGACGCAGATCCAGAACCGCAAGCTGACCGAGGAAGACTACGCCGGTTCGCTGGGCCTGCCCGCCGACCAGAAGGGCAACAACGACATCCTCGCCCTGACCCGCCCCGACGTGATCGCCGACATCACCCGCGCCTATCTCGATGCGGGCTCGGACGTGGTCTCGACCAACACCTTCTCGGCCAACCGCATCAGCCAGGCCGATTATGCGGCCGAAGGGCTGGTGCGCGAAATCAACCTCGCCAGCGGCCAGATCGCGCGCGCGCTCGCGGATGAATATGCGGCCAGGGACGGCAAGCCCCGCTTCGTCGCGGGCGCGATCGGGCCGACCAACAAGACCCTCTCGCTCAGCCCCGATGTCGAGGACCCGGGCTTCCGCGAGATCGACTTCGATTACCTCGTCGACGTATACCACGAACAGGCCGCCGCGCTGGTCGAGGGCGGGGTGGACTTCATCCTGATCGAGACCGTGTTCGACACCCTCAACGCCAAGGCCGGGATCATGGCGGTGAAGAAGCTCGAGCGCGAGCTGGGCCGCGAGGTGCCGGTGATGATCTCGATGACATTGACCGACCTGTCGGGCCGCAACCTTTCGGGCCACACCGTCGAGGCCTTCTGGTACGCGGTCCGCCATGCGAAGCCGCTCACCATCGGCCTCAATTGCAGCTTCGGCGCCGAGCAGCTGCGCCCGCACGTCAAGGTGCTCTCGCAGATCGCCGACGCGCTGCTGCTGATCTACCCCAACGCGGGTCTGCCCAACGAGCTCGGCGCCTATGACGAGGAGCCGGAGACCACCGCCGGGCTGGTCAAGGACTGGGCCGATCACGGGCAGGTCAACATCCTCGGCGGGTGCTGCGGCTCCTCGCCCGCCCACATCGCCGCGATCGCCAAGGCGGTCGAGAACAGCGCGCCGCGCGCCATCCCGCAGCCCGAACCGGCGATGAAGCTGGCGGGGCTCGAGGCGTTTATTGCTGCATAGAAGAACCCGTTCGTGCTGAGCTTGTCGAAGCACTGTCCTTTTCTTCTGAAGAGAAGTGCAGCCCTTCGACAAGCTCAGGGCGAACGGAATTGAGAGACACAAAGTGACCCAATCCTCCTCCCGCTTCATCAATATCGGCGAGCGCACCAACGTCACCGGCTCGGCGGCGTTCAAGAAGCTCATCATGGCCGGCGACTATGCCGCCGCGGTCGAGGTCGCGCGCCAGCAGGTCGAGAACGGCGCGCAGGTGATCGACGTCAACATGGACGAGGGCCTGCTCGATGCGGTCCACGCGATGACCACCTTCCTCAAGCTGATCGCCGCCGAGCCGGATATCGCCCGCGTGCCGGTGATGATCGACAGCTCCAAGTGGGAGGTGATTGAGGCGGGGCTCAAGTGCGTCTCGGGCAAGCCGATCGTCAACTCGATCAGCATGAAGGAGGGCGAGGAGGCCTTCCTCGAGCACGCCCGCAAATGCATGGATTACGGCGCGGCGGTGGTCGTCATGGCCTTCGACGAGACCGGGCAGGCGGACACGAAGCAGCGCAAGGTCGAGATCTGCAAGCGCGCCTACGACCTGCTCGTCAATGAGGGCTTTCCCCCTGAGGACATCATCTTCGACCCCAACATCTTCGCGGTGGCGACGGGGATCGAGGAACACAACAACTACGGCGTCGACTTCATCGAGGCGGTGAAGGAACTCAGGCAACTCTGCCCCCACGCGCACTACTCGGGCGGCCTTTCCAACCTCTCCTTCTCCTTCCGCGGGAACGAGCCGGTGCGCCGGGCGATGCACTCGGTGTTCCTCTACCACGCGATCCCCGCGGGCCTCGACATGGCGATCGTCAATGCGGGCCAGCTCGACGTTTACGACCAGATCGACCCCGCCCTGCGCGAGGCGTGCGAGGACGTGATCCTCAACCGCGATCCCGACGCCACGGAACGCCTCATCACGCTCGCCGAAAGCTTCAAGGGCAAGGACGCCAGGGCCGAGAAGGAAGCCGAGGAATGGCGCGGCTGGCCTGTCACCAAGCGGCTCGAACACGCGCTGGTGAAGGGCATCGACGCGCACATCGTCGAGGACACCGAGGAAGCGCGCCAGTCGGCCAATCGCCCGATCGAGGTGATCGAAGGCCCGCTGATGGACGGCATGAATGTCGTCGGCGACCTGTTCGGGAGCGGCAAGATGTTCCTCCCCCAGGTCGTGAAATCCGCGCGCGTGATGAAGAAGGCCGTCGCCCACCTCATCCCCTTCATCGAGGCCGAGAAGGACCTCCTCCCCGAGGAGGACCGCAAGGCCAAGGGCAAGATCATCATGGCGACGGTGAAGGGCGACGTTCACGACATCGGCAAGAACATCGTCGGCGTGGTGCTCCAGTGCAACGGATATGAAGTGATCGACCTCGGCGTCATGGTGCCCTGGCCGACGATCCTCGCCGCCGCCAACGACAACAAGGCCGACATGATCGGGCTGTCGGGCCTCATCACGCCCTCGCTGGACGAGATGGTGACAGTCGCCGAGGAGATGCAGCGCGCCGGCATGACCATGCCGCTGCTGATCGGCGGGGCGACGACCAGCAAGGTGCACACCGCGCTCAAGATCGACCCCGCCTATGATGGCCCGGTGATCCACGTGCTCGATGCGAGCCGCGCGGTGGGGGTGGCCTCGAAGCTCCTCTCCGACACCCAGCGCGACGATTACGTGGCCGAGGTCGCCGACGAATACACCCATGTCCGCGATGCGCGGGCGGGCAAGAGCGCCTCGGTGCTGCTGCCGCTCGAGGAAGCGCGGGCCAATTTCTACGACGCCTTCCTGTCCGACAAGCCCGCGCCGCCGGAACAGCCGGGCGTGCATGTCTTCCCCGACTGGGACTTGGCGCACCTGCGCGACTTCATCGACTGGACGCCCTTCTTCCGCGCCTGGGAACTCCACGGCAACTACCCCGCGATCCTCACCGACGAGGTGGTGGGCGAGACCGCGACCCAACTCTTCGCCGATGCCAATGCGATGCTCGACCGGATTATCGCCGAGAAGTGGCTGACCGCGCGCGGCGTTGCGGGCCTGTGGCCCTGCGCGCGCGACGGGGATGACGTGACCATCCACCTTGTCGACCAGGAGGAGCACGTGCGCCTCCCCTTCCTGCGCCAGCAGGTCAAGAAGAGCCGCGACCGCGCCAACATGTGCCTTGCCGACTTCATCGACCCGGCGGGCGACTGGATCGGCGGCTTTGCAGTCGGCATCCACGGGATCGACAGTCATTCGGCGCGCTTCCAGGCCGACAAGGACGATTATTCCGACATCCTGCTGAAGGCGCTGGCCGATCGTTTCGCCGAAGCCTTCGCCGAAGCCCTCCACCAGCACGTGCGCACCACGCTGTGGGGCTATGCCCCCAACGAGCAGCTCACCAACGCTGCGCTGATCAAGGAGGAATATCGCGGCATCCGTCCGGCGCCGGGCTATCCGGCCTGCCCCGATCACTCGCTGAAGCCGATCCTCTTCGACCTTCTGGATGCGCCCGCGAATGCCGGGCTGACCCTCACCGAAAGCTTCGCCATGTGGCCGACCGCAGCGGTGAGCGGGTTCTATTTCGGCCACCCCGAGGCCGAGTATTTCGGCGTCGCCCGCGTGGGCCGCGACCAGCTCGAGGACTATGCCCGCCGCAGGGGCGTGAGCGTCGAGCAGGCGGAACGCTGGCTCAGGCCGAATCTCGATTGACCCTGCGCGCAGGGCGGCGATGATGCGCGGCATGATCCGCCGTATCATCGCCGCCCTTGCCTGCCTCGCCGCCGTGCCGCTCGCCGCGCAGGATGCGCCGCCGCCTGCGGCCGTCGTCGTCTATTTCGACCAGCAGACGGTCCGCCCGCTGATCGTCGAGGGGCTGGCCAACAAGGCCACCGGACGCGCGGTAGAGGCCAATGATCCGGTGCGGATCGCCAGCGTCTCCAAGCTGGTCATGGCGCTCGCGGCGCTGCGGCTGCGGGCCGAGGGCAAGGTCGATTTCGACCGGGACGTGTCGGACTATCTCGGCTGGAAGCTGCGCTCTCCCCGGCACCCCGATGCTCCCGTCACCCTCACTCACCTGCTGATGCACCGCGCCGGCCTGTCGGACGCAGGCGGCTACAGCATCCCGCTCGGGGAGAGCCTCGAAGCGAAGTTCGCCGACCCTGGCTCCTGGCGCGACACCGGCCCTCCGGGCGCGGCGGCGTTCGAATATGCGAACCTAGGCTCGCCGCTGGTGGCGACCGTGCTCGAGGCGGCCTCGGGCGAGCGTTACGACCGCCTCGTCGAGCGGCTGGTCTTCGCACCGCTCGGCGTGAAGGCCTGCTTCAACTGGATCGGCTGCGGCCCCGGCATGGCGGCCCGCGCGGTGACGCTCTACCGCGACACCGGCGAGATCGCCGCCGACGGGCCGGACCGGCTGCCGCCCGCCTGCACGATCCCCGTCGCCGCGGGGACGCCTTGCGACCTCGACGCCTATGTGCCGGGCACCAACGCCTCGGTCTTCTCGCCGCAGGGGGGGCTCAGGATCGGAATGGTGGACCTCGCGAAGATCGGCCGCGCGCTCGTCGCCGAGCAGGAAGGCGTGTTCGAGCGCGCCACCATGATCCCCGCGCGCGACGCGCTGCTGGCCGGGCGCAATCCCGGGCAGGCGCTGTTCTGCCGCTACGGCCTCGCCATGCAGCTGATCGAGGCGGAGGAGGCCCCGGAGGATACGGACGAGGCCTGCGACGATGCGCTGTTCGGGCGCGGCGTGCCCTATATCGGCCATTCGGGCGAGGCCTACGGGCTGCTCTCGGGCCTGTTCTTCGACACGTTGGAGGGCCGGGGCTTTGCCTATTTCACCACCGAGAACCCGCCCCCGGCGGGCGGCGAGGACACCGGCACCTTCACCTCGCGCGAACGCGAACTGATGGCGCGGGCGCTGGAGATGGCGGGGGAGCGATAATCCCGTTCGTGTCGAGCGCAGTCGAGACACCCAGACAGGCCTCTCGACTTCGCTCGAGGCGAACGGAATCAGGGGCGGACTAGGCCTCCGCCTTCACCCGCTCGCCCAGCTTGGCGATGAGCGGCGTCGCGAATGGCTTGGTCAGCATCGTGCTCCCCACCGCCATCAGCAGCAGCGCAGTGAAGGTCGTCGGCGTGATCACGGCCTTGTCGAGCAGGATGTTGGCGAAGATGATCATGATCAGCGCCTTGGTCTGGAGCAGCCAGCCGATGAGGCTCGCCTCGGTGCGGCTCCAGCCGAGCAGCCGCCCGGCGATGTGGACGCCGAGGATCTTCCCGCCCACCGCCGCCGCAAGCAGCAGCGCGGCGACGCCGAAGACGGCGAGCCCGCCGCCCTCCCACTGGGTCCTGAGGCCCGTGGAGAGGAAGAACACCGGCATTACCGTCAGCAGCACGACGTTGCGGAAGCGGTCCATCGCCTCGTGGCCGAACCACTTGGCGTCGAGCACCACGCCCGCGAGGAAGGCGCCGACCATGTAGTGCAGCCCCGACCAGTCGCCCGCAAGGCCGCAGACGGCGAGCCAGATCAGGCCCACCGGCCAGCGGTCCGCCTCGGACAGGCGCGCCATCAGCCAGCGCACCGCCAGCGCGGCAAGCGCGAAGCCCACGAGGAACACCGCCTGCCGCCCGATCCGCTCCCAGTCGAGCAGGATGATCGCCAGCACGCCCCAGATCGCGATATCGTCGAGGCTGGCGTAGCGCAGAATGCGCTGGCCTAGCTGTTCGCGCAGGATGCCGAGCTTCTCCATCAACAGCACGAGGATGGGGAGCGCCGTCACCGCGCAGGCCATGCCGATGCCGAGCAGCGCCTGCCAGTATTGCCCGCTCGGGCCGCGCCAGCCAGGGAATTGCAGGATCACCGCCGCCGCCGCCGTTCCCCCCAGCAGCGGCATCCCCAGCGCGAGGCCCGCGGTCAGCCCCGTCTCGCCGCGGTGCTTCCACGCCTGGGAGAGGTCGAGCTCGATCCCGGCGATCCACACGAACAGCATCACCGCCCACCACGCCACGCCGTTCAGCGCCACGATCACGTCCGGCCGGAAGACGAAGGCGTAGTAGTCGGGAAACACCGCGCCGAGCACGCCCGGCCCCAGCAGGATGCCGCCCACGATCTGCACCACCACCAGCGGCGCCCAGTAGTCGGTGCGCAGCAGCCGCCACACGAGCCACGGCACCGCGAAGATGATCGTCAGGGCGATCAGGTAGATTTCGGTGAGGTTCATCCCGCGCCGGTGTCTATTCAGCCGCGCCGCCTTCCGCAAATGCGTTTTTCACACGGCAAACCGGCGATCGCCCGATTGACGCGGTGCAGCAATTCGGACAGGGCAGGGGCGTCTTCCGCCCGAGGAGCGATTCTCGTGCGGGCAGGCGAGCGGGAGAGCCCGATGCCCTTCGCGAAAGGGCAGAGGCGCCGAAGGAGCAACCGCCCCGGAAACTCTCAGGCCACCGGACCGCTCGGCTGCATGACACTCTGGAAAGCGTCCCGGACCTGTCCGGGGCCACCGAAGGGGAGGCTGGCCGCCTGCGGCCCGCCGAAGCTCTCAGGTCACCCGACAGAGGGGGCAGTTAATGGGTAGCGCGCTGGCGCTGCCGGACTGCCGTATTCTGCCCGGGAAGGCCCCTGATGAGCGACCACGATAGCGACGACACTCTCGAAGACCTGCCGCTCGAGGCGCTGCCGCTCGATGCCTGGCACCGCGCGCGGGGTGCGCGGATGGTGCCTTTCGCGGGCTACGAGATGCCGATCCAGTATGAGGGCATCGTTGCCGAGCACACCTGGACGCGCGAGAGTGCGGGCCTGTTCGATGTCAGCCACATGGGCCAGCTGGTGCTTTCGGGCGAAGGGCTTGATGCCGCTGTCGAAGCCGTGCTGCCGATCGACCTGTCGACGCTCAAGCCCGGCGCGCAGCGCTATTCGCTGCTGCTGGACGACGAGGGCGGGGTGCTCGACGACCTGATGGTCTCGCGGCTTGCGGACGGTTCGCTCTACCTCGTCGTCAACGGTGCGACCAAGTGGGACGACATCGGCACCCTGCGCGAGGCCCTGCCGGACGACATCACCCTCAACCATCTTGACGAGCACGCGCTGCTGGCGCTGCAGGGGCCGAAGGCGGTGGACGCGCTCGCCCGCCACGTGCCGGATGCGGCGGCGCTGACCTTCATGAAGTTCGGCCAGTTCACCCTCGCGGGCCATCCGGTGCAGATCGCGCGGGCGGGCTATACCGGCGAGGACGGGTTCGAGATCTCGCTCCCCGCCGAGGCAGCGGCCGAAATCGCGGACCTGCTTTGCGCCGAGCCCGAGGTGAAGCCCATCGGATTGGGCGCGCGGGATTCGCTGCGGCTCGAGGCGGGCCTCCCGCTCTACGGCCACGACCTCTCGCCCGAAACCAGCCCGATCGAGGCCGGGCTGATCTTCGGCATCAACAAGCGTCGCCGCACGGAAGGCGGCTTCCCGGGCGCGGACCGGATCATCCGCGAAATCAATGAGGGCACGGCCCGCAAGTGGGTCGGCCTCAGGATCGAAGGCCGCCTCCCCGCGCGCGAGGGCGCCGAGGTCTTCGTCGGCAGCGATAAGGTCGGCACCGTCACCAGCGGCGGCTTCTCGCCCACGCTCGGCGCGCCCATCGCCATGGCCTATGTCGCTGCCGCCCATGCCGCCAACGGCACCGCTCTCGAGGTGGAGGTCCGGGGCAAGCGCCTCGCCGCCACCGTCTCGCCCACACCTTTTGTCCCGCACCGCTATCACAGGGGGAACTGAACCATGCCGCGTTACTACACTGACGAACACGAATGGATCGACGTCGAGGATGACATCGCGACCGTCGGCATCACCGATTATGCGCAGGGCCAGCTCGGCGACATCGTCTTCGTCGAACTGCCCGAAGTCGGCGCGATGATCGAGCAGGGCAAGGACGCGGCCGTGGTCGAGTCCGTCAAGGCCGCTTCCGACGTCTATGCGCCCATCACCGGCGAGGTCACCGAGACCAACAGTGCGCTCGAAGACGACCCCTCGCTGGTCAATTCCGCGCCCGAGGACGGCGGCTGGTTCTTCAAGATGACGATCGCCGATGCGGGCGAGCTCGACAAGCTGATGGACGAAGACGGCTACAAGGCCTTCGTCGAGAGCCTCTGACACCTCCCACCTCCTCTCCAAGCCGAGGCTGAACACCCATGCGCTACCTTCCTTTGACCGACACCGACCGGCAGGCGATGCTGGCGAAAATCGGCGCTTCGACCATCGACGACCTGTTCGTCGATGTGCCCGAGGTCGCCCGTCTCGACGGGCCGATCCACGGGCTGCCGATGCACGCCAGCGAGATGGCGGTCGAACGCCACATGAAGGCGCTGGCGGCGAAGAACCTGGTGGCAGGCGAGGTGCCGTTCTTCCTCGGCGCGGGGGCCTACCGGCATCACGTGCCCGCCAGCGTCGACACGATCATCCAGCGCGGCGAGTTCCTGACCGCCTATACGCCCTACCAGCCGGAAATCGCGCAGGGCACGCTGCAGATGCTGTTCGAGTTCCAGACGCAGGTCGCCCGCCTCTATGGCTGCGCGGTGGCGAACGCCTCCCTGTATGACGGCTCGACCGCGTGCTGGGAGGCGGTGGCGATGGCGACCCGCGTCACCAAGAGGAAGCGCGCGGTGCTCTCGGGCGCGCTGCATCCGCATTATGCGCAGGTGGTGAAGACCATGGCGCACTTCACCGGCGACACCATCGCCGACGCCCTCCCCGCGATCACCCCCGATCCCGAGCTTTCGGGCCTGATCGGGCGCATCGACGAGGAGACCGCCTGCGTCGTGGTGCAATATCCCGACATCCTCGGGCGCATCGCCGACCTCACCCCGATCGCCGAAGCCGCCCATGCCAAGGGCGCGCTGCTGGTGGTGGTGAACACCGAACCCGTGGCTCTCGGCGCGATCAAGTCGCCGGGCGAAATGGGCGCGGACATCGTGGTGGGCGAGGGCCAGTCGCTCGGTGTCGGCCTCCAGTTCGGCGGGCCCTACCTCGGCCTCTTCGCGGTGCGCGATCCCAAGCATGTGCGCCAGATGC
The DNA here is from genome assembly GCF_056868655.1 of Porphyrobacter sp. THAI-01a. Taxonomy (NCBI): domain Bacteria; kingdom Pseudomonadati; phylum Pseudomonadota; class Alphaproteobacteria; order Sphingomonadales; family Erythrobacteraceae; genus Porphyrobacter; species Porphyrobacter sp. THAI-01a. The sequence goes on along the minus strand of NZ_CP180579.1, from coordinate 2,788,764 downwards.
CCGGGCGCCTGTGCGGCGAGACGACGGACGCCGAGGGCAAGCGCGGCTTTGTGCTCACCCTCTCGACTCGCGAGCAGCACATCCGCCGCGAGAAGGCGACCAGCAACATCTGCACCAATTCCGGGCTCTGCGCGCTGGCTTTCACCGTGCACATGACCCTGCTGGGCGAGACGGGCCTCAGGCAGCTGGCGGCGGAGAACCACCGCCTCGCCTGCCTCGCCGCCGATCGGTTGGCGAAGGTGCCGGGCGTCGAGGTGCTCAACAACGCCTTCTTCAACGAGTTCACGCTGATGCTGGGCGGCAAGCCCGCACGGCAGATCGTGCGCGACCTTGCCGACCGCGGCGTGCTCGGCGGAGTGTCGCTCGGGCGGCTCTACCCCGGGGTCGAGGCGCTCGAACACGCGCTGCTCGTCGCCGTGACCGAGACCACCACCGAGGAAGACATCGAGCGGCTCGCCCAGGAGCTTGAAGCCAGCATCAAGGAGACCGTGTGATGAACGCCCCCAACAAGAGCGGCTGGAAGCCCGAGATGCAGGTGTCCGAGGACGGTTTCCACGGCGGCCCCGCCACCGTCACCGGCAACCGCGGGCTGATGCTGGAAGAACCGCTGCTGTTCGAGATCGGCCGCGCCGATGTGACCGGCGTCGACCTTCCCGCGGTCGACACCAACGCGCCCAACCGCCTCGGCGGTCTCGCCCGTGAGGAGGCGATCGGCCTTGTCGGCCTGACCGAGCCCGAGACGGTGCGCCACTACACCCGTCTCAGCCGCCAGAACTACGGGATCGACCTCGGCTTCTTCCCGCTGGGTTCGTGCACGATGAAGCACAACCCGCGCCTCAACGAGAAGGTCGCGCGCCTGCCCGGCTTCGCCGACATCCACCCGCTCGCGCCCCAGAACGCGGTGCAGGGGGCGCTGGAGGTGATCCACCAGCTCGGCCAGTGGCTCTGCACCCTCACCGGCATGCCCGCCGTTGCGATGAGCCCCAAGGCGGGCGCCCACGGCGAGCTGTGCGGCATTCTCGCGATCCGCGCCGCCCACGAGGCGCGCGGTGACGCGCGCGAGGTGGTGCTGGTGCCCGAGAGCGCCCACGGCACCAACCCCGCGACCGCCGCCTTCGCGGGCTACCGGGTCGAGGACATCCCCGCCACGCCCGAAGGCCGCGTCGACGTGGCGGCGCTGAAAGCCCGCCTCGGGCCGGACGTTGCGGGCGTGATGATCACCAACCCCAACACCTGCGGCCTCTTCGAGAAGGACTTCCGCGAGATCGCCGACGCGGTTCACGCGGCGGGCGGCTACGTCTATTGCGACGGGGCCAACTTCAACGCCATCGTCGGCAAGGTGCGCCCCGGCGACCTCGGCGTCGATGCGATGCACATCAACCTCCACAAGACCTTCTCGACCCCGCACGGCGGCGGCGGTCCGGGTTCGGGGCCGGTGGTGCTGTCGGAAGCCCTCGCGCCCTTCGCCCCGCTGCCCTTCGTCCGCAAGGACGATGCCGGGGGCTTCTACCTCGTCGAGGAGGAAAACCGCGAGGAACGTGGCCCCAGCTTCGGGCGCATGACCGCCTTCCATGGGCAGATGGGGATGTTCACCCGCGCGCTGACCTACATCCTCAGCCACGGCGCGGACGGCCTCAAGCAGGTCGCCGAGGACGCGGTGCTCAACGCCAACTACATCCTGCGCAGCATGGAGGACATCCTCCACGCCCCCTTCGGCGCGAGCGGGCCGTGCATGCACGAGGCCCTGTTCGGCGACAAGGACTTCACCAACGGTCTCTCGACGCTGGATGTCGCCAAGGGCCTGATCGACGAGGGCTACCACCCGATGACGGTGTACTTCCCCCTCGTGGTCCACGGCGCGATGCTGGTCGAGCCGACCGAGACCGAGAGCAAGGCCGCGATCGACCAGTTCATCGCCGCTTTCCGCGGTGTGGTGGAACGCGCGCTGGAAGGGGACGAGGGGCTGAAGCAGGCGCCCTACTACTCGCCCCGTCGCCGCCTCGACGAAACCGGCGCGGCGAGGAAGCCGAAGCTGGCGTATGAGGGGTGACTGAGCACAGCTTCCGTTCGTCCTGAGCTTGTCGAAGGACCGTCCTGTTCTTCCGGGCCGCGCAAGCGCCAGAAGGAAAGTGCAGGGCTTCGACAGGCTCAGCCCGAACGGGCTTCAGATTTTCGGAGGGGCGGGCCGCTGGTCCGCCCCTTCTTCGTCCGGCTCCACCACCAGCCTGAACTGCTTGAGGTTCACGATCGCCACGTAGAAGCCGACCACCGCAAGGATGCTCGAGCCGAGCACCGCAAAGCCCGCCCCCTGCGCCCCCTTCCAGTCGATCGCCATTTCCAGCATCAGCAGCGCGAGGATCGTCGGGAACAGCCGGACAAGGAAGGCGACATGCGCCTTGCCGGCCGAGACCAGCAGGCTTTCGAGGCTCGCCCCGACCAGTTCGACCGCGCCGGCGATCGAGAGGATGATCATCGCCCAGTAGAAGCCGGTGAACTCCTCGCCCGCGACCAGCGCGATGCCCTGGCGGCCGAACAGGATCGCGGTCACCACCGCCGTCACCCCTGCCATCGCGGCGATGTTGGCCATGCGCCGCGCGATCTCGACCGCCCCGTCGCGCGACTGGACGAGCTCGGGCAGGATCGCCTTGGAGATCGTCTGCGCGAGCGCGATCAGGGCCACGCCCAGCTGGTTGGCGATGCGGAAGCCGCCCGCCAGGTAGGCCCCGCCGAAGGTGCCGACCAGCAGGATCATCACCTGCTTGCCCGCCACCGCGAGGCTGCCCGACATGTTGGTCGACCACACGAAGCGCCATGCATCGCGGTGGCGTGCGGGGATGCTCCGCAGGCTCACCGAGGCGAGGCTCACCGGCTGCACCCGCGCCGCCACCATCCACAGCGCGAGGAAGGTCAGGACCTCCGAGGCCGCATAGGCGAGGATGAAGCCCGTCACGTCCGGCATCAGCCACCATGCCAGCACAGAGCCGAGCGTGCGCACCACCGGCTGCACCGCCTCGGCGCCGGTCGCCTTGCCATAGGCCGAATGGAGGCGCAGGATGCCCGTAGGCGTGGTGCGGATCGTCGCCAGCGAGATGACGCAGAAGAACAGCGCCAGCCACAACAGCTCGCGCGGCACGTCGAGCCACAGCGGCGCGGTCATCACCACCAGCACCGACACCAGCGATCCGCCGATCACCGAGATCAGATCGAGCCCGACGGCAAAGCCGGTCGCCTCGCGCGCCCGGGCGAGATCGACGCCGGGCGCATCCGGGTCCGCGCCCCAGCGCACGATGAACTGCCAGGTCTGGAAGCTCGAGAAGCCGACCATCGCCTGCGCCAGCGCGATGATGAGGGCGAAGTGGCCGAAGCCCTCCGTCCCCAGCGTGCGCGCGGCGATCGCGAGGTAGACGAGGCTCAGCACCGCGTTGAACCCGCGTCCGCCCAGCAGCCAGCCCATGTTGGCGAAGACCCGCTTCATGGTGACCCTTGTGCCTCGCGGAAAATCAGTGAGCAGCAGATACGCGAGGTGCGACAGCCTCTTTGCGTTCGCGGCAGATAAGGATTTTTTCCGTCACCGCAAAGGTCGTTTCGTTGTCGACGTCGATGGCATAGTGGCCGTCCGACAGCACCACCGGGACAAGCCGGAGCCCGAAGCGGCGGGAAATCTGCGCGAAAAGCTTCTCCTTGGTGCCGTTGCCGAGCATGAAGCGGAGGAGGTTGAGGAGCCCGAAGGCCTTGATGATGCGGCGCGGGAACTTCACGAACTGCCCGCCCTCCCGCCAGATCTCCGCCGCCTTGACCGCGCGCTCGCTGCCCAGCCAGTAGAGGTTGCAGTTGGAATAGCCCCCGTCGCGGAACTTGTAGAAACGCTGCTGGCCCTGCGGATCGGCGGCCTTGACGTCCTCCTCCCGTGCGAGCCCCGCTGCGCCCTCGGCCCGTGCGGCGCGGCATCCGGCGACGAATTCGCCGTAGCCCTCGGGCGTGACGAGGCAGTTGTCCGCAGTGGTGATCATCACCGGGAATGCCGCCCCCTCGGCCCCCGCCACGACGGAGTCGACCAGATTGTGATGGCCCGCGACGAAGGACAGCCGGCCCGCCCGCACGAGCGCGGCTATGCCGGGCAGGGCGGCGATCTCGTCATGCTCGTGAGCGACGATCCGGATCGCGCCGACATCGGGGCAGGCGGCGACCTGCTGCACCACACGCTCGATCATCGGCACGCCGCCCACGGGCACGACCGCCTTCTGCGCCACACCCGCGCGCGCCGCGAGGGGGTCAAGGGCGCCGGCACGTCTGCCCGCGAGGACGAGGGCGGTGACTTTCCTGCAACTCTCCATAGCTTCGAGACATAACCCGAAGCGTGTGACAGTTCCAAGGCGTCGGAACGTTCTTTCCGCAAGACGAGCGGAATCTGTTGCAGTTTTTGCCTTATCTTGCGCAGCGAAACGGGACGATCACCCCATCGTCGGGATGACGAAGGCGTTGCTGCCGTCGCCGCCGCCGTCTGGCCAGCGCTGGGTGATCTTCTTGTTCTTGGTCCAGAACCTCAGACCTTCCACGCCGTACTGGTCGATGTCGCCGAAGCCCGAACGCTTCCACCCGCCGAAGGAGTGGTAGGCGACCGGCACCGGGATCGGCACGTTGATGCCGACCATCCCGACATTGACCCGCGCCGCGAATTCGCGCGCGGCGTGGCCGTTGCGGGTGAAGATCGCGACGCCGTTGCCATACTGGTGCTCCGAGGGGAGCCGCAGCGCGTGTTCGAAATCGGCAGCACGCACGATCTGGAGCACGGGGCCGAAGATCTCCTCCTGATAGGAGCGCATCTGCGGGGTCACGTGATCGATCAGCGTCGGGCCGACGAAGAAGCCCTTCTCGTGGCCCTGAAGCGTGAAGCCGCGCCCGTCGACGACGATCTCGGCGCCCTCTTCCTCGGCGGTGGTGATCCACTGCTCGATCCGCGCCTTGTGCTCGGGCGTGACGACCGGGCCGTAATCGGCATCGGGATCGTTGGAGACGCCGATGCGCAGGCCCGCGATCGACTTGAGCAGCTTCTCCTTGAGCTTTTCGGCGGTTTCCTCGCCCACCGGCACCACGACGGGAAGCGCCATGCAGCGTTCGCCCGCCGAGCCGAAGGCCGCGCCGGTCAGGTCGGTCACGACCTGATCCAAGTCCGCATCGGGCAGCACGATCCCGTGGTTCTTCGCCCCGCCGAAGGCCTGGACGCGCTTGTTGTTCGCCGAACCGCGCGCGTAGATGTACTGCGCGATGTCGGAGCTGCCGACGAAGCTGATGGCGGCGATATCGGGGTGATCGATGATCGCGTCGACCATCTCCTTGTCCCCGTGGACGACCTGCAGCAGGCCCTCGGGCGCGCCCGCTTCGACGAACAGTTCGGCCAGACGCACCGGCACCGAGGGGTCGCGTTCCGAAGGCTTGAGGATGAAGGCATTGCCCGCCGCGCACGCCATGCCGAACATCCACATCGGGATCATCGCCGGGAAGTTGAACGGGGTGATGCCCGCGCCGATGCCGAGCGGCTGGCGCATCGAATAGACGTCGATCCCCGGCCCCGCGCCGTGGGTGTATTCGCCCTTCATGATCTGCGGCAGACCGCAGGCATACTCGATCACTTCAAGGCCGCGCTGCACGTCGCCGCGTGCGTCGGGGACGGTCTTGCCGTGCTCGGAGGAGAGCATTTCGGCGAGCGACTGCATGTTCGCCTCGACCAGTTCCTTGAAGGCGAACATCACCCGCGCGCGGCGCTGCGGGTTGGTGGCAGCCCATGCGGGCTGGACGCGCTTCGCGGTCTCCACCGCCCGGGCGAGCAGGGCGGCATCGCCGAGCGCGACTTCGGCCTGCACCTCGCCGGTCGAGGGGTTCCAGACCTTGTGCTTGCGGGTGGGGGCGGGGGTCTCGCCGACGATGAAGTGGTCGATCTGACGCATGTGGGGGTCTCCTGTCTGGCGCTCCCCATGCCCCCCGCGCGGGCCTCATGCAACCCTTGCGGGTCCCCTCAAAAGTGCTGGCATGGCGCGGCGCGGCAGGGCACTCTGCTCGCAGGACGGAACGAGGAGGAGCAGGCGATGGGCAGGGCTTGGACAATGATCGCGGGGCTGGCGGCGGCATGGACGGCAGGCGCTCTCGCCGCCGAGGAGGCTGCGCCGCTGATCGTCGAGGGTAGCCTCGAGCTTGCCGCCACCGGCTACACCTTCACCGAAGGCCCGGCGTGGGACGGGGCCCGGCTGATCTTCAGCGACATTCCCGGCGACACGGTCTACGTCCTGACCCCCGGCGAGGGCGCGCCCGAGGTGCTCTACACCCCCAGTGCCAACGCCAACGGACATACCTTCGACCGCGAGGGCAGGCTGCTCAACGCCGAACATGGCAGCGGCGAGATCACCCGCTGGACCAGCGAGGGCGGACGCCAGACCATCGCCGCGCGCTATGAGGGCAAGCGCCTCAACAGCCCCAATGACGTGGTCGTGCGCAGCGACGGGCTGATCCTGTTCACCGATCCGCCCTATGGCCTCGGCCAGCGCGCGGCGGAGCTGGCCTTCTCGGGCGTCTTCGCGCTCGACGAGGCAAGCGGGCGGACGGTGCTGATCGACGACGCGCTCTCGCGTCCCAACGGCCTCGCGCTCTCGCCCGACGAGCGGGTGCTCTATGTCGGCGACACCGCGACGCAGACGCTCTGGGCCTATGATCTCTCCGCCGATGGCACCGCCTCGGGCAAGCGGCTGGTCGCGGATGTGACCGACGAGAGCAAGCCGGGCCGCGTCGACGGGGTCAGGGTCGACACCGAGGGACGGGTCTGGTTCACCTGCCCCGGCGGCATCTGCGTGGTCGATCCCGCGCGCGGCGCAGTGATCGAGCGCCTTGCCACCCCCAAGCGCGCCACCAATCTCGCCTGGGGCGGGGCGGATCTCTCGGAACTCTACATCACCGCGCTGACCGACGTTTACCGGGTCAGGACCCGTGCGCGCGGAACGGGATCGTCGAGCCGCTAGTCCGAGGGAATCAGCGTGATTTCGGTCTGGCGTCCGTCGATGTAGCGCACGCTCTGGCCGTCGAAGAAGGCGTCCTCCTCCGTGCGGAAATCGACCCGCTGGCCGCCCCATTCGGGCACGTTCGCGTAGGACGTGAGTTCGATCGACCAGGCGGTGTTCGCCCGGATCGGGCCGTCCCCGCGCGGATCGGCGTTCTGGTTGTCCCAGAAGCCGATGCTCGGGCCTGCGCCGTGGCCGTGGTGGCCGATGGGGTGGGTGTAGATCGAGGGATCGAGCCCCGCCGCGATCGCATCGGCGCGCGCGATCGCCAGCGCCTCGTTGCCCGAGCGCCCGACCCTGAAGGCGCGGGTGAGGAAATCCTGCACCCTGTTGCTGTTCGCCAGCCCCGCCCTCAGGCCCGCGGGCGCTTCGGTCTCGCCGGGCTTCAGCACATAGGCGAGGTGCTGGGTGTCGGTGTTGAGCCTGAGGTAGGTGATGCCGAAATCGGTCCACAGCAGGTCGCCCGGCCGGATCACCTCCGCGCCCTCCAGCATCCCCTTCGCGCCCTGCCGCTGGATCGCGACCGAGGGGTGGAACCACGGCGTCAGGCCGAGCTGCATCAGCCGGTCGCGATACCACCACTGCACCTCCTCGGCGGTGGTGACGCCGGGGGTGATGACCTTGCGCGAAAAGGCCTCGCCGATCACCGCATGGGCGATGCGCACCACGGTGGGATAGAGCGCCATCTCGGAGGGCAAGCGGGTCTCGAGCCAGCGGATCGCGAGCGTCTCGCCCGAGACCACGCGGCCCTTGAGGCCGGCGGGGAGGGCGGCCATGAAGCGGTCGTACTGGCTCAGGGTCATCCCGTCTGCGAACTGGTAGAGATCGCTGGAGTTGACCGCGATCTTGGCCGGATCGCGCGCGGCGATCAGATCGGCGACCGCCTGCCACTGGTCGGGCTGCTTGTCCGGGTCCCACGCGGGGGCGAACAGCCCGCCGAGGCCGTAGCGGCTGACCGTCAGGCGCTCGACCGGCTTGCCCTCGCCGGGATCGTGGAAGATCAGGATCGTCCGCCGCCGCGCATGCATGTTCTCGGCGTCGAGCATGGTGGCGACAACCGGCTCCTCGAAATATTCGCGCGCGACCAGCAGCCACAGGTCGATCCCCTCCTCGCGCATGATCTGCGGGACGATGGTATCGAGCCTTTCGGCGAGGATGCGGTTTTCCAGCGCCGCGCGCTCGCGGGGGGCGAGGATCGGGGGGAGGGTGGGAGCGGCCTGCTCCGTCTCGGTGAGAGGCAGGGGTGCATCGGCGAGCGCGGGTGTCGCCGCGAGCGCCGCTGCCAGTGCGATGAGTTGCCGTCCGATCATGCCCATGCCCCTTGTCCTTGCCGCGGGACAGTGGCGCGGGGCACTCCCGGGATCAAGCTATTCGCCGCTGCCGTCGTCGAACCCGATGCGCTCGGCCGCCGCGCCCGACATGATGAAGCCGATCGGACGCTCGGTCTCCTCCTGGAGATGGGCGATGAGGCTCGCGGTGCGGGCGAGGAGCGAGATGCCCTTGAGCGCCGCGAGCGGAAAGCCCGCGTCGAGCATCACGGCAGGGATGGCGCCGTTGACGTTGATCGGCAGGCTGCGGCCGATGGCCTCGGGCAGCACGGCCTCGATGGTGCGCAGCATGGCGATGTGCTTGCCCTCCATCCCGTGCTCCTTCGCCAGCGCCAGCAGCCGGTGCGCGCGTGGATCGCCGCCCGAATGCTGGGGGTGGCCGAAGCCGGGGATCGCCTTCTTCTCGGCGCGCAGGGCCTTGACCGCCGCGGTGGCGGCAGCGGCGGGATCGCCCCCTTCGGCGACGACCTGCGCATAGAACCGCCCCGCCACCTCGGCGCTCCCGAGCACCACGCTCCCGCAGCCGAGCAGCCCCGCAGCGACCGCGCCGTGGAAGGCTTCGGGCGCGGCGGCGTAGGTCATGCGGGTGGCGACGACGCTGGGCACCAGCCCGTGTTCGGCGATGGCGCAGAGCACCGCATCGGCCAGCGCCTTCTGGGGCGGAGAGGGCATGGTGCCCGTCACCAGGAGCCAGAAATAGCTGGTGAAATCGACCTGACCGATCACCTCGGAGCACAGGTCGAGCCCGCGCACGGTGATGCTGGTCGCATCGGAGGTGCAGATCGAGGTGACGGCGTTATCCTGCTTGCCGATGCGCATCCCGGGTCCTTTTTCGCTAATCGAAGTTGATTTCGGTATGCGAAGAATATAGTATCACATTCTCCAACAGGCAAGCAGATGGGATACGCAGGATGACCGCTCGGCCCCTAGCAGGCGTTACGGTGCTCGAAATGGGCACCTTCATCACCGGGCCTGCCGCGGGGATGCTGCTGGCCGACCTCGGCGCGGATGTGATCAAGATCGAGCAGCCCGGCACGGGCGACCCCTTCCGCAGCTTCAAGGGCGAGCTCTACTCGCCCCACTTCCAGACCTATAACCGGAACAAGCGTTCAATCACGATCGACCCCAAGAAGGAAAGCGATCTTTCGGTGCTCGATGCGCTGGTGGAACGCGCCGACGTGTTCATCCAGAACTTCCGCCCCGGCGTTGCCGACCGGCTGAAGGTCGATGCGAAGCGGCTCCAGGGCATCAACCCGCGCCTCGTCTATGCCGCCATCTCGGGCTTCGGTAGCGAGGGGCCGGAGCGTGACCGCCCCGCCTTCGACACCGTCGCCCAGGCCGCGAGCGGGTTCCTGCGGCTGCTCGTCAACCCCGAGCACCCCCGCGTCGTCGGCCCGGCCATCGCCGATGCCATGACCGGCTTCTACACCGCTCTCGGCATCCTCGCCGCGCTCAACGAGCGGCACTGGACGGGGCGCGGCCGGGTGGTCGAGACCTCGATGTTCGAGGCGATGTGCCACTTCAACCTCGACGATTTCACCCACCTGCTCTCCGCCGACCAGGTGATGGGGCCCTACAGCCGCCCCCACGTCTCGCAGAGCTATGTCTTCCAGTGTTCGGACGGCAAGTGGCTGGCGCTGCACATGTCCTCCCCGCCCAAGTTCTGGGAGAACCTCGCCGCCGCGATCGGCCAGCCCGACATGCTGGAACGGCCCGAATTCGCCACCCGCGAGGCGCGCATCGACCATTACGAGGATGTCGTCGCCTTCCTCGCGCCGATCTTCGCCACCCGCACCCGCGCCGAATGGACCGCCGAGCTGACCCGCCTCGAAGTACCCAATTCGCCGGTCTACGACAGTGCCGAGGTGCTCGCGACCGAGCAGGCGAAGGTGCTCGGGCTCGAGGTCGCCGATCCGGACGGGCCCAAGGGGCCCTTCCGCACCATCCGATTCCCCCTGTCCTTCGACGGCGAGCGGATGGACAGCGTCACTGCGCCGCCCCTATTGGGGGCAGACGATGCGGCGATCCGCCGCTCCATCGAAAGGCCGGTGCATGGGATCCGCAGAGGCTGAAGCGGCAGGAAAAGACCCGGAGTTCCTCTCGACGCTCGAACGCGGATTGCGCGTGCTGAAAGCGTTCGACGAGGATCATCCGGAGATGACCCTCTCGGAGGTCGCCGCCAAGACCGCGCTGCCGCCCGCCGTGGCGCGGCGCTGCCTGATCACGCTGGTGGAGCTGGGCTATGTCGGCCAGCACGAGCGCAAGTTCCTGCTGCGCCCGGCGGTGCTGACCATCGGTTCGGCCTTCCTCGCCTCGATGCAGATCGAGCAGGTGGTGCTGCCGCCCTTGCAGGCCCTGCGCGACCAGACGGGGGACAGCGCCAGCCTTGCTGTGCTCTCGGGCGCCGACATTCTCTATGTCGCCCATGTCTCGACCGACCGCAGGTTCCGTGTCGCGGCGGGGGTGGGGACGCGCTTTCCCTTCCACGCGACCTCGCTCGGCAAGGCGATTGCCGCGCACCTGCCCGAGGACGAACGCGCCCCGCTCTATGCCCGCGCCCCCTACCAGCGTTTCACCGAGCGCACCGTGACCGACCGTGCCGCGATGGCCGACCGGCTCGCCCTGATCGCCGAGCGCGGCTATGATTCGGCGCTGGACGAGCTCGATTACGGCATCGTCTCGGTGGCGGTGCCGGTCTTCGGGCGCGACAGGCGCGTGATCGCGTCGATCAACTGTTCGACCTCCACCACCCGCATCTCGCAGGACGAGCTGGTCCGCACCCGCCTTCCGCTCTTGCGCCGCGCGGCGGGCGAGATCGAGGCGGCGCTGAAGCGCTGGCCGGCGCTCGAGGCGAGCCTGCGGCCCTGAGGGGCAGGCCCCAAGCGCATCGTGACGGGTGCGCGACGACATCGCGACGAGGTGACAACGACATCGCCACCGCTCCGGCATGACGCGGGAGCGGCGGGGCGCATCCGGCGCGCCCTCCCGTGGCCAATGCGCCACAGCACCAAAGTTTCGCATATCGAAGTTGACTTCGCATTGCGAATTTCATAACCAGCCAATCAGGGAGGGGTCGCCACAAGAGCGGCGCGTCTGCGCGCGCACAGGGGAGAGAGATATGAAGATTTCGGGCATGGGCCGCGTCACCCGCAGCCTCCTCGGCAGCACCGCCATCGCGGCCGCCACCCTCGTCGCCGCGCCGCTGGCCGCGCAGGATGCCGCGCCGGCCGCGGACACCGTCGACAACCAGGGCATCGTCGTCACCGGCCTGCGCCGCAGCGAGACCCTGCAGGACACCCCCGCCGCCGTCACCGCCTTCGATTCGCAGGCGATCCAGAACGCCGGGATCGAGCGCCCGGCGGACTTCATCGCGCTCACGCCCAATGTGAACCTCGTCGAGACCCAGAACGCGGGCAACGCCTTCGTCATCATCCGCGGCATCACCCAGAACCGCAATTCCGAGCCCAGCGTCGCGGTGATCGTCGACGGGGTGCAGCAGGTGAACCCCGCGCAGTTCAACCAGGACCTGTTCGACATCGAGCAGATCGAAGTGCTGAAAGGCCCGCAGGGCGGCCTCTACGGGCGCAACGCCATCGGCGGGGCGATCATCATCCAGACCAAGAAGCCGACCGACGAATTCTCCGGCAACATCACCGCGGGCGTGGACAATGGCTTCGGCTACTTCCTGCGCGGCGGGATCAGCGGGCCGCTGGCCGAGAACGTCAAGTTCCGCATCGCCGGTTCGTGGTACGACACCGAGGGCTTCATCCCCAACACCTTCCTCGGGGAAGATGCCGACCCGGTCGAGGATTTCTCGCTGCGCGGCAACCTCATCGTCGAGGCGACCGACCGGCTCACCTTCGACCTGCGCGCGAGCGTCAACCAGTTGCGCACGCAGGGCTTCTACTACAACATCGTCAATGACGTGAACACCATCGCCCCGGTGCGGGTGAACAACCCGGGGCGCAACGACCGCGACATCTACAACGTCGCGCTGAAGGTCGAATATGCCGGCGACAACGCGGTCCTGACCTCGATCTCGTCCTATGACACGCTTTCGGAAATCGTCACCGGCGACGCGTTCAACTTCCTGCCGATCCGGGAATCGCTGCTGTTCCAGTTCTTCGGCTTCGACATCAACCAGAGCCAGTACCTCAACGTGAAGGCGTTCAGCCAGGAAGTCCGGCTGGCCTCGCCCGAGGACGGGCGCGCCTTCAACTGGATGGTCGGCGGCTACCTGATCGACACCACCCGCTATATCTCGACCGGCAACCTGATCGACACCGGCAACGGGGTCACGGCGGTGTTCCGCAGCCCCTCGACCAATCCGCTGAACCCGCAGCTGACCTTCCTCGCCGACGGGCAGGAGAACTTCGCCTGGGCGCTGTTCGCCAATGCGGGCTACGAGTTCTCGCCGGAGTTCCGGGTCGATGCGAGCCTGCGCTATGACCGCGACCGGCGCGAGCAGACGACGCTGACCCCGCAGAACTTCCTGCCGGTGGTGCCCGGCGTGCCGACCGCGCGCAGCGGCGAGGTGCGCAATGTCGTGTTCGACGACTGGCAGCCCAAGATCACGCTGACCTGGGAACCGAGCGCCGACCTCACGCTCTACGGTGGCTATTCGCGCGGCTTCCGCTCGGGCGGGTTCAACCAGACGGGGGTGGGCGCCGAGGCGCGGCGCGCCGGGATCGTGGGCGTGGGCGACATCTTCCAGGCCGAAACCGCCGACACCTTCGAACTGGGCGCCAAGGCCCAGCTCGGCCCGGTGCGGCTGGCGGGCGCGGCCTACACCACCAAGTCGAAGAACGGCTATTTCTTCGTGTTCCTCGCCGACAGCTCGACCCAGAACCTCGGCAACATTCCCGAGACCCGGATCAACGGCTTCGAGCTGGAGGCGACCGCCGAAGTCCTGCCCGATTTCGACATCAACGCCGCGATCGGCGTGACCGACAGCGAGATCAAGGACTTCCCCGACGCATCCGTGATCGGCAACGAGGCGCCGCAGATCAGCCGCTACACGCTCAACCTCGGGGCGCAGTATGCCGGCGCGATCAGCGACAGCGTCGATGGCCTTCTGCGCGTCGATTACCGCCGCATCGGCAAGACCTGGTGGGAGCCGTTCAACACCACCGTGCGCGATCCGGTCGACATCGTCGACGCGCGCGCCGGGGTGACGCTGGCCAACGGGGTGTCGATCACCGCCTTCGCCCAGAACCTCTTCAACGAGATCTACAACGCCGAATTCTCCCCCGGCGGCTTCGTGTTCCGTGCCCGCCCGCGGCGCTACGGGGTCGAAGTGGGCTTCAAATTCTGACTTGAGGAACGACTGACATGACCAAGGTGCTGGTGCTCTACTATTCGAGCTATGGCCATATCGAGGCGATGGCGGCTGCCGTCGCCGAAGGGGCGGCCAGCGTCCCCGGCACCGAGGTCGTCGTCAAGCGCGTTCCCGAACTGGTGCCGGAGGCAGTGGCGGCGGCTTCAGGAATGAAGACCGATCAGAGCGCTCCGATTGCGACCCCGGACGAGCTGGCGGACTACGACGCCATCGTCTTCGGCACACCCACCCGCTTCGGCAACATGGCCGCCCAGATGAGGAACTTCCTCGATCAGACCGGCGGGCTGTGGTTCCAGAAGAAGCTGGTGGGCAAGGTCGGCTCCGTGTTCGTCTCCACCGCCAGCCAGCACGGCGGGCAGGAGACCACCATCACCTCGTTCCACACCACGCTGCTGCACCACGGCATGGTGATCGTCGGCCTGCCCTACACCTTCGAGGGCAATGCCGAGATGGGCGAGATCAGCGGCGGCACGCCCTACGGCGCCTCGACGCTGGCGGGCAACGACGGCAGCCGGATGCCCTCCGAAAACGAGCTTGCGGGTGCCCGATTCCAGGGGGCACATGTCGCGCAGATCGCTGCCAAGCTGGCGGCCTGATTCAGACAGGGAGAGAGCATGATGACCAAGATCCTCGCCAACCGCCTGCACCACACCGCCTATGTCACCAAGGACCTCGAGGCGACCCGCGCCTTCTACGAGGACGTGCTCGGCTTCCCGCTGATGGCGACCTATTGCGAGAAGGACGAGCTGTTCGGCAAGGAGCGCACCTATTGCCACGTGTTCTTCGAACTGGCAGACGGCAGCGCACTCGCCTTCTTCCAGTTCGCCGACCCCGAGGACCAGGCCGAGTTCGGGCCGGACATCCCCTCCAGCCCCTTCATCCACATCGCGCTGCATGTCGACAAGGACGGGCAGGACGAGCTCGCCCGCCGCATCGCCGCCGCCGGGATCGTCGAGCCGCAGACCTATGTGCTCGAACACGGCTACTGCAAGTCGCTCTACGTCACCGACCCCAACGGGATGATCCTCGAATTCACCCATGACGACGAGCGCGCCGCGCCGCTGGACGCCGAGCGCCGCGCTACCGCGCACGCCGAGCTGAAGCGCTGGCTGGCGGGCGATCACCACAACAACAACCCGTTCCGCGCCGCCGAAGCGGCCTGACCGGGCGCGGGGTGCAGAAGCGACATGCTTGCCGCGCGCACCCCGCAGCCTGACGGCCCGTGGCATGGGCAGGTGGCCGTGGCAGGCGGCCATCTGCCCATCTGCATGGCAGGAGACGGCGCACCGCTGATCCTGCTCCACGGCTGGACCCTCGATCACCGCATGTGGGCCCCGCAGCTCGAAGGGCTGGCGGACAGGTTCTTCTGCGTCGCCCCCGACCGGCGCGGCTGCGGGCGCGCGACCGCGCCGCCCGATCTCTCGCGCGAGGCCGAGGACGTGATCGCCATCGCCGACGCGCTCGGCTTCGAACGCTTTGCGCTGGCCGGCCTGTCGCAGGGGGCGGTGGTGGCGCTCGACGTGGCCCGCAAGTTCGCCTCGCGCCTGACCGGTCTGGTGGTCTCGGGCGCGCCGCTGCCGGCGCTGGTGGAGCGGCAGGAGGTGATCGACATCGACCGGTTCCGCGCACTCGCTGCCGCAGGTGATCTGGAGCGCCTGCGCGTCGAATGGTCGCGCCATCCGCTGATGGAGACCCACACGAGCGAGTCCCGGGCGCTGATGCTGGACATCCTCGCCGATTATGACGGCCGCGACCTGCTCTCGCACAGCCACGCCCCCGGCTTCCCACGCGAGGCGGCGGCGCTGCTGGCGATGCCGGTGCTGGCGATGACCGGTGCCCATGACACCCTGTGGCGGCGCGAATGCGCGCGCGTGCTGGCGACGCTGGCACCGCGTGCCCGGCACTTGGAGATTCCCGCCGCCGGCCACCTCGCCAATGCCGACAACGGGCAAGCCTTCAACGCCGCCGTCGCCGCCTTCCTCAATCCAAAGGCCCCGAAATGACCGAAAAGCGCTTCCTTACCACCCATGTCGGCAGCCTGCCGCGCCCCGAGGCCCTGCTCGATCTCGTCTTCGCGCGAGAGGGCGGGGAGCATGTGTCGGAGGAGGCCTTCGACGCGGCGGTGGAAGAAGCCACGGCCTATGTCATCCGCCGTCAGATCGAGGCGGGGGTGAGCATCGTCAACGACGGCGAGCAATCCAAGCCCTCCTATGCCACCTACATCAAGCACCGCCTCTCGGGCTTCGGGGGCGAGGCGGGGCAATACGAATTCGCCGACCTCGAGGCCTTCCCCGGCGCCAAGGCGCAGGTGTTCGGCAACAAGGGCCGCGCAAAGCGTTCCGCGCCCGCCTGCACCGCGCCGATCGAGGTGATCGACATGGAGGCCCCGCGCATCGACGCCGAGCGGCTGAAGCGCCTCGCCAATGGCCACGCCACCTTCATGTCCGCTGCCTCGCCCGGGGTGACCGCGCTCTTCTTCCCGAACCAGTACTACGCCACCGACGAAGAATATGTCTTCGCCCTCGCCGAGGGCCTGCGCCACGAATACGAGACCATCGCCGCCGCCGGGATCACCCTGCAGGTCGATTGCCCCGACCTCGCGATGGGCCGCCACGTCCAGTTCACCCACCTCTCCACCGAGGAGTTCCGCAAGCGCATCGGCATGAACATCGCCGCGCTCAACCACGCGGTGCAGAACATTCCCGCCGAGCAGCTGCGGATGCACCTGTGCTGGGGCAACTATCCGGGTCCGCACCACTGCGATGTCGCGCTCGACGAAATCGCCGACATCGTGTGGAGCGCCAAGCCGCAGACCGTGCTGCTCGAAGGCGCGAACCCCCGCCACGCCCACGAATTCGCCTTCTTCGAGCGGCACCCTCTGCCCGAGGGCAAGATCCTGTGCCCGGGCATGGTCGAGCCGCAGAGCCCTTACATCGAGCACCCGGAACTCATCGCCCAGCGCATCGGTCGCTATGCCGATCTGCTCGGGGCCGAGCGCGTGATGGCGGGGGTCGATTGCGGCTTTTCGGTCCACGCGGGCAGCAATGCGCTCGATCCGGAGATCGTCTGGGCCAAGCTCGCCGCGCTTGCCGAGGGTGCGGCGATCGCCAGCCAGAAGTATTTCTGACGAGCCGCACCCCGCCCCCGGCTTGCCGGAGGCGGGGCAGCGGGGCTAACGTCGCGGGCGATGGACGCCACAACCCGCCCGATCCACGTGCAGGCCCTGAAGGTGCAGGGCGGCACCGTCAGCGAGATCGGCCCGCTCGATGTCGCCACCTTCGACGGCTCGGGCTTCGTCTGGCTCCATGTCGAGAACATCGGGCACGGCGAGAGCATGGACCTGCCGGGCTACGTCCCGCCGATGGCCGCCAATGCCCTCGTCGCCCACGAGACCCGCCCGCGCTGCGACGATGTGGATGACGGCGCGCTGATCAACCTGCGCGGTACGGGCCTGGACACGATGCAGGATTCCGACGGCCTCGTGTCGATCCGCGTCTGGGTGGAAGGTTCCCGCGTGACCTCGGTCAGCCGCCACCGCCTCGCCGCGCTCGCCAAGGTCGAGGCGGCGATGCGCGCCGGGCGGCTGACCGACGGGGGCGATTTCGTCGCCGCGCTGGCGCAGGCGATCTCGACCGAGCTCGATCCCCAGGTCGCCGACCTCGGCGACAGTCTCGACGATTGCGAGGGGATGCTCGACGGCGGGGACATCTACGCGCTGCGGCGCAAGATCGCCCATATCCGCTCGCAGGCGATCGTGCTGCGGCGCTTCGTCGCGCCCGACCGCGATGCGCTGGCGGCGATGGCGCAGCTCGAATTCGACTGGATCAGCAAGGACGACCGGATGCACCTGCGCGAGGCGGCCGACCGCTTCGCGCGCATGGCGGAAGAACTGGAGGCGGTGCGCGAACGCGCGGCGCTGCTCCACGAACAGCTCACCGACCTGCGCGCCGAGAAGATCGACCAGCGCAGCCTCGCCATCGCGGTGACGGCCTTCATCTTCCTGCCGCTGACCTTCGTTACCGGCCTCCTGGGCATGAATGTCGAGGGCATCCCCTATGCCGCCGAGCCCTGGGCGTTCTGGGGGGTGGTGGTCTTCTGCCTCGCCATCGCGGCGGCGGTGCTGGCGTGGTTCGTCTGGCGCCACTGGCTCGACGACTGATCGGCGCCGCGCCGCGCGGCTCTAGGGCACCCCCGCTGCGCGCCGTCCCGCCGCCCGCCTCAGCGCCGCGGCAAGCAAGTGCGGATCGACCGGCTTGGTGATTGTCTCCGCCGCCAGATCGGGCGCGATCTGCTCTTCGGGTTCGGCATAGCCGGTGCAGTAGATGAAGGGCACGTCCAGCGCCCGCAACGCCCGCGCGACCGGGGCATTGCTTCGCGAGGAAAGATTGATGTCGAGGATCGCGAGATCGGGCACCTGCTCGCGGATCAGCGCCATCCCGGCCTCCACCGAATGCGCCGGGCCGACGACGGTGCAGCCGAGGTCCTCGACCAGATCCCTGAGCGTGAGCGCGATCAGCGCCTCGTCCTCGAGCACCAGCACGCGAAGTCCAGCGAGGTCCGTCTCGCCTGCCGTGCCGGGCCGGTCTTCCTCCGGCGCCCTTCCCGCAGGCGCGCGGCCGGGGCGATCCTCGACCACGTTGCCGGCTGCGGGGAAGGTGATGCGGCACCGCACCCCCTCCGGCGCCCAGTCGATCGCGACCTGCCCGCCGAGCTGGTGCTCGATCGCGCCGCGCACCGCGGTGAAGCCGAAGCCCGGGTTCGTCGGCATCACCACCGCGGGGCCGCAGGCTTCCTGCCAGCCGAGTTCCAGACGGGCCGCGCCTTCGCTCCCTGCCAGCCGCCACACGACGCTCAGCTGCCCGCCCTCGACCGACAGCGCCCCATAGCGCGCAGCGTTGATCGCAAGCTCGTGCAGCACCATCGCAAGGGCCTGCGAGGCATTGGGGGCGATCAGCAGCGAAGGCCCCGCGATCCGGATCTGCTCCGTCCCGCGCCCGAACGGCGCCAGTTCCTCGCGCACCAGTGCCGAGATCTCGACACCGTCCCAGCGGTTGCTCGCCAGCAGGCTGTGGGCGCGCGCGAGCGCCTGGATCCGCCCGGACAGCATCGCCTTGAACCCCGTCACGTCCTCGACCCGCGTCAGGCGCACGATCGACTGCACCACCGCCAGCAGGTTCTTGGCCCGGTGATCGACCTCGTCGGCCAGGAAGCGCAGCCGCCGCTCGGCGCGCTGCCTTTCGGTCATGTCGAGCGATATGCCGACGATCCCCTTCACCTGCCCGTCGGCATCGCGGAACGGGGTCTTGACCGATAACCAGTGGCTCATCCGCCCGTCGGGCAGGACCAGGTCCTCCTCGAGCTGCCGCGAGACACCCTCGTCGAGCACCATCCGGTCATGCGCCATGATCGCGCGGGCCTGTTCCCCGTCGCCCATGATCTCGACGTCGGTCCGGCCGGTGAATTCCTCGGGCGGGCAGCCGACCGCCTCGGCCATGCCGCGATTGCCGAGAAGGACGCGGCCCTCGGTGTCCTTGACATAGGCGGCGCCCGGGAAGCTGTCGAACAGGGTCCGCAGCAGGGTGTCGGCCCGGTCCCGCTCGCTCTCGATGGTGCGCATCGGGGTGGCATCGAAGTTGATGCCGAGCAGGCGCGCTGGCCGGCCTTTGGCGTCGCGGAACAGCTCCGCGCGGCCTGCCATCCAGACGGTCGCGCCGTCGTCGCGGATGTAGCGGAATTCGAGATCGAGCCGGTCGTGCCCGTCCCGCGCGGCTTCGAAGGCGGCGATGGCGCGGGGGCGATCGTCCGGGTGGATGCGGTCGATCACCGCCTTCACGCTCGGCTGGTGGTCGGGGCCGAAGCCCGCCAGCTCGTAGAAGGAGGGCGACCACCACAAGCCGCCGGTCTTGAGATCGAGATCCCAGATGCCGATCTTGCCGACATCCTGCGACAGGCTCAGCCGCGCCTCGCTCTGGCGCAGGTTGCGGTAGGAGGTGCGCAGGAGATGCGCGACCGCGATCAGGGCGCCGTTGGAAAGCGCGAACAGGATTATGTTCACGAGGCCGGTCGGCTCCAGCGAGAGGGTCCCCGTCGGCTCCAGCCAGAACAACGTGACCGCAACCGCGGAAATGGCCAGCGACATGAGGCCCGGCCCGAGCCCGCCCACCAGCGTGCAGGCCAGCACCACCGGGTAGAACAGGGAGAAGGGCACGATGCCTTCGCCCAGCACGTCGAGCGAGCGTCGCAGCACCACGGCCATGAGCGTCAGTGCCAGAGCGAAGCCATAGATGAACCACCACGGCCTTCGGCTCAGGAAACCGGGCCTTTCGGCCACCCCGGTGTAATGCCGGGTGTCGTCCGCTGGCGTTTGAACGCCGACGCTCTTTGCACTCTCAACCAATTTTCGCCCTCAGCCGGATCCCGCATTTTTTGCGAATCGCCGCGTATCAAATGTAATGACGCTTCCGGCGGGCCATGTCCTTTGAGATAAAGCCCGGGTGTTCTTTAATCCATGTTAGGTTTGATGACTAATCAACCATGATCTTTATCGCACGGCCTGCGGTTGGTTTTTGGGTTTATTGACGTATGTTCCTTTTCAGGACAGCGATTGACGCTTGACGGGGTGAAATCTGTCTGGTGTGGACAGTTTCAGGCTCCCTGCATCCCGTCGACGGAGCCGGTGCGACACGCAGGTGCCGGCCCCGAGATGGACGCGAGGACTACCGCATGGAACACCATGTCATCCACTATGGCGAATACATGCCGCACGGCATGTGCCTGTTGTGGCAGCCCTGGCTGGTCCTGCTGTGGGCCGGTTCCGACCTGCTGATCTTCCTGTCCTACACCGCCATTCCGGTCGCGCTGTTCATGGTGCTGCGCCGGCGCACCGAGATGCCGCAGCCGGCGCTGGTGGTGCTGTTCGCCGCCTTCATCCTGCTGTGCGGCATCACCCATCTCTTCATGATCGTGACGCTGTGGGTGCCGATCTATCCCTTCGTGGGCTGGCTCAAGCTCGCCACCGGCCTCGTCTCGATCGCCACGGCGGTGATGCTGTTCCGGCTGATCCCCGGCATTGTCAGCCTGCCCTCGCCGGCGGCGCTCGAGACGCTCAACCGCGGCCTCCACGAGGAGATCGCCGCGCACAAGGCGACGCTCGCCTCGCTCGACCTGCAGGTGCGCGAGCGCACCGCCGATCTCGAACGGGCCACCGCCGCGCTCGCGGTGCAGGCGCGCGAGGCGGTGCATCGCAGCAGCAACCTCCTGTCGGTGGTGCACACGCTGGCGCTGCA
This sequence comes from Porphyrobacter sp. THAI-01a, assembly GCF_056868655.1. Classification (NCBI taxonomy): domain Bacteria; kingdom Pseudomonadati; phylum Pseudomonadota; class Alphaproteobacteria; order Sphingomonadales; family Erythrobacteraceae; genus Porphyrobacter; species Porphyrobacter sp. THAI-01a. Next base: position 2,767,766 of record NZ_CP180579.1, on the reverse strand, counting down.
ATCGGCCAAGGGCAGCCGGAGCCTCGCCGATTTTCTCGATCCCTTCCTCGGCCGGGTGCGGGCGCTCGCCGATGCCACGCGGTCGATGGGCGCGGACGGCGAGGCGCGGGCGCGGCTCACGGCGGTGGTTGAGGCGGCGCTCGCCGTGCCGAGCGCGACCTATGGCGATCGCATCGACCATTCCGGCCCGCCGCTCGATATCGGCCAGACCGCCGCCCAGCAGCTGAGCCTCGCGCTGCACGAGCTTGCCACCAACACCCACAAGTACGGGCTGGGCGCCACCGATGCGCTGCGCGTGAGCGTCACCTGGTCCGTCACCGGCGAGGACTTCGCGCTGCTCTGGCGCGAGCATGGCGGTGCGGCGGCATCGTCTGCCGCGGCAGGGGAGCCGCCGGCCGAGGGGTTCGGCACCACCCTGCTGATGAGCATCGTCCCGGCGACGCTGCGGGGCAAGGCCGAGCGCCGCTTCGATGCGGGCGGGATGACCTACCGGCTGGTCGTGCCGCTGGCCGCGATCCGCGACTGGCCTTCCTCCGGCGGTGAGGCGGACCTCGCCAGCCGGATCATCGAGGCCAGCTTCAGAAACGAATAGGTTCGGCCGCAAGGGCGACGAACGAGGGACATTTCTTCATGCCGCAGAGCAGGCTTTCGGGCCGCCACATTCTGATTGTCGAGGACAATTTCTACCAGGCCGAGGATACGCGCGACAGCCTTGCCCGGGCCGGAGCGGTGATTGCCGCCTGCCGGGGGACGCCGCCCGATCTCGAGGCCCTGCTCGCCGAGGCGCGGGTCGACATCGCGCTGCTCGACATCCACCTCGGGCCGGTGCGGTCCTTCGATCTCGCGCGGGCGCTGCGGGCGCGCTCGATCCCGGTCGTGTTCCTGACCGGCTATGATGCGGGCGTCGTGCCCGCCGATCTCTCCGACATTCCCCTGATCCCCAAGCCCGCCGACACCGCGACGCTCGTCGACACCCTCGCGCGGCGCCTGGAGGCCGAAGACGCGCCCCGCAAAGAATAACCCCGCTCCGCCGGTTGGGCCGGTCCCGGCGAACGGGTGTTGACCAGCGCCGCCCCCTCGTGGCAAGGGGCGGGCGCATCAGGCAGCCGGACCACCGGCCCCGCCAGCGCGATGCGGGTGTAGCTCAATGGTAGAGCAGAAGCTTCCCAAGCTCCCGTAAACGGCGGATTTCTGCGAGTTTCGGTGTATACCGAGCGAAAAAGCGCCCTTTAGATTTCCGACACTTGCTGAAGGAGTGTAAACCGAAAAGAAGGATGATGGTGCAACTTGTTGCACCGCTCACGGGGGGAGAAACTCGTGCCACTGACCTTCAATCTCGTGCTCCGGGAAGCGGGTATCGACCCGCGCGATGTCCGGCTCATGCGCCACCAAAGCGTTTCTGATGATGGGCTTACTCCCTATGCGATTTGGCGCGATGATCGGGCAGAGTTCGAGCGGTATCAGAGCGCCCAGCGCGCCAATCGCCGGAGCTACTTCGCAAGTCGCTATTGGGCGAGCTTCGTGGTCCCTCCTGACAGGAGCACGCTATTTGTTGGTCTCTACGAGGTGTTTGGACATCAGCCTGCCCCGGACGAATGGACCGATCCGCTTTGCCGTCAAACGCGTGCTGAGATGGCGATCGAACTCGACCTCTACGAGTTTCGGCGACTGCCAGAGTTCGAGCACCTAGCCGGATGCCTAAGGGTAGAATGGGGCGCAGGTGCGCGCTCATGGGCGCAGAGGGCAGATCGCGATACCGGGGACAAGCGGATCATTGAATTGACGCAGGGCTTCAGGGAACCTGACTTCCCCGGCTTCACACGGTTTATCGGAGACCTAGGGAGCCTACCGAGCCTGCCCGCCTCATGGATTGCCGTGCTCACGGCAAGCAGGGGCGTCTACCTTCTCACGTGCCCACGCACGCGAGAGCAGTATGTGGGATCAGCGCACGGTGTAGGCGGGTTTTGGGGACGGTGGCAGTCTTACATCGCGACAGGTCACGGCGGAAACGTCGGCTTGAGAAGCCGAGACCCCTCGAACTATCAGGTCAGCATCCTTGAGGTGCTCGGCTCAGCAGCAACCGCAGATGAAATCATCGCCGCAGAGCAACTCTGGAAGGTCAAGCTCCAAAGCCGCGAAATGGGGCTCAACTTCAATTAGAAGGTTCGTCTTCTTGATCGCGTCGGGCCATTTGTATCGCAATCCACTCGACACCCGGTCGGCCCAGCATATCGGGCCGCCTACTGATCTCTTGGAACGACAAGCCAGTAGAGAAGGCGATCCGCTCCAGTTCTCCCGATGAGACTTCGTACTCATGTCGGCGGTTCTCAGCGTTATTTCCAGAGCGATAGGTAAGGTAGATTTTCCCCGACGAGGTCAGAAGTTCCTTTAGGCGCTTGTGCTCGCAAGGTCCTCTGCTAGCCGATCATAGTACGCGACAGCTGCAATTCGGTTAGATTTGCTCATTTCGGATTGTCTGTCTCTCCAAACCACTAAAGCAAGTGCGATACTCGTCACCACTGCTAATCCTAGAAGTATTTGAAAGGTCACCCGAACGACAAAGGGCTGTTGTAAACCTTTCCCCTTCGCGCTCACAAACCCAGAAGGCAAAGCCTGTGAGAGCCAAGTCAAGTACTGCTCCATGATGTAGCGGAGGCGGTGGAGAATTACGATTAGGCCGATATTTCCTGCTGTGGCCATCAAGAGGAGGGCGAGTTGGAACGAGTGTAAGCCCTTCGCACTCGATACGCCAAACCACAATCCACCCGTCAAAGTCATGGCGATGAGTGGTATCTGCCACATCAACTGGTTAAGGGAGCGAAACGTCTCCACATTTTGATTGTATGCCGCAACGGTGAGTTCGTCGTTGAGCTTCGGATCAGACGGCGTTTGCGTCATGGCTCAATCGATTATTCCCAAGCGCGAATACGTCTAGTCTTCGCGTCAACGCGAACACGAGAAAGCGCTTGTCCCACCGGGAGATCAACGAGGCTTGAACCCTGTCCAAAGATCGCACGGGTAGCACCGGGTTTTGCTTGCGTATTGAAGCCAAGGGTCAATCCCATGTTATCGAGATACGCCGGACGATAGCCGCGACCAATCAAATTCACCCAGAAGGTGTGGTCGGCATCGGGAGCGGTGACAGCGACTGTGACTGGTAGCTCAAACGCGGCCGCAGCCTGCTCGATTTCGCTTTGCACCTTTTTGATGTGACCAATCACGAGCGGGCTTTCGACGAGGGTGTCGTTCGCCACGATGTGGACCTGTCGGGTGCGCTCTGACCGTGGGATCGCCATCAGGTGCTCGATAACCAAATGTGTAACGAGTGTGCTGTCCTTACCGCCTGAGAAACCCACGACCCACGGGTGCTTGTGATCCATTGCATACTCGGCCGCTATCTCTTTGCGGGCGGCTTCAATAAGTTGGTCGTATTCGAGCACTTTTTATCCCTCAGTGGCATACGTCGCCTTAGCGAGCGTTCCAGCACCCTTCTAGACAGATCGGGCTAAGATCGGCAAATCGCTGACATGAACAGCCAAACTATCGACTTATCCGGACTGGAGTGCCCTGTCCCATCCATCCGGACCAAGCGGAAGCTGAACGCAATGACGGCAGGCGCTCGACTGACCGTCATATGCACTGATCCGATGACCGCTCTCGACATACCGTTTCTAGTGTCTCAGCTTGGCCACCACCTCGTTGGACTTGAAGAGGGCCCAGATAAGCTCATTTTTGAGATCGAAGTGGCTCAGGGAGCCAACAAGGGAGAGAACACTTGGCCAACGGTTTAGGCGACTAGATCACATGAAGGTCCTTACGCCGGGCGGCTCGAACAGGGAGGCAGCGAGGTCGTTTGGTTCCACAAGGCCCTGCCCAAGTGGGAAAGCTTAATATGGCTCCATGAAGGGCCGAGAGCGTCCCACAGAAGTCGTTTTCGCGCTTCGGGACGTTTGCCCCGTAGGGTCATAGGGTCATGTGGGACGGTCTAGTCGCGGAGCGGGTTACAGTGCCCGCAGGCCCCGGAGAAAGACCCGTCCGCCCGGCCAATTGAGCGAGTGTAGCCACGTAACTCATCGACCGTTTCGCCAACCACCTTGTGATAGCCGCGTCCTGTGTATGCCCCATCATCTCGTGTTCTGGCGATAGTCCGGCAGTCGGCGCGATGCAGGACGGTGTAATTCGGGCCGGGATTGCTCCGGACATTCAAAACGAACCCGTTGGGGTTGCCGCTGATCCATCGTCTATAGCCTTGATCGTCGTTCGCGAACTCGTGCATTGTCTCCTCCGGCAGGGATTAGGCGGCGGTTGCAACGGGTTGCATCGTCAATCCAAGCAAGGCCGCAGGTGAGGGCCAAATCGCAGCCGCAGCCTCAAATAGCGACGCTGCGCGCGCCGACATACAGTCTTCATCCCATTGCTCCGGATAGTCACGCAACAACCGGGCGTTCAGTTCTAGCTTGGTGTGATCGCGAAGCCCCTTCTGTTTGGACGGTTTACCTTCAGGCGCGATCCAAGGTCCGTGGCTCATGTCTTTGTTCAAGGCGGCGCTGACTAGCGTCAGATTGCCGATGCCCTGAACCTTCCAATTTCGATCTTCGCGCGACATCTGCGGGTCGAGCGCCCAATGCTCCTCCCACTTCTGCGGCATGATGTGCTCAATCTCCAACTTGTCGAAGTTGAACACCAGCACTGGCTCAGACTTGAGATTGCTGTGCTGATAATGCTCCTCGATGGCGCGCAGGATCATCAAAACCCGGTTGCGACGGAGGTAACCGTAGAACTTCTTGTTCAGCCAATCCGACTTCAGAGCATCATCGCTCGGCCACCTATCCGGTCCGTCCGGTGAAGCAGAGAGCGCGGCGATTAGGGCTGGTCCGGCAGGTTCATCTGGCACACCGAGCGTGACCCCATCACTGGCGAAGAGAAGCGCACCCCGAAGCGGCTGCATGATCTGCGCGGGACCTTCGCCACCCGCATCATGACCCAATCGAAGGCCGCCCTTACCAATAGCGAGGTCGCCGGGATCATGGGTTGGTCCGTCGAGCAGGTCGATCAAATCCGCAAAAGATACGTTGACGACAAGGCCATTGTCGTGGAATTGACGCGTCGCCTCAGCGGCTCGGTGTAAACCACACTGTAAACTGCCGGGTTCTCGATAGCCTAAGCTATTGAAATGCGGGTGTAGCTCAATGGTAGAGCAGAAGCTTCCCAAGCTTACGACGAGGGTTCGATTCCCTTCACCCGCTCCACCTTTAGAGTAAGTCGGGCAGCTCGGCTCCGCGCGCAGTGATCTGCAGCGCCGGCCAGCTTGATGCCTCATGTCAGCCCCATTGCGCCACCGACCGCGAAAATCCGCAGAGTTTCGTCACGCACGCTTAAGTGATGGGTATGCTCGGGAACGACATAACATTTATAACATTGCCATAAAGTCAACAACTTACACCATAATATAGACATAACATTGATGTAACCAGATTATGTCCTCGGACCCCAATTTTCTCGGTTGTAGAAACCTCGGAAAATCAATGAGGTAATGTCTGGGCCTCAAAAATATTATGTCAGATTATGTCGCGGACATAATCTCGGAAACCGCAGAATTCTGCGGGTTTCAGGGCCGTTTTGAGCCGATGTTACAAATGTTATGTCTCTCCCGACCATACCCGGCTCTGTAGCCATCAGCCTGGCCACCGGATCTTGCATAACGTTCGCCGCGAAAGCCGAAGGCGTGGCGTGGGGGCGACCGCGGCGCGCGGGGGGGCGGGGGGAGGCTTTGCCCCCACGGGCCGAGTTCGGGCGCTGCGCACGCGAAAACGCCCCCGGCGACGGGCCGAGGGCGCCTGAAGTGTGTCTGAGAGGCTTTTCAGAGGGGGCGATCAGCCCCGGCGCAAGCTTCCTGCCGGCGTGATCGTCCCGTCTGGGTTGAGCTGGTCACCGTTGCTCATCGTGAACGGGTCGAATCGCAGGACCTCCACCCCGAACCAGTCGTTCATTTCCAGCATCCGCCCCATGATGGGGACGATCTCGAGGCGCATGAAGACGTCGAGTGTCTCGCTCACGTTGCCAAAGCCACCGGCGTTCTGCGGGATGATCCCGATCAGCTGGGGCGGCACGCGATGGGCGGAGAGCAGATCGTCGCGGCTGATGTTCTTCACGTTCATGAACTCGTCCTTCGCCGCGACGTCGGCGATCGGGTGGATCTGCACACCGTCCTTCTTCCCGCCCGGAGTGTAGAGGAACAGGTTCTTGAAGTTGCCGACCCCCTTGGCCGACTTGAACTTCTCGACCAGCGCGTCGACCGTCTCCTGGTTGATAAGCGTGTCGGAGACATGGAAGACGAACCCGGCGTGCGCGCCGTTGAGATAATAGCGTCGCCGGAACAGGGTCGCATTCTCGTTGAGCAAGCCCGACTGCAGCGCCGAGAGCCATTCGGGCATGCCGTAGATTTCCTGCGCCACGTCGGGCTGCTGCAGCTGATAGACCGTGCCGGGCTCGAACCGGTAATCGGGCTCGATGCCGTTCTCGACAAACCAGAAGACCCCCGGATCGACCCCGCGCCGGGTATGCCGGGCCGGGGTGAAGGCTGCGCGCTGCATGCCGCCCGCCATGTTGGGCACGCGCTCGAGATAGCCGTTGCCCATCTGCAGGAAGTCGATGACGAACCGCTCGAAGTCGTTCTTGCTGAGCCACCGGCTCGGCACCTGCTGGCTGACCAGAAGATTCGTCTTCAGCGCGATCGCGCTGCGGTGGTGCGGGCTCATGTTGAACACCTGGGCGAGCCGCACCATCGGCAGCGGCGGGTGGTACCAGTTGGTGTTGCGCCACACCTCGAAATACTGGGGCAGATCGCGGCGATCGATGACGCTCTCGGGATCCCCGAATGCGAACTGCGCGGTGGTGGCAAGGGCAGGGACGGTCTCTTCCATGGCAGGCGATCCTTAGTCCGAAAAGGCGACGACGGATGATCCCGCGCCGCTGGCAGCATGCTCGACATCGAGCGGTTCGTTGGAGAAAGCGTGCATGCACGCCCAGGCGATATCGGCGTGGCCGATCACCCCGTTGCGCGGGCTGGTGTAGGTCACGCCCTTGCCGCTGGCGGTGAGCGCGGGCTTGATCGCCATGAAGGCCTGCAGCACGTCGGTCCAACCCTGGTCGAACTCGACGCGGCCCGTGCGGAACAGGTTCTGCGCCTTGATCACCATCGCGGCCTTGCTGGCGAGCGAGTATTCGATCTTGCGCGCCTGAGGGAACCAACGCCGCACGATCTCGTAAACCGCCTGCCCGTGCCCCCCGGTCACGTCGATCGCGATGTCGGTGACATGGTAGACCTGCGCCAGCTGGCGGATGCGGTCGGCCTGCCCCTGATAATCGAGCCCGTTGAGCTTGTACTTGTCGAGGATGCGGAACTTGCCCACGCCCGGCTGATCGGGCGGCGCGATGATCGCAAGCGCCGCATCATCGCGGCCCTGCTTGTTGGGATCGTAGCCCAGCCACACCGGCTTGTCGGCGAAGGGGCGCAGGCCCGGAACCTCGACATGCGCGGGGTGAAAATCGCGCCAGGTGTAGAAGCTGTCCACCATCGCCGGGCGCAGCAGGCGCCAGGGGAAGCTCGAGGCCGCATCGTCGACGAATTCGCACTCGTAGAGGTTGCGGAACTCGTCCTCGCTGCTCTCGACCCGCAGTTCGTCCACGTCGATCAGGTCGCCCATCCCTGCGGCGACGGCATCGTGCACCGTGACGATCTGGCACCAGCTGCCATCGGGCATGATCGCCCCGTCCTTCAGCGCCTTGTGCGTGAGGTCGAAGAACTGCTGCTGGTTCTTGGGTCGGCCGCCGTTCCATTCCTCGCCCGACCAGAAGGCATAGGCCTGGTGTGTCTTGGTCGAGGGAGTCGAGAAGTAGGTGCGCTTGTAGATCGTGTGGGTCGCCATGGCGGCGGCGACCTTGCGCAGCTGGGCGAAGCCGACCGCCCAGAAGAATTCGTCGAAGTAGAAATCGCCGCTCTCGCCCTGGGCGGTGTTGGAATTGGTCGAGAGCGGGTAGAGCCCGACCGGATCGAGGGCGAGCGGCTCGCCGTCGGCATCGACCAGCGCCGACAGGTCGAGCATCATCGGATCGCCCTTCAGGTCGACGCCGGTCACCCGCTTGACCCAGCCCACGATCTCCCGGCGGAACTTCATCGCCTGCCGCTTCGAGGCCGAGAGGAAGATCTGGTTGCGGGGCTGCTCGCCGGCCAGCACCGCCTCGGCGATCTTGGCCACCGCCTCGCGCGCGAAGTACCAGGTGGCGCCGATCTGGCGGCTCTTCAGGATCTTGCGGGTGCGCTGGTTTCGCTGTTCCCACCAGACCTGCTGGTGGCCGAAGTTGTGCTCGTGGAAATCGTCGAGCAGCGCCTGCCACTGCTCACGGGTGAGCTGGTTCTTGCGTTTCTCGGCGCGCTTGGCCTTGGCGCTGTCATCGTTCCGGCGCTCAAGGTTGGGGTTGAGGTCCCCCTCTTTCCCGCTCGCGGTGTACTTCCGGATGCGGGCGGTGCGCTCCATCTGGCGCATCAGGAAATCGACCCGCTTCATGTCCCCTTCGGTGAAGGGTTCCTTGTCGAGCAGGGTGGCGATCTTGGCCTCGATGCGATCATCGACGATGTCGACGGGCGCGGCATTGGCCCACTTGTCGCGCCGCTTCCAGCTGCCGACGGTCTGGTAGGGGATACCGTATTCTTCGCTGATCTGGGCCACGGTCCACCCGCGCCAGTAGAGCGAGCGCGCAATGCGCCGCATCGCCGTCCAGGCTTCGCGGCCCTCGGAGACTTGGGCACTGACGTCTTCAGGGGCTGGGGCCTTGGGCAGGTGCATGGCCTTGCCATGCACCCCCCGCACGGGGGGCGCGCCAGAAGCTTGCGCGGTGGATTGCGCTTCCACCGGCCCGCGCCGTTGCGTCCTGACCCCGTGGCGGGGCCTTAGTGCCTCCAACGTCCCCGAGCCACAAGCTGGAGCACCCAGACCGATGAAGACCAAGCGTTTCCTGCTCGCCACCTCCGGCGCCACCGTCGATGGCCGGGTAATCGAAGCCGAGCACCTGCGCCAGATGGCCAGCAGCTACGACCCGAAGGTCTATTCGGCCCGCCTCAACATCGAGCACATTCGCGGCATCAGCTCCGACGGCCCGTTCCGCGCCTATGGCGACGTGCTCTCCCTCGAAACCGAGGAAATCACCGTCAACTTCAACGGCAAGCCCGAACAGCGCACCGCGCTCTACGGCGTCTTCGACGTGACCGAGGAAGCCCAGGCGCTCAACGCCGCCGGCCAGAAGCTCTATCCCTCGATCGAGATCCATCCGGACTTCGCGGGCAAGGGCTTCGCCTACCTCATGGGCTGCGCGCTGACCGACAGCCCGGCCTCGATCGCCACCGATCGCCTGCAGTTCACCAGCCAGCTTTCGGCCGCGGTGCCCGGTATCCAGCGCTTCTCGCGCGAGGAAGCGGGCGATGCCGCGCTGCTCGAATTCGACACCCCGGGCACCCCGGAAACCGCCGGGCTGCTGTCCGGCCTGAAGGGTGTGCTCGACAGCTTCGCCGACCGCTTCGCCCCGAAGACCCCGGCGCCCGCGCAGACCCCCGCGCACACCCCCGCTCCGGCCGTCGATCCCGCCGCGGCGCCCGCTGGCTTCACCGCCGATGATCTGCGGACCGTGTTCACCGAGCTGGCGAGCTCGATCGACAAGTCGATCACCAGCCTGCGCCAGGAGACCCGCGAGGCGACCGACGCGCTCGAGGTGAAGTTCAACACCCTCAAGCAGGGCCTCGAAACCACGCCGGCCGCCGGCCACACCGCCCGCACGCCCAGCACCGGCGGCCCGGGCAGCGGCCGCTTCCGCACCAACTTCTAACCCCCGAATCTTCTACCCCCAGCGCCCCGACAGACCGACCTTCGCTCCGCCTCAAGGCCAAAAGGACCCGAAACAATGCTGAATGCCACCCGTGCCCTCTTCATGGCCTATGCCTCGCATGTCGCGATGGCCAACCATGTCTCCGACGCGACGGTGAAGTTCGCGGTCGATCCGAACGCCGAGCAGATGCTCGAAGCCGAAATTCGCAACACCAGCGAGTTCCTCGGCATGATCAACATCCTGCCGGTGATCAATCAGCAGGGGCAGGTGCTGGGCGTGGGCGTGTCGCGCTCTATCGCGGGCCGGACCGACACCAGCGGCGGCACCCGCCGCACGCCGACCGATCCGGGCGCGGCGAACGAAAAGCACACCTACCTGTGCCAGAAGACCAACTTCGACTGGGCGCGCCCCTACGCGATCCTCGATGCCTGGCGGCATAACCCCGATTTCGAGCGCCTCATGCGCGACGATATCGTGCGCCAGATCGCGCTCGACCGGCAGATGATCGGCTTCCACGGCACCAGCGCCGCGGCGACCACCAACCGTGTCGCGAACCCGCTGCTGCAGGATGTGAACATTGGGTGGCTGCACAAGATCCGCACCGAGGCCCCGGCCCAGGTGATGGACGACGGCGCGCTGACCGTGCTCAGCAACGGCGCGAACAACGCCGCGCTCAAGGCGATCTACGTCAAGCCGGGCGTGACCCTGTTCGATGCCAGCGAAGCCAACGCGGTCACCGCCGACGCCGATTACGCCTCGCTCGATGCGCTGGTGCGCGATGCGATGCGCGGCATCCATGAAAGCCATGCCGACGACACCGACCTTGTCGTCATCGTCGGCCGCAACCTCATGGACGACAAGTACTTCACGATCGCGCAGGAAACCGGGGCGACCGCGACCGAAGTCGAAGCGACCGATCGCATCCTGATGTCGACCAAGATGATGGGTGGCCTGCGCGCCATGCGGGTGACCGGCTTCCCGGCCAACTCGCTGCTGATCACCAAGCTCAGCAACCTGTCGATCTACTACCAGGAAGGCTCGCGCCGCCGCCAGCTCAAGGATGAGCCGGAATACGACCGCGTCGCGAACTACGAGAGCGTGAACGAGGCCTATGTGGTCGAGGAATACGAGCTCGCCGTGCTGGTCGAAAACATCGTGATCGGCGGCGCACCGGCCCGCCCGGCGCCGTAACGGGACAACCCCCCGAGGGGCTTTGAAGGCGGTGGCTGACATCCGGGTCGGCGCCGCTGGAGCCAGCAGCCAGTGGGAAGAGCAGCGGATTGGAAGCCGCAGCCCGGTTCCCACCCCCCGCCGCCGGATCGAGCGGGGATCAATTCCAGAGCGAGGTGACCCGCATGTCCCATTCCCCCTTCCTGCGCCAGCGCCAGCAGAAACTGGCCGCGCTCGCCGGCTCTGCCCTAGCCGTCGTTGCCCTCGCCGAGCCCGATCCCGAAAGCGCCTCGGGTCAGGAGTACGCCGTCCTGCGCGCCGTGCTGCATGACAATCTGCGCAAGCTGCAGGACGTCGAAAGCCACGAAGCGCGGATCCCCATGAAGCGCGACTTCATGACCGAATTCGCCCCCTGGATCGCGGGCGTCCTCGAAGCCGACCAGCCCGTGCAGGACGAAATCCTGATGACCAATCTGGTCTGGGCGATCGACTGCAGCGAGTTCGATCTCGCGCTGGTGCTCGGCCGCTTCGCCCTGAAGCACGGCCTCACCCTGCCCGAACGCTACAGCCGCACAACCGCCTGTTTCCTGCGCGAGGACATCGCCGAGATCGCGCTCGCCCAGCCCGGCGCCGTGCCGCATGATGTTCTGGTCGAGATCGATCAGCTCACCTTCGGCGCCGACATGCCGGACGCCGCCAAGGCCAAGCTCGACAAGGCACTGGGCCGCAGCTGGCTGGCCAAGGCCGAAGACTTCGACCCCAGCGACGAAACCGGCCCGGCCGGCGGGGCCGGGGCCTATGCCACGGCAGGCCTCGAGCACCTGAAGCGCGCGCTCAAGCTCAACGCCAAGGTGGGCGTGAAAAAGGACATCGATCGCGCGGAGAAGATGCTGCGCGATCTGGCGGCGAAGAACGGCCAGTAGAAATTCCGGCCCGATCGGGCCGACACAGCGCGCCCCACGGCGTCGGGGAGGGCGGACAGGAAGGCGACGGGATTACCTCCCCCCGATCGCCTCGCTTGTCCCCACCCTCCCCACATCGGGGAAGCGCCAGCAACGTGAAGGGAGGTGATCATGTCCGCTGCGGGTGAGCAACAAAGGCTCCCGACATGACCGGCCTGACCGCGCCGCCCGACAATTTCGTGCCTGCCGGAATCACGGTCGAGGCCGATGGCTGGTTCCCTGCCACCCTGACCGAGGACGTGCGCAAGGCGATCCGCATGGGCGAGGGCACGGTCACCGACCAGCGCCTCGTGCAGGCGATCGAGGGTGCCATTCTCTCTGGCCTGCGCGACATGGCCGACTGGCGCGCCGCCCGTGTGCTCGAAGGCGCGGCCGAGCTGGCGGACGTGACCGAGGACCAGATCAACGGCAAGAACAAGGCCGAGCTGATCTGGCAGCGCATCGTCACCTTCTATGCGGCGGCCGAGCTTGCCGACATGCACGTCGATGTCAGTGCCACCGACGAGGCGATCGACCGCAACGAGGAAAAGCGCGACACAGCCGGGATCTACCGCACCAAGGCCTATGATGCGGTCGCCGATCTGCGCGCGATCGGCGCGGCGGATGATGAAGCCAAGGCCCGCGCCGCGCGCAACCGGGTGGAGCTTATCTGACCATGATTGCCGTCGCGCAGCACGGCGAGACGCTCGATGCCATTTGCTGGCGCGTTCTCGGCCGGACCGAGGGCGTGACCGAGCAGGCCTATGATCTCAACCCCCACCTGGCCGATCTGGGGCCGACCCTGCCGGGCGGGACGCGGGTGACCCTGCCCGATCTCGCCACTCCCACCGCCGCGCCGCCGACGCGCGCCACCGTCAAGCTCTGGGATTGATCATGTCCTCAAGTAGCGAAGCGATAGGACGCAAGGACCGGTGAGTAAAGCAAAGTCCCTCCGCGCCGCCTTGACCGCCGCCATCCCCGAGCTGCGCAACGAACCCGGGCGGCTGAAGCTGTGGATCGAGAACGGCGCCGTTCTCGCGCGCGGCACCGACAGCCACGGCTTTGCGCTGCAGTATCCGCTGTCGGTCCTGATCGAGGAGGCGAAGACCGATATCGCGATCATTGCGCTCGCCATCACCCGCTGGCTGCGGGTCAACCAGCCCGATCTGCTCGCCCCCAATGGCGACAGCTTCCAGTTTGAAAGCGACATCCTTGATGTCAGCACGGCCGACATCCTGTTCACGATCAACCTGACCGAAAATATCGCCGTCGTGCCGCAGCCGGACGGCAGCTGGCAGGTGACCTATCTCGAAGAGCCGGACCCGCTGTTCGCCGATGGCCTCGCCTTCGAAGGCGTCGACCCGATCCCGCCGCTGGCCGAAGTGCGGTTGAGCGATGGCTGATTACGATTCGAACGCGCTGGCCGCGCTCGATGACTGGTTCGGGCAGATGCTGGAGGGCCTGTCTCCCGCCCGGCGCAAGCGCGCGGCCATGAAGCTGGGCAAGGCTCTGCGCCGGTCGAACCTCGATCGCATCAGCCAGAACGTCGAGCCCGATGGCGGCCCGATGGAAAAACGCAAGGCCCGGCTCGACCAGCGCGGCCGGGTGCGCCGGAAGGCAGGCGGCCGGATGTTCCGCAAGCTGCGCCTGGCGCGCGAGTGGTCGATCAGGGCAACCCCCGACAGCGTCGAGATCTCTCCGGCGAAGAACGACCGGATCGCCGCCATCCACCATTTCGGCCTGCGCGGGCGGGTCGGCCGCGCCCCGGACGGAAGCGAGGTCTTCACCCGCTTTCCCGAACGGCGGCTGCTCGGCTTCGACGATGCCGATCGCGAAGCGGTGCTCGAGGTGGTGTCGGAGATCTTCGAGCGGTGAAACCGGCTTTCACCTGCCTGCGCCCTTCCATTCGCGCGCGCGTGACAGGCAGGTGGCGGCATGGCCAGCACCCCGCTCAACTTCACCAGCGCCAGCTCGACCGCGATTGATCTTTCGCGGCTGCCGCCGCCCGATGTGATCGAGCAGCTCGACTTCGAGGCGATCTACGCCCGCCGCCGTGCCGATTTCCTCGCCCGCTATCCCGAATTCACCGCCTTTGTCGAGAGCGACCCTGCGATCAAGCTGCTCGAGACCGGCGCCTATGCCGAGCTGGTGCTCCGCCAGCGGATCAACGATGCCGCGCGTTCTGTGCTGGTCGCCTATGCCGGCGGCGCCGATCTCGACAATCTGGCCGCGCTGTTCGGCGTCACCCGCCAGCAGATCGCGCCCGCCAATCCCCAGACCGGCGCGCCAGCGATTTTCGAAAATGACGCCGCCCTGCGCCGCCGCGTTTTGCTGGCGCCCGACAGTTACAGCGTAGCGGGGCCGGCCAGCGCCTATGTCTTCCACGCTCTCAGCGCCGATGCCGATGTCCTGGACGCCAGCGCCATCAGCCCGCGCCCTGGCGAAGTGACCGTCACCATCCTGTCGCGCAGCGGCGCCGGCGGCGCTCCCTCGCCCGAAGTCCTGGCGGCGGTTCGCGCCCTGCTGAACAGCGATGGCATCCGCCCGCTGACTGATCGCGTCACGGTCGCCGGCGCGGCCAGCGTTTCCTTCGACATCGACGCCCAGCTGGTCCTATTCCCTGGACCCGACCAGCAGCTGATTCTGGACACCGCAAACGCCGCGCTTGACCAGCTGCTGCAGTCGAGCCGCCGCCTGGGCCGCGACATCACCCGATCGGCGATCATTGCCGCGCTTCATGTCGGCGGCGTCCAGAACGTCATCCTGGCCGCGCCGGTTTCCGATGTCGCGGTCGACCTGACCCAGATCGCCAATGTCGGGACGCGCGCGGTCAGCGTCGCGGGCTTCGGGTCATGACCCTGCTGCCGCCCAACGCGACCGCCTTCGAACGGGCGCTGGATGCGGTCGAAGCCGACAGGCTGGGCGCGCTGCCGGTTCCGATCGGCGATGTCTGGTCGCCCGAGCGCTGCCCCGCCCAGCTGCTGCCCTGGCTGGCCTGGGGCGTGTCGATCGACATTTGGGACACCGCCTGGCCGGAACAGGTCAAGCGCGACGCGATCGCCAGCGCGATCGATGACCAGCGCCGCAAGGGAACGAAGCTGGCCGTGCGCCGCGCCCTGGACCGCATCGACCCGCTGATCGGCGTGACCGAATGGTTCGAAGATCCTGCCAATCTCGAGCCCTTCACCTTTCGCCTGGACCTGCCCGACCGCAACACCAGCGCAATCGACTATGACAGCGACACCATCGGCCAGCTTCTGACCGACATCGCCGCGGTCAAGCCGCTGCGCGCCCATGTCATCGCGTCCTATCGCATCTATGCCCAGGCGCAGCTGGGCGTCGTTTCCGGCGTCACCTTCGGCGCCTTCGGGCGGGTTGAAGCCGAAGCCGACCTGACCGCCGCCGAAGACCCTGTCTGGCAGGCCTACCTGCAAAGCGAAATCGGCGAGCCGCTTCGGGACGAAGCCGGCGCCTTCCTGGAGTCCGCCTGATGACCTTCCCCCTGACCATCACCACGGCAGGGCTCGATGCCCTGGTCGACGCCCAGACCGGCGTGACCGCTGCCATCCAGGTCGACGAAGTCGGTTTCAGCGACCAGGTCTTCACGCCCGCGCCGACGCTGACCGCGCTGCCTGGCGAAGTGAAGCGGATTGCCAGCGTGTCGGGCGCGGTCATCAGCGAAACCATCATCCACATGACCGCGCAGGACTCGAGTCAGGACGCCTATGACGTTCGCGGCTTCGGGCTGTTCCTGGCCGATGGAACCCTGTTCGCGGTCTATAGCCAGGCCGACCCGATCGTCTCGAAAGCGCCGATCCTCAACCTGCAGCTGGCCTTCGACATCGCGTTTCAGGATGCCATCAGCGGCGACATCACCTTCGGCGATGCGACCTTCCTGTTCCCGCCGGCGACCGAAACCGTCAAAGGCGTCGCCGAAATCGCGACCCAGGCTGAAGTCGACGATGGCGAGGATGACGAACGCATCGTCACCCCGCTGAAGCTGGCGACCCGCCTGGCCGAAGCCTTCGGCGCCATCGTCAGCGCGACCGAAACCGTCGAAGGCGTCGCCGAAATCGCCACCCTGGCCGAAGCCCTGGCGGGCGAGGATGATGACCGCATCGTCACCCCGCTAAAGCTGGCCGGCGTTCTGGAACCCGTCATCGCTGCGATCGCCGCCGAAGTCGTCAATCGCGCCGCCGCCATCGTGGCGGTCGAAGGCCTGATCAATGCCGAGCAAGTCGCGCGCCAAGGCGCAGACACCAGTCTGGCAGCGAACATCGCGGCGATCGCAGCGCGCACCATCACAGGTTCGGGGCTCGCCACCGGCGGCGGTTCCCTGGCTGCAAGCCGCGTCATCGCGGTCGCGGCTGCCAGCGCCGCGCAGGTCAGGGCGGGAACCGTATCGACCGCCGCGATCACGCCCAGCGCGCTGGGACCATTCTCCAAGAGTTTCGGAATGAACGGCTATTGCACGGTTCCCACCGCCGACCCTGCCAACACCCTGCTTATTCAATGGGGCCGCTTCACGGCGGCGCCGAACGGGACCACTTCGGTCAGCTTTCCGATCGCTTTCAGCCAGCCTTTCGCGGTCATCGTCGACGGCACGAGCGACAGCAACACCAACCGCCAGGATAACTATCCGGCGGTTCGCGATGGCACCGTCACCCAGACCGGATTCCAGGTCTTCCAGGCGAATGACATCAGTGATGGCTGCAACTTCATCGCGATCGGAAGGATTGATCTGTCATGACCGTTTTCTTCGCAATGGTCCCCGATGCGAGCGGCCAGCCCCAGCCCGCATTCTTCCTGCGCCGGTCGCAAGCGCCCGAAGGCGCGGTCGCGATTCCCGGCCGGCGTCACGCGCAGCTGGTCGAAGCCTTGGCCGATGGCCAGACCGTCACCGCGGGGCGCGATGGCAAGCCCAAGGTCGCCGCCCGCCGCGTCGACGCGACCATCCAGCGCTCCCAGCTGGTCGCCGCGATCAAGCGCGAAGCCGCCCGCCGCATCGACCAGGTCAGCCCGATCTGGCGCCAGCTGAACGACACCCGTTTGCCAAGCCCTGAAGGCGCCCGCCGCTTCGCCCAGATCGATGCCATCCGCGACGCATCGAACGCGATCGAGGCGCTGCTGGCCGATGTCGCCGCCCGCGATCTGGTCGCCTTCCCCGTTTCCGACAATCCCGCCTGGCCGGAGTTTGATTGATGCCGAAGATTAGCGACCTTCCCCAGACTGGACCGATCACCGGCGCCGAACAGCTGGTCGTCGTCCAGGCCGGCGCGACAAAGCGCATGCCGCTGGGCGCGTTTCTGGAAGACACTGTTGAAGCGGTCACAGCTGAAGCGACCGACGCAAAGAACCAGGCGCAGCAGGCAGCAGCCGATGCGGGCGAGGTTCTTGCCGATGTCGAGGAAGTCGGCGCAGCGCAGATCGCGGCAGTCGGCAACGCCGGCACCACCCAGCTTCTGACCCTGGAAAGCGCGGTCAGCGCGGGCGCGCTGGCCGTGTCCCTGCAGTTCCATAACCAGGCCGAAATGGTCACGCTGAAGGACCGCCTGGCAGCCCTCGCGCGCGGCGCGACCCCTGCTGTCGCGCTGGCCGCTCGCGTCCTCAATTCGGGCTGGGTTCTCGAAATCGATGTCGCCGAAGCCAACGCCGGCGGGACGTTCAACGCGGGGCTTATCGAGCTTCTGATGTATGACAAGGGCTTCGACCGCAACGCGCAAGCGGTCATCCGAACCCGTGTCCTTCGCGCCCGCCGCGCCCTGCGGCGCCCGCATCCGAACCAGGCGCAGGGCTTCCAGACCATCGCCGGCGGGATTGCGACCTGGCGCCTGTCGCTCGATCGGCAGGCATTCGCCAGGGCGAAAGCCAACACCGGCGGGCAGCTGGTCAATTCCGGCTTTGACCCGATCCTGCGCCTGAACGCGGGATGGTATTCGGTCGGCGGCAATGCGGCACCCGTCCAGGACGGGATGCGCGTCGCCAACAATTCGACCGAAGCCTATCCCAACATCGCGCTTCGCAACTTCCTGCCGCCCTATCGCCTGCTGGGCGCGACGGGCCGCTTCGAAGTCTCTGGGAACAGCATCCACGCCGCCGAAGGTCGAACCCTTGCAGCCGCGCGCTGCGACATCACGGGGCTGACCAGTGGCGTCACGCGCTCGCAGATTGTGGCGGCGATGACCGCCAGCACCGCTTTCCCGAGGCGAACGAACGCTGTCCCCGTCTTCGCCGCGCAGATCGACATGACCGCTTTCACTCAGGGCGAGGAAGTCGAAGAACGCTGGCGCGGCTATCCCTTCATCGGCGACACCCCGATCGACAGCCAGGCCGGTTCCTACCTGGCCGCGCAGTTCTGCAACTATCGGCACACGGTCAACCATGCCGGCACATTCGGCAGGGTCTTTGCGGTCGTCAATCCGGCGACGGGCAGCGACACTACCGGCGCGGCATCGACCGTAAGCGAAGCCGCCGCGCTCGCCACGCCCTTCCTGACCGAGCGCGCGGCACTTCGCGCGGCGCTGGCGCTGAACGTGTCGACCTATGGCCGCAACAATCAAAGCGGGATCGAAATCTGTTTCAGCGACACCACGCACACCCTGACCCTTCTGAAGACCGTCAGCGGCACAGGCACGGCGGCGAACTTCGACGCGAGCGAAATCGGCAAGGGCGGGACATGGTGCATCTACCGACCTGTCACCGGCGCGACGAATTGCCGCCTGCAGCGCGATGTCGGCTTCACTGCGGGGCGCACGGTTCCGCGCCGGACCTGTCTGCGCGGCTTTGCGGGAATTGATCTGATCGGCGTCACCAGCGGAACGCCAGCCTTCTTGGACGGGGGCGAGGTCAATGGCTTTGCCTACGGGCAGGAAATCTGGATCGACAACTCGCCCTTCATCGACGCGCAGGGCACGGCCAGCACGGCTGTTGGGATCTGGCAGGGCGGCATGATCTTCATGACCAACTGCGCCCAGCCCGCGCTGGGGCGCTGGGCGTTTGGGTTCGGCAATGTGCCGAACGAATATCTGCTGTTCCGCGACACAGACATCGCTGCGGTTCGCGAGTGGCCTTCCCTGTATGCAATCGGCGGGGTTGCGACCGATGCTTCGACGGGGGGCACCTTGATCGAGACTTCGCCGACGATCACCAGCAAGCCCGCGCAGGACAATATTGTTCTGGTCGGAGTGACCATCCGCAGCAGCAATGCTGGGAATTTCCCCGTCAGGTATGGGTCGAACAGGACGCTGACAGCAGTCGGCGGGCTGAACATTCTCGTCGAAGTCTATGGCGCGACCGGCCAGGGAGCGATGAATCTGGCTGGGGACGGGGTCAACATCGCCCAGAGGAACTTCTTCTTCGACTACGTCACCCTCGTCGGCGGTCGCCTGAACATCGGTTACGAAGACAGCTTCACGATGACCGACAGCGGCGACGCGGAAGAACAGCTGAAGAAGATGATGATCTTCAGACGGTCGGCGCTGTTCGAAATCAATACGAAGACCGACCTTCATCAGAATGTCGGCGCGCGCATTCACACCTGGAACGTCGCCCACCGTGTCGGATGGGAATACGTTCGCGTCCTGCAGGCCGCATCGGATGGCAGCACCGCGCCAGGCAACGGGGCATGGATGGGCGAGGCCTGGCCGGCATCGATCACTTACATCGGGCCGGATGCGCGCGCGCAGTTCACTGACTGGCGGGCGAACCACCGCGCGCCGGCGGTCACCGGCACGGGGGGCGGCAACTACATGCCAGTCGCCGGTTCGGTCCTGCTGGGCGTCATTCCAGCCAATGACGAAGCCTGCCCGATCGACCTGGTCGGCAATCCCCGAAACGGCGCGCTCGGCGCCCTAGAGCGCGCGGCGTGATGTCGCGCGAACCCCTGCCCAGGAGTCGCAGCTGTGCATGAACTGAAGATGCAATCCCTTAGCGGCGCACTGGCCGGCGTGTCCGCAATCATGGGCTTCGCCGCGCCCTGGCCGCATGTCATCGCAGGCCTGTTCTTCGCGATCGCGGGGGGCTTTGTCGGGATGACGGTTTCCCCTTCGACCGAACGCCTGGCGCTGCCGCTGACTGTCATCGTCGCCCTGGTCATCGGCATCTTCGCGGGGCTCGCCCATCCGCACTTCGCCGGCGGCGGGGCGATCTTCTCCTGGATTTCGGCGCTGCCCATCCAGCTGGTCATGGGCGTCGCGGGGCTGGCTTCGCCCTGGCTCGCCCGCCGCGCCGCTGCCGGCGACATGTCGCTTCCCTGGAAAGGGGGTGTGAAGTGACCATCCTTCTTACCATCGCCGACCTCGTGCTCGCGCTGGCGCTGTTCTGGCATTCGGCCAACAGCCCGGCGCGCGACGCGGTGCTGCGCGCCATGCTCTACGCCTTCGCCTTCGCGGTCATGTGCTTCGGCGCGGCACGTTTCCTCACGCTGTTCGGCGCCGCGCAGGCTGACTGGCGCTGGATGATCGACCTCGGCCACCTCTCCCTGATTGCCTTCGGGATCATGTGGGTGGCGCGCGAAACCGGCCGCATGGCCATGCTGAAAGGGAAATCCTGATGCACGATCCCCGCGCCCCCATCTTTGCAGCGGTTCGCCAGGCGCGACCGGCCGTGTTCAACGATCCGGTCGAGGGTCCGCTGCGGATTCGTGCGCTCGATAATGTGCTCGACGCGCTCGAAGTGCCGCGCGCCGGGCAGGCACCGGCAAGACCCGCCCCTTCGCCTTCACCGACCGCCAGCGAGCCGCGCTGGCTGGTCGAGGCGCGCAGGCTGGACGGCACGCGCGAAATCCCGGGGCCGAAGCATAACCCGTGGATCGTGGCGGGCTGGAAGCGGCTCGGCGCGGCATGGTTCACCGACGACGAGACACCTTGGTGCGGGCTGTTCGTGGCGCATTGCATCGAGCATGCGGGCCTGCCCTATCCCAAGCTGTTCCCGCGCGCGAAGGCGTGGGCGGATTGGGGCGTGCCCTGCCCGCCCATCGTGGGCGCGGTGGCGGTGTTCGGCCGGCAGGGCGGCGGCCATGTCGGCTTCCTCGTGGGCGAGAGCCCCGCGAATTACTACGTGCTGGGCGGCAATCAGAAGAACGCGGTGAACATCATGCCGCTGGCCAAAAGCCGCGTGGTGCCGAATGGGATCCGCTGGCCTGCGCAGCTCGGCCGACCGGCAGCGGGCTTGCCGAAGATGACAGGGGGCGTCGTCTCGACGAACGAAGCATGAAGCTTCCCCCGATGAACATGGCCCTCGCGCGCATCCTTGCGGGTGGCGGTGCTTTCGGCCTGGTCCTGCTGGTGTTCGGCATGATCGCCTTCAATCCCGAACTGGCCAAGGATGACCGGTTCAAGAGCCTCTCGCAGGCAGTCGTCATCCAGGGGCTGATCGGCCTCGTGATGGCGTTCCTATTCACGGGGCAGAACGACAATCGGGGAGGTGACGAGCCATGATCTTCGCATTCGGAACCCGCCTGCTGCTGGCCTTCGGCCTTGGCGACAAGCTCGCCAGGCGCTTCGCCTGGTTGCCACCGCTCATCCTCGTCGGGCTTGCCATCTGGCTTGTCATGTCGATCGCCAGCAACTGGTTCGAGCAGACGCTCGACACCGCCATGGAATCCGGCGCGGCGGAGGCCGTCGCTGCCGGGCACGAACAGACCCTCGACCAACTGGGAGACGCCAACAATGCCGAAGCTGACCTTCGCACTTCTGGTGAGCGCAGCGCTGCTCGCTACTCTGAGTGCCTGCTCGACAGTAGGGACAAGCAAGCCTGCGAGCGCTTCAATCCGGCAGCTGACTAGCTGGTGCCAGGGCGACCGTCTGGTGAGCTACGTGCCTGCCCCTGCGGCCGGTGCTGACGATCCCGGCAACCGCTTCGACACGGACGAGACGGTGCGCGAGCTGCAGGCGCACAACGCGCGATTGCGCGCCGCTTGCCCGCCGGATCCGAAGCCGTAGGATCCGCGCATGATCCGCCCCGCCCCGCAGGAAGACATCCCCGCCGATCTCGCCAGCCTGATCCGCATCGGCACGGTGATCGAGGTCGATCTGGCCGAGGCGCGCTGTGTCGTGCGCTTCGGCGACCCGGACGATCCGGCGCCTGCCCAGACCGGCCCGATCCGCTGGCTAACCCCGCGCGCCGGGCTGACCCGGGTCTGGTCCCCGCCCAGCGTCGGCGAGCAGGTGCTGCTGGTATGCCCTGACGGGCAGATCGGCGCGGCCGTGGCGATCACAGGAATCGTGCAGGACGCCTTCCCGCCGCTCGGCAGCACCGCCGCGGAAATGATCGAGTTCGCTGACGGGGCCAGGATCACCTACGATCCGGAAGAAAGCACGCTGGTTGCCGTGCTGCCGTCAGGCGGCACCGTCGACGTGACGGCCGATGGTGGGATCACACTGCGCGGTGATGTGACGATCGTCGGCAACCTCGGAGTGTACGGCAGCGCTGCTGTAGACCAGACCCTGACGGCCGCCGAGGACGTGATCGCCGACGGGATCAGCCTCAAGTCGCACAAGCACGGCCAGGTGCAGGCCGGCAGCTCGCAGTCGGGAACGCCGGTCTAGGCCTTCGATTGCGCCGCGAAGGCGGTTCCGCTACTCAGTCCACGGTGCCGCCCGCGTTGGCTAGGGGCGGTTGCAAGGGCGGCCGTCGTCATTGGGAGGCGGCGACCGCCCGATGCACCAGAATTCGCGAGCCTAAGGTTCCGGTTGAAGCCGCTCTCACCCTCCACCCCTCTGGCATTGCGCGCGCGAAGCGCGTTTCCCTCCTGCCCATGCAGGGCATGGACGCCACCACCGGAAAGCCGATCGGCGATGAGCGACACCTCGCGCAGTCGATCCGCGATGTCCTCTCGACCCCGATCGGCTCGCGTCCGATGCGGCGCGACTATGGCTCGCTGCTGTTCGAGCTTGTCGACAGGCCGATCAACGGTGCGATCCGCCTGCTGCTGCAGGCCGCTACGGCGATCGCGCTGCGCCGCTGGGAGCCGCGTTTGCAGCTAACCCGGGTTACGCTGGCAGGCGAGCCCGCTGTCGGCCGCCTTACAATCCGCATCGAAGGACGGCGCACCGATCTCCCTCCGTCGAATGCGCTCACCACCCTCACCATCCCGATCGACACCCGTCCCGCATCCGCTGCGCGGTAGGACTGAAAGGAAGACCCGATGACCGTTCACGGCCTGACCATCACTGAATCCGCTTCCGGCCCCCGCGCGCTCGGCGCCGTCAGCCTTGCCGTGATCGGCATCGTTGCCACCGCCACTGCCGAAGGTGCGCCGGCCCAGGCCGAACTCGATGCAGCGTTTCCGCTCAACACCCCGGTGCTGATCACCGGCGGGGTGGACGTGGCGGCCGGCAAGGCGGGCACCGGCGGCACGCTCGGACCGGTCCTGCGCGCGATCGGCGATCAGGCGAGCCCGGTGGTGGTGGTGGTGCGCGTCGCCGCCGGCATCGACGAGGCTGCGACCAACACCAACGTCATCGGCAGCACCGACGGCACCACTTTCACCGGCCTGCAGGCGCTGGCGGTGGCTGAGCAGCGCCTGGGCGTGAAGCCCCAGATCATCGCCGCCCCCGGGCTCGATACCCAGCCCGTGATCGAGGAGATGGTCAGCATCGCGAAGAAGCTGCGCGGCTTCGTCTATGCCGCCGCGGAGGGTGACGACGTCGCCGAGGCGCTGACCTATCGCGAGAACTTCGGCCACCGGGAACTCATGCTCATCTGGCCGGGCACGAGTGCGGCCTTTGCGGGCGATATCGTCGCCCGGGCGATCGGGCTGCGCGCGCAGATCGACGAAAGCGTGGGCTGGCACAAGACGATCAGCAACGTGCCGCTGGCGGGGGTCACCGGCCTCGATCGCGACATCAGCTTCGATCTCACCGACCCCAGCACCGACGCCGGCGTGCTCAACGCGGGCGAGGTCACCACGATCATCCGCCAGAACGGATTCCGCCTGTGGGGCAACCGCACCTGCGCAGACCCGGAGGCGAACCCGAGCTTCGTGTTCGAAAGCGCGGTGCGCACCAGCCATGCGCTGCAGGAGATTGTCGGCCAGATCGTCAGCCCCTTCATCGACCAGCCCATGACCGTGGGCCTGATCAAGGATCTGCTCGAAACCGGCAACGCGCGCTTCCGTCAGCTGGCGGTGCAGGGCGTGATCCAGGGCGCCGAGATGTTCTTCGATGCCGACCAGAATTCCGCGCAGGAGCTGGCGGCGGGTCGGCCGCGCTTCCGGATCCAGTTCACCCCGGTGGCTCCGCTCGAGAACCCCAACGTCGATCTGGTGATCACCGACTTCTACTACACCGACTTCGCCGACCAGCTGGTTTGATTGGTCCTCAAGTAGCGAAGCGGTAGGACAACGAAAGGACCTTCCCCCATGGGCATCCCGAAGAAACTGAAGAACCTCACCGCCCATGTCGACGGCGTGAACTACATCGGCCAGGTGGTCGAGTTCGAGGAGCCGCCGCTGGCGCTGCAGACGGAAGAGTACCGCGGCGGCGGCATGATCGGCCCGGTGATGATCGACATGGGCCTGCAGGCCATGCAGGCGACCATGAAGATGGGTGGCCACGTGGTCGAGCTGATCCGCAAGTTCGGCGCCACCCGCGTCGACGCGGTGCGCGTGCGGCTGACCGGTGCCTTCCAGCGCGACGACACGGGCGAGGTCGAGGTGGTGGAATGCTACATCGGCGGCCGGTTCAGCGAGATCGGGATGGGCACCGGCAAGCCGGGCGACGACACCGAGCACGATTACACCGTGCCCCTGTCCTACTACCGCCGGGTGGTGAACGGCCGCGTCGAGATCGAGATCGACATGGTCGCCGGCACCTTCATCGTCGACGGCATCGATCGCTACGCCGAGATCACGGCCGCGCTCAACAGCTGACAAGGTCCCGTCGGCCGGCGCTGTGCGGGGCGGCCGGTCGGCGGATGGGGCGGGACGGCACCCCCCTCCAAGGATCCCGGCCGTCCCGTCCCGCTTCGCCCCGCCCGGATGCCGCCAGTGACGGGGACCTGTCCTCAAGTAGCGAAGCGGTAGGACAACAAGGAATCCCCGCATGGCCGACAATCCCGACCCCGCAGCCGACACCGGCAACAAGTTCGAAACCGTCACGCTGGTTGAACCGATCCGCCGGGGCGACCAGGTGATCGACAGGATCACCCTTCGCAAGCCCCGCGCCGGTCAGATGCGCGGGCTGACCCTGCAGGACCTCATCAGCAGCGACGTTGGCGCGATCCTCAAGGTGATCCCGCGCATCAGCGATCCCGTTCTCACGCCGCACGAATGCGACGATCTCGACCCGGCCGACCTGACCGAAATCGGGGGCGCGATCCGTGGTTTTTTTATGACGGCGGGCGAGAGGAAGATGCTCGAGGCGATGATCGCGGAAAAACAGCCGAAGACCTGATGGCCGATATCGCCGGCATCTTCCACTGGCCGCTGAGCGAACTGAAGGCGCTCGACCTCGACGAACTGGCCGAATGGCGCGAGCGGGCGGTGGCATGGTGGAACAGGGTCAACAAGGCTAGATCATGAGCAACAAGCTTTCCCTGCTGGTGAACTTCGTCGGCGTCGACAAGATGTCCGGCGCCCTGCGCAACATCATCGGGCTGGGCAAGCAGGGTTCGCGCTCGCTCGGCGAGATGGCCAAGGAAAGCCGCTCCCTCAACCGGGAGCTGCGCGAGGTGCGCAAGGAAATGGCCGGCAGCGCGCAGGCGAGCCTGCAGCTGGCAGGCCGCGAGCGCGAGCTCGAGAGCGCGATCGCCAGGACCAATGCCGAAATCGCCGAACGCAAGCGGCTTTATGCGATCGAGGCCGGTCATCGCGCGGAGCTGGCCAAGGCCGATGCGCTGCAGCAGAAGGGCCGGGACAACATGGTGCAGGGCGCATCGATCGCCGCGCCCCTGATCCTTGCGGCCAAGGCTGCCGGTGACTTCTCGAGCGGCATGGTCGACATCCAGCAGAAGATGGGTCTGACCAACAAGGCGACCGACGGTTTGGCGGGCCGGATCATCTCCATGGCCGACAGGGCGCGGATGATGCCGGAAGAAATGCGCGCCGGCCTCGACATGCTTGGCGGGCTGGGCGGGCTGACCCTTCAGCAGATCGAAGCCGCCATGGCACCGGCGGGTCGGCTCTCGACCGCTTTCAAGGTCGAACTGCCGGATGCAGCCGCCAGTGCCCATGCCAGCATCACCAACCTCAAGGTCCCGGCCGCGCAGGTTGCCGCTGCCTTCGATGCCATGGCTGCCGCCGGCAATGAAGGCGGGTTCGAGGTTAAGGACATGGCCCGGCACTTCCCCGCGCTGACCGCCCAGATGCGGGCGCTGGGTGACACGGGCGTTCCTGCAGTCGCCGACCTGTCGGCGGCGCTGCAGATTGTCCGGAAGAGCTCGGGTGATGCCGACGAGGCCGGGAACAACGTGAAGAATCTGCTGGCGAAGATCAACGCGCCGAGCACCATCCGGGCTTTCGAGAAGAACTTCGGGGTGAACTTGCCGGCGGCCATGGAGAAGCTGACGAAAGAAGGGAAAACCTCGCTCGAGGCAATCGCCATGATCACCAAACAGGCGACCGGTGGGGATCTGAAGAAGCTCGGCTTTGCCTTCGAGGACATGCAGGCGCAGTCGGCAGTGCGCGCGCTCATCCAGGACTTGGATGAATACCGGGAGGTGCGCGCGAAGGCGATGTCGTCGGGTGGTACGGTTGATAAGGCCTTCGATCAGCGTGTCATGCGCGACGCCAACGTGAACTGGAAGGCTTTCATGGGCAGCGTGTCGGGGCTCGCGATCACGCTGGGTGCGACGCTTCTCCCTACCCTCACCAGCACGGCGGATAGCATCAACGTGCTAGTGCAGGACGTATCGGCTTGGGCCAAAGCAAACCCCGAGGCGGCCGGCACGATCATGAAGATTATCGGTGGCTTGGCCATGTTCAAGGTGGGGTTAGGCATCGCGCAGTTTGCGCTCGGCGGGTTCCTGAAGCCGATGTCGCTTTTCCACTCGGTCGTTATGAAGATGGGTGGCTACGGTACGGTCTTCAGCATCGTCCGCAATGGCATGATGTTCATGGCCAAGGGTGTGGTGAAGGCTGGCCTGATGATGCTCGCCAACCCGATCGTCGCCATCATCGTGGGAATCGTCGCGGCGCTCGCGGTGGCCGGGTACCTGATCTACACTCACTGGGACACGATCAAGGCCGCGTTTCAGGCGGGATGGGACTACGTCACCAACCTGCTTAGAGGGGCAGGGGACTGGCTTTCCAACATCGGCCAGCAGATGATGAACGGCCTGCTCCTCGCGATCGATCCCATGGCGCTGGGCAAGAAGCTGGTCACCATGGCGAAGAACGGGATCGCCGCCTTCAAGAACTATCTCGGCATCAAGTCGCCGTCGCGCGTGTTCATGGGGCTGGGCGAGGATACGGCCGCCGGCATGGCGCTGGGCCTGCAGCGCGGGCAGCGCGGAGTGCTGGGTGCGGCCGGGCGGATGGCCACAGGCATGGTCGCCGCCAGCTCGCTGGCCGCCGCTCCCGCCATGGCGGCGCCGTCCGGCGGACCTTCGCCAGCGCCGGGCAGCGGGCTCGCGGTCACCATCCACATTCACCAGCTGCCCGGGCAGGATGCCGCTGCCCTTGCCGAGGAAGTGCGCCGCCAGCTCGAACGCCTGGCCGGGCAGGCTGCGCGCAGTTCGTACAGCGACCAATAGAGGGGATTGAGAGAACATGGCCTCGCTTCCCCCCATCCCCGGCCTGCCCGTGATCCCCGGCCTTTCCGGCCTGCGCGATCTGCAGCCGCGCACCCCGGCCGCGTCGCGCGAGCTGCTGACACTTGGCATGTTCGTCTTCAGCATGGACAGCGCGCTCTATGAAGCGCTGACCCGCAGCCGCGAATGGCGCCATGCCACCGCCGAACGCTTCGGCGCACGGGCAGCGTCGCAATATGTCGGCCCGGGCGCCGACAATATCAGCCTGTCCGGGCGGATCGTGCCGGAGATCGCGGGCCGGTATTCGGCGCTCGAGACGCTCGCCGACATGGCCGCCACTGGCGATTCATGGCCGCTGATGGACGGGCAGGGACGCATCCTCGGCCATTACCGGATTGTCCGGCTCGACGAAGATCACGCCGTGATCATGGCAGGCGGGATCCCGCGCAACATCGCCTTCCGGCTCGAGCTCGAGCGCAGCGACGACGATCAGGACGCGCTGGGCAGCATCGCGGTGGCCCAAGGAAACCCGGGCGCATGACGGCCAATCGCGCCGCGATCCGCCTGACGCTGGAGGATGGCACCGATCTGGCCGACAGGATCCGGCCCCGGCTTGTCAGCCTGCGCCTTTCCGAGAAGCGCGAGGACGACGCCGACGAGATCGACCTCGTGCTGCACAACGCCGACGGGCTGCTGGCCATCCCGCGCACGGGGGTGAGGCTGGCACTGGCGCTGGGCTGGGAAAGCGGGGCGGACGTACCGGCGGGTCTGGTCGACAAGGGCCGGTTCACGATCGACGAGATCGAGTTGTCAGGTCCGCCCGATCAGGTTTCCATCCGGGGCCGCAGCGCGGACCTGACGGGCGCCCTGCGCAAGCGCGAGACCACGACCTGGCGCAACACCACGCTGGGCAGCATCCTCGGCGCGATCGCCGCGCGTCACAACCGTTTCGCCCGGATCGGCGGGGGGCTGGCCGACGCGGCGATCGACGTGATCGAACAGGAAGGCAAGAGCGACATGGCCTTCGTGCGCGATCTCGGGAAGCGATATGATGCGGTCGCCACCTGGAAGGATGACTTCCTGCTGTTCCTGCCTATCGGCGGATCGGCGACGGCCGCCGGCGCGCCGCTGGCCGGGCTGGTGCTGACCCGGCGGGACGGGTGGCAGTGGACGTTCCGCGAAGGCCAGCGCGAAAGCTACAAGGGCGCCGAGGCGCAGTGGCAGGACAGCGCGGCCGGACGGCGGCGGACGGTGAAGGTGGATGGGCCTGCCACCGCTGCGCGTGCAGGCGACACCGCGCCGACAGAGCCGAAGAAGCTGAAGCGGGTCTATGCCAGCGAGGCCGAGGCGCGGCAGGCGGCCGAGGCGGCGGCGAGCCGCGCCGCCCGGGTGCCTTACGAATTCAGCTATGACCTCGCGATCGCCGATCCCGGGATCCAGCCCGACATGAAGATCACGCTGCGCGGATGGAATCCGGTGATCGACGGCATTGCCTGGCTGGTGAAGTCGGTCGAGACCAGCTTCGACGCCAGCGGCGGGCTGCGGCAGAGGGTGGAGCTGGAGAGCGCTTAATCCGGCGCTTGCAAGGTGTTCATATCGACACCGAGCGCAACGAGCGGGCCCATCATGCCGGCCACGCACCCGATGGTCCCGGATTGGATCTGTTCCAGTGAGTCTTGGACGCCCGCCATCTTCGCTACGCCGCCGTCGCCATCGAGTATCTCACCGATGTCGTCGAGCGCAGCCCACTTGTTGATGTAGACCGTCGAGCAACTCTCCCTCGCTTCGCTCAGCTTGGCGTGTTGCTCTTTTCCAACGGAGACAGGAACCTCGATGGCCTTGATGTCTGAACCGACACCAAGGCAGCGATCTTCCGCTAACTGCACCTTTCGATAGGCGGCGACGGGATCTCCTTCGCCAAGGGCCTTCCCCGCGATCGCGAACTGGCTGTCGCAGGCCTGACCGGCGGCGATCACTCCCTTGTAGAATGCGACGGCGTCCTGTTTGGCGGTTTCCCCCGGCTTCTCGGGCACGCTGGGTTCGCTCGTTGATGAGCAAAATGCCAACACCAGAACAAGCCCCAGCGTGATAACACCGCAGCCGACCGCAACCGACTTAGCGTCGCCTTGAGCCCCCGCATCCTTCGTCATTCGCGCCCCCTAAACCCGCCGACCGATCCAGATCACCCGGCCGATCGTCTGCACCTCGCCGTCATAGGCGGTGAAGTTCTCCACGGCGGGGTTGTCGCTGATGATCAGCGCCCCGCCGTCCGGCTGCATGCGCACCCGCTTGATCATCCCCAGATCGCCGTAATTGAGGCACCACAGCCGGTCCTGCTTGACGATCGTCTTCTGCGCGGTGTCGATGATGACGAAATCGCTGTCGAGGATCGTCGGCATCATGCTGTCGCCTTCGCCCCGGGCGACGAACAGATCGCCGAAGGTGCCGCCGATCATCGGGCGCAGCCATTCGCGCGGGAAGGGCACCAGCGCGGTCTGGGCATATTCCTCGAACACGCTTCCGCCGCCCATCGAATAGCCGATGTCGAGCTGGGGGATCATCACCATGCCATCGGGAACCTCGCTGGGCGGGCCGCGCCATTCCAGCCTCTGTTCGCCGAGGGGCAACGTGGGATCGTCGGTTTCCCCGAGAAGGTACTCGGGTGTTGTCTTGAGGGTGCGGGCGATCTGGTAAAGTCGCTGGGGCTGGTGCGTCTCGCCCCGAACGATCTTGCTCACCGCTTGGGGCGAAACCCCGATAGCGCGCGCAATATCCGCCTGGCTGATCCCTGTGGCGTCGATGCGCTCTTGGATTCGCTGCCCCACCGACATGCCCGCAACTTTCGCAACCGCAGTTGCCGGTGGGAAGTCAAGAATGCTTGTTGACATTATCAACCTAGGTTGCCAACAAGCAAATATGGTTGACAAGCCCACCCCCTTTGAAGCGCTTCATCTGGCCGTCGAGAGGGCCGGGTCACAGGCCGAGATCGCCCGCATCGCTGGCGTCTCAACCACAGCCGTGTGGAAGTGGGTTCAGTCATCCAAGCGTGTCCCGGCAGAGTTCGTCCTCAAGATCGAGGCCGCGACCGGCGTCTCCCGCCACGACCTGCGCCCCGACATCTACCCGCGCGAGACCATGACCGATCGCCACGTCGGGGCGCGCTTTGCGGGCGTCGATCGCCATGCCGGGCTCGATCCAGTCCATGGTGCCTATCCTACCGCGCTCCGCAACGGCGTCGATTTCAATCGCGGTGCGGCTTTGAAGGGGGCAGCGCGGTGACCAAGCGGCGTGAACCCCTGACCTACCACCGTGCGCTCACCACGATCGCCGCGCGCATCGGTTGGGATCGCTGTGCCGCGATCTGCGGTGTGACCGAGCGCACGGTGCGTTACTGGTCGGACCCTGACTGCGAGACGGAGATCCGTCTGCTCGATGCCGAGCGGCTCGATCGCGCCTTCATCGAGCATGGCGGCGACCATGCACCTTTCCTTCGCCTGTTCGAGCTCCGGCTCGACGTCAAGGCGCGGGCCGAGGACGCGGATCTGGTCAGGCTGGCAGGGGAACTTGCCAAGGAATCGGGCGAAGCGATTGCCGCCACCATCGCAGCGAGCGCGCAGGCCGACTGCCCCCGGCACCAGCAGCGCGCACGGCAGGAACTCGAAGAGGCGATCGCGAAAATGACCGATTGCCTCGCCTCGCTCGGAGGCGGCGATGCCTGAGTGCAACAACATCGGTTCGCCGCTGGGGCGTGGTTTCGCCCAGCTGCATGCGCTGGAGGGCGGGGCAGGCGAAATCGGCCGCGCACCCTTCCGCCACAACCAGTTCCTGCGCGTGCTCGCCGCCACGCTGGGTTCATCTTCCCCGAAGGGGATTGCACACACCGCCCGACCAGCGACGGTGCGAAGCCATGGCACCGGCAGGAGTGAGCGGGGCCCCGAGGGGAACAGAGAGACCCCCGCGAATGCCATGGAAGCTGGGAACCTTTCAGGGGGCGGCCATGCGTGAGCGCGCGCCCAGCATCGAGCGGCCGATGGTCGAGGCACCCTTGCGGTTCCGGCTGCAGCCCGGTGGCAAGCGCGGGGGCGACGGGTGCTTCGTGCGCTGCCCCAAGTGCGATGCGCCGGGCATGATCCGCCGGTCCGACCGCCCGACGCCGACCGTCACCCAGATGACCGTGCACTGCACCGACAGCGCCTGCGGCCACACCTGGCGCGCGGACATCGTCTTCGTTCACACGCTGGTCGAAGGCAACATCGACCGGCCCGACCTCGACCTCCCCGTCTGTCCCAAGAGCGAGCTTGTGCATGTGCGCCCGCCATCGCGCGACGGGCCGGACGGGCAGGAAAGCCTGTTCGGCTGACCGGGCAGCAGGCCCGGCACCACCCACCACCACCCGAAATCTTGGCGCGGCCGCGATTGCCGCAAGGGGGACGCTTTGACCTTTCCGATCCGATACCACCGGCCCGAACGGCCTCGCCCAGACCATCTCGCCTCGCTGTGGTGCGCCCCCGGCCTGTTCGCCGCAGGGGCGCTGATCGGTCACCTGATCGAGGCGGTGGCCCGATGACCTGTCTGCGCACCGCTGAGGCCGATGTGCTTCGCTTTATCACCGGGTTCGAGATGAAGCACGGTCGGTGCCCGTCGACCACCGAGGTCGCCGAGCTTCAGTTCGACGGTGACACCATGACGGTTGCGGGCGCGATCGGCAGCCTTGTCAATCAGGGCAAGCTTCGCCGTTCCCTGCATTCACGCCAGCGCAAGCTGCAGGTCTTGCAGCCGCTGCCGGTTCCCCGTGCGCCGGATGGCGAGCCGCTGCACTTCGTCCGGATCGGGGGTGCCGCATGAACGGTTTCCGTCCCGGAGACCGCGTCCTCTACCGCGATGGCGACCGCTTCGGCGTGGCGCAGGTCGAACTGGTAAAGGACCGCCACCTCACGGCTTTCCCCTTCGATGTCGCACACCGCCGCTGGTCCCGTCGCAACCGGCGGATCGCGGCCAGCTTCGTCATCGGCAAGCTGCCCCCGCGCGAACATGCCGACCGCATCGCTGCCCGCATCGAGGTCCTCCGCCACCAGCGCGAGGCCCAGCGCCAGATCGCCAACCGCCAGTTCGAACAGGCCGTTCTGGAGCTCGTGCATCCGTGAGCCTGCAGGACGAGATCATGAAGGGCCTGCAGGCCCGCTTCCAGTTCCGCAAGACCAAGGGGG
This sequence comes from Porphyrobacter sp. THAI-01a, assembly GCF_056868655.1. NCBI lineage: Bacteria > Pseudomonadati > Pseudomonadota > Alphaproteobacteria > Sphingomonadales > Erythrobacteraceae > Porphyrobacter > Porphyrobacter sp. THAI-01a. The sequence continues at coordinate 2,734,879 of NZ_CP180579.1, read as the reverse complement.
ACTGGCTGCAGGAAGGCACGTGTCCGCAATGCGGCAAGCGTGAAGCCTACTGCGCGGCCAAGGAACCCAAGATCGTGCGCTGCGGCCGGGCCGAGCGGTGCGGGTGGGAAGACTCTGTCCGCAACCTGCTGCCCGACCTGTTCGAGGACTGGTCGAAAAACCACAAGCCGACGCCGGAAAGCCCGAACGCCACCGCCGATGCCTACCTGCAATTCGAACGCGGGCTGGATCTGAAGCTGCTGCGCGGCCTCTACACCCAGGAGGTCTACAAGGATTACGACAGCGGGCAGACCTCGGCCGCGATCCGCTTCCCGATCGGCGACAGCTACTGGGAACGCCTGATCGACCGGCCCGGTCGCTTCAGGAAGAAGGCGCACTTCCGCAAGGGTGGCAGTTGGGGCGGGCACTGCTGGATGCCGAACGGCACCAGCTTCGAAACACTCGCTCAGGCCGATGAGGTGTGGATCACCGAAGGCATCTTCGATGCGACCGCGCTCACTCAGGGCGCGGGCCTTGCCGCCGTGTCGAACATGTCGACCGGACCCTATCCCGAACACTTCCTCGAGGCGCTGGCCAAGGCCTGTCTCGATGCCAAGCGCCGCGACAGGCCCACACTGGTTTTCGCCTTCGACGTCGGCGCCGCTGGCGTGTTCTATTCGAAGAAGCACATCGAGCGGGCGAAGCGCGAGGGATGGGAAGCCACCGCCGCGCAGGTCCGCCCCGATGGCGAGGGCACCAAGCTCGACTGGAATGATCTGCTGCTGCGGCACCAGAGCTGGAAGGGCGAACCGGAGGAAGCCCCCCTCGCCCCCGCGGCGATCGCCGACTACCTCTACAACGGCAAGATCACGATCGCCGCCACTCCGCGCGAGAAGGCCAAGCTGATCGTCGAGCGGAATCCGGCGCGGTCCTCGTTCCACTTCCGCCACGGCAACCGCATGTTCTGGTGCCGCGTCACGATCGACGACGATGGTCGCCAGCAGATCGACACCAAGGAAATCTGCAACTGCGCCTGGCGCATCCTCTACCGCGAGTATGACCCGGTCGAGGATCAGGCGACCTTCTTCCTGCAGGTCGATTTCCCTTGGGGCGACGAGACCGTGCGCGCCCGCTTCAGCGCCGCGGCGGTCACCAACGCTGCCGAGTTCAAGAAACGTCTGATGACCTTCGCCGGATCATGGTCCGGCACCACCGAGCAGCTCGACATCATCGTCAAAGCCCAGACCCGCCAGCTCAAGAAGATCGAGCCGCTGCGGGTGCTGGGTTATTCGCGCAAGCACCAGGCATGGGTGTTGGGCGACATCGCCGTGCACAAGGGCCGCGTGGTCGAACCGAATGCCGAGGAATACTTCGAATTCGGGAAGCTTTCCGCCAAGCTCGCCAGCCCCGAACGCCCGCTCGAGATCAACTACGATCCCGACAGGCTGTCGACCGCATGGGTCGACGATCTCTGGACCGCCTACGGCGCCAAGGGCGTGGTGGTGCTCGCTTTCTTCATGATGGCGATCTTCGCGGTGCAGATCCGGCAGCGCGACGGTTCCCTGGGCTTTCTCGAGATCACCGGTCTGCCCGGAGCCGGCAAGTCGACGCTGGTCGAATCCCTCTGGCGGCTGCTGGGTCGCCCGGACTTCGAAGGCCTCGATCCCGTGAAGACCAGCGCCGCGGGTCTCGCCCGTGAGCTGGTCAAGTTCTCCAACCTGCCGGTCGGCCTGATCGAGAGCGGGCGCGAGGAAGACAAGGCCCATTCGAAGAAGTTCGATCCCAACGAGCTGCTGGTGCTGTTCAACGGCCGATCGCCGCGCACCATCGGGCGCCGCAGCGGCGGTTACGAGACCGACAGCCAGCCCTTCCAGGGTGCGCTCTACCTCATGCAGAACGAACGCATCTCGGCGATCCCGGCGGTGCTCGAGCGGCTGATGTCGCTCAACTTCGACAAGTCGCACTTCAGCGAGACCGGGCGCGAGGCGGCGTCCCGCTTCAAGCAGATCCCGCTGGCAGAGGTCTCCGGCACGATCATCCACGTCGCCCGGCGCGAGGAAGCCTATCTCGAGGCGCACCAACGGCGGTTCGCCCACCACATGAAGGACATGCGCCGCCGGGTCGAAGGGCTCGAGAACGATCGCGTCATCCTCAACCACAGCCAGCTCGCTGCCGCGATCGAGTGCCTGCCGCCGCTGTTCCCGAACTGCCGCCCCGAATGGGTGGCTGAGGCGGTCAGGCTGGTCGACGCCATGGCGATCGACCGCCAGCAATCGACCGGCGGCGATCACCCGCTTGTCGCCGCCTTCTGGGAGAACGTCGAATATCTGCTCGGCCGCGAAAGCCCGGGCGATCAGGAACTCGGCAAGAGCCTCAACCGCCACCGCAAGCCCGACCAGCAGATCGCGATCAACCTGCCCGATTACGAGGCACGCTGCCGCAACGCCGGTCTCAGCCCGCCCAACCTCGATGCCCTGAAGAAGCACCTCAAGGGCTCGAAGTCGCGCCGCTGGCTCGCCTGCAAGGCCGTGAACGCCGCCGACGGCCGCACTCAGCAGTGCTGGGTCTTCCAGATCCCCACCGAGAAAGGGCCCTTCGTATGAGCGCCGCCTTTGCCCGCCCCACGGGCCGCTGGTCCTCGCCCGCGATCGACGACACGGTCAGGCCCGGCGAGCGCCGCTGGCCGGCCGAAGGTCGCCCGGCGATCATCCTTCCCGAACCCCCACCCGCCTGGGCGGATTTCGGCGATCTGCGCCGCATGGCGGAAGCGATGCTGGCGAGCCGTCGCGAAAGCTTTCCCAGGCGCGTCGCCGCTGGCGAACTCGCCCAGGACGAAGCCCAGCGCGAGCTGCGCGCCTTCGCCGATCTGGTGCGCGACTGGGAGTTCATCTGCGACGGGGAGGGCGAGCCTGCCAGCAGCGCCACCGAACAGGACCGGCGCGATGCGCTCGACCAGGCGATCACCCGCATCGCTGCCTATGCCGCGCAGCACGGCGGTTTCTCCGACCAGCTCGAAGATCAGGCGCACCGCGTGATCGCCCTGCGCTGGCACCTCGAGCCGGGCCGGCGGACCGTGGCGCTCGCCCGCATCACCCATCAACTGCGGGCAGAGGCCCGTGCTAGCCAAGGGGAATCCCAGCATGCGTGAGCTCAACCGCCCGCAGCCCATCCACCCGGCCGATTGCGCCTGCACGCGCTGCGATCCGCGGCTGCTCGCAGGGCGCCGCCGCCTGACCATCGAACATGCCCTCGCCGGGCTGATCGTCGCCGCGTCCTTCGGGGTCGCGGCTCTCGCCATTCTTGGCGCCAACTGAAGGGAGTCCCTGACATGCTAGGCCATCTGTTCGAATGCGAATGCGGCAACTGCCACCGGTACCGGGAAGGAGTCATCCCGCCCAAGGCCCCGCCGGGCTGGCTGATCGGCCCCAACGGCAAGCCCATCTGCGATGATTGCGCCAGCGCCCAGCGCGCCCGCCGGAAGGGGAGGGCTGCGGCATGATCACCGAGAAAACCGCGCTCGACATCGCAATGGCCTATCGGGAAATCGCGCATGGCGAAAACCTGTTGAAAGAGGTCAAAGATACCCGCGACCGCTTCGCTAGCAGAGACATTCGCGATGCCTTCGGTCGGCGGGCCGATGGCCTCGAACTCGGCGTTCCGTCGGGCGAGGGATCGAAGCGCCTCTTTCAGGTCAAGTGGTCGCTGGCAGAGCCAGTCATCGAGGCGCACATCGCCGACAAGAAGGCCGAGCTCTCGGCATTGATGGTGAAAGCAGCCGCGGAGCTTGCCAATCCATCAGGTGCAGCATGACCCGCGCGCTCCCTACCCTGCGCATCGGCAGCCACGCCGCAATGTCGATCGACATCGATCACGTTCGCGTCTTCGCCGAGGATGCCGAGGCGTTCCGCGGCGTGATCGCCGCCCGGGCCGCGCTGGTCGAAAAGCAGATCACCCGCTTCGTCCCGCCGCACCGGGCGGGACAGGGCCTGTGCGAGGAAGCGCTCAACCTCACTCTCGATGCGCTGCTCGAGCTGCGCAACGCCGGCACCGATCGCGACAAGGCGATCCGCCACCTCGAACTCGCCGCCGCAATGGCGATCACCACCATCAACACCCTTCGGCAGGAGTAACCCGCGATGCCCTGTGACTGCGTAGAAAAGATGAACGCCAAGATGGCGGAACATAATACCAAGCTCGTCCTCACCTTTGGTTGGTTCAAAGACGGCTCCACTTTCACGCGACCCACCATCGAGACCGAAAAGATCGAGAAGAGGGTGCGCAAGGGCCCCGCGATCGCGGTCCCGACCTTCTGCCCCTTCTGCGGCAATCCCTATGAGCCCCAGCCAGCGGCCCCGAAGCCGGAAGGCGGTGCTGCATGAGCATCCCGCCCTATCCCCTCTCGTGGCCCGAAGGCCTGCCCCGCACCGAACCCAAGGTGGAAAGCCAGTTTCGAACCTCGCTGTCGGGCGCGCTCGACAATGTCCGCAAGTCGCTGACCGCTTTCGGCAGCGACACCGGCAAGAAGGTTGTCGACGTGGTGATCACCTCAAACGTCGCCGGGATCAGCCTCGAACCGCCAAAGGATACCGGCGTTGCCGTCTGGTTCGAATGGGATGGCGAGCGCCGCTGCATCGCGGTCGATCGTTACTGGAAGGTCCAGTGCAACCTGCAGGCGATCCACCATATCCTCGAGGCGCGCCGAACCGAGATGCGTCACGGCGGGCTGCATATCGTCCGCCAGACCTTCAAGGGATTCGCCGCGCTGCCTGCCCCCGAACAGTGGTGGCAGGTTCTCGGGGTGGGAATGCAGGCCACGGCTGCTGAGATCACGCACGCCTATCGAACGAAAGCGCACGCCGCACACCCTGACAAGGGGGGCAGCGACGCGGCCATGGCGAGGCTGAATGCGGCGCGCGACGAAGGGATGAAGAACCCGACGGCGCGTGCGACTGGCGGTGCGGCATGATCATCGTCCGCGTCGAACTCCACTCCGCGATCGACGGTCAGAAGACCGAGCTCGCCCGCATGATGATCGACAACGTCGGCGGCACCCCGACAATCGGCAATTACCGCTGCCGCACCTATCGCGGCCGGTCGGCCGAAGACCTCGACCGCGCGATGTTCACAGACTCTGTGACCCGCGAAGGCTCGGTCGAAGGGCACCGCCGCCTCGATCTTCATGTCTGGCACCTGGTCGCGAAGGCCCTGCAGGCGATGAGGTACGGCCAATGACTGACCTCGACGCCCTCCGCCCCAAGACCCTCGCAGGGGTCAAGCGCCTCGCCAAGCAGCTGAAGCGCCGTGACGGCATCCAGTACGCCGACGCGCTCGATCTCGCCGCCCAACAGGCAGGCTGCGCCGACTTCCAGACAGCAAGGATCGAACTCGCATGATCCCCCGTATCACCATCGCCCGCTGGAGCGGCTCCGATGACGGCCTCTACGATTACGCCGGCCGCTCGCTCGCCATCGAATGGCTGGGCCTCATCCTCGAACTCAACTTCGGAAAGGCGCGCCCATGACCCGCTCGCCCGTCACCTCACGCGGCGCCCTCTACCGGGCGTCCGTCCGCCGCCAACTCGCACAGGAGACCGCACATGAAGAACAAGCTTTCGGACCTCAACAATCACCTCTTCGCCCAGCTCGAAAGGCTCTCGGAAGAAGGCCTCACCCCCGAGCAGATCGAGCAGGAATGCCAGCGCACCGACGCGATCGTGGATGTCTCGGACCAGATCCTGCAGATCGCCAACACCCAGCTGAAGGCGGCAACGCTCATCGCCAACCACGGCGATCGCTTCGCCAAGATGCTCCCCGCGATCGGCGGGACCGAGCAGGCGACGGCGCTCCCGGGACCTGCCGGGGCCGCGCAATCCGGTACAGCCGGGAAGAGCTGACCTTCCTCGAAGCCAACGCCACTATGCCGCGCCGGGATCTCCACGCGGCATTCGTGGCGCGCTTCGAGCGCCCTGAGATCGTCCTCGACCACATCAAGGCGCTCTGCACCCGCAGGGGCTGGAAGACCGGGCGCGACGGGTGCTTCGTGAAGGGGCAGACCCCGCCCAACAAGGGGAAGAAGGTCCTCTCGCACCCCAACTCGGTCCGCACCCAGTTCAAGCCCGGCCAGCGCACCGGCATCGCCCAGAAGCACTACAAGCCGATCGGCTACGAGCGGATCACCATCGACGGCTACCGCGAGCGCAAGATCAACGACGATCTGCCGTTCAACCGCCGATGGAGGCTGGTGCATCTGATCGAGTGGGAAGCGGCCAACGGCCCTGTCCCCAAAGGCCACGCGCTCAAGTGCCTCAATGGCGACAAGCTCAACTGCGACCCCTCGAACTGGGAGCCGATCCCGCGCGGGATGCTGGCGCTCCTCAATGGAGGCCGGTTCCGCAAGACGCTCCCCTACGACGAAGCCGCGGCCGAATTGAAGCCGCTGGTCATGGCCACGGCCAAGCTCAAGCACGCCGCCCACGAAAAGCGCCGCGCGGCGGGGAAGGGGGCGTAATGGCGGCCCAACTCGACATGATCGAAGACATCGAGCGTCGCGAGCCGCAGGACTTCGGCGAGAAAGGCAAGCGCGCATGGTTCTGGCAGGATGGGCACTGGCAGGTCGGGACCGCATGGGAGATCGACCAGCAGGGCCGCGTAAACGGCATGTGCCGCGACTATGGCCCTTGGGGCTCGCGATACCCCGGTTCGATGCCCCTGCAGACTCATGGGCGCTGGCCGCAGGAAGAGGTGCGCTGGAAGCGTCCGCTCGACCAGTACCGGGGGCCGATCCGGTGACAGCCATCTTCACCATCGAGAACGAACTGCCCGGCAGCGGCACCCTCACCATCCGCCTGGGCAACCGCGTCACCCTCTACCGAGGCGACGCCTACGCCATCCGGCCCACTCTGGGCTGGATGGACGCCGACGTCATGGATCCGCCCTACCTCTTCGACAACAGCGGCGGCGGGGCCTTCCGCAAGAGCCGCGAAGGCAGCAATCGCATCGTCGAAGAGCAGCTCGACCAGGGCTTCGATCACCGCATCATCAACCCGCTGCTGTGCGGCGCGGCCGTGGTCTTCTGCCACAACGATCAGCTCCCCCAGCTGCTGCCCTTCATGGCCGGCAGCTTCAGCCGTTTCGCGCTGCTGATCTGGGAAAAGCCCAACCCCATGCCGATGCGGAACAAGCACTACCTGCCCGACACCGAGCCCTTCGTGCACGCCTGGTCGAAGGGCTATGCACCCGTGGGCGACCACCACGACATGCACCGCACGATCCGCGCGGCCTCGGTGAAGACCAGCGCATTTGATCACCCCACGGTGAAGCCCGACGCCGTCATGGACAAGATCGTCCGCAACGTCGCCGGCAGCACCATCTGCGATCCCTTCATGGGCACCGGCTCGACCGGCGTCGCGGCCGTGAAGGCAGGCAAGGCCTTCGTCGGGATCGAGCAGAACCCCACCCACTTCGAAACCGCCTGCCGCCGCATCGCGGCAGCACTGGAAGGAACCGCACCATGAAAGCACTCACCATCTGGCAGCCATGGGCCAGCCTGATCATCGCCGGGGCCAAACCCTACGAGTTCCGGGGCTGGCGCCCGCCCGCCTCGATCATCGGCCAGCGCATCGTGATCCACGCGGCTGCTCGGAAGATTGATCGTGGCGAAGCAGAGATGCTTGCCGACATTTTTCGCTTCCGCAAGGTGAATGACCTCGCGCGCCTCGCCGCCGCCGAGACATGTCTCCATCCCGATCTGGCGATGCCGATCTTGGCGAGGGCAATCTATCCTCACACCTGTGGCGGCCCCCTGCCTATGTCATCCGGCCTCGGCACCGCCATCGTCGGCGAGCCCCGCCTCGGCACCGAGATTGCCGAGGAATTCGGCGTCCCCCGCGCCAACGACAGCGACCGCGACCAGCACGCCAACTGGGGCTGGCCGATGCTCGGCATCGAAGCATGGCCCGAACCCATCCCCATGCGCGGCGCCCAAGGCCTGTGGAACTGGCCCACCCCCGAGGAGACGATCTGATGCCGACCGATATCGAATGGTCCGACGAAAGCTGGAATCCGATCCGCGCCCGTGCGCTCGATAATGGCATGATCGGGTGGCACTGCGAGCACGTTTCGCCCGGCTGCGAAAACTGCTATGCTGAAGCGCAGAACATGGCGCGCCGCTTCGACCTCGGCACCGACCTCGCCTACAAGCCCGGCCACCGCAAGGACATCGAGGTCTATCTCGACGAAGCCGCGCTGATGAAGCCGCTGTCGTGGAAGAGAGGCCGCAAGGTCTTCGTCTGCTCGATGACCGATCTGTTCGCCGATTTCGTGCCCGACGCTATGATTGACCGCATCTTCGCGGTGATGGCGCTGGCCCCGCAGCACACCTTTCAGGTGCTGACGAAGCGCTCGGCGCGGATGCGCGAGTATCTCGCCAATACAGGGGACTTTGGCATCTGCCATGGCACCCCTCGCCGCGTGTGGCAGGCGATGTATGGCGAGGCCAAAACCCGCGCTGCGGCCGAGACGCTTGATAGCTGGTACGGCGGCCCGAGTTCGGCTCAATGGCCTCTCCCGAACGTCTGGCTCGGCGTCAGCGTCGAGGACCAGCAGCGCGCCGACGAGCGCATCCCCGACCTCCTCGCCACCCCCGCCGCCGTCCGCTGGATCAGCGCCGAACCGCTGCTCGGCCCCATCAACATCATCGACGCAATGTGGGCGCGCGATGGCTTCTCCAGCATACATGCCACCATCGACTGGGTGGTGTGCGGCGGCGAGAGCGGGGCCAAGGCCCGCCCGATGCATCCGGCTTGGGCCCGTAACCTCCGCGACCAGTGCACGGAGTCCGGCACCGCCTTCTTCTTCAAGCAATGGGGCGCATGGTGGCCGAACCCGCCGGAAGCGACGATGACCATCCAGCAGTTCAACCGGCAGCTGCGCTACATCGACGTCGACACCGGTCGCGAGAAAACCGATCCGACCCGCACCAGCGATGCCTCAATGCGCAAGGTGGGCAAGAAGCTATCCGGTCGCCTGCTCGATGGCGTCGAACACAACGGGATGCCGGGCGATGTCTGATCCTCGCATCGAATGGCGCCCGTGGCACGGGATTGAGGCCCTCTACCTCGGCGAGATCATCGTCGGCCGCGTCGCACCGGATGGCGGCCAAGGCAACAAACCCCGCGCGATCTTCAACCTCGCCGCTACGGAGAGCGCGGCATTCTGGTTTACCCGCAGGTCGGTCGAACAGGCGAAGGCGGAAGTTGAATGTCGCCTCGCCGAATGGCTGGGGCGCGCTGGCCTGCGATGAAGACCTTCGATCGCATCTGGTACTGGCGCACCACGCTGCCCCACCGCAAGGGGCAGCGCTGCCGCATCCTCGCGCGCGGCACCATGAACGCCTGCCAGATCGAATTCGAGGATGGCGAGCGTCACATCGTCTCCCGCTTCGCGGTCAGGAAGGCCGCACCGTGAACAAGTCGCCGCCCCCTGCCATCTTCGAACTGGCGAAGGTGCTTGCGCGCGCGGCAGTGGCGCGGGACATTGCCCGCTCACGGGAAACCGATTCGACCCATGCGAACCCTGATCTACGCCCGCTACTCGACCAGCCTGCAGAATAGCCGCTCGATCGAGCAACAGATCGGCGTGTGCCGCGATCGGGCGAGCCGGGAAGGTTGGCCGGTGATCGAGGTCTTCACCGATTACGCGATCGGAGGCGGGGCAGGCACCAGCGAAGCCCAGCGCCCCGGCATCGCCGCGATGCTCGCCCGGGTTGAGCAGGGCGATATCGACCAGGTACTCATCGACACCACCAGCAGGCTCGCCCGCAACCAGGGCGATGCACACCACCTGCGCGAGCGGCTCAACTTCCACGGCGCGCGCCTCTTCACCTTGGGTGACGGGGAGATCGACAGCTTCAAGGGCGCGATCAAGGGCCTGCTTGATGAACAGCAGCGGGTGGAGCTGCGCCATAACATCAAGCGCGGGCAGGCGGGCACCGTGCGGCAGGGTCGGAGCCCCGCGGGCCTCGCCTATGGGTATCGCCTCGCCAACCGGATCGACGAAGGGGGCAGGGCGGTGCGCGGCCTGCGCGAGGTCGATGATGATCAGGCCGCGATCGTGCGCCGCATCTTCACCGAATACGCCGCCGGCAGAAGCCCGGTCGCCATCGCCCGCCAGCTCAACGCCGAAGGTATTTCCGGTCCCCGCGGAAATAGCTGGCGCGCCAGCACCATCCGCCCCGATCGCACCCGGGGCAATGGCATGCTCTCCAACCGGCTCTACATCGGCGAGCTGGTCCACAATCGCACCAGCAAGGTGATCGAGCCCGTCACCCGCACCACCCGGATCCGCCCGAACCCGGAAAGCGCATGGATCATCGAGCAGGTCCCACAGCTGCGAATCATTGATGACGCCCTGTGGGAAGCGGTGCAGGTCGAGCTTGAACGCAACCGGGTCGAGGCGAAGCCGGTCAAGGCCCGCCGCCCCCGCCACATTCTCTCCGGCCTCGGCCAGTGCGGCACCTGCGGCAGCGCATGGAACATCAGCACCGGCCGCTTCTGGTCCTGTGGAGCGCGCCGCGACGGCGGCACTTGCACCAACAACCGCACGATCAGCACCGAGAGCTACGAGCGCGAAGCCCTCGCCGCGCTGCAAGAGCACCTGCTGGATCCCGATGTCGTCTCGACCTACGTCCGCGAATATCACGAGGAATACGCCCGCCGCGCCCGGCAGGCCCGCCAGCGCAAGGCCACGCTCGAGCGCCAGCTGCAGTCCGCAACCGCCAAGGTCGAACGCCTGGTCGCCGCCGTCGCCGAAGGCGCGGGCGAATTCGCCGAGATCCGCGAAGCCCTGCGCGCTGCCCGCCTCGATCGCGATCGCCTCTCCGCCGAGCTGGCCGAGATCGACGCCGTCCGCGTCATCGCTCTGCATCCCGCCATCGCAGAGGAATACCGCCGCCAGGTCGAAGACCTGCGCACCGCCCTCGCCGAACCTGCCGCCCGCGAAGCGGCGATCCCCGTCCTGCGCGAACTGATCGACCGCATCATCCTCACCCCCAAGCGCGCGGGACGGGGTGTTACAGTCGAGGTGAGACCCCGCCTCGCTGCCGTGGTCGAACTCGCCACCGGCGAGCAACGGCGCGGCCCGACGGTAGGTCAGTCCCTCGCCCGCCGTGGATGAACGCGCGCGCCTGCGCATGACCCTCGATCGCGTGCGCGATCTCCCCGACTTCTACCCCGGCGACCGCATCTGGTGGCTCTACTTCCGCGAGGCCGTCCAGCACTGGCTGGAGAAGCACCAGCACCCCGGGATCCGCGCAGCCCATGACGGCGTGAAGGCTTTCCCCGAAAACCTCCCCGACGAACGCACCCGCTGGCTGGCGCTACGAGACCAGGTGCAAGCCCTGCTCGATCGCGGCACCTGAGACCCCTCAGGAATCGAACCCGCAGCCACTTACTCTAAAGCCCAGTTCCCTTCACCCGCTCCAGCGCTCTCTCACCGCCAGTGATGATCACCTCGTTGCCGGGGATCGCCGCGCCGCAGGTTCCGGCGAGCAGCCCGACCGTATCGCCCGGCCGGCATGAGGTGATCTTGACGCATTGGTGATGCCATAGGCGTTGATGATGTCGCGCAGCCCGAGTTCATCGTGGATGCGTTCGACGAGCACCTGCGGCACCGTCCGCGCAGCCCATTCTCTGGTTCCCCATCTGGGCAGCAAGGAACTGCAATCCCGGCGCAGCCCGCCCTGTCTTGCAAAATTGCAAAGACGGGTTTTGCAAACTAGACTCCGGCAATGGGCAAGCGGCACAGGATCTTTGCAGGGGCGCAGCTGCGCGTCCTGCGCGAGCGGCGGGGCCTCAGGCAGGCCGATCTGGCGGGGCAGCTGGCGATCAGCCCTTCCTATCTCAGCCAGCTCGAACATGACGACCGCCCGCTCACCCCGCGCCTGATCGAGCGGGTCGCGAGCCTGTTCCCGCTCGACTGGCAGGACTTCCCCGGCGAGGATGCCGAACAGCTCTCGCTCTCGCTGCGCGAGGCGGCGAATGATCCGCTGTTCGATTCACCCCTGCCGCCCGACGCGATCGCGCGGCTGGCCGAGCAGCAGCCCGCCTTCGCGCGGCGCTTCGTCGAGCTGCACGCCGCCTTCCGCCGCACCAGCCAGCGGCTCGAAATGGTCGACGAGACGCTGGCGGTGGACACGGGCGAAGGCGCCCGTCTGCCGTGGGAGGAGGTGCGCGACTGGTTCCACCTGTCCAACAACTATGTCGATCCGATCGACCGCGCGGCCGAGCGGCTTGCGCGCCTGATCGCGGGGCCGGACGCCGTGCCGAGCACCGAGGCGTTGCAGCAGCACCTCGCGCAGGTTCACGGGATCGCGGTGGAGATCCGCCCGGCCGAGGCGCTGCGCAGCTTCGATGCGCAGGGCAAGGTGCTGCGGATCGATTCGGGCCAGCCGGGCGCCAGCATCCGCTTCCAGATCGCCTATCACGTCGCCGCGACCACGCTCGGCCCGGCGATCCGTGCGATCGCCGACGCCGCCCGCCTGCGCAGCGAGGTGTCGCGCGAGCTGCTCACCATCGGGCTGGCCAATTACGCCGCCGGGGCGGTGCTGATGCCCTATGGCAGCTTCCGCGCGATGGCCCGCGCCTTCCGGCACGATGTCGACCGTCTCGCCCTGCATTACCAGACCAGTTTCGAGCAGACCTGCCACCGGCTTTCGACCATGCAGCGCGAGGGCGAGCGCGGCCTGCCGATCTTCTTCTGCCGGGTCGACATGGCGGGCAACATCACCAAGCGCCACAGCGCCACCCGCCTCCAGTTCGCGCGCTTCGGCGGTGCCTGCCCGCTGTGGATCGTGCACGAGGCCGCCGCGATCCCAGACCGGATCCTGGTCCAGCTTGCCGAAACGCCCGACGGGGTGCGCTATGTCTCGATCGCCAAGGGGCTGGTCAAGACCGCGGGGCGGTTCGACCGCAATCCGCGCCGCTATGCCGTCGCGCTGGGCTGCGAGGCGCAGCACGCGGGCGATTTCATCTATGCCGACGGGATCGATCTCGAATCCGGACGCTCGGTGACGCCGATCGGGGTGTCGTGCCGCATCTGTCCCCGGCCCGATTGCGAACAGCGCGCCTACCCGCCGAGCGACCAGACCATCGCGGTCGACCTGTTCCGCCGCGGCGTGGTGCCCTACGAGATGAACACGCGGCCCCTTGCCGACAATCCGGGACGCCCGCGCGGCGACTGAGCAAAGCCGCCGGTTTCGGGGCGGGTCAGGCGGCGGGGGTGAGGATCAGGACCTTGTCGCCGTCGGGATCGGCGGAGAGCTTCTCGAAGAGGTCCTTGCCGGCCGCGCAGAAGCCGTCCGGGTCGGTGGCGTGCTGCGCGAGCGCGCCGCCCAGCATCGTGTGGTAATGCCGCAGGACCTGGTTGACGACCGGCTGGGCCTTGTCCTGCTCCAGCCCTTCGAGGGCGGGGGCGAGGCTGCCGAGCATCACGGCCACCTGGCGCTTCTTGTCGACCGAATAGGCCGCACAGCTTGCGCCGACCGCCTCCTGCTTGGCGACCAGCACCATGCGCAGGAACAGCGGGCCGAGCTTGGCCTCGTCGGTGATGACGGGCTTCAGGTCCTCGAGCACGTGCCCGTTGACGGCGACGGCGATGCGGGTCGAGAGCGTGGTCTCGGCGCGGCTGATCTTCTTGCCCGCGGGTGCGGGGGCGTCGGCCGGCTGGGCGATGGCGGGACAGGCGAGCCCCAGCGCCACCAGCGCCGGGATCAGGGTGAGCTTGCGATGCATGATGAGCGATCCTTGCAAATGGCGTTTCGTGGCGGGCGGTCACACTTTCTTGAAGTCGGTCCGGCCCGAGCTGTAGGTGTATTCGCAGCGCCAGCGTTCGTAATTCACCGTGGCCGAGCTGCGGCGCGCCTGGAGGTAGACCCGCGCGCGCTTGGAATCGTGCGGCTGGCTCGATTCCACGTTGATGTTCCTGAGGCCGCGGTCCTCGGCGCGGTCGACACAGACCCGGCGCGCACGGTCGAGATCGCCGTTGCCCCAGCTTCCGCCGGAGCCGCCCCAGCCGCCGCCACCCGAGCCGCCCCAGCTGCCGCCCGAACCACCCCAGCCCGAGCCCGAGCCGAAGATCCGCTGCGTCCAGCTGTAGGAATAGTGCCCGCGTTCGTAGCAGGTACGCTGGCGCGGGAAGCATTCGACATTGCGCGCGGGGCTGAAGGGATCGCCGTAGCGGTCGCCGTCCCACTGGTTCTTGTCCTTGTCCTTGCCCGAGGTGGCGATCGCGATGCCGATCCCGAGCGCGGCGATCCCGGCGACGATGGCGGCGGTGTTGTCCTTCTTGTCCTCGTCGCTGCGCTTCTCGTCCTGGGCGATGGCGGGCATCGGCGTGAGGGCGCTGGCGAGCAATGCGAGCGTGCCGGCGGTGATTGCGGTCCGTTTCATGATCCGTCCTTGCGCAATGGGTGACGGCGCCCCGCAGCCGGGACGCAGGGCCAGCGATGACAGACGAAGCACGCAAGTTCGGCGCCAGCGGCAACGCGGCCCGATCCGGTGCGAGATCCCCAATCCCCTACCCCGGCGCAAGATTACGACGATCCAGAGCTTTTCACCAGCCGGATTCTTGCGGACGGGGGCGTGATTTCATTCGCTTATGCGGCGTGGCTTGCCGATCGCGGCTGCACGGATGTCGGCGCGGTGGAAGGGCAGGCGGTGCCACTGCTTCTCCGCATAGGCGCGGGTCTGGTCATAGGCGTGGGGCGAGGCCGGGTCGGTCGACTGCGAATAGCTGAGGATCGCATCGGCCACCGGGCCCTTCGCGTCGAAGCCGACGATCTGGATGTAGCTCGTCCCGTGGCGCGGGATCAGCTTGCCGCTCGCGGCGCGGTCGGATTCCTGCATGTTGAGGATGCCGAGCCAGCCCGGCCCGCCGTGGATCGGGATGGCGTCGTTGCCGGCCATGACCAGCTGTTCGTCCCCCCAGCGCGAATCGAGCGCGAGCCCCTGTTCCTCCATCGTCGTGACGACCGAGGCGAGCGCGGCGAGCAGCTTGGCGCCGTTCTCCCCCTCGGTTCCGAGGTCGCGCGGGGTGTTCACCGGATCGGCCGGGTCGAAGGGCACCGCCCACAGCCCCTTGATCGAGCCGATCCCCTGCCAGAAGGCGCGGAACAGGCGCGCGCCGCGGCTGTCGGCATCGAAGCGGCGGTCCCACTTGGCGAGTGCCGCGCAGCCGCGCGCGGCGGCACCCTCGGCGGCCGGGCAGAGGGTCAGCAGTTCGGGGAGGACGAGCTCCGCCACGAGGCTCTTGTTGCCGAAGGCGAGCGCCTTCGCGCGGGCATGATCGAGCTTGCCCGCCGCCAGCGCCGCGTCCGTCTCGATGAAGTTCGAACGGGTGCGCAGCGAGCGCGCGGTGCGGTAGTCGCCGAGGATCGGCGACAGCTCGCGGTGCGGGATCGCCGGGTTGCTGATCCAGTAGCTGTCGTTGGAGTTGGTCAGCCAGGTCTTCACGGTCGTGGCCGCCTGATCGCCCGCCGGCATCAGGCCGGGGGCGGGGGTGCCGGGGTCGGCGTCCCAGTCGCAGGACGACTTGCTGCCGTCGAGCAGGATCGCGAGTTCGGCGAACAGGCCCGAGATCGGCGTCGCGCAGGCCTTGGCCTTGGCGGCGGAGACGTTGGGCACGGCGGTGACATCGGCATGGAGCGCGTCGCCGTGGCGGTCGGCGGCGATGGTGTTGACCCAGGGGATGCCGAGCGTCTCGCTGACGGCAGCGCGCACATCGGCCACGTTCTTCGCCTCGCCGATGCGCAGCCAGGTCTCGATCCCGCGCTGGTTGCCGCGGTTGGCATCCTTCAATGCGAAGGCGCTCTGCTTGCTCCAGGTGATGCCGCGGTCGGGGATGATGAACAACGGACCCCAGCGGGTCGACCAGAGCGAGCGGGTGACGTCGGGCTGGCCCTCAGGCATCGGCACGGTGACGGTCTGCGCCGTCATCGCCTCGCTCTTGCCGTCGACCAGGTAGCGGGTCGGGTCGGCTGGATCGAGCGCCAGCTGGTAGAGCGTGAAATGCCGCGCGGCGGTGACGGTGTGGGTCCAGGCGACATCCTTGTTGAAGCCCAGTGTCGGCATCGGGGTGCCGGCAAGGCCCACGCCCATCACCTCGTAGCCGTTCGGGCCCTTGACGTGCACCTGCCAGAAGCGGTTGGGGCCCTTCCACGGGAAGTGCGGATTGCCGATCACCATGCCGCGCCGGTCGGCGGTGACATCGCTGCCGAAGGCCCAGCCGTTGCTGCCCATGCCGAGTTCCTTCGGGTCGGGCATATTGATCGCGACCTTCGGCGCGGGGCTCCCCGGCGGGGCGGCGTTGGCGATGGCGGACGCGAGGTTCAGCGAGCTGGCGAGGAGCATCTGCTTCTCGTTGAGGCGCAGCATGTCGTCGTCGGTGATGGGCCGCACCCAGGCCTTGCCGCGGCATTCTGCGGGTATCCCCTGCGCGCCCGCGTCCCTGAGGAAGCGGTTGTAGCCCGCGACATAGCCCGCCATCAGGTCCCGGGCGCGCGGCGAAAGCGACTTCGCCCCCTCGCGCAGGGCGGGCAGGTCGATCACCGCGCGGAAGAACACGTCGGAGGAGAGGTTGTCGACCTCCTCGAAGCCGAGCACCGCCTTGGCCGCGGGGCCGAAATGCTTCGAGCGTTCGCCCGCTACGGTCGCGAATTCCTCGGCCAGCAGGCAAAGGTTGTCCTCGGCATAGGCATAGGCGACCCCGAAGCCGACGGAGCGCCAGTCGCGCGCCTCGATATGGGGGATGCCGTAGGTGGTGCGGGTGAGGGTGGCAGAGGCGCGCCCGGCCGCCTCGGCCGCGCCCGACTGGGCCACGAACACCACAGCGGCAGCCGCCGCCGCCCCGACGAAATTGCGCATCATTGTCTCTCTCTCCCGCCGCCCTGTCGGGGCGCGGGGCGGAACCTATCGGGGGCCTGCGCAAAAGAAAAGGGGCGCCCCGCCGGTCCGGCAGGGCGCCCCCCTCCTGCGTCACGATCCGCTCAGAACGAGGCGGTGATCGAGAACACCACGGTCGCATCCGAGATCGAATTGCCCGCGAGCGTGGCGAAATTCGGGCGGAGGCGGTTGGCTTCGGCTTCGGAGATGTCAGTGTCGACATAGGCGACAGAGAGGGTCAGGCCCGAGATCGGCACGATGTCGGCGCCGATCAGCCAGTCGAAATAGGTGCCGGTGGGCGCGATGCTGGTGCCGTTGGGGCCGAGGCCGGGGTTGCCGTCCGAATAGCCGAGGTGCGCCTTGAGCGTGATCGGTGCGCCATCGACCGCATAGGCAGCGTCGGCGGCGAGGTAGAGGTTGTCCTCCTTGTCGCCGGGATCGAAGCCGCCGCCCACGGGGAAGACATTGCCGAGCGCCTCCTGCGAGGGGGCATAGGCGAGGGTCCCGGTCAGCGAGACCGGGCCGACCGCGCCCGAGAGCCGCGCGTAGAGCTCGGCGAAGTCGGTGGTGTCGGCGCCGCTCGGATACATGAACCAGGTCACGCCGGTATCGAGCGTGCCTTCGCCGACCGGGAACTTGAACCCGGCGATCAGGTCGAGCTCCATGTTGGCCCCGCCGAAGGTGCCCCAGCCCGCGAGGTTCGATCCCCAGGTGCCGACATAGAAGCCGCTTTCGTGGCTGATCGTGATGCCGCCCTGCACCGCCATGCCCTCGTCGCTCTGCGAGACGCCGCGGAAGCGGTAGTCGCTGGTCAGCGTCGCGGCGCCCGAGATGGTGATGGCCGGGGTGTCGTCTTCCTGACCCATCGTCCGCGCCGGATCGAGCGGGGCAATCGCGGGCAGGGCGAGGGACGCGGCCTCGGCTCCGGTAATGACGATGGCGGTGTCTGCTTCGGCTCCGGTGCCGGCCGCGGGGCTGGTGACGGTTTCCTGCGACTCCGCGGCGAAGGCGGGAGTGGCAAGGCTGGCGGCGAGTGCGACAGCCGAGGCGGCTGCTGCGAAACGGATGGACATAAGGAACGCTCCATGAAGAGGTTGGATCGTTCCACCTGCGCGGCGTGCAGGGATTATTCTCCGAAGAATCGGGCCCCCGTCACGTCACGGTCATCATCTTGCAAGGGCCGTTTGCGCACAAAGCTTATGTGGAGGGCGGGATTCTTATTATCTTCTTGCGTGTCATTCCTGCAACAGTTTGAAGGTTGGAAGGCCGGAAGATCGCGCAGCGCCTTCTCCGGAAGCACGAAGGGCGCTGCCGCCATCGCCGGCAGCAGCGCCCTTGGCTGCCTCGGGGCCGGGCGATCAGAACGACATGCCGACCGCGAGCTTGTAGAAGTCGCCGCGGTTGCCGGCGGCGCCGCCGCCTTCCTCGATGCCGCCGGTGAAGCGGGCGAAGAAGCCCTTGCTCAGCGAGAACTGCACGTAGGGGCCATACCATTCGTAGACGTTGGAGGCGCTCCCGCCGGGCAGGTCGGCACGGGTGTTGGCGAGGAACTCGATATGGGCGCCGGCCGAGAAGTTGCTGGTGAACTTGTAGCCGGCGTTGATCCAGGTGTGCAGGAAGTCGAGCGCGCCGACATTGTCGCTGCGGTTGCGCAGCGCGGCGTAGTAGCCGCCGTAGAACTCGCCTTCGAACTTGTCGTCGCTGTAGTTGATGGTGAGGCTCGGCACGATGCCGTCGAACACGTTGCCGCCGTTCAGCGTGGTGGTGGTGTTGCGGGGCCCGCGTCCGAGGTTGCCGCGCGACAGCAGCGCGCCGTTGGTGATGCCGATCTGCGGCTTGATCGCCAGCTTGCCGTCGGCGGCGATGAAGTTGGCGCCGATGCCGAATTCGGTCCACAGGTCGGAGCCGAGGCCGGTCGCGCTCGAGAAGTCCGAGGTGGTCCACAGGATGCCGTAGAAGCTGAGGTCGACCTTCTCGCCGACCGGGATGAGGCCGTTGAAGGTGGGGTAGAAGCCGAAGAAGGCATCCTGGTTGAGCACGACGGAGAAACGCTCCCCGCGCCCGCCCGAGCCGTCCTGCGCGGCGGCGGCAGCGGCAGCGACCATGACCGTGCTCGAGACGGCGGTCTCGCCGGTGCCGAGGCCCACGGGAATCGCGGTTCCGGCCGGGGCGGCGCCCACGGCGAGGTCGAAGCCGGCGGCTTCGTCATCGGCGGGTTTGGCGGCGTTGGTGACGACGATGGTGACGGCCGCGGCATCGATCGCGGCGGCGTCCGGCCCTTGCGCGAGGGCCGGGGCCGACAGGGCGCAGCCCAGGGTCAGCGCCGAGACGGCACAAGCAAAACGAAGTTTCATATGGAACGCTCCTGAAAGAGAGGTGGGACCGTTCCGCCTGCGTGCCGCGACTTGACCTTCTTTTGTTTCGAACGGGCTCCGTTCGCAGCAAGAAAGCCAAATAACGCCCGCCACACACCACACAATTCGTTATGTGGGGCGATCTGTCATATTATCCGGATACTGTTGCTGCGATGAAACAAATTCCAAATACTCATTCTATACTTATAAGAGTATTCGAGTAGATTTATCATCGAAGATAGCAGAACATGCAGATGTCTGCTCAGGCGGCGCGCAGGCTCTCCATGTCGATGACGAAGCGGTACTTGATGTCGCTGGCCTCCATCCGGTCGTAGGCGCTCTGGATGTCCTGCATCCGGATCACCTCGATATCGGGCAGGATGCCGTGCGCGGCGCAGAAATCGAGCATCTCCTGTGTCTCGGCGAGGCCGCCGATGCCGCTTCCGGTCAGCACCTTGCGCCCCAGGAGCACGCCGGTGTGCAGCTCGGGCATCATGTCGATCATCCCGACCAGCACCTGCACCCCGTCGATCCGCAGCAGGTGGAGATAGGGCGTGACGTCGTGGCGCACCGGAATGGTGTTGAGCACCATGTCGAACCGCCCGCGTGCGGCCTTCATCGCCGCCTTGTCGGAAGTGTTGAGGAAGGCGTGGGCGCCCAGTTTCTCGGCATCGGCGCGCTTGCTCTCGCTGCGCGAGAGCACGGTCACCTCGGCCCCCATCGCCGCCGCCAGCTTCACCCCCATGTGCCCCAGCCCGCCGAGCCCCGCGACCGCGACCTTGCTGCCCGGCCCGACCTTCCAGGTGCGAAGCGGCGAGTAGGAGGTGATCCCGGCGCACAGCAGCGGCGCGGCCTCGGCCAGCGGCAGGCTGTCCGGCACCTTGAGCACGAATTCCTCGCGCGCCACGATCCGTTCGGAATAGCCACCGTGGGTCGGCGAACCGTCGCGCCGGTCGGTGCCGTTGTAGGTCCCGGTCATCCCGCCATCGAGGCAGTATTGCTCGAGGTCCGCCTCGCAATGGGCGCATTCCATGCAGGAATCGACCATGCAGCCGATCGCCACCCGGTCGCCCACCTTGTGGCGGGTGACGCTCTCGCCGACCGCGGCGACGATGCCGACGATCTCGTGCCCGGGCACCACCGGATAGGTCGTGCGCCCCCAGTCGTTGCGGGCGGTGTGGAGATCGGAGTGGCAGATGCCGCAATGGGTGATCTCGATCAGCACGTCGTCGTGGCGCAGCCCCCGGCGGGTGATCGACATCGGTCCGACCCCGCTGTCGGGCGCAGTCGCGCCATAGGCCTTGGTGGGGTATTCGTTGGTTGCGGTGGCCATGGGTCTCTCCTTCGCATTCGGCAATGATCGAGCCGCAGGCTCGCAAGGGCAAACGCCCGCCGGCCGGTAGGCCGCCCCCGCGGAGGCGTTGGCGCAGCCAACTAGCCGTGAGCGATCATTTGGGCGGCATCCTGATCGCCCCGTCGAGCCGGAACTGGTGGCCGTTGATGTAGCTGTTGCGCGCGATCTCGAGCACCAGCGAAGCAAATTCCTCGGGCTCGCCGAGGCGCTTGGGGAAGGGCACGCTGGCATTGAGCTGCGCCCACATCGGCGGGTTCCTGTCCTTCATCCCCAGCATCAGCGGGGTGGCGAAGATCCCCGGCATGACCGAATTCACCCGGATGCCGAGGTCCATCAGGTCGCGCGCCATCGGCAGGACGAGGCCGTTCACCCCGGCCTTGCAGGAACCGTAGATCACCTGCCCGATCTGCCCGTC
Organism: Porphyrobacter sp. THAI-01a; assembly: GCF_056868655.1. NCBI lineage: Bacteria > Pseudomonadati > Pseudomonadota > Alphaproteobacteria > Sphingomonadales > Erythrobacteraceae > Porphyrobacter > Porphyrobacter sp. THAI-01a. The sequence continues at coordinate 2,713,844 of NZ_CP180579.1, read as the reverse complement.
CTGCGCCGCAACGCTGGCGGTGAGGATGATGCAGCCGCGCTCCCCGTCCGCGTTCACCGGCTCAGCATTGGCCATGCCCAGCGCCGAGATGCTGGCAACACGGTAGCTGGCGACGAGGATGCCCTCGGCCCCGAAGGCGTAGTCCTCGGTGGGCAGGCGCTTGTAGGCCCCCGCCTCCTTGTCCCAGCCGAGCGTCTTGCCCCGCCGGCTCGCCATCGCACAGTGGAGCGTCACGCGCTCCTGCCCGTGCGCGGCGCGGGCGGCGGCGAAGCCGGCCTCGACGCTGGCCTCGTCCATGATGTCGACATGATGGAAGGTCCCGCCGATCGCCGCCGCATGGGCCTCGCCCGCCTCGTCGTTGATGTCGAAGATCGCGACCTTGCATCCCGCATCCGCAAAGGCCTGCGCGCTCGCCTTGCCGAGGCCGCTCGCTCCGCCGGTGACGACCACGGCCATGCCGCTTTCGAATTTCATGGCTTCCGTTTCTCCCACAATCTGTTTTGCCCGTGGCTAGGCCTTTCGCGGCGGCGGCGCTAGCTCTCGAAATTGCGGGACGCCCGGATCGGCGGCGCGCGGGGACGGTCGCCTAACTGTCATGCTTGCGGCCTAGAGGCAGGCCATTCGGGACGAAAACGGGGTATGTCGGCATGATCAGACCTTTCCACGGCTTTGCGCTGCTCGCGCTCGGCATCGCAGGCGCCTGTGCGACGGTTCCGGCGATCACCGGCGATCCGGCGGTCACCGTCACCGCGCGGGCCGAGACCCCGCCGGTCGGCACGGCGCGCGAGGATGCGGCCGACGATCCGGCGATCTGGCGCAATCCCGCGAACCCCGCCGCGAGCCTGATCGTCGGCACCGACAAGAAAGGCGGCCTTTACGTCTATGACCTGAAGGGTGCCCAGAAGAGCTTCCTCGCCGGCCCCGGCCTCAACAATGTCGACCTGATCGAGCTGTCCGCCGGCCACGTGCTGGTGGTGGCGAGCGACCGCAGCGACCTTGCGACGGTGCAGCTGTTCCTCGCCCTGCTCGACACCGCCACGGGCCAGCTCGCGCCGGCGGGCAGGATCGCGGTCGGCCCGGGCGAGGGCTACGGCATCTGCATGGTCAAGCCCGCCGGGCGCGAGGGCGTGATCGCCTTCAGCGCGCCCAAACAGGGCACGATCTACCGCACGCTCATCACGCAAGGGCCGGGCGGCACCTTCAGCGGCACCACGACCACTCTCGCGCAGGTGCCGACCCAGACCGAAGGCTGCATCGCCGACCCGCGCACAAACACGCTCTACATCGGCGAGGAAGATGCCGGGATCTGGGCGATCGACATGACCACCGGCGCCAAGCGCATGGTCGCCGCCGTCGACAACAGGATGCTGGTCGCCGATGTCGAGGGCCTCGCCATCGCACCGGAAGGCGCGGACGGCGGCTATCTCGTCGCCTCCTCGCAGGGCGACAATGCCTATGCCGTCTTCCGCCTGCCCGATGTGACGCCGGTGGGCCGCTTCCGCATCGCGGCGGGGGCTTTCGGCAGCGTCGAGGAGACCGACGGGATCGAGCTGGACAACCGCGATTTCGGACCCGATTTCCCCGGCGGCATCTTCATGGCACAGGACGGCATGAACGCGCCCAAGGCCCAAAACTTCAAATTCGTGCGGTGGGACGATATTCTCGCCGCGCTCCAGACAGGACAGTGACCCCCCGACCATGACGACCACGCCCATCGCTCCCGATCGCCGCCACTTCCTCGGCACCGCCGCCACCGCCACCGCCTTCGCGGCGCTCGTCGCCAGCGGCTGCATGGCGCGGGGCAACGCAGGATCGGCGGGGGTGACGGGCACGGGCGGCAGCGCCGCGCCCTACGGCCCCTTGCGGCCCGACCCTGAGGGCTTTCTCGACCTGCCCGAAGGCTTCTCCTACCGCGTCATCTCGCGCCTCGGCATGGCGATGGACGACGGCGGCACCGTGCCCGACCGCGCCGACGGGATGGGGTGCTTCGACCTCGGCAACGGCGAGATCGCGCTGGTGCGCAACCACGAGCTTCAGCCGCGTCACGATGCGGGCGGGCCGATCGCCAAGGGCTACGGCAAGCGCAATGGCGCCTTCGTGCCGGGGGGGACGACCACCATCGTGCTCGATGCGGCGAGCCTGCAAGTGAAGCGCCAGTTCCGCAGCCTCGGCGGCACGATCCGCAACTGTTCGGGCGGGGTGACCCCGTGGGGCAGCTGGCTGACCTGCGAGGAAGCCCCGACGGGCCCGGGCCAGCCCTATGGCGAGGGGCTGGAGCAGGATCACGGCTGGGTGTTCGAGGTGCCCGCCTCGGCCCCCGGCCTTGTCGATGCCGCGCCGCTGAAGGCGCTGGGCCGTTTCAACCACGAGGCCGCCGTCGTCGATCCGGCCACGGGCATCGTCTACCAGACCGAGGACCGCGACGATTCGGTGCTCTACCGCTTCCTCCCCAAGACCCCCGGGCGCCTTGCCGAAGGCGGGCGGCTCCAGGCGATGGTGGTCGAGGGGCTGCGCGACACGCGCAACTGGAACGGCACGGCGATGGAGGTGGGCAAGCCCTACCGCGTCTCGTGGATCGATCTCGATGAGGTGGAAGCCCCGAAGGACGACCTGCGCCAGCGCGCGGCGGCGCGCGGCGCGGCGCTCGTCGCGCGGGGCGAGGGGCTGCACATGGGCGAGAACGCGGTCTTCGCCTGCTGCACCAGCGGCGGGGCGGCGCAGCTCGGGCAGATCCTCAAGCTGACCCCGGGCCTCGCCGGCGCGCCGGACACGGTCGAGCTGTTCTTCGAAAGCCGCAGCAAGGCCCAGTTCGATTACGGCGACAATCTCACCGTCGCCCCGAGCGGGCACCTGATCGTGTGCGAGGACCAGTACACCGACGTGGTCGACAACCACATCCGCGGCATCACCCCGGCCGGCGAGGCCTATCCGCTCGCCCGGCTGCGAGCCCAGACGGAGCTTGCCGGCGGCTGCTTCTCGCCCGATGGCAAGTGGCTGTTCGTCAACGTCTATTCTCCAGCGGCGACGCTGGCGATCACCGGCCCCTGGGCGGCCTGACCGGGACGCGGTGGACGGCTTTCTCCTGTCGCTGCTGCTGGTCGCCGCACTCGCCGCGGGCGGGCGCGACCAGTGGATGGTGGCGCGCTGGGCCGGGACGCTGGGCCAGAGCGGGCAGCTGCTGGCGGTGGCGGTAGTCTCCTCCTGCCTCGCCGCCGGCGCGATGGCCTGGATCGGCGCCGAGTTCGCCAGCATGCTCCCGCGCCGCGCGGGCCAGATGCTGGTCGCCTTCGCGCTCGCCGTGGCCGCCGCCGAACTCGCCCTGCCGGTGCGCCCGAAGGCGCCGGACGAGCCGACCCGCTCGCTCGGCGCGATCCTCGTGGTGCTGCTCGCCCGCCAGATCGGCGATGCCGCGCGCTTCGCCGTCTTCGCCCTCGCCGCCTGGACCGCCTTGCCGTTCACCGCCGCCCTCGGCGGCGCGCTGGGCGGCGCGGCGGCGGTGGGGCTGGGCTGGGCGGCAGGGCCCGAGGCGCTGGCGCGGCTCCCCTTGCGGATGGTGCGGATCGCGCTTGCCGTGGCCCTCGCCCTCACGGCGCTCTTCATCGGTCTCGACGCCCGCTTCGCCGCATTCTGATCGCTTTTGTCGATCACGGCGAGGACAATTCTCCCGAAACCCAATCCATTTTCCTGCATTGGGATAATGACCATATGGGCGACACCCCTAAGTCACCCGCGAAACACAAGACGGAGAAAATGCAATGGCCGACGCCAAAGCCAATTCGAAAGCCGCTCTCATCGATGAACTCAACGGCCTGCTGGCCGATCACTTCGCCCTGTTCATCAAGACCAAGAACTTTCACTGGCACGTGCGCGGCCCGCGCTTCCGCGACCTCCACCTCTTGTTCGACGAACAGGCGCTGGCGATCCGCGACCAGATCGATGTCATCGGCGAGCGGGTGCGCAAGCAGGAAGCCACCACGCTGACCTCGGTCGGCTCGGTCGCGAAGAACACCCAGATCAAGGACCAGGACAGCGCCACCCTGAGCGCCGAGGAGATGATCGCCGAGCTGCGCGACGACAACCGCAAGGTCGTCGAGCGCCTGAAGCGGATGAAGGAACTCGCCGAGGAAGCGGGCGACAACGCGACCGACGGCCTGCTCGACGACTGGACCGACATGGCCGAGGAACGCGTGTGGTTCCTCTCGTCGCTGCTCGCGTAAGCGGCACGGCACAGCGATCCGCGAAGGGCCGTCCCCATTGCCGGGGGCGGCCCTTTTGCTATGGGAGGGCATGGCCGAAATCACGATCATCGAGAGCGCCGATGCCGCCGCGATCGCCGACTGGCTGGCCGCGCATCTCGCCGCGCCCGGCGCCGTCAGCCTGCCGGGCGGCTCCACCCCCTTCCCGATCATCGCCGCGCTGATTGCGGGTGGCCGGGTCGACTGGACGGGCCGTGCGGTCTGGCCCAACGACGACCGCATCGTGCCCGAGGATCACGAGGCCTCCAACACCGGCAAGCTGCGCGCGCTGCTCGAGCCCGAGGGCGCGGTCGTGGTGCCGCTGGCCGAGGATGCCCGTCCGCCGCAGTTCGCGCTGACATGGCTCGGCATGGGGCCCGACGGGCACATCGCCTCGCTGTTTCCCAACACCGATCCGCAGGTGGATGACCCGCAGACGGTGCGCCGTCTCACCCCCGATCCGCTGCCGCCGCACGCGCCCTTCGACCGCATCACCCTGACGATCCCCGCCCTTGTCGACACGCAGGCGATCCTGTTCACGCTCGGCGGAGCCGCGGAGAAGCGTGCGGTGTTCGAGGCGGCGTTGCAGGGCGACAACGACCTGCCCGTCGCCCGCCTGCTCGGCGCGGCGCGCGCGCGGGGCATTCCCGTCACGGTCTTCGCCTGAGCCGATGCCGAACCTCCTGCCCGCCCCGCTCCACCGCGCGCTGATGCCGCTGGCGCATGCGGTCCGCCACGCCTGGCGGCGCTGGCGCAAGGCGCCGATCGCGGGGGTGAGCGTGATCGTCACAAATCTTTCGGGTGATGTGCTGCTGCTCCGGCATTCCTATGGCCCTGCGGTCTGGGCCCTGCCGGGCGGCGGACTTGGCAGCGGCGAGGACCCCGCCGAAGCGGCGCGCCGCGAGCTGCGCGAGGAGTTGGGGGTCGAACTCGTCCGCCTCGAGCCGGTCGGCACGATCGAGGAGGTGCTGTCGGGATCGCCCCACACCGCGCACATCTTCACCGGCGTGTGCGACCGCCACCCCGAGCCCGACCGGCGCGAGGTGACGGAGGCGCGCTTCTTCCCCTCGCACTCGCTCCCCGAACCGCTCGGGGACACCACCCGCGCGCGGATTGCCATGTGGAAGGCGCGCGGGGTGGGGCAGGGCTAGAGCAGCGAGAGCTGCGCCTCGTCGCGCGCAGGCTTGTCGTCCTCCGCGCCCTCCAGCCCCGAGAGCGTCAGTCCCATCAGCCGGATAGGGCCGCGCAGGGGCAGCTCCGCCTCGAGCAGCGCGCGGGCGAGCTGCGCGAATTCCGCCTTGCCGCTCACCCACCGCGGCAGCGAGGTCGCGCGGGTCATGGTGCGAAAGTCGGTAAACTTGAGCTTGAGCGTCACCGTCCGCCCCCGTGCACCGGCCGCCTCGATCCGCTCCCAGACGATGTCGATGATGTTGGCCAGGGTCTCGCGCAAAGCGGCGCCGCTGCCGATGTCCTCTGAGAAGGTGCGCTCGCCGCCGACGGATTTCCTGATGCGGTGCGCACGCACGGGCCTGAGGTCGATCCCCCGCGCGGCGCGGAACAGATAGTCGGCCATGCTTCCGAAATGCTGGCGCAGGAAGGCGATGTCCTTGGCCGCGAGGTCCGCGCCGGTGAGGATGCCGAGCTTCTGCATCTTCTCCTCCGCCCGCGGGCCGACCCCATGGAAGCGCCGGATGGGCAGGCCCGCGACGAACTGCGCGCCTTCGCCCGGGCGGATGACGCACAGGCCGTCGGGCTTGTTCTGGTCGCTGGCGAGCTTGGCGAGGAACTTGTTGTAGCTCACCCCTGCGCTCGCGGTCAGCTGCGTCTTGGCGCGGATTTCCTGCCGGATCAGCTCGGCAATCCGGGTGGCGCTGCCGATCCCCAATCGGTCGTCAGTGACATCGAGATAGGCCTCGTCGAGGCTCAGGGGCTCGATCACCGGAGTGTAGTGCTCGAACACCCGGCGGATCTGGCGGCTCGCCTCCTTGTAGGCATCGAAGCGCGGGCGCACGAAGACGAGGCCCGGGCACAGGCGCGAGGCGGTGACCGAGGGCATGGCGCTCCTCACCCCGAACTTGCGCGCCTCGTAGCTCGCGGCGGCCACCACCCCGCGCCCGCCCGCGCCGCCGACCGCCACGGGCCTGCCCTTCAGCTCGGGATTGTCGCGCTGTTCGACACTGGCGAAGAAGGCGTCCATGTCGACATGGATGATCTTCCTGAGGCCCGGGCTGCCTGCGGTCTCGTTGTCGTCATCGTCGTCGGGCGGTGCGGCGCTGGCCATGTCCGGCAAATAGAACCTTCCCCCGCACGAAGGAACTGTTGCTGGAACAATTCGCCCCGCCTGCCATTTTGTGCAGATGCGAAAAGAACAGTGGTCATCCGGCGAACCGATGGGCAAGGGCCCGGCCATGGCCACCTCGCTCGCCCCCGCCACGCCTGCCCGCAAGGCGCTCGGAGAGACCGAGCTCATGTGGATGATGGCGCTGCTGATGGCATTGAACGCCTTCGGAATCGACGCGATTCTCCCCGCGCTCGAGGCGCTCGCGGCCGATCTTTCGGTGAGCGGCAACGACCGGCAGTTTGTGATCGGGATCTACCTGCTCACCGGCGGCATCGGATCGCTGGTGCCCGGCGCCCTCGCCGACCGTTTCGGGCGGCGGCCGATCCTGCTCGGCTCGGTCGCGGTCTACATCGCCCTGTCGCTGCTGTGCGCGCTGGCGCCGAGCTATGACGCGCTGATCGCCCTGCGCGCGGTGCAGGGCTTCTTCGCCGCCGGGATCGTCGCCCTGCCGCCCGCGATCATCCGCGACCGGGTGGGCGGCGACAAGATGGCGCGCATGATGAGCCTCATCTTCGTGATCTTCCTGATGGTCCCCGCCGTCGCACCGAGCATCGGCGAGGCGATCCTCCAGGTCGGCAACTGGCGCGCGATCTTCGGCGCGGGTGCGGTGCTGGGCGTGGTGATGGGCCTGTGGGTCTTCGTCCGCCTGCCCGAAAGCCTGTCCGAGGCGAACCGCCAGCCGATCCGCCCGCGCGCCATCGCCGCCAACATGGGCCGCGCGCTCTCGACCCCGAGCGTCGCGGGCTACGTGATCGGCTCCGCGCTGGTGTTCGGGGCGCTGTTCGGCTTCATCAACTCCTCGCAGCAGCTGATCACCGAGACCTTCGGCGCGGGCGACATATTCCCGATGGTCTTCGCGATCTGCGCCGGGTCGATGGCCTTCGCCAGCTGGTCGAATTCGCGCATCGTCGAGCGGTTCGGCGCCCGCCGCGTGAGCCACAGCGCGCTGTTCGCCTTCATCGCGGTGAGCGCCGCGCAGGTGATGTTCGCCTTCCAGCCGGACGAGAGCCTGTGGGTGTTCGTGCCGCTGATGGCGATCAACATGGCGCTCCTGGGCTTCATCGGCAGCAATTTCGGTGCGATCGCGATGAACCCCTTCTTCGCCATCGCCGGCGCGGCGAGTTCGGCCCACGGCTTCGTCCGCATGACCACCGCCGCGCTGCTCGGCGGGGCGATCGGATATGCCTATGACGGCACGGCGCGGCCCCTGGCGTTGGCCCTTCTGGCGAGCGGGCTCACCTGCCTCGTGCTGGTGCTGTGGAGCGAGAAGGGCAAGCTGTTCGGGCCGAGCGACGCGGAGATGGGGCGCTAATCCTCCCCCTTGGGGGAGGGGAACCATGCGCAGCATGGTGGAGGGGCAGGTGCCGTTGGTTCCGAACCCCTCACTGTATTGAGCCGCCGAGCGTGCCCCTCCACCACCCTGCGGGTGGTCCCCCTCCCCTGAAGGGGAGGACTACTCAGCCCCCAACCGCCGCCACGCCAGCCCTGCGAACTCGCAGAGCAGGGGCCGGGTGTCGCGCGGGTCTATGATGTCCTCGACGTTGAACCGCTCGGCTGACCGGAACGGCGAGGTGACCTTGGCGAGCCTTGTGCGGATCTCCTCCAGCAGGGCGTCGGGGTCTTCGGCGGCTTCCAGCTCGGCCTTGTAGGCGACCTCCAGCCCGCCCGCGATGGGGAGCGAGCCCCAGTCGCCCGAGGGCCAGCAATAGCGGTATTGATACCGGTCGGCATTGCTCATCGCGCTCCCGGCGATTCCGTAGGCGCGGCGCAGCACCACCGACGCCAGCGGCACCGTCGCCCGGTAGATCGCGTTCATCGCGTTGACCCCGTAGCGGATCGTCCCCGCCATCTCCGCCTCGCGCCCGATCATGAAGCCCGGATTGTCGACGAGGTGGACGATGGGCAGGCGGAACTGGTCGGCGAGCTTGACGAAGCGTTCGACCTTCTCGCTGGTCTTGGCCTCCCACGACCCGCCGAGATAGCTGGGGTCGGAGGCGATGACGAACACCGGCCAGCCGTCGAGCCGCGCGAGCGCGGTGATCGCGGCGCGGCCCCAGTGCTTGCCGATCTCGAACACGGTGCCGGCATCGAACACCATGTCGAGACAGCGGCGCATTGAATAGACCTGCTTCTCCTCGCGGGGGACGAGGCTGAGAAGCGCCCCCTCGCGGCGGTCGACCGGATCGCCCGTCTCCACCCGGCGCGCGGGCTGGCCGACATATTCGGGCATGAAGCCGAGGAAATGCCGGGCGCGGGCGAAGGCCTCGGCCTCGCTCGCCACCTCGTCATCCACCACGCCGTTGCGGGTGTGGATCGCGCTCCCGCCGAGCGCCTCTTTCGCTTCCTCGTGATTGGCCGCGCCGCCCTTGTAGGCGTCCCCCAGCCCGTCGACCACCGCAGGCCCCGCCGCGAAGATCTGCGAGAGGCCCTTCACCATGATCGAATAGTGGCTCGCCACCGTCCGCGCCGCGCCGAGGCCGGCCGTTGGTCCCAACGCGAGCGCCACCACCGGCACCGTGTCGAGGTTCGTCACCACATCGCCCCAGCCGGGCACGGCGGGGATATAGGTCGCGCCGATCTGTTCGAGCGTCTTGACGCTGCCGCCGCCGCCCGTGCCGTCGATCATGCGGATGATCGGCATCTTGAGCTGGTGCGCCATCATCTCGGCCTGCACCATCTTGCGCGCTATCCCGGCATCCGCCGCCCCGCCGCGGATGGTGAAATCGTCCGCCGTGGCGACGACGGGGCGGCCGCCCACCAGCGCCTTGCCGAAGAGGAAGGGGGCGGGGGTGACATGCACGAGGTCGCCATTGGCGTCATACTTGGCGCTGCCGGCGATCTTGCCGATCTCGCGGAAGGAGCCTTCGTCGCACAGCGCCGCGAGCCGCGCGCGGGCGTCCATCTTGCCCTGCCCATGCTGGCGCGCGACCTTGTCCGCGCCGCCCATCTGCTCGGCCAGCGCCTCGCGTTGGCGCAGTTCTTCGAGTTCCTTCTGCCACGACATCCCAATCTCCGTTCGGGCTGAGCTTGTCGAAGCCCCGTCCTTTGTCTTTGGATGCGGTGCTAGAAGAAAGTGCCGCCCTTCGACAAGCTCAGGGCGAACGGAGAGGCGTTATTCCGAAGCAGGCACCACCCGGCAGAGCACCGCCTCGACCTGCACCTGCGACCCCGCGCTGACCTCCAGCCCCTCGACCACCCCGTCGAAGGGCGCGGTGAGGGCGTGTTCCATCTTCATCGCCTCGAGCACCATGAGCCGCTGCCCGACGGTGACGGCCTGCCCCTCGGCGACATCGACCGCGATGACCTTGCCCGGCATCGGCGCAATGATCGCACCATCGGCGGCGGAGGCTTGGCCGGTGCCTTCCGGACGCTCAAGCCTGATCCGATGGGCATAGCCCTTCTCGAAATAGATCCGGGTCGGCCCGTCGATTACGCTTGTTCGCTTGGTGTCGAATGCCAATGCGTGTTCACCGACAGCCACTTCAACCAGTTCGCCATCGGCTTCGAGCCTCACGGTTCGGCGCTCAGGTCCGTTCAGCCGGAAGCCGAACCGCAATTGATGGAGCTGATAGAGCGGGTTGTTTAGGCCGCCCGGCACGAGTTCGGTGGAGAAGTCATCGGCAGCATACTGAAGCAGGGCGTCATCGGCCTTCGGCACGGCGATAAGTCGTTCGAGGTTGTCGCCGATGAAGCCGGTCGTCATCGCGCCTTGCCGCACGAGCGGTTCGTCACACAGGCGTGCAAGGAACCATGCGTTTGTCTTCACAGGTTCGACTTCCACCGCTTCACAGGCGTCGATCAGATTGTCGAGCGCATTGTCACGGTCAGCGCCCCAGCAAACAATCTTGGCAACCATCGGGTCGTAGAACGGGCTGATGATGTCGCGCTCTTCGACCCCAGTCTCGATGCGGTCGCCTGCTCCCAAGTTGAGGTAATCCAACCGCCCCGTGCTCGGCAAAAACCCCTTGGCCGGGTCTTCCGCATAGAGCCGCGCCTCGATCGCGTGGCCGTTGATCGACAGTTCCTCCTGCCGCTTCGGCAGCGGCTCGCCGCTCGCCACGCGCAATTGCCATTCGACCAGATCGACCCCGGTGATTTCCTCGGTTACGGGGTGCTCCACCTGAAGCCGGGTGTTCATCTCCATGAAGAAGATGCGGTCTGCGCGCAGGCCTTCGGAGGCGTCGGCGATGAATTCGATCGTGCCCGCCCCTTCGTAATCGACCGCCTTCGCGGCGCGCACGGCGGCGGCGCAGATCGCCTCGCGGGTGGCCGCGTCCATGCCGGGGGCGGGGGCTTCCTCGATCACCTTCTGGTGGCGGCGCTGGAGCGAGCAGTCGCGTTCGAACAGGTGGACGACGTTGCCGTGGCTGTCGCCGAACACCTGCACCTCAATATGGCGGGGCGAGGTGATCCACTTTTCCAGCAGCACCTCGTCATTGCCGAAGCTCGCCTTGGCCTCGCGGCGGCAGGATTCCAGCGCGGCCACGAAATCCTCGGGGGCATCGACCTTGCGCATCCCCTTGCCGCCGCCGCCCGCGACCGCCTTGATGAGGACGGGGTAGCCGATGGCCTCGGCCTCCTTGGTCAGGCGCTCGACCGACTGGTCGGAGCCGTCATAGCCCGGCGTCACCGGCACACCGGCGGCGCGCATCAGCTGCTTGGCCGCGTCCTTGAGGCCCATCGCGCGGATGCTGGCAGGCTTGGGACCGACCCAGATCAGGCCCGCATCCAGCACGGCCTGCGCGAAATCGGCATTCTCCGAGAGGAACCCGTAGCCCGGATGGATCGCATCCGCCCCGGTCTGCCTGGCCGCCGCGATGATCTTCGCGCCGACAAGGTAGCTCTCGGCGGCGGGCGAGGGGCCGATATGCACCGCCTCGTCGGCGCTGCGCACATGCAGCGCCTTGGCGTCGGCGTCGGAATAGACCGCGACCGTCGCGATCCCCATCGCGCGCGCGGTGCGCATGATCCGGCAGGCGATCTCGCCGCGGTTGGCGATCAGGAGCTTGGTGATCATCGCGCGGGCTCCTCCGGAGCGCCGAGGGCGGCGCAGCGTTCTGGCACTTCCATCGAGAAGCTGGTGTTGGCCACCTTCCAGCCCCTTTCGCCCCGCACGAGGCTCATCGAATTGATCCCGCAATGGCTGGTCTTCCCATCGGAGATGAAGCGATAGGGGCCCCACACCTGCGCCATGTCGCCATCGACCCGCACGGTGTCGTAGCGCATCACCTCGTCCACCATCGCCGTGCCCCTGGTCCAGCGTGCGAGGTGATCGGCGACGGGGATGACCATGATGCGCGGGGTGGCCGGGTTCATGCGGTCGCGGACATAGATCATCCCGCGCGGGTCCATCTCGCGGGCGAGCGCGGTGCGATCCTCGCTGCGCAGGGCGGTGAAGAAGGCGTCGACCGCGGCGGTGACGGCAGCCTCGTGCGGCAGAGGCGTTTCGGCGGCAAGCGGCGCGGCGGCGAGGAACGCGGCGGCGGTGAGAAGGGCTTTCATGCCTGCCGGATTAGCCCCGACTGGCGATAAAGAAAACCGTTCGTGCTGAGCTTGTCGAAGCACTGCACTTTCTTCTGGATCGGTCGGAAGAGAAGGACGGCCCTTCGACAGGCTCAGGGCGAGCGGACAGTGGAGTCACCCCTTGGGCCGGTAATCCGCAATGCCCCAGTCGATCCCGCCCTTGGGCATCTTCTCGCGGTTGATCACTGCCGAGAGGAAGGCGCGCACGCCGTAGAGCGCCTTCTCGCCCCTAGGCACATAGGTCCGCGAGTTCCACGCCTCGGTCCCCCGCGCGCGCACCTTGCGGCCGATCGCGCCGTAGATCCTTGCGGCGGAGAGCACCGCCCAGCGGCTGCGGAAGGGGAGCTTGGCCGCGCCCACCCTTGCTGCCGCCTCGTGCTTCTCCACCAGCGCGACCAGCCGCGCGGCCATCTCGGCGAGTTCCTTGCGGTGGTGCGGCTTGGTGTGCTGGCCCGGCTCGATGTCCTGTTCGACCAGCCATTCGACGGGGAGATAGCAGCGCCCCGCCGCATCGTCCTCGACGATGTCGCGCGCGATGTTTGAAAGCTGGAAGGCGAGGCCGAGATCGTTCGCCCGGTCGAGCGTTTCCTGATCCTCGGGCGAGACGCCCATCACCACCGCCATCATCACGCCCACCGCGCCCGCGACGTGGTAGCAATAGCGCAGCATGTCGGCCTCGGTGCGCGGGCGCCAGTCCTCGGCGTCGAGCTGGAAGCCGGCGATCACGTCCTCGGCCATCTGCGGGGTGAGGCCGACTTCAGCGGCGACCACGCCCAATGCGTCGAAGGCCGGATCGCCGGTGGGTTCGCCCGCGAAGGCCAGCGCGGTCAGACGGCGGATATGGGCGAGGCGTTCGGCAAGGTCGGACTGGTCGCCCAGTTCCCCGCCCAGTTCCTGGTTGTCGGCGATGTCGTCGGCGCGGCGGCACCAGGCGTAGAGCAGCCACGCCCGCTCGCGCGTCTCGCGGTCGAACAGGCGCGCGGCCGCGGAGAAGCTCTGCGAGCCGTGCTTGATCGTCAGCCGTGCGTGTTCGACCAGCGCGGCGCGGGTGGCGGCATCGACCCCCATGACGCGGACCCTACAGCTCCTCGGCCTTCATGCGGAAGATCGGGGTGTGCGGCTGGTAGGCTTCCATCTTGGCGAGCAGTTCGTGGATCGAGGTCGCCGCGATCAGGATGTTCTGGTGCGCGGGCCGCACGAAGCCGACCGCCGCCATCTTCGCGTTGAAGGCGAGCAGATCGTCGTAGAAGCCGAAAGCGTTGAGCAGGCCCACGGGCTTGGAGTGGTAGCCCAGCTGCGACCAGCTCATCGCCTCCCACAGCTCGTCCATCGTGCCCACGCCGCCCGGGATGGTGACGAAGCCGTCGGAGAGGTCGGTGAACTTCTGCTTCCTCTCGTGCATCCCGCTTACCGTGACGAGCTCGTCGCAATCGTGGTTGGCGACTTCGGCCCGCACCAGGCTTTCGGGGATGATTCCGATCACCTCGCCGCCCGCATCTTTCGCCCCCTTGGCGACCGCGCCCATGAGACCCAGCCTGCCGCCGCCATAGACGACCCCGATCCCGCGCCGCGCGAGTTCGGTGCCGACGTCATGGGCGAGCTGGATGTAGCGCGGATCCTCGGGCGAGGCCGATCCGCAGTAGACGGCGAGACGTTTCACGCAGGCACCCTCGCCAGATCCTCCAGCATCAGGCCGGCGGTCGCCTTGGCGCTGCCGACCACGCCCGGGATGCCCGCACCCGGGTGCGTGCCCGCGCCGACGAGGTAGTAGTTCTCGATCACGTCGTCGCGGTTGTGGCCGCGCAGCCAGGCGCTCTGCCACAGCACGGGTTCGAGGCTGAAGGCGCTGCCCATGTGGGCGTTGAGGTCGGCCTTGAAGTCCTTGGGCGCGTAGCTGAACTTGGTGATGATCCGCGAATGGATGTCGGGGATCAGGCGCCGCTCCAGCTCGTCGAGGATCATCTTTTCGAGGCGCGGGCCGACCTCGTCCCAGTCGAGCGGCATCTTGCCCATGTGGCTGACCGGCACGAGCGCGTAGAAGGTGCTCTTGCCCTCGGGCGCCATGCTGGGGTCGGTCACGGTCGGGTGGTGGAGGTAGATCGCGAAGTCCTCGGGCACCACGCCGTTCTTGTAGATGTCGTCGAGCAGGCCCTTGTAGCGCTTGGCGAACAGGATCATGTGGTGCGGGATGCCGGGCCAGGTGCCCTCGATCCCGAAATGCACCACGAAGAGGCTGGGCGAGAAGCTCTTGCGGCCCAGCGACTTGGCCATCTGCTTGCCGCGCGCGCTCTGCGACATCAGGTCCTTGTAGGAATGCATGATGTCGGCATTGCTGGCGACCGCGTCGAACCGCTGGCGGAAGCCGCTCTTCGTTTCCACTTCCGTGGCGCGGGTTCCCAGCGTGTGGACCTGCACCACCGGATCGCCGACGCGCATCGTGCCGCCGAGCCGCTCGAAATGGCGCACCATTCCCGCGATCAGCCGGTTGGTGCCGCCGCGCGCCCACCACACGCCGCCGTCCTTCTCCAGCTTGTGGATGAGGGCGTAGATCGAGGAGGTGTTCATCGGATTGCCGCCGACCAGCAGCGTGTGGAAGCTCAGGGCCTCGCGCAGCTTCTCGTTCTCGACATAGCTCGACACCATCGAATAGACCGAGCGCCACGCCTGCTCGCGGATCAGCGCGGGCGCGGCCTTCAGCATCGACTTGAAGTCGAGAAAGGGCTTGGTGCCGAGCTTCAGGTAGCCCTCGCGGTAGACCCGCTCGGAATATTCAAGGAAGCGCGCGTAACCCGCCACGTCGGCGGGGTTCAGCTTGGCGATCTCGGCGTTGAGGCTCGCCTCGTCGTTCGAATAGTCGAAGTTCGTGCCGTCGGGCCAGTTGAGGCGGTAGAAGGGCATGACCTTCATCAGCTCGACATCTTCCGAAATGTCGTGGCCGGTCAGCTGCCAGAGCTCCTCGAGGCACGGCGGATCGGTGATGACGGTCGGGCCGGCGTCGAAGGTGAAGCCGTCCTTCTCCCAGAAATAGGCGCGCCCGCCGGGCTTGTCGCGGCTTTCGATCACGGTGGTGGCGATGCCCGCCGATTGCAGGCGGATCGCCAGCGCCATGCCGCCGAAACCGGCGCCGATCACGCAGGCGGTGCGGCCTTCGTAGCGTGCCGCGAGCGCGGGGTTCACGCCTTTCGCGCCCGCAAGGTTGAGCTTCGCATCGGCGTTCATGCCGGGGTCTCCATGTTGAGAGGCTTGCCTGAAGAGAACAGCGCGCGGATCGCGCGCGGGATAGCTACGGGGGGCTTGCCGGTAAGGATGCGCAGGCGATCGGGCCATGTCGAGCGGCCCGCGTAGAAGCGTTCGACCAGCCGGCCCTTGAGCGCGTAGAAATGTTCGAAGACGACCACCCGCTTGTCGGGTTCGGCCGCCTCGAACAGCATCCGGCTGAGCATCCGGTAATAGGCAGTCGCGCCCCAGTGGCGGGTCGCGCGGCGCTTGCAGAAGGCGGCGAGTTCGGTGCCCGACACTTCCGGCCGCCGCGCCAGCAGCCCGGCGATGGCGAGCGCGTTGTCGACCGCGAAGGGCAGGGTGTAGCTCGTCAGCGGATGCGAGAAGCCGCCCCGCGCGCCCGCCAGCGCCACCCCGGGGATCGCGACCTCGGCCAGCGCGGCGCGGAAATCCCCGCCCGAGATCACCGGCAGAATGCCCGCCTCCTGGTCGATCACCTCGCCCTGCCAGCCGTGGCGGCGGGCATATTCGGCGACGCGGCCCTTCAGCACCTCGGCGTCCATCTTCGGCTGGTCGGCATAGTAGGTGTCCTCGACGAACACCTCGGTGGGCGAGAGGGGCAGGACATAGACGAAGCGGTAGGCCGCGCCGTTGCCGTGGGGCGCGACCTGATCGACGCTCGCATCCATGATCACGGGGCGGGTGAGGCCGTGGGGCGTCTCGCAGCGGAAATGCTGGCCGAGGAACACCTGCCAGCCGCCCGCGAGATGCTTCGATGACTTGAACGCGCGGCAATCGATCACGCGCCTGGCCGCCAGCCGGGTGCCGTCCGCCAGCGTCACCCCGCCCGCATCGAGCCCTGCGACCTTTGTCCCGAGCATCACCCGGCCTTCGGGCAGTTCGCCCATCAGCGCGCGGTGGAACTCGGCGCTGGCGAGCGAGCGGTAGGAGGTCGGCAGGGTGCGGCCATAGGCGGGGAAGGTGATGTCGTAGCCCTCGTCCCAGCCGTTCAAGCCGAAGCCCGCCATCAGCCCGCGCGCCTTGGGACGGATGTCGGTCTCGAACCAGCTCCAGCGGTGGTGCCCGCCGAGCGTGCGACCGGCCTCGATCACGAGGAAGCGGCAGCCGGGGACGTGGCGGTGGAGCGCGAGCGCGATCAGCCCGCCCGCAAGACCTCCGCCGACGATCACCACGTCGTGGGGGGCGGCATCGGCGGCGGCGGGGCTGGCGGGTGAATCGACCATCTCCACAATGCCCTAGGCGAGAGGTGCGCAATGGGCAATCGCGCTGCGCCCCCTCGGGCAATTGCCATGTTGCAACATCACGCGCGGGAACCTATGCGCGCGCCGCCGTTTCTCGCACCAGACCGCGCATGGCCCGGGCCGGGGTGCTCGTGCCGCCGCGCAGGAATGTGCAGGGACCGCCCCGAATTCCCCGCAAGAACAAGGATCGCACCATGTCACCTCGCCCGGCCCTCGCCCCGCTCGCCCTCCTCGCCGCCCTTGCGGCAACCCCCGCGCTCGCCGCCGGGGATGAAGGTGCCGCCGCAGACAGCGAAGCGACGGCCAGGGCCGAGGACGCGCCCGAGATCGTGACCGTTGCCGCCCAGGCCGCGCCGCAGGGTGCCCCCGCCGGATCGCCGCCGCCCTTCGCCTTCACCAAGCCGGTGTTCGACGACACCTGGGCGACCATCGGCCTCGGCGCCGGGCTGGTGCCGAGCTATGCCGGGTCCGACGACTACATCGCCTTCCCCTTGCCGCTGATCGTCGGCCGCGTCGGCGGGGTGGGGATCAGCCCCAACGGGCCGGGCTTCCTGATCGACCTCAACCCCGGCAAGCCCGGCCTCGTGCCGCAGAAGGGCGCGCGCATCGCTTTCGGCCCGGCCTTCCGTTTCCGCAACGACCGCAATGTCCAGATCAAGGACGATGTCGTGGCGCGCGCGGGCAAGCTCGACGCGGCGCTCGAGGTGGGCGGCCATGTCGGGCTGGTGTGGCGCAGCGTCGCCAAGCGGCTCGACCAGCTGAGCGTCGGCGTGCAGGCGCGCTGGGACGTGCTTGGCGCGCACGAGGGCATGGTGATCGAGCCGCAGATCACCTACCGCGCCGCGGTGGGCCGCAGCTTCGTGCTCCAGGCCCAGGCCAGCGCGGAATTCGTCGACGACAATTTCGCCGATTACTACTTCACCGTCAGCCCCGCGCAGGCGCTCGCCACCGGCCTGCCGCGCTTCCGCGCCGACGGCGGGCTCAACCGTGTCGGCACCACGGCGATCCTCTCCTACGATCTCGACCGCAACCCGCTGAACGGAGGGTGGGGCCTGACCGGCGTGGGCGGCTATTCGCGGCTGATCGGCGACAGCGCCGACACGCCCTACACGGCGCTGCGCGGCGATGCGAACCAGTTCATCCTCGGGCTGGGCCTGTCCTACACCTTCTGATCCGCTGCGCCCCTGACGCTCTTGCCTTGATCGCCCGGCCGCGCCATCAGGTGCGCGGGGTCGATCGAGGCGAGGGAGACAGGATCATGCGCAATTTCCGGAACATCGTGCTGGCAGGGCTGGCCGCCACAGGGAGCCTGCTCGCCGCGCCGCTCGCCGCCGAGACGGTCGCGATCCGCGCCGGGAGCGTCATCGCCGACGCTGCGGGTGAGCCGAGCGGCCCGGCGACGATCCTCGTCACCGACGGCAGGATCGCCGGCATCACCCCCGGCCACGGCCCCGTCACCGCCGACCGCGAGATCGACCTTCGGGGCAAGACCGTGCTGCCTGGGCTGATCGACCTGCACACCCACCTCACCGGCGATCCCGGCGGCGATTTCTGGAAGGAGGCGGTCGAGCCCGACGAATGGGGTGTGGTCGTGGGCGCCAAGAACGCGCGCCTCACCGCGCTCGCCGGCTTCACCACCGTGCGCGAGGCGGGGAGCGGCAAGGACACCGCCTTCTCGCTCCGGCGCGGCACCGCCGAGGGGCTGGTGCCGGGCCCGCGCATCGTCGCCGCCGGCCCCGCGCTGTCGATCATCGGCGGCCATGCCGACACCAACGGCTTCCGTTCCGAGGTCAACGAACTGCTCGATTCGGGCTTCACCTGCACCGGCGCGGTCGAATGCGCGGCCAAGGTGCGGCTCGCCAGCCAGAACGGCAGCGACGTGATCAAGATCACCGCCACCGGCGGCGTGCTGAGCCAGCAGGGCCGCGGCCTCGAGGCGCACTTCACGCCCGAGGAAATGAAGGCGATCGCCGACACCGCCCACTCGCTGGGCCTCAAGGTCATGGCTCACGCCCATGGCGCGCGCGGCATCCAGCAGGCGGCCGAGGCGGGGATCGATTCGATCGAGCACGGCACCTATCTCGATGAAGCCGCCGCCAAGGCGATGAAGGCCAGCGGCACGGTGCTGGTGCCGACGCTGATGGCGCTCGAGGGCGTCTCCGAGGGCCTCGGCAAGGGCGTCTACACCCCGGTCGTCGAGGACAAGATCCGCGCCGTCCAGCCGCTGATGAACTCGCTGGTGAGCCGCGCGCGCCAGTTCGGCGTCACCGTCGCCTTCGGCACCGATGCCGGCGTCTACCAGCACGGTCGCAATGCCGAGGAACTGGGCCTGATGAAGAAGCAGGGCATGTCCGACCGCGAGGTGCTCGCCTCGGCGACCACCGTGGCGGCCAAGGTGCTCGGCATGGAAAACCAGATCGGCCGCCTCGCGCCGGGCTATTCGGCGGACATCATCGCGGTCGAGGGCAATCCGCTCGCCGACGTGACGGTGCTGGAGAAGGTCGGCTTCGTCATGGTGCGGGGGCGGGTGATCGAGTGAGGCTCGACACCCCGCCGCAAAGGCTCTAATCCACACGCCATCCCCGGGGAGCGCGCTTGCGCTGAGAGGTGGGTGTAGCACCCCACGACCCGTCGAACCTGAACCTGTTAACACAGGCGGAGGGAGTGGGCTGGTCGCTGTGCCAAACCCCCGCTCGCTTTCCGCCGTGAGGAGAGAGAGCATCATGGCCGACATCAACAGCCCCGTCGAAATCGGCGTCACCACCGGTCCCATCCGCGGCAGCCGCAAGGTCTATGTCGGCGCGCGCACCGGCAGCGGCATCCGCGTGGCGATGCGCGAGATCGACCTCGAGGGCGGGGAGCCGAGCGTGCGGGTCTACGACACCTCGGGACCCTACACCGACCCGAACGCCCACATCGACATCAACGCCGGCCTCGCCCCGCTGCGCCGCGACTGGATCATGGCCCGCGGCGATGTCGAGGATTACGAGGGCCGCGAGGTGAAGCCGGAGGACAATGGCCGCCTCGGCCCCGACCGCTCGGGCGGCGTCGCGCAGTTCCCGAACACGGTGAAGCGCCCGCTGCGCGCGAAGGCGGGGATGAACGTCACCCAGATGCACTACGCCCGCCGCGGGATCATCACGCCGGAAATGGAATATGTCGCCGAGCGCGAGAATCTCGGCCGCGAGATCGCCAAGGACCTCGTCCGCGACGGCGAGAGCTGGGGCGCGGAGATCCCCGATGTGATCACGCCGGAGTTCGTCAGGTCGGAGGTGGCAAGGGGCCGCGCCATCATCCCCTCGAACATCAACCACCCCGAAAGCGAGCCGATGGCGATCGGGCGCAACTTCCTCGTCAAGATCAACGCCAATATCGGCAACTCCGCAGTCGCCTCGGACGTGGCGCAGGAAGTCGACAAGATGGTCTGGGCGACCCGCTGGGGCGCGGACACGATCATGGACCTCTCGACGGGGCGCAACATCCACGACACCCGCGAGTGGATCATCAGGAACTCCCCCGTCCCCATCGGCACCGTGCCCATCTATCAGGCCTTGGAAAAGGTCGGCGGCATCGCCGAGGAGCTGACCTGGGAGATCTTCCGCGACACGCTGATCGAGCAGGCCGAACAGGGCGTCGACTACTTCACGATCCACGCCGGCGTCCGCCTGCCCTACATCCCCATGACCGCCAAGCGCGTCACCGGGATCGTCTCGCGCGGCGGCTCGATCATGGCCAAGTGGTGCCTCGCCCACCACAAGGAGTCCTTCCTCTACGAGCATTTCGACGAGATCACCGAGATCATGAAGGCCTATGACATCGCCTATTCGCTGGGCGATGGCCTGCGCCCCGGCTCGATCGCCGACGCCAATGACGAGGCGCAGTTCGCCGAGCTCTACACGCTGGGCGAACTCACCAAGCGCGCCTGGGCGCAGGACGTGCAGGTGATGATCGAGGGCCCCGGCCACGTGCCGATGCACAAGATCAAGCAGAACATGGAAAAGCAGCTGGAGGCCTGCGGCGAGGCGCCCTTCTACACCTTGGGGCCGCTCGTCACCGACATCGCGCCCGGCTACGACCACATCACCAGCGGCATCGGCGCGGCGCAGATCGGGTGGTACGGCACGGCGATGCTCTGCTATGTCACGCCGAAGGAGCACCTCGGCCTCCCCGACCGCGACGATGTGAAGGTGGGCGTCGTCACCTACAAGCTCGCCGCCCACGCCGCAGACCTCGCCAAGGGGCACCCCGCCGCCCAGGTGCGCGACGATGCGCTGAGCAAGGCGCGCTTCGAGTTCCGCTGGCGCGACCAGTTCAACCTGTCGCTAGACCCCGAGACCGCCGAGCAATACCACGACCAGACCCTCCCCGCCGAGGGCGCGAAGTCGGCGCATTTCTGCTCGATGTGCGGGCCCAAGTTCTGCTCGATGAAGATCACGCAGGAAGTGCGCGACTTCGCCGCCAGGCAGAACGCCGGGATCGAAACCTTCGTCGCCAGCGAGGCCGAGGCCGAGGCGGGCATGGCCGAAATGAGCGCCAAGTTCCGCGAGGTCGGCAACCAGCTCTATGTCGGCGCGGGAGACCGCGAGCACGATTGAGGCGCACAAGTCCCCCTCCCGCTCGCGGGAGGGGTCAGGGGTGGGCCAGCGGGCCGCGAGGCCCGCGCCCGGACATGAGGGGGGAAGTGACATGACCAAGGCTAGGTCCATCGCGCTGGCTCTGGCGGCAGGCGCATTCGTGCAGGCTCCGGCGCAGGCGCAGCAGGTCGACTGGGCGGCGGCCAAGGCGGCGTTCGACGCGCCGAAAAGCCAGCCGCCCAAGGCCGTCACCCGCGGTGATCTGATCGCCTGCAACGTGTTCTGGACCGAATGGATGCGCCAGGGCGTCGGCCCGGCGACAATTGCGAAGGAACGCGGAGCCGATGTCCATCCTGGGCTGCTCGAACAGAATGTCTATGCCAACATGACCTCGACCGGCCTGCGGCTCGCCACCAAGGTTCCGGGCGAGGATATGGCGCAGATCAGAGCCCAGACCGACGCGATGACACGCCAGATGGAGCGCGCGGCCGACGAGACGGTGAGCAAGGCGCTGAAGGGCGACATGGGCACGATGCTGGGCATCATGGGTCTGCTGGGCAGCTGCCAGATCATGTCGGACTGAGCGCAATCAGAGCCCCGCGCCCACCCCAACCCCTCCCGCTTGCGGGAGGGGCAGGGGGTGGGTAAGCTTCCGGCCTTCAAGGGGGAGGGAACCACGATGCACCACACCACCATCCGCGCCGCCGCCGTGCTGGCGCTTTCGCTCGCCGCCACCACCGCCGCCCACGCCGAGGCGCCGCCCAAGCAGACGCTCATGCCCGAGGACCCCGAGGCCCGCGCCTTCCAGGAGGCGGTGGGCTTTTCCGATGCGGTGGTGCACGGCGACACCATCCACCTCTCGGGCGTGATTGCCGCGCCGCTGCCGGGCGAGACGGGCCTCGTCCCCGCCTATGAACGCGCCTTCGCCCGGATGGACGCGACGCTGAAGCGGCTCGGCGCGAGCTGGGACGACGTGCTGGTGTTCGACACCTTCCACGTCGGCCCGATGGCCGCGCAGCTCGACGATCTGGTGACGGTCAGAAGCCGCTACATCAAGGCCCCCTTCCCGGCCTGGACCGCGGTGGGCGTGGCCGAACTCTACGAACAGGATGCGGCGACGGAGATCAGGCTGACGCTGCGCAAGCCGGGGTGAAGGGGCGGATGTCCCCTCTATTCGAGAAGGGGGCAGAGGGTATCGGCTCAAGGCTGCGAGGACAGGGCGAGCGATGCGAAACCGAACTCTTCGGTTCAATCCCTATCCAAAAGGGAAGGGGCATTGCAGCGTATGACGATCTCAGCGATGGAGGGCGAGAGAGTCAGTAGCCGGAGAGAATTAGCGGCTCGAGAATTACTCGATGCAATTCTTCTGTTCAGACGCAGGCACTGGAATTTTCCAAACAATCACGTCTGTGTAGCGGCGATCGGACTTGGGATAAGTCTCTTTAGTAAATTCCAAGCCGCAGACCTTTGCAACGATTGTTTCGCCAGGTTCAAACGAAGAAAAATACCCGGGTGACCTATAAATATTCGTGCTGTTCACGCGATCTGGTGTGAATATTTCAATGGGGGTCAGCGATGGTTCTTGGTGCCCCTTGATTCCGTCCCCGGTCGTTTCGACCAATCCCCCTTTTCCGTCCGATTCGAGGTTTGGCCGTTCAAGCCACGCCTGGATTTCAATTCGTGGCGGCGCAGGCTTCGCAGGGTCGGCGTCTTCAGTCGCCTGGGTTTCAGATGCGCCCAAGCCATAGGCGCCGATCGTGACAAAAAGCGATATCAGTGCTGCACCCAACAGCGTCCTTACGAGCCGAGGCTCTTTCTCGGCGATCGCGAGGACGCTGATTGTAAGAACCACGAAAATGGAAAAACTGACAGCAGCAATTGCATAAAGCGATAGACCTGCCAGCCAAGTGACGGGTGCACTAATGATGGCCACTGCATTTGCTGCAATAGCTAAGTGCCGCTCATACCTCTGTGGCACAAAGCCGGCATCGGATTTGCTCTTGCGATCCTCCGGAAGACCTTCAGGCGAGTCTGGCGTGTCGGTCTTATTCATATTCAACAGGGATACTGTGCTTTTGTTCGCCGATGTTGAGGATCCAGTTCAGAACGATTGTCAGGATCGTTGCCGTGACGATACCATTGATCTCCGCACCAGCTACCTTGAAGGTCAGATTGCCCGCACCAGCCACAAGGCCGATACCGGCAACGATCAGCGTCTTGCTTTCCAGGAAGTTAATCTCGCCGTCGATGATGCCGCGTTGCCATATCGAGCCCGCTGCTGCGGTAATGAGGCCAAACATGGCCAGCGAGAGGCCGCCGATAACTGGAAGAGGAATGCTCAGAATAACTGCACCAAACTTTGGCGAGAAGCCAAGAGCCATTGCGATTAACCCTGCTGCAATAAACGTGATGGATGAAAAGTTATTGGACAGCCGCATGACAGCCATGTTCTCGGCATAGGTGGTCAGGCCAGGGCCTCCAAGCAAGCTCGAGCCCATCGTTCCAACAGCATCGCCAAGAAAAGTCTTTCCGATTTTGTCGTCAAGATTCTTGTTGATCATTGCGCCAATTGCTTTCACGTGACCCAAATTCTCAGCAATCAGGACTATAACGACTGGTGCAATGGTCAAGGCTGCCCCGATCGTGAAAGTCGGAGCTGTAAACTCTGGGATACCGAACCATGCTGCATCGGCAATCGCTGCAGTTTTTATCGGATCAATAAGTTGCAGAACATTGCCGCAAACGAAGTAGAAAACATAACCGACCACGCCGCCGATCAAGATCGGGATAACTTCGAAAATCCGCAGAAAACTTTTCTTTCCGTCATTTTTTCTCACAATCCTTCCCGGTGCATAGACACTCCATGCCACGACCACCAGTAAGGTAACGAAGGCCGAAGCGATGCCGATCGGCGACGACCCGATTTGCGAAATGGCAACCCCGGCGAGGCTGATCCCGATGATTGCGACGATTGTGCCGCTCACAAGATCAGGCAGAAGTCTTTCGATGAACTTCGGGCCAACAAGAATTACCAGGCCCGCGACTAGCGCATAAATTACCCCAGCAACAAAAATGCCACCAAGTGCAATATCGATGTTCGGATTGGGGCCGCTCCCGGAATACCCGCTTGCGACACCTACCGCTGCGATAAAGGCAAATGACGAGCCAAGATAGCTCGGAACCTTAAAATTTGTAATGAAGATGAACACTATAGTTGCTATGCCGGATAAAAAAATCGCGGTGTTAGGATTAAATCCCATCAAGATGGGTGCTAACACAGTCGCGCCGAACATTGCCATCACATGCTGAAGGCCTAGGCCAAAGGTGATAGGCGCTGGCGGATGATCTTCCGGCAGGAAGAGATTCGTTTTCGACGTATCCGAAGTCATGCCGCCCCCCTGTTAGCTAACAGATAGCAGCACAACCTCGAGTGAATTCCAAGACAAAACTTGCTGTGGTGATCACCCCTTTCCTACACCCCCCTCTCTCGTCATCCTCGCCCGATGACTCACGCTCCCGCTCCGCGCCCTTCGGGCCGTTCGCCGCAGTCTGCCGCGCTTGCCACCATCCGCCGGGATGGGTGGACCATCGAGCGGCAGACCGCCTTTCTCGAAGCCCTCGCCGCGGGCGCCTCGGTGGCTGGGGCGGCGCAGCAGGTGGGGATGAGCCGGCAGGCGGCCTATGCCCTGCGCGCGCGGTTGAAGGGCGAGCCCTTCGATCAGGCTTGGCAGGTCGCGGTGCGCTGCC
Organism: Porphyrobacter sp. THAI-01a; assembly: GCF_056868655.1. Classification (NCBI taxonomy): domain Bacteria; kingdom Pseudomonadati; phylum Pseudomonadota; class Alphaproteobacteria; order Sphingomonadales; family Erythrobacteraceae; genus Porphyrobacter; species Porphyrobacter sp. THAI-01a. The sequence continues at coordinate 2,688,943 of NZ_CP180579.1, read as the reverse complement.
GACTCGACGAGCTGCTCGACGCGGCGCTCGACCGGGCGCTCCCCGGGGTCGAGGTGCCGCACTTCCACAAGGGCCATGTCGTCCACGTCTCGCGCCGCTATGACGAGCGGCCGACGGTCGCGCTGCTCAAGGCGCGCGAACCGGCGCGCGGCGGGCAAAGGGCACCGCAGGGGCATCCGGCGCAGCGTTACGGGCGCGAGGATTTCGCCGCCTTGCTCGACCGGGTGGCGCAGGGCCCCGAGACATGGGACGCCGAGATCGAGGAGGAATACCAGGCGCTTCTCGCCCACGAAGCCGAGATCGACGCCGCCGAGGCCGCCGAGAAGGAAGCGCGCGAGAACGGCGAGTATGACGGGGACTAGGCCCGCCGAGGGGCGAAAAACGCCGCGCAAAGTGTCAACTTCGCTCTTGGCGCGCAAGGCTCGGAAAAAACAGCAGAAAGTGTGTAGGGTTCCGAAGTTTACAGTGTCAACTTTGTAAACTTCGAAGGGGAGGATCGGCCCGCAAAGCTTGGGCGATGGCCCGGTCCGCCAACGGACGGACCGCAAGGCCGAACGGCCGCCCGCAGGCGCCCGCAGCGAAGCGGAGGAACGGCGCCGCGGACGAGGGCGCGGAGGCGCCCTCGAAAGACAAGCTACGCCGCCTTCTCGATCCGGTTCCGCCCTGCCTGTTTGGCGGCGTAGAGGGCGGTGTCGGCGCGGGTGATCAGGCGGTCGGTCGCCTCGCCCCCGCGGCGCGCGGCGAGGCCGAAGCTGGCGGTCACGCGGTGGGGGCCGGCGGGCGTGATCAGCGGGGTGTCGGCGACCGCGACGCGCAGGCCCTCGATCCGCGCGGCGAAGGCGGCGAAGTCGGCGGTGCGGGCGGCGATCAGGAACTCCTCGCCGCCGATCCGGGCGATCAGCCAGTCGGCCGGGATCATGCGGCGCAGCATGGCGGCGAAGTGGACGAGGCTGGCGTCCCCGCCGTCGTGGCCGAGCCGGTCGTTGACGCGCTTGAAGAAGTCGAGATCGGCGATGGCGAGCGCGAGCGGCTCGGCGGCGGGGGCCCCGGTCCATGCGGCGAGGCGGGCGAGCGCGTGGCGGCGGTTGGCGAGGCCGGTGAGCGGGTCGGAATGGGCGAGCCGTTCGAGCTCGGCGCGCGAGGCCTCGAGGCGCAGGGTGAGGTCGGCGATCCAGGCGAAGGCGAGGCTGGCGACGACGAGCGGGATGGCGACCGCGGCGGTCATCGTCCCCGCGTAGTCGATGGTGCCGAACTGGGTGAAGGAGAGGTGGGCGAAGGCGGCCGAGGCGAACACCGAAGCGCCCACGACCAGCGCCCCCGTGCGCCACAGGCGGCGGCGCAGGGCGGGCGTTGCGCCGGGCGCGGCGCGGGGGGCGGCAGGCGGTTCCATCGCGCCGCAGGATACAGGAAAGCGGTGCGACAAGTCTTAACGCGGCCCTGCGTGGAGCGATGCGATTAGGTCGTGGGGGCAAAGCGTGCTACAGGGGTCCCGCTGACGTCGAAATTTGCGACGGACTTCCGACTTTGCGCTCCGCCGCTTGCCTCAGGGCCCCGGCGTTAACCAGACGACGACTTCCTTTCATCGGACGGCCTGACGCACGACCCTCCGGCATGTTGCCGGGGGGCAACCAACTGTTCTTGAAAGGAACACCCATGAGCAGCAAGACCGGAACCGTGAAGTTCTTCAACACCGACAAGGGCTACGGCTTCATCCAGCCCGACGACGGTTCGTCGGACAGCTTCGTCCACATCACCGCCGTGCAGGCCGCAGGGATGCACAGCCTCGATAAGGACCAGCGCCTGAACTACGATCTGGAACGCGGACGCAACGGCAAGGAAAGCGCCGTCAACCTTTCGGCCGCCTGATCCGAATACCGGGGGCAGGTCCGCGACTCGGCGGCCTGCCCCCCATGACCGACTCCCGCCTACCCCCTCCCATGGCAGGACACCCCCCGATGGCCCAGACCTACGAATTCTATCGCGAGCGCGCCGACGAAGCCGCCGCCCTCGCCGAGAAGGCGACCCTCGAGAACGTGCGCGAGCGCGAGCTCAGGTCGGAGAAGACCTGGCGCGGCCTGGCCGAGCATGCCCGCAAGACCATCGTGGAACGCGAGAAGGCCGAACTCGCCCGCGCCGAGCGCCGCGCGGCGGAGGACCCGTCGCGCTGAACGGCTCGCCCGATTGCGCTGGAAAGACGCGGGCAGATCATCCATATTCTTCCCGGGCAACAGGATACTCAAGCCAGAGGAGAAGATGCCCATGAGCACCATGCAGTTCCAGTTCAACACCGATAGTTCGGTGATGGGAACAGAGGAAGTGGCGCAGCGGATCGAGGCGCAGGTGCGCCAGCGGCTGGAGCGTTTCTCCGATCGCCTGACGCGGCTCGAGGTTCACGTCTCGGACGTCAACGGGCGCAAGCACGGTGCCGACGACAAGCATTGCACCATCGAGGCCCGCCCGCGCGGCTCGCGCCCCATCGGGGTGACCGGCAAGGCGGCCGATGTCGATGCGGCGGCGCGGATTGCCGCCAATACGATGGCAGAGCGGCTTGAGCGGTGGTTCGGCAAGGCCGAACGGCACAGCCGCGATCCCTCGCCCGACAAGCAGATCTGATCGCCACGGGCGCGCGGCGGGGCGCTAGGCCTCCTTGCGCCCGAACACCTTGGCCCTGAGGCCCCGGCCGCTGAGGCTCGGCAGTCCGGGGCGGCTCGGGCTCGGCGCGACCACGCGTTCGGGTGGCGGGGCAGGGGGCTGGGGCGGTTCGGGCGGCGCTGCCGGTTCGCCCGCCTTGCGCACCTCGAAGCGCCCGCCGATCCCCTCGGCCAGCTTGCGCTTCTCGCTCCACTCGTTGGCGAGCGCCATCTTGGCTTCCTCGTCGTCCGGCATGACCGCTGCCGGGAAGGCGCGGTCGTCGAAGACGTTGACGTCGGGCACGTGCTCGGGCGCGACGAAGCCGTGGTCGAGGTGCTTGAGCGGCACCAGTTCATAGACCGGCACCTCGGCGGGGGCGGTCTCGCCGTCGCCCATGTCCGCGCCGGCATCGTGGTGCAGCACGCGGTAGGACAGGCTGCGGTCCTCCGGGCCGAAGGTGTCACCATCGGGGATGACATAGCCGTTCGGCATGGTCGCGACCTTCAGGAAGGCGAAGATCGTCTCGTAATTGGCGGCCCAGGGCAGGACGTGGGGCCGCACGATGACCTCGCGCCCGAGCCAGTGGCGCGCACCGAAGGTCTGGATGCCGACCCGCGCTTCCTCGCCCGGGCCGGGACGCGGGCCGAACAGGAAGGGGTGGATATGGAGCGGCCCCGGCGCCTCGTTCGATGCGGCCAGACCGTCGAACAGCTCGCCCGCGACCAGCAGGTCGGACTGGGTCCAGTGCACCGCGAGCGGCATGGCGTGCTCGACGGCGATGCGCGCAAGCAGCGCGAGCAGCTGCAGCCGCCGCTCGAACTGGGCCTGCGTCGCGCCCGACGGGGGGCGACCGATGGACGCGAACATGGCCGCGATCTCGGGGTTCTCCTCGACCCCGCCGAACACCCCGTGCGAGACCTCGAGCAGGATGTGGCTGCCGCTGCGGGCGATGCGTTCGCGGATGTCGGGGGTGACGATGCCGGTGAAGGGCGAGGACAGGGCGGGGCGGAACAGCTCGGGCGCGGCGGGGTGGCTCAGGTATTCGAGCGTCACCATCAACTCCTCGGTGCCGCCGAACAGCCGGTAGAAGCGGCCCGGGTTGGCCTCGGGGACGTTGAACTGCGTGCCGGAGCGCATCTGCTCGATCCGGGTGAAGTCGCGCATGATCGCCTCGAGCTCGGTGATCGGCCGGTCGAACAGCAGACAGGCCTGGAGGCGGTTGGGATAGAGCATGGCGCGGCGGGCCCCCGGGGCGTGGATGACGGCACGCCGCCTTAGCGCGGGCAGGGTTAATTCCGGGTTGAGATCACCCCGCCGGGTCCGCCTCCGTGCCCGCGATCCCGCATTCCGCAAGCAGCCCCTCGATCGCCTTGGCGACCCCGAAGAACCCCGCCTTGGCTAGCGGCCAGGTGGCGCGGTCGAGATCGCAGAGCAGCGTCAGAATGCGGCCTTGCGCGGCGAGCGGGGCGAGTTCGGGCCACAGCGCGTCGCCGGTCCAGCCCACGGGGAGATAGGGGAGCGCGATGCGGCCGACCCCCGCCTTCGCCAGCAGCGGCGCGAGCGGTTCGCCTGAGCGCCATTCCACCGCCGGGCAGCCGAACGCCGCTGCCGCCTCGGCCATGCCGGAGGCGACCGCCCCTTCGGCGAAGGCCCGCGCGTGCTCGCCGACGGAGCCTGGCGAGCGCGCATCGGGCCGTGCTGCGCCGATCACCAGCGCAGGCGCGACCGGCAGGACGAGCGGCAAGTGATGCGCGGCCTCGTCATGGAGCAGCAGCGCAAAGGGCTCGGCGAAATCGGCTGCGGTGACGGGGCGGGGCAGGTCGAGCTTCCGGCGCGCATATTCCTGCGTCTCTTCGAGCGGTTCGGCCTCGTCCCCCGCGAGCCGCGGCGCGGCGAGCGGCCCCTCGGGCCTGCCCGCGGTATAGCGCGCGATGTTGTCCGCGCGGGCGAGGTAGTGCTTGCCCCGCGTATGGAGCCCCGCCACCCAGCGCCACGACAGCGTGTTCGATGCCGCATCGGCATCCATCAGGTGCCGCAGGAAGAAATCCGCACCGAGCCGCCAGTCGAGCTTCAGGGTGAAGATCCAGATGCTCGCAAACCACATCCGCGCATGGTTGTGGAGGTAGCCGGTGGCGACCAGCTCCCTCGCCCAGACGTCGAAGGCCTCGATCCCCGTGCGCCCCCCGGTCGCTTCCTCGTAGGCCTTGCGCAGACCCGCGTTGCGCGCGAGGGCGGCGCGCGCGCCCTCGAGGTCGCGGCGGAAATCCTCCCAGATCGCGGGGCGCTGTTCGAGGTAGCCCTTGAAGTAGATCCGCCAGAACACCTCGGCGACGAACTTCTCGGCCGCGCGCGGGCTGTGCTGGCCGAGCACCGCCTCCAGCACCTCGGTCTCGCCGAGCAGTCCGGCGTGGAGCCAGGGCGAAAGCTGGCTGACATTGCCGCGCCCGGAGCCGTCGCCCGGGCCGTCGTCGGCGTTGCGGGACTCGGCATAGCGGCGGCCGGCGGCGGGGAGGAATGCGGCGAGACGCGTCTGGCCGCGCGCACGGGTCGGGGTGAAGTCCATGCGCGCCCAATGCCTTGGCGCAGGGCTGGTTCCGGCCTATTCCTGCAAGTCAGGAGAGACGCCATGCAACCCCGCCACCTGCCGCTCGCCGCGCTGCTGATCGCGGCTGCCGCCTGCACTCCCGCTGCCCCGACCGACGGGATAGACCCGCAAGGCAAGACCTTCGATGCGGTCGGGCCGGATGAGGTCGTCACCCTTCTCGGCACCGAGCCCTTCTGGGGCCTGAAGGTCGAGGGGGACGAGGGGCTCTGGACCACGCCCGAGAGCCAGCCCGGCACCCGCTTTGCCGTGACGCGCTTCGCCGGCAACGGGGGCCTCGGCTTCTCCGGCACGCTCGACGGCAAGCCCTTCACCGCCACGCTCACCCCTGGCGAATGCAGCGACGGCATGAGCGACCGGCGCTTCCCCTTCGTCGCCACTATCGCTTTGGAGGGCACGACATTGCAGGGCTGCGGCTATACCACCGCACAGCCGTTCACCGGCGATCCGGCGCCCTGAGCGGCGCGTGAAGGGGGAGAGACGAGGCCATGACCATCACCGGAGGCTGCCTGTGCGGCAAGGTGCGCTACACCTGCGAAAGCGATCCGCTGCTCTGCGTCACCTGCCACTGCAAGAACTGCCAGCGCCAGGCGGGCAGCGCGCTGTCGGTGATCATCGGCGTGCCCGAGGACGCGGTGGCGTTCGAGGGCACACTCACCACCTACAACGACACCGGCGACAGCGGCGCGACGGTGCGGCGGCAGTTCTGCGGCACCTGCGGATCGCCGGTCTTCACCCGGGTCGACAGCCCGCCGGGGATGATGTTCATCAAGGCAGGGACGCTCGATGACACGAGCATCCTGAAGCCCGCCTTCCACTGCTACGCCAAGAGCAAGCAGGACTGGGTCGACCTCGGCGATCTCCCCGCCTTCGAAACCGTTCCCGAGGGGCTCTAGAACAGCCCCGGCAGCTCGTGCTGGGCGGGCTCGGGCCGGCGCGGCTGGAGCGGCAGGCGGTCGGGCAGATCGATGCCCTGGCGCGCGTTCTGGCCCTGGTCGATGCCGCCCGCCACATCCGGTGCCGATCCTCCGCTGATCGGCGTGCAGGCGCGCCCGGCGAGGAAATCGAGCGCCGCCGCGATCGAGGCCTCGCGCGGATCGCCGAGCGGGCGGGCGAGATCGTCCCCGGCGCGGCAGGTGTTGGGCACCACGCTCGCAAGGCCGGTGAAATAGTCGCCCTGGTTGTTTGCATTGACCGTCTGGAAGGCGACCGCGCGCACGCGCAGGTCGCAGGCGGCAAGGTCGAAGCCGAACTGGCCGACCGGCTTGCCGAAGGAATTGGCCCCGACCAGCGCGAGGTTGTTGCCGAGATAGGGGATCAGCGAATTGGTGACGAGCTCGCTCGCCGAGGCGCTCGATCCGGTCGTGATCACCGCCACGCGGGTCGGGGCGATGGCGTTGGCCTCGGTGCGGAACAGCCGGGTGGTGTTCTGCGAGGCCTTGGAGGGGCGCAGCACCTCGCGGCTCCACACCTGCCCGACGCGGCCCGCGCCCATCAGGTCGCCGAAGGTGTCGGCGACATCGACCAGCCCGCCGCCGTTGTAGCGCAGGTCGATGATCAGCTCGCGCACGCCCTGCGATGCGAACTGGCCGAAGGCGGCGCGCAGCTGGTTAGCGGCATCGGCCACCACGAAGGTCCGCAGGTTGATGTAGCCGATCCGCCGCGCGCCATCGTTGAGGATCAGCGCGCCGTAACGGTCCGACACCGGATCGAGCGCGAAGGTGGTCTTGGTGATCGACCGCTCGACGATCGCGCCGTCCGGCTGGACAAAGCGCAGCACGCGGGTGACCCCCGGATCGGACGGCCCGAGCGCATTGGCGACCGCCTGCGAGCCGCCGCTGGCGAACAGGCTGGAGACGGTCTGGAGGTTTGCGGCCGTGGTGCCGATCGCGGTGATCTCCGCCCCGCGGTCGAGCCCCGCGGCAAGCCCGCTCGCGCCTTCATAGGCCTCGACCACGAACAGGCGGCGATTGGCATTGTCGTAGGACAGGCGGATGCCGAAGCCTGCCGAGGAGCCGGAATTGATCAGCGCGTTCTCCTGCGCGATCGAGGTCGCGAAGGTGAAGAAGCGGTCGCGGTTGGCGGCGCGGGCCGGAGCGACGCGGGCGTCCAGATAGTCGTCGAGATTGTTGAACGAGGCCGGGTTGGCGTTCGCGAGCAGGTCGGGGAACAGATACCATTCGTTGAGCACGCTGTCGGCGAAATCCTGCTGGGCGCGCAGCGAGCAGCCCGAGGGCGTTGGCGTCGGCGCGGGCGTTCCCCCGCCTCCGACGGCGACCGGCGGCGCGGAGGAATCGCCGCCACCGCAGGCGGCCAGTTGCAGGGCCAGGACAAGGCTGAGAGCGGTGCGGGCGAAGGTCACGACGCGGGCAACTCCGGCAGGAAATGAGGCCGGGAAGGGGTTGGCCTCGTGCGGCAGGGATGCCTCGGGACCGGGCCGAGAGCAAGCTGCCTGCGGCGGGTCGCTGCCGAATTGGCTGAAAAGCGTGACCATTTTGCCTGCATTTGCAGGGTTTTCCTCAGAAACCGCCAAAATCCGTGTTGCAAAGTCTCGTATCGCGCATCCGAAGGGACTAGCACGAGGGCGATGAAGCGACAGAATCATGACTGATTTCCCCGCCTGGCTCGCACCATCGGTGCCCGCGTCCGCGCGTCATCCCGGTCTCGCCGTGGCGAAGCTGGGGTCGGCGCAGGCGCTCGGGCGCGGCGGTTTCGCGCTGACCAGCCCGGCGTTTCGCGGCGGGGAGGAACTCGATCCGAGCTTCACCGCGGCCGAGGAGGATGCTGTCGCCCCGCCGCTCGAATGGAGCGCGCCGCCGCCGGGTTCGGCGGAACTGGTGCTGGTGGTCGAGGATGCCTCCGCCCCGGGTGCAGATCCCGCCTGCCACTGGCTCGTCTGGGGCCTCGCCGCGCAGCGCGGCAAGCTGCTCGAGGGCGAGACCCCGCCGCGCACCGGCAAGAACGCCGCCGGCAATTCCGAATGGCTGCTGCCCGCCCCGCCCGAGGGCGAGACGCGCCACTACCTGTTCCAACTGTTCGCGACCGAACTGCCGCTGGTGCTGATGCCCGGCGCGGGGAGAGCGGAACTGCTCGCATCGCTGCAAGGGTCGGTGACGGCCTGCGCGGTCCTCCACGCCACGGTCACCGGCGGCGGCGAGGACGAGGATGGGGCCTTCGAAGACGATGATTTCTGATCAACCTGCCACTGACATAAGGGAGTAGAAGATGGCTGGAACGACCAACGCACTGCAGAAGCCGGTCACCCTTTCGGGTGATCTCGAGGCCGTGATCGGCAAGGGTCCGATGACCCGCGCCGAAGTGACCTCGAAGGTGTGGGAATACATCAAGGCCAACGGCCTGCAGGACAAGACCGACAAGCGCCAGATCAATCCCGATGCCAAGCTCGGCGCGGTGATCGGCAAGGACCAGATCTCGATGTTCAAGATGACCGCTGCGGTCTCGAAGCACCTCAAGTAAGTCTGGCGGTCGCCGGACGGCGGCCTTCAGCCTTCGCACATCAGCGGCGCGCGATCCGGTAGGGTCCGCGCCGCTTTTGCATGGCGGCGCCCTTCCACGACAGGGTGACGGTGCCTGCCTCCACGAGCGCATCGGCGGCGGCATGGACCGCATCCATCTCCGCCCGCCAGTCGCCCCCGGGGCCTGCGAGCCTTCGGGCGGCCTCGCTCGGGCAGATCGTCGCGCCCGCGGCGCGTTCGGCGAGGAGGGCTAGGATCGCCTGCTCGGGCGTCATGCGGTCTTGCGGCGCAGCGGCAGGCACTCGCCTACCCAGAGGGCGAGCCAGATGATCGCCGGCTGGGCGATCATCCGCGGCACGTGGTAGGCAAGGCCGAGCCCGCCATCCGGCTTCGCCATGTCGAGCGCGAAGTGGTTGATGTTGGCGGGCCACACGCACAGGGCGTAGAGCGCAAGGCCCCACCCCGCCGCCTGCCGCAGCTTCTTCGAGAAGGGCTGCACCAGCCCGATCGCGCCCGCGATCTCGGCCATCCCGGTCCACAGCACCACCGCCTCCGGGGCAGGCACCCAGTCGGGCATGATCGTGAGGAACGGCGCGGGCCGCGCGAGGTGGACGATGCCGGCCAGCAGGTAGAAGGTCGCGAGCACCCAGCGCAGCACCGCCCTCGTCACGCGCCCGGTTCCCACCCCGGCGCGGCGAGGGTGAAGCCGGCGAAGTCGAACCCCGGCACCACCACGCAGGAGACGAGGCTGAAGCCGTGCCGCGCCTCGCCGTGGGGCCGGGCGGCCTGCCATTCGTGCGGCGCGACGAGCCCCTGCAACTGCTGCCCCGCAGCGACATCGCTGCCGAGGATCACCGACCGCGCCGGACCCTCGTCGCCCGCGGCAAGCCGCAGCTCGACCGGATCGCCCGCCTGCCAGATCCACAGCTCTGCGGCATCGACCCTGTGCCAGTGCGAGGCCTCTCCGGCGCGCAGCAGGAAGACGATGGCGGTGCCCGCTGCGCGTCCGTCCGGCCCGGCCTCGCCCCGCCAGGTCTCGCGATACCATCCGCCCTCGGGATGGGCGGCGAGGCCCAATTGTTCGATCAGCCGTGCCGCGCTATCCATCGTCGTTCCTTGCCCGCATCCTCGCGCGCTCTAGCTTCGGGAGCCTCCCCCATGCAACTCTCCGCGATTGTCCGTCCCATGCCCTCGCTGGCTGCCCTTGCCGCCGCGCTGCTGCTTGCGGGGCCTGCCGCAGCCCAGCCGGTGAGCGAGGAACAGGCCGCCGCAACCGCGCGCGCCGCGCTCGAGGCGGCGCCGGTGTTCGACGGGCACAACGACGCCCCGGGCCAGCTGCGCTCGCGCGAGAACAACCAGATCAACGATTTCGACTTCACCGACACGCTCGACGAGCACGAACACGCCGAGGGCGCGGCGGGCAGCCCCATGCACACCGATCTCAACCGCCTGCGCGAAGGCAAGGTGGGGGCGCAGTTCTGGTCGGTCTACGTTCCCCACAATGCCGACGAGGCCAAGGCGGTGCAGGAGACCATCGAGCAGATCGACGTCACCAAGCGCCTGATCGCGCGCTATCCCGATGCCCTGCGCTACGCGCTGACCGCCGACGAGGTGGAGCGCGCGATGCGCGAGGGCAGGATCGCCTCGCTGCTGGGGATGGAGGGCGGCTATTCGATCGGCTCGAACCTCGGCGTGCTGCGCCAGTTCCACGCGATGGGCGCGCGCTACATGACGCTGACCCACAACTTCAACATTCCCTGGGCGGATTCGGCGACCGATGCGCCGAAGCACGACGGGCTGACCGATTTCGGCAAGGACGTGGTGCGCGAGATGAACCGGCTGGGGATGCTGGTCGATCTCAGCCATGTCAGCGAGGCAACGATGATGGACGCGCTCGACGTGGCGCGGGTGCCGGTGATCTTCAGCCATTCGGGCGCCCGTGGGGTGACGGGCCATCCGCGCAACGTGCCCGATTCTGTGCTGAAGCGCCTGCCGGAAAACGGGGGCGTGGTGATGGTGGTCGCCCTGCCGCGCTTCATCAACGAGAAGGTGCGCCTGTGGGATGCCCGGCGCGCGGGCGTGATCGCGGCGGCGCGGGTCGAGCATCTCGGCAATCCTGCGGCGGCGGCCAAGGCGGTGGAGGCGTGGGTCGCCGCCAATCCCGAGCCCAAGGCAAGCATCAAGGATGTTGCCGACCACATCGACCACATCCGCAAGGTGGCGGGCGTCGAGCATATCGGCATCGGCGGCGATTACGACGGGATGCCGACCGGCCCCGTCGGCATGGAGGACGTGCGCGGCTACCCTGCGCTGTTCACCGAACTCGCGCGGCGCGGCTATTCGCAGGCCGAGCTGGAGATGATCGCGAGCCGCAACATCCTTCGCGTCATGCGCGCTGCCGAGGCCCATGCCGCGCGCGCGGCAGACGAGCCGCCGATCGAGACGCTGATCGGCGCGCCCGCCGTGACGCCGTGATCAGTGCGCCGCGCGGGCGAGCGCCGGGATGATCCACACGAGGCTCATCGCAACCACCGCGAGGCCGAGGCTGAAGGCCAGCACGTAGCGCAGCCCGGTGTTGCTCACCGCGCCGCGTGCGGCTTCGTCGTTGATGCGGATCGATTCCCTCGGATCGGCCATTCTCGCTCTCCCCTGTTATTGGCTTACGTTACGGAAACATGTTCCGTAACGTCAATCAAAGCAGGAGGAGCGGAATGGTTCCCCGTCAGTCGGTGCCCGGTCCCGTGCCGGTCGGAGTGGCGGCGGGGCTTTGGGCGGGCTCGGTGGTCCCGGGGGCGATGAGATCGGCCTGCTCGGCGAGGTCTTCCTCGCCCTGCGCCTGTTCGCGCGCGGCCTCGATGCGGCCGGTGCTGGTGCCTTCGCTTTCCACCGGGCCCTCGGTCAGCGCGCCCGTCACCCAGATGACGGTCAGCGCGGCGATCGCGAGGGTGAGGCTGATCAGCAGCACCCAGCGCACGACGCCCTCGTTGCTGCCGCCCTTGGCATCGGTCTCGTCGATGCGGGTTGCGCGGCGGTCTGGTCGGGGCATGGGCGTCTCCTGCTCGGGTAAGGGCAGGGCACTACGCGCGCGCGCGCACCGGAGTTCACCGGCGAGGGACAAGGCGGGGTGCAAACGCGCCGGAGCGATCCGGCTGGCGCCTCAGTCGCGCAGCAGCTCGTTGATGCCGGTCTTGGAGCGGGTCTGGGCGTCGACCGTCTTGACGATCACCGCGCAGTAGAGGCTCGGCCCCATGGTGCCGTCGGGCAGGGGCTTGCCGGGCATCGAGCCGGGCACGACCACGGCATAGGGCGGCACTTCGCCCATGTGGACTTCGCCCGTGGCGCGGTCGACGATCTTGGTCGAGGCGCCGAGATAGACGCCCATCGAGAGCACCGCGCCCTCGCCCACGCGCACGCCCTCGGCCACCTCAGCGCGCGCGCCGATGAAGGCGTTGTCGCCGATGATCACGGGTTCGGCCTGGAGCGGTTCGAGCACGCCGCCGATCCCCGCTCCGCCCGAGATGTGGACGTTGGCACCGATCTGCGCGCAGGAGCCGACCGTCGCCCAGGTGTCGATCATGGTGTTCTCGCCGACATAGGCGCCGATGTTGACGAAGCTCGGCATCAGCACCACGCCCTTGGAGATATGCGCCCCGCGCCGCACCACCGCGCCCGGAACCACGCGGAAGCCCGCGTCCTTGAAGCGGTTCTCGCCCCAGCCGGCGAACTTCAGCGGCACCTTGTCATAGGCCGGTGCCCCGGCCGCGCCGCCTTCCATCACGCGGTTGTCGTTGAGCCGGAAGCTCAGGAGCACCGCCTTCTTGAGCCACTGGTTGACCTGCCAGCCGCCGTTGCCGTCGGGCTGGGCGACGCGCGCCTCGCCGCAATCGAGCAGGGCCAGCGCATCGGCGACCGCATGGCGCACCTCGTGCCCCGGGGTGATCTCGGCGCGGTTCTCCCACGCGGCTTCGATGGCGGCGATCAGGTCGTCATGCATGGGCGGTCTCCAAGAAACATCACCGACCCCGTTCGTCCTGAGCTTGTCGAAGGACTGTCCTTCTTCTTCACCGGTGCAGGAAGGGAAGTGCAGCCCTTCGACAAGCTCAGGGCGAACGGAAGTGGGAATGCATTGCGGGCCGCTTAGCCTTGAGGCCGAAACTCGGCAAGCGGCTTACGCGGGCATCCCAGCCGCCAATGCGAACTGGTAGGCCCGTTCCGCCAGCGGGCGGACCCGGTCGCTCATCGCCTTGGCGTGGGCGCTGGAGGCGGTGCCGTCGATCACCCGCTTCTTGATGCCCTGCATGATCCCGGCGAGGCGGAACAGGTTGTAGGCGAAATACCAGTCCATCGGCGGCACCGGATAGCCGGTGCGCGCAACGTAGCGTTCGACCGCCTCCTCCTGGGAGGGGATGCCGAGCGCCTCGAGATCCAGCCCCAGCAGCCCCGCGCGGCCATCGGCGGGGTTGTGCCAGTTGAGCATGAGGTAGCTGAAGTCCGCGATCGGATCGCCCAGCGTCGAGAGCTCCCAGTCGAGCACCGCGATGATGCGGGGTTCGGTCTTGTGGAAGATCACGTTGTCGAGCCGGTAGTCGCCGTGCACCACGCTCGATGCGTTCTGCGGCGGGATGGTCTGCGGCAGCCATTCGATCAGCCGCTCCATCTCGGGCATGTGCTCGGTTTCGGAGAGCTTGTACTGCTTGGTCCAGCGGGTGATCTGGCGGGCGCAGTAATCGGTGGGCTTGCCGTAATCGCCCATGCCGATCTGGTCGGGCTTGTTGAGGTGGAGATCGGCCATCGTGTCGATCAGCGCGTGGTATATCGCGCGGCGTTCCTCCGTCTCCATGCCGGGGAGCGCGCCGTTCCAGAGGCTCCGCCCGTCGGCCATGCTCATCACGAAGAACTTCGATCCGATCACCTCCACATCCTCGCACAGTCCATAGGTGCGCGGGACGGGGAAGCCGGTGGGGTAGAGCCCGGTCATCGCCGCATATTCGCGGTCGACCGCGTGGGCGCTGGGCAGCAGCTTGCCGAAGGGCTGGCGGCGCAGCACGTAGGAGGCGCCCGGGGTGTCGATCCGGTAGGTCGGGTTCGACTGGCCGCCCTTGAACTTGGTGTAGCTGATCGGGCCTTCGAAGCCCTCGACATTGGCCTCGAACCAGCGGGTCAGCGAAGCAAGGTCGAGCGCGTCCTTCTCGGTCACTTCGACCGTGCCGACCATTTCCTTGTCGAAATCGATCTGGGGAGCGTCTGTCATCAGTCGAACACCACCACCGTGCGCGCGGAATGGCCGGCGCGCATCGTGTTGAAGCCTTCGTTCACCGCCTCGAGCGGGATGCGCTCGGCGATGATCGTGTCGAGATCGAGGAGACCGCGCAGGTAGAAGTCGACAAGGCGCGGCAGATCGACGGGGAAGTGGTTCATCCCCATCAGCGCGCCCATCAGCTTCTTGCCGCCGAGGAGGTCGAAAGCGGACAGTCCGACCTTGCAGTCCAGCGGCATCATGCCGAGGATCACCGCCGTCCCGCCGCGCCGGAGCGAGGCCACGGCGAGGTCGGCCGAGGCTTGCCGCCCGACCGCCTCGATCCCCCAGTCCACCCCGCCGTTCGAGATGGCGATGATCTGCTTGGCCGCATCATCGGCCAGCGCATCGACCGTGTGGGTCGCGCCCAGCACCTTGGCGAGCTCGCGCTTTTCGGGGAGCGGATCGGCGGCGATGATCTTGCCCGCGCCGGCGATCTTGGCGGCGTTCACCACCGCGAGGCCCACCCCACCGCAGCCGACCACCAGCACCGTCTCTCCGGGCGTGACCTTGCAGGCGTTGAAGATCGTCCCCGCGCCGGTCGTCACCGCGCAGCCGAGCAGGGCTGCGCGGTCGAAGGGCATGTCCTTGTCGATAGCGACGCAGGCGTGCTCGTGGATCAGCATCTGCTCGGACAGGGCCGAGAGGTTGAGCATCTGGTTGACCGGCGACCCGTCGGCAAAGGCGATGCGCGAGGCATCGCCCTTCTGCCGCCGGGTGTCGCCGCCGAGGCACAGCGCCATGCGGCCGGTGACGCAGAACTCGCAATGCCCGCAGAAGGCCGAGAGGCAGGAGACGACGTGGTCGCCGGGCTTGACCGTGCGCACCTCGGAGCCGACCGCACGCACCACGCCCGCCGCCTCGTGCCCCGGAATGCAGGGCAGGGCGTGGGGGTAGTGCCCGTCGATGAAGTGCAGGTCCGAATGGCACAGGCCGCAGGCCTTGGTGTCGATCAGGACCTCGTGCGGGCCGGGTTCGGCATAGGTCACTTCGGCGATGCGAAGGCCCTGGCCGGGTGCTTCGAGAATGGCGGCTTTTGCCACAAGCAAACTCCGTTCGCCCTGAGCCTGTCGAAGGGCCGTTCTTCCTTCGCTGCTCAGGTTCAAAAAGAAAAACGGTGCTTCGACAAGCTCAGCACGAACGGCAGTTTTTTCGAGGTGCTTACCGCGCCACGCCCATGTCGCCCGAGCTGAAGCTCTGCGGCTCAGCGGCCCGCCCGTGGTCGCCGCGCAGGGCGTTGGCGGTGGGGCCGGGGCGGGGTGCGTGCTTGGCGAACTCCATGTGCGCGATCGAGCGGGCGTGGACCTCGTCCGGCCCGTCGGCAAGGCGCAGGGTGCGCTGGTTGGCGTAGCTCTTGGCGAGGCCGTAGTCCTCCGACACGCCGCCGCCGCCATGCGCCTGGATCGCGTCGTCGATGATGCGCAGCGCCATGTTCGGCGCCTGCACCTTGATCATCGCGATTTCCTGCTTGGCCGCCTTGTTGCCGACCTTGTCCATCATGTCGGCGGCCTTGAGGCACAGGAGGCGGGTCATCTCGATGTCGATGCGGGCGCGCGCGACGCGCTCTTCCCACACCGAGTGCTTGTAGACCGGCTTGCCGAAGGCCTCGCGCTCCTGGAGGCGGCGGCACATTTTCTCCAGCGCCTCTTCCGCCGCGCCGATGGTGCGCATGCAGTGGTGAATGCGGCCCGGCCCGAGGCGCCCCTGCGCGATCTCGAAGCCGCGCCCTTCGCCCAGCAGCATGTTGGTGACCGGGACGCGCACGTCCTTCATCTCGACTTCCATGTGGCCGTGCGGGGCATCGTCATAACCGAACACCGGCAGGTGGCGGATGATGTTCACGCCGGGGGTGTCGATCGGCATCAGCACCATCGACTGCTGGGCGTGGCGCTGGGCGTTGAAGTCGGTCTTGCCCATGACGATCGCGACCTTGCAGCGCGGATCGCCGAGGCCCGACGACCACCACTTGCGCCCGTTGATCACGTAGTGGTCGCCGTCGCGCTCGATGCGGGTCTCGATGTTCGTCGCGTCCGAGGAAGCAGTGTAGGGCTCGGTCATCAGGAAGGCCGAACGGATCTCGCCGTTCATCAGCGGGCGGAGCCATTCTTCCTTCTGCTCGCGGGTGCCGTAGCGGTGGAACACCTCCATGTTGCCGGTGTCGGGCGCGGAGCAGTTGAAGACTTCCGAGGCCCAGCCGATGCGGCCCATCTCCTCGGCGCACAGCGCATATTCGAGGTTGGTGAGGCCCGGCCCGTCGAATTCGAAGGTGTCGTCGACATGGTGGTGGCTGTCGTTGCGGGGCGGCATGAAGAGGTTCCAGATGCCCGCTTCCTTGGCTAGCTTCTTCTTGTCCTCGATGATCTGGATCACCTTCCAGCGGTCGCCTTCAAGGTCCTGCTGCTTGTAGGTGTCCATGTTCGGCCGCACATGCGTCTCGATGAAGTCGCGCACGCGGTTGCGCCAGTAGACCTGGCGTTCGGTGGGTTCGAAATCCATGCGGAGGTTCCTCTCTCGTCCTTAAATGCAATCGAATCTGGTTTCACCGTGGCAGAGGCTTCGCGAGCCGCCAAGCTCTCTTTTATGCGCGTCACGCGCCGATCGAATGGCCCTCCGGATCGGCGCGGGCGGCCTCGTCGAGCGGGCTGGCGGAGGCCCCGGTGCGGCGGTGCGCCAGCCTTTCGAGCCGCGCCTCGTGCTCGGTCCGGCTGATCGGGAAGCGCGCGAGCCAGAAGGCCGCGACCAGCGACAGAACCACGCCCGCAGCGGCAAATCCGAGCACGAGACGGGTGAGCACGTCCCCAGTCACCTCGGCCGGAGAGGCGTTGCCGGGAAGCTGCGAGAAGGCGATGATCTGCCCGGTAAGGAAAATGCCGAGGCCGGTGGCGCATTTCTGGATCAGCCAGTTGCCCGAATAGAACGCCGCCTCGGCGCGGCGGTGCGTGCGTTCCTCGAAGGCCTCGACGATCTCGGCGATCATCGAGGTCGCCGACACCATCGAGACTACCCCGAGCGTGTTGCCGAACATGAGGCAGGTGAAAAAGCCGATGGTCGAGGCGTAGCTGCCCACCTCCGGCCATGCGCCGGCCAGGAACAGCGCGTAGGGCACGAAGCCGACCGCCGCCCCCGCCACCGCCGTTATGGCAGCGGTGTGCGCCTTGCCGAAGCGGCGGTGCAGCGGGCCGATGACCATGAACATCAGCACCACCGAGGCGAACAGCACGAAGGGGTAGAGCACCAGCTGCTCGCGCGTCAGCCGCCAGACGAACAGGTTGAGGTAGTTCGAGATAGAGAACAGCAGGCCCTGGTTCACATAGGCGGCGACCGCGCCCGCCGCGAGGATCAGGAAGCCGCGTTCGGAGAAAGCCTCGACGATCTCGGAGAAGGCGACCTTCAGCGAGAAGGGCGGCGGCTTGTGGTCGGGCAGGCGCGCCAGCAGCCGGTGCTGCCCTGCCGCCGAGCCGATCACCGAGACCGCCATCACGCACGCGCCGAAGACCCCGAAGGCGAAATAGCCGTCACGGTCGAGCATGCCCTCGGCCCCCGGCATGAACACGGTATAGGCCAGCACCATCATGCCGAGCCCGCCGATCCATGCGGCCAGCGCGCGGTAGCGGAACAGCGTGGTGCGCTCGTCGTAGTCGCGGGTGATCTCGGGCACGAGGCTGATCGAGGGCACCTCGCAGGCCGAAAGCAGCAGGCGCACCACGATCGCGATGCCGACGAGACCGAGGAAACTCGGCTCCGCGCCCGCAGGCGGGCTCCACATCAGGGCCCAGGCCAGCGCGAGCGGGACGGGGGCGGCGTAGAGCCACGGCAGGCGCCGGCCCCATGCGGTGTAGGTGCGGTCGGAAAGGTTGCCGATCAGCGGATCGACCAGCGCGTCGACCAGCAGCGCGATCAGCAGCGCGAGGCTGACCAGCCCCGCGTCCATCCCCAGCACCTGATTGTAGTAGATCAGCAGGAAGAACGAAAAGCCGTTGTCCTTGACCCCGAAGGCGATGGCGCCCGCGCCGTGCACCAGCCGGAGACGCAGCGGCAATGGGCCATGCGCCGCCGTCACGAGGCGCTGCTCCGCGAGCACGCCGCCAGACCGAATCCGGTCAATCTCTCTCTCCCTTTTTCGGTTTCGAACCTAGACCGATTGGCCGGTCCGTCAATCCGCGCGCGCCTGACGCTACGGCATCGCGCCCGACGCCGGGGCCTCGCGAAGGACGCTTGCAGGGGCGTGCAAATTGCTCCTAACGTAAGCGTCAAGCGAGAGACGAGAGAGGAGAGTCGGTCATGGCCGATCTTGAACAATTCCGCACCGAAACCCGCGCCTGGCTGGAGGCGAACTGCCCGCCCGAAATGCGCGAGCCGGTGCGCGGCGAGGAGGATATCTTCTGGGGCGGCCGCAACGCCACCTTCAAGAACGACGCCCAGAAGGCATGGCTCGAGGCGTGCATCGCCAAGGGCTACACCGTGCCGATGTGGCCCAAGGAATATGGCGGCGCGGGGCTTTCGGCGCCCGAGGCCAAGGTGCTGCGCGAGGAAATGGGCCGCATCAATGCCCGCCCGCCGCTCAGCTCCTTCGGCATCTGGATGCTCGGCCCGGCGCTGCTGCACTTCGGCACCGAGGGGCAGAAGCAGCGGTTCCTCAACGAGATCGCCCGCGGCGAAATCCGCTGGTGCCAGGGCTATTCTGAGCCGGGCTCGGGCAGCGACCTCGTCAGCTTGCAGACCTACGGCGAGGACAAGGGCGATCACTGGGTCGTCAACGGCCAGAAGATCTGGACCTCCTATGCCGACCACGCCGACTGGATCTTCTGCCTTGTCCGCACCGACAAGGAGAACAAGTATGGCGGCATCACCTTCATGCTGTTCGACATGGCATCCGAAGGCGTCACCACGAAGCCGATCAAGCTGATCAGCGGCTCCTCGCCCTTCTGCGAAACCTTCTTCGACAACGTGAAGGTGCCCAAGTCCTATGGCGATGACGTGCCGGCCTACGTGGGCACGATCAACCGCGGCTGGGACGTCGCCAAGTATCTGCTCGGCCACGAGCGCGAGATGATCTCCGGCGCGGACGGCGGCGAGCGGGCGGCGGCGATCGGGGCGATGATGAAGCGCCATGCGGCCAAGCTCGGCGATGATCTCGACCCCGTGCTGCGCGCCGAACTCGCCAACTTCGATGTCGATGCGCTGGCCTATGCCGCGATGGGCGAGAAGTTCCTCGACGAGATCAAGGTCGGCAAGGCGCACCCCGCCCAGCCCAACATGATGAAGTATGCCGGGACCGAGCTGAACAAGCGCCGCCACGAGCTGATGATGGCGGTCGGCGGCTCGCGCAGCCTCGAGTGGGAAAGCGAGGCGACCGAAGGCGGCAAGCCGTCGAAAAGCTGGCTGCGCACCAAGGCCAACTCGATCGAAGGCGGCACCAGCGAGGTGATGCTCAACGTCATCGCCAAGCGCATCCTCGACCTGCCGGGGGCTTGATCCATCAATCTCCCCTCCCGCTTGCGGGAGGGGTCGGGGGTGGGAACGCGCGGCCGCTCGCAGGCCCACCCCGCTGCGACTAGCCAGCAAGCTGGCAAGTCTCGCTACCCCTCCCGCAGGCGGGAGGGAGGAATCTGGAGAGGGAAAAGAATGCCCCTGTATCACAACGAAGATCAGGCGATGCTCGCCGACACCGCACGCGGTTTCATGGCCGAGGAAGGCAACATCGCCAAGCAGCTGCGCCACTGGCGCGACCGCAACTGCAAGGACGGCTTCGGCCACGGCTTGTGGAAGCAGATGGCCGAGATGGGCTTCACCGGGATGCTGGTGGAGGAAGCCGACGGCGGCCTCGGCATGGGCCATGTCGAGGCGGGAATCGTGCTCGAGGAAATCGGCCGCAACCTTACGCCCTCGCCCTTCCTCACGTCGTCGGTGCTGGCCGCGACAGCGTTGAAGCATGGCTCAGACGATCTCAAGGGCCGCTACTTGCCCGGCCTGATCGCGGGAGACAGCGTGTTTGCCGTCGCCATCGACGAGACCGCCAAGCACCGTCCCTCGCGTATCACCACGCGCGCCGAGAAGTCGGGCAACGGTTTCCGCCTCAACGGTGCCAAGACCTTCGTCATCCACGGCGGCAGCGCCGACATGGTCGTGGTCGCGGCGCGCACCTCGGGCGGTGACGAAGATGCGGACGGCATCACGCTGTTCGCCGTGCCGAAGGACGTTGCCGGGTTGTTGCACGATCATGTGCGGCTCGTTGACAGTTCGATGGCCACTCATATGCGCCTCGACGGGGTCGAACTGGACGGCGATGCGGTGATCGGCGAGATCGACGGCGGGCGCGCGGTGCTCGATGCCATGCTCCTCGCCGGCCGCGTCGGCGCGGCTGCGGAGGGCGTGGGCGTCGCGCGCGGCGCGATGGACATGACGGTCGATTACCTCAAGCAGCGCAAGCAGTTCGGCAAGCTCATCGGCGAGTTCCAAGCGCTCCAGCACCGCGCAAGCCACCTCTATTCGGAGGTCGAGATCGCCCGCGCCGCGACCATCAAGGCGCAGCAGTTGCTCGACGGCGGTTCGGCCCATGCCGACCTCATGGCGAGCGTCGCCAAGGCCAAAGTCGCCAAGGCCGCCCGCCTCGCGGTGCAGGAGGGCGTGCAGATGCACGGCGGCATCGGCATGACCGACGAATACGACATCGGCCTCTACATGAAGCGCGACCGCGCCTTGGCCGAATTCCTGGGCGATGCCCATTTCCACGCCAACCGCGTGGCCGAATTGAGTGGGTATTAAGACATGGACATTCAATCGCTTTTCAGCCTCGAAGGCCGCATTGCCCTCGTCACCGGCGGGTCGCGCGGGATCGGCAAGATGTTCGTCGAGGGCCTGCTCGCGGCGGGCTGCGCACGGGTCTATATCTCGGCGCGCAAGATCGAGCAGATGCAGGCGACCATCGACGAATTCGGCGCCGACAAGGTCATCGGCATCCCCGCCGACCTCAGCCAGATGGACGGCATGGTGGCGCTGGCGAACGAGCTGAAGGCGCGCGAAACGCACCTCGACATCCTCATCAACAACGCGGGCGCGGCCTGGGGCCAGCCCTATCTCGAATTCTCCGAAGCCGGCTGGCACCGGACGATGGACCTCAACGTCAAGACCCCGTTCTTCCTGACCCAGAAGCTCCACGACCTGCTGGTCGAAGGCGGAAAGCAGGGGCGCCCCGCCAAGGTGATCCACGTCTCCTCGATCGATGGGCAGCGGATCAACCCGTGGGAGACCTATGCCTACCAGGCCTCGAAGGCCGGCGTGATCCAGCTCACCCGCCGCATGGCCGCGCGGCTGATCCAGGACAACATCGTCGTCACTTCGATCGCGCCGGGCGCCTTCCCGTCGGAGATGAACAAGGCCGCCAAGGACGCGCCCGACGCTTCGGCGAGCGGCATCCCCGCCAAGCGCATCGGCACGGCCGAGGACATGGCGGCGGCCGCGATCTACCTGTGCAGCCGCGCGGGAGATTATGTGGTCGGCGAGACGCTGACGGTCGACGGCGGGGTGGTGAACGCCCACCTGCCGAGCCACTTCGCCGATCCCGGCGGCAAGCACTGATCCGGGCGGCGCGCGCGTCAGGCGCGCGCCAGCATCAGGCTCCAGGTGGTGCACAGGTCCTCGGCGCTCTTGCCGCGGAACCGCTCGGGGAGGCTTTCCTTCTCCAGCGATTGCAACGCGCCCTGTGCCACATGGACCTGCGTGTCGGCGACGCGGAACCCTGCATCGGCCAGCAGCGCGACGTAGTCGGAATGGCGCAGCCGGTTGGTGTAGTCCTGCGGGTTGATGCACAGCATCTTCCAGCCGAGTTCGGAATAGCGCAGGAAATCGACGAGCGAGAGGTCGGCATCGTAGCCGCGGCGGTGATCGCTGTTGTCGATGCCGTTGCAGAACAGCCCGCCCTTGCCCAGCCGCGCGCGGACCAGCGCGAAGATCTCAGCCAGCGCGGCGGGCGGGATGTGTTCGAGCACGGTGTGGCTGTAGGCGATATCGATCCCGCCCTTCAGCGTCGTGCGGTCGAGCGGGACGACATAGGCAAGGCCGAGCGCATCCAGCATCGTATCGAGCCCGCCCTCGAGCGGCACGTCAAGGACCGTGTCGAAGCGCCAAGGCTCGATCCCGGCCTCCTCCACCAGCCGGTCCTGCCGCGCCCTCAGGAAGGCGACCGCCGCCTCGACCGACCGCGGGTGGAGCAGGTGGTGCTGGTCCGAGAGGATCACCTCGCGCGCGCCGGCGAGGCGGTAGATCAGCGGCGCGACCGGGATCCAGCCGCTGCCGATCTCCAGCACGCGCGCCCCGGCGATCCTGCCGCCGGCCCTGCGGATCATGGCGAGCTGTTCGATGATCCCGTCGAGCACCAGATCGTGATGCTGGCCGGGCACCGGCGGGCTGATCGTGTGCTTGAGCTTGCGCAGCTGCGTCTGGAAGGGAACGCAGGCCTTGATAGCATTCGCTGCGATGCGGGTCTGCCAGCCGGCCATATGATGATCCCCCTGTCCGTTATAGCGCGTGAGCCGCAAGGGCTTACCCGCTGACGCGAGGGTCGCCCGAACCTGGGTGCCTGACCCAGGTTGGGAGGCGGCGTCAGGCCATCAGCCCGCGCACGAACGGGATGAGCCCGGTCTGCCGCTGGCGCTTCATCCGCTCGGCCTCGAGGATCGCGCGGACCTTGTCGAAGCACAGGTGGATGTGGTCGTTGATGATGACGTAGTCGTAGCCGTCCCAGTGGCTGATCTCGGCCCGCGCGCGTTCCATGCGGGCGGCGATGACCTCGGCGCTGTCGGTCGCGCGGCCCTTGAGGCGGCGGTGGAGCTCGTCGATCGAGGGGGGCAGGATGAACACCCGGACCACGTCCTGCTGGTCCTTCTGGTAGAGCTGCTGGGTGCCCTGCCAGTCGATGTCGAACAGGAAGTCCTGGCCTTCCTTCAGCGCGGCGCGGATGATCCCCTTGGGCGTGCCGTAGCGGTGTCCGAAGACGTGCGCCCATTCGTAGAAATCGTCCTCCTCGACCATCCTGTCGAAGGTCTCGTCGGTGACGAAGTGGTAATGCACCCCGTCGACCTCGCCCGGGCGCGGCGGACGGGTGGTGGCCGAGACCGACAGCTTGATCTCGGGATCCTCCTTCAGCAGCATCCGCGACAGCGTGGTCTTGCCCGCGCCCGAGGGCGAGGACAGGATGAACATCAGGCCCCGTCGCTGGAGCGTGTCGGCAGGATCATGTGAGGAGTCGCCCATAGGCCCCGTTGCACCAACCGGACGGGCGAAATCAAGGGGTGGTCAGGATTCGCTGCCCGGCCGTGTCTTCGCGCGGCGCTTGGCCTCGAGCCGCTTGCCGCGGTCGTAGAAGACCTTGGCCGCAAGTCCGCCCGCCACCACCGCCAGCCCGAGCGGCGAGCGGCGGGCGAGGCGGCTCGCCCCGTAGAGCGCGAGGCTGGTCGCCACGCTGCGCCCGTCGACCAGCTTCTCGGCCTTGGCGGTATCGTAGCTCCTGACCAGCAGGCCCTTTTCCAGCCGGTCACGCAGCAGCCCGCCCGCGGCGCGCAGGACGATGTCGGCGATGATGAGGTTGGTGCCCGCAACGGGGCTTGGCAGCGGCACGCCGCCGGGGCCGGGAGCGGGACTGTCGCCGGAGCCCGCTACGGGAGCTTCGGCCTTGCCGCGCCTGCCCGCCTTCGCCCGCTTGCCCCCCGCCATGGCGGCCTATTTCTTGCGCCCGAAATCGATGCTGACGACGTTCGAGCCGTCCGGGTCGGTGTCGGGTCCGTCGTTCTCGGCATCCTCGTGCGCTTCCGGCTCGAGCTCCTCGACCGCGGCCTGGAACTGGAGGCCGAAATCGACCGCGGGATCGACGAAGGCGGTGATCGCGGCGAAGGGGATCGTGAGCTTGGCCGGCACCTGGTTGAAGGTGAGGCTGACCGAGAAGCTCTGCGGCAGCACCTCGAGATCCCAGAACTTGTTCTGGAGCACGATCGTCATCTCGTCGGGGAAGCGTTCGCGCAGGTGCGGCGGGATGCTGACCCCCGGCGCGCCGGTCTTGAAGGTGATGTAGAAGTGGTGCGCGCCCGGCAGCGTGCCGCCGCCGCTGACGATCGAACCGAGCACCCGGCCGACCACGGCGCGCAGGGCTTCCTGCACGATTTCGTCGTAGGGGATCAGGCTGTCGGGCGTGTCGCTGTTCATGGCTGACCGGATTCGTGGCGCGGCGCGGGGCCTTGGTCAAGGGGCTTTGAATTGAAATGTCTCGCCGGATTGACAGTCCGCCGGGCGATGCGGCCCACGCTTGTCTTGCGCCCCAAGCGGACTATAGCGCCGGTTCATGGCCAGCATCCCCGCCCGCACCGGATCGGTGAACCGCAACACCACCGAAACCAGAATCGCCATTGCCGTCGATCTCGACGGGACCGGCGCCTATGACGTGTCGACCGGCATCGGCTTTCTCGATCACATGGTCGAACAGTTCAGCCGCCATTCGCTGATCGACGTGACGATGAAGGTCGAGGGCGACCTCCATGTCGACCAGCACCACACCACCGAGGATTCGGCGATCGCGCTGGGGCAGGCGATCGCGCAGGCGCTGGGCGACAAGGCTGGGATCGGGCGGTATGGCGCGGCCTATTCGCCGATGGACGAGACCCTTTCGCGGGTGGCGCTCGACATCTCGGGGCGGCCCTACCTCGTGTGGAAGGCGAAGTTCACGCAGGAACGCCTGGGCGAATGGGACACCGAGCTGATCGAGCACTGGTTCCATTCCGTGTCGCAGGCCGCCGGCATCACGCTCCACATGGAGCTGCTCTACGGCACCAACAACCACCACATCTGCGAGAGCCTCTACAAGGGCTTCGCCCGCGCCATGCGGCAGGCGGTCGAGCGCGATCCGAGGAAGGGCGGGGCGATCCCCAGCACCAAGGGGCAGCTCGGTGGCTGAGGTTGTCGCGCTGATCGATTACGGCGCGGGCAATCTGCATTCGGTTCACAATGCGCTGAAGGCGGCGGGGGCAGAGGTCACCGTCACCGCCGATCCCTATGTGGTGCGCGCGGCGGACCGGATCGTGCTGCCCGGCGTCGGCAGCTTCAGGGCCTGTGCCCAGGGGTTGAACGCCATTCCCGGCATGGTCGAGGCGATGAAGGAGCGCGTCCATGTCGGCGGGGCACCGTTCCTCGGCATCTGCGTGGGGATGCAATTGCTGGCCGAACGCGGCCTTGAACATGGCGAGACGCCGGGCCTCGGCTGGATTGCGGGCGAGGTGCGGCTGATCGAGCCGAGCGACCCTGCGATAAAGGTCCCGCACATGGGCTGGAACGATGTCGCCATGCTGCCCCATGCGAAGGACCATGAGGTGATCGAGGAGGGGGAGGCCTATTTCCTCCACTCCTACCACTTCGCCGCCGCCGATCCGCACCATATCGCCGCGATGACCGATCACGGCGAAGGGCTGGTGGCAGCGGTCGCCCGCGACAACATACTCGGCGTGCAGTTTCACCCGGAAAAGAGCCAGGCTTACGGCCTCGCGACGCTCCGGCGCTTTCTGGAGTGGTTCCCGTGATCATCTTCCCCGCCATCGACCTCAAGGGTGGCCAGGTCGTCCGTCTCGCCGAAGGCGACATGGACCGCGCCACCATTTACGGCGACGATCCCGCCGCGCAGGCGCTGATCTTTGCCGAGGCCGGGGCGGAGCATCTCCATGTTGTCGATCTGGACGGCAGCTTCGCGGGCGAGAGCCGCAACCGCGCGGCGGTGGAAGCCATCGTCGAAGCCTTCCCGGGCTATGTGCAACTCGGCGGCGGCATCCGCGATGCGGCGGCGGTCGAGGGGTGGTTCAACCTCGGCGTGGCGCGGGTGGTGATGGGCTCGGCGGCGCTCAAGAACCCCGAGTTCGTCAAGGACATGGCCCGCGAGTGGGAGAACGGCATCGTCGTCGCGGTCGACGCCAAGGACGGCATGGTCGCGACCGAGGGCTGGGCGGAGGTCTCCGACGTCCCCGTCACCGATCTCGCTCGCCGCTTCGAGGACGCGGGCGTTGCCTCGCTGCTGTTCACCGATATCGGCCGCGACGGGCTGCTGAAGGGCGTGAACATCGAGGCGACCGTCGATCTCGCCCGTCGCGTCGACATTCCGGTGATCGCCAGCGGCGGGGTGAAGGGCCTCGACGACATCCACATCCTCTCGCTCCACGCGCACGAGGGGATCGAGGGGGTGATTACCGGCCGCGCGCTCTACGAAGGGCGGCTCGATCTGGCGGCGGCGATTGCGATGGGGGCGCGCGCTGCATGACCGTCCGCATCCGCGTCATCCCCTGCCTCGACGTCGCCGAGGGCCGCGTGGTCAAGGGCGTCAATTTCGTCGACCTCAAGGACGCGGGCGATCCCGTGGAACAGGCGCGCGCCTATGACGAGGCTGGCGCGGACGAGCTGTGCTTCCTCGACATATCCGCCAGCCACGAAGGGCGCGGGACTCTGCTCGACATGGTGCGGCGCACGGCGGAGGTGTGCTTCATGCCGCTGACTGTCGGCGGCGGGGTGCGCTCGCCCGAGGACGCGCGCGCGCTGCTGCTGGCAGGGGCTGACAAGGTGGCGGTCAACTCGGCGGCCGTCGCCCGGCCCGAACTGGTGGGCGAGATCGCCGAGCGGTTCGGCAGCCAGTGCGTCGTGGCCAGCGTCGATGCGCGCCGCACCCCGCGCGGCAATTGGGAAATCTTCACCCACGGCGGCAGGAAGCCGACGGGTATCGATGCAGTCGAATATGCGATGAGGGTCGCAGGGCTCGGCGCGGGCGAATTGCTCGTCACCTCGATGGACGGGGACGGGACGCAGAAGGGTTACGACCTCGCCCTCACCCGCGAAATCGCCGATGCCGTCAGCGTGCCGGTGATCGCGAGTGGGGGGGTGGGGAGCCTCGAACACCTCGTGGACGGGGTGACGAAGGGCCACGCCAGCGCGGTCCTCGCCGCCTCGATCTTCCACTTCGGCCACCACACCATCGCGGAGGCCCACGCGGCGCTGCGGGCGGCGGGACTTCCGGCACGCGGTTGAAACTTCGTCATTGCGGGCGTAGCGAAGCAATCCATGGACCGACCGTGCTGGTTGCGGAAAGGTCCGATCATGGATTGCCGCGTCGCCTGCGGCTCCTCGCAATGACGAGAAAGAGCCACGTGTCCGAAACCCTAGCCCGCCTCGAAGCGACCATCGCCCAGCGCCTCACCGCC
The DNA here is from genome assembly GCF_056868655.1 of Porphyrobacter sp. THAI-01a. Taxonomy (NCBI): domain Bacteria; kingdom Pseudomonadati; phylum Pseudomonadota; class Alphaproteobacteria; order Sphingomonadales; family Erythrobacteraceae; genus Porphyrobacter; species Porphyrobacter sp. THAI-01a. The sequence continues at coordinate 2,661,718 of NZ_CP180579.1, read as the reverse complement.
TCGCCGGAGGAAAGCTACGTGGCGAAGCTTCACCACAAGGGCCTCGCCAAGATCGCGCAGAAGCTCGGCGAGGAAGCGACCGAGGCGGTGATCGCCGCGCTCGCCGGTGACGAGGCCGAACTGGTGGGGGAGGCGGCGGACGTGCTGTTCCACCTCATGGTGCTGCTCGCCGAGAAGGGCGTCAGGCTGGAGCAGGTTCTGGCCGAACTCGACCGGCGCGAGGGGCTGTCCGGCCTCGCCGAAAAAGCATCACGGAGCGAATAATGCCGATCGACCCGACCCTGCCCTATGACGACGCCAACATCTTCGCGAGGATCCTGCGCGGGGAAATCCCGTCCAAGAAGGTCTACGAGGACGATTGGGCCTATGCCTTCGAGGACATCAACCCGCAGGCTGAGGTGCACACGCTGGTGATCCCGAAGGGGCGCTACGTCAGCTGGGACGACTTCTCCGCCAAGGCCTCGGACGCCGAGATCGCGGGCTTCGTGCGCGCGGTGGGGGAAGTGGCGCGACGCAAGGGCCTTGTCGAACCGGGCTACCGCCTCCTCGCCAATATCGGCCGCCACGGCGGGCAGGAGGTGCCGCACCTCCATGTCCACATCTTCGGCGGCGAGCCGCTGGGGCCGATGATCGCGCGCCGTTGAGGGTGCCCTCGCTTCGGCGCTGGCCCGGCACCGTTCATCGGAGCTTCAGCCGTGGAAGGCTTTTGACCCGGATGATGATTGCGAGCCTCACCCCATGATATCGCCCCCTCTCCCCGGCGGCGTGCTCGACGGCCCACGGCATCTTTACGCGGTGCGGGTGTATTACGAGGACACCGATCTGTCGGGCATCACCTACCACGCCAACTACCTGCGCTGGTTCGAGCGTGCGCGCAGCGATCTCCTGCGGCTGCTCGGCATCGACCAACGCGCGGCGATCGAGGCGGGGGAAGGTGCCTACGCCGTTTCGGAAGTGAACCTCAGATACCTGCGCCCCGCGAGGCTCGACGACGATGTTGTGATCGAGACGCGCTGCACCGAACTTGGCGCGGCATCGTGCCGGATGCACCAGATTGCACGGCGCGATGACGAAATATTATGCGAGGCAAGTTTGCGTGTCGGCTTCATCACGCTAGATGGTCGCCCGCGCCGCCAGCCGGCCGAATGGCGCGCCGCCTTCTCGACCTTCATGACCAAGGACACCTGACCCCGTGACGTTTGCCCTGCTCGCCGCTGCCGCCCCTGCTGCCGCCCCGACCCGGCTCGACCCGGTCGAACTGTTCCTCCAGGCCGACATCATCGTGCAAGGCGTGATGGTCGGGCTGATCCTTGCCAGCATCTGGGTGTGGATGATCATCGTCTCCTTTTCCCTGCGCATCGGCGGCCTGTCCAAGAAGTCGGCCGAATACGAAGCGGAATTCTGGGACCAGCGCGACCGCGAGGCGCTGCTGACCAAGCAGGTGAGGAAGGAAGTCCCCGCCGCCCGGGTCGCCGCCGCCGGGCTCGACGAATGGCGAAAGTCGACCGCCAAGCAGCCGGTCGACCGCGCCGCCACCCGCGAGCGGATCGCCGCCGCAATGGACAGCCAGATCGCGGAAGAAGCCGACGAACTCGCCGGGCGGCTCAATTTCCTCGCCACGGTCGGCTCGGTCGCACCTTTCGTCGGCCTGTTCGGCACGGTGTGGGGGATCATGAACTCCTTCTTCCAGATCGGTGCGCAGCAGAGCGCCAGCCTTGCCGTGGTCGCCCCCGGCATCGCCGAGGCGCTGTTCGCGACCGCGATCGGCCTGTTCGCCGCGATCCCCGCGGTGATCGCCTATAATCGCTTCGGCGGATCGGTGGACCGCTACGAGGCGGGGCTCCAGCGGTTCGCCGACAGGCTCCACACCGGCCTCAGCCGCGAGCTGGACCGCGCCTGATGGGCATGGGCGTCTCCTCCTCGCGCGGGCGCAAGGGCAAGCGCACCCGCCGCGCCGCGATGGCCGAGATCAACGTCACCCCGCTGGTCGACGTGATGCTGGTGCTGCTGATCATCTTCATGGTGACGGTGACGCTCCCCGCGGTCGGCGTGCCTGTCGACCTGCCCGAAAGCCGCGCCGCCCCGGTCGAGGAGCAGCCGGACCAGATCACCATCTCGATCGACCGGCAGGGCACGATCTATATCGAGGAGGATGCCGTTCCTGCTGGCGGGCTGCCCGCCGCGCTCGAGGCGCTGGATCGCGGGGGCGAGCCGCCGCTGATCGTGCTGCGCGGTGATCGCAGCCTCGATTACGGCAGGGTAATGCAGGTGATGGGCGAACTCGGCAGGGCGGGCTTCACCTCGATCTCGCTGGTCACCGAGGGTTCAGTTTCGGCTCCATAACGCGAGGGAGGTGATGGGAGAGCTTGCGCTTCGCAACGACGAGAAGGTCGGTCTGGCCGCCGCAGTGCTGCTGCACGCGGCGCTGGTCGGCGTGCTCGCGTTGCAGACGGTGCGCAACGAGGTCTCCGTCTTTCCCGAGCGGATGACGGTGAGCCTTGCGACCGAAGTGGGGTTGGAGGCTGCCTCCCCCGATCCGGTCGCGGAGAGCAGGGCCTCGATCGCCCCGACCCTCGCCGACAATCCCGCGCCCGCGCCGCCGGCGCCCGCACCGGCAGCCGAGCGTGTGCCCTCGCCGCCGCCGCCGCGCCCGCAGCCGAGCGTTGCGCCGCGCCCCGCGCCGACCCCGCCGCCGCGCCCGCAGGCGACAGCTGCCCCGCGGCCCTCGCCCTCCCCGACGCAGGCCCCGCCCGCGCGTGACCGGTCGCGGCCGGACCGGACAGCCGCAGCGCAGCCCGCCGCCCGGACCCCGGCCTCGCGGCCCGCCACCAGCCCGGCACAGGCCGCTCCGAAAAGCGGCGGAAGCCGGATCGGGGACGACTTTCTGGAAGGCCGCGGCTCATCCACGACCACCAACGAAACCCGCGCGCCTGCCGCCGCCTTCGGGCGGGCCGAAAGGGCGGCACTGTCGAGCGCAATCACCCGCGCGCTGCGCCCGCACTGGACTGCGCCCTCGGGTCTCGATGCCGAACAGCTGATCTCGACCGTCAGCTGGGAGCTCAATCCGGACGGCACCCTGCGCGGCACCCCGCGCTGCCGCACCGATCCGGGCAGCATCACCGAAAGCAACCGCCCGCAGGCGGGCCTGCATTGCGAGCGCGCGATCCGCGCCGTGCAGCGGGCTGCGCCGTTCGACCTCCCCGACCAGTTCTACGACCGCTGGAAAGCGCTCGAATGGCAATTCGACCGAAGGCTGTGACATGACCAAGAAGCTCCTCCTGCTCCTTTCCGCCGCTCTGTTCGCCGCCCCGCCTGCCGCCGCGCAGGACCTCGGTGCCCCGATCCCGCAGGACCAGCGCGTCGAGCGCGTCACGATCGAGGGAGAGGACGATGGCCCGCTGCGCGGCACCGTCACCGACGAGAGCGCGTGGTCGGACATCGGCATCGCCATCCCCGCCTTCGCCACCGACCGCGAACGCGCCACCCCCGCCAACGAGGCCGGCACGGGTGCGCTGGGACGGGAGATCGCGCGGGTCATCACCGCCAACCTCAGGAACAACGGGTTGTTCAAGCCGGTCGGCCCCGACAGCCTGCCCCAGCCGACCTTCCCCCAGATCACCGCGCCGGCCTTCTCCACCTGGAGCGGGCGCAGCGCCGAGATGCTCGTTCACGGCTATGTCCGCGCGCGGGATGATGGCCGGCTGGTGGTCGGCTGCTACCTCTATGACGTGGCGCTCCAGAACGAGCTGGTGCGCGAGGGCTGGGTGGTCGCGCCCGGCGACTGGCGGCGCGCGGCGCACAAGTGTTCCGACCTGATCTTCTCGCGCCTCACCGGCGAGAGCCCGTTCTTCGACAGCCGCATCGCCTACATCGCCGAGACCGGCCCCAAGGACCGGCGCGTGAAGCGCCTCGCGGTGATGGATTCGGACGGCGCGAACCACCGCTTCCTGACGCTCGGCAGCGCCACCGCGCTCACCCCGCGCTATTCGCCCGACTATTCGAAGATCCTCTATCTCAGCTACGTCGACGGCAACCCGCGCATCTATGTCTACGACATCGGCACCGGCAAGCAGACGCTGGTGACCGAGAACCGCAACCCCACCATCGCGCCGCGCTGGTCGCCGGACGGCAAGTTCATCCTCTATTCGATGGCAGTCGCGGGCAACACCGACATCTACCGCGTCCCCGCCACGGGCGGCGCGAGCGTGAAGCTGACGGACAATCCGGGGATCGACGTGGGCGGCTCCTACTCGCCCGACGGAACCAAGATCGTGTTCGAGAGCGACCGTTCGGGCAGCCAGCAGTGCTATGTCATGAACGCCGACGGCACCAACCAGAAGCGCATCAGCTTCTTCGGCGGGCGCTGCGCCACGCCCGAATGGAGCCCGCGCGGCGACCAGATCGCCTTCACCCGGATCGCGGGCGACTTCAACATCGCGGTGATGAACACCGGCGGCGGGGCGATGCGCGTGCTCACCCGCGGCTGGCAGGACGAGGCCCCCACATGGGCGCCCAACGGCCGCATCATCCAGTTCTTCCGCACCGAGAAGAACACCGGGCGCTCCGGCATCTGGCAGGTCGATCTCACCGGCCAGAACGAGCGCCGCCTGCCGACCCCGGTCGACGCTTCCGACCCGGCCTGGGGCCCGATCCGTCCCTGACCGGATGACCCTAATTTCGCCATGATCGTCCCGGAGACAGAGTTCACACTTCCCCCCAACAGTCTGAAAGGAAATACCATGAACCGGAAGATTGCGACCGCCGTGCTGATGGCCTCCGCCATCGGTCTTGCCGCATGCTCCAAGAAGCCCCCCCAGACGCTGCCGCCCGCGCCGGTCGAGACCGGGTCGGGCCAGACCGGGCCGCAGGTGCAGCCCACCGGCCCGCAGGTCGGCACGCAGGCGCACTTCGCCGCAGCGGTCGGTTCCTCGACCACGATCTATTTCGACACGGATCGCTACAACATCGATTCGCAGGATGCCGCCGCGCTCCAGGCGCAGGCACAGTATTTCGCGCGCTACCCGCAGGTGACCTTCACTATCGAGGGCCATGCCGACGAGCGCGGCACGCGCGAATACAACCTCGCGCTCGGCGAACGCCGCGCCAATGCCGCCAAGTCCTACCTTGTCAGCCTCGGCGTCGATGCGAACCGCATTTCGGTGGTGAGCTACGGCAAGGAACGCCCGGTGGCGCTGGGCTCTGACGAAAGCTCGTGGGCGCAGAACCGCCGCGCCGCCAGCGTCATCATCAACTGAGGTATCAGCTGCGCAGCGGGCCGGCGGAAAGTTCGGCCTGCTGCGCGGCGACCGGCGCGTCCATCCCGGCCAGGTCGCGCGCGCCGGTGACCAGGCACAGGCCTGCCAGTGCGAGGACGCAGAAGAGGCTGGAGAGGGTCAGTTGCTGGCTCATGATGCGCGGTCCTTTTGCAATGCAACATTTCACATTGCAACTTGTTCCTGCTTCTCACGCCTTCCCATTCACGGCCACTGCGCCTAGATTGAACGCGTGACCCAATCGACCAACGACATGACGCCCGGGGCCTCCCGGTGAGCCGCGCGCGCCGGTCGATGGACTGGGGTTTCCCGCGCTGGCGGGGCTATGGCTCCTCGCAGGAAGCCGCTCAGGTGCGCATCTGCGACCGGCACGGCTGCAACGAACCGGGCGATTGCCCGGCGCCCAAGGCCCCGAACAGCCGCGACCGGTGGTATTTCTGCCAGAAGCATGCCGCCGAATACAACGCGAAGTGGGACTACTTCGAGGGCCTCGAGGCGGCCGAGAAGGAAGAACGCGCCCGCGCCGAGCGCCGCGAGAACGCCGGCTATGCCGAGGCCGCGCATTACGGCTGGGCAGGCTCGGGCGACGGCTCGCGCTCGGCCGACGAGATGCGCGCGCTCGAGGTGCTGGGGCTGGAGGCGGATGCAGACTTCAACGCGATCAAGAAGGCCTACCGCGCCCGCGCCAAGGAAGTGCACCCCGACGTGAAGCCGGGCGATGCCGAGGCCGCGCGGCAGTTCCAGCTGATCCAGACCAGCTACGAGGTCCTGCGCGCCGCCGAGGAAAGGCGCGAGTGGCGGGGGTGAGAATCAACCCCGTTCGTGCTGAGCCTGTCGAAGCACCGCACTTTTCTTCGTGACCGAATCTCAAAGAAGAAGAACAAGGCTTCGACAAGCTCAGCCCGAACGGAGTTGGGGCTGCCTCAGTCCGTAGGCCCCGCGAAGCCCTTGCCCTTGCTGTCGATCTGCGGATCGGGATTGTCGTTCCACCACGCGACATCGGTCCACGGGCGCACGTCGATCTCGTGGGTCCAGCAGTTCCGCGGCTGGTGGGCGAGGTGCCAGTAGGTCTCGGCCAGCGCTGCCGGATCGATGATCCCGTCGCGGCCCTTGCCCTGCTTGAAGGCCTCGTACTTGTCGCCCAGCAGCTTGCCGAGCGTGTCGGGGGCATCGACCGCGCCGTCGACCACCACGTGCGCCACGTGCACGCCCTTGGGCGCGAACTCGGCGTTGAGGGTCTGGCACAGCATCCGCCGCCCGCCCATCGCCGCGGCATGGCTGTGCTGTCCGGCATTGCCGCGCACCGCCGCGGTCGCCGAGGTCACGATGAGGGTGCCGTGCGGCCCGCCATCCTTCGCCCGCTCGACCATCCGGGGCAGCAGTGCATGGGCGAGACGGAACACCCCGTAGGTGCCGAGCCGCCAGCCGAGTTCGAAGATGCGGTGCGGGGTCTGGTCGAGCGCGCGGTTCCCGATCTGCGCGCCGAGATTGTAGAGCGCGGCGCGGATCGGGCCGATCTCGGCCTCGGTGCGCGCCACCAGTTCCTCGATGCTGCCGTCCTCGGCGGCGTTGAGGAGAGTGCCGCTGGCCGAACCGCCCGCCGCCTCGATCTCGGCGACCATGCGCGCGAGGCCCGCCTCGTCCGATCTGCGGGCGAGCACCGCGTGATAGCCCCCGGCCGCAAAGCGCAGCGCGGCATTGCCCCCGATCCCGGCCCCTGCGCCGATCACGAGGAACACGGGCTTGCGGCTGTCTGTCATGGTTGGTCTCCCTCCGCCGTGACACTGGCGCACCGCCGGTGTCACGGCAAGGGCCGCGCGTCAGACGTGCTCCAGCGCCTGCGCGAAATCGGCGATCAGGTCGTCCGCGTCCTCGATCCCGATGCTTATGCGCACGAGGTTGTCGGTGATGCCGAGCAGGTCCTTGCGCGCCTGCGGGACCGAGAGGTGGGTCATCGAGGCCGGGTGGCTCGCCAGCGTCTCGGTGCCGCCGAGGCTGACGGCGAGCTTGGCGATGGTGAGGTTGTCGAGGAAGCGGAAGCACTCCGCCTCGCCGCCCCTGATGAACAGCGAGAAGGTCGATCCGGCGCCGAGGCAGTGGCGGTCATAGATGTCCTGCTGGCGGGCGTCGGCGATGAAGCCGAGATAGCCCAGTCCCTCGACCTTGGGATGATCGCGCAGGAAGGCGCAGACCTTCGCCGCGTTCTCGCCCGCGCGCTGCATCCTGAGTTCCACCGTCTCCAGCGAGCGCAGCAGCATCCACGCGGTGTTGGGATCGACGATCCCGCCCATCGTGTTCCGCAGCGCCCGCACCGGGTCCATCCAGCGCTTGGCACCCGCGATGCTGCCCGCCACGAGGTCGGAGTGGCCGCCGACATACTTGGTCAGCGAATAGGCGACGATGTCCGCCCCGTGTTCCAGCGGGCGCTGCCACAGGGGGCCGAGGAAGGTGTTGTCGATCGCGATGGGGCAGCCTGCGAGGTTCGCGTCGCGCGCATCGCGCACCGCCTCCACATCGACCAGCGCGTTGGTCGGGTTGGCCGGGCTCTCGAGATAGATCATCGCGACCTTTCCGCCGCGCTCGGCCGCCTCGGCGCCTGCACGGGCGAGCACCGCGTCGAGTTCCTCGCGGGTCGCCCCGGCGGGGAAATCGACATAGCCCACCCCGAAGCGGCTCAGCACCTTGGCGACGAAGCCTTCCGAGGCGGCGTAGAGCGGGCCGGAATGGACGATCACGTCATTGGCGTTGGCATAGGCCATCATCAGGATGCAGATCGCGGTCATGCCGCTGGAGAAGGTCAGCGCATCTTCCGCCCCGTCCCACACGGCGAGGCGATCCTCGAGGATTTCCTGGTTGGGCCCGTTGAAGCGGGAATAGACGAGGCCCTCCGCGCCGCCTTCGCGAAGGCCGGTGATACCCTCGAAGTGGCGCTTGCCGGCGGCCGCGCTCTCGAAGGCGAAGGTGCTGGTGAGGAAGATCGGGGCTTTGAGCGACCCTTCCGAAAGGACGGGGTCGTAGCCGTGGCCCATCATCAGCGTGGCGGGCTTCAGGGGCCGTCCGGCGATCTCGCGGCGGGGGGGCTTGGGCTTGCGGCGGGGGGTGGGGGTGACGACAGCGTCGACGGCGTCAGGCATGGCCGTGTCCTTCCTATGCTCACGCTCCCAGGAAGGCGGGAGCCGTTCGGCGGCGGGCAGGGCACCCGTTCCTAACCTCCGCAGGAACGCCTCTCCGCTGCTGCCGCTGTGCTGGGGCAAGAGCTACCGCCTGCGTACAATTCTTTCAACCGGGCGGCGCAAGATTTCACACGAGAGTTGCGATCAACCACACCACGCCAACGATGAGCAGCACCCCCGCCACGTCGAGCAGCGCCCCGGCCCGCACCATCGCGCTGATCCGGATGCGCCCGGTCGACCAGGCGATGGCGTTGGGGCCGGTGCCGGCGGGGAGCATGAAGCCCCAGCTTGCCGCGAGCGCGGCGGGCAGGGCCAGCAGCACCGGATCGGCGCCCAGCGCCACCACCAGCGCCGCGACCACCGGGATGATCCCCGTGGCGGTCGCGACGTTGCTGGCGAATTCGGTGACGAGGATCACCAGCGCCGTCACCGCCAGCGCGACCGCCAGCAGCGGCCATGCCTCGAGCGGCAGCAGCGCCCCGCCGATCCATTCGGCGAGGCCCGAGGCCTGCATCCCCGCCGCGAGCGCAAGGCCCCCGCCGAACATGAAGATCACGCTCCACGGCGCGCGTTCGGCCTCCTGCCACACCAGCAGCGGGCGGCCCGTGCCGTCGGGCAGCAGGAACAGCACCAGCGCCGCGACCACGGCGATGGTGCCGTCGGTCCACGATCCCGGCGGCAGCAGCGGGGCGACGAGCGGCTGGGTGGTCCAGGCAAGGAAGGTGAGGATCGCCAGCGGCACGAGGCGCTGCTCCGGCGCGCTCCAGACGGCGTGACTGCCCATCGCGGCGCGCGCCGCGGCGACATCGAAGGGGTGCGCCGCCACCTGCTGCACCCGCGCCACGATCCACGCGGCGAGCGGCACGCTCAGCAGCACCAGCGGCACGCCGTAAAGCGCCCATTCGGCAAAGGTGATCCTGACGCCCGCGACCTTGTCGAGCAGGCCCACCGCGATGGCATTGGTGGGCGAGCCGACGAGGGTGCCGAGCCCGCCGATGCTCGCGGCGAAGGCGATGCCCATGGGGAGGGCACCGTGGACGCCCTCCTGACGCGGCGGCGCGCCTTCGGCCACGGCACCGCCGCCCCCTTCCAGCACCGCCAGCGCCATCGGCATCATGATCAGCGCGGTCGAGGTGTTCGAGATGAACATCGAGAGCAGCGCGGTCGAGAGCATGAAGGCCAGCAGCAGCCGCGCCGCGCCGCCCTCGCGCCCGACGATGCGCAGGATCGCGAGGCTCAGGCGGCGGTGCAGGCCGGTGCGCTCGATCGCCAGCGCGATGAAGGCGCCGCCCAGCAGCAGGAACAGGATCGGCGAGTAATAGGTCGCCGCCGTCGCCTCGGCATTCGATACGCCCGCCAGCGGCAGCACCACGAAGGGCAGCAGCGCGGTGACGCTGAGCGGCACCGCCTCGGTCATCCACCAGGCCGCCATCCAGACCGTCAGGCCCGCCACCAGCCAGGCGCCAGCCGGCATCGCCGCGGGCGGCGCGGTCAGCGCGGTAAGGGCGAGAGCCAGCGGGCCGAGGAATAGGCCGATCCGGCGCGCTGTCATGCCTGTCGGGCTCCCCGCAGAATGGACGGACCTTGCGCGGCCTACCAGCCCCGGTGCCGCGCGGGCAAGCCCGGCGGGCGCGTCATGCCCGGGCGCGCGCTACTCGACCGCGTTCTTGTTGGGCGGATCGCCCGGCAGGTCGATGTTCGAGAAGAACACCCGCGACACCGGCTGTCCGCGGCGCTCCATCCTGTCGAGCTTCAGCGCCCGGGCATAGAGGAGGTTGCAGGCCCCCTGACCCATTTTCTCGGTGCAGCCTAACTGTCCCGGGTCTGCGCCTGCGATTCCAGGGGCCACGTTGACGAACAGGTAGTTGGCCGGCAGCGCCCCGCCGTGGAGGTCGGAGATGTCGTGTTCACGCAGCGTCGCGACCGTCCGGTCGGTCTCGGCAAGGAGCTTTGCCACCGGTTCTTCGGCATATGCCGCGAGATGGGCACGCACGTCCTTCTCGAAATCGGGGAAGTAGAACCTCGCGACCTCCGCGTAGAGTTCCGAGACAGCCAGCTCGCCGGAGATATTCTGCGTGCCGCGCAGCGAGTTGACGAAATCGGCGGCGGCGATCTCGAGCAGCGGGCCGACATTGCTGCCGGTGAAGGCGTTGGTCTGGAGGTGCGGCATCCCGATCTCGCCGCGCCAGAAGCCGTAGATCACCTTCGGGTCCTTCCAGTGGCGGAACACGATGTTCTCGCGGATGTCGCGCAGCGACACCGGAATCCCGCGCAGGGTGATGAACTTGGCATCGTCCAGCGGCACCCCGTCAATCGTGATTTCCTTGGGTTCGCGCACCGGCCATTCCCGCGCGATCTGCTCCATCAGCGCGACATTGTGCAGGTTGAGCCAGAAGGCGAGCTGTTCGTTGCGCGGCAGGGCGGCGATGTTGTGGGTTTCGACGACCCGTTCGAGATCCTGGCGATATTCGGTGAAGCTCTGGATCACGTCCCGGTCGAAGAAGCGGAACATCACCATCGAGCCTTCGAGCCGGTAGCGCGATTGCGGGCCCTGCTGCCGCCGCGTGCCGGAGATCGGATCGGGCCGCCTTGCGCCCTGCCGGTCCGAAGGGCCCATCGAGATGACCAGATGCTTGAGCGCGTAGTCCCAGATTTCGTAATCGATGGTGGTGCGGACCGGGTCGGTGGTGGGGGTGAAGATCGCCAGCCGCTGGTCGGCCTCGGAGGCGCGGGCCTCGGCGGGGGCGATGCCGGGGACGAAGTGCAGCTCGCCGCGCGCGTTCTGGCCGGGGGAGGCGGGCGACACGCTCTCCGCAACCGCCGGGGACACCGCGAAGGCAGAGCCCGCCAGCAGCACGATCATGGACCTCGGCACCATCGAACTCTCCCACCAGATTCGAATCCGTCCCGGAAAGCACGATATGTCAGGCAGATAAACGGCGCATGAACGCAGGTTCCCGCAGATAGGTCATGGCCGATGAACGCGGGCGGCGGCTGCGGGCCAGCCGGCAGGTGCGGCCTATTCGACCTCGGCCGGTTCGCTCTCGTCGCCGGGCAGGGTGATGTTGCTGAAGGTCACCGTGCCGGTGCGGCCCTGGCGGATTATCTCCTGGAACTTGGTCTCGCGCTCGCGCAGCAGGGCGGCCATGCTCTGCGGGATGCGAAAGCTGGTCGAGACCCCGTTCGAGGTGATGTTCTGGTAGGTCGGCTCGCGCACGCCGCCCTCGATGTCGGCGATGTCGTGCTCGGCGATCACCGGGTCCGCCCCGCTTGCCTTCGCCAGCAGCGCGGCGGTGGTCTGGTCGGCATAGCGGGTGAGGTGGGCGCGCACGTCCTTCTCGAAATCGGGGAAGAAGAAGGGCGCGGCCTCGCGGTAGAGTTCGGAGACCTGCAGGCGCCCGCCCTGGTCCTGCGAGCCGCGCAGCGAGTTCACGAAATCGCCAGCACCCCGCTGCAGCAGCCGCGCCACGTTGTCGGCGTTGAAGGCCTCCTTCTGGAGCGAGGGCCCGCCGATCTCGCCGCGCCAGAAGCCGTAGATCACCACCGGGTCCTTCCAGTGGCGGTAGACGATCTTCTCGCGGATATCGCGCAGGGACAGCCGGATGCCTTCCACGGTGATGAAGCGCGCCTCGTCGAGCGGCACGCCGTCCACCTTGATGTCGCGCGGCTGGCGCACCGGCCAGGCATTGGCGATCTGTTCGACCATCGCGACATTGTGGAGGTTGATCCAGTAGGCGAGCTGCTCGTTGCGGCTGAGCGACTGGATGTCGACGATGTTCGCGGTATTCTCGAGATCCTTGCGGTATTCGGTGAAGCTCGCGATCACGTCGGCATCGAGGAAGCTGAACATCACCCGCGTGCCTTCGAGCCGGTAGCGCGAGACGTGTCCGTACTGGCGGCGGGTGCCGAAGGAGGGATCGGGGCGCGGGGCGCCCTCGCGCAGGGAAGGGCCCATCGAGATGACGATGTTCTTCATCGCCTCGTCCCAGATCGAATAGTCGATCTTGTCGTTGCCCGGGGCGTTCGAGGGGGCGAAGGTCGCAAGCTCCGCCTCGCCCAGCGGGGTCTGGGCCGCGGCGGGGGCGGCGCCGGCAAGCGCGGTGCCGGACAGCAGGGCGGCAAGGGCGAGAAGGCGGGGGAGATGCGGCATGGGCGGATGCTTCCCGATAAACGAAAGGGGGCTGGAATGGTGTCGAGGCGATCCGGAAGGGGCCGGATCATCCCTACGCCTGCCTGTTTTCAATAGCATGAACCGTCCGAACGGTGTCGTCAGCAATCGGTTTCCATCGGCGCTTTGTCGAGCCTTCGACACCGCTCGTCGGCAGGACAAAACAGAAGGGGCGAACCGCGACGGTCCGCCCCCTTGGTGTCTGCGGCAGGCGCGCGCCTTACTTGGGCGCGAGCACCATCAGCATCTGCCGGCCTTCGAGGCGCGGGAAGGCCTCGACCTTGGCATATTCGGCGACATCGTCCTGCACCTTCTTCAGCAGGTCCATGCCGAGGTGCTGGTGCGCCATCTCGCGCCCGCGGAAGCGCAGGGTGATCTTCACCTTGTCGCCATGCTCGATGAACTTGTGGACGTTGCGCATCTTCACGTCGTAATCGTGCGTGTCGATGTTCGGACGCATCTTCACTTCCTTGATGTCCTGCGTCTTCTGCGTCTTGCGCGCGAGGTTCGCCTTCTTCTGCGCCTCGTAGCGATACTTGCCGACATCGAGGAACTTGCACACCGGCGGGTCCGCGTTGGGGGACACCTCGACGAGGTTCAGGCCCTTCTCGTTCGCCTGCTCGATGGCTTCGCGGGTGTACATGACGCCCAGATTCTCGCCTTCGTCGTCGATGACGCGGACCTTGGGAACCTGGATCATGAAATCAAAACGAGGGCCGCTTTTGACAGGCGGGGCCAACGAGCGCCGGGGTGGACGTGATATGGGGTGTTCTCCTGTGGTAGCTTCGTGCTGGCGGCTATGTAGTGCGAAACGGCGGCGAGCGCCAGATGGAGTCTTCAGGCCGCCGCCTGCCAGAGCGGGAAGCGGGCGATGCGGCCGGCGGCGGGCATCAGCGCCTCGATCGCGCGGGCGGGCTGGAGCGCGCCGAGGATCTCGGGGTGGCCCGCGTCGAGCCCTCCGGTGAGCGAGCCGAAGGCGGGAAGGATCATGCGCTCGGCCCCGCTGTCGCTGCGGCCCATGACCGCGCAGGGCCGGGCGATGTGGCGGTTCCTCACATTGACGCGCAGCTTGGGGTGGTAGTGGCCCGAGAGTTCGGGCGCGGTCTCGCCGGCGCGGGCTTCATGGCGCAGGATCACGCCGCCCAGCTCGATCTCGGGCACGATCGTCCCGCCGAAGCCCTTCGGCAGCGCCTCGTCATGGTTGCCGGTGATCCACACCCAGTCAAGCGCGCGGGTCAGCGCCTCGAGCATCCCGGTGCAATGCGCATCGAGCCTGAGCGCCCCGGCATCATCGTGGAAATTGTCGCCCAGCGTGATGACCCGCCGCGCGCCTGTCTGCCTGACGGCATCGGCCAGCCGTTCGAGCGTGTCGCGGCTGTCGTAGGGCGGGAGCATCTGGCCCCTTGCGGCAAACCAGCTCGCCTTTTCGAGATGCAGGTCCGCGACCAGCAGCGCGCGTTCCGCCGGCCAGTAGAGCGCGCGGCCTTGCCCGAGCGCAAGCTCGTGTCCGGCAAAAGGGAAGGGGGCGAACATAGCGCGAACCATGCGCCTCCACTGCCGCCAAATCCGCCGCTTGGCAACACCCCTGCGGCGGGCAAAGTCGGGCTTGTGTGCGCTGCGCCTTCGCCTATGGTGCGCGGGAATGACGGACGGGGATGTATGACGGACTGGACACAACACACGGCCCGCGCGCGCGCGTGGTTCGAACATCTGCGCGATTCCATCTGCGCCGAATTCGAGGCGATCGAGCGCGAGGCTGGCTCCGACGCTGCCTTCCGGTACACCCCCTGGGACCGGCACGAGGAAGGCAATCCCGATCCCGGCGGCGGGGTGCAGGGGCTGATGAAGGGCAAGGTGTTCGAGAAGGTCGGCGTCAACGTCTCGACCGTGCGCGGCAGCTTCGCCAAGGAGTTTGCGGGCTCGATCAACGGGGCGAGCGCGGAGAACCCCGGCTTCGTCGCCACCGGCATCAGCCTCGTCGCGCACATGGCCAACCCGCACGTGCCCGCCGTCCACATGAACACCCGCTTCCTCACCACCACCAAGGCCTGGTTCGGCGGCGGCGCGGACCTCAACCCGCCGATCCCCTACGAGGAGGACACGGCGGAATTCCACGCGGCGATGCAGGCTGCCTGCGATCCGCACAACGAAAGCTATTACGAACGCTACCGGAAGTGGGCGGAGGAATATTTCTACATCCCCCACCGCCAGGTCCATCGCGGGGTCGGGGGGATCTTCTACGACCACCTCGAATGCGCCGACGATGCCGCCTTCGACCGCAACTTCGCTTTCACGCAGGATGTCGGCAAGGCGTTCCTCGCGATCTTCCCCGCGCTGGTGAGAAAGCGCATGGGCAGCGCCTTCACCCCCGAGGACGAGGCGCGCCAGCTCGAATACCGGGGCCGCTATGCCGAGTTCAACCTCGTCTACGACCGCGGCACGATCTTCGGCCTCAAGACCGGCGGCAACATCGACGCGATCCTGATGAGCCTCCCTCCCAGAGCCACCTGGAGCTGACCGGGGAGCCTGCGGCTTTCTTCGCACTTGCCGCAAAGCGCGCCCGCGCACATATTCGCTCGTGATGCTCCGCCAGTACGAACTCGTCGAGAAGGTCCTCGATTACGACCCCGCCGCCGACGAGGCGATGCTCAACCGTGCCTATGTCTACACCGTGCAGAAGCACGGCTCGCAGAAGCGCGCTAGCGGCGATCCCTATTTCTCCCACCCCGTCGAGGTCGCGGGGCTGATGACCGACCTGAAGCTCGATCAGGCCACGATCATCACGGCGCTGCTCCACGACACGGTCGAGGACACGCTCGCCACCATCGACGACATCGAGGCCCATTTCGGCACCGAGGTCGCGCGGCTGGTCGACGGCGTGACCAAGCTCTCCAAGATCGAGACCATGCCCGAGAACGAGCGCGCGGCGGAGAACCTGCGCAAGTTCCTGCTGGCGATGTCGGAAGACATCCGCGTGCTGCTGGTCAAGCTCGCCGACCGCCTGCACAACATGCGCACGCTGCACTTCATCAAGTCGCCCGAGAAGCGCCAGCGCATCGCCCGCGAGACGATGGACATCTACGCCCCCCTCGCCGAGCGGGTGGGGATGTACGAATACATGCACGAGATGCAGGCGCTGGCCTTCCGCGAGCTGGAACCCGAGGCCTATGCCACGATCACGAACCGCCTCGAGCAGCTGCGCTCGCAGGACGGCGGTCAGGTCGATGCGATTGCCCTGAAGATCAAGCAGCGCCTCGCGGAGGCCGGCCTCAAGGTCGAGGTCTACGGGCGCGAGAAGCACCCCTATTCGATCTGGCACAAGATGGCCGAACGCCATGTCAGCTTCGAGCAGGTGACCGACATCATGGCCTTCCGGGTCCTCACCGAGAGCGAGGAGGACTGCTACCGCGCCTTGGGCATCCTGCACACCACCTGGCAGTTCCTGCCGGGCAAGTTCAAGGACTACATCTCCACGCCGAAATCGAACGGCTACCGGAGCCTGCACACTTCGCTGATGTACGAGAACTCGATGCGCGTGGAGGTGCAGATCCGCACCCGCGAGATGCACCGCACCAACGAATTCGGCCTCGCCGCGCACTGGGCCTACAAGCAGGGCGACAAGCCCGACGGCGCGGTGGGCTGGCTGCGCGATCTGATCGAGATCGTCGATGCCAGCCACGATGCCGAGGAACTGCTCGAACACACCCGCATGGCGATCTATCAGGATCGCATCTTTGCCTTCACCCCCAAGGGCGCGCTGTTCCAGCTGCCCAAGGGCGCGACGGCGGTGGATTTCGCCTTCGCGGTCCACACCAATCTCGGCCTCCAGACGGCAGGCGTGAAGATCAACGGGCGCCACATGCCGCTGCGCACGCCCCTCAACAACGGCGACGTGGTGGAGATCATCAAGAACCCCCACGCCTCGCCGCAGCTGGCGTGGCTCAGCTTCGTCGTCACCGGCAAGGCCCGCGCCGCGATCCGCCGCGCGGTGCGCATGAAGGAGCGCGCCGAGGTCGCCGCGATCGGCTCCAAGCTGTTCGACGAGATCGCCGCGCGCGTGCCTGCCCGCATCGGCAAGAAGGCGATCCGCGCCGCCGTGGAACGGCTCGGCATGGATGAGCCCGACGACCTGATGTACGCCATCGGCGCCGCCAAGATCGCCGACCGCGACGTCATGGAGGCGCTCGTCCCCGGCTGCACCGCCGGGATCGAGGAGGACGAGCACTGGGAACGGCGCGAACGGGCGATCTCGATCCGGGGCCTCACCCCGGGTGTCGCCTTCGACCTCGCCCCCTGCTGCCACCCCGTCCCCGGCGACCGCATCGTCGGCATCCGCCGCAAGGGCGAGACCGTGCTGGTCCACGCGATCGACTGCATGGAGCTGGCGAACGGGATCGACAGCGACTGGATCGACCTCGCCTGGGGCAGCCGCTCGGTCGGGGCGGCGGGCCAGCTGTCGGTGACGATCTACGACCGGCTGGGGACGCTCGCCGAAATGGCGGGCATCTTCGCCCAGAACAAGGCCAACATCATCACCCTGATGCAGGCCCAGATCGACCATCCTTTCGTCACCTACGATGTCGAGGTCGAGGTCGAGGATGCCGCGCACCTCAATCGCATCATCTCCGCCCTGCGCGCGAGCGACGCCGTGGCGCAGGCCGAGCGGCAGTAGCTTGGGCGTTATCGGGCTCGATCACGTGCAGCTTGCCATTCCGGCAGGCGGCGAGGACAGGGCGCGGGCCTTCTTCGCGGGGCTGCTCGGGATGGTGGAGGTGCCCAAGCCTGCCAATCTCTCGCCTGCCGGCTGCTGGTTCACCGGCGGCGGCGCGGCGCTGCATATCGGCATCGACCCCGATTTCCGCCCCGCGACCAAGGCGCACCCCGCCTTTCTGGTCGACGACCTTGCGGACCTGCAGGCGCGGCTCGCCGGAGCGGGCTGTCCGATCCGCGAGGACAAGCCGGTCGAGGGTTATGCCCGTTTCTTCACCGAAGACCCCTTCGGCAACCGCATCGAGCTGATGCAGCGGGTGTGACCGCAATTCGCCGTCCGGCCTTCGCGACCGGTACGGCCATCATCCGATGGAACGCCTTCGCTGCGCTCGCGACGGCGATTATGCCATCACCCTCAGCACAACCTCCACCGCCAAGCCCTCCGCCAGCCCTTCGGCCAGCCGCACGGGCTTCCTGATCGGCAGCGTCCAGCCGCCTGCCCTGGCGTTGAGGCGCGTTTGCCACACGCTCGCGCCGATGCGCGCCTCGACCTTGACCGCCCCGAAAGCGCCCTTGCCGCCGTCCGCGAGCGTGATCGCGGCGATCTCGGCATTGGCGGCCTCGGGCAGGGCGACGAGGTAGGCCGGATCGAAGCCCTCTTCGATGAACATGCATGCGACTGGCGCCTTGAAGCGGACCTCGCGGCTCATGCGGCGTTGCGTCGTGCCGACACTGGCCCGCTGCGGGATTTCCTACTGCGCCGGCGTGCGATAGGGCGGCAGACGGCTCCTTCCCATCGTCCCGTCACAGCTTCCGGCCCGGAAGCCGCGAGAAAAACGCCTCGCACAGTGTCAACTTCGGCTTCTTGTCGCAAGCGCATGATTATAAAGCCAAAATCCTGTAGGATTGCGAAGTTTACAGTGTCAACTTTGTAAACTTCGCAAGAATGCTGCGCGGCTGCCCCGCCGCCCTAGGGCACCCGCCGCACCGGCACGCGGATGTTGCAGATGTCCGCGCCGCCCGCGGGCGCGATGAAGAAGGGATCGCGGCGGTTGGCGATGGCCCCGGCGTAGGCGGCGAAGGTGGCGCTTTCGGTCGAGAGGTATTCGAAGCGTGGTTGCTCGTTCATCGGCAGGTCGTTGGCGACTCGTACCGATGTGATCGGCGTGCGCTTGCCCGCTTCCTCGGCGGTGTAGAACCCCAGCGCGCCCTTGCCGCGGGGGAGAGAGGAGAGGTGCTCCATCCCCTCGATCACCCGGCCCACGAGGGCGATGTTGCGGTCCAAGTGGCGCGGCGCATGGCCGATCACGGTATAAAGCTCGGCGCCCGAGCCGGTGTCAGGCGAGTAGTTCCGCCCCACGCCGACCATGCCGTAGCAGTGGGTGGGCCACAACTTCGCTTCATCGCCCGTTCCTTTCGCAGCAAGGGGCCATCCCTTGTAGATCTCGACCCATTCGGCGTACGCATCGCGCTGATGCCAGCCGTCCGGATGCTCGGCAGTCCGTGTCGCCACCAGATCGGCTGGCTCGCCTTCCGGCTCCCTGATCGAGTCCAGAACATCCTCTGCACTGACCCATCTTGCGTTGGCTTCAGAGATCGCCTCGGCAGAGGCGACATACTCCGCCTCCCCCATCACCTTCAGCCCCTCGGGCAAGGGCTTCGGCTTCCCGGTCGCTTCGGGGTTGTCGTAATTGGGATCGCCCCACTGGGTGACGTAATTGTCCTGCACCCGGTTGACCGAGATGCCGTCGTACCACCCGGAGCGCGCGAAGAGGCGGATGTTGTGGACCCAGCCCTGGCTGAAGGGAGCGGGCATCAGCTGGATCACCACGGTGCGCGGGTTGCCCTCGGCATCGGGCGCGAGGGTCATCACCAGCAGATCCTCCGCCGGGATCGCCGCCCAGTCCGACTTGGGCGCGGCCGCGACGATCTCGGCCGGTGCGGGCGCCCCCTTCGGCTCCTCCTGCGCGGCGAGCGGGAACGAAAGGGCGAGGGCCGTCGCAGCGGCGAGGAGTGCGGTTCTCATGGGCAGGGGTGTGCCACAAGCGGGCCGCAAGCAAAAACCCCTTTCCGCGCGCCCAAGGGGGCGGAAAGGGGCTTTCGAGGGCAGCGTTCGCAGGGAATGCCGGATCCGCGCAGCGCTAAGCCCGTGCGACTCCTTTACCACGATTCCCGCGCGCCACCAATCCGCTCTGCCTTGCGGAGCCCGTCTTTCGCCGCTAGTGCGCCGCTCTTGCCGGAAGCTGCGCTCAAGCAGCGAAGCGGTAGCGCAACAAGAATGCGCAGCGGAGCAGTGGCCGAGTGGTCGAAGGCGCACGCCTGGAAAGTGTGTATACGGCAAAACCGTATCGAGGGTTCGAATCCCTCCTGCTCCGCCACCGGCCCAAGCCATCCGCTGCCAGCCAGTGCGCGCTGACCTCCACCCCGCACACCTTCGAGACGCTCACCCGCGAGTGGCACTAGCTCCAGCGCGAGCGCTGGGCGCCGAGGGCGATGTGCTCCCCACTTTGGACGAGTTCCGCCGGCCGAGATCACCGCGCCCCTGATCCTCGCCTCTTGCGGAGACACATTTTTCAGACCGACATGAAGGCTAATCTCGCCAACCTTCGGTCCTTGGTGGGAGCCAGCAGAGCCTTGCCGACAGCGCGATGCACAGACCTCACTTGGCACTACTCGTGAACAGCTCACGGTTGTCTTTTGTCGGACCAGCGATGTTCTCGGGCCGCTTCCACTGGAGCCGCGCGGCGCGGCCCTGTGCGGCCTCGCGCTGTCGCTGCATGAAGGCGCGTAGCGCTGAACGATCTAAGCGGACGTCGAACGCCTCCAGCAGATAATCGTTCGTCCTGACCATCTGCGCGCGGGTTGCGCGGCGCAATTGTGCGAGCACGGGGAAATGGGCCGGATCTCCCGCGAGATTGATCAGGCAATCAGGATCGATCTTGAGGTTGCACAATTCTTCCACCGGCGGGGACAGGTAGTAATCGAGCCGTGCTTTGGCCGCCGGATCGTCCAGTGCGTGCCTGACCAGCGCCTTGAAGGAGGCGTGGTTCATGTCGTCGTTCTTGAGCGCGTGCTCGCCATCGGACCAGGCGTTGAAGACATAGGCCCACTCGCGCCCTATGGTGCCGCGCATCGGCACGGGATAGCCGCGCGCGTTCTCGTCGAAGCTGCCGAACACGAAGTCACGCTCGGCCGTGCTGCCGCGCAGCAGCGAGCGGCCTGTGTAGTCCTTGCCATCGGGCATGGGGATCGCGGCCGCGTCGAGGATCGTCGGCATCAGATCGACAGCAGAAACCAGCCCCTGCTCAACCCCGCCGGGCGCAATCCGGCCCGGCCAGGTGATCACCAGCGGCGTGCGCAGGCCATTGTCGTAGACCGAGGACTTGGCAAAGGGGAAGGGCATCCCGTGATCGGAGAGGAAGATGACAAGCGTCTCCTCATCCAGTCCGCTCGCGCGAAGGGCCGCCATGATCGTGCCAAAGGTGTCATCGGCGCGCTTCACGGAGTTCTGGTAGTTGCGCACATCAGCCCGGATGCCGGGCAAGTCGGGAAGGAAGGCGGGCACCTTCACCTCGTCTTCGGCGATGATCCGGCTGGGCGCGAATGCATCGGCTCCGGAGGCGGCGGCCTCGGCATCGTTGAAGTTCGGCTTGTGCGGATCGGCAATGTTGACGACCAGATAGAAGGGCTTCTCGCCGCGTCGCGCCGTGCCGAAGAAGTGCGCTGCTGCCTGACTGACCGAGGCAGCGGAGTATTTCCGGGCGGAACCGAAATTCTCCTGAACGTCCCAGTATTTGCGCCCCCACGGCGCGGGATTGCTGTCCGCCGGCTTGCCAATCACCCCGGTGAAGTAGCCCGCGCGGCGCAATTCGGTCGCGATTGTCGGGGTGTCGGTATCGTCGATGTAGAAGAACCCGGTCGCGCCGGACTGCTGCGGCGTGAGGCCGGTCTGGAGCGCCACGCGCGAAGGCGAACAGTTGGAAGCGGCGACATAGGCCCGCTCGTAACGGCGGCCGCTGCGGGCGAGCGCGTCGATATGCGGAGTGATCCCTTCAATCGGCGCGCCGAAGGCGCCGACCGAATTCCAGTTCATGTCATCGACCGTGACGAGGAGGATGTTCACGCGGCGCGGCGCCGTTTCCTCGGCAAGCGCCCATGCGCTGCCGATCAGGGCCGCAAACACGGCCACAACCCCCGCGCGCCATTTCACGGCCATCAGCCGCCAAGTCGCGGCATGGTCTGCGCGAGCGCGTCCATCTTTTCGAAGCCCGATGCCTTCAGCAGGTCCAGCGCCCGCGCCCGGAAGGCATCGCCGCTCGGGTATGTGCCGGTCTCTCGGCAGGATCGCGCGACGAAGGCCTGCATCTCGGAAAGGTAGCTCTGATGCAGGGCATAGAGCGCGCGTTTGCGACCGCTCTCGTCGATCAGCGACATCTCCTTCGAGGTGCCGTTCTCGGCATACTCGTTGTTGTACATCTGCCAGATCAGCGCAAACGGCAGATCGAGCGCGAGGGCGCTCTGCATCACGAAGCGGCTCTTCATGTATTGTTGCTTCACGGTCAGCGGCTTCGACTTGTCGGCATGGTAGCCATATTCGCCGATGAACACGCGGCGCTTGAACGGCAGACCCTCCTTCGGCGGCAGCTGGGCTTCAAGATAGGCGAGCGTCTGTTCCAGTGGTTGCCGGATCGACATGAGATCGGGCTGGGGCGATTGCTTGATCGCCTCGTAGGCCGAATAGGACACCAGATCGGGATTGGCGTCGGGCAGCACCGACAGCGCGATACTGGTGCGGCCCGCCATGGCCTTCTTGACGAGGTTGACTTCGATGTAGTGGTACACCTCCACGTCCTTGTGCGCGACCTTGGCGCGAGCGGTGTCGATTGCGAGCTGGCGGATCTTCATCCACGCGGTCATCCCTTCGACTGCCGTCTGGGAGGGATCCAATTCACGGTTCTGCCGGCCCAGCAGCAGCCAGTCGCCTTCCCAGTTGCCCAGCATGAAGACCTTGCCAGTGCCGGAATAGCGTTCCAGCAGCCACGCGGTCAGGGCATACATCTCGTCGTAATAGGCCCGCGCCTCGGTCATATCGACCCCGTCGCGCCAGTCCGCCCCGGTGAAGGAATGGACCCACGCCTGATAGTAGGTGAAGTCCATGTCCAGCGCCTGCTGGACCGCGGGCGCGCCCTGCACATATTCGAGCGTCGACTTGGCTTTGCGGGCGGCTTCCTGCGAACCGTAATTGGGCGAGGCCCCCTTCGCGAGCGAGATCTTGAGCAGGTTCGATCCCATGCCCCGGACATTTGCGGCCTGTTCGATCAGGCGGTTGCCCTTGGTGTGCTGGTACGGGCCGCCGATTGCCTGCGTGCCGAGGATGTAGTTGTAGTTGCGCGCCGCCGCGTCGGGATCCGCGGCGCAGCTGGCCTGCGTTTGCGCGATAGCGGGAGCGCTTGCGATCATCGCAAGCGCTCCCGCCCCCCACAGCCGAAGTGCCCCCTTGCACAACCCGAACGTGCGGTGCTGTCTGCGCATCAGAAGCTCACCTGCACGCCGAAGTTGAAGCGCCGGCCCGCCAGCGACACGTAGTTCACCAGCGGTTCGTACTTCAGATAGCGGAAGGTGCCGGTGTTGGTGAGGTTCGTCGCATCGGCGGTGATGCGCAGGTTGCGGTTGATGATGACGCGCGCCGCCAGGTCCAGCTGTCCCCGGGCCGCCTCGATCTCCGGCAAGGCCTCGGGCCGGCCAAAGCCGAGTTGCACGACCTCGCGCCGGGTGAAGGCCGACCGCCAATTGTAGGCGAGGCGCAGGTTGAACTTCTTGTCGTCATAATAGGCGCTGGCGTTCCAGGTGTATTTCGACAGGCCGCGCCGCCCGATCGGATCGCCTTCCTGATCGCGCAGGTCGCTATTTTCGTCGATATAGGTGAAATTGCCCGTCACCCCCAGGTGGCGAAGGACGCCGGGCAGGTAGGTGAAGGCATGGGCCCCGCCCACCTCGACGCCCTTCAGCTTGGTGCCGCCGAAATTGCCGAAGGTCGTGACCGAGAATACCTCGCCATTGATATCGCGCGCCGTGGGAATGGGATCGCGGAAAATGGTGGTGTCGATGTCCTTCATGAAGGCCGCGACCGACAGGAAGCTTCCCTTGTCGTAATACCATTCGAACGACGCATCCAGATTGTCCGACCGCACCGGATCGAGGAACGGGTTGCCCGCCACACCGAAGCCCGCGAAGTTCGGATCGACGTCAGAACGCGTCAGTTCCAGCCCGGGCGAGATCTGGGTGAGGGCAGGTCGCCCGATCGTGCGCGAATAGGCGAAGCGGGCGATGACCTGCTTCGACAAGGCGAAATTGAAGTTCGCGGTCGGCAGCCAGTCGTCATAGGAGTTTTCGAACGTGACGATGCTGTAGCTGACCGGCGTGCCCGGATTGATCAGATAGCCCGACGAGGTGGTCTCGGTCTCGACATAGCGCAGGCCCACATTCCCGAACATCGCTACACCGCCGAGATCGGTCTTGAAATTGGCCCGCAGATAGCCCGCCAGCGTGGATTCGGTGATGCTGAAGCGTTCATCCTCCACCTCGTAGTACCCTGAGCCTGCCGCCGGGTCGATCGCGCGGATGTCGAACAGGTTGAAGTATCGGGCGACACTCGCGACGTCGCATCCGGCGGTCGATCCGAAGGTCATCGGCAGGTTGCCGCCGAAGCGCTTGAGGATGTCCGGATTGCCCGCCGTGGTCAGGCAGGAGCTGAGGAAGGTGGACGTCGCTGCGGCGCCCGCGTTGGTGGTGTTCGCCGGGTTGAGCGGCACCGCCCAGACGTTGACCGCCCGAACCGGATCGCGCACGCCCTGGCCCTCGATGGCCGCAATGTTGCCGCCCTCGTTGGGGTTTTCGTAACGCGCCCGTTCGAAGCCGCGCTCAGCCCAGCGGAAGCCGGCCTGAAACGACTGGAAGAAGCCGCTGTCGACGTCCCATGTCGCATCGAAGCGGAACGAATCGTCGGTGTTCTCGGTATCGGCCGCGTTCCGCTGGAACTGGCGGTAGCGATAGCGGGCGTAGCTGAGATCGCCGGGGTTCAGGACCACCAGTTGATCCTCGGGAACCACCGAGTTCACCCCGTAGGCCGCCGACGGGAAGGGGTTTTCGTAGAACGTGACGTTGGGGATCTTGTTGTCGCCGCGCCGGAAGTCGACGATGTTGTAGAAATCCTGCGCGTTGAACACCGGGGCGGTGCCGCCCTGCTGCTCGATACTGGCGCTCAATTGCCCGAAATTGAGGGTCGTCGCCTTCCCGCGCGACGTGGTGCCCTTCACATAAAGCGAGAGATTGGAGGTGACATCCCAGGTCGCCTCGGCCGAATACTGCTGGGATTCGCGGGAGACCTCGTTGATCGAGGGCGCCGCACCGACGCGGGTGGTGAAGGACGCCAGACGCCCGCTGGTCAGCACGTAGACGTCGCCGAACCCGGCCGAGGTGCCCAGCTGCTCGAAGGTCGCGCCGGGGCCGCCCACCAGAATGCCCGAACGCGGAATATTCGACACGATGTTCATGTTCGCGCCGGTCAGGCTCTCGTTCAGATCGGTCAGCACGGCATCGAACCGGATGTCGAGATTGGATGCGGGCTTCCACTGGATCGTCCCGTTGAAGGACTTGCGGGTGTCGTCGCGCACACGCTCGGACACGCCGAAAGCGCCGGGGATGTAATAGACATCATTGGCATCGCTCAGCCCGTCGCCGTTGGGATCGTCGAAGGCATAGCGATAGGGGTTGGGCCGCGATCCGCCGCCGGTGGCGTTGGGGATATTGGCGAGCTGGAAGAAGTTGTAATTGACCGCCGACTGGTTGGCCCCCTGACTGGCGGGCGGATCGATAGAGCCGATCTTGCGCGTCCAGATGCCGGGCGCGTCGATCACCTCGTTGCCGCCATAGACATAGGCGTAGCTGGCGATTTCCTTGTAGCCGACATTCATGATCACCCCGAAATCGCCGAGCGGCGTATCGAGGAATTTCTTCTGCACGAACAGGTTGGCGTCCTGACGGCTGAGATCGCCGACTTCGGCAAATTTGGCGGTGCCGGTGGCATTGACGATCAGGTCGCGCTTGCCCTTCAGCGGCGCGCGGGTCTGGAGGTTGATCGTCCCGCCAAGCGAGCCTTCGATCTGGTCGGCGGTCAGCGCCTTGAGGATTTCGACCCCGGCGAAAAGTTCGGCCGGCAGGTCCTGGAAGTTGACGCTGCGGTCATTGCCCTGGCTGAGATCGACATCGCCCGTACCCGAGGCAATTGCGCCGTTGATGGTGACATTGTTCTCCGACAGGCCACGCACCTGCACCTGCCGTCCCTCGCCGTCGTTGCCGCGGTTGACCTGCACACCGGTGATGCGCTGGAGCGCCTCGGAGATGTTGTCATTGGCAAGCTGGCCGATGTCCTCGGCGTTGATCACGTCCTTGATCTCGGTCGCGTTGCGCTTGTCCTCGATCGCGGTTTCAATCGATTGGCGCACACCGCTGACGACGATGACGTTGTCGGGTTCGGCGGCAGGCGCCTCGGAGGTGACGGGGGTGTTGTCCTGCGCGGCTGCGGGGCACCCCAGCGCCAAGGCGCCGGCGATCATCGCCAATCTCGAGCTCGATCCGACGAGATGCTGCTTCATGTATTCACTCCCCCGGCCGGCTTGTGCGGCCATTTAGACTTATGTTGTCTGCCGAAGGTTGCCGAGCCTTGGTGGGGGCATTGCCGCGCGCGGATCGCCCGATCCGTGCGGCATGACCCGCAGTCTCCTCACCCTCGGCCATCAGACTACACCTGCAAATTTGCATTAGTAAAGAAAATTGTTTCATTTAAATTGGAGGAGCTTGGGCGGCCCCGCGGTTCGGGTTCACACTGCGAGGTCACGAATCTGGGCGCGATTATCTGTAGCTCCCCGGCAGATGTGCATTACGGCTTGACCGCTGGCATCGGATATTAATAAAATGGTTTTTGTAATTAGGGCGGCTCGAATCGCCGGGGAGAGACAATCGATGGACTGGCTGCGGAAGGCTCTTGCCGTTCTGTGTATCCTTGCCGTGACCGCGTTAGCGACGGCGGGGCAGGCCCAGCCGGCCCCCGGAGGCGCTGTGCTGGCCGGTCCGGTCAATGTCATCTTCCCGCCCCTCGGCAATCCTGTCCGCAAGGATCTGTCCATGCCATTGGCCGCGTCCGGCGACTGGACGCTCAAGGGCTGGGTCAGGACCGACGACGCGCCGGGCGGGCCGCGGACGATTGCGGCGCTGATCGATGACAAGGGGGAGGAGCTTGTCACCCTCGTTCAAACCGGTGCCCGGATCTCTGCTTCGTCCGGCGGTGTCCCGATGGTCGCAGGCGGGAGGGGTAAGGCCGGTGCGTGGCAGCTGGTGACGCTGACCTCGCAGGCTGGCAAGCTCACGTTGGCGGTGGACGGCGGTGCTCCCGTTACACTCGGTGCCTCGCCTGCGTCCACCGCTGTCGCCCTCGTGCTTGCGCCGCGAAGCGCGGGGCGTGCGCCGTTCCGCGGGGCTGTCGCGAGGCTTGCGCTGTGGCAGGACTCCCCCGAACAGGCTGCGCGCATGGTCTGGACCTTGCCAGACGAACGTCTCATGCAGTTCGAGAACGCAAGCCCCGCATGGCCCTTGCAGGTCAAGCAGCAGATGGGGATGAGCGGGCCGCAGGATCAGGCGACCCTGCCGGTCAGCCGCGCGCCTGCTTCGGTTCCTGCAACCACCGCCAAACCGGCGCCCGCCACGCCCTCGCTCGCACCCGCCGGTGACAACCTCTGGCTGATCGGCGCATGGCGGCTCGCCGCGGCGCCGGATGTCGTGGCGGCCCCGGCGGCGATCGCGCAGCCGGGCTTCGATGCCCGCGACTGGCTGCCGGCGACCGTGCCGGGGACGATCCTTGCCACCTATGTCGCCAACGGCATCCATCCCGATCCGGCCTATGGTCTGAACAACCTGCACATCCCTGACAGCCTCAGCCGTCAGGATTACTGGCTGCGAACCGAGTTTGTCCGCCCGGATAGCGGAACGCGCGCTTTTCAGGCGATTACCTTCCGGGGGATCAACTACGCGGCGGAGATCTGGGTCAACGGCGAAAAACTGGGCACGACCAGGGGCGCCTTTGCGCAAGGGCGGTTCGTGTTGCCGGCGCAATTTGCCGCGGGCGAGCGCATCGCCGTGGCCGTGCGCGTCGCGCCGCCGCCGCATCCGGGGTTGCCGCATGAAGAATCGCTGACCGCCGGGCCGGGCCAGAACGGCGGGGCGATGACTATCGACGGTCCGACCTTCAGCGCCAGCGAGGGCTGGGACTGGATCCCCACCGTGCGCGATCGCAACGCCGGGATCTGGCAGGATGTGGTGCTCGAGGCGGTGGGAGATGTCCGGCTTGGCGATCCGCATGTGAACACCGTGCTCCCGCTCGCGGACAATTCGCTGGCAGAGCTGACCGTCGCGGTTCCGGTCATCAATGACAGCGCCGCCGAGCGCGCCGTGGAGGTAGAGGCCCGCTTCGGCGACATAACCCTGCGCCAGAGCGCGCAGGTGCCGCCACGCGCGACGGCAACCGTCCGCTTCACGCCAGAGGTTTTCGCCCAGCTGCGTATCCGCAATCCCGAATTGTGGTGGCCCAATGGCTATGGTGCACCCAAGCTGCACGATCTTGCCCTCGCGGTCTGCGTCGGCGGCAATGTCAGCGACACCCGCAAGATCCGCTTCGGCATCCGCGAGGTGAGTTACGAGCTCTCGTTGGTCGACCGGAACGAGGAATTGCAGCGGGTCTCGGTGTCGCCGGCTCGCAGCGGCGGCGAACAGTTGCTCGATGTGACGCACAAGGCGATCCGCAAGGTCGAAGGCGGCTGGGCTGTCAGTCTCGCGCGGGACATTACCGGATCAGCCGCGCTTGCACCGGTGAGCGACGCCGCCCTCGCACCGCATCTCCTGCTGCGGGTCAATGGCGTCCCGATTGCCGTGCGCGGCGGAAACTGGGGCATGGACGACTGGCTGAAACGCGTCTCGCGCGAGCGAATGGAGCCCTATTTCCGCCTCCATCGCGAAGCCAACGTCAACACCATCCGCAACTGGATGGGGCAGAGCACCGAAAGCGTGTTCTTCGAGCTGGCCGACGAATACGGCCTGCTGGTGCTCAATGATTTCTGGCTTTCGACCCAGGACCACAATGGCGAGCCGGGCGATAGCGCGCTGTTCCTTGCCAATGCCGCGGACACGGTCAGCCGGTTCCAGCACCACCCCTCGATCGCCCTGTGGATCGGGCGCAACGAAGGCGTGCCCCCGCCGGTGCTCAATGCCGGCCTCGAAAGGCTCGTCCGCACGCTCGACGGCACCCGCGCCTACCTGCCCAACTCGCGCGATGTGAACATGGCGAACAGCGGCCCGTGGAACTACCAGCCGCCCGAGGCCTACTTCACCCGCGTCGGACGCGGATTTTCGACCGAGGTCGGCACGCCTTCTTTCCCGACACTGGAAACCTTCAAATCGATGATGCCGCCCGAAGACCAGTGGCCGGTCAGCGACGCCTGGGCCTATCACGACTGGCATCAGGGCAAGGCAGGCGATGTCGCCAGTTTCATGAGGGCGATGCAGAACCGGCTGGGCGCGCCGGTCGACCTCGAGGATTTCGAGAGCAAGGCGCAATTGCTCAATTACGAATCCCACCGCGCGATCTTCGAAGGGATGAACGCCGGGCTGTTCACCCGTAACTCGGGACGGCTTCTGTGGATGACCCATCCCGCCTGGCCGAGCACCACGTGGCAGATCTACAGCCATGATTACGATACCCATGCCGCGTTCTTCGGCGCGAAGAAGGGATCGGAGCCGGTGCATGTGCAGATCAACCTGCCCGACCGCACGCTGGCGGTGGTCAACAGCCTCGGCACGCCGATTGCCGGAGCGAAGCTGCGGGTGCGCAATTTCGGGCTGGACGGGGCGCTTCTGGATGACCGGACGATCCCGGCCGATGCGCCAGCGCCGGGCGTCGTCACGCTGGGCGAGGCGGTGCCCGATGCGCTGCTTGCACGCGCCCCCGTGGTCATCACGAAGCTGGAACTGCACGGGCGTGATGGCGCGCTGCTGAGCGAGAACCTCTACTGGCTGGCGCGCGAGCCGGCGGATTATCGCGGCCTGGTTGCGATGGACGAAGCGGCGGTGTCGCTCACCGCCCGGCGCATTGCAGACAGCGTCGAACAGGTGATCGAGGCGACCCTGACCAATTCCGGCACCAAGCCCGCCCTGATGGCCAAGCTTTCCGTGCTCGATGCGGCAGGCACGCGCGTGCTGCCTGCCTACTGGAGCGACAACTACATCTCGCTGCTGCCCGGCGAGACCCGCGTGGTGACGATCCGCGCCCCGCTTTCGGCTGCGTCGCCGGACAGCATCGCTGTGCGCGGGTGGAACATCGCGCCGGGCATGGCGAAGGTGACGCCATGACAATCGGGCAAACCTGGGGGAGGTGGTGATGGCAGAGGCAATGCTGGCAGGCGTCGAACTGGGCGGGACCAAGTGCCTCTGTGTGCTCGCCACCCCCGAGGGCGAAATACTCGCGCAGGAGCGCGTCGATACCGAAGCGCCCGAAATCACTTTGCCGCGCATCCGCGCGATCCTGTGCGACTGGTTCGGGGCCGAAGCTCCGATCGGCGCGCTCGGCCTTGCCTCGTTCGGGCCTATCGAAGTCGATCACGAATCGCCCCGGTGGGGACGGATCGGGCAGACACCCAAGCCCGGCTGGACGGGCACGAACATCGTCGCGGCGCTGACGGGCGGGCTTGGCGTGCCGGTCGCACTCGATACCGATGTCAACGGCGCGGCGCTGGCGGAGATGCGCTGGGGCGCGGCGGCAGGGCTTTCGGACTACGCCTATGTCACCATTGGCACGGGTGTGGGCGTGGGACTGGTCGTCGGCGGCAGGACCATCGGCGGCTTCGGCCATGCCGAGCCCGGGCATATGCGGATCGCCAGGGTGCCGGGCGACAGCTGGCCGGGCGCCTGCCCCTACCATGGTGACTGCGTAGAAGGGCTGGCAGCCGGTCCCGCCATCGTCACGCGGGCGGGCAAGCATGCCAGCCTCATCGAGCCGGACGATCCGATCTGGCAGCTTGTCGGCCATGCCATCGCGCAGATGCTGCACAATATCGTGCTGACCGCGACACCGCGCCGGATCTTCCTCGGCGGCGGCGTGATCGGCGCGCAACCCCAACTGTTCCCGATTATCCGGCGCGAATTGCAGGCAAGCCTTGCAGGCTACCTCACCTCGCGCGAGCTCGACAGTCTCGATACCTTCATCGTTCCCCCGGGGCTTGGCGGCCTGGCCGGTCCGCTTGGCCCGATTGCGCTAGCCGCGTCGGTCGCCCCGGAGGCAGCGCGGCACCGCGATCCGGTTGCCTGAGCCTCAGGCGTCGATCTTCATCAGCGCGGAGCGATTGGGCAGGAAACGGCTCGAGAAGGGCAAGATCGCCGCGCCGATGGCTGCGGCATCCTCGGCCAGTTCGGCGCGGCGGATCGGGGAGCGGGCGGGCAGCGAGGCGCCGCGGTGACGAATGTTCAGCGCAAGCCGGTCGCACAGCTGGTCCACCAGCCCCGTCGGCAACCGTCCGCCGATGAAGATTGCATCGGGATCGATCACGGCGTTGATCACCATAAGCGGTTCGGTAAGCAGATCGGCCGCCTTTTCGACCCATTGCGCCGCTGCCTCCATTGCGCCGGCATCGCGCCGGTCGAAAGCCGCAGGGTCGGGGAAGCCGGCCTGTGCGAGATGGCTGGAATAACCCGATAGCGAAACCACGTCCTGCAAGACCACCGGATTGCGCCGCGTCCGGCCGATCGGAAGGAAGCCGATTTCGCCACTCCGCCCCGATGCGCCGCTGACCGAATGGCCATCGATCACCAGACCGCCGCCAAGACCTGCATTGACCAACAGGTAAAAGAACGTCTGCGAAACCCGGCCGTGCCCGAAATGCAGTTCGCCAATGGCTGCGGCGGTGGCATCGTTTTCAGTGACGACTTCAAGCCCGTGGCTGCCAAGGAGGTGTTTGGGATCGATCGTCTCCCAGATGCCGAATTCGGCCGGGCGGTTGGGCAGATCGACCCCGCCGAAGTCATCGGGAATGGCAAGCCCGATTCCCGCGATCCGGGTCATGTCGATTGCCCCGTTGGCGCGCATTGCATCAAGGTTGCGGCTGACAAAGTCGCGCACCTGATCGGGCATGGGAAATGGCACGTTCTCGACGACCCTGAAGCGAAGCTCGCCGAGGAAATCGAGCGCGACGATTGTCATGTGATCACGATCGACATTGACCCCGATCGAGAAGGCGCCATCGGGATTGATCGCCAGCTTGAGCGCAGGCTGCCCACGTTCCCCGCGCCGGCGTCCGGCCTCGATGATCAGCCTGTCGGCGAACAGTTTGCGCGCAATGTTGGTGATCGAGGGCGGGGTGAGGCCGGTGATCTCGGCCAGTTCGACCTTCGTCACCGGCGCGTTGAGCCGGATGGCCTGCAGCGTGACGCGAAGATTGTGCGAACTGCCGCGTTCGAGATTGGTGCCGGACAGGCCGTTGCTGAGCAGGTTCACCCGTTCTTCGGGCGCGATACCGACAGCTGACGGCTTGCGTTCAGGTGTCGCCATCTGAATATTCATCTCCGATCATGTTGGGCCCCCAGTCTAGTCCTGTGACCGGCACAGTGCAATTTTGCCGCGCCCCGAGGGCGAAACTTCCTTCGCCGGCCCGGCTCAATGCGGGTCCGGTCGTCCGCCTTCAGCCTTTTGCCCGTTGCCCAGATCGTCTTCGGTCCCGTCGCGCAGCCAGCGTTCCGGAAAATCGCCGGGTCCCGAACCTACGCGATTGCGCAGGACCGATCCTTCATCAAGCCGCTGGGTGAAGGTCACGCTGGAGCGACCCTGTTCCGGATCGAGGCTGGCGAACAGATCGCCGCGCATCTTCCTGACCACCGCCCGCAGCCTGGGGTCAGCGATGAGATTGCGCATTTCGCGGGGGTCAGCTTGAAGGTCGTAAAGCTCCTCGGTGTCCCACACGCCGTGATACTGAATGTATTTGTAGCGATCCCCCCGCAAAGCGAAGGTG
The DNA here is from genome assembly GCF_056868655.1 of Porphyrobacter sp. THAI-01a. NCBI lineage: Bacteria > Pseudomonadati > Pseudomonadota > Alphaproteobacteria > Sphingomonadales > Erythrobacteraceae > Porphyrobacter > Porphyrobacter sp. THAI-01a. The sequence continues at coordinate 2,629,290 of NZ_CP180579.1, read as the reverse complement.
GTCGGGGTCTGGGGGTAATTGTATTCCCAGTAATATTCATAGGTCAGCGAGGTGCGCCACGGACCGTCGAACGGGCGGCCCATCAGCAGGTCGGCATAGCTCATCCCGTCGAACCGCACGCCCTGCGGTGCCGCTGTCCCGGCGAGTGCTAGGAAGGTGGGGGCGATGTCGATATTGGCGACGATCTGGTCGACCACGCGCCCCCGGGGCATCCCTGCGCCAAAAGCGATCAGCGGCACCCGCATCGATTCCTCGTAGGCGCTGCGCTTGTCGATCATGCCGTGTTCGCCGAACAGGAAGCCATTGTCGCCCATCATCATGACAATGGTGTTCTCGAGCAGTCCCTTCTTCTCGAGCATCGCGAGTATCTGGCCGATCCCCTCATCAACCGCGCGCAGCGTCTGGTTGTAGCGCAGCTTGAAATCAGCCACGTCGAGTGTCGAGTGATAGGGGAACTCCACCCCGTGCCATGAATTGCGCTGGTCCTTGGTCCAGCGCGGCTTGCCGTCGTAATTCTCGGGCGTGTCGGCCATGCTGTCCGGCAGCTTGATGGCGTCGCGGCTGAGCGTGTCCTTGTGGCGGTCGGCCGGGATGAAGTCGGCGTGCACCGCTTTGTGGCTGAGATAGAGGAAGAACGGCTGCTTGCCGTCCTGCTGCTTCAGCCAGTCGAGCGCGAAACTGTTGAGCTCGTCGGTGATGTAACCCTTTCGCTCGACCCGCCGGCCATCGACATTGAGTGTGTGGCGTACACCTTTGCCATTGTCGGGGAGATATTCGCCCTGACCCTTGAAACTGATCCAGCGATCAAAGCCGGGCTGCGGATCGTCGCTGTGCCCGCCCATGTGCCACTTGCCGATGAAGGCCGTGCGGTATCCCGCCGTCTGCAGGGCCATCGGGAAGAAGAAGGTGCCAGGGCGGAACTTGATGTTGTTATCGGCAATCCCGTGATTGTGCATGTACTGCCCGGTCAGGATCGAGGCCCGGCTCGGGCTGCACAGGGCGGTGGTGACGAAGGCGTTGGGGAAATAGACCCCCTCGCGCGCGATCCGGTCCATGTTGGGCGTGCTCAATGCCGGATCGAGGAAGCCCATCGCGTCGAAACGCTGATCATCGTTGAGGATGAAGATGATATTGGGCTGGGGCCGGTCAGCCGCCTCGGCCTTGGCGTCGGCGTCGGCCGGTGACGCGCTGACCGTGACAGCCGTGCCGATGGCGAGCGTCGCAGCGGCTGCGATGCCGGACCAGAAACGCAGATAACTCATAAAGTCCTCACCTTCCGTTTGTTCCGCCCGTCCGCGCGACCAGCACGGTGGCACCATCCGCCAGCGTGATCTTTGCCGGCGTGTCGGCCAGCCACATCGTGCCGGGGGCAAGCACGAGATCGCCCGCCCGGCATTCGCCCGCAATCGGCATGATCCATGCCGGGTGCCCGGCGCTTCCAGCCACATGATGATCGGCGGCGTCTGACAGGCGTTCAACAGCGAACTTTTCGCTCGCGGCCAGCAGTTCGCGGCCGTGGCCGATCGAACGGATCGCGGCGGGCACGAAAGGCGCCGCCACTGCCGCCGCGATGCCATCGTCCAGATGCAACTCGCGCGGGCGACCGTAATCGTAGAGGCGATAGGTCAGATCGACATTCTGCTGGATCTCGACCAGCGAAAGCCCAGCGCCGATCGCATGGACGGTGCCTGCGGGCACATGGAAGAAATCGCCGGGCTGCACCGGATGCCATGTCATCAGCGCCTCGATGCTGCCATCGAGCGCAGCGGTCCGCAGTTCGTCTGCTGTCATGGTTGTGGCAAAGCCCGCACCGATCACCGCGCCCGGCTCGGCGGCGACGACATACCATGCCTCCTCCTTGCCGCAGGGGTAGCCACTCGCCTGCGCCAGCGCATCATCGGGATGAACCTGGATCGACAGATTTTCCGAGGTGAACAGGCACTTTGCCAGCAGATCGGGCGCGGCGTCGTCTGCGAACCAGATTTCGCCGACCGGTTCGGCGCGATTGGCAGCATCGCCATACATGGCAGGCAGATCGCGCCGCCCCCAGACTTTCTCGACCGCGTGGCCTTCAAGTTGCCGGATCGTCATTGCCCCGCCCCTCAATGCCCGCCCGGAGTGGCGCTGGCGCCGTTATGGATCACCGCCGTGCGGGCAGCGGCAAGGCCGAACACCAGCAGCACCAGATAGCATGCCGCCGGAACCACAAAGGCCGCCGCATAGCTTGTCACCCCCGACACCGCCCCGACCAGCAGCGGCACGAAGGCTCCGCCGACGATGGCAAAGCACAGGAAGCCAGAGGTCGCCTCCTTGCTCGCGCTTGAACGTTCGAGGGTAAGGGTGAAGATGACCGGGAACATAATCGAATTGAACAGCCCGATGCCGAGCGCTGCGTAGCCCGCCGCCATGCCGCCGACCAGAGCGACAAACAGGCAGATCACTGCCGCGGCACCTGCGAAGATCGCCAGAAGGCGGGTTGCCGGCACGCGGGTCAGCAGCGCTGAGCCGACCAGCCGACCGACCATCGCGCCGCCCCAATAGAGGCTCACCATCTTTCCAGCCTGCTCCAGCGAGACGCCGAGCACATCCCTGCTGTTGAGGAACAGCGCCATCTGCGTGCCAATCGCGACCTCCGCACCGACATAAAGAAAGATCGCCGCCCCGCCGAGCAGTGCCCAGCGCGAGGACGCCGCCTCTTCCAGCATGGCGAGGACCGAGGCGGGCGCAGGGTCCTTCGCGCCTTGCGCTGCCGCCCTGCCGATCAGGCCGCGGGCAATCCAGATGAACAGCGCCAGCATCCCGATCAGGACCGCGATCCACAGGAAGGCGGCGTCGATCCCGATCAACGCCGCCTCGCGCACGGCCGGATCAAGCGCCGCCCCGTCCTCGATTTCGACCCCCTTCAGGAACAGCAGCGCGCCGATATAGGGCCCGAGGAAGGTGCCCAGACTGTTGAAAGCCTGGCTCAGCGTCAGGCGGAAATGGCTGCGGTCGGGCCGCCCCAGCACCGCTGCGAGCGGATTGGCGGCGACCTGCAGGACCGTGATCCCGCTGGCGAGAATGAACAGACCGAGAAGCACCAGCGCGTAGATCGCGACATTCGCTGCCACCAGCATCAGCATGCAGCCGGCGATCATCGTCACCAGCGCGATCAGGACCGTTGCCACCGACTTGCGCCGCGCGAGCAGGGCGGCGGCGGGCAGGCTCATTACGCCATAGGCGATGAAGAAGGCCGACGCGCTCAGCTGCGCCTCGAAATCGGACAGGCTGAAGATCCCTTTCACTGCCGCAACCAGCGGGTCGATCAGCGAGGTGATGAAGCCCCAGGCAAAGAATAGGGTCGTCACCGACGCAAAGGCGAAGCCGGTGCTTGCTCCGCTCTCGCCCGCCCGCGGGACGTGACTGCCCGCTGCCGTGTCGACCGCCATGCCAATCCCCTCTTGCTGGTCCCGCGCTCTGCCCGCAAAACGCCGCTCACCAGAGAGCGTGCAGCAGGGGCGGTGACGTTTCTCTCCGCGCCGGAAGATACCTTCGGAACCAGCTGTGTAAAGAAAATTGTTTTAGTAATTTGAAGGACGGCGGGATGATGACCGCTTGCAGCTCGCGGATTGTTGCATCATAATTGTAAAATGATTTGTGGTATCCTGCTTGCGAGAAGCGGGGGCCCGAGGGGCGTGGGATGAAGGCATTTCGGAGAGGGGCGGGATGGCCGACGCTGCTGGCGCTGCTCGCGGCGGGCTGTGGCCGCGCACCGGAACAGCCGCCGCTGCCTGAGGCGGCGAGCGATTTCGCCGCGTGGACCGCCTGCCCGCCTGCGCCCTCGCAGCGGGTATATATCGAAGGCGGGGCCTTCATGATGGGCAGCGATGCGGTCTATGCCGAAGAAGGCCCGCCGCGCGAGACCCGCGTGAGCGAGTTCTGGATCGACCCGCACGAGGTCACCAACGCGCAGTTTGCCGCTTTCGTAAAGGCAACGGGCTATGTCACCATCGCCGAAAAGCCGGTCGACCCCGCCCAGTTCGGCGTTCCGGTCAGCCAAATTCCGCCCCATATGCTCCAGCCCGGCTCGGCCGTCTTCACGCCGCCCGATCGCCCGTCGCGCAACTATGCCGATTGGTGGGACTATGTTCCTGGTGCGAATTGGAAGAAGCCCTACGGTCCAGACGGCCCCGATGCCGCCCCCTCGCAGCCGGTGGTCCACCTCGCGTGGGACGACATGCATGCCTACGCTGTCTGGGCCGGAGGCCGCCTGCCGACCGAGGCCGAGTGGGAATTTGCCGCAAGTGCCGGGATGCCGGATTCCACCGCACAGCCCGCACCTGATGCCGCGAACAGCTGGCAGGGCGTCTTTCCCTTGGTCAACGAGGCGACCGACGGCTTCAAGGGCATCGCGCCTGTCGGCTGCTTTCGGCCTAACGCCTTCGGACTTTACGACATGGTCGGCAATGTCTGGGAAGTCACGACCGATTTCTACCGCGCCGGCCACGATTCGCGCGACCGCGAGAATCCGCGCGGTCCCAGCGAGAACGACGCCTATGACCCGCTCAATCCCGGCCTTACCAGCCGGGTGATGAAGGGCGGAAGCTATCTGTGTGCGCCGAATTATTGCCAGCGCTATCGACCCGAGAGCCGCCAGGGGCGTGATCCGGGTCTCGGAGCCTCGAATGTCGGCTTCCGCCTCGTTTATGACAGGAGCAGGTGAAGGGGGCGGGATACGCTGTCGGCCGTTGGCGGTGCACTTGAGCGCGTTCTGCTTTCCCAGACCGCCCATTCAGCTACCCACCCACTTGCGGTCATGAGCGGGGTCGATGCGCGATCCTAAAGCCGGAATGGCGGTTCCCGGCTAAACCAAACAATCAACTCCGCCACCGGGAATGACCGGGTCTGGATCGGCAGCTGCCGGAAGGTTTTGGGACTAGGAAGTCATCTCTTCCAGTATAACTTAGTCTAAACGCCCCCCTTCAGGCGGACCGGCTCCGAATCTCACTGCAATCGAACCAAATATTTCCGGTAGCCGCGGCGCCCCGAGAGGATCACGACTGTATCGCCTCTGCCGCGTTCATCGCCGACCTAATTGTGTCGAGAAGGGCCCGTAGCCGCCTCTAGCGGAGCATCATCGAACATAGCGCGCCCCATGCACCGCAGATTTCCGCCACTGATCGGGCATAGTTCGATTCCCTCCTGCTCCGCCACCGGCTCTCGAATATCCGGCCCGGGGTCCAACTTGAACCCCGGTGCAGAAAGCGCCGTCAGGTGAGGCTGACCCCCAGCGCAGTGGCGGCCTTGGTGATGAACTTCGTGACCTGCTGCCCGCCCTGTTCGTAAGCCTCGGCCTGGCTCATGTCGCTGATCTCGCCGAACCGGGCGGCGACGTTTTCGGGCGTGCAGTCTTCGGGCGCGAGGTAGATGCCGCCCGTTTCCATGATCACCGTGCGGGCAAAGCCGCCGGCGGTCGCATCGAGGATCACGCGCGAGGGAGCATCCTCGCTGACGAGGTAGAGCAGGCCCGGCGTCACCGCCTCGGGCTCCATCAGTTCGACGATCCTGGGCGGCAGAAGGTCGCGGGTCATCTGCGTCGCCGCGCCCGGGGCGAGCGTGTTGACCCGGATGTTGTTCTTCGCGCCCTCGATGTGGAGGACATTCATCAAGCCGACCACAGCCATCTTGGCCGCGCCGTAGTTCGACTGGCCGAAATTGCCGTAAAGCCCGGAGGAGGAGCTGGTCATCACGATGCGTCCGTAGTTCGCCGCCTTCATGTGCGGCCAGCAGGCCATGGTGCACACCGCCGAGCCGGTGAGGTGGACGCGGATCACCGCCTCCCAGTCGGCCAGCGTCATCTTCGCGAAGCTGGTGTCGCGCAGGATGCCGGCATTGTTGACGAGGATGTCGGCGCTGCCCCAGTCGCGCACGGCCTTGGCCACCATGTCGGCGACCTGTTCGGGATTGGCGACATCGGCGCCGTGAGCCATCGCGGTGCCACCCGCAGCGCGGATCAGCGCGACGGTCTCCTCGGCCCCGGCAGAGGTGCCTCCGTCAGGGCCGGCGCCGCCACCGTAGTCATTGACGACCACCTTCGCCCCGCGCGCGGCGAGCCCCAGCGCATGGCTGCGCCCGAGGCCGGCACCTGCCCCGGTGACGATGGCCACGCGGTTGTCGAATCTGATGGTCATTGCTGCTCTCCCGTCAAACTGTTGCCAAAGGTTCCGATGATGGTCTCGCGGCCCATTCGCGTCCGATCGCCGCTATCGCCTCGGGGTAGGAAACGCGCGGCGTCCAGCCGAGTTCGCGGCGGATCGCGCCGGCATCGATGCGGTTCGAAAAGCCGACGAGGTTGAGCCCTTCCATCGAGGGCAGGGCCTGATCGCGCGGCTCGACGAGGTTGGCCGGGTCCTCGTTCGCGCGCACCACCGCGAGCGCCGCATCGAGCGGGATCGCGGGTGGCGGGGGCTTTCCGACCACCGCGGCCATGTCGTCCATGAAGCGCCGCCATGTGACGCCGTTCCCGTCGCTCACATTGTAGGTCCGCCCCGCCGCATCGGACCGGGTGCCAGCGAGGAACAGCGCATCGGCGAGGTTTTCGACATGGACGAGGCCTGCGTCATTATGCTCGGCATCACCGAACACCGCGCCGCCGCTGGCGGCGATCGCCTCGAGCAGGCGGTCGCCCCACGCGCTTGCTCCGCCGAGACCATAGACGTTGGCGGGGCGGATCAGCGTGAGCGGCATCCCCGTGCGCGCGGCGACCTCGCGGGCGACGCTCTCCTGCCCCTGCTTGGCGCGGCCATAGGCACCCGCCCATGGCCCGTGCCCGTCGCTCTCGCGGCAGACCTGGGTCTGGATCAGCGTGCCGTAGACCGCGATCGAGGAGGCGACGACCGCCCGCCCGCCTTGTGCCGCGATGGCCTCGCAGACGTTGCGGGTGCCCTCGGCGATGACGTCCCATTGCCACTGGTAACGCCCCGGGACACCCACCGGCGCGGCGAGGTGGATCACGAGGCCGCATCCCTGCGCCGCGTCTTCCACCGCCGCCCGGTCGGCGAGGTCGCCGTGGACCATCCGCACCCGCTCGCCCCAGCCGGGAAGCGCCGCCTCGCCGGGGAGCGAGAAGCTGGTCACCTCCCACCCCGCGCCGAGGAACCGCGCGACGACCCGCCGTCCGATGAACCCCGGTCCTCCGGTGACAAGCACGCGCGCCATGGCGGGTTCAGGCGATCTCGAGCAGGCCGGCCGCGCCCATCCCCGCGCCCACGCACATCGTCACCACCGCGTAGCGCGCGCCCCGGCGCTTGCCCTCGATCAGCGCATGGCCCACGCAGCGCGCCCCGGTCATGCCATAGGGGTGGCCGACGCTGATCGACCCGCCGTTGACGTTGTAGAGCGCCGGATCGATCCCGAGCTTGTCGCGGCAATAGAGCGCCTGGCTGGCGAAGGCCTCGTTCAGCTCCCACAGCCCGATGTCGGAAACCTTGAGGCCGTGGCGCTCGAGAAGACGGGGTACGGCGTAGATCGGGCCGATACCCATTTCGTCGGGCTCGCAGCCGGCGGTCGCGAAGCCGCGGAAGAAGCCGAGCGGCTCGATTCCGCGGCGCACAGCCTCCGCGTCCGACATCATCACCACCGTGCTCGCCCCGTCCGACTGCTGGCTCGCGTTGCCAGCCGTCACGGTCCTGCCCTCGGCCATGGTCATGCCGTTCTTGAGCACCGGCTTCAGCCCGGCGAGAGATTCGAGCGTGGTTTCCGGGCGATTGCATTCGTCGCGGGCGACGGTGACCTCGACCTCGCGGGTCTCTCCGGTCGCCTTGTCGAGCGATTTCCACGTCGTCGTCAGCGGCACGATCTCGTCATCGAACCTGCCTGCGGCCTGTGCGGCGGCGGTGCGCTGCTGGCTTTCGAGCGCATACTGGTCCTGCGCCTCGCGGGTGACGCCGTAGCGTTCAGCGACGATCTCGGCGGTTTCGATCATGCTCATCCACAGCGCCGGATGGCTGGCGAAGAGCCCGGGCTCGACGGCGCCGTGCATGTTCATGTGGCCCGAGAGCTGCACCATCGAGATCGATTCGACCCCGCCCGCGGCGATCACCGGCACGCCTTCGGCCATGATGCGGTTGGCGGCAAAGGCAATCGCCTGAAGGCCCGAGGAACAGTAGCGGTTGACCGTCACCCCGCTGGTGGAGACCGGGCAGCCCGCCTTGATCGCCGCGTTGCGCGGGATGTTGAAGCCCGTCGCCCCTTCCGGCATCCCGACGCCGAGGATCACGTCCTCGACCTCGGCCGGATCGACCCCGGCGCGAGACATCGCATGGCTCAGTGCGTGGCCGGCAAGCACGATCGGATGGGTGGCGTTGAAGCTGCCCCGCACCGACTTGGCGAGCGCGGTCCGGGCGGTCGATACGATGGCAATGTCGGTCATTCTGCTCTCCCTTTCCCTCTTCAGCTATACAGATGTTCAGCATAAAGCAAGCTGTGGTCCGATTCTGTTCAGCGTGCTACAGCGGCGCGCTCTGGAGGGACACCAATGGCGAAGACCGCGGCGAAGAAGGCGAAACCCGCCGAACAGGCGAACGGCAAGCTGCGGCTGATCAAGGTCGCCATGCGGATGTTCGCCGACAAGGGCTATGACGGAATCACCGTGCGCGACATCTCGGCGGCGGCGGATGTTTCCGTCGGTCTGATCAACCACCATTTCGGTTCCAAGGAGGGCCTGCGCGAGGCGGTCGACCGCTACTTCATCGAGCAGTTCGAGGAGGTCCTGTTCGAACAGCGCCCCGTGCCCCAGTCCGAGGACGAAGGCATTGCCCAGTCGGTGGAATTCACCGAGAACTGGATCAACCGCCACATCGATGACTGGGATCTCACCAAGGCCTATATGCGCCGGGCCCTGCTCGAGGGTTCGGACTGGGGGTCGGGCTTGTTCGACCGTTTCTACAACGTGGTGCGTACCGCCGTCGACCGGGCCGACGCCGACGGCAAGATCCGTCCCGATGTCGACCGGCTGTGGCTGCCCTTGCTGGTGATGTACCTCGAACTCGGCACCCTGCTGCTCGAGCCCTATGTCGAGCGCGTGCTGGGCAAATCGGGCTTCGATCGCGATCTGTGGCGGCGCCGGCACAAGGCGTATGTCGACCTGATCTACCGCGGCGTGCGGCCGGATCCCAACTAAACATTTGCTCAGTCGCGTCGCTTTCGCTTATGATGCCCGCCAAGGGGTTTCAAGCGAAGGCACGGACCATGCAGCCGATCGAGCACATCTGGGCAGCCAACCAGGCGAAGTATGCGCGCCAGCTGGCTTGCAAGCGCATCCACGACCTGCTCGCGAGCCACGCCACGACGATCCCCGCGCGGACGGCTGCGGTCGACGGCGAGACGCGCCTGACCTATGCCGAGCTCGCCGAACGGGTCGATGCCATTGCCCGCGGTCTGATCGCCGCCGGCATCCGCCCCGGCGACCGCGTGGCGACGATGGTGCCGCCGAGCCTCGAATTCTGGCTCACCTATCAGGCGAGCGTCTCGGTCGGCGCGATCTGGATGGGATTGAATCCGCGCTACCAGTTGCCCGAGTATGCCTACCTCCTCGCCGATGCGACACCGCGATTGGTGTTCACGGTTGGCGAGTACGAGGGCCGTCCCTACGGCGCCGAGCTTCAGGAAGTCGGCCCTGCGGTCGAACGCTTCGTGTGCTTCGGCCAGCCGACGGGCCGGGCGGAAAGCTTCGAGGCTTTTCTCTCCGCCGGCAATGACGTGACCGATTCCGATCTCGCTGCACGGCGCGGCGCGGTCGATCCCGAGGACATCGCGGTGATCGTCTACACCTCGGGCACGACCGGCAAGCCCAAGGGGGCGATGCTTTCGCACCGGGCGATCATGGCCGCAGCGCTGTGCAACCTGTGCTGGATGGATGACGGGCTGGAAAGCACCATCAGCGTTGCCCCGATCAACCATGTGGGCGCGCTCAACAACGTCTGCATGAACGTCTTCGCCTATGGCGGGAAGATCGTCTTCCATCACCGGGTTGACCTTGCCGCCATCGCCGAGATCACCGCGCGCGAGCAACTGACCTATCTCGTCGCCAGCCCCACCAGTTTCGCCATGCTGGCCGCGCAGCCGGATGCCGGCGCGGTGCGCCTCGGGTCTTACCGCCTGATCGTGTTCGGCGGCGGGGCAACGGCCGAGGCGCTGCTCAAGCCCGTCCATGCGACCGGCGTCAGAATGTACAACGTCTATGGCCAGACCGAGACCTGCGGGATCGTCACCTCCACCGATGATGGCGCCAGCCCCAGGATCATGGCCGAAACCTTCGGCCGCGCCTTGCCCGGCGCCACGATCCGGATCGGCGACGCCGACGGCAACGCCCTGCCGCCCGGCACCGCGGGAGAAATCCAGGTCGCTGGCCCCTATTGCATGAGCGGCTATTTCAACCGCCCCGAAGCCACAGCCGAGGCCTTCACCGCCGACGGCTACCTGCGCACCGGCGACATCGGGGTCGAGCAGGCGGACGGCAACATCTCCTTCGTCGGGCGCCTGAAGGAAATGTTCAAGTCGGGCGGCTACAACATCTACCCGGTGGAGATCGAACTGGCGCTCAACGAGCATCCCTCAGTGACGCTGGCGGCCGTCCTGCCGGTTGCCCATCCGGTGTTCCAGGAGGTCGGCCACGCCTTCATCGAGACGAGCGATCCGGCGCTTGATGCCGAGGCGCTCAAGGACTTCCTCAAACCGCGGCTCGCCAACTACAAGATCCCCAAGAGCTTCAGCTTCGAACCCGAACTGCCCAAGCTCCCCAACAGCAAGATCGACAAGCAGGCGCTCAAACGCCGGCTGGAGGAAAAGGCCGCAGCATGAGCGAAGAGCATATCCGCATCGAGCGCAAAGGCGCGATTGCAACGGTCGTCCTCGCACGCCCCGAGAAACGCAACGCGATAACCCCGGCGATGCTGCTGCGGCTGCGCGCCATCGCCGAGAGCCTGCGGGACGAGCCCGAAGTCCGCGCGGTGATCATCCGCGGGGAGGGGGCGCATTTCAGCGTCGGTGCGGATATCAGCCAGATGGGCGGCGAGACTCCTCCCACGGTCCACCTGCGCCGCACTGCCGAGGCGGGCGCGCTGCTGATGCGGGCGATCCGCGAGATCCACCAGCCGACCATCTGCGCCATGCAGGGCATCGCCACGGGCGGCGCGACCTGCATTGCCACCGCCTGCGATTTCCGCATCGGCACGCCGGATGCGCGGATCGGCTATGGCGAGGTGAAGCTCGGCATCAACCTGATGTGGCACGCGCTGCCGCTCGCAATCCAGACCGTCGGCCTCTCGCGCGCCAAGACCATGGTGATGACCGGCGATCTGTTCGACGCCGAGACCATGCGGGAATGGGGGTTCTTCGACCGGCTGGTGCCGGCGGACGATCTGGTGGCCGAGGCCGAGGCGCTGGCCGGCAAGTATGCCGCGCTCCCGCCGATCGCGGTGCAGATGATCAAGCGCAGCGCCAATGCCTACGCCGGCGCGCTCGATCAGGCGGTGATGCACGCCGATGCCGACCAGTGGCTGCTCGCCACCCGCACCGGTGATTTCCGCGAAGGCGTCGCATCATTCTTCGAAAGGCGACCGCCCGACTTCACCGGCGAGTGACGGAACATCTGTTCAGTTTGATCTTGCATCGGACTGAACATATGTTTAGCAGAAGGTCATTGCGGACGACCGGTCGCACACGAACCGGCGCCGCGCGTCTCAGTGGGGAGGATCGCCGATGGCTCGTTCGAAGAATTCACGTCCGTTGCACGGCAGTGCCGGGTCGGCCGCGCTTGCCGCGGCGCTGTGCGCCGCGCCGGCCTATGCTGAGAACAAGGCGGCCGCGGCGGACGAAAGCGAGCCCGCGGAGATCATCGTCACTGCCCAGAAGCGCGAGCAGACGTTGCTCGAAGTGCCGCTCGCGATCCAGGCGATTTCGGGCAAGACGCTGGAAGAGCAGGGCACCAAGGAACTCAACGACCTGATCGAATCCATCCCCGGCGCTTCCAGCGTTTCGCGCACCGCACCCGGGTTCGAGACCATCCAGATCCGCGGCATCGCCAGCGGCACCACGGGCGATGCGACCGTGGGCTACTACGTGGACGACGTGCCCTTCAGCGTCCCCAACCTCCAGCTTGCCCCGCCGGCCCGCCTCTTCGACCTTCAGCGGGTCGAGGTGCTGCGCGGACCGCAGGGCACGCTCTACGGCCAGGGCGCGATGGGCGGGACGATCCGGATGATCACCGCCGCGCCGGATTACGACGACGCGCTTGGCCGGATGCAGATCGAAGGATCGACCACTGCGGGCGGCGAGGGCAGCTATGCGGTGGATGGCGTGGTCAACGTCCCGATTGCGGAGGGCAAGGTCGCGCTGCGTGTCAGCGGTGGCTACGAATCCGTGGGCGGCTTCGCCGATCTCGCGCGCTCGAACGGCGCAGGCGGCTTCAACGTCACCCGCAAGGATGTCAACGACCAGGAATCCTGGAACATCCGCGGCAAGCTCGGCATCCGCTTGAGCGATACCGTGGAAGTGGAGCTGGGCGCATGGCGGGTCGAGAACACGCTCGATTTCCGCAACGCGATGGACAGCGTCGATCCGCCGCGTTTCAACGATACCACCGGGCCGGACAACCGCCCCAACTACATCAAGACCAACCTCACGCTGCTCTCGGGCGTCATCAATGCCGACCTCGGCGGGGCGAAGCTGACCAGCTCGACCTCGTATATCGACAGCACGCTCGATTTCGATGCCTCGTTCCTTGCGGGGGGCATCCTCCGCAACGATTCCCGTTTCGATACCACCGCCTTCACCCAGGAACTGCGCCTCGCCTCGGCGGGTGACGGACCCTTCAACTGGCTCGTCGGCGGCTACTACAGCAACGGCCAGATCCAGAGCGACATCTGCCTCGGCCTGTTCCTGCCCTGTGCCGTGCCCTTCCCGCCGTTCAACATCAATTCGACCGGCAAGATCGACACCGAAGCCTTCGCCATCTTCGGCGAGCTGTCCTACGCCCTGTTCGACGAGCGGCTCGTGGCGACCGTGGGCGGGCGCTATTTCGAGGACAGGCGCACGACCTCCGGCTTCGATCGCTACACCAACACCGCGCCCGCACCCGACGGAGCGACCTTCGATACCTTCAACCCGCGCTTCAATCTGTCGTTCAAGGCGAGCGACGATGTGCTGATCTACGGCAACATCGCCAAGGGCTTCCGTAGCGGATCCTTCCAGACCCCCGCACAGGCCGCTTCGGCGAGCGCGGCGCTGGGTGTGACGGTGCCCACCGATATCCAGCCTGACACGGTGTGGAGCTACGAGGTCGGCAGCAAGGGCCGCATTGCAGACGGGCTAATCACCTTCGACGTCGCGTTCTACCATATCGACTGGAACAGCATCCAGCTGCAGACCACCATCCTCGGTGTCGCCACGCTTTCCAACGGCGGCGATGCGCGCAGCCGCGGGATCGATCTCGGCCTGACGCTCGAGCCGGTGCGCGGCTTCCAGCTCCAGGCTATCGGCAACATCAACGACAGCGAGTTCACCAGGGTGCTGCCCGCGATCGTGGCCTTCAATCCGGGCGCCGCGCCGGGCTCGCCGATCCCCGGCGTGCCGGACAGCAGCCTCAATCTCAGCGCCAGCTACCGCTGGGACATCGCGGCATGGGACGCCAAGGCAAGCCTTTCGGCGGGCTATGTCTACCGCGCCGAACAGCTCGATTCGAGCGGCCTTGCTTCCGATCAGCTCGACGAGTTGAACCTGCGTGCGGGGCTGGAGAAGGGCGGCTGGAAGCTGTTCCTCTTCGCCGAGAACCTCACCAACAACCGGGTTGCGCTGGTCAACGGGCCGCTGGGTGTGCAGCCCAACTTCCCGCGCCGAATCGGGGCGCGCTTTGCCATCGACTTCTGATCGGTTCGACTTCCCATGAATCGGCACTGGCAGCGTCCGACCAGGGGTCTGGCGCTGCCCCTCTGCCGTCCCGTCCTGCATTCCGAGGAGCCTGCCATGCAACTGCTTGACCCTGCTGCCGCCATGGCGTTGATCGGCACGGACCTCGGCGTGTCGGAATGGACGCTGGTCGACCAGCCCCGGATCGACGCCTTTGCCGAGGTGACCGGCGATCGCCAGTTCATCCACGTCGATCCCATCGCCGCCGCTGCCACCCCGTTCGGCGGCACCATCGCCCACGGGTTTCTCACCCTTTCGCTGCTCGCCTCGATGATGCCCGAGGGTGCCATCGTGCTGCAGGGGATCAGGATGGGGGTGAATTACGGCTTCGAGAAAGTGCGCTTTCTCCAGCCCGTCCCCTCGGGCAGCCGCATCCGCGCGCGTCACCGGCTGAAGGCGCTGGAGGACAAGGGGAGCGGGCGTTACCTCCTCACCACCGAGGTGACGGTCGAGATCGAGGGACAGGACAAGCCCGCCCTGATCGCCGACTGGCTGGGGATGCAGGTCTGCTGAACTGCGCGGACTGCTAGGCCGGGTGCCGCGTGAACCAGTCGATCAGGGCAACATTGACCGGGCCGGGTGCCTCTGCGTGGCAGAAATGGCCTGCGCCGGGGATCGAGCGGGTTTCGAGCCCCGCGGGAAAGTCGGCGTCGCGCATCCCTGCCAGGAAAATCTCTGCGGAAATGCATTGATCCTCGGTACCGCAGATCCCGAGGGTCGGCACCGTGATGGGACGCGTGAACAGCGCCCCGGTTTCCAGCGCGGCGGGCGAGACCGCGTCGAACGCCTGCCGATAGTATTCGAGCGCCGCACGCGCCACCCCGGTCTGCCGGAAAGCGGTCTTCATGTCGGCGAGCATCCTTGCCGGAATGTCCCAGCCGGGCGACCACGCGCGCCAGAGCGCCTCGAGGTAGGCGCAGTCGTTGGCGAGGACCTGCTCCTCGAACCCTGGCGTCTGGAACGCGAGGATATAGGCCGAACGCGCATGCTGCTGCGGATCGGCGGCGAAGGCCTCGCCGAAGCGGACGGGGTGCGGCACCGCGATGGTCGCGAGCGAGGCGAAGCGTTCGGGCGCAAGGCTGGCGGCGGCATAGGCGATGTTCGCGCCCCAGTCATGGCCGACGAGATGCACCGGGGTGTCCGAAAGTGCAGCGGCCCAGGCGACCACATCCTCGGCCATGCGCACCGCGTGATAATCGCCATCGGGCGGCTGCGACGAGGGCTCGTAGCCTCGCATGGTGACGGCCACCGCCCGGTATCCCGCCGCTGCCAGCGCGCCCATCTGGTCGTCGAATGTGGCGGGCGTATCGGGAAAGCCGTGGAGCATCAGCACAACCGGTCCCTCGCCCGCAGCATGGGCCGTGAAGGCGAGGCCGGCATGGGTCAGGGTCAGCGTCTCCACGCTCACAGCCGCGCGTCGCTCCACGGGTCGATCATGATCTTGGCGTGTCTCTCGGGGTCTTCGAGCGCGGCGAAGGCTTCGCTTATTCCTTCCAGCCCGACCGTGCCGGTCACCAGTGGCTGCCAGTCGATCCGTTCTTCCGCGACCGCCGCCAGCGCCTCGGCGAATTCGGCAGGGGTGTAGTAGAGCACGAACTGGAGGTTCAGCTCCTTGGCGATGGCGACCATCGGGTTGAAGCTGTCCTCGCCCTGCGGGATGCCGGCGACCACGATCTGCGAGCCGACCGGCGCGGTGTTGATCGTCTGCGAGAGCACGCCGCGCACGCCGGTGCAGTCGAACACGATCGCGGGAGCGGCCATGCCCAGCGCCTCGAACACCGGGCGTTCGGCGGGATGGACCACCTCGCTCGCCCCCATTGCCCGCGCCAGTTCGCGCCGCTTGGGCGAGAAGTCGGAGGCGACGATGCTGGTCACCCCGCGCATCTTCAGCACCGCGATGATGGCGAGGCCGATGGGGCCGCAGCCGAGCACCGCGCAAGGCAGGTCGCCATCGCCCAGCATCGATTTCGCGACGGCGTGCACGGCGATCCCCAGCGGTTCGACCAGCGCGGCGGCGGCATCGGGCACGCCTTCGGGGATCTTGAGCAGCAGCGCCTCGGTGCCGAGGAAGTATTCGGCATAGGCCCCGTCGACCTCGACATTGGCACCGATCGGCACCGGCGCGCCCTCGCGGATCAGGAACGGCACCGACACGACCCTGTCACCAATGGCCAATGACCGCACCGTATCAGGCCCGAAGGCGACCACTTCGCCGACATATTCGTGGCCCAGCACCATGCCCTTGTCGAGATCCTGCCCCGGCGCGCCCAGTGCGCGCGCGGTCGCGTCGATTTCGCGGGCGTGCTTGAACTGGTGGAGGTCCGACCCGCAGATTCCGCAGAGCCGGGTGCGCAGCAGCACCTCGCCCGGGCCGGGCTCGGGCATGGGCCGGTCCTCGATGGTGAAGGCCCGGTCCCGCATCACCGCCGCGCGCATCTCACGCCCCCGTGACGATCAGCTTGGAGGTGTCGAGGCCCAGGGCCTCGCAATAGCCGGTGTAGAGCTCCAGTGCAGCACGGGCGTCGATCACCGAGGTGATCTTGTGGTCGGCATCGACATTGATGTTCGCGCCATAGATCGCGAACCAGGCGATGGTGTCGCCCTCCTGATCCCCGGGCGTGCACAGGGTGTGGAGCGAGCCCGCTGGCTCGAACAGGTAGGAGCCGGGCGAATTCACCGCATCGGGGGTTTCGGCATAGAACCAGCGCCCTTGCAGTGTCACCGCGAAGACAAGGCCCGTGTGGTAATGCGTCGGCACGCGGTAGCCGGGCGGGATGCGCGATTTCGAGACCCACAGGTTCTGGTTCAGATCGACGTGGAGCAGCTGGAGCGCGCTGCCGTCGCCTGCTTCCATCCACGGCAGTTCATCGGCGCCCACGTGCATGGTCTGCTGGTCGGAATGTGTCGGCACGATCGGCCGCGCCATCACGCGCGCGACGAATTCCTGCAGGGCGGCAGGGATGGGAGGCGGGGTCTGTTCCATGGGGCGTCCTGTGGTCTCAGGCGGTGGTGAGGGCGGTCTGCGAGTAATGCTCGCGGGCGATCTGGAACTGCTCGGGCAGATCGACCTTGGCCGGGTTGTACCAGGGCATGTAGGTCGCCAGCACGCGCGGGATGCCGCGCCTCAGATAGTGGCTGTTGAACGCCTTGCGCCGCGCCCTGATCTCGGGGGTGTCATAGGCCGCGAACAGTTCCCCCTGCGGCGCCACCAGCACATCGCGGAACCGCTTGACCCACCCCAGGTAGTGCTTCTGCGACCACAGGCTCTGCTTCATGCGGTAGAACCAGCTTCCCACGATGTGTTCATAGACATCGAAGGCGACCGTGCGGTGTTCCAGCTCCTCCATCACGTGCCACTTCGCGAGGTCGGCGAGCGGGCTGTCGGTGCGGTCGTATAGCCCCACCTCGAACTGGGCGCGCGACATGGCGCTGGTCATGCTCTCGAAGCCTTCGGCATAGGCGAGCTTGAACTTCAGCGGCTTGTCGCGGGTGAAGGCCTTCAGCTCCGCATCGAGCTCCTTCTCCAGCGGCAGCAGCGCCTCGTAGGAGGGATGCAGCGCCCGGATCAACTCGTTGGCGCGGGCATGCTGCTTGTAGTGCTCGCCCTCCTGGGCGCAGAACCGCTTGAGATCCTCCTTGAGCTGCGGGTCGCGGATCTGCGGCAGCGCATCGCGCATGGTGCGGATGAGGAACGGTTCGAGGTAGGGGAGCATCATCCATGCGCCGAGGAACATGAAGGACATCTCGGGGTCGTCCTTCACGAAGACGAGATCCATGTCAGGCTGGAAGGCAAACTCCATCCGCCGAATCGTCATTTCTTCCATCAGGACTCTCCGGTGCGCGATTCTTTCGCGGCAGACTAAACATATGTTCAGTCTTTGGCAACGCCTTTCGAGCGTGCTTCAGGCGCGATGCATCGAACGCATCGCTTTGCGCGATCTCGCACGGGAGGGCCCGATCAACGAATGTCGCCTAGGTTGCGGGCTTGCCCTTGTCGGCGCGCTTGTCGTTGCCCTTGGTCTGTCCGGTTGAGGACTTGCCGCGCGCATTGTTGCCACCGCCCCGGCCCGTGCCGGTGCTGCCGCTCGCGCCGTCGCCGCCCTTGCTGGTGATCGCGCCGGGGTTACCCCCGGCTCCCTTCTGTGCCATGATCCGTCTCCTGTGTGGGCGCCCATCATCGCCGGGCGGCACGCAGAGACACTGACCTGGAATACCAGCACGCGCGCCTAGCCGCCCGCAGCGCTCGCATCATGGCCGAGCACCGCTTCCACCGTCTCCCCGTCGCGGGCGCGCAGCCAGTTGTGCGCCCGGGTCGCCGCGAAGGCACCGTGCCCCATCGCGACGCTGATCTGGTCGAGCCCCTCGACCAGATCGCCCGCGCACCACAGGCCGGGAATGTCGGTGCCGAGATGCGCGGTCTCGGGGGCGGTGCCCTCCTCGCCGAGGCCGAGCCCGAGTTGCCGCGCCAGAGCGTTGCGGGGCCGCGAGCCGAGCGCAGGGTAGAGCACGTCGAAGGCGAGAGGCGCGCCGTCGCCCTCGACGTGGAGCTGCATCGCGCGCTCCGTCGGCTCGAAACGGGTCACGGCCCGGCCCAGCACGTGAACGCCCGCCGCCTCGAGCTCGCGCCGTTCCTCGCCGGTCAGTTCGACGTCGCGGCGCGGGATCAGGGTCACGTCCCCGGAATAGCCCCTGAGGAACATCGCCTCGGCCGCGCCCGAGACGTCGCAGCCGAGCACCGCGATCCGCTGGCCGCGATGCTCGAAGCCGTCGCACACCGGGCAGTAGCGCAGCACGCCCGCATCGACCGCCGCCTGGTGCACGTCCTCGGGCAAGGGCGGCTGGTTCTGCGCGATGCCGGTGGCGAGGATCAGCGCGCGGCCCATCCAGCCTTCGCCGTCCGCGCCGGTGAGAGTGAAGAAGCCTTCGCTCGTGCGCCGCGCATCCGTCACATGGGCGGCCACGACCTCAGCGCCGCTATGCTCGGCATGGGCCGTCATCCGGGCGAGGAGATCGGGGCCGGCGATCCCCGCCTCGTGCCCGGGGACATTGTGCGAGAGCGGTATCTGCGCGGCGCGCGGCGTGCCGTCGTGGAGCACCAGCACGGAGCGCAGGAAGCGCGCGGCGTAGAGCGCGGCGGTGAGCCCGGCGGGCCCCGCGCCGACGATGAGGATGTCGTGGATCACGCCGGTGGCTGTGGCGCGGGGCCGCGCGCGGCGCCCTCACCAAGGTTGGTGTCCGGCCCGGTGATGAGCCGCGCCCCGCGCTGGAAGGTGACGTAGCGCCACAGCCACTGGATGCTCACCAGCACGCGCTGTTCGAAGGCGACGAGCAGGTAGACATGCACCACCGCCCACAGCAGCCAGGCCGGATAGCCCTTCAGCCGCCGCCTGCCGAAATCGAAGACGGCGGCGTGGCGACCGATGATGGCGGTGTTGCCGCGGTTGCGGAAGGTAAAGGGCGCGACTTCCCCGCCCTCCCGCAGCTGCCGCGCCAACTCGCGCCCGAGATGCTCGCCCTGCTGCTTGGCGACCTGCGCAAGGCCGGGCAGGGGATCGCCGCTCTCCCCCGGAGCTGCGGCCGTGTCGCCGAGCGCAAAGATGCCGGGATGGCCCTCCACCTCCAGCCGCGCATCGACCGGGATGCGCCCCGCGCGGTCGGGCGTGATGCCGAGCCATTGCGCGGCGGGCGAGGCGCGGATGCCCGCACCCCACACCATCGCGTTCGCTGCAAGGAACTCGCCGGGCAGCTGCACGCCCTGGACGTTCACCTCCTCGACCGCCTCGCCGGTCCGCACCTCCACGCCCAGCGCCTCGAGACGCCGCAGGGCATAGGCTGAGAGTTCCTCGGGGAACGCGGCAAGGAGGCGCGGTCCGGCCTCGACCAGCACCACCCGGGCCTCGCGCGGGTCGATGTGGCGGAAATCGCGGGCTAGCGCGTGGCGGGCGAGTTCGGCGATCGAACCGGCCATCTCCACGCCCGTCGGTCCGCCGCCGATGATCACGCTGGTCATCAGCGCCCGCCGCCGCGCCGGATCGCTCTCGCGCTCGGCACATTCGAAGCCCATCAGCACGCGGGTGCGGATCGCGCGGGCATTGTCGATGGTCTTGAGCCCCGGGGCGTGCTGTGCCCAGGCCTCGTTGCCGAAATAGTTGTAGACCGAGCCGGTGGCGATCACGAGCGTGTCGTAGCCGATGCCCGCGCCGTCACGGGTCAGCACTTCGCGCCCTGCGGTGTCGATGCCCGTCACCTCGGCCATCACCACCTCGGCGTTGCGCTGGCGGCGCAGCATCTTGCGGATCGGCTCGGCAATGTCGGCGGGCGAGAGCGCGGCGGTCGCGACCTGGTAGAGCAGCGGCTGGAAGAGGTGGTAGTTGTTGCGGTCGATCAGCGTCACGGTGACCGGCGCGCGGGCCAGCGCGCGGGCGCAGGCGATCCCGCCGAACCCGCCGCCGATGATGACGATGCGGCGGCGGGCCTGCGGGCCGGCAGGCAGGTCCAGCGGCAGACGTGCGGGGGCGGCATCAGCCATCGTGCTCTCCCTCGCCGGAAGCCGGAACCAGCGGCTTGCGGCCCGACAGGTCGAACGCGCCGCCATGGCCGAGAACGTGCAGCCCGAGGTCGTGCACCGTGATCGGCGTGCCCGGGCGCACCTCCGACACGTTGGAGTAACCCACTCCCCTGCCATCGAGGACATAGGCCGCCCCGGACCCGATGACCGCAAGCCTGCCGTTCTCCACCACCGCCGCCGTGTCCTCGTCGAGCCCGAGGCCGAGCGATCCCGGCGCCGCCGCCAGCGCCGCCACCAGCCGCCCGATCCGCCCGCGCTGGGCGAAGTGCTGGTCGATGATCGTGCCTTCGAGAAGGCCGAGCCCGGGGGCCATCTCCACCGCGCCGCGCCGTCCGCTTTCGTCGCTGTCGCCCGAGACCAGCATGGCCGCGCTCAGCGCCGAGGCGCCTGCGGAGGTGCCCGCGATCAGCCCTCCCTCGCCATGCAACCGCTGGAGCCACGCGTCGACTGCGGTGCCCGCGATCATGCTGGTGAGCCGCGTCTGGTTGCCGCCGGTGAAGAAGATACCCCGCGCGCCTTCCAGCAGGTCGCGGGTTTGCGGCCCGTCCGCTTCGCTGCGCCGGTCGAGATAGAGTTCGACCAGCTCGCCTTCGTGCAGACCTGCGAAGGCAGCCTGATACGCGTCGAAATATCCGGTGCGGGAGGGGCTGGCGGTGGTCGCGATCACCAGCTTGTCGCCGCCGAGCCGCCTTGCGATCGCGGCAAGGATGGTGCGGCGCCCTTCGGGATCGCGATCCTCGTGACCGCCGATGACGAACAGCGGCCCGTTCATGTGCGAGGCTCCTCGTCGCTCCGGAGCCAGATCGCGGGCCCGTCATCGCCGGCCCGCATCAGGGCCACGGCAAAGTGGGAGCTGTTGTGGGCAAAGCCGGGCTGGCCGCTGCGGTCGAGGGCGACCGCTCCCGCCTCGCCCCCCAGCCGCGCGATGCGTGCGAGCGCGCATTCGATCGCCGGCGTCACGTCCATCCGGTCGAGCCTGTCGACGATGCGCGATGCCAGCGCGAGCCGCGCGATTGCCTCGCCGTCGCCCGATAGCGCGACCGCGCCGAGCTCGTTGTCGGCATAGAAGCCGCAGCCCGGCAGCGGACTGTCTCCGACCCGGCCCGCGAGCATCCCCTCGAGCCCCCCGGTCGATGTGCCGGCGGCAAAATCGCCGTCGCTGTCGCGCGCCACCGCTCCGACCGTGTCGCCATCGGCATCGGCGCTCGCCGCGACCCGTAGCCGCTCGTGCCCGTCCTCCGCCCGCATTTCCGCGCCGAAATGCCGTGCGTAGGCGAGCGCGCCGGTGCCGGCGAGCAGGATCTCGCGCTCGTCCAGCACCTCGCGCGCGACACTGACCGGGTGGCGCACCAGCGGCAGGGCAGCGACGGCGCCCACCTGCAGCGTGGCACCGTCCATCAGGCCCGCACACATCTCGATGCCGCCGTCGCGGGTGGTGGCCGAGCCGCGGCCGGCGTTGAAAACCGGACGGTCCTCCATCACCCGGATCGCCGCCTCGACCGCCGCGACGGCCGTGCCGCCCGAGGCGAGTACCCCCGCCCCGGCGCGCACGGCCTCCTCAAGGCCCTCGCGGTTGGCCGCTTCATCCTCGGCGGCGATGGTCTTGGCGCCGCCGTGGACCAGGATCGTCCACCTCGTCTGATCACTCCTCACGCGCCGTGCTCCGCAAGGGCAGCGTGGGACGCCGGAGAGATCGCCTCGGCGGGCCGGAATTCGGTGACCTGCTTCCAGCACCCGGCGACATCGCTGGGCGTCAGCACCAGGAGGTCGCCCGGCCCGGCGAGCGCAAGGCCGATGGCGTTCGCCTCCGGCTCGCTCTGCACCGAGCGCACCGACCCGCGCAGAAAGCCGCTTTCCTCGGCGCCCCGGATGAGCAGGCCGAGCAATTCGCCGCGCGGCCTGCCGCGGGTGACCGGGTCCTCGCGGAACACCAGCTCGTCGAACAGCCGTGCCGATATGCGTGCCATCGCGAGAATGTCCTCGTCGCGGCGGTCACCGGGGACCGAGATCACCCCGATGGTGCGCTGGTAGCGGTGGCGCAGACCCTCGACCACTTCGCCGAGCGCCTCGATCCCCGCGACGTTGTGGGCGTAGTCCATGATCGCCCGGAAGCCGTGTGCATCGTGGACGTTGAGGCGGCCCGGGTTGTTCTCGAAATCCGACTGGAAGGTGCCCAGCGCCGAGCGGATCGTCGGCAGCGAGATGCCGTGCGCTGCCGCCATCGCCGCCGCCGCGAGCGCATTGGCGATGTTGAAGGTGGCAAGGCCGTGGAGCGTCGCCGGGATCGAGGCGGCGGGAAGGACCACCTCGCGAAGGCCCTCGCGGTGGAGCACGATCGTGCCCCCGTCCGGCCCCGGCTCGCGCACCACCGCCGCGCCGCCCGCCTCGATGTGGTCGCGCAGCCACCCCGCCATGTCCTCCTCGCCTCCGGCAAGCGAGAACCAGATCACCTTGCCGCCCGCGCGCCGCGCCATCCTGCGGGTCAGGGGATCGTCGGCGTTGAGCACCGATGCGCCGCGCCGGCGCACGCTTTCGATGATGAGGCTCTTGACCTCGGCGAGCTGCTCCAGCGTGTCGATGCCCTTCAGCCCGAGGTGATCGGCGGTGACGTTGAGCACCGCGCCGACATCGGCCTGATCATAGCCCAGGCCTTCGCGAAGGATGCCGCCGCGCGCGGTCTCGAGGATTGCGACCTCGACGCAAGGGTCGCTCAGCACCATCCGCGCGCTGCGCGGGCCGGTGGCATCGCCCGGCACGATCAGTGTATCGTTGACCCATGCGCCCGCCGTCGAGGTCATGCCGACGATCCTGCCGGTGAAGCGGAAGATGTGGCGCAGCATGCGCGCGGTGGTCGATTTGCCGTTGGTGCCGGTGATCGCGAAGATCGGCACGCGCGAGCGGGCGCCGCGCGGGAAGAGCATCTCGATCACGGGTCGTGCGACATCGCGCGAGGCGCCCTCAGAAGGTTCGAGATGCATCCGGAAGCCGGGTGCGGCGTTGACCTCGATCACCCCGCCGCCGGTCTCGCGCACCGGTGTCGCGATGTCGGGCGCGATGAAATCGACGCCCGCAACGTCGAGCCCGAGCACCATGGCCGCGCGTGCCGCGATGGCGGCATTGTCGGCGTGGACCTCGTTGGTGCGGTCGATGGCGGTTCCGCCGGTCGAAAGGTTGGCGGTGGCGGCGAGCACGACGGTCTCGCCCCTTGCGGGCACGCTGTCGCGGGTGAGCCCGGCCTGCGCCAGCAGGTCCTCGGCCGCCTTGTCGAGCGTGATGCGGGTCATCACCTTCTCGTGGCCCACGCCCCGGCGCGGGTCGCGGTTCACGGCTGCGACGAGCGCCTCGACGGTCGAGATGCCATCGCCCGTGATGGCGGCAGGCACCCGCTGCGCCACGGCCACGACCTTGCCGTCAACCACGAGGATGCGGTGATCGCGCCCGGCGAAGAACCGTTCGACGATGACCTCGCCGCGCCTCGCTTCGGCAAGGGCCGCCGCAAAGCCGGCGCACAGCTGGCGCGGTTCGAGGATGCCGGTGGTGATGCCGCGTCCGTGGTTCCCGTCGCGCGGCTTGGTGACCAGCGGATAGCCGAGCTGGGCGGCGGCGCGCAGGGCCTCCTCCTCGCTCCGCACCACCACCCCCGTCGGCACGGGGATGCCGTGCGCGGCGAGGAGCTGCTTGGTGTAGTCCTTGTCGCCCGCCGCCTCGGCCGCCAGCAAGGCGGTCTTGCCGGTGATGCTGGCGCGGATGAGCTGCTGGTAGCGCCCGTGGCCGAGCCGGATCAGGCTCCCCCGCCCGAGCCGCGTCACCGGGATGCGGCGCCGCTCGGCCTCGTCGACCAGCGCCTGCGTCGTCGGCCCGAGCGCGCGGGCGGCGGCGATCCGGGCGAGCTGCGCGCGCCGCCGGGCAAGGTCGAAGCCGCCCTCCAGCGGTGCGAGCCTGTCCAGACTCCCGATCCCCGAAAGGCGTTCGGGCAGCAGGTCGTCGACCAGTTCCAGCGCGATCCGCCCGGCTGCAAGGCCGACGTCCTCCTCGCGATAGGCGAACATGACGTTGTAGACGCCCGGGCGGCCCTTCACGCTGCGGGTCTTGCCGCGGGTGACGCGGTGGCCGGCCTCGCATTGCAGCTCGAGCGCGACGTGCTCCGCGACATGGCCGAGCCATGTGCCCTCGCGCAGGCGCTCGACGAAGCCCCCGGCGTGCCCGCGGCTGCATCGGTGCCGCGCGAGTCCGGGGAGCATGGCGAGCAGGCGGTCCGCGAAATCCTCCAGCCGCGAGGTCGGCCACTGCTCGAGCTGCCCGAGATCGACCATGAGCCGGATCATCGGCGTGTGGCTGTGATAGTGGGCGCCGCGATAGATCGTGTGATCGCGCAAGCTCCACGGTGCGCGAGGTTCCACGACATACGCGCTGAGATCATCATCCGGCCGACCCATCGGAAATCCTTGGTTTTCCCGAAAGGGAAGAGGAAAGGAGCCGATCATCGCCAGCGCAGGGACGCGGGGCCATAACATCGGTTCCAAAGGGAAGTGTGCGGCAGGAGTGATCACGGCGGGCGCCACTGGTCGGCCATGTTCCGGCAGCGGATGGTCGGGCCCGCACAAGCGGCGAAAAGGTGCGGGCAGGCCTCCCTTGACCCCCTGTCGTCCCCCTGTCGTCCCTTTGTCGTCCCCCGGTCGTTCCTCGCTTCAGCCGATGTTGCACGTCAGACATCGCAAGGTCGTGCGCTGGCGGAACAAACCCTTCCGCCGCTGTCTTGTCCCCCCACCCGGCGCATGGATCATACCGGGACAAGGGAGGTATCAGGATGAACGCGCAACGGGACACGGGCGAAATGGCAGCGCCGGCGCAAGCTCCGCCCGGGCACAGCGCGGCGATGGATTTGCTGGGGGCTCTCGAAAGGCTGGATTACGACTTTCTGGCCCCGACCCCG
This sequence comes from Porphyrobacter sp. THAI-01a, assembly GCF_056868655.1. Classification (NCBI taxonomy): domain Bacteria; kingdom Pseudomonadati; phylum Pseudomonadota; class Alphaproteobacteria; order Sphingomonadales; family Erythrobacteraceae; genus Porphyrobacter; species Porphyrobacter sp. THAI-01a. Next base: position 2,603,845 of record NZ_CP180579.1, on the reverse strand, counting down.
GCTTCGCATATGCGGGTTCTGGAACGCGAAGGACGCAAGGTGGGCGATAACCTCATGGATTTGCTGGGCTGGAGCCGTCCGTGCCGAAGCGATGGTCTTCCTGATCCCGTGCTGGGGGCGCTCGAGCGGGCGGAGTTCCTGGAACGGCGCGGCGACGGGCTCATAGTCTCGCGCGTCAGGGTCTCGCGGGTGTTCGGCAACCTCTTCATCCATTCGCGCTTTCCCACGGTGGAGCAGGACGCGGTGTTCCTCGGCCCCGACAGCCATCGGTTCGGGGATTACATCCTGCGCAATCTGGAGGGCCTGGCTGGTCCGGTGCGCATCCTCGACTACGGGGCAGGGGCAGGCGTCGGCGGCATCACCGCCGCGACCCATCTGCCCGGCGCAAGCCTGACGCTGGCGGACATCAACCCCCGCGCGCTGGCGCTCGCCGGGACGAACGCCGCCCATGCCGGGATCGACTTCGTTCTTGAGCAGGTGCGATCCCCCGACGAGCTTGCAGGCGGTTACGACCTCATCGTCATGCACCCGCCTTTCATGATCGACACCGAGCGGCGCGCCTACCGGGACGGCGGCGACCTGTTCGGCGGCAGGCTGTCGCTCGACTGGGCGCTCGGCGGGATCCGCCTGCTGGCGCCGGGAGGCCGGCTGGTCATGCATACGGGCGTTTCGATCGTCGCGGGCCGCGATGTGGTGCGCGATGCCTTAGCCGAATGCCTGCCGGGCGCGGATTACACGCTCGACTACCGCCTGCTCGACCCGGACATCTTCGGGGACGAGCTCTCCGGCGCGGCCTATGCCGGCGTCGATCGCATCGCGGCGGTGGGCCTGCGCATCGACCGCCGTCCATGAGCAAAAGGGGCTTCGCGCTCAACACGCCGCCTGTTCGCCTGCTGGCGGCGCTCGCCGGCGGGCTCGTCGCGGGCACGGTGGCGAACGGCAGCGGTTACGAGGCGGACCTTCTGGCCGTGGCCCGGCCGGTCGGCAAGCTGTGGCTCAACGCCCTCACCATGACGGTGGTGCCGCTGGTCACCGCGCTGCTGATCGCTGGCGTCTACGAGGCGGGCCAGAGTGGCGGCAACGCCATTTCGCGCCGCGCTCTGGGATGGTTCGCACTATTGCTCGCAGCCGCCGCGCTGATCGGCGGGGGCGTTGCAATGCTGCTGCTCGAAGCGTGGCCCATGCCGCAAGGTGCGGACCGGCTGGTCGGCGGCACGGCCCCTCCTGCGGCGAGTGGCGAGGGCGACTGGGTCGACGCCATCGTCCCTGCCAACATCATCGCCGCAAGCGCCGAGACCGCGATGGTGCCGCTCGTGCTCTTTGCCATGCTGTTCGGCTTCGCGCTTGCCCGGATCGAGCGCGAACTCGGTGCCGGGCTCGCACGCGTGTTCCGCGCCGTCGCCGATGTGATGCTGGTGATCGTCGGCTGGGTGCTGTGGATCGGGCCTCTGGGCGTGTTCGCGCTCGCCTTCGGGGTCGGGATCGCGCTCGGGGCGGGGGCGGCGGGAGTGCTGCTCCACTATGTCATCGTGATCATCGCGGTGTGCCTGTCGATCGCGCTGTTCATGCACCTGTTCGCCGCCATCGCGGGCCGCATTGGGATGCTTGCCTTCGCCCGGGCGGCGCTGCCGGCGCAGGCCGTGGCGATGAGCACCCAGTCCTCGCTCGCCTCGCTGCCGGTGATGGTCGCCGCAGCGCCGCTGGTGAAGGTCGACGGCGCGAGCGCGGGGATCGTCCTGCCGCTAGCCGTGTCGCTCTTCCGGGCCGCCAGCGCCGCCGCCAACGTGGCGGTCGCGGTCTATCTGGCGCAGGTCCACGGTGTGCCGCTCGCTCCCGCCACCCTCGTCATAGGTGCGCTGGTGGCGGCGGCTGTCAGCGTGGGCGCCGTCGGCCTCCCGGCGCAGGTATCGTTCTTCGCCGTGATCGCCCCGGTGTGCATCGCGATGGGCGTTCCGGTGACGCTGCTCCCCTTGCTGCTCGCGATCGAGACCCTGCCCGACGTGTTTCGCACGCTCGGCAACGTGACAGCCGACATGGCGGTCATGCGGCTAGCAGGAGGGCCGCCCGAAACTAACGCATAATGCAAACCTCCCGCATGGCCGCGGGTTAGGCGAGGCGTCAGGTTACGGCCGTTCACATCCTGCAGCCTTCGAGGTGCCGCCCTCCTCCGCCGGTTCCACCGGAAGAGTGCGTGTCGCCGCAAACCCGCGAGAAAGGAAAGCGAATGGCCGCGACGCATGCGTCTGACCGTCTCAGAATCCTCGACCCATTGCGGGCAGTGGTCATCGCGGGAGCCCCGCCCCTGTTCCTCGGCGCCCTGCTCGCCGACTGGGCCTATTCCGCGACATACGAGGTGCAGTGGACGAACTTCGCCTCCTGGCTGATCGCCGGAGGGCTGGTGTTCGTCGGCCTCGCGCTCGTCTGGACCGCCATCGAGGCGCTGCGCGGCGCTGGATGGATCGCCCCCGGTCTGCTGGCAGCCACGTTCGTGGTCGGCTTCGTCAATGCGCTGGTCCATGCCAAGGACGCATGGGCGGCGATGCCGACGGGGCTGATCCTCTCGCTGATCGTGCTGGCGCTCGCACTTGCGGCGATCTGGGCGGCCTTCACAAGGCTGCGCGGGCGGAGGCCGGCATGACCAGAGCTCTCCCGACCCTCGCCGCAGCCGTGCTGCTCGCGCATTGCGCCGGCGACCCCGAGGCAACGCAATACGGCCCCAACCCGGACCTGCCCGCCCAGCAGCGCGGCCTCGTGCCGAGCATGAACATCGCCAGCCCCGCCGGCTGGGGCGACCGGCGGCCAGTCGTGCCGGAAGGCTTCGCGGTGACTCCGATCGCCAGCGACCTGAAAATCCCGCGCCAGAGCCTCGTGCTGCCGAACGGCGACATTCTCGTGGCGGAGGGCATGGGCGGCAGTGCCCCGGTGCTGACGCCCAAGGACCTGATCGCCGGCTACATCAAGAAACAGGGCACCAGCCCGGTGAAGGGGGGCGACCGCCTGACCCTGCTGCGTGATGCCGACGGTGACGGCCGCTACGAGGGGCGCGCCGTCTTCGCCGAGAACCTCAACGCTCCCTATGGGCTTGCGCTGATCGGCAACCGCCTGTTCGTCGCCAACCAGGACGCGATCGTGCGTTTCGATTACGAGCCGGGCCAGACGCGCACGAGCGGCCCTCCGGTGAAGCTCGCCGACCTGCCCTCGGAAGTGAACCACCACTGGACCAAGGCGATGACCGCCAGCCCCGACGGGCGCTTCCTCTATGTCGGGATCGGCTCCAATTCGAACGTGGGCGAACGCGGCATGGAGGTCGAGGAGAACCGTGCGATGGTCTGGGAGGTGGACGCCGAGACCGGCGCCGCACGGCCTTTCGCCACCGGATTGCGCAACCCCACGGCGCTCGCCGTGCAGTCGGGCACCGGCCAGCTGTGGGCGGTGGTGAACGAGCGCGACGAGCTTGGCGCCAATCTCGTGCCCGACTACCTGACCACGGTGCGCGAAGGCGCCTTCTACGGCTGGCCTTACGCCTATTGGGGACCAAACGTCGATACGCGGGTGCAGCCGCAGCGTCCCGATCTCGTCCGGGCAACCGTAAGGCCCGACTATAGCCTGCAATCGCACACAGCGCCGCTCGGCCTCGCCTTTTCGGTGCCGGCCATGGGAGCGGGCTACGAGGAAGGCGTCTTCGTCGGGATGCACGGGAGCTGGAACCGCAACGAGCCGGTCGGATACAAGGTCATCTTCGTGCCCTTCCGCGGGGGTCGGCCCGCCGGACCGCCGGTCGATTTCGTGGCTGGCTTCCAGGCGGACGGCGACACGATGGGCCGCCCGGTCGGCGTGACGGTCGACCCGCGCGGGGCGCTGATCGTCGCAGACGACCTCTCGAACACGATCTGGCGCGTGACGCCGCCGGCGCGCACCGCTGCGCGCTGACCACCGCGGCGCTCGCCGCAGGACTGGGAGAACGGACATGGTGCAGGCGGGCCTGCCGCAGTGGCTGCCGTATTGCGGCGCCGCCCCGGAGCCGGGCGAGTGGCTGTCGCGCTGGAACCTCGACCCGTGGCTGCTGCTCGGGCTCGTCGCCATGCCGCTGATCTTCCGCGCCGGGCTCGGCCGGGGCGGCCGTTCGCGTCAGGCCTTCATTGCGGGCTGGATGCTGGCAGCGGTGCTGTTCGTGTCCCCCTTCTGCGCGCTAACCTCGGCGCTGTTCGCGGCGCGCACGGTGCATCACATCGTGCTGGTGGGCGTGCTGGCGCCGCTTGTTGCGGTTGCGATGCCCCCGACCGTCCGCGCGCCGGGGGGGCTGGCTCTGTGGACGGCCATCCATGCCCTCGTCTTCTGGGCGTGGCACGCGCCCGATCTCTACGCGGCCGCCTTGTCGAACCATACGCTTTACTGGGCGATGCAGGCGAGCCTGCTCGGGAGCGCCCTGCTGCTGTGGCTGAAGCTGCGCGCCGCCGAGCCACTCGCCGCCGTCGCGGCGCTGCTGGCGACGATGGTGCAGATGGGCCTGCTCGGCGCTCTCCTGACCTTTTCGCGCGCGCCGCTCTATGCGCCGCATTTCGGCAGCACCGGTGCCTGGGGTCTGGCACCGCTCGAGGACCAGCAGCTCGCGGGCCTCATCATGTGGGCGCCGGGGGCGGGACTCTATCTCCTCGCCGCCGCCGCGATCCTCGCCCGCTGGCTCGCCGGCGAGCGGGTGGCGGAGGCGGCATGATCGAGCGGCTGCGCGCCTGGGCCCGCCGGTGGACCGAGCGCGGCCACTACACCCCCGTCGGCATCGCCTTCCACTGGATCATGGCGTTCCTGGTGCTGTTCCAGCTCGGCTGGGGCTGGTACACGGGCTTTCTGTGGCCCGGCGGGGACAAGCTCTTCGCCTACGAGGTACACAGCGCTGCGGGGCTGCCGGTCCTGCTGCTCGCTGTCGGTCGGGTGATCTGGCGAATGATCATCCCGGGACCTCACAACGATGCCGACACGCAAGGGTGGCAGAGCACCTTTGCCTATGTGATCCACTACCTCTTCTATCTCGCCTTCTTCGGCCTTCCGCTGAGCGGCTGGGCCATGTGGTCCTCGGTCGCCGAGCCGGGGCCGCTCTATCTGGCCGGAGCGATCCCCTGGCCGCGCATGCCCTTCGAGGAATTGCCGCTGACGCTGCGCTGGAGCATTCTCGACTGGGCCGAGGACGTGCACCGGCTGCTTGTCTGGCTGCTCATGATCATCGTGCCGCTCCACGTCGGCGCGGCGCTGAAGCATCACTTCTGGGATCGTCACGATGTGCTGCGGGGGATCCTTCCGCAAGTGCCGGACGCCGAACACCCCCGGGAAGCCGGGCGGCAAAGTCAGACAGTTCCGCGATCTCCCGGTTGGTCAGATGCCGGCTGATCTGCAGCATCACGTCTCCCGGATCGGTCCGCCGCTTCGCCACCTGCCACTGATGCAGCTGGCGGGCGAGATAGGCCGCCGGTTGCCCTGCAAGCGCGGGATTGGCGGGTCCCATTCCCTGTCCGGCATCGCCGTGGCAGGCTGCACAGGGCTGCAAGCCGCGCGAAGGATCGCCGCGCTGCCAGAGGACGGGCGCCGGAGGCAGGACGGCCTCGCGTTCAGGCTGGTAGGGAAGCGCGGCATAGTAGGCCGAGACGGCGAGCTGCTCCGACTGGTCGAGCCTGCCGGCGATCCAGCTCATCTGTGCGTGCTGCCGCCGTCCATCGGCATAGGCGCGCATCTGCCGTTCGAGATAGCCGACATCGAGCCCCGCCAGCCGCGGAGCGCCGGCCCCGTTCCCGCGCCCCTCCAGGCCATGACAGGTGAAGCAGGCATTGGCCGCACCCGCACCGGCTCCGCTCAGGGCGATGATCTCGCCGGTGGCCGCGAACCGGCGATCGGACGCATCGTCGACGTCGGCGCAAGCCGCGATTGCCGGCAGCAGCAATGCGACCCGGGCCCGTCCGCAGGCACGCAGGAAACTCACCCGGGGGGGAACATGGCCGGCATGGCAAAGGTTCCGCAGCCACCCCTTCGCTCCGACCTTCTGCCGGGAGTTGCCGTGCCGAAAGCTGCCGCCTCGATCCTTCTGCTGGTGCTCGCCGCCTGCAAGCCGCCACCCGAGGAGCGCCATTACATGCCCGGAGCCAGTCCCGAGCGTGGACGCGACATCATCGTCAGGGTCGGTTGCGCCAGCTGCCATACCGTGCCGGGCATCCGCTGGCCCCAAGGGAAAGTCGGGCCGTCGCTCCACGGTTTTGCCGCCAGCAACCTCATCTCGGGCCGGCTGCCGAACCGGCCGGACGTGCTCGCGGCCTATGTCGCCAACGCCCCGGCGGTGCTGCCGGGCACCACCATGCCGGCCATGCCGATCAGCGAAAGGGAGGCGCGAGATGTGGCAGCATATCTCTACACGCTCGAGCCTTGATCCCCTGCTGAAGGGCTGGCCGCCGCCGGTGCTGGACCCAGCCGGGCCCTTCGCGGGCTCGATCGCGGTGCTGAGCTGGGTGCTCTTCGCCATGGCCGTCCTCGTGCTCGGCGTGGTCCTCGCGGCGCTGTGGGTGGCGCTGTTCGGACCGCCGGCATTGCGAGCGAAGCTGGGTGGCCAGACCTTGATCTGGATCGGCGGCGTTGCCTTCCCGCTGGTGGTGCTCACCGCTCTGCTCGTCTACGGCCTGTCACTGACCCGCAGCCTTTCCGAAGCGCCGCCGCCGGGCACGATGCGCGTGGCCGTAACGGGGGAGATGTGGTGGTGGCGCGTTGCCTACCTCGACCAGCAGGGCGAGGTGATGCTGCACGACGCAAACGAGCTGCACATCCCTGTCGGCGAGACGGTCGTGATCGAACTGCGGTCGGCCGACGTGATCCACAGCTTCTGGGTGCCGCGCCTGTCGGGCAAGCTCGACATGATCCCGGGCCGCGTCAACCTGATGAAGATCAGGGCGGATGAGCCGGGGACCTACGGAGGGCAGTGCGCCGAATATTGCGGCGGGCCGCATGCGCTGATGGGCTTCGTGGTGGTGGCGCACCCGCCCGCCGAGTTCCGGCAGATCATGGCTGCCCGGCGCGAGCGGGACGCCGCTGCCGCAGTCGCAGTCGAAAGCCGCGGTGCCGCCCTGTTTGCCTCGGCCGGGTGCGCCGCCTGTCACCGGATCGCGGGCACGCCGCACAACGGCATGGCCGGGCCCGACCTCACCCATGTCGGCACGCGCCGGACACTGGGCGCGGGCATCCTTGCCAACAACCGCGGCACGCTGATGGGATGGATCGGCAATGCCCAGGCGATCAAGCCCGGCAATCGCATGCCGCCCTATTCCGTGCTCTCAGCCGAGGACATCCGCGACCTCGCGATCTACCTGGAGCAGCAGAAGTGACGTCGGAGACCGGCTTCGATCCGGATCTCTACAACCGTTTCCCGACCAGCGAACCGCGGCCGGAGGGGGAACTCGACGCCCTGAAGCGCATCTGGGCCGCCCCGAAGGGCTGGGCCCGCCTCACCATCGTCAACAACAACTATGTCGGCCTGTGGTATGTGGGCGCGGCCTTCCTGTTCTTCCTGCTGGCGGGCGTGCTGGCGCTGGCGATGCGGGTGCAGCTCGCCTTGCCGCTCCAGGGCATCCTGCCGCAGGACACCTACAACCAGTTCTTCACCATGCACGGCACGGTGATGATGTTCCTGTTCGCGGTGCCGATGATGGAGGCGCTGGGGGTGATGCTGCTGCCGCAGATGCTGGCGGCGCGCGACCTGCCGTTCCCGCGCCTGTCCGCCTATGCCTTCTGGGCCTATTTCGTGGGCGGACTGTGCTTCTTCGCCAGCCTCTTCGTCGGCCTCGCGCCGGACGGCGGCTGGTTCATGTATCCGCCGCTGACGAGCAAGGCCTACTCGCCCGGCATCAATGCCGATTTCTGGCTGCTGGGCATCGGTTTCATCGAGATTTCCGCCATTGCCGGGGCGATCGAGATCATCGTCGGGGTGCTGCGCACCCGCGCACCGGGCATGACGCTCGCCCGGATGCCGCTCTTCGCCTGGGGGATGCTGGTCTTCGCCGCGATGATCGTCATCGCCTTTCCGGCGGTCATCATGTGCACCCTGTTCCTCGAGCTGGAGCGGGCCCTCAACTGGCCCTTCTTCGACCCGACCCGCGGCGGCGATCCGCTCCTGTGGCAGCACCTCTTCTGGTTCTTCGGCCACCCCGAGGTCTACATCATCTTCCTACCGGCCGCGGCGCTCGTCTCGACGATGATCCCGGCGCTCGCGCGCACCGCGCTGGTGGGGCACGACCTCATCATCCTCGCCTTCCTCGCCACCGCCTTCATCAGCTTCGGCGTGTGGTCGCACCACATGTTCACCACCGGTATGCCGGAACTCTCGGTCGGGTTCTTCGCGGCGGCAAGCATGGCGGTGAGCGTGCCCGCCGGCATCCAGGTGTTCTCGTGGATCGCGACCTTCGCGGTCGGCCGCCCACGCTTCAACACGCCGACGCTGTTCGTGCTCGGCGGGCTCGTCATTTTCGTGATGGGGGGGCTCACCGGCGTGATGGTGGCGATGGTGCCCTTCGACTGGCAGGCACACGACACCTACTTCATCGTCGCCCACCTTCACTATGTGCTGATCGGCGGGGCGGTTTTCCCGCTTTTCGCCGTGTTCTACTTCTGGGTCGGCATGGCGAGCCGCCGTCCGCTCTCGGAGCGGCTGGGCAAGTGGGTGTTCTGGCTGATGTTCCTCGGCATGCACGTGACCTTCCTGCCGATGCACGTGACGGGCTTCATGGGGATGCCGCGCCGGGTCTATACCTACCTCCCCGGGGCAGAGCTGACGTTCACCAACATGCTCTCGACCCTCGGCGCCTTCATCCTCGCCGCGGGCGTGGCGCTGTTCCTCGTCGATCTGGCGCGCAACTTCCGCTTCACCACGGGCGAGGGCGCGGGCAACCGCTACGGCGCGGCGACGCTGGAATGGCTGCCGACCGATCTCTACTCCGCCCGCTCGATCCCGGTGGTCAACAGCCGCTATCCGCTGTGGGACGATCCCGACCTCGCCCGCGACGTCGAGAAAGGGCGCTACTTCCTGCCCGGCGCGCCGACCGGGCACCGCGAGACGCTGATCACCAGTCCCGTCCGCGCCGAGCCCGAATATGTCCAGATCATGCCCGGACCCTCGGTCTGGCCGCTGTTCTCGGCCGTGACGACCGCCGGTTTCTTCCTGCTGCTGACCGTCGAGGCCTACACCCCGGCGATCGCGAGCGGGATCATCGCGGTTTTCTGCGTGCTGCGCTGGCTGTGGGACACCGATCGCCCCGTGGCGGCGGAGGAGGTGGACGTGGGCGCCGGCATCATGCTGCCGACCTATGTCACCGGCTCGCGCACCCACGGCTGGTGGGCGATGGTGATCCTGCTGATCGTGATCTTCATGCTCTTCCTGATGACCGTGTTCAGCTATCTCTATCTGTTCGGCGTGCAGCCGGACTTCTGGCGGGAGCCGCCCGCGCTTGCGACAGCCGCTCCGGTGCTGGCGCTCTATGCGGGGGCGGCGGGGCTTGTCCTGCTCGGACGATGGCTGCTGGCGCGTGAGAAGAGCACCCGGTGGTCGCCTACGACCGCCAGCATGGCCGGAGCCCTTCTGCTGCTCCCGTCGCTTGCCGCGGATTACTGGAGCCTGTCGCCGCGGCTCGATCCGGAACTGAGCGGACAAGGCGCGGTGGCGCATGCCTTTCTCGCCAATCAGCTGATGCTCGCTGTCGTCGCAGCGCTCATGGCGGCGTTTCTTGCCGGCCGCACCAGCCGCGACCTCGTCACCCGTCCGCGCAACAACACGGTCGATCTCATCACCCTCTTCGTCCTCTACGCCGCCGCGCAGGGGAGTGCCGCGGCGCTGATCGTTCGCCTCGTCACCGGAGCGGACTGATGCGCACCTGGAGGTTCCTGCTGGGCGGCCTGGTGGTGTGGACCGTCCACTTCTTCGGTGCCTATGCGATCGCCAGCATCTTTCCCGAGCGCATCCTTGTCGCCCGGCTCCTCGCCGGGGCGCTCACCCTGGCCTGCCTTGCGGCGCTGGTCTGGCTCACCCGGCGCGGCCTTGCGGCAATCCGGCGGGAAGGTGACGAATTCTCTGGCTGGGCGGCAATGCTCGCCACGCTGGTGAACGCCATCGCCCTCGTGGCTGTGTTGTGGCAGGCGTTTCCGATCCTGTTCGTGGGAGGCTGACGCTCCGCCAGCAAGGGACGCGGGAGCCGCCTCGGTCCTTCCTCGGTGAACGCCACCTCGCCGCGAGAGGCGGAACATTCCGGCGTGCAGACGCCTAAGGCATGCCATGCGAAGCAGCCCGCCCGGAGACGACCTGCGCCAGGGTGCGAAAGCATCCTCGCTCCGCCGCCATCTGCTGCTGGTGATCGCAGCCGCCGCCCTCTTCTGGCTGCTGCGCGAAGCCTATCCTGTCCTGATGCCAGCCGTGACAGCGCTGCTGCTGGCTTTGGGCGTCTGGCCACTCGTTGCCGCGATCAGCAACAGGGTTCCTCGACCGGTGCGCTGGCTCGGGCCCTTGGCGGGAACTCTCCTGGTCCTCGCGATCCTCGTCGCCTTTTTCACCGGGGTGGGGTTCGCCGCGCGCAGCATCTACCGTCTGGCCCGCGACATCGGCCCGCAACTCGGCGCGCGGCTCGAAGATCTGCCGTTTGCCTTGCCCGGCCCTCTGGGTGCCGGCTCCGGCCCGAGGGAGGAGGGGATGGAAATCGGCGGGCAACTGGCGTCCAGCGCGCTGACGATTCTCGACCTCACGGCCAGCACGCTGGGCGGCATCGTCCTTATCCTGTTCCTGATGCTCCTGATGCTCACCGAAGCGCCCAGCATCAAGGCGAAGATCCGTTCGATCTCGAGCGGGCGGGGCAAGGGGCAGGTCTGGCGCGCGATCGCACGGTCGGTGGGAACCAAGTTCCGCGCCTATTTCATCACCCGCCTGCTGCTGGGCGTGCTGACCGGGCTTCTCTACGCCGGGTTGCTGCTGGTGTTCGGGGTGGAATACGTCCTGCTCTGGGGCCTGCTCACGGTTCTCCTGAACTTCATCCCCACGGTGGGATCGCTCATCTCGGGAACCTTGCCGACCATCTATGTTTTTGTCACCCGCGATCCGGGAACCGCGCTCGCGGTCGGCGCGGGGCTGCTGGTGATCGAGCAGGTGATCGGCAACTTCGTCGATCCCAGGATCACGGGTCGCCGCCTCGCGATCTCGCCGCTGGCGGTGCTCCTGGCACTCGTCTTCTGGACGCTCCTGTGGGGTGTTGCCGGAGCCTTTCTGGCGGTTCCCCTGACCGTTCTGGTGACCGCCGTCATGATCCATTTCGAACGCTTCAAGCCCGTCGCACTGTTCCTCACCGATTGCGACGATCTGGAGGATCTCGAGAGATTTGATCAGCGCGACTGAGCTTTTCGGACTTGGCCCCGGACACGCGTGCCGGCCCGGTGAATTAAACCGCGCGCCTCGCTCGTTTCCTGTTCGACCGTCCCGCCCGGGGCGGAAGGTCCAGGAAAGGAGACACGCAATGAAGCTTGCAATCGCCACACCCGTCATCGCGCTCGGCATGCTGGCGGCCGCCGGCCACGCCGCCGTCGGCGACCTCTACGAGGAACGCCTTGCCCGCGAGGAGGAGCGCCGGATCATCACCAGCCCCATCGCCGGCATCCAGAACAGCCTGTGGTTCGACTACCGCATCGACATCACCGAGGCGCAGAAGGAACTGAGCGCCGACCTGCGCCGTGCCAGCGACATCGAGGACCTGCGCGATGCGTGGGAGGAATACGGCCGCGAACTGCGCAAGGAGCGCAAGGACTATGTCGAGGCGATGGCCAAGCGCGGCTATCGCATGGGCACCGTGACGGTGGACTGATCCGCCGCATCACAATCGACAACGAGGCACCGGGGAGGGGTCGGCAGAACTGCCGGCCCCTTTTCCGTGAGTCCTCGATCAGGGCTGCCAGCCCCTCCGGCGAGCCGCCTCTTCACCTGCTGCATCGAGCGCGCCGCCTGCGGCCATGTCCTGCGCCGCGGCGAGCAGGTCGGCCTCGCTGCCGGCCTGGCGGAACTCGGTCGCCGGTGAGTCACCGAGTGCGAACTGGCGTTCGATCTTCCATCCGGCCCCGTCGCGACAGGCGATCCCGCCCGTCTCCCCGGAGCGGTAGGCGCGGCACAGGTTCCCGCCCTCGCGTTCGAAGCTCAGAAGGATGCGGGTCGGCGCGTCGGAGGCTTGCGTGGCGGCCAGCTGGGTGTCGAGCACCGCCGCGAGCTCACCGCCAGCGTAGCCCTCCTGCGCGGGGCTCTGCCACGGCTGCCACAGCGCGAGGATCAGCGAGGCGGCGAGCGCGGGACCGGCGAAAGGCGCCCAGCGCCGGACGGCGGGCGGGAGCCCTCGCTTGCGGCGTTCGGCGGCAAGGCTGGCCACCTGCGGCTCCCCGGCGGGCGCCGTATCGCCTGTCCCGGTCAGGAGCGCCGCCAGATGCGCCGGCACCGGCTGCTCCGCGAGGGGCGCGTAATGCGCGGCGAGCCTTGCCTTGAGTGCGCGGTGGTTTTCGATCTTGCGCGCGAGCGCCGGGTCTGCGGCCATGGCAGCTTCGACCTCGGCCATGCCGGCAGCATCGAGCTCGCCATCGGCATAGGCCGCCAGCATCTCCTCGGTCACGCTCATTGCCCGTCCTCCAGCATCGCCATCAGCGCGTCGCGCCCGCGCACCAGCCGCGAATTGAGCGTGCCGACGGGGCAGCCGACGATTTCGGCCGCTTCCTTGTATGACCAGCCCTCGACCATCACCAGCAGCACCGCCTCGCGCTGGTCGTCGGGCAGGCGGGCCATCGCGCGGTCGACCATCGACAGTTCCACCGCAGCTTCCTGCGCGCCTTCTCCGCCCACCGAAAGACCCGCGTCCTCGTCCACGAAGGTCTCGCGGCGACGGGTGGTGGCCCGGCCCTCGTCGATGAAGATGTTGCGCATGATCCGGTACATCCAGCTGTCGAGCCGCGTCCCCTCCTGCCACTGGCTGCGGCGGGCGAGGGCGCGCTCGATGGTCATCTGGCACAGATCGTCGCCATCGGCCCGAGACCCGGCAAGCCCGATCGCGAACCGCCGCAAGCGCGGCAGCAGGGCGAGCACCTGGTTCTCGAAGCTCTGTGACAGCGTTCCGTGCCTTTCTTGAGGATGAAACGGATGGCCTCGTCCGTTTCATCCATGCTTAAGGCGATATGGAGGATCGAGACAAGGATGCGACACATTACCCGCCTTCGCATGATGATCGGCTGTGCCGCGCTGCTGACGGCTCCGGCGTCGGCACAGCTTGCGGTGCCCGGCGTGCCGGTCGGCGTCCCGCCTGTGGGAGGGGTGCTCGGCGAGGTGACGGACCGACTGGATCGAACCCTCGACACTGCAACCGAACTGACCGGGCGCGAGGCGCGGCAGCTCCTGCGGCTCCGGGACCGTGCGCTCGACCGGCTGCTGCGCGCGAACCCGCAGGCGATCGAGCGCGATGCGGCCGGCAATCTCGCCCGGCGCGGCGAGTTGCTGGCGAGCGGGTTGGCCGAGGCCGACCTTCGGAAGCTGGAGGCGGCGGGCTTCCGGGTGCTGGCGCGCGAGGAGCTGGAGGGGCTCGGCTTCTCGGTCGTGCGCCTTGCGGTTCCCCGTGGCCTGAGCCTTGCCGAGACGCAGGCGCGTGCCGCAGAGCTTGCCCCGGGTGTGGCTCTGGACGCGGACTCCCTCCACTTCGAGGCAGGCGCATCGTCACGGCCTGCCTCCCTTCCGGTCGCCGCCGCGGCTGCTTCCGCTGCGCCGGTCGGCGTGAAGGTCGGCATGATCGACGGCGGGAGCGGGAAGGGCGTGACGGTCGCGGCGCTGAAGGGCTTTGCAACCGGCGCGCCGCACCCGTCCGATCACGGCAGTGCGGTCGCGAGCCTGCTCGAAAGGCACGGCGCCGCGCGCCCATTCGTCGCCGATGTCTATGGCACCGACCCTGCGGGCGGCAATGCGCTCGCCATCGCGAAGGCGCTCGGATGGCTGACCGCGAGCGGCTGCAAGGTGGTGACGATCAGCCTCGTCGGCCCCCGCAACGGGATCGTCGAGCGTGCGGTCAGGGCGGCGCAGGCGAAAGGCGTGGTGGTGGTCGCGGCGGTCGGCAACGACGGTCCTGCCGCCCCGCCTGCCTATCCGGCCTCCTATGCCGGCGTGCTGGCGATCACCGGGGTCGACCGCAAGGGCCGCGCGCTGATCGAGGCCGGAAAGGCGCACCATCTCGACTATGCCGCGCCCGGAGCAGAGGTCCATGCCCTGAGCGCGAAAGGGGCCGGCAAGGTCTACCGCGGCACGAGCTTCGCCGCACCCCTGGCAGCCGTGCGGGTTGCCGCCGCAGTGGCGCAGGGGGGCGACTGGAGAAGCACGCTTGATCGCGAGGCCCGCGACCTCGGCAAGAAGGGCCCGGACGAGGTCTACGGCCGCGGCGTGCTGTGCGAGAGCTGCGGCAGGCGGAAGTAGCGCGCCCCGCCCGGCGTTGGATTAAACCCCGCGCCCCGTCCGTTTCCTTCATGTGCGAGCGACAAGAGCCTCGCTGCAAATGAGGAAAGGATACGGACATGAAGACTATCGTTCTGATCGCCAGCGCCTTCGCGCTTGTCCCCGGCCTGGCCCAGGCCCAGCTGCTCGGCGGCGGCGGGCTGGGAAGCGGCCTCGGCGGGGGGCTCGGAGGGACCGTCGGCGGCACGCTGGGCGGCACCATCGAGCGCACCACCACCACCGTGCGCGGCACGGTCGACAGCACCGTGAGCGGCCGGGGTTCGACCCGCGGCAGCCAGTCGGTCGATGCGCGCAAGGGGACAGTCCGGGCTGAGCGCAGCGCCGAGGGCTCGATCGCCGGCTCGACCGCGAGCCTCGCCGATCTCGTCGTGCCCCCGGTAGGCAGCATGGCGCAGGCGAGCGGCAGCGGTTCGGGGAGGGGGCAGGGCAGCGCCAATGCGCAGCTGATCGGCACCGACGCGGTGACCGGCACACTCGCGCCGGTGGCAGGTCAGGCGAAGAGCCTCGCCGCCAACGCCGCCGGCACTGCCAAGGGCGCCGCGGGGCAGACGGTGCAAAAGGCCAAGGGCCTCGCTTCGCAGGCGGCGTTGCCGGCCGGGGCGGGCGGTCAGGGCAGCGGCTCGGCTTCGGGCAATGCCTCGCTGGCGAACCCGCTCCTCGCGGCCGCCGGGAGCGCCGCTGCCGCCGGCGAGGGCACCGTCGAGGTCTCGCGCGGGATGCCGGTGATGACGCCCGAGGGCGCCTCGCTCGGCAAGGTGCGCGAGGTGATCGCCAACGGCCGCGGCGAGGTGGAGCAGGTGGTCGTCAAGCAGGGCAAGGTGACGCGGGCCCTGCCGGCGGGCATGTTCAGCGCCTCCGGTGGCGCGCTGATCGCCGGCGAGGCGCAGGCAAGCGGCCAGGGCCGTGCTGCCGATGCCGCGCCTGCGCAGGACGGTGCGCCGCACTGACCGGAAAGCCATCGCCGGCTCTGGTGACGGTGCCGGGTTCGAGCCTCGGAAGGCGGCTGCGGAAGCAGCCGCCTTTTGGCGCGAAGTTTACAAAGTTGACAGTGTAAACTTCGCATTCCTACAGGAATTCTATCACGAATTCAGACGGATGATCGGCAAAACCGAAGTTGACACTGTGTTTTGCGTTTTCACCGCCGGGGGCGCGTGCGCGGAAGGGGCGGACGATGCGAAAGAGCCGTCCTGCCCCATAGCGCGCGCCGCCAGTAGGAAAATGCGCGAGGCCTGCGAGGTGCCCCGCGCGTTCCCCCCTCAACGCTGGCGCAACGCGAGGCCAGCGACCCCGGCGGCGATCGCGACACCCGCCAGCGAGGCCAGCGGGCGGCTGCGCATCATGGTGTATAGGCTGGTGCGGCGCATTGACTGTTCGCCGTAGATCTGGCCCTCGCCGCCGCCCCTGTGAAAGCCGCCGCCCTCCTCGGGCCGCTTGGGCCGGTCCTTGTCGAGCGCGGTCTTGTAAAAGGAATAGGCGAAGAGCTGATCGGACAGGTTGGGAAACAGCGTGGCCAGCAGGGTCATCGCCCGGCCCGAGCCGCCGATGATCATGTCGCGCGTGGGATGTTCGGCGGCGCGGCAGATGGCCTTGGCGACGATGTCGGGCGAATAGACCGGCGGCGGCACCTTGGAACGGTCATCCATCGTGTTGAGCGCGTGTTCTCCGAAAGGCGTGTTGATGCCCGAGGGCTGGATCAGCGTCACCGAAACCGGCGCCTTTTCGTGGATCAGCTCCAGCCGCAGGGAATCGATATAGCCCTTCACCGCATATTTGCTGGCGGTGTAAGACGACAGCACCGGCGCGGGCATCTGCGAGGATATCGACCCGGTGGTGATCAGCGCGCCGCCGTTCTTCTTCAGATGCGGCAGGGCCTCGGTGGCGCAGTGGACGACGCCCCAGTAATTGGTGTCGAACAGCTGGTGGTGGTCCTCGTCCGAGAGCTCCTCGAGCTTGGCATAGACGCCGACGCCCGCATTGCTGACCCAGGTGTCGAAGCCGCCGTGGCGTTCGATCACCTCGGCGACGGCGGCCTTCACCTCCTCGCGGTTGCCGACATCGGCGCTGATCGTGTCGCAGCGCCCGCCTTCGGCGCGGATGCGGTCGGCGGCGGCCTTCAGGCCGTCCTCCTTGCGGGCGATGATGACCACGTTGGCACCGCGCTTGGCCGCCATGCGCGCGGTCGCGAGGCCGATTCCGGACGAACCGCCGGTGATGACGATGGTCTGCTGGTCGATGGGCTTGAGTTTCATGGGAGCTCCTGGGGCAAGGTGCGCGGCGGGGCGCGGTTGCGTTCTTCGCACAGGAGACAGGCAGGCGGCCCCCTCACGCCTTAACCTGGGGCAGGCCGCGCGGTCGGTCGTGCCCGGGATCGGACGGGCACCTGTCGCAGGGCGGCGAGGGCGGTTTGCGCGGGCCTCAGCGCCGGCAACGCTGCGCATCGCCCGCGGCGGTGCGGATCGCGAAGGCGTTCGGGCGGCGCGTGAAGACGAGGTGGGATTGCCAGTTGCTCCGCCCCGCGCTCACCGTCGCCGCGCCCGCCACCTTGCCCTGCGGATCGACCAGAACGATCCTGTCCGGCGCGAGTGCAATCGCCGCGATCCCGCTATCCTCGCAGCGTACCGGCTGCCGGGCGAGGGCCGGATCGAGCGGGCGCAGCAGAGCGAGCCGCTCGCGATACGCCGCCTCGGCACAGGCGCGGTGATCGGCGGCAAAGGCGCAGCGGCTGCGGCGCAGGAACCACTTGTCCTGCGCCTCGATCCAGCGCGAGGCGGCAGGCGGCCCCGCCTCGGCCAGCAGGACGGCCACCTCGCTGTCGAGCGCCCGCAGGGCCGGATCGGCGCACACCAGCTGATCGGTCGCGAAGACGGGCGCGCGGCAATCGGCGGTGTGCTGTTCGGCCGGAGGAGGCACGGGCGGCGCCTGCGCAATGGCCGGGGCAGGGGCCAGCAGGGCGAGGCTGGCCGCCGCCATCACTGCCGCCACCCCCCGCATCCTCAGGCGCTCGCCGGACGCAGTGCGG
Organism: Porphyrobacter sp. THAI-01a; assembly: GCF_056868655.1. NCBI lineage: Bacteria > Pseudomonadati > Pseudomonadota > Alphaproteobacteria > Sphingomonadales > Erythrobacteraceae > Porphyrobacter > Porphyrobacter sp. THAI-01a. The sequence goes on along the minus strand of NZ_CP180579.1, from coordinate 2,586,302 downwards.
GCACGTCCCTGGCGCGGCTCCAGAAGGGCAGCACCACATGGCCGCGCTGCACGGCCTTGTAAGCGAGGTAGGCCCCGGCGCTCGTCGCGATGATGCAGGGAACGAGGCTCGCTTCGAGCCCGAAGCCGCCGCCGGTCATCAGATCGGGGCCGGTGAACACCGTCTTGAACAGGCCGGGTTGCGCGATGCTGCCCGAGACCACCCCGCCGAACACCGCCGACTGGGTGTAGTTCCAGGCGATGTGGAAGCCGATGCCCAGCCACAGCCTCCGGGTCAGCATGTAGGCTGCCGCCAGCAACAGGCCGGCCTCGATGCTGATGAAGATCGCGCCGGTCAGCGTCGCGTCCGGGTTCATCAGGTGCACGAAGCCGAACACCACCGATGACACCGCCACCGAAATCCAGCTGCCGAGCCATTCCTCGACGATCCGGTAGAGCGCGCCGCGGAACAGCAGTTCCTCGAGGAAGCCCGCGCTGCAGGCCTGGTAGAGCGCGGGGATCATGACCACCACCGGGTTCATGCCCTCGATCCTCCCGTAGCCGAGCACGATCAGCACCAGCACGCCGAGAGTGTAGAGCCCGGCCCCCACCACCATGCCGATCCCCAGCTCCTTGAGGCCCGGGCTCAGGGACAGATCGCTGACCTCGCGGCGCTCGATGAACCGACCGAAACCGACATAGATCCACATCGCCAGCGCGACCATGCCGGCCACGGCGAAAGCCGCCGCCAGATCGACGCCCCTGGTCAGGTCGAGGAAGGCATTGCTGAATCCGAGGCAGTAGAACAGCGGGTAGCCGAGCAGGAACAGCCTGATCGGCGGGAATTGCAGGATGCGCAGCCACAGCGGCGCCGGTTCGGCGTGTTCGGTCATGACATGATCCCCCTTGTCATTGGTCGATGATTGCCGGTGGGGCCCTCACCAGATCCGCACGCGCTTTTCGGGCGGCAGGTAGAGCTTGTCGCTCGGTTTCACCCCGAAGGCCTCGTACCAGGCATCGACATTGCGCACGACGCCGTTGACCCGGAACTCGCCGGGCGAGTGGACGTCCGAGACCACGCGGCGGCGGGTCTCGGCCTCGACCATGACATTGCGCCACAGCCTGCCCCACGACAGGAAGAAACGCTGGTCGCCGGTAAGGCCCCCGATCACCGGTGCCTTGCCCCCCATCCTCTCCGCGACGTAACGGCGATAGGCCGCATGGGCGACGGCGAGCCCGCCGAGATCGCCGATGTTCTCGCCGAGGTTCTGGCGGCCGTTGAGCTTCAGCCCGGGCAGGGGCTCGTAGCCGTCATACTGCTCGATCAGCCCTGCGGTGCGCTTCTCGAACTCGGCGCGGCTGGCATCGGTCCACCAGTTGCGCAGGCGGCCGTCACCGTCCTGCCGGCTGCCCTGATCGTCGAAGGCATGGCCGATCTCGTGCCCGATCACCGCCGCGATCGCGCCGAAATTGACGGCCGGATCGGCCCCGGGATCGAAGAACGGCGGCTGGAGGATGCCTGCCGGAAAGCTGATCGTGTTGCTCGAAGGCGAATAGCCGGCGTTGATCTCCTGCGGCGCATAGGGGAACTCCCATGGACGCGCGCCTTCCTCCAGCTTCCTGAGGCTGTCGTCGTGCGACCACCGCTGGAGGCGTGACTCGTTGCCGACGAGGTCGTCGGGCCCGATCCGCACGCCCGACCGGTCATGCCAGCGGGTCGGAAAGCCGATCTGCGTGGTGATCCGTTCCAGCTTGCGCAGCGCCTCGGCACGGGTCGGCGCATCCATCCAGTCGAGCTTCGCGATCCGCTCGGCATAGGTGGCGCGCAGGTAGCCGACCATGTCCTCGACCATCGCCCGGTCGGCGGCGCCGAAATGCCGGGCGACGTAGATCCGCCCGATTTCCTCGCCCAGCGCGGCATTGACGGCGGCGATGCTCTCGAACGCGGCCGGCCTGCGTGCGGGCGTGCCCTGGAGCTGCTTGCCGTGGAAGGCGAAGTGGGCCTCGACCCACGGCGCGGACAGCGACTTCGCCCAGTAATCGAGGGTCTTGAACATCAGGAAGGACTGCCAGTCCTCGACGGGCGTTGCGGCGAAGAGCTGCGCGACATCGCGGATGGCGGTGTCGGTGAGCACCTTGATGCGCGGCTGGCCGGCGATGCCCTGCTCGGCCAGGAAAGCGTCCCATGCGAACCCCGGCGCGAAGGCCTTGAGCTGGTCGGGGGACATGACGCTGTTCATCCGCACCACGTCGCGGGTCTGGGCGAGCGACCACTGGCGCTGGGCGATCGCCGTTTCCAGCGCCATCACCCGCTCGGCCCGGGCATCGGGACGGTCGATCCCGGCGCGGCGGAAGCTGTCCGCGATGTAGGCGAGCAGCGCCTTGCGGTGCCCTGCATAGGGCTCCTGATCGGCGAGGTAATAGTCGCGCGAGGGCATCGTCAGGCCGGCCACGCCGACTGCCGCGACATACCGGCCCGGGTTGTCGACATCGGACAGAACGCCCCCGGCGACGATGCCGTCCATCCAGGGATAGGCCATGATCCGGGCAAGGTCGGCCCGGTCGGAGGTGCCGCCGATGATCGCCAGCGTGCTGGCAATCGGGGACAGGCCCAGCGCGTTGCGGCGTTCCATGTCGGCGTGCGAGCGGTGGAAGTCGCCGATCATCTGCTCGGGGCTGCCCGGCTCGCCGCCCGCCTCGCGCGATGCCGCGATGATCGCGGCGACGCGCTGCTCGGTGGCGAGATAGACCTCGACCGAGGCATCGATGAAGGGCACGCCCTCCGGCGGCCTTGCGGTCTTCAGCCAGCCTTCGTTGACGTAGCGGTAGAAATCGTCGCCGGGGCGGATCGTCGCCGACAGGGACGCCGCATCGAGGCTCCGCTCGCCGTTTTGCGATGCGGTTTCCGACTGCGCGACGAGCGCCGGGCCGGGCAGGGCCAGCAGCGCGATCGTGCTGGCGCAAACAAGCAAGCTCCGCATCATCCCTCTCCTTTGCGGGTGGCGCGCGCGAAGCGGCGGCCGGAGCGAAGGAGGCTGCGGCTGACCGGGTTTGCCTCGGTCCCGGTCAGCCGCCTCGTGCCTTGCGCCTCTGCGCGAGACTTCGAGCCCTGATGGACGAACGGCCGTGTCAGTCCCGGCAGGTGCGGGGCGAGACGCTCTCGATCGAATAGATCGTGCCGCCGCTCGAGTTCGTGACGATGCACTGGCGCGATGCCTCGCGCCAGAAGGTCATGTAGCGCGTGTCGCCGGCGATCTTGTTGTCGCGCATCACGAAGCCGCGGCTCTGCAGCTGGCTGACGGCGTATTTGCGGTCCTGCCCCTGCAGGTCGTTGAATTCGGCATAGCCGCTGTAGCCGCCGCCGTAGTTGTAGCCGCCGCGGTAGCTCGTCTGGTTCGAGCGTTCGCGCACGCCGCTGTCATAGCCCGACGAATAGGAATCCGAGCGGTTGTAGTTGTGATAGGCCTGCCCATAGAGCCCGTCGCGGTGGCCGCGTTCGAACTCGGACATGCCGCGCTCGTCGTAGTCCGTGTCGCCGCGGTGGTGCGACTTGCTGGCGAGCGCCGCGATCCCGAGCAGCGCCGCCGCGCCGACCGCGACCGCCGCGGCCTTGTCGCCGCTGCCGCCCTTCTGGTTGCAGTCGGCATTGGTGGTCTGGTCGATCGACTGGAAATTGCCGTCGTAGGTGACGACCTTGATGCATTCCTTGGTGTTGCCGTTCCACCAGTAGTTGATCTTGCTGTCGTGATCGGCGTGGCCCGAGATCAGGTGGAAGCCGCGATATTCGAGCTGGTCATTGCCGCTCGAGCCGCGCGCGCCGACCAGATCGCGCACCGACGGCGGCGTCTTGGCGACCGCCGCGACCGGGGCGGCAACCATCGCCGCCGTGGCCAGCAGTCCGAACATCCTGCCTGCAAGTTTCATCAGCTTATCCCCCTCGTACACACCTTCGTTCCGATCAGGAACGTGACACATTCCCCTGCCCGGGGCATTGGACAAATCGGGCCACATGATGGGCGTTTTGCGCCATGCTGCGGCCTTCAGCCCAAAGTCCCGCGGGCCTTGAGCCCGTCGTCGCGCCAGCCCGCGCGGACGGTTTCGTTGCGCACCAGCCAGAGGCCGTAAAGGAACAGCGGACCGGTCAGCACCAGCCCGAAGGTCAGTTGCTGGAGTACCGAAGCGGGTTCGGGCGCGGGGCCGGTCGCGCCGCTGCCGACCAGGAACACGACGAAGTCCCACAAGGCGTGGATCGCCATGATCGGGATGATCGAGCGGGTGCGGATGCGGATCGCGAGATAGGCGGCGCCGCTCATGAAGGCGTTGAGCGCCTGCACCCCGGCCGCTGCCAGCTCGCCGGTCAGCACGGCGTTGAAGACATGGACCGAACCGAAGGTCGCCGAGACCAGCAGGAAGGCGGGCCAGAACGCGAATGCCCTGCGCGCGCCGCCCCACAGCACGCCGCGGAACGCCAGCTCCTCGCTGAAACCGACCATCGCCGTGTTGATCAGCACCATCGTCACCGCGACCGCGTCATGCGTGCCGGTGGCAAGCCCCAGCGTCGCGAGGCCCGCCAGATAGAGTGCCGGGAGCCACAGCAGCTTCCACCAGCCCGGCGGCGAGGGCGCGCGAAAGCCCATGTCGCGCCAGCCCGCGAGCCGCACCGCCACCAGCAGGAACGTCGCCGCCCCGGCGACGCCCCAGGCGAGGTTCCTCGTGATCAGCTCCTGCAGGGTGGTCGTCCCGTCGAGCAGCAGCGTGGGCACCACCATGGTGATCGCCGCCCAGACCGCGACGATGCCTGCGGCAAGCGCAAACCGCCCTGCAGGCGGCATCATGGCGCCTTCTCGGCAGCAGAGATGAAGCCGAGCACCATCCCCGCCAGAAGGACCAGCACGAAGGCGGCGAAAATCCCGCCCAGGGCGTTGGCCAGCGCCACGCCGTAGCCGCAGCCGAGCTTTGTGCGGAACCACAGGACCTGCTGCGACAGGTACCAGACGAGGCCGCCCCAGAAGATCGTATGGGCGACCAGCCCCGCGTTCGCATCGCCGACCTGCCACAGCAGCGTCGCCATGCCGATCATCAGGGCGATGGGCGCAGTCACGAAGCACTGGCTGTAGAACACCGGGCGCAGGGTCTCGCGGTCGAGCGCGATGCCGAGCTTTGCCATCAGGCGCAGCGACAGGACCAGCGGCAGCAGGCTGAAGATGAACACCCGGAAGATCAGCAGGTTCTGGGGATCGTGCAGGAAATGCGGGAGAGCCGACAGGTCCGAGGTGCGCAGGGCCAGCTCGACCAGATGGTTGAGCCCCAGGCACATCATCAGGAACAGCGGCGGGCTCAGCGTGTCGTTATACTGGTCCGACTGCACATCGCCGAGTTCGGTATCGGCATAGTCCATCATCCGCTGCGGATGGCGGAAGGTGAGGTAGAGGGTGCGCGGGAAGAACACCAGCATTACCATCACTTCGTAAAGCAGCTCCTCGAGCGACTTCAGAAGCTTCATGAAATCCATCGGCCGATCCCCCGAGCCGGTGTCGCGTCAGGCGAGAGGCGTCAGCCGCCGGTCACGAAGGCGTCCGGGATCTCGTAGGTTTCCTTGCCGAGCTTCGCGACCGTGATGTCGCCCTTCTTCTGCGAACTGATCGCCATCGCCGCGGTGCCGTCGGCCTCGGCGGTGCTGAAGCTCAGGAAGCTGCCGTCGGGATTGAAGAAGATCGCGCGCTTGGTCCCGTCGCCCAGCGCGACCTCGACCGTGATGCCCTCGGACGTGCGGATCACCCCGGCATCGCACATGCCGGCCGCCGCGCCCTTGTATCCGGCGCAGGGGACCTGCGCGGTGGCGTTGTAATCGGTCCCGGCGACCTTGGCATCTCCCTGACCGTCGCCCTCGCCAGGCATCGCGGCGCGGTCGTCCGGGATCGAGACGAGCGTCACGCCGTCGATCGTGGCAAGCACCTTGCCGCCGAGCTTGGCCGCTTCGTCCGCCGAGGGGCAGCCGACCAGCGCGGCGCTGTCGTCGAGGAAATCGACCGTCGCGGCGGATTCGCCGATCCGGCGGCACGGCGCGCCGGGGCCGGGATAGCCGTCGCCGACGACGGTGAGGCTGGCGGGCCATTCGAATTCCGTGGGCGCGGGCGTTTCGGAGCCCGTCGGCGCCCCGCCGCCGCAACCGGCCACCAGCACCATCATCATCCCCGACGCGGCGATCTTCGCGAAATTGTCCATGCCCGTTCTGTCCCCCTTCAGCGGCACCGGCCATGCGAGGCCCGGTCCTCAAGTTTGCGTGCCCATAGTGGGCAGGAATGGCCCTGCAATCCATTGTCATTCGTGGCCACCGGCTGGACAAATCGCGCCACGATTTCTCGCTCGGCTGGCGTATCCGCTTGCTCGTGCGGCGGTTTCTGCATAGTTTCGCAGCATCCGTAGCGTGGGGCGGGATCATCATCGTGCGGCCGGTCGACAGGACATCCTTGCAGCCGTCGGCGGGGCAACCCGGCGACCCGGGCGGCACTGCGCGCGACGCTGCCGAATTCGCCATCGCGATGATGGGGCCGCGCGCGGCAACCCGCGTTCCGACGGCGACCCTGCTGCATCTCGGCGAATGGCTGGGCTGGCCCGACTGGCTGCGTGCGGGTACCTCGCTGGCGCGCGGGAAGGGCCCCTTGCCCCCGATGATCTCGCGCGCCGACGACATCCGCATCATGGGCAACATCGTCGACAATGCCGATGTCTTCGCCCTCGTCGAGGCCATGCTGACGCGGCCGCGGCCGGCGCTCAGCCTCGCCGGCGAACTGGCGGTCCTGCACGGCCCCGATCTCGGCAGCTCGATCCGCATGGTCGCGCAGGGCCTCGCGGCGCGCAATCTGTGGGTCGTGGTGGACATGAAGGAGCAGGGGGCCGACTTCGTCATCGCCCTGCGCCCTGCATGGCCGATGGGGGAGCTGTTCCCGGCCTTCGCGCTCAGTGCGCTCACGCTGCTCCAGCGTTCGGTGGTCGCCTACCGCGGCGACCGGCTGGACGGCATGTCGATCGCCACCCGCTGGCACGATCATCCCGGAGCGCAGGGCGCACTGGCGGCCTTCGGCTGCCCGATCGCGCCGACGGGGGACGCCGAAACCCTGCGTTTCCCGCACGCGTGGCTGGGCCAGGCGAACCCGCATTTCGATCCGCTGGTCTGGGACGTGGCCTGCGCCAAGACCGCGGCTCTGGAGAAGGAGGTGCTCGGCGCCGAAGCCGTCGATCCGCTGCGCGCCTTCATCGTCGCGCAACTCGACGAGCTGAACCGCGTGCCGCGGCTCAAGCAGGCTGCGGCGCACCTCGGCATGTCGACCCGCACCATCGTGCGGATGCTGGCGCGCCACGGGACGAGCTTCCACAAGCTTGTCGAGGAGGAGCGCAAGGCCCGCGCCATTGTCCTGATCGGCGATCCCTCGGTCCCGCTGGCCGATGTCGCGCAGGCGCTCGGCTTCAGTGACATGTCGAGCTTCGGTCGTTCGTTCCGCGGGTGGTTCGGCGACACGCCCGGCCATCTGCGCCAGTCCGGCGGCGAACGGCGGGCGTCGGCCGGCTAGGCCGCGCGCAGCCTCACTTGCGGAACACCACCCTGGTGCTGCCGCTCACCATCTCGGCCAGCCGCGCCGCGTCCCAGTTCGTCAGCCGCACGCAGCCGTGGCTCTGGGTCCGGCCGATCGCCTCGGGGGCGGGGGTGCCGTGGATGCCGTAGTGCTCCTTCGAAAGGTCGATCCACACCACCCCGACCGGCCCGTTCGGCCCCGGGGGAAGCTGCTGCTTCTCCGCGCTGTCGGGCACGTCCCAGAACAGCGTCGGATCGAAGGAGAAGGGCGGGTTGTAGGCGACGCCCTTCACCTCCCAATCCCCGATCGGCAGCGGATCGTGCCGCGAACCGGTGGTCACGGTGAACATCGCCACCAGCCGGTCATCCGCATCATAGGCCTTGAGCCAGCCTTCGGATTCGTCGACGAGGATGCGCGCCACCTCGGGCTGGTCGGTGCCCACCCCGAGCGAGCGCAGCGTTTCGAGCCAGTCCTTGTTGTCGACCGCAGCGGCATCGATCGCATCGGCGCCGACATTGGGGACGCGCAGCTGCTGGCCGGGCGTGAACTGCGGCAGGGCGGCGGGACCCTGACCCGGCGACGCGGACGGCGAGGGGTTGCCCTGCGCGCCGGCGGGGCGCCCGCCGGGGTTCAGCTGCGCCAGCACCTCGGGGGTCGTGTGGAACCGCTCGGCGAGCTTTTCGGCCATGCTCTCGTAGCCGATGCGCGTCATCTGCGCCTGCGCGGCCATGTCATCGGGGACGGGAGCGAAGCGGACATCGCCCCATGACGCCGGGATGGTGACCACACGGGTTGCGGGAATGTTGTCCCACTGCGAGAGCGCCTCCCGCGTCGCCGCGTCGAGCTCGCCCGTCACCGGCAGGTCGCGCGATTCCTGTAAGCCCTCGATCGCATTGGCGAAGGACTGGCCTTCCTTGCCGTCGATGACGCCGGGGCCGAAGCCGAGCCGTTCGAGCACCACCTGCGCCTGCATGATCGGGCGATCCTCGCTGTCGGGCGGTCCGTCCGGGGCGGCTTCGCCCGGAGCGGGATCGCGCGAGGCCATCGCGTCCGCTCCGGCTTCGGCGGACGTTCCGGTCGGTGCAGGCGTGGCGGGGGCGTCCGGCTGGCCCGCCTCGCAGGCGGCGAGGGCGAAAAGCAGGGGGGCGCAGAACATGATGGTGCGCATGGGCGTTCCTTGCGTGGTCTGGACGTGTGGCGTGAGGTTCAGGCGCGCTCGCCCGTCACCCAGCGATGGGCCGCATCGTATGCGTCAGCCGGGAAGGCGCGGGATTCGAGCGGGAGCAGCTTGCCGAAGCCGTCGACTGCCGCCGCCGCGACGGCAGGAGCCCCGACCACCGCGTAGCGGCTGACCGGACCGATCGAGCGGAGGCTGGAGAGCAGCCCCTTGGGCGACAAGAAGGCGCCCGGCGCGAAACTCTCGGTCTGGCGCAGGTCGAGCAGCAGGCGCAGCTCGCCGCCTTGCGCGATGGCGTGGTCGACCAGCTCCGCCATCGCGACGACCTGCGCATGGTCGAGCCGGTGGTCGAAGGCGAAGATCAGGCAATGCGGCGGATCGGGCGAAGCGGCTGGTGCGGCGGGATCTGACATGGCGCCCATTGTCGCCGCCTTGCAGACACCGTCCCTAATCCAGGCGGCCAACCTCGATCAGGCGGGCGCGCCGGCCGGTCCTGCCAGATGAAATCCAGCATAATCAATCTATTGATCTGAGTTAACGCGCGGTCGTTCGGCGCATCGGCCTTTCGTCTGGGCGATAAGCGGGCAGCCCCGGACGCCCGCTTCGCTACACTCACCGCCACCCACAAGAAGGAGATTCACGATGACGCCCGACGGCCGCACTCCCTCCCCCCAAGGCTCGCAGTCCGAGGTTGCCGACGAGCTCCGGCAGGATGCCGGCCACCTCAAGGACAGCCTCGGCGCGCGCGCGAAGCAGGAAGCAGAAAGCCGCAAGGGGCAGGCGGCACAGGTCGCCGGCTCCGCGTCCTCGGCGCTCGACACCGCCGCACGAGACCTGCGCGACAATCCCGAGGCGCCGGAATGGATGGCCTCCGCCCTCCAGCAGGCCGCTCGCCGGATCGAGAGCCTCGCCTCCCATGTTGATGGCCGCAACATCGACGAACTGGGTGACGAGGTCGCTGAGTTCGCGCGGCGCAACCCCGGCACCTTCCTCGCAGCCTCCGCGGCGGCCGGCTTCGCTGCGGCCCGCGTGCTGCGTGCGGGCGTCGACAAGAAGCGCCACGAGCGCGGCGGCGACCGGTACGGCGGCGGGAACGGCAGCGATTTCCGCACCGCGCAGGACTGGCCCGCCGACGAGAACATCAGGCCGACCGAGGCCGGCGGCTATGCCCCGGCCTATGGCGGCGCCGGCGCCGATTTCGGGGGGACGACACGATGAACGATGTTCCCCGCACTCCCGCCCGCGGCGCCGCGCCGCCTGCGGGCGGTGACCACAACATCGTCGATCTGGTCGGCCGCCTGACCCAGCAGGGCGCGCATCTCGCCCGCGAGCAGGTGAGCCTGATGCAGGCCGAGATCCGCGAGGCGACGAACGACATCAAGGTCGCCGTCGGCGCGATGGTGGGTGCCGCGGTGGTCGGCATCGCCGGGCTCGGCGTGCTGCTGATGGGCATTGCCTATTACGTTGGCGATGCGCTCGACGATGTCCCGCTCGGCACAACGCTCGTCGGTGTCGTGACGCTGGTGATCGCGCTGATCATGTATGCCGGCGCGCGCAAGAAGGTGGGCGCGGCCAACATCAGGCCCGACCGCAGCATCGACACCCTCGCCGATACCCCTGCCGCCGTGACCGGCGACATTCCCCAATCCGGAGGACGATAAATGGCCCAGACACAAGACCAGCGCAGCCCCGAAGAGATCGAGCGCGAGATCCGCGCGACCCAGGCGGAGATGAGCCGCACCGCCCGCCAGATCGAAGGCGAGCTGACCCCGCGCAACATCATGGACGCCCTGCTCGACAAGGCCGGCGATAACGGGGTCGACGGGCGCTACCTGATCGACGCCGCGCGGCGCAATCCGCTGGCGCTCGGCATGATCGCCATCGGCGGACTGTGGCTCGTGAGCGATGCCGACGCCAGGCCCTCGGCGATGAAGCTGCCGATGGGACGGAACGGCGCCGGAAACGACGCCCAGGGCGACCACTGGCACCCCGAGCACCGCAGCTATGTCGAGCACATGGCGCGCTGCGAACCCCAGCCGGGGGAGGACGAGCAGAGCTATCGCCGCCGCCGCGATCACAGCCGGGCGAGCTACTTCATGCTCGAACAGGGCCACGACGAGGACGAGAGCGCCTTCCGCCGCCGGCTCGACGAGGCGACCGACGGGCTCCGCCAGCGCCGGGAGCGCATGAGCGAGGGTGCACGCGCCTTTGCCGGGCAATCGCGCGATCGCACCCGTCAGGCGATGGACGATGCACGCGGCTTCTATTTCGACAACCCGCTCCTGGGCGGCCTGGCGGCGGCCTTCGTCGGCGCGGTCGCCGGATCGGCCCTGCCCGCGACCCGGACCGAGGAGGACTATGTCGGCGGGCTCGGCGAACAGGCGCTCGATGCCGCAGGCTCGCGCGCGCGGCAGGCGGGCGAGGAGGTGCGTCATCGCAAGGACGACATGCTGGACGAGGTCGACCACCGGCTCGGCGTCGGCGAGACCGACGGGGAAGGCGGCAGCGACCGTCCGCCGCGCTTCGGCGAGCAGGCCTGACGCGAAGGGCGGCGGCGCGGGAGCCCGCGCCGCCGCCTTCGGCCTAGAGCACCCGCATCACCGCAAAATCGATCGGCTTGAAGGTGCCCCCGTTCGAGGCATAGGCCGAACAGGCGGTGAGACCCACGACCAGATCCATCTCCGCCCGGAAGCGGACGAGATCGCCGGGCTTCGTCTGCGGCGGGAGCACCGCCAGCCTGCCGTCCGGCGCGATGGTCACGTTCATGAAAATGTTGAACGCCGCCGGAATGCTGTCCGGCTTGACCCCGAAGGGCGCGAGCGCCTCGGCAAGATTGCCGAAGCAGCCGCGATGCACCGGCTTGTCGGGATAGAAGTGGCGGAAGGTGTCCTCGGAGCAGGGCGTCAGCAGGAAATCGTGGTGCGGGGCGGTGTCCTCGATGATCGTCAACATCACCCGCGAGCGGTTCGACCACAGCCGCGCGCCGGTGGTGAGCCGCAGGCTTTCCTCGTAATCGAAGGTGCGTCCGTTGGAGAGCATCTCGCGCGGATCGTCGGCCGACACGGCCAGCATGTCGCTGACCTGGCCGCCTTCCGGGTCGATCACGGTGAGTTCCGCCCCCCGCGGCAGGCGCACGGCAATCCCGCTGCGCGGCGCGATCCGCTCGATCACGATCCCCGCCCGCCCGGGGCGAAGGGGCAGACCCAGTCCTCGCCGACCATGCGCCCGCTGTACTGCCGCGCCTCGCTTGTCTCGCCGTGACGGGCGAGCATGGGGTTGGGCTCGCCGTCGAGCGCCGCGTCGCGGGCGAGGATGACCTCCCGCATCCGCTCGTAGCGTTCGGCCTCGCGCAGCGCGCTGAACTGGTCGTGCAGGTTGAAGACGATCGTCGGCGACGGTGCGCGGCGGGCGGCACGCGAGGCCTGCGGGTGGAGCCCGACCGCAAAATACGCCCTCCCGCCGAAGCTGAGTGCGAAGGAAGGATCGCGCGGATCGTCGCTGTAGCCCGGCGCCGGGACAAAGCCGCGCGCGCGGTCGATGGCGGTGAGCGCGGAGAGCCTGTCCCAAAGGGCTGCCTCGAAGGCCTCCTCGTCCAGCCCGCGCGGTCCGGCGAAGACCACGGCGAGGCTGCGGAAGGTTCCCTCCTCGCCGTCAGGCTCCCCGCTCCACCGCGCGATCCGGTCGTGGATGCGCAGGTCGTCGGCGCGGCTGGCGATCGAGAGGGCGGCCTCCACCGCAAGTCCCCCCTGCGCGAGGGCGGACTTGGCGCCGACACAGGGGAAATCGGGCTGTTCGATCAGGTCGATCAGCCCGGCCTCGAGCCATTCGCGCATGGCGGGGGCGGGAGCGGGGGGCATTGCGTGGCCCGGGGGGACGATATGTCTGGTCCGGATATTCACGCAAGCAGGGTAACGGTGCATCCCGGACGCGAACCCGCCCAGGTTAGGCCGGCGGGCAATCCGCGGCGGCTGTGCGCCCGCCTGCCGCATAGATGCGGTCGACGAGCTGTGCCGTGTCGATGAAGCGCAGGGCCTCCGGATCGAAGGCCGCATTCCCGGCGAGCCGCTCCGCCCAGGCCGCGGCGGCGCGCCCGCCCCAGTCGTCGGGCGGGGCGATCAGCCTTTCCGTGGCGGTGCCGCGGTGATGGAGCAGCTCGAAATCGTAGAAGCTGCCGCCGACATTGCGCAGGCTCGCGCCGCCGTGTGTGCCATAGAAGCTTGCCTCGATCCGCGCGTCCTCGCCCGCATGCAGGCGCCACGACTGCGCCAGCCGCACCGCCGCGCCGCCGGCGAGCGCAAAGCTTGCGACGGCGTAATCCTCGACCGCCTCGGGATTCTCGTCCAGCGGGCGCCCGCCTGCGAAAAGGCGCGCGGTGACGTTCTCCACGGCAGGAAACCCGGTCAGCCACAGGGCAAGGTCGACGAGGTGCACGCCGAGATCCATCACGCAGCCGCCGCCCGCCGCGGCGGGATCGTAGAACCACGCCTTGTCGGGGCCATAGGCGTTGTGGAACACCAGATCGGCCGCGAAGATCTCTCCGAGCGCGCCCGATTGCACCAGTTCGGCAAGGGCCGTCGCGGCGGCGGTCGTGCGGTAGGAGAAATCGACCGCGAGCAGGCGGTCGGCTGCCTGTGCCGCCTCGACCACCCGGCGCGTCTCGGCGGCGTCGCGGCCGAGCGGCTTCTGGCAGAACACCGCCATGCCGCGCTCCAGCGCCGCGATGGCCTGGCCGGCGTGGAGTGCGCTCGGGGTCGCGATCACCACCCCTTCGAGCCCGGCGTCGAGCAGGCTCTCGTAGCATGTCAGGATCGCCGCGCCCGGCGCCAGCGCCTGCGCCTCGCGGGCGCAGGCCTCGTCGGGATCGACGATTGCCACGATCTCGACCGCGCCGGTCGCGGCGATGGCGCCGAGGCGGTGGCGGCCGATCCAGCCGGTGCCGAGGAAGCCGATCCGCGGGCTGGTCATGCGAGGTCGATCAGCGCCTTGACGAAGCCCTGCGGCTTGTCGCGCGTCGCATCGAGCGCCTCGCCGAGCTGCGCGAGCGGGTAGCGGTGGGTGTAGAGCGGCGCGGGGTCGAGCCGCCCGCTGGCGACCGCCGCCACTGCTTCGCTGAGGCCCCGCAGCTGCACCTGCGGGTCGCGCTCGTGGGCGTTGATCACGTCGATGCCCTTCCAGTTCCAGCCCTGCATGTCGACCTGCCGGGGGCCGTCCTGATGGTACCCCGCGATCACCAGCCGCCCGCCGAAGCCGACCAGCTCTCCGGCAAGGTCGAGCGGCCATTGCTTGCCGACGCATTCGATCACCCGCTCACACAGCGCCTCGCCGGTGATTTCCGCCACGGCGTCGATGATCCGCCGGTGATCGTCCATCGCGATGGTGTGGGACGCGCCGTAGTGGCGGGCCAGCGCGAGCGATTCCTCGCGGCGCGAGATGGCGATGACCTCGGCCCCGGCTTCGCTGGCGAGCCGGGTCAGCACCGCGCCGAGGAAACCGATGCCGATGATCGCGACCCTCTGGCCGGGTGCGATGTCGCTACGGCGGAAGATGTTGAAGGCGCAGCCCAGCGCCTCGCCGGGGAAGGGTTGGCCGTCGAGCTCCGGCGGCAGCCTGGCCACCATGGCCGCCGGAACGCAATCGGCCTCGGCATAGGAGCGATAGGAGAGCGCGGCGACCCGGTCGCCCGCCGCGAGGCCATCGACCCCGGGCCCGGTCGCCTCGATCCGTCCCCAGCCCTCGTGGCCGAGATCGCCGGGCGGGGTGGGGTAGCGCATCCATTCGGGGCCCGCCCAGGGGGTGAGGTTGGAGGCGCACACGCCGCAGCCCTCGAGCCGCACGCGCACCTCGCCGGGGCCGGGTTCGGGCAGGGGCACCTCGGCGATCGCCACTGCGCCCGGGCCTGTCAGAACGGCAGCGCGCATCGCTCAGGCCGCCGCCGCGATGAAGGCTTCAAGCACGGCCCAGGCCTCGTCGTCGGGTATTTGGCGAGGCGGGTGCTTGCAGAACCACGCCGCGGCCGGGTGGATCGGGCCGGCAAGGCCCCGGTCGCTGGCGAGCTTGGCGCAGCGGATCATGTCGATCGCCACGCCCGCCGAATTGGGCGAATCCTCGACCGACAGGCGCAGCTCGAGGTTCATCGGCACGCCCCCGAACATCTCGCCCTCCATCCTCAGGAAACATACCTTGTTGTCGTTCTGCCACGCGACGTAGTCGGAGGGGCCGACATGGATGTTCTCGTCGGCAAGCCGCGCGGCGGCGACCGATTGCACGGCTTCGGTCTTGGAGACCTTCTTGGCCGCGAGGCGCTTGCGTTCGAGCATGTTGAGGAAGTCGGTGTTGCCCCCGGTGTTCAGCTGGTAGGTGCGTTTCAGCTCCACCCCGCGCTTCCTGAACAGGTCGGTGAGCACCCGGTGGACGATGGTCGCACCGAGCTGGGCCTTGATGTCGTCGCCGATGATCGGGACGCCGGCCGCGCGGAACCGCTCGGCCCAGTCGGGATCGCTGGCGATGAACACCGGGATGGCGTTGACGAAGGCGACCCCGGCCTCCAGCGCGCAGCCGGCGTAGAACTCGCTCGCGGCCTGCGATCCGACGGGCAGGTAGTTCATCATCACGTCCGCGCCCGTATCGCGCAGGGCCGCGACCACGGCCTCGCGGTCGGGCTCGGGGGCGTCCGAGGGCAGGAAGGTGCGATCCTCCGGATAGTCGTGCATGTGCGGGGCGATGCCGTCGAGCTTGCGGCCCATGCGCACCTTGGCGCCGGTCGGCTCGACAGTCTCGCAGAAGCGCGCGGTGCAGTTGGGCCGGGCGAAGATCGCCTCGGCGACGTCGCGCCCGACCTTGCGCCGGTCGATGTCCCAGGCGGCGCAGATGCGGATGTCGCCGGGTTGGTAGCCGCCGATCCGGCGGTGCATCAGCCCGGACGTGTCGTTCGCGCCGCCGCGGTAATGGGCGATGCCTTGGACCAGCGAACTGGCGCAGTTGCCGACGCCGACAAGGGCGACGTTGATCGTGCCGCTCGGGGGGGGCAGCATGTCGGTCTCCTGGGTTGGCGCGCGCGTCACGCGCGGGCGGACTGGCGCACCGGGCGGGCGGGCGCGTAGCGCTCGGTCATCTCGGTGCAGAAATCGGCGAAGGCCTGCGGGTCGCGCGCGCAGGAGGTGTGGTGCGCCTCGACGCCGAGGTGTTCGGGGGTGAAGCAGTAGGTGACCATCACCTCGAAGGGGGCGAGCGCCTCCATCTGCCGGTCGAACCAGTCGAGCGCGCCGGGGCGGAAGCGGTCGGCCCAGCTGAGGCCGGTGCGCAGTTTGCGCACGCCGAGGTCCTTCATGATCCGCACGGCATCGTCGAGGCGCGGGTCCTCGAAATGGAACCACTGCATCAGCCCCATGCGGTCCGCGACGCGGGCGTAGTGCTCGAGCGCCGGCTTGGGGCTCCCGTCGGCGCGGATCAGGCCCATGTGGAAGTGGCGGTAGTAGCTCGATCCTTCCGCCTCGCGGTGCCGCGTCTCCGCTCCCCATGCCTGCGGCAGGTCGAACAGCGAATACCAGTAGACATTCGGAACCCGCCCGATCAGCAGTTCCGCGGTGCGGTCGAGGCCGAAGACCTGCACCTCGTCCGCGCCGAAGCTGCCGACGCCGACTTCGGTCGCCCACACCGGCTTGTCGGGCACGACCGCCTCGATCTCGGCGATCTTTTCGGGCCAGGCGTGGATCGGCCACAGGTTCCAGTCGAGCGGGAAGCCGTGGACGGCGACCACGTCGACTTCGTCCAGAGCGCCGTGGCCGCGCATTTTCTGGACCCAGTGCGGGTCGATCGGCGACATCCCGCCGAGCACCCGCGTCACCTCCGGATTGACCGCCGCGATCGCGCGGCCGGCGCGGATCACCGTGTCGGCATAGATCGCCCAGTCGGGGTCGAGCTCGGGGTTCCAGTGCGACTTGTTGTTGGGCTCGTTCCAGATCATCGCCGCCTCGATCATGCGCGTGCCCCTTTTGCCGGATAGGCTGCTCCGGCGCCGAGGTCCGCAAAGGGCACGGGGGCGATGCGGCAGAGGTAGGTCTCGGCCTCGATCTGCGCCTCGACGACAAAGCCCGCCGCGCGCAGCATCGCCTGCGAGCAGGCGGCATTGGGGGCCCACCAGTTCGACCAGTCGCCCGCGAATTCGTGCTCGATGAAGTGCATCTTCGGATAGCCCGGCTCGTCGAAATAGGCGGGGGGATCGAAGGTACCGGGCTTGTGGAAGGGGTGGTCGGCGGGCGGATCGAATACGGCGGCGCTGCCCTGCTGCATCGTCTGGAACAGCAGCATGTCGCCCGCAACGTGCTCGCGGATCAGATCGAGCGCGAGCAGCGGGTGGCGCAGGTGATAGAGCACGCCCATGAAGATCACGAGATCAAAGGTCTCGCCGAGCGAAGCGACGTCGTAGACATCGCCTCGCGCGAACTCGATCTGCGGGAATCCCAGCGTGTCCGACGCCAGCCGCGCCTGTTCGAGGTAGCGCGGGTCGCTGTCGATCCCGAGCACCCGCGCCGCGCCCCGCCGGGCCATCGCGATCGCGTGGAAACCGGCGTTGCAGCCGATGTCGAGCACCGATTTGCCGGTCAGGTCGGCGGGCAGGGCGTCGGCGAAGCGGCGATACTTGAAGGCGGGGTAATCGCCGAGGAAATGGTCGGGCGCGGTCGTGATCCCGTTGCCGAGGTCGATGTTGTGGAACCACGGCGCCAGCGCCTCGACACGCGCGCGCAGGCTTTCGGCGGAGCGGTCGCGCAGGGCGGGGCGGGGGGCATCGGCCATCGTCACGCGGTCCGCTCGTTGACCGACAGCACGCGCTCGCCCCACGGCCCGGCGGCGATCCGCGTGACCGAGGCGGGGTCGATGTCGAAGGCGAGGATGCGGTCGAGCGACAGGCCGAGCACGCCTGCGACCGCGGCGCGGATCACGTCGGCGTGGCTCACCATCGCGACGACCAGCCCCTCGGCCCGGCGCGCGACGGCGCGCAGGTGGGCGAGGACGCGCTCCTGCACCGCGATCATCGCCTCGCCCCCCGGTGCACGGGCGGCGCCGCGCCGGGCGTTCCATTCCTGCCAGCGCGGATCGCCGTCGAGCGTGGCGAATTCCTGTCCGGTCCATTCGCCGAAATCGACCTCGTCGAGCGCCTCTGCCACCGTCACGGGTGCGCGGCGCACCATCGTCAGCACCTGCGCGGTCTCGCGCGCCCGGCGTACGGGGCTGGTCTGCACTTCGTCGACGCCTTCGCCCCCCAGCCGCCGCGCCAGCCGCATTGCCTGGGCGCTGCCCGCCTCCGACAGCGGCACGTCGCCGGCACGGCCGCACAGCACATGCCCAAGCTGCGAATGCGCTGCATGGCGGACGAGTATGATCGTGGCTGTCATGATGCTCCCGAGGATCGTGCGAAGGAAAGTAGAAGCCGACTCGCAGCGCCCTCTCAAGGAGGCAGGTTGCCAAACTGGATTATGGCCGGAGAGGTCGAATTCGCTTCATCGCCAATATTATGGCGTTCGGCTCGTTAAGCGGACCGATCAACATGAGTTAGCCTCACCATTTAGAAGGCAGCCGCCCTGCTTCGATTAGGTACTTACCAGAAGAAGAACCTTGTCGGGCGGGAGAGCTGTTTTGTCGGAAAGAATTCTGGTCACCGGCGGCGCCGGCTTCATCGGCCGCCATCTGTGCCGCGAACTGCTCGCCCGCGGTCACGAGGTGCGGGTGCTCGACGCGCTGATCGAGCAGGTGCACCCCGGCGGCGAGCGCCCCGCCGACCTTCCGGACGACGTCGAGCTCCTGCGCGCCGACATCCGCGACGGCGATGCCGTGGCGCGCGCGCTGGCAGGGGTCGATCGCGTGGTCCATCTCGCCGCCGAAGTCGGGGTCGGACAGTCGATGTACGAGGTCGAACGCTACACCGCGGCCAACGACCTCGGCACCGCGGTCCTGATGGAGCGGCTGATCGACAATCCGGTCAAGCGCATCGTCACCGCCTCCTCGATGAGCATCTACGGCGAGGGTCTCTACCGCGATGCCGATGGCGCGCTGGTCGAGGATGCCGCGCGCGGGGTGCTGCGCGACGGGCAGCGTGCATGGGACCCGCTCGATGATCGCGGGCGGCCGCTGACCCCGGTGGCGACGCCCGAATGGAAATCCGCCGACCTCGCCTCGGTCTATGCGCTGGGCAAGTTCGTGCAGGAACGCATGACCCACATCATGGCCGCGCCCTACGGGATCGAGAGCACCTGCCTCAGGCTGTTCAACGTCTACGGGCCGGGCCAGGCGCTCTCCAATCCCTATACCGGCGTTCTGGCGATCTTCGCCGCGCGGCTGCTCAACGGCCAGCCGCCGATGATCTTCGAGGACGGTGAGCAGCGTCGCGACTTCGTCCATGTCGCCGACGTCGCCCGCGCCTTCGCCGATGCGCTCGATCATCCTGCGGCGGCGGGCGGGACCTTCAACATCGGCTCGGGCGAGGACCGCTCGGTCAGGCAGGTGGCGCGCGCGCTCGCCGAGGCGATGGGGCGCAACGATTGCGAGGCCGAGATCGTCGGCAAGGCGCGAACCGGCGACATCCGCCACTGCTATTGCGACACCACGCTGGCGCGCGAGACGATCGGCTTTTCGGCGCGGCAGGACTTCGGCGAGGGGCTTGCCGACCTAGCCGATTGGCTCGCCGGGCAGACCGCCGAGGACCGCGCCGAGCGGGCGCGCGGCGAGCTCGAAGCGCGCGGGCTCGTGGCATGAGACTGGAGGAGGGCCTGACCATCCTCGTCACCGGGGGTGCGGGCTTCATCGGCTCCAATCTCGCCATGCGCCTGCTGGAGCGCGGTTGCCGGGTGCGGATCCTCGATTCGCTCGAGCGGCCCGGGACCGGGCGCAATCTGGAGTGGCTGACCGCGCGGCACGGCGACCGGGTCGAGCCGGTGGTGGCCGACCTGCGCGACCCCGCTGCCGTCGCACGCGCCGTGCGCGGGGTGGACGGGGCCTTCCACTTCGCCGCTCAGGTGGCGGTGACGACCAGCCTGGCCGACCCTGCGTCGGATTTCGCCGTCAATCTCGGCGGCACCTTCGCCCTGCTCGAGACCCTGCGCCACGAGCGGCCCGGCGCGCCGCTGATCTTCGCCTCGACCAACAAGGTCTATGGCGATCTTGCCGACATTGCCCTGACGCAGGGGCGCGACGGTTATGCGCCCGCCGCGCCCGATCTCGCCGCCCACGGCGTGGGCGAAGCGCGCCCGCTCGATTTCCACACGCCCTACGGCTGCTCCAAGGGCGCGGCGGACCAGTATGTGCTCGATTACGCGCGCAGCTACGGGATGCCGGCGGCGGTGCTGCGGATGAGCTGCATCTACGGCGAGCGCCAGATGGGCACCGAGGATCAGGGCTGGGTCGCGCACTTCCTCCTGCGCGCGCTGGCAGGCGAGACGATCACGCTCTACGGCGACGGGCATCAGGTGCGCGACATCTGCGACGTGGCCGACACCTGCGCCGCCTATCTCGCCGCCTTCGAGCGGATCGACAGCATCGCCGGCCGCGCCTTCAACTGGGGCGGCGGGCCGGACAACGCGGTGAGCCTGCTGACGGTGGTCGGCGAGATCCGGCGCATTCTCGGCACCGCGCCGCCCGTCACCTTTGCCGACTGGCGCGCGGGCGACCAGCGGTGGTTCGTCGCCGACACCCGCGCCGTGGATGCCGCGCTGGGCCTCGGCCCGCGCAAGGGCTGGCGCACCGGCCTCACCGACCTTGCTGCATGGCTCTCTGCCAACCGCGCGGCGTCCGCCCCTCCCGCCGCACCGGCGCCTGCGCGCGAGCAGGTGTGGTGAGCCGCATGGATGCCGGCCATGTCCTGATGACCACCGACGCGGTGGGCGGCGTGTGGCAATATGCGACCGGCCTTGCGGCAGAACTGGCGGGCGAGGGCTACGGCGTTACCCTGGCGGTGATGGGCCCTGCTCCCGATGCCGCCCAGCGCCGCTGCCTGGATGGCGCGGCGGGCGTGCGGCTGGTCGAGACCGGCCTGCCGCTCGACTGGATGTGCGACAACCCCGCCGAGGTCGCCGCCGCCGCCCTCGGCCTTGCGCGCCTTGTCCGGGCCTGCGGTGCCGACCTGTTGCACTGCAACTCGCCCGCGCTGCTCGGCGCCGCGCCCTTTCCCGTCCCCGTGCTGGCTGCCGCGCATGGCTGCATCACCACCTGGTGGCAGGCCGCAAGAGGCGGCGCACCGGTCGATCCCGCGCTCGCCTGGCACGGCGACCTGATGCGACGCGGGCTGTGCGTGGCCGACGCCGTGGTCGCGCCGAGCGCCAGCTTTGCCGCCACGCTCGAGGCGACCTACGGCCTCACCCGCCGCCCGCTGGTGGTGCACAATGGCCGCCCGCCTGCCGACGCGCTGCAACCCGGCGCGCACCGGCTCGATGCCGCTCTGGTGGTGGGACGGATGTGGGACCCGGTCAAGAACGCCGCGCTGATCGATGCGGTAGCGGCGCGGCTCGACCTGCGCTTTCTCGTCGCGGGGCAGCTGAGCGGGCCACACGGCGAGGAGGCCGCCTTCGCCCATGCCGTGGCGCTCGGCGCGCTGCCCGATGCGGACCTCGCCGCGCTCCTCGCGCTGCGTCCGATCTTCGTGTCGGCAGCGACTTTCGAGCCTTTCGGCCTCTCCGTGCTCGAGGCTGCCGGGGCGGGGTGCGCGCTGGTGCTGTCCGACATCCCGACCTTCCGCGAACTGTGGGACGGGGCGGCGGTCTTCGCCGATCCGCGCGATGCGGCTGGCTTTGCCGCCGCCATCGCGCGGCTGCACGCCGATCCCGACGCGCGCCGCTCGCTGGGCGAAGCGGCGCAGGCGCGCGCGCTGCGCTTCACTCCGGCCGCGATGGCGCGCGGCGTTACCGCCATTTACCGCCGGCTCTTGGCCGGCCGCGAGGTCGCCGCATGAAGATCGCCTGGTTCACCCACTCGCTCGCTTCCTGCTGGAACCACGGCAACGCCCATTTCCTGCGCGGGGTGCTCGACGAACTGATCGCGCGCGGCCACGATGCGGTCGCCTTCGAGCCGGCCGATGCGTGGAGCCGCACCAACCTGCTCGCCGATCACGGGGCAGCCGGCATCGCGGCCTTCACCCGCGCCTATCCGCGCCTTGCTTCGGTCATCTACCCGTTCGAGGCCGATATCGGCGCGCTGGTCGAGGGTGCGGACCTCGTGATCGTCCACGAATGGAACGATCCCGCGCTGGTCTCGCGTTTCGGCGCGCTCCGGAAGCAGGGCGCAAGGTTCCGCCTGCTGTTCCACGACACCCACCACCGCGCCGTCAGCGAACCTGCGGCGATGCGCGCCTATGACCTCAGCGGCTATGACGGCGTGCTCGCCTTCGGAGAGACGCTGGCCGAGGTCTATCGCGGCTGGGGCTGGGGGGACCGGGTGCACGTGTGGCACGAGGCCGCCGATACCCGCCGCTTCCATCCGCCCGCAGTGGAGGAACCCCGCGAGGGGCTGGTGTGGATCGGCAACTGGGGCGACGGGGAACGTTCGACCGAGATCGAGGAATTCCTCCTCGCCCCCGCCGACGCGGCGGACCTGCCGCTCGACATCTACGGCGTGCGCTACCCGCAGGCGGCGCTGGCGACGCTGGCGCAATACGGCGCGCGCTATCGCGGCTGGGCGGCGAACCCGCGCGCGCCGGAAATCTTCGCGCGCCATTGCGCCACCGTCCACGTGCCGCGCCGCTTCTACGTCGAGGCGCTCCCCGGCATCCCCACCATCCGCGTCTTCGAGGCGCTCGCCTGCGGCATTCCGCTGGTCTGCGCACCCTGGGACGATGCCGAAAGCCTGTTCCGCCCCGGCACCGACTACCTCGTCGCGCGGGACGGGGCGGAGATGACCGCGCACCTCACCGCTCTCGCCAACGACCCCGCGATGCGTGCGCAACTGGCCGCCGACGGCCTCGCGACGATCCGCGCACGCCACACCTGCGCGCACCGGGTCGACGAACTGCTCGCGCTGGTCGGCCAGACCGAAAGGGAGACCGCATGAACATCGCCTTCTACGGATCGAGCCTGCTGTCCTCGTACTGGAACGGGGCGGCGACCTATTACCGCGGCATCCTGCGCGCGCTGGCGGAGCGGGGGCACCGGATCACCTTCTACGAACCCGACGCCTTCGACCGCCAGCAGCATCGCGACATCGACCCGCCCGTATGGGCCGAGGTGGTGGTCTGGCCCGCGACGCCCGAAGGCCTCGCCGGCGTTCTCGCCGAGGCGGGCGCGGCGGATGTGGTGATCAAGGCCAACGGCGTCGGGGTCTATGACCGCGAACTGCTGGAGGGCGTGCTCGCCCGCGCCGCACCCCATGCGCTCAGGATATTCTGGGACGTCGATGCCGCCGCCACTCTCGACGAGATGCGCCGCGATCCCGCCCATCCGGTGCGCGCCGCGCTGCCCCGGCTGGACATGGTCTTCACCTATGGCGGCGGCCCCCCGGTGGTCGCGGCCTACGAGGGCTTCGGCGCGAAGGAATGCGTGCCGGTCTACAACGCGCTCGACCTCACCACCCACGTCCCCGTCCCGCCCGATCCGCGCTTCGCCTGCGATCTCGCCTTCCTCGCCAACCGCCTGCCCGACCGCGAGGCGCGGGTGGAGGAGTTCTTCCTGAAGCCCGCCGCGCTGCTGCCCGAAAGGCGCTTCCTGATCGGCGGCAACGGCTGGGCCGACAAGCCGATGCCGGGCAACGTGCGCGCCATCGGCCATGTCGGCACCGCCGAGCACAACGCCTTCAACGCCACGCCGCTCGCCGTGCTCAACGTCGCGCGGGATTCGATGGCCGAGGTCGGCTTCTCGCCCGCCACCCGCGTCTTCGAGGCGGCGGGGGCGGCGGCCTGCCTCATCACCGACGCCTGGGAGGGCATCCCGATGTTCCTAGAGCCCGACCGTGAAATCCTCGTCGCCCGCGACGGGCAGGACGTTGCCGACCACCTCGCCGCCCTCACGCCCGAACGCGCCCGCGCGATCGGCGCGGCGGCGCTCGAGCGGGTGCGCCGCGAGCACACCTACGAACTGCGCGCCGTGATCGTCGACCGGGTGCTCCACCGCCTCGCCGAAGCGCGGCGCGAGGTGGCGGCATGAGGCTCGTCGTCCTCGGGCTCGCGCTGTCCTCCTCGTGGGGCAACGGCCACGCCACCACCTTCCGCGCGCTGCTCGCCGCCTTCGCCGCGCGGGGGCACGAGGTGCTGTTCCTCGAACGCGACGTGCCCTGGTATGCCGGGCACCGCGACCTCGCCGATCCGGATTTCTGCGACCTCGCATACTACGACAGCCTCGCCGCACTCGCGGACTGGCGCGAGACAATCGCGGAGGCCGACGCGGTGATGGTCGGCTCCTACGTGCCCGAGGGCATCGCGGTCGGCGCCTTCGTGCAGGCCCATGCGCGGGGGCTGACGTGCTTCTACGACATCGACACCCCCGTGACCCTCGCCGCGCTCGACCGGGGGGAATGCGACTACCTCTCGCGCGAGGTGCTGGCGGGATACGATGTCTATTTCTCCTTCACCGGCGGGCCGACGCTGGAGCGGCTGGAGCGCGAATACGGCGCCCGCGCCGCACGGGCGCTCTACTGCTCGGTCGACACGGCGCGCTACCGCCCGCTGGAGGTGCCGGTGCGCTGGGATCTCACCTATCTCGGCACCTACAGCCCCGACCGCCAGCCGACGCTCGAACGGTTGCTGATCGCGCCCGCCCGCGCGCGGCCCGATCTGCGTTTGGCCGTCGCCGGGCCGCAATATCCCGAGGACATCGACTGGCCCGCCAATGTCGAGCGGATCGCGCATCTGCCGCCCGCCGACCACCCCGCCTTCTACTCGGCCTCGCGCTTCGCGCTCAACGTCACCCGCGCCGACATGATCGCCGCCGGTTGGTCGCCCTCGGTCCGCCTGTTCGAGGCGGGGGCCTGCGGGACGCCGATCATCTCCGACCGCTGGGACGGGATCGACAGCCTGCTCGCCCCGGGGCGCGAGATCATCCTTGCCCAAGACAGCGCCGACGTGCTCGCCGCGCTGGGCCGCGATGCCCGCGCCATCGGCACGGCGGCCCGCGCCGCGGTGCTCGCGCAGCACAGCGCCGAGGCCCGCGCCGCCGGGTTCGAGGCCGATCTCGCCCGCGCCATCGCCGGACGCAGCAACGACAAGGCAGACCCTGCCGACAGGAGAGAAGTGGCATGACACGACAAGAGGATGGCTGGACCCTGGTGGCCGGCGGCGCGGGCTTCATCGGCTCGCACCTGTGCCGCACGCTGCTGGAGGCCGGCGAGCGCGTGCTGTGCCTCGACAATCTCCAGACCGCGCGCCTCTCCAATCTCGATGCCCTGTCGGAATACCCGGCGTTCCGCTTCGTGCGCGGCGACATCTCGCAGGCCCTGCCGGTCGCGATCACCCGCGAGACCGGCGCGATCGCGCGCATCTACAACCTCGCCTGCGCCGCCTCGCCGGTGCTCTACCAGGCCGATCCCGAGCACACGATGCTGACCAATGTGGTCGGCACCGACCGGCTGCTGCGCCTTGCCGAGCAGGCGGGGGCGCGCTTTCTGCTGGCCTCGACCAGCGAGGTCTATGGCGATCCCGATGTCCACCCCCAGCCCGAGGCCTATCGCGGCAACGTAAGCTGCACCGGCCCGCGCGCCTGCTACGACGAGGGCAAGCGCGCCGCCGAGACGCTCGCCTTCGATTTCGCGCGGGGGCGGCGGGCGGATGTGCGGGTGGCGCGGATCTTCAACACCTATGGCCCCCATATGCGCATGGACGACGGGCGGGTGGTGTCGAATTTCATCTGCCAGATCCTCGCGGGCGAGCCGCTGACGATCTACGGCGCGGGCAGCCAGACCCGCAGCTTCTGCTATGTCGCGGACACGGTCGACGCGCTGATCCGGCTGATGCGCGCCGAGATGCGCGAGCTGGTGCCGGTCAACATCGGCAACCCGCACGAGATCACCATCGCCGAACTGGTCGAGACGCTGGGCGCGATCGCGGCGCGACCGGTGCGCGTCACCCACCGCGACCTGCCGGTCGACGATCCCGAACGCCGCCGTCCCGACATCGCACGGGCGCGCGCCTTGCTGGGCTGGGAGCCGGCGACGCCGCTGTCGGCGGGGCTGCGTCAGACCTTCGCCTGGTTCGCCGCCGAGCGCCGCGCGCTCGCGGCTGCGCCGCCGGTGGTGCGCGTCACCGCCGCCGGGTGAGCGCCGCGCCTCAGGCGATCCCGGCGGCGAGGCTGCCGAGACCGTCGAAGCGCGCCGTGGCGGTGCTGCCGGGGGCAATCGGGTGCACGCCCGTGATTGCGCCGCTCGAGATCCACCAGCCCGGCTCGAGCGCAATGCCGCGCGCGGCAAGGTTGCGGATCAGGAAGGCAGCCGCGCCGAAGGGGCCGTCGAGCATGGTCGCGGTGGTCGCCCGCCCGATCTCGCGCCCGTCGATTGCGAGCGTCACCTCGACAGTATCGAGCGCGTCCCACGCCTCGCGCGGGACCTCGGCGCCGAGCACCAGGCCGGCATTGTTGCCGTGGTCGGAAATCGTCACCAGCGGCCCGTCGGCATTGATCCGGGCATAGGGCGAGGAGGCGATCTCGATGCCGATGCGTAACCCGTCGATCCACGCCATCGCCTCGGCGGGGGAGGCGGGGAGGGGGCCGTCCTGCGGGGCGAGGCGGAGCATGAACTCGGCCTCGACCGCGGCGAACCCGCCGGGGAACACGGGCATCGTCGGCGTCTCGTCGCCCGCCATCACGATCGTGTCGCGGAAGATGGGGCCGGCCAGCCGGTCCGCCCCGAGCAGGGCGTCGCGCGGCGGCTTGATGCGGCCGACCTTCCAGCCGCCGACGGGCCTGTCCCACAGCGCCAGCGCGCAGTCCTGAATCGCGTAGGCCCCCGCCAGATCGACCGGCGGACAGCCCGGAAATTCGCCGATGGCCGTCCGGCCGCGGCGCGCGGCGACGAATGCGCCGGCGATGTCGCGTGCTTCGGATTGCACCTGTGTCCTCTCGTCCTCGTACCCCACGGCGCCGAGCCTTGGCGAAAATGGAAACCGGTTTCAAAAGCTTTCTTGCGCCCTTTCCGGGGGCACGGTGCCCGCCATCGGGCCGCGCGGCTCAGAAGCGGTAGGCGAGCCCGACGGGCGCGCCTGCGGCATCGACCACCGTCACCTCGATCCCGGCCTGCTGCGCCATGGCAGCGGGCGCGCCGATCACGCTGGCAGCCGCCAGAGCGGCGCCGCGTCTGCACGGGTTCTGCACGCAATGCGCGCGGGATCTCCACCGCGGCCGCCATCGGCCGCGCATGCGGGCCTGCCAGAGCGGCGGCGAAACCCTGCAAAGGAGAGCCCATGCCGCCCGTCGCCCCGCCTGCCCCCCCGCGCTTCAGCTTCCTCGCCAAGCTCGTTGCCGTCGCCGTCCTCGTCGCCGCGGGCGACGCGATGCTCTACGGCTTCGAGGGCGGGTCGATCATCGGCGCTTTCGGCTTGCTGTGGCTCGCCGTCATGGCGCTAGCCCGCCCGGCGGTGCGCCGCGCGAGGGGCGGGTGGATCGCGATCGGCTGCGCAGGCCTGTTCGCGGCGATCTGCGTGATCGAGCCCTGGCCGCTCCCCATCATGCTGTTCCTCGCCGCAATCGGCAGCGCGGCGCTGCTGGTGCGCCATGTCTTCGACAACGCGCTGCTGTGGGCGGTGCGGCTCGGCTTTCTCGGCCTGCGCGCGCCCCTCGGGGTCGTGGGCGACCTATGGCGGCTCGCCAGCCTGCCCGGACGCAGCGGAACCTCGGCGGCGGCGCTGGTGCTGATGAACCTTGTCATGCCGCTGGCGGGCGGGGCGCTGTTCCTTTCCCTCTTCGCCAGCGCCAACCCGGTGCTGGGGCAGGCGCTCGGCGCCTTCCGCCTGCCCGACATGACGACGCTGATCCTCCACGCCATCCTGATGATCGTGATCCTCGGCTTCACCTGGCCGACCCTGCGCCCGCGCGCGCTGCGGCTGGCGGGGGGCGAGTGGGCCCTGGCGCGCCGCCTGCCCGATCCGCCGGTGACGATGGCGCTGATCACGCTCGGGGTGTTCAACGCGGTCTTCGCGCTCCAGAACGCGCTCGACATCGCCTTTCTGTGGAGCGGCGCGCCGCTGCCCGAGGGCGTGACGCTGGCCGAGTATGCCCATCAGGGGGCCTATACCCTGATCGCGACCGCGCTGCTGGCGGGCCTGTTCGTGCTGGTCGCGCTGCGCCCGGGCGGCGTGCTGGCGCGCCGCGCCGGGGTGCGCCGGCTGGTGCTCGCATGGGTGGCGCAGAACGTGCTGCTGGTCGCCTCGAGCATGCTGCGCCTTGCCGACTACATCGCCGCCTATTCGCTGACCGAGTGGCGCATCGCGGCGCTCGGCTGGATGGTGCTGGTGGCGAGCGGGCTGATGCTGGTGTGCTGGCGCTTCCTGACGGGCAAGAGCCTCGCCTGGCTGATCAACGCCAATGCGATCGCCGCGGGGATCGCGCTGACGCTAGCCGCCGCCGTCGATCTCGGCGCGGTGGCAGCGCGCTGGAACGTGGACAACCTGCGCGATCCGGCCAAGCTCGACATGTGCTATCTCGACCAACTCGACGGGGCCGCGATCATCCCGCTGATCGAGCTCAGCCGGGCGCCGGTTCCCCCGGCCATGCAGGACCGGGCGCTCTATCTCGCGCATCAGGCCCGCGCGAACCTCGAGGAGCGTCAGGCCGACTGGCAGGCGTGGACGCTGCGCGGGGCATGGCGGCTCGCCCGGGCCGAGGCCCTGCTCGAGGGCGACACCCGCGTGCCCGCCCCCGCGCCCTATTCGCGCGGCTGCGGCGGCGAGATCCTCCCCCGGCCCTTCACCACATCTCCCGCATTGACGCCGCAGGAAAACCCGTGATCTTGGACAGCATGGAGCGCACCATCCTTGTCGTCGACGACGATCCCCACATCCGCCAGCTGCTGGTCTTCGCGCTCGGCAAGGCGGGGCTGAGGGGAATCGAGGCGGGCGACGGCGAGGAGGCACTCGCGCGGATCGCCGCTGAGGCGCCCGATCTCGTCATCCTCGACATCAACATGCCGCGCATGGACGGGCTCGAGGTGTGCCGCCGGGTGCGCGCGACCAGTGCCGTGCCGATCCTGTTCCTGTCCTCGCGCGACGACGAGATCGACCGGGTGCTGGGGATCGAGCTGGGGGGCGACGACTATGTCGTGAAGCCCTTCTCCCCGCGCGAGGTGGTGGCGCGCACCCAGGCGATCCTGCGCCGCGCCGCCGGTGGTGCAGGCGCGCCCGCGCCCGCTGCTGCGCCCGAAAGCGGGGTCATCACGCACGGCTGCCTCAGCCTCGATCCCGAATGCTGGCGCGCGCACTGGCAGGGCACCGAGGTGCCGCTGACCGTGACCGAGTTCTCGATGCTGCGCGCCCTCGCGTCGCGGCCGGGCAAGGTCTTCACCCGCGACGCAATCATCGACCGGCTGCACGGCCCGGGCTTTGCCGTCACCGACCGCACCATCGACAGCCACATCCGCAACCTTCGCGCCAAGTTCGCCGCGGTCGGGGCCGAGACGCTGATCGAGACCCGCGCCGGCATCGGCTACGCGCTCGGCCCCTGCACGGCATGATCCGCGCCGCGAAGGACTGGATCAAGGCGCGCTGGCCGCGCCTGCCGCTGCGCACGATCCTGTTCGCGACGCTGTTCACCGTCGCCGCCCTGCCGGGCTTTGCGGCGATGTTCCTGCGGGTCTACGAGAACACGCTGGTGCGCCAGACCGAGGCGGAACTGGTCGCGCAAGGCGCGGCGCTGGCGGCGGCCGCGGCGGCGGGCTGGCCGGGGGCGGAGGCCGGGCCCCTGCCCGACCCGCGCGATGTGCACCCCGAACTGCCGACCATCGACCTGAGCAGCACCCCGATCTTCGAGGAGCGCCGCCGCCCCTGGCCGATTTCCATGCCGCCCGATCCCGCCGCCGTGGCCGCCGCGCGCGCCCTGGCGCCGGTGGCCGCGCGCACGCAGCAGGTAACGCTGTCTTCGATCGTGATGCTCGACCGGCAGGGGCTGATAGCGCGCGAGAGCCGGGTGGCGGGGCGGGGCAGGAGCCTCGCCATGCTGCCCGAGGTGCGCGCCGCGCTGTCGGGCACCCCGCGCACCGTGCTGCGCCGCAACGCCGCCTATCGCGCCGGGTTCGATCTCGAGTGGCTGAGCCGCGCCGCGGGTCTCAGGGTGCATCATGCCCGGCCGATCGTCGTCGAGGGCAGGGTGGTCGGCGTGCTGCTGCTCGCACGTCCCGCCCGCGCGCTGGTGAAGGGGCTCTATGCCGACCGCGGGAAGATCGCCTTCGGGGTGGCGGTGATCTTCGGGATGCTGGTGGTGCTCTCGGGCGTGCTGTCGCGCGGGATCGTCCGGCCGGTCGAGGCGCTCGCCCGGGCGAGCCGCGCGCTGGCCTCGGGCCGGCAGGAGGACATCCCCGACCCGCCGCCCACCGCCGCCGCCGAGATCCAGGATCTCTACGCCGATTTCGCGCGCATGGCCGAGGCGATCGAACGGCGCTCGCGCTATCTCAGGGATTTCGCCCATGCGGTGAGCCACGAGTTCAAGACCCCGCTGTCGGGCATCAGGGGCACGCTGGAGATCCTCGGCGATCACGGGGCGGACATGGCCCCGGAGGAGCGCCGCCGCTTCCTCGCCAATGCCGATGCCGATGCGGCGCGGCTGACGATGCTGACGGCGCGGCTGCTGGAACTGGCCCGCGCGGACCTTGCCGGGGCGGACCCGGCGGCGCGGGCCGATCTCGCCGCGGTGCTGCGCCGCCGCGCCGATGCCTGCGCGCCGGATTTCTCCGTGGTGGCCGATCTGCCCGGGGACTGCCCGCCGCTGGCGCTGCCCGAGGCCTCGCTCGACGCCATTGCCGGGGCGCTGATCGACAATGCGCGGGCCGCGGGGGCGGGGCGGATCGCCTTCACCGCGCAGGCGGATGCGGTCAGCGGGTTGCTGCGGATCGCCGTGCAGGACGACGGCCCGGGCATCGCCGCGGCCGACCGGGCGCGGATCTTCGAGCCCTTCTTCACCACCCGCCGCGCGAGCGGGGGGAGCGGGCTGGGCCTGCCGATCGTCCTGTCGCTGGTCGCGGCGGCGGGGGGCGCGTTGCGGCTCGACGAGGCGGGCGGGGCAGGGAAGAGCGGCGCGCGCTTCGTGCTGGAACTGCCCTTCGCGGGCGGGGTCGCGCCAGACCCGGTCTAGGCCGCGCCGGACCCCGCCGGCCGCCGGTCGCCATGATATCGCGCGGGACATTCACCTGTCCGGCAATGGACGAGCGCGGCCGCTTGTCGTGTAAGACGCAGGACATGGCGCAAGCCGGCAGGTGCGGCGCACGCACACGGCGGTCAGGCGACCGGTTGCCTCGCCCCTGCCTTCGCGCTCTAGGACGCGGGCTGCGCCTCCTGCACATGCACCATGTAATCGACGATCGCCGGCACCGCGGCCTCGTCGACCGGCGCCTTGTAGAGGGTGCGCATCTTGCCGACGATCGATTCCCACTTCTCCCGGCTCACCTTCGGCTGCTGGAGCATGGTCGAGGGCGAGTGGCAGGCGGTGCAGTTCTCCAGCACCGCATCGCGCCCCGGGCCTTCGGGCAGGTCGAGCGGATCGTCGGGCAGGGTGATGCTCGCATCGGCGAAGGCGACCTTCGGCGCGCTGTCGCAGGCGGCGAGGGCGAGCAGCGCAAGAGCGGCGGCGGCTCTCATCGCGCCCTCAGACTGATGCGTTCGATCACGTTGCGGGCATAGCCCGAGGGGTTCCAGGCGAGGGTCTCGGGCTGGACCGCGCCCTCCGTGTCGGCGGCCCTGGCGCCGATTCCGGTCAGGTCACCTGACGCATTGTGCAAGGTCACGCTCCAGCGGCGGAAGGCATAGCGCCCCTCGTCCGGCCCGAGCGTGCAGGGCACTTCCCAGCCCTTGCCGACGAGGTCGACCCGGGCGAGCGCGGCATTGCCGCCGAAGGCGATCCCCTCCAGCACCAGCGGCTTGCCCCTGGCGACGGTGTCGCCGTCGGAATGGCTGGTGATGAAGGCGCGCGGGGGCATGGTGGTGACGGGGATGGTGGCGAAGTCCTTGTCCGCAGGGGTCACCGGCTGTGCGGGGAGGCGGTAGGATTCGGCGACATAGTAGCTCTCGTCCTCGCCGGTCAGCACCTCGATGGTGGCGAGCATCTTGACCCAGTAGGTCGAGAACCATCCGGGCACCACGATGCGCAGGGGAAAGCCGTGGAGGATCGGCAGGGGCTCGTCGTTCATGGCCCAGGCGACCAGCACGTCGTCGTGCATGGCGATGTCCATCGGGATGGACTTGATGAACTGCGGCGCGCCTTCGGTCAGCGGCACGTCGAGCCCGGCGAAACGCACCCGCTTCGCGCCCTCCGCCACGCCCGCCTTGGCCAGCACGTCCTTGAGGCGCACGCCGGTCCACTTGGCGCAGGCCATCGCGCCGTTGCCCCACTGCGTGCCGGTGACGCGCGGCTTGGACAGGCCCCGCCCGTTGCCCGCGCACTGGTTGACCGCGACGACCGAGACATGCTCGCCCGCCGCCGCGATCTCCTCGAGCGTGAGCGACACCGGCGTCTTCACCGCGCCCCCCACCGCCACGCGGTGATCGGCGGCCTTCACGCTGGTGGGCATGTCCCAGTTCCAGCGCACGAAATGGCGGTCGTTCGGGGTGATGACTCCCTCGCGGAACACCGCCATCGGCGCCTCGAGCAGGGGCGGGCGGATGCGCTGGACGATCATCTCGCCCTTGCCGGGAAACTGCGGGTCGAGCGGGCGCAGGCCGGGGCCGCCGGGAAGGCCGAGGTCGATCACCTTCTGCGCCAGCAGCGGGGCCGCGAGCGCCGTGGTGCCCGCGCCCGCGATCAGCGCGCGGCGGGTGAGCCGCTCGCCACTCATGCCTCGGCCCTCTCCAGCCTTGCGATCAGATCGCCGATCTCGGCCACCACGAGGTCGTGCGCCGCGATCAGATCGCCGATGTCGTCGAGCCGCGCCATCTCGCCGTCGTCGCGCATGATCGAGCAGATCACCGCCGCATCCCCCGCGCCCGCCAGACGGGCGAGGTCGATCGAGGCCTCACAGGCTGCGGGCCGTGCCAGCACGCCGCCGGCCTGCGCGATCAGCGGGAAGACGTGCCCGGGCGAATGGATGTCCGCGCTGCTCGCCCCTTCGGCGATGGCGACCCGCACCGTGTGCGCGCGGTCGGCGGCGGAGATGCCGGTCGAGACCCCGTGCGCCGCCTCGATCGAGCGGGCGAAGGGCCGCCCGGTCTGGCGCGCGGTGCCGGGGTTCACGAGGCTGAGGCCGAGCTGTTCGGCACGCTGCGGTGTCACCGCGAGGCAGATCAGGCCCCGGCCATGCGTCGCCATGAAGTTGATCGCCTGGGGGGTGACGTGGCTTGCCGCACACATCAGGTCGATGTCCCCGCCGCGCAGCCGGTCACCCGCGATCACCACCAGACGCCCGGCCGCTATCGCCGCCAGCGCCGTGTCGAGCGCCGCGCTCATCACGCAAGGTCCCTTCCGGCCGCGAAGCTCCTGGCGCCGAGCACCACCTGCCGGCCGACCAGTTCGAGCTGGCCCCGCGCGCGTTCGTCGAGGCATTCGCCGTCGGGCGAGAACAGGCCCTGGTAGGTGCGGATCGTCGCCCCCATCGGCGTGGGCCAGCCGCGCAGGGCATGGGTGATCGCACGCATGGTGAGCAGGGTCGACATCGACGCCTGATCCCCGAAGGCGGTGGCGATGAGACCCACCGCGCGGCCATCGAGATAGGGCCGCTCGTCGCGGGCGAGGTCTTCCAGATAATCGAGCGCGTTCTTGACCACGCCCGAGATCGTGCCGTGATAGCCGGGCGCGGCCACGAGAAGCCCGTCTGCCTGCCGCACCGCCTCGACCAGTTCCGCACCCGTCGCCGCCGTGTGGCCGGGGCCGCGATAATGCGGCAGGCCCGCGCAATACTCGCCGCCGAACACCGTCACCTCGGCCCCCTCGCCCGCGGCGATGGCCGCGGCGAGGCGCAGCGCCTGCTCGGTCGAGGAGCCGGGATTGACCGTGCCGCCGAGGGCTACAATTCGGGTCATGCTTGGCGTGTCCTTTCGGTGATGTAGGCGGCGAGGCGCGCGGTCTGTTCGGGGGTGAAGCGCAGGCCGAGCTTGGTCCGGCGCCAAAGCACGTCCTCGCAGGTGCGCGCCCACTCGCTGCGGATGAGGTGATCGACCTCGGCACCCGTGAGGCCGTGGCCGAAATCCTCGCCGCAATCGGCGCGGGTGGCGGCATCGCCGAGGAAGGCGGCGGCGCGGGTGCCGTAGAGGCGGATCAGGCGCTGCGCCTCGGCTTGCGAGAGGAAGGGGTAGCGCCGGCGCAGGTCGCCCATCTTCGCGCCCGCCTCGGTCATGCCGAAGTCGCCGCCGGGGAGCGGGGCGCTGCCGGTCCAGTCGCCGCCCTCGAGCGCGGGCAGGAAGGGGGCGAGCCGCTCCACCGCCTCGGCGGCGAGGTGGCGATAGGTGGTGATCTTGCCGCCGAACACCGAGAGCAGGGCGGGCGTGCCGTCCTCCCCGCCATCGACCTCGAAGCGGTAGCCGCGCGTCGCCGCCTCGGGCTTGCCCGATCCGTCATCGACCAGCGGGCGCACGCCGGAATAGGTCCACACGACATCGGCGGGGGTGACGGGGGTGCGGAAATATTCCGAGGCGCCCTCGCACAGATAGGCGATCTCCTCGGGGCTGGCCTTCACTTCGTCGAGGCCCTCCTTGTGATCGACATCGGTGGTGCCGATCAGGGTGAAGTCGCTCTCGTAGGGGATGGCGAAGAAGATCCGCCCGTCGGGCAGCTGGAAGAAATAGGCGTAATCGTGGTCGAACAGCTTCCGCACCACGATGTGCGAGCCGCGCACGAGGCGCATCTTCTGGGTGGTCGGCTCGCCGGCGCGGCCCAGCAGGTCGAGCACGCGCGGGCCTGCCGCATTGACGACGGCGCGGGCATGGAAGACCTCGCCCCCCGCCTCGATCCGCCACACCTCGCCCTCGCGGGCGAGCGCGGTGACCTCGCAGCGGGTGCGCACCGTCGCGCCGCGGTCGGCCGCGTCGCGGGCGTTGAGGATGACGAGGCGGGCATCGTCCACCCAGCCGTCGGAATAGGCGAAGGCGCGGGTGTATTCGCCCTTGAGCGGCGCGCCGGCGGGGTGGCGGGCGAGATTGACGTTCTGGGTCGCGGGAAGCAGCTTCCTGCCGCCCAGATGGTCGTAGAGGAACAGCCCCATCCGCACCAGCCAGCGCGGGCGCAGGCCCGGGCGGTGGGGGAGGATGAAGCGCAGCGGCCAGATGATGTGCGGCGCGATGCCCCACAGCACCTCGCGCTCGGACAGGGCCTCGCGCACCAGGGCGAACTCGTAATGCTCGAGATAGCGCAGCCCGCCGTGGATCAGCTTGGTGGAGTTGGACGAGGTGCCCTCCGCAAGGTCGCCGCGCTCGAGCAGCAGCACCTTTGCCCCGCGCCCCGCCGCGTCGCGCGCGATCCCGGCGCCGTTGACGCCGCCGCCGATCACCGCAAGGTCGAACACCTGTTCCATCAGATCGCCCACCGCGCGAAGGCCAGCGCCGCCGCGAGGCTGGCGACGGTCGCCGCCAGCACCGGCATCACCGCCCGCCAGCCGAGGCCGAGCAGCAGTTCGGTCCGCGTGCGCATCGCGGTGGCGGTGACCGCGAGCAGCAGCAGCGTCTTGGAGGCGGCGAGCGCCCATCCGGCGACATCGGCGGGCAGGGCGACCAGCGAATTGACCGCGACCATCGCAAGGAAGGCGAGGATGAAGCCCGGCAGCATCGGCACGCGGGCCTTGCCCACGCCTGCGGGCAAGGGCTGGACGCGGGCGATCCACAGGGCGGCGAGGGTCACCAGCGGGGCGAGCAGGGCGACGCGGGTGAGCTTCACCACGGTCGCCTGCGCGCCCGCCGCGTCCGAGACGGCAAAGCCTGCGCCGATCGCCTGGGCCACGTCATGGATCGCCGCGCCCGTCAGGAACCCGGCCTGCGCGTCGCTGAAGGCGAGCATCCGGGCGAGCGGCGGATAGGTGACGAGCGCGATGGCCGATGCGGCGGCGAGGATCACCAGCGTCAGCGTGAACTGCGCCTGGTCGACCCGCTCGCGCCCGATCACGCCATAGAGCGCCAGCGCGGCCGAGGCCCCGCAGATCGCGGTCGCGCCCCCGCCGAGCAGCCCGATCGCCGGGCTCTGCCCCGTCGCCCGCGCGGCGGCGAGCGCGGCGAGGAGCGCGGCCAGCATCACCAGCGCAAGGCCGGCGAAGGGGACGAGGCCCATCGCCATCACCTGCATCGCCGTGACCTGGAAGCCGAGCAGCACGATCCCGGCCCTGAGGCCGTGGCGCGAGACGGCATCGAGGCCCTCGTGGGTGCGCGGGTCTCCGGCGGCGAAGCCCATCGCGAGGCCGACGAGCAGGCCTGCGAGAATCACCGGCACGCCGTAGTTCTGGCTGAGCCACGCTGCCGCGGCACCGGCGATGGCGCAGATCGCGAGACCGGGCACGAAGCGCGACAGCGGCTTGCGCTCGGCCCGGGCGGCGGCTGCGGCGGCGCTGTCGGCGAGCACCATCTCGCCGAACAGGTCGCCGGCGAAGGTCTCGAAGTCGGGGCGGGGCCCTCGCGTCATGCCGGTCCGGTCCTGCCCATCGCCTTTGTGAAATCCCTCGGGTGCGCGCTTCTGTCTTGCGGTGTCATATCGTAGCCCGCATGGCCCGCCAATGCAACCGCGCCCGCAGGCGCATCAGGCGAAAGCGGCGCGCGCTTCCTCTTCCTCCGGACGCCGGATCACGGGGATCAGGAGCCGGAACCACGCCAGCGCGATCAGGTAGGAGGCGGCGGCGAAGACGAACAGCGGGACATAGCCGAGGCCGGCGTCGAGCACCCGGCCCGTCACCAGCGAGATCGCCACCCCGCCCATGTTGCCCATGAAGGCGCCGAAGGCCGTCACCCGCCCGACCTTGGCCTGCGGCACCACGTCGGTGATGGTCGAGAAGATCGACAGGGAAAAGCCCTGGTGCCCGGCCATCACCACGCCGATCATCACCGCCACCGGCCAGAAGCTGTCGAGTTGCAGGACCAGGGGGAGCGGGGCAACGACCAGGGCCGACACCAGCATCACGCCCTTGCGCACCCGGTCCGGGCTGACCCCGCGCTCGAGGAGCCTCGTCGATGCCCAGCCCGCCAGCAAGGCGCCGAGGCCCGACCCGGCGAAGGCAATCGCCAGCGGCACCGCCAGTTCGAGCGTCGAGAGGCCGAATTCCTTCCGGTAGTAATCGGCGAGCCAGAAATTGATGAACCACCAGGTCATGTCCGAAATGGCCTTGGCGACGACGATGCCCCAGGTCTGGCGGTTCGCGAGGATCGCGCCGTAGCGGTCAGGTGCCGGGGCGTCGCCGGGTCGTTGCTCTGCCGTTGCGGGGTCGTTGCGCAGCTGTTGCACGCCGCGGGCGAGCCATATCCAGGCCAGGAGCGACAGAAATCCGCCGATCCCGCCTGCCACCAGCGCCCCGCGCCAGCCTACCTCGGCCGCCAGCAGCGGGATCGCGAAAGGCATGGCGATCGTCCCCGCGCCGGCCAGCATGGTCGCGAACCCGAAGGCGAAGCTGCGGGTGTCGGGGGGGAAAAGCGCGGCGACGGTCTTGATCGTCAGCGGGGTCTGCACCGCCTCGGTCACGCCGAGGCCGACCCTTGCGGCGACCACCTGCCAGGTCGTCATCGCCCAGCCGTGGGCCATCGCCGCCAGGCTCCATGCCGACGCCCCGACCTGCATCGAGCGGTTGACCCCGAGCCGGTCGACCAGCCAGCCCGTGAACAGAAAGGCGAAGGCGGCGGAGAACTGCGTGACCGCGGCCAGATCGCCGAAGTCACTGTCGGTCCAGCCGAAATCGGCCATCATGTCGGGCTTGAGGATGGCGATGATCGGGCGGTCCATCGCGTTGAACACGCCCGCGATGCACAGCACCGTGAACAGTGACCAGCGCAAGCGGGGGGCGATCGGCGGGTGGGAATGGTCGGCGGCCATCACGGGTTCCTAGGCTTCCTCGACAGGGCAGGGCAAGCGCAGCGCCCCAGACAAAGCGGGCCGCCGGATCGCTCCGACGGCCCCCTGTTGCATCACGTTTCCGGTGCGGCTCAGCGCGTCCGGATGCGCAGGCTCACGCCGACATAGCGGTCCGCATCGCGCGGGATCTGCAGGCGGCGCCCGTTCTCCACGTTGAGCAGCACGTAGCCGGTATCGGCGATGTTGCGGGCGTGGAAGGTCAGGCGATACTTGTCTTCCGGGTCCGACACGCCGACCGAGGCGTTCCAGATGCCGTAGGAGTCGATCGGGCCGGCATTGCCGAGGTCCGAGAACTGGCTGCTGGTGTGGCGGAAATCGGTGTTGAGATAGAGCCGCGCCGCATCACCCAGGTCGGTGGTGTAGTCGCCCCCGAGGGTCCAGACGAATTCCGGCGCGAGCGGCAGGCGGGTGCCGTTGCGCGCGTCGGGCGCGTTGGTCAGCGGGTTGGGGTTGAACTCCTTCACGCGCGCATCGGCATAGGCCGCGCTCGCCCGCAGGTTCAGCCCGTCGATCGGGGCGACGATGAGGTCGGCTTCGAAGCCTTCCGACTTCACCGTGCCCGCGTTGGTCAGGTTCGAGACCGTGGCACCGTTGACGACGATGAAGTTGTTGGCCTGGAAGCCGTCATAGGTGACGGTGAAGGCCGCGACATTGAGCTGCACCCGGTTGTCGAGGAACTGCGTCTTCGCCCCGATCTCGAAGCTGTCGGACAGCTCCTCGTCGATCGGCCGCGCGTTGTTGGGCGCGGTGTGGTTGAAGAACACGTTGAAGGCCGGGCCCTTGTAGCCGCGGGTGTACGAACCGTAGAGCATGATGTCCTCGGTCGGTTCGAACTGGATGACCGCACGGCCAGAGAGGTTGCCGTTGGTGGTCGCACCGCGGCTGGTGTTGGTGCCGTTGCCGCCGTTGGCGACGAGGCCGCCCGCGGGGTTCGCCACCACGCCCGGGCCGGTCGCCGGCAGGCCGGTCGCAGCATTGACGCCCGGCGCGCGGGTGTGGGTGAACTCGAGGTCATCCCAGGTGTAGCGCAGGCCGCCGGTCAGCGAGAGCTGCTCGGTGAAGCGGTAGGTCGCCTGGCTGAAGATCGCGTAGTTCACCGAACGCACGTCGCTGCGCGAGGTGGCGAAGGGGAAGAGCGTGTTCACCCGGTCGTTGAGGTTGCACGGCCGCGCCCCGGTGCGCGGATCGACCGGCAGGGTCGAGCTGGCGCAGGTGACGTTGCGGCGGGTGAAGTCCTGCGAGTTGTCCGACTGCCAGGCGAAGACGCCCGCCTGGTAGAAGAACGGCTTGGTCTGGTCGGACGCGATGCGGATTTCGGCCGAGACCTGTTCGGTCTTGACCACACCGTCGTCGTGCAGCTCGCCCACGCCCACCAGCGGACGCGGCAGGAAGTCGCCCTCGCGCAGCTCGCGGTTGAACCAGTTGCGATAGCCCAGCACCACGCTCAGCGTGTGGGTGTCGCTGATCTCGAAATCGCCCGAGCCGGTGAGGCTCCACTGCTCGTCCTCGGTCGAGGTGACGAGGTTGTGGTTGATGAATCGCTGCTTCTCGCCGATGGCGACGCCGCCGGGCAGGTTCAGCTCGGCATCCTGCTGCGCGCCGCGGCTGGCGCCGGTCACGTCGGCGCAGCAATCGTCGTTGGCCTTGTAGTAGTCGGCGATCAGGCGGACGCGGTTGCCGCCGTCGTCATAGTCCATGATGCCGCGCACGCCGTAGCGTTCGTAGCCGTTGACCTTGCGGTTGGTGCCGCCGTTGATGTTGGTGATGTTGCCGTCGAAGCTGCCGTAGAAGCCGGTGAGGCGGGCGGTCAGGTTCTCGGCGATCGGGCCCGACAGGGCGGCGCGAAGGCGGTATTCCTCGCCCTCGAACCAGTCGGCATTGACCTCGGCCTGGAAGTTGTCGGTGCCGCCTTCCGAGACGATGTTGACGAGGCCCGCCGAGGCGTTGCGGCCGAACAGGGTGCCCTGCGGCCCGCGCAGCACTTCGAGGCGCTGGATGTCGACGAGGTCCATGAAGGCCTGGCCCGAACGGCTCAGCACCACGCCGTCGACAACGGTGGACACGCTGGGCTCGGCGGCGACCGAGAAGCTGATGGTGCCCACGCCGCGCATCACGATCGCGCTGTTGGCGCTGGTGGTGCCCTTGCGGAAGGTCACCGAGGGCACGACGGTGGAGATGTTCTCGAGGCTGAAGACCACCGCCTGATCCAGACGGTCGCCCGAGACCGCGGTGATCGCGATCGGCACGTCCTGGACGTTTTCCTCGACCTTCTGGGCGGTTACGACGATTTCCTCGACCTGTGCGGCGGCCGGGACGGTGGTCACGAGTGCGAGCGTGCTGGCCGAGAGGGCAAGCGTCTTGAGCGCGATACGGGTGGTGGCGGGCATTCGATTCTCTCCCCTGCAAGGTGATCGATTCTTTCGGGCGATGATGCGAAGACCCTCGCCCGTGCGGTCGATCTTTCGGCGGTCGGGTTGCGCTTTCTGTCCTGATCTGTCAAGCGGTGTCAGAACCGGCCGAGGGACAGGCCGGCATAGGTATGCAGGGTGGGAATGGTGCAGTTGGTGCCTTCGGACGGCGGATTGGGCTTGCGGCTCGCGGGCCGCACGATCCTGCGCCATGCGCCGGATTGTCTCGCCATTTCCGTGGCTTCGGGCAATCCGACGGTGACGATGGTGCGCGGCAATTTCCGCCTGTCGGACGCCAGTGTGGCAGCATCGCCACTCATTCGCAGCAATCGCGCGGACAAGGATGCCTGGCTGCTCGAAAGCGCCGATTCCGCGGCGCAGGTGGCGGTGCGGCTGGATGGCGCGCGGCTGACGCTGGCGGCGCTCTCGGGCCACGACCGCATGACCCTCGATTTCGCGCTGGCCGAGGGCGACGTGCTGTGGGGCGGGGGCGAGCAGATGAGCCACCTCGTCCTCAATGGCCGCAACTTCCCGATCTGGACCAGCGAGCCCGGCGTCGGGCGCGAACCCGGCACCCCGCTCACCGACCAGGCGAGTGCCGACGGGAGCTTCGCGGGCGGGGACTACTGGACGACCAACTACCCCGAACCCACTGTGCTGTGTTCGGGCGGCTGGGCGCTGAGCCTCGCCAATGCGGAATATGTCGAACTCGATGCGCGCGAGCCCGGTAAGCTCAGGGTCCACGTATGGTCAGGCGAAGTCGCCATCGACCTGTTCGAGGGCGCGCCCGCCGATTGCGTCCGGCAACTGGGCGAAAGGTTCGGCCCGCGCCACGCCCTGCCCGACTGGGCGCTGGGCGGCGCGGTGGTCGGCCTCAAGCAGGGCGAGGCCTCCTTCGACCGGCTCGCTGCCCTGATCGATGCGGGTGCGGCGGTATCGGGCCTGTGGTGCGAGGACTGGGTCGGCATCCGCGAGACGAGCTTCGGGCGGCGGCTGTTCTGGGACTGGCAGTGGAACCCCGCGCGCTACCCCGACCTCCCCGCCCGCATCGCCGCCCTGAAGTCACGCGGCATCCGCTTCCTCGGCTATGTGAACCCCTATCTGGCGGTCGATGGCCCGCTCTATCCTGAGGCTGCGGCCAAGGGCTATTTCGCGCTTCGGCTGGACGCCGACGAACCCTATCTGGTCGACTTCGGCGAGTTCGACGCGGGCGTGGTCGACTTCACAAACCCGGCCGCGTGCGAGTGGTTCGCGGAGGAGGTGATCGGCAAGCGGATGCTCGATTTCGGGCTCGACGGGTGGATGGCGGACTTCGGCGAATATCTCCCCACCGATCTGCGCCTCTTCGATGGCGACCCGATGCAGGAGCACAACCGCTGGCCGGTGCGCTGGGCCGAGGTCAATGCCCGCGCGGTCGCCTCGCGCGGCAAGACGGGTGACGTGCTGTGGTTCATGCGCGCCGGGCACACGGGCGTGCAGGCCCATTGCCCGCTGCTGTGGGCGGGCGACCAGTCGGTCGATTTCAGCCGCCACGACGGCATCGGCACGGTGGTCGCCGCGGCGCTGTCGTCCGGCCTCGTCGGCAATGCCTTCAGCCACTCCGACGTCGGCGGCTACACCAGCCTCTTCGGCAATGTCCGGACGGAGGAGCTGATTCTCAGGTGGTACGAACTGGGCGCCTTCTCCCCCGTCTTCCGCACCCACGAGGGCAACCGTCCGGACGACAATCTTCAGATCGACAGCACCCCTGAGCTGATCGCGGGCTTTGTCCGCTGGAGCCGGGTGCATGCGGCGCTCGCCCCCTATGTCCGCCACCTCGTCGCCGAGGCGCAGGCGACGGGCCTCCCGGCGCAGCGCGCGCTGTTCCTGCATCACCCCGAGGATCGCGAGACCTTCACGATCCAGGACCAGTATCTCTATGGTGCGGACCTCATGGTGGCACCGGTGATCGAAGCGGGGACGGCGATGCGCAAGGTCTATCTGCCGGCGGGCGAGTGGCGGCACCTGTGGAGCGGCGAGGGCTTCGCTCCCGGCTGGCACGACGTGGCCGCGCCGGTCGGACAGCCGCCGGTCTTCTACCGCGCAGCCAGCGCCTTCGCGCCGCTGTTCGAGGAACTCGCCGCATGAGCCGCGCCAACATCAAGGATGTCGCCGCCCGCGCGGGCGTGGCGGTCAAGACGGTGAGCCGCGTGCTCAACGGCCACCCCTATGTCAGCGCCGAACTCAAGGCGCGGGTCGAGCAGGCGATGGCCGAACTCGACTACCGCCCCTCGGTCGCGGCGCGCATCCTCTCGGGCGCGAAGTCGGGGCAGGTCGCGCTGATCTACGACAACCACAGCCCCTATTACATGTTCCAGATCCAGAAGGGCTGCTGGGACGTGTGCCACGAGGGCGGCATCCGCCTCCTCGCCCAGCCGGTCGACGTCGCCGATCCGCGCGTGGGCGAGCAGGTGCGCGGGCTCGTCAGCGAGACCCATGTCGACGGCATCATCCTGTCCTCGCCCGTCACCGACTGCGATCCGGTCCTGCGCGCGCTGGAGACGATGGACGTGCCCTTCGTGCGCATCTCGCCGGGGACAAACCACGCGCTGACCTCCAGCGTGTTCATGGACGATGCGCAGGCCGCCGACGACATGACCACGCACCTCATCAACGCCGGGCACCGCCGCATCGGCTTCATCAAGGGCCACGCGAACCACATGGCCTCGGACGACCGCCTGTTCGGCTACCGCCGCGCCCTCGACCGTGTCGGCATCCCCTTCGAGCCGAGCCTCGTGGTCGACGGGGAGTTCGATTTCGACTCCGGCGTGCGCGGCGCCAAGGCCCTGCTCGACCAGCCCGGCCGCCCCACGGCGATCTTCGCCTCCAACGACGACATGGCGGCGGGCGTGCTCGCGGTGGCGCATGACCGGGGCATCAAGGTTCCCGACGAGCTGTCGGTCGCGGGCTTCGACGACACCACGCTGGCGCGCACCGTCTGGCCGCCGCTCACAACCATCCGCCAACCGATGGCGGACCTCGCCCGCACGGCAACGCAAATCCTGATCGCGGGCGGGGACATCACCCACAAGCGCCTGCCCCACGAACTCGTCGAGCGCGCCTCGGTCGCGCCCCCAAAGAGGAACTGACAATGAGTGAACTGCCCCTGCCGCCCGCAACCCGGACCCTCGGTGCCAGCGGCATCGAAGTGTCGCCCATCGCCTGGGGAATGTGGCGGCTGGCCGAGAACGGCCGCACCGCGGCCGATGCGGCGAGGCTGGTCCACGCGGCGCTGGATGCCGGGATCACCTTCCTCGACACCGCCGACATCTACGGCTTCGATGGGCAGGGCGGTTTCGGTGATGCCGAGGTGCTGCTGGGCGAGGTGCTGGCTGCCGATACTTCCCTGAGGGACCGGATGGTGCTCGCCACCAAGGGCGGCATCCTCCCGCCGCTGCCTTACGACCAGAGCCCGGACTATCTGAGGAAGGCGATCGACGATTCCCTGCGCCGCCTTCAGGTGGACTCGGTCGACCTGTGGCAGATCCACCGGCCGGACATCCTCGCCCACCCGCAGGAGGTCGCCCGCGTGCTGGATGACGCGGTGGCGAGCGGCAAGGTCAAGGCGCTCGGCGTCTCGAACTTCACCAAGTTCCAGACGGCGGCGCTCGCGCGGTTCCTGGACAACAAGCTGGTGACCACCCAGCCCGAGATCAGCCCCTTGCGGATCGACTGCTTCGAGAACGGAGAGCTCGACCAGGCGATGGTGCTCGGCCT
This sequence comes from Porphyrobacter sp. THAI-01a, assembly GCF_056868655.1. Classification (NCBI taxonomy): domain Bacteria; kingdom Pseudomonadati; phylum Pseudomonadota; class Alphaproteobacteria; order Sphingomonadales; family Erythrobacteraceae; genus Porphyrobacter; species Porphyrobacter sp. THAI-01a. The sequence goes on along the minus strand of NZ_CP180579.1, from coordinate 2,542,280 downwards.
GACCCCGCTCGCATGGTCGCCGCTCGGCGGCGGGCGTCTCGCCGCGCCGCAGAGCGAGCGCGACAAGGCGGTGGCGGCTGCGCTCGATGCGGTGGCCGAGGCGCAGGGGGTGTCGCGCACGGTGGCGGCCTACAGCTGGCTGATGGCGCACCCCGCGGGGATCGTGCCCATCATCGGGTCGCAGAATGCCGCCCGCATCGCGGAAGGGGCACAGGCGCTGCGGGTCCGCTGGACGCGCACCGAATGGTACGCGGTGCTGGTCGCCGCGCGGGGCGTGCCTTTGCCGTAACGCCAAACCCCGTTCGTGCTGAGCTTGTCGAAGCACCGTCCTTCTTGAGGATGCGCGGGTGGTCTGAAGAGAAAAGTGGCCCTTCGACAAGCTCGGGGCGAACGGAAATTGGGATGGGAACAAAGCCATGACTGACCAGCAACAATGCGAAATCGCGTGGTTCTCCGCGCTGTGTGACGACGACTACGAGTTCCTCGGCGTGCCCGACAAATACCTCCAGTCGAGCTGGGAGCATTGCCGCAACATCGTGCTGCGCGCGGAAGAAGGCGGGTTCGACAACATCCTCCTGCCCTCGGGCTACCAGCTCGGGGTCGACACCACGATCTTCGCCGCTGCCGTCGCCACGCAGGTCAAGCGCATCAAGCTGCTCTGGGCGACCCGCATGGGCGAGGACTGGCCGCCGCAGCTCGCGCGCCGCATCGCGACCCTCGACCGCATCCTCGGCCCCAACGCCGCCGGCACCGGCGGGCGGCTGAACGTCAACATCATCTCCTCGGACATGCCGGGCGAAAAGATCGAGAGCGGCCCGCGCTACCGCCGCGGCACCGAGATCATGAAGATCGTCCGCACGCTGCTCAACGGCGAGCATCTCGACTTCGACGGCGAGTTCTACAAGCTCAAGCTCGATCCGCCGCGGATCTCCACGCTCTCGGGCAAGTGCCCGCCGTTCTATTTCGGCGGCCTTTCCCACGAGGCGCGCGAGTGTGCGGCCGAGGCGGCGGATGTCTACCTGATGTGGCCTGACACGATGGACAATGTCCGCGCCAACATCGCCGACCTCAAGGAGCGCGCGGCGAAGTATGGCCGCAGCCTCAAGTTCGGCTACCGCGTCCATGTCATCGTGCGCGAGACGGAGGAGGAAGCGCGCCACTACGCCGACCGCCTGCTCTCGAAGCTCGACGACGAGGCGGGCCGGGCGATCCGCGAGAAGAGCCTCGATGCCAAGAACTACGGCGTCCAGCGTCAGCAGGAACTGCGCGGGGCCGCCGATGGCGACGGCTTCGTCGAGGAGAACCTGTGGACCGGCATCGGCCGGGCGCGTTCCGGCTGCGGGGCGGCGATCGTCGGCACGCCCGATCAGGTGCTCGCCAAGCTGCGCGCCTACCAGGCCGAGGGGATCGAGGCCTTCATCCTCTCAGGGTATCCGCACATGCAGGAAGCCGACCTCTTCGCCCGCCACGTGCTGCCGCATATCCAGCACGGGCCGCTGGAGATGTAGGCCAGCGAAGCAGGGCTCGGAGTCGCCGCAGCGATTCCCTGCCCGTTGCACGGCCGTTGCCCTATCATCGGCAGGTCATTGCATGTTTCACGTGGAACATGACGCTACTGCATGCACGTCTCGCGGAAGGGCTGCGCAAATCCCTCTTTTCCGCGTCCGCGCGCCGTGACAAAGCGTATTGCAAAGCGGCAAACGCAGTCTGGAGAGAGACCCCATGAACCTCGAATTCACCCCCGAAGAGCAGGCCTTCCGCGAGGAAGTGCGCGCCTTCATCGCCGAGAACTATCCCAAGCACCTCGCCGATTTCGGCATGCGCGAGGACATGGCGCGCGAGGACTTCCTCGCCTGGCACAAGGTGCTGGGCAAGAAGGGCTGGTCGGTCCCGGCATGGCCCGTGGAATACGGCGGCACCGGCTGGACCCCGACCCAGCGCTACATCTGGTCGGAAGAGAACGCCCGCATCAACGCGGTGATGCCGCTGCCCTTCGGCGTGTCGATGGTTGGCCCCGTGATCTACACCTTCGGCAGCGAGGAGCAGAAGGCCAAGCACCTGCCCGGCATCCGCAGCGGCGAGGTGTGGTGGTGCCAGGGCTATTCGGAACCGGGCGCGGGCTCCGACCTCGCCAGCCTCAAGACCACCGCGGTGCGCGACGGCGACCACTACGTCATCAACGGCCAGAAGACCTGGACCACGCTCGCGCAATATGCCGACTGGGGCTTCTTCCTGTGCCGCACCGACCCGACCGCCAAGCAGCAGGAGGGGATCAGCTTCATCCTCGTCGACATGAAGACGCCGGGCGTGGAAGTGAAGCCGATCAAGCTTCTCGACGGCGGCTACGAGGTCAACGAGACCTGGCTCACCGACGTGCGCGTGCCGGTCGAGAATCTCGTCGGGCAGGAGAACAAGGGCTGGACCTACGCCAAGTTCCTGCTCGCGCATGAACGCTCGGGCATCGCGGGCGTGGCGCGCAGCAAGCGCGGCATCGAGAAGCTGCGCGAGATCGCCACGCATGAAACCCTCGACGGCCAGCCGCTGATCAAGGACTTCGACTTCGCCAAGAAGGTGAGCCAGCTCGAAATCGACTTGGCGGCCCTCGAGATCACCGAGCTGCGCACGCTCGCGGGCGAGCAGGCGGGCAAGGGGCCGGGGCCGGAAAGCTCGATCCTCAAGATCAAGGGCACCGAGATCCAGCAGCGCCTGACCGAACTCACGCTGGAGGCGGTCGGCACCTATTCCGCGCCCTACATGGGCGGGGTGTCGAACGACAACGGATCGAACGAGCACCCGGTCGGTCCCGACTATGCCCAGCACGCGGCGGCGACCTACTTCAACATGCGCAAGACCTCGATCTATGGCGGGTCCAACGAGATCCAGCGCAACATCATCACCAAGATGATCCTCGGTCTGTAAGCACCTCGAGGACGGGAGAGAATTCGTGGATTTCAACTTCACCGAAGAACAGGGCATGGTGCGCGACGGCCTCTCGCGGCTGGTGCGCGAGCAATACGGCTTCGAGGAGCGCCGCAAGGCCATCGCCAGCGCCGAGGGGTGGCGGCCGGAGATCTGGGCGCAGCTGGCCGAACTCGGCATTCTCGGGATGCCCTTCTCCGAGGCCGACGGCGGCTTCGGCGGCGGCGCGGTCGATGCGATGGTGATCATGGAGGAATTCGGCAAGGGCCTCGTGGTCGAGCCGTTCCTGCCGACCGTGGTCTGCGCGGGCGGGTTCCTGAAGCACGGCGGCACGGCGGCGCAGAAGGAAGAGCATATCGGCGCGATCGTCTCGGGCAGCGCGGTGTTTGCCTTCGCCTATGCCGAGCCCAAGGGCCGCTATGACTATGCCGACCTCGAAACCACCGCGAAGAAGGATGGTTCGGGCTATGTGCTGAACGGCCACAAGGCGGTCGTGATCGGCGCGCCCTGGGCGAGCCATCTTGTCGTCACGGCCCGCACCGGCGGCGAGCGGCGCGACCGGAGCGGAGTCTCGGTCTTCGTGCTGGCCAAGGACACCCCCGGCGTCACCACCCGCGACTATGTGACGGTCGATGGCCGCCGCGCCTCGGAAGTCTATTTCGAGAACGTCGCGGTTGGCGCGGAAGCGCTGATCGGGGCCGAGGGCGAGGGGCTGGCGCTGATCGAGCTCGTCACCGACGAAGCCATCGCCGCGCTGTGCGCCGAGGCCTGCGGGGCGATGAAGGTCGCCCATGCGATGACCGTGGAATACAGCCGCCAGCGCAAGCAGTTCGGCGTGCCCATCGGCTCCTTCCAGGTGCTCCAGCACCGGATGGTCGACATGTACACCGCCTACGAACAGGCGGTCTCGCTGACCTATCTCGCCACCCTGCGCCTCGGCTCGGACGAGCGGACCCGCAAGCTGGCTGTCTCGGCCGCGAAGGTCGGCGTCGGCCAGTCGGCGCGGCTGATCGGGCAGGAAGCGGTCCAGATCCACGGCGGCAACGGCGTGACCGACGAATATGCCATCGGCCACTACTTCAAGCGCCTGACGATCTTCGACAGCGAGTTCGGCAATGTCGACCACCACCTGAAGCGTCACGTCGCCCTGTCCTGAGGGCGGCCTGGCCGATCTTCAGAGCCCCGCTCCCGCCCGGCGAGAGCGGGGCTTTTTCATGGGCGCTGTAACCCCGCGACGCGCCCGCGCGAACCGGCGGGGATGAGAGCGGACGAGACCACTCTGGCGCGGTTGATGGCGCTCAGCCAGCAAGGCGACCGCCAGGCCTATGCGGCGCTGCTTGAGGCCTGCCGGCGGTGGCTGCGGGGCTATTACAGCCGCCGCATCGCGCCCGCGCAGCTCGACGATCTGGTGCAGGAGACCCTGATCGCGCTCCACGCCAAGCGCGCCTCGTGGGATGCCGCGCGGCCCTTCCTGCCATGGCTCGCCGCGATTGCCCGCTATCGCTGGGTCGATCACCTGCGCCGCCTCTACCGCGCCGACGAGCATGCGCTTCACGAGGAGCTTATCGGCACCGACGATGAGCCCGCCATCGCCGCGCGCATCAGCCTCGACCGGCTGCTCGGCCTCCTCCCCCCGGCGCAGGAACGCGCCATTGCCCTCGTCAAGATCGAGGGGCTGAGCATTGCCGAGGCCTCGGCAATGACGGGCCAGAGCGAGAGCCTGGTCAAGGTCAACATCCACCGCGGGCTGAAGAAGCTCGCCGCCATGATCGAGAAAGAATGACGATGCACAAGAGTTCCGATGCCCTGATCGCCCAGCTGGTGAGCGAGCTCGAAGCGGTGCGCCCGCTGCGCTTCGGCGAGGGGCTGGCGCTGGCGCTCGCCGCGGCGGGGGTGACGGTGGTGGCCGTGGTCGGGCTGTTCGGGCTGCGCGCGGAGTGGCTGGCGGGGCATCTCGATCCGATGCATCTGGTTTCCACCGGCCTGTTCCTCGGCCTTGCCCTCGCCGCGACCGTGGCGGTGATGGTCATGAGCCGCCCGCAGGTGGGCAGCGATCACGGCGGCTGGCGCTGGGCCGCGGCGATGGCCGGGCTGCTCCCGCTTGCGGGGGTGATCGTGGCGATGGGGCGGGGCGCCGGGACGATGTCGCCCGAGCTCATGCGCCACGGGGCGGAGTGCCTTGCGGGCGGCACCGTCTCCTCGCTGCTGGTGTTCGCGCTGCTGGTGCTGTGGCTGCGCCGCGGCGCGCCGACCTCGGCGGAACGCGCGGGGCTGGTGGCCGGGGTGGCGGCGGGCGCCTTCGGGATCTTCGCCGCCTCGCTCCACTGTCCCGACAACGATATCGTCCACATCGGGCTGTGGCACAGCGCGGTGGTGGTGGCGACGGGCCTGCTGGGCCGCGTGATCGTCCCGCGCCTGATCCGCTGGTGATCAGCCGGTGAGCCGCCCGCGCGGCATCGCGGGTGCCGCCGGACGCGGGCCCTTGCGGCTGCGCCAGAAGCTCACCACCGCGAGGCTCCCGAGCAGCGCCAGCCCCAGCCCCGCGAGCGTCATCACGATCCTGAGCGGCAGGGCTAGCGCGCTCCCCGCCATCCGCGCGGAGTGCAGCGGGTAGAGCGCGTGCTGCGCGCGCACCGCGAGCGGCGCGGCGGGCGCATCGCGCGCCATCAGCACCGTTCCCTCGCCCGCAAGCGTCAGCGTGGTGCGCCCGTTGGGATGCCATTCGGACGGTCGGCGCATCCGGACCGTCACCGCCTCGCCCGGCGTCTTGGGCCAGACGATCATGCGCGCCTGCGCATCGGGGAAACGGGTGCGCGCAGCGGCGAGGATCGCCGGCCAATCGGGCTGTGCCGCCGAGGGCGCCGCGGGCGGCTTTGCCTGCCACGCGGACACGTCGTGCGCGGGCGAGAGCGGTGCGAGCACCGCCTCGCCGAGCGGCTTCAGCACCATCAGCGCGCCGGTCAGCCCCGCGAGCAGGATCGGCAGCGCCAGCACCGCGCCGATATCGCGGTGGTGGAGGATGATCGCCGGGCGGGTGAAGCGCGGCGGCAGTGCCCGCAGCCGGAAGGTGCGCCGCGTCGGCCACCACAGGATCAGCCCCGTCACGCAGAACAGCGTCGCCGCGATGCCGAGCCAGCCGGAGATCAACTCGCCCGTCTCGCTCATCAGCAGGTGGTGGTGGAGATCGAACAGCAAGGTCTCGGGCCGCTCCCACACGCTCTGCCAGCGGGCGAGCAGCGTGCCGTCATGCGCGAGATAGGCCCCGCCGCCGCCCGGCAATCCCGCCTGTGCGGCGCCGAACTCGGCCGAGGGCAGGGTCACGTAGCCCGCCCCGAGCCGATCGGCCGCAGCGATGATCGCCAGCGTCTCGGCCTCGCCCGGCGCCCGCGCTTCCTGTGCTACGCCCGCCCACCACGGCTTCCACAGCAGCGCCGCACCGGTCAGCCCGAGCACCGCCAGCCCGAGGCCGACAAGGCCCCCCAGCCAGCGGTGAACCAGCAGGAGCGCGCCCCGCATCAGAAGGCGCCGAGCCAGCCGAGCGTGATCGACCGCCCGCGCCCGGCGAAGAAGCGCAGGTTGTCGGCGGGCCGCTGGGTGTCGGAATTGTAGTCGATGTACTGCTTGTCGAGCAGGTTCTGCGCAGCGAGGGTGACGTTGCCGAAGCCGGTCGCCACGGTCACCGACCCGTCGAGCAGGGTAAAGCCGCCGAAGTCGTTGCGCGGATCGCCGCCGTCGAACCGGCGGGAGAAGTGCGTGCGCGATTGCAGGCGCAGGCTGACCGGCCCGTTGGTGTAGTCGGCCGACAGGTTGAGGCGGTCGGGGCCGATATTGGCCCCGTCGAGATCGGCGTTCACGATCCCGTCGCCATTGGTGTCCACGCGCCCGTTGAGGTGCGCATAGCCCAGCCCCAGGCGCAGGCCGGGGACGGGGGTGGCGGTGGTGAGGTTCAGCTCAAGCCCCTCGATCTCGATGCGCTGGCGCTGCACCTCGAACACGTCGCCGACCAGCACCAGCAGCTGACCCTCGTCGCTGTCCGACCAGTACCAGGTGGCGCTCGCCGCGATGGGGCCGCGATTGACCTCGACCCCGATCTCGCGGTTGTCGGCGACGACGGGGGCGATGTCGAGGAAGCGGTCGAGATCGACATTGGGCGTGCGGATCGCGCGGGTGATGCGGCCCACGTCGGGGACGGTGTAGCCCTGCGCGTAGCTGGCATAGGCGCGGATGCCGGGGGTCGGCTCGATCACGATGCCGCCGTTGGGCAGCACGCGGTCGAAGCTGGGCGAGCCGCCGCCGACCTGCTGCGGCCCGTAGAACCACAGGGTGCGGTAATCGTCGATGGAGATGTCGACATTCTCCCAGCGCACCCCGCCCGCGAGGCGCACCTTCCCGTCCCACAGCGCGAGGTTGCCCTGCGCGAAGGGCGCGATCGAGCGGTAGTCGGTCGGCGGCACCCATGCGCGGTCGGTCGCCGCGAGTTTCTGCACCGTGTGGTCGTTGAGCAGGTCGACGCCGACCACGAGGTTGAGCGGGCCCAGCCCGCGCTCCCAGCTGGCGTTGACGCCCCACTTGCGGCTGATGTTCTGCGACTGGTCGAACAGCGTGCCGACGGGCGCGATGGCCGGGTCCTGGAAATCGGCGAAGACGCCGCCGCCGTAGATGTCGGCGGTGCGGTTCCAGAAACCGCGCACGCGCAGGGCGCCGCCCGCGAGGTCGTCGGCGGTGAGGGTGAGGGCGAGGCTTTCGGCGAGGTTCTCCGGCGCCTCGCCGGGGACGGTGCCGGGCGCGCCGGTCGAGGGCAGGCCGGTCGCGCGGTTGCCGGGAACCGCGATCAGATCGCCGTCACCCTGCAGGCGGAAACGCTGGCCCATCGCCTCGAGCCGCACGGTCTCGCCCAGTTCGACGCCGGCCTTGGCGAAGAAGGAGAGGCTGTCCGAATCCATCAGGTCGCCCTGCGTGCCGTCGGGCGCGATGCGGCGCTCGCGGGCGTCGCGGAACACGCCGCGCCGCTCGTAGGCGACACCGGCGACGACATCGAAGGCGCCCGAGCGGTTGGCGACGAGCGCGCCGGCCTTGCCGCCGAAGCCGTCGCTGCGGAAACCGCTCTCGGCGGTGCCCTGGAGGATGGTGCGCGCGCTCCAGCCGTCTTCGGCAGGGGCGGAGACGGTCACCTGGTTGATCACGCCGCCGGTGCCGCCGATGCCCTGGAGGGCGTTGGAGCCGAGGATCAGCTCCACCCGGTCGATGAAGAAGGGATCGATGGTGAAGCCGTCGCGCGATCCGTCACGCAGGGGGGCGGTCTGGGGAATGCCGTCGATCGCGAACAGCGGCGAGCGTCCGCGCAGTGTCTCGCCCTGTCCGGTGAGCTTCTGGCGGGCGGGGGAGAAGGAGGGGGTGAGCGCGGCGACGGCATCGACCACCGAACCGGATATCTGGAGCTGCCGTTCGAGCGTTTCGCGGTCGATCACCTCGGCGGAAAGCGGCAAGGCGCTGACAGGCAGGGCGGTGCGCGCGGCGCTGACGACGATCGGCTCGGCGCTCTCGCTCTCGGCGGCGAGGGTCTCGGCGCTCTCCTCGGCGGCCCGGGCGGAGGTGGCGAGGGGGAGCAGGGCGGCGGAGAGGAGGAGGGCAAGGCGCATCGGTAATCCGTTTCTGATAATCATTTGCGAGTCTCCTCTAAGAATGATTATCAATAACGCAAGCGGATTTCTGCGACTTTTGCGAGATAGGCGGGATCGTGAAAAACACCGGCCCCCGCGCCGTCTGCGGCGCTGGTCACGGGCGGCGGCAGCTAGGCCGTTTCGCGCAGCACCAGTTCGGGGGGCAGGACGAGGCTCTCGGTGGTTTCGCCCGCCAGCCGGCGCAGCAGCAGGTCGACAAGGCCCCGCGCCCCCGCCGCGATGTCCTGCCGCACGGTGGTGAGCGGCGGCACCGTCTGGCGGGCGATCGGCAGGTCGTCGAAACCGACCAGCCTCACATCGTCCGGAACGCGCAGCCCCTGTGCGCGCAGTTCGGTGAGGCAAAGCGCGGCGAGGGTGTCGGTGGCCGCGAAGATCCCGTCGATCTCCCGCCCGTGGGCGGCAATGTGGCGCGCGATCTCCTCGCCCGCGCGGTCGGGGGAGAGGTGGGTGGGCAGCGGCAGCACCGGCGCGACACCCATGCGAACGGCCACGTCCTGCGCCCCGGCAAAGCGCGCGGCGAATTCCATCGGCCCGGTGTCGCCGAGAAAGGCGATGCGCTTCGCTCCGCCCGCGATCAGCCGCTCCACCGCGAGCCGCCCGCCGAGCCGGTTGTCGGTGCCCACCACGCAGTGCCGCTGGCCCTCCTGGTGGTTCCCCCAGACGACCATCGGGGTGTAGCCCTCGGCCACCTCCTCGATCCGCTCGAACTGGTCGGACTGGCCGATCACGATCACCCCGTCGATCATTCCCGATCCGATGAAGCGGTCCAGCCAGTCCTCGTCGCTGTCCGGCACCACCCGGCGCAGCATCAGGTCGTAGCCTTCACGGGTGAGCTCGTCCGCCAGGAAGCCGAGCAGGGTCATGAAGAAGCTGTCGGAGATCTGCTGGCGGATGTCGTGGCCGAGCGGGATGGCGACGCCGATCACCCCGGTCTTCTGGCGCCGGAGGCCGCTCGCCATCTGGTTCGGGCGGAAGCCGTGTTCGCGGGCGAGCGCGACGATCTTCTCGCGGGTCCGGGCGTTGACGAGACTCTTGCCGGCAAGGGCGCGGCTCACGGTGCCGGGCGAGACCCCGGCAAGCCGCGCGAGATCGGTGATGGTGCGCACCGTGGTGCGCGCGGCCTTGTGGTCGCTTTCGGCCATAGAACTCCCTAGCCGGCGGCGAGCCCCTGTTCCCGGGGTCTGCGATGGCCGGCATCCACCAGCAACGTAGCGAGCGCGCCCGCCAGCATCAAGCCGCCGCCCAGAATGAGCACATGGCGCGGATCGCCGCCGAGCAGGGGGCGGTAGATCAGCGGCATGGTCAGCGTCTGGATCAGCATGGGAATGACGATGAACATGTTGAAGATGCCCATGTAGATGCCATTGCGCGCCGGGGGGATGCAGTCGGCGAGCATGACATAGGTGTTGCCCATCATCCCCGCCCAGCCGATCCCGATGCCGAGCATCAGCACGAACAGGCCCGCCGGCGTCGCGGCGCCCGGGATCATCAGCATCGCCGTGCCCGAGGCGGCAAGGCAGGCGGCATGGGTGGCGCGCGCGCCGAAGCGCCTGACGATCGGGATCAGCGCCAGCGCGCCGAGGAAGGCGACGAAATTGTAGAGCGCGCCGGCCTGCTGGGCGGTGAGGGTCGCCTCGCGGAAGGCGCCGCTCGCCGGATCGCTGGTGCCGTAGATCGAGCGGCCCACGGCAAACGTGATGTACTGCCAATAGGCGAACATCGCATACCACTGGCACAGCATCGCGCCCGCCAGCTGCTTCATCGGGCGCGGCATCTCGCGGATCGCCGAACCGATCTCGGCGAAGGTGGCGCGCGCGGTCAGCGGCCGCGATTCGAGCTCGGCCTGCTCTGCGGCGTCGAGGGGCAGTTCGGGCACGCGCCACACCGACCACACGATGGTCGAGATCGAGAGGATCGCCCCGATGATGAAGGCGATGCGCACGATCACCGGAATGCCGTTGGCGTCGAGCACGTCTTTCGCGACGAACGCCGTGAGCAGCGAGGGCGCGAGGTAGGACAGGGTCTGGGCAAGGCCGGTGAAGGCGCTCTGGGTCAGGAAGCCGACCGATCGCTGGCCCGGCGCGAGCCGGTCGGCGACATAGGCGCGGTAGGGCTCCATCGTGATGTTGTTGCCGGCATCGAGGATCCACAGCAGGCTTGCCGCCATCCACAGGGTGCTCGAATAGGGCATGGCGAAAAGCGAGAGGGTGCAGATGATCGCGCCGACGAGGAAATAGGGCGTCCGGCGGCCGAGGCGGGTGTTGGTGCGGTCGCTCATGGCGCCCACGATCGGCTGGACGATCAGGCCCGTCATCGGCCCTGCCAGCCACAGCAGCGGCATCGACGCCTCGTCCGCGCCGAGAAAGCCGTAGATCGGCCCCATGTTGGCCTGCTGCAGCCCGAAAGAGAACTGGAGGCCGAAGAAGCCGATGTTCATCTCGATGATTCTGAGCAGCGAAAGCCGCGGCTTTTCCGACATTTGGCGCCTCATCCCAGCTGTATGTCACGCGCACTATAGCCTGCGCTGTGGCTTGGAGGTGACATGAATCGGCGACAATTGCAAACGATTGCAAGATTCCTGTTGCAATCGTTTGCAGGATGATTAGGCAAGGCTCGTCAAGCGTCCCCAGAGGCGCGAACCCGAGAGGAGAGACACCATGAAATTGCGTTACGCGCTCTGCGCCGGTGCCGCCGCGTCGGCCCTCCTTGCCAGCCCCGCCTTCGCGCAGGACAACGCCGATGCACCGGCCGCCGAGGGTGAGGAAATCATCGTCACCGCCGTCGCCCGCGGCCAGAACCGCATCGAAAGCTCGGTCTCGGTCAGCACCATCGGCGCCGAGACCATCGCCAATCTCGCCGCGCCCTCCTCGGCCGACCTCATCCGCCAGATCCCGGGCATCCGCTCGGAAGCCTCGGGCGGCGAGGGCAACGCCAACATCGCGGTGCGCGGCATCCCCGTCTCGACCGGCGGCGCGCGCTACATCCAGCTCCAGGAAGACGGCCTGCCGATCCTCGAGTTCGGCGACATCATCTTCGGCAATGCCGACAACTTCCTGCGCGCCGACCGCTCGGTCGCCCGCGTCGAGGCGGTGCGCGGCGGTTCGGCCTCGACCTTCGCCTCGAACGCACCGGGCGCGGTGATCAACTTCATCTCCAAGACCGGCAAGCAGGAAGGCGGCGCGATCCAGGCCAGCGTCGGTCTCGATTTCGAGAGCTACCGGCTCGATTTCGACTACGGCGCCCCGCTCGCGGAAGACCTCTACTTCCACGTCGGCGGCTTCTACCGCACCGGCGAGGGCCCGCGCGATATCGGCTACAACGGCTATGATGGCGGCCAGATCAAGGCCAACATCACCAAGGAATTCGACGGCGGCTACATCCGCTTCCACGCCAAGTATCTCGACGACCGCACCCCCACGATTCTGCCCCAGCCGGTGCGGGTGACGGGGACGGGCGGCAACCCGGACTATCAGGCGATCCCCGGCTTCGATCCGCGCCGCGACAGCCTCTACAGCCCCTTCCTCGGCCGGGCGGTGACGCTCGACGGCAACAACAACCCGGCGAGCTACGACTTCCGCGACGGCCTCTCGGTCAAGAGCCTCGCCTTCGGGATCGAGAGCGAGATCGACGTGGGCAGCGGCTGGACGCTGACCAACCGCTTCCGCTTCGCTGACAATTCGGGCGGCTTCCTCTCGCCCTTCCCGGCAGGCGCGGGCGCGGCGCAGGCGGTGGCCAATTCGGTCGGCGGCGCGGGGTCGAGCATCATCTTTGCCAGCGGGCCGAATGCAGGGCAGCTCGCCAATGCCGCCACCATCGGCGGCAATGGCCTGCTCACCAATGTCGTCAACTTCAACGTCCGGCTCAACAGCCTCGACAACGTCACCAATGATTTCCGCGTCAACAAGGCGTTCGACATCGGCGGCGGCACGGCGAACTTCACCACCGGCTTCTACCTCTCGCGCCAGACGGTCGACACCGACTGGCTGTGGACCAGCCACCTCCAGACGGTGCAGGGCGACGGGCAGGCGGTGCTGGTCGACGTGCGCAATGCGGGCGGCCAGCTCGTCACCCAGAACGGCACGGTCGGCTTCGGCGCGAGCTTCTTCGGCAATTGCTGCCGCCGCTCCTACGATGTCGACTATTCGACCTACGCGCCCTTCGCCTCGCTCTCGCTGGAGCTGGACCGCCTGACGATCGACGCTTCGATCCGCTACGATTTCGGCGATGCCAGCGGCACCATCACCGGCGCGGACAGCGGCTTCGGTGTCGGCGTCGGCAGCTTCGACTTCGACCGCAACGGCACGATCAGCCCGGCCGAGGCGCAGACCAGCGTCCTGCCGCTCGGCAATGCGCGGCCGGTGAACTACGACTTCGACTATCTCAGCTTCTCGCTGGGGGCGAACTACCTCGTCACTGACGATCTGGGCGTCTTCGCGCGCTACAGCCGGGGCGGCCGCCACACCGCCGACCGCTCGCTGTTCTCGCCCGCCGTCAGCGCCGTCGACGGCAGCCTTCCGGGAGGCGATGCGGGGGTGATCGCCCGGGTCGACCAGCTCGAGGCGGGGCTCAAGTACCAGTCGGGCGGGCTCGCGCTCTATGCCACCGGCTTCTATGCCGAGACCTCGGAAACCAATGTCGACATCGCCCCGCTGGTGCTGTTCGACACCACCTTCGAGGCCTACGGGATCGAGCTTGAAGGCTCCTACCGCAGCGGGCCCTTCAGCCTGACGGCGGGCGCGACCTGGACCGATGCCGAGATCAAGGACGCACTCAACGCGGCCACCATCGGCAACACCCCCCGGCGGCAGGCCGACCTCGTCTACCAGGCGACCGCGCAATACGACGCCGACCTGTTCACCGTGGGCGCCAACATCGTCGGCACCACGGAGAGCTTCACGCAGGACAACAACGATCTTGTCCTGCCCGCCTTCGCGCAGGTCAACGCCTTCGTGGCGGTGCGGCCGATCGACCGCATCGAGATCGGGCTCAACGCCACCAACCTCTTCAACGCCACCGGCTTCACCGAGGCGGAAGAGGGCTCGATCCCGGCAAACGGCCTCGTGCGCGCGCGCTCGATCGCCGGGCGCACGGTGCTCGCCTCGGTCCGGTTCGACTTCTGACAGCCGGACCGGGCGCATGACGGCTGGCCGCCACCTCCTCCCCCGGCGGCCAGCTGTCTTTCTTTTCGAGATCTGACGTGATGGGATTCTTGCCGCGATGACGAGTGCCTGGACAGCCGAGCACGTGGGACGCATCGGACCGGCCGCACCGGCGGAGGCGCTGATCCCGGCGGTGGGCGCGGCGGAACGCTCGGCGCTGCATGCGGGGCGGCTCTACTGGGACATGTGGCCGGTGCAGGATGCCTCGGGCGCGCGCGTCCTGATCGGTGGCCGCGAGCAGTGGATGGCGCTCACCGCGCCCGACCGCGGCGATCCGGCGCTCCGCCATTTCGAGGCGAAGATCCACTGGATCGAGCGGGCGGACGGCGCCTGGCACGACCGCGGCCCGGTGCTTCCCGACAGGGGCGATGTGCCCTACGAGCGCGAATGGGCAGGCTCGGCCCTGCTCGACGACGGCGTGCTGACCCTGTTCTTCACCGCCGCCGGAAGCGCCGCGCGCTCCGGGGGTTACCGGCAGGAATTGTGGGCCGCTTCGGCGCGCCTCGGGCCGGACGGCTGGCCGCAGGACTGGTCGGCCCCCGCGCCGCTGGTGACGGGCTACGGCCCGCACTACATGGCCGCCGACGCCCACGAGGGCGAGCCCGGGCGGATCAAGGCCTTCCGCGACCCCGCCTTCTTCCGCGATCCTGCCGACGGCAGCGAATACATTGCCTTCACGGCCTCGCTCGCCGGTTCGGCCAGCGCCTTCAACGGCGCCTTCGGCCTCGCCCGCAAGGGCGCCTCGGGGTGGGAGCTGATCCCCCCGTGCCTCCATGCCGAGGGCGTCAACAACGAGCTCGAACGCGCCCATCTGGTGTTTTACCAGGGTAACTACTACGCCTTCTGGTCGACGCAGAGCGCGACCTTCGCCGAAGGTCTGCGCCACGCGCCGGGAGGGCTTTACGGGATGGTGGCGGACAGCATGGCCGGGCCGTGGCGACCGCTCAACGGCAGCGGGCTGGTGCTCGCCAACCCGTCGCACGCGCCGCAGCAGACCTACAGCTGGTATGTCGATGCGAGCCTCACCGTGTGCAGCTTCGTCGATGTGCTGCCGGGTGGCGGCTTCGGCGGCGTGCCCGCGCCGCTCCTGCGCCTCGCGCTCGACGGCGAGCGCGCGAGCCTTGCGCTGGAGAGCGCCGCCTGATGCTGGGCGCGATCGAGGCAGGGGGCACCAAGTTCGTGCTCGCGGCGGGGCCTTCGCCGGAGCGCATCCTTGCCCGCCATACCATCCCCACCGGCGACCCGGCGACGACCCTCGCCGAGGCTGCCTCGTGGTTCGCCGCGCAGGGCCCGGTGAGCGCGGTCGGGATCGGCAGTTTCGGGCCGGTGGAGCTTGACCGCGCCTCGCCGAAGTGGGGCTTCATCACCAACACCCCCAAGCCCGGCTGGGCCGATTGCGATGTGGCGGGCCATCTCGCGCGGGCGCTTGGCGGCGTGCCGGTGGGCTTCGATACCGATGTCAACGCGGCTGCCATCGCCGAACACGCCGCGAGCGGTCGGGATGCGAGTGGGAGCCTCGCATATCTCACCATCGGCACCGGCATCGGCGGCGGACTGGTGCTGGACGGACGGCCGGTCCACGGCATCGCCCATCCCGAGATCGGCCACCTCTACCCGCGCCGCCATCCCGAGGATCGTGATTTCGCCGGCATCTGCCCGCATCACGGCGACTGCCTCGAAGGCCTCGCCTGCGGCCCCGCGATCATCGCGCGCTGGGGCGCCTCGCTCTCCGAGCTGCCCTTGGACCACCCGGGCCATGCGATCATCGCGGACTACATCGGGCAGGCCTGCCACACCCTTTTCGCCAGCGTTGCGGTGGAGGAGGTGGTGATCGGCGGCGGGGTGGCGAACACGCCTGACCTCGTCGAACGCGTCGCGACCCGCGCCCGGGCGCTCGATGCGGGCTACCTGCCGGGCGGCGCGCGCCAGAAGGTGATCCGCCCGCGGCTTGGCGGGGATTCGGGCATCGTCGGCGCGATGATGCTGGCCAAGGCCGCCGCCTCAGGGGCTTGAAGCGCGCCCTCTCCCCGACCTAGGAAGGGGCAGAGAGAGGGAGGGTTGCCGATGTTCCGACTGCTTGCCGCGCTGCTCGCGCTGCTGGGCCTTGCCGCGCCGCTGGCGGCGAAAGACGAGGGGCGCCTGATCGAATACGAGCGCGTCCCCGCCGCAGACCTCCCCGACCAGCGCCTGACGATCTGGCTGCCCCCCCGCTACGACGCGGGCGAGCGGCGCTATCCGGTGCTCTACATGCACGACGGGCACAACCTGTTCGACATCGAGAAATCGAATTTCAAGAAGATCTGGGCCGCCGACAAGGCGATGCTGGCGGCAGTGGCGAGCGGCAAGGTCGAGCCGCACATCATCGTCGGCATCTGGGCGCCGGGCGCGGACCGCTATCGCCAATACCTTCCGAAGAGCGCCTATGACGCGGCGGGCGGGACCTTGCGTGCGCAGATGGACGCGGCCACCGGGGGCAAGATCGTCTCGGATCGCTATCTCGACTGGATCGCCGGGCCGCTCAAGTCATGGGTCGACGCAAGCTTCCGCACCCGTCCGGGTCGCGACGACACCGCGATCGTGGGCTCCTCGATGGGCGGGCTGATGAGCTGCTATGCCTTTCTCGAAAAGCCGCAGGTGTTCGGGCGGGCGGGGTGCGTCTCCTCGCACTGGCCCGCAGTCGATCCACGCGCCGTCGACGCCAATGAACTCAAGGCGCTGTGGGACGGCTGGTTCGCAGCGCGGCTCGGCCAGCCCGACGGGCGGCGGGTGTGGCTGGACCACGGCACGGCGACGCTCGATGCCTTCTATGCGCCCTACCAGCAGGTCGTGGACGCGCGGTTCGCGGCGCAAGGCTGGGAGAAGGGCCGCGACTGGGAGAGCAAGGTCTACGAAGGCGCCGAGCACGAGGAGAACGCCTGGGCGGCGCGTCTGCCCGAGATTTTCGGGTGGCTGCTGGCGAAATAGAACAAGATCCGTTCGTGCCGAGCTTGTCGAAGCACAGCACTTTCTTCTTCTGCCAGGACTGGAAGAAGAACGGCCCTTCGACAAGCTCAGGGTGAACGGAGGTTGGCGTCACCGCAGCGCGAAGGCCTCTTTCGCCAGCCGCTCCACCACCGCCTTGTCGGGCGCGCCCTTGGGTGACACCCACGAGCCGCCGACGCAGAGCACCGGATCGAAGGCCAGCCATTCGGGTGCGTTCTCGAGGCTGATCCCCCCGGTCGGGCAGAACCGGCACTGCCCGAAGGGCGCGGCGAGCGCCTTCAGGGCGGGAAGACCCCCCGCCGCCATCGCCGGGAAGAACTTGAAGCGGTCGAGCCCCAGGTCGAGCCCCCGCATGATGTCGCCCGCGTTGGCGATGCCGGGCAGGAAGGGCACGCCCGCCGCAATGGCCGCCTTGCCCAGCGGTTCGGTGAGGCCGGGGGAGACGATGAACTCGCTCCCTGCCTCCAGCGCCGCATCCAGCTCGCGCGGGTTGGTGACCGTGCCCGCCCCGACGATCGCGCCCGGCACCTCCTTCATCGCCCGGATAGCGCCCAGCGCGGCGGGGGTGCGCAGGGTGACTTCGAGCACCCTGAGACCGCCCGCGACCAGCGCCTCGGCGAGCGGGACGGCGTGGGCCTCGTCCTCGATCACGATCACCGGGATGACCGGCGCCGTGCGCATGATGGCGTCGATGTTCATCACATTCCTCCGGTGGCGAGCATTGCGGACGCTCCTGCTTCCGCCCCGTCGGCGAAGCGGCGCATCATGCCGAACAGCTCGCGGCCCGTGCCGAGTTCCGCGTGCGGATCGGGCGCGGAATCGCGGCTGGCGAGGTCGGCGGTGGTCGAGAGTTCGCCGGTGCGGGCGCAGACCTTGACCACATCGCCGTCGCGCAGCCGCGCCAGCGGGCCGCCGCCGAGAGCTTCCGGCGTGCAGTGGATCGCGGCGGGCACCTTGCCCGAAGCGCCCGACATGCGCCCATCGGTGACGAGCGCGACCTTGTGCCCGCGGTCCTGGAGCACGCCCAAGGGCGGGGTGAGCTTGTGGAGTTCGGGCATCCCGTTGGCGCGCGGGCCCTGGAAGCGCACGACGACCACCACGTCGCGGTCCAGTTCGCCCGCCTTGAAGGCGGCGGCGACGCTCGGCTGGTCCTCGAAGACGCGGCAGGGGGCTTCCACCGTCCAGCGGCTCTCGTCCACCGCCGAGGTCTTGAAACAGGCGCGCCCGAGATTGCCTTCGAGCAGGCGCATCCCGCCGTCGGGCTTGAAGGGGTTGCTGACGGGGCGCAACATGGTCTCGTCGCCGCTCGGGCCGACCTCGCGCCACACCAGTTCCTCGCCGTCCAGTCCCGGCTCCTTCGCGTAATCGGCAAAGCCGCCGCGTCCGACCGTCAGGATGTCGCCATGCGCAAGGCCTGCCTCGAGCAGTTCGCCGATCACGAAGCCCATCCCGCCCGCGTTGTGGAAGTGGTTCACGTCGCCCGAACCGTTGGGATAGACCTGCGCGATCAGCGGGACAGCACTGGAAAGCTCCGAAAGGTCGTTCCAGTCGAAGATCACGCCCGCCGCGCGCGCCATGGCGGGCAGGTGGATCGCGTGGTTGGTCGAGCCGCCGGTGGCGAGGAGGCCCACCGCCGCGTTCACGATCGCCTTCTCGTCGACCACGAGGCCCAGCGGGCGATAGTCGTCGCCCTTGCGGGTGATCTGCGCCACGCGGTGCACTGCCTCGCGGTCCAATGCCTGGCGCAGCTTGGTGCCGGGGTTGATGAAGGCAGAATTGGGGACGTGGAGCCCCATCATTTCCATCATCATCTGGTTGGAATTGGCCGTGCCGAAGAAGGTGCAGGTGCCCTGCGAGTGGTAGCTCCCCATCTCGCTCGCCAGCAGCTCGGCGCGGGTCGCCTTGCCTTCGGCATAGAGCTGGCGGACGCGCTGCTTTTCCTTGTTCGGAATGCCGGAAGGCATCGGCCCGCCGGGGACAAAGATCATCGGCAGATGGCCGAAGCGCAGCGCGCCCATCAGCAGGCCGGGCACGATCTTGTCGCAGATGCCGAGCAGCAGCGCCCCGTCGAACATCGCGTGGGAGAGGGCGACCGCGGTGCCAAGCGCGATCACGTCGCGGCTGAAGAGCGAGAGCTCCATCCCCGTCTCGCCCTGCGTCACCCCGTCGCACATCGCCGGCACGCCGCCCGCGACCTGCGCTGTCGCGCCGATCTCGCGGGCGTGGATCTTCAGCCGCTCGGGGTAGCGGTAATAGGGCGCGTGGGCCGAGAGCATGTCGTTGTAGGCGGTGACGATGCCGATGTTCGGCCCGCGCCCTGCCACCATCGCCGGCTTGTCGTCCTCCATTCCGGCATAAGCATGGGCGAGGTTCGAGCAGGACACCGCCGCACGGTCGCCCATGTTGTCGCCCTCTCGGCGGATGAGGTCGAGATAGGCCTGGCGGCTGGCGCGGGAGTTCTCGATCACCCGCTGCGTCACCTTGTGCAGGGTGTCGTTGAGGTTACTCATGCCACGTCACTCCGTCGCGCTCGGCAAGGGCGATAGCCGCGGAAGGGCCCCAGCTGCCGGCGGTGTAGGTCTTGGGGGTGAGGCCGTCCGCCTCCCAGCCGGCGCGGATCGCATCGACCCATTCCCACTGCGCCTCCACCTCGTCGCGTCGCACGAAAAGGGTCTGGTCGCCCTCAACCAGATCAAGCAGCAGGCGTTCATAGGCGATGCGCCGCACCGCGCCCGAGAAGGCATCGGGCATGGCAATGTTGAGCGGCACCTGCCGCAGGCGGATGCCCTCGCGGTCGAGGCCGGGGACCTTGGCCATCAGCGAGAGGGTGATGTTCTCCTCGGGCTGGATGCCGATGACGAGGCGGTTGGGCTGCATCGTCGCGCCCTTCCCGGCGAAGATCGAGTGCGGCACGCAGCGGAACTGGATGACGATCTCTGTGACGCGCTTGGGCATCCGCTTGCCGGTGCGCAGGTAGAAGGGCACGCCCTTCCAGCGCCAATTGTCGACATGGGCCTTGATCGCGACGAAGGTCTCGGTGTCCGACGGCTTGCCCAGCTCCTCGTCGTAGCCCGGCACCGCCTGCCCGCCGATCGCGCCCGCGCGGTACTGCCCGGTGACGGTCTCGTTCGAGCCGACCTTGCGCAGGGCGCGCAGGACCTTGACCTTCTCGTCGCGCACGGCGGTGGCGTCGAAGTGGGCCGGGGGCTCCATCGCCACCAGCGCGAGCAGCTGGAGCATGTGGTTCTGCACCATGTCGCGGATCGCGCCGGCATCGTCGTAGAAGGCGACGCGCCCCTCGAGGCCCACGGTCTCGGCGACGGTGATCTGCACGTGATCGATATGCGCCGCGTTCCACAGCGGCTCGAACATCAGGTTGGCAAAGCGCAGCGCCAAGAGGTTCTGCACCGTCTCCTTGCCGAGATAGTGGTCGATGCGGAAAATCCGGCTCTCGGGGAAAGCGCCCGCGACCGCATCGTTGATCTCGCGGCTCGAGGCGAGGTCGGTGCCGAGCGGCTTTTCGAGGCACATCCGCACGTGCTCGCCCGTCAGACCCGCCGATTGCAGGCCCTTGATCGTGGGGCCGAACAGGCTCGGCGCGGTCGAGAGGAAGATCGCGAGGCCGCGCTGCGGCGTGCCGACCTTGGCGGCGAGATCGGCATAGCCCTCGAGCGTGGTCGCATCGAGGGTCTGGTAGGAGAGACGGTTCATGAACTCCGCCATCCGCCCGCGCCGGTCGGCGGGGAGGTACTTCTCCAGCGCCGCGCGGGCGAAGTTGCGGTATTCGCCGTCGCTCATCTCGCTGCGTGCGGTGCCGATGATCTTCAGATCGGGGGCGAGGAGCCCGTCGGCGTCGAGCGCGAAGAGGCTCGGCAGCAGCATGCGCTGGGCAAGGTCGCCGGTGGCTCCGAACAGCAGCAGGCGGTCAGCAGTGAAGCTCATGCGCAAAGGCCCCTTCTCTTGCGCGCTCTACCTAGGCGCGCGTGGGGCTAACTGCCAGCGTCGCGCATACTTATTCAACTCAGATCGCGCCGACGCGCGATGCAGACCGCCCGCCCCGCCTCCCCGCCCGGCCACCAATAGTACCACTATGTTATGGTGGCCGGGCGGGGAGGCGGGGCGGGGGGTCTGCGCCACCGAAGGTGGCTGAAGATCAGGCAGGCCGACGCGCGAAGATCCCGAAGCCCGCGATGATCGCGTAGCAGGCCGCCGGCAGCACCAGCGCGAAGGCGAGGCTGGTGGCGTCGGCGAGGGCGCCGTAGAGCGGCGGGATGATCGCGCCGCCCGCGATGGCAACGTTGATGATCCCCGATCCGTCCGCCGCGCGCGGCCCCAGCTTCTCGCAGGCGAGGGAGAAGATCGTCGGGAACATGATCGCGTTCATCAGGCCGACCGCGAGCAGCGAGTAGCCCGCGACAACGCCGGTCGAGTTCGCCGAGATCGCGATCAGCGTGATCGCCCCCGCCGCCACCGTCGCCAGCAGCAGCCCGGGGCTGACCATGCGCAGCAGGCCCGAGCCGATGAAGCGGCCCACCAGCGCCCCGCCCCAGTAGAGTGAGATCAGCTTGCCCGCGTCCTGTTCGGGCAGGTTCAGCACCTCGGCCTGCATCAGGTAGTTGACGATGAAGCTGCCGATCGCGACTTCCGCGCCGACGTAGAGGAAGATGCAGGCCGCCCCGTAGCCGAAGCGCGGGCGCTTCAGCAGGGCGAGGCCGTCGGCAAGGCTGGTCTGCTCGTGCTTCTCGCCCTTCAGCCGGTCGCGGAACAGCCAGACCACGCCCGCCACCACCGCCAGCGCGACGGCAAGGCCGAGATAGCCGTTGACGATCGCCTGGCTCTCGGCGGTGCGGTAGGCGGCGAGCGCCTCGCCCGAAAGCTCGGCGGCGGTGACCGTGGCGAGGCTGCCGAGGATCAGGATCGCGCCCACGTAAGGGAAGATCGTCGTCCCCAGCGAATTGAAGGCCTGCGCGAAGGTCAGCCGGCTGTGCGTCGTGCGCTCCGGTCCCAGCAGGCTGATCAGCGGGTTGGCGACGATCTGCACCAGCACCACCCCGGTCGCGAGGATGAAATAGGCGAACAGGAACATCGGGAAGAGCGCGGTCTGGCTCGCCGGGATGAACAGCAGGCACCCTGCCATCATCGTCACCAGCCCCGCCACCGCGCCGCGCATGTAGCCCAGCTTCTTGACCAGCCGCGCGCCCGGGATGCCGACGAGGGCATAGGCGATGAAGAACCAGAACTGCACCAGGCTCGCCTCGAAGAAGTTGAGCGTGAACAGCTCCTTGAGCTTCGGGATGATGACGTCATTCAGCGAGGTGATCCCGCCGAAGATGAAGAACAGCGCGAAGACGAAGTAGTTCAATCCCGGCGCATCGACCTGCGGCGCATCGCCTGCGCTCTCGCCGAATCCCCCCGCCGCGCTCCCGCTCGGTGCCAATGCCATTGCTGCTCTCTCCCAAGGCGCTGTCTGGTTGCGAACGTTCACAATCCGCGCACCCGTGTCAACTTGCAAGAGCTTGGGGCGCAATTCCAGTGCGAATAGGAATGCATCCCAGCCTTGCGCGGGGATAACATCAGGCCCTAGAGAAAAATCCCATGAGCGGGGGACCGAAGAGACGGCCGACATCCTTCGATGTGGCGGAGCGGGCGGGTGTCAGCCAGCCGACCGTCAGCCGTGCCCTGTCCGGCTCCCCCGCGATCGCCGAGGCGACGCGGCGCAAGGTGATCGAGGCGGCCGAGGCGCTCGGCTATTTCGTCGACGAGCGCGCCGCGCGGCTGCGGCGCGGCTCCACCGGCACGCTCGCGGTCGTGGTGATCTGCCGCGAGGGCGACAGCGCCTCCTCCATCAATCCCTTCGCCTATGCGCTGCTGGGAAGCGTGTGCGTCGCGGCGTCGGAACGCGGGTTCGAGACGCTGGTGAGCTTCCAGGCGCGGCCCGACGACTTCTTCGGCCACTACCAGGAACAGGGCCGCGCCGATGGGCTGGTGGTGATCGGCACCACCACCAACCAGGCGGCATGGGAGCATTTCCGCGGGCTGGAGAGCGAAGGGCGGCGGGTCGCCTATTGGGGCTCGCCTTTCGACGAGCTCGACTGGGTGCGCTCCGACAACCGCGCCGCCGGGCGGCTGGCGGTCGAGCATCTGCTGGCCGCAGGCTACCGGCGCCCCTGCTTCCTCGGCGCGCTCAATACGCCGCAGGTGCAGTTCACCGAACGCTACGAAGGCTATGCCGAGGGGATGCGCGCCGCAGGGCTGGAGCCGTGCCTCGCGCCGACCGTCAACGCCGCCACCCGCGAGGAGGAAGGCCGCCGCGCCGCGCGGCGTCTGATCGAGCGGGGGGAGGGCGTCGATGCCGTCTTCGCCGCCTGCGACGCGATGGCGCTGGGCGCTCTAGAAGCCTTCGCCGCCGCCGACATCGCGGTGCCGGGCGAGGTCGGGGTGATCGGCTTCGACGATCTGGTCGCGGGCCGCTTCAGCCGCCCACCGCTCACCACCATCGCCCCCGACCCGGCCGAGGCCGGCGCGGCGCTGGTCGAGGCGGTGCTGGACGAAGGCGCGGCAGCGCGCCGCCGCGTGCCGGTGAAGCTGATCGTGCGCGGAAGCACGGCGCGTTCTTGATGTGCGATCGCGCTGACGCGCGGGCCCCGTCAGGAGCCCCGCAAATCAACCGTGCGCGCCGAATTCGTTGGCGATGGCGGTGCTGATCCGCAGGCTCAATTCCTGCGCCCTGGCGATGGGCGTCATGAAGTCGCGCTCGATCGCACCGTAGCCTTCCTCGCCGCCGTCGGGGTAGTCGGAAGGCTCGTCGAGCGGGAAGTCGCGCGGGCCGGGCACCCGGACGGGGAAGGCGCGGCGGAGCTGGGCGAGGGCCTCGTCGACCCGCAAGGTCATCACCATCTCGATCACGTCGCGGCGGCTGATGTCGTTGGCGCGGCTGAAGGCGGGAACCGCGACGGCCTTCAGGAACATGTGCTGGAGCAGCGCGAGCCGCAGCGCCTGGAGCACGCCGATGCGGCGGCGGACATGCTCGCGCGTCTCGTCGGGGGCCTCGTCCGGCAGGAGATCGGTCAGGCGGTGCAGCTTGATCGCGTCGATCCTGAGGCGCGAGGCGAGGCGGCGGAACACCCCCGTGCGGTCGTCGCCCACGAGATACTCCGCCAGCGCGGCGCAGGGGCCAGCGATGTGGTCCTCCGTCCCGCGATAGGTGCGGCTCGCCCAGTAGGCCGAATTGAACAGCTCGCCATAGGCCGCCACGGTCTTGATGCTGGCGAGCGCATTGGCCGCGCGCACCAGCCGCATGATCTGCCGCCCGCGCGCGGATTCCGTCAGCAGGGCGGCGATTTCCTCGCGGGTGCCCTCGGCCGCGCTGCCGATCCCGGCGATGACGTTGACGGGGTAGCCGAGCTGCTGGAGGATCGCGTTGTGCGGGATGGCGCGGATCTGGCGCAAGCTCATCTCGCGGTCGGCATTGATGTCGCTCTGGCGGCGCGAGACGCGGCTGCCGGTGGGGTTCAGGAGGCCCAGCCCGAAGGCCGTGACCGCCCGGGCATAGGTGCGGCTGGCGAGGTGATCGCCCTGATGCTCCTTGATCGCGCGGTAGAAGTCGAGGCTGAGGTCGGTGCGGTGGTAGAAGGGGTCGGCGGGCGCGGCGAGATCGGCCTCTGCCGGGCGCAGTTCGGCGATGCGGGTGAGGGTGGCAAGCGCCAGTTCGGGCGTGGCGAAGAACAGGTAGCCGTCGCCGCCCTGGAAGCTCACCTCGGGTTCCAGCCGGATCCCGGCGCGCGCGAACCGCCGCCGCGCCCAGGGCGACAGCGGCCATTCGAGCCGGTCGGCGAAGCTGGCGGGATGCGCGCCGCGGCCCATGCTCTCGCCGTGGGTGTTGAAGACCAGCGCGGCGATGTCGCCTAGGCCGTTCGCCGCCATCGCCTCGGCAAGGCGGCCCTGGAGGCGCTCGATCGCGAGGCTCGCCGGGATCTGGCCGACGAAGCGGCCCGCATCCGAGAAACCGGTCTGCACCGCCACCCGCCCGCGGCCCCGCGCATAGTCGCGGTAGGCCGGCTCGGCCAGCAGCGCATCGAGGAACCGCCCGCCGTGCTCCAGCGCGCGCTCGGTCTCGAACAGGGGGGAGACATCGACCTTGTCCGCCACGCCGAACAGCTTGGCGAAATAGAGCGCGGCAAGGACGGTGGCGGGCTGTTCGCACTCGGCCACCAGCATCCGGATCGGCGCGTCGGCATCGATGTGCTTGAGGATCTGCGCCATGGCGAGGAACTGGCGGATCGCGGTCGAGCTTTCGGTGGCGAGCGCGGCGAAATTGGTGCGCAGCGTTGTCGCTTCATCGACCAGTCGTCGCAGGGTCATCAGCGCGCCCTTGCTGGCGAGATCAATGCCTTCCTCGTCCTCCCCCAGCCGGCGGCGGATGGCGTTGTGGAGCTGCTTGGCGTTCACGCGGAAGTGGATCCAGCCCATGCCTAGCCCGTCGGCGCGCATCGCCGCGGCAAGGGTGAGAAGGCGGACCGCGCGCTCCGGAGCGGCGGTTTGCGCCTCGTCCTCCAGCGCGGCAATCAGCGGCGCGAGGGTGAGGAGGTTGTCCGCGTTCGGCGTGGTCAGGCGGTTGGCGGCGGCGGCGAGAGCCTCGGCCCCGGAGAGATCGCCCGCGAAATCCCCGGCCCGCGCGGCGGCGAAGGCGGCGGCGGGGCGCAGGGTCGCAAGCAGCGGGTGGGCCGGGTCGAGCGCCTCGAGGCTGGCGGTGTAGCGCGCCAGCCGCTCGGCCTTCTCGGCCAGGCGGAAGGCGATCGAGGTGTGCCAGCCGATGTCGGTGCGCCCGTCCATGTCGTAGCCGACCCAGCTCGCGAAGCGGAAGGGCAGGGGCCTCAGCCCGCGCCAGTCCTGCGGCCAGCGGTTGCGGGCTTCCTCGAGCAGCCGGGTGACGATCACGTCGCGCGCGTCCTGCGCCCTTGCCATCGCGGCCATCGCCGCGCGGTGCTCGTGGATCAGCGTCACCGGCTCCCGCGCGGCAGGCACGGCGCAGGCGGTGTCGTCGACCTCACCGGGCGCGGAGGCGGCCTGCGCGACCGCCTCGCTCTGCGCGGGCGCGAGCAGGAAGGTCGGATGGGCGGTGAAGACGGCGTGAAGCTGCGGGCGTTCCCAGCGCGCGGCGAAGGCGGCGAAGTCCTCGTCCTCGCCGGCTTGCGGCACCGGCGCTGCGGGCGGAGCAAGCAGGGCGCGCAGCCGGCGCGCGCGCGCCTTCAGCCCGTCGCATTCGAGTTCGGCCACCAGCGCGGCGACATCGTCGAGACTGGTTTCGCTCGCCTCCAGCGCCCGCGACAGATCGAGCGAGAGCTGGAACACCGGGTTGAACAGCGGCGTTTCCCGCGTGCGCTGGTGCAGCTCGCCGAGCCGCGCCTCGAGCGCCGCGACCGTCTTCACGCGCCCGCCCCGTGCTCGGAGGCGAAGGCGGCGGCCGCGCCGAACAGGCCGGGTTGCGGGTGGACGATCAGCTTGACGGGGATGTTCGCCATCAGGCTCTCGAACCGGCCCTTGGCCTTGAAGCGCGCGGCGAAGCCCGAATTGAGCAGCGTGTCGCGGATGCGGTAGCCGAGCCCGCCGGCGATCACCACGCCCGCAAAGCCGCCCTGCGCCAGCGCAAGGTCCCCCGCGACCGATCCCAACGAGAGGCAAAAGCGGTCCACTGCCGCCGCCGCGAGGCTGTCCTCGCCGCTGGTGCCGAGGTTCCAGATCTCGATCGCGTCGCGCTCGGGCTCGGTGCGGTGTTCGAGCGCGGCTAGCGCCTGGTAGATGTCGACAATCCCGGGGCCGGCCACCACGCGCTCGACCGAGACGCGGTTGTGGCGGCGGCGCAGGCGGGCGAGGATCGCGTCCTCGATGGAATCGAGCGGGGCGAAGTCGATATGCCCACCCTCGGTCGCCTGCACGCGGTAATGGGTGCCCGAGCGGTAGAGATGCGCCACCCCGAGTCCGGTGCCCGGGCCGATCACGCTGATCGTGCCCTCGCGGCCGAGCGGTGCGTCCGGTCCGGCAAGGTGCAGGAACTGGCTGTCCTCGGCCCGCGCCACGGCGTGGGCGACCGCGGCGAAATCGTTGACGAGGGTGTAGTGCGGGGTGCCCAGCTTCTCCGGGATCAGCGCCGGGCGGATGATCCACGGATTGTTGGTGAAGCGGATTACCGGATTGAGGTTGCCGGGGGTGCCGACCGGCCCCGCTATCGCCATGCTCACCGCATCCGGCAGACTGCCGCCCTTGCGCGCGCGGAAGGCTTCCCACGCGGTCTGGAAGCTGGCGTGGTCGGCGGTGTGGAGCGTCTCGGGCTCGTCGAGGCTGATCGCGCCGCCTTCACCGATGCTGGCGATCGCGAAGCGCGCGTGGGTTCCGCCGATATCGACCACCACCAGATCGCGCATCATCTTCTCCCCTTGCCGTTCCTGAGCGGCGCGGGTGTAGCAGGCGGCGCGCGGGAATCCCACGCGCCGCATACTTATTCAAATCGGCCGCCTTACTTGACGCCCATTTCCTTCAGCAGGTGTTCGGCGCCGTCGACCTTGTCCATGGTCCACAGCATGAAGCGGCTGTCGACGTGGATCGTGCGGTTGATCTTGGGATCATACATCCAGTCCGACACCACGCCCTCGATCGTCCCGTCGAAGGCGAGGCCCACGAACTCGCCCCTGGCGTTGAGCGTCGAGGAGCCCGAGTTGCCGTTGGTGATGTCCACGGTGGAGAGGTAATCGACCGGCAGCGTGCCCAGCGCAGGCGCGACATACTGGCCGTAGTCCTTCGCCTTGATCAGTTCGATCATCTTGTCCGGCGCATCGAATTCGCCGCGACCGGTGTGCTTGGCGACGATGCCCTCGGCGGTGGTGAAGGGCGTCCAGATCTGCCCGTCGACCGCCTTGCCGGTGACCTTGCCATAGGTGAAGCGCAGCGAGCCGTTGGCGTCGGGGTACATGGTCTTGCCCTGCGATGCCGCATAGGCGAGGCGCGCTTCCATCACCTTGGAACGGGCCTTCTGGACATGGCCCGAACGCGCCTTGTCCTCGGCCTCGCCCTTCATAGCCTCGTCATAGGTGGCCACCGCGAGCTGGATGAAGGGATCGCTGGACGCCTTGAAGTCGGCCGGGGTCTTGTTCATCCATTCGAGCCGCTTGGCGGTGGTGCCGAGCTCGGTCGTGGCATAGAGCGAGGCGAGGTCGCGACCTTCCATGAAGGCATCGAAGCTCTTGTTGCGGTCTTCGGCCGGCAGGGTGCGGTATTCGGCGATGCCGTCGGCCCACAGCTGCTGGTCGATGGCCTGCACGTAGCGGCGCTCGATGCGCTGCATGGCCTGCGTCATGAAGGCCTTGTCGCGGGCCTGATAGCCGGGTTCGCGGTCCTTGTCGGGCTTGGCCTGCTCGTTTGCCCAGCGGTAGAGCTGGCGCGCCGCGCCGTAGAGCTGGCCGCGACCGAGCATCCCGCGCTTGGCATCGGCGAGGGCGGCGGCATTGCCCTCGGCGATCAGCTTGTCGAGCTCGGCCAGCGCCGCGCCATACTGCGCCTGGCGCTTGGGATCGGCCTTGATCCAGGCGCGGAAGGCGTCCTCCTCGGCCTGCTTCTTGGCCACCAGCGAGATCGCCTCGGCGCCCGCCATCTGCCCGGCGATCTTCTTCTCGTAGTTCTCGACGCCCTGAAGCGTCGCGGCATAGGCGATGGTGGCGGCCTGATCGCCCTCGGTCAGCTCGTCGATGCGGTCGCCATATTCGGCCAGCATCCGCTGCTGGTAGGGGTAGAGTTCCTCGTAGTAGAAGCGCGCTTCCTCGGCGCTGCGCAGGCGTTCGGTGGTGCCGGGGAAGCCGGCGACCATCACGAAGTCGCCTTCCTTGACGCCTTCCTTGGCGATCGGCAGCCACGCCTTGGGCTTGAAGGGCACGTTGTCCTTGCTGAACGCCGCCGACGAGCCGTCGGGGGCGACATAGGCGCGGTAGAACGAGAAGTCGCCGGTGTGGCGCGGCCACATCCAGTTGTCCTTCTCGCCGCCGAAATTGCCGACCCCGCCGGCCGGGGCATAGACGAGGCGGACGTCCTGGATCTCGAGCTGCTGCTGGAGCCAGTACTGCGCCCCGCCGAAATAGGCGCGCACGTCGCAGCGGCGGTTGGCCTGCTTCTCGCAGGCCTCGATCAGCGCGGTGCGGTTCGCCTGGAGGCGGTCATAGCGCGCGCGGCCCTCGAGCTTCTCGGCGCCCTTGAGCACGTCGGCGGTAACGTTGCGAAGGTCCTCGATCACGTAGACCCGGCTGCCGGGCGCGGCGGGGAGTTCGTCGCCCAGCGTCTTCGCGAGGAAGCCGTTGGTGAGGTAGTCGTTTTCGGGCGAGGAATTGTACTGGAGCGAACCGGCGACGCAGTGGTGATTGGTTGCCACAAGGCCCTGCGGCGAGAGGAAGGCGGCCGAGCAGCCCCCGAGCGAGGCGATCGCGGTCAGCGGCGGACGCTGGAGATCGCCAAGGGTCCTGGCGTCGAGTTCGAGGCCGGCGGCCTTCATGTCCTCGGCGATCGCGCCGGTCTGGCTCGGCAGCCACATGCCCTCGTCGGCGTGCAGGGCGGCGGGCGCGGACAGCATCAGGGCCGAGGCCCCGGCCAGCAGGAACTTCTTCATCGGTGGACTTACCTCTCTCGCATGGATTGCCGCCCCTTTGCGGGGCGAATGGCCCGCCTGTTAGGGCAGATGGACGGGCGGCGGAAGGGGCGATTGCCGGCTTTCGACGAACGACCGGCTGGCCGGATTGAGCACCAGCAGCAGCCGCGCGCCGCCGTCGGTCCCGGCGATCGGCGGGGAGCGGTGGATCGCGGGGCGCTCTGCGGAGAGCTTGCCCTTGAACAGGCCGACATCGAAGGGGGCGAGCCGGTGGATGCGCTGCGGCTCGCCCCCGGCGGCGACGCGGCCGGCATCGGCCTCGTCGAGCCAGTGCGTGCCCTCGCCGAAATAGGTGGTGATCAGGCGGGCGGTGACGTAGTCGGCGTGGAACTTGCGGCAGGAATCGGTGCGCACGACCTCGAGCCGCAGCTCGAAGGTGGCGAGCCCCAACGCGTCGCAGAACAGGCGGGCGAGCTGGGCGGCATCCTCGACCAGCGCGCGGTGCAGCGCGGCATCGCCGGCAAAGCCGTTGGCCGCCAGCGCGCCGGCAAGGGTGGCGGGCAGGCCGGCGGGATCGCTCGTGAAGCGCAGGTCGTTGGGGGTGCCGCCGGTCAGCGGGGCGAAATCGGCAAAGGCGCGCCGCTGCCAGATCGCCAGGTTGCAATCGGGATCGCGGATCGCGGCGAGGATGGCAGGGCTGTCGGCAGAGCGGGCAGAGTTGTCGAGCAGTGTGGCCATAAGTGGTTGCGACCCCGGGCAGAAGAATAGGTGATACGTTGTAACATCCAACTATCCGCTGGGTTCGCCGGAGGCAAGCCCCGCCCGGCAAAAGCCTCTTGCGAGTGATTATCATCTCGGCCATGAGGCTCGCCGACAGACTTTCCGCGAACCAAGGACACCCCCGGCCATGAACACCACGCTCAAACTCTGGACCCAGCTCGGCCTCGGCACGGCGCTTGCCGGCGGGCTGCTCGCAGCCTGCGGCGGCGAAGCCGGGGGCGAGGCGGGCGCCACGGGCGAGGCCGGGGGCGAGAGTGCGGCGGTCGCCGGGGAGGGCGAAGGCGGCGCGGGCGGCGAAGGCGAAGCTGCGGTCGGCGCGGGCGGCGAGGGCGAGGGCGGTGTTGCCACCGCCGATGCCGCCAAGGACCCGGTCGCCTACGGCATCGCGCTCGCCGTGGCCGAAGCCCATGTGGTCGCCGCGCGCGACGCCTATGCCGCGGGCAAGAAGGACGCGTCCGCCGAGATGTTCGCCCACCCCGTGAGCGAGGTGCTGCTCGACATGGACCCGGCCTTCACCGCCCTCGGCGTCGCCGACGTGAAGCCGCTGTTCACCGCCGCCTCCGATGCCGCGCTGGCGGGCAAGCCCGTCGCCGAGGTGAACAAGGCCTATGACGCGATCATCGCCGCGCTCAGGGCGGCCGAGGCCAAGGCGCCGAAGTCGGACGCCAGCGCCGCCAAGGTCTCGACCGCGGTCGTTGCGGACATGATCGAGCGGGCGAGCGCGATGTATCGCCAGTTGCCGAAGAACGATGCCTACGAACCCTACCTCGACGGCTACGGCTTCGCCACCGTCGCCGCGAGCGCCTTTGCCGCCGACAGCGCCGCGATCAAGGCCGAGAATCCCGCCGCCCATGCCCGCATCACGGAGGCCCTCGCGCTGCTCAAGCAGGCCTATCCCGGCGCCGCGCGTCCGGCCAAGCTCCCGGCCGAACCGGGCGCTCTTTCGGGGGCCTCGGCCAAGGTGATGCTCGCCGCGGCGAACTGATCGCCAAACAGCGGGCTTGCCGGTCCGCTGCAAACCTTTGCAAGTTGTCCAAACGCGACAATCTGCGCGCGACTGCGGAACGCGGCGTGCTGCGTGCTTGTGTTTGCTGCAAGCCCGAGTAGTCTTGCAGGTACGAGGGGTCGTCGGTCGTCCGCGAACGTGGTGGGAGCGTGTCGCAGTACGGCCGGAGTATTGAGCAACGCAGCGCCAGCGGCCGGTGAGTCGCAGCGCGGCGGAGAAGCCTTTCGTGGGGGGGAAATTTGCCGGACGCACTCATCAGCCTGCCTGACGTGCAGCCTCGTTGGCGCGGGGCGCGCTCCCGGCGCAGCTTGCAAGGCCTGCTCCTCGCCGGTGCCGGAGCCGCCGTCCTTGCCCTGGTGCCAGCCCCGGTGCTCGCCCAGGCGCTGCCGATCACGCCGCCCAACCGCAGCGACCTTGTCCCGCCCGACCAGCGCGCGCCCGAGCGCAACGTCACGCTGACGGTCGACGGCGATTTCGAACGCGCGCCCTGCGCCCTCGACCGGCCCGACTTCGCGGACATCCGCTTCACCGTCCAAGGCGCCGCCTTCGCCGGGCTCGACCGGGTTCCGGGCCTTTCGCTCGAAGAGGCCTATGCCGGATATGTCGGGCGCGAGCTGCCGGTCTCGGTGCTGTGCGACATCCGCGCCGAGGCCAATGCCCTGCTGCGCGGGAAAGGATATCTCGCGACGGTCGAGATCCCCGAGCAGAGCCTTGCCGACGGTATCCCCGATTTCAACGTGGTGTTCGGGCGCCTGACCTCGGTCCGGGTGCGCGGCGATGCCGGCCCCTCGGAGCGCGTGGTGGCGGGCTACCTCGAGAAGCTCACCGCCGCCGACGTCTTCAACATCGAGGAGGCCGAACGCTACCTTCTGCTCGCCGACGACCTGCCGGGCATGGACGTGCGCCTCTCGCTGCGCCCGGCGGCCGGCGGCGCGCCGGGTGATCTGGTTGGCGAAATCGCGGTGATCCGGCGGCGCGGGATGCTCGATCTCAACCTCCAGAACCTCGGTTCGCGGGCGATCGGCCGCTATGGCGGGGTGCTGCGCGGCGAGCTTTACGATCTCACCGGCCTCGGAGACCGCACTTCGGTCGCCCTGTTCAGCACGCTCGATTTCGCCGAACAGCAGACGGTGCAACTCGCGCACGATTTTCGCGTCGGGAGCGAAGGGCTGCGGCTGGGCGGACAGGTGACCTGGAGTTCGGTCAATCCGTCGGTCGGCCTCGCCGGGATCTCGGTGGATTCGGAGACCTGGTTCGCCAGCATCAATGCCAGCTACCCGCTGATGCGCACCCGGCGCACCAGCGTGTGGGCCGCAGCAGGGTTCGACTACATCGACCAGGACGTCTCGCTCAACGGCTTCGGCCTCACGCGCGACCGGGTGCGGATGGCCTATGCCCGGCTCTCGGGCGATGTCACCGACCGTGGTTCGGTGCTGCGCGCCGGGGGCTATTCGCCCTACGAGCCGAAGTTCCGGCTCGATTACGGGATCGAGGTGCGACAGGGCTTCGACGTGATCGACGCGAGTCCCGATTGCCGGCCCAACCTGCTCGGGTGCCTGTTCGGCGGAGCCACCCCGCCGAGCCGGATCGAGGCCGATCCCACGCCCCTGCTGCTGCGGCTCAACACGGGGATCGAGTACCGGCCCGACCCGCTGCTGACCTTCGCGCTCGACACGCAGGCGCAGATCACCGGCGACCCGCTGCCCGCCTTCGAGGAAATCGCTGCCGGCAATTTCTCGATCGGGCGCGGCTATGATCCGGGCGCGGTGCTGGGGGATTCGGGCGTGCTGTCCTCCTTCGAGATCCGCTATGGCTCGCTCGCGCCTGCCGACATGAACGGCTGGGCCTTCCAGCCTTACGTCTTCAGCGACGTCGCCTTCGTCTGGAACGAGGATCCCAGCCGCAAGCCGACCAACCCCGACAGGCTGTGGTCTGCCGGCGGCGGGCTCAGGGTGGCGTGGGGGCCGGGGCTGCAGGGCGACTTCATGGTCGCCGTCCCGCTCGAACGCCCCGATCTCGCGCCCACCAAGGGCGATTTGCGCTTCCTGTTTTCGTTGACTGCCCGTCTGCTGCCCTGGAGATTCTGACATGAGCCACGCTGCACTCAAGCGTTCGCGCCTGCTGGTCGGCTGCGGGAGCGCGGCGCTCGCGCTCGGTCTGCTGCTCGGGCCTGCACCCGCGGCGGCGCAGGGTATCCTGGCGGAACCGGCCGTGGTCCTCGGCAATGCCTCGATCGAGAACACCAGTCCGACCGATACCGTCATCGAGGTCCGCAGCCCGACGGTCGTGATCGACTGGACGCCGAACGAAGACCAGTTCGGCAATGCGCTGGACTTCCTGCGCGCCGGGGCAACGGCGACCTTCTTGAACCCGCAGGGGCCCCAGATGGCGGTCCTCAACCGCATCCTGCCCAGCACCAACGGCAATATCGCCGTGATCGACGGCGCGGTTATCGGCCGGATCACCACCGCGGCCGGGCCGACCCCCGGCGGCACCATCGCCTTCTATTCGCCCACCGGCTTGCTGATCGGCGGCACCGCCACATTCGATGTCGGCAGCCTGCTGCTGACGACGCTCGATGCCACCGACACCGGCTTCCAGGACTTCGCCGAGCAGGGCGCCAACCTCACCCTCACCGGCGCGCAAGGGTCGACCGCGCGGATCTCGATCGCCGCAGGTGCACAGATCACCGCGACGCCGGAGAATGCCTTCTTCGCTGTGGTCGCCGCCGACGTCGAGATGCGCGGCATCGCGCGGATCAACGGCAGCCATGCCTATGTCGCGGGCGAGGTGGTCAATCTCACCTTCTCGAATGGGCTGTTCGACATCTCGGTGCCGGTCGGTACGGCAGCGGCGGGCGAGGTGGTGACGCTCGACGGCACGGTGGGCGGGCCCTCGAGCACCGGCAACGTCAACGACAACCACATGATCTACGCCGTGGCGCGCGCCTCGGCGGACCCGATCAGGATGCTGTTCAGCGGTAATCTCGGCTTCGATCCGGCACAGAGTGCGGGCGTGGTCAATGGCGAGATCATCCTCTCGGCCAATTACAACGTGTCCGGCCGGACGGTGAACGGCGGCTCCATCGCCGACGGCGCCAACGCGACCTTCGCCGGCAACGCGGCGCTGACCAACGTGCGCGCCGACATCGATGTCCGTGACTTCACCGCCTCCAGTCGGCTGCTGGCGATCGGCACCCATTCGGTGCGGGCCGCCGCGATCGGGGCGGCGAGTTCGGTGGCGGGCAATCTCCAGCTCGTCTCCCGCGAGCGAGCGGAGCTTATCGCCGCCAACGGCCGAAACATGACCGTCACGGGCGAGACGCTGGTCGATACGCGGGCCTATGGCCTCGTCGGTTCGATCGTGCAGGGCCCCAACGCGATCGACGCCGAGGCCGGCATATCGCGGATCGAGGCGCTTACCGGCGGGACCGTTACGCTCAATAACCGGGTTCTCGTCACCGCCGATGCGCAGGCCGGGGCAAATGCCGTGTTTCGGGTCGCCGGGCGGGCGCTGGCGGGGCAGGCGGAGGTCGCGGCCACCGGCGGCACGATCAACATCGCCGGCGAGACGACCATCAGCGCGCGGGCTTTCGGCACCAATGTCGGCGGCATCCTGACCGGCGCCGACGCCCGCGGCGGGCTGGCGCGGCTGTTCGCGTCGCTGGGCGGGCAGGTCACGATCGGCCAAAACCTGCTGGTCACGGCAGCGGCCGTTGCCGCGCAGAGCGACCTTGCCAACCCCTCGACTGTCTCCAACAGCTTCGGCGGCAATGCGACAATCCGCGCCTTCGTCGGCGGAGGCACGATCAATGTCGGCGGCACAACGCTGCTGGACGCCAATGCCTTCGCGGGCGCCGCCAACGCGGTCGGCGGCGGCGCGCTTGCCGACGCGGGCGAGGCGACCGTGTCGATCGAGGGGCCGAGCACGGTGGTGTTCGGCAGCAATCTCGAACTGTCGGCCAATGCTTTCGGCGGCAACAACGGCAACGGGCAGGGCGGGCAGGCGCGCGGAGGGGCCTCGCGCCTGCTGGTCGCCGGCACCGGCGCCTCGGTCACCGTCAACGGTAATTTCGCTGCGACCGCGCGGGCGGAGGCCGGGAACGGGACAAGCGGCGGCGACGGCTTCGGCGGCATCGCCGGCGCGAATGCCTTTGTCGGCACGATCGACATCAACGGTTCGGCTCTGGCCAATGCCGAGGCATTCGGCGGGGCGGCGAATTTCGGGTTCGGGGGCAATGGCGGGCTGGGGCGGGGGGGCAACGCCTTCTTCCAGGCCGACGGCACCCTCACCGAGGCCGCGCGCGTCACCATCACCGGCAATGCTGCGGCCTTCGCCAACGGGACGGGGGGCGCAGGCGGTGCCACCGACGCCGTGCTCGGCACGCCGGCCGGACGCGGCGGGGACGGGATCGGCGGGCAGTTCACCGTGCCCAACCAGGCCGATCCGAACCGCAACAGCGGCGCCTTCATTCTCGCGGGGGGCGACAACGGGACGATCGAGGTCGGCGGCGATGCGCACGCTGCGGCGACCGGTTTCGGCGGGCGTGGCGGCGACGGCACGAGCGTGCTCGCGGGCGGGCTGGGCGGCAACGGGTTCGGCGGGCTGGCGCAGGTCGGGCTCGCCCTGCTGGGCCAGAACGGCTCGCTCGGCCAGGGCATCGCGCGCTTTGCCAACCTGCGCGCGGAAGCCGACGGGTTCGGCGGTTCGGGCGGTTTCTCGCTCAACGACTTCCCCACCGGCCTGGGGGGTAACGGGACGGGCGGCAGCGCGCTGTTGACCGTGCGCGCGGGTGACGTGACCGCGAGCCAGATCGAGCTGCGCGCGGTCGGCACGGGCGGCGACGGCGTGGGAGCCGGCTCGGGCACCGGCGGCACGGCCTCGGTGCTGGGCTCGCTGGGCGGCACCCTGACGGCGAGCGGGCTCAACATCCTTGCCGGCGGCGTCGGCGGGGCGGCGGTTCTCGGCGGCGCAGGCGGCAACGGCTTCGGCGGCCGCGCCGCGATCGAGGGCGACGGGATCACCGTCACCGTCAACGGCAATGCGCTGATCGATGCCACCGCAACCGGCGGCGCAGCCGAGCTTGGCGCGGGCGGCAACGGCACCGGCGGACAGGCCCTGATCGCCACGGTCACGCCGGCCAATGGCGGCACGGTGACGATCACCGGCCATGCCCAGGTCTTCGCCAACGGCGACGGCGGCGCCACTGCCGGCGCCTTCGCGGGCGGCACGGGCACCGGCGGCCTCGCCTATGTCGATGCGCTGGGCGGCGGCGTGATCACGCTCGGGTCCGCGCAGGTCCATGCGGTCGGACGCGGCGGCGTGTCGCAGATCCACGAGGGCGGCGACGGCATCGGTGGCACCGTCCGGCTCAATGCCGGCGGCACGGGCAGCCGGTTGACCATCCAGAACAACGTGCCGGGCGGCTTCGGCAACGCGTTCGGCGGGCTGACGCTCGCCAATGCCAACGGCCTCGGGGCGGTGACCGTCGGCGGCGACGGGATCGGCGGCCTCGGGCGCGGCGGGACACTCGACCTGATCGCCGCGCAGGGCGGCACGCTCACCCTGCCGGTCGGCACGCCGACCTCCTACTTCGCCCGCGGCTTCGGCGGCAATTCCTCGGCGCAAGGTGGCACGGGCGGCGCCGCGTTCGGCGGCACGGCGGCGATCACCGTCGACGGCGGGACGATGGTCGCGGGCACCGCGACCCTTTCGGCCTTCGCCCAAGCCGGAAACTCGGCCGATGCCACCCGCGACATCACCGGCGGGAATGCGACCGGCGGCACCCGGAGGATCCGCGTGATCAACGGCGGCACGCTGTCGATGGAGGGCAATGGCGGCGGCGCGGGCGGTCAGGGCGGCAATGGTTCTGGCACCGGCAACGGCGGCGATGCCCTGGCCGGATCGGTGCTGATGGAAATCATCGACTCCACCGCCAACCTTGCAGGCAACTTCATCCTCTTCAACCAGTCCGCAGGCGGCAATGGCCAGCGCGGCGGGAATGCGAGCGGCGGGACGATCTTCCTCAACGCCACCAACGCACAGATCAATCTCGCGCCGGGCGCGTCGGGGCCGGGGGTGCTCACGCTCAGCAACGCGATGCAGGGCGGTCAGGGCGTCATCGCCGGCGGAAACGCGGTGGGCGGGACAGTCACCGCCACCATCACCGGAACGCAGATCGGCGGGGGACGGCTCGACTTCACCCAGACCGCGACCGGTGGCAATGCCGTGGCGGCGACCGGCACCGGCGGCAACGCGAACGGCGCGACGCTCTCCGCGACCTTCACCAATTCGACGCTCAATCTTGCGGGCGAGGTGATCTTCTCGGCCGATGCGCGCGGCGGGGTCGGCGGCACGGCGGGCACGGGCGGAACGGCGACGGGGGGCACGGCGGACATCAGCCTCGTCGGCACGACGGCCAACATCGTCGCCGACCAGCAGGGCAATCCGGGCATCCTGCGGGTGCGGGCGCAGGCCAATGGCGGCACCGCCGGGCAGACCGGCAACGCCACCGGGGGGCGTGCGCTCCTCCGTCTCGACGCGGCCACTCTGACGGCGAGTGCGATCGATATCGACGCCCGGGCGCTGGCCAACACCGCCGCGTCCGACCAGCTTGCCGGGGCCGCATCGGGCGGCGAGGCGCTGCTCAACCTTGCCGGCCTCACGCAGGTGACGGCGGGGCAGTTGCAGGTCACTGGCCTTGCCGAAACCTCGCAGGCCGGCAGTGCGGCCGGCGGGAGGGCCGCGATCGAGGCGCTGACCGGCAGTGCCGCAACTCTCAACATCGCCCAGATCACCGCATCTGCCGATGCCATCACCGGCGCCAACGCCACCGGCGGCATTGCCGGCACGACCTTGGGCGGTCAGGCCCTCGTCAGTGCGAGCGGCGGCAATCTCACCATCACCGGCGATGTCCAGGTTACGGCGCGCGGGGTGGGCGCGGCCTTCAGCGACGTCGTGACCGGGGCTGCGGCGCGCGGCGGCAATGCCCAGCTGAGGGCCCTGCAGGGCGGCAACGTCACTCTCAACGGCAACATCACCCTCGATGCCAGCGCGACCGGATCGCGCGGTTCGCTGACCAGCCCCTCGAGCGCCTCCAACGCCTTCGGCGGCAATGCCCTGATGCTCGTGCTGGCAAGCGGCGGATCTCTGACGATCAACGGCAATGCCACGGCCAACGCCGGCGCGCGCGGCGGCAGTTCGAACAATGCCGGGGCGGGATCGCTGGCCGATGCCGGGGTGGCGGTCGCCAATGTCGAGGCCGCGGGCACGATTGACGTGACCGGCTTCCTCACGCTCGACGCCCGGGCGCAGGGCGGTGAGAATGCGGGCGGCACCGGCGGGGTGGCGCTGGGCGGTCGGGCTTCGACGACCACGTTCGGCGGCGGGACGATCCGGCTGGGCAGGCTCAATGCCGACTCCCTTGCGGTGGGCGGCAATGGCCGCACAGGCGGCAACGCCTTCGGCGGGATCGCCGGAGCGAACGCGATCCTCGGTGAAATCGCCATCAACGGCCGGGCCTTCGCGGGGTCCGAGGGCGTCGGCGGCAGCGCCACCTACGGCGTCGGCGGCACGGGCGGGCTCGGTCGCGGCGGCAATTCCTTCTTCCAGGCCGACGGCAACCAGACCCAGACCGCGCGGCTTTCGATCACCGGCGATGCCATCGCCTTCGCGCAGGGCGTGGGCGGCAATGGCGGCAACGGGGATGCAGTTACCGCGGGCGGGCGCGGTGGCGACGGGTTCGGCGGCGGACAGGGCAATGTCGCCAACCAGGCCGATCCGGCCTTCGGCAGCGGAGCCTTCATCCTCGCAGGCGGCGACAACGGGACGATCATTATCGGCGGCGAGGCGGTCGCGGTCGGCACGGCGGCAGGCGGGCGCGGCGGCAATGGCGGCCCGGGCACGGCGGGCGGTCGCGGCGGTGATGCGTTCGGCGGCCTCGCGCAGGCGGGGCTTGCGCTTCTGGGAGGGACCGGCGCGGTGGGCCTCGGTTCGGCGCAGTTCAACCGGCTGCTGGCCCAGACCGACGCCTTTGCCGGCAATGGCGGGATCGCCAGTCTGGCGGCCCAGAACGGCGACGGCGGCAACGGCACCGCAGGCACTTCGGTGCTGACGGTCCGGGCGGGCAATGTCAGCGCCAGCACGGTCGAGATCGCGGCATCGGGCTTCGGCGGACGCGGCGCCACCGGCGGCGATGGTAGGGGCGGCTTTGCGGGCGTCTTCGGCAGCCTCAACGGCACCCTCTCGCTCGGGCAGTTGCAGGTGATCGCCAACGGGTTCGGCGAGGACAGCAACGGCATAGGCAACGGCGGCAACGGGCGCGGCGGCGAAGCCTTCCTCGATTTCTCCTCGATGCAGACCACCATCACCGGCGATGTGCTGGTCGAGGCGAGCGGGTTCGGCGACGCGGCCACGGTCGGCATCGGCGGCAACGGCATCGGCGGCACGGCGCGGGTCGGCACGCTCGGCACCGGCGCGGGCAACGGCACCATCGCCGGCAACACCCGCATCTTTGCCAATGGCGCGGGCGGCGTGGCGCCGACCGGCGGATCGGGCTTCGGCGGCCTTGCCGAGGCGGTCGCGCGCAACGGCAGCCTGTCGCGCTTCGGCTCGCTCCAGGTCACCGCAAGCGGCGAGGGTGCCACCGCGAACCAGGGCGGGAACGGCACGGGCGGCACCGCGAACCTGCTCGCCAGCGGTGCGGGCAGCCAGCTCGTCGTGCTGCGCAACACGCCCGGCGGCGTGGGCACGCCCCTCAACGAGGCCGCGATCCTCGCCGCGATCGGACGCGGCGGCAACACCACCGGCGGCAATGGCATCGGCGGCACCGGCACCGGCGGGACCATCCAGGTCACCGCACAGGGCGGCGGCACGGTCGCCCTTCCGGCCCAGCCCTTCAACGACCCGGGCACGATCGGCTTCAACCGCCTGTTCGCGCGCGGCTATGGCGGCGGCTCCTCGGTCGAGGGCGGCGCGGGCGGCACCGGCGCGGGCGGGAATGCGCGGCTGGTGGTCGACGGCGGCACGCTGAGCATGGGCGAGACCGTGCTCTCCGCCTTCGGTCTGGGCGGCTCCTCGCTCGATCCTTCCCGCAACATCGCGGGCGGCGCCGGGTTCGGCGGCGAGCGGCTGGTGCGCGTCATCAACGGCGGCGTCGCCAATCTCAACCTGATCGGCGGGGTCTCGGGCGGGCAGGGCGGCAACGGCTCGGGCACGGGCGACGGCGGCAACGCGACCGGGGGCACGGGGCTGATCGAGGTCACCAACGCCACGCTCAACATCACCGGCGAGCTATCCGTGGTCGACCAGTCGACCGGCGGCAACGGCCAGCGCGGCGGCAATGCCGTGGGCAACGGGCCGAACGGCGGCCTGCGCTTCATCGCGACCGGCGCCACGATCAACGTCACGCCCAATGCCAGTGGCGCAGGCGGGATCTTCATGGGCGGCGTCACCGCTGGCGGCCAGGGCGTGGTGGCGGGCGGCAGCGCCTCGGCACCGGACGTCACCCTCACCCTCGCCAACACGCAGATCAACGGCGGCACCATCCGCCTCGAACCGCTCGCGCAGGGCGGCGCCGCCAGCGCCGCGACCGGCATCGGCGGCGCGGCGAGCGCGGGGCTCGTCAGCGTCATCTTTTCGGGTTCGAACCTGTCGCTGGCCGGCGAGGTCATCGTCCAGTCCGACGCGAGAGGCGGCGCGGGCGGGGCAGATGGCCAGGGCGGATCGGCCAGCGCGGGCGCGGCGGACCTGACCCTCGCCGGCAGCACGCTAGCTATCGGCGCGAGCGCGACCGGCCAGCCGGGCACGCTCAGGGTGTTCTCGCGCGCAACCGGCGGTCTCGGCGGCATCGTCGGCAATGCCACGAGCGACCGCGCGATCCTGAACCTGGTGGGCGGTTCGCTCAACGCTGGCGAGATTTTCCTCGCCGCGAGCGCCACCGCAGCAGGCGGCACCGGGCAGACGGGCGGGACGGCCACCGGCGGCGAGGCGCTCATCGCGCTTGCGGGCAGCAGCACGCTCGCCGCGTCGCGGATCGAGATCGCGGGCAACGGGGTGACCTCGGCGGGCGGCACGGCGCAGGGCGGCCTCGCGGCCCTGAGCCTCGCCAGCGGCGGGACGCCGACCGTCAATGCCGCACAGCTGCGGATGGAGGCCGATGCCACCGGCGGCACGCCGGGCGGCCTGGCCAACATCGCGGGCCGGTTCTCGGTCAGCGTCGACGGCGGCAACGTCAATCTCGGCAGCCTCACGGCCCGGGCGAACGGCGACGGCGTAGCCGGCGATGTCTCCTCCTCGGAACTGGTGGCGGCGGGCGGCAATCTGAACGTCGCCGACAACCTGTTCGCCTACACCATCGACAATCTCCTCATCAGGAGCGGGTCGGGCGGTGTCATCGGCGGAACCGTGGCCTCCGGGAGCACCACGGCGATCCAGCTCGACGCCGGGAAATCGATCGAGATCAGGGGCGACGGCAGCACGACCGGCGGACTCGGCGGGCAGTCGATCAGCCTCCTGGCGGGACGCTCGATCGTGGTGAACGGCAACATCGCTTCGCGCAACGGCCCCATCACGCTGACCGCCAACCACGGCGGCGGGCAGGCGCTGGCCCAGCCCGGCGCCTCGGTCATCACCATGACGCAGAGCGGCCGTATCGACGCGGGCACCGGCACGGTCACGATGCGCCTGCTCGACGGCGGGGGCGATCCGCAGCGGACCAGCGGAGCGATCCAGCTCGCCGGGATCTCCGCGGGCCGGATCGACGTGCGCAACCAGGGCACCAGCCCCGGCAGCGACATCCGCGTCCTGGCCGGCGGCGTGCTCACCGCGTCGGGCACCGGCCGGGCGATCGACCTCGCCTCGCTCTCCGGCGAGGTCGTCAATCTCGCGGGTGATGCGGGGCTCGTGCTGACGGGCGGCGGGCATTACGGCATCTTCGCCGCCACCCCGACCGGATCGCAGATCGGCAGCTTCGCCAACTACGCCCGGCGCTACAACGTCGCGG
Source organism: Porphyrobacter sp. THAI-01a (assembly GCF_056868655.1). NCBI lineage: Bacteria > Pseudomonadati > Pseudomonadota > Alphaproteobacteria > Sphingomonadales > Erythrobacteraceae > Porphyrobacter > Porphyrobacter sp. THAI-01a. The sequence continues at coordinate 2,500,126 of NZ_CP180579.1, read as the reverse complement.
ACGCGGCGGCCTACGACGTGCTCAACCCCGGGGGCAACTTCGCCGCCTTCCGCTTCGCGCCGGTGCTCACCGTCACCGCCAACAACGCCACGCGCGTCTATGGCAATGCCAATCCGGCGTTCACGGCGAGCTTCACAGGGTTCCTGCCCGGCGACGGGATCGCGAACATCTCCGGCACGCCGCAGTTCGGCACCTCCGCCACGGTGACCTCGAATATCGGGACCTTCGCGATCACCGCCGCGCTGGGATCGCTGCTGAGCGAGCAGGGCTACCAGTTCACCTTCGCACCCGGCGTGCTCACCATCACCCCGCGCCCGATCACCGTGACGGCGAACAACCTGTCGCGGGTCTATGGCAACGCCAATCCGGCGCTGACCTTCACCGTCGGCGGCGACGGCCTCGCCAACGGCGACCAGCTGGTGGGCGCTCTGGTGACGTCGGCCGGAGCGACGACGGGTGTCGGCATCGTCCCGATCACCCAGGGCACGCTGGCGGCGAGCGCGAATTACGTGCTGACCTTCGTCGCCGGCCAGCTGACGATCACGCCGCGTCCGCTGACGATCACCGCGGCCAACCAGTCCAAGCTGTTCGGCCAGCCCGATCCGGCCCTGACCTTCGCTCTCGGCGGAGACGGCCTCGTCAACGGCGACCAGCTGACCGGCGCGCTGGCGCGCGATCCGGGCGAAGGGCTCGGCGGCTACGCGATCCGGCAGGGCACTCTCACCGCAGGGTCGAACTACGCGATCACCTTCGGGCAGGGCGAGTTCACGATCAAGCCGCCGCCGGCGCCGCCCGAACTCTCCAACCCGACCGTGATCGATTCCATCGCCGCAGGCTCCGACCCGGTGACCGCGAGCGAGGCGGAAGAGGAGGAACGCTTCGGCATGGACTTCCCCGAACAGCCCGATGCGCCGCTGATCTCGGAAGACCCGCTGCTCGACGATCCGGTCTCCAGCGGGGGGGATGCCTCGCTCTATGCGGGCGGCAGCGCGCCGCGCCCTGCCGGCGGGGAGAAGTGACATGAGCGGGACCCCCGGAACGATCCGCAGGACCCTCGCCGCTGCGGCCATGATCGGCCTCGCCGCAGTGCTGGCCGCAGCCCCCGGAGCAGCGCGCCCGCAGAAGGAGACGAGCCTCGCCCTGCGCGACACCTTCCCGATCGGCTCCAACGGGCTGTGCGAGGCCCAGATCCTCGCGCCCGAGCCGGGTGCCGGACTGTTCGACCGTCGCTACTCGATCATCTGCCGCGATGCCGCATTGCCGGTCGGCACGCTGTGGGTGGTCAAGGCCCGCGATGGCGGCGAGACCGGCCCCCGGCGTTTTGCCGGGGCCGATGCGACCTGCAATCCGGGCCGCGAGGGCGGGGGCGAGGTGCCGGGCCTGTCGGGCATGCAGCGGCTCGCCTGCGCGCGCGAGGGCAGCATCATCCGCAACGACCTGCTGATCGGCACCCGCGGCGGGCGCACCTATGCCGCAAGCGGGCTCGGGGCCTATGCCAAGGCGCTCGAACTCGGGCTAGCCTCGCTTGCCAACGACAAGGTCATGCCCGGCACGGTCGAGATCCCGCTGACCAGCGCGACCGACGATCTCGCCTTCGCCCGCCAGCAGGCCGAGGCGATCGCGGCCGACCAGGCGCTGGTCGAAGCCTATCGCCGCAGCAACGCCGGCAATTTCGCCGAGGCGGCGGAATTCTTCGCGGTGTCATCGGCGGCGCTCGCAGGGACGGACGCGGCCGAGGCGCGCCTCAATTCCGCGCTCCAGCAATCCAATCTCGGCAACTTCGCCGAGGCGCGCCGCCTGTTCGCCGCTGTCCGCAGGGACAGTGCGACAAGCCCCGTGCTCGCCCGCCTTCTGCGCAACTACGAGGCGATGGACGCGCTCAACCAGCGCAGGCCCGCGGCCGCGCTCGCGATCCTCGAGGCGCCCGTCGGCGCCAGCTTCACCGAGGCCGAGGACCTGCGCCAGCTGCGCCTCGGCCGTCCGCTCGCCAACCAGCTCGCCAGCGAAAACGAGCGCATCACCGGGGCCTTCAGCTCCACGCTCACCCCGGTCGAGCGGGCGCGGCTGCTCGACGGGCAGCACGCCTATCTCAAGGCCGCGACGCTGCGCCTGGTCGGGCGCGCGGGCGAGGCCGAGGCGCTGCTGCGCGAGGCCGAGGCGACGCTCGGTGCGGTGCGCGGCGGGCGGGTGGTGTCGGTCGCATGGCTGCGGGCGCAGATCCTCGGCGAACTGGCAGAGGTGGCCGAGACCTCAGGCCGCGCCGGGGAGGCCGAGAGCCTCCACCTTGCGGCGATCGGGCTGCTCGAGACCGTCTACCCCGGCTCGCCCGCGCTCGGCAGCGCCCGCGCGCAGCTCGCCGGGCTCTATGCCCGCAGCGGGCGGCGCGAGGACGCGCTGGGGATCTACCGAGCGATCATCGCCGATGCCGAAGGGCGCGCGCTGCCCTCGCTCAGGAGCGTGATGACGCCCTATTTCGCGCTGCTCACCGAAGGTGCCGCCGCCGATGACGCCGCTGCCGTCGATCTTTTCGCCGCCAGCCAGCTGCTCCAGCGCCCCGGTCTTGCCCAGACCCAGGCCGCCCTCGCGCGCGAGCTTTCGGAAGGCTCGGACGAGGCGGCCCAGCTGTTCCGCACCGCCACCAATCTCGGACGCGGGATCGAGCAGCTGCGGGTTTCGCTGATCGAGGCCGAGAACCAGCCCGAAGCCGGCACCCGCCTTGCCGCCCAGATCGCCGATCGCCGCGCGCGGCTGGCCCAGTTGCAGGAGCAGCAGGCCGAGGTGCTCGGGCGCCTAGCCGCCTATCCGCGGTACCGCGCGGTCACCGACAGCGCGATCACGCTGGGCGAGCTCCAGGCGATCCTCGGCGAGGGCGAGGCCTATGCCAAGCTCGTGACGCTCGATGCCGATGCCTATGTCGTCTACGCCACCCGCGAGGCGGCGCGGGTGTGGCGGGTCGATGCGACCCCGAAGCAGCTCGATGCGCTGGTGACCGGGATCCGCGAGAGCATCGCCGTGGTCGAGGGCGGACAGGTGCTGACCTATCCCTTCGACATCGTGCGTGCCCGCGAGCTCTATGTCCGCCTGTTCGGCCCCGTCGCCGAGGAGCTGCCGCAGGTCCGCCATCTCGTCTTCGAGCCCGACGGCGCGCTGCTGAAGCTGCCGGTCAACCTGCTCGTCACCGACGATGCCAGCGTTGCCGCCTATCAGGCACGCATGAAGCAGAAGAACGCCGACGAATACGACTTCCGCGGCACGAAATGGCTGGGGCGCGGCACGCAGGTGAGCACCTCGGTCGCCGCCGCGGCCTTCCGCGACGTGCGCCGCAGCCGCCCCTCGGACGGCAAGCGCGCCTATCTCGGGCTCGGCGAGAACGCGCCGATCGGCGATGCAACCCCGGGGGCCGCGCGCACCCGGGCGGCGCTCGAGGGCGGCGACAAGTGCACCTGGTCGCCCGCGATCTGGGCCAACCCGATCAAGGCCGACGAACTGCGCGAGGCGGCCTCCCGCTTCGGTGCGGGCGCGCAGGTCCTTACCGGCGAGGCCTTCACCGACAGCGCGATCCGCACCTTGGACGACCTCGCCGAATACCGGATCCTGCACTTCGCCACCCACGGCCTCGTCACCGCGCCCCAGCCCGAATGTCCGCCGCGCCCGGCGCTGCTGACCAGTTTCGGCGCCGATGCCGGCGAGGAGGGGGGATCGGACGGCCTGCTCAGCTTCGCCGAGATCTTCGGCCTCAGGATCGATGCCGACCTCGTGATCCTCTCGGCCTGCGACACCGCCGGCAGCGCCACCGTCGGCGCAACCCGCGAGGCGGGGGTGACGAGCGGCGGCGAATTCGCGCTCGACGGGCTGGTGCGCGCTTTCGTCGGCGCGGGCGGACGCACCGTGCTGGCGAGCCACTGGCCGGTGCCGGACGATTTCGACGCGACCGGGCGGCTGGTCTCCGGGCTGTTCGCCGAGGATGGTCGTGCCACCGCCGAGGCGCTCAAGGCCTCGCAGGTGTCGCTGATGGACGATGCCGAAACCTCCCATCCCTTCTACTGGTCGGCCTTCGCCGTCGTCGGCGACGGCGCGGCGCGCCTCGCGCGCTGAGCGCGGGCGGGCGGTCGCGGCATGGCGAGCGAGGACACCGGGTCCGCCGTCAGGCTCGGCTGGATCGCGCGCGGCTGGCGCAACGTGCGCGAGGCGGGCGGGGTGCAGCTCCTCGCGACGCTGGCGGTGCTCGCCGCGGCGCTGTTCATCGCCCGCTTCAGCTGGGTCCTGCCCGGCGGCGAGCCGACCCCGCTGACCAGCGAGGCCGAGCGCGCCTTCTATGACCTGCGCGCCTACTACGCCGCAGACCTCACCCCGCAGGACCCACGCATCGTGCTGGTGGTCTATACAGACCAGACCCTGATCAACGCCCGCAAGCGATCGCCGCTCGACCGCGGGATGCTGGCGCGCACCCTGCGCAATCTCGACACGATGGGCGCCAAGGCGATCGGGATCGACATCCTGTTCGACCAGCCGCAGGACGAGGACGAGGATCTCGTCGCCGCGCTGCGCGGGATGCAGACCCCGGTCGGGGTGGCCTATGCCAACCTCGCCACCAACCGCGACGACATCGTCTACGAGCAGCAGCAATATCTCGAGGCGTTCCAGGCCCGGCTCGAGGGCAGCCGCGCGCGGCCCGCCAGCATCCGGCTTGACAACACCTTCGGCGCGACCCGGGTGTGGCCGACCATCGTGCCCGGCCTGCCGCCGCTGCTGGGGCGGGCGATGCTCGCCGATGCGGGCGAGGCCGCACCGGCCTTCGCGGGGTATCAGGGCGCGATCGACTACCGCCGGGCGCAGTTCGTCGACGAGCCGCTGTTCGCCTCGCTCCAGATCGATCTCCTCGCCGATCCCGACCCGGAGGTGCTGCCCTTCCTCGCCGAGCAGATCAGGGGCAAATACGTCCTGATCGGCGGCGACATCGTCGATTACGACCGGGTCGAGACGACCTTCACCTCGATCAACGGCGAAGTGCCCGCAGGGATCGCGGTCCATGCCGAGATCATCGCCCAGATGCTCGACAACCGGATGCTCGCCCCGATCCCGCCCTGGGTGCTGTGGGCGATGGCGGTGCTGGTGGTGCTGTCGGCGGCGCTGACGGCGCTGCTCGAATGGCCCGCGCGGCGGCTCGCCCCGCTGCTGGCGCTGCTGCTGGTGGTCTTCATCGGGGTCCCGATCGTGCTGCAGTTCCGCAATGTCGATACCTACGGATTGCCCGCCTTCGGCTGGCTGGTGGGCTGGATCATGGCCTTCACCGCCGTCACCGCCGCTGCGCGTGCCTCGGGGGCGGTGCAGCGCAACTTCGCGACCGGCGCGCTCGGCAAGTACATCCCGCGCGACATCGCCCAGGCGATCATCGACAGGCCCGAGCTGCTCAGCCTCGGCGGGGAGAAGCGCGCGATCTTCGTGCTGTTCAGCGATCTCGAGGGCTTCACCAAGATGAGCCACGCGATCCCGCCGGAAATGGTGGCGAAGCTGCTCAACCGCTATCTCGACCTCCTCAGCCAGGTGGTGCTCGACCACGGCGGGGTGATCGACAAGTTCGTGGGCGATGCGGTGGTGGCCTTCTGGGGCGCGCCGATCAGCCGCCCCGACGACGGCGAGCGGGCGGCGCGGGCGGGCTACGCCATGTGGCAGGCGGGCGAGGCCTTCCGCGCCGAGGTGGCGGCGATGGACGCAGGCCTCCCGCCGATCGGCAAGACCCGCGTGGGGCTCCACTACGGGGAGGCGGTGATCGGCAATTTCGGCGGGGCGACCCGCATCCAGTATACTGCGCTGGGCGACTCGATGAACACCGCCGCACGGCTCGAGGCGGCCAACAAGGCGCTGGATTCGGCCGTCATGGCGAGCCGCGAATTCGCCGAGGCCTCGGGGCTGGGCTGGTGGCGCGAAATGGGCCGCGTGGTCCTGCGCGGCCGGGCACGCCCGGTCGACCTGTTCGAGCCCGCGCCGGGGTTTCCGGACGAAGACCGCGCCCGCCTCAGCGAAGCGAGCGCGCTGGCCGCGAGCGATCCCGCCGCCGCCCTGCGCCTCGCCGAGGCGGTCGCGGCGCGCCACCCGGACGATACAGCGCTTGGCAATCTTGTCCGGCGCATGGCAGCATTGCACGAAGGAGGAACCTATGTTCTCGGATAGACTGAAGGCCCGGATCGGCGCGCTCGCGCTGGCGGGTGCGGCGCTTGCCCTGCCGGTGGCGGCGATGGCCGGGGTGGTGGTGAAATCCACCGGCCCCTCTGCCACCCGTTATCCGGTCGGCACCAAGCTCGATGACGACGCCTCGATCACGCTCAAGGCCGGCGATGTGGTGACCGTGCTCACCGCCGACGGCACGCGCGTCATCCGGGGGGCGGGCACGTTCCGCGTCGGCGACCGCCCCAAGGTCGCGGCCGACCGCTTCGCCTCGCTCACCCGCAAGCGTGCCGCCACGCGCGTGCGCACCGGGGCGGTGCGCGGCGAGGCGGAGGAGAACCCGACCAATCCGAGCCTGTGGTATGTCGATGTCACCCGTTCGGGCACGATCTGCCTCTACGACCTTGCGACCGTGCGCCTGTGGCGGCCCGGGACCGAGGGGACAAGCACCTATGCCATCGCCGACCACGCCGGCACCGCGCAGGCCGAGGTCACCTTCGACGACACGGTGACGGTCGCCGCGCTCGATCCGGCGCGCCTGCCGGTCACCGAGCAGGGCCATTACATGATCACCGCCCCCGACGGCTCGACCACTGCCCATGTCAACTTCGTGCTGCTGGCGGAGGATTACGAAGCACCCGACGCGCTCGCCGAGGCGCTGATCGCGAAGGGGTGCTCGGTGCAGCTCGAGGCGCTGGCAGCGAGCCTCGAGGCTTCGGCGCCGGACGGGGAAGGCTGAGCGCGACGACGGTCTTTGCCCTTGCATCGCGCCGCCAAGCTTGTGACAAGAGGCAGGGGTCGGCCTGACGGGGGAATCGGCGAACGGACGGCATTTTCGTGACGCAGGACTACAAGCATGGCGCGGGCGCGCGGTGCTAGGTTGGCCGACAGTCGAAACCGTTCGGTCTGCAGACATCTCGGGGGGGATGGGATGAGGCGATTTTGGGCGATGTGTGTCGCGGGCGTGCCGGCAAGGCGCGCTGCCTTGCGGGCTGCGGCGGTGCTGGCGCTCGCGGCGCTCTATCCCGCGTCCGGCGCGATCGGGAACGGCACCTACGAAGGCGTGGCAAGCTGCGCGGGATCGACCTGCCACGGGCGGGCCGAGGGCAACGGCGCGGTCGTCCGGCAGGACGAGATCGCGACCTGGCAGGAACCCTCCTCGCCCTCCGGCGCGCACAGCCGGGCCTACGCGGTGCTCGGCGGGCGGCGCGGCCAGCAGATCGCCGCGAGCCTCGGGCTCGGCAATGCCCAGAGCGCGCCCGCCTGCCTCGGCTGCCATTCGACCTATGCGCCTGCGGGCCAGCGCGGGGCCAAGTTCACCCTGACCGACGGGGTCGGCTGCGAAAGCTGCCACGGGGCCTCGGGCGGCACCTGGCTGGCGGAGCACTATGCCCTGCCGGCCACCCATGCCTCGAACGTCGCTGCGGGCCTGACTCCGCTGGATAATCCCAAGGCGCGGGCGGGCGTGTGCCTCGATTGCCATTACGGGTCGGCCAAGCCGGGCCAGTTCGTCACCCACGCGATGATGGCCGCGGGCCACCCGCGCGTGTCCTTCGAGCTCGACCTGTTCAGCGCCCTCCAGCAGCACCACACCATCGACGCCGACTACACCCGCCGCAAGTCCGCACCGAGCGGGCTGCGCTTCTGGGCGGTGGGGCAGGCCGAGGCGGTGCGGCGCGCAGGGCAACTCTTCGCCCAGCCGAAATTCGCCTTCGAGGGCGCCTTCCCGCAGTTCTATTTCTACGACTGCCATTCGTGCCACCGCCCGATCACCGATGGCCCGCAGCGCAAGCTCACCTTCGAGACCAACCCCGCGCGTCCCATTCCCTTCGGCAACCCGCCCTTCAACGACGAGAACATCATCATGCTCCAGGCCGTGGCCGGTGCGCTGGTGCCGGGCGAGGCGGGGGGCTTCGAGGCAGCCGCGCGCGAATTCCACCGGGCGATGGGGCAGGGCCCCGCCGAGGCCCGCGCGGCTGCGCAGGCGTTGTCGGTTCGTGCGGGGGTGCTTGCCGATGCATTGTCGGCCCGTTCCTATGCCGATGCCGACGCTTTCCGGGTGATCGCGATCATCGCGGGCGAGGCCACGGCGCCGCGCTTCACCGACTATGCCGGTTCGGTGCAGGCGGTGATGGCGGTCGACACGCTGCTCAATTCCCTCGTGCGCGAGGGGCGGGTGACGCAGGGCGCGGCGGCCGGCATCCGCGGCGACATCGCCCGCGCCTACAAGGCGGTCGAGGCGCCCGAAGCCTATCGCCCCGCCGATTTCCGCGCCGCGCTGAAGGCGGCCGCCGGCGCGATCGGCAGGCTCTCCTGACGATGCGCTGGCGGGGGGGCATATCGCTGCTGGGCGCCGGGGCGCTGGTGCTCGCCTCCTGCGGGGGCGGCGGACCGTCCACCAGCGGCGGCGCGACCGGCGCGCCCGGACCGACGCCGACCCCGACACCTCCGCCGAGCGGGCAGGTCTTCGCCGTCCCCGCCGCTGAAAGCCTTTCGGGCGCGGAAGTCGGCACGATCATCGCCCAGGCCGCTGCCGAGGCCCGCGCGCGCGGCGCCGCGGCGACCATCGCCGTGACCGACCGGGTGGGCAACGTCCTTGCCGTCTTCGCCATGCCGGGCGCCGCGCCGACCGCGCGCATCCCCTCGGCCCGCGACGGCAGCAACCAGGACGCCCAGGGCCTGACGATCCCGAGCGCCGGTGCCGCGATCGCCAAGGCGATCACCGGAGCCTATCTCTCGAGCGGCGGCAACGCCTTCTCGAGCCGCACCGCGAGCTTCATCGTGCAGGAGCATTTCCCGCCCGCGCCGACCACGGCGGGGCTCGAAAGCGGCCCGCTGTTCGGGGTGCAGTTCAGCCAGCTGCCCTGTTCCGACCTCGCCGCCCGCGCCTCCGACGGGCTGATCGGCCCCAAGCGTTCCCCGCTTGGCCTTGCGGCCGACCCCGGAGGCTTCCCGCTCTACCAGAACGGCGTGGTCGTGGGCGGCATCGGGGTGATAGCCGACGGCACCTACGGCTTCGACCCCAATGTGCTGGACCGCGACAACGACCTCGACGAGGCGATCGCGCTCGCCGGCACGGTCGGTTTCGAGGCACCGGTCGGGATCCGCGCCGACCGCATCACCGCCGACGGCACGAGCCTGCGCTACACCGACGTCGAATACCCCCAGATCGGCAATGTCGCGGGAGCGAGCTTCGCCGCGACGGCGGGTGCGCTGGTGCCGGTCGCGGGCTATTACAGCGGCGCGGGCCTGCTTGCGGGCGCGACCTACGGGACCGAGGCCTCCGGCGTGCGCGCCTCGACGGCTGCCGAGTTCGCCAACCGCGATGCCTTCGTCCTGTCCAATGGGGCGGGGGCGAACCGTTACCCCTTGCGCGGGGGCACCGACGCGGGCGACGTTTCCGCGCCGCTGACCGCCGCCGAGGCCCGCGCGATCCTCGAGGAAGCCTTCACCGTCATGAGCCGCGCGCGGGCGCAGATCCGCCAGCCGCTCGACAGCCGGGCGCAGGTGACGATCAGCCTCGTTGACACCCGCGGCGCGGTGCTCGGCATCGTGCGCTCGCCCGATGCGCCGATCTTCGGGATCGACGTGTCGTTGCAGAAGGCGCGCACCGCCAATTTCTTCTCCGGCCGCTTCGCCGCGGCCGAGCTGCTCGCGGCGGGCGGAGAGGTGCCGCAGTTCGTCACCCGAACGCGCATCTTCCTCGGCGATGCCAATGCGCTCACCGGCGCCTTCGCCTTTTCCGACCGCGCCAACGGCAACCTGTCGCGGCCCTATTTCCCCGATGGCGAGGTCGGCCAGCCCAACGGACCGCTGTCGCGCCCGATCCAGCAGTTCAGCCCCTTCTCGACCGGGCTGCAATCGGCGCTGGTGGTGGGCAATCTCGCGCAGCACCTCGCCTTCGTGACCGGCGCGGCCGCGCAGGACACCCCGCGCGCCTGCACGGGGCTGCCGCAGGTCACGGCCGGGACGACGCGGCTGGCCAACGGCATCCAGATCTTCCCCGGCTCTGTGCCGGTCTATCGCGGCAATGTGCTGGTCGGCGGGATCGGCGTGTCGGGCGACGGGATCGACCAGGACGACATGATCAGCTTCCTCGGCCTCCACAATGCCGGCGCACGGGTCGGAGGCGGGATCGGCAATGCCCCGCCCGCGATGCGGTCCGACCGGATCGTGGTGCAGGTCGGCAGCCGTCAGGTGCGGCTGCGCTACGTCAATTGCCCCTTCGCGCCGTTCCTCGACACGGCCGCGCAGAACGTGTGCGAGGGGCTCTAGGTGGGCGCGCTGCTGCCCCTGCTGGTCCTCCTCCAGGCGCCGCCGCCCGAGGAGATGCAGCCGCCGCCCGCACCCCCGGGGGAGGAGGCCCCGCGCGACTGGGAGCAGCAGGCGCCGCCAGTCGACCCGCAGATCATCGAGGGCCGCCAGCGCCCCGGCTACACCGCGCCCCTGCCCGAACGCATCGAGCAAACCAACGAAGGCGCGGTCCGCGCGCCGCCGCCGGAAGCCTTCCCCAAGGACCAGCTTCCCATCCCGGACCGCTGGCGGCTGATCGAAAGCCTCGGCCTCGTGCGCGAGAACCTGTTCGATCCCTACAACCAGAACACCTACAAGGGTGACCGGCCCATCAACCGCGCCAAGGTGCCGTGGCTGCCGATCAAGGGGGACGACTGGTTCTTCGTCGCCAACCTGATCAGCGACTCTGTCTACGAACCGCGCACCTTCCCCATTCCCGTCGGGGTCCAGACCACCGAGGATCCGGACCGCAACGACGTGTTCGGGAACGATTTCAGCCAGGTCTTCAGCCAGACCTTCATCGCCGGCTTCGCGTTGCTGAAAGGTTCGACGACCTTCAAGCCGCCGACGATCGAATACCGCGTCACGCTGGCCTACAACGTCAACTATGTCGACGTTCCCGAGCGGCGGGTGCTGTTCGTGGAGCCCTCGCGCCCCTCGCACCGGCTCGATCAGTTCCTTGGGGTGCAGGAAGCTTTCGTCGATTACCACTTCAGTCAGTTCGACAACGACCGCTTCGACTTCATCTCGATCCGCGCCGGCATCCAGCCGTTCCAGTCGGACTTCCGGGGCTTCCTGTTCAACGACCAGCAATTGGGCGTGCGTCTGTTCGGATCGCGCGACAACAATCGCTTCCAGTTCAATCTCGGCGCCTTCTGGCGGCTGGAGAAGGACACCAATTCCGGCCTCAACGCGATCCTGCGCACCCCGCGCGACGATTTCGTCTTCGTCGCCAACGCCTATCGCCAGGACTTCCTGATCCCGGCGCTGACCAGCCAGTTCACCGTGGTCTACAACATGAACCGCGAGGCCGACGACATCCAGATCGACACCAACGGCTTCCCGGTGCGCCCTGCGCTGCTCGGCACGCTCAGGGGCCGCGAATACGATGTCGTCTATCTCGGCTACAACATGGACGGCCGCGTGGGCCGGGTGAACCTCACGGGCAGTTTCTACTGGGCGCTGGGCGAAGACCGCAACTCGTTCTTCACCGACCGTCCGGCCGACATCAACGCGCAGTTCGCGGCAGTGGAAGCGAGCTACGACCGCAACTGGATGCGCTTCCGCCTCTCGGCCGCCTATGCCAGCGGGGACAGCGATCCCTATGACGACACCGAGGGCGGGTTCGACGCGATCTTCGAGAACCCGGTCTTCGCAGGTGCGGACACATCCTACTGGATCCGCCAGACCATTCCCTTCGCAGGCGGCGGGCGCGCGATCTCGGTCAACGGGCGCAACGGCCTGCTCAATTCGCTGCGTTCCTCGAAGGAGCAGGGCCAGTCGAACTTCAACAATCCCGGGCTGATCCTCGCAGGGGTAGGCGCGGATTTCGACCTGACGCCGCAGTTCCGCCTCTCGGCCAATGCCAACCACCTGTGGTTCGAGAACACCGCGACGCTTCAGGTGCTCAGGAACGAGGGCACGATCCCGCGCGAGATCGGCTTCGACCTGTCGGCTGCGGCGATCTGGCGGCCCAAGGCCAACCAGAACATCGTCTTCCGCCTTTCCGCCGCCACGCTGCTTGCAGGTGACGGCTTCAAGGACCTGTTCACCGCGCGCGGCGGCGGACAGGAATTCGTATCGGTGCTTGCCAACGTGGTGCTGACCTACTGATGCTTACGATCGGCCGAACCTTCACCCGCCATGTCGTGCTGCTGGCAGCGGCGCTGGTGCTTGCCATCGGCCTGTTCGCAGGTGTCCCGATGGCCGCCGACAAGGAGAAGCCGGTCAAGCGCGACTACAGCCGCGTCATCGCCCCGCCCGCGCCCCAGCGGCAATCGGTGGCGGAGATGGAGGCCAAGTCCGAAGGCTGCCTGACCTGCCATATCAAGACCGACGCGCCGACGATGCATGTGAGCCCCGCGGTGCGGCTGGGCTGCACCGATTGCCACGGCGGCGACACGGCGGTGCGCGGCAATTCCGAGCTTCCGCACGATCATCCCGACTATGTCGCCGCGCGCGACAAGGCGCACGTGCTGCCCAAGTATCCCAAGTCCTGGCACTTCCCTTCCTCGGCCAACCCCCAGCGGTCCTATGCGCTGCTGAACCAGGAAAGCCCCGAGTTCGTGAAGTTCATCAATCCGAGCGACTACCGTGTGGCGCGCGAGGCCTGCGGAGCGTGCCACATCCAGGCGATCGAGGCGGCGGAACGCTCGATCATGGCGACGGGCGCGATGCTGTGGGGCGGGGCGAGCTACAACAACGGCATCCTGCCCTTCAAGAACTACCTCCTCGGCGAAGCCTACACGCGAGAGGGCGATGCTGCGAAGATCGTCACCCCGGGCGCGGGGCCGGGCGGCAAGCTCTCGGAGGATCAGGTCGCGCGCGGCGTGCTCGCCGAGATGTATCCGCTGCCGACGTGGCACGTGATCCCGCCGGGCGACGTGTTCCGCGTGTTCGAGCGCGGCGGGCGCACGATCAACTCGCAGTTCCCGGAAATCGGCCTGCCCAATCCCTCGGGCTCGATCCAGCGCCTCGAGGAGCCCGGGCGGCCCGACTTGAAGCAGTCGAACCGCGGCCCCGGCACGGGGCTCCGGGTGGCGATCCCGGCGCTCAACATCCACAAGACGCGCCTCAACGATCCCTTCACCTGGTTCATGGGGACGAACGACCAGCCGGGCGACTACCGCCATTCGGGCTGCGCGTCCTGCCATGTGGTCTATGCCAACGACCGCGAGCCGCGCCACTCGCTGACCTATGCGCAATACGGGCGCGACGGGCAGTCGATCACCCTCGATCCGACCATCGCCGCCAAGATCGAGCATGCGGCCGGCTATGGCGACAAGAAGAAGGGCGGGCACGGTGCGGTCAAGGAACCGGGGCACCACGAGGCCGACGACGGCCACGGGCACAGTGCGGCCAAGGAAGCGGGCAAGCGCGCCGACGACAGCCTCACCATGGGGGGACAGAAGAAGGAGAGCGGCCACCCGCTCCAGCACGTTTTCACCCGCGCCATTCCGACCAGCCAGTGCATGAACTGCCACATGCACCAGCCCAACATCTTCCTGAACTCCTTCCTCGGCTACACCATGTGGGACTACGAAAGCGACGCGCCCCACATGTGGCCGGAGAAGCAGAAGTATCCGACCGCCGAGGAGGTGCGCGCCGTCACCGACCGCAACCCCGAGGGCGCGGCGCCGCGCGGCAAGTGGGCGGACGTGGATTTCCTGCGCAACGTCTACGACCTCAACCCCAAGCTCAAGGACACCCAGTTTGCCGACTACCACGGTCACGGCTGGAACTTCCGCGCGATCTTCAAGCGCGACCGCGAGGGCAACCTGCTCGACGCCGAAGGCAGGATCGTCGATCCCGATGATCCGGAGAAGTGGCGCAAGAACGGCGAGGGCAAGTTCGTCCCTGCCGGCGTGAACCCGGGCAAGGCGGTCCACATGATGGACATCCATGCCGAGAAGGGGATGCAGTGCGCCGATTGCCACTTCGAGCAGGACAGCCACGGCAATGGCCTCATCTACGGCGAGGTGGCGAACGCGATCGAGATCACCTGCAAGGACTGCCACGGCACGCCCGACGCCTATCCGACCCTGCGCACCAGCGGCCCCGCCGCCCCGCCCGAGGGCCACAACCTTGCCCTGCTGCGCAACCCCGATGGCAAGCGCCGCTTCGAGTGGCTGGAAGGCTCCGACGGTCGCCGCAAGCTGGTCCAACGCTCGATCGTCGACCCGAACCTCGAATGGGAGATGAGCCTCGTCAAGGACACGGTCGATCCGGCGACGCCAACCTTCAACGCCAAGGCCGCGCGGGCCAAGCTCGTCAGCCGCTACGGGGCGGAGACGGGCAATTTCGAGTTCGGCGTCGGCATCGCCGAAAGCGACCGCGCGCACCGCGATCCCGAGATGGCGTGCTTCACCTGCCACCTGTCGTGGACGACCTCATGCGGGGGCTGCCACCTTCCCATCGAGGCCAACTGGAAGACCAAGATCCATCGCTACGAGGGCGGCGAGACGCGGAACTTCGCGACCTACAATCCGCAGGTCGCGCGCGACGAGATGTTCCAGCTCGGCAAGCACCAGACCACCAAGGGCAATCAGGTCGCGCCGGTGCGCTCGTCCTCGGCGCTGGTGCTGTCCTCGACCAACATCAACCGCGAGCGCATCTACGTGCAGCAGCCGCCGATTTCGGCCATCGGGTTCTCGTCACAGGCTTTCGCGCCGCACTTCCCGCACACCGTGCGCCTGACCGAGACCAAGACCTGCACCGACTGCCATCTCAGCGCGAAGGACGACAACAACGCCATCATGGCGCAGCTCCTTTTGCTCGGCACCAACTACGTCAACTTCGTCGGCCTCAACGCATGGACCGGCCTCGAAGGCGGCTTCCAGGCGACCCGCGTGACCGAATATGATGAACCGCAGGCGGTGATCGGTTCCTACCTCCACCGCTATGCCTATCCCGATTACTGGGGCCTGCATGTCGAGCAGAACGGGCGCGAGCTGAAGAACTGGGTGCGGGGCAAGACCTTCGACAAGAAGCTGTCGGGCGAGACCCACCCGCTCGAGGAATTCGTCAACGTCCACGAAGGCACCAGCGACCGCGTCGGCTGCCTCCAGCTTCGCGGCGAATACATGTTCGTCGCTGCCGGCAAGGGCGGCTTCACCGCCTATGATGTTGCCAGCATCGCCAACAAGGGCACCTCGGAGCGCATCCTCAAGGGGCCGTTCTCGGCCCTGGGCCATGACACGAACGTGAAGACCACCAACGCCACCTGCATGGCGCTCGCCACCAACCAGCCGATCGCTCCGACCCGCAACACCGAGAAGATGCGGCAAATGAACCAGGAGCAGGCCTTCCTGCCGATCTACAACTACGCCGCCGTCACCGATGCGGTGGAGGGGCTGATCCTCGTCAACGTGAACACGCTCGCCGACGGCGAATTCCGCAACAACCAGCTGCGCCGCCACACCTATGCCGACGGTTCGACCGCATGGAACCCGGGCGAGGTGCTCAAGGGCGCGCGGCATATCGTGCTGGCTGGCGAGGTCGCCTACATCACCGCAGACCGGGGCCTCGTCGTGGTAGACCTTGCCGATCCCGATGCGCCCAAGCTTGCCGCCGTGCGCGAGCTTCGCGATGCGCGCGCCTCGGCGATCCAGTTCCGCTACCTCTGGGTGACCGATGCCGAGGGGGTGAAGCTGTTCGATGTCACGGCCCTGCGCAATCCGGTCGCGGTGCCCGAGGCCACGGTGCCACTCGCCGATGCGCGGCGGCTCTACGTCGCGCGCACCTACGCCTATGTCGCCGCCAAGACCGAGGGGCTCGTCATCCTCGACGTCAAGAACCCGCGCGCCCCCCGCGTGCACCAGAAGGTCACGCTCGGCGGGGCGCTGTCCGATGCCGAGGACGTGATCGTCGCCACCACCAATGCCTCGCTGTTCGCCTATGTCGCCGATGGGCGCAACGGGATGAAGGTGCTGCAACTCACCAGCCCCGACAGCCAGCGCAATTTCTACGGCTTCTCGCCGGCACCGGTTCCCGAACTGATCGCGTGGGCGAAGACGCCGACGCCCGCAATCGCGCTCAGCAAGGGCCTCGACCGCGACCGCGCAGTGGACGAGACCGGCGGGCAGATGGCGGTGTTCGGCCGCCTCGGCTCGCGACCCTTCACGCGGCCCGAGATGGAGCGCCTGTTCATGACCCGCAGCGGCGTGCCGTGGAAGGTTTCCGACGAGGTCGACATGAAGCGCTGGGTCGGGTTTGCTCCGGCGGGGGCGCAACGGGCGAGCGCACGGTAGGGCCTCACTTCGTCATTGCGAGAAGCCGAAGGCGACGCGGCAATCCATGGCCCCGTCGCACGGTGCTGTAACGGCATTCCATGGATTGCTTCGTTTCGCTCGCAATCACGAGGTCGGGGAACTTACTCGCGCTCCGCGAACATGCCTTCGATCATCGGTTGCAGGCCGGCATGGAAGCGCGCCAGCACCTGCCAGTCGCCGACCCGCTCGTAATGCGAGACGAGGCTAGTGCCGTCCCAGCGGTGCAGCGCGTAGGTCGGCGGCTCGGTGGTGATGAGCTCGCGGTTGTCGGGCACATTCTGGTCGATGGGGTTGAGGTCCATCGCCACCAGCGGCGCGACCGAGGGTGTTACGCCGAGCGGGATGCCGGCAAAGCGCGTGGTGATCTGGCGGTGCAGGTGCCCGCAGTGGATCGCCAGCACCTGTGACTGGCCTTCGAGCACCGCGCGAAGGCGCGTGATCCAGCCCTCTTCCGGCGCGGGGTCCATCCAGTCGATCCCCGCGACCACCGGCGGGTGGTGCATGAAGATCAGGGTCGGCGTCTCGGGCGCCTCGGCAAGCCGCGCCGCCAGCCATTGTGCGCGCGCCTCGCAGAAGGCGCCGCCGTGGCGGCCGTCCTCGAGCGTGTCGAGGCAGATGATCCTGAGGCCCAGCGGGGCCTCGACGACATAGTGCAGGAAGCCGCCCTCGGCCGGAACCACCTGCGGGAAGGCGCCGAGCAGGCCCTCGCGGCTGTCGTGGTTGCCGACCATCGGCACGATCGGGAAGGGGCAGGATTCGAGCAGTTCGGCGGTCTTGGCGAAGCTCTCGGCATCACCGTGATCGGTGATGTCGCCGGACAGGACCAGCATGTCGGGGCGGTTCGGGCCCTCGATCAGCCGCGCGAGGGTCGCGCGGAAGCGGGTGAGGTTCAGCTCCTCGGGCTTTTCGTCGGGGGCGAAGCCGACATGGATGTCGGTCATCTGTGCGATCAGCACGGCGCGCGGTGGTGCGGCTTTGTCCCCCATCCCTATTTCCTAGCCTCCCCGGCCAGCGCCGCAACCTTCGTCTTGCCCGGTGCCGGCGGCGGGATCGGCTTGTAATGCGGCGCGGGGCCCTTGGGGGACCATTGCCCGGCGGGCAGGTGATAGGCGTGGCACATCGCACAGTCGGAGGGGACGATTTTCTTCGTCTTCACGGCAGTGGCGCCGAGGTGGCATTCGCGGCAGCTCTTGAGATCGGGTATCAGCAGGTCGCTCGCCGTCCGCGACGTGTCGGCGGCGTGGCAGTCGGTGCATTCCTGCTTCTTGTGCGCCTCGTGGTTGAAGAAGCTGCCGGTGAGGAAGCGGTCGGGCAGGTTGACCGGCATGAGATTGGCCTGACCGGTCGGGCCGGTGGTGGGCAGGTGGCACTCGGTGCAGACCCCGCCGACCGAAAGCGCGTTCGACAGGCCGATATAGGCCCGCACCGGACGGCCGAAATCGGCGCGGTAGGGCGAGGCGCTCCCCTGCTGCCCCGGCCGCGCGCGGGCCGGTGCAAGCCGCGGGCGGGGGCCCGAGGAAATCCGCGCGAGATCCTCGGCCAGATCCTTCACGTCGCCGTGGCGCAGCTTGCTGAAGCCGCCCGCCGCGGTGCGCCCGGAGACGAGGCTGTGGCACCCTTCGCAGGCGTCCTCCATCTTCACCTCGGTGAACGACATCCGGTCGGCTGTGAGCGTGTGGCAGTCGCTGCACTCGAGCGGCTTGCCGTATTGTCCGAGGCTCACCGCCATGCGCGCCGCCCCGCCGCGCGGGTTCATGTGGACATCGTGCGGGAAGACGAGGCCCGAGCGTTCGACCGGCTTCGTCCCCGGGGCCGCACGCACCGGCTTTGCCGCGCCGAAGCTGGCGAAATAGACCGGGCGCAGCTGCGGGTGGTCCTTGCCGAAGTCGTGGGCGTTGGCGAGGTCGGTGTCGGTGAGGCGCGTTCCCAGATCCTTGTGGCAATCGCCGCAGAAGGCCTCGGAGCCGGCGGGCGTGCGCACCGGTCCCTCGTGTTCCGAGTGGCAGGACACGCAGCCGAGCGGGCCTTCCTTGCCGAAGCCCTCGGCAATCTTCCATTGCAGCGCATCGCCATCGGAGAGCGGCGCCATCCCCTTGGCGAGGCGCGGCATCGGCGCGTGATCGCCGATATCCTTGTGGCACGAGACGCAGGTTTCGTCCTGCACGCTCTCGAAGGCGGCGACGTGGCAGCTCTCGCAATTGTCGGCGAGCGTGTGGTGCTTGAGCGAGAGCTCGCCGCTCGACCAGGCGCTGTCGAGCAGGACCGTGCCTGCTGTCCGCCCCGTCGGATCGGGCTTGGCGGGCGCACGCAGCAGGTGGCTCGCCACGGGGACCATCAGCAGCAGGACGAGGATCGCCGAGGCGAACACCCAGCTCATCGCGCGCTTGCCGGGGAGCACGCTGGCGAGAGTGAAGCCGCGCAGGGCATCGTTCCTGCCTTCATCGGCGGCGACCTGCCTGATGGTGACGCTGACCGTGCCGTCGCCCTCGCGCGCGACCGCCAGCCGGGCGGCGCCGAGCGCGATCTCGCCGCCGGTGCGCGGATCGATGGTGCCGTCGGTGACGCTGCGGCCGTCGAGCCCAAAGCCGAGCGTACCGAGCGCGCTAACCGCGAGCGTGTTGTCCGCCGCGGTGTCGATCCGCAGGTGATGCTGCTCGACCGCGAGATCGGGCAGGTGGATGTCGTTCTCCGCTGCGCGCCCGACGGTCAGGCTGTCCTGCGCGAGCGTCCGGTCGCGCACGATCTCGCGGCCGGCGGCGGTGAAGTCGATGGTGCGGATCAGGAAGGCCATCGTCCGCCCCTCACCAGTAGTAGAACACGCTGATCACATGCGCGGCGAGCGCGGCGATCAGGGCAATGGTGAGCGGAATGTGGACGAACAGCCAGACCTCCAGCAAAGCGCGGATGCGCAGGGCGCCGCGGATCTGGGCGAGCTGTTCGCGGCGCTTCTCGAGCAGGGCGACGACGCGGGCCTCGGCCTCCGATCCGGTCCCCATACCCCTGATCGCGCGGGCCGTGGCGCAGCCGGGATAGCTCCCCGTGAGCCGCGCCAGCGCGCTTCCGTAGAACACGTCCTGGCCGAGCGCATCGATCACCAGATCGGCCTCGGCCCGCGCAAGCGGCTGGGCGGCGCTTTCGAGCTGGCGGTCGATCGCGGTCAGCGCCTCGAGCATCTGTGCGCGAGTCATCTCCTTGCGGTTGGCCGAAAGGCTGGCGGGGAGCGTGGCATAGACCACCACCCCGTAGATGCCGGTCGCGATTACCAGCAGCATCAGCACGTAGGCGAGGGTGTGGACGTTCCAGCCGATCTGGAAGCCGGTGTGGAGCGTCGCGACGACGATCAGCGACAGGCCGAGATAGACATGGGCGGACGTCCATGCCTTGAGGCTCCACGCGCCCGGGTTGATACGTCGCTTCCTCACGCCGAGCAGCGAAAGCCACAGGATTAGCCCCAGCCCGACGGTGCCGAGGGTGTAGCCGTACCACGAGCCGCCATTGGGGCGCGGCTGCTGGTCGATCATCAGGTAGCCGGCGATGCTGGCCCCGCTCAGCGCCAGCGCGATCCACAGCCAGCGGAATCCCTTGTGCCTGAGGAAGCTGACGTGATCGGAATCGCGGCGCTTCTCGTCCTGCGAGAACCGCCCGGTGCCGCCGGTCGCCGTCTTCGCGCGCGTCGCCATCACTCGGCATCCTCGGCGAGCTTGGTGAAGGTCAGGAACTTGTCCGGGGCAACGCGGATCGCCGCGCCGGTCGGGCAGGCGCGCACGCAGGCGGGGCCGCCGTCGATGCCGGAGCACATGTCGCACTTGATCGCGAGCTTGGCCTTTGCGGTGCCCTCCTTCTCGGCGGCCTTCTTGCGCCAGGAATAGGGTGCTTCGCCGGGGCCGGGGCCCTTGCCGAACAGCATCCATTCGAGGAGGCTGGGCTTCTTGGGCGGCTTCGCGTCCATGCGGATCACGCCGTAGGGGCAGTTCCTCTGGCAATTGCCGCAGCCGATGCAGGTCTCGTCGATGAACACCTCGCCGTCCGGTCCGCGCTTGATCGCGTTGGGCGGGCAGTCGGCCATGCAGTGCGGGTGCTCGCAGTGGCGGCAGGAGGTCGGCACGTGGAGGTGGGCATAGGTCCGCCCCGCCTCGCGGTCCAAGCGCGACAGCCCGTCGTGGCTGTCGGCGCAGGCCTTCTCGCAATTGTCGCAGCCGATGCACAGCTTCTCGTCGATCAGCAGCACGTCGGTCGCCTCGCCGATGCCGTTGTCGACCAGGAACTGCGCGGTCTGCGAATAGAGATCGACCGCGCCCGAGAATTCGTCCTTGCGGCTTTCGATGAATTCATTGGTGGCGCGCCGGCCCGCCATGTCCTTCAAGGCGCGCTCGCGCAGCGCGGGGCGCTTGTCCATCAGCGCGAGGAAACCCTCGCCCGGCAGGCGGATCACCTCGGACTTGATCGCCGCCTTGACGGTGGCGGTGCGCGCCGAGCCGTCGATCACCGCCATTTCGCCGAAATAGCTCCCCGCCGGCAGGTAGGAGAGGAACACCGGCTTGCCGCCGATTTCCTTCTCGACGATCATCGATCCGCGGCGGATGATGAAGATGTCCTTGTCGTCCGCACCCTCGGTGACGACCACCTCCCCGGCGCGCTTCTCCTCGACCCTTGCGGCTTCGACCAGCGGGGCGACATCCTCGCGGGTGAGGCCCGAGCCGAACATCTGGAGCAACTGGCGCTCGATCGAGATGCGCTGGATCGCCGCCTTGGCGCTCGGCACCTGCGATTGCAGCTTGAGAGCCGCGAGGCGCGAGATCTCGACGACGATGGTGTCCTCCGCGGCGCGGATGGTCGCCCCGCGGCGGCGGCCCGAGATGAGGCCGACCTCGCCGAAGATCGAACCCGTCTCGATCGGGATGGTGATCGAGGGATCGGCGGGGTTGACCTCGACCGCGACCGACCCGCTGGCGATCCCGAACAGCGAGGACCCGGGCGCGTTGCGCTCGAAGATCACCTCGCCGGGACCGTAGAACTTGGCCTCGCTGTCGAGCATGAACTCGCGCATCTGAAGCGGGTTCATGCCGTTGAGGATCGACACGTTCGCCCGCAGGAATTCGAGCCATTCCTCGGTCGAGCGGTTGCCGGGCAGCCCCGCGAACTTGGCCGCGATGATCGGTTCGTCGGCGGGCTTCAGGTCGGTGTTGCCGTTGATGAACTCGATGACGTCGTGGCCCTGGTTCATGCAATGCTTGATCAGCGGATAGCCCGCCAGTGCGCCGATCACGAAGATGCCCGGCGCGGTCGATTCGAAGACCGGCGAGAGGCGCGGAAAGGCGCCGCGGTCCTCGCTGGTGAACTCGATCCCGCATTCCTCGACGAAGGCGCGGGGCGGGGCGGAGCCGATGCGGGCGATGATCCGGTCGCATGGGATGCGGATTTCACCGTCGCGGGTGGCAAGCGTGATCCAGCCGGGCTCGATCGCCTTGGTCTCGCTCTCGGTGCGCACCGTCAGCTTGCCGGCCTCGTGATCTGCCATCAGCGCGCTGACATTCGCCGCCTTGGCGGTCGGGAACTCGGTACCGCGGTTGAGGATCGAGACGGTGTTCCTCTGCGCCGGGTCCTCAGCCAGACCGCGCGCGTTCTCGATCCCCGCGTCGCCCGTGCCCACGATCACGATATGCTCGTCGACATATTCGGTGGGGTCATCGAGCTGGTACTGGACGTGCGGCAGGTCCGCACCGGGGCAGCGCATCAGGTTCGGGTTGCCCTGCGTGCCGATGGCGAGGATGACGTTCTCCGCCATCACCGTCTCGCCATTCGTCAGCTCGATGGCGTAGGGCGGGGCGTGGCGCTGGAGCTCGCGCACCGACTTGGTGCCGTCGCGCGCACGGGTGACGATCTGCTGGACCGAGCCAGGAATCGGATCGCCGGTGCCGCGGATCGCCTTGGCCTCGGCGTGGTATTTGACGTTGACCTTGTGTCCGGCGATCTGCTCGTCCCAGATCCCGAGGATCGTCTCGCGCTTGCCCGCTTCGAAATCGATGTCGGAGCGAAGCACCAGATTGCTGGGCGTCGCCATGACGTGCTTGCCCTTCTGGTACTTGTAGATCGTGTCGGAGAGGTGGTCGGTCTTCTCGAGCAGGACGTGATCGAGGCCGAGCGCGGCCGCGCGGGCAGCCGCGCTCAGGCCCGCCGGGCCCGAACCGATGATCGCGACCTTGAACATCCCGCTCACCTATCCTCCCCCCTTCGGATAGATCGCTCCCCAGAGACCTCACCATACCCAAAACGCCACCCGATGCCAGAGCGAATTGCCCCGGTTTGCCTGCGGTGCTAGCGCTCGCGCCATGGGAACAGGGGATCAGGCGCCCGGGGGCGGATCATCGAAGGCGGGCTGGTTGCTGCTCGGCGGCGCATTGCTGCTGGCGGCAGGCTCGATCGGCTATAATGTCTACGAGGGCGGGGGCGGCAGCAGTGCGCCCGAGGCTGCTGCGGACGGCGAACCCTCGATCGAACAGTTGCGGGCCGCCGCCGAGGCTTCGACCGACGATGCCGGGCCGTGGAGCGACCTTGCCTTCGCGCATTTCCAGAAGGGCGAGTTCGATGCCGCCGCCGCCGCCTACCGCCGCGCACTGGCGATCGCGCCGGAGGAGGCGGTGCTGTGGTCGGCGCTCGGCGAAACGCTCGTCCTCGCGAGCAAGCGCGACCCGCTCCCGCCCGAGGCTCTCGCGGCTTTCGGGAAGGCCCTGTCCTTCGATCCGCAGGACCCGCGCGCGCGTTATTTCATGGCGGCCAAGAAGGATATTGATAAGGATCACGAGGGCGCCATCGCCGCGTGGCTCGATCTGCTCGCCGACAGCCCGCAGGGCGCGCCGTGGGAGGCCGACCTGGTGCGCACCATCGAGCAGGTCGGGCAGATGAACGGCATCGAAGTCGCCCCCCGCATCGCCAAGGCGCAGGGCGAGCGCAAGCCCGCGCTGGTCGCGCCGGGATCGGGCAGCGTGGCAGGCGATGCGGCCTCCTCCAGCCTGCGCGGCCCGAGCGCGGCCGAGGTAGCGGCGGCGAGCGCCATGAAGCCTTCCGAACAGCGCCAGATGGCCGAGGGGATGGTCGCCCAGCTCGAAGCGAGGCTTCAGAAGGAGCCGAAGAATCTCGACGGGTGGGTGATGCTGATGCGCAGCCGCATGACGCTCGGCGAACCGGCCAAGGCGAAGGCGGCGCTCGAGGCGGCGGTGAAGGCGAACCCCGGCGCGGCGTCGCAGCTGCGCGAACAGGCGGCCGCGCTCGGCGTGCCCTGACCCCGCGCCTTCCGCACCCTCGTCAGAACCCGTAGCGCACGCCCAGCCAGAAGGTGCGCGGCACGCCCAGGTCGATCGAACCGCCCTGGTTGCGGGTGATGATCGCCTCGTCGGTCAGGTTCTCCGCCCGCGCGACCAGCGACACCCCGCCTCCGAGCGGCGCGGCGAGAAAGGCATCGAGCGTTGTCGCGGGGGCGAGGCGATCGGTCTCGCGATCGTCCTCGAACTGGGTCGAAACGTGCCGCAGCGTGCCTGCGAGCCGCCAGCCCGCGGCCGGTTCCCAGCCGAGCGTGAGGGTCGCCGCGAATTCCGGGGTCTGTGACGGGCGGTTGCCGTCGAGATCGGCCGAGGCGCCGCGTCCGCGCACCTCGGCATCGGTCCAGGCGAGCGCACCGTCGACGCTTACGGTTCCGAACTTCGCCGCCACGCTCGCCTCGATCCCGCGCGCTTCGATCGCCGGCAGATTCGCCCGGCGGCGCAGGTTGGGGCCGACGGTGACGTTGGCAATGGCATTCTCGACCTCGTTGTCGAAGGCGGTCACCGCGATCACGACTTCGTTGACCGGTTGCCAGTCGAAGCCGATCTCGAAGCCTTCCACCCTTTCGCTCGCGAGGTTCGCGTTGGCCTCGGTCGTGACGGGGAAGACGACGAAGGGGCGGTAGAGCTCGTTGAGGGTCGGCAGGCGCAGGCCGGTATAGGCCGCGGCGCGGATGTCGAGCCGCCGAGTGAGATAGAATAGCGCGCCCGCGCGCCAGTTCACCGCCCAGTCCGAACGGTCGGGGGCAATAATCTCGCTCACCGGAGCGCCGGCGGGGGTGACCGCGCGGTAGAAGCCGCCGGTAATGGAGGTGCGGTCGGCGCGCAGGCCGCCGTTGAGGGTCAGCGGCCCGATCTGCCAGTCGTCTTCGAGGAAGATGCCGAGGTTCCCGGTGGCCCCGCCCGCCCGGCGGCGCTCGGTGACGCGCCCGGTGACCGCGTTGAGCGCTTCCTCCTGCAACTCGCCGTCGGCGCGGCGGTAATCGACCCCGATGCGGATGTCGTGCCCTTCGAGCAGCGGCGGGCGCAGCTCGAACTTGCCGCCCACGCCGGTCGACGGCGTGCGGCGCTGGTCGAGTGTGGGGGTGAAACGGGTCGAAGAGATCACGATGTTGCCGAAGTCGCGCGCTTGGACATAGGCCAGCGCATCGAACTGCCAGTCGCCTCGCCCGACGAAGCGGATCGAGGCTTCCTCGCCCCGGCTGAAGGAATCCGCGCCCTCGAAGCGCAGCGTGCGATTGTCGCGGAAGGCGGCGACGCGGGCCTGGACCTCGACGGTGTCGGTGAGCGGGGCGACCGCGCGCAGGGCGGCGTTCCAGCTGTCGAAGGCGGCGCGTGCGGTGGCGGGAACGCGCTGGTCTTCGGGCGTGGTGAAGAAGCCCTGGCCGCGATCCCAGCGCCCGCTCGCGATGGCGAAACCGCCTCCGAGGCGCTGGGTCAGCACGCCGCTGGCCTCGGTCTCCGCCCGGTCGTTGATCGCCGCGCTGCCGAGGAAGCCCTGCGTTGCCCCCGGCTCGGCGCTTTCCATGTCGATCGTGCCCGCAAGCGCGCCCGCGCCGAAGGGGCCCGATCCGCCGCCGCGCGTCACCCGGATCGTCCCGAGCGTCTCGGGGGCGATGGCCGAAAGCGGAATGTACCCGAAGAACGGATCGGCGAGCGGCACCCCGTCGAGCAGCACCAGCGCGCGGCTGGTGGCATTGCCGCCGAGCGCGCGCAGCGTCACGCCTTGTGCGCTGGGGTTCGACGAACGGCTGTCCGAGCGGCGGAACTGCTGGAAGCCGGCGACATTGCGCAAGACATCCTCGATCCGGCCCGAGGGCGCCGCGACGATCGTCTCGCGCTCGAGGGTGGTGGTCGCGTAGATGCCGGTCGAGAGCGCCGGGTCGAGCCCGCGTCCGGTGACGATGATCTCTCGGCGCTCCTCGCCCGTCTCGTCCTGCGGCTCCACGCCGTCCTGCGCCGACAGGGGCAGGGCCGAAAGGAGGGCGAGCCCGCAGGCGGTGAGACGCAGCATCGTTTTCATCAGGCAGCTTTCATGTTTCGCGAAGGTCGGCGCGCGCATCATCACAGCATGCGCCGCAGGACATTATCCTTGAGCAGGAGATGGTGACGCAGCGCCGCGGCGATGTGCAGCACGGCGAGCGCGAGGAACAGCCAGCCGAGCAGCTCGTGGCCCTCGTGTCCCAGCGCGTAGAGCGGGTCCTCGCGGGTCACCGGAAGCTTCGGCAGGTCGAACAGGCCGAACCACGTCAGGGGATACTTGCCCGCCGATGCCATGATCCAGCCCGTCAGCGGCATGGCGAGCATCAGGGCGTAGAACAGGAGGTGCGTCGCCTTGGCGGCGAGCACTTCCAGTCCGCTCATCGCCGCAGGGTGGGGCGGTGCCGTCCAGGTGAGGCGCCAGGCGATCCGCACCAGCGTGAGCGCAAGGACCGTCATGCCGGCCGCCTTGTGCAGCGGCATCAGGTTGACCACGTCCTTGAGCGCGTCGTGCAGCAGCCCGCCCGCGATGTTGCCGAGCACCAGCGCCGCGATGATCCAGTGCAGCGCGCGCGCCGTGCGGTTGTAGCGATCGGCCCGGTCGGCTGAATGGGCAAAGGTCATCGCATCCACGGCGGGTTCTCCTCAGGGTCGGCCGGAGTTGGGCAAGGCCGGTGCCCGGGCGGCGTGATCGCCATCCCGGACACCGGCCTCATGCCCCCGGATAACCGGCCAGGGCCTAGAAGAAAAGGATCGCGCCCGCAGCAATGCTGCTGCTTTCCGCTTCGTTGCCGCCGTGGGCCTTGCTGGTCGCGCGGGTGTATTCGCCGATCAGCGTGACCCAGTCGGTGAGGCCGTAGCGGACCTGGCCGACATAGCTGGAATTCTTGCGCACCAGCGTGTTGCCCGCCGCAATCTCGAAGGCGGTGCGGTCGAGATTGCTCTCGCCGTAGCTTGCGCCCAGCGAGACCTTGCCGAAGGTCGCGAGGCCCTGGACATAGAACCCGTCGCTGCCCCGCGGATTGCCCCGCGCGTCGGTGTCGAGCAGGTTGAGCACCGTCGTCCCGAGGCCCTTGGCGGTGTACCAGTTGGCGACCGCCGCGAAGGGCCCGACCGAAACCTTGCCGCCCAGATCCATGCCGCGCCCGGTATAGGACACCAGCCCGCCCGCGCCCGCACCGATGGTCTGGTGCTTTTGCGTGACCCCCGAGGCCCACAGGCGCAGCCCGACCTTGTCGAAGGTCTTGTCGAAGGTGACCTTGCCCTGGAAGCCGGGCGCGGTGTTGGTCTGCGCCGGGGCGGTGAGCGACTGGAGCGGCTGGAACACCCCGACCGAGGCCTGGAACCCGCCGAAGTTCGGCGTGGTGTAGGTGATCTGCGGCTGGAAATCGGTGTAGATATAGCCCGATCCGATGCGCCCCAGGGTGGTGTTGCCCGGCGCGACATTGCCGCCCGGAGGGCCCGCGGCGAGCAGGGTGATGTCGTTGAGGATCGCCTCGGAGCCGAACAGCCCGATGTCGCGTCCCATCTTCACCGTGCCGAAGCCGCCGCCGATGGTGAGATAGACCTGGCGGAAGTCGATCCCGGCGGTCGCGAGCGCGGTCGGCTGGCCGCCGCTATTGGCGCCGAGCGGGCCCCAGACGGCCGAATTGATGCCCGGATACATTCCGAAATGGGCGCCGATGTCGAGCCCGGCCTGCTTGGTCGTCACGTCGATCAGCAGATAGCCGGGAAGCAGGCCGTTGCGCACCGCGTTCGAGCTGTCCGCCCCGACCGAGGCGATGCCGCCGGCGACCGCGGTGGTCGGGCCTGCGGTGTCGGGGTTGTCGTTGACGTAATAGGCGTTGATCGAGCCCGAGAACTTGATCGTCGCCGGGCCGACTTCGAGGCCGATGCCCTTGTCGGTCATGCGCACCACGCGGCTCATGTCGAGCGCGCCGGCGGCGGTGTCCTGGGCGGCCACCTGCGGAGAGGCGGCGGGAGCAGCGGCCGGGGCCGCGTTGGTCTCGGCCATCAGCGCCGCATATTCCTCGTCGGTGAGGATGCCCTTCTCGTGCAGGCGCTGGAGCAGCTGCTGGGTGGCGGTCGACTGCGCATGGGCGGGCGCCGCGGCGGCCCCCATCGCCAATGCGGCCACGGCTGCGTGCAGCAGAAATCTGGATCTCATGTCCTTCCCCCTTGTTCTTTGTTCTCGTGCCGTCCCTTGCGGCCCACGCGATGCTGCGCCCGAGCGGTCCGCGCCGAAATTGGACTTTGGTCGTCCGACTTTGGTCTGAGATGACGGGGCGGCGGGCCGCGGTGGCAGGCCGGCAGGATCAGCCGTCGATGCGGGGGAAGAGTTCGGCCTCGAGCCGCGGGTAGAAATGCGACACCGAGCGGGTCAGTTCATAACGGGCCGCCGCCATGCCGGCAAAGCGCGCCGGGATCGGCTGGTTCGCGGCCTCCGCCATATCGAGCCCGCCCGCCACCGCCTCGCGCAGCGCGGTCTCGAGCCAGGCGAGCCAGTCGCGGGTCTGGGCGATCGCCGCGCCGCTGCGGCACAGGGGGCCGTGCCCGGGCACGCATTGGCGGTGCGGGGTCGCCGCGAGCCGCGCAAGCGCCGCCTGCCACGGGGCGAAGGCGGCATGGGGGGTCGCGGGCGCCCGGTCGTGGAACACGAGGTCGCCCGCGATCAGCGTCCCGGATGCCTCGTCGAGGATCGCGAGATCGGCCTCGCTGTGCCCCGAGAGAGCGAGCAGCCTCAGGCTGCGGCCGCCGAAGACCACCGCGCCCTCGGCGGCGGCGGCGGCAGGCAGGATCACCTCGGTGCCGGCCATCCAGCCGTGCAGCATCCGGTACATCGCGTCCGAAAAGCCGCTACCGTCGCGTTCGAGCTCGGCCCGGGTGCCGGGCAGGGCGTGGATCTCGGCTTCGGGGAAGGCGCCGCTGCCGAAGCTGTGATCCGGGTGAAGGTGGGTGATGTAGACCCGCGCCACCGCCTGCCCCGTCAGCCGCCGCGCCAGCGCTCCGAGCGCAGCGCCGAAGGCGAGCGAGGGCCCGCTGTCGACGATGATCGCGCCTGCATCGCTCGCCATGATGACGCTGTTGGCGATCGCGCCGCCGTTGGCGAAGCCGAGCGCCTCGTCGGCGCCGCGCACCATCCAGATGCCCTCGCCGATGGGGGTCGCCTCGGGCGCATAGGTTCCTGCGAAGAGCTCGGCGCGCGCGGAGAAGGGCGCCGCCGCCAGCGGGAGGGCGAGCGCGCCGAGCAGCAGCCCCCGCCGCGCGATCATCGCGTGGCCGCCGCCGCGACCCTCGCGCCGCTTCCCGCCGCGAGCGTGCCGGCGAACTCGAAGCCGCCCGTGTCGCGCGCCGCCACCGCGAGGTCGCCCGCCAGCCCGGGGGCGAGCAGCATGGTGAAGGATGGGTCCTCGCTGACCGATCCGTGCACGGTCATGCGGGCGAGGAGGCGGCCTGCGGCGTCGGACACCGTCAGCTGGTCGATGTTGTAGGCCGGGATGTTCTCGACGAGGCCGGTGTCCATCGGATGCCGGAACGAGAGGCGCAGGCGGGTCTCGCCGGGTGCGCTCCACGCTGCCCCGCGCAGCTCGCCGAGGTGATCGGCCCAGTCCCCTCGCACGCGGCTCAAGGGCGGCGCCGAGCAGCCGCCGCCCGCGGCATCGACCCAGTCGCCTGCGACGTGCCACACTCCGTCGGCGGTGAGCACTGCGGCGCGCACCGGGGTGCGCTGGTCGAGCTTGATGCGGGTGGCGATGAAGGCCTGCGCGGCGAGCGGCGTGTATTCGACCGCGACGGGAATCGGGTTGAGGTCGGCGAAGATCACGATCCGCACCACTTCGCCCAGGGCGCGGGCATCGACGGTGACGGGCATGACGTGCTGGTTCTCGGTCAGGACAGGCAGAGCGACCTCCACCCGAGGATCGAACACCACGGGTGCGCCGGCGAACAGCTTGCCCGCGTGGTATTCCCACATCGGCGAGCCCAGCGGGTCGGCCGGCGGCGTCTGGGACTGCGCGGCGACCGGAGCCGCCAGCATCGCGAGCGAGAGAAGTGTACGCATCATACCATTGGACAATGTATTCCTGTCGCCCGCACGGGGCATATTGTACCTTGGACCAAGAGGGGACGGGGATGCACAGGGCAGCGATCGTGGCGGGCATGGCGGCGCTGGCGCTGGTGGCAGTCGCCCAAGCCAGCGAGCCGCAGCCGCAGCCCCGCAGCGCCGAGCCTACGCTGTTCGATGCGCAAGGCTACCGCGCCGCCCGCTACCGTGCGCCGGTCAAGGCCGATCCCGCACCCGCCGCCGCCATCGGTCTTGCCGAGGCGCTGGCGCTCGAACCCGGCCGGGACGCGCTGTTCCTCGATGTCATGCCGGTCGAAGGCGGGGTGCGCGATCCGGCCACTGGAATCTGGACGCTGAGCACCGGGCACCTCACCATTCCCGGCGCCCTGTGGTTCCCCGAGACCGGCCGCGCCCCCGTCGATCCGGTGCTGTGGCAGGCGCTCGAGACCGTCGTCCGCGAGGCCCGCCGCACCGCGCCGGACAGGCCGGTGATCCTCTTTTGCCGCACCGATTGCTGGATGAGCTGGAACGCCGCGCGCCGCCTCGCGCTGCAAGGCGTGCCCAATGTCCATTGGCTCGCCGAGGGCACCGACGGCTGGCACGCCGCGGGCCGCCCGCTCGCAGCCGCGACCCCGGTCGCGGTTCCCGCTTCATGACGACAACAACAGGAGGAGACCGTTAACATGGCCAATCTGGTGGTGAGCTACCCGCAAGCCGAAGGGGCGCGCTTCGATGCCGCCTACTACCGCGACACGCACATCCCGCTGGTCGAGGATAGCTGGGGCGGCCTCGGGCTGACGGGGTCGGAGATCCTCTGGCCCGCCGACGCGGCACAGCCGGCGGCCGCGATGGTGGTGCTGCGCTTTGCGGACAGCGCGGCGATCGATGCCGCGCTCGCCTCGCCCGCCACGGCGGCGGTGATGGCCGACATCGCCAACTTCACCGATATCCAGCCAAGCATCTACCGCACGGCCTGATCCCTGGGGGCGCGGGTGCAGGCGATCCCGTCCTGCCCCGCGCCGCCCGCGACCCTCAGCTCTGCTGCTTGAGGTAGTTGATGATTTCCTGACGCTTGGCCGCGTCCTTGATCCCGGGGAAGCTCATGCGGTTGCCCGGCACCAGCGCCTTGGGGTTCTCCAGCCACTTGTGCAGGGTCGGCTCGTCGAGCACGAGGCCCGCGCCCTTGAGCTGTTCGGAGAAGGCGAAGCTGCCCTTGGCGGCAGGCTTGCCGAAGACCCCGTAGAGATTGGGGCCGAGCTTGTCCTCGCCGCCCTTGTCGGCGGTGTGGCACACCGCGCAGCGCCCGAAGCTTGCGGGCGGGGCGACGGTGGCGGCGACCTTGACCACCTCGGCGGCAGGCGCTGCGGCGGGCTTTGCGGCAGCGGCGGGTGCGGCGGCGGCAGCCTTCTCGGGCTCGACGGCGGGGCTGGCTTCCGGAGCCGGAGTGGCCTCGGCGGTCGCATCGGCGACGGGCGCGTCGGCTGCGGGGGCAGTGTCCGCAGCCGGAGTTTCGGTCGCTGCGGGTTCGTCGGCGGCGGGCTCGCCGCCGGAACATGCCGCGAGAGCCAGGGCCAGGGCCAGCGAGCCGCCGGCGGAGAGCTTGCGCAGTTTCATGTTGATCCTCCCTCGAAAAATGTCGTTCGTTGGGCGTGACAATGACAGTTTCCCTGCCCTCCCGACATTGCACCTTCGGACGAAGTCAGAACCGGAGGCCAAGGCCCAGCGTGAACCTGCGCGGCGCGCCCGGGCCAAAGGCGCGCGGGTCGGAGGCGTCCGGCGCTTCGGCGAGATCGACCTCGTCCACCTCGCTGAAGGTGCCGAAGGTCGCAAACTCGCGGTCGAAGACGTTGCGCACCTCGCCGAACAGCGAGACGCCCTTCACCACCTCGATCCGCCCGCGCAGGTTGAAGACGACATAGCCGGGCACCTCGGGGTTCTGGTTCGCCTCGTCGCCGAAAAGCAGCAGGCCCGAGCGCGCGACCATGTCGCCGCCGATCGCGAAGCTGCGCGTGCCGATCCGGCCTTCGTAGTCGGCAGTCAGGGTGGCGCTGTGGCGGGGAATGCCGGTCAGCCGGTCGCCCGCTTCGACGAAGATCTCGCCCTCGTCGCTCGCCTCGGGGTTGGCGGGGCTGCTGAGCGTGACCGGCAGGCGGAAGGTCGCATCGATGAAGGCGTAGCTCGCCCCGATCCGGAAACCGCCGCGCCGCACGCCGAGGCTCGCCTCGAAACCCTGCCGCCGCGTGCGCCCGATATTCTCGAAGAAGCCGCGCCCGCGGGTGCTGGAGGCGATGAACTGGATGTCGTTCACGTTGGTCGCGCGGTAGGCCGAGGCCAGCCAGTCGATCTCCCAACCGCCCGCCCGGTGGCTGCCCGACGCGCCGAGCTCGAAAGTCTTGGCGACCACCTGTTCCAGTGGCGGATCGGCGATGAAGAAATTGGTGAGGCTGCACGGCGCGTCCTCGTCGGCGCAGGAGAGCTCCGCCTCGGTCGGCACGCGGTTGCTCTCGGCATAGCCTGCACGCAGCGTCACCTCGGGCGTCACCGCCCAGTCGAGTTCGATCCCCGGATTGAGGCGGCTGAAGGAATGGTCGCCGTTCAGCGCCGTGCCGATCTGGTCCTCGAGCACGATCCGCGCATGGTTCCAGCGCAGGCCGATTTCCGCCGTCAGCGTCTCGCCCAGCGGCAGGGTGTCGCTGGCGAACAGGCCCCAGAAGCGCGAGCGGGTTTTCAGCTCCACCGGGGCGATGGCGTTGTCGGCCTGGTCGATGAACACGCCGAGTCCCTCGACGCTGCGATCCTCGGTCAGGGCGCCGAGTTCGGTCGAGGCGGCGAAGTCGTTCTCGCTCGAATCGTAGCTCGCGCCCAGCACCAGCCGGTTGGCACGCGCGCCCATGTCCTGTTCGGTGATGATCTGCGCGAGGAAGCCTTCCGAGCGCGAGCGGATGCTGCCGCGGTTGAAGACGCCGTAATCCCCGCCGTCCAGCACGTCGCCGATCACATTGCCCGCCCCGTCGGTCAGCAGCGCCTGCTCCTCGTCGCCGTCATCGCCGACGCTTTCGAGGCACAGCAGGCCGGCGAGCGCCGGATCGTCCTCGCATTCCTCGATGTCGGCGGCATCGCCGTTAAGGAGCGATGCCTTGCGGCGCTGGCGGTAGAGGGTCGCCTCGAACCGCAGGCCCTCGCCGATCGCCAGCCACGGGTGGAGGCTGATGCGGCCATAGGAATTGCGCTGGTTGTCGGGCCAGGTGAACACCGACTGCCGCCGCGCCTCGAGCAGCTCGACCGGGGCGACGCCGTTGCCGGTGAGGTCGGTATCGGCCCCGATGGCCTTGAGGTGCAGCCCGGCGCGCTCCCCGTCATAGCCGACATCGACGAAACCGTTGACGAGGTCCGAGGGGCTGAAATCGCGCCATCCGTCTTCCTCGCGGTACTGCACCGCGCCGAACCAGCTGAACCCGCCGATCGCATCGCCTGCCGAGAGGCTGAGATCGCGCTCGCCGAATGAGCCGATGGCGGCCGCCGCCTCGACACCCTGCTCTGTTTGCCCCGTCGCGGTCTCGATCACCAGTGCGCCGCCCAGCGTGTTGAGCCCGTAGACCGGGCTCGCATCGCGCAGGGTCACGCTACGGATCGCGGCATCGGGGATCAGCTCGAAATTGACCGTGTCGCCGAAGGGCTGGTTGAAGCGCGCCCCGTCGACATAGGCGGCAAGCCCCTGCGCCTGCCCGACCAGCGGCGAGGCGACATAGCCGCGATAGACGAGGTTGGGCTGCCAGGGGTTGTTCTGCGCGTCCTGCGCGGTGACGCCGGCGAAATTGCGCTGGAGCGCGGCGAGGAGGTCGGGTGTGCCGGCCACCGCGATGTCGCGCCGTTCCAGCGCCAGCGCGTCGTCGAGATCGATGTTTCCGCCCGGTGCGGTGACGATGATCGGCGCGTCCGGAGCATCGACCGACGCCGCGTCCTCCGCCTGTGCCACCGCAGGAACGACGCACGCCGCCCCCGTCAGCAGAAATGCTGCAACCCTTCGCACTTCCCCTCCGTTCCGGCCGTCTGTCGCGGCCATCTTCCCTTTTCTTGTGTCCTATTCCGCCAGCACGACTCCCCAAGGCCCTTCGCCGGCGGGAATGCGGGAGACCACCTGCCCTGTGGCGAGTTCGACCACTGCGACATCGTCGCTGGTGCCGTTGGCGACCACGGCGCGTGTGCCGTCGGCGGTGATGGCGAGGTGCCAGGGGCGTCCGCCGGTGTTCACGTAGCCGCGCACCTTGCGGGTCTCGACATCGACCAGCGCGATGGAGTCCGCCCGCCCGAGCGCGATCACGGCAGTCTTGCCGTCGGGCGTGAAGCGGATGCCGCAGGGCAGCACCTTGTAGGGCATGGCCCCGGGCGGGGCGAAGGGGATGGTCTCGACGATCTCGCGGCTGGCCACGTCGATCACATGGACCGTCTGCCCGATCTCGGCGGCGATCCAGACGTGGCGGCCATCCGGGGTGAACTCGATGTGCCGGGGCCGCGCATCGGTTTCGATTTCGGCGACGGTCTCGCGGGTGACGACGTCGATCCAGCTGACGGTGTTCTCCTCCTCGGAGGCGACCAGCAGCCACTTGCCGTCGGGGCTGACCGCGATGCCTTCGGGCTCCTCGCCCACCTCGACCTGCCAGGCGACCTTGCGCTGCCCGAGGTCGATGGCGGTCGCGGCCGCATCGTCCTCGTTGGCCACGAACAGCGTGGCGCCGTCGGGGGAGAGGAAGAACTGCTCGGGATCGTTGCCCGCCGGCATCACCGCGACCAGCGCGCCGGTTGCCGCGTCGCGGATCTCGACCGCGTTGTCGAGGCTGGCGCAGATGTAGAGATACCTGCCGTCCTTGCTCAGCAGGATCCCGCGCGGGCGCTGGCCGACGTCGAAGGTGGCTTTCACCGTGCCGCTGGCGATGTCGATCACGCTGACCGTGCCGCCGCGTTCGTTGCTGACATAGGCCGTCTGCGCGGCGGCGGGGACGGCGAGAGCGGCAGCAGCCAGACAAAGGGGCATGCGACGGAATATCATGGCGACCATCCTACAGACCCCCTTTCGCCCCGCGATTGTACCAAAGTGCAATGGGGATTCGGGGGCTTACGCGTAATCTGATGGCACGGGAGAATGTCGCTGCGCGAATGGCGCGGCACCTGAGGCACGAAGGGGTTTGTGAGATGAAAAACTACGCCGGACGCATCCTGCTCGGTGCGGCGATCGCCTCTCTGGCGATGGCGGCCGGGCCCCAGATCATGGCCCATGGCGATGTCACGCCGCAGGCCGTCGACACATCCGACCTGCCCGACATCGGCGAGGCCTGGCTCGAGAAGAACCCCTACAGCGGCAACGCCCGGGCGATCGAGATCGGTACTTCGGCCTACAACCAGAACTGCGCGCGCTGCCACGGGCTCGAGGCGATCTCGGGCGGGATCGCACCCGACCTGCGCTATCTCGAACTCGGCGAGAGCGGCGACCAGTGGTTCATGGAGCGCTATCGCCACGGGTCGAGCCATGACGGCAAGGTCTATATGCCGCCCTTCGGCGACGTGCTCGGCCAGAAGGCCGGCTGGGCGATCCGCGCCTTCCTCGAAACGAAGTACACGGAAGAGTAAGGTGGCCGATAACCGCAGGGGATTCCTCGCCGGCATGGTCGGCGCGGGCTGCGCATTGGCGCTTTCAGGGCCGCTGGGGGCAGCGCCGCTCGCCAAGGTGCGGGAACTCGGCGTCCTGCGGGTCGGTCTCTATGCCGACAACCGGCCGTGGTCGTGGGACCGGGGCGGCGGGCAGCCGGCCGGAATTGACGTCGATCTCGCGCTCGCGATCGCCGAGCAGCTCGGCGTGAAAGCCGAGATCGCGCTGTTCACCGCCGACGAGGAACTCTCGGACGACCTGCGCAACGTGATCTGGCGCGGCGGCCTGCTCGGCTTCCGCCGCTGCGACCTGATGCTGCACGTGCCCTTCGACATGCAGTTGTCGGCGAAGGAAGACCAGGTGGTCTTCGTCGCGCCCTATTACCGTGAGGAATTCACTGCGCTCTGCTCGGCGCAGACACGCGACTGCGACCAGCCGCCGCAGCGTTTCGTCGGCAGCAAGGTCGGTGCGGAGCTGGATTCGATCCCCGATTTCTACCTCGTCGGCGGGTTCGGCGGGATCCTGCGCGGCGATGTCCAGCACTATCCCACCGGCCATGCCGCAGCCCTGGCGGTGCATGAAGGCGAGGTCGAGATGGCCGTCGCTACCCGCGCCCAGATCGAGGCCTCGATGGCCGATAGCGCCGGCAGCGGCGCGAAGCTGCGCAAGAGCCCGCTGCCGATGATCCCCTCGTCGGGCTGGGATATCGGCATGGCGGTGCGCGAGGACAGCCGCACACTGGGCTTTGCGGTCGAGGACATCGTCGCGCGCATGGCCGCCGACGGGCGCATGAAGGCGCTGTTCGCCAAGGCCGGCGTTACCTGGCAGGCGGCCGCCGCGACGAAGGCTATCGGATAGGCAGCCCGCCTAGTTCCAAGGTTCAATTGTTGCCGCTGGCACGGGGGCTAGGCTTGGATTTCCTGGTGGGGGTGTGACCCGCTCGGGCCCTTCGCGGCCGGTCGGGGACAAAGAGAAGAGACGAGGAGGGAATGATGAAGGGCTTGACCAATATTCTGGCCGCAGGCGTCGCGCTTGCCGGCCTCGCGCTGACCGCACCGGCTCTGGCCGAGGACGGGCCGACGATGGACCAGCTGATGAACGACGCCGCGACGACCGGCGACGTGCTGACCTACGGCATGGGGCCGCAGCAGCAGCGTTTCAGCCCGCTGGCGCAGATCAACACCGACAACGTCGCGCGCATGGTCCCGGCCTTCGCCGCCTCGCTGGGCGGAGAAAAGCAGCGCGGGCAGGAATCGCAGCCGATCGTCTATGACGGCGTGATCTACGTCACCGGCTCCTATTCGCGCCTCTTCGCCTTCGATGCGCGCACCGGCGAGAAGCTGTGGGAGTACAACCACCGCCTGCCCGACGGCATCATGCCCTGCTGCGACGTCGTCAACCGCGGTGCGGCGATCCACGGCGACAAGGTGATCTTCGCCACGCTCGATGCGCGGCTCGTCGCGCTCAACCGCAAGACCGGCAAGGTGATCTGGAACAAGATGACCGCCGACTACAAGGCCGGCTACTCCGCCACCGCAGCCCCGATCATCGTCAAGAACCTCGTCATCACCGGCAATTCCGGCGGCGAGTTCGGCGCGGTCGGCGAAGTCCAGGCGCGCAATGTCGACACCGGCGAGATCGTGTGGACCCGGCCCGTGATCGAGGGCCACATGGGCACCCTCAACGGCAAGGACAACGGCATCACCGGCAAGACCAACGCCACGTGGGAAGGCGATCTGTGGAAGACCGGCGGCGGGGCGACCTGGCTTGGCGGGACCTATGACCCCGACACCAACCTCGTCTTCTTCGGCACCGGCAACCCGGCCCCGTGGAACAGCCATCTGCGCCCGGGCGACAACCTCTACACCGCCTCGACCCTCGCCATTGATCCCGACACCGGGGTGATCAAGTGGCACTACCAGACCACCCCCCACGACGGCTGGGACTTCGACGGCGTCAACGAGTTCATCCCCTTCGACGGCGAGTTCAAGGGCAAGAAGATGAAGCTCGGCGCCAAGGCCGACCGCAACGGCTTCTTCTACGTGCTCGACCGCACCAACGGGAAGCTGATGAACGCCACGCCCTTCGTCATGCAGCCGACCTGGGCGAGCAGGATCGACCTCAAGACGGGGCGCCCGGTTTACAACGACGACAACCGTCCCGGCGCGCCGGGCACGGCGGACAAGGGCAAGTCGGTGTTCGCCGCGCCGTCCTTCCTCGGCGGCAAGAACTGGATGCCGATGGCCTATTCGCCCGACACCGAGATGTTCTACGTCCCCTCGAACGACTGGGGCATGGACATCTGGAACGAGCCGATCGCCTACAAGAAGGGCGCGGCCTATCTGGGCGCGGGCTTCACCATCAAGCCTATCGCCGAGGACCACATCGGCGCGCTGCGGGCGATCGATCCCAAGACCGGCAAGATCATGTGGGAATACAAGAACAAGGCCCCGCTGTGGGGCGGCGTCCTGACGACCCGCGGCAACCTGGTCTTCACCGGCACCCCCGAGGGCTACCTCAAGGCCTTCGACGCCAAGACCGGCAAGGAGCTGTGGAAGTTCCAGACCGGTTCGGGCGTGGTCGGTTCGCCCGTCACCTGGGAACAGGACGGCGAGCAGTATGTCGCGGTCATGTCCGGCTGGGGCGGCGCGGTGCCGCTGTGGGGCGGCGAGGTCGCCAAGACCTTCAAGGAAATCAGCCAGGGCGGCTCGCTCTGGGTGTTCAAGCTGCCCAAGTGAGGGCAAGCGCAGACGGGGGGCGGGGGCCGAGGCTCGCGTCCCCCTCTGCTGCGTCCTCTTGCTCCGCCGGGTTCAGGCGATAGAGATATCCCATGACCGAAGCGCCGCCTTTAGAACGCGTTCTGATCGTCGATGATCACGGGCTGATCCGCGACGGCCTCAGCGCCATCCTGCTGTCGAGTTTCCCCGACTGCGCCATCGCCGAGGCCGGCAGCTTCGCCGAGGCGCTCGCCGCGCTCGAGACGATGCCCGACCCTGACATGGTGCTGCTCGATCTCAACATTCCCGATGCATCGCGCTTCTCCGCGCTGGAACAGCTGCGCGCCGATTTCCCGAGCCTGCCGGTGGTGATGGTGTCGGGCTCCTACGACCGCGTCACGGTGCGCGATGCACTGGCGGCAGGCGCTGCGGGGTTCCTGCCCAAGACGCTCGACCGGGCGACCATCCTCGATGCGATCGGCCAGGTGCTGATGGGCGAGATCTACGCCCCCGGCGAGCTTCAGAGCGACCCGCTGGCGGACGAGGAGGAGGAGAAGATCCGCAAGCTGATCGACAGCCTCACCCCGCAGCAGCGCGTGGTGCTCGGGCGGCTGGTGGCAGGTCGGCTCAACAAGCAGATCGCCCACGAGCTCGACATCTCGATGACGACCGTCAAGGCGCACGTCTCGGCAATCCTGTGCAAGCTCAACGTCTTCAGCCGCACCCAGGCGGTGATCCTCGCCAATCGGGTGAATTTCGAGGGCTAAGGCCTAGGCCGGCACCGCGAGCTGGCGCAGCAGGGCGCGCAGCTGGGCGGGCTTGATCGGCTTTCCGAGCACCGGCAGGTCCTGCGCCGCAAGGCTCGCGCGGACTTCCTCGCTGCGGTCGGCGGTGACGATCGCGGCCGGCAGATCACCCTTGTGCATCGCCCGCACCCGCGCCACCGCGATATCGCCGGTAAGCCCGTCCTCGAGGTGATAGTCGGCGAGCATCAGCGACAGCCCGGCCTCGGCCGCGGCGCGCACCTCGGGCCGGTCTGGGCCGACCGCGGTGATCGCCCGATGCCCCCAGTTCTCCAGCAGCGCGCGCATCCCGGCAAGGATCGCCTCGTCGTTGTCGATCACCAGGATCGCGCCGCTCGCCGGAGCGGTCTTGCCCCCGCGCGCAGCCACCGTGGCCACGGCGGCCACCTCGGTATCGGCGGCGGGCAGCGTCACCGAGAAGGTCGAGCCGCGCCCGGGCGCTGAATCGAGCGCGACCCCGTGGCCGAGCTTGGCGCAGCTGCGCCGCACGATCGCGAGGCCGAGCCCGTGGCCGGGTATCTTGCGCGTCGCCTCGAGCCGGCGGAATTCCTCGAACACCACGCGCTGTTCGCCAGCGGCGATGCCGGGCCCCGTGTCGGTGACCGCCACCGTCACCCGGTCGCCCTCGCGCTGCGCGCTCACGGTGACGCTGCCTGCGGCGGTATAGCGGATCGCGTTCGACACGAGGTTCTGCAGCACCCGGCGCAGCATCTGCACGTCGCTCGAAACGTGGAGCCCCGTCTCGGCGACGCTGAAGGCGAGCCCGCGCGAACGCGCGAGCGGGGCGAACTCGATCCTCAGCGCCGACAGCATCCGGTCGAGCGAGATGGTGCGGATCTCGGGCTGGATTGCGCCGGCATCGAGCCGCGAGATTTCGAACAGGCTCTCGAGCAGGTCCTCGACCGAATCGAGCGCGATCGAGGCCTGACCGACCAGCCCGCGCGTGCTCGCCGCCAGCCGCTTCTCGTGGAGCGCCGAGACGAACAGGCGCGCGGCGTTGAGCGGTTGCAGCAGGTCGTGGCTGGCAGCGGCGAGGAAGCGGGTCTTGGAGAGGTTCGCCAGCTCCGCCTCGTCCTTTGCCTCGGCGAGCTGGCGGTTGACCTCGACCAGTTCGGCGGTGCGCTGCTTGACTGCTCGCTCGAGCGTCTCGGCGACCTCGGTCATGCTCTTCTGGAAGCGGATGCGGTCGGTCACGTCGTCGAAGGCGAAGGCCATGCCGCCGCTTGCCAGCGTGACCGAGCGGATCACGAAGTTGCGGCTGCCGAGCATGCAGTCGGTGGAAATCCGCGGGCCCCGGCCCTCGCGCCATTCCACCGCCTGCGGCCGGTCCAGCCGGCAGCGCGAGATGCAGTGCTGCACGAACTGCCCGTGGGTGCCGATCACCGCCATCACGTCGCGGTTGAGGTGCAGCATGTTGGCAAGCTCGTCGTTCCACGCCTGCAGCTGCCCGTTGGGACCGAACAGGCACGCGCCTTCCGAAAGGGTGTCGAGCGTGGATTGCAGCGCAAGGTTGCGTTCGGCCAGCTCGCGCGCGCGCTGGCGGGCGTCCTCGGCCTTCACGCTGGTGATGTCGGTGTAGATGCTGACCGTGCCGCCCTCGCTGGTGCGCAGCTCGTTGATCTGGAGCCAGCGTCCGTCCGACAGCAGCTGGACATGTGCCCCGGCATCGCGATGCCGGGCGAGGCGTTCCTGCTTCCAGCGTTCGGGCGCGAGCAGCGATCCGACCGCGCTGCCGTTGCCCGCGAGGACATCGACCAGCTCGCCGAAGCTGGGGCGATCCTCCACCAGATCGCGGAACTCGGGCCAGATCGCGAGGAAGGCGGTGTTGCACATCACCAGCCGGTCCTCGGCATCGAACAGCGCAAAGCCGTCGGAAAGCGATTCGATCGCGTCGCGCAGCCGCGCCCGGGCCGCGTCGGCGTCGTTGTGGGCGGCCTCGATCTGGGCGTTGATCGTCGCGAGGCGCACCATCGCGTCTTCCAGCTCGCCGGTGCGGCCGCGCACCATCGCCTCGAGCGTGATCGCGTTCTCGAACATGGAGAAGGCGCCGCCATGCAGGTCGCTGGCGCGCTCGACCCGGTCCATCAGGGCGGCATTGATCGCCTCGAGCTTGCGCACCTGCTCCTTCAGGCGGGCAATCTCGTCGCTCTCGAGCGTCGCCGTCATCAGCGGCCGATCACCAGGCAGCTGAATGTCTGGTTGAGATGGGCGGCACGGAACTGTTCGCCATAGGTGTTGAAGCCCGTCACGCGATTGGCGGCGTAGATGTCCGAGATCGCGCGGGTGATCTGGCGGGTTTCGGCATCGATGCGGTTGAGCACGCAGTCGAAGCCGAGCACGTGATCGACCTCGCCGAACTCGGTGCGCAGGCGGGCGAAGAAGGCTTCCGTCCGCGCGATCCGGTCGACCGGCTCGCCGACCGAAAGCACGATCCCGCGATCCACCGCGCCGTAGAAGGTGAGGCTGCCGTCGGAGTTGGCGGTCTGGATCGCGCGCACGTGATAGACGCCGCCGGCGCGCACCATCGGCGGATGGGCGGCGAAGAAGGCGGTGTCCAGCTCGGCCCCCGGCGCGCCGGCGAGACGGCGATATTCGTCGGCAGCGGGTGCGGCGTTGATCTCGTGGACGATGCGCCGTTCGGGATCGGCGGCGGTCACCACCATCTTGGCGGGGCCCGGCTCGTAGAAGCATTCCGAATGGACCTGCATCGGCCGGGCACTGGTGAGCATGATGATCGCCGCCGTGCCGGACCGGAAGGCGCCGTCGCAAAGCACGCCAGTCTCGCTGAATAGCAACCCGTCGCCGCTCGATCCGCCGATCAGCGGAATGTCGCCGAGCGCGTCCTGCACGGTCATGGTGAGCAGCTCCTCGCGGTGCGAGAGGCCGTCGACGAGGAACAGCGCGACCTGGCTGGCATTCTCGCCGAGAACGCGCGCCTCGTGGCGGGCATTGGCCGCGAGGTGGCGTACCTGGCGGCGGGCGTCCTCGGGGTCGAAGCTGTCGATGTCCGAGACGTGCAGCACGCGGAAGGTGAAGCCCTCCGCGGGGAAGCCCATGAACAGCAGGCTGTCGGCATCATAGCCGCGCCCGGTGATCTCGCCCGCGCTGGTGCAGCCGGCGAGCGGGATGTGGCCGAGATGCGCTCCGATCGCGGCGGCGAGCGTGTCGCGCGGGTAGGTGCTCGAACAGAAGATCACGCCGCCCGCCAGCGCGCGTCCCTCGATCGCGGCGGCGATCTCGGCGACGGCCCGTTCCGGACACGCGGCGTGCGAACTTGCAACGACAAGACCGCCAGCCGCCGAAGGGCGCGGTGCGTGCAATGGCCTCTCCCAGATCTCCCATGAAGGCCGGGCCTTCATCCCGGCGTCATAATGTTGCAGATTCGCCATAGCGGCAAGCCCTTTCAGCCCCCTGTCGGCGGGTCGCCCGCGGCATCAAGCGCGGCGGCCTCTGCATCGGTGAAGACCCGGCTGCGGGTGACGAAGCGCACGCCTTCGGGCGCCTCGAGGCTCATCCCCGAACCCCGGCCGGGCACGACGTCGATGGTGATCTGGGTGTGGCGCCAGTATTCGAACTGGCGGGCGCCGATCCAGACCGGCGTATCGCCCGCGAGGTGGCCGAGCAGCACGTCTTGCGCGCCGACCCGGAACTCGCCGCGCACGAAGCACATCGGGGCGGAACCGTCGCAGCAGCCGCCGGACTGGTGGAACATCAGCGGGCCGTGCGCAGCGGCAAGGCGCGCGATCCAGCCTTCGGCCTCGGGCGTGGCGAGGATTCGCGGGGGCAGGGTGTCGTCAGTGGTCATCGGGCATCTCTCCTTCGCCGACAAAGCGGGGCGGACGGCCTTGTGGCCATCCGCCCCGTGGGACGCCGGAACCTGCTCGGGGAGAGAGGTTTGCGGGAGGAGGTCCCGGCCTATCGGATCAGAAGAAGCCCAGCGCCTTGGGGCTGTAGCTCACCAGCAGGTTCTTGGTCTGCTGGTAGTGCTCGAGCATCATCCTGTGGTTCTCGCGCCCGATGCCCGACTGCTTGTAGCCGCCGAAGGCCGCGTGGGCGGGGTAGGCGTGGTAGCAGTTGGTCCACACCCGGCCGGCCTCGATCGCGCGGCCGAAGCGGTAGCAGGTGTTGGCATCCCGGCTCCACACCCCGGCGCCGAGGCCGTAGAGGGTGTCGTTGGCGATGGCGAGGGCCTCGGCATCGTCCTTGAAGGTCGTCACCGACAGCACGGGGCCGAAGATTTCCTCCTGGAAGATGCGCATCTTGTTGTGGCCTTCGAGGACGGTCGGCTGGACATAATAGCCCTCCGCCAGCTCGCCTTCCTGGACGAAGCGTCCGCCGCCGGCGAGCACCTTGGCGCCTTCGCCCTTGCCGATCTCGATGTAGCTGAGGATCTTCTCGAGCTGGTCGTTCGAGGCCTGCGCGCCGATCATGGTCGCGGCATCCAGCGGGCTGCCCATCTTGATCGCGTTCACCCGGGCCAGCGCCTTTTCCATGAAGCGGTCGTAGATCGATTCATGGATCAGCGCGCGGCTCGGGCAGGTGCAGACCTCGCCCTGGTTGAGCGCGAACATGGCGAAGCCTTCGAGCGCCTTGTCGAGATAGTCGTCATCCTCGCGCATCACGTCGGCGAAGAAGATGTTGGGGCTCTTGCCGCCGAGTTCGAGCGTGCAGGGGATGAGGTTCTCGGACGCATACTGCATGATCAGGCGGCCGGTGGTGGTCTCGCCGGTGAAGGCGATCTTGGCGATCCGCGGGCTGGTGGCGAGCGGCTTGCCCGCCTCGATGCCGAAGCCGTTGACGACGTTGACGACGCCCTCGGGCAGCAGGTCGCCGATCACCTCCATCAGCACCATGATGCTCATGGGGGTCTGTTCGGCGGGCTTCAGCACCACGCAGTTGCCGGCGGCCAGAGCGGGGGCAAGCTTCCACACCGCCATCAGCAGCGGGAAGTTCCAGGGGATGATCTGGCCGACCACGCCGAGCGGTTCGTGGAAGTGGTAGGCGATGGTGTCGTGGTCGATCTCCGAAATGCCGCCTTCCTGCGCGCGCAGGCACCCGGCGAAGTAGCGGAAGTGATCGACCGCCAGCGGCAGGTCGGCCGCGGTGGTCTCGCGGATCGGCTTGCCGTTGTCGATCGTCTCGACCAGCGCCAGCATGTCGAGATTGTCCTCGATGCGCTGGGCGATGCGGTTGAGGATGTTCGACCGCTCGGTGGTCGAGGTGCGGCCCCAGGCGGCCTTGGCCTTGTGCGCGGCATCGAGCGCGAGTTCGATATCCTCGGCGCTGCCGCGGG
Source organism: Porphyrobacter sp. THAI-01a (assembly GCF_056868655.1). Classification (NCBI taxonomy): domain Bacteria; kingdom Pseudomonadati; phylum Pseudomonadota; class Alphaproteobacteria; order Sphingomonadales; family Erythrobacteraceae; genus Porphyrobacter; species Porphyrobacter sp. THAI-01a. Next base: position 2,455,862 of record NZ_CP180579.1, on the reverse strand, counting down.
CGACCTGGCACACGCGCTTGCCGTTCACCGGCGAGATATTGTCGAAATACTGCCCCTTGACCGGCGCCACCCAGCGGCCGCCGATGAAGTTGTCGTACTTGCCCTTGATCAGGGACTTGCCTTCGAAATTGCTCAGGGCCTGTTCCAGCATGGTGCTTCTCCTCTCGCCGCGGGTTGTCGTGAGCGGAGTGTGCGCCTGTCGCGGGGACGGGCCAATTGTACCTTAGGCCGAGACGTGCGCCGCGCCGGTCATGGCCCCGAAACGGCAAAGGCCCCGCGCCGGACGGGCGCGGGGCCTTGCCTGATGCGCGCGGGCGCTTGCGGGTCAGACGACGCCGAAGGCCAGCATCGCGTCGGCGACCTTCTTGAAGCCGGCGATGTTCGCGCCCTTCACGTAGTCGATATAGCCGCCCCCCTGATCGCCGTAGCGGATGCAGGAATTGTGGATGCCCGACATGATGTCCTTGAGCATCTGCTGGAGTTCCTCCTCCTTCCACGAGCGACGTTCGGAGTTCTGGCTCATCTCGAGGCCCGAGACCGCGACCCCGCCCGCGTTCGACGCCTTGCCCGGCGCGTAGAGGATCTTCGCCGCCTTGAAGGTGTGCACCCCGTCGAGGTCGGTCGGCATGTTCGCGCCCTCGCTGACCGCGCGGCAGCCGTTCGCCACGAGGGTCTTGGCGTCCTCGCCGAGCAGCTCGTTCTGGGTGGCGCAGGGCAGCGCCACGTCGCAGGGCACGCCCCACGGGGTCTTGCCCGCATGGAAGGTGGCGCGCGGGAAGGCCTCGACATACTCCTCGATCCGCCCTCGGCGGTGGGTCTTGTGGGTCTTCACCCAGTCGATCTTCTCTTGGGTAATGCCGTCCGGATCATGGATGAAGCCGCCGCTGTCGGACAGGGTCAGCACCTTGCCGCCCAGCTGCACGATCTTCTCCGCCGCATGGGTCGCGACATTGCCCGAGCCCGAGATGACGGCGGTCTTGCCCTCGAGGTTCTCGCCCTTGGTCGCCAGCATGTTCTCGAGGAAATAGACCGCGCCGTAGCCTGTCGCCTCGGTGCGGATCAGCGAGCCGCCCCATTCGAGGCCCTTGCCGGTCAGCACGCCGGTGAAGTTGTTGGTGATGCGCTTGTACTGGCCGAACATGAAGCCGATCTCGCGCCCGCCCACGCCGATGTCGCCCGCCGGCACGTCGATGTCGGCACCGATGTGGCGATAGAGCTCGGTCATGAAGGACTGGCAGAAGCGCATGATCTCGCGCACGCTCTTGCCCTTGGGGTTGAAGTTGGAGCCGCCCTTGCCGCCGCCCATCGGCAGGCCGGTGAGCGCGTTCTTGAAGGTCTGCTCGAAGGCGAGGAACTTCAGCACGCTCTCGGTGACGGAGGGGTGGAAGCGGATGCCGCCCTTGTAGGGGCCGATGGCATTGTTGTTCTGGACGCGCCAGCCGCGCTGGACCCGGATGTTGCCGTTATCGTCCTCCCAGCACACGCGGAAGCTCACCACCCGGTCGGGCTCGGCGATGCGGCGGAGGATCTGCTGGGAGTGATACTCCTCCTTGTCCTCCATGAATTCGAAGATGTCCTCGGCCACTTCCTGGACCGCTTGGACGAATTCCGGCTGGTGCGGATTGCGCTTCTTCACGCCCTCCATGAAGCCGTTCAGGTCGACGTGATCGTTTACTGCCATGTTCATTCCCCCCCCTGTTGTCGATGTATGCGCCCGATAGAGACTCCGCTTGTCTGTTTGCGGCATTTTATCCGCGCAAAGCGGACCTCTGGCAAGCACCAAGAGGGAGGGGGAGGTCGGTCAGATCGCCGAGGAGAAGCGGCGGGGGGTCAGCGCGCGGTAGCTGTCGAACAGGGCGGCGATGACCCGGGCATAGGGGAGCCCGCCGGGAAGGATCGCGAGCCGCTCTCCCGACAGGGCGGCCAGCCCTGCGGCGGTGAAGGGGGCGAGGCGCTCGGCCGCGCCCGCCAGCAGGTCGGCGGGCACCGCCGCTTCGCCCCGGCACAGCAGTGCCTCGATCACGTCGCCCCGGCGCCGGTCCTCGGCCGAGCGGACGATCCCGTGCGAGGCCGAAAGGCGCCCTTCTCCGGAAAGCTGGCGATAGCGGCCAGTGTGCTTCTCGTTCTGGGCCAGCAGACCCGCAAAGCCGCTGATCGCGGTCGATCCGAGGCCGATCAGCGCCTCGGCCTGATCGTCGGTGAAGCCCTGGAAATTGCGCCGCAGCGTGCCGTTGCGCACCGCGCGGGCCATCGGATCATCCGGCAGGGCGAAGTGGTCGAAGCCGATCGCCTCGTAGCCCGCCCCGGTGAGGATGCGGTGCGCCTCGCTCGCCATGGTGAAGCGCGCCGCCGCGCCGGGAAGGGCGTTCTCGGGGATCATCGTCTGGCGCGGCACGAGGTGGGGCACGTGGGCATAGCCGAACACCGCGATCCGGTCCGCGCCTAGCTTGCGGGTCATCTCGAGGCTGTCCTCGAGATCCGCCTCGCTCTGGTGGGGGAGGCCATACATCAGGTCGAAATTGAGCGAGGTCACGCCCGCGCTGCGCAGCCAGTCGACGCTGCGGCAGATCATGGTGAGCGATTGCTCGCGCCCGATCGCCTTCTGGCAATGGGCGGCGAAGGTCTGGACGCCCATGCTCGCCCGCGTGACGCCGACCGCGCCGAGCACATGGCTCCATTCGGCGGTGAGGCTGCGCGGGTCGAGCTCGATCGACCATTCGGGCGCGGCGAGCGGCATGTGGGCGTGGAGCGCATCGACCAGCGCCAGGAACTCGCCGGTCAGGATCGCATTGGGGCTGCCCCCGCCGAAGGCGATACGCCGGACCCGTGCCGACGGCGGCAGCAGGCTGCCGACCGTGGCGATCTCCTGATGGAGCGCGGCAAGGTAGTGCTCCACCCTTGCGCGCTTGCCGGATGCGCCGGTGTTGCAGCCGCAATAGTAGCAGATCTGCTCGCAGAAGGGGATGTGGAGGTAGAGCGAGACATCGCCCGCCGCCTCGGCCACCGCGCGCTCGATGGTGCCGTCCTCGAGCGGGCCGAAATCGGCCGCGGTGGGGTAACTGGTATAGCGCGGCACGGGGGTCGCGAGCAGCTCGGGAATATATGACCACATCTTTTGTGCGCTCCTCGCGGAACTGGTCTGCGGATCGCGCCAGCGATCCCCGATGTGGCGCGCCAGTGGTCAGGCGTCTTTGCGCGAGATCAATTTGTCCCTTTCGGACGCTTTTGGTCGTCCTTCTGGCGGCAGGTGCCCGCATGGCAGCCCTTGGGGTGGCAATCGCGCTCCCCGGCGGGGGCGTCGCCGTCGCCGACCGGAATCGCGATGGTACCGCCGTTGCACAGCCGGGCGGTGATCGTCGCCGCCTGCGCAGGAAGCGGGCCGATCATCACCGGCACCAGCGCGAGCGCGGCGAAGAGCGGGGCGAGGACGCGAATGCGGGTCACGCGGGCTCGTCCCACGGCAGGTCGTCTTCGATCAGGATGCGGTTGGCCGCCCCGTCCATGTCGTCATACTGGCCCTCGCGCATCGACCACAGGAATGCGGCGAGACCGAGCAGGCCCATGCCGAGCGCGATGGGGATAAGGAAGGCAAGGCCGGTCACGCTTGTGCACTCCGGGCAAGACGCAGGGAATTGGCGACCACGACCAGCGAGCTCACCGACATCGCGATCGCGGCGACCAGCGGCGTGACGAGGCCCATCAGCGCCAGCGGCACGGCGAGGAAGTTGTAGAGGATCGAGAAGCCGAAATTCTCGCGCACGATCCGCATCGTGCGGCGGGCAACGCGCACCGCCAGGGCGACGGGCATCAGCCCCTCGCCGATGAACACGGCATCGGCGGCCTGCTGGCTGGCGTCGGACGCGGTGCCCGGTGCGATCGACGCGTGGGCGGCGGCGAGGGCGGGGCCGTCGTTGAGGCCGTCGCCGACCATCAGCGGGCGGCGCCCTTGCGCCTTCAGGCCCTCCAGCGCGGCGAGCTTGGCCTGCGGGCTCGCCTCGGCCTCGGCCGACAGGCCGAGCGCGGCCGCCACCGCCGCGACCGGCGCGGCTCGGTCGCCCGAGAGGATGCTGGCGGCCAGCCCCTCGCGGGCGAGGGCGGCGAGCGCCTCGGGCGCATCGGGGCGCAGCGGATCGGAGAAGGGGACGATCTGGAGCCGCTCGCCGATCCGCAGGCAGGTGGCGAGGAGCGGGCCCTCCGAGGCCCCCTCGGGCACCGGGCCCTCGGATTTCTCGAGCGCCACGGTGAGGCCCTGCCAGCGCCCGGTGAGGCCCTGCCCGCCGGTCTCGCGCACGTCATCGACGGCGGCGGGGGTCACGCCCTCGCGCGTCAGGGCGGCGGCAAGGCCGCGGCTCAGGGGGTGGCGGCTGGTCTGGGCGAGGGCGAGCGCGATGCTGCGCGCCTGCGGTTCGAGCTTGCTGACGTCCGCGCGCGGCTCTCCGAGGGTCAGCGTGCCGGTCTTGTCGAGCAGCGCCACATCGCATTCGGCGAGGCGCTCGAGCGCGCTCCCGTCCTTGACCAGCAGCCCGCGGCGCAGCAGCGCGCCCGAGGCGACGACCTGCGCGGCCGGCACCGCGAGACCCATTGCGCAGGGGCAGGTGATGATCAGCACGGCGATGGCAATGGTCAGCGAGGTGTGCCACCCCGCGCCCGCGATCATCCATCCGGCAAAGGCGACGAGCGCCAGCGTGTGCACCACCGGCGCATAGAGGCGGCTGGCGCGGTCGGCGATGCGGACATAGTGGCTGCGCGATTGCCCCGCCTCGTCCATCAGCCGCGCGATCTCGGCGATGGCGGTGTCCTCGGCGACGCGGGTGAGGCGGACGCGCAGCGCCGCGCCGAGGTTGATCGCCCCGGCATGGACCGGCGCGCCCGGCCCGACCGGCTCGGGCGCGCTCTCGCCGGTGAGCATGGCATTGTCGAGCGCGCTCGTGCCCTCGATCACCTCGCCGTCGGCGGCGAGCGCCTCGCCGGCCGCGACCAGCACCAGCATCCCGGGCTCGAGATCCTTGGCGGCGACGCGGCGGGTGGTGCCGTCGGGCGCGATGACGCTCGCGCTCTTGCCCATGCGGCCGAGCAGCGCGCCGATGCCGGCGCGGGTGCGGGTGCGCATCTCGGCATCGAGAGCGCGGCCCGCGAGCAGGAAGAACAGCAGCATCACGGCGCTGTCGAAGAAGGCGTGCTCCCCGCCGGTCACGGTCTCGTAGAGGCTGAGGCAGGTCGCCAGGATCACCCCGATCGAGATTGGCACATCCATGTTGGTGCGGCGGTGCGACAGCGCCATCCATGCGCTCGCGAAGAAGGGCCTGCCGGAATAGGCGACCACCGGCAGGGCGATCAGCGCCGAGAGCCAGTGGAACAGCTCGCGCGTCGCCCCCTCCGCGCCCGACCAGACGCTGACCGAGAGCAGCATGATGTTCATCATGCCGAAGCCCGCCACCCCCAGCGCGCGATTGAGCGCCTTGCGTTCCTTGCCCTCGTCGCCGAGCGGGTTGTCGGCGACCGGCTGCGCCTCGAACCCCAGGGCCAGCAGGGCGGCGGTCAGCGCGCCCTCGTCCAGTGCCGGATCGTGGCGTATCGCGACGCGCTTGGCCGAGAAATTGGCCCGCGCGGCGGCGATGCCGGCCGTCTTGGGCAGCTCGCGCTCGATCTTGCCGATGCAGCCGGCGCATTTCATGCCGGGCACGGTCAGGCGCGTGGTGACGAGGCCTGCCTCGTCGGTGCCGGGGGAGATGGCGGCAGGCGCGTTCACCGGATCTCCGCCTCCCCGGCCCAGGCCTGATCGCCCGCGCGGATCGCCATGCGAAGCTGCCAGCGGCCCGGTGCGAGCGCCTTGTCCGAAACCCAGCGGCCCGCGCCCGCAGGCGCGAAGGCGAGCGGCGTGTCATCGCGCGCACCGAGCGGGCGTTCGGCGGTGGCGGTGAGGGTGGCTTCGGCGGGGACCATCAGGGTCTCGATCACCACCCGCCCGTCCGCGCGGCGGTGCGGGACCGCCTGCCAGCCGAGGGCCTTCGAGGCCTCTGCTTTCGCGATCCAGCCGTTGTATTTCTGGCTGGCGACGTAGGAATTGTCGACCACCGTGCCGTGGAAGCTGCCGATGGCGCGGGTCGCCATGAACAGGTTGACCGCGATCACCACCGCGAAGCCGCCGACGAAGATCGCCGCCATGTGCCTGCCGGTGAAGGTTCCGGATTTGCTTGTCATCATTCGTTCCCCGGCATGGCGAAGGTGGTCTCGGCCAGATCGGTCTCGCGCTGCTCGTCGAGGCTGGTGAGGCGGAAGGTGAAGTGGTCCGCGCGCTCACCCTCGGGCAGCAGCACGTAGGCGCGCAGCACCTTGGTGGCGTTGGCGTCGACGGTGAGAACCTGCGTCGGCGCGGCGTTTTCGAGGGAGACGCTCTCGGTCCACATCACCGCGCCCTTGGGCAGGCCGACCAGCGCCACTTCCATGTCGCGCGGGCGGGCCTCCATGTTGCGCAGGCGCAGGGTGTAGGCGTTCCTGACCGAGCCGTCCTTCAGCAGCATGAAGGGCGGGTTGCGGTCGGGCGAGACCGTGAGGTCGGTGTGGGTGCGGGTGCCGAGCGCGAACAGGAGCCCCGCGCCAAGCCCGGCCCAGACGCCGAAATAGATGAGCGTGCGCGGGCGCAGCAGGGCTTTCCATGCGGGTGTCGCAGGGGCACCGGCGGCCTCGGCCTTGCACTGGTCGAGCGTGGCGTAGTCGATCAGCCCGCGCGGACGCCCCACCTCCTTCATCACCCTGTCGCAGGCATCGATGCACAGGCCACAGGTGATGCAGCCGATCTGCTGGCCCTCGCGGATGTCGACCCCGGTGGGGCAGACCGCGACGCACATGTTGCAGTCGATGCAGTCGCCATAGGCTTCCGGGTTCTTCGCCGCCTTCTTCACGGAGCCGCGCTGCTCGCCGCGCCAGTCCTTGTAGGTGACGATCAGCGACTTCTCGTCGAGCATCGCGGTCTGGATGCGCGGCCAGGGGCACATGTAGATGCACACCTGTTCGCGCATGAACCCGCCGAGCCAGAAGGTCGTGCCGGTGAGGATCGCGACGGTCGCATAGGCGACCGGCGCGGCCTCGCCGGTCCAGAAGTCGCGGGTGAGGGTGGGCGCGTCGGCGAAATACATGATCCACGCGCCGCCGGTCCAGAAGGCGATCGCGAGATAGACCGCCCACTTGGCGCTGCGCCTGGCGATCTTGGACGCGGTCCACGGCGCCTTGTCGAGGCGCATGCGCGCATTGCGGTCGCCGTCGAAGAAGCGGTCGACGTGCTGGAAGACGTCGGTCCACACCGTCTGCGGGCAGGCATAGCCGCACCACGCGCGGCCCACCGCGGAGGTGACGAGGAACAGGCCGATCCCGGCCATGATGAGCATCCCGGCGACGAAGTAGAATTCGTGCGGCCAGATCTCGATGTCGAACATGTAGAAGCGGCGGTTCGCCAGATCGACCAGCACCGCCTGATCCGGGGCATAGGGCCCGCGGTCCCAGCGGATCCACGGGGTGGCATAGTAGATCGTCAGCGTGACGAGCATGATGAACCACTTGAAGCGCCGGAAGGGCCCGTCGATCCGCTTGTTGTGGACCGTCTTGCCCTTCTCGTAGAGCGCGGAGCCCATGAAGCCCGCGTCCTCGGCCGGGGCCGCCGTGGGGGCGGCCTGCCCGAGCGCACCGGCCCAGTCGCGCCCCTCGGGCGCGGACGGGGCGGGACGCTCGAGCTCGTCGGCGTCAGCCATCGCTGTCGTCCTTCTTGGCGGCGGCGACATCGCCGGTCGCGTCGGCCGCCGGAGCGGCAGGAGCCGCCTGCTGGCCGCCGCCGCGCGAGTGGACATAGGCCGCGAGCATCTTGATCGTGACCGGATCGAGCCTGCCCTTCCACGCCGGCATCACGCCGTGGCGGGGGGCGAGGATCTGCTTCCTCACATCGGCCTCGGTGCCGCCGAACAGCCAGATCGCGTCATTGAGCGCAGGCGCGCCCATCGCCGCCATCCCTTCGCCCGACGCGCCGTGGCAGGCCGCGCAATTGTCGGCGAAGGCCTGTGCGCCGGCGGGGCTCGACTTGCCCTTGCCCGACAACGAGAGGACGTGGCCGGACAGCGCCTTGACCTGCGCGGCGTCGAACATGCCCTCGAAGGCGGGCATGAAGTTCGTCCGGGTCTCGTCGGCGCCCTCCCAGCGGATGCCGTGGGTGAGGGTGTATTCGATCTCGGTCAGGGTGCCGCCCCAGATCCAGTCGTCGTCGTTGAGGTTGGGGTAGCCCGGCGATCCTGCCGCACCCGCGCCGTGGCACTGGACGCAGTTGACCTTGAAGGCCGCAGCCCCACCCGCGACCGCCGCCTGCATCAGCGCAGGGTCTGCGGCGAGCGCCTCGATATCGGTCGCGGCGATCTTCGCCACGGTGTCCGCCCGCGCGGCTTCGGCGGCGGTCATCTCCTTCTGGAGATCGCCGCGGCTCGACCAGCCAAGCGTGCCCTCGGTCGCGCTGTCGATCATCGGCCAGGCGGGATAGAGCACCACGTAGACGAGGCTGAAGGCGATCGTCGCGTAGAAGGTGTAGAGCCACCAGCGCGGCAGGGGCGTGTTGAGTTCCTCGATGCCGTCCCATTCGTGGCCGACGAATTCGGTGCCGGTGGGCTCGTCGATGCGCTTAGTCATGGTCGTCTTCCCTGAAAATCGAGTGCTTGGCATCGGCCACGTAGCGCCGGGCGCCCGGGCGGAAGTGCCACAGGCACAAGGTGAGATAGAGCGCGAAGATCACCGCGAGGCCGTAGCTGTCGGCGGCGTGGCGCAGGGTGTCGTAGAGGCTCACCGCCCCTGCTCCTTGGTCAGCACTTCCTGCGCGGCGGCGCTGTTCACGTCGACCAGCGTGCCGAGCATCTGCATGTAGGCGACCAGCGCATCCATCTCGGTGACGCGCTTGGGATCGCCGTCGAAATCGCGGATCTGCGCCTTGGGGTAGCGGGCGGCGAGATCGCCGGCATCGGCCTCGGGATTGGCCTGGGCCATCAGGTCGGCCTCGGCCTTCTCGATGTCGGCGTCGGAATAGGGCACGCCCACCCGCCGCAAGGCGGTGAGGTTGGCGGCCGGATCGGCGACCTTCAGCGGGGTTTCGGCAAGGAAGGCATAGCTCGGCATGATGCTCTCGGGCACCACCGAGCGGGGCGCCTTCAGGTGCTGGACGTGCCAGGCATCCGAATAGCGCCCGCCGACCCGCGCGAGGTCCGGCCCGGTGCGCTTCGATCCCCACTGAAAGGGGTGATCGTACATCGATTCCGCAGCGAGGCTGTAATGGCCGTAGCGTTCGACCTCGTCGCGGAACGGCCGGATCATCTGGCTGTGGCAGACGTAGCAGCCTTCGCGGATGTAGATGTCCCGGCCCGCCTGTTCGAGCGGGGTGTAGGGGCGCATCCCCTCGACCTTCTCGATCGTGTTGTCGATCCAGAAGAGGGGCGCGATCTCGACGATCCCGCCGACCGCGACGACCGCAAGGGTCACGGCGGCGAGCAGGGTGACGTTCTTCTCGAGCTTCTTGTGGCTCTCGAAGACCTCGGAGTGGGCGGCGTTCTTGCTCATGTTCGCTTATCCTTCTCGCGCCTTATTCGGCGGGCTCGGCTTGCGGCTGGGGGAGGATCGGGCGGTCGGCGGCCTCGTCGTGCGCGGTGTCGCCCATCGGGGCTTCCTCGCGCAGCTTGCCGGCGATGGTCATGCCGATGTTGAAGGCCATGATCCCGGCTCCGGCGAGATACATCAGGCCGCCCACCATGCGCAGGATGTACATCGGGTGGAGCGCCGCGACGGTGTCGACGAAGCTGTTCACCAGGTAGCCGTCGGCCCCGTATTCGCGCCACATCAGGCCCTGGGTGATCCCCGCCACCCACATCGAGGAGGCGTAGAAGACGATCCCGAGGGTCGCGAGCCAGAAGTGCCAGTTGATCATCCGCAGGCTGTAAAGCCGCTCGCGGTTCCACAGGCGCGGGGCGAGGTAGTAGACGCAGGCGAAGGTGATCATCCCGTTCCACCCCAGCGCGCCGGAGTGCACGTGGCCGATCGTCCAGTCGGTGTAGTGCGACAGCGAGTTCACCGCCTTGATCGACATGAGCGGCCCCTCGAAGGTGCTCATCCCGTAGAAGGCGAGCGCGAGGACCATCATGCGGATGATCGGGTCGGTGCGCACCTTGTCCCACGCGCCGTTGAGGGTCATCAGGCCGTTGATCATCCCGCCCCAGCTCGGCATCCACAGCATCACCGAGAACACCATGCCCAGCGTCTGCGCCCAGTCGGGCAGCGCGGTGTAGTGGAGGTGGTGCGGGCCCGCCCAGATGTAGAGGAAGATCAGCGACCAGAAGTGGATGATCGACAGGCGGTAGGAATAGACCGGCCGCCCGGCCTGCTTGGGCACGAAGTAGTACATCATCGCGAGGAAGCCCGCAGTCAGGAAGAAGCCGACCGCGTTGTGGCCGTACCACCACTGGGTCAGCGCATCCTGCACGCCCGCGAAGGCGGAGTAGCTCTTGGCGCCCAGCAGGCTCACCGGCAGCGCGAGGTTGTTGACCACGTGCAGCATCGCGATGGTCACGATGAAGGCGAGGTAGAACCAGTTGGCGACGTAGATGTGGGGCTCGTGCCGGCGCAGGATGGTGCCGACGAAGACCGCCAGATAGGCCAGCCACACGATCGTCAGCCACAGGTCGACATACCATTCGGGCTCGGCATACTCCTTGCCTTGGCTGATGCCGAACAGGTAGCCGGTCGCGGCCAGCACGATGAACAGCTGGTAGCCCCAGAACACGAAGCGCGCGACGCCCGGCAGCGCGAGCGTCGTGCGGCAGGTGCGCTGGACGACGTAGAAGCTGGTGGCGAGTAGCGCGTTGCCCCCGAAGGCGAAGATCACCGCGCTGGTGTGCAGCGGGCGCACCCGGCCGAAGTTGAGCCACGGCTCGATGTTGAGCCAGGGGAAGGCCATCTGCGCGGCGATGAACACGCCCGCGAGCAGGCCGGCGATGCCCCAGAACATCGTCGCGATCACGCCCCAGCGGATCACGTCGTCGTCATAGCGGCCCGGCCCGGGAGGCATCCGGAAGATGCTCTGGGCGCGGGCCAGCGGGTCGTAGCTGGTCGCCGTGGCGATGATGAGGATCACCGCGACCAGCGCGACGATGCCGAGGTGGATGGCAAATCCGCTGTCCGCGGTAAGCGCAAGCCCTGCGATGCTGGCGAGCAGGACAAGCGCCCATACTCCCAGCCGCCTAACGACTGTTTCCATGTTGATTAATCCCTTCCGACGGCCGCCGCTTTAGCGTGCCACCCCATTCCTAGTGTTTGACGGAGATCAAAAACCGGTCCGCTTTTTTCGCGTCATTCCATCTGGACGCGGGTGCGCCCGGCCATTTTCGCGAGCGCGCCGATGTCGGACAATCGTACTTTGGACCGCCCCTCGGTCTCGACCAGACCCGCCTCGCGCAGTTCGGTGAGCTGGCGGCTGACGGTCTCGATCGTGAGCCCGAGCGAATCGCCGATGTCGCGGCGGCTCATCGGCAGCACGAAGTCGCAGGCGCCCGCAGTCGCCCCCGTCAGCCGTTCGGCCATCGAGACGAGGAAATCGGCGATCCGCGCGGCGGCGGACTTGTGCCCCATCTGCATCATCCGGGTGCGCGAGCGGTGCAGCGCCTGGAGCGAGCGCGACAGGACCGAGCGCAGCACCGCCGGATCGCCCTGGGCAACGTCGAGGAAGCGGTCGGCGGGGAAGATCGCGAGCTCGCAATCGGCGAGCGCGACGAGGCGGAAATCGCCGTCCGACTGGCGCAGCACCGAGACGAGATCGCCGGCGAAGTGGAAGGCCAGCACCTGTCCGCCCGGCGCGCCGCCGCCATGGGCGGCGACCAGCTTGGCCGAGCCCGAGGCGATCCACACCAGCCGGTCCTCTTGCGGGTCGGGCGCAAGCTCCTGCCCGCGCGCCAGATGCGCCGCCGTGCCCAGCGCGCAGAGCCGGCCTGCGGTCGGCCCGTCGCCCGTTCCGGCCGGCAGCGCGGCGCGGAATGCGGCCAGCTGCGGGCCGGCAGGCGTCGAGGCAGGCGGGGGGCTGAGTGTCGCCATGATGGATGCGGCAATGGGCCGGGCCGCGCAATTGGTCTTTGATCGGGATCAATGAGGCGGCGCGGCGGCGCGGTTTATCCGGCGCCCACAGGCAGCAACCATCCTGGGCCGCGGAGGGCGGCCACTGCTGCCGATGAGGACATATAAAATGAAGAAATTCCTGATGCTTGGCGGCGCCGCGGTGGCGCTTGCCGCGACCCCTGCGATGGCGCAGGCGGATACCGACCGGGCCGGCGACGTGCAGATCAAGGTGCTCGGCACCGCGGTGCTGCCCGACGGCAAGATCACCGACATCAACGTCAACCTGCCGGGCCTGCCGGCGACCTTGCAGACCAAGGCCAACGACAATGTCGTGCCGACGCTGGCGATCGAATACTTCCTGAGCAACAACGTCTCGATCGAGACCATTGCCGGGACCACCCAGCACGATGTCGACACGGTCGCGGGGATCCCGGCCGGGGCCGAGCTCGTCTCGGACGCGCTGCTGCTGCCCGCCACGGTGACCGCCAAGTATCACTTCGATCTGGGCGGGGTGAAGCCCTATGTCGGGGCGGGGGTCGCCTATTTCATGTGGCTCAAGGACGATCCGGGCGCCGCGACCCTGCCGCTGGGCGTGACCGAGACCAACCTCTCGGACGAATTCGGCGTGGCGCTGCAGGCCGGCTTCGACGTGCCGGTGAACGACAAGGGCCTCGGCATCAGCGTCGACGTGAAGCGGTACTTCATCGACACCACCGCGCAGTGGTTCGTGGGCAACACGCTGGCGATCGAGACCGAGCACAAGCTCGACCCCTGGGTGATCAGCGCCGGTATCAGCTACCGCTTCTGAGATTGCCGTTCAGGCGAGGAACCCCGTCAGCCGTGCGGCTGGCGGGGTTTCGCTTGCCTGCCGCAGGCCCCTCCCGGTGCGCCTTGCTGCCACCGGCCTAAGACCTTTGTCTGACAGCGCCCGGCGTGTAGTCTGGGCTAGAGTAGGGCAGAGTAAGGGAGAGTCGATATGATCCACGCCGTCGAGCGGCCCAAGGCCCACACCCCCACCCACTGCACGCCCGAACAGTACGATGCGCTCTACCGCGCCTCGGTGGAAACGCCCGACGCCTTCTGGCTGGAACAGGCAAAGCGGCTGGACTGGGTCAAGGCGCCGACGGTCGGCGGTGACTGGGCCTATGATCCGGTGGCGATCAGGTGGTTCGAGGACGGCACCCTCAACCTGTGCCACAACGCCGTCGACCGCCACCTGCCGCACCATGCCGACCGTGTTGCGCTAATCTTCGAGCCCGACGATCCGGCCGCCGGAAGCCGCACGCTCACCTATGGCGAACTCCACCGCGAGGTCCTGCGCATGGCCAATGCGCTGAAAGCCCTCGGGGTGTCGCGGGGCGACCGGGTGACGCTCTACCTGCCGATGATCCTCGAAGGCGTCGTCGCGATGCTCGCCTGCGCGCGGCTGGGTGCGGTGCATTCGGTGGTGTTCGGCGGCTTCTCGCCCGAGGCGCTTGCCGGAAGGATCGAGGACTGCGGCAGCCGCTTCGTCGTCACCGCCGACGAGGGGCTGAGGGGCGGGAAGCACGTGCCGCTCAAGGCCAATGTCGATGCCGCGCTCGGCCTTGCGGCGCACGTGACCGATGTCGCGGGGGTGCTGGTGGTCCGCCACACCGGCGGGGCGATCACGATGCAGGAGGGCCGCGACCACTGGCTCGACGACCTCGCCAGCGATGCCGATGTGCCCTGCGAGGAAATGGGCGCGGAAGACCCGCTGTTCATCCTCTACACGAGCGGATCGACCGGCAAGCCCAAGGGCGTGCTCCACACCACCGGCGGCTACGGCGTGTGGACTGCGACCACCTTCCACTACATCTTCGACTACCAGCCCGGCGAGGTGTTCTGGTGCACCGCCGACATAGGCTGGGTGACGGGTCATAGCTATGTCGTCTACGGGCCGTTGATCAACGGTGCGACGGCGGTTGTCTTCGAAGGGGTGCCCAATTACCCCGATCACGGGCGCTTCTGGGACGTGGTCGACAAGCACGCCGTCAACATCATCTACACCGCCCCCACCGCGATCCGCGCCCTGATGCGCGAGGGCGATCATCACGTGACAAGCCGCTCGCGCGCCTCGCTGCGCCTGCTCGGCAGCGTCGGCGAGCCGATCAACCCGGAAGCCTGGCGCTGGTATTTCGACGTCGTGGGCGAGGGCCGCTGCCCTGTGATCGACACCTGGTGGCAGACCGAAACCGGCGGCTGCATGATCACCACGCTTCCCGGCGCGCATGACATGAAGCCGGGGAGCGCAGGCCTCCCCTTCTTCGGCATCCGCCCGCAACTCGTTGATAACGAAGGCGCAGTGCTCGAAGGTGCGACCGAGGGGAACCTGTGCATCACGCACAGCTGGCCGGGCCAGGCGCGCACCGTCTACGGCGATCACGACCGTTTCGTGCAGACCTATTTCAGCACCTATGCCGGCAAGTACTTCACCGGCGACGGCTGCAAGCGCGACGAGGACGGCTACTACTGGATCACGGGCCGGGTCGATGACGTCATCAACGTCTCTGGCCACCGCATGGGCACGGCAGAAGTCGAGAGCGCGCTGGTGCTCCACCCCAAGGTCGCAGAGAGCGCGGTGGTGGGCTATCCGCACGATCTCAAGGGGCAGGGCATCTATTGCTACGTCACCCTCAACGCCGGCGAGGAAGGCACCGATGCGCTGCTCGCCGAGTTGAAGGCGCACGTGCGCAAGGAAATCGGCCCGATCGCCACTCCGGATGTGATCCACTTCACCGACGGGTTGCCCAAGACCCGCTCGGGCAAGATCATGCGCCGCATCCTCAGGAAGATCGCCGAGAACGAGTTCGGCTCGCTCGGCGACACCTCGACCCTCGCCGATCCCTCGCTGGTCGACCGCCTGATCGAGGGGCGGCAGAACCGCTAGGGCTTACTGGTCGATATTGCGGCGGAAGGTCTCGGGCAGCAGCACGAGACCGACCGCCACAGTCAGGGCGCAGACGATGATCGGGTACCACAGGCCCGAATAGATATCCCCCGTCGCGGCGACGATGGCGAAGGCGGTGGTCGGCAGGAAGCCGCCGAACCAGCCGTTGCCGATGTGGTAGGGCAGGCTCATCGCGGTGTAGCGGATGCGGGTCGGGAACAGCTCGACCAGAAGCGCGGCGATCGGGCCGTAGACCATCGTCACCAGCAGCACGAGCCAGGTCAGCACCGCGATCACCAGCGGGGTATCGATCGCTTCGGGATCGGCCCTCGCCGGATAGCCCGCCCCCGCGAGCGCCGCCTTTACCTCGTTCTGGAAGGCGGTGATCGCGGCCTTGCGGTCCTCGCCCGTGACCTTCGCCGGATCGGGCGCGGTGAAGGTCCGGCTGCCGATCCTGACCTCGGCGATGCTGCCTGCGGGCGCCTCGATCCGCGTGTAGCTCACGCCGCTCTTCGCCAGATAGGCCTTGGCGATGTCGCAGCTGCGCGCGTCGAAGCGGTTGCGGCCGACGGGATCGAACTGCACCGAGCAGTCCGCATCGTTCACGACCACGCTCACCGGCGCCGCCCGCTGCGCCCGCGCCAGCGCGGGGTTGGCCGCCTCGGTCAGGAGGTGGAAGGCGGGGAAATAGCTCAGCGCGGCCAGCGCGCAGCCGGCGAGGATGATCGGCTTTCTCCCGATCCGGTCCGACAGCCAGCCGAAGAATATGAAGAAGGGCGTGCCCAGCGCGAGCGCCACCGCGATCAGGATGTTGGCGCTCGCGCCGTCGACCATCAGCATCTTCTCGAGGAAGAACAGCGCGTAGAACTGCCCCGTGTACCACACCACCGCCTGCCCGGCGACCGCGCCGAGCAGCGCAACCAGCGCCACCCTGCCGTTCTTCCAGTTGCCGAAAGCCTCGGAAATCGGGGCTTTCGACGCGGTGCCTTCCTCCTTCATCTTCCGGAAGACCGGGCTTTCCTGAAGCTGCATCCGGATCCACAGCGAGACCCCGAGCAGGAGCGCGGAGATCAGGAAGGGCACGCGCCAGCCCCAGTCCGCGAAGGCCTCCTCGCCGATCAGGGTGCGGGTGCCGATCACCACCAGCAGCGCCGCGAACAGGCCGAGCGTCGCGGTGGTCTGGATGAAGCTGGTGTAGAGCCCGCGCCGCCCATCGGGCGCGTGCTCGGCGACATAGGTCGCAGCGCCCCCGTATTCGCCGCCCAGCGCAAGGCCCTGCACGAGGCGCAGGCCCACCAGCATGACCGGTGCCGCCACGCCGATGCTGGCATAGGAGGGCAGCAGGCCGACGGTGAAGGTCGCCGCGCCCATCAGGCCCATCGTCACCAAGAAGGTGTATTTGCGCCCGACGAGATCGCCCAGTCGCCCGAACACCAGCGCGCCGAAGGGCCGCACCGCAAAGCCCGCCGCGAAGGCCGCGAGCGCGAAGATGAAGCCGGTGGTCTCGTTCACGCCCGAGAAGAACTGCGCCGAGATCACCGTGGCGAGCAGGCCGTAGAGGTAGAAATCGTACCATTCGAACACCGTGCCCAGCGACGAGGCGAGGATCACGCGCTTCTCGGTCGCGGTGGCGGCATGGTGCTTGGGCAGGGTGTCCGCGCTGCCGTGCCTCGAGGTCGTTATGGTCTGTCTCCCGCGCAGGTGCCTCGGGCGCACCATGCCCACCGCCATGGCGCTTGCAAAGCCCCCACTGCGATCCTGGCGTGCGCGGTTACTCGGCGGCGGCGAAGGTGAAGCGGAGGTCGGGCGTCTCGATCACCAGCTGGCGTCCGTCGAGCGTGAGGGTGAAGCGCGTCGCCTCGGCAAGCCCTGCGCCGAGCTGGTCGCCGAAGCTGGGGGCGGGACAGAGCATGCGTGTCGAGGCGACCGGGCCGATGTCGATGCTGCCCGCCCCGTTCGCGGGCATGCCCGCCGTCCAGGTGCCGCGGCCGCGGTTGCAGTCGAGCTGCGCCGCCAGTTCGCCGCCGTCGCGGAAGGCAAGGGTGTGGCGGCGTTGCAGCGCCGGGGTGAGGGTGGTGGTGCTGCCCGCGGTGTCGATCGTGGTAAGCTGCCACTCGGTCCCGGCGAGCGGGTGCGTGTCGGGGATGGTCACGCAGCCTCCCAAGGACAGCGTTGCGGTGGCGGCGACGATGGCGGCGATGGCGCGATGCATGTTCCGGCGAACTCCCCTGTGGCTTGCCCGCCGGATGATAGCGCGCGATCCTGAACGCAGGCAATCCGGCACGCGCGCCCCGCAAACGCAAGAAAGCCGCCGGAGCGTGAACTCCGGCGGCTTTCGAAAAGCGTGATGTTCGCGGCGATCAGGCCTCGCGGGTGCCCGACAGCGGCATCGCGCCGAAGGCGCCGGCGTTGACCGAACCGGTCAGGGTGTCGCCGTCGATGGTCGCTTCGCAGTCGAGCGTCATCGGCATGGGCACGACCATGTTCATCTTCCACTTGATGGTGTTGCCCTCGACGGTGCCGTCGTTGATGTCCATCGAGCCGAGGCTGCCGACCAGCGAGCCGGTGAAGGTGTCGCCGTCGGGATTCACGGTGAGGGTGCCGGTCTGGTCGCCCATCGGGCTCTTGACGACGGTCTTGTAGGTTCCTGCAACAGACATGATCCAACTCCTTTGTTCAGTGCGGACCATCGGCGACCCGTCACTTCCGGCTGCGTTGCTTACAACAATGTCAGCGCGCTTCAACCGGATTCCGGTCGAGGCGCGCCGGCATTCTCCTACTCCCCTTCCATCTCGCGCTGCTCGACCGGCAGGCCGAGCGGATCGAGCTGGGCGCGCACCTTGCTGGCATCGCCGACCACCACCCACACGAACTTGTCCATGTCGATCGCCTTCCGTGCGGCCGCATTGAGGCTTTCGGTGGTCTGCGCGCGGTAAAGCCCCGCGAGCGTCTCCTGGTAGTTGTCGGGACGGCCGAACAGGGCGTTGCCCTGCATCGCGCCGAGCACCGCGGGCGAGGTCTCGAACCGGCCCGGCAGCGCGCCGATGTCGTTCGCCCGGTAGCGGTCGAGCTCCTCGGCGGTGATGCCCTTGTCGGTCAGGAACTCCTTGGTCTCGCGGATCATCTCGGCGAGCGAATCCCCGGTGCGGTCGGCCTGGACCCCGCCCGAGATGCCGTAGATCACCGCGTTCTCCCGCGCCTGCGCGCCGCCGCGCACGCCGTAGCTCCAGCCCTTGGTCTCGCGCAGGTTCATGTTGAGCCGCGCGAGGAAGTTGCCGCCCAGCGCGTTGTTGGCGCTGGTGAAGTCGACGAAGGCCGGATCGCCCGCGTCGAGCGGGGTGACCTGCGCGCCGAAGATGAAGCTCTGCGGCGAATTCGGACGGTTGACGAGGATGATGCGCCCGCCGGCACCTGCCTGTTTCGCCTCGACCTGCTTGGTGCCCTTGGGCGTTTTCGGCGCCTTCCAGTCGCCGAAAGCGGTGTTCAGCGCGGCGACGACTTCGGCCAGCGGCTTGTCGGAGATGACGAAGATCTCGCCGTTGTCCGGGCGGATCCAGCGATCCTTGAAGCCGATCAGGTCGTCGCGGGTGATGCTGCCGACGCTGGCGACCGTGCTCACCCCGCCATAGGCGCTGGCGGCGCCGAACAGCTCGGGGGTGAGGGTGCGCTGGGCGATGCCCTGCGGCGATTTCATCGCCTGCTGGATGCCGGTGATGGTCTGGTTGCGCACGCGTTCCAGGTCTTCGGGGTTGAAGGCCGGCTCGCGCACGATCTGGCGCATCAGGTCGAGGCTGGGGGCGAGGTTGGCCGACAGCGCCGCAAGAGTGAAGGTCGACCGGTCGTCGCCTCCGCCCACAGAGACGCTCGCGCCGAGCCGCTCGCCGGCTTCGGCGATCTGCTGCGCGGTGAGGTTCTTCGTCCCCTCGTCGAACAGCGCCATCGTCAGCCCCTCCAGCCCGCGCTTGTCGAGCGGATCGGCCGCGCCGCCGGCGTTGAAGGCCATCGCCACCCAGGTCGCCGGCACCGCGGTGCGGCGGGCGTAGGTGACCTTCATCCCGTTCTTGAGCGTCGCGCGCTCCACATCGGGGAAATCGAGCGCGGCGATGGTGTCGATCGGCGGCTTGGGGCGCTCGACGGAGACGCTGATCGTCTCGGACGCGCGGTCGCGCTCGGAGGCGTTCTCCCCGTCGGCCTTGACCGAGGCGGCTTCCTCGTAGCTCGCATCGCGCGCGCCCGGTTCGAGCACCACGGTCAGCGCCGGACGGGTCATCCACCGGCCCATCGCCGCCTTGACGTCGGCCGGGGTGATCTTGGCGAGCGCATCGAACTCGCGGGCGTAGAAATCGGGATCGCCGGCCAGCACCTTGCCCTCGGCAAGGGTCTGGGCCTTGCCGGTGAAGCCGCCGACCTGTTCGAGCCCGCGGATCGTGCGGGCAAGGTTGCTGGTCACCGCGCGGCGCACCTCGTCCTCGGTCGGGCCTTCGGTGATGAGCTTGTTCATGACCGCGTCCATCCGCGCCTCGAGCGTGGCGATATCGACGCCCGGCTTGGCGACGGCCTCGACCTGGAGCCCGCCGACGCGCTGGAAGATCTCGGTGCCCGCCGATACGCTCACCGCCAGCTGCTCGTCACGCACCAGCACGTTGTCGAGGCGGCTGGAGGCGAGGCCGCCGAGGATCGCCGCACCGACGTCGAGCGCGATGCGGTCCTTGCCGGTGAGGCCCTCGACCGGCCAGTAACGGGTGACGCTGGTGGCCGCGACCTGGTCCTTGAAGGTCTTGCGCACCGGCTCGGCCAGCGTCGGGACTTCGGCCTGAGCGGGATTGTTCACCGGCCCGCGCGCGATGCTGCCGAAATACTTCTCAACCAGCGGCCGCGCCTCGGCCGCCGAAATGTCGCCGGCGAGCACGAGGGTCGCGTTGTTGGGGCCGTACTTGTCGCGGAACCACGCCTTCACGTCCTCCATCGAGGCGGCGTCGAGATCGGCCATCGAGCCGATCGTCGAATGGCGATAGGGGTGGCCCTCGGGGAACATGGTCTTGAGGACCTCGTAATAGACGAGCCCGCCCGGCTCGTTGTCGCCCTGGCGCTTCTCGTTCTGCACCACGCCGCGCTGGTTATCGAGCTTGCCCTGCGTCACGGCGCCGAGCAGGTAGCCCATGCGGTCGCTTTCCAGCCACAGCGCGCGTTCGAGCGCGGGGCGGGGCACGGTCTGGAAATAGTTGGTGCGGTCGAACCAGGTCGTGCCGTTGAAGTCGGTCGCGCCCATCTCGGCGAGATAGGCGAAATAGTCCTCGGGGGCGTTCTCCGAGCCGTTGAACATCAGGTGTTCGAACAGGTGGGCAAAGCCGGTCTTGCCCTTGGGCTCGTCCTTGGAGCCGACATTGTACCACACCGTCACATTGACCACCGGCGCCTTGCGGTCCTCGTGCACCAGCACGGTGAGGCCATTGGCGAGCTCGAACTGCTGGTAGGGGATCTTCACCTGGCTGACGAGCGTCGGCAGGTCGGCGGTCGCCTGCGGGGCGGCGGAGGCGGCGGCATGATTGTCGGCCAGCGCCGGCGAGAACGGGACGGCAAGCGCAAGGGCGAGCGCCGAAAGGCTGGCAGCAGCAAGGCGGTGGGTCATGAACGGGTCTCCGGTGGCAGGATCAGGCGAAATGAATGAAGGGCCGGTCAGCGCCGGTTGGTGACGATGCGGCGGACGCTGGCTTTCGCCAGCACATCCTCGCGCCAGAAGCGGACAGGCTTCAGCCGGTGATCGACGAACAGCCGCATCTGGTCGGTGTAATGCTTTGATTGCGGGCGACTCGAAGCCGCGCCGAAGGGCTGGACCGAGCGCGAGACGACGCGCTGCCCCGGCGCCCATTCGATCCACATGATGAAGCTGTCCCCGTGCTTGAGGCTGAGGCGCCCGTCGGTATCGACGTCCCATGTGGTCGAGGCGCGCAGGGTGTCCGAACCGCCGTCGAGCGGGAGGTCGATCCCGCCCTGCCGCAGCCGCAGCAGATCGCCCATCGGCGGATCAAGGCGGCCGAAATGGGTGGTGAGGTGATCGGCGGCGGCTTGCAGCTTCCCGGCCACGTCGGGGAAGGGCTTGTTGCCGTAGTCGGCGGACATGAAGTCGCGGATCATCAGCAGCGCGATCGCGTCGGCGCGGCCCTTGCCGTCGGCGTTGAAGTCCCACGCCAGGAGCAGGTCGCGCGCCTCGGCGAGCTTGCCCTCCGCTTTCAGCGCGGCGAGCCCCTCGAACAACCGCCCGACATAGCCTTCGCGCTCGTATCCGGTGTCGTACTTGATCGCCTCGAGCGTCGCCCGGTCGAGCACGCCCGCCTCCGACAGCAGCCTGTAGGCGCGGCGCGAGCGGTTGGTCTGCTTGAGCTCGATCCCGAGAAGGGGCGAGAAGGCCTGCGGGTCGAGGTCGCTCCCGGCACCTGCCGCGGTGAAGGGGGTGTTGTTCGAATTGTAGAGCCACCCGCTCGCCGGGTTCACGATCCGCGGCAGGGCCTTGTAGTCGACCGCGCCCTGCCAGATCAGGTCGCTGCGGTCGCCGGGCAGCACCGAGCGCCAGTCCGCTTCCACGCCTTCGGGCCGCGCGGGGATTGCGGCGTTGTAGACATAGGCGATGGTGCCCCCCTTGTCGGCATAGATGAAGTTGGTCGAGGGGATGGCGAGGCGCGACAGCTGCGCTTCCCACTCGGCGAAGCTTTTCGCCTTGTTGAGCCGATAATAGGCGTCGAGCTGCTCAAGCCTGCCGATCCCGCCGTAGCGGACCGCGAAGGCGCCCTTGTCGTTCCGGATCACCGGGCCGTGGACCGACCGCAGCACTTCGCGCCTGATCGGCAGGACGACGGGGCCCATCTTCACCGGCAGCGTCACCCACCGGCTTTCCAGATCGCGCCACTCCCCGTCGAGCCGGTAGCGGGTGCCGGTCTCGTCCAGTTCGAGCTGGTAGACGTCGATCATGTCGGGGGTGTTGACCGTGTTGGTCCACCCCAGATCCTCGTTGTGACCAAGGAAGGGGAAGGGCGAGCCCGGGAAGTTCGCACCCGCGAAATGCCAGCCCTCGCCGCTCTCGACGACCAGTTCGTACCATGCCACGCCGCCGCGCAGCGGCTGGTGAGAGTTGGAGACGAGGGTCGTCGTGCCGCCACCTTTCTGCGGGGCGACGGCGAAGGCGTTGGAGCCCATGTGTTCGGCATCCTCGCCCAGCGGCAGCACCATCCTGCGGGCCTGCTGCGGGGCGGGCGCGGGAGTCGGCCCGAGCGGGTCGGCCGCGGGCAGCGGCGGACGCGGGAAGCCGGGGATGTCGGGGCCGTGTTCGCGCCGCAATTCCTCGCCGGCCACCAGCGGGCCGATCACGCTGTCGAGCCCGAAGAAGAACGGCTGGCGCAGCGCGAAGCCCGCCGCCACGTCGACCCCTGCGACAGGGAACAGGTTGGCGAGTTTGACCTCGTCCGGATGCTCTGCGGCATACTGGTTGAGCCCCGCGGCATAGGCCTCGAACAGCGCGCGGGTGTCCTGCGGGAGCTTCGGATATTCCCGCTCCGCCGTGCCGCGCGCGTCGATCAGGTGGTAGACGTAATCGACCTTCGCGCCGTCCTCTCCCGCGATCGCGCCGTAGCGCCCGCGCGCCATCGCCACCACGTCCTGCAAGGTGAAGAAGTCGTCCTCGGCATGGGCGATGGCGACGCCATAGGCGGTGTCGGCGTCGGTCTTTCCGTAGATGTGCGGCACGCCCCATTCGTCGCGGACGATCTCGGCGGCATAGGTGCGGCCCTGCGCGGGCGCGGCGGCGCTGGCGAAGAAGGGTTCCCATGTGGCGAGCACCGCCACCGCGAGCACAAGCAGCCCCACCAGCGCAAACGCGCCGCGCTTCACCCAGACCATCACCGATTTCTCTCCCAAATCGCGCGGGCCTTCCTTCGCTTGGGAGCCCGGCGAGGTCAAGGCTCGCGCGGCATTTGCAAGCCCTCTTGCCATGCGCCTCGCAGGAACCCACCTAGTCGGCTAATACACCTGTGCAGGAAATTTGCGGCGGGGTCTTGTGTGGCCAAAGTGCAACACTATCTGCCGGGTGTAACCTTTGGAGGGGTTAGACGATCATGAATCTCGAGAAGTTCACCGACCGCGCGAAGGGCTTCCTGCAATCCGCGCAGACCGTCGCGATCCGCATGAACCACCAGCGCATCACCCCGCTGCACATCGCCAAGGCGCTGCTGGAAGACAGCGAGGGCATGGCCGCCGGGCTGATCCAGCGCGCCGGCGGGCAGGCCCCGCTGGCGGCGACCGCGGTCGATGCCGGGCTGTCGAAGATCCCGGCCGTGACCGGTTCGGGCGCGCAGGCGACCCCGGGGCTCGACAATGACGCGGTGCGGGTCCTCGACCAGGCCGAGCAGCTCGCCGACAAGGCGGGCGATTCCTATGTCACCGTCGAGCGGCTCCTGACCGCGCTGGCCCTGTCCCAGACCCCCGCCGGCGAGGCCCTGAAGGCCGCTGGCGTCACCCCGCAGGCGCTCAACACCGCGATCGAGCAGCTGCGCGGCGGCAAGCGCGCGGACAGCGCCGGGGCCGAGAGCACCTATGACGCGATGGAGAAGTTCGCCCGCGACCTCACCAAGGCCGCGCGCGAGGGCAAGCTCGACCCCGTCATCGGCCGCGACGAGGAGATCCGCCGGACCATCCAGATCCTCGCCCGCCGCACCAAGAACAACCCCGCCCTGATCGGCGAGCCCGGCACCGGCAAGACCGCGATTGCCGAGGGCCTTGCGCTGCGCATCGCCAATGGTGACGTGCCCGACAGCCTCAAGGGCCGCACCCTGATGAGCCTCGACATGGGCGCGCTCATCGCGGGCGCGAAGTATCGCGGCGAATTCGAGGAACGGCTCAAGTCCGTGCTGGACGAGGTCAAGCACGCCGAGGGGCAGATCATCCTGTTCATCGACGAGATGCACACCCTGATCGGGGCGGGCGCGTCCGAAGGCTCGATGGATGCCTCGAACCTGCTCAAGCCCGCCCTCTCGCGCGGCGAGCTGCACTGCATCGGCGCGACCACGCTCGACGAATACCAGAAATATGTCGAGAAGGACCCCGCGCTCCAGCGGCGGTTCCAGCCGGTCTACATCCAGGAGCCGAGCGTCGAGGACACGATCTCGATCCTGCGCGGGATCAAGGACAAGTACGAGCTGCACCACGGCGTGCGCATCACCGACGGCGCGATCGTCGCCGCGGCGAAGCTGTCCGACCGCTACATCCAGAACCGCTTCCTCCCCGACAAGGCCATCGACCTGATGGACGAGGCGGCGAGCCGAATCCGCATGGAGGTGGAGAGCAAGCCCGAGGAGATCGAGGCGCTCGACCGCAAGATCATCCAGCTCAAGATCGAGGAACAGGCGCTCCAGAAGGAAACCGATGCCAATTCCAAGGATCGCCTCGTCGCCCTGCGCGAGGATCTTGCCAATCTCGAACAGCAGTCCGCCGAACTGACGACCCGCTGGCAGAACGAGCGCGACAAGATCGCGGCGGAGGGGCGCCTCAAGGAGGCCCTCGACGCCGCGCGGCTCGAACTCGAACAGGCGCAGCGCGAGGGCGATCTGGCGAAGGCCGGTGAGCTTTCCTACGGGCGTATTCCCGAGCTGGAAAAGCAGCTTACCGAGGCGCAGGGCCAGGCCGCCAACGCCATGCTGCGCGAGGAGGTGACCGAGGAGGACATCGCCGGCGTCGTCAGCCGCTGGACGGGCGTTCCGGTCGACAAGATGATGGAAGGCGAGCGCGAGAAGCTGCTCGACATGGAGAACATCCTTGGGCGTCGGGTGATCGGGCAGTCGCAGGCGATCGAAGCGGTCTCCAAGGCCGTCCGCCGCGCGCGCGCCGGTCTTCAGGACCCGGGCCGTCCGCTCGGCTCCTTCCTGTTCCTCGGCCCCACGGGCGTCGGCAAGACCGAGCTGACGAAGGCGCTGGCCGGCTTCCTGTTCGACGACGACAGCGCGATGGTGCGCATCGACATGAGCGAGTTCATGGAGAAGCACGCCGTCGCCCGCCTGATCGGCGCGCCTCCGGGCTATGTCGGCTACGAGGAGGGCGGTGTGCTGACCGAGGCGGTGCGGCGCCGGCCCTATCAGGTGGTGCTGTTCGACGAGGTCGAGAAGGCGCACAGCGACGTCTTCAACGTGCTGCTCCAGGTGCTCGACGACGGACGCCTGACCGACGGGCAGGGCCGGGTGGTGGACTTCGCCAACACGCTGATCATCCTGACCAGCAACCTCGGCAGCCAGTATCTCGCCAACCTCCCTGACGGCGCTGAGGTCGCGACGGTCGAGAAGGACGTGATGGACGTGGTGCGCGGGCATTTCCGGCCCGAGTTCCTGAACCGCCTCGACGAGATCATCCTGTTCCACCGGCTCGGCCAGGAGCACATGGCGCCGATCGTCGAGATCCAGGTCAAGCGCGTCCAGAAGCTGCTCGCCGACCGCAAGATTACGCTCGACCTTACCGACGCCGCGCTGCGCTGGCTCGGGCGGGTCGGCTACGATCCGGTCTACGGCGCGCGGCCGCTGAAGCGCGCGGTGCAGCGTTACCTGCAGGACCCGCTGGCCGAGATGCTGCTCGAGGGCAGGCTCCCGGACGGTGCGACGCTGGTGATCGACGAGGGCGACGGCCAGCTGTCGATGACGATTCGCTGAGCACGGGCCTTCGGGCACTCCAAGGCCGGCGCAACTTTCTATCTCCGCCGCGTTTCAAACGTGAAGCGCGGCGGTTTGTTGCGTGCAAACCTTGTCACATTTTAAGATATGGAAAGTCACAATCGAACAAAATTGCCCGAATGGGCTCGCTCGTTGCCTGAATGTGGGATTAACGCAACACGCCCCGGAAAAGTGCGCCGCTGCGACGGGCCGCTTTGACATCAAACCTTCGCCATTGCACAAAAAGGTCACTGCGGGGACTGAATTGGGCAACCTTGTGCGCCTGCGCCAACCACTGGGGGCAATCTTGTGGTGGCGGGGTGCGGTTGGCTGTTGCGTCTCCGGTTAGGGCAACTGGAGTGACCATGAAGAAATTTCACAGCAATTCGATCAAGGCGCTTGCCTTCTCGGCCTCGGCCATCGCTTTCGTGATCGCCGGACCCGCCTCTGCCCAGGATGCTGAAGACCAGCCGAAGGAAGAGGAAGAGGAGCAGGTCAAGGTCGGCACCGACGCCAAGGGCCGCACCGAACAGGGCGCCATCGTGGTCACCGGCTCGCGCATCGTGCGCGACACCTATTCGTCGATCTCGCCGCTCCAGGTGCTCTCGACCGAAAACCAGCAGGCTGTCGGCGCCTTCGACCCGGCGCAAATCCTGCAGCGTTCGGAAGCGGCCGCGGGCCAGCAGATCGACGCGACCTTCCAGGGCTTCGTGCTCGACAACGGCCCGGGTTCGCAGACGCTGAACCTGCGCGGCCTCGGCGCCGACCGCACGCTGCTGCTGGTCAACGGCCGCCGCCTCTCGCCCTCGGGCGTGGAAGGCGCGCCGTCCAACCCGTCGCTGAACCTGATCCCGGCCTCGCTGGTCGACCGCTACGACATCCTCACCGACGGCGCCTCGTCGGTCTATGGTTCGGACGCGGTCGCGGGCGTGGTCAACGTGATCCTGCGCAAGGACTTCGACGGTCTGGAAGTGCAGCTCAACGGCAACCTCAACGAATACGGCGCGGGTGACGACTTCACCGTCAGCGCCGCGTGGGGCTTCAACACTGACCGTGCGGTGTTCGGCATCGGGGCCGAATGGCGCCGGGTCGACCAGATCCTGCTCGACGACCGTCCGTTCCTCGCGGGCTGCGACCGTCACTTCGAAATCGACCAGCAGGGCAATATCCGCAACCTCGACGTGCAGACCGACGCCGTGGCGCGCAGCCGCTCGAACGGCCGCGTCCGCACCCAGATCCAGGAGTGCAAGTTCGGCAACATCGGCGGCCGCATCCAGCTGTCGGGCACGCCCGGCACGCGTCTGGGCGACGTCTTCTTCGATCCGCGCCAGTACGGCCTGACCCTCAACGGCCAGCCGATCGCCGGCAACACCGGCGTGCCGTTCTTCTCGGACAACGCCAACACCTTCCTCGATCCGATCGACCGCAACGGCGACGGGTTCCAGGACGTCGACTTCATCAACTACGGCCAGGTCGAGCCGGGCCGCACCTTCATCCCGCAGCAGGACACCTACAACGTCTTCACCTATGGTGAATACACCCTGCCGGGCGAAGCCAACCTGACGCCCTTCTTCGAGGCGGGCTACAGCCGCTTCGAGAGCTTCACCCCGAACAGCGGCACCCCGCAGTTCTTCCCCTGGGTTCCGGGCGTCAACCCGTTCAACCCCTGCAACCAAGCGGCGGGTGGCGTTTCGTGCCGCGCGGTCGACAACAACTTCCAGCAGATCAACCCCGGCCAGGCCAACTTCGGCCGCACCCCCGGCGTGAACGCGCTGGCGCCGGTCGGCACGCTCTCGGTGCGTCCGATCCCGTTCGTGCGCGGCGACCGCAACAACGTCGACGTGGAGCAGGAACAGTATCGCGGCGTGCTCGGCCTGCGCGGCGACCTGCCGTTCATCGGCTCGAGCTGGACCTTCGAGGCCTCGGGCGTCTACTCGCGCTCGATCGGCAAGTCGGTGCGTCGCGGGATCCGCGAGGACAAGCTGGCCTTCGCGCTGGGTATCGACCCGTCGGCCGACTTCGGCGGCAGCCCGCCGAACACCATCGACAACAACGGTGACGGCATCGCCGACGACTACATCAGCCTCGACCAGAGCCCGCTGCTGCTCGCGGCCGGCGGCCGTCCGCTGGGCACGCCCTGCAACCAGGCCGGTCTGCGCAACCCGGGCCTGCTGCCCGCAGACGTTCTCCAGGGCTGCGTCCCGGTGAACCTGTTCTCGCCCACGCTCTACGGCAACCCCGGCCCGGGCGGCAGCCCGATCGGCGACTTCGCCACCCAGGCCGAGCGCGACTACCTGTTCGGCGAGCGTTCGTTCAATACCGTCTACGAGCAGATCCTCATCTCGGCGTACATTACCGGTGACCTGTTCGAACTGCCGGCCGGCCCGGTGGGCGTGGTGCTCGGCGGCGAATGGCGCGAGGACTCGATCGACTCGCAGCCCAACTTCGTGGCGTCGAACGGCCTCTTCTGGGGCTTCTTCGCCGACGGCGGGGCCTCGGGTTCGAAGTGGATCCGCGAACTCTACGGCGAAATCGACATGCCGCTGATGGCGGGCAAGCCGATGGTCGAGGAACTGACCGTCAACCTCGCCGGCCGCATCACCGACGAAGAGTTCTACGGCACCAACGGCACCTTCTCGCTCAAGGGCGGCTGGCGTCCGGTGGCTCCGCTGCTGCTCAAGTTCAGCTACGGCACCTCGTTCCGTGCGCCGAACCTGCGCGAGAACTTCCTGCTCAGCCAGTCGGGCTTCGGCAACATCGTCGACCCCTGTGCCGTTCCCAACGCCGCGTTCCGCGCGGGCACGGGCTACAGCGCGGCGGACGACCTGCGTGACCCGGCCATCCTCGCCAACTGCCGCCGCGAAGGTCGCGATCCGACCCGCGTCGGGATCGACCCGCTCGGCCTCAACACCGTGCAGGCGACCAGCACCCAGGTCTTCAGCGGCGGCAGCCTCGACATCCAGCCCGAAACCTCGCGCTCGATCACGACCGGCTTCGCCTTCGAGGAAGACTGGGCCAGCGGCTTCGAGTTCGCCTTCAACTTCAACTACTACGACATCAAGCTGAAGGACTCGATCATCGAGCCGAGCGGCGCGTTCATCGTCGCCGACTGCTTCGGTCGTCTCGAAGGTGGCCGCAGCCCGTTCTGCGACCGCATCACGGCGAGCACGGATCCGACGGCGCGCTTCCTGATCACCCAGGTCCAGTCGGGCTTCATCAACCTCGACCAGGAATCGGTGCGCGGCATCGATATCAACACCACCTTCGGCTACCCGGTGAACATCAGCGGCGAGGAATTCGACCTCTCGCTGAACCTCACCGCCAACCACCTGATCGAGCGTTCGACCACGACGCGCGATGCGGCGGGCAACCGGATCACCGACAACTTCGCGGGCCGGTTCGCCTTCCCGAGCTGGATCGGCCGGGCGACCTTCAACATCCGCTACGACGACTTCCTGTTCACCTGGCAGACCCGTTACATCGGTGACGTGTCGCAGGATCCGGCCTTCGTCGACCAGTTCTCGGATGCCTTCGGCTTCGGCCCGGATGGCCAGCCGACCGGTTTCGTGGCCAACACCTGCCTCGGTGGCGGTTCGCGCACCAACGGCGTGCCGAACGGCATCGTCCCGGGCGACGGCGTCTACTGCCGCAACATCGGCTTCGCCGACGAGTGGTTCGAGCACACCGCTTCCGTGCGCTGGGACAACGGCAGCTTCCGCATCATCGCGGGCGTGACCAACCTGTTCAACACGGCGCCGCCGCGCGTGGACAGCTCGGAAGTGTTCGCGATCGCCAACACCCCGCTGGGTGCCGGCTACAACCTCGACGGTCGCGAATACTTCGCCCAGCTGCTGTATCGCTTCTGATCGAAGAATGACCTGACCGAACACAAGAATGCGGCCTTCCGGTTCCAGCCGGGAGGCCGCATTTTTCGTTTGACCCGGTCGCGCCGGACGCTGCCGCTCCGGCCCCGGTTACCGCTTCAACTCTCGCCCCCACGGGAACGCACGGATCATGCAACTTCTCAAAGCCTCGCTCGCCGCCGCCCTGGTCGGCGCTTCCGCCCTCGGCCTCCTCACCGCCGCCCCCGCGCCGACGCAGGCGCAGGGCAATGTCCCGATCGAGGTCTGGGCGCTGCGCGATGTCGTCAACGCGGTGCAGATCTCGCCCGACGGCAAGCACCTGCTGGTGCACAAGGTCGAAAGCCGCGAGGGCGACTACATCCTCGAGATCTACCGCACCGACGATCTGTCGAAGCCGCTGCGCCGGCTGGCAGCGGACCCGATGGAGATCATCTCGGCGACCTGGGTGAGCGGGACCAAGATCTACGGCAGCGCCTGGCAGGTGATCCGCAAGACGGTGAAGGGCCAGGAAGAGGACGTGCGCGGCTACCAGTCCTTCTTCTACGATCTCGAAGCCAACAAGTTCAGCCGCGTGGACGGCAATTTCGGCCTCGTGAACACCCTGCCCAAGGAACCCGACCACATCCTCGTGTCGACCGGCACGGCGGTGGGCGACGGCACCGGAAGCGATCCCTTCGCCCGCTTCCGGCCGCGTTCCTACTACAAGTTCGATCTCAACACCGGTGCCCGCACGCTGGTGCTGCGCGGTTCGGGCAAGTTCCCGCAGGCGACCTTCGACAACGACGGCAATCCGCGCTTCACCCAGAGCATCGATTCCGTCTCGAACAAGCTGCAGTTCTTCTACCGCAAGCCGGGCGACGGTTCGTGGACGCAGTTCCTCGAATATGATCTCAACGACGTGAAGAACGTCGCCACGGTCTACACCGACATTCCCGGCCTCGTCGGTCTCGATCCCGACAACCCCAACCTCGGCTACTTCGTCAACTGGGCCGAGGGCGAGGACAAGGCGGCGCTGTTCGAGTTCGACTTCCAGACCGGCAAGCTCGGCAAGAAGCTGTTCCAGGACAAGGACGCCGACGTGATGGGCGTCCAGACCCATTCGATCCCCGGCAACGACAGGATGGTCGCCGCGATCTATCCGGGTGCCAAGATGGAGCGCCACTGGTTCGACGAGGAGGAAAAGGCGCTCTACGAGGCGCTCGAGCAGCAGATCCCCTACGCGCACCAGGTCAGCATCTCCAGCCGTTCGGTCGACGGGCGCAGCATGATCGTCACCAATCGCGGGCCGCGCGATCCCGGATCCTTCTGGCTGGTCAAGGACGGCAAGCTCGCCAAGCTCGGCAGCCGCAACCCGCTGCTCAACCCCGAGACGCTCGCCGATGTCGAATACATCCGCTATCCCGCGCGCGACGGGCGGATCATTCCGGGCTACGTCACCAAGCCCAAGGGCAAGGGGCCGTTCCCGCTGATCGTGCTGCCGCACGGCGGCCCGATGGTGAACGAGGTCATCACCTATGACGAGTGGGGCCAGCTGCTCGCCAACCAGGGCTACATGGTGCTCCAGCCGCAATACCGCGTCACGGTCGGCTGGGGGCGCGAGCACTTCCTCGCGGGCTTCGGCGAATACGGCAAGGCGATGCAGGACGACAAGGACGACGGCGCGCTCCATCTGGTGAAGCAGGGCCTCGTCGACCCTGACCGGATCGCGATGTTCGGGTGGTCCTATGGCGGCTATGCGGCGCTGATCGCGGCGAGCCGCGAGCCCAACATCTACCAGTGCACCATCGCCGGGGCGGCGCTGTCGAACTGGCCCAAGCTGAAGGCGGTCTGGGGCCGTGGCCGCGACAGCGCGGTCGACCAGTACTGGCTCAACACCGCCTACGGCATGAACCCGGTGGACGAGGTGGCCAAGGTCAACATCCCGCTGCTGATGGTGCACGGCGATGTCGACCGCCGCGTGCTCTATTACCACTTCACCGATTACAAGAAGGCCTTCGAGCAGACCGGCAAGGACGGCCAGTTCATCACGCTCGAGGGGGCGGACCACTTCTACAACACGCTGATGTACAAGCACCAGCAGCAGTTCTTCACCAAGATGCTGGACTATCTCGCCAACGATTGCGGTCCCGGCGGGCTCTAACGCCCTTCCGCCCGGCGCACGAAGGGCCCGGCCAGCGATGGCCGGGCCCTTTCGCGTGGTGTGCGCAGGTCAGGAGACGCGCCGGCCCTTCACGCCGATCTGGCCGTTGATGCGGATGAAGTAGTAGCCGAGCGCCGCCTTCTTGAAGACCACCTTGTCGCCCGCGTTGATCGGGGCGATCTTGCGCGGCGGGTTGTTGATCTCCCACACGGCGCCTTCCACGGTGGTGAAGCGCCACGTGGCGGGGCCGACCTGGCGGCCGTTGGCGATCGTGGTCTCGAACAGGTCGGCGCTGTCCTTGTTCTCCGCCTCGTCCCTCGCGTCGGGCTTGAGGATGTCGACCTCGGGCAGGCTGAGGCCGAACAGCTGGCGGCGGGTCTTGCGCACCTGCTCGCGGTCGACCAGCCGCACGTCGCCCGCGTCCACCGCACCGAGCAGCGCGCCGACCTTGTCGTCGTAGCAGGCGAGCCTCTCGCTGCTGCCGGGCAGGGCGCGGCAGGCGCGCAGACCGTCGACAAGGCTCGCGGAGCCCTCGAATACCGGCTGGGCCATCACGGCTGCTCCGGCCACCAGCACCAGCCCGGCCGCGGCCGCGCTGCGGGTCAGGACGCGCCTTGCGGAGGGGCGAGGAACGGACGAACGGATCATGGCATGTCTCCCTTGCTGCGCTGCATAGCGGCGATCGCAGCCGCAGTCCAACCGGCACATCTGCAGCAAATTGCAGATATGTCACACAGGCGGCCCTAGGGCGGCAACCGAGGTGTATCCGAACTGCAACAGGCCTGACCCAAGTGTCTTCAAATCGCAACGGGCCGATTGCGAGCCTCGATGTGATTAACCTAGGAGGGCCTCCTTAGCTTCGTGCGCATGGCGCGCGCGCATCAGAGAGGGACCCCTAAATGCAACGCTTCCAGAAGGCATCGCTGCTCGCTGGCACTATCATGGCAGGCGCCATGTTCGCCGCTCCGGCCTATGCGCAGGATACCGAGACCGCCAACGTCTCGGGCACCGGCGCACAGACCGAAGAATCCACCGCCATTCTCGTCACCGGTTCGCGCATCCAGCGCACCGACCTCCAGTCGACCAGCCCGGTGGCGGTCGTCTCGCCCGAGGAATTCCGTCTGACCGGTGCGGTCAACGTCGAGCAGGTGCTCAACACCCTGCCGCAGGTTCTTCCCGGCCTGACCGGCTTCTCGAACAACCCGGGCAACGGCGCGGTGACCCTCAACCTGCGCAACCTCGGCGCCACCCGCACCCTGGTGCTGGTCAACGGCCGCCGCTGGATGTTCTACGATACCAACCAGATCGTCGACCTCAACACCATCCCGCAGTTCCTGCTGGGCGGCGTGGAAGTCGTGACCGGCGGTGCCTCGGCCGTTTACGGCTCGGACGCGGTCGCCGGTGTCGTCAACTTCAAGCTGCGTGACATCGAAGGCCTCGAACTCGGCGGCAGCTACTCGCTGACCAGCCGCGGCGACGGCGAGCGTTACCAGTTCAACGCCGCCATCGGCTCGTCGTTCGACGACGGTCGCGGTGCGGTGACCATGTTCGCCAACTACACCCGTCGTAGCCCGGTCTTCCAGGACGCCCGCGTGTTCTCCGAGCGCGCCAGCGGCGATGGCTGTATCGTTCCGGGCAGCACCGGCCGTGGTGACATCGGGACCCCGTTCCCGACCGGCATCGCTGTCGGCACCTGTCTCGCCCGCGGCGGCGAGCTCGGCTTCATTCCGCAGGGTTCGGCGACCACCCCGATCGGCACCTTCATCGCCGGTCCGACCGGTGGCCAGAGCACCTACATCGCCAACCCGACCGGTGGCGGTTCGCGTCTGTTCCAGGATCCGCAGGATCTCTACAACTTCGCGCCCGACAACTACCTCCAGCTTCCGCAGGAGCGTTACCTGATCGGGGCCTATGGCCACTACGAGTTCACCGACGGCATCGAAGCCTATTCGGAACTCTCCTTCGTGCGCAACGAAGTGGCCCAGGAACTCGCGCCGACTCCGGCCGGCGTTTCGGTTCCGCTGTTCGTGAACAGCCCGTTCTTCAACGACCAGACCCGTGCGCTGCTGCTGCAGAACCCGGTGAGCACCACCGCGGGCGCGACCCTCGGCAACCCGCTCTACCGTCAGACCCAGGTCAACTTCCGCTTCAACGACATCGGCTCGCGTAACTCGAACGCCAGCCGCGAAGCGTTCCGTGTCCTCGGCGGTATCCGCGGCGGGATCACCGACAACATCAACTTCGACGCGTATTACTCGTACGCCCGGACGACCAACACCAACATCCAGCAGGGCAACATTTCGGCCAGCCGTTTCCGCAACGCGCTGACGACCGAAGTGGTCAACGGCCAGCACCGCTGCATCGACGCCTCGGCGCGGGCTGCGGGCTGCGTGCCGCTCAACGTGTTCGGCCTTGGTCTCACCGACCCGGCGGCGCTGCGCTACCTGTCGATCAACGCCACCAACATCACGACCTCGGAAATGAGCAACGTGGTGGGCTCGATCAGCGGGACCCTGTTCAACCTCGGCTTCGGTGCGGATGATGTCGGCTTCGCGGCCGGTGTCGAATACCGCAAGATGGACTCGGAGTTCATTCCGGACACCTTCCTCGCTTCGGGCGACGTGCTCGGCTTCAACGCCGGTCTGCCGACCCGCGGCGGCTACGACGTGAAGGAAGTCTTCGGCGAAGTCCGCGTTCCGATCGTCGAGGACGGTCTGATCCACTCGATGACCGTCGAAGGCGCGTTCCGTTACTCGGATTACTCGCTCGATCGCGTCGGCGGGACCTGGACCTACAACGTCGGTGGCGAACTGTCGCCGATCGAGGGCATCCGCTTCCGCGGCCAGTACTCGCGCGCGGTGCGTGCCCCGAACGTGCAGGATCTGTTCGGCGGTGCCTCGACCGGCTTCCCGGCGGCTACCGACCCCTGCTCGAACCGCGGTCCGGTGGCCGAGCGCACCGATGCGCTGCGGGCCTTCTGCATCGCCTCGGGCGTGCCGGCCGGCGCCGTGTTCGGTGCGGGCGTCCAGCCCAACGCGCAGATCCAGGCGGACTTCGGCGGCAACCCCAACGTGGGCGAGGAAACCTCGGACACCTACACCATCGGTGTGGTGCTCCAGCCGAGCTTCGTGCCGCGCCTGAACATCACGGTCGACTACTTCAACATCACCGTTGAAGACACGATCAACACCCGTCTGGGCGGTCTGGCTTCGGCTCTGTCGCTCTGCTTCAACACGGTGCAGAACCTCAACGATGCGGCGTGCTCGGCCTTCGTCGGCAAGCGCAACCCGGGTACGGGTGCACTGGGTCTGAACTCGGGCGGCCAGAACCCGTCGCTGGTGCAGGACAACGTCGGCAAGCTCGAAACGGCGGGCATCGACATCCAGGTCGATTACAGCCTCCCGCTGTTCAACGGCGAGCTCGGGCTCTTCTACCTCGGCACCTGGCTCGACAAGTTCCGCAACACCCCGGTGGCCCTGCTGCCGCTGCGCGAGAACATCGTCGAGGGCACCTATGGTCTGCCCGACTACCGTCATAACGTCCGCGTGACTTACACCCAGGGCCCGGCCCTGTTCTCGGTGCGCTGGCGCTATGAAGCTCCGACGCAGGATTTCCGCGTGAACAACACCTTCAGCGGGAACACCCGGATCGAGAACAACGCTCTGCCGCTGCGCTCGATCGGTGCGTGGAACTACATCGACCTCGCTGTCGGGTTCGACATCGACGAGCGCATGACGATCAACGCGGGCGTCAACAACCTGTTCGACAAGCAGCCCCCGGTTCTGGGCGCCGCTGCCGAGCAGGCCAACACCCTGCCGAGCTTCTTCGACGTGCTCGGCCGCGACTTCTTCATGGGTGTGAACTTCCGCTTCTGATCCTGATCGGAAAGCGAACGAAAGGGGCGGCGGACCATCGGGTCCGCCGCCCTTTTTCTTTGTGCCGTGGTTGTGCAGTCGTCGGCGGGTCGTCGGCGGGTCGTGCGCCGGTCGTTTGCGCGTTCGCGGCGGTCAGACCCTTGCCGTGACGTCGAAGGCGACAGTCATCCGCGTGCCCTCAGTGATCGGGCGTGTGCCGTGGAACAGCGTGCTCGGAAACAGCACCAGCGTCCCCGCCTCGGGCCGCACCGCGTGCAGGCTGCCGAGCCCTTCGGCCAGCCCCGGGGGCGGATTGCCGAGTTCGAGCCAGCCGGGCTGGCCGGGGCCGTCGATCTCCTCGGGGACGAGCCAGTAGCTCGCCGAGGAGAGCAGCCCGCGCGGGTGGATATGGGCGGCGTGGTGGCCTTGCCCCTCGAGCCGGATCGACCAGCTGCCGACGATGCCCCAGGGATCATCCCGCCGCCGCAGCAGCGGGTGCGCGGGGTCGGGGGACGGAAGCCCCGAGCGGTATTCCTCCATCGCCGCCCGCAGCGCCGTCTCCAGCCGCGCCAGCTCCGGCTCGGCCCGGGCGAACAGCGCGCCCTTGGTCTGGCTGCCCTGCTTGACCGATTGCCCGATCGGCATGGCGGAATGGGCGTGCAGGCGGGTCAGAAGGGCGGTGATCTCCGCCCGCTCCGCCGCGCTCAGCGGCAGGGCGAGCTGGCGCACAAGGCCCGGCTGCCCATGGAGCCAGGCGTGCCGCGCATCGCCCGAAAGCCGCCAGGCGCAGTCGATCAGCGCCCAGGCCGCGACATCCTCGGGACGCAGGGCGAGCGCCTGTTCGAGCGCCCCGGCAGCCCCCTGCGCATCGCCCAGCCGGAGCCGGTTGCGCCCGCGCGCGACAGCCCAGTCCGCGTCGTTCTCGCCCGCGAAGGCATCGAGCACCGCCTGTGCCGCCTCCGCCTCGCCTGCCTCGCCGAGCGCGACCGCATGGGCGAGGGCTAGGCCCGTGTCCGCCGGAAAGGCCGCTCGCGCCCGGGCGAGGACGGCGGCGCTCTCGGCATGGCGATCGACCCCGTCGAGCGTCTCGCTCCAGGCGCGCCACACGGCAGGACCCGCGCCCGGGGCAGCGAGCGCCTGCTCGAAATGGGCGGAGAATTCGCCGCGTTCGCCCGCCGCCCAGCGCAGCTCGG
This sequence comes from Porphyrobacter sp. THAI-01a, assembly GCF_056868655.1. Lineage (NCBI taxonomy): Bacteria > Pseudomonadati > Pseudomonadota > Alphaproteobacteria > Sphingomonadales > Erythrobacteraceae > Porphyrobacter > Porphyrobacter sp. THAI-01a. The sequence goes on along the minus strand of NZ_CP180579.1, from coordinate 2,419,099 downwards.
CGTGGAGCTTCAGGGCCTCGGTCCAGCCCGGCAGGTGGGTGACGAGGGTGGTGGTGCATTCCAGCGCCTCGCCCATCCGCCCCGCGACCGCGAGCGCCTGGGCGTAGTCGAACAGCAGGTGCGGATCGCCGCGATTGCGCATCAGCGCCGCCTCGATCAGGGGCACGGCATCGGGCGCGCCGCGTTCGAGCGCGAGGCGGGCGCGGCTGCGGGCAGTCTGCGGCCCCTCGGGATCGAGCGCGACCGCGCGCGCCATGCTGGCGCTCGCCGCGGCATGGCGCCCGGCCTGCCGCTCGCTGTCGGCCCGGATCCGCCAATAGCCCGCATTCCCCGCACCCGCGCGTTCCAGCGGCGCGAGCAGCGCTGCGGCGCGCGCCGGCTGCTCCATCCGGCCGAGCGTGATCGCCGCATTCACCGCCGCCTCGACCAGATCGGGCGCCAGCGCCAGCGCGCGCTCGAACAGCGCCAGCGCGCGGTCGAGCCTTCCGGCCCGGAAGTGGAAATTGCCCGCGCTGTTGGCGAGCCGCGCGTCATCGGGAAAGGCCGCCAGCCCGCGGGCGTAGAGCGCCTCCGCCTCGCCGTCGCGCCCGGCTGCCGCCAGCTGGCTCGCCGCCTGCGCCACCCCTTGCGCGCTCGCGGGAAGGTTCATCGGCTGCGCAGCCATCCCGTGACCGCCATCCGCCCGATCGGCGCGAAGGGCGGGACATAGCTGACGCTGTGCGGCTGCGGCACGCGGAACAGGTTCAGGGCGTTGAAGCGCGGACGGAAGCCCTCGATCACGTCGCCCTCCTCGTCGAGGAACAGCAGATAGCCGCCCCAGTCGGGATGCCAGTCCTCGCGCGCGAGATTGAGGACATAGGCGACCTCCCAGCCTTCTGCCACGTGGCTGTCGATGTGGCGGCCGAGGTAGTGGTTCGGGGCGAACAGCGTGGCCTGGGCATCGGCCTTGAACAGCCCCGGAATGCCCGTCACGGCGCGGGCCAGATCGAGGAAGGCGGGGGCGTTGAGATGCTCGATCAGCACCTCGTGAGGCCCGCCCGGGTCACGGCCTTGCTGGAGCGCCTCGAGGATCGGGTAATGGGCGAAACGGAAGCCGTATTCGCCGCGGGCCGAGTGCTGTTCGGCATTGCGCGAGGCCTGCTGCAAGTCCTGCTGGCCCTTCCGCGTGCGGCTTTCGGCGGCGCTGATGCTGACCGGCTTCTCCGCCCCCGCACCCACCGCCATGCCCCACGGCGTGCCGCGCGCGAGCACCATCTGGAGTTCGCGCGCGCTCTCGGGCGTCAGGACATTGCGGATCTGCACCCGCCCCGTCGCCGCGAAACGGGCGGCGAGCGCGGGCACGTCGAGCGCCGGGTCGATCGCGAACAGGGTCTTCAGGTCGCCTTCCGACATCTCAGCGCACCCTCCTGCCCTTGACGCCCTTCTGCCCGTCGATGCGCAGGAAATAGCTGCTGAGCGCGCCGCTCTTGATTTCGAGCGACTGGCCGACCTTGGGCGACATCAGCCGCGAGGGCACCTCGTCGAGCTGCCATTCCGCGCCTTCCGCCGTGGTGATGACGTAGCTGCCCTTGATCGGCCGCACGCCTGCGATCGTGGTTTCGAGCGTCGCGAATTCCTCGGCCTGTGCCGGGTCCTCCTTGTCGGTCTTGCCGCCGAAGATGCCGAGATCGGGGAGCGCGAAGCCGAACAGCTTGCGGCGCGTCTGGCGCACCGCCTCGCGGTCGACGACGCGCACCTCGCCCTCGGTGCTGGCAGCGACCATCGCGGCAACGGCGGTGTCGTAGCAGGCGAGGCGCTCGGCCGGATCGGCCTTGGCCTGACAGTCGCGCAGCGCCGTGACGTAGCTGCTCTCGCCCTTGGCATCCTGCGCGGCGAGCGGAGCGGCGGCGAGCGCCAGGAAGGCGGCACCTGCGGCTCGGAAGGCGATCATCCTCGTCATGTTCCCTCGCATGGGGCCGCGAGGCCCCGTCCTTGCCGCCACCGTTACGCCGGTGCGGCGATGCTGGCAAATCCTGCGGCGCTCACCCGTCATAGCCCATCCGCGCGATCCACGGGGCAAGGAGCGGCATCACGGGTTCGAGTTGTTCGGCATAACGCTCCCAGCGCCCGCGCGCGCGGGTGTAGAGCCGCTCGCCGATCTGGGCATAGCTCGCCGTGCGCACGCGGCTGCGGGTGCGCGCGGTCTCCTCGTGGGCGAGCAGCCGGTCGTTCCAGGCAAGGCCGAGCCATTCGACCAGCGGCTGCAGTTCGGCGCGCGGATTCTCCACCAGCCGTTCGTAGCGCACCGCGCGGGTCTCGACGGGCAGCAGCGCCAGCGCCCTGTGCCACGCGGTGAAGACCGCGTCATAGGTGCGCGCGGCCTCCTCCAGATCGGTGAAGCTGCGCATCGCGTGGTTGAGCGTGAAGTTGGCCATGAAGCAGCTCAGCACGACATCGGCCGGGTGGCGTTCGGCGAGGATGAAGCGCGCCTTTGGGAAAAGGCGGTGGATCAGCGGCACGCGTGCCATGTTGAGCGGGTGCTTGTCGACCAGCCAGCGCGCGCCGTCCCAGCCGTGGGCGCGGGCGCTGGCGAAATAGGCCTCGCGCAAATCGGCGCATTGCGGACCGGTGAGGGTGGCGAGATCCTCGCTCCCGAGCAGCCGCACCACCTCGGTCACCATCGGCTGTTCCTCGAGCACGCAGAGCTCGGGCAGGCCCATGAGCATGGTGTCTAGCAGGGTCGTGCCCGAACGCGGGAAGCCCACCAGGAACACCGGATCGCGCCGCGCCGGATCGGGGGCGAGGGGCGGGGCCCAGGCGGCGGCCCAGGCCGGGGTCCAGCGGGCGCTCTCGGCTTCCAGCGCGGCACGGAAGCTCGGCCCGCGCTGGGGCGGGGCCTCGGCGATGGCGGCGGCGTTCATCGCGGCGAAGGCGGCAAAGGCGCGCGGGGCATCGCCGAGCCGCTCGGCGATGTTGCCGATCAGCGCCTCGCGGCGGACCGGGTGGATGGTCGGCGGGATCGCCTCGGCATGGCGCGCGGCATCTTCAAAGCGGCCCTCGCGCTGGGCGAGCCAGGCGTGGAGGAAGGCGACCTCGGGCGGGCAGGCGGCCGGATCGAGGCCCGCGAGGAAGGCGGCGAGATCGGCGGTGCGGTTGGTCGCCTCGTAGAGCCGCCCCAGTTCGAGATGGCTTTCGCCGAAGTCTGGCCAGCGCGCGACCGCCGCCTCGAGCACGGCGATCGCCTCGTCGAGCAGCTCGTTGTGGGCGAGCGCCATCGCCAGTTCGGTCTGCACGGCACGGTCGGTGGGCGCGAGAGCGGCGGCATCGCGCGCGACCTTGAGGCGGGCCGCGCCGCGGTCGGCCCGGCGCAGCACGTCGGCAAGGTTGAGGTAGATCGCGACCGCATCGGGCTGATGGGTGATGGCCTGTTCGAGCGCCGCGATGGCGGGGTCGAACCGGCCCGCGGCGGCGTGGATGTTGCCGAGATTGTTCCAGCTTGCAGCGTCCCCCGGCTCGGCGGTGAGGACGCGGGCATAGGCCGCCACCGCCTCGCGGTGCTGCCCGCGCTCGGTGCGGATCCACGCCTCGATCCGGGCAAGGTCGGGCTCCGGCGCGCCTTCCGCGAGGCGCAGGGCCTCGTCGGCCCGGCCCGCGGCGAGGAGCGCCTTGGCGAGGTCGGCGCGCACGCCCCGGTCATTCGGGCGCAGGCGCGCGAGCGGCTCCAGGTGGGCGAGCGCGCGCAGGCCCTCGCCCAGTTCCAGCGCCGCCAGCCCGGCGATGGCGAGGAAGGGCGCGCCTGCCTCGTCGGGGGCGGCATGGGCCTCGGCCAGGGCCAGCGCCCCTGCGGCATCGCCCGCCTGGCGCAGGCGGATCGCTTCGGCAAGCGCGGCGGGGGGCGGGGCGGGGTGAGGGGGCATGGGGTTCAATCCTGTCGGGGCCGGGCGATGTCGAAGGCGACCGTCAGCCGCTCGCCCTGCGGGAAGGGGCGGGTTCCGTGCCACATGGTCGAAGGGAACAGAACGAGCCGCCCCGGCTTGGGTTCGACCAGCCGGCGCGGCGTCAGGCCGGGGACGAGATCGCGCTCCTCGCCGAGGGCGAGCCAGCCGGCGTGGTCGCCGGTGCGGCCGCTCCCGAGTGTTTCGGGCAGCGCGACGTAGAGCGCCGAGCTGAACCAGCCCTGCGGGTGGACGTGATCCTTGTGGAAGCCCGCGTCGGTGAGCCGGACCGACCAGGAACCGGCGATGCGCAGCGGGGCGCGGGCGGCGGGGAGGGTGGGGTGGCCCGCCTGCGGTGCCGGAAGCTGCGCGACATGGCGTTCGACGATCGCCAGCAGCCGCGCCTTGAGGTCGCGGATCGCCGGTTCGACGCGCAGCAGCAGGTTGCCGTCGGTCTGGGTGCCGCCGCGCACCGACTGGTCGAGCGGGGCGTCCCGCGTCACGTGGAGTGCGCGCAGGTGATCGGCGAGGGCGGCGAGCTCTGCCGGGGATAGGCCGATGTCGTAGACCCCGACGAGGCGCGGATCGCCCTCGAGCCAGGCTGCGCGCGCGTCGCCGGTCATCCGCCAGGCGAGCGAGACATAGGGCCATAGCGGCCCCGCATCGGGCGCGGCGAGGCGCGGTTCGAGCAGGGCGGCGGCGGCCTCGGGGCGGGCGGCGCGGATCAGGTGGCGGGCGTGCATCCACGCGGCGTTGGCGTCTGCGGGCGGGCCTGCGGCGGCGAAGTGGGCATCGGCCTCGGCAATCGCGCTGGCCTCCGAGGCGATATGCGCGGCGAGCAGGCTGAGCCAGCCCGGGCTCCCGAGCGCCGCGCGGGCGGCTTCGACGGCGGCGGCGGCGCGTGCGAGGTCGCGGGCCTGCAGGGCGATCGCGATGGCGCAGTGGTGGAGTGCGTCGGAGCGGGGATGCCCGGCAAAGGCGGCGGCGACGCTCGCCAGCGGGTCCGCGCCCATCTGCCCGGCGATGGCGGCGCGGCTGCGGTGGCCCTCGACCCACAGCGGGTTCGCGGCCAGCGCGGCATCGAGCAGGGCGATGCCCTCGGCGGCGCGGCGCTCGTGCAGCAGCGCGGCCGCATGGCCGAGGATCACCCCGCCGTCCTGCGGGGCGAGGGTGGCGGCGGTTGCGAACAGGGCGGCGGCGGGCAGGCCCGCCTCGAGCGCGGTGCGGGCGTGGGAATGGGCGATCAGCGCATCGCGCGGGGCCATCCGGGCGGCAGCGGCGAAGGCCTCGTGCGCGATCAGGCTGTCGCCGCAGGCCCGCGCGGCAAGGCCGAGCAGCTGGTGCGCCCGGGCGCTTGCCGGATGGGCCTCGGCACAGCGGCGGGCGTGGGGGAGGAGGAGTTCGGGATAATCGGCGTTGATCAGCGCGAGGCCCTGCCCCAGCGCCGCCGCCGGATCGGCGAGGGGGAAGCGGGCGATCCGGGCGAGGGCTTCCTCGTGGTTCACGCTGGGGGAGATCCTCAAACGAAAATGGCGGGCCTCGCGGCCCGCCATTCGTGGTCTATCGAAGCGGACGCTTAGAAATCAAGCGTCACGCCCGCGAAGAGGTAGCGCCCGAGGGCGTCGTACACCTGCGCGAAGACGTTGCCGTTGCACGGGCCGGCAGGGCAGGCCTGCGAGCCGGTGACCTGCGGCGCCTTGTCGAAGACGTTGTTCGCGCCGAGGACGAAGTTGAAGTTGTCCCCCGCATCGAAGGTCAGCGCGAGGTCGAAGTAGCTGACCGCACTGAAGCCCGCGATCCCCGGCTGGGTGGTCGGCGTCAGGCCGTCGAAGTCAACCCCGTCGAAGTAGCGCCAGCGAACCGAGGCGCCGAGACCGTTGCGGAAGTTGAAGCCCAGACGGGCGTTGTGACGCCATTCGGGGTTCGGCGTGCCGCACAGGTTGCCGTAGAGACCCACGCACTCCACGTCCGCCGCGCCCGGGACGCCCGGGTTCGAGTTCAGCTCGTCCAGCCAGGTGCCGACGAAGTTGAACGTCAGGATGCCGGCATTGCCGATTTCCGTGCGGTAGGAGCCGTTGATGTCGACGCCCGAGGTGTTGAGCGAGCCGATGTTCTGCGGCAGGTTGACCACGAAGCCGCCCGGCGAACGCCACAGCGAACCCGAGGCGTCGCGGTTGACCAGGCCGCAGAAGAACGGATCCGCGGTGTCGGTGCACTGCTGGACGATGAGGTCCGCACCGATGCCCTGGATGGCGCCGTTCACTTCGATGTTGAAGTAGTCGACCGACAGGTTGAAGCCCGGCAGGAAGGTCGGGGTCAGCACCACACCGGCGGTGTAGGTGTCGGCCACTTCCGGCTGCAGGTTGATGTTGCCGCCCACGAAGCCGTTGTACTGTTCGGCCGGGTTGGGGGCGACGAACTGCCCGACGGCAAGGCCCTGGGCCCGGCAACCGGCGTCGGCAGCGGTGATCACGAAGCCCGCGCACGGGTCGGTCGAACCGTCCAGCGCGACCCGGTTCGGAGCGAACAGGTCCTGGATGGTCGGCGCCCGGACAGCGCGGTTGTAGCCGCCGCGGATGCGGATGTCGCGGATCGGGGCGAATTCGCCTTCGATCTTGTAGGTGTCGGTGTTGGTGCCGGTGCTGTAGTCCGAATAGCGGTAGCCGCCGGTGACGGTGAAGTCGTAGACCCAGCTGTCCTGCGCAATCGGGATACGGACTTCGGTGAAGAATTCCGTCACGTCGAAGCTGCCCGAAACCGGGAGCGTCGGCGCGCCCTGGCCCGCAAGGTCACCCGTGCTGAAGGCGGTGTCCGAGTTGAACTCGAGCTTTTCCTTGCGGTATTCCGTCCCGAACACGACGTCGACGCCCTGGTCGGACCAGGGGCTCTTGATGCCGTATTCGCCCAGCGTGCCCGACACGAATGCGTTGGCGACCTGCTGGCTCACGACCCCGCGCGAGAAGCCCGGAGTGGCGAGGTACTGGACCGAGGCCTGGCTCGGGGCGACGGTGCCCGGCGAGAAGATGTCCCAGGGCACGCAGTTCGCGTCCGAACCGTCGAGTGTCGAACGGCATACCGGCGTCCCGTTCGGACCGGTCACGACATCGAGCGCACGGCCGAGGCGCGTGACCGAGAAGTCGTTGAGGTAGGTCTGGGAGTAGTTGTTGCGACCGTACTGGTAGAAGGCATCGTAGGACCATGCCGGCGACAGGTCGCCCCTCACGCCGAGCACGGCGCGGTAGCTGACGTGCTGCAGGTCGTCCTGACGCCCGCCGCCTTCGACGTTGCGGCGCAGGATCTGCGCGAAAGCACGGTTGTAGGTGGTGCCGGTCAGCGGGTTGACGAAGTTGAACGGCGTGGTCGGCAGCAGGGGCTCGCCGAGGCCGCGGTCGATGCGCGCCTGGTTCTCCGCCGCGACGTTGCCGACGACGAAGAAGGCGTCACCCGGCAGCGGGCTGACGAGCAGGTTCTCGCCGTCGCAGATCTGGGCACGCTGGCCGGCGCCGAGCAGCGGGTTGTCGCAGTTGATCGACAGGGTGTTGCCGAAGTTGCCCGAGGGAGCGATCTGGGCGACCGTGCGGTCGTCCATGAACATGAACTCCATGTAAGGCTTGATCGCGCTCGAGATCTCGTAATCGGCAAAGACGCCCGCGGTGTAACGCTCGTCGGGACGCTGGAAGTAGTTCAGCGGGCCGAAGTTGAACGGCGTGAAGCCGCCCAGCAGCGTGCGGTTGGGGCCGAACTGGCCGATCGTCGAGGTCAGCGAATCCGCGACGCCGTTGCCGTCGGCATCGGTCAGGTCGTCGAAATCGTCGAAGTAGAACACGGTGCCGGTGGCCGAAGTGGCCGAGCCGCCGCAGTTGTACTTGCGTCCGCCGGCCGCGACCGAAGCCGCCGAGTTGGCCGAGAGGGCGCAGGCCGAATAGTCGCGCCGGGCCTGGAGCACCGGATCGATCTTGCGGTAGCCGGCATAGGCGGTGACGCGGCCGCGGCCGTCATCGAAGCTGCTGCCGAAGGCGATGGTGCCGTCGAAGGTGCCGCCATCGGTGACCATGCCCGACGGATAGCCGAAGCCGCGCGCGTCGAGCGCGCCGCGGATGTCGTTGCCCGAGCGGTTGTTGTGGTTGTAGACGCCGTAGTTGGCGTTGATCTTGAAGCCTTCGAAGTCGGTATCGAGCACGAAGTTGACAACGCCCGCGACCGCGTCGGCGCCGTACACCGACGAGGCACCGCCGGTCAGCACGTCGACGCGCTCGATCAGCGCGGCCGGAATGGCGTTGATGTCGGCGGCCGAGGTGCTCGGCGTGCCCGGCATCAGGCGACGGCCGTTGACCAGCACCAGGGTGCGCTCGGAGCCGAGGCCGCGCAGGTTCAGAGTCGCGGTGCCGGTGGCGCCGTTCGAGACGCTGCCGCCCTGGGCGGCGAAGACCTGCGGGAGCGAGTTGATGAGGTCTTCGGTGCGGGTCGTGCCGGTGAGCGAGAACTCCTCGGCGGTCACGACGGTGACCGGGCTCGCGGATTCGAGGTTGGGCGAGCGCAGACGCGTGCCGGTGACGACGATCGCCTGGACGGGCTCCTCGCCGGCGGCGGCGTCAGTGGTGACATCGGCATCCTGCGCATGGGCCGGGGCGCCGAGGGTGAGCGCGATGACGGCAGTTGCCGCACCGGCCTTGAGAAGCGTGTGCTTCTTCATTGTGGTCGTCCTCCTTTGGGTTTGACCGTCGATTGACACTTCAAACGTCAAGGGCGTCTGACGAAATCCCGCCAGACGACCCCCTCCACGCTGCTCGATGGGCGATGCATGGGGCCGGCGCAATTTCAACGTCACGAACATGCAATATTTTGCAGATGTCCTGTTCCTTATCTGCAACAGTTTGCAGGTAAGCCGTGCCCGCCGCACGACGAACCGGTGGCATTTTTGATCGCTTGATTTGGCCTCGGGCCTTCAATAGGCGGGGCGGCAGGCGAGTGGCGATGCGCAACTGATCGCGCATGCGCGGGCCCCTTTCGCCGGGGCCGAGGACAGAGGAGAGCTTATGAGCACAGCTTACATCGTCGAGGCCGTCCGCACGGCCGGTGGCCGTCGCGGCGGGCGTCTGGCCGGGGTTCACCCGGTCGATCTGCTGGCCAGGTCGCTGGATGCGGTCGTCGAGCGGTCCGGCATCGATCCTGCCGCGATCGACGACGTGGTGACCGGCTGCGTCACCCAGGCGGGCGAACAGGCAATGCAGGTCGGGCGCATGGGCGTGCTGGCCTCGAAGCTGCTCCCGCAGTCGACCCCGGCCGTCACCATCGACCGCCAGTGCGGATCGAGCCAGCAGGCGATCCAGTTCGCGGCCCAAGCCGTGATGAGCGGCGTGCAGGACGTGGTCATCGCCAGCGGCGTCGAGAGCATGACTCGCGTGCCGATGGGCTCCAACGCCACGCTGCACATGAAGGAGGGCCTCGGCCACTACATGTCGCCCGAGCTTCAGGCCAAGTTCCCCGGCATCCAGTTCAGCCAGTTCATGGGCGCCGAGATGATCGTGAAGAAGCACGGTTTCTCGAAGGAGGATCTCGACCGCTTCGCGCTCTCCAGCCACCAGAAGGCGGTTGCCGCGACGCAGGCAGGGGCCTTCGAGCGCGAGATCGTGCCGGTGGAGATCGAGACTCCCGAGGGCACCCAGATGCACACCGTCGATGAAGGCATCCGCTTCGATGCGACGCTGGAAGGCATCGCCGGGGTGAAGCTGATCAGCCCCGATGGTGCGCTGACCGCGGCCTCGGCGAGCCAGATCTGCGACGGTTCCTCGGCGGTGCTGGTGGTATCGGAAGCGGCATTGAAGGCCCACGGTCTGACCCCGCTGGCGCGCATCCACAACCTCACCGTCACCGCGGGCGATCCGGTGATCATGCTCGAAGAGCCGCTGTTCGCCACCGACAAGGCGCTCCAGCGCGCCGGCCTGACGATGGCGGACATCGATCTCTACGAGGTCAACGAGGCCTTCGCTTCCGTGCCGCTCGCCTGGCTCAAGCACACCGGCGCCGATCCTGAAAAGCTCAACGTGCATGGCGGCGCGATCGCGCTTGGCCACCCGCTCGGCGCGAGCGGCACCAAGCTGATGGCGACGCTGGTCCACGCGCTGCGCCGCCACGGCAAGAAGTACGGCCTCCAGACGATGTGCGAAGGCGGCGGCGTCGCCAACGTGACCATCGTCGAGGCGCTCTGATCACCCCCAATCCGAGAGGAAGACCAATGGAAGTTTCAGCCAACACCCCCGCCGTCGTCACCGGCGGTGCCTCGGGCCTCGGCGCGGCGACCGCCCGCGCGCTGGCCGCCAAGGGCGCCAAGGTCGCGATCTTCGACATGAACGCCGAAAAGGGCGAAGCCCTCGCGGCCGAGATCGGCGGCGTGTTCTGTCTGGTCAACGTGACCAAGGACGAGGACGTCGACGCCGGCTTTGCCAAGGCCCGCGCGGCCCACGGGCAGGAGCGCATCCTCGTCAACTGCGCCGGGATCGGCAACGCGATCAAGACCGCCAGCCGCAGCAAGGAAGACGGCTCGATCAAGCACTTCCCGATTTCGGCCTTCGACTTCGTGATCCAGGTGAACCTCATCGGCACCTTCCGCTGCATCGCCAAGTCGGCGGCCGGCATGATGACCCTCGATCCGATCGACGAGTTCGGCGAGCGCGGCGCGATCGTCAACACCGCGTCGGTTGCCGGTGAAGACGGCCAGATCGGCCAGGCGGCCTACTCGGCCTCGAAGGCGGGCGTCATCGGCATGACCCTCCCGATCGCGCGCGACCTCATGAACGAGGGCATCCGCGTCAACACCATCCTGCCGGGCATCTTCGACACCCCGCTGCTCGCCGCCGCGCCGCAGAACGTGCGCGACGCGCTGGCGGCTTCGGTGCCGTTCCCCAAGCGCCTCGGCATGCCGGTGGAATACGCCAAGCTCGCCATGACCATGATCGAGACCGGCTATTTCAACGGCGAGGACGTGCGCCTCGACGGCGCCATTCGTATGGCGCCGCGCTAAGTCGCTCGGTCATTTGCAGAAAAGCCGCTCGCACACGCAGGTGCGGGCGGCTTTTTTGTTGCCGGTCGAAGATGCCTTGGGGAGCCGTCTCCGACCTGTCGGGTCAGAATCCTCCGTTCCGGTCCGAGAACCTGGTCGGCTCGACCCAGCTTTCCTTCTTCTTCCTGTAGCGATGGACAATCAGCGCGTTCCACGGAATGCAAAGGGCAAGCCCCGCGACGATCGCCGCCGTGCGTCCTGCCGGCGTGTCGAACCACAGCGCAGCCACCAGAATGCAGGGGATGAACGGCAGGCCCCCCAGCGTCCTGATGTTCCAGAACAAGCCGCCTTCACCCATGCGGATCTGGCTGTCGAGCCAGAAGAGGATGTGTTCGTGAAGCTTCATGGCCTTGCCCGTTCGATCACGCGGTCGGGGGGAAGTAGCAGACAAGTGCGGCGGCCATAAGCCTCCGTGATGCCCTCCGGGCCGACAGGGCACTGCCAAAAACGAGGGCTCTGGCCGGACTTGTCTTTGCGATGCGGACAGTGTTTCTGTCGGGTCCAACTCAGGCGCACCGCGCAAGCAGACAAGGGGGCACCCGCATGACCCAGTACACCCAGATCATCGTCACCAAGGCCGACGGCATCGCCACCATCACCCTCAATCGCCCCGACAAGATGAACGCCTATACCCGCACTATGGGGCAGGAGATCATGGCGGCGATGGACGATATCGATGCGGACGACAGCGTGCGCGCGGTGATCTTCACCGGCAGCGGCGAGCGGGCCTTCTGCGCGGGCGCGGACCTGACGCCGGAAGGGGGCGGGCATGTCTTTTCCGATCCGACCGAGGTCAGCGATCTCTCCGATCCAAAGGTGCGCGATGGCGGGGGGCTGCTGACGCTGCGGCTGTTCGAGAGCACCAAGCCGCTCATCAGCGCCTGCAACGGGGTCGCGGTGGGCGTGGGCGCGACGATGCAGCTGGCGATGGACATTCGGCTCGCCAGCGCCACCGCGCGCTACGGCTTCGTCTTCGCGCGGCGCGGGATCGTGCCCGAGGCCGCCTCGAGCTGGTTCCTGCCGCGCATCGTCGGCATCCAGCAGGCGCTCGAATGGTGCTACACGGGCCGCATCTTCGATGCCGAGGAAGCGAAGGCGGGCGGGCTCGTACGTTCCGTCCACGCGCCCGAGGACCTGCTGCACGCCGCCCAATCGCTCGCCCGCGAGATCGCCGACAACACCTCGGCCATCTCGGTCGCCATGACCCGGGCGATGATGTGGCGCCTCGCCGCCACCGATCACCCGATGGAGGCGCACAAGATCGACAGCCGCGCGATCTACCGCCTCAGCCGGGGTGCCGATGCCAAGGAGGGGATCGCCAGCTTCCTCGAGAAGCGCAGGCCCATGTATCCGGGCAAGGTCAGCGCCGACATGCCCGATTTCTACCCCTGGTGGGGCGACCGCGCCTATGAGTGAGGGCGCAAGGCGGGGCGGGGCGGGGGAGCTGGCGGGCTTCCTGCCCTACCAGCTCTCGGTCACGTCCAACGCGGTGAGCGCGCTCATCGCCGAACGCTACCGCAAGCGGTTCGGTCTCAAGATCCCCGAGTGGCGGGTGATCGCGGTGCTGGGCGACAGCGGCGCCAGCGGCGGGCCGATGACCCAGCGCGCCCTGACCGCGGCGACGGTGATGGACAAGGTCGCGGTCAACCGGGCGGTGAAGGTGCTGGAGGACCGCGGCCTGATCGCGCGGGTGCCGAACCCGGTCGACGGCCGCTCGCACCTGCTGGCGCTGACCGACGAGGGCACCGCGATCCATGCCGAGGTGATGCCGCTCGCGCGGGCGACCGAGGCCGATCTGCTGGAGGGGTTGTCGCCTGCGGACGAGGCGCTGCTGCGCCGCCTGCTCGCCGATCTGCGCGAGCGCGCGATGCGGCTGGCCGAACCGCGCTAGCCCCGGAGACAGGAAGGGCCGGAGCAGGGGTGTCCCCGCTCCGGCCCCTGCCGTGTCCGTTTCCCGATCCCCGCGCCTACTTGATGAGGTTGTCCGAGATCGAGCAGGCCGCCGGGCCGAGAATGACCACGAACAGCGTGGGCAGGATGAAGACGATCAGCGGCACGGTCATGATCGCCGGCAGACGCGCGGCCTTTTCCTCGGCGCGCATCATGCGCTCGTTGCGGAATTCGGCCGAAAGCACGCGCAGCGCGCTCGCGAGCGGGGTGCCGTAGCGTTCGGTCTGGATCATGGTCGTCACCACGCCCTTCACCGCTTCCAGATTGACGCGGTAGGCGAGGTTGTTGAACGCCATGCGCCGTTCGTTGAGGAAGCTCAGCTCGATCGCGGTCAGGGCGAATTCGTCGCCGAGTTCCGGATAGGCGCGGCCCAGCTCCTTGGCGACGCGGTTGAAGGCGGCATCGACCGTGAGACCGGCCTCGGCGCAGATCACCAGAAGGTCGAGTGCGTCGGGCAGGCCCTTCTGGATTTCCTTGGTGCGCTTGGCGGCCTTGTTGCTGAGGTAGAGTTCCGGGCCCTTGTAGGACAGGAACACCGAGAGCGCGAAGGCGCCGAGCCGGGTCATCGGGCCCCAGTCGGGCCAGTATTCGACGACATAGATGAGCACGCCCATGATCGCGCCCACCACCAGCGGCAGGATCGCGCGGGCGCCGATGATGATGACCGCCAGTTCCTTGTTGCGGTAGCCCGCATGGGCGAGCTTCTGCTGGATCGACTTGATCTGGCTGTCCTGCAGCACGTTGAGGCGGTCGAGGCTCGACTTGACCTTGTCGGTCGTGTCGGTGCGGCGCACCAGGCTGGTGCGCTTCTTGGATGCCGCGGTGACGATCCCGGCCTTGAGCTGCTCGCGCCGCGCCTCGAGCGCCTTGACGCGCTTCGACATGGGATCGCGGATGGTGACGGCTGCATAGATCGCCAGCATCATGGCGAAGGCAGCCATCGCCGCAAGCATCGTCCCGACGAGGATGACGTCGAAGCCGAGCAGCGTTGGTCCGGCGGGTTGGTCGATCATTGGTCTCTAGCCCCCGCCGTCAGATCTCGAAGTTGACCATCTTGGCCATGATGAACACGCCGATGCCCATCCACACGCCCGCGCCGAGGCCCGCCACGATCAGGCGGTCGTCGGTGAAGAAGGTCCCCATGTATTTCGGGTTGATGTACATGATGGCGCCGAAGACGAGGAAGGGCAGCGAACCGACGATGTAGGCCGAGGCCTTCGATTCCGAGCTCATCGCCTTGATCTTGAGCTTCATCTGGGCGCGCTGGCGCAGCACGTTGGCGAGGTTCGACAGCGTCTCGGCGAGGTTGCCCCCGGTCTCGCGCTGGATCGCCAGCGTGATGGTGAAGAAGTTGAATTCCGGGATTCCGAGCTTGTCGCCGGTGTCCTGGAGTGCGTCTTCCATCGTCTTGCCGACCTTGATGCGGTCGATCACGGTCTTGAACTCGTATCCGACCGGGCCGGGGATTTCCTGGGCGACCACGCCGAGCGTCTCGGTCACCGGAAGGCCCGAGCGCAGGCCGCGCACGAGCAGCTCGATCCCGTCGGGGAACTTGGAGACGAAGGCGTTGGTGCGCTTGTTGATCAGCCAGTTGACTGCCAGGTGCGGCAGCCCCGCGCCGACGAACAGCCCCACGCCGAGCGAGAGCATCGGCGCCTTGCTGAAGACGAACATCACCACCGCCGCCGCTAGGGCGAGGCCGACCGAGGCATAGATGTACTGGGTGACGGTCCAGCTCTTGCCGGTGCGGTTGAGGCGCACCGCGAGAGCCTCGAGCCGCGAGCCCGAACCCGCGACCCGGTAGGCCTTGGGCTTGCGCGCGGCGATCGCGCGCTTGAACTGGGCATCGACCTTGGCATCGACGCTTTCCGAATGGCGGTAGCGCAGCGCCTGCATCCGGCGCTTCTGGGCCTTGGCTACGCCCGAACTGGCCACGACGGCATAGCCCATGACCAGCGTGGAGAAGATCACCAGCGTGATGAGCAGGGTTTGGAAGAAGTCCATGCTGTCGGTTCCTGCCTCGGTTCGCCGCAGGGCGGCGGGTGCCTGTTCCCGTGACGCGGCGGGAGAGCGGGGCGGGAAGGGCGGTCTGCCGCCCGTCCCGCTGCCCCCCGTGCGCGGTTGCTTATTCGGCCTCGGTCAGATCGACCTTCGGCTTCTTGGCAAGCATCGACTTCAGGTCGAAGTTGCCGAGCAGCGATTTCTTTTCGCCCGCAACGCCCGACCCGTCATCCGAGCTCACGCCCATCACGCGCTCGGCGATCTGGCGGATCGCCGCGGTCGCCTTGCTCGAGCGGTTGGCATCGACGAACACCTGGCCGAGCTTGGCCGCGTTCGAGGCCGCCTTGATGTCGTAGGGCACCACGAAATCGACCTTGCGCTCGATCGAGGCTTCGAAATCGGCCTTGCTGATCTCGGCGAGGCTCGGCTGCACCTTGTTGGCGACGATCATCGGGTGCGCATGGCTCGCGTTCGACTTGAGCCACGAGAGAATCCGGATCGTGTCGCGCGCCGAGGCGAGGGTGAGCTCGCAGGTCAGCACCACCAGGTTCACGTCAGCCAGCAGCTGCGGGAAGTTGATGAGCATGTTGCGCGGCAGGTCGATGACCGTCATCTCGAAGGCCTGGCGGAACTCGTCCTCCAGCTGCACGAAGGCCGAACCGTCGGTCATCAGCGGCTGGTTGATCGGGGCTTCCGCCGAGAGGATCGACAGGTTGTCGCCGGCGCGCACCATGGCGCGTTCGATGAACAGCGGGTCGATGCGGCTCGGGTTCTCGATCGCGTCGGTGAGGCCGCGGCCCGGCTCGAGGTCGAGGGCGAGCGCGCCGGTCCCGAAATGCACGTCGAGGTCGAGCAGCGCCGTCGGAGCCTTGTGCTGTTCGGAGAACAGCCAGGCGAGCGAGGTCGCCAGCGTCGATGCGCCCACGCCTCCGCGGGTGCCGACCACGGCGGTCGAGATGTGGCGCTTGGCAGAATCCGCATCGCCCGCCTTGGGGCTCATGAACACCGCCAGCGCCTGGTTGAGCGCATCATGCACCTGCTGCGGCGACAAGGGCTTCAGCAGGTAGTCGTGAATCCCGCTCGAGAGCAGGTCGCGGTAGAGGCGCACGTCGTTGACCTGGCCGATGGCGATCACCACCGTGCCCGGCTCGCAGACCTCGGCGAGCGCGTTGATGTCGTTGAGCGGATCGCCGCTTTCCGACAGGTCGACCACGAGGATCGCCGGCGAGGCGCTGACCGAGAGCGATTGGACCGCGTTGCGCAGGCCGCCCTTGTTGCACTTCTCCGGCTGCCAGCCGAGCTCGATCACCACCGGGCGCAGCACATCCAGCGCGTTGTCGTCGCAGATGTAGGCCGAGAAGGGATCGCGATTTCCGGGCAAGCCCGATTTCCAGGGTGCATTCATGGCTCAGTTACCTCCTCCGCCGCCGCCACCGCCGCCGCCGCTGCCGGCGCTGCCAGCGTCCATCAGGCCTTTCGCGCCGGTCGGGGCTGTTTCACGATAGCTCTTGATCGCCTTGTTCGAGGTCGCGGTCAGGGTTTCGCTGTCGCCCTTGCGGCCTTCGATCAGGTCCTGCGGGTCGGCGACCATCGCGGCAAGGTTACCGTTGACCGCGCAACCATAGCCGGGGCTCGTCCCGTTGGTGTAGTTCATGTCCGACTTCGCCGACCAGTCCGGGCAGCCGGGCACGCTGGCGCTGGTGCGGGTGATGACCACCCGCGCCTGGCCCGGCTGGATGAAACCCTCGGTGACCGGGGCGGTCTCGCTCAGCATCAGGCCGTAGCGCGCGGCAATGTCGCGGATCGCGTTCGTCACCGCCGGGTTCTGGCCCGGGTTCTCGATCGCGATGCGATCGCCGTAGCGCAGGTCCATCGTCTCGAACCAGCCGTTGAGGCGTTGCTGTTCGGAAATCGGCAGGCCCGCAGTGGTGGTGGCGAGATCGAGGGTCAGGTTCGTCCGCTCCACCACCGGCTGCTTGACGCTGTAGAGCGAGGTGTTGGTCGGCATCCCGCCACAGCCCGCAAGGCCGAGGCCGAGCGTCAGCGCGAGTGCAATCTGTCGTGCATTGGGCATCTGAGGCACCTTTCTCGGATTAGAGGCTGAAGCCCGGGGTGGCGGCACTGGCCGCGCGTTCCTGGCGGCGGTTCTTCTTGTCGGCGCGGCGCGGCTTTTCCGGGCTCGTGGGCACGATTGCTGCGGGATCGACCGCGCTCACCTTCGGCTGCGGCGCCTCGGGCTGGTTCGAGACCGGGCCGGGGCGCTGTTCGCCCGACTTGCCGGCGTTGTTCTGGTAGCCGAGCAGCTGCTCGAACTCGTTGGCCGAACGATAGCCGTCGGTCGGCAGCTTGATGTCCTTGGCGTCGACCGGCTTCACCAGATAGGGAGTGACGACGATCACCAGCTCGGTTTCGCCGCGGCGGAACTGGCGGCTGCGGAACAGGTTGCCGAGGATCGGCACGTCGCCGAGGCCCGGGGCCTTGTCGAGCAGCTGCTGCGAATTGGCGCTCATCAGGCCGGCGATCATGAAGCTCTGGCCCGAGCCGAGCTCGACCGTGGTCTCGGTGCGCCGCGTGGTGATCGCGGGAACCTGGAAGCCGTTCAGGGTGATCGCGCCCTGGGTCGAAAGCTCGGAGACTTCCGGGCGAACGCGCATCGAGATGCGGCCGTTCGAGAGCACGGTCGGGGTGTAGGCGAGGCTCACGCCGAACTGGCGGAACTGCACCGTCACCTGGCCGAGGCCCTGCGCGATCGGGATCGGGAACTCGCCGCCCGCGAGGAAGGTCGCGGTTTCGCCCGAGAGCGCGGTGAGGTTGGGTTCGGTGATGGTGGTCACGAGGCCGAGGCGCTCCGACAGGTCGAGCGCGCCGAGCACGTCCACCCCGAACAGCTTGCCGAGGCCCGACAGCGAGGTGCCGCCGCGCGAATCCACGGCCGGGCCGGGGATCTCGGTGCCGTCGGGCAGGACGAAGGCCGACTGGGCGACCGCATTGCCGGTGCCGAGCGGGCCGTTGGTGAACCACTGCTCGGTGCCGCCCAGCGAACGGCCGGTGCCGACGCCGAAGCGGAAGCCGCTCGAGCCGTCGATGGTGGCAAGGTTGCCGCCGATCTCGCGCAGCAGGCTGCGGTTGACCTCGGCGAACTTGACCTGGAGGTTGACCTGCAGCGGGGTCGCGGTCTTGAGGCGGCTGATGACGTTGGCGCCCTCGCCGAGGAAGGCCTGGACAAGGCGCTCGGCCTCGGCGGCATCCTCGGGCGCGCCGACGGTGCCGGTCAGCAGCACGGTGTTGGCCCCCATCGTCGCCACGCCGACCTTGGCATCGGGCATGGCGAGCGCGAGCATCTGGTCGATGCTGCCGATGTTCGAGCCGACCCGGATGTTGGCCGAGAAGATCACGTCGCCGCGTTCGTTGCTGGCATAGACGGTGGTCTCGCCGCCGGCCTTGCCGAACACGTAGAGCTGGCGCTGCGACTTCACCTGCACGTCGGCGATGTCGTCATTGGCGACGAAGACATCGGCCATGGTGCCGGGCACCGTCACCAGCTCGCCCTTGCCGATCGACAGGACGATCTCCTGCGAGGGGCTGACGACGGCCTGCGCGGTGGCGGTTGCCGCCGGCATCGCCGCCATCGGCACCGCGGCGAGCGCGGCCACCAGCAGCTTGGTCTTGAACTTGGGCTTCATGGGTTGTCCCCCCTCGGGATGGATCGGCATGGCTCTCGCTCCCCTCACTTGATCACGGTCGCGCCGGCGGACGGCAGGACCTGGCCGGTGCGGCGCAGGCCGCCCGACTGGCTGGTGAGGATCGCACCCGCATTGGCCTTGGCGCTCACGGGCGTTTCGGTGGTTTCCTTGCCGCGGGTGACGCGCACGCTCGGGCCGGTCGGGACCGGAGCCTCGCCGCGCCCGGCGCCGCCACGGTAGGACGGGGCCGGAGCCGGCGCGCTGTATTGCGGCTGGTTCTGGCTGGTCTTGGGCGGCACGGTGGTGCGCTGGAAGCGCGACACGTCGCCGCCGGTCACGAAGGTCGTGCCCTTGTCGATCGGGCGGCCCATTGCGGCCTTGAGCATCTTGTCTTCCTGCTCGGGCGTCGCGTTGGCCGGGATCTGGACATCGCCCGCGGCGACCGCACGCTCGAGATCGGCGGGGCTGTCGGCGAGCGAGCGCAGCACCAGGCTGATCGTGCCGATGGTCTGGGCGACCGCGACCTTCTCGGCGATCTTGGGCGTCACCTCGAGCGTCACGGTGCGGAATTCGGTCACCACGGTCTTTCCGTTCTCGTCGGTGGTCTTCTCGACGGTCTGGTCGGTGGCGAGCACGCGCAGGTTGCGCAGCACCGTCTCGGCGGTCTTGAGCGACGAGCTGTCGTCGGCGCCGTCGATCTCCTGGGTCAGCACGAGGTCGACCCGGTCGCCCGGGAAGACGAAGCCCGCGACCCCGGTCATGGCCGAAACCGGCACCGTCACGGCGCGCATGCCCGGCCCGAGCGCGGCGGCGAGGAAGCCGCGGTCGCCCGGCGCGACGAGCGAGCCCTGGGTGACCGGCTCGCCGGCGGTGATCGGGTAGCGCACGACGGTGCCGAGCAGCTTGTTCATGTCGGCCTCGCCGTCGATGAAGTAGGCGTCCTGCACCAGCTCCTTGGGCCAGGGCTGGAAGCCCAGCGCGTCGGCGGTGATGATGGTGCCCGCGGTCAGCGCCCGCTTGGCGACCAGCACGCGCGGCCCGGTGGGCACCGCGGCGGCTTCTGCATCGGGGGCGGCGCCTCCGGCGAACATGCTGCGCGCGGCAAACGCCGTTCCGATCGCGATGATCAGCGCACCGAGCAGCAGAACCAGTTTCTTCCTATCCATGGCTCAATTAGCCCCCTCGTAATCGCCCTTGGGTTGGTTAGCGGGCAGGTATGGTTGCAGTGCGTAAGGCTTGACTGGTTAAAATCGGGTTATGCGCCGGGAAATGCTCGCATCACCGCGTCGAGATGGTTGAGCGCGAGCACCCACAGACCGCCGATCGCGATCGCCACGCCATAGGGCAGGCGGCCGGGCGTCTTGGGCTTGAACACCACGCGCCGGACGATGAAGCCGATCGCGAGAAAACCCCCGAAGACCGCCATCACCATCAGCATCTGCACATAGCTGACGGGCGTGAACCACAGCGACAGCGCCGCCAGCAGCTTCACGTCGCCCCCGCCGAGGATCAGCACCTTGAGGCGGTAGCCGATGTAGGCGATCCCGATCAGCACGCCCGAGACGATCGCGCACAGCACCAGCTGCCAGCCCACGTCGGGCCACAGCTTCATCCCGCTCGCCCACCAGAAGGCGGGCGCGGCGAGCGCGATCCCGGCGTTCAGCCAGTTGTCGATGTGGCGGTGGCGAATGTCGGTCACCGCGGCAAAGACCAGCGCGATTGCCAAGGCGATCAGCAGAACGTAGGAAATGGAACTCATCGACTTCGTGCCCCCGGGCAAGGCCCGCATCGCCGCGGACCGTCCTTCTTTGGGACACTGCTACAGGTTATGACTTACCAAATGGTAACCACGATCTCCGCCCCGGCGCCCGCACGCAGGGCCTCGCGCGCATGATCGATCGCCGCGCGATTCCGCCCCACGCCGTCGAAAGCCGCTGGACCGCCGCCGACGGGCACGCCCTGCGCCGGATCGACTGGCCCGGCGCTGCCGAACCCCCGCGCGGCTCGATCCTGTTCCTCCCCGGACGCGGCGATTTCTACGAGAAATATCTCGAGACGCTCGAGGAATGGCACCGCGACGGCTGGCGCGTAACCGCCGCCGACTGGCGCGGGCAGGCCGGATCGGGGCGGCTCGGGCGGGACGCCGTGACCGGCCACATCGAGGATTTCGGCATCTGGATCGACGATCTTGCCCATTTCTGGGAAAGTTGGGTCGCCGAAACGCCGGGGCCGCACGTGCTCGCCGCGCATTCGATGGGCGGGCACCTTGTGCTGCGCGCGCTGGTCGATCAGCGGGTGCGCCCCGATGCCGTGGTGCTGAGCGCGCCGATGACCGGCGTCGCCGGCCCCCCGCTGCCGCTTCCCGTGCTCGCCCGCGTGGCGCAGGGCATGTGCCGCATCGGCGATCCGCTGCGCCAGGCGTGGAAGTGGAGCGAGAAGCCGGGCGAGCTGCCCTCGGCCCGGGCCAACCTCCTCACCCACGACCCCGAACGCTATGCCGACGAGCAGTGGTGGCGCGACCACCGCCCCGAACTCGTCATGGGCCCGGCCAGCTGGCGCTGGGTCGAGCGCGCCTATGCCTCGTGGATGCGGCTCGAGGCGCCCGGTGCGCTCGAGCGGGTGGAGGTGCCGGTGCTGATCGTCTCGACCGCCGCCGACAAGCTCGTGAGCCACCCCGCCAATGTCCGCGCCGCCGCACGCCTGCCGAAGGGCGAGCTCCTCGCGCTCGGGGCCGAGGCGTATCACGAGGTGCTGCGCGAGGTCGATGCCGTGCGCGGGCCGATCATGGCCCATATCGCCGCCTTCCTCGACCGGGTCGCCCCGCGCGAGACCGTGCACGCATGATCCACGATATCGCCGTGATCGGCGCCGGGATGGCGGGCGCCAGCATTGCTGCCGAACTCGCGCCCCATGCGCGGGTGCTGCTGCTCGAGGCGGAGGATGCACCGGGCTATCATGCCACGGGCCGCTCGGCGGCGTTCTGGGAGGAATGCTACGGCGGCCCAGGCGTGGTGCCGCTGACCCGCGCCTCGGGCAGCTATCTGGCCGAACACGGCTTCCTCACCCCGCGCGGCGCGCTCTATGTCGGGCGCGGGGAGGACCGCGCCGCGATGGCGGTCTTCCGCGAGAGCTACGAGGGCACGGGGGTGCGGCTGGAGGCGCTCGGGCCTGCGGCCCTTGCGCGGATCGTGCCGCATATCCGCCCCGAATGGAGCGAGGCGCTGCACCAGCCGGCCTGCGCCGATATCGATGTGGCCGCGCTCCACCAGCACTACCTCGCCCGCGCCCGCCGCGGCGGGGTCGAGGTGATCGCCCGCGCGCGGGTGACGGGGCTGGCGCGCGAGGGCGGGGCTTGGACCATTACCAACGAACGCGGCGCAAGCTGGCGCGCGGCCACCATCGTCAATGCCGCCGGGGCCTGGGCGGACGATATCGCCCGCCTCGCCGGCGCGGCGAGCGTCGGCATCGCGCCTTTCCGCCGCACCGTCGCCGTGCTGCGCGTGGCGCCTGCCGCGCCCGCCGACCTGCCGCTGGTGATCGACGTGGGGGGGAGCTTCTACTTCAAGCCCGATGCCGGGCGCCTGTGGCTCTCCCCGCACGACGAGATCCCCTCCGACCCCTGCGATGCCGCGCCCGAGGAGATGGATGTCGCCATCGCCATCGACCGCTTCCAGTCCGTCACCGACTGGCGGATCGAGGCGGTCGAGCACAGCTGGGCGGGCCTCAGGAGCTTCGCGCCCGACCGCCTGCCGGTCTACGGCTTCGATCCGCAAGTGCCGGGGTTCTTCTGGTTCGCGGGGCAGGGCGGCTTCGGCATCCAGACCGCCCCTGCGGCGGCGCGGCTGGGGATGCAGCTGCTCACCGGTCAGGGACCCGACGCGATGACCGCCGGGATTGCGGCGGAGACCTATGCGCCGGTGCGCTTCCTGTCCGCCCACGCTGTGCAGGGGGTCTAGGCAAGGCGCTGGCGATCTGCCATTTTCTCACTTGTGTTAACCACAAGAGAGGGGGCCGACATGGCGCACAAGTTCGAGATCTACAAGGATAAGGCGGGCGAATACCGGGTGCGGTTCAAGTACAACTCGGAAGTGATGTTCTCGACCGAGGGCTACGCCAGCAAGGCGAGCGCGCAGAACGCCATCGACTCGATCAAGAAGAACGGCCCCGGCGCCGAGGTCGAAGACAATTCCTGATTTCGTGTCGCGCTGACGCGCGACGCAGACCCCCCGCCCCACCTCCCCGCCCGGCCACCAATAGTGCCACTATCCTGTGGTGGCCGGGCGGGGAGGTGGGGCGGGGGGTCTGCGCCACCGAAGGTGGCTCACAAGATCAATGCCCGAAGGCCGACCGCGGATCGGCCTGCCGCTGCGCCTCCTCGCTGGCCAGCGCGTCGGCGCGTTCGTTCTCGGGGTGGCCCGAGTGGCCCTTCACCCATTCCCACGTGATCCTGTGCGGGCGCGCGGCGGCGATCAGCTCGCGCCACAGGTCCTCGTTGGCGACCGGCTTCTTTGCCGCGTTGACCCAGCCGCGCTTCTGCCAGCCGAAGATCCACTGCGTCATCCCGTCGATGACATAGCGGCTGTCGGTGTGGACGGTGACGGCGCAGGGCTCCTTCAATGCGGTGAGGCCGCGCAGCACCGCGGTCATCTCCATGCGGTTGTTGGTCGTCGCGGGCTCGCCGCCGACGAGCTCCTTCTCGTGGCCGCCGCTGCGCAGGATCGCCGCCCAGCCGCCCGGGCCGGGATTGCCCTTGCAGGCGCCGTCGGTGAAGATGTCGACCTCTTTCATCCCGGCCGCTTTGGCGGGCGGAGCCTCAGCCTGCAAGCAGCGCGGCGCCGTGGTCGTGGTAAAACTGCCAGCGGCGGGCGAATTGCATCGGGTCCTTGCGGGTGACGAGCGCATCGTCGGGGGTGTCGAGCCAGTCCTCGGCTCGGGAGGCAACGAAGCGCAGGCAGGCGCCCTTGGCGACCTCGGGGAACAGCGCGCGCTCCGCGGGCGTCAGGCGGCGCACGGACTGGTAGCCCTCGATCAGCGCCGCGCCGCAATCGGCGCGGTAGGCGTTGTCCGCATCGAAGCACCACGCGGCGTGGGTCACGGCAAGATCGAGCGCCATCGGGCCGGTGCAGGCGAAGTAGAAATCGATCAGCCCCGTCACCCGGTCGCCCAGCATCAGCACGTTGTCGGGGAAGAGGTCGGTGTGGGTCTGCGACACCGGCAGCGCCGACAGGTCGAGCGCGGCGGCGGTCTCGGCATGGGCGAGCATCGCGGGCAGGCCTGCGTCGATCGTCGCCAGCCGCTCCGCCCCGCACTTCGCGAGGATTGCGGCGCTCGCGGCGAAGTCCATCGCGTTGGCGCGCTCCATCGGGAAGTCCTCGGCGGCGATATGCAGGTTCGCCAGCACCGCCCCGATGCTGCGGGCCTGCTGCGGGGTGGGGCGGGTCGGCGAGACACCGGGCAGGAACTCGATCAGCGCGGCCGCCTTGCCCTCGACCAACCGCCACGACTTGCCGTCGCGGTCGTGCATGGTGCGCGGCACCGGGCAGCCCTTGCCGGCGAGGTGATCGAGCAGCGCGAGGAAATAGGGCAGGTCGGCATAGTCGATCCGCCGTTCGTAAAGCGTCAGGATGAAGCGCGTGCCCCCGAACCCCTTGGCCTTTCCGGAGCCGGTCGTCTCCACCAGCCAGTTGGAGTTGGACACGCCCTCGGCGATCCCCTTGGCCGAGACCAGCTCGCCCACGTCGTATTCGCCGATCAACCGGGCGAGATCCTCCGCGCCCAGATGGGTGTAAACCGCCACCGCAACCCCCCGCCCGTAACGCTATTCGGTCAGCTGGCGGGGCAGCTTGAAGACCATCTTCTCGACCGTGGCGGTGATTTCCTTCTCGTGGATCGTCCGCCGCTCGGCGAGCGCGGCGACCACTTCGCGCACGAGGATCTCGGGCGCCGAGGCCCCGGCGGTGAGGCCAAGACTTTGCACCCCTTCGAGCCATGCGAAGTCGATCTCGGACGCGCGCTGGATCAGTTTGGCGGGGGTGCCGAGCCGCTCCGACACCTCGACCAGCCGCAGCGAGTTCGAGGAATTGGGCGCGCCGATCACCAGCACCAGATCGCAGTCGTGGGCCAGTTCCTTGACCGCCGCCTGGCGGTTCGAGGTCGCGTAGCAGATGTCCTCGGCGCGGGGGCCGGAGATGTTGGGATAGCGCCATTCGAGCGCCTCGATCACCTCGCGCGTGTCGTCGACCGACAGCGTGGTCTGGGTGAGGTAGGCGAGCTCCTCGTCGGAATCGAAGGGCAGCTTGTCGACATCCTCGATGGTCTCGACCAACGTCATCTGCCCCGGTTCGACCTGGCCCATCGTCCCGATCACCTCGGGGTGGCCCTCGTGGCCGATGAAGATGATGTGGCGCCCCTTCTCGATCTGGCGTTCGGCCTGACGGTGGACCTTGCTCACCAGCGGGCAGGTGGCATCGACATAGAGCAGCTTGCGGCGCTTGGCCTCGGCCGGCACCGCCTTGGGCACGCCGTGGGCGCTGAACACCACCGGCGCGTCGTCCGGCACCTCGTCCAGCTCCTCGACGAAGATCGCGCCCTTGGCCTTCAGCCCCTCGACCACGTATTTGTTGTGGACGATCTCGTGGCGGACATAGACCGGCGAGCCGTAGCGTTCGAGCGCCTTCTCGACGATCTCGATCGCCCGGTCGACCCCGGCGCAGAAGCCGCGCGGGGCGGCGATCAGGAGGTTGAGGGGCGGCAGATCGGCTGCCGGCGCGTCGGAGGCTTGAAAGGGCGCGTTCATGTCACCCCCCCTAGCGTTTTCCGGCGGCTCTCGCTAGGGCGCACCGGATCGGAAATTCGAGGACGGCTTGAAATGATGCTTCGCGCGCGCGCCATTGCGGCACTGGGTCTGGTGGCCGTGCTGTCCGCCTGCTCGCAAAAGGGCGAGCTGGTGATCGACCAGGGCGTGGGCGTGGCGAGCGTGCTGAGCCTGTGCCCGGCGGTCGGCATCCCCGACTACACCGGCGATGTCACCACCTTCCGCACCCCCGGCGACACCACCATCGGCAATCTCGATGTGAGCGCGGCGATGACCAATCTGCGCGCCACCTGCAACGACACCGCCGACCGCATCTATTCCGAGGCGACCTTCACCGTGAACGCCCGCCGCACCGACACGCGCGGTGCGCGCAGCGTGCAGCTGCCCTATTTCGTCACCGTGCTGCGCGGCGGGAGCGCGGTCGTCTCCAAGCGCATCGGCACCGTCACCCTGACCTTCGCCGACGGGCAGGAGCGCGCCAGCGCGACCGCGACCGCGGGCGGCTACGTCAACCGCGTCGACGCCGCACTGCCCGACGACATCCGCGAGAAAATCACCAAGCGACGACGCGCGGGCGATGCCGAGGCGGCGCTCGACCCGCTCGCCGACCCCGAGGTTAAGGCGGCGATCGCCCGCACCCGCTTCGAGATGCTGGTCGGCTTCCAGCTGACCGAGGACCAGCTGAAGTATAACGTGACGCGCTGATTGTTTCGAAGGCGCCTCCGCGCCTTCATCCTCGGTGCTGTTCCCTCCGCTCCGCTCCGGGGCACCTGCGGCTCGCGCGCGTGCGCTCGCGACGCCTGCGGCGTCGAGGGAGACTTCGATCTATCGTCGTCCCGGGCTTGACCCGGGGCCCGGCTTCCTTCTTTGCACGCGCGACACACCGCGCCTCACGCACGAGACAACCATGACCAAGACCCTTTACGCCGCCCACGCGGCCCTGATCGAAACCGTGCTGACGGACCTCGTGGCCGAGGGCACCCTGCCTGCGGGCACCTCCTTCGCCAACGTCACGCTCGAGCCGCCGCGCGATGCCTCGCATGGCGACCTAGCCACCAACGCGGCGATGGTGCTTGCCAAGGGCGCGGGCATGAACCCGCGCGCGCTGGCCGAGGCGATCGTCGCCAAGCTGGCCGCACAGCCGGGCATCACCAGCGCCGCAATCGCCGGGCCGGGCTTCATCAACCTGCGCCTCGCGCCGGAAGCCTGGCTCGCCGAACTGCGCGCCATCGCGCAGCTGGGCGGCGAATATGGCCGCTCGCAGATGGGCGGCGGCACCACGGTCAACGTCGAATATGTCTCGGCCAACCCCACCGGCCCGATGCACATGGGCCATTGCCGCGGCGCGGTGGTCGGCGATGCGCTGTCCTCGCTGCTCGAATTCGCCGGCCACAAGGTCATCCGCGAATACTACGTCAACGATGCCGGCGCGCAGGTCGACGTGCTCGCGCGGTCGGTGCACATGCGGTATCGCGAGGCGCTGGGCGAGACCATCGCCATCCCGGAAGGCCTCTATCCGGGCGAATACCTCGTGCCGGTCGGGCAGGCGCTCGCCGCCGAATTCGGCGACGCCTACGCCGCCGCGCCGGAAAGCGACTGGCTGATCCTGTTCCGCACCCGCGCGGTCGCGGCGATGATGGACATGATCCGCGCCGACCTCGCCACGCTCGGCATCAACCACGACCTGTTCTCCTCCGAGGCCGAGCTTCAGGCCTCGGGCAAGGTCGATGCGGCCGAGGCATGGCTGCGGGAGCACGATCTCGTCTATGACGGCGTGCTCGAAGCGCCCAAGGGCAAGGCCCCGCCGGAAGACTGGGAGCCGGTCTCGCTGCCGCTGTTCCGCTCGACCAAGTTCGGCGACGATCAGGACCGGCCGATCAAGAAGTCCTCCGGCGCGTGGACTTACTTTGGCGCGGACCTCGCCTACCACTTCCAGAAGGCCCAGACCGCCGATGCGCTGGTCGACATCTGGGGCGCGGACCATGCGGGGACGGTGAAGCGGATCAAGGCGGCGGTTGCCGCGCTGACCAGCGCCGATGGCGCTGCGCCCAAGCCCTTCGAGGTCAAGCTCGTCCAGATGGTGCAGCTGATGAAGGGCGGCCAGCCCTTCAAGATGTCGAAGCGGGCGGGCAATTTCGTCACGCTGGCGGATGTCGTCGAGATGGTCGGCAAGGACGTGGTGCGCTTCACCATGCTCACCCGCAAGCCCGACGCGCAGATGGATTTCGACTTCGACAAGGTGGTCGAGGCCTCGAAGGACAATCCGGTGTTCTATGTGCAATATGCCCATGCCCGGATCCGCTCTACGCTGCGGAAGGCGGCGGACATGGGGATCACGCCTTCGGATGCGGCACTGGACAGGCTCGGGGCCGAGGAGCTGGCGCTGGTCGCCCGCGCCGCGCAGTTCCCGCGCGAGATCGAGCTGGCGGCGCGGGCGCGCGAGCCGCACCGGATCGCCTTCTATCTCTACGATCTCGCCGCCGATCTCCACGCCTACTGGAACCTCGGTAACGACCGTCCGGAAAAGCGGTTCATCGTGGAACAGGACCCCGCTCTGACCGCGGCGAGGCTTTTCCTTGCCGCCGCGATCGGGCAAGTGATCCGCGGTGGTCTCGGCGTGCTCGGCGTCGAGGCGGTCGAGAGCATGTAGCACAGCCGGGGGGCGCGGGATTCCGTCATGATCGATGCCGAATACGAGGAACTGGACGACGGCGCCGGCGAGCTCGATCTCGCCGACACCGACAGCCTGCCCTGGCTCGAGGCGGACGAGGAGGACGAGACCGCAGGCGGTATCGACACCGGGCAGATCGTGATGTTCGCGCTCGGCCTGCTGGCGCTGCTCGGCGCCGTGGTCGGCGGGGTGTGGTGGGTCTCCAACCGCGCCGCGGGCGGCGAGGCGTTGGCCGACGGCAGCGTGATCCCGGCGCCCGAGGGTCCGATCAAGGAAAAGCCCGAGGACCCGGGCGGCAAGACCTTCGCTGGCACGGGCAATGTCGCGCCGGTGGTGGGCGAGGGCGGATCGCGGCCCGCGGTGGTCGCCGATGCGCCCGTGACCGCGCCGAGCGCCGCGCCCGCACCTGCGCCTGCGGCTTCCGGGACCAAGCCGGTCCCCGTCGCCCCGCCCGCGGCCGGCCAGGCCCCGGCGACCGGCGGGGTCGGCGTCCAGCTCGCCGCCTACGGCACCCGCGCCCGCGCCGAGCAGGGCTGGACCGACATCGGCCGCCGCACCGATGCGCTCGCCGGGGTCAAGTATCGCGTGGTCGAGGGCAAGGTCGATATCGGCACGGTCTATCGCCTCCAGGCGGTCGCCGCGAACCGCGCCGAGGCCGAGCGCCTGTGCGCCGCGCTCAAAGACGACGGGGTCGATTGCCAGATCAAGTAGCGCGCGAGGGCGTCCCGCAGTCGTTGTGCAGTCGTCGCGATGTGGTTGCGGGGCCGTTGCGGGGGCTTTTCCCCGCTCTTGAGGCCCTCCGGCCCTTGCAGGCGCACCGCCACGGTGCGAACCTGACGGTCTTATGATTCCGGCGATTTTCGGCATTTCCGGCCCCGTCCTCACCGCGGACGAACGCGCCTTCTTCCGCGAATGCGACCCGGCGGGCTACATCCTGTTCGGGCGCAACTGCGTCGACCCTGAGCAGCTGCGCGCCCTGACCGACGACCTCCGGAGCATCCACGGGCGCGACCGGCTGCTGGTCTCGATCGACCAGGAAGGCGGCCGCGTGGCGCGCCTCAGGCCCCCGCTGTGGGCCGGCTATCCGTCGGGCCAAGCCTTTGATGCGCTTTATCAAATCGCCCCCGCGAGCGCGATCGAGGCGGCCCGCGCCAATGCCACCGCGATGGCGCTGGAGCTGTCCGCGATGGGGATCACGGTCGACTACCACCCCCCGCTCGACCTGCGCGTGCCGGGCGCCCACGACGTGATCGGCGACCGCGCCTTCGGGGCCGATCCGATGCAGGTGGCGGCCCTGGGTCGCGCCGTGCTCGAAGGGCTGGCGGCAGGCGGGGTGACGGGCTGCATCAAGCACATGCCCGGCCACGGCCGCACCGATGTCGACACCCACAAGGCGCTCCCCACGGTCACCGCCCCGGCAGCCGAGCTGGAGGCTGACCTCGCCCCGTTTCGCGGGCTCAATCAAGCACTTGTCGGCATGACCGGGCACCTCGTCTTCACCGCCTGGGACCCGGAAAACCCCGCCACCCTGTCGCAGACCGTGATCCGCGACATCATCCGCAGGAGCATCGGCTTCGACGGCCTGCTGCTCACTGACGACATCGACATGGAGGCGCTCGGCGGCGCGATCCCCGAACGCGCCGCCCGCGCGCAGGCGGCGGGGTGCGACATCATATTGAATTGCTGGGCGAAGATGGACGACATGGCGGGCATCTGCGAGATGCTCTCCCCCATGTCCGATGCCACCGCCGCGCGGCTCGACCGGGCGCTTGCCGGCACCCGCATCGCGCCCGTCCTCGCCCCCGAGGCCGCCGAGCTCCTCGCCAAGCGCGACGCCCTGCTGGCGCTCGCCGGAACCCCGGCATGAACGCCCCCGACGCGCCCTTCATGTTCCCGCCCGAGGCCGCCAAGGCCGACGAGAACGCGCTCTATCTCGAGCTCGGCGCGTGGGAAGGCCCGCTCGACCTGCTGCTCGATCTCGCCCGGCGGCAGAAGGTCGATCTTCGCCAGATCTCGATCCTCGCCCTTGTCGACCAGTACCTCAGCTACATCGAGCGCGCGGGCGCGCTGAAGTTGGAACTGGCCGCCGATTACCTCGTGATGGCGGCCTGGCTCGCCTACCTCAAATCGGCGATGCTGCTCCCCAAGGCGGAGCAGGAGGACCCTTCGCCCGAGGAACTGGCGCTGCGCCTGCAACTGCGCCTGCAACGCCTCGGCGCGATGCGCGAGGCGGCGGCGCGGCTGATGGGGCGCGACCGGATCGGGCGCGACGTGTTCCTGCGGGGCAACCCTGAGGGCCTGCGCACGGACCGCAAGACGGTGTGGCGGTCGGACCTCTTCACGCTGATCCAGGCCTATGGGCAGGTCAAGGCGCGCACCGCTCCGCGGATTTACCATGTGGCGAACCGCCCTGTGATGACGCTCGATTCGGCGCTGGAGCGGGTCTCGGCGATGCTCGGCGTGACGCTCGAGTGGATGGAGATCCGTGATTTCCTCCCGCCCCATGCCTCGCCGGAACTGCGGCGCTCGGCGCTCGCCTCGAGCTTCGTCGCCGCGCTGGAACTCGCCAAGCGCGGGCGGGCGGAGCTCGATCAGGAGGGCGCCTTCGCCCCCTTGCGCATCCGCCGCCTGAAGGATGCTGCGGCGTGACGGCCGAGGAACCCGGCACCCTCGAACGCGCGGTCGAGGCGACCCTGTTCGCCGCCGAGGCGCCCCTCACCCTCGATGCGCTCGCGGCGCATCTCGGCGGGTTGGCGACGGGCGACGTGCGCGAGGCGCTGGCACTGCTGGAGACCCGCTACCGCGCGCGCGGCATCCACCTCG
Source organism: Porphyrobacter sp. THAI-01a (assembly GCF_056868655.1). Lineage (NCBI taxonomy): Bacteria > Pseudomonadati > Pseudomonadota > Alphaproteobacteria > Sphingomonadales > Erythrobacteraceae > Porphyrobacter > Porphyrobacter sp. THAI-01a. The sequence continues at coordinate 2,388,183 of NZ_CP180579.1, read as the reverse complement.
TCGAGCGGGGCGGGCGCTGGCATTTCGAAACTGCGCCCGATCTTGCCCACCTGCTGCGGCGCGAGAAGGAGCAGGTGCGCCGGCTGAGTCGCGCCGCCACCGAGGTGCTGGCGATCATCGCCTATCACGAGCCCGTCAGCCGCGCGGAGATCGAATCGATCCGCGGCGTGCAGACCAGCGGCGGGACGCTCGACGTGCTGATGGAGGCGGGCTGGATCAGGCCTGCGGGCCGCCGCGAGGTGCCGGGACGACCGGTGATCTACGCGACAACACCCGAATTTCTCGACCATTTCGGTCTAGCCAGCCGCCGCGACCTGCCCGGCATCGACGAGCTGCGCGCCGCAGGGCTCCTCGATCCGGTCGACGAGGCGATGGAAGCCGCCATGCGCTTCGAGCCCGACGAGGCGGACGAAAGCGCTACCGGCGACGACGAGAATCTGGCGGACTGACTCGCAATTCGCGCAAGGCTGACCTAAATGGGCATCCATCGAACGCTGGGCGCGCGTCCCGGCCTTGCGGCACCTAACGCCCCGCCGCGGTTCAGGAGTTGAGACAATGGGTATTGGTTCGCTGTGGCACTGGATCATCGTTCTCGCGATCGTGCTGATCCTGTTCGGACGCGGCCGCATTTCCGAGATGATGGGCGATTTCGGCAAGGGCATCTCGAGCTTCAAGAAGGGGCTCAACGAGACCGAGGATACCGCCGCCAAGGCCGCCCGGATCGAACCGCCCGCGGCGCCTGTCGAAACCGCGGCTCCGGCCCCGGCCGAGAAGACCGACAGCACCGGCGCGTGATCGCCCGCCCCTGATCGCGGCGACCGGGACGCACCATCCATGCTCGACATCGGCGCCGGAGAGCTGCTGGTCATCCTGATCGTCGCGGTGGTGGTGATCGGGCCCAAGGACCTGCCGCTGGCGATGCGCACCGCAGGCCGCTGGATCGGCAAGGTGCGGCGCGTCTCGGCCCACTTCCGCTCCGGGATCGACGCGATGGTGCGCGAAGCCGAGCTCGAGGAAATGGAGAAGAAGTGGAAGGCGCAGAACGAGGAGATCATGCGCCGCTCCGCCGCCCTGACCGAAGCCGAGGCCGGCGCGCCGGTGATGACCGGCCCGCCGCCTGCCGACCCCGCGCCGCCACCGGCACAGGCCGAACCCGTCGCCGCGCCGGAGGCGGTCACCGATCCGGCTCCCGCTCCGGCCAAGGGCGCTGCCGATGTTTGAGATCAAGGACCTCGACGAGACCCGCGCCCCACTGCTCGACCACCTGATCGAGCTGCGCACCCGCATCATCCGCGCCCTGCTGGCGCTGGGGGTGGGCTTTGCGGTGTGCTTCTACTTCGCCGACGAGATCCTCGGCATCCTCGTCCAGCCGCTCAAGGACGCCTTCCCCGAAGGGGAGGGGCGGCTGATCTTCACGCGCCTTCCGGAGGTGTTCTTCGTCGAGCTGAAGGTCGCGCTGTTCGCCGGCTTCATGGTCAGCTTTCCGGTGATCGCCAACCAGCTCTGGGCCTTCGTCGCCCCGGGGCTCTACGCGCGCGAGAAGAAGGCCTTCCTGCCCTTCCTCCTCGCCACACCGGTGCTGTTCAGCGCGGGGGCGGCGCTGGCCTATTTCGTGGTGATGCCGGTCGCCTTCACCTTCTTCCTCGGCTTCGGCGGGACGACCGGCGGGCTCGCAGTCGAGGCCCTGCCGAGCGCGGGCGACTATCTCGGCTTGGTCATGCAGTTCATCCTCGCCTTCGGGCTGACCTTCCTGCTGCCGGTGCTGCTGCTGCTGCTCCACCGCGCCGGGATCGTCAGCCGCGCGCAGATGGTGGCTGCACGGCGCTACGTGATCGTGGTGATCTTCGTCATCGCCGCGATCGTGACGCCGCCCGATCCGGGCTCGCAGATCGTGCTGGCGGTGCCGCTGTGGCTGCTGTTCGAGGCCTCGCTGCTGCTGATGCGGTTTCAGGAGAAGGCGGTCGAGGCTGACAAGGCCGCGCGCGAGGCCGAGGCAGCCGCGGAACAGGTGGCGGCGGAGTAGCCTGTTCCTTGTGCCACCTTCGGTGGCGCAGACCGCCCGCCCCGCCTCCCCACCCGGCCACCATACCGTAATGGTAATCTTGGTGGCCGGGTGGGGAGGCGGGGCGGGGCGGTCTGCGGTTCGCGTCAGCGAACCCGCAACATCAACGCACCTTCACCCCGCCGATCCACACCTGGAGGATCTTCGTTTCGCGCAGCGCCTCGGGCGAGGCGAACAGCGGGTCGCGGTCGACGAGGATGAAGTCGGCGCGCTCTCCGGGCAGCAGACGCCCGAAGCGGCCCTCGGCAAAGCCCGCATAGGCGGCATCGGCGGTGAAGCCCGCGAGCGCCTGTTCGCGGCTCACGGCCTCCTGCGGGAACCAGCCGCCGAAGGGCTCGCCCTTGGCGTCGGTGCGACTGATCGCGGCGGCCATGCCGGCCCAGGGATCGGCAGGCTCGACCGGCGCGTCCGACCCGAAGGCGAGCCTGCCGCCGACCTTGATTACGCTGCGCCACGGATAGGCCCCCGCCAGACGGTCGGGCCCGAGCCGGGCCTCGGCCATCAGCCGGTCGGAGGTCTGGTGCAGCGGCTGCATCGAGGCGATCACCCCGTGCTGGCCCATCCGCGCGATATCGGCGGGATCGATGATCTGCGCGTGCTCGATCCGCCAGCGGCGGTCGCCCTTGTAGCTTTCCGAGAGCTCCTCGACCGCGCCCAGCACCTCGGCATTGGCGGCATCGCCGATGGCGTGGACGGCGGTCTGGAAATTGTCCATCGCCGCGCGGCTCATCAGGTTGCGGAGCTGCGAGGGGGAGAGCAGCGGCAGACCGCGGGTGCCGTGATCGTCGGCATAGGGCGCCTTGAGGCTCGCCCCGCGCGAACCCAGTGCGCCGTCGAGGAACAGCTTGATCCCGCCCATCCGCAGGCGGTCATCGTAGAGCCAGCCCGTCGGTTCCGGCCCTGCCATCAGTTCCAGCGTCTCGATCGAATCCGCATAGGACATGATGCGGATCATCAGCCGCCCGGAATCCCCTGCGCGGCGGAAGGTGCTCCAGTCGGGCGCCTTCGTGCCCATGTCGGCAACCGCGGTGACGCCGCGCGCCAGCAGCGCCTCCTGCGCCTTGGCGAAGGCGAGATCGCGGTCTTCGGGGCGCGGCGCGGGGACGACCTTGGCGACGAGCTGGATCGCGTTGTCGACGAACACGCCCGCGGGATTGCCCTTGGCGTCGCGGATGATCTTGCCGCCTGCCGGGTCCGGGGTCTTGGCGGTGATCCCGGCGGTCTGGATCGCCAGCGTGTTCCCCCACTGCGCGTGGTTGTCGGCGCGTTCGAGCCACACCGGCCGGTCGGAGACCACCGCATCGAGCTCGGCGGCGGTGGGGAAGCGGCCGAGCCCCCACTTCTCCTGGTTCCAGCCGCGCCCGATGATCCACGGGCGGCCGGGGTTCTCCTCGGCGAAGGTCTTGATCTTCGCCAGCGCGTCCTCGAGCGAGGTGGTGCCGGAAAGGTCCAGCGTCAGCGCGGCGAAGCCCATGTCCATGACGTGGACGTGGGCGTCGATCATGCCGGGCAGCATCACGCGGCCCTCGCCATCGAGGCGGTAATCGACCTGCGGGCGCTTGTCGCCGCGGGTAAGGACAGCGGTGACCTTGCCCTCATCGTCGAACACCAGGCCGTTGAAGCGCCTGACCTTGCCCTCGGCGTCGATCGTCACCCCGTCGACATTGTCGATCAGCGTGTCCGCCAGCGCGGGCGCGGCGAGGGCGAGGGCGGAGACGGCGGCAAGCGAGCGGGCAAGCGTCAGCAACATGGGATTCCTTGGGTATCGGCCGGAAGGGCAGGCGGCGTGTGCTATCGCCTTCGTGCCCGCTTGCCAACTTTCAGCCCCACAGGAATTCCTTTTGCACCCCGGGCGTGTCGCCGATTGCCCTTGCGGCTCCAAGCCTCTAATCGCCTCGGCACCATGTCGACACAGCTTGCCGCATCGAACCCCAAGGGCGCCGCCGCCACCCCGGCCGACCTGACCCTCGACGACGTCCGCGCCGCCGCCGCCCGCATCGCGGGCGCGGTGGTCAACACGCCGATGATGCACTCGATCACCCTCTCGGAAATCACCGGGGCGGATATCTGGCTGAAGTTCGAGAACCTCCAGTTCACGGCCGCCTACAAGGAGCGCGGCGCGCTGAACGCGCTGCTGCTTCTCACCGAGGAGCAGCGCGCCCGCGGCGTGATCGCAGCCTCGGCGGGCAACCACTCGCAGGGGCTGAGCTATCACGGCACCCGCTTGGGCGTGCCCGTCACCATCGTCATGCCGCGCACCACGCCGACGGTGAAGGTGATGCAGACCGAGAGCGTCGGCGGCAAGGTGGTGCTCGAGGGCGAGACCTTCGACGAGGCCTATGCCCATGCCCGCAAGCTGGAAGGCGAGCTTGGCCTCACCTTCGTCCATCCCTTCGACGACCCCCACGTCGCGGCCGGTGCGGGAACGGTGGCGCTCGAGATGCTGGCCGTGAAGCCCGATCTCGATTGCATCGTCACGCCGATCGGCGGGGGCGGGCTGATCTCGGGCATGGCGACCGTCGCCAAGGCGCTGAACCCGAAGATCGAGGTGGTGGGCGTGCAGGCGGGCCTGTTCCCGAGCATGTTCGACCGGATCAAGGGCGCGAACCTGCCCTGCGGCGGCGACACGCTGGCCGAGGGCATCGCCGTCAAGCAGCCGGGCGACTTCACCGCGAAGGTGATCGCCGAGCGGGTGGACGACATCCTGCTGGTCGACGAACCGGCACTGGAAAAGGCGGTGGCGCTGCTGCTCCAGATCGAGAAGACCGTGGTCGAGGGCGCGGGCGCGGCAGGGCTGGCGGCGGTGCTGCGCAATCCGGCGCGCTTCGCCGGCAAGTCGATCGGCCTTGCCCTGTGCGGCGGGAACATCGACACGCGCCTGCTCGCCAACGTGCTGCTGCGCGATCTTGCCCGCCAAGGCCGCCTCGCGCGCCTCAGGATCACCCTGCAGGATCGCCCCGGCGCGCTGTTCCGGGTGATGCGCCTGTTCGACGAGCACAACGTCAACATCATCGAGATCTATCACCAGCGCATCTTTACCACGCTGCCCGCCAAGGGCCTGATCACCGACATCGAATGCGAGGCGCGCGATGCCGAGCAGGTCGACCGGCTGGTCGAGGGTCTGCGCGCCAACGGCTACACGGTGCAGCTGGTCGAACTCGGCTGACGCACTCGGGAAATCACTGATCGCAGACCGGGCACCTGTCCCGGATTGCATCGCTCCGGCTGCGCTTTGCGGCAGGCCGCCCGACGTTCTGCGCGAAATTCGCGAAAATTCGTGGTTAAGGGACTTTTACCCGGGCGAGGGTACGGGCATAAGATTTTCTTAACGAATTCGATCCGCGATTCATCCGCAGTCTCCGGCGCACAAAGGATAGGCCCCACCCGTGACGGCACCGATCCGCTTTCCCCGGTTCTTTGTGACCAGCCCCGCGCCGTGCCCCTATCTGCCGGGGCGCAGCGAGCGCAAGGTGTTCACCGAATTGAAGGGTCCGCACGCGGACCAGCTCAACGAGGCGCTCGGGCGCATCGGTTTCCGCCGCAGCCAGACGGTCGCCTACCGCCCGTCCTGCCTCGATTGCCAGGCCTGCGTTTCGGTGCGGGTGGTGGCGGGCAAGTTCCGCCCCTCGGCCACGCAGAAGCGCGATCTCAAGCGCAACGCAGACCTGATCGTCACCGAATGCCGCCCCTGGGCGACCGACGAGCAGTTCGCCCTGCTCGCGCGCTATCTCGGCCAGCGTCACCCCGACGGCGGAATGTCGGCGATGGACGAGATGGACTACGCCGACATGATCGAGCACACGCCGGTCAACAGCGTCGTGACCGAATATCGCGAGCCCGGGCCGAACGGCAAGCCGGGCCGCCTGATCGGCGCCTGCCTCACCGACCGGCAGGGCGACGGGCTGTCGATGATCTACTCCTTTTACGAGCCGGATCACCCGACCCGCGCGGGGCTGGGCAACTTTATTATCCTCGATCATATCCGCCGCGCCGCAGCCGAGGCATTGCCTTACGTCTATCTGGGTTACTGGGTCGAAGGCAGTCCGCGCATGCAGTACAAGGTCCGTTATCGCCCGCTCGAGCGACTGACACGCGAAGGCTGGCAGCTCATGGACCCGCGCGACCAGCATCGGCTGATCGCGGCGGCGACCGCCCCCCGCCAGCCGCAGGATGAAGGCCCGGTCGCGACCGGCGCGGGCGCGCGGGGCAAGGATGGCCAGCCTGTCAAGTTTCCGGCAACCTGAGACGCAGCGCCGTCTCAAGCTCGGTCTCGCCATCGTCGCTGGATTGGGTCAGACCACGCTGGCGCTGAACGGTGCCCCGGCGCTGGCCGCGGCCGCGCGGCAACCGGCGGTGGCGCAGGAGCAGGGCATCGCGGACAGCGACGGTGAGGCGGCAGATGCGGCTCCGCCCGCGCCCGAGCCGCAATCCGATCCACCGGCGCCCGAGCCCGTGCCGCAGTCGCTCGACGATCTGATCCCCGAGACCGCCGTTACCAATCCCGAGAGCTGGGCTGCGGGCGGGGTCGCCGATCAGGCGCCGGTGGTCGTGCCGGTCGATCCCCTGGCCGAGGTCACGCTGCCCGGCTTCGATGCCGACTTCGCCGATCTCGATACCCCCGCAGGCCCCGATGCGCCGGTGACGGCGGAAGTGCTGCTTGCCGATCTTGCCATCGAGGACCCGCAGCCGCTCCCGCCCGATCCCGCGCTCGAGGAACTCGCCGCGATCGCCGCGCCGACCATCGCCGCGCTGCCCGAGCTCACCGAAACGCGCATCAGCAGCACGCTGGTGCTGGCGCTTCCGGCCGCGCCCGAGGCCTTCCCCGAGCGCGCCGAATTCGTCGCGCGGTTCGAAGACCTTTCGACCTTGCGCGCGCTGGACGACGGGGAGGAGAACGCCCCGCAGGTCTCGGCCCGCGCGCGCGCCGACGAGGAACTGCTCGGCGATATCCTGCGCACTTACGGCTACTACGCGGGCGATGTCGTGCGCCAGCTTTCGGGCGGACGGCGCGCAGGGTCGAATGGTGCGGAGGCGGACGAAGCTGCCGAAGTCGCGTCGCGCGAGCCGAGCGTGCGCTTCGACATCCTGCCGGGGCCGCGCTACCGCTTCGGGCGGATCGACCTCGGCGGGCTGCCCGCCCTGCCGGAGCCCGACGCCAGCCGCCTGATCGCGGCTTTCGGCATCCAGTCGGGTGATCCGCTCTATGCCGACCGCATCGTCGAGCGCGAGCTGGAACTGCGCGTCGCGCTCGGCGAAAGCGGCTATCCCTTCGCCGAGGTTGCCGAGCCCGAACTGCTGATCGACCATGCGCGCGAGGAAGGCGACCTGACGCTCGACGTCGCGCCCAAGGGCAAATACGTCTTCGGCGAGGTGGTCAGTAGCGATCCCCGCTTCCTTTCGGGCCGGCACCTCGGGCGCATCGCACGCTTCGATCAGGGCGACGTGTTCCAGCAGAGCCTCGAGACCGATCTCAGGCGCGCGATCATCGCCACCGGCCTCGTCTCCAGCGTCACCGTCACCCCGCGCGAGACCCGCGCCCCGCAGGACGGGCAGCCCGGCGAGGTCGCGCTCGATGTCGAAATGGAGCGGGCGCCCTTGCGGACCATCGCGGGCGCGATCGGCTACGGGACCGAGGACGGGCTGAAGGTCGAGGGGCGGTGGGAGCACCGCAACCTCTTCCCGCCCGAAGGCGCGCTGCGGCTGCGCGGCATCCTCGGCACCCGCGAGGCGCTGGCGAGCGTCGGGGTGAGGCGCAACAACTTCCTCGATCGCGACCAGGTGCTGACGGTCGACCTCTTCGCCAGCGACATCAACACCTTGGCGGTGGATTCACGCGGTTTCGGGATGCGCGCGACCTTCGAGAAGGTTTCGAACATCCTGTTCCAGAAGGAGTTCAGCTGGCAGGTGGGGGGCGAACTGCTCTACACCGACGAGCGCAACATCGACCGCCGCCGCAATCAGACCAATATCTTTCTTCCGCGTCAGACATTCCTGATCGGCGGACTTTTCGGCAGCGTCACCCTCGACGAGAGCGACGATCTGCTCGATCCGACCGAGGGCTATCGCGCCACGCTGTTCCTCGCGCCCGAGGTTTCCCGCTCGCAGGGGACGGAGAGTTTCTACCTGCGCGCCCAGGGCGACGCGAGCTATTACCAGTCCTTTGGCGATCTGGTCCTTGCAGGCCGCGTGCGCGCGGCGACCATCCAGGGCGCGGCAGCGATCGACATCGCTCCGTCGCGGCGGCTTTATGGCGGCGGGGGCGGATCGGTGCGCGGCTACGGCTTCCAGGGGATCGGACCGCGGGACCGCTTCGGCAATCCCGAGGGCGGCGCCTCACTGATCGAGTTCGCTCTCGAGGCGCGCATCGCCACGCCGCTGTTCGGCGGCAACGTTCAGATCGTCCCCTTCATCGATGCGGGTTCGGTCAGCCGCGGGTCGGCGCCCGATCTCAACGAGATCCGCTTCGGCGCAGGCATCGGGCTGCGCTACAAGACCACCTTCGGCCCGATCCGCATCGATGTGGCGACGCCGCTCAACCCGAACGAGTTCGACAGCCCGGTGGTGGTCTATGTCAGCCTGGGGCAGGCCTTCTGATGGCGGAAGGGGGCGAGATCGTGGACGCCGTGCCGCCGCCGCCGCCACAGGGCAGCGAACGCCGTCGGCGCTGGGGCAAGCGCATCGGCTGGGCGCTGGCGCTGCTGCTCGCCCCCTTCCTGCTCGTCGCCACCTTCCTCGCGACGCCCATCGGCAAGCGTTTTATCGCCGACCAGATCGCAGCCGCGGCCCCCGCTTCGGGCCTGCGCTTTACGGTCGGGCGGATCGAGGGCGACATCTACCGCACCGCGGTGCTGCGCCGTGTCACCGTGAGCGATCCAAAGGGCGCCTTCCTGACCATCCCCGAGGTGCGGCTCGACTGGCGGCCGCTGCACTGGCTGTGGAGCGGGCTCGACATCCGCGAGGTGACCGCCCGGCGCGGGCGGCTGACGCGCCTGCCGGAGCTGCTTCCCGGCGATCCCGACGCGCCGCTGCTCCCCGACTTCGACATCCGCGTCGACCGGCTGGTGGTCGAGAACCTCGTCATCGCCAGGGGGGTCGCCACGCCGCGTGACGAGCGCGCCAACCTCACCGCCCGGATCGACATCCGCGAGGGCCGCGCGCTGGTCGATGCAAAGGCGCAGCTCGGAGCGGAGGACCGCATTGTCCTCCTGCTCGATGCCGAACCCGATGGCGACCGCTTCGAGCTGGCGGGCGATTACCGCGCCCCCGCAGGGGGCGTGCTGGCGGGGCTGGCGGGTTTCGAGCAGGGCTACACGGCGCGCCTCGCGGGAGACGGCACCTGGACGAAGTGGCGCGGTGCGGCCGTGGCGCGGCGGATCGGCGCCGGGGCCGCGAGCGGGGAGCCCCCTGTCGCAGCCTTCCGCATCACCAACGATGCCGGGCGCTATGGCGTGCTCGGCCGCCTGCGCGCCGGGCTCCCCGCCGACACCCTGACCGGCCGCGCGCTGGGCGAGGCGACCGCGCTCGCCGCATCCTTCACGCTCGAGAACAGCGTTGTCGAGGGGCGGGCCGCCGTGGTCTCCTCCGCGCTCGACCTGCGCGCGGGCGGGGTGGTCGACCTCGCCGACAATGCCGTGGACGGCGCGCGGGTGCGGCTCGCGATGCGCGATCCCGACCTGTTCGGCGAGGCGCTCAGGATCGAGGGTGGCACGCTCGTCGCCGACCTCAACGGCGCCTTCGACGATCTCGGCATCAAGCATGAAATCGCGGTGCGCCGCCTCGAAGCACCCGGGGTGGTGGCCGCCACGGGCCTTGCCCAGGCGGGCACTGCGCGGTTCGAGCGATCGGTCCTCAGCCTGCCGCTGGCGCTTACCGCCGAGCGGGTGACGACCGGCATCGCCCAGGCCGACCCGCGCTTGGTGAATGGCCGCGCGAGCGGGCTGCTCACCTATGATTTCGACCAGGGCAAGCTCGCCGCCGACAGGGCGCGGATCACCTTCCCGGGTCTCGAGGCGACGCTCGCGCTGCGCGGCGACACCCGCTCCGGAGCCTATGCCGTCGCCGGACCGATCAGGGCCAGCCGCCTCAAGGTCGAGGGCGCCGGCGAGGTGAGCGCCAATGCGAAGATCCTCGCCAGCTTCGGCTCCGCCGCGCCGTGGAGCCTCAGCGCCAATCTCGACGGCGTCCTCAGCCGGATCGGCAATGCCACGATCGTCAACCTCGCGGGCGAGCAGGTGCGTTTCCGGGGGCAGCTCGGCATGGGCGCGGGCCAGCCGATCACGTTCCGCGACACCACCATCACCGCTCCGCGCCTCACCGCCCGGCTCGACAGCCGGGTGATCACCGCAGGCGGCGTCACCCGCACCGTGCTCGCCGGCAGCGGGCGGCAGGCGCAATATGGCCCCTTCCGCTTCGATGCCGAGATCGCCGCCGACGGGCCGCGCGCCGTGCTGGTCCTCGCCGATCCGCTGCCCGCCGCGGGGCTCAAGGACGTGCGCATCGCGCTCGCCCCGCGCGGGGAGGGTTTCGGCGTGGATGTCGCGGGCGGATCGCTGCTCGGACCCTTCGAGGGCGCGCTCGGGATCGTCATGCCCGAAAACGCCCCGACCCGGATCGCCATCGACCGGCTCGAGGTCTATCGCACCACGATCAGCGGCGGCGTGGTGCTGGCGGACGCGGGGCCTTCGGGCGACCTCAGGTTCGCGGGCGGCGGGGTCAACGGCACGGCATCGTTCCGACCGCAGCCCGGCGATGCGATCGGCTTCGCGGTCGATCTTGCCGTGCGCGACGCCATCTTCGGCGGCGCAACCGCGATCAGCATCGCCCGCGCCGACATCGCCGCCACCGGCCGCTTCGCCGAGGGCAGCACCAGCCTCGATGCCGACATCACCGCGAGCGGTTTCGAATATGGCGGCCTGCGCCTCGCCAACCTTGCCGCCAAGGCCGCTGTCACCAACGGGCGCGGCAAGGTGACCGGTACCGTCTCGGGCCGCCGCGCCGACCGCTTCGCGCTCAATTTCGACGCCAATGTCGCGCCCGAACAGGTCGCGTTGGTGGCGCGCGGGCAATATGGCAACGCGCCGATCACCATGCCGCGCCGTGCGGTGCTGACCGCCGACGAGGACGGCGGCGGCTGGCGCCTCGCGCCCACGCAGGTCGGCTTCGGCGGCGGCTTCGTCATCGCCGAGGGCGAATTCGGCGGGGGCGCGACGGCGCTCGAGCTCAAGCTGTCGCGGATGCCGCTGCGCCTGCTCGATCTCGCCGGTGCCGATCTCGGCCTCGGCGGGCGGCTGACGGGGATCATCGATTACCGGCAGGTAGGGCGCGAGGCGCCCACCGCGCGGGCGCGCGGGCGGATCGACCGCTTCAGCCGCGCCGGGCTGGTGCTCTCGTCGAAGCCGATCAATGTGCTCGGCGTGGTCGATCTCGGGGCTGACCGCCTGACCGCCGCCGCGCGCCTGTTCGAAGGCAACGACCGGCGCGGCGACCTGTCGCTGCGGATCGCCGACCTCGGCCCGGAGGGCACGCTGACCGACCGGCTGATGCGCGGGCGCCTCGACGGGCGCCTCGCCTTCGACGGGGCGGCGGAGACCTTGTGGCGACTCGCCGCGGTCGAGGCCTTCGACTTCGCAGGACCGGTGCGGATCGTGGCCAGCGCGACCGGCACGCTGGCCGAACCGCGCATCGCCGGCACCCTCGCGACAGACGACCTGACGGTGCAGAGCGCGCTCACCGGCACCCGTATCACCGGGGTGAGCGCGCGCGGGCGTTTTGCCGGATCGCGCCTCGAAGTGGTGCGCTTTGCCGGTTCCACCGCCGGCGGCGGCACGGTGAGCGGCAGCGGCACCGTCGACCTTGCCCGCATGAGCGCGACGCGCGGGCCGACGCTCGATCTGCGCGCGGCGGTCAAGAACGCGCGGCTGCTCGATGCCAACGGGCTTGCGGCGACCATCACCGGCCCCCTGCGGATCGTCTCCAACGGCCTCGGCGGCACGATCGCGGGGCGGGTGACGGTCGATCGCGCGCGCTGGGCGCTGGGCAATGCCGCCGAGGATGTCGCCCTGCCGCGCATCGCCACACGCGAGATCAACGGCGAGAACGGGCGTGCGCGCACGCAGGTCTCCTCCCGCGATGCGGCCTGGCGCTATCTCGTCAACGCCACGGCGCCCGGGCGGGTCGAGGTCGAGGGGCTCGGGCTCGAGAGCGAATGGGGGATCGACGTGGCGCTGCGCGGCACGGTCGACGATCCGCGCATCGGCGGCTCGGCGCGGCTGGTGCGCGGGGACTACACCTTCGCGGGCACCCGCTTCGAGCTGACCCGCGGGCGCATCCAGTTCGATCTGAACGAGGCGATCAATCCGCGTCTCGACGTACTCGCCGAGACCTCGAAGAACGGCACGAATGTCGACATCGCGATCACCGGCAACGCGCAGTCGCCGTCGATCACCTTCTCCAGCGACCCCGCGCTCCCCGAGGAGGAGATCCTTTCGCGGCTGCTGTTCGGCGGATCGGTGACCTCGCTATCGGCGACCGATGCGGTGCAGCTCGCCGCGGCGGTGGCGGCTTTGCAGGGCGGCGGTGGGGGGCTCGATCCGATCGGCCAGCTGCGGCGCTCGATCGGGCTCGACCAGCTGCGCATCGTCAGCGCCGACCCGCTGATCGGGCGCGGGACGGGTATCGCCATCGGCAAGAACATCACCCGCGAGATCTATGTCGAGCTGATCACCGACGGGCGTGGCTACAGTGCGACGCAGGTGGAATACCGGATCACCAGCTGGCTGGCGCTGCTCGGGACGGTGTCGACCATCGGACGCGATTCGGTGCTGGTGCAGGTCAGCCGCGACTATTGAGGCGGGCCGTCCGGGCCGGCTCTCACATCCCGCTCAGATAGAGCTCCGCCTCGGCCGCGCGGCGGCGCACCAGCCCCTTGAGTACCCGCCCGCCGGCACGGTTCCAGCGCGCGAATTCGCGCGCGGCGCCGGCATGGTCGCCGGCGATGTGGCGCTGGGTCAGGGTGGCGCGGGCGATCGCGCCGGTGTTGTAGTGGAAGCTGACGAGGGCATCGAACTGGGCTTGGGTGGTGGGCGCCTCGCCGATCGCGGCGGCGACCTCGGCGGCATGGACGGCGAGATCCTCGGCAAGGCGCGCGTCGCACTGGGCCTGCGTCCAGCGCGTGTCCGGGCCGATGCGCCCGCCAGTGAAGCGGTCGCGCCCGGTCGCGCCCCAGCCGATGGTCCACGGCTCGCCGCCGGTGCCCGGATCGGGATAGGCCTCGACGAGGCCGTCGCCCCTGAGCCGCGCGCAGCCCTCGAAGCGCTTGACGAGCGCAATGCCGGCTGGGCCGATGCGGCGCGGGGTGGCGGGGGCGTTCGCGGAGGGCAGGGCGGCGAGGCGGCGCATCAGCCTCAGGAGCGGGATGTCGGGTTTGAAGGGCATGGGCTTGCCTCCTGTCGGGGTGAGGCCCGGCAATTAGGCACGGCTTGCGTAAGTAGGAAAACGGTTTTCCTGCGGGGTGACAAGAGTTCTTGACTGACAAGAGTTCTTGTCTGTAAAGAGCTCTTGTCAGGCCTTGTTGATTCGGACGTGCGGATCGGCAGAGCCTGTATGCACTTGATCAACTTGCTGGCAGGAACGCAGGTGGAAAACCGTCTGAAGCACTATCGTGAGGCCGAAGGGTGGAGCCAGGGCGAACTCGCCCGCCGCCTCGGCGTATCGCGCCAGACGATCAACGCGGTCGAGACCGACAAGTACGATCCTTCGCTGCCCCTCGCGCTACGCATGGCGCGCCTGTTCGGCGTGGCGGTGCCCGAACTTTTCATCGATCACTGGGAGCCCGAGTCATGATGCTGGAAGACAAGACCCCCCGGAATGCCATGCCCGTCTGGGTCCGCAAGCTGCTGATCCCTGCCGCATTGGGCGGCGTGATCGGTTTCGCCGCTGCTTCGGCGACGATGCGTTTCGTCGACAGCGAGACCGTCGACGGGCTCGGCGCTTCGGCGCTTGCCGCGGTGATGGTGGCGCTGTTCTACACCCTGATGGGGGTGGCGGTCGGCTTCGGTGCCGCAAGCCCGCGCCTCGGTGCGCGCTTTCTCAATGTCGAGGACGCCGACGAACTGCGCGAGCAGAAGCGGGTGCTGATCTATTCCGGCGCCGCTATGGCGCTCTGGGGGATCGGCCTCCTCGCCCTCGCTCTTGCCGCGCCCGTGGGACCCGTGCCGCAAGGGATGGCACTCGTGCTCGGGGCAGGGGGGCTGCTGGTCGGGGGCGCGCTCTCGGCGGTGGCCTATCGCGCCTGCGACGAGCTGATGCGGATGGCCCATCTCGAAGCTGCGGCGATCACCTATGGGCTCGTCGTGCTGGTGGTGGGCCTGTGGTCGATGTTCGCGCATGTCGGCAAGGTCGCCGCCCCTGCGCCGCTCGACCTGCTGACCCTGTTCTACGTTCTGGTGCTGGCGGCGAGCTTCATCGTCGTCGGCCGGCGCGGGATGCTCGTGATCCGCTGACCGGGCCCGAGGCCCAAGCAAAAGGGGCGCCCGCCGTGTGGCGGACGCCCCTTCTCTTTGCCGTGAGCGGCGATCAGAAGCGCCAGGTCGCGCTGCCGCGCACCACCTGAGCCTCGGCATTGTCGCGGCCGATGGTAGTGTCCACCGAGATCGCCGTCTGCAGCGGTCCGGTGCCAAAGGTCGCCGCGATGCCGACCTCGCCCCAGGTGTGGTCGGCCGTGTCGAGCACGAAGTTCGCGTTCGGGCCGGTGCCGGTCGCGAAGTTCGCGCCGAGCAGCTGCGGACCGTCCTCGAACTCCCACACGAACTGCGCGTTGGCGTTGATCGCGATCTGCTTGCCCTGCTTCTCGTAGGCGAAGCCGAAGCGGGCCTGCTTGCTCTCGAAGCTCTCGCGCGCGAAGCTCAGGCCGAGCGTGCCGCCGGTCTCGCGGGTGGTGGCGAGATCGACGCTGGCGTAGCGCGCCTCAATCCCCGGCGAGATCGTGCCGATGCTGCTTTCGAGGTCATAGGAGATGCCGAGGGCACCCGAGACCAGCAGGTCGTCCGAGGTCGATACGAGCGTCTGCGGGGCGGTGAGGAACTGCACCTGACGCCGGGTGTCGAAGCCCATGCTGCCCATGCTGAACTGGCCGTCGATCACGGGGCCGTTCGCAAAGGCATGACGCAGGTAGATCGAGGCGGCGTAGGTGTCGCTTTCGACACGCTGGTCGAGCGGCGTGTTGGCGTCGATCGAGCTGTAGAAGCCCGAGATCCCGACCATGGTGCTCTCGCCCGGGTAGAACTCGATCCCGCCCGACAGGTAGAACCCGTCGAACTCGGTGGGCTGCGAGATCAGCCGGCCCGCGACCGTGTTGCCGACGGTGTAGCCGGGGAGCGAATCCGCGTCGCCGAACACCAGGCCGCCCGCCGCGAAGATCGCGACGTTGTCGGGCAGGCTGGTCTCGGTCATCGTGGTTTCGCCGTCCTGCACGCCCATCTGCATCCCGCCGAGGGGCTGGAGAGCGGGGGCCATGCCCATCTGCGCCAGCTCGAGCGGACGCCCGATCACCGCGACCTTGCCGCCGGCCCGCGACTTGTCCGCCTCGCGCAGGCGCGCGGCGTTGAAGTTCTGGAGCATGTTGACCGACTGCGCCGACAGCGAACGCACCGCCTGCTCGTTGACAGGCGCGAGGCTCGCGAAGGTGTTGCGGATCGTGTCGACCGACGCGAAGTCGAGGGCATAGAGGCTCGCCAGCGCCTCGTTGGGGCGGTTCTGGTCGAACAGCTGGGCGTAGGCGGTCTGGACCGTGCTGTTGCGATCGATCACCGAGTTGTAGCTCGCCGCGCGGATCTGCATCAGCACCGCGTTCTGCTGGTAGGTGAACTGCTGGCTGAGGATCGGCGAGAGGCTCTGGGCCGAGAAGGTGCCGGTCACCCCGCCGGTGGCGGTGAGGATGGTGAACTGGCGACCGAGGCCGTTGACCTGCCCGGTCACGCCCGCGCCGACCACCACCTGGCCGCCGACATTGGCCGCGCCCGTCACGGCGATCCGGTCGGATGCGGTGCCCGAGATGTCGACGAGGTACTGGTTGCCCGAGGCGAGCACGAGGTTGCCGCCGATCGACAGCGTCCCGGTGGTGCCGATCGTGCCCGGCGCGATCTGGCCGGCCACGCTGTTGACGAAGGGCGCGGTGATCGTGCCTGAACCCTGCAGCAGGCCGCCCATCACCGTGTAGTCGCCCACCGAGGTGAGCGTGCCGTTCACGTTCATGATCCCGCCGGCCTGCGTGATGTCGATCAGCGAGTTGAGGCGCGCGCCCGAGTTGATGGTCAGGCCGGCCGGGCCGCGCAGGGTCAGCCGGTCGATGGTGACCGTGCTGCTCAGCGTGGTGGTGCCGGTGTTGGCCAGCGTCACGTCGAAGTAGCGCGGCAGCACGCCCGCAAGGCGGTTGCCCGGGGTGTTGTTGGGCACGAAGTTGGTCGCGCCCGGCAGGCCGTTGGCGATGGTCGCCGGCGGCAGGACTGCGGTGTTCTGCGGCTCGTCGGAGGCGGTGAGGCCGCCGTTCGCGGCGAAGGCGCCGTCGGGGCTGATGACGTCGGAGCCGAAGTTGTTCGACAGCGCGCTGCCGATCCCCGCCCCTTCGCCGAGCGTGTCGTTGCCCGAGGTGCCGATGCCGCCCGGGGTCGGACGGATCTGGCCGGTCGCGAGGTTGAGGCAGGCGTCGCCGCCGCCCGCCGCCGGGCCCTGGACGCACAGGTCACCGAACTGGCCCGAGGTGCCGAGGTTCTGCTCGCCCGGGGTGGTGGGAACGCCGTTCACCAGCTGGCCGTTGGCGCCGATGATGAAGTAGTTGGGGTCCTGCAGCGTGACCCAGCGGGTCGGGTCTTCCCAGTTGCCGCTGCCGGCGACCGCGCCGACGTAGCGGTAGGGGTTGTTCGCCGCGATCCAGTCCCAGTAGAGGTAGATCGGCTGGTAGAACGAGGCCGTGCCGTAGCTCGAACCCGGCTGTGCACCGAAGAAGCGCGAGCCGCCCGAAAGGACGCCGATCACGACCTGCTGGGCGAAGGTCCGGTCGAGGATCAGCGGGCCGCCCGAGTTGCCGCCCGAGGTGGTGCCTTCGTTGGGCAGGGCGTTGTCGCGGAACACGTTGAAGTCGAACGGGGTCGCCTGCGGGGTGCCGCGGCGCGGATCGTCGAAGTCGATCCAGTAGAGGTTCTGCGGCCGGTTGACCGAGAAACCGCCGAACAGGAAGGTGTCGCGCACGTTGAGCGAGGTCAGCGCGCCGAGCCAGTTTTCGGCCACGCGGCGACGATAGTCGATCGCGCCGGTCGCGCCGGTGGTCCCGATGCCGTTGGCGCCGTAGCCGCTGATGGTAACGTGGTAGCCCGTGCCGTTGGCCGCGGTGATCTGCGACGGCGGGGTCAGGGCCGAGAGCAGGATCGCCCAGGTCGGGATGTTGCGGGCGGGCGTGTCGAGCGACGCGATCGCCACGTCGCCATAGAGGAAGCCCGCCGCCGCCGGCTCGAGCGAGAGCGGGTTATAGACCAGACCATTGACGGTGTAGAAGAATTCGCTGGTGCTGGTGGTGTTCGGGGCGCGGCCCTGCGCGGCCGAACCGAACAGCCAGTTCAGCAGCGGCGAAGTCCCTGCCGGCTGGCCCGGCTGGGTGGTGTTGTTGGCATTGTTGAAGCCGAAGCCGATCGCGACACCGCCCGAGTCCGAGCCGTAGGCGGTCGCGGGGCGGGTGTTCACGCAGTGCGCGGCGAACAGCACGGTGCGCGGGTTGATCAGCGTGCCGGTGCACAGGCCGAGGTTCACGCCGCCGCCGGCACTCGGGGTGCTGACGATCATCTGGCCGATGCCGTTGATATTGACCGGATCGCGCGCGGTGGTCGGGGTGCCCGGCAGCGAGATCACGATCTGGGATGCATCCTCGATCTCGACCTGGCCGACATAGGTCTCGATCTCGGTGCCGAGCGCCGGGGCGCGCACGTGGCGTTCGTCGAGAAGGTAGGTCGGGTCGAGGATCGTGCCGCCGTGCCGCTCGTCCAGCACCTGGCGCGGATCGAGCATCACGTCGCGATGCCGCGCATCCTCGAGCTCGGCGGCGTCGAGCCGCGGGCCGTTCACGCCCAGAGCGGATTGCGCATTGGCGGCTCCGGCGCCGAGCACCAGACCGGCCAGCGCGACACCCGTCATCAGCGCCGGGCGGACCCGACGATCACCTTTGATCATAGACACCTCTACCTTGTTGCGTCCCTAGGGGGAATTGAAGTTCGCAAGCTGTTGCGAAGTTTCGGCAAACTAGCCGCTCGCCGGAGCAGGGCAAGAGTGAAACAACATTTCCTGCCGGCGTTGCTTTCGGGCATCAGATCGCGTGCGGAGAGCGGTTCACCGTGTGGCGAGCAGCGCGGTGTAGCCGGCATAAAGCGCGACCAGCACCACGCCCTCGAGCCGCGAGAGCCGCCATCCGCTGCGCAGCTGGACGATCAGGAGCGCCGTCACGCCGAGCATGACCCAGATATCGAAGCCGGCGATTTCGGCGGGCACGTCGATCGGCTGGATAAGTGCGGTCGTGCCGAGGATCCCGCACAGGTTGTAGATGTTCGATCCCACCACGTTGCCCAGGGCCACATCCTCGTGCTTGCGCAGCACCGCGACGACGCAGGCGATAAGTTCGGGCAGGCTGGTGCCCACGGCGACCACGGTGAGGCCGATGACGCTCTCCGAAACGCCTGCCGCGCCCGCCAGCACGACCGCGCCATCGACCAGCCATCCCGCACCGAAGATCGCGGCGGCGAGCCCGGCCAGGATCATCCCGCCGAGCACCATCGGGCCGGCATCGGGCGGCACCGGCACGTCCTCCACCTCGTGTTCGTGGCGGGTCGCCTCGGGGCAGGGCGCGGCGCTCTCGGAACGGTAGGCCCACCAGATGTAGCCCACGAGGCAGGCGACGAGGACAATCCCCGCCAGCGGCCCGATCACGCCGAGCAGCACCGCCCCGGTGCACAGCAGCGCCGAACCGCCGAGCGCGATCGAGTCACGCGCGAAGGAGGCGGGATTGACCGAAAGCGGCAGGATCACCGCCGAGACGCCGAGGATGAACAGGGTGTTGGCGATGTTCGATCCGACCACGTTGCCGATCGCGATCCCCGGCGAGCCCCCCAGCGCCGCCTGCACGCTCGTCGCCAGTTCGGGCATCGAGGTGCCGAAGCCGACGATCGTCAGCCCCGCCAGCAGCGGCGAGATGCCGAGCCGCGCCGCCATGCCGACAGCCCCGCGCACGAGCAGTTCCCCGCCCAGCGCGAGCAACACCAGGCCTCCGGCAACGAGCAGCAGCGATTCGGTCATGCATGTCCTGATCAGTTGGCGGGCTATCCCGAGGTCCTAGCGACTTCGTGCGCGGAGGTGAAGCAACTCCGCCCTTGGGTTGCGAGCCTTGCAACCTCGTGGTAATTTCCGACGAAAAGAACGGGCGCACATTCAAAGGGGGTTTGAATGAGCGGAACGGATTGGGACCGGCGTTCGATGCTGCATGGCGGTGCCGGAGTAATGGGGGCTCTGGCAGCAGGTGGACTTGCAGCGCCTCCGGCCCGTGCGGCGGAGGGCATGGTGCCGCTCTCCGGCATGAGCCTGAAGAACTACCACCAGGTAATGGCCAAGATCCTTGCGCGCACGACGCGGATCGCCGTGCCGTCGTACCGGTTCGGCCTGGTAATGCGCAACGGCATGGGGGCCAGCAGCGGGCAGGGGTCGACCAAGGTCGATCTCACCGCCGACCTCGTCGGGGTCGATGCGGCGATGATGCGCCAGATCGCCCATCTGGCCTTCACCGACTTCATCGAGCGGCTGCGCGCCACCGGGCGCACGGTGCTCGGCTGGAACGAGATCTCGGCAAGCGAGGGCTTCAAGAAGCTCGACCCGACGCCCGATCCCTTCCTCAAGAAGCCCTTCGCGGATTCGCGCACCGTTGCCGTGGTGAGCCCGGAATACCTTCCGCTGCTGACCATCGGTCCGGAGGCGCCGCTGTCCGATCGCTCGCCCTTCAATCTCGGCAATGCCCGCGCCCTCAACGCGATGTCGGCGGCGCTCAAGTGCGTGGTGGTGATCCCGAGCCTCGTCATGGACTTCGCCGCGCTGACCGGCAGCGGCCATTCGACCTATGGAGGCGGGGCCAATGTGGGCATCCAGCCCGGCCTGTTCCTGGTGCCGCTGTTCACGCACTGCAATTTCTTCCACGCCAAGATCGCGCTGGCGGGCGAGATGGCGCGGGTGATCCTCGAGGACCGCGTGGCGGTCGGTCAGGCGGGGAAACTGGTGCAGA
Source organism: Porphyrobacter sp. THAI-01a (assembly GCF_056868655.1). Taxonomy (NCBI): domain Bacteria; kingdom Pseudomonadati; phylum Pseudomonadota; class Alphaproteobacteria; order Sphingomonadales; family Erythrobacteraceae; genus Porphyrobacter; species Porphyrobacter sp. THAI-01a. Next base: position 2,367,817 of record NZ_CP180579.1, on the reverse strand, counting down.
CCAGCAGTTTCAACAACAATGCCGAGATCGAGGAATGGAACGCCTATGTGCGCTCCAACGCCTGGTGGACCGAGCCGAACATGGCCGCGCCCTCGCGCCCGACCTTCGGCTACAACTATTCGACCTACCAGTACCGGGTCGATCCCGCCCTGCTGCAGACCGCCGCGCTCGATGCCGCGCGCGCCACGCACGGGCTTTACATGGGGGTGATCAATGCCAATCCCGCTGCGGCCTAGCCTCGCGCTCCTCCTGCTCGCGCTCGCCGCGCCGGCCGGTGCCCAGACCAACCCGCTCGAAGGCGAAACGCGGGCGCCCCAGGCGGCGGTCGCGGTCGATGCGTCGGGCGGGCTCGTGATCCCTGCCGAGGCGCGCGGGCAGTTGCTGCCCGATCCCGACAATGCCGCGACCGGCGGGCTCGCCTTTGCCGACGAGGAGGGATGGTACCGCTTCACCATGCCCAATGGTGGACGGATCGACATGGCCGGGCCGATGCGCAGCTTCATCTTCGATGCCGGCACGATCGAGACGAAATGCGCCGCCCAGCGGCTCCCCGACGGCAGCTTCGCCGCCTTCACGATGGCCGCGATCCAGGCCGAGATCGATACGCTCTACGAGCCCTTCGACCCGCTGATCGCCCAGCTCGGCTTCACGATCGAGAACCGCGCGACGATGGTGCTCGACACGCCCGGGCAGCGCACCGCCGTTCCGCTCAAGCTGCTCGGCTGGGACACGCGCAGCAGCGAGGATGTGCGGGCGACCTGGGCGATCATGCCCGCGCCTGCGGGGCTGCTGCTGTTCGCCTGTTCGGGCGCGGACCCGGGCCATCACCGCGAAGTGATGCGGCGCTATCTCAGGATCGGCAGCGGCATGACGACAAAGCCCTGAGGACTGCCGCCCACGCAAAAAGGCCCGGGGAGCGATCCCCGGGCCTCTTGTCCGATGCTCCGGCCCCCGAAGGGGCGCGGGATCACATCGAGTAGTACATGTCGAATTCGACCGGGCAGGGGGTGGTCTCGGTGCGGATCACCTCTTCCCACTTCAGTTCCATGTAGGCCTCGATCTGGTCCTTGGTGAACACGTCGCCCTTGAGCAGGAACTCGTGATCGGCAGCCAGGCTGTCGAGCGCCTCGCGGAGCGAACCGCACACGGTCGGCACTTCGGCGAGCTCGGCCGGCGGCAGATCGTAGAGGTTCTTGTCCATCGCCTCGCCCGGGTGGATCTTGTTCTCGATCCCGTCGAGACCCGCCATCAGCAGCGCCGCATAAGCGAGGTAGGGGTTGGCCATCGCATCGGGGAAACGGAACTCGACGCGCTTGGCCTTGTCGCCCGCACCATAGGGGATGCGGCAAGAGGCCGAGCGGTTGCGGGCCGAATAGGCCAGCAGCACCGGCGCCTCGAAGCCCGGCACCAGGCGCTTGTAGCTGTTGGTGGTCGGGTTGGTGAAGGCGTTCAATGCCTTGGCGTGCTTGATGACGCCGCCGATGTAGTAGAGGCACATTTCCGAAAGGCCCGCGTATTCATTGCCCGCGAACATCGGCTTGCCGTCCTTCCAGATCGACATGTGGGTGTGCATGCCGCTGCCGTTATCGGCCTTGATGGGCTTGGGCATGAAGGTCGCGGTCTTGCCGTAGGCATGGGCGACCTGGTGCACGACATACTTGTAGATCTGCATGCGGTCGGCGGTCTGCACCAGCGTGCCGAAGGTCAGGCCCAGCTCGTGCTGGGCGGCGGCGACTTCGTGGTGGTGCTTGTCGCAGGGCAGGCCCATCTCGAGCATGGTCGAGACCATCTCGGCGCGGATGTCGACCGCGGAGTCGACCGGCGCGACCGGGAAGTAGCCGCCCTTGGCACGCGGGCGGTGGCCCATGTTGCCGTTGTCGTATTCCTTGGCGGTGTTGGTCGGCAGTTCGATGTCGTCGATCGAGAAGCCCGAGCCGGCATAGCCGTCCTCGAAGCGCACGTCGTCGAACATGAAGAACTCGGCTTCGGGGCCGACATAGACGGTGTCGCCGATGCCGGTCGACTTCAGGTAGGCCTCGGCGCGCTTGGCGGTCGTGCGCGGGTCACGGGCGTACCAGTCGCCGGTCGAAGGCTCGACGATGTCGCAGTTGATGATCAGCATCGGGGTGGCGCTGAAGGGATCGACCCAGGTCTCGCTCAGGTCGGGCTTCAGGATCATGTCGCTTTCGTTGATGACCTTCCAGCCGGCAATCGACGAGCCGTCGAACATGAGGCCGTCTTCCAGTTCATCTTCGCCCATGACGCTGGCCACCATGGTGAGGTGCTGCCACTTGCCCTTGGGGTCGGTGAAGCGCAGGTCCACCCACTCGATTTCCTCGTCCTTGATCTTCTTCAGGACGTCTTTTGCTTTCGACATTTCTTATTGCCTCCGGGTACTTGATGCGTTCGGCCTGCCCCCGCGGCAGGCTGGAGAGGGTGGAAAATCAGATCGCGTCGTCGTTGGTCTCGCCTGTGCGGATGCGCAGCGCGCTCTCGATGGCGGTGACGAAGATCTTGCCGTCGCCGATGCGCCCCGTCTGGGCAGCGGCGGCGATCGCCTCGACCACGCGCTCGGCCTGGTCGTCGGCGACGACCACCTCGAGCTTCACCTTGGGGAGGAAATCCACGACATATTCGGCGCCACGGTACAGCTCGGTATGGCCCTTCTGGCGCCCGAAGCCCTTGGCCTCGGTGACGGTGATGCCGGACACGCCGATCTCGTGGAGCGCCTCCTTCACTTCGTCGAGCTTGAAGGGTTTGATGATCGCTTCGATCTTTTTCACGTCGTCCCCGTCGATTGGCCCCGTTCGCGCCTGGCTGGAATGCTGACCGATTCTTAACAAGAATCGTGCCAAGCCATGGATGATGGCTGCGAACAATCCTTGCCGCTTGAAGACTCAAGGGGAGGGATGTCTTTCGCCCGTGCTGGCCGGTTAGCAACATTATGGTGCACTGCGCAATGGTGCACAGCATCAGATCACCGCATGCCTAAATTTTAAGCAAGGCGCTCTGCAGTCAGAGGCGCAGGCCGGTAGTTTCGGGCAGTCCGCACATGATGTTGAGGTTCTGGATCGCGGCTCCGGACGCGCCCTTGCCGAGGTTGTCGAGCACCGCGACAAGCCGCGCCTGCGTGCCGTCCGGCGAGGGACAGACATGGAGCGCAAGGCCGTCCCAAGGGCTTGCCGAGCGCAGCAGCAGCATCTCCCCCGGAACCGGCGCGAGCGGCGCGACCGACACGAGGCCGCTGCCCGCAAACTGCGCCGCGAGCGCCGCGTGCAGCGCATCGGCCCGCGGCTGGCCGGGCAGCGCGGCGAGCGGCAGGGGCACGTCGACCACCATGCCGCGATGGGCGGGGATCACGCTCGGCGAGAACACCGGCGCATGGGCAAGGCCCGCATAGGCCTGCATCTCCGGCAGGTGCTTGTGCCCGAGCGCGAGGCCATAGGCGCGGAAGGCGATGTCGGGATCGGCCTCGAAGCGGTCGATCAGCGCGTTCCCGCCCCCGGAATAGCCGCTCACGGCATTGACGGTATAGGGCCAGTCGGCGGGCAGCAGCCCCGCGCGCACAAGCGGCGCCACCAGCGCCAGGAAGCCGGTGGGGTAGCACCCCGGATTGCTCACCAGACGGGCATTGGCGATCGCCTCATGCCCGACCATTTCGGGAAAGCCGTAGGTCCAGCCCTCGGCCACGCGGTGGGCGCTTGAGGCGTCGATGATGCGCGTTGCCGCCCCGTCGGCCAGTCGTACAGCATCCTTTGCTGCTTCATCGGGGAGGCAAAGGATCGCGATGTCGGCTTCGTGGAGCGCGTCGCGGCGCGCGCTCTCGTCCTTGCGCTGGGCATCGTCCAGCACCAGCAATTCGAACTCGCCGCGCCCTTGCAGCCGCTCGCGGATCTCGAGGCCGGTCGTGCCCGCAGCCCCGTCGATGAACAGGCGGATCGCCACCCGCCTCAGCTCTCGCCGGGAGCGAGGTCGCTCGCCCGGCACCAGCCGGTCGGCCCCTGCGGTCCGGGGCAGCCCCACACCCATTCGCCCGCCACATCGAGCAGCTCGAACCGGCTCCCGGCGGGAAGGTTCGCGAAGATCTCACCATCCGCGCGCGGGGCGAGGCGCAGGCCTGCGCCCTCCGCGCCGACGGCGTGGACATGGGGGATCACGTAATGCGCGGCGAGGTGGCTCCCGGCGAGCGCGATGTGCGCCAGATCGCCGCGCAGCGGCAGCGTGCCGGGCGCAGGCTTTTCCACCGGGCCCTTCAGACCCAGCACGCCCGCAGGCACTGCATATTCCGTCGTCTCGCGCTGCGCGCCGCTCATGGGTTTACTTCTGGCCTTCTCAGGTGACGCCCGCGGCCTCTCCCCAGGCCGTGCAGCGTGGCAGGCCCGTTAGCGGCAAGCGGCGCGCGGGGCAAGCTCAGCTGCCGTATCGGGCGCGGATGGCGTGCCATGCGGCCCTCAGACCCAGCCCGCGCCCACCGCGCGCGCGACCCGGCTTGGGGGCGGGCGACCAGGCGAAGGTGTCGAAATGCACCCAGTCGATCCCCTCGCCCACGAAGCGGTCGAGGAACAGGCCCGCGACGCTTGCCCCCGCAAAGGGATTGGCGGCCGAGTTCGCCATGTCGGCCACGTCGGAGGCGAGGTATTCGCGGTATCCCTCGTGCAGCGGCAGGCGCCAGGCGGCATCGTCGTTCGCCTTGCCGGCGGCGAGGAAGGCGTCTGCGGTCTCGTCGCGGCGTGCGAACAGCGCCGGCAGGTCGGGTCCGAGCGCGACCCGCGCCGCGCCGGTCAGCGTGGCGAAATCGACGATCAGGTCGGGACTTTCCTCCGAGGCGCGGGTCAGCGCGTCGCCGAGGATGAGGCGCCCTTCGGCGTCGGTGTTGTCGATCTCGACCGTCAGGCCCTTGCGGCTCTTGAGGATGTCGCCAGGCCGGAACGCTCCACCCGAAATCGCATTTTCCACCGCCGGAACAATCAGATGCAGCCGCACCTTGAGCCGTGCGCCCATGATCAGACCGGCGAGCGCCAGCGCATGGGCCGCACCGCCCATGTCCTTCTTCATCAACCGCATGCCCGAGCCCGGCTTGATGTTCAGGCCCCCGGAATCGAAACACACCCCCTTGCCGACCACCGCCAGCACCGGGTGCGCCGGATCGCCCCAGACGAGGTGCATCAGCCGCGGCGCATGCTGGCGCGCCGCGGCCCGGCCGACGGCGTGGACCATCGGATATTCCTGTTCGAGCGCATCGCCCCGCACCACGGTCAGATCGGCCTTGTGGGCCTTGGCGAGGCGTTCGCACTCGGCCTCGAGGTCTGCCGGTCCCATGTCCTCGGGCGGCGCGTTGACGAGATCGCGCACGGCGATTTCCGCTTCCGCTTCAGAGACATAGCTGTCGATCTGCCCGACCTGCCCGGTCAGGAGGACGCGCGGGCCCTGGCTCTTGTCCTCGCTCTTGTAGCGGGTGAAGCGGTATTGCCCCGTCACCCAGCCGAACATCGCCGGCCCGGGATCGCCGCCGGCGAGCCGGTAGAGCCCCTCGGGCAGTTCCTCGGCGAGCTTGGCGAGGCACCAGCTCGAGAGGCTCTCGACATTCGCCACCCCGCTCACCACGAACCAGGAATCGCCATCGGGAACAATGGCATACTGGTAGCCGCCACCCTCGAACTTCTGCGCCGCGAGGGCCGCGCGCTGGGCTGCTGAGAGGCCCTTGGCGAAGGCCTCGAAGGTGTCCTTGGAAACGAGGTGGATGGCCACCGCGCTTTCGCCGCGGTCGGGCCGGATCAGGGCTTTGGCTTCGGTCATTGCCGTTCCATAATCCCCCCCGCGCCGATGTCACCAGCGGATTCGGACAGGGAGGGGGCCACAATGACCAGCAACATGTTCCACGTGAAACGGCAACGACCGGGGGATGAGGGCACAACGACATCGCGACGCCCGCGCATCGCCGCCCTGCTGGGCGCGGCGATCCTCGCGCTCGGCAGCCTGCCCGCCGGGATCGCGGCCCAGACGCCCCCGCCGCCCCCCGAGCCCTCCGCTCCCGCCCCGGACAAGACCGCCTTCGCCGAAACCGCCACCTATACCGTGAGGTCGGGCGAGGCGCTGCGCGAGTTTTCCTACACCTGGCCCGCCAAGGTCGCCGCCGTGCCCCAACTCACCGCCCGTTTCGCCGCCGAGCGCGACCAGCTGCTCGCCGAACAGCGCGCCGACTGGGACGAGGCCCTGCGCGAATTCGCCGAGGGCGACTGCCTCGGTTGCGTCAACCGCTCCTTCGAGAAGAGCTGGGACGTGGTCGCCGATCTGCCGCGCTTCCTCTCCCTCTCGGCGAGCTTCTACGCCTATACCGGCGGTGCCCACGGCAACGGCGGTTTCGATGCGCTGGTGTGGGACCGCAAGGCCCGGGAGGCGATCGACCCCAAGGCGATGTTCCGCTCGCCCGAGGCCTTGCAGGAGGCGCTCGGGCCGGCATGGTGCAAGGCGCTCAAGGCCGAGAAGATCAAGCGTTTCGAGGGGGCCTACAGCGAGGATGGGATCTTTCCGTGCCCCGCGATTGCCGATCTCACCGTGCTGGTCGGCTCGGGCAGCCGCAAAGCCTTCGACCGCATCGGCCTGATCGCCGCGCCCTATGTCGCGGGCGCCTATGCCGAGGGCGTCTACGAGGTGACGCTGCCGGTGACGGCCAAGGTGCTGGCGGCGGTCAGGCCCGAATACAAGGCGGCTTTCGCAGCCAGCAAGTAGCAATCCGCGCCCGCAGTCGCTATGTGGGGCCGATGCACGACTATCAACTCGTCGACGGCGATACGACCGTCTACCGCGATGGCTCCATCAAGCTCCACACGCCCGAGGGCTTCGAGGGCATGCGCAAGGCCGGCCGCCTTGCCGCCGAGATCCTCGACGCCTGCGTCGAACTGGTGAAGCCCGGCGTCACCACGGGGAGCATCGACGATGCGATCCGCGGCATGATGCTCGACGCCGGCGCGATCCCCGCGACGCTGGGCTACCGCGGCTATGCGCACAGCTCCTGCATCTCGATCAACCACGTGATCTGCCACGGCATCCCGGGCGACAAGGTGCTGAAGGACGGCGACATCCTCAACATCGACGTGACCCCGCTGGTCGACGGCTGGCATGGCGACACGAGCCGGATGTTCTACGCCGGCGAGCCGCCGCTCAAGGCGAGGAAGCTGGTCGAGGTGACCTATGAGTGCCTGATGCTCGGCATCGCGGCGGCCAAGCCCGGCGCAAGGCTGGGCGATATCGGCGCGGCGATCGAGGCGCACGCCTCGCAATTCCGCTACGGCGTGGTCCGCGAGTTCTGCGGCCACGGCCTCGGGCGCCTGTTCCACGACGCCCCCGAGGTGGTCCACGCCGCGCGCGCGGGCACGGGGCCGGAGCTCAAGCCGGGCATGTTCTTCACCATCGAGCCGATGATCAACCTCGGCAAGCCCTGGGCCAAGGTGCTCGGCGACGGCTGGACCGCGGTGACGCGCGACAAATCGCTCTCCGCGCAGTTCGAGCACTCGATCGCGATCACCGAGACCGGGAACGAGATCTTCACCAAGAGCCCGACGGGGCGCGATTTCCCGCCTTACGTGTAGCGCGGCAACCGACCCACGCATCCCCGGCTTGACCCGGGGCGCCGCTGCCTAAAGCCTCACAAGAATAACGCCGCCAGCACCGCGCTCATCACCACGACCAGCCCCACCGAGAACCCCAGCATCGCCAGCGTGGGCCGCGTCACCCGCCCGTGCAGCACCCAGTCGTAGCCCGCAGCAATCGCAATCGTGATCGGCGGCTGAACCGCAATCGCGACCGGATCGGGCAGGCCGAGCACCTGCACCACGCGGGCATAGGCGGGGGTCATCAGCGCCAGCGTCGCGATCAGCATCGCCTGCCGGTGGGCGGCGATGTCCCTCCGGCGGGCGTGGTGCAGGGCGAGGAAATAGAGCGGCACGAAGGTCGCGAAGGCGGCAAGGTTCACCACCGTCACCTCGGGGCGCCCGAGTTCCTGCCCGATGCGCCACGAGATCACTCCGCCGCTCACCAGCATCGCCCCCACCAGCGCGATCGAGGCGCGGCCCGTCGCCCGGTGCGCGGCCAGCCTGAAGCGGGCGGCGAGGAAGCTCTGGCTCGCCAGCAGGGTCAGCCATGCGATCATGCTCCCGGCGTGGAACACCACCAGCGGGGTGTAGCGCGCCTGCACCTGCGGATGGGCGACGGCCTTGAGCGCGAAGGCGAACAGGGTGAACCCCAGCAGCCCCAGCGCGATGTTGCCCATCAGGATGTTGGCGCGGACGTGGCTTTCGGGTGCTCTCACGAAATCTCTCTGGCGGCCCTGATCGCGGCCCCTGCGGCAAACGGCGCAAGGGCGACGAGGCCGAGGCTTATCGCACCAACGAAGCCGAGGCTCACAGGATCCTGCCGCGCCAGCGCCCCCGCGCCGAAGATCAGGATCGGCAGCGCGAGCGGGATCAGCAGCAGCCCCGAAAGCGCCGCGCCGGCCCTCAGCGAGGCGGTGAGCGCGGCGATCATCAGGCCGATGGCGGCGAGGCCCGGCGTCCCCGCGAGCAGACCGAGGAGGAGGATCTGGAAGCTCTCCCCCTCGATCTTCAGGAGCGCGGCGGCGGGGAAGGTCGCCAGCAGGAGCGGCGGGCCGAAGCTCAGCCAGTGGGCGAGGAGGCGCACCGCCATCATCGCCTCCTCGGTGATCCCGCGCAGGCGCAGTTGGTCGAAGAACCCGAGGGCGATGTCGCGCGCAACCAGCTTTTCCAGCGGCAGGATCGCCGCCAGCAGCGCCGCGATCCATACCACCCCGCCGCCCGTCCGCGCCAGCACGTTGGCATCCGGCCCGACCGCGAAGGGGAACAGCATCGCGACCGCGACGAAGAACACGACCGGCAGCGCCGCCCCGCTCCCGGTGAAGGGGAAGAACTGCGCCAGATCGCGGCGGAGCAGGGCGCCGATCATGCCTCCTCCTCCTCGTCCGGCGCGGGGGCGAAGTCCTCGATCGCGAAGCTGGTCATGCCCGGCACGTCCAGCGGCTGGTGCGAGGCGATCAGCGCGATCCCGCCGCCGGCACAATGCCCGCGCACCAACTCGCCGACCAGCTCTTGCGAAGCGGCATCGAGGCCCGAGAGCGGCTCGTCGAGCAGCCACACGGGTGCGGCCTGCCCCAGCACCCGGGCGAGCGCTGCGCGCTTTCTCTGGCCGGTCGAGAGGTAGCGCACCGGCACCTCGGCCAGCGCATCGAGCCGCAGCCGCGCCATGATCGCCTGCCCGTCGGCGACGCGGTCGATCCCGGACCAGAAGGCCAGCGCGCGGCCCAGCGGCAGGTCGGGATCGAGACCCGTGCGCTCGTCGAGCAGCGCCAGCGCGCCCTCGCGCCGGACCTCGCCCGCAAAGGGCGTGGTCAGCCCCGCCAGCGCGCGGATCAGCGTCGTCTTGCCCGCGCCGTTGGCCCCGGTCACATGGCACGCCGCGCCCGCTTCCAGCCGGAACGACAGCCGCCGGAACAGCAGCCGCTCACCCCGGCGGCAGGCGAGGTTGTCGGCGATCAGGCTGGGCGAGGGCGCTTGCATCGGGCCGCAGCGTTAGGGAAAAGGGCGCCCGCAAACAAGCGACCCGATCCGAGGAACCAACCGATGTCCGTCCCCGAACTCACCCCCGACGAAACCGCCGCGCTGCTGGCCGCGCACCCCGAATGGAGCCTGGCGCGCGAGGGCAAGGCGATCGCGCGGACCTTCCGTTTCCGGGACTTCTCCGAGGCCTGGGGCTTCATGAACCGCGTCGCCCTGCTGGCCGAGGCGCAGGATCACCACCCCGAATGGTTCAACGTCTACAACCGCGTCGAGGTGACGCTGACCACCCACGATGCGGGCGGGCTGTCCCTGCGCGATGCTCGGATGGCGGCCACGATCGACGGGCTTCTTTAGCACCGTTCGCCCTGAGCCTGTCGAAGGGCTGCACTTTTTCTTCGTGCTCTACGCCATGCTCAAGAAGAACAGTGCTTCGACAAGCTCAGCACGAACGGACTTCGGTTTCACTGCCCAAGCGGCCGCAGGCTCGCCCGCAGCTGCTTCCTGACCTTGCCCGGCATCCAGCGCTTGGCGAAGGCCATGCGCTTGGCGGTCGCGCCGACGAAGTAGTCGAGCTTGTCCCCGTGGACCGCGTCCCAGACCGCCTCGGCGACGCGCTCCACCGGCGTGATCTCCAGCCCCGCCGCGCGCACCCGGTCGCGGATCTGCTCGTTCGACCTGCGGTTGCCCGTGCCGTCGAGCAGCGGGGTCTCGATGAAGCCCGGGCACACCGAGGCGACGGTGATGCGGTCGCCGGCCCATTCGGCATCGAGGCTCTCGGAGACCGCGCGCACCCCGAACTTGGTCGCGCAATAGACGCTCATCCCCGCCGAGCCCGCGATGCCGGCGGCGCTCGCGATGTTGACGAGGGCCGATCCCGGGGCGGTCTTCTGCAGGTAGGGATAGACCGCCTGCGCGCCGTAGAGCACGCCCTTCAGGTTGATGTCGAGGCAGCGGTCGATTTCCTCCGGGTCGAGCTCGGAGAGCGATCCGCCGGTGCCGATCCCGGCATTGTTGACCAGCGCATCGATCCGCCCCCCGGCGGCCGCGGCGAAGGCGGCGAGCGCCTCGTCCCAGCCCTTGCGGTCGCGCACGTCGAGCGGGCCTGCCCACTTGGCGCTGCCCTGGATCAGGTTGAGCGTCTCGGCCATCCCGCCGGCATTGATGTCGGCCACCCCGACGAACCAGCCCCGCGCGGCGAAGTGCAGCGCCGTCGCGCGCCCGATGCCCGATCCGCCGCCGGTGATGAAGATGCTGCGCTGCGTGCTCATGATGATCCCCTCTCGATTGCGTTTTGCAACCGTCTAGAGCGGACTGACAGGCTTGTCAGCAGGCAGAGTGCGCCAACGCACAGCGGCGGGCGAAGATTACAAAGTTGACACTGTAAACTTCGATTTCCTGCAGGAATTTCCACGATATTTCATGTTGTTGCTCGGCAAAACCGAAGTTGACACTGTGTCTTGTGTTTTCTCCGCCTGAATGGGGAGCCGGACAGCCCTGCGCGGCGACCTCGCGCGGCATCAACGATGCGAAAGAACCGCCCGAGGCTAGCGGCAAGCCCCCCGGTAGGAAAGCGCGCCACGCGTCCGATTTCGGGAGTGCGGAAAGTTGGCACGAATGGCGGAAAGTGGGTGGGAAGCTGCCATTACCCCACACCGTCGCCCCGTGCTTGACACGGGGCTTGGCTGTTCTTCGTCAGCTGTGGCTGCGATACTCTGACGATGGAAAAGGGTGGCTGGGTCTACATCATGGCGAACCGCTTTCGCGGCGGGATGTATGTCGGCGTGAGCGCGGATGCGCTCGCCCGTGTTTATCAGCACCGCGAGGGCACGGGTTCGCGCCATGTCGCTGATTTCGCCAAGACGCGGCTTGTCTATGTCGAACGCCACGACACCATCGAAGGCGCCATCGCCCGCGAGAAAGTCGTCAAGAAATGGCGGCGCGAATGGAAGTTCGCGCTGATCGAGGCGGACAATCCCGATTGGGACGATTTGTGGGAGCGATGGTTCGCATCCCAGCCGGAGCAGAGGTAGCCAAGCCCCGTGTCAAGCACGGGGCGACGAGGGCGTGAGATGTCGGCTCCGGGGTCGATACCCGAACGGCAGCTCCTGAACCGAAAATGCCGATACCGGACGCAGCCCTAAAGCGCCGGGTTGGCGTAGTAATGCCAGGTGAAGATCGCCATCGCCCCGCGCTGCGGCGACCAGGGCTCGGCGAGAGCGCGGGTCGCCTTCTCTGCCGGGCGCTCCTCCAGCCCGAGCAGCCGCTTCACCCCCTCCTGCACCGCGAGGTCGCCGGCGGGCCAGATGTCGGGGCGGCCCTCGGCGAAGAGCAGGTAGATCTCTGCCGACCAGCGGCCGATGCCCTTGATGCGGGTGAGGAGGGCGATCGCTTCCTCGTCGTCCTCGGGCAGCGCATGGAAATCGAGTTCGCCCGCCTCGACCAGCTCGCACAGCGAGCGCGCATAGCCCTGCTTCTGGCGCGACAGCCCGCAGGCGCGCAGGGTGTCGAAATCCCGCTTCAGGAGGCATCCGGGCGTGAAGCCCTCGCCCAGTTCGCCCTCGAGCTTTCTCCACATCGAGGCCGCCGCCGCGACCGAGACCTGCTGGCCCACGATCGTGCGCAGCATGGTCACGAAGCCGCGGTCGCGCAGGCGCGGCTCGGGGTAGCCCACCGCCGCGATGGCGCGCGCCACCTTCGGCTCGCGCGCCGCCAGCGCATCCAGATCCCCGCGCAATTTTTCGGCGCTCAAGCCCACTCCCAATTTCCTTATCTTGCCTTGGCCCCGAGAGTATCTTAGCAGCCTCGGCGCATTCTCACAGCGCACAGTCTTGCGCTCAACAGCCCGGAAGGAACCGCACTCCATGCCCAGACTGGTCGTCACCAACCGCGAAGGCGCCACCAGCGAGATCACCGTCGATGACGGGCTTACCGTGATGGAGGCGATCCGCGACAACGGCTTCGACGAACTGCTGGCGCTGTGCGGCGGGTGCTGTTCGTGTGCGACCTGCCACGTGGTGGTCGATCCGGCCTTCGCCGACAAGCTCCCCAAGATGAGCGAGGACGAGGACGACCTGCTGGAATCCTCCGACCACCGCGCCCCGACCTCGCGCCTGTCGTGCCAGATCCCCTTCACCGCGGATCTCGACGGGCTGCACGTCACCATCGCCCCCGAGGATTGATCGGCAAGGGGCGGGCCGGTGGACGCCGATCTCGCCCGCTTCCTGCGCGACGAACTGGGTCACGCCCCCGAGGGCACCGCCGCGGGGCCGTGGAGGGTGCGCGGGCCGGTGTGGCTGTGGCAGGGCGCGGACGGCGCGCCCGCCAAGGGCAGCTGGTATTTCCTCACCATCGACGGCGAGACCGCCGGCGCGATCAGGGCCGCTGCCACGAAGGCCGATGCATGGGGCTCGGTCCGGATCGAGGCGACCATCGGCGGCACCACCTGGCGCACCTCGCTCTTCCCCTCGAAGGCGCATGGCGGCTGGCTGCTCCCCTTGAAGGCCGCGGTGCGCAAGGCGGAGAAGATTGCCGAGGGCGGCGAGGTCGAGGTGGTGCTGAGCCTCACCTAACTTCGTCATTGCGGGCCGCAGGCGCGTCGCTACGCTCCTCGCGATGACGAGAACGCTCCATCGCCTTGATCATTGCCCCGCGCGTCTCCAGCGCCTAACTCTGCGCCCATGAACATCACGCGCCCCTTCGGCGACACGCTCGCGCTTATCGGCAACACCCCGCTCGTCCGCCTCGCCGGCCCCTCGGCTGCGGCGGGCTGCGACATCTGGGGCAAGTGCGAATTCGCCAACCCCGGCTCCTCGGTGAAGGACCGTGCGGCCCTGTGGATGATCCGCGACGCGGAAAGCCGGGGCGAGCTGAAGCCCGGCGGCACGGTGATCGAGGGGACGGCGGGCAACACCGGCATCGGCATCGCGCTGGTCGCCAATGCGCTGGGCTACCGGACGATCATCGTCATGCCCGACAACCAGTCCAAGGAGAAGATGGACACCCTGCGCGCGCTGGGGGCGCAGCTGGTGCTCGTCCCGCCGACCAAATATTCCGATCCCGGCCATTTCCAGCACGTCTCGCGCCGCATGGCCGAGGAGACGCCGGGCGCGGTCTGGGCCGGGCAGTTCGACAATGTCGCCAACCGCAAGGCCCATATCGAGGGCACCTCGCAGGAAATCTGGGAGCAGACCGGTGGGCGGATCGACGGCTTCACCTGCGCGGCGGGCACCGGCGGGACCATCGCCGGGGTGGGCATGGGGCTGAAGGAGAAGAACCCCGACATCCGCATCGCGCTGACCGATCCGCACGGCGCGGCGCTCTACAACTACTTCGCCCACGGCGAGCTTCGGGCCGAGGGCTCCTCGGTCGCCGAGGGCATCGGGCAGGGGCGCATCACCGCCAATCTCGAAGGCGCGCCGATCGACACGCAATACCGCATCAGCGACGAGGAAGGCCTCGTCTGGGTCGAGCGGCTGCTGCGCGAGGAGGGGCTGTGCCTCGGGCTTTCCTCGGGCATCAACGTGGCGGGCGCGGTGATGCTGGGCCGCGAGCTGGTCGCCGAGGGGCGGGCGAACCCGCAGGTGGCGACGATCCTGTGCGACACCGGGTTCCGCTACCTCTCGACGCTCTACAACCCCGAATGGCTGAGGGCCAAGGGCCTGCCGGTGTTCGGCTGGCTGGAACAGGGAGCGGCGGCATGAGCGGGCTGTCCTGGCGCGAGCGGCTGCGGCGGATGAACCAGCGCAGCCTGTTCGGCACCACCGGCGATGCGGCGGCGGCAACGCCCGGCGAGCCCGACGCCGAGCCCGAGGACGTCACCACCGCCGGCGTCGTCCGCGCCGAGGCGGTGCAGCGACTCCAGGTCGGGCTGTTCGGGATCGGGTCGATGGTCCTGCTGGTCGGGCTTGCGAGCATCATCGGCGGGCAGGCCGACCGCAACGACAAGCTCGCCGCGCCCGAGGCTGCGCCCACCACCGAGCCGAGCGCGCCGCCCGCGCAGGCCAATCCGCTCGCCGATGCGGGGGTCGTGCCCGATATCGCCGCCCAGCCGAGCCCCTCGCCCGTGCCGCCGCCGCTCGATCTGCCCCCGCCGCCGCGCCCCGCCGCCCCGGGCAATGCCGCACCCCGGCAATAGGCCGCGCCGCGCCGCTATCGCGGCGTTGCTGCTGGCGGCGCTGGCGGGCTGCGAGGCTGCGCCCGCGACCCCTTCCGCGCCGCCGTCCGATGCCGCGCCCGCCGAACGCCTCGGCCTGATGACGAGCCTGCCGCTCTACTGGCCGCTCGGCACCGGGATCGACGCGCTGGCGGGCGGCACCGCGGCCGTGCCGTGGCAGCGTGCGGCGCTCGAGCGGGCCTACGTGATCGAGCCGCTCGACACCCTCTCGCCGATCCCCGGACTCACCCCCGATGCGCCCGAGACCGATCCGCTCGCCGGGCTGGAGCGGCTGGCGGTGGTGCAGCCGCGCGGGCTCTCCCCGGCCGACAATGTGGCGCTCGACGAGTGGGTGCGCGGCGGGGGGCGGCTGCTGCTGGCGCTCGATCCGGCGCTGACGGGCGAATACGACCTGCCGCTCGGCGATCCGCGCCGCCCGGTCGATGCCGCGCCGATCCCGCCGGTGGTGGCGCGCTGGGGCCTCGCGGTCGCTTTCGACGAGGGGCAGGCGGGCGCGGTGAGGGCGGAAATGCTGGCGGGTGAGGCCCTGCCGCTGGCGCTTGCCGGCACGGTGCGCGTCACCGATCCGGCGGCGGCGGACTGCACCATCGCCGCGGGCGGCGCGGCGGCGCGCTGCGCGGTCGGCAAGGGACGCGTGACACTGATCGCGGATGCTGGCATCTTCGAACATCCCGAGCTTGCGGGCGAGGGCGGAGCGGGTCTTTCCGCACTGCTCGCGGCGGCGCTGCGGTGAGCGGATCGGGAAAATCGCGGGATGGCCGGAGTCGCGGCCGGTCGGAGTCGGGGAAAGCACGGGAGGTGCACGGTTTGTTCCGCGAAATTCAGGTGTTTGCCGGTGCCGGGCGGGCAACGGCAGGATCGAGGGAGAATAGGGTAGTTATTTTGAAACAGTGACTTACCAAGTTTTCCCGTAAAATCCCCGAAAAATCCCTTCCATCCCCGCGCCTTCCCCGATATGACCGGGGTCCATCAGACATGCCTGTATGTCGCGCGCCGTGCCTCCAGTGGCCGGCGCACCGTGCCGCACGCGTGCGGCCGGGACGGGGAAGGCATGTCCGGGGGAAACGAGCGCGCAGCGGACCGCCTTCGAGGGGCGCCGCCAGGGGACAGAGGGGATCGCAGACAGTGTCTGCCTTTGGAGGATATAACGGCCAAGCCTACTCGCCCGCGGGCGAGAAGGGCCGCTTTGTCCTTCCGCCCGAGTTCCGCAAGGCCGTGAAGGAAAGCTCCGGCGGGAACCGCACCCTGTGCCTCGGCGTCCACGACAAGTTCGATTGCCTGATGGGCTTCGGCCTGTCGCGCATCGACCTGCTCAACGCCCGGCTCGACCGCGAGGAGGCCCTCGCCATCGAGCGCAAGGACTACGCCTTCGACCGCGACGTGCGCGCGGCGCAGCTGTTCGGCTTCTCGCAGCTGCCCTTCGACGACAGCGGCCGCTTCGTCATGCCCGAGCACCTGCGCGATCTCGGCAAGGTGGGCGACGGGCTCTATTTCCACGGCGCGGGCGATTTCTTCTTCGTCTGGAACCCTGAGGAACTGGCACGGCTCGGCCCCGAATGGCGCGGCGCGCAGGCGGCCTGCGCCAAGCTGATCGCAAGCGCGAGGAAGGCGGCATGAGCGCCGAGGCCCCCCACATCCCCGTGCTGCTGGACGAAGTCGTCGCCGCGCTCGCCCCGCGCGCTGGCCAGACCATCGTCGATGCGACCTTCGGCGCGGGCGGCTACACCACGGCGCTGCTCGAAGCGGGCGCGAGTGTCCACGCCTTCGACCGCGATCCCGACGCCATCGCCGCGGGTCAGGCGCTGGTGGCGCGCTTCGACGGCCGCCTTGCGCTCCACGCCGCGCGCTTCTCGGCGATGCGCGACGAACTCGCCGCGATCGGCATCGCCAGCGTCGATGCAGTGGTGATGGACATCGGCGTCTCCTCGATGCAGCTCGACCAGGGCGAGCGGGGCTTTGCCTTCATGCACGACGGTCCGCTCGACATGCGCATGAGCCAGGCGGGCGAGAGTGCCGCCGATTTCCTCAACACCGCCGACGAGGAAGCCATCGCCGACGTGCTCTATCGCTATGGCGAGGAGCGCCAGTCGCGCCGTGTCGCCCGCGCGATCGTCGCCGCGCGGCCGCTTGCGACCACGGGCGAGCTGGCCCGCGTCGTGCGCCGTGCGCTCGGCCACAAGCCGCACGACAAGAAAGACCCGGCGACCCGCACCTTCCAGGCCGTGCGCATCCACGTGAACGACGAGCTCGGCGAGCTCGAGGCCGGGCTCGCCGCCGCCGAGGCGCTGCTCACCGAGGGCGGGGTGCTCGCCGTGGTGAGCTTCCACAGCCTCGAGGACCGGATCGTCAAGCAGTTCCTCAAGGGTGCTTCCGGCGCGGGCCGCGCGGTCTCGCGCCACCTTCCTGGGGAAATCCCGGGGCCACCCCCCACCTTCGCGCAGGTTTCCAAGGCTATACGTCCCACGGAGGCCGAAATCGCCCGCAACCCGCGCGCCCGTTCATCCACCTTGCGCCATGCCACCCGCACCGGCGCGCCGCCCAGGAGCCTAGCCGCATGATGAACAGCTCACAGGCCCGTTCGCTGGGTTGGGCCGCCGTGCTCGCCACCTGCCTTGCCGCGGTGGTGCTGCTCAGCTTCAAGGTGCATGCGGTCAAGAGCGAGGTGCTGCTCGCCGAACGTCAGCTGATCGCGCTCCAGCGCGAGACGCTGCTGCTCGAGACCGAGTTCCAGACCCGCGCCAGCCAGCGCCAGCTGGCCGAGTGGAACGCGGTCGAGTTCGGCTACCAGGCCCCGCGTGCCGGCCAGTTCCTCGACGGCGAGCGCCAGCTCGCGAGCCTCGGCGAGATGCGCGGCCCCGATGCGCCCGCGCCGATCCGCCTCGCCCGCGCCGATGCCGCCGAGACCGCCGCCGGTGCGCCTGCCGCCGAGGCGCCGATGCGCTCGCCGGTCTCGGGTGCGACAGTGACGCTCGCCTCGGCAGAGGCCGAGAAGGATGCGGGCGCGGTCTTCACCCAGGCCTTCGGCGATTTCCTGATCGAGGCCTCCCCGATCCGTCCCGCCCGGGCCGAGACGCCGCGCGTCGGAAAGGCGGCCGCCGCCGCGCAGGGAAGCGGCGAATGACCGTGCTGGCAGCCCGCGCTGCCCACCTTTCTCCTGCCTCGCACACGGCCATGCCGGCCATCCCCGCAGGGCGCCTGCCCAGCATGGGTCTGCGCGCGCAGATGCTCTGGGCCGCGCGCTTCCGGGTGCTGTGGCTGCTCGGCGGCTTCGTCGGCATCGCGATCATCGCGCTGCTGCGGATCGTCTCGCTCGGCTTCGCCGGCCAGGCGCCCGAACGCACCAGCCTGGCCGAGGCAATGGTGCCCCCGCGCGGCGAGATCACCGACCGCAACGGCGCCCCGCTGGCGCGTGCCTTCCCGGCCTATGCCCTGTGGTTCGACCCCAAGGCGATGGGCGATTCCGGCGCGCCGCTGGTGCGCTCGCCGCAGGAGGTCGCGGGCGCCTTGAAGGCGATCTTCCCCGATATCGACGAGGCGCGCATGGCCCGCCGCCTCGCCTCGGGCAAGGCCGGCTACCTGCGCCGCCGCCTGCTGCCCGAGGAAGCCAACCGCGTCTTCGCGCTGGGCGAGATCGCGCTCGAGATTCCGCGCGAGACCGACCGCTACTATCCGCAGGGCACACTCGCCGCGCACGTGCTGGGCTATGTGGTCGAGGACGAGGGCGGCAAGATCGGCATGGAGCAGGTGCTCGAGCAGCGCCTCGCCCACCCCGACACGCGCACCCAGCCGGTCGCGCTGTCGGTCGACGTGAGGGTGCAGGGCGCGCTCGAGGACGAGCTGCGCAAGGGGATGCTCGCCACCAACGCGCTCGGCGCGGCGGGGATCGTGCTCGATGTCGACACCGGCGAGGTGATGGCGCTGGCGAGCCTGCCGGAGTTCGACCCCAACACCGCGGGCGCCGCCGGGGCGGTCAACGTCTTCAACCGCGCCACCAACGGGGTCTACGAGCTGGGCTCGACCTTCAAGCCGCTGAGCATCGCCGCCGCGATCGATGCGGGCGTGGTGCGCGATCTCGGCAAGGCGTGGGACGCCACCCCCGTCTCGGTCGGACGCCGCACGATCAAGGACCTCAAGCCCAAGGGCGCCACGCTCAACGTGCCGCAGGCGCTGGTCTATTCCTCCAATACCGTCACCGCCCGCGTCGCGGATGCGCTGGGGCCGGAACGCCTGCGGCGCACCATGATTGATCTGGGCATGGACCGCCGCCCCTTCATCGAACTGCCCGCGCGCGGCAAGCCGCTGTGGCCGCAGGGCGAGTGGAGCCGCGTCACCAACATGACGGTGAGCTACGGCCACGGCCTCGCGGTGACCCCGCTGCACCTCGCCTCGGCCTATGCGGCGATGGTCAACGGCGGGATCTGGCGCCCGGCGACGCTGATGAAGCTCGCGCCTGCCGACGTGCCGCGCGGGCGGCGGGTGTTCAAGGAATCGACCTCCTCGCGGATGCGCCAGATGCTGCGCATGATCTCGCTCTACGGCACCGGCAAGCAGGCCGACGCGCCGGGCTACCGCGTCGGCGGCAAGACCGGTTCGGCCGAGAAGGCGGGCGTGGGCGGCTACAACAAGACCGCGCTGGTCTCCTCCTTCGCCGCCGCCTTCCCGCTCGATGCGCCGCGCTATGTCGTGGTGATCGTGCTCGACGAGCCCAAGGGCACGGTCGCCAGCTCCTTCCAGCGCACCGCCGGCTACACCGCCGCGCCGGTCGTCGGCAAGCTGGTGCCGCGGATCGGCCCGATGCTCGGCGTCCAGCCCGACGATGCGCGCGATGTCGACATCTCGGACCTGCGCTATCTGGTGGACAAGCACTGATGCGGCTGGCCGAGCTTCTGGCCCAGGCAGGGCTGCCGCAGGACGGCGCGGGCGAGGCGACCGTCACGGGCTTTGCCATCGACCACCGCAAGGTCGCCCCCGGAACCATATTCGGCGCCTTCGAGGGCGCCACCGTCAATGGCGAGGACTTCATCCGCCCCGCCATCGCAGCGGGCGCGATTGCCGTCGTGGCCCGTCCTGAAGCCCGCGTCGAGGGTGCGCTGCACATTGCCGACGTCACCCCCCGACGCGCCTTTGCGCGCCTCGCCGCGGGCTTTTTTTCTCCCTACCCCGCCACCATCGCCGCGGTGACGGGGACCAACGGCAAGACCTCCACCGTCGAGATGACGCGCCAGATCTGGCGCATGGCGGGCGAGCGCGCGGCGAGCATCGGGACGCTTGGCGTCACCACCCCCGACGGAAGCGTCTCAACGGGCCTCACCACCCCCGACATCGTCACCTTCCTCGCCAACATGGCCGGCCTGGCGCGCGAGGGCGTGACGCACGTCGCCTACGAGGCATCGAGCCACGGCCTCGACCAGTATCGCGGCGAGGGGCCGACCGTCTCGGCATCCGCCTTCACCAATTTCAGCCGCGACCATCTCGATTACCACGGCACGATGGAGGCCTATTTCGCGGCCAAGATGCGGCTCTTCACCGAAGTCGTCGCGCCCGGCAGCCCGGCGGTGATCCACGATGCGGGCGATGGCTCGGAGTGGACCGCGAAGGCGATCGCCCGGGCCGAGGCGCGCGGCCTCAGGGTGATGACGGTGGGCGAGGGCGGACAGTTCCTCAAGCTGATCGGCCGCGAACCCGGACAGTTGGGCCAGCTTCTTCACATCGAGCATGAAGGCACGGTGCGCAAGGTCAACCTGCCGCTGATCGGGGCCTACCAGGCCGCCAACGCGCTGGTGGCGGCAGGGCTGGCGCTGGCGACGGGCGTTTCCGCCTCGGCCACGTTCGACGCCGTCACCCGCCTCCAGCCGGTGCGCGGGCGGCTGGAGCGCGCCGCGCTCAACGCCGCCGGCGCGCCTGCCTATGTCGACTATGCCCACACCCCCGACGCGCTCGAGGCGGCCATCGCCGCGCTGCGTCCGCACGTGGCAGAGGGTGGTCGCCTGATCGTCGTCTTCGGCGCCGGCGGTGATCGCGACGCGGGCAAGCGGCCCGAGATGGGCGCCGTCGCAGCGCGCGCCGCCGACCTTGCCATCGTCACCGACGACAATCCCCGCTCCGAGGACCCCGCCGCCATCCGCGCCGCGATTCTTGCCGGGGCGGGCGGCAACACCCGCGAAATCGGGGACCGGCGCGAGGCCATAGCTGCTGCAATCGGGGAAGCCGGGGCGCGGGACATTGTGCTGATCGCGGGGAAAGGCCACGAGCAGGGCCAGATTTTCGGAGCAGGAGACCAGATGCGGATCGAAGCTTTCGACGATGTCGAAGTGGCGCGCGAATGCGCCGGGGGGCGGTGCTAGATGAACGCGCCCGTTGCCCATCCGTTGCTGCATCATTGGCCGGTCGTTGCAGCCGATGCGCTGCCTCTTTCGCTGTGGACCGCCGCCGAAATCGAGGCTGCGACCGGCGGCATCGCCAGCCACGATTTCCAGGCAAGCGGCGTCGAGATGGACTCGCGCGACGTGAAATCGGGCGATGTTTTCATCGCCTTGCAGGGCGAGGCGATGGACGGGCACAGGTTCATCCCACAGGCCTTTGAAAAGGGGGCAGTCGCCGCGATCGTCGATCGTCCGGTCGAAGTTCCGCACGTGCTGGTCAGGGACACGACAGAGGCGCTCCACGCGCTCGCCCATGCCGCCCGGGACCGTGCCATCGAGGCGGTGCGGATCGGGATCACCGGCTCGGTCGGCAAGACGGGGATGAAGGAGGCGATCTTCGCCTGTCTCGACCGCGCCAGCCGCGGCGCGGCGCATCGCTCGGTGCGCAGCTACAACAACCATGTCGGCGTGCCGCTTTCGCTGGCGCGGATGCCCGCCCGCGCGAAGTTCGGCGTGTTCGAGATGGGCATGAACCACGCGGGCGAGATCGCCCCGCTCTCGGCCCATGCAAAGCCCCATGTCGCGCTCATCACCACCATCGCGCCCGCCCATATCGAGAACCTCGGCAGCCTCGAGGCGATTGCCGACGAGAAGTCGCAGATCTTCACCGGGCTCGTGCCGGGCGGGGTGGCGGTCATTCCGGCGGACAGCGAATGGACCGGGCGGATGATCGGCCATGCCCGCGCCTGCGGAGCGCAGGTCGTGACCTTCGGGCGCGCCGAGGGCGCCGACGTGCGCCTGCTCGACGCGATCCCGGCGGCGGGGGGCGGTTCGCTCGTCACCGCCGACCTCGGCGACCGGCGCATCTGCTACACCATTGCCGAACCGGGCGAGCACTGGATCGTCAATTCGCTGGGCGTCATGGCTGCCGTTCGTGCCGCCGGGGGCGATCTTGCCAGCGCGGGCCTCGCGCTGGCCGAGATGGGCGGATTGAAGGGCCGCGGCGCGCGCCACTCCATTCCGGCCGCGGGCGGCACCGCCTTGCTGATCGACGAGAGCTACAACGCCAACCCCGCCTCCATGCGCGCGACCCTCAAGGCGCTCGCGCAAACGCCCGCCACCCGCCGCCTCGCGGTGCTGGGCAGCATGAAGGAACTGGGCGACTTCGCCGATGCCTTCCACCGCCAGCTCGCCGAGCCGATTGCCGAGGCAGGGCTCGCCCACGCGATCCTCGTCGGGCCGGAGATGGCCGCGCTGGCCGAGGAACTGGGGAAAGGTGCGGGCGGCTCGCTTGGCAAGGCTCTCACCTTCGCCCATTGCGAAGGGCCTGCCGAGGCGATTGCGGCGCTCGCGGCATTCGGCCTCGCAAACGGGGATGCGGTGCTGGTCAAAGGGTCCAACTCGGTCGGGCTCGGCAGGCTGGTGTCACACCTTACCGACAACGCCCGCGCCTGAGGCGGGCACCGAAGCTCAGGCCCCAAGCTCAGGGCCGCAGAGGACGACTGAATGCTCTACCTGCTTGCCGAGTGGCTTGGCTTCGAAGGCATCCTCAATCTGGTGCGCTACCAGAGCTTCCGTGCGGGCGCGACGCTGATGACCGCGCTTCTGATCGGCCTGCTGATCGGCGAACGCTTCATCAACTTCCTGCGCGTGCGCCAGGGCAAGGGCCAGCCGATCCGGCTCGACGGCCCGCAGTCTCACCTCGCCAAGCGCGGCACGCCGACGATGGGCGGGCTGATGATCCTTGTCGCCCTGTCGCTCTCGCTGCTCCTGTGGATGGACCTCACCAGTCCCTTCGTCTGGGCGTGCCTTGCGGTGACCATCGGCTTCGGGGTGATCGGCTTCCTCGACGATTACGACAAGGTCGCCAAGAACAGCCATGCGGGCGTGCCCGCAAGGGTGCGGCTGCTGGCCGAGTTCGTGGTGGCGGGCGTGGCCTCGTGGCTGATCGTCAGCCAGATCAACACCAACCTCTACCTGCCCTTCCTGACGGGCGTGAGCATCCCGCTGGGCCCGGCCTATTACGTCTTCGCCGCCTTCGTGATCGTGGGTGCGGGCAATGCGGTGAACCTCACCGACGGGCTCGACGGCCTCGCGATCATGCCGGTGATCATTGCTGCAGGCACTTTCGCGATCATCGCCTATCTGGTGGGGCGGGTCGATTTCAGCACCTATCTCGGCATCCCGCACGTGCCGGGCGCGGGGGAGCTGGCGATCTTCTGCGCGGCGATTATGGGGGCGGGGCTTGCCTTCCTGTGGTTCAACGCGCCGCCTGCCGCCGTGTTCATGGGTGACACCGGCTCGCTGGCGCTGGGCGGCGCGCTGGGCGCAATCGCGGTCGCCTCGCATCACGAGGTCGTGCTCGGCATCGTCGGCGGGCTGTTCGTGCTCGAAGCCGTCAGCGTGATCGTGCAGGTCTTCTGGTTCAAGCGCACCGGGCGCCGCGTCTTCAGGATGGCCCCGATCCACCACCATTTCGAACAGCTCGGCTGGAGCGAGAGCAAGGTCGTGATCCGGTTCTGGATCATCGCCATCGTGCTCGCGCTGATCGGCCTCTCGA
The DNA here is from genome assembly GCF_056868655.1 of Porphyrobacter sp. THAI-01a. NCBI lineage: Bacteria > Pseudomonadati > Pseudomonadota > Alphaproteobacteria > Sphingomonadales > Erythrobacteraceae > Porphyrobacter > Porphyrobacter sp. THAI-01a. Next base: position 2,344,153 of record NZ_CP180579.1, on the reverse strand, counting down.
CGCTGAAACTCAGGTAGGGGAGGGGCGGCCGGCGTGATCACCTCCCCCGCCTTCAAGGGCAAGCGTTTCTCGGTGCTCGGCCTCGCCCGTTCGGGCGCGGCGGCGGCCGAGGCCTTGCTGGCGAGCGGGGCGGAGGTGATCGCCTGGGACCGCCAGCCCCATGCGCGTGAGCCCTTCGAGGGGCGCTGCCGGCTGATCGACCCGCTGGAGCTCGACCTCACCGGCTTTGCGGGCGTGGTGGTCTCGCCCGGGGTGCCGCTCAACTCGCACCCCATCGGCCCGCACACCTGGCAATACGGCCTCCCCGTCATCGGCGACATCGAGCTCTTCGCGATGGCCCGCGCCAGCCTGCCGCCGCACCGCGTGGTCGGAATCACCGGCACCAACGGCAAGTCGACCACCACCGCTCTGGTCCACCATGTCCTGCGCGAGGCGGGCGTGCCCACGGTGATGGGCGGCAATATCGGCGATCCGATCCTCGGGCAGGACCCGCTCCCCGAAGGCGGGGTCTACGTGCTGGAACTCTCCAGCTTCCAGATCGACCTCACCTTCACGCTCGATTGCGACGTCGCGGCGCTCACCAACATCACCCCCGACCACCTCGACCGCTATGCGGGCTTCGAGGCCTATGCCGCGGCCAAGGAGCGGCTGTTCCAGATGCAGCAGACCGGCACGGCGATCATCTGCGACGAGGACGAGCCCACCACCGCCATCGCCGAGGGGCTCGAGACCGCGGGCAAGCCGCTGGTGCGGGTGAAGACCGCCGATCTCACAGCGGCGGGGCTGGCGGAAGGGCGCTCGCCCTCGCTGGCGGGCCCGCACAATGCCCAGAACGCCGCGGTCGCGGCCGCGATCTGCCGCGAACTCGGGCTGACGGACGCGCAGATCGCCGCCGGGCTCGCCTCCTATCGCGGCCTGCCGCACCGGATGGAGCGGGTCTGCGAGGTCGAGGGCGTCACCTACATCAACGACAGCAAGGCGACCAACGCCGCCTCCGCCGCCCCCGCGCTCGCCGCCTTCCCGCCCGATCCGGCGATCAACGGCGGCAGCCCCCGCATCCACTGGATCGTCGGCGGGTTGCCCAAAGAGGACGGGCTCGGGGCCTGTGCCGACCACCTCGCCAACATCGCCGCCGCCTATACCGTGGGCGAGGCCGGGCCCATGTTCGCCGATCTGCTCGAAGGGCAGGTCAGGGTCGAACGCTGCGAGCTCATCAGCGAGGCGGTGCGCCGCGCCGTCGAAGCCGCCCGCCCCGGCGAGATCGTGCTGCTCTCGCCCGCCTGCGCCTCCTACGACCAGTTCCGCGACTACGAGAAGCGCGGGCACCACTTCCGCCAGATGGTCGGCGCGATCACCGGCTGCGAGACCTGCGTGGATGACCCGTCGGCGCGGAGCATCCTGCCGTGACCGCGCCGGTCTACACCCCCGCCGCCCGCGGGCCTGGCAATTTCCTCCCGCCGGTGCCGGTGCAGCGCCGCTGGCGCGATGCCCTGCGCATCTGGTGGCGCGAGATCGACAAGGTGCTGCTGCTGCTGATCGGGCTGCTGATGGCGATCGGCATCGTCGCGGTCGCCGCCGCCTCGCCTGCGAGCGCCGACATGCTCTCGACCGCCACCAAGCGGGTGCCGGACTTCATGTTCTTCAACCGCCACATCGTCTTCCAGTTGATGGGCCTCGCCCTGATGATCGGCCTCAGCTTCCTGAGCCGCGACCAGGCGCGCCGGCTCGGCATCCTGGTGGGCGCGGTGATGCTGGCGCTGCTGTTCGTGGTGCCGGTGATCGGCGAGGAGAAAAACGGCGCGCGGCGCTGGATCAATGTCGGCATGAGCCTGCAACCCTCGGAATTCCTCAAGCCCGGCTTCGCGATCATCTGCGCCTGGGTGCTGAGCTGGCGGCTGCGCGATCCGGGGCTGCCGGTGATCTGGTACGTGAGCGGGCTGATGGGCCTGATCGCCGCGCTGCTGATGCTCCAGCCCAATCTCGGCGATGCGATCCTGTTCGGCGGGATCTGGCTGGTGATGGTGCTGCTGGCGGGCATGCCGTGGCAGCGCCTCGCCGCGCTCGGCGGCATCGGCGCGGGCGGGCTGATCCTCGCCTACCTGTTCTACGACAATGCCCGCCACCGCATCGACGGGTTCCTCGGCGGGGGCACGGCCTTCGACCAGGTAGACCTTGCCCAGCGCACCATCACCGCAGGCGGGTGGACGGGGACCGGCCTGTGGCTCGGCACCCGCAAGATGAACCTGCCCGAGGCCCACACCGACTACATCTTCTCGGTGATCGGCGAGGAGTTCGGGCTGGTGATGTGCGCGGGCGTGGTGCTGGTCTATTGCGCGCTGGTGCTGCGCGCGCTGGTGCGCCTGACGGGCGAGGACAACCTCTTCGCCCTGCTCGCCGGCGCGGGGCTGATCACCCAGTTCGGCGGGCAGGCCTTCATCAACATCCTCGTCAACCTCAAGCTGTTCCCCTCCAAGGGCATGACCTTGCCGCTGATCTCCTACGGCGGTTCATCGACACTGGCGGTGTGCTTCACGCTTGGGCTATTGCTGGCGATCACCCGGCGCAATCCGTTCCTCGCCCGCGAGGGCGGCGGCTTGCGCGAGCTGATCGAACGCAAGGACACGCCCGCATGACCAGCCCGACCCCGACCGGTGCTTCCCGCCATTACGTGCTGGCCGCAGGCGGCACCGGCGGGCACCTGATCCCCGCCTTCGCGCTTGCCGCCGAACTGCACCAGCGCGGCCACCACGTCGCTCTCATCACCGACGAGCGCGGGGCGGCGATCCCGGGCAAGCCCGACTTCCTGCCGGCCCACGTGTTGCCCGCAGGCCGCTTCGGCAAGAACCCGCTGGGCTGGCCCGCAGGGGTGAGCGCCGTTCTGGAGGGCCGGGCGATGGCGCTCCGGCTGTTCGAGAGCTTCCAGCCCTCCGCCGTCGTCGGTTTCGGCGGCTATCCGGCGCTCCCCGCGCTGCTCGCCGCCACGGCGGTCAAGCTGCCGAGCATCGTCCACGAACAGAACGCGGTGCTGGGCCGCGTCAACCGCCTGCTGGCCGGCCGGGTCGATGCCATCGCCACCTCCTACGAGAGCGTCGACCGCCTCAAGCCCAAGCACGCGGGCAAGGTCCACCTCGTCGGCAATCCGGTGCGCGCCGAGGTGCTGGCCCTGCGCGAACAGGATTTCCCCGCCTTCACCGACGAAAGCCTGCTGCGCATCCTCGTCACCGGCGGATCGCAGGGCGCGCGGGTGCTTTCGGAAGTGGTGCCCGATGGCCTCGCCATGCTCCCCCCGGCGCTGCGCCAGCGCCTCCAGATCACCCAGCAATGCCGGGCCGAAGACCTCGATGCGGTGCGCAAACGCTATGCCGAGCACGACATTCCCGCCGAACTCGGCACCTATTTCGAGGATATGCACGAACGGCTGGCGGACGCGCACCTGTTCATCGGCCGCGCGGGCGCGTCGACCATCGCGGAACTCACCGCCGTGGGCCGCCCGGCGATCCTGATCCCCCTCCCCATCGCGACCGACGATCACCAGGCCGCGAATACCCGCGAGATGGTGAAGGCGGGCGGCGCACGGATGATCCGGCAGGAGGCCTTCCAGCCCAAGGAACTCGCCAAGCAGATCCAGGTCATGGCGATGAACCCGCAGAGCCTCGCAAACGCCGCGCACTGCGCCTTCAACTGCGGGCGGCCCGATGCGGCGAAGGACCTCGCCGACCTCGTGGAGAGCATGAGCGGGATCGACCTGATGGACGTGATCCGCGTCGGCGAGGCCGCGCCCCGCACCGCGCAAACCGCCGTCCGGCCCCAGCCCTCGACCAGCAAGGCCGCAAAGGAGCGCGCGGACACATGAAGGGTGTGGGCACCGATATCGGCACCATCCATTTCGTCGGCATCGGCGGGATCGGCATGTCGGGCATCGCCGAGGTGATGCACAACCTCGGTTACCGGGTGCAGGGCAGCGACATCGCCGAAGGGGCGAGCGTCGAGCGACTGCGCGCGCGCGGCATCACCGTGCATATCGGGCACCGGGCGGAGAACGTCGAAGGCGTGGCGGTGGTCGTCACCTCCACTGCCGTGCGCCGCACCAACCCCGAGGTCGCCGCCGCTCTGGAAGCCCGCATCCCCGTGGTGCGCCGCGCGGAGATGCTCGCCGAACTGATGCGCCTCAAGTCCACCGTCGCGGTGGCGGGCACCCACGGCAAGACCACCACCACCTCGATGATCGCGACTCTGCTCGATGCGGGCGGGATCGACCCGACCGTGATCAACGGCGGGATCATCGAACAATATGGCTCCAACGCCCGCCTCGGCGATTCCGACTGGATGGTGGTCGAGGCCGACGAGAGCGACGGCAGCTTCCTGCGCCTCGACGGCACCATCGCGGTCGTCACCAACATCGATCCCGAGCACCTCGACCACTACGGCGATTTCGACGGGGTGAAGCGCGCCTTCGTCGAGTTCATTCACAACGTGCCCTTCTACGGCGCGGCGGTGCTGTGCGTCGATCATCCGGTGGTGCAGGCGGTGATCGGCGATGTCCGCGACCGCAAGGTCGTGACCTACGGTTTCTCGCTCCAGGCCGATATCTGCGGCGTGAACGTGCGTTCGGAAGATGGTGGCAACACCTTCGACGTGATCGTGCGCCAGCGGGGTCTCGAGGACCGCCGGATCGAGGGCGTGCACCTGCCCATGCCGGGCCGTCACAACGTGCAGAACGCGTTGGCCGCGATTGCCGTGGCGATCGAGATGGGCTGTTCGGACGAGGTGATCCGCACCGGCTTTGCCCGTTTCGGCGGGGTGCGGCGGCGCTTCACCAGGGTCGGTTCCGTCGAGCTGGCGGGCGGCAGCGTCACCGTGATCGACGACTACGCCCACCACCCGGTCGAGATCCGCGCCGTGCTCGCCGCCGCGCGCGAGGCGGTGGGCGGCAGCGGGGGGCGTGTCATCGCGGTCGCCCAGCCGCACCGCTATTCCCGTCTCAACGACCTGATGGACGATTTCCAGTCCTGCTTCGATCTGGCCGACATCGCCTATGTCGCCCCGGTCTACCCGGCGGGCGAGGAGCCGATCCCGGGGGTCGACCACACGGCGCTGGTCGCCGGCATGAAGGCCCGCGGCCACCGCGCCGCGCGCGAGATCGCGGGGGCCGATGCGCTGGCCGAGACGCTGGCCGGAGAGATCGCGCCCGGCGACCTCGTGGTGTGCCTCGGTGCGGGCGACATCACCCGCTGGGCGGCGGGCCTCGCGCCTGCCATTACCGCCCGCAGGAGCGTAGCCGCGTGAACCAGCCGGGCGACACCTACATCTACGACGATGGCTCGGCCCCGACCTGCGCGGTCGAGGGCGCGGTCAGCGCGCCGGTGCCCCTGGACGGCATCCGCGGCAAGCTGACCTGCAAGGCCCCGCTCGCGCCCTATACGTGGTTCAAGACCGGAGGGCCTGCCGACTGGCTGTTCGAGCCCGCCGACATGGACGACCTCAAAGCCTTCCTCGAACGGCTCGACGGCGAGATCCCTGTCATGGCCATCGGCCTCGGCTCGAACATGATCGTGCGCGACGGCGGGGTTCCGGGCGTGGTGGTGCGGCTCGGCAAGGCCTTTGCGGGGGTGCAGCACACGGGCGAGATGGAACTCACCTGCGGCGGCGGGGCGAGCGGCATTCTGGTCGCATCGACCGCGCGCGACCTCGGCATTGCGGGGCTTGAGTTCCTGCGCGGCATCCCCGGCACGGTCGGCGGCTTCGTGCGCATGAACGGCGGGGCCTATGGACGCGAGGTGGCCGACGTGCTGATCGACTGCGCCGTGATCCTGCATGACGGCAGCTTCATCACCCTGAATGCCGAGGAACTCGATTACTCCTACCGCCACTCCGCCCTGCCCGAAGGCGCGATCGTGGTTTCGGCGCGTTTCCGGGGGCATCCGGGCGATCCGGCGGCGATCGGCGCCGAGATGGACCGCATCGCCGCCGCGCGCGAGGCTTCGCAGCCGCTGCGCACCAAGACCGGCGGTTCGACCTTCAAGAACCCCGAAGGCCACAAGGCCTGGGAACTGGTCGACCGCGCCGGCTGCCGCGGCCTCACGCTCGGCGGCGCGCAGGTCAGCGAGAAGCACACTAACTTCCTCATCAACACCGGCACCGCCACCAGCGCCGACATCGAGGGCCTCGGTGAGATGGTGCGCGATAAGGTCTACGCTGCAACCGGCGTGAGCCTCGAATGGGAAATCCAGCGGGTGGGGCGGCCGTGATGCACTTTCCCTGCCCGTTCGTGTCGAGCGTAGTCGAGACACTCCGCACAACTCAGCCTCTCGACTTCGCTCGAGGCGAACGGAATTTTGTATGACTCTCCCCGCACCCCTCCACGTCGCGGTCCTGATGGGCGGCTGGGCGAACGAGCGGCAGGTCTCGCTGACCAGCGGCGCGGGCGTGGCCGACGCGCTGGAATCGCGCGGGCACCGCGTCACGCGCATCGACATGGGGCGCGATGTGGCCCTCAGGCTGCATGAAGCGAAGCCCGATGTCGTGTTCAATGCGCTCCACGGCGTTCCCGGCGAGGACGGGACGGTGCAGGGGATGCTCGACCTGATGGGCCTCGCCTATACCCATTCGGGCCTCGCCACCTCGGTGATCGCGATCGACAAGCAGTTGACCAAGCAGGCGCTGGTGCCCCACGGCATCCCGATGCCCGGCGGCAGGATTGTGACGCGCGAGGAACTCTACGAACGCGATCCCCTGCCGCGGCCCTATGTGCTGAAGCCGGTGAACGAGGGTTCCTCGGTGGGCGTCGCCATCGTCACGGCGGACAGCAATGTCGGCAATCCGATCAGTCCTGAGGCCAAGGGCCCATGGCAGGAGTTTGCCGAACTTCTCGCCGAACCCTTTATCAAGGGCCGCGAGCTGACCGCGGCGGTGCTCGACGGCCCCGACGGCCCGCGCGCGCTGGGCGTCACCGAGCTGATCGTCGCCAACGGCTTCTACGATTACGAGAACAAGTACACCGCCGGGCGCACGGAGCACATTTTCCCCGCCAAGCTCCCGCCCGAAATCACCGCGCTTTGCGAGCAGTACGCGGTCAAGGCGCATCAGGTGCTCGGCTGCCACGGCACCAGCCGCACCGATTTCCGCTGGGACGAGGAGGCGGGCGAGGACGGGCTCTTCGTGCTCGAGACCAACACCCAGCCGGGCATGACGCCCTTGAGCCTCGTGCCCGAACAGGCGGCGGGCTGCGGGATTTCCTACGGGGATCTCGTCGAGATGCTGTGCGCCGAGGGCCTGCGGGTCCACGCATTGAAACAGGGAGGCAGGCATGGCGCAGCAGATCAGGCGTAGCGGCACCTCCGGGGTCCGGCGGGCGGCCAAGGCGCAGAGCCGCGCGGTCGCCGCGCGCAAGGCGGGGCGCTCGGCGAGCAGTGTCGCCGACCGGATCATGGGCGTCCTGCCCTTCACCGAGGAACAGTGGAGCCGCATCTGGCTGGCGATGATCATCGGCGGCAGCGTGGGGATCGCCTTCGTGATCGCCAGCCTTGCGGGCGTGCCCGCGCTGGCGCAGGCGCAGGTCGCGGCGATCGCCGCCGATGCCGGGTTCGAGGTGCGCCACGTGCGCGTCACGGGCACTTCGCGGATGGACGAGCAGCAGGTCTATGCCCGCGCGCTCGCCACCCGGAACCAGGCCATGCCCGACGTCGATATTGCCAAGCTGCGCGACGATCTGCGCGCGCTGCCGTGGGTCAAGGACGCGCGGGTCTCGATCCAGCTGCCCCACACCCTCGCCATCGACATCGTCGAGCGCGAGCCCCATGCGGTGCTCGAAAAGCCCGACCGGCTGGTGCTGATCGACGCGACCGGCGTGGAGCTCGAACCCGTCGCCGCCGACAAGGCCAAGGGGATGCTGCGGCTCGCCGGGCCGGGAGCGGCGAAGCAGGCGCGCGCGCTGGAGACGCTGCTCGCCGCCGCGCCCGCATTGGCGCCCAAGGTCGAGGCCGCCGAATGGGTCGGCAACCGCCGCTGGAACCTCACCTTTACCACCGGCCAGCTGCTCGCCCTTCCCGAAGGCGAGGTCGAGAGCGCAACCGCGCTGGTCAAGTTCGCGCGGCTCGACGGCAAGAACCGGCTGCTCGGCGGCAAGGTGCTGGCCTTCGACATGCGCACACCCCCGAGGCTCTACATGCGCCTGCCCGAAGAGGCGGCCAAGCCCAAGGTGGTCGCGGCGAAAGAGAAGGGGGAGACGACCTGATGGCCTCGCGCGCCTCCACCCCCTCGCGCCGCCTTGCGCGCACCCATGCTGCGGTCAACATTGGCTCGTTCCGCATCTCGGCCATGATCATGGGCGAGACCGAGAACGGCGAATTGCAGGTGCTCGGCTCCGGCCACCGCGCCAGCGCGGGGGTGAAGCGCGGCTATGTCACCGACATGGCCGCCGCCAGCCATGCGATCCGCGACGCGGTCGAGCGGGCCGAGAAGGCCTCCGGCACCCCGGTCCGCTCCGTTTGGATCGCCTGCGCCGGGGCGGGCCTTGCCAGCCATGTCGTCTCGGTCGACATCGAGATCGGCGGGCGGCGGATCGAGGACGAGGATGTCGAGGCGCTTCTGGTCGAAGCGCAGCAGATGATCCAGCCCGACGGGCGCAAGGTGCTCCACGCCCAGCCCGCGCACTACACGCTCGACGGCGCGCACGGCGTCGCCAATCCGCGCGGGCTTCATGCCGAGCGGCTGGGGGTCGACATCCACGTGATGCTCGCCGACGGGGCGCCGGTCAGGAACCTCACCGAGGCGGTGCAGAACGCCCATCTCGAGGTCGAGGGCGTGGTCGCCGCGCCGCTCGCCGCGGGGCACGCCTGCCTCACCCCCGAGGAGCGCGAACTGGGCGTCGCGCTGGTCGAGATCGGGGCGGACATCACCAATGTCGCGGTCTTCGCGGGCGGGATGCTGCTCGGTCTCCAGGCCGTGCCGATGGGGTCGGGCTCGATCACCGACGCGATCGCCTCGAGCTTCGGCATCCGCCGCTCGCAGGCCGAGCGCCTGAAATGCGTCGCCGGCTCGGCCATCGCCAGCCCGTCCGATCACCGCGAGCTGATCCCCGTCAGCGGCCCCGGAGAGATCGGGGGCGAGGGCGGGGAGGGCGGCGTGCCCCCCGGTCCGCTGGCGCGCGGGGCCGACGACAAGAACCGCATCGTGCGCGCGGAGCTGATCGCGGTGGTGACCCAGCAATTGTCGGTACTGACCGGTGAGATCGGCAAGGCGCTGAAGGCCATGGGTTTCGCCGGGAGCCGCGCGGGGCAGGTGGTGCTGACCGGCGGCGGGGCGGAACTCGCCGGGATGGCCGATTTCATGCAGGGCGCGCTGGGCCAGCCGGTGCGGCTCGGCCGTCCGCCGCAGCTCGCCGGGATGCCCGAGGCGCACCACGCGCCGGGCTTCGCGACGCTCGCGGGGCTGTGCCTCTACGCGGCCGACGATCCGGTCGATATCCGCGCGGTAGGCGCAGGGCGCGGCGGGGTGTACAAGGCCTTCACCCGCGAGAGCGGTTTCCTGGCGCTGCTGATGCGCCTGTTCCGCGCGCTGAGGGAATATTTCTGAGCGCGCAAAGCATGCGGCGATGCTGTGGATAAGGGTTTTGCCGCTATAAAATGTGCATGGCGATTATGTCAGAGAGGAAAAACGCGGGGGAATAAGGTGAAAATTTCCATCCCCGGCGTCTGGAGGACCAGCAGATGAGCATCAATATCGGACCCGCGGCGAGCGACGACCTGCGCCCGCGCATCACCGTCATCGGGATCGGCGGGGCCGGCGGCAACGCGATCGCCAACATGATCGCCGCCGAGATCGAGGGCGTCGAGTTCATCGTCGCCAACACCGATGCCCAGGCGCTGGCGACCAGCCCGGCCGAAAAGCGCATCCAGCTGGGCCCCGACATCACCGGCGGGCTCGGCGCTGGCGCGCGTCCCGAAGTCGGCAAGGCCGCCGCGGAAGAGACCGTGGCCGAGATCGAGAAGGCGCTCGAGGGCGTCAATATGTGCTTCATCGCGGCCGGCATGGGCGGCGGCACCGGCACCGGCGCCGCGCCCGTCATCGCCGAGGCCGCGCGCCGCATGGGCGTGCTGACGGTCGGCGTTGTGACCAAGCCGTTCCTGTTCGAAGGCACCCGCCGCATGCGCGCGGCCGAGGCCGGGATCGAGGAGCTCCAGCAGCACGTCGACACGCTGATCGTCATCCCCAACCAGAACCTGTTCCTGGTCGCCAAGGCCGAGACCACCTTCAAGGAAGCCTTCCAGCTCGCCGACGAGGTGCTCCAGCAGGGCGTGCGCTCGATCACCGACCTGATGGTCATGCCGGGCCTCATCAACCTCGACTTCGCCGACGTGCGTTCGGTGATGAGCGAGATGGGCAAGGCGATGATGGGCACCGGCGAGGGCGAGGGCGAGAACCGCGCGCTGGACGCGGCCGAGCAGGCGATCGCCAACCCGCTGCTCGACGGTGTCAGCATGGCCGGCGCCAAGGGCGTGATCATCTCGATCATCGGCGGCGAGGACATGCGCCTGCTCGAGGTCGACGAGGCCGCCAACCACATCCGCGAGCTGGTGGACGAGGACGCGAACATCATCTGGGGCAGCGCCTTCAACCCCGACCTCAAGGGCAAGATCCGCGTCTCGGTGGTCGCGACCGGGATCGAGCAGAGCGCCATCGGCCAGTCCGAACGCTCGCAGCCGGTCTCGCTCGGCGGCGCGCGCGCCCCCAAGCGTCCGGTGCTCGAACTCTCCGAGGACGAGGGCCTGGGCGAGATTCCCTCCGCCCGCCCGGCACCCGCGCCGACCTCCGACTTCGGCTTTGCGGCGCCTGCGGCTGCCGCCACGGCGGCCACGGCCGGGGCCAGTTATGAGGACGAGCCCCTCGATCTCGGCGAAGAGGACGAGGATGAGGGCGATTACGGCACGGCCGCGCCCTTCGAGCTCACCGGCATGCAGGCCGGGGACGACTACGGCGAGGAATACGAGGACGATGTCGACGACATCGTCGATCCGCTCGCGGGCCTGCGCGGCGCGGACGATGCGCCGGCCTATGGCTACGGTGCGGCGACGCCGGCGGCGGTTCCCGCCGCTGACGACGAGGACGACGCGCTCGAACTCGACGATGGCTACGCGCCCTATTCGGAGGCGCCCGAGGGGCCGGTGCAGGACGATCTGCTCGCCAGCGCCGACCGGCTCGCGGCAGAGGATCGCCCGGTCGAGGCGCGGCTCGGCGGCAGGCGTCGCCCGCTCGTGGGCGGCGGCGAGGGCGGCGCCGGTGGCGGTGCCGGCGCCGGCAGCACGCTGTTCGAGCGGATGGCCAATCTCTCGCGCAGCACCGCGCGCGACGAGGATGACGACGACGGCGACGATGACGGCCCGGCACTCAGCATCCCGCGCTTCCTCGGTCGCCAGAACAACCAGTAGCCGCGCGCCAGACGCGCCGTGTCGCAGCATCGCTGGCGGGCGGGGCTGCGCTTGCTAGGGCCTGCATGATGGTGTCGCGCCTTTCCATCTGTGCCACGCTCGCGCTCTGCGGCGCGCTCCTGCCTGCGGGCGGCGCGCGGGCGCAGGACGTGGTGGCGCAGCCGGTGGTGCAGGCCCTGCCCTCGCCCGAGGTGCAGCGCCTCAACCGCGCCCTCATCGCCCTCGCCAAGATGCCGCGCGATCGCGACACCCTGATCGAGGCGGGGCAGGCCGCGCTCGGGGTCGACGACCTTGAGGCGGCGATCGGCTTCTTTGGCCGTGCGGCGGAGGTCGATCCGGGCCATCCGGCGGTCGCGCAGGGGCTGGGCGCGGTCTATCTGCGCGCGGGCCGCGCAGGCGAGGCGCTGGTCCAGTTCGACCGCGCGCTGGCGGGCGGCGCGCCCGAGAGAGAGGTGCTGACCGACCGCGCGCTGACGCTCGACCTCGTGGGCGAGCAGCCGGCGGCGCAGGCCGCCTATGCCCGGGCACTCCAGATCGATCCGGCGAACGATGAGGCGCGCCGCCGCCTCGCGATCAGCCATGCGATCACCGGCAACCGCGCGCGGTTCGAGGAGACGCTGCGCCCCCTGCTCGACCGGCGCGACATGGCCGCCCAGCGCGCCCGCGCTTTCGGCCTTGCGATCATGGGCGAGAGCGACCGCGCGACGGCGATCGTCGAGCAGGTCATGCCGCGCGATCTCGCGACGCGGCTGGTGCCCTATCTCGGCTACATGCCGCGCCTGACCAAGCCGCAGCAGGCGGCGGCGGCGAACCTCGGCATCTTTCCGCGCGCGGCGGACATCGGCCGCGATGACCCGCGCCTCGCGCGCTTTGCCGCCGATGAGCGCGCGGAGAGCCGCCTTGCGCCCTCCGGTCCGCCGCTCGATGCGCGCGCGCCGAGCGTGCCCACCCCGCAGCCGGCGACGGTGGTCTATACCCAGCCGGTCTCGGCCGCCGCCATCGGTTCGGCGCCCGCACCCGCGCCTGCGCCGACTGCTGCAGCTGTGTCTACGCCTGTGCCTGCGCCCTCTGCCGAGCGGGTGGCGACCGTCACGCCCGTGTCGGTGTCGACGGCGCCCGCGGCCGCAGCGGTTCAGACGCTCGCCGCCGCGCCAGTGCCCGCTCCCGCACCCGCACCCGCTCCCGTTGCGGCGGCCCCGTCCGCGCCGCCGCTGCGGGTGGCCGATGCCTTCGCCGATCTCGGCGCGCCCCTGCCCGATGCCAAGGTCGGCGGCGACGCGGTCGACCTGTCGCGAATCGCGGTGCGACGCGAAGCCCCGCCGCCACCGCCGGTCGCCAAGCCGGCCGAGAAGCCCAAGCCCAAGGAGCCGCCCAAGCCGGTCCATCCGAGCCGCGTCTGGGTGCAGGTCGCGACGGGGAAGAAGATCGACGCGCTCGGTTTCGACTGGCGCCGGATCAGCCGCGAGGGCGGCGCGGCGCTGGCGAAGCTCAAGCCTCACACCGCGCGCTGGGGCGAGACGAACCGCCTCGTCGTCGGCCCGCTCGACAATCGCGACAAGGCCCAGACCCTGGTGCGCGAGCTCAAGGGCAAGGGGCTCGACAGCTTCCTGTGGCTGAGCGACGAAGGCGAGGCGGTTCAGCCACTTAAGTGATGGGCGCGGGTATCTGTGCACAGGCTTTGCACAAGCTTGTCCGGTTCTCCCCAGCCGCCCCAACCTGAGCGATTGCCAATCGCCCCCTCCAGCGTCCATCCATCGCCGCGATGGTGAATGAACCTCTTCCCCGCCCCGCGAAAGCCAGGCCATGAGAGCAGCTGACATGGACTATTCCGCCGAGGACGATGCCGCCCCCGTCGAGATGCTCGCCAGCCTCTTCGCCGCGCGCGGGTGGCCCTGCGAGATGGTCTCGGAAGACGAGATGACCGGCGAGGTGCAGGGCAGCTGGGCCAATTACCAGCTTCGCGCGATCTGGCGGGCGGAGGACAGCGTGCTCCAGTTCCTCTGCCTCCCCGACATCCGCGTGACCGACGACAAGCGCGCCGCCGCCTACGAGCTGCTGTGCCTCGTCAACGAGCAGATGTGGCTGGGGCATTTCGACATCTGGTCGAACGGCGACGTGCTGCTCTACCGCCACGGCGCGCTGCTGGGCGATGCCGGGCGCCTCAGCCTCGACATGGCGCAGGCGCTGGTCGAGAGCGCGATCGACGAATGCGACCGTTTCTACCCCGCCTTCCAGTTCGTGCTGTGGGGCGGCAAGTCCCCCCGTGCCGCGCTCGAGGCGGCGATGGTCGACGCGGCGGGCGAAGCCTAGGAACCAGGCCCGTTCGCCCTGAGCTTGTCGAAGGGCCGTCCTTTCTTCTAGCGGTTCGCATAAAGAAGAAGTGCGGGGCTTCGACAGGCTCAGCCCGAACGGATTGGAAGATTAGTGAACCACCTCCTCATCATCGGCTGCGGCAACATGGGCGGGGCGATGCTAGCCGGGTGGCTGGCGGCGGGCGAGGATCCCTCGCGCTTCTCCGTGCTCGATCCGGGCCTCGCCGAGGCACCGCAGGGCGTTGCGCTCTACCGCGACGGTACCGGGGTGCCGGGCACGCATGACGTCGTCCTGCTCGGGTTCAAGCCGCAGCAATTGGGGGCGCTCGGGCCGGGGCTTCAGGAGGTGACGCAAGGCCGCACGGTCTGCTCGCTGCTCGCCGGGATCACGCTCGGCCAGCTTGCCGCCGCTTTCCCGCATGGCACGGCGCATGTCCGGGTGATGCCCAACCTCGCCGCGCGGATCAACAAGTCGCCCGTCATCCTCGCCGAGGCGGGCCTTGATCCCGCAGCGCGCGACGTTGTCTTCGCCTTGTTCGATGCGCTCGGCAGCGCCGTTTGGCTCGAGGACGAGGCGCGGTTCGATCTCGTCACCGCGCTCGCCGGATCGGGGCCGGGCTTCGTCTACCGCTTCATCGACGCGCTCGCGGGGGCGGCCATCGATCTCGGGTGCGACGAGGCCACCGCCGCCACCCTCGCGCTCGCCACGGTCGAAGGCGCGGCGGCGCTGGCGGCGGCCTCCGACGCCTCCCCTGCGACCCTTGCCGACCGCGTCGCCAGTCCGGGGGGCATGACCCGCGAGGGGCTGAACGTGCTCGACGCCGACAATGCGCTGCGACGCCTGCTGGCCGAGACCCTGCGCGCCACCCGCGACAAGGGCGCGGCGCTCTCGCGAGGTGATTAAGATTAACCTCTGTTAATCTGAACGAATTGCGCGCTTTGCAATCCGGTTTCGCTTGAAATGCGCAGGCGAAACCCCGATATTCGCCTGCATGGAGAGCGCGGGCTTTTCCCGCGCTCCGCAAACCAAGGATCAAGGGTTTCGCAATGGCTGACTGGAATGACACCTCGCGCAATGCGCAGCGGCTTGGCTCCGTGCCCCGCGCCGGAGGCGATGTCGCCGGCCGCGTGAGCTATGACGAGGGCCTGCGCTCGCACATGCTCTCGATCTACAACTACATGACATCGGGCATCCTGCTGACCGGGATCGTCGCGCTGCTGGCCTTCACCAGTGGCACCGCGGCGGCGATCTTCACCGGCGGCATCCTGCGCTGGATCGTCGCGCTCTCGCCGCTCGCCGTGGTGTTCGCCATGAGCTTCGGCGCGAACCGCTTCAGCACCGGCACGCTCCAGCTGCTGTTCTGGGGCTTCAGCATCCTGATGGGCCTGTCGCTCTCGTCGGTGTTCCTGATCTACACCGGCGGCTCGATCGCCACGACCTTCTTCGCCACCGCGGCGGCCTTTGCCGGCCTGTCGCTGTGGGGCTACACCACCAAGAAGAACCTGTCGGGCTTCGGCAGCTTCCTGATCATGGGCGTGATCGGCCTGATCGTCGCCTCGCTGCTCAACCTGTGGCTGCAGTCGCCGGCGTTCCACTACGCGATCAGCTTCATTGGCGTGCTGATCTTCGCGGGCCTCACCGCCTATGACACGCAGCGCCTGAAGAACGAGTACGAGTACCTGCGCGGCACCGAATTCGCGGGCAAGGCCGTGATCCTCGGCGCGCTGAGCCTCTACCTGGACTTCATCAACATGTTCCAGTTCCTGCTCAGCTTCCTCGGCAACCGCGAGTAATCCGGTCGCCGTCCGGGCCTCGGCCCGACGCACAGGTGTTGAAATGTCGGATGCCCGGGGCCCTAAAGGGGTCCCGGGCATTTGCTTTGGGGAATTGGGCGGCTATCGCTGCGGCTTCAGGCTGGAGCAAGCCCGGGGGGCGCATGACTGCCCCGCAGCGGCTGGCACGGCCCGCAGCAGGAGAGAGATACCCCCGATGAGCGCGGCTCCGCATACCCCGACCCGTCCCCATGTCCGTGGCACCACCACGCGCACGCCCTTCGGCCTTGCGATCACCACACTGATCGCGGGCGGTGCGCTGCTCGCCGCCTGCGCCACCCCGGCGCCGCCGCCTCCCCCGCCGCCGCCTCCCCCGCCGCCGCCGCCGGTGGTCGAGGCCGTGCCCTATCGCCCGCTCCCGCCCGGGGGTGCGCATTACGTCATGGAATTGCCTCCGCGCGGACCCGACGGGCGGCGCATCACCGTCAACAGCAGCCTCACCGACGATCATCTCGTGTGGCACCTGCGCTCGGCCTGGAACGTCGCCGCGCTCAACTGCCTCGATCCCGAATACGAGCCGGTCCTGCAAGGCTACCGCGCCTTCCTCAGCAACAATGTTCGCTCGCTGAAGGCGGTCAACGACCGGATCGAGGCGGAGTACATGAGGAAGCACAAGCCGCGCCGCGCCGCGATCGTCGCGCGGGACGGGCTGACGACGCAGGTCTACAATTTCTTCGCCCTGCCGGCCGCTCGCGCGGGCTTCTGCCGCGCGACGCTCGACATGGCGAACCGCGCGCTCGCGGCCCCGCCGAAGAACCCGCTCGTCTTCGCCCGCGAGAATTTCGATGGGCTGCTGGTGCCCTTCGAGGCCTTCTTCGACGAGTACGAGGCCTACCAGCGCGCATCGGCCGAATGGGACGCCAAGTGGGGCGCGCAATATGGCGCATCGCAGCCCGGCTGGGTGGCGGTGCAGCAGGCGCGGGCCAGCGGCCAGCCGGTGCCGAGCGTGATCGATCTGGGCGCGCAGGGCGTGCCGGTGCAGACCGTGATCGACCCGGAAACCGGCTTGCCGGTGCCGGTGATTCCGGTGAACGAGGGCGTCACCTCGCAGCCCGTGGTGCAGCCGATCGCGCCTTCCACCGCCACCCCGCCGCGCAAGCCCTGATACGGGGGCGCGCGCGGCGCAAAATCGCCGTTGCACGCGGCGATTCTTCCCGCTAATGCGCGCGCTCGCCCGCTCCCCTATGTGGTGTGCGGCGGGCGCGAGAACTGGAACGGGGCCGTAGCTCAGCTGGGAGAGCGCGTCGTTCGCAATGACGAGGTCAGGGGTTCGATCCCCCTCGGCTCCACCAGTTTTCTAGCTTCGCCAGAAAACTGGATTGTTTGTTTTCGCCCGCAAGCGCCGGGCGGCGGACATCCGACCGCATTGGCATCCCTCGCAAAGGCTCGGGCGCGCGTTCGCGCTTGCGGCCTTTCGGGCCGACACAGTGCGCTCGTCGAACACTGTTCTTTACGTGTCTTGCCGTCAGCCGCGCCTGACGCTATCGCTGCACCCGCGTTTCGGTAACGGGAATGCGGTGCAAATCCGCAGCTGTCCCTGCAACTGTAAGCGGTGAGTTCGGACATGCGCGCTCCCTTCATGGGGGCAGCCACTGGGGCCTTCGGGCAACCCGGGAAGGCGAGCATCCCGAGCGTCGATCCGTGAGCCAGGAGACCGACCGGAGCGTGTCGCTCTTTGCTTGGTTCAGGGGTTGGCCAGGCGCGGAAACAGACTTTCGTTGTGAGCGACATCGCCGGGCTGTGGGGGAGCTTCCCCCGCCGCCACCATGTTGCTTGTGACGGGAGGAATCCGTGAAGAATTCTGCATTGCTGGGAAGCGTCGCTGCGGCGGCGCTGGTTTGGGCCGTGCCTGCCTTGGCGCAGGACGAGGACGCGGTGTGCGTCGATGGCTGCCGGGACGGGAGCGCGACACTCCAGGACCCCATCCTCGTGACCGCCAGCCGTGGTCAGGGTGTGAGCGTCCGGGACTACAACGGCTCCGCACTGGTCATCACCGCCGAACAACTCGAACAGCGCCAGACCCGCGACATCGCCGATGTTCTGCGCGACATCCCGGGCGTGGCGGTCGCGGGCGTGGCGGGGCAGACCCAGATCCGCCTGCGTGGCTCGGAAGCCAATCACGTCCTCGTGCTGGTCGACGGGATCGAGGTGTCCGATCCCTTCGCGGGGGAGTTCGACATCGGCACGCTCCAGGCCGATATCGGCGCGCGGCTCGAAGTGCTGCGCGGGCCGCAGTCGGCGCTCTACGGTCCCGACGCGATCGGCGGCGTGGTCGCCTATGAAAGCGCCGGCGGGCGCGACGTGCCGGGCCTTGCCGCGAGGATCGAGGGCGGGACGCAGGGCACGTTGAACGGCGCGGTCCGATATGGCGCGGCGGGCGACGCGTGGGAGGCGGCGCTCTCCGCCGTCGTCGTCAGCACCGACGGCCAGCCCAACGCCCGGGGCGGCACCCGCGATATCGGGCGCGACAGCTACACCCTCGCGGGCAAGGGCAGCGTGGACGTGGCGGACGGCTTGCAGCTGCGCGCGGCGGCCCGCTTCATCCGCACCGAGGGCCTGTTCAACGATCAGGACTTCAACCCGGCAAGCCCGACCTTCGGCCTCGTGATCGACTCTCCCGGAACGCGCTTCACCAACGAGGCGGTCTACGCCCTCGTCGGTGCGCGGGCCGAGGCGCTCGACGGGCGCTGGACCCACGATCTCTCGGCCCAGATCGCCGACATCACCCGCGACACCTTCGGGCCGTTCGGGCGCTCCAATTCCTCGGAAGGCGACCGCGTCAAGGCGTCCTATGTCAGCGCGCTGAGGCTGGCGCAGCGGCACAGCCTGACCTTTGCCGCCGATTACGAGGTGGAGGGCTTCCGCAACACCACGCCGGGCGGCTTTGCCTTCGGCGGGCGGCGCGACATCGAGCAGGTCGGGCTGGTGGGCGAATATCGCTTTGCGGGTGAGGCCGTCGACCTCTCCGCCGCGCTGCGCCACGACATCAACGACCTGTTCCAGGACGCCACCACCTTCCGCGTCGGCGCGGGCTGGCGCCTGACGGAAACCACCCGCCTGCGCGCCGCGGCGGGCAGCGGGGTCAAGAACCCGGGCTTCTTCGAGCTCTACGGCTTCGTCGACGGGCGCTTCATCGGCAATGCGGCGCTCAGGCCCGAGAAGTCGACTGGTTGGGAAGTCGGCCTCGATCAGGACATCGCCGATGCCGCGCGCCTCTCGGTGACATATTTCGACAGCGAGCTGGAGGGGGAGATCTTCACCACCTTCCCCCCGCCGGCCTTCATCGCCACCCCCGCCAACCGCACCACGGAAAGCCGCCAGCGCGGGGTGGAAGTCTCGCTCAATGCGCGCCTAGGCGAGCAGTGGAGCCTCGATGCCGCCTACAGCTATCTCGATGCCGAGGAGAACGGGCGCGAGGAAGTGCGCCGTCCGGACCACATCGCCAGCGCCGCGCTGACCTGGACCGCACCGGGCGATGCCGCCTCAGCCACGCTGGTGGTGCGCCACAACGGCGCGGCGCTCGACGATGCCTTCACCGATCCGAGCTTCCGCCCGGTGCGGGTGCAGCTTGACGACTACACCCTCGTGAACCTCAACGCCCGGGTGAAGCTGACCGACCGCATCAGCGGCTTCGCGCGGGTCGATAACCTGCTGGGCGAGGCATACGAGCAGGTCTTCAGCTTCGTCTCGCCCGGCCGCTCGGCAGCCGTGGGCGTTGAGGCGCGGTTCTGACGGGAGGCGCGGACATGACCGGACTTCACAAGTCGCTCCCGCCGCTGGCGCTCCCCGCAATCCTTGCCGCGACGACGCTGAGCGGCACGGTGGTGCTCGCCTGCATGATGCCCTTCGCGGCCATCGCCACCATCGCCGCGCTTGCCATGCCGGGGCGGCGCGGGCTGGCGAGTGTGGCGGGGTGCTGGCTCGGCAACCAGGTGCTCGGCTTCGGACTCATGGGCTTCCCGTGGGACGGGCCGACCTTCGCCGCGGGGCTCTCGCTGCTCGCCTCGAGCCTTGTCGCTTGCGCGGCAGCAAGGGCTGTCAGGGGAGGGCCGATCCTTGCCTTCCTCGCCGCCTTCGCCGCGTTCGAGCTGAGCCTTTTCGCCTATGCGCTGCCGTTCGGCGACCCGGCGCTGTTCGCGCCGGAGATCGTCGGGCTGATCGCGCTGAATGACGCGCTGTGGTTCGCGGGGCTGTGGCTCGGCTGGCAGGTGCTCGCGCGGCTCCCCGGGCTGGAGGCGTCGCAGGCGCGATGAACCCGCCGGTCAGGATCGTCTCGCTGCTGCCCAGCGCCACCGAGATCGCGGTGGCGCTGGGGTTGCAGGAAAACCTCGTCGGCCGCTCGCACGAATGCGACTTCCCGACGGCGGTGAAGGCGCTGCCCGTCTGCACCTCTACCAAGCTGGAGAAGGGGCTTTCGTCCCAAGGCATCGAGGACCGGGTCAAGGCGATCGTCGAGAAGGGCCTGTCGGTCTATGATGTCGATTCTGCCCTGCTGAAGTCGCTGCGCCCGGACGTGATCCTCACACAGGCCCAGTGCGCGGTCTGCGCGGTGACGCCTGCCGATCTGGAGGAGGCGCTGGCGAGCTGGGTGGGGACGCCGCCCGTGCTGGTCTCGCTCGCACCTGACGATCTGGCAGACGTGTTCGGCGATCTCGTCCGCGTGGCCGAGGCCGCCGGCGTGCCCGAGCGCGCAGTCGTGGCGGCGGCGCGGATGCGGGAGGGGTTCGGCGCGCTCCCCGCCGCCCCTGCCACACGCCCCACCTTGCTCGCGGTCGAGTGGATCCAGCCGCTGATGGTCGCCGGCAACTGGGTGCCCGAACTCGTCACCGCCGCCGGGGCCGAGCCGCTGCTCGCCGCGCCCGGGGTCCATTCGCACTGGATCGAGACGGAGGCGGTCGTCGCCGCCGATCCCGACATCATCGCGCTGATGCCCTGCGGCTACCAGCTCGCCCAGACCCTGCCCGAAGCCCGCGCGCTGCTCGCCGAAGAGCCATGGCGCAGCCTCAGGGCGGTGCGCGAGGGGCGGGTCTATGCGGTCGATGGCCACCACCTGTTCAACCGCCCCGGGCCGCGTCTGGTCGAAAGCGCCGAGGTGCTCGCCTGCCTGATCCACACGCCCGATGCGGTCCCCGAACGCCTCCAACCCTTCATCCGGAAGCTCTGATCCGCCATTCCCCTCGCATTCGCAGCAGAATTTGCGTAGGGGGCCGCCATGCATTTCCTCGACCAGGCCAAGATCTACGTGAAGTCCGGCGGAGGCGGCCCCGGCGCTGTCTCCTTCCGGCGCGAGAAATATGTCGAATATGGCGGCCCCGACGGCGGTGACGGCGGGCGCGGCGGCGACATCGTGTTCGAGGCGGTCGCCGGGCTCAACACGCTGATCGACTTCCGCTATTCGCAGCACTTCAAGGCGCCGCGCGGCGGGCACGGCATGGGCAAGGACCGCACCGGCGCCAGCGCCAAGCCGCTCGTCATCAAGGTGCCGGTGGGCACGCAGGTCCTCTCGGAGGACAAGGAGGAGGTGCTCGCCGATTTCACCGAGGTCGGCCAGCGCGTCGTGTTCCTCGAAGGCGGGATGGGCGGGCGCGGCAACGCCAGCTACAAGACCTCGACCAACCGCGCCCCGCGCCAGCACCAGCCGGGGATGCCGGGCGAGGAAATGTGGGTGTGGCTGCGACTGAAGCTGCTCGCCGATGTCGGCCTCGTCGGCCTGCCCAACGCGGGCAAATCGACCTTCATCAACGCGGTCAGCAACGCACAGGCGAAGGTCGGCGACTATGCCTTCACCACGCTCGTTCCCAAGCTGGGCGTCGTGCGCCACAAGGGGCGCGAATTCGTGCTCGCCGACATTCCGGGGCTGATCGAGGGCGCGGCCGAAGGCGTCGGGATCGGCGACCGCTTCCTCGGCCATATCGAGCGTTGCCGTGTGCTGATCCACCTGATCGACATCACCGGCACCGATGATGCCGACCCCGTCGAAGCCATGCGCATCGTCGAGGAGGAGCTGGCGGCCTATGGCGACAAGGAGCACACGCGCCTCGATGAAAAGCCCCGGCTGGTGGTGCTCAACAAGCTCGACCTCGCCGATGCCGAACTGGTCGAGAGTTTCCGACAGGAACTGCTGGCCGCCGGCGCGGAGCAGGTCTTCGCGGTGTCGGGCGCGACCGGCGCGGGCATTCCCGACCTGCTCGACGCGGTGCTCGGCTACCTGCCCGATCGCACCGCGACCGAGACCAAGGCCGTCGAGGTCGAGGATGACGGCGACACCCCCGAATGGTCGCCGCTCTGATCTGACGCGATGCTGACGCAGCACCCATGAAGAATCTGGCCGACATCACCACCGCGCGGCGGATCGTCGTGAAAATCGGCTCTGCGCTGCTGGTCGGCGGCGGAAGCCCGCGCGCGGAATGGCTGGCGCGCATGGCGGGCGACCTCGCGGCGCTGCGGCAGGCGGGCGCGCAGGTGATCGTGGTGAGTTCCGGCGCGATCGCGCTCGGCGCGGCGCGGCTGGGCTTGGCGAAAGGGGGCCGGGGGAGCCTCGCGGACGCACAGGCCGCCGCCGCTGTGGGCCAGATCGCGCTCGCCGACCTGTGGAGCCGCGCGCTCGGGGGCGAGGGGATCACGGCGGCGCAGATGCTGCTGACCCTCGGCGATCTGGAAGACCGGCGGCGCTATCTCAATGCCGCCGCGACGCTCGACCGGCTGCTCGAGGCGGGGACGATCCCCGTCATCAACGAGAACGATTCGGTCGCGACCGAGGAAATCCGCTTCGGCGACAATGACCGCTTGGCCGCCCGTGTGGCGCAGGCGGCCAATGCCGATGTGGTGCTGCTGCTTTCGGATGTGGACGGCCTTTACGACCGCGACCCGCGCGAGGATGGCGCGGCGCTGGTGCCCGTGGTCGAGGCCGTGACGCCGGAGGTGATGGCGATGGCGAGCGGAGCGTCGTCCTCCGGCCTCGGCTCGGGGGGGATGGTCTCGAAGCTGCAGGCGGCGCAGATCGCGACCCGCGCCGGCATCGCGCTCGGCATCCTCAACGGGACGCACGAGGCGCCCATCGCCCATGCTCTCGCAGCGGGAACCGCGACGCTGTTCCTGCCCGTAAGCGCCGCCTCGGCCCGCAAGGCCTGGCTCGGCGGACGGCTCGCACCTGCGGGCGAGTTGCGCGTCGACAGGGGCTGTGCCGTGGCACTGCGGAGCGGTGCGAGCCTGCTGGCGGCGGGGGTGGTGGGGGTTTCCGGCACCTTCCGCCGCGGCGATCTGGTCAGCGTCCTGAGCCTCAAGGGCGAACGCCTCGCGCAGGGTCTTGCCGAATACGACGCCGCGGAGGTGCAACTGATCGCCGGCAAGCGCGCCGAGGATCAGGCCGAGCGCCTCGGCTACGCGCCGCGCTCCTGCGTGATCCACCGCGACCACATGGTGCTGCTGTGAGCCTTTTGGCGATCACCGGCGCGACCGGCTTCGTCGGCTCTGCAGTGCTGGCCGAAGCGCTGGCGCAGGGGCACCAGGTGCGCGCGCTCGCCCGCCGCGACCAGCCGCCGCGCGCGGGCGTCGAATGGGTGCGCGGCGATCTCGGCGACGAGGGCGCGCTAGCGGCACTGGTGGAAGGTGCGGACGCGGTGATCCATGTCGCGGGCCTCACCAACACCCCCGATCCGGCGCAATTCGACGTCGCCAATGTGACCGGCACCGCCAACGTGATTGCCGCCATGAAAGGGGCGGGGGTGAAGCGGCTGGTGTTCGTCTCCTCGCTCTCCGCGCGCCAGCCCGAACTGTCGCTCTACGGCGCCTCCAAGGCGAAGGCCGAGGCGCTGGTGGAGGCGAGCGGCCTCGACTGGACCACCGTGCGCCCGCCCGCCGTCTACGGCCCGCGCGACATCGACATGCTCGACCTGTTCCGCGCCGCGAAGTGGGGCGTGGTGCCGCTGCCGCCGGGAGGGGCGACCTCGATCATCCATGCCGACGATCTCGCCGCCCTGCTCGTGGCACTTGCCGCCGGCAACGCCGCGCCGACGCGCAGGAAGGTCTACGAGCCCGACGACGGGCGCGAGGGCGGGTGGAGCCACAAGGAGCTCGCCGCCGCGATCGGGCGGGCGATGGGCCGGGGCAGGGTCGCCGCGCCCCATCTGCCGCGCGGCGTGCTCGAAGCCGCCGCCCGCGCCGACCGGCGCCTGCGCGGGGACAGGGCGAAACTCACCGCCGACCGCGTGGGTTACATGTGCCACCCCAACTGGGTCGCCCGCTTCGACCGCAAGCCCCCGCCGGGCCTGTGGCAACCGCGCATCCCGGGCGAGGAGGGGCTCAAGGCCACCGCCGAATGGTATCGGCGCGAGGGCTGGGTTTAGGCGCCTGACGCGGCGAAGACGTCGGGGATGGTCAAGCTTTCGTGAGTTCCGCCTTCGCCTCGGCAAGCTCGCGTTCGACGAGATGCCGGATGTGATCCACCCTCTTGCGTGGCCCCTGAAAGGCAT
This sequence comes from Porphyrobacter sp. THAI-01a, assembly GCF_056868655.1. Lineage (NCBI taxonomy): Bacteria > Pseudomonadati > Pseudomonadota > Alphaproteobacteria > Sphingomonadales > Erythrobacteraceae > Porphyrobacter > Porphyrobacter sp. THAI-01a. Next base: position 2,320,111 of record NZ_CP180579.1, on the reverse strand, counting down.
ATTTGCGCAGCATCAACAGAGCTGTTGCGAAGATGACCACGAAAAGAACCACCGGGGTCAACACGCCAAGCGCCCACCCCACGATACTCACACCCAAGACTGTCACGACGACTGCAATGATCAGGGCAAGACAACCCTCGACAACGATCCCGCCGCCATCAAGATCGACACGATATTGACCGTCGGAAGAGCCGCTCACGATGTGATCATAAACCAGTCTGTCCGTGTTGTGGTTATAGTAAGCAACGCTGTTGCCACGATCCGCACCGACGCGGCCCAGATAGAAGACCGTCAGCACATGCCCCTCGCGTCCGACGATGTTCGCATTTGCCTGAACCGAGATTTCTTTTCCTGGTACAGTTTCGATCAGCAGGTCGGTCATGTGCGTCGTCGAAGACGAGACATAGGTGCTGTTGCCGCTCACCGAGGTTGATGACCGTGTATCGACCTTGGTGACGCTTCCCGTCTTGGAGAAAACCTCCAAGTCGTTGAGTCTGGCCCTCTTGATGTCCTTTGCCCAGTCCATGTCCGCCCCCGCATGACCATTGGGCTAGGATGATGCCTTGCGCCGGATGGAAATCAATACAAATCGCCGTGCCTTCTTCTTCAGAGGAACGGTTCCTCGCCCGGCTTGTGGATGCCGCATTCGGTCTTGTCCCAGCCCTTCCACCGTCCCGAGCGCGGGTCTTCGCCAGGCAGCACCTGCGAGGTGCACGGCGAGCAGCCGATCGACGGATAACCCTGCGCGATCAGCGGGTGGCGGGGGAGGTCGTGCTGGATGAAATAGCCTTCGATCTGCCCGGCATCCCAATCGATCAGCGGGTTGATCTTGAGCCGCCCCTGCGCGTCCGAGGTATCCACCTCGAAGCGCGGCAGCTTGGCGCGGGTCGCGGCCTGGAAGGCCTTCCTGCCGGTGAAGCTCGCATCATAGCCCGCCAGAGCCTTCTCGAGCGGCCTGACCTTGCGGATCTCGCAGCAGCCGTCGGGGTCGTAGGACCACCTGAGCCCGGTTTCGTCCTTCGCGGCGAGGTCCGCCGGATCGGGGGTCAGCACCACGAGGTTGAGGCCGAGGCGCTCCACCAGAAGGTCGCGGTAGGCCAGCGTCTCGGCGAAATGCTTGCCGGTGTCGAGGAAGAGCACCGGCACCGTGGGGTCAACGCTGGCGACGAGGTGCAGCAGCACCGCGCTCTCCGCCCCGAAGCTGGAGACCACGGCGAGGTCGCCCGCCAGACGATCGCGGATCACCGTCTCGAGCATCTCCGGCGTCGAGCTGCCGCGGAACATGCGGTTCAAACGTGAGGCATCATGCTCGGTGAAGCGCGGGGCGAGGTCGAGCCTGTCGCGGGTGCGGTCCCCGGGGGCGATCCGGAGTTCAGGCTTCATGGCGCTTGTCCGCGATGGTGCGGCGGCCATCCGCCGCACGCTGGTAGACGTTCTCCCACGTCGCGAAGGCGCGGGCCGCGTCCTCCTCGTCGAGGCGCTTGTCGGGGGCGAAGCTGTCGAAGCCGCAGCGGCGCATGTGGGAAAGCTGGTCGATCAGCACCTGCCCGACCGCGCGCAGCTCGCCGGTGTAGCCCGCCTCGCGCAGGATGCGGGCCGAGGAATAGCCGCGCCCGTCGCCGAAAGCCGGGAAGTTGACCTCGACCAGCGCCAGCCGGTCGAGGAAGGGCAGCAGCACGCGGGCATCGTCGCCCGGCTCGATCCGGACGGCGGTGGCGTTGGTCTGGTCCAGCACGGAATCGACCGTCACGGCGGCGTGATCGACCGGCTCGTCGTCGCGGAAGCGGAACTGCACCTCGTCGGGCGAGGTGCCGAGATTGGTGCTCATGCCGCTTCCTCCCGCAGACGTGCGACTGCCTTCAATTCGATGCAAAAGCCCGAAAGCCAGGTGACGCCCACCCCCGTAAGGGTGGGATAGGGAGGCTCGCCCCACCACTTCTCGCGCGCGGCGATGAAATGCGGCAGCATCACCTCGGGATCGACCACGTAAACGGTGAGGTCGACGATGTCGGCGAAGGTGCAACCGGCGGCAGCGAGGACCGCGCCAAGGTTCTCGAACGCCAGCTCGGCTTGCCGGGCGAGGTCCGGTTCGGGCGATCCGTCTTCGCGGCTGCCGACCTGACCGGAGGCGAACAGGAACCCGCCTGAGCGGACAGCTGGCGAATAGCGGAATTGCCCGTAGAGATCCTGTCGACCGGCCGGAAACACGGCGTCACGCGTGGCCATAAAGCGCCTCCTTGAACGGCTCCATGCCGATGCGGCGGTAGGTGTCGAGGAAACGCTCGTCCTCGGCGCGCGACGCGAGATAGACGTCTGTGACCTTCTCGACCGCGGCGATCACGCCGTCTTCGTCGAAGCCGGGGCCGGTGATCTTGGCGAGGCTCACGTCCTCGGCCTCGCTGCCGCCGAGGGAGAGCTGGTAGTTCTCGACCCCCTTCTTGTCGACGCCGAGGATGCCGATGTGGCCCGCGTGGTGGTGCCCGCAGGCGTTGATGCAGCCGGATATCTTGAGCTTCAATTCGCCCACCACCTCGGTCCGGCCCGTCTCGGCGAACCGCTCGGAAATGCGCTGCGCGAGCGGGATCGAGCGGGCATTGGCGAGCGAGCAATAGTCGAGGCCCGGGCAGGCGATGATGTCCTCGATCGTGTCCATGTTGGCGCTGCCGAGGCCCGCCGCGTCGAGTGCCTGCCACACCGCGGGAAGGTCGGCGATGCGGACATGGGGCAGCAGCAGGTTCTGCGTGTGCATCACGCGCAGCTCGTCGAACGAGTATTCGCGGGCGAGGCGCGCGACGAGGCGCATCTGCTCCGAGGTCGCATCGCCGGGAATGCCGCCTGCGGGCTTGAGGCTGATGACGGCCGAGACGTAACCCGGCGCCTTGTGGGCGTGGGTGTTGCGGCGGACCCATTGCCCGAACGCGCTGCCCTGACCGCCGTTCGCCTCGAGCATCGTCGAGAGGCTCTGTGTCCCGGCTTCGCTCGACACGAACGGGGGTGGGGCGAAGTGTGCGGCGATCCGCGCCAGCTCCTCGCGCGGCGGCTCGACGCCGACCGAGAGCAGGTGCGCGAATTCCTCCTCGACCTGGCGGATATATTCCGCCGCGCCCAGTTCGTGGACGAGGATCTTGATCCGCGCCTTGTACTTGTTGTCGCGCCGGCCGTAGCGGTTGTAGACCCGAAGGCAGGCCTCGGCATAGGTGATGAACTGGTCGATCGGCACGAAGTCGCGGATCAGCGGGGCGACCATCGGGGTGCGGCCCATGCCGCCGCCGGCGTAGAACTCGGCGCCGATCTCCCCGTCACGCTTCACGATGCGCACGCCGATATCGTGGAGCCGCATTGCCGCGCGGTCCTTCTCCGACGCGATCACCGCGATCTTGAACTTGCGGGGGAGGTAGGTGAACTCCGGGTGGAAGCTCGACCACTGGCGCATCAGCTCGGCATAGGGACGGGGGTCGACCACCTCGTCCGCCGCCGCGCCCGCGAAGTGGTCCGACGAGATGTTGCGGATGCAGTTGCCGCTGGTCTGGATGGCGTGCATCTCGACCGTCGCGAGATCGGCGAGCGCGTCGGCGCAATCCTCCAGCCGGATCCAGTTGTACTGGATGTTCTGGCGCGTGGTGAAGTGCCCGTAGCCGCGGTCGTACTTGTCCGCGATGTCGGCGAGCATCTCCATCTGGCGGCTGTCGAGCGTGCCATAGGGGATGGCGACGCGCAGCATGTAGGCGTGGAGCTGGAGATATAGGCCGTTCATCAGCCGCAGCGGCTTGAACTGGTCCTCGGTCAGCTTGCCCTCGAGGCGGCGGCGGGCCTGGTCGCGGAATTCGGCGACGCGGGCATCAACCATGGCCTGGTCATATTGGTCGTAACGGTACATCTCAGATCACCCAGTCCCAGCCGGTCTTCTGCGCGGTCGGCACGGCGAGGTCGCGCCGCACCGTGGGGCCGAGCGCGCGCACCCGGTCCTTGATATGGGCCGGGCGGACGTGCCCGGCGGCGTCGATGGTGGCTTCGATGGCGTAGGGGACGTTGACGCGGCGCGCGGCTTCCTCGCGGGCGAGGATTTCCTCGGCGTCCTCGCCCACGTCCACGGCATCGTCGACGAACAGCGACCAGCCGGTGCCGTTCCACCATGTCACCGCGCCGCTGCGCAGGTCGTTGCCGGTGAGGATCTTCATTCTGCACTCTCCTGTGCGAGCGCGGCCACGGCAGCGTCCTCGCGCGCGGTGACTTCGCCGATGACGATGAGAGCGGGGCTCTTGACCGCCTCGCGCTCCACGAGGTCCGGCAGCCCCGCGAGCAGCCCGCGCAGCACGCGCATCTCGGGGCGGGCGGCATTCTCGATCACGGCGACGGGCATGTCGGGGGCGAGGCCGTCGGCCATCAGCTTCTCGGCGATTTGCGGCGCGGTCGAGACGCCCATGTAAATGACGAGGGTGCGACCCTTGCCCGCAAGGCCCGACCAGTCCTGCTCGGCGAGGCCCTTGCACTGGCCGGCGACGAAGGAGACGGTGCTCGAGGCGTCGCGGTGGGTGAGGGCAATGCCGGCGGCCGCAGCGGCTCCGTTGGCGGCGGAAATGCCGGGCACGACCTCGACCGGAACCCCCGCGGCGCGCGCGGCCTCGGCCTCCTCGCCGCCGCGCCCGAAGATGAAGGGATCGCCGCCCTTGAGGCGCACCACATCGCGGCCGGCAAGCGCCTCGCGCACCAGCAGGGCGTTGATCTCCTCCTGCGGCATCGTGTGGCGGGCGCGCTGTTTCGCCACGGAAACGAGGCGCGCATCGGGGCGGGCGAGGCTCAGGATGTCGGGGCCGATCAGCCCGTCATGGACGATCACCCGCGCGCCCTCGATCAGGCGGGCGGCGCGCAGGGTGAGGAGGTCCACCGGACCCGGCCCCGCGCCGACGAGAAATATGGTGCCGGTTCTTCGCATGGTGCCGCAGATGGGCCACCGCGCGCTAGGGTGCCAGCGAGAATGGGTTGGCGGGCGCGTAGCTGAGCTATTGGCGCCCGGCATCCTCCTGCGCAGGCACCGCCTCGCGCCCGGTCAGGGCCGCCAGCACCGCGCGGGTCTGCGGATTGTCGCGCAGGTTGATGTCGCGCTGCGGGAAGGGGATCTCGATCCCGTTGTCCCTGAACATCCCCCACAGGTTCTTCAGCACCTCGCTGCGGACATTGCCGACGCCGTCCTCGGGATCGTCGATCCAGCAATGGATGGTGAAATCGACCGAGTTCTCGCCGAACCCCGTCCACCACACGGTCGGCGGCGGGGTCTCGAGCACGCGCCGCGCCTTGGCTGCCGCCTCGAGCATCAGTGTCTCGGCGAGCGCCATGTCGGTGTCGTAGGCGACCCCGACCTTGATCTGGATGCGCACGTTCTTCGAGGAATAGGACCAGTTCTCGACCTGGTTGATCATCAGGTTCTCGTTGGGGATCAGGTATTCGCGCTCGTCCCGCGTCGTCACCGAGACCGCGCGGATGCCGATCCGCCGAATCTGGCCGAAGGTCTGCTGTCCGGCCTGGTCGGCCACCGCGATCACGTCGCCCGGCTTGATCGACTTGTCCATCAGCAGGATGATGCCGGAGATGAGGTTGCCGAAGGTCTTCTGCAGCCCGAAGCCGATCGCGAGGCCGAAGGCGCCCGAGAACACGGTGAGCGCGGTGAGGTCGACGCCGATGAGGTCGACCCCGACGAGGAAGGTCATCGTCCAGATGACGATGGTCGCGATCTTCTCGGCGAGCACGGCCTGCGTTCCGTCGAGCCCCTTGATCCGGCGCAGGGCCGCGCGGGTGAGGCGGGTGGCGAGCATCGCCAGGGCGAGCACCAGCAGCACCGCGCCGACCACGAAGATCACGTCGAAGGCCGACACGCGCCAGTCGCCGACCTCGAGCGCGAAGGCATCGAGCCGGTTGACGATGCCGCCCACGGTCTGGCTGCGCTCGGCGATGTCCTCGCGCAGCACGTCGGCGCCGCCCACCGCCTCGCTGCCGCCGCCGCGGGAGGGCGAGGGTGCGGGCGCGGGAACGATCATCCCGCCTGCTCCAGCGCCTGCGCCAGATCGGCGATCAGGTCATCCGGGTCCTCGAGCCCGATCGCCAGCCGCAGCGCCGGCGCGCCGCCGGTGCCGGGCATGAGGCTGCGGTAGTCCTCGGGCCGGATCGGCAGGGCGAGGCTCTCGAACCCGCCCCAGGAATAGCCGATGCCGAAGAGTTGAAGCGCGTCCGCCACCCGCGCGGAGGCGGCGGGATCATCGCTCGCCAGAACGAAGGCGAAGAGGCCGCACCCGCCGGTGAAATCGCGCCGCCACAAGGCGTGGCCGGGATCGGAGGGGAGCAGCGGGCACGCCACGCGGGCGACCTGCGGCTGGGCCTCCAGCCACTCGGCCACGCGCAAGGCCGTGCGGGTCTGCGCCTCGAGCCTGACGCCCATCGTCCTCAGGCCCCGCGCCGCCAGCGCGGCATCGTCGGGCGAGACGACCTGCCCCAGCTCTTGGCTGACGCGCCGCAGCGCCGCATACCAGCGCTTGCCCGCGCTCGCGCTGCCCATCATCAGGTCCGAATGGCCGCCGACGTGCTTGGAGAGGCTCATCATCACGATGTCGCAGCCATGCTCCAGCGCGGCAAAGCCGAGCGGGCCCGCCCAGGTGTTGTCGATCATCGTCACCGCGCCCTGCGCGCGGGCGACAGCCGCGAGCGCGGGAACATCGCACATCTCGAAGGTGAGGCTGCCGGGGGCTTCCAGCCACACCGCGCGCACGTCGCCCGGCGCGAACAGCGCCTCGTAGGCGGCAAGGTCGCGCGGATCGAAGAAGTCGGTCGTCACTCCCAGCCGCGCCAGCAGCCCGGTCGCCATGCTGCGGGTGGGATCATACGCATTGTCAGCCATCAGCAGCCGGTCGCCGGGCCTCAGCACCGCCAGCATGCACCCCGCGATCGCCGCCACGCCGCTCGGCCAGAGAACCGTGCCGTGCGCGCCGCGTTCGAGCTGGGTCAGCGCCTCGGCGAGCGCCCACTGCGTCGGCGCGCCGCGCCTGCCGTAGAAGAACTGTCCGTCGGCATTGTTGCCGCCCGCCGCGTGACGATCGGCGTCGCAGTCGTAGAGGTGCGTCGAGCCGCGCCACACCGGCGGGTTGACCACCGGCCCCGTCCACTCCTTGCGCCGCCCGCCGCGCACCAGACGGGTGGCGGGCTTCAGGTGCTTGTCGTCGCCGCCGCCGCTCATGCCTCGGGCCCCTGAGCCTTCGGAGTGTCGGGATCGGCGCCCCACTCGCTCCAGCTCCCATCGTAGAGCGCCGTCCTGTCGACGCCCGCAAGGTGCAGCGCGAACAGCAGCACGCTCGCCGTTACCCCGCTGCCGCAGGTGGTGACGATCGGCCTGTCCAGATCGACGCCGGCCTCGGCGAAGGCCGCGCGGATTTCCTCGGGCGTCCTGTAGGTGCCGTCGGCGTTCAGAACCTCGGTGAAGGGCACGTTGAGCGCCCCGGGGATGCGCCCCATCGGCAGCCCGTGGACCGGATCGGTGCCGGTGCCATAGACCCGGTCGGCCGAGCGTGCGTCGACCACCTGTTCCGCGCCGCTGGCGAGATTGGCGAGCATTTCGGCCTTGCTGCGCACCCGGCGCGGGGGCGGCAGGCTGGCGGGGGCGATCGCCTCGCCGTGCTCTGCCCCGCTCGCCAGCGGGTGGCCGGCGGCGCGCCAGGCGGCAAGGCCGCCGTCGAGGATCGCGACCTTGCCCCAGCCCATCGCGGTGAGCAGGAACCACGCCCGCGCGGCGGTGCGGATCGCGCTGTCGTCGTAGAGCACGATCGCGTCCTCGCCCCGCACCCCCAGCAGCGCGAGGCGCGCGGCGAGCTGGTCGGCGGTGGGCAGGGCATACGGGACCGGCGAGCCCGCATCGAACAGACTGGCAAGGCCGAGGAAGCGCGCGCCCGGGATATGCCCGGCGGCGAACTCGGCGGCTGCGTCGCGCCCGGCGGCGGGCAGGTGGTGCGAGGCATCGAGCACGGCGAGGCCGGGCGCCTCGCGGTTCGCGGCGAGCCACTCGGCGGAGACGAGGGCGGAAGGAAGCGTGGTCATGACCGCGACCCTAGCGCCCCCCGCCCGCCGGTGCAAAGGGCGAGGGGGTTCAGGCCGCGGCGGAGGCAGGCGGAAGCGCGATGGCCTGTGCGACCAGACCGTCGAGCGCCCCCGGCGGCACGTCGAGCGGGATCGGGTGGACGCGCCCGCTGGCCGAGGGCGTGCCGACCACGAAGCTGCGGGCGAGCGGGCGCTGGCCCTCGCCTTCCAGCGTGACATGGACGAGCGGAACGAACAGCGGGGTCGTCCCTTGTCGCAGCGGGGCGATGGCCGAAAGCGGGAGCTGCACCGTGCCGGTGATGCTGCGCGCCTGATGCGGGCCGATGCGCGCGATGCTCTGGAGCGCCTGGGCGCTGCCGGCCGAGGGGGCATTGCCCGCGCCGCTCGCCCGCGCGCAGGCGAGCTGGAGCGCGAGCGCAAGGTCGTTCACCGCGCGCTCGGAGCGGTTGGCGATGGCGAGCCGGTATTCGAGCGTGAACATCATCAGGCTGCGGGTCGCTGCGGTGATCTCCAGCGTCAGGTCGAGGCGCGGCAGGTCGGGAGCGAGGGGCGCGGCGGCACTTTCGCGCGCGGCTGCGGCAGCGGGCGCGGCGAGGCGCAGCGGGCGCGCCTTGCGTCGCCGCCAGGCGAGTGCGCCGCCGCCCAGCAGCGCCAGTGCGCCGAGCCCGCCTGCGGCAAAGGGCCACCAGTCGGGGAGCGCCGGCGGCGGGAAGGCGTTCTCCGGTGCCGTCTCGATCCCGTCCGCGTCCGCAGGTGCGCTCGCCAGCGGGGGTGCTTCGCCCGATGCCGCAGGCGAGGGCGTCTCCAACGGCTCGCTTTCGGGCAAGGCGCCGGCTGGCGCGGTTGCGGCGGGCGAGGGGACCGAGGGAGCGCTCGCGCGCGCCGGGGGCGCGCTCTCGCGGGCGGGCGGCGGCGGCAGGGCTATAGGGGCGCGGTCGGGGAGGGGCGTGGGTGAGGGTGCGGCATCCACGCTCGGCGGCGCGGCGGGCTGGGCGCGGGGCGGGATGGCGACTCCGCCGCGCTCGTCGGCGGGACCGGCAGGGGCGGGGGTGGGCGAGGGGCTGGCAGGGGGCAGCTCGAAGCTCCCCGGCGTCTCCTGCGCGGCAAGCGGCGCGGCGAGCGCCAGCAGCGCGGCGGCGGGCAGGCATGCGGCGCGGCGGGCGGGGACGGGAAGCGGGGTCGGGCGGAGGATCATGGCGCGGCGGCGTTCCGGGCGTGGGTTGGCAGGGGCGACAAGAGGGCGGGCGGGTGTGTGCGGGGGCGCGTCTGAACCGCGCCTGTCCCGACATCGCCCCCCATAGGCCCGCCGCCCGCTCCGCGCCAGTTCCGGCCTTGCGCGCTGCGGCGGAACGCGGCAACAGCGCGGCATGGAAAGCACACCCCCGGCCAAACCCCAACCCCAGTTCCTCGGCAAGGACACCCCGCTCCCCGCCTCGCCCGAGGAGGCGGTGCTCGACTACGTGCCAAACCCGCGCCCGGGGCTGACCTATCTGGTGCGCTTCGTCAGCCCCGAGTTCACCTCGCTGTGCCCGGTGACCAACCAGCCCGATTTCGCCCATCTGGTGATCGACTACGTGCCGCAGGAGACGATCGTCGAGAGCAAGAGCCTCAAGCTGTTCCTCGGCTCGTTCCGCAACCACAACGGCTTCCACGAGGACGTGACCGTGGGCATCGGGGTGCGCCTGTTCGAGGAGATGCGCCCGCAATGGCTGCGCATCGGCGGCTACTGGTATCCGCGCGGCGGGATTCCGATCGACGTGTTCTGGCAATCGGGCCTTCCGCCCGAGGGGCTTTGGCTGCCCGACCAGGGCGTGCCGTCCTATCGCGGGCGCGGGTAGGCTGCGCCGGGGCGCATCACGCCCTCGTTGCGGGATCATCACGCGGTCATCCCGGTGTCATCGCGATGCGCTTCGCGCGTCCCGACCTGTTTCACGTGAAACAGCGGGCCCCGGATCAGGCCCCCGGCACGCTCAGTTCTAGCTGGACGAACTTCGGCACCGACTTGTTCGCCTCGCGCCACTTTGCGAGCGGGAAGGCGCCTGCGCCGAGCGCCGCGAGCGGGATTCCGGCCTCGGCGAGCGAATAGGGCGAGATGCGGTGGCGCGTCATGAACCCGCCGCTGCCGTCGGAGATCAGCGGGGTCTCGAACTTCAGGCCCTGGCTGGTCTCGGTGGCGTTGGCCACCTTGCTCACCACCAGCTGCCCGTGGCCGAGATCGAGCACCACCTCGGTCCCCACCGGCACCCCGGCCAGCCCGTTGATCCGCGCGCCGGTCTTGGAGAGGTTCCTGAGGATCACGTCGTAGTAGTGATCCTCGTGGATCAGTCCGACCTTGCGGAAGATGGTGATGCGTTCCGAGCGGTGACGCGGCGGGCCGCTGGGACGGAAGGTGCCCGAACCCTCGGCGAACTGGGCGAGCACCTGCTCCTGCGTCATCGGGCGCGAGAAGATGTAGCCCTGCACGAGGTCCGCGCCGCGCTCCTTGACGAGGGCGAGCTCGTCCATCGCCTCGACGCCTTCGGCCACGGTCTCCATCCCCAGCGCCTTGGCCAGCGCCACGATCGCGGCGATGATCGCGGGGTTTATGTCGCCGTTCTCGGTGCAGCCGCGCACGAAGCTCTGGTCGATCTTGATCTTGTCGAAATGGCCGTGCTTCAGGTAGCCCAATGACGAATAGCCCGTGCCGAAATCGTCGAGCGCGAGGCGCACGCCCAGCTTCTTGAGATCGCGGAAGATCGCGTCGACCGTTTCCAGGTCGCCGACGAAGACGCTCTCGGTGATCTCCAGCTCCAGCCGCTGCGGGGGCAGGCCGGAGGCGGCCAGCGCGGCGGCGACCGCCTTGCGGTAGCCCGGGCGGATGAACTGCTTGGCCGACACGTTGACCGCGACCCGGATCGTCTCGGGCCAGGCGAGCGCATCGATGCAGGCCTGGCGCAGCGCGATCTCGCCGATGCGGATGATGAGGTCGTCGTTCTCGGCCACCGGGATGAACTGCGCCGGGCTGATGTCGCCCTCTTCCTCGTCATGCCAGCGCAGCAGCGCCTCGAAGCACTTGACCTCGTTGGTGACGGGATCGACGAGCGGCTGGTAGGCGAGCCGCAGCTCGTCGCGGTCGACCGCGTCGCGCAGCCGGTCGCCGAGCATCGCGGTCTTGGACGCGGCGTCGCGCAGCTCGCTGGTGAAGAAGCAGAAGGTGCCGCCGCGGGTTTCCTTGGCGGAATAGAGCGCCATGTCCGCGGCGCGGGTCAGCTCGTCGGCCTCGACCCCGTCATAGGGCGCGATTGCGATGCCGACCGATGTGCCGATGATCGCCCGCCGGCCGTTGATCTGGTAGGGCTGGGAGACCGACTGGACGATGCGGTTTGCCAGCTCGCCGAGCGTGCCGCGGTCGTCCATGTCGGGCAGCAGCACCTGGAACTCGTCGCCGCCGAGGCGGCCGACCTCGCCGTGGTTGCCGACGATCGACGTGAGGCGCTGCCCGACCTGCTTGAGCAGCTCGTCGCCTGCCGGGTGGCCCATCGTGTCGTTGACCTGCTTGAAGCGGTCGAGATCGATCATCATCAGCGCGCAGCTGCGCTGGGTGATGCGGAAGGCGGCGAGCATGGAGGACAGGCGCTCGCCCAGCTTGCGGCGGTTGGCCAGCCCGGTCAGCTCGTCGACCTGCGATTGCCGCGCGACCTGGGTCTCGTACGCATATTGCGCCGAGATATCGACGGCGCTGCCGCGATAGCCGCGGAAGGTGCCACTCGCGTCGGTCAGCGGCCGCCCGTTGACGCGCCACCAGCGCGTCGCGCCGCGCGCATCCGGCACGGCCACGATCTGCTCCTCGAGCTTCGAGCGGGCGTTGAGCTTGAAGGCGAGGCTGCGCTGGGTCGGCGCGCCGGCTTCCTCCTCGATGTCCTGAAAGACCCGGGTGAGGGGCTTGCCCACCATGCTTTCGCTGCTCGCTCCGAGATCGTCGAGCGCGCGCTGGGAGAGGAAACTGAGATTGCCCTCGGCGTCGGTCGCCCAGAACATTCCGATGCCGAGTTCCTCGACCTCGCCGAGCACCGCGCCCCGATCGGGCGCGCCGGACCGGGCGGTGCGTCGCTCGGACGTCTGGCCCTTGGGGCTGCTGCTGGAAGCTTTGCGGAAACCGAGTGGCATGCCCAATCCTTGTCGCCGTTCCGTGTCGGGGCGTCTGTGGTCCGGTGCGGAGAAGATGGTCCGCGCAGGATGTCCCGCCATAGGCCAAGCGTCGTTGAAAAAGCGTTACGCCCGGACTTCGGGGCCAGCGCGCGGCAGACGGAGACACGCCAGCGGCAAGTGGCGCGGAACCGTTCGCGTTTCGCGGCGTTATCGCATCGTGCACCTGCGCGGCATTTTCTTGCCGATACGGGGCTGCCTTGCGTAATTTTGCTACATCACCACCGGCGTTGGGGACCGCGCCCTTGCGAACTTTGCGACAATCGGGGGGACTGCGTCATTACTGTCGACACTCTGCTGGCGAGCAAGCCCGATGATCTGGTGAACCCCGTCGCCACCCGCGCCGACTGGGAGGCGATGCGCGCGGCCGCGCTGGCCGATCCGGGCGCGTTCCACGGCGCGATCGCCGCACGCAACATGCACTGGTTCGTTGCCGATGCCGGCGCGGCCGGCGCATGGCTCGCCAAGGGCGAGGACGGGCGCTGGACCGGGTGGGACGCCGCCACCGCCGCACCGGTGGCTCCCGAGCTGCCAGCCGATTTCACCCCCTGGCACACCGGCTTCGACGGCTCCACCCCGCCGCACTGGCGCTGGTTCGTGGGCGGGCGCACGAACGCCGCCTTTTCCGAACTCGACCGCCACGTGCTCGCCGGCCACGGGGCCGAGGCCGCGCTGGTGTTCGAGGGCGACCGCTGGGATATGAGCGCCAACGGCGGCAAGGGCGCGCCGATCGACTGCTTCACGGTCAGCCGCAAGCGCCTGCTGCTCGAGGTCGCCAAGTGCGCCGTCGCGCTCGAGGAGCTGGGCCTGAAGCCGGGCGACCGCATGGCGCTGAACATGCCCAGCATCGTGCCCCAGATCTACTGGACCGAGGCCGCCAAGCGGATGGGCGTGGTCTACACCGCGGTGTTCGGGGGCTTTTCCGACAAGACCCTCAGCGACCGCATCGCCGACACCGGCGCGCGGGTAATTGTCACCAGCGACGGCAGCTACCGCAACGCGCAGGTCGCGGCCTTCAAGAACGCCTATACCGACCCGGCGCTCGACAATTTCGTGCCGGTGACGACGGCGCTGGACATTCTCTCCGGGCTCGATCTCGAACTGGCGGAGGAGGATCACGCAACCATCCTTGCTGCGGTGCGCGAGGCGCTCGCAGGCGAGATCACGGTCGACCGTTCGGACGTGATGCGCGGCGTGGGCAAGGCGCTGATCCAGCTCGGCAGCGAGGGGCGTATCACCTCGGCTGACGCGGCGCGGGTTCGGATCGCGATTGCCTCGAGCCTCGTCACCCTGCCGCCGCGCGTGGAGGCGGTGATCGTGTGCCGCCACACGCACCAGCCCGACATGATCTGGCGCGAGGAGCGCGACCGCTGGAGCCACGAGCTGACCGAGGCGGCGCTCGGCGCGGTGCTCGAGAAGGCGCGGGCCGCAGGCTTCGCCGTCCAGTCGGAAGCCGAGCTGATGGCATTGCCGGACGGCGATTTCGTGCGCGCGATCTGGGCTTCGTCCAGGCCCATGCCGGTCGATGCCGACTACCCGATGTTCTTCATCTACACCTCGGGCAGCACCGGCAAGCCCAAGGGAATCGTCCACAGCCACGGCTATGCCGCGGGCGTCGCCGAGACGATGAAGGTGAGCTTCGACGCGCGCCCCGGCGACACGCTGTTCGTGGTCGCCGATCCGGGCTGGATCACCGGGCAGAGCTATCTCATCTGCGCGCCGCTGATGACGCGGGTGACCTCGCTGGTTTCCGAGGGCTCGCCGGTCTTTCCTCACGCGGGGCGCTTCGCTTCGATGATCGAGCGGCACGGGGTGAAGATCTTCAAGGCGGGGGTGACCTTCCTCAAGTCGGTGATGAGCGATCCCGACAACCTCGCCGAGGTGCAGCGTTACGACATGAGCGGCCTGCGCGTGGCGACCTTCTGCGCCGAGCCGGTCAGCCCGTCCGTGCAGGCCTTCGGGATGGAGCACGTCACGGCGCGCTACATCAACTCCTACTGGGCGACCGAGCACGGCGGGATCGCCTGGACGCACATGTTCGCCAATGACGACTTCCCGCTGCGCCCCGACGCGCACGCCTATCCGCTGCCGTGGATCGTGGGCGACGTGTGGGTGGAGGACGAGGCGGGTCAGGGCGGCGAGGCGCCCTTCACCCGCTCCGACGAGGGCGGCGTGCCGTGGCGCAGGGCCGAAACCGGCGAGAAGGGCGAGATCGTCATTGCCGCGCCCTATCCCTACCTGGCGCGCACCATCTGGGGCGACATCGCGGGCTTCAAGGTCGCCGATGGCCAGGTCGATCCCGCCTGGCGCGGCGATGCGGCGCGCTGGGAAGACGGCTACTGGCGGCGCTGGAAGGGCGCATGGGCCTATACCCAGGGCGACTTCGCGATCCAGCACGCGGACGGCTCCTTCTCGCTCCACGGTCGCTCGGACGATGTCATCAACGTCTCGGGCCATCGCATGGGCACCGAGGAAATCGAGGGCGCGGTGCTGCGCGACAAGGCGCTCGCGCCGGACTCGCCGGTCGGCAACGTGCTGGTCGTCGGCGCACCGCACCGCGAAAAGGGGCTGACCCCGCTCGCCTTCGTGGTGCCGGTCGCCGGGCGCAAGCTGACGCACGAGGACAAGCGCCGCCTCTTCGATCTCGTGCGCACGGAGAAGGGCGCGGTCGCGGTGCCGGCGGATTTCATCGAGGTCAGCCAGTTCCCCGAGACCCGCTCGGGCAAGTACATGCGCCGCATGGTCCGCGCACTGGTGGTGGGCGAGGATGTCGGCGACGTCACGACGCTGCGCAACCCCGAGGCGCTGGACGAGTTACGCACCGTCATCGCCGACTGGCAGCGCAAGCAGCGCATGGCCGACGAGCAGGCGCTGTTCGACCGGCACCGCTATTTCCTCGTCCAGTACAACACGGTTGCGCCCGGCAAGCAGGTGGCGACCGTCACAGTCACCAACCCGCCGGTCAACGCGCTCAACGAACGCGCCATCGACGAGCTGGTGCTGGTGACCTCGACCCTCGCTCGCGACGACAACGTGGTCGCGGTGGTCTTCACCGGCGAGGGCACTTCGTCCTTTGTCGCGGGGGCGGACATCCGTCAGATGCTCGAGGAGATCCACACGGTCGAAGAAGCGATGGTGCTCCCCAACAACGCCCACCTCGCCTTCCGCACCATCGAGAGCATGAACAAGCCCTGCGTCGCGGCGGTGCAGGGCGTGGCGCTGGGCGGCGGCATGGAGTTCGCGCTCGCGTGCCATTACCGCATTGCCGAGCCGGTGGCCCGCTTCGGCCAGCCCGAGATCCGGCTGCGGCTGCTTCCCGGCTACGGCGGCACCCAGCGCCTGCCGCGCCTGCTTGCCGACCGGCGGGGGGCGGAGGGGGTGCGCGATGCGCTCGACCTCATTCTTGGTGGGCGGAGCATCACGGCAGAGCAGGCGGCGGGAATCGGTGTGGTCGACGCACTGGTCGAAGGCGCCGAGGATGCGCTCTCGGCGGCCCATGCGGCGGTGCGTGATTTCGTGAAGCACGGCCTCGGCAGCGCGCTCGGCTGCGCCTTCGCGGAGCGGCAGGCGGCGACCGTGCGCTGGGAGGAAGCGTCGGAGATCGACCTCGATGCGGTGCTCGAGGACGACTTCCTCCAGCGCATCCTGCGCCAGCTCGAATGGGCGGGCCGCGACGTGGCAGGCGCGCGGGCGCTCGATGCGGTGCGCACGGGTCTTGAGCACGGCATCACCCAGGGCACGGCGCGCGAGGCGCGGCTGTTCGCCGAAGCCATCGTCGATCCCGAGGGCGGGAAGACCGGCATTCGCCAGTTCATCGACAAGGTCGCGCCCCCGCTTCCCGTCCGGCGTGACGGGGTGTGGATCGATGCCGAGCACGAAATGCGCGCACAGGCGCTCGAGGCGGCGGGCGATCTGCTCCCCGTCGGCGCGCCCTTTTATCCGGGTGTGACGCCCATCCCGCCGTGGCAATATGCCTTCGGCATCGCCCGCGATCCCGACACGGGTGCGCCCCGCTTCGGCCCGCCCGCAAGCCACGAGAAGGAGCTGATCGTCAAGACCCCCGAGCCCGCGCCCAACGAGGCGCTGCTCTACATGCTGACGAGCGAGGTCAACTTCAACGACATCTGGGCGCTGACCGGCATCCCCGTCTCGCCCTTTGATGCGCACGAGGAGGACGTGCAGATCACCGGATCGGGCGGGATCGCGCTGGTGGCGGCGCTTGGCTCCGAAACGCGCGCGCAGGGACGGATCAAGGTCGGCGATCTTGTCACCGTCTATTCGGGGACGAATGACCTGCTCTCGCCGCTGGTCGGCAACGACCCGATGTATGCCGATTTCAGCATCCAGGGCTACGAGACCGAAACGGGCAGCCATGCCCAGTTCCTGACCGTGCAGGCCCCGCAGATGCACAAGGTGCCGCCCGATCTGACGCTGGAGCAGGCGGGGAGCTATGTCCTCAACCTCGGCACCATCGCGCGGTGCCTGTTCACCACCTTGCAGATCGCGCCGGGGCGGACGCTGTTCGTCGAGGGCGCGGCGACGGGGACCGGGCTGGATGCGCTGCGGTCCTCGGTGCGGACGGGCTTGCAGGTGACAGGGCTGGTGTCCTCGGAGGAGCGCGCCAGCTTCATCACGCAGGTGCAGGGCGCGGTGGGCGCGATCAACCGCAAGGATGCGCGCTTTGCAGCCCTCTACAGCGTGGTGCCCGAAGACAAGGCCGAGGCCATCGCATGGGAAGCCGCAGGCGCACCGCTGATCGAGGAATACAAGGCGCTGAACGGCGGCAAGCTGGCCGACTACGTGGTGAGCCACGCAGGCGAGACGGCCTTCCCCCGCTCGTTTCAATTGCTGGCGGAGGGCGGCACGCTCGCCTTCTACGGCGCCTCGTCGGGCTACCACTTCAGCTTCATGGGCAAGCCGGGGACGGCAACCCCCGAGGAAATGCTCCGCCGCGCGGCGCTGCGGGGCGGCGAGGCGGTGCTGATCTTCTACGGGCCGGGGTCGAGCGACCTGCTCGACGAAACCGGCCTCGAAATGATCGAAGCCGCGCGCCGCTTCAACGCGCGTTCGGTGATCGCCACCACCACCGACGGGCAGCGCGAGTTCCTGCAATCACTGGGGCTGGAGGACGCGATCGAGGGGATCGTCAGCCTCGAGAGCATCCGCCGCCGCGAAGGGGCGAACTTCCACTGGCCCGACACCATGCCGCGCCTGCCCGATGCCAAGGCCAATATCGAGGTCTTCAAGGCAGCGGTGCGCGACTATCAGGACCGGGTGATGAAGCCCTTCGGCTCGGCGGTGGGGAAGATCCTGCGCTCGCCCGACAACCCGCGCGGCAGCCCCGATCTGGTCTTCGAGCGCGCCGGGCAGGACACGCTTGGCATCTCGACCTCGCTAGTGAAGCCCTTCACGGGGCGGGTGATCTTCGCCGAGGATCTTACCGGCTGCCGCTTCACCTTCTACGCCCCGCAGGTCTGGACCCGCCAGCGCCGCATCTACATGCCGACCGCGCAGATCTTCGGCACGCACTTGTGCAATGCCTATGAGGTCGCGCGGATGAACGACATGATTGCGGCGGGCCTGCTCGAAGTGACCGAGCCCGAGGTGGTGCCGTGGGAGGGCCTGCCGGAAGCGCACCAGGCGATGTGGGACAACCGGCACACCGGATCGACGTATGTGGTCAATCACGCGCTCCCCGAAATGGGCCTCAGGAGCCGCGATGCGCTGCTTGAAGCGTGGGCGGCAACGGGAGGGGCATCTGCAAGTCCCGGGGAACCGGAAGCCTGACCCGCGCGTTGCGGTTTTTGAAACGTTCTTAACTCTCCTCCCCAGGGTTTGAACGAAGTGCAAAGCGAAGCGCGGCTTCGCGGCAATTTTCTGTGAGGAGAGTTCTATGGCGAAGTCCAAAGCCGCTGCTGCTGCGCCTGCCCTCCAGGGCGATATCCCGGGCCGCCTCGCCGGCAAGATCGCGGTCGTGACCGGCGCGGCGGGCAATCTCGGCGGGCATATCGTCACGCACTACCTCGCAGAAGGCGCAACCGTCGTGATGACGGGCCGCACGCCCGACCGCACCAAGGCGGCCGCCGAGGCCCTGCTCAAGGCAACCGGGGCTGACCCGGCGCGGCTCGCCACGGTCGCGCTCGACGGGGGCGACATCGCCTCGGTCCGCGCCGCGATTGCGGAAGTCGTGAAGCAGTTCGGGCGGATCGACATTCTGGTGAACAACGCCGGCAGCGCGGGCCCCAAGCAGCCGATCGAGAACCTGCCGCTGTCCGCCGAGGAACTCGCTGCGCTCCAGAAGACCGGCAGCACCGACAGCGAGACCGTGGGCGATGCGCTGCGCAACATCTTCGGCGTCGCGTGGAACGTCGCCCGGGTCGCGGCCGAGCACATCCCCGAGGGCGGCTCGATCATCAACGTCTCGACCATCTTCAGCCGCACGCCCTATTACGCGCGCGCGGCCTATGTCGTCCCCAAGGCGGCGATGAACGCGTGGAGCCGCGAGCTCAGCCTAGAGCTCGGGCCCAAGGGCATCCGCGTCAACCTCGTCTATCCCGGCCCGATCGAGAGCGAGCGGATCCGCAATGTCTTCGCCGCGATGGACGCCGCGCGCGGGGACGCGGCGGGCACCACCGCCAACCAGTTCTTCGACATGATGAGCCTCGAACGGGCCACCGGCGGCAACGAGAAGGCCAAGACCTTCCCCACCCCGACCGACATCGCCACCACCTGCGTCTTCCTCGGCAGCGACGAAAGCGCGGCCTACAACGGCCACGATTTCGAGGTCACCCACGGCATGTCCGTGCGCAAGGAGCAGCGATCGACCTATCTCGCGCGGCCCACCATGCGTTCGATGGACGGCACCGGGCTGGCGGTTCTGATCGCGGCGGGCGACGACTGGGAAGAGGCGCTGGAGATCGCGCAGGTGCAGCTCGCATGCGGGGCCGAGGTCATGCTCGGCCTGCCGCGCGCCGCCGACGTTGCCATCGCCGAGAAGCGCTGCAAGGCCTTGGGCCTTTCCGACAAGCTTGCGATCATCCGCTTCAGCCGCAAGGACCCGGCGGCGATGGAGGCCGCGCTGGAGGACTACACCAAGGGCGGCACGCCGGTCAGCGGCGCGCTATTCCTCCCTGCGTTGGGCGCGGGCGAGCTGTCGGGCGCGATCACGGCAGCGGACGACAGCGTGGTCGAGGCGCTGATGGACGCCGAACTGGCGGGCAACATGGCGCTCGCGCGTACCATGAGCCGCTACTGGAAGCGCCACGACAACCTGCTCCAGCCGCCGCGTTTCGTCTTTGTGAGCCATGCGAGCGACGGCAAGGGCGACATCTACGGCCATATCCTTCGGGCCGCGACCGAACAGCTGATCCGCATCTGGCGCGACGAGTCCGCGATCGACACCGAGCACGGCCGCCGCCGGCAAGCGGAATGGGGCAACCAGATCGTCCGCTTCACCAACACCGAGGCCGAGAACATCCGCTTCACCGCCGGTCACGCCGCGCGCATCCTACTCAAGGAGAGCAAGCTCGGCGAGATCACGCTCTATGTCCCGGCGAACATCGGCGAGGCGACCGGGGCGCGCAAGGCGATGCCGGGCTTCTCCGAGAACATCACCGGCCTGCACCTCGGCAAGGTCGCGCTGATCACCGGCGGTTCGGCCGGGATCGGCGGGCAGGTCGCGCGCCTGCTGGCGCTGGCTGGCGGCAAGGTGATGATGGTTGCCCGGCGCGAAAGCGAACTCGCCGTCGCGCGGGCCAAGATCGTCTCCGAGCTGGAGGACATCGGCTTCGCGGGCGTCGAGCGCCGGGTGCAGACCCTCGCCAATGTCGACGTCAGCAATTTCGAGAGCCTGAAGGGCGCGGTCGACGCGACGCTCAAGGCCTTCGGGCGGATCGACTACCTCATCAACAACGCGGGCGTTGCGGGCGCGGAGGACATGGTCGTCGACATGACCGTCGATGCCTGGAACTACACGCTCGATGCGAACCTCGTGTCCAACTACTTCCTGATGCACCACGTCGCCCCGCTGATGAAGGCGCAGGGCTCGGGCTACATCCTCAACGTATCGTCCTATTTCGGGGGCGAGAAATATCTTGCGGTGGCCTATCCCAACCGCGCCGATTATGCGGTGTCCAAGGCCGGGCAGCGCGCGATGGTGGAATCGATGGCGCGCTATCTTGGGCCCGAGGTGCAGTTCAACGCCATCGCCCCCGGCCCGGTCGACGGCGACCGCCTCTCGGGCACCGGAGGCAAGCCGGGGCTGTTCGAGCGGCGCGGCAAGCTGATCCTCGAGAACAAGCGGCTGAACGCCGTCCACGCCGCCGCGATCAAGGCAATCCGGCGCGGGGTCAGGGTCGAGGCGGTGCTGGCGCGGCTCGCCCGCAACGACACCGTGAAGATGAGCCACGACACCAACAACCCGCGCGAGCTGCGCGAGCTGGCGCTCGCCTGTGCGCGCGAGGGGGACGGCACCTGCACCTGGGACCAGTATCTCCTCACCCCCCAGATCGCCGCCGCGCTGGTGGCGCGCCTCAGGCAGGCAGGCCTGTTCCTCGATGCGCCTGAATGGTCGGAGCGCAAGCCCGAGGAGGACGGCGACTGGCTGCTGCGCGTCCCGCCCGAGGATGCGCCTTTCCTCCCCGCCGACAAGATCGCCGTCGAGGCGAACAAGGTCGGCAGCGGGGTGCTCTCCAAGCTCTACCTCGGCAAGATGCCGACCGAGCATGACGTTGCCCAGGCGACCGTCTTCTTCCTCGCCGACCGAGCCGTGTCGGGCGAGACCTTCATGCCCTCGGGCGGCCTCAGCGTCGAACGCTCAACCACCGAGCGCGAGCTGTTCGGCTCGCCCAAGCAGGAACGCCTTGACCAGATGCGCGGCAAGACGGTGTGGATCATCGGCGAGCACCTCGCCGACTACCTCGCCGAAACCGCGCGCGCCTTCATCGAGGATTGCCATGCGGCCAACGTCGTGGTGATCACCCGCACCGCCGAAGCCTTCGAGGCGATCAAGGCGCAGCTCGAACCCGAAACCGCCGAGGCGCTGACATCGCTGGTGAAGACAACCGACATCGAAGCCGCGATGGACGAGGCGCTGCTCGCCTGGGGCAAGCCCACCACCATCCTCTCGACCCCGATGGCGGCGCTGCCGGGCAAGCTGTTCGGAAGCGACGATCCGCTCACCCCGGAGGAGTTCCGGAGCGTGGTGGCCGACAATCTCACCCACCACTTCCGCGTGTCGCGGCGTGCCTCGCTCTACGACGATTGCCAGCTCGTGCTGACGAGCCCCGACGTGCCGATGGGCGACAAGTCGCCGGCCTTCGCGCTGGCGAACTTCATCAAGACGACGCTCCACGCCTTCACCGCGACGCTCGCGGTCGAGAACGAACGGCTGGTGCACGATGTGCCGGTCAACCAGATCAACCTCACCCGCCGCGTGCGGTCGGAGGAACCGCGCGATCTCGACGAGCATCTCGAGGAGGTCCGCCGTTTCGCCCGCGCGGTGCTTCTCGTCGGCGCGCCGCTGCCCGATGCGGAGGATTCGCGCTACCGCGCGCGCATCTATCGCGGGATGTCGATGACGGTATAAGCTGGCGGGCATGATCCAGTACCTGCCCTTCGAAAAGCCGATCGAGGCGCTCGACAAGCACGTTGCGGAGCTTTCCGCCCTTCCCGAGGGCACCGAGGAGGCGCGGATGCTGCGCGAGCGGGCCGAGAAGCTGCTCGCCGACACCTATGCCCGCCTCTCCCCATGGGAGCGCACGCTGGTGGCTCGCCACCCGCAGCGCCCCCGTTTCGAGAAGCTGGTGGCCGGGCTGTTCGGCGAGTTCCTGCCGATCGCGGGCGACCGCACCTTCGGCGACGATCAGGCGATCATCGGCGGCTTCGCCCGCTTCGAGGGGCGCAAGGTGATGGTGATCGGCCACGTCAAGGGCGAGGACACGCCCGGGCGGCTCAAGCACAATTTCGGCATGGCCCGGCCCGAGGGCTATCGCAAGGCGATCCGGCTGATGGAGCTGGCCGACCGCTTCGGCCTGCCCGTGGTGACGCTGGTCGACACCCCCGGCGCCTTCCCTGGCGTCGATGCCGAGGCGCGCGGACAGGCCGAGGCGATCGCCCGCTCGACCGAGGCCTGCCTTGCGCTCGGCGTGCCGCTCGTCGCGGTGATCATCGGCGAGGGCGGATCGGGCGGGGCGGTGGCGCTCGCGGCCGCCAACCGCGTGCTGATGTTCGAGCACGCGGTCTATTCGGTGATCAGCCCCGAAGGCTGCGCCTCGATCCTGTGGCGCAGTGCGGCGCAGGCAGCCACCGCTGCCGAGGCGATGCGGGTGACGGCAGGCGACCTGCTCAAGCTCGGGGTGATCCACCGCATCGTCTACGAACCGCGCGGCGGCGCGCACCGCGATCCGGCCGAGACGGTCAAGCGCCTGACGCTCGCCCTGCGTGCCGAACTCGACACCCTCGCCGCCATGACCCCCGCGGAACTGCGCCGCGACCGCGAGGAGTTCTTCCTGCGGCTGGGGTAGGGGCGGGGCGCAAGGGTGACGGATTCACCACGTGTTCAGGGCCGCCCGCCATGGCTGCTACGCACCATGCATCAGCCCGGAAGATGACACAGCCATCTGCCGCCTTGCGCGCGGCCGCGGCGGCCGTCCTCGTCACCCTTGCTCTCGCCGCGCCTCCGTTGCGGGCCGCAGGGGACGCGCTCGGCCCGGCGCAGCTCGCCGGTCTGGCCGAGGCAGATGCCTCCCTCAAGGCCGCGCGGGCCAGCCTTCCCGATTGCGAACCCGGCTGCATCACCCCAGGCGAGGCAACGGCGATGGCGCTGGCGCTGGGCGAGGACGAGGCGCGTGCCGGGCGGTTCCTGCTCGACGTTCGCGGCGGCGGGCAGAGCCTCCAGGGGCAGCTCGGCACCATGCTGTTCGTCAACTCGCGGCGGGATTACGCGACGCTCGGCACGCTCACCATCGCCTTCGAGCCCGAGGCCCTGCACGCGCTGCTGCGCCGGGCACGCGGGTGCGGCGCGGCGGATGTGGTCGACGGGCAGATTACGGTGAAGGCCTGCTACGGCGAGGGGGTGCCGGACCTCAACATGTTCACGATGATGCAGCGGCTCGGCGGACGCCGGCTGATCGTGGAGGGCGAGGTGCGCCGCAACTGGATCGACTCGCCACTGGGTTCGCCGCGGCCCGTCGCCAATTTTTATGGCGAGCACGAAGTCGGCTATTATCAGGTCTGGGTCCACGTAACCGAGGCCGCCCAGGTGACCTTCGCCGACGAGGGGTGAGGGAAGGTGGTGGTGTGGGACGTAATAACAGCTTGGACAGGCAAAACCAAAATACAATCACTTAGTCAGATGGCGTTTCCAGTATGCTTGGACAGAGCGCCACGAAAGCCTGGACAATCCGTTAGATAATTCAAAACAGCTTGGATCATCCAGCCGCTCGTCTCGGTGGAGGATCGAGCGAACCCTTCACGGGTTCCTTGAGTTAGGTTTGGGGTCACCATTGTCACGCAGGATGGCAATGGCCACAGGCTTTTGAGAATGAGCCATCTGAACGGCCAACGCGGCGGGCGAAACCTCGCAGTTCATCGAGATCATTGGCCACCACCTTCTGATAACCTCGATCGGTGTAAGCACCATCATCGCGAGCCTTCGCAATCGTTGAACAGGTCGCGCGGTGGAGGATCAGATATTCAGGCCGTGGATATCGTTCAACATTGACCACAAACCCCTCGGGATTTTCGGTGAGCCACCTGAGGTAGCCTGCGTCATCATTCTCAAAATGCTGCATCGGTAGGTCATCTTTCCGGTGGGATTGTGGCGCTATGCGCCAAGCCTGTGAGGATCATTTGCGAAAGGAGGCTTGCCATACCTCGCTCGAAACTCAGCCAATAGTTGCGCCTCATATAGGAGTGGATCCATGCTAGGCGTTGGCTTCCATCCAACGAGCAACCGAGCGGATTCCTCAAGTTGCCAGATCAGCCGCCCACCCCAATGTCCGATTTTCTGCCCTGCGCCAAACTTAGCGAACTCCCGAAGTCGGCGGCGAATGTTGTTCGCCTTCCCGATGTAGATGACCTCAGCATCCGGCACCCAATTGGCCTTTAGGTCGTCAAGCCCGACCGTGGGGTCTCGATCCTTGAACCAACCGCCGCAACTGCGATCGAGAAATTTGGGGGCAGAGTTGTCCGAACGGACGACCACATAAACCCCGCCTACATCCGGACATGGATCAGCATTCCGCAATTGGTCAAAATTCACCCAGCCACTGAAGCCATCTTGGGTGAGTTGCGGTCGAGTGAACTTGGTCGCCATTTGTTAATTCGGCATGATAGGATGCAAGGAGTCAACCACTTATAGGAGTCGCTATGCGGCGAGACGGAGCGGTCACAGCACTGGAAGACCTTGCGCGCCTAAGTCGCGCATCTAGCTCTAGCTCGCAATCGTAGCTGGGGTGGGTCGCGACTATGAGCAGAGTTTCGCAGCCTATCGGTGAGCGCGGGAGCCTCAAGTGGACTCAGCGGGCCGTGAATGAAACATGGCCAGCGCTGAATGAGCCTATTCTTAATGCGATTGGCAAAGACCAGACGATTGATTGGCGCTCACCGCTCCACACCGATGATTACGCGGAGTATCGCGACGGCTCCTTCCTGGAGCGGCTCGGCCTCGGTTATCTGCAGCCCCAACTTGCCGCCTTCTGGCCATCCAGAGGCCCGCAATGGGATGCCCTTGGCGTCACATCCGGCGGAACCGTACTTCTCGTTGAAGCCAAGGCGCACATTGCGGAAATGTGTTCGCCAGCGTCAAGTGCGAGTGAAGCCTCGCTGAACCTCATCAAGCTTCGGCTCCATGAAACTGCTGAGGCATTGGGGGCCAGGCGCGAGCGCGCCGACTGGCATATCGTCTTCTATCAGCTCGCCAACCGCCTGGCACACCTCCACTGGCTACATGATCAAGGTGTTGATGCGCGGTTGGTGCTAGTCAACTTTCTCAACGACAAAGAAATGGCGGGACCAATTTCAGCTGCCGAGTGGATGGCCGCTTACCGCGTCGCGCTTCATGCGCTTGGACTAAGTCCGCGCCATCGCTTGGCACCTTATACGATTGAGGTATTTCCGGACGTAGGAGATCAGACGTCGACATCACCGCAGGAGACTGACGATTTTCCTGTTCAGTATGACGCGCCCGTTCCTGCGCTGCCCAGCGCTCCGATAGGCAGGACTGGGTGATGCTGCGACGACGACTTAAGGTCTATTTCGACGGCGGCTGCCGACCCAATCCGGGCGCCATCGAGGTGGCCGTCGTCGCGCGCGGAATTACCTATTTCTTCGACGACCTAGGCTGCGGCACGAGCAGCGATGCCGAATGGATGGCCCTGCGTCAGGCGCTGCAGGTCGCGCAATCTTTAGGCGAGCCTGACTTTGATCTTATCGGCGACTCTCTGGAGGTCATCCGGCAGACCATCGGCATATCCGTTCCCGGCTCAAATGCTGCCGCAAAGCATCTCGCCTTATACGAGGAAGGTGCGGCAAAAGGGCGGCCTAGGCGCGTAAAGTGGACGCCTCGCGGTCAAAATCTTGCCGGTATTGCCCTTGCTCGACGCAATGCCTCACGATGAAATCTTGATCGGGTTGCACCTATAGAAGGACATGCCTGATCGACCTCACCCAGCAGTTAGACCAGCTTCTGCGCCAATCTAAGAGCAACTGTAGGCTGATTGGCGACAGGTCATGATCGGTCCAAGCCACGGAGCGCACGGATCCTCGCCAGGCTGGTTTCGAGCAATTGCTCTACAGCTGCCAGATCGTGAGCAATCTGTAGCCCGGTGTGCCCGGTTGCCCTCAGGATCGCCGCCATCACGTTATCAGACTGGGTAGCAAGCTCGAGCAGATGCAGGCTGCTAGGGCTTGTTTGTCCGTTCAGCCAAGATCGAGCGGTGTGGTCACTGACATGCGTCCAACGCATCACTGTCTTGGTTGCTTGGCGCGTTCCTCCGAGCTCTGCCTTTAGGGCTGCGCCAATCATATGGGCCAGGATCGCATCGGACAGGTCCGTGGGCGTTCCGCGAAGTTTGCTTCCGCTAATAGGAACCATTTTTCCCTGCTTTCTCGTGTAGCGCAGAGGACTGAAGCGCTCTTGCAAGCTGCGCTCGAGGTATTGCATGGTCATTCGATGGACGGACGACAATGATGACGAGCCCAAGCCGCCCTCAATGATCCGGGCGGCGCAGTACGTCCGCATGTCGACCGAGCATCAGCAGTACTCAACCGACAACCAAGCCGCGACGATCGCCATCTATGCGCAGAAGCGTGGGCTTGAGATCGTCAAGACCTATGCGGACGAGGGAAAGAGCGGGCTGAACATCAAGGGACGGCCAGCTCTTCAGGCCCTTCTTGACGACGTCGAAAGCGGTCGCGCCGACTTCAAGGTTCTGCTTGTTTACGATGTCAGCCGCTGGGGCCGTTTCCAGGATCCCGATGAGGCCGCCAGCTATGAGCTGCGCTGCCGGACCAAGGGGGTACGGGTTCTCTATTGCGGTGAGGAATGGGAGAACGACGGGAGCATCGGGTCATCGATCATCAAGACCGTCAAACGGGCGATGGCTGGAGAATATAGCCGCGAGCTCTCCGTCAAGGTGTTCGCGGGCCAGGCCAATCTCATCCGGCTTGGCTATCGCCAGGGCGGGCCTGCCGGCTTTGGGCTTCGCCGCCAGTTGGTCGACCAGCGCGGTGAGACAAAAGGCTTGCTGGGCCGCGGCGAGCACAAGAGCATCGCCACCGACCGCGTGATCCTCGTGAGGGGACCAGACGAGGAAATCACCATCGTCCGCGAAATCTATCGGCGCTTTGTCGACGATGGCGAGAGCGAAACCGAGATTGCCCTTGACCTCAATGCCCGAGGTGTTCGCACAGATCTTGGCCGGGAATGGACGCGCGGAACCGTCCACCAACTGCTGATCAACGAGAAGTACATCGGCAACAATGTCTGGGCGCGCACCTCCTGCAAGCTCAAGGGCGAGCATGTCGAGAATGCGCCCGAGGACTGGGTGCGTGCGAACGGCGTCTTCGATGCCATCATCCCCGCGCCGATGTTTGAGGCAGCACAGGCCATCATCGTCAAACGATCGGAAAAGCTTTCCGACGAGCAGATGCTGGCAGCGTTGTCGCGTATCTTTGCGCAGCGTGGCTTCTTGTCCGGCCTGATCATCGATGAAGCGGAAGATTGTCCGTCGAGCAGTGCATTCCGCTCGCGCTTCGGCAGTCTGCTTCGGGCCTACACGCTAGTGGGCTTCGCTCCAGACCACGACTATCGCTATCTTGAGATCAACCGCCAGCTGCGGGCTATGCACCCAAGAATCCTGGCAGGCATCATCGCCGGCATTGAAGAGGCAGGGGGGACCGTCGTCCGTGATCCAGAGACTGAACTGCTGCGGATCAATGGCGAGTTCTCCGTCTCGATCACGATTGCGCGATGCTTCCAAACGGCGGCCGGTGGCAACCGCTGGAAGCTCCGGCTCGACGAGAAACTGCGGCCCGACATCACACTGGCCGTCAGAATGGACACGGACAACGAGACCGCGAAGGACTACTATCTCCTCCCTGCGCTCGACATGCGCGAGGCAGCCCTCCGCCTAGCAGACTTCAACGGTCTCTCGCTCGATGCGTATCGGTTCGACACTCTCGAATTCTTCTACCGGCTGACCGCCCGTGCTTCGTTGAGGGCAGCAGCATGACCGGTGCAAAACCTGCTCAGCGAATTGAAATGATCCCGATCGACCGGGTCAACATCGTCAATCCGAGAGTTCGGAACAAGAAGTCCTTCCGCGACATCGTCGACAACATCGCCAAGATCGGCCTCAAGAAGCCAATCACGGTCACCCGGCGGATCGAGGCGGAAGGGCCGTTCTATGATCTCGTCTGCGGCCAGGGGCGGCTCGAGGCGTTCAAGGCGCTCGGTCAATCCGAAGTCCCGGCTCTGGTTGTCTCTGCTGACCCTGAAGACTGTCTCATCGCGAGCCTCGTCGAAAACTGCGCGCGCCGCCAGCATCGGGCGATCGATCTTCTGCAGGACATTAGGGGGATGCAGGAAAGAGGCCACTCCAATCCTGACATTGCACGCAAAACGGGGCTGTCCCTCGAATATGTGAACGGGGTCGCTCGCCTGATCGAGAAAGGCGAGCAGCGGCTGCTGCGCTCAGTCGAGAGTGGGATTGTCCCGGTGAGTGTCGCGGTCGAGATCGCGGAGGCAGCCGACCACGATGTGCAGGCAGCTCTCTCCAGAGCTTACGAAACCGGCCAACTCAAGGGCCGCAAACTCCTCGCGGCGCGGAAGCTGATCGAAACCCGTCGCCGGCGGGGGAAGGGGTTGGGAACCAAGGAGACCCGCTCTCGCGAGCGGGTCTCCGCCGATACTTTGGTCAAGGCTTATCAAGAGGAGACCGAGCGTAAGCGCGCGTTGATCTCGCGTGCTGAGGCGACGCAAAATAGGCTGATGCTCATTGCCGAAGCGATGCGGCGTCTATCGGCCGACGAGAGCTTTTTGGCGCTGCTCGAGGACGAAGGCCTCACGACGATGCCCGTGCGCCTAGCGGAGCGCCTGCATCCATCTTCAGGGCTCTCAGCATGAGCAGCAAGAAGCGCATCTCACTCCCCGACGGCTTCGAGCATACGACCCTGCGCATCCCGATCAGCGAGATCATGCCGTTGAGGGAGGTTCCGTCATCGGTTCGCAAATCGGTGAAGTACAAGCAAATCGCAGCCTCAATCGCCGAGGTCGGCATCATTGAGCCTCCTGTCGTGTTTCGAGATCGCGATGACCCAGCACGTTATCACTTGCTTGAAGGCCACCTGCGGCTAGCGATCCTGCTCGAACAGGGCGAGACCGAGGTGGTGTGCCTTGTCGCACTTGAGGATGAGGCTTTCACATACAACCGGCGCGTCAGCCGGATAGCGATCATCCAGGAGCACCGGATGATCCTCAACGCAGTCAAGAAGGGTGTCTCGGAAGAGCGGCTCGCCCGGGCGCTGAACGTCAACATCGGCAATATCCGCGCCAAACGAAACCTGCTCACGGGTATCTGCCCGGAAGCCGTCGACCTGCTCCGCGACAAGCATGTGCCGCTAAATGCCTTCACCGAGCTGCGCCGAATGAAGCCGATGCGACAGATTGCCGCTGCCGAGATGATGGTCGCGATGAACCGCTATTCGACCGGCTATGTCAAATCGATCGTCGCGGCGACGGCCGAAGAAGACCTCGTTGAGAAGAAGCACAAGGCCGTCCGCGGCCTGACCGAAGCGCAGATCGAGCTGATGAGCCGGGAAAGTGCCCAGCTCGACCGTGATTTCAAGCTGATCGAGCAGAGCTACGGAGCCGACCACCTCGATCTGGTTCTGGCCATAGGTTACCTTGGCAACCTGCTACGGAGCGCACCCATTGTGCGGTACCTGGCCCAGCACCATCCGCAGCTGCTCGCCGAATTCCAGAGGATTACTGAGCTGCAGCAGGCGGCATGATGGGGACCCGGACCCGATAAGCGCGGGGACCGCGGGAGACGCCGCACTGTGGGGCGGATCGAGCGCGGCGGTGGGAATGGCGGCGATCCCGCACGAAGCCTGCCAGAAGCCCGATAGGGTTTCGTGAAGAAGTGTGCCGGACGGCCGCAGTCCGGCACACTCCCCCAAATTACAATTCTCGAGGTCGTCCTAGAGGATCTGATGGAGTTGGTAGGCTCGCGTGATCACCCGATCGACAAGGATATTTGCGCTCGATCCGAGCGGGTCGGCCTCAATGGCATCATCGACGAGCACAAAGCCACCACCATCGGCGTTGCGCACGCTTGCTCCGGGCCAGATTTCTTCGGGCTCAATCGACGCTTCCTCTACCTTCTTCAAGCGGCCCTGTTGCCGCCTGTAGGTGAAGCTCGAGGTTAAGCTATATTGTGCCGGGCTCTGATCGCGCTTGATGAGCAAGCTCCATCTCCCCGTGGTCGCCCGGACTTCAATCGCCGGCTTTGGCGAAAGGCGCGTGGTCGCCGGCACAGCATGGGCGGCAAGTTCCTCGTCTAGCGCGGCTTTGATCGTTTGCCATTCCGCAGGCGCGATCAAGGCAACGCACGTCAGCCCTGTAAGGTCCATCACTTCCTCCCTATCAACAAACCGTTGGCCAGCTCCTTTCCAGTCGTTGATCGGCAGCACTCCCTTCCTACGCAGGATCTTCAGAGCTGACGTTGGAGAGCAGCCCAAAATCGGCGCGTAAGCAGAAGCCTTGACGTACCGGGATTCGAACTGATCCATCGATGCCGGGCAAATGCGGTCCTTTCCCCGCAGGTCCTTTGTAGTCGTGATAAGCGATGCTTTGATCAGCCCCCTGATCCCTTCATGTTTTGTTCCTAGCCGGGCTGCAGCTTCTGCATACGTTATTGCGTTGCGCACCTGAGCGTTGGGGCGGACACAACCGCGTCGCATTGCCTCTGGCGCCGAGGCTACCATCAAGCCATCGAAGAGTGCTGCTCCTTGATCGTGTCCAACGACCAACAAACTCTCTTCTCGCATGATGCGCGAAGCTGCTTCAGCTAACGAAATGCCAGCACTGTCGCAGAAGAGCGAAATGCGTTCGCCATCGAGCGAGGGGCCGTCGGAAGAAGCTGAGATCATTTTGTCGATGAAGGCATCCAGGTCCGATTTCGTGTAGTGGTCCTTTCCGCCCAGGCGGAAATCGGGGCGCAAAAGCCTACGAGCATCCAAGCTTTTCAGATCTCCAGGCGTGCATCCCAACAGTTTTGCCGCCTCTTCCGGACCAAAGGCATCAGCAATGTAGTTCTGCACTGATGCGAGCTGGTCCTGGCTGATCCGCTGGCGGCGAGGGCGTTCACAGTGTTTCGCGTCGGTTGTGAGCTTGTCGAGGAGAGAGCGCATAGTGTGTGGCGTCACACCCACACACCGAGCAGCAGTCTTGAGATTGAGGCGATTATCTTCTCCGTCGTACTGCGACAGCCGGCCTGATGGAGTGGCTAAGCCGTTGCGAATGCGCGCACGGGCGAACGTGTCAGTGATCAGTTGGCGAAGAGGTGGATCGTTGATTGAGAGGAGCATCTGGGGGACGCCGTCGCAGCGAGCGTTATAACGAACCTTGTCATAGCCCTGTTGCAGCCAGTCCGCTCCGCGCAGAAATTCAAGGATGGCCTCGGAACCTCCGAGAAGCGGTTCGAAACCTAGTTGGCAAAGACTACGCAAGTTCTCATGCGTTGCGACGTGGTTCTCATTGCCGCGATACAGCTTCCCAACGCAGGTTGACGCCGCCAAGATCGTGTTGAGCGCTATCCCATCCAGATGGCCGGGCAGAGCTACGCGGCCTCCGCTTACCGTCTCAACGATGAAATGATCCAGCTTACTGGCGATCTGTGCCGTGGCATGCTCGGCCCGGACCTTCATTCCGCTACGTGTACACCCGATCTCAGGGTGGCGCCAATCAAGCGGGTCTCCAGGCAAGCTATCGATCAAGGCTACATCATGGTGAGGGCAGCTTGCCAATGGGACGATATCGAACCAGGTGCGAACGTAACGCTGTTCTTCCAAACACATCGGGCAGACGCGGCGGCCGCTCTTCAAGATGAAACGATATGGCAACTTATGCCCGCGGATCTCGTAGCCATCTCCGCACCTCTTAGGTGTGCAATCTTCAAGCTGGGCAAAATCCTCGATTGGCAATTGCTGGACGATCTTGAGCAACTCATCATAGTCCCAATCGCGACCACTGAGGCCCAAAGAATCAACGAAGGAGTCAGTGCTCAAGGCATAATTCCGCTCGGCAGCTCTGTGGATCCAGCCCTGAATGGGCTCAAGCGGATAGGTCTCCGCTGGCCAGATGGGCATGGGCAGCGCTCCGATCGAGCTCGCCGAGACGTTGCTGGGCATTTGAGGGCTCACCTTTGCGACACGCGAAAAGGGTTGAAGATTTCGCCCGGCCGCTTCCTGGCATCATAAGCGTCTGCGAAGTGACGAAGCTCCAGCTGGATGGAGCCGTCCTCAATTGCCCGATTGCTGGCATCGATCAGGTAGTTCTTCAGGTGCCCGATGTGCCCCTCCGAAGCCTGGAAGAGGCGGTAAGCAAAGTCTGGGGCGCTGAAGCCGGACTTCTCGAAGGGCATTTCTTCGTCGAACTTGTGACACAGGACACGAAAGTTCGTCTGATCAAGCGGATCGTTCCAGTCGTACGGTGACAGGTGCGTGTGCTCCAAACCACCACGACCAAACAACTGCGGGTCCTCGGCAATGATGAAGTAGGTTTCGGGCAAGCCGATGCAAGCGATGTTGAACTGGTTCAGGTTGAGCATCTTGCGAAGGAGTCCCCGTGCGAAGGCGAGAATTTTTTTGTTCTTCTCGGGGAAGAGTTCCTGCGCCTCGTCGAAAATCACGAACTCGACTTCCGCACGCCGCAACTCACGAAGGATCACGTTGATCAGATTGGCGTTGGTCATCCGAGCGGACACCGTAAGGCCAAGCGCATCTGCGATGCTGTCCAAGATGCCACGGGTCCCACCCTCGATGGGACAATCGACCAGCAGGACGGGGCGCTTGATGCCGTCTTGACCGACTCGCGGCAAGTGTGCGGCCACAATGTCGTTCGCCGCGAAGCTTTTGCCAGTGCGACTTGGGCCAATCAGCGCGCAAATGCTTCCACGGTTATGAATGCCACCTTCCACTGGCATGTAGAACCGGTTGAGAGCCTTGGTGGCTTGTTGATGGTTCGGGTGATCGACGAAGATATTCCTGATGAGTTTCTGGCGTTCACCTGGGGTCGCGACGGAGATGTCAGTCATCGGTGCGAACTCCCGAGGCCATCTCGGACGCGAGGCGACCGATTTCGTCGTCGTCCTCTTCTTCGGACATGATGGGCCAATGGGCATTCGCTTGGTCAGGCTGCGCGACATGCTTTGCATCTGCTGCGCCCTGATCTGTTCCGATCAATGAGGGCACCGACATGATGGGAGAAAGAGGCATGGGTTCGTGCCCCTTGACGGTCTTCTCTCCTGCAACAACCTCCGGCTGCAGAAGCTGCAAGCGGGGCCCGTAGAGAAAGCGAAGAAGGTTGCGCTCAAGCTTCTTGCGGGCCCCCGACTTGAGCGCGCCCCGACCAGCTTCGATGATCGCGGCCTTCGCCTTCATCAGCGCATCCGGGTCGCTCCTCTGCTCTTCGCGGATGAGCTCATGCTGGCGACAGAGCCTATGCTGATGGACGGTGAGGCCTTGCGTGTAGCTGGCCCACTTTTCGACGGCAGGAAGCGTGATGATCTCATTAGAATGGCGACTGTGGAGATAGATCTTCGACAAATCATACGGATCACGATGGACTTGATACTTCGCAGACTGTCCGCCACTCGACCTTGAACGATGATCGGGATGCGTCAGGATGCGGTCGAGCTCATGTGACCAATAGACGATGTAGTCCCAGTCGACCCCATACCTTTGGATGGTGCGCTCTGCGCGTTCTCCCGCAAGAGCCACGAAGAGCTTCTCGTCCGGGAGGCTAGGTACGTCGAAATCATCAAGCTTGTCACGCCAAGCATCAATCGGCCTACGAGCCACGCCAGGCACTTGTCCTAAGGCGCGGTTCGGCCTGACATTATGGACCGTGACAATCCACTTGGTCACCATGTCACGAAACTCCGACATGGTCAGAACAGGAGGCTCAGGCTCCTCGAACTCGCGGTGCTCGACCGCATTGGAATGCGTGGTGCCAGGCAGACGGTGGGCAAACCTTGCCGCCTCGCCCATGAAGCGCTCGACAAGTCCCTTGAGCCACGGCGCGCGGGGCGGAAGGCGACAAATCTGAAAGCCGAGCTGGGCGGCCGCTGTCCGAAGGTGGGTGTTGGCGAACTCGAGGCCATTGTCGATGAAAAGGCTCTCGATCCTGCCCATGCAAGGCCAGTCCTCGTCCTTGAGGCCATCGATGTGGCTAATCTCCTTCCGATAGGTGGCGTGCTTGATCCCGTCCATCACCGCAGCATAGGTCGGCACATCGAACGTCACAGAGAAGCCGAGCACCATGCGGGTGGCGCGATCAAGGAGGGCGACCAGATAAGGACGGCCCAACAGCGCCCCTGACTCTGCCACGAGGATGACGTCCATCGGCGTGAAGTCGATCTCGACCTCTTGGTATGGGCGCTCAGGCAAGCGACGCGTCTGGAAGGTCGTGAACTTTCGACGGGCAGAATACTTCCCGACCCGGCCGGCTTGGACAACGAAAGGCGAAAGCTTCTGAGAGATTTCGCGCCGCAGCGTCGAGATGCTCGGTGCGGCTAGCGTTCCATCCTTGCGGAGGAAGCGCTGAGGAGCAACCTGACAATACTTCTTGCCCTCAGCTGTCTGATTGAAGTCGTGGATGAACGTCTGCGCCTCGACGTGCGCATCTTCGATGGAGCCACCTTGCAGATAGCGGTCAACAGAGCGATCCAGCGCTTCCCGCATAACGGGAGGCAGCCTCGAACCTCGCTTACCCTTCAGGTCGTGCCGGACGGCATAGGCGGCAAAGCCAATCTCATCGAAGTACGCATCATGAAGGCGCTTCCAGTTGATGACCGATCCGGGGGAGGGCGGCTGTCGATCGCCAAGCTGTTCTGCCTTCTCTGCGATGCGCGCTTTGATCCAGGGCTTGCTGGTCCGGAAGCCATCGGGGTGATCGCTCACGTACCGGACGTACTCATGCTTGCGCGAAGCGTCGCACTGCGCTGCCTCCATCAATACCTGCGGAGCGAGCGGGGAGAGAGGTTGATGCCGAGTGGGCCTCGAACGAAACTTCAGCTGTCCTGAGCCATGGAGGCGCAGCAACTCATCATCGGACTTGATGATCGTCTCGTTAGTATCGAGCTTAAGCAGGAGCCATCTGTCGCCGTGACGGGATTGCGCGAGGCACTCCTCGCCCTTGAGCCAAACAACATCCCTGGCTGCAATCCGCAGCCTTGGGTAGAGGGAGGCTGGCTCATTCGGTTCTTTGAAGACAAGCGCAGAGTTCATTAACCGACGCTCCGGAACCTGACCAGGGTGTCACGGCTATACTTCGTCCGCTCGTCGAGAATGAACTCGCCGGTCAGAGCGAGGCGCATAATGGCGCCATAGGCATCCGCGGGGGTGTGTGCGGCAGTCTGCACCAGATCATCACAGAGCCGTCCGATCGTAGCCTCGCCAAGCACGCTAAGCGAGCGGCGTGCGTCCAACTCGGCCGTCTTGTCTCGCGGCTCGAAACGATGCCGATACAATGAGCGGGCGTTGGAGAGCCGAGGCTCCGCCTTGAGCTCATGCTCGGTCCAGACGAGCAGCTCCGCACCAAACTCTTCACGATAGGCTGCGCGAATGAACGGCTCGCGCTTCGTCCATTTCTTGTCATTGGCGAAGCGGCTGGCCTTCGCATCGATGATCAGCAGCCGACCATCCTTCGTAAGAGCGACGAAGTCGGGCGTGTATTCGTGCTTGTCCTGTCCGCCTTCCGCATTGGGCATCCAATACTGAAGCTTGTGCGGCTGACAGGCGTAGCACTTGATACGCTGATCGACCGAAAGGAGAAGGTGGGCAAGCGCCTCGAGGCTGCTTTCAAAGGGTGCGTACTTGCTCAGACACTTCTGATTCTTCGGGAAAATCCCATCCCGTGCGATCCAGACCTTACCCGGCTTCCAGGAGCGAAGCGGGTTTGCATCAACATAGAGGCCCAGCTCCTGCATTCCGATCCGGCCAATGGGAGTTGCGTCAGGTTGCCAATTATAGGTGTACGCCATTTATATCTCCGATGCGTTAACATATCACTGATATGTTCGATATGATGCTGGCTGTGGCGCTGTCAACAGATTGCTCGAAATCAGACGGAGATAATGGCATTTCGTCCCAAGTTGAGACACAAATTGGGTTGTCGTTGAGCACTCTGGCCGAAAGGCCGATGACGCCTGGATAGATAAAGATTGCATTGATATTTTTTCGAAAGGGTCTAGTTCGGCTGACATGCGAAAGGATCTGCTATGTCGGCTTGGCAGCTAGAGTTTGCCCAACTCACAGCACTGGAGTTCTCAGAGATTGCCGATGTGCCGGTCGAAAACATCCGGCTTTGGCGGAGCCGGGGGCATATAGAAGTCAGCGGCGGCCGCGGATCGTCATATCCAGCCGATGTCGTCGCCCAGACAATGGTCAGATATGATCTGTCGCGCTTCGGAGGCATGCCACCGAGCCAAAGTGCTGAGCTGGGACGAGACTGCGCGACTGAGATTTTGAGGAGCGTACTTCTGAACTATGCAGGAGCATGCGAGGTCAGGGGGCCGGAGGCGGCTGTAAGGGAGTTTCACGCTCACTATAGCGACGGAAGTCGACTAGCTGATATGATCTTCGGCTCTGCCCATAGGGGCAGCTTTCTGATCAGCGTAGACGGCGCTGAACCCCAGTTCGCGGCCGGCGATCTTGCTGAGCTAATCGACTCCGAAGACTTCCGTAGCGCGCGCATCTTTAACCTCGCCGCGTATGCGAAGAAGCTCTCGTCGCTGAAGGCAAAGAGTGTTCTGGTTTTTCGCTTCCCCGTTCTGAAGGGGGAAAAGGAAACCCGATTGACGATGGAGGTTACCTCCAACACGATCCCATCCAAGTAGGCTGGCAAACGCTGTTGTTAGGATGGGGGGACCCCGAAGTGGGGCGGGGTCCCAAGAGAAGCTACATTGATCAATCAGGTCGGACTATGCCGCGCGCAGCTCCTTCGAGTGAACCGTGAACAGCGGGCCGACGCAAACGCGCTTGATCTGCTGCCCAAGATCGTCGGCATCGATAAGGAGGCGAGGCGCAAGACCCTGCGTCGCCCAGCTTGCGTTCTCGTCCGTCAAAATCTCGACATTCGTCGCGGAGAAGAACTTTGCCTTGTAGGCGATGGTGGCGACACAGCAGTTCGGCAGCAAACGAGCAATGTACGGGCGAATTTTCTCTCGTCCGCCATACAGGTTGGGAATGTAGTCGTGCCACTCTTGGGACGGTTCCGGGCAAGTCCAATTGTTCAAGTCCTCCGCCAATCGGAGCAGCGTCTCATTGCGAAGATGCGGAAGCCATGGCCGCATAGCGTAAGCCTCGAAACCGGCTCGTTGTCCTTTTCGCTGGATGAGCATGTTGATGGCAGTGCCGAGGTCAACCGAAGGCGCCTGTCCAGTCAGGAGGTTCTGCCCGCAGACGAAGGCGAGCCTTTCGACATCGAGGGAGCTGCAATCACAAAGGTGTTCGAGTTCAGACAAGCTCAACGCACGCTGCTGAGCCACAATACCTAGCTGCATATAGTATATCCTTGAAAGTTGACAATTTGGAGGGGGGGTGGGGCGAGATATGCCAACACATGCAACGTTACGCGGCCACCCTATAGCGCGAGGGCGCAGTATGTGTCATGAGTGCTGGTGAATTTTCCCTATAAAGTAAATTTGTCGGCATGTCAACTAAAATATTTAGAATGGCCAATTGATGCGAATAGGAAGATTTGTCCTATTTTTAGTTTTGAATAAAGAAAATTCATCTATAAATAAACTGATATTGTAATTATTCTTATAATGTTGATTTAGACTAATTATCTATCGAATGGCTGCATATGATGCCACCTTATGCGTTCGCTAAGGATTTTAATTCATTCCGGTTCATTAAAGGAACCTAGATTCTTAATTTGCTGAAAGCGTATTATGACTTTCTAAAGCGTTACAACCCCGGTGGTAGGACTTCCTCAAAGGTTGGCGGATCTCGAGACTTGCAGGATGCTCGCCTTCTTGTTCAGGGCGTGCGGGCAGAGTTGCTTCCTGTCTTCCCCTTACGGCCGGCCATTGACGATCCAATCGCGCAGCTCAGCGAGCGTAAAGGGTACGAGCCGATCCTTCCGGTGCGCCCGGCGATGACAGGTCGGGCACAGCACAATGAGATGCTCAGCAAGCGTTTGGCGCTGCCCCGTCGCTAAAGGGTTCGGGTGATGAGCGTCGAACATGCCGAAATCGGGGTGTGCTAAGCCGCATGCCTCGCAGGTTGGTGTTCCATGACGATCGGCTGAGAGTTGTTTAGCTGCACGCGCGAGCTCGGGGCGGCGCTCGATTGCGAGCTGGGTTTTCCAGACTCGCCTGCCTTCGTCCGATCCCACGCCCCCAGCAATAACCGGCCGCCTCCCATTGGACGCAAATGTCGGTACGCCACTGTCGAAGAAGTTGGCTGGCAGGGTGAGGCTGGCGAGGTCGATCGGCCAATCCGCCATCGCCTCCCAAAGTGCTTCGATGCGATCATCGTGGCGAACGATGCCATCGACCGCCCCTTCGAGCACGAGCCGGTCCGGCATGCCTAGATCTTCGATCAGCCGAGGATTGCCACGCACCTGCCATACGTCGTGAAGTGCGATGGCCACCGGCCAGCGGGCCAAGCGCTGAACTTCGATGGGGTCATCAAGCAGAGTAGCAGTGTCGCCATAGACGGTGCCCGCCCGTACTAAGTTGACCACGCAGCCCTTTAGGCCGTCGCGAACCTGAGCCCCGCCACCTACTGCGATGATATATGGCTGTGTGACCGCGCGCCGTGCCGCGCCTGCGGGCATCATATAGTAGCGCCTCGGGCTGTTATGATCGCCCCTGCCCGCAAAGCAAAGGACGTGTGAGCTCACTCGCCCGAACACTGCCTTGCATCCCATGATGAGCTCAGGCGAGGGAACGATATCGCGCACTACGGTCATGAGCAAAGGCTCTTGGGCACCGTCATTGTCATGCCAATTTCAGTACTCGCTGCGATAGTCAGAACTCATGTCCATTTGTTCGGCCAGACTGTCTAGCACGGAAATCGTCGTTTGCAGCAGCAGCCTCATTCGGTTTGCGTCATTCCAATAAGTGCTGCCGTGCTTGCCACCGTGAAACAGGTTGTTGCGCACGGCGTTTGCGAGCCGAACGACGCGCTCGAGATCGCTTGCCCCGGGATTGAAGCCGACTTCTCGAAAATCCAGGCCTGTCTCGGTTACGATCTGTCGCTTCGGGTTCGCTGCGATCAGCGCCTTGCCCGCTGCATCGATCTGATAGCCGTCCTTGTGCGCGTTGATGAAGCGGGTCCAGTCTGCCTCCGCCTTTGCGCCTGGCTCGAGCTTCTTCAGCATCCGCGCCTCTTTCAGCGCATATTCGAAGCGCGAGAACCAGAAGAAGAAGTCGTAGACGAGCGGACGAAGCTCGTCAGGGATTTCATCGTGTCTCATTAAAATGGCACATCTTCGTCGAGGTCATCCCAAGCCCGCGGCCCAGCGGGGAGCGCGCCTTTGGGCAACGGCAGATTGCTCACTACAAACAGGTTGAGAATATCGTCCCTGTCCATGAACATTACCTGTGACCGCTTACTTGCATCGAGCTTGTTGCCAATCCAGTTGCGCGCCTGCTTGGTGATTTCGCCTCCAGCAACGATGAACGCGTGATCAACCAGCACCCGGCGGCTTAGCTCAGGATCGAAGATCTCGTGGCCGAGCATCATCGTCACTTGATTGTGGATCTCTGCTACGTTGGAGGTGCTTACACCCGAAGAGTCCAGCTTTCCCTTCTTTGCCTGAATGCCGAAATAGAGGACGTGAAGGGTCGGCAGCGTGTATTTCATCCACACATCCTTCCCATATTCCAGTGCCTTGTCCTTGTGCCCTGCGGCTGTGATTCGGTGGAAGCCGAGCTGGCGGAAGAGCGGCAGTAGCACTTCCTCAATCAGCTCATCCTCGGAGCACTTGCCAAGATAGGCGAAGAGCTGATCGCGGCGCTCGACCTCGGATGGCGTGAATGGGCGATGGGGATTGGCCATCTGCGCGATGGTATTGGTTGCAACATGCCGAAGCTGTGCGAGGCCGTCCTCATCATAAAATGCGGCCCAGCCTTCACGAAGTAGAACGATATTGAGTGCCGAAAGCGCTTTCGAGCGATCGATGTCATCGCCCTCGGCTTCGCCCTTGTCGAGAAGGCGGCGGATAATCCGCAGAAAAGCGTCGGGCATAAATGTCTGGGTGGAGCCGGGCATGGCCAGCACTTTTTCGAGCCGCTCTGCTACCCAGACCGGGCGCGTTTCGCCATTATGAACGAAATCAAGATCACAGTCCTCGAAGAATTCGGTGATGTATTTGCTTGAGCGATACTGAAAATGCTCAACGTCGCCCACGATCATTCGGCTCAGATCGCGCAGGTTGCGAGGCTTCCATTTCATCGCCAGAACATACGCTTACGTCACCGACTCATCAAGGTGAGTAGCTGCGTGAAGATACCCTTCAACCTTTGATTTGAGGACGTCGCGACTGGGCAGCTCGACTCGATGCCCGGACAAGGCGCAGATTGGCGCAGAAAAGCTCGCGATACGAAGGGCTTCGTGTGGTTCATGAATTTCGGGGGCTAGTCTGATTTACAGGCCATGCTACCCAGTCTGGATGCGGATTACCGATTACCACGCCCGACTTTTCTCATACCAGGTGACCCGGCAGGCGCCATCCGGTGCTGAGGACAACCTGTCGATGTCGTTGTTCGACGCATCGGTTGATCTCAACCCGCACCAAATCGAAGCCGCGACTTTTGCGCTGCAATCCCCTTTGTCTCAGGGCGTCATTCTTGCCGATGAGGTAGGCTTAGGCAAAACCATCGAGGCGGGAATTGTTCTCTGCCAGAAGTGGGCGGAGCGTAAGCGCCGCCTGATCATCATCTGCCCCGCCGCCATTCGCCAGCAGTGGGCGAACGAACTTCAGGAAAAATTCAATCTGCCAGCGTTCGTTCTGGACGCCAAAACCTACCGCGAGCTGCGCCGAGAAGGTCATGCTTGGCCCCTTGAGCAAAAGGCTGTGCTGATCACGTCCTATCATTACGCGGCGAGGCTGCAAGACGAGGTACGTGCGATCGAATGGGACCTCGTGGTGATCGACGAGGCCCACAAATTGCGGAACGCCTACAGGCAGAGCAATCGGCTTGGGCAGGCGATCCGATGGGCAACCGAGGGTCGCAAGAAGCTTCTGCTGACCGCCACCCCGCTTCAGAACAGCCTGCTTGAACTTTATGGCCTGTCGACGTTGATCGATGAGGATCTCTTTGGCGACCAATATGCCTTTCGCGCGAAGTACATGAACGCGGGCGGCAGCATCGCGGAACTGCGTGGCCGCCTGACCGAATTCTGCAAGCGAACCTTGCGCCGACAGGTCATGGAGTACGTTCGGTACACGGCAAGGCATGCCCTGACCCAGCCATTCTATCCTACCGATGCAGAGCAGGAGCTCTACGACCTGGTCACGAAGTTCCTCGAGGAAGAGGGGACGTATTCGGTGCCGGATCGGCAAAGGCATCTCACGGTGCTGGTGATGCGAAAATTGCTCGCGTCATCGTCGGTTGCAATCGCTGGAACCCTATCGACTATGAAGTCTCGGCTCGAGGAACTCCGCAAAAGCGAAGCCAATTCCGGCAGTGATTTGCTCGAGGCCCTTCTCGAAGATGAGGAATTCGAGCCTGAGTTGCTTGAGGAGTGGGAGACGGAGAGCGATCCGGAAGGCCAAGAGCTGATCATTCAACCGATCAAACTGCGCAAAGAAACCGAAGAGATTGCCGCGCTGGTTAATAGGGCGAAGGCGATCCAGACCGACAGCAAGACTTTTGCGCTCCAAAAGGCGCTGGATATCGGGTTTGCCAAGCAGGCCGAAATGGGCGCCAAGCGCAAAGCGCTGATCTTCACTGAGTCCCGTCGGACCCAGGATTATCTTGGACGGTTCCTCGAAGATAACGGCCACCGAGGGAAGGTCGTCAGCTTCAGCGGCACCAACGCTGGCGAGGATAATCAAGCGATCTACGAGCGCTGGATCGCCGAAAATGCCGACAGCGGCCGTTCCACCGGGTCTCGCGCGATCGACATGCGTAGTGCCCTGATCGACCATTTCCGTGACCATGCCGACATCATGATCGCGACCGAGGCGGCGGCCGAGGGCGTCAACCTCCAATTCTGCTCGATAGTCATCAATTATGACCTGCCATGGAATCCGCAGCGGATCGAGCAGCGGATCGGACGGTGCCACCGCTACGGCCAGACCCACGACGTCATCGTCATAAACTTCCTCAACGAGCGCAACGCGGTCGATATGCGCGTACATGAATTGCTCCGCGACAAGTTCAAGCTGTTCGACGGCGTTTTCGGCGCGTCGGATGAGGTGCTCGGCGCCATTGAGTCAGGTGTCGATTTCGAGCGCCGGATCCTGGAAATCTATGAGAGGTGCCGGACTGAGGGCGAGATCAAGTCGGCCTTTGATGCCTTGCAGGCCGAGCTTGAGGAGCAAATCGCCTCCCGAATGGACGAGACCCGCGCCACGCTGCTGGAGCATTTTGACGAAGATGTTCATGTCCGGCTGAAGCTGCGTCTGGATGAGACCAAGGCTCAGCTCGACCGGATCAGCAGCAAGTTCTGGGACGTCACCCGGCACATGCTGGACTCGGCAGCACAGTTTAATCCTGCCAGCTTGACCTTCGACCTCCACCAGCCACCAGCACCCGAAATCTCCCGCGGCCGATACCACCTTATTTCCAAGCTGCGCGAAGACGGGCTGGAGGTGAACGCCCACGGAAGCTTCCTGTACCGGCTGTCCCATCCTTTGGGTGAGCATGTGCTCAATGAGGCGAAGGCCCTGCCCACGCCCACGGCCGAACTGCACTTCGATGTGAGTGGCCATCCAGTTCGCAACGCCGTCATGGAGGAAATGCGCGGGAGCAGCGGATGGCTGACCCTGCGCCGGCTTACCATTTCTGCATTCGAGGATGAGGAGCATCTCTTGCTCTCTGGCATGGATGATGACGGGCGCTCGCTCGATGCCGAAGTCTGCGAGAAGATGTTTTCGATTGGCGCGACCGTGGTGCGTCCGATCTCCGTCCCCGATGGCATAGCTGCGCGGCTTCAGGCCGGTGCCGAGCGTCTCGAAAAGGCAACGCTCAATCAGGCTGCCGAAGCCAGCGGCAAGCATTTTGCTCAGGCGCGAGAGAAGCTGGAGCAGTGGGCTGAGGACAAGATCTTCGCGGCAGAACGGGCGCTGAAGGACACCAAGGAGCAGATCAAGGCGATGCGTCGGCAGGCCCGCAATGCCGCGACCGTCGAGGAGGAGCACGAGGCTCAGAAGAAGTTGCAGGAGCTGGAACGGAAGCAGCGCAAGCAGCGGCAGGAAATCTTTGACGTTGAAGACGAAATCGCTGATCGCCGCGACAGCATGATCGATGCCCTGCAAAAGCGCATGCGGCAGCGGACAACCAGCGAAACATTGTTCACCATTCGC
Organism: Porphyrobacter sp. THAI-01a; assembly: GCF_056868655.1. Lineage (NCBI taxonomy): Bacteria > Pseudomonadati > Pseudomonadota > Alphaproteobacteria > Sphingomonadales > Erythrobacteraceae > Porphyrobacter > Porphyrobacter sp. THAI-01a. Next base: position 2,276,577 of record NZ_CP180579.1, on the reverse strand, counting down.
TGGTCGGTTGTGTAGGGATGCTCCTCAAGGGAGCATGATTCACACATGAGTAAGTTCGACGAACTCGTCACCAAGCTGCGCGAGATTTTCCAGATTGACCGGCCGGAGCTGGATTTCGGCGTCTACCGCATCCTCAATGCTCGCGCGGACGAGATCAACGAATACCTGACCAAGCGGTTGCGGGAGCAAGTGGAGGCGGCACTGGCCACAGGCTCCGCAGCCAACATGGAGGCTCACCAGCGCGAGCTTGACGAAACGATCAAGGCTCTGACCTCTGCGGGGGTCGATCCAGAATCTGCACCCAAGGTCAAGGAACTGCGCGCCGCGATCGCCGGTGCGGCATCCGGCGCGTCCGATCACGAGAACGCCGTGTTCTCGCATTTGCTGGCGTTCTTCTCGCGCTATTACGACAAGGGCGATTTCATCAGCCAGCGCCGGTACAAGGGCGACACCTATGCCATACCCTATGCCGGGGAAGAGGTGGTGCTGCACTGGGCCAACAAGGACCAGTACTACACCAAGTCCGGCGAGGCGTTCAGCAACTATGGCTTCAAGCTGCCCGATGGCCGCGCCGTCCGGTTCCAGCTGATCGCTGCGGATACCGCCAAGGACAATCGCAAGGACAACGACAAGGACCGCCGCTTCGCGCTAGCCGAGGCGCGCACCGTCACGCGTATCGATGATGAGGGCGTGCCATACGAGGAAGAGATCGTCCCCATCGCAGAGGAGGATGGCGATCTGGTCATCCGCTTCGAGTATCGGGCATTTCCACCAAAGACGACGCAGGAAAGCCTGGTTGCAGCAGCGGTGCAGGCCGTGCTGTCGGATGAGGCGGTAAAGGCGAGCTGGCTGGACCTGACCACCCGGGCACCGACGGACAAAAACCCGCAGCGCACCGTGCTGGAAAAGCACCTGACGACCTATACCCAGAAGAACACGGCCGACTACTTCATCCACAAGGACCTCGGCACGTTCCTGCGCCGCGAGCTCGATTTCTACATCAAAAACGAGGTGATGAACCTCGACGATGTGCAGGACGCCAAGATTTTCGCCGCGATCGAGGCCAACCTGCGAATGATCCAGTGTTTGCGCGCGATCGCGCAGGATCTGATCACCTTCCTTGCAAGCATCGAGGATTTCCAGAAGAAGCTGTGGCTCAAGAAGAAATTCGTGGTGGCGGCGCATTATTGCGTCACGCTCGATCGCGTGCCGGAAGCGCTCTATGACCGGATTGCAGCCAACCCCGCGCAATGGGCGCAGTGGCACGATCTGGGTATGCGCGACAGCGCTGCACCGGGCACCGCAGCAGACCTGAAAGCCCAACCCTATTTAATGGTGGATACAGCGCTGTTCGACGCGGCGTTTCGCGCCGATCTGCTCAAGGCCATCCCCGATCTGGATGCCAGCATGGATGGCCTGCTGGTCCATGGCGATAATTTCCAAGGCCTTACGCTTATGGCTCAGAGATATCGCGAAAAAGTAAAGTGTGTTTACCTCGACCCTCCCTACAATACCAATGTTAGCGCTATCCCATATAAAAATAGTTATCGCCACTCCTCATGGGCGTCCATGATGAGCGATAAGTTTCTGCAGATTCGTAAGATGATGGTTGATGCTTCCGCTTGCTTTGTAAGTATTGATAAAACTGAGAGAGATTCTCTTGTTGGTGCAATGGACTATGCATTCGGTCGAGAAAATCGAGTTGCCGAGCTAATCTGGGTTCAAAACACAAACGATGGACGTGCGAAGGCCTTCTCAACAAACCACGAATACGTGGAAGTATACAGCAAAAGCTTCGCGGAGGCCGAGCAAGATTACTCAATGTTTCGTGAGCCTAAGCCGGGTTACGAGGAGGTGATGGAGCTATCGGCTCAGCTTAGCTCAAGTTTCGCCAGTCCAGATGAAGCACAAATGGCTGTTCGAAAGCTCTACCGCGATCACATGAATGAGCTGCGCAAACAGATTGAGGCAGATGGTCTCGATTGGGAAGAAGAGAAGAGGAACGATCCCTGGAAGGGTGTCTACCAGTACAAGTTCTGCGAGTATCGTGATCCCGAGGGGCGATTCTGTCCATTTGAGGAGGCTCGAGAAAGAGGAGCGAAGCTCTGGTTCTATCGTGAAAGCGATTGGACGATCATGGAGTCGGATCAGAAGCAATCGCCTACAACGAAGGACCCGAGCCACCCGAATTTCCGGTATTATCAGCCGACTCACCCGATAACCGGAAAGCCCTGCGCGATGCCTTCTCGTGGCTGGAAAGGGACATTCAAAATTGACCCGACCTATCCAGGTCGTAACTCTTGGGAGTCTCTGACCGCAGATCATCGGATTGCGTTTGGGCCAGACGAAACCAAGGTGCCTCAGCAGAAGCGGTTCCTGCAGGACGTCGACACGAATGTTTCTAAAACTATAATTGTCGATTACTCCGACGGAGAGAAGGAGACTACCAATCTCTTCGGTCGTAAAGGTGTCTTCCTCGCACCTAAACATACCAATTTCGTCGCCCGGTTCGTGAGGATGGCGACGGGAAAAAATGACGTGGTTTTGGACGTGTTCGGTGGTTCGGGAAGCACTGCTGGTGCGGTTATCGAATCTAATCGTATTGATAGACTTGCCCGAAAGTACCTCTTGATGGAGGTGAACAGTTATATCGACCGAACCATCATTCCGCGTCTCAAGAAGACCGTTTACGCCTCTGTTTGGCGCGACGGGAGGCCGAAGTCCGTCGACGGTATCAGCCACGCCTTCAAGGTCCTCAAGATCGAGAGTTACGAGGACACCCTCAACAACCTGACGCTGAACCGTGACGCCGGGCAGCAGGGCCTGCTCGAACGTATGGGGCCGGGAGCCCGCGATGAATATCTAATGCGCTATATGCTTGACGTCGAATCCCGCGGATCGCTGCTCTCGGTCGAGGATTTCGCCAAGCCATTCGATTACGAGCTGGACATCGCGGTCGACAGCGCCGGTGCGGCCCAGCGGGCCAAGGTCGACCTGCTCGAGACGTTCAATTATCTGATTGGCCTCACGGTCAAGACGATCGACATCCAGCTCGCGCGCGGCTTCGCCACGGTTGAAGGCACGCTGCCCGATGGCAAGCGCACCCTGATCCTGTGGCGCGACTGCGAGAAGCTCGACTACGACGGGCTGACCAAGCTGTGCGACCGGCTCGCCATCAATCCTGGCGATACCGAATATGACGTGGTCTACGTCAACGGCGATCACAACCTGCCCACGAAACTGCAGGCCAGCGAGGCCGATGGCGGCGGTGAAAAGGAGCTGAATATCCGGCAGATCGAGCCCGAGTTCCTTTCCCGCATGTTCGATGTGGCGGATGCCTGATGGCACGCCCGCCTGCCAAGAAGCGCAGCTTCCATCAGGAGCTGGTGCTCAATCGCTGGATGCTTTCCCACTTCCGGGGGAAGAGCCTCGCCGTGCTCAAGGAGCGCCTGGGTGCTGACCGGCACGAGGGGTTGGACGATGACGGGCAGACGCGGTTCTTCCATGAGCTGGTGCGTGACCTGTTCGAGTACGACCGCATCAGCAATGCCGAGCTACGTCGCTATGACCTGAACATCGTCGGCCATTGGAAGGCGATCACCGAAAAACGCAACGTCGCCGAAGGCGCGGTGCTGACGATGAAGTACTTCCAGTACCTAAGCCTTCTGTTCAGCGAGATCTACCTCGACTGGTATTTCAACCATCGGCAGGACCTGCTCGATGGGCTGAACGCCGAGCTGAAGGCGTACAGGGAGGAAGAGGGTGCCGAGCCGTTCCGCCCCTATACCGCAGACGATCTCAACAAGATCGCCTACTGGAGCGCGACCGGGAGCGGCAAGACGCTGCTGCTCCACGTCAACATCCGGCAGTATCTGCACTATTACCGTGGCGGCAATGCCGGCGTGGGTTCGGGCGCATATCCCGACAAGATCATCATCCTCACCCCCAATGAGGGCCTGTCGCGCCAGCATCTTGAGGAGCTGTCGCTCTCCGGCTTCTCGTTCCACCGCCTATTCGACAAGAACCGTGCCCCCGACTTCCCCGGCACGATCGAGGTGATCGACGTCAACAAGCTCGGGGATGAGGGCGGCGACAAGACTGTCGCCGTGGACGCCTTCGAAGGCGACAATCTCGTGCTGGTAGACGAGGGCCATCGCGGAACCAGCAGCGGTGCAGGCGCATGGCTTGCCCGCCGCGAGAAGCTGGTGAGCAAGGGCTTTGCCTTCGAATACAGCGCCACCTTCTCGCAGGCCGTCGGCAAGGGCATGGCGGTCGAAAAGGCGGAAGAGGAACTGCTCAAGCGCAAGGCCAAACGGATCTTCCCGGAGCGCCAATGGCGCACCTTGACCGGTGACGAACGGGCGCAGCTGAGCCTCAGCCTCGCAGAGCAGAAGCGGGCGCGCAGCGATGCCGTGAAGGAGACTTACGCCAAGGCAATCCTGTTCGATTACAGCTACAAGTTCTTCTACGCTGATGGCTACGGCAAGGAGCACCTAATCCTCAACCTTGCGGACGACCGCGATGAGGAGACCCGCGCGCTCTATTTCACGGCATGCTTGCTGGCCTTCTACCAGCAGCTCTACCTGTGGGAGACGAAGCGGTCCGTCATGGCCGACTTCAATATCGAGCGGCCACTCTGGGTGTTTGTCGGCCACACGGTTGCTGGCGAAGAGAGCGACCTCATGGCGGTGCTTGGCTTCCTCGCCGGGTTCCTGAACAATGATGAGCGCGCCAAAGGCTGGATCGCAGAGCTGATCGCCGACCGAGCCCAACTGCTCGATACCAAGGGGCGCAGCATCTTCGCAGGGCGCTTCACTCCACTTCTCGGGCAAGATGCAGAAGCCGTCTATGCCGACATTCTGCGCCGCGTATTCAATGCGGAATCGCGTCAGCGGCTGAAGCTCATCAACCTCAAGAGCAGCAAGGGAGAGCTCGCGCTGCGTGTCGGCAGCTCAGAGCCATTTGGCCTGATCAACATCGGCGATGACAGCGGCTTCTTCAAAACGGCCGATGAGGCCGAAACAGGGTTCGATACCGAGAGCTACGATTTCGCTGGCAGCCTGTTTCATCAAATCAACCTGCCTGACAGCCGCATGTCGATGCTTGTGGGATCGCGCAAGTTCACCGAGGGCTGGTCGAGCTGGCGCGTATCGACGATGGGGCTGCTCAACATGGGCCGAGGTGAAGGCTCCCAGATCATCCAGCTCTTCGGCCGCGGCGTCCGCCTCAAGGGGCGTGACATGTCGTTGAAGCGTTCCCTGCCGACCGAACGGCCCAAGGGCAGCTACCTGGAAAAGCTGGAGGCGCTCAACATTTTCGGGGTGCGGGCCGACTACATGGCCACATTCCGCGAATATCTGATCGAGGAAGGGATTACGCCGAGCGACGAGATCGTCACGCTCGATTTTCCAACCCGCAGCAACCTGCCAACAGGCAGGCGCCTGAAAACCCTCAAGCTGCGCGATGGCTACAAGGACAATCAGGCCAAAGGCTTCAAGCGAGTCCATTTCCCATGGCTCTACGAGGTGCCTGCGGAATTCGAAGGCAAGATCAAACAGCCGCATGTCACGCTGGACCTCTACCCACGCGTTGAGGCCATGGCCTCTGACGGCAAGGGGCAGACGGATGACGGTAACGCGCGCCACATCGGCAAGATCGACCGGGCCATGATGGCCATGTTCGACTGGGATCGCCTTTTCCTGTCGTTGCAGCAGTACAAACTGCAGAAGAGTTGGAGCAATCTCCGCCTCGAGAAGGCTCGGCTTCGCCAATTCTGCGAGAGCCGCGACGACTGGTACACCTTGTTCATGCCAGCGAGCGAGCTAACATTCTCGGGCTTTACGACGGTCCTGAAACTTCAGGACGTCCTGCTTCAGCTGCTCTGCGACTACACCGACCGTTTCTATCAGGGCTTGAAAGCGGCCTATGAGGGTCAGCATTTTGACCTCGACGAGGTGACGGAAGAGCATGGCTCGATGCTCAAGCTTTATCAGTTCGAGATCGAGAACAGCGATGCCGGTGAAACCTACCTGAACCGTTTGAAGGCGCTGCAAGAGATTGTTGCCGCGGGTAACATCGGCGAAGCCAACAAGTGGCATGCGGCCAATATGGTGGCGATCAGCTTCGATCGGCACCTGTTTTACCCGCTGCTTTGCCCGGTGAAGGACGGCACGCTCCCATTGAAGATGCGGCCTCTAGGCTTGGGCGCAGAGAGTGAAGTCAGGTTCGTGAAGGACCTCATGGCCTTTTACGAATCCGATGCTGGGCGCAAAGCAATCGGGAAACGAAGCCTTTACCTGCTTCGAAATGCTGACAGCAAAGCCAAAGGGCTGGGCTTCGCCCTGGCTGGAAATTTCTACCCCGACTTTTTGCTGTGGCTGGTCGACGATGACACTGGCCATCAGAGCCTCAGCTTCCTTGACCCCAAAGGCATTCGTAATCTGGATCTCGACGATCCCAAGTTCAACCTCTACCGCGAGGTCAAGAAGCTCGAGGGTGAGGTCGGGGATGGCTCACTTAGCTTGAACGCATTCATCCTGTCCGAAACTGACTTTGGGGATCTGCTTAACTCGCGGCGGCTGAACCGTGCGGACCTCGAGGCGAGGAATGTCCTCTTTATGGAGAAGAGCAACAGCAGCTATATCGACCTGCTGTTCAGGGCCATCGTTGCGCCCCAGTAGGGGGCTCGCGACCGCCGACCTTAATGCCTCCAAGCAACGGTGATTATCGAGCTGTCCTCGGTTAGGACGATGTAGACGTTCCGGAACCGCTCATGTCCTGCGATCGCTGGGCCCATGTATCTTGCGAAGGTCTTCCATGTGGCTTTGGTGAAGCTGTATGATCTGCAAGCGCCGCCTACGAAGCGTTCGTCGCCAAAGTCGATGAGCGCGTCGATTATAAACTGCGGGACACACCGTTGAGCTTGTCGCCGATGGCCATGGCGTGAGAAGCGCAGATCACCGCGGCCGGAAATCATGCCATTGACGAACGGGGTTTTGTCCATGGTAGCCTCCTTATACGTTCACATTGATGAGCAGGTCGCCGAAGAGCCCTTGAAGTTTCAGGTCGTGCTTGGCTTTCTGCTCTCGCATCCAAGCAATTCTCGCTTCTGCGTCATCGGAAGTGCGAAGGGCTTTCGGGAGCTTTGCTAGGGGCACAGCCCCGGATAGAATTGCCCTTGCCAGATCTTCGTCCCCGTGTGCGATGGCTAGCGCTTCCTCGCTGCCAATCTCATACGACGGGCTTCGCCAAACCGGCCAAACATCTAGCGAAGGGGCTGTGTCACCGTCTGGCCTCACAGCTGAAAGACGGCGATTGAGATAGTCCACGAAGGGGTTATTGCACTCGTCGTCGTAGTCTACCGGTACGAAGGCATCTTCGAGGCTTTCATCGTCAAGCACGTAGGCGGCGCGAATATCCCTGTCCCTGATTGAGGCCTCCTCACGGCTTTCGACTTCTTCGGCATGCCAGTCATGAAGAAACCTGCCGCCTAGGTGGGAGTAGCGCTCGCCCATATTCGCGACCGCGTCTCGGCGGAGCCAGAGTTCCGCTAGGTTACGGCTGCGCTCGAGCAGGCTTTCTCGGGCCAAAAGATCAAACAGCAAGGGGGCTAGCTCGAGGATGGTCTCGCGTGTTTCGTTGTAGCGCATGGCCACGAGCTCGAGGGCGTTCTGAGCCGCGCTCGATATGTCGACGTTTAGCGACACGCGGTCGCTGAAAAGCGTTTGAGATTGTTCAACATCGGGAGGTGTGAACAAGTCCGAAGCCTGGCATTTGAGGGCATTTGCCAGCCTTTTCGCGGTCTCTGCCCGCGTGGCGCCTGCTGTTCCATTCTCGAGTCGAGTGATCGTCGCGCGACCGACGCCCGCTTCGACAGCTAGCGCTTCGGCTGTGAGTTTTGCTTCCTTGCGCAGGAAGATCAATTTCTGTGGATTGATGGTGCTCATAACGACCTCCTTCGGCCGATAATGACGCAAAAAAGAACCTTTACAACAATCAAATATGGATCAAATGGCGGACTTTGAGCATTTTTGTCGGCATGAATGGGAAGGTTTTGGCTCATATCGCGAGCCAATTGATGGTCGCTTCTGGCGGTTTAGGGCTCATCCAACCATTTGAATTGATCCAATGGCTCAAGGCATCGCGTCGCTCATCTCAGATTGGGTTCGTAGCAGATTGCAACAAGCAGTCGACGCGCGCTGATTAGGTCGGGGATCTCTTGGCGTTTGGATCATCGACGCTAGCTGGAGGGCGCTCACTTGGAGTGTTGTGCCATTCGGCGCAGGCGGATGCAATTTTCGCGCTCGGCGCTAAAGGAAGGCAGTCAGCAATTTAGTCGCAATGCGACAATACAAAAGCGTCACCACGTCTGATGCACTGAACAACTCACTGATTTTTAAGAAGGTAATGATCGGGAGTTTGTCCAAGCTTCTTGGATTTTGTCCAAGCTTCTATGACGTCCCACAGGTGGCGGTGCCGGCTGTCGGAATCGAACCAACGACCTGATGATTACAAATCAACTGCTCTACCAACTGAGCTAAGCCGGCACATGGCTTCAGGAGCCGGGCCTTAATCTCACAACGCGCCGAAAGTCCACCCTTCGGTTCGCGCCACTTCCGGCGTGAGGGCGGGCGGGTGCCACAGGTCGCGCGCCCCATGCACCTGCCGCAGCCAGGCTGCAGTCAGCAGCGCGTCGGAAGAGTGGTCGTCGATCGGCCCTGTTCCGGCGACGGGCGGACTGCCGAGTGCATCGAGCGCGTCGTTGAGCGCCTCCCGCGTGCGGATCTTGGTCGCGGTGCCTGTCACGCCGCCGTGCCTTGCGGCCATCGCGGTGTAGATTTCGGTGATGACCGACCCCTCGGACGGCAGCGGATCGACCGGCCAGACCGGCACCCTGCCGCCCAGCCGGTGGAGCATCCGCATGCCCGTGAGGCTCGACTTGCCCACCTGCGCGGCGCCCACGAGGTTGAAATTGCTCACCGGCCGCACCCCCTGCTTGCGCTGCGCGTGTTCGGCGAGGCGGAAGCGGCCCTCGCGGCCGGGTGCGCCGGAGAGGAGAAAGCGGTCGCCCGTCGCGCCTGCGCCGTGGCGGAAATAGCGCGCGGCCTCGGGGTGGGCGAGGAAGCCGCCGGCCTCCAGATGCGGGTCGGCGGTGCACAGCGTTTCGATCAGCGCCCACAGCCCGCGCGCGTCGGCAGGCGAGGCCTCCCACCCGGGGAAGAAGGCGCCGGCATCGGCATGGGGCAGGCTGATCCCGAGGTCGAGTCCCACGAGCGTCGGCGCTTCCAGGCCCGCCAGCAGCGCCAGCACCTCGCTGCGCGCCCAGCCGCGCGGATCGGGCGGGGCGACCAGCGCCGGCGGCCCGCCTCCGGCGAGTGCGACGGCGAGCGCGATCCCCTTCTGCCGCGGGCCTCGCGCTCCCGACCAGTCGACCGCGAGGAACTGCGCGAAGCGGCTCACCCGCGCTCGTCCCTGAGCTTGTCCCAGTAATCGAGGCGCTTCCTCACCTCGCGCTCGAAGCCGCGCTCGACCGGCGTGTAGAACTGCTCGGGCGCCATCCCCTCGGGCCAGTAGTTGTCGCCGGAAAAGCCCTCGGGCGTGTCGTGGTCGTAGGTGTAGCCCTTGCCGTAGCCCAGGCTCTCCATCAGGCCGGTTGCCGGATTGACGATGTTCATCGGCGGCATCAGGCTGCCGGTTTCCTTGGCGGCCTTCCACGCGGCTTTGTGCGCCATGTAGGCGGCGTTCGATTTCGGCGCGGTGGCGAGGTAGAGGCAGGCCTGCACCAGTGCCAGCTCTCCCTCGGGCGAGCCGAGGAAGCGGTAGGCCTCCATCGCCGCCATGCATTGCGGGAGCGCCTGGGGATCGGCCATGCCGATATCCTCCACCGCCATGCGCACCAGCCGCCTTGCGAGGAACAGCGGCTCCTCCCCCGCCACCAGCATCCGCGCGAGCCAGTAGAGCGCCGCCTGCGGATCGCTCCCGCGCACCGATTTGTGGAGCGCGGAAATGAGGTTGTAATGCCCGTCGCGGTCCTTGTCGTAGACCGCGACCCGGCGCTGGAGGAAATTCCCGAGGCCCGCAGGGTCGAGGGCCTCCTTCAACTCTGCCGAATAGAGCGTCTCGGCCTGCCCCAGCAGAAATCGCCCGTCGCCATCGGCTTGGGCGATGAGCGCCTCGCGCGCCTCGGGGGTGAGGGGCAGGGGGCCTTCCAGCGCCTCGGCCTTTTCGAGCAGCGCGGCGAGGGCGCTCTCGTCCAGGCGGTTCAGCACCAGCACCTGCGCGCGGCTGAGGAGCGCAGCATTCAGGGCGAAGCTCGGATTCTCGGTGGTCGCCCCCACCAGCGTCACCACCCCGCGTTCGACGTAAGGGAGAAAGCCGTCCTGCTGCGCGCGGTTGAAGCGGTGGATCTCGTCCACGAAGAGCAGCGTCTTGCGGCCCGCCTTCGCCATTTTCTCGGCCTCGGCAAAGGCCTGCTTCAGGTCGGCGACGCCCGAGAACACCGCGCTGATCGCCGCGTAGCGCATCCCCACGGCGTCGGCGAGCAGGCGGGCGATGCTGGTCTTGCCGGTGCCCGGCGGCCCCCACAGGATCATGCTCGACAGCCGTCCGGCGGCCACCATCCGCCCGATCGCGCCGGCCGGGCCGGTCAGGTGCTCCTGCCCCACCACCTCGGCGAGCGTGACGGGGCGCAGCCGGTCGGCAAGGGGCGCGTCGGGGGAAGGCGCATCGCCGCGCGCCGGATTTTCGGGAGCGTCTTGTCCGAACAGGTCAGCCATTGGTCGGGCGTGATAGGGCATCGGGCGGAAAAGGGAACCGTCGCAGGCGGCGGCGCTTGAAACGATAGGTCTAAGATATATCTTGGATGTATCTTCAACCCTCGAGGGAGGATGACATGACCTGGAACCGGTATGGCCGCGGCGGCGGCTGGGAAAAGTTCGCCGAGACGATGGCGATGATGGCAATGAACGGCAACATGAACTTCGGCGGCCCCGGCTGGAAGATGCGCGCGCGCTTCGACGAGGAGTTTCCGCGCGGTCGCGAGCGCGAAGGCGACGGCGAGGGCGAGGAGCGCGGCCGCCGCGGGCGCCGCGGGCGGATGTTCGCCCAGGGCGAACTGCGCCTTGCGCTGCTGGCGCTGATCGCCGAAACCCCGCGCCACGGCTACGAGCTCATCAAGGAGATCGAGGAAATGACCGGCGGCGCCTATGCGCCCAGCCCCGGCGCGGTCTATCCGACGCTCCAGCTGCTCGAGGACGAAGGCGCGATCGAGGAGGCCGAGGCCGAGGGCGCGAAGAAGCCCTTCGCCGCCACCCAACAGGGCCGCGACGAGCTCGAGAGCCGGCAGGACGAGGTCGATACGCTGATGCGCCGCCTCGGCCGCCACGGCGAACGCACCACCACCGTGCGCTCGCACGACCTGTTCCGGGCGATGGGCAACCTCGGCTCGGTGCTGAAGAACCGCGCCCGCGCGGGCAAGCTCGACGAGCACACCATCAACGAGATCGTCGACATGATCGACGAGATGGCCAAGCGCATCGAGCGCCTCTGACACGCAGCCGATTGCAGCTAACGCAAGTTAGGCATATCCTCTCCCCCGTTCGGGTCGCGCCGGATGGGGGAGAGAGCTTATGGCAACCGTGATCGGGGGGCGGCCTGCGACGCCGTGGCATCTGTGGCTGGTCGGCGGGCTGACGCTGCTGTTCAACGCGATGGGCATCATCAGCTACCTGACGACCAAGCTCGGCATGCTCGCCGAGATGGGGCTGACGCCCGAGCAGATCGCCTTCATGGAGAGCTATCCCGCCTGGATCAGTGCCTTCTGGGCGCTGGGCGTATGGGGGGCTTTCGCCGGATCGCTGCTGTTGCTGCTGCGCTCGAAATGGGCGGTGGCGGCGATGGTGGTGGGGACGGTCGGCCTCGTCGGCACGACTATCGGCAACTACCTCGTGCTCGAGGTGCCGGCCACGATGCAGGCCCACACGCTCGACGTGGCGATCTGGGTGGTGACGCTGTTCCTGCTGTTCTACAGCCGCCGCATGGCGCTCGCCGGGGTGCTCAGGTAGGGTAAAGCCCGCGCGCGTTTAGGCCGCCTCGCGGGGCGGCTTTGCGGCCCGCCGCCGTTCCTCGACGAGCTCGAGATAGGTGTCGGCGACCACCGCGTTGATCGCCTCCCAGCTGTATTCGCAGGCGCGCGTCTCGCCCGCCGCCCCGTGGCCCGAGCGCAGCGCCGGGTCGCTGCAGTAGGGCGCCAGCACGGCCGCGAAGGCGGCAGCATCGGCCTCCTTGCTGCCCGAGGGCGCGACCAGCCGGCCGGTGATCCCGTCGGCGACAAGGCTGGCGCTGCCGGTCGCCCCGGCGGCGACCACCGGCAGGCCGCTCGCCATGGCTTCCAGCGTCACGTTGCCGAAGGTCTCGGTGACGGACGGGTTGAAGAACACATCGCCGCTCGCGAGCGCCTGGCCGAGGGCCTCGCCGGTCTTGAACCCGGCGAAGATTGCGCCGTCGGGCAGGTTCGCCTCGAACCAGCCGCGCGCGGGGCCGTCGCCGATCACCAGCACCTTGTGCGGCGCGCCGGCGGCACTCAGGCGGGCAATGGTTTCGGCGAAGACGTCGAGGCCCTTTTCCATCACCAGCCGCCCGAGGAAGACGATCGCGACATCATCGTCGGCAAGGCCGATGCTGCGGCGCCATTCGCGGTCGCGGCGGGCGGAGGAGAAGATCGTGCGGTCGACGCCCCGGCTCCACAGCCCGATGCGCTCGTGCATCCCCATCGCCAGAAGCTCGTCGATCATCGACTGCGAGGGCGCGACCAGCGCGTCGCAGCGGTTGTAGAAGCGCTGGAGGCCCTTGACGATCAGCGGCTCGAGGAAGGCCATGTTGTAGTAGCGCGGGTAGGTCTCGAAGCGGGTGTGGACGCTGGCGAGCACCGGCAGGCCCCGCGCCCGCGCCCAGCGCAGCGCGGCATGGGCGGCCGGATCGGGCGAAGAAAGGTGGACGATGTCGGGCGCGAAGGCCTCGAGGTCGCGCTTCACCGCCGCGCCGAGGTGCGTCGGCATCCTGTATTCGCCGCGCCCCTTCACCGGCATCGGCACGTTGGGCAGGCCGACAAGATCGCCGGTCGGGGCGAAATCGGGCTGGGCGACCTTGGGCGAATAGACGCGCACCTTCGCCCCGCGCGCGAGCAGCGAGCCGACAAGTCGATTGAGGGCCTGGTTCGCCCCGTCGCGGGTGTAGTTGTAGTTGCCGCTGAACAGGGCAACACGCAGATCGGAAATGTCCATGGAGCCGCCCTGTTAGGGGGTTCGCGCGCATTTTGCGAGAGGGAGCTTGACCGCACCTCGTCCCCATTGGTCATTGACTTGTCACCGCGTCTCTCTAAAGCCGCCCACGGGCCACGCGGTCCCAACGCCGCGCGTGCTCTCTGCAAGGAGAGAATACATGACTGACTATGTTCGCGGGCTCGCGCATGAGCCTGTGCTGAAGCCTGAGCGCCCCTTCTTTTCCTCGGGCCCCACGGCGAAATTCCCCGGCTGGTCGCTGGACAAGCTCAAGACCGAATCGCTTGGCCGCTCGCATCGTTCGAGCCTCGGCAAGGCGCGTCTGAAGTATGCGCTCGATCTCAGCCGCGAACTGCTCGGCATCCCCGACGATTACCTGATCGGCATCATGCCCGCCTCGGACACCGGCGCGATCGAGGCCGCCATGTGGTCGATGCTCGATCCTGCGCGCCCGGTGACGGTCGCGGCGTGGGAGAGCTTCGGCAATGTCTGGATCCAGGACGCGGTCAAGCAGCTCAAGCTGCCGAACCTTCAGGTACTGACCGCCGACTACGGCGAGATCCCCGACCTCACCACCATCCCGCAGAGGAACGACGTGGTGTTCACCTGGAACGGCACCACCTCGGGCGCGATGATCCCCAACACCGACTGGCTCGAGCCGGGCCGCGAGGGTGTGACGATCAACGACGCCACCAGCGCCATCTTCGCGATGGAGATGGACTGGGCCAAGCTCGATGCCACGACCTATTCGTGGCAGAAGGTGATGGGCTCGGAAGCCCAGCACGGGATGCTGATCCTCAGCCCCAAGGCGGTCGAGCGGATCGAGAGCTACGATCCGGCCTGGCCGCTGCCCAAGCTGTTCCGCATGAAGAAGGGCGCCAAGCTCAACCGCGGGATCTTCGAGGGCGAGACGATCAACACCCCCTCGATGCTGGCGACCGAGGACTACATCGCCGCACTCGAATGGGGCAAGGCGATCGGCGGCCGCAAGGCGCTGGTCGAGCGGGCCAATGCCAACGCCAGACTGGTGAAGGACTGGATCGAGGCCACCCCGTGGCTGCGCAACATGGCGAGCGATCCCGCGCTCCAGACCAACACCGGCGTGTGCATGGTCTTCCAGGGCGACTGGTACGAGAGCCTCTCGGACGAGGACAAGGCGGGCGTTCCCAAGAAGATCGTGAAGCTGCTCGAGGAACGCAACGTCGGCTTCGACTTCAACGGCTACCGCGACGCGCCGCCGAGCTTGCGCATCTGGTGCGGCTCGACGGTCGAGCAGGAGGACATCAAGCGCCTGCTGCCGTGGATCGAGTGGGCCTACGAGAAGGTCAAGAACGGCTGAGGCCGTCCAAGCGCATCCCTATCCTCCCGTTCGTGCTGAGCTAGTCGAAGCACCGCTTTTCTTCTGATGCCGTGCCGCCCGCAAAGTGAAGGGCGGCTCTTCGACAGGCTCAGGGCGAACGGGTTTTCCCAGATTTGCGGAGAAATCCCATGACCAAGCCCAAAGTTCTCATCAGCGACAAGATGGACCCCAACGCCGCCCGCATCTTCGAGGAGCGCGGCTGCGATGTCGACGTGATCACCGGCGAAACGCCCGAACAGCTGATCGCCCGCATCGGCGAATATGACGGTCTTGCCATCCGTTCCTCGACCAAGGTGACCAAGGCGATCCTCGATGCCGCGACCAACCTCAAGGTCATCGGCCGCGCCGGCATTGGCGTCGACAACGTCGACATCCCCTATGCCAGCGGCAAGGGCGTGGTGGTCATGAACACCCCCTTCGGCAACTCGATCACCACTGCTGAACACGCCATCGCGCTGATGTTCGCGCTCGCACGGCAGATCCCGCAGGCCGATGCCCAGACCCAGGCCGGCAAGTGGCCCAAGAGCGGGTTCATGGGGGTCGAGCTCACCAACAAGACCCTCGGCCTGATCGGCGCGGGCAATATCGGCTCGATCGTCGCCAGCCGCGCACTCGGCCTCAGGATGAAGGTGATCGCCTATGATCCCTTCCTGACCGAGGACCGCGCGATCGAACTCGGCATCGAGAAGGTCGATCTCGACACGCTGCTGAGCCGCGCCGATTTCGTCACGCTCCACACCCCGCTGACCGAGGAGACCCGCAACATCCTCAGCCGCGAGCGGATGGAGAATGCCAAGAAGGGCATCCGCATCATCAACTGCGCGCGCGGCGGGCTGATCGACGAGGCGGCGCTCAAGGATTGCCTGGAGAGCGGGCAGGTCGCGGGCGCCGCGCTCGACGTGTTCGAGACCGAGCCGCCGGCGGCCGATCACCCGCTGTTCGGTGCGCCCAACTTCATCTGCACCCCGCACCTCGGGGCCTCGACCACCGAGGCGCAGGTCAATGTCGCGCTGCAGGTGGCCGAGCAGATGGCCGACTACCTCGTCAACGGCGGCGTCACCAACGCGCTCAACGTCCCCTCGCTGAGCGCCGAGGAAGCCCCCAAGCTCAAGCCCTACATGGCGCTCGCCGAGAAGCTCGGCAGCCTCGTCGGCCAGCTTGCCCACGGCAACCTCACCCGCATCGGCATCGAGCGCGAGGGCGCGGCGGCCGAACTCAACGGCAAGCCCATCACCGCCGCGGTGCTGGCGGGCTTCATGCGCCGCTATTCCGACACGGTGAACATGGTCAACGCCCCCTTCCTCGCCAAGGAACGCGGGCTCGAGGTCGCCGAGGTCCGCCACCAGCGCGAGGGCGCGT
This sequence comes from Porphyrobacter sp. THAI-01a, assembly GCF_056868655.1. Taxonomy (NCBI): domain Bacteria; kingdom Pseudomonadati; phylum Pseudomonadota; class Alphaproteobacteria; order Sphingomonadales; family Erythrobacteraceae; genus Porphyrobacter; species Porphyrobacter sp. THAI-01a. Next base: position 2,260,581 of record NZ_CP180579.1, on the reverse strand, counting down.
TCAACACGCTGGTCCGGGTGACGGTGGAAACCGCGCAGGGGCCGCGCTCGGTCGCCGGCACGCTGTTCGGGACGGAAAGCCCGCGCCTTGTCGAGATCTTCGGCATCGGGATCGAGGCGGAACTTGCCGGCCACATGCTCTACATCGTCAACGACGACAAGCCGGGCTTCATCGGCCGCATCGGGACGCTGCTGGGCGCGCGCGGCATCAACATCGGCACCTTCAATCTCGGCCGCCGCGAGGCGGGCGGGGAAGCGGTTCTGCTCCTGAGCCTCGACGAGGCCCTGCCCGCCGAGGTGGTGGCCGAGGCCGAGAAGCTCGAGGGCGTGAAGCTGGTCAAGGCGCTGAGCTTCTAGTCTCTCGCTCTCCCTTTCCGTTCGGGCTTAGCTTGTCGAAGCCCTGCTTTTTCTTCTAACGCGCTCAAGGAAGAGAAAGACAGCCCTTCGACAGGCTCAGGGCGAACGGAAGAGGGGGCGATCCGCCCGAAAATGACCAAGCCCAACGATCTCCTGCCCGAAGGCCTCGAAGACCGCCTGCCGCTTGAAGCTGCGCGCATCACCGCTGCGATGCGTGCCTGCCTCGATGTGCTGACGGCGCACGGCTACGACCGCGTGCGCCCGCCGCTGCTGGAGTTCGAGGCCGCGCTGGTCGGGCGCATGGCGGGCGTCAGCGTCGGCGAGCGCAGCACGATGTTCCGCTTCGTCGATCCCGCTTCCCTGCGCACCCTCGCGCTGCGCTCCGACATGACCCCGCAGATCGGCCGCATCGCCGCCACCAGCCTTGCCGCCGCGCCGCGTCCGCTGCGTCTGGCCTATTGCGGCGATACGGTGGTGATCAAGGCGAGCCAGCTCGACCCCGCGCGCGAGCGGCTGCAACTCGGCGCCGAACTGATCGGCTCCGATACCGTCGCCGCCGCGGGCGAGGCGGTGATGCTCGCGATCGAGGCGCTGAAGGCCGCCGGGCTCACCGGCATCTCGGTCGATTTCACCCTGCCCGATCTCGTCGACACGCTGGCGGTGAAGGCCTTCCCGCTCGCGCCCGAGCAGATCGAGGGCGTGCGGCGCGAGCTCGACACCAAGGACGCGGGCGGATTGCGCGCGGCGGGCGGCAGTGCCTACCTGCCGCTGCTCTATGCCACCGGACCACTGGAAGGGGCCCTCGCTGCGCTCCGGGATGTGGATGCGGGCGGGGCACTGAAGTCGCGCCTCGACGCGCTGGAGGCGATTGCCGGGCACATCGGGGATGCGGCGCGCATCACGCTCGATCCGACCGAGCGCCACGGCTTCGAATACCAGTCGTGGTTCGGCTTCACCCTCTATGCCGAGGGGCAGCGCCGCGCGGTGGGGCGGGGCGGCACCTACCGCATCGCCGGGAGCGAGGAGCCGGCGACGGGCTTCACCCTCTATCTCGACCGCCTCGCCGAGGCCGCGCCCCAGCCCGATGCTCCGCGCACCTGCTACCTCCCCCTCGGCCACGACCGCGCCGCGGCGGCGCGCCTCAGGTTCGAGGGCTGGCGCACCATCGCCCAGCTGGCCGAGGGCGAGGACCCGAAGGCTTTGGGCTGCGACTATGTGCTCGGGGGCAGCGAGCCGCAGGCGATCTAGGGCACGTTCCGGAGATCGCGCCCCATCCTCGTCGCCCCGTTCGCGACCGGGGGCTCGGCTTCCTTAGCCTATCCGCCCAGCACCTTCTTGAGCCACGCGTCCATCACCGGGGTCGCGGGGTAATCGGGCTGGCCGAGATTGCGGTTGATCTCCATGTGGCCGCGCAGGCCCTCGCCGGGGAAGCCCGAGACCTCGGCCTCGGCGCCCGCCTTGCGCAGCGCCTCGGCCAGCGCCTTCGACTGCGCCGCCGCATCGGGGCGCTGGACGTGGAGGAGAAGGAAGGCCGGGGCATTGGGCGCTGCGGCGTGGGCGATCGGGGAGAGCGCCTTGTGCCGCGCGGGATCGCTGCCGAAGGCCTGCTCGTAGGTTCCCCGCATCTGCGGTCCGGCGAGTGCCAACTGTTGGCCCACGTCATAGGCCGCGCCGTCGTTGGGCATCACCCCGTCGATGTCGGCGAAGGAGAGGCCCGCGTCCTTGAGATAGCGCTCGTCCGTCCCCACCAGCGCCACCAGATGCGCGCCCGCCGAGTGGCCGGTCAGCACCACGCGGGTCCGGTCGATCCCCAGTTCGTCGGCGCCCGCGAGCAGGTGGGCGAGCGCCGCCGCCACGTCCGCCGCCTGGTCCTCGACGCGCGCGGCGGGGACGAGCCGGTAGTCGATCGAGGCGAAGGCATAGCCCTGCGCCAGCAGGTGCCCGGGCAGGGCGCGGCCCACGGCGTTGCTCTTCGACCCGCGCGACCATCCGCCGCCGTGGACGAACAGCACCAGCGGGGCGGGCCTGCCCTCGGGCACCCACAGGTCGAGCGCCTGGAGCGGATCGCTGCCATAGGCGAGGGTCTGCTGCGGGGCGAGGGCGGGGCCGGGCGCCATCGCGGCTCCCCCGCGCCGTGCCCCCTCGCGGGCGCGCGCCTCGATCCGCTGGCGCAGCTCCGCCTGGCAGCCTTGGGAGAGCTCGGCATATCTCTCGCGCAGGCAGGCGGCGATCTGCCCCCGGTTGATGCCGCAAAGCCGCACCACCTCCTGCCGGCAGCTCGCGGGCAGGCGCTCCTCGCCGCGGCGCTGCTGGGCGAGGATCGGGCTGGCGATCACGGCCAACGCAGCGGCGGCGATCAGGGCTTGGGCGGCGGGGCGCATCGGCGAAGGCTTCCTTTCGAGCGGACGGCAGTTGCCCCGTCCAACGCAGGTCGCTCGCAAAACCCTTCGCGCCGTGCTTGCCTCGCCCGCCCCGAACGCCTAGGCCCCCGCCCGGTTCACCGCCACCGGATAAGGACACACATGGCCAACGTCACCGTGATCGGCGCCCAATGGGGCGATGAGGGCAAGGGCAAGATCGTCGACTGGCTTGCCAGCCGCGCCGATGCCGTGGTCCGCTTTCAGGGCGGGCACAATGCCGGTCACACGCTGGTGATCGACGGCAAGACCTACAAGCTCTCGCTGCTGCCGTCGGGGATCGTCTCCGGCACCCTCTCGGTGATCGGCAACGGCGTGGTGCTCGATCCCTGGGCGCTGCGCGACGAGGTCGCCAAGGTCGAGGGGCAGGGGGTCACCATCACCGATGACAACCTCGCCATCGCCGACAACTGCCCGCTGATCCTCCCCCTCCACCGCGATCTCGACGCCCTGCGCGAAACGGCGGCGGGCAAGGGCAAGATCGGGACGACCGGGCGCGGGATCGGCCCGGCCTACGAGGACAAGGTCGGCCGGCGCGCGATCCGGGTGTGCGACCTGGCGCATCTCGACAGTCTCGAGGCCCAGCTCGACCGCCTCTGCGCCCACCATGACGCGCTGCGCGCCGGCTTCGGCCAGCCGCCGGTCGACCGCGCCGCCCTTCTGGAAGAGCTGCGCGAGATCGCGCCCTTCGTGCTGAAGTTCGCCCAGCCTGTCTGGAAGCGGTTGAAGAAGGTCCGCCGCGCCGGCGCCAAGATCCTGTTCGAGGGCGCGCAGGGCGTGCTGCTCGATGTCGACCACGGCACCTATCCCTTCGTCACCTCCTCGAATACGGTGAGCGGCACCGCGGCTAGCGGCTCCGGCCTCGGCCCCAACTCCACCGGCTTCGTGCTGGGCATCGTCAAGGCCTACACCACCCGCGTCGGCTCCGGCCCCTTCCCGACGGAGCTGGAGGACGAGATCGGCCAGCGCCTCGGCGAACGCGGCCATGAATTCGGCACCGTCACCGGCCGCAAGCGCCGCGTCGGCTGGTTCGACGCCGTGCTGGTCCGCCAGTCCTGCGCGATCAGCGGCGTCACCGGCATCGCGCTCACCAAGATCGACGTGCTCGACGGGCTCGAGAAGGTGAAGATCTGCACCGGCTATCGCCTGCGCGGGCAGGTCTATGACTACCTTCCCAGCCACGCCGCCGACCAGGCCGCCTGCGAGCCGATCTACGAGGAGATGCCCGGCTGGCACGAGAGCACCGCGGGCGCGCGCTCCTATGCCGACCTGCCTGCCAACGCGATCAAGTACATCCAGCGTATCCAGGAGCTGATCGAATGCCCCGTCGCGCTGGTCTCGACCTCGCCCGAGCGGGACGACACGATCCTGATGCGCGATCCTTTCGTGGATTGATCGCAAGGCGCGGGGCGGGTTAGTCTTGCCCGCATGACCCGCCTCGCGCTCCTCCTGCTGCTCGCGCTTGCCGCCTGCGCCGCACCGCCGGTGGAGCAGGCGCAGGCCCCGTCCTCGCAGCCCCCGCTGGCGCGCGAGGCGGCGCGGATCGTGCCCGAGCGGCGCTTCACCAGCGTCGACTACCTCATCGTCGACAAGTCCGAACGGCTGATGGTCGCCTATGCCGGCGGGCAGCCCGTCAAGGCCTGGCGCGGCCTGCAATTCGGCGACAGACCGCAGGGCCACAAGCAGTTCGAGGGCGACGAGCGCACGCCCGAGGGCAAGTATGTGATCGAGGGCCGCAACCCCGGGAGCGCCTATCACCTCAGCCTCAAGGTCTCCTACCCCAACGCCGCCGACCGCGCCTTCGCGGCGCAATACGGCCGTTCGCCGGGCGGCGACATTTTCCTCCACGGCCAGCCAAACAGCCTGCCCTTCGGCCGCGTGCCGGGCGACTGGACGGACGGCTGCATCGCCTTTTCCAACGAGGAAATCGAGGAATTGTGGCGCATCGTGCCTGACGGAACGGTGATCGAGATCAGGCCTTGATGGGGTGCGGTCGAAGACCATCAGGCAGATTTCCTTGACCTGATCCTGTTTTGTTCTATTCTCGTTCCAACATTGTTGGAGTCGAGTCGATGCTGACATCCCCCGCCCTTGGCGCTTCCCCCCCGGATGATTTCACCTATGGCTGCGCCGATGACGGTGCGGGCCTGCCCGCCCGTGTGGCGATCTTCGCCGAGGACGAAGGGCTCCGCCGCCAGATCGGCGCGGACCTCGGCGGGGCGGGGTTCCGCAGCATCGACGGCGGGTCCTTGCGCGCGCTGCTCGAAGGGCCGATCGCCTTGCTGGGCGATGTGGTGGTGGTCGATTGCGCGGTCGTGGGCAGCCGCGGGCTCGACGCGATGATGCTGGCAGGGCTGGCGCGGCTCGACATGCGGGTCGCGCGGTCCGGTGCCAAGCTGATCGTCGCCACCAACCTTGCGGGGCTCGACGATGTCTTCGCCGTGCTCGACCAGTCCAACCCCCAGATCCTCGTTTCGCCCAGCCGCGCCGAACGGGTGATCGCGGTCGGGCGGGTGATGGGGGAGGCCGGGGCGGCGCGCCTTCGCGAAATGGGCGAGGAGGACCGCGTGGCCCTGCTGCGCCTGTCCCAGCAGGTCGAGGCGATCGCCCATTCGCTCGACCGCATGGGCCATGCCGTCTCCCCCGGCGCGGCACTGGGCGAGCTCAAGCGGGATTATCGCGGGCCCGGCATGGCGTCCGCGCCCGCCTTCGGTGCCCTGCAGGCAGACCCTGCCGCCGCCGCCGGCCCGCCGCTGCCCGATCCGCAGATGGTGCGCCAGATCATCGCCAACCGCCAGGCGCGCGCGCGCTTCTTCGCGCCCGAGCTGTTCGGCGATCCGGCGTGGGACATGCTGCTCGATCTGACCGCCGCGCATGGCGAGGGCGCGCGGGTCTCCGTGACCTCGCTGTGCATCGCCGCCGGCGTGCCCGCGACGACAGCGCTGCGCTGGCTGACCCAGATGGTCGAAAGCGGGATCTTCGTGCGGGTCCCGGATCCGGCCGATCGCCGCCGCGCCTTCATCGCCCTGAGCGAAAAGGCGATCGCCGCCATGTCGGGCTATTTCGCGAGCCTGCGCACCCCGGTGCTGCAGGCGGCCTGAACCTTGCGCGGGAGGCTCTAGTCGGGCCGCCAGCGCAGGATGAGAACAAGGCCGGGGGCGGGTTCGGCACCGGCCGCTTGGCCCTCCGCCAGCGGCCGCCGCGCGGCGTCGGCGCGGGCGCGGGCGAGGATCGCCGCGGGCACTGCACCGTCGAGCCACAGCGCATCGGCCTCGCCCAGCAAGCGTGCCTGCCGCAGGGTGAGGTCCTCGGGGTCGGGGCTGGTCAGGGTGATCTCGATGGGCGCGCCTGCGCCCTGATGCGCGGCCGTCCCTTCGGCCCATGCTGCGACACACGAGAAGGCTTGCGGATCGAGCGGGTCGAGCGGCCCGCCCTCGCGCAGGGCAGCATCGACGGCGCGGCGCCGCTCGGCCCCGTCGGGGAAGCGCCGCCGCAGCACCGGCCGCGCCGCCTCCAGTGCCCGCGCCAGCGCGCCCAGCGTCTCGGGCAAGACGCGCTCCAACCTGAGCCGCACGTGCTTCGCCAGACCTGCCGAGGCACCTCCGGTCCCGATCGCCACCAGCAAGGGATCGCGATCAAGGATCGAGGGCGTGGTGAAGTCGCACAATTCCGGCCGGTCCACGACATTGACCAGCATCCCGGCACAGCGCGCATTGATCGCCGCCACCTCGCAGGCCTGCGCGTCCTCGAAGGCGATGAAGGCCAGCCGGACGCCCTCGTCCACCGCCCGGGCAAAGTCGTCGATGATCACGCCGCCGGCGCGCTCCACCAGCCGCCGCTTGGGCTCTGCGGCGGGACCGTCGCCCAGCACCAGCACCTGCTGCCCAGCAACCTGGTGGAACAGCGGCAGGCTGGCAATGCGGCTCATCGGCTCCTCAGGCGAGCCATTCCGGCACGCGCTCGGCATCCATGATCGCCCCCGCCTCGATCCGGTCCGCGACCACGGCGAAGCGGTCGCCATCGACCAGCACCTCGGCCACGAAGCCGCGGGAGTTGTAGGACGAGGCCATCGTCGCGCCGTAAGCCCCCGCAGTGCGGAACACGGCGAGGTCGCCCGCCTCCAGCAGATCGCATTCGCGGCCCATGGCGAAGGTGTCCCCGGTCTCGCAGATCGGGCCGACGATGTTGGCGGTCATGCGTGCGCCCCGCGGCTCCACCGCCTCGAAATGGTGATAGGCACCGTAGAGTGCAGGGCGGGCGAGGTCGTTCATCGCCGCGTCGACGATCACGAAGGGATCCTTGATCCCGCGCTTGACCCGCACCACCCGGGTAAGCAGCACGCCGGCATTGCCGGCGATCACGCGGCCCGGCTCGAAGATCAGCGTGACGCCCCAGTCCTTCGTAACCCGCGCGACCATCGCGCCGTATTCCGCAGGCGCCGGCAGCACCTCGCCCACGCGGTAGGGCACGCCCAGCCCGCCGCCTAGGTCGACATGGGTGATCGTGTGGCCCGCCCCGCGCAGGGCCTGCACCAGCGCACCGAGCTTGCCGAAGGCGGCTTCCAGCGGCGCGAGGTCGGCGAGCTGGCTGCCGATATGCACCGCCACCCCTCGCAGGTTCACCCTCGGCAGGCCAGCGAGCTTGCCGAAGATCTGCCCCGCCTCGCTGATCGGCACGCCGAACTTGTTGTCGGCCTTGCCGGTCGAGATCTTGTCGTGGGTCCCCGCATCGACATCGGGGTTGATGCGCAAGGTGCACTGCGCGGTCAGCCCGCGGGCGGCGGCGATCTCGGCGAGTTCGACGCCCTCTTCCTCGCTCTCGATGTTGAACTGGCCGATCCCTGCGTCGAGCGCGGCGATCATCTCGGCGGCCGTCTTGCCCACGCCCGAGAAGACGATCTTCTCCGGCGCGATCCCCGCCGCGAGTGCGCGGCGCATCTCGCCCACCGAGACGACGTCTGCGCCCATGCCGGCCGCGCCCAGCACCTTCAGCACCGCGAGGTTGGGGTTGGATTTGACGGCGAAGGCGATCAGCTTGTCGGGCACGCTGTCCAGCGCCTCGCGGAACACCCGCGCGTGGCGCTCCAGCGTCGCGCGGGAATAGACGTAGACGGGGGTGCCGACCGCCTCGGCGATCTGCGGCAGCGGCACGTCCTCGGCGTGCATCACGCCGTCGCGATAGGTGAAGTGGTCCATCGGGTTTCGTTTCTATTCGGGGGGCAGGTCGAAGGGATCGTCCTGGCGTTCTTCGGAGCGGCGGCGCAGTTCGACGCTGCGTTCGGGCGCGGCGAGCGCCTCGCGGCGCAGCAGTTCCTCGGCCGAGGGTTTCTCGCTCGCGCCATAGGGAGCGGTCGGCAGGCTTGCGCCCTCGGGCGGGGTGAGCGGGGCGGCGGTGCCGCAGGCGGCGACGAACCCGGCGAGGGCCACAACGGCAAGGCGGCGCATCATTCCTCCATCCCCAGCGCCGCACGCGCGGCGGCGACCTGCAAACGGACCTGATCGGGCGCGGTTCCGCCATAGGACGCGCGCGCCGCGACCGAGGCATCGACCGAGAGCGCGGCATAGACGCTTTCGTCGATCCGCGCATCGACCGCCTGAAGGTCGGCGAGCGGCAGCTGGTCGAGCGCGATGCCGCGCTGCTCGGCCAGTTTCACCGCGCTCCCCGTGATGTGATGCGCCTCGCGGAACGGGATGCCGCGCGCGCGCACCAGCCAGTCGGCAAGGTCGGTGGCGGTGGCATAGCCCAGTTCGGCCGCGGCGCGCATCCGGGCGGTGTTGAAGGTCGCGCCGGCGATCATGCCCGTCATCGCCGCAATGCTGAGCGCCATCAGGCCCGCCGCCTCGAACACCGGCGGCTTGTCGTCCTGCATGTCCTTGGAATAGGCGAGCGGTAGGCCCTTCATGGTGATCATCAGGCTCGTCAGCGTGCCGATCACCCGCCCCGAATGGCCGCGCACCAGTTCGGCGGCGTCGGGGTTCTTCTTCTGCGGCATGATAGACGAGCCGGTCGAGAGGCTGTCGGGCAGGCGGATGAAGCCGAATGGCTGGCTCGCCCACAGGATCAGTTCCTCGGCAAGGCGCGACAGGTGGAGCGCGGTGGCCGAGCAGGACCACAGGAAGTCGAGCGCGAAGTCACGGTCGGACACGGCGTCCAATGAATTGGCGGTCGGCCGGTCGAAGCCGAGGGCGCGCGCCGTCGCCTCGCGGTCGATGGGAAAGCCGGTTCCGGCCAGCGCCGCCGACCCGAGCGGGCACTCGTTCATCCGCGCCATCGCATCGGCGATCCGCGCGCGGTCGCGCCGGAGCATCTCGTAATAGGCCATGAGGTGATGGCCGAGCGTCACCGGCTGCGCGGTCTGGAGATGGGTGAAGCCGGGCATGATGCTGTCCGCGTGCTCGCTCGCCCGCGTCACCAGCGCGCGCTGCAAGGCGGCCAGCCCCTCGTCCATCTGCGCTAAGGCATCGCGGACCCAGAGGCGGAAGTCGGTCGCGACCTGGTCGTTGCGGCTCCGCGCGGTGTGGAGGCGCCCCGCGACCGGCCCGATCAGCTCGGCAAGCCGGGCCTCGGTGGTCATGTGGATGTCCTCGCGGTCCCAGTCCTCGGGCACGCCGTCGCGTTCGTATTCGGCGGCGACCGCATCGAGGCCGTTGGCGATCACCAGCGCATCCTCCGCCGGGATGATACCCTGCGCGCCCAGCATCGCCACATGGGCCTTGCTCGCGGCGATGTCCTGCCGCCACAGCGCCTTGTCGAAGGGGATCGAGGCGTTGATTTCGCGCATGATGGCGCTAGGGCCGTCGGCGAAACGGCCGCCCCACATGGCGTTGGTCGCACTGCTTCCGGAGCCCGTCATGTCCCGCTCGCCTGTCATTCTCGCCGTATCGCTCCTGCTGCTGGCGGGCTGCGATAGGCCCGCAGAGGCCCCGGCGCAACCGGTTGAGACGGTGGCGGGCGCGGCCGGCACGGTGGAGCGCAGATTCGCGGGCACGCCGCTCCCGGCGATCACGCTCGCCGATCCGGCAGGCAAGACGCTCGATCTGGGCGCGCAGGACGGGCCGGTGCTGGTCAATCTGTGGGCGACATGGTGCGCGCCCTGCGTCAAGGAAATGCCGCAGCTCGATGCCCTCGCCGCCGAACTCGAGGGCGAGGTGCGGGTGCTCACCGTCAGCCAGGACATTCGCGGAGCCGAGGTGGTGGAGCCGTTCTTTGCCAAGGGCGGCTACACCCGCCTCGAACCCTGGCTCGATCCCGAGACGGCGCTTTCGGCGCAGTTCACGCCCGAGGGGGTGCTGCCGCTGACGATCCTGTTCGATGCGAGCGGCAAGGAGGTCCTGCGGGTGACCGGCGGCTACGAATGGGGCACGCCCGAAGCGGCGGCGCTCATCCGCGGCAGCCTCGCGGAGAAGTGACCTAGCCCAGCCGCTGCGCGATCGCCTCGCCCATGCGCAGGGGATCGCCCGCTTGCAGGTCCTCGCGCCACGCCACCCGGCCCGGCTCGAACAGCAGCACGACGGTCGAGCCGAGATGGAAGCGCCCCATCTCGTCCCCCGCCGCGAAACTGCGGCCTTGTCCGGCGAAATCCTCGTGCACCGGCGCGCGCGCATGGGTGCGGAACCTGTTCGGCCAGACCGTGTCGATCCCGGCGACGATCATCGCGCCCACCATGATGCTGGCGAAGTGCCCGTCCGGTCCGTCGAAACGGCAGGCGAGGCGCTCGTTGCGGGCGAACAGGCGGTCGACCCCGGCGGCGGTCGCGACATTGACCGAGTAGAGATCGCCCGGGATGTAGCTCGTCGCCGCAAGCGTGCCGGCGGCGGGCATGTGGACGCGGTGGTAGTCCCTGGGGCTGAGATAGATCGTGATGAAGCTCCCGCCCTCGAACCGCGCGGCCTCCGCCGGGCCGCATCCGAGGATTTCCGCCACGCTGTAGTCGCGTCCCTTGGCCTGGATAATCCGTCCGCCGCTGACGGGGCCGAGCTGGCTCACCGCGCCGTCGGCGGGCGAGAGGATGAACTGGCCGGCATCCGCCAGGGGCCGCACGCCGGGCTTCAGCTCGCGGGTGAAAAAGTCGTTGAAGCTCGCGAACTCGCCGATGCCCCGCGCGGCCTCCGACAGATCGACCCCATAGGCACGGGCGAAGCGGCGGATCAGCGCATCGCGCAGCCACGGCGTCTCGCTTGCGGCAAGGCTGCCGGCGAGGCGCGAAAGGGCGTGCTGGGGGAGAACGTGCTGGAGCGCGATGAACAGGGACGACATTGCCCCGCGCTAGGGGCCTTGGCGCCCTTGCGCAAGCGCAGGGGTTAGAGCGTCGCGGTCTGCCCGCCGTCGACCTTGATCGCGCTTCCCGTGATGAATCCCGCGCGCGGGGAGGCGAGGAAGGCGGCGATGTCGCCGAATTCCTCCGGCCGCCCGAGCCGCCCGGCGGGGATCGCCGCGACCGAACGGGCGGTGACCTGCTCCGGGGCGAGGCCCTGTCCGGCGGCCATCGCGGCATGGAGGCTGGTGAGGCGGTCGGTGGCGATCTGGCCCGGCAGCAGCAGGTTGACCGTCACCCCGTCGGCGGCGACCTCGGCGGCGAGGGTCTTGCACCAGGATGCCAGCATCGCGCGCACCGCGTTGGAGAGCACGAGGCCGGGGATCGGGGTGATAAGGCTGGTCGAGGCGACCGCGAGAATCCGGCCGAAGCCGCGCTCGCGCATGGCGGGAAGGAAGGCCTGGGCGAGCGCGATCTGGGCGTTGAACATCCGCGGGAAGACCGCGGCGAAGTCCGCAGGGGTGGCGCTGGCGGCACCGGCCATCGGCGGACCGCCGGCGTTGAGCACGAGGATGTCGGGCGAGCGGCCCGCGTCCCGCACGGCCGCGATGATGGCGTCAGGCGCATCCGGATCGTCGAGATCGGCGGCAATGTGGAGCACGCCCGTGTCTGAGCTCCCCGAGCGGGCGACGGTGACGACCTCGGCCCCTTCCGCTGCCAGCGCCGCAGCGATCGCACGGCCCAGCCCCTTGCTGGCACCCAGAACGAGCGCCGTCCTGCCTTCGAGCCCAAGGTCCATCGCCCGCGTCCTCCCCGCTGAATGCCGTGCGCATGGTGGGCGGTGACGGGCTCGAACCGCCGACCCTCTCGGTGTAAACGAGATGCTCTACCAACTGAGCTAACCGCCCCAAGGCGCGCGCGTCCGGGCGGTTTACCCGTGTCCGCGCGGCGGTCAAGCTGGTAGAACCTGCAGGCCATGACCATCCAGACCCAGCTCAACGACGGCACCCCGGTCAGCATCCGCCGCGTCCGGCCTGAGGACGAGGCGCGGCTGAAGGAGGGGATCGCGCGCCTCTCGCCGCAGTCGCGCTATCTCAGGTTCTTCTCGGGGATGCGCGAGGCGCCGCCGCAGGTGCTGCGCGCGCTGGCAAGCGCGGACGGGCACGACCACATCGCCTGGGGCGCGCTGCGCTCCGACCTTGCCGATACGCCCGCATTGGGCGTCGTCCACGCGTTCCGCGATGCCGACGATCCGGAAGCGGCCGAATATTCCGTCGCGGTGATCGACGAATATCACGGCCGGGGCCTTGCGCGGCTGCTGACGGCGGTGCTGCTGCTGGATTGCGCGCGCGAGGGGCTGGAGCGGTTCACTGTCCACATCCTGCCCGAGAACCGTCCGGCGCTGGCGCTGGCGCGCTCGCTCGGGGCGGAAGGAGTGGGCCACGAAGGCGGGGTCTCGGTGCTCGAGATCGACATCGCCGAGGCGCTCGCGGCCCTGCGCGCCGAGCCTGACGTGCCGGGGCTTGCGGCCGTGTTCGAACAGTTCGGCGAGCAGGCCTAGGCGAGGCCGTTCGGGGCGGCTAGGGCACCGGCATGACCAGGCAACCACGCATCCTCGTCCTCGGCACCGGCGGCACGATCGCGGGCGCGGGCGCGGGCGCGGGCGCGGGCGGCATGGGCGCCGCCTATCGCCCCGGCGGGCTGTCGCTCGAGGTGCTGGTGGGGCATCTCGCGGCGCTCGGGCTGGCGGCGGAACTGGTGCCGCAGGAGATCGCCCGGATCGGCTCGCAGGACATCGGTTTCGCCGAGTGGCAGGCGCTCCACGCGGCCTGCGCGGGCGCGATGACCGATCCCGCCATCGATGCGGTGATCGTCACCCACGGGACGGACACGGCGGAGGAGACCGGCCTGCTGCTCGATCTCACCCTGCCGACGACCAAGCCCGTCATCCTCGTCGGCGCGATGCGTCCCGCCGATGCCGTGGGAGCGGACGGGATGCGCAACTTCGCCAACGCCGTGAAGGTCGCGGGCGATCCGGCGGCGGCGGGGCGCGGCGTGATGCTGGTGATGGGCGACGCGGTGCTCGCCGCGCGCGATGCCCGCAAGGCCGCCACAAGCAGCATCGACGCCTTCCGCAGCTTCCCGAGAGGCCCGCTGGCCCGGGTCACTCCGGCGAGTCTCGACTGGTTCGGCCCCCCGCACCGCGCGGGCGAAGCGGCGCGCCATGCCTTTCCGGCAGAGCTGCCGCGCGTCGCGATCCTGACAGCGGGGGCGGGGATGGACGAAAAGCCGGTCGAGGCGCTCCTCGGCATCGGCGCGCGCGGCATCGTGCTCGCCGGCATGGGGCAGGGCAATGCGCCGCGCGTCGTGCTGGAGGCGCTCGCCCGCGCGGCGGCAAGCGGCGTGCCGGTGGTGCGCGCGAGCCGCGTCGACGAGGGGCTGGTCGATCGCAATGTCGAGGTCGAGGACAACGCGCTCGGGCTTGTCGCCGCCCGCGCGCTCGGCCCGGCCAAGGCGCGGGTGCTGCTGATGGTGCTGGTGGCGAACGGGATCACCGACGCGGCGAGCGTCCAGGCGGCGTTCGACGCGTAGGGCGAGCGGCGGTGATGGACGCGGACCCGCCGGGCGCAGAGTTGAGCCGCAAGACCCGTCGCCACGATGATCAGGCTTGCCGACTGCGAATGAGCCTGAGGCGAACCGGCAAGCATGGCTCGTGCGCCCATCGCTCCGACCGGACAGCTTGCGGCCGATCGCCCATACGATAGGATTGCCGATCGCTGACCGGGGGGCTGGACTATGAGCGGGGAATCGGTGGTTACGGAGCGCGTCGCGACGGGTGACGAGGGCTTCTTTCTCGGCACGGCGGCGGTCATGGCCGTGGTCGTGATCGGCGGCTTTCTCAATCTCTGGCTTCAGGGTGTCACGAGTTTCGCTGCGCCCTGGCCCGTCCATCTCCATGCTTTCGTGTTCATGGGGTGGGTCGGATTTTTCACCCTGCAGGTCATTCTGGCTACCCGCGGTTCGCAGTCCCTCCATCGCCGTCTCGGCTGGATTGCGCTCGCCTATGTGCCGGCGATCCTGATCTCGGGAACGGCCACCATTGTGCGGGTGATGCAGCTGGGCACCACCCCGCCGATGTGGACACCGGCCTATTTTCTGGTGATGAACATGATGGCGCTGGTCGGCTTCGTCGTTCTGACCGGCGCGGCGGTGGCCATGCGGCGACGCACCGACTGGCACCGCCGCCTGATGATCTGCGGCATGGCGGCGCTGCTTGTCACACCGGTAAACCGCTGGATGCCGGTGCCGGTGCTGTTCGCGGTGATGAGCCTTGCCTCGTCGCTCGTCATCCTGCTGTTTCCGCTGGCCGGAATGATCCGCGACAAGCGCCGTGGCGGGCGGCTCCATCCCGCCTGGGCATGGGGTCTGGGCGCGCTTGTCGCAACCGGCATTGCGACGGAGGTCGTGGGGCGCAGCGCGCTGGCCGGTGCCGCGGTAGCTGCGATCACCGAAGGCCAGCCGGCAGCTGGAACCGCGCCCCTTGAAAGGCCTATCCCCAGGGCGTGACGAGGTACTTTTCGCCGGTCTTCATCTGGCGGTAGTCGCAGATCGCGTCCTTCTCGAGCATCCCTTCCAGTGTCACCTTGGCCTTGTAATGCGAGGCGAAGGTGGTGGTCAGATTGTCGATCACCCGCTTGCGCATCCGCACCACGGTTTCCATGCCCGCGCGCTGGAGGAAGGGGGTCAGCAGCCAGCCCGCCACGCACCACTGGAGGCCGTAAGACGCGGTGAGGATGGTCGGGTTCTGGAGATCGAGCCGGCCGTAGATGTACATCTTCTTCTGCTGGTTCGAGCCGTAGCGCGAGAACTCGCTCATCTGGCTGACCGCGACCTGCTCCATCGCCTTCAGCACGCCGTCGGAGGCCTGCCCGCCGCCGATCGGGTCGAAGCCGAGGAAGGCGCCGGTCTCGGCGATCGCGGCACGCAGGTCGGCCATGTAGGTGGGGGCCGAGGAGTTCACGACATATTGCGCGCCCTGCGACTTCAGCAGTTCGACATGCTCGTCCTTGCGCACGATATTCACCAGCTTCATCCCGTCCTCGATGCAGATGCGATTGAGCATCTGGCCGAGGTTCGAGGCGGCGGCGAGGTGGACGATGGCCGAATGGCCTTCCATCCTCGCGGTCTCGACGAAGCCCAGCGCGGTCATCGGGTTGACGAAGCTGGAGGCGCCGGCTTCCGAGGAATGCTCGCCCAGCGGCAGGCACATCATGGCGTCGGCGATGGCGTATTGCGAGAAGGCGTTGCCGGGCACGCAAGCGACGCGCTGACCCATGAGAGCCTTCGCCATGTCGCTGTCGCCCGTGGCGATGACGGTGCCAGCGCCCTCGTTGCCCGCGGGGAGGCGCTGGCCGTGGCGGGCCTTGCTGCCGGTGAGGAACGGCTCGGGCATGGTCGCGACGACCTTGCCGGGGGTGTATTCGGCGTTCTCGAAATCGGCGGCGCTGGTGAGGATCGCGAGATCGCTCGGGTTGATCGGCGCGGCTTCCATCTTCACCAGCACCTGATTGCCGGTGGGGGCAGGGAACTGGCTTTCCGCCACTTCCAGCGTCAGCTTGCCGTCGGCGGTGAGGGTGGTGAAGAGCTGCTTTCCGGTGGTCATGGCGATCGTCTCCCTTGGTTGCCGGCCGGCCTAGGGTTTCTGGTTGCGATTGGCAACGGGCAGGGCGCCGTAGGAAATCGCTCCCCGCGGGAAGGCAGGAAGAAGGGGTTTCACGCAGAGACCGCAGAGGAAAGAGAGGCGCAGAGATGGTGCGCTTGCGGCGAAGCCGCATTCATCTTCGGACGGCTCTTCCTGGCGCGACGTCGCATAAGGTCAGGATGCCTTCGGCAGGCACAACTCCTCCGCGTCTCTCCTTTCTTCTCTGCGCCTCTGCGAGAAACAACCCGCGGCAATGCCGCGTAACCTTAACCCTCGGGATAGGTGGCTTCGACGAAATAGAGCCCGTGCGGCGGTGCGTTCAGCCCCAGCGCATTGCGGTCGCGCGCCGCCAGCGCCTTGGCGATGCGGTTCTCGGGCCATGTTCCCGCGCCGACGAGCTTGAGGCACCCAACCATGCTGCGCACCTGATGATGCAGGAAGGAGCGCGCGGCGGCGTGGATGTGCACTTCCTCGCCAACTTTCTCGACCCGCAGCTCGTCCAGCGACTTCACCGGATCGGGGGCCTGGCAATGCACGCTGCGGAAGGTCGTGAAATCATGCCGCCCGACCAGCGCCTGCGCGGCGCGGTGCATGGCCTCGGCGTCCAAGGGCTGGGGCACGTGCCACGCCTTGTCGCGCAGCAGCGTCAGCGGCGCGCGGCGGTTGGCGATGCGGTAGAGATAGCGCCGCCCGGTGCAGGAAAAGCGCGCGTGCCAGTCCTCCGGCACCACCGCGCAGGCGGTGACCGCAACCGGGTCGGGCCTCAGGTGCGCGTTGAGGGCCTCCATCAGACGGAAGGGATCGAAGGGCTTTTCTATGTCCACATGGCTGCGCATCGCCAGCGCGTGCACGCCGGCATCGGTGCGTCCGGCGGAATGCATGACGACCGTCTCGCCGGTGATCCGGTGCAGCGCGTCCTCCACTGATTGCTGCACGCTCGGCCCGTGGCTCTGGCGTTGCAGCCCGAAGAAGGGCGTGCCGTCGAATTCGAGGGTGAGGGCGAAGCGGGTCATGGCCTCCTGCCCTTGCCGTTCGTGGCGAGCGAAGTCGAGCCACCTGCGCAGGGCCTTTCGACTGCGCTCGAGGCGAACGGCCTAGGCAAGCACCGTCCCCGCTGCCACGGCCCGCCCGCGCAGGAACTCGGCCCGCTCCAGCACGGGCTTTCCGGCGCGCTGGAGCTTCAGGGGCCGGATCGCGCCCGTGCCGCAGGCGATGGTGAAATCCGCGTCGAGCACCGTGCCGGGAACGCCGCTCGCGTCCACCAATTCGGCGAGCAGCAGCTTCACGCGCTCGCCTTCAAGTTCGAACCACGCGCCAGGGAAGGGAGCGAGGCCGCGCACGAGGCGCTCGATCGCCTCGGCGCCCTGCGACCAGTCGATCTTGGCCTCGGCCTTGTCGATCTTGGGGGCGTAGATCGCCGCCGCATCGTCCTGAGCCTGCGGCGGGAAGGCGGGGAGATCGGCCAGCACCTCGATCATCGCCGCAGCGCCTAGAGCGCCCAGCTCCTCGAACAGCTCGCCCGTGGTCTTGCGCCCGACCGGCACCGTCACCTTGTGGAGCATCGGCCCGGTGTCGAGCCCCGCCTCCATCTGCATGATCGTGACGCCGGTTTCGCCGTCCCCCGCCATTACCGCCCGGTGGATCGGCGCGGCCCCGCGCCAGCGCGGCAGGAGCGAGGCGTGGATGTTGAGGCAGCCGTGGCGGGGCGCGTCGAGCACCGGTTGCGGCAGGATCAGGCCGTAAGCTGCGACCACCGCGACATCCGCCTGCAATGCCGCAAATTCCGCCTGCGCTTCGGCCCCCCGCAAGGACACGGGCGAGCGCACTTCCAGTCCCAGCCGCTCGGCCTCAATCTGGACCGGGGAGGGCATCAGCTTCTTGCCCCGCCCGGCCGGGCGCGGCGGCTGGGTGTAGACGCAGGCGATCTCGTGCCCCGCCTCCGCCAGAGCGCGCAGGGCCGGAACCGCGAAATCGGGCGTTCCCATGAAGATCACTTGCACAATACAAATCCCGTTCGGGCTGAGCTTGTCGAAGCCCTGCACTTTCCTCTAGCGCTGGCCATAAAGAGAAGTGCAGCCCTTCGACAAGCTCAGGGCGAGCGGATAGGGGAGTTTCATGGCCTCACAGGAAATCGAAGCCCTCAGTTCCGCGCTCGCCCGCCTGCCCGGTCTGGGCCCCCGCTCGGCGCGGCGGGCGGTGCTGTGGCTGGTCAAGCACCGCGAGAGCGCGCTGCCCGCCCTGCTCGAGGCGCTCGCCGGGGTCGCCGAGACGCTCGTCGAATGCCACATCTGCGGCAATGTCGACACCCGCGACCCCTGCGGCATCTGCGCCGACCCGCGCCGCGATGCGCGCAGTCTTTGCGTGGTCGAGGAGGTCTCCGATGTCTGGGCGCTCGATCGCGCGCGCCTGTTCCCCGGGCGTTACCATGTGCTCGGAGGCCGGCTCTCCGCGCTGGACGGGATCGGCCCGGAAGACCTCAACATCGCCAGCCTTCTCGCACGGGTCGAAGGCGGCGGCGTGGACGAGGTGGTGCTCGCCATGAACGCCACGCTCGAAGGCCAGACCACCGCGCATTACCTCGCCGAACGGCTGGAAGCCTTCCCCCTGCGCGTCACCCAGCTCGCCCACGGCCTGCCGGTCGGCGGCGAGCTCGACTATCTGGACGAGGGCACCCTCGCACAGGCCCTGCGGGCGCGAAGGCCTGTCGGCTGATCCGATCACCCTGATCGGAGCATCGCGCTTGCCGGAAGGCGGCGCGGCCCCTATCTTGCGCGCATTATGGCTATCCGCGAAATCCTCGAAGTGCCGGACCCCCGGCTCAAAGTCGTCTCGACCCCGGTCGAACCGCATGAATTCGGCCCCGAGCTGAACCAGCTCGTCGAAGACATGTTCGAGACGATGTACGATGCCCCCGGGATCGGCCTCGCCGCGATCCAGGTCGGCGTCCCCAAGCGGGTGCTGGTGATCGATCTCCAGCCCGACGATCCGGACGCGGAGCCGGTCGAGTGCACCAGCCACGGCGGGCACAAGCACACGCACCCGGCCACCAGGAAGGAACCGCGGGTCTTCGTGAACCCGGTGATCCTCGATCCCGCGGCGGAGCTTTCGACCTATCAGGAAGGCTGCCTCTCGGTCCCCGAGATCTACGCCGACGTCGATCGTCCGGCGACCTGCACCGTGCGTTATCAGGACCTCGAAGGGAACACCCACGAGGAACATCTCGAAGGCCTGATGGCAACCTGCCTGCAGCACGAGATGGACCACTTGGAAGGCATCCTCTTCATCGACCACCTCAGCCGCCTCAAGCGCGCGATGGTGCTGAAGAAGCTCGAGAAGATCAGGCGCGCGGCGTAGCTTGTTTGCGAACCCGCCTCCGCGCCTTCGTCCTCGCTAGACGCGCAGCAGAGCTGCGCCCGCTGCGGCTCGCGCGCGTGCGCTCGCGGCCCTGCGGGCCGATGCTTTCGCCCGGCGGCATTCTCTCGCCTCCCCGGGCCTGATTGGGGGCCCCGCTTCCTTGCCGTTGGAACCCCGCCGCCTCGGCCAGGGTAACCCCGCGCATGATCGACGATGCGACCATGCTCGCCGTCGCCCGCGGTGTGGCGCAGGTGTTCGAACTTGCCGGGATGGCGGTCATCGTCCTCGGCGCGCTGATCGCCGCCGCGGGTCTGGCAAGGCCCGGCTCCACGTCCGGAGAGGACCGCATCGCCTCCTTCCGCCGCGCCCTCGGCCGCGCGATCCTGACGGGGCTCGAACTGCTCGTCGCCGCCGACATCATCCGTACCGTCGCCATCGACCCGACCCTCGAGAGCGTCGTCGTTCTCGGCCTCATCGTGCTCATCCGCACCTTCCTCAGCTTCAGCCTCGAGGTCGAGATCGACGGGCGCTGGCCGTGGCAGAAGAAGGCCAAGGCCGCAGAATCCGGGCAAGCTCCGGGAAACGACGGGGGATAGACGCGCACGGGGGCTGGTGTTCTCTTTTCGTTCCGTGTAGGAACGGGGTATGGATACCTCGATTCTCCCCCTCCTCACGCTTGTTGCCGGTCTCGTCCTTGGCGGAGCCGGCGGCTGGTTCCTCGCCTCCCGCCCGCTCGCCGATCTGCGCGCCCGGCTGGCCGATGCGGAGCGCGCGGCGGCCGAGGACGAGGCCGAGTTCAAGCGCGCGGTCGCCGAACTGGGCGAAGCGCGGATCGAGGTCGCCGGACTGAAAGAGCGCGCTGCACAGGCTGACGGGCTGCTCCTGCGGCTCGACGCAGTGCAGACCGAGCGCGCCGATCTGGCGCAGCGCCTTGCCGCGCTCGAAAGCGCCTCGGTGGAGCGCGAGAAGGCCTTTGCCGAACAGAAGCAGGGCCTGCTCGATGCCCAGGAGGCGCTGCGCAAGGAATTCGAGAACGCCGGCAGCCGTGTCCTCGAACAGGCCCAGAAGGCCTTTCTGGAACGGGCCGAGGCGCGCTTCCGCCAGTCCGAGGAAGCGGGCGAACAGAAGATCAAGGCGCTGCTCTCGCCGGTGGGGGAGAAGCTTGCCAGCTACGAAAAGCAGGTCGCCGAACTCGAGACGAAGCGCAGCGATGCCTTCGCCGGGCTGAACCGGCTGATCGAGGAAATGCGCAAGGGGCAGGACGAGGTGCGGCGCGAGGCGCAGCGGCTCGGCAATTCGCTCACCAACGCGCCCAAGGCGCGGGGCCGCTGGGGCGAAAAGGCGCTGCAGAACCTTCTCGAGCAATGCGGGCTCGCGCAGCACACCGATTTCATCATGGAGCATTCGGTCGCCACCGAGGACGGCCGCCTGCGCCCGGACGCGATCGTGCGCATCCCCGGCGGCAAGGTCCTGGTGATCGATTCCAAGGTCTCGCTCAACGCCTATCAGGCGGCTTTCGAGGCGACCGACGACGATGCGCGCGCCCGGGCGCTGGCCGACCATGTCCGCTCGATGCGCAATCACGTCCAGACGCTCGGGGCCAAGAGCTACCAGTCGCAGTTCGAGGACGCGCCCGATTACGTGGTGATGTTCGTTCCCGGCGAGCATTTCGTCGCCGCCGCGCTGGAGGCGGATCCCGACCTGTGGAACTTCGCCTTCGACAAGCGCGTGCTGCTGGCGACGCCCACCAATCTCGTCGCCATCGCCCGCACGGTGGCGCAGGTGTGGCGGCAGGATGGCCTTGCGAAGGAGGCGCAGGAAATCGGCCGGATGGGCGCCGAGCTCTACGACCGCCTCGCCACCGCCGCCGAGCATCTCAAGCGCGTCGGTGGCGGGCTGGAAAGCGCGGTCAACAATTACAACAAATTCGTCGGAAGCTTCGAACGCAACGTGCTGTCCTCCGGTCGGCGGCTCGCGGAAAAGGGTGTCGAGATCGGCAAGCGCGAGATCGACGAGGTGCCCTTGGTGGCGAGCGCCCCGCGCTATAATGCCGAGGATGTTGCAGCGCTCGAAGCGCCTGATAAGGAAGGAGAAGACGACAATCGCGACGCGGCGGAGTAGGGTGCATGGGGGACGGGGTTTCGGGCTGGCAGCTGGCGCAGATCAATATCGGCAAGCTTCTCGCGCCCCAGGGCGACCCACGGGTGCAGCCCTTCTTCGATGCGCTCGAACGGATCAACGCCATCGCCGATGCCTCGCCCGGCTTCGTCTGGCGGCTGCAATCCGAAAGCGGCAACGCGACCGATTTCGACGTCGCCTCCGATCCGCTGCTCCTGCTCAACATGTCGGTCCCGACGCCGGAGCGCCCGCCTCGGGGCAGCTGAACTGGGCGATCGTGGACCTCGCCGAAGGTTACGAGGGCCCGGGCAAGCCCTTCACCCGGATTGTCCTGCCCGGCGGGGGCGGGACCGCCGTCGTCGAGACCGCAAGGCTGCGGAGCCTGATCGACTATCGCCTCCTCGCGACCAACACCCAGCAGGGCTGGCGGATCACCGCGCTGATCGCGGGCGACTAGTCGCCGAGCGCCGCCAGCACCTCGTAGGCCAGCACCGCCCCTGCGACGGCCGCATTCAATGAATCCGCGCGGCCCTTCATCGGCATGGTCACGCGCAGGTCGCAGGCCATCTCGTAGTCCTCGGGCAGGCCCTGTGATTCGTTGCCGACGAGGATGAAGCACGGCGCGGAATAGGGCGCCCCGCGATAGGGCACGGCATCCCGCAGCGATGCGGCCACAAGCTGGCCCTCACCCGCACGAAGCCAGCCGAGGTAATCCTCCCACCGCGCCTGGGCGAGACCGACGGTGAATACCGCGCCCATGCTCGCCCGCACCGCCTCGGCGCTGAAGGGGTCGGCGCAGTCGTCGATCAGGATCAGCCCGCCCGCACCGACCGCATCGCAGGTGCGCAGCATCGTGCCGAGATTGCCCGGATCGCGCAGCGCCTGCGCCGCCAGCCAGATCGGCGCGGCGCTCCGGTCGAGCCGCCCGAGCGATGTGTCCCATTCGTCGAACACCCCCGCGACAGCCTGCGCGTTCTCCTTGCCGGTGATCTTCGAGAGGATGTCGGGCGTGGTCGCGATCACCTCGCCGCCTGCCGCCACGACGTCGGCCTCGAGCCGCCCGAGCAGGGGGTGCTCGCGCCCCTCGGCCATCACCAGCGTGCGCGGCACGCGGCCCGAGGCGCGCGCGTCCTCTAGCAGGCGCAGGCCCTCGACGAGGAACTGGCCGGCGCGCTTGCGGTGCTTCTTGTCGCGCAGGGACCGCAGGTACTTGACCGTCGGATTGGAAAAGCCGGTGATGTGCTTGCGCATGGTGAGCCTATGCCGTTCGTGTCGAGCGTAGTCGAGACACCTCGCACCGGCCTCTCGACTGCGCTCGAGGCGAATGGCCTCGTGGTATCAATCCTCGCCGAAGCCGTCCGCGATCAGCGCCACCAGATCGGCGAGCACCGCATCCGCGCCGTCACCCTCGACCGCGACCTCGACCGTGTCGCCCTTGGCCGCGCCGAGCATCATCAGCCCGAGGATCGATCCCCCGGCGGCGCTGTGGGGGGTCTTGCTGACGGTGACCTTGAGCCCTTCCGGCAGGGCCGCGACGGCGCCGACGAACTTCGCGCTCGCCCGGGCGTGCAGGCCGCGGCGGTTGACGATGGTGACGCTCTGCCTTGCCTCCCCCACGGCGGCGACCCTCAAGCCTTGGCCCTTGCGGGCGGGGCCGTGTCCGCCCCCAGCAGCTCGCTGGCGATGGTGATGTAGTTGCGCCCCGCGGTCTGCGCGGCGTGGACCGCTGCGGTCACGTCCATCGCCTTGCGGGCGCCCGCCAGCCGGATGAGCATCGGCAGGTTGATCCCCGCGATCACCTCGACATGCCCGGCATCGAGCAGCGAGATCGCGAGGTTCGAGGGTGTGCCGCCGAACAGGTCGGTGAGGATGATCACGCCCTTCCCGGTGTCGACCGCGGCGATCGCCCCGGCGATCTCGGCGCGGCGCTGCTCCATGTCGTCATTCGGGCCGATGCAGACCGTGACGATGCCCTCCTGCGGGCCGACCACGTGCTCCATCGCCTCGACGAATTGGTCCGCGAGGCGGCCATGGGTTACCAGGATCAAGCCGATCATGTGTGACAAGGGGTCCGTTAACTGCCCGCCGGGAGGGCTGCCTTACGCGTTTATACCATGGCCGACAATGCGCCTTGCATTGCGCGGCCGAAATCCGGCACCGGGTGTCAGCGGCGATCGCCCTCGATGGCGTCGGCCGCGCGCGAACCCAGGTTGCGGTGCCGGACAGTGGGCGAAAATCCCGCGGCGCGCAAGGCCTCTGCCATGCGTTCGGCGGTGTAGACCGAGCGATGTCTCCCGCCGGTACAGCCGAAGGCGACATGGACATAGGGCTTGCCCTGCGCGGCATAGCGCGGAAGCAGCACCAGCAGCAGGTCGCGGATTCGCACGAACACGTCGGCGAAGGCGGGGTCGCGTTCGATGTGCTCGCCCACGGCCGCGTCCTGCCCGGTCTGTTCCTTGAGGCCCGGCACCCAGTGCGGGTTGTCGAGGAAGCGCATGTCGAACACCAGATCGGCGAGGGGCGGCATTCCGCGCGCGAAGCCGAAGCTCGAGATGGTGAGGGTCAGCGCGGTTTCGGCCTCGGCGGGGGCGAAAAGCTCGCGCACGCGGGCCTGAAGGTCATTGCTGGTGAGCGCGGTGGTGTCGATCAGCACCTCCGCCCATCGGCGCAGCGGTTCCAGCAGCTCGCGCTCGGCGGCGATGCCGTCCAGCACCGGACGGCCGGCGGCCATCGGATGGCGGCGACGCGTTTCGTTGAAGCGGCGTTCGAGCTCGCTCCCGCCGCAGTCGAGGAACAGCGAGGTAAGCGCCAGATCGGGCCGCGCGCCGAGATCCTTCACCAGCGCGATGATGTCATTCGGCACGAAGCCGCGGGTGCGCGAATCGAACCCGATCGCCAGCGGCGCGCGGGTCTCGTCGGGCATGGTGACGAGGCGCTTGAGCATCCGCACGGGGAAATTGTCGATGGTCTCCCAGCCCAGATCCTCGAGCACGTCTAGCGCGGTCGACTTGCCCGCGCCCGCCAGGCCGGTGACGAGCAGCAGCTGGCGCTTCTCGGGCGGGGCGGGGCTGGGCTCGGGCGTGTTCATCGGCCCTAGTCTGACGGGTTGGTGCCGCAAAGGGAAGATGGTTCGAAGGCAAGGCCATGCACCCGCAGCGCCCACTCCGCGCGCAGCGCCGGGGCGACGGGGCCGGGATCGAAGGCGAGCACGGGGATCGCCACCCCGGCGATCACGCGGGGGGGCAAGGGGGCGGGCGGCAGGCGCTCGGGCGCGGGTCCGCCGAGCGTCAGGACCAGCGCGACGGGCGCTGGGGGCGCGAGAGGCAGGCGGACAAGCCCCACGCCGCGCACCTCGATCAGTCCCGCGATGTTCGGCGGGGGCGCGGCAATCAGTCGGCCGTCCGCTGTGGCGGTCAGCGTCACGCCGTCATCCCCGATCAGCCCCGCGCCGCGATCGATCAGCGCGAGCGCGAGGCTCGACTTGCCCGCGCCCGGCGCTCCCTCGATCAGCAGCGCCCGGCCGCCGATCGCCACCGCGCCTGCCTGCATCACGACGGATAGCTGCGCGGTCACGGTGCGGACGGCAGGGTCAGGCGCAGGCACGCGCCGCCCGCGCCGTCAGGGCGGGCGTCTGCGATCAGCGTCCCCTCATGCGCCTCGGCGATGGCGCGGCCGATGGCGAGGCCGAGTCCCGAATGGTTGCCGAAGCTCTCGCCCTCGGGCCGGTCGGAATGGAAGCGGCGGAACACCGCCTCGCGCGCGTCGGCGGCGATGCCGGGGCCCTCGTCGCACACCTCGGTGACGACATGACGGCCGGCGAGACGGATCGTGACGCGCACGGTGCCCGCTTCCGGCGAGAAGGACACGGCGTTGTCGAGCAGGTTCTCGGCCACCCGTTCGAGCTGGCTCGGCACCCCCATCACCCGCGCCTGTCCGTCTTGCGCGGCGTCGAGTTCGAGCCGGCGACCGCCGTTCATCCCGCGGTCCTCGCGGCTGCGGATGAGGTTTTCGAACAGCGCGGCGAGGTCGACCCGCTCCAGCGTCGCGCGGCTGATCTCGGCATCGACCCGGCTGGCGGCGGCGATCTCGGTCACGAGCCGGTCGATCCGGCGCACGTCGTGGGCGGCGATGCCGACAAGCTGCTGGCGCAGTTCGGGATCGTCCACGCGCGGCAGGGTGTCGATCGCGTTGCGCAAGCTGGCGAGCGGGTTCTTGATCTCGTGCGCGACGTCGGCCGCGAAGCTGTCGACCGCGTCGATGCGCTGGCGCAGCGCGCCGGTCATGTCCGAGACCGCGCGGGCGAGCAGCCCGATCTCGTCGCTCCTCTGGGGCAGGCGCGGCACCTCGACCTCGCGGTCGCGCCCCTGCCGCACCCGCACCGCGGCGCGTGCCAGCAGGCGAAGGGGCGTGACGATGGTGCGGGCGAGGAACAGCGAGAGCAGCGCCGAGGCCGCCATCACCAGCAGCATCGCGACGAACAGCGTGGTCCGCGCCGCGCGCACGCTTTCGGTGATGTCGACCGCGTTGCGCACCGTCAGGAGGGTCGCGCCCTGGAGGCCCACCGGCACCGCCGCGGTGATCACCGGCGTGCCGTCGCGCCAGTCGTAGAGCCGGACCTGCGACAGGCCGAGTTCGCGCGCGCGGGCAAGCTCGGGCCAGGCATCGGCCTCCTGCGCCTCGGGCTCGACATAGTCCTGCACCGGTTCGGCGGCGACGATGGTGTCCACCGTGCGGTCGAGCCAGCGGGCGAAGTTCTGCTCCCAGTCGTCGTCGGCGATGTCGTTGAAGCGGAAGGCCGGTTCGGCAAGGGCGAAGCTGTCGGCGGTGAGCCGTCCCTGGGCATCGAAGGTGCGAAGCCGCATCCGCTGCTCCTTGCCGATCTGCACCAGCAGCGCCTCCTGCCGCTGGCGGGTCGCGCCCGCGAGCGCCTCGGCGGTGATCTGCGCCTCGATCCGGGCGAGCTTGAACCGCTCGTTGATCAGCTGCGTGCGGTAGCTGTCGAGATAGAACAGCCCGCCGCCGAGGATCAGCAGCGGCAGGATGTTGACCGCGAGGATCCGGCCCGTGAGCGCGAAGCGTCCGGTCGCGGTCAGCTGCTCGGCCCCGTTCGCGCGCCGCCTGAGTTCAGCCATCGGTGAAACTGTATCCGGCGCCGTAGAGCGTGTCGATCGCATCGAAGCCGGGATCGACCAGCTTGAACTTGCGGCGCATCCGCTTGATGTGGCTGTCGACGGTGCGGTCGTCGACGAAGACGTCGTCGGGATAGGCCGCGTCCATCAGCTGATTGCGGCTCTTGATCACGCCGGGGCGGATGGCGAGCGCCTCGAGGATCAGGAATTCGGTGACGGTGAGGCTCACGGCCTGGCCCTGCCATGTCACCTGGTGGCGCGCCGGGTCCATGAACAGCCGCCCGCGGGTGAGGCTGGCGGGGACCGGTTCGGGCGTCGCGGCGGGGCCGGTGCCGGTGCCGGTCGCCAGCGGCTCGGCCCGGCGCAGGATCGCGCGGATACGGGCGATCAGCAGGCGCAGGGAGAAGGGCTTGGCGATGTAATCGTCCGCGCCCAGTTCCAGCCCCGCCTCCTCGTCGCTCTCGTCGTCCTTGCTGGTGAGGAAGATGACGGGGATCGCCGAATTCTCGCGCAGCCGCCGCAGCAGCTCCATCCCGTCCATCTTGGGCATCTTGATGTCGAACACGGCGAGGTCGGGCGGATTGTCGAGCAGCGCCTTCAGGGCCGTCTCGCCGTCCGAATAGAGCCGGGTGGCAAAGCCCTCGGCCTGCAATGCGATCGAGACGGTGGTGAGGATGTTGCGGTCATCGTCGACCAGAGCGATCTGGAGCTTGCGCGCCTCGCCTGCCCCGCTCTCGGGCAGGGTCGGCGCGGGCTCGGTGGTGCTGTCGGACATGGGCTCGATCCTCCTGGCCGCCGCCATCGCTGGGGACTTTGGGTAGCGCCATCGCGCAGCCTTCGCAATCGGCGCGGCATTCGGTGAAGCGGGCGGAAAAGACGACGGTGCGGAGGACTGCCGGATTTGCCATGCGGGCTGCGGTTTGACGCCGCGCGGCTTGGCAATTATGGGGCCGGACAAGGGATCGGACGGCCTGTCGACTACGCCTCCGCCTGCGGTTGCATACGTATGCGCACCTGCTACGGGGATGTGACGAAGGGCGGGGGAGATTCGGCGGCACCAGCCGGATGATCCTTGTCCGACCTGCCCAAGCCGCCTCGCCCAGGAGACGTAAGTTGACCTCGCTCGCAACCCCGCTGGCCGCCCAGAACCTTCACACCGGCGCCACCATCCATGCCAATCTCGGGACCTCGGCGCTGGTCGAGCACGCACTGAAGAAGGGCGAGGGCAAGCTCACCAAGCACGGCGCGCTGCTGGTCGACACGGGCCGCTTCACCGGCCGCAGCGTCAAGGACAAGTACATCGTCCGCGATGCCGAGACCGAGAACACGATCAACTGGGGCACGATCAACCAGCCCATGAGCGAGGCGCACTTCGCCAACCTCAAGGAAGATTTCCTCAAGGAACTCGAAGGGCAGCAGGAACTCTACGTCGCCGACCTGTTCGGCGGCTCGCAGCCCGAATACCGCGTCAACGTGCGCGTCATCAACCAGCTGGCCTGGCACAACCTCTTCATCCGCACCCTGCTGGTGCGTCCGACCGCCGAGGAACTCAGCGGTTTCGTCCCGGAATACACGATCATCAACCTGCCGAGCTTCAAGGCGAACCCGGAACGCCACGGCTGCCGCAGCGACACGGTGATCGCGGTGAGCTTCACCGAGAAGCTGATCCTGATCGGCAACACCGAATATTCGGGCGAGATGAAGAAGGGCGTGTTCGGCCTGCTCAACTACCTCCTGCCCGCGCAGGGCGTGATGCCGATGCACTGCTCGGCCAATATCGGCGCCGACGGCAAGAGCGCGATCTTCTTCGGCCTCTCGGGCACCGGCAAGACCACCCTGTCGGCCGACGCCAGCCGCACCCTGATCGGCGACGACGAGCATGGCTGGTCGGACACCGCGGTCTTCAACTTCGAAGGCGGCTGCTACGCCAAGATGATCAACCTCTCGGCCGAGGGCGAGCCCGAGATCTACGCCACCACGAAGATGTTCGGCACGATCCTCGAGAACGTGACGATGGACGAGGAAACCCGCGAGCTCGACTTCACCGACGGCAGCAAGACCGAGAACACCCGCGGCGCCTACCCCATCGAGTTCATCCCGAACACCTCGGAGAAGAACCTCGGCCCCGCGCCGTCGAACGTGATCATGCTGACCGCCGATGCCTTCGGCGTGCTGCCCCCGATCGCGCGGCTGACTGCCGATCAGGCGATGTACTACTTCCTCAGCGGCTACACCGCCAAGGTCGCCGGCACCGAGATCGGCGTGACCGAGCCGGAAGCGACCTTCTCGACCTGCTTCGGCGCCGCCTTCATGCCGCGCCACCCGAGCGTCTACGGCAACCTCCTCAAGGAGCGCATCGCCAAGGGCAATGTGCAGTGCTGGCTGGTCAACACCGGCTGGACCGGCGGCAAGTACGGCACCGGCTCGCGCATGCCGATCAAGGCGACCCGCGCGCTGCTCAACGCGGTGCTCGACGGCAAGATGGACGATGTCGAGTTCCGCAAGGACGAGAATTTCGGCTTCGAGGTGCCGGTCTTCGTCCCCGCGCTGGCCGAGGCGGGTCTCGACCAGACCATTCTCGATCCGCGCAAGACCTGGGCCGACGGCGCCGAATACGATGCCACTGCGCGCAAGCTGGTGCAGCTCTTCATCGACAACTTCGCCCAGTTCGAAGCCCATGTCGATGACGGCGTGCGTCAGGCCGCGCCGGGGCTCATCGCAGCCTGAGGCTTTTCAAGAGTTGGAGAGGAAAGCCCCGCCCGGCCCGAGCCGGAGCGGGGCTTTTTCCTTGTATCGCCATGTTCCTGCGTCACACTCGGCCGCGAATCAGCGCAGGGGAGACGCGACATGAGCATTCTCGACGGCATCCTGAAGAACATCGGCGGCGCGCCGGACGATGTGGTGAACCTCGCGGCCAAGATCGGCATCGACCCGGCCATGGCCGAACAGGCGATCGCCGCGCTCGGCAAGACCCACGTGCTGGAGGGCGACACGGTGCAGCTGGCGGCCGAGAAGACCGGCCTCAGCCCCGACATCCTCAATCAGGTGGTCGCCGCGATCGGCGGCGAGGGCTCGCTCGCCCACTTCGCCTCGATGCTCGACCTGGACAAGGACGGCAATCCGCTCGACGACATCATGGGCATGGCCGGAAAGCTGTTCGGCAAGAGCTAACGCACAAGGGCCGCGGCGTCAGGCGGCAGGCTCGGGCCCGGCGTCCGAATCCTCCGCCCCGTCGGCTTCCTCCGCCTCGCCCGTTTCGCCGGCGAGCAGGCTCTCCGCGTCGATTGTTGCGCCTTCCGGCGCCTTGGCGAGGATGTCGGCGAGCGCCTTGGCCCGGCCCGCCAAGGGCCCGCCGTGCGGGTTGGCGGCAAGCGGTGCGAGGTAATCGCGCGCCAGATCGAGCTTGCCCTCGCGCACCAGCATCACCGCCGTGTTGATCTGCAAGCCCTGGTCGAAGGGGGCGAGCTGCGAGGCGCGCTCCAGCGCCGCGCGTGCGCCCTCGGGCGGCACCGCGCCGCGCTCGGCATAGCTGCGGTAGTAGTGGATCAGCGGCAGGGGGTGGTCGTTCTCGACCGCGTTCAGCGCCTGGAACGGCTGCATCGCCTCGTCATAGGCCGCCCGCTTGTCCTCGGCCTTGCGGGCGCGGCGGAACAGGGCGAAGCCCTTCTGGACATAGGCATTGGTGCGCGAGGGATCGGCGGCGATCGCCTTGTCGGCGGCGGCGATCGCCTCGGCATCGTTGCCGGCATCGTACTCCGCCTCGGCAAGCGCGGCGAGCACCCCCGGGTCGTCAGGATACTTCGCCGCCACGGCGCGCGCCTCGACGAGGATTTCGGCCGCCTCCTTCTCGTTGACGCCGCGCTGCGAGCGGATCACCAGCGGCATCATCGCCGCCTCGCCCGCCGGCAGCTTGCGCAGCGCGATCGTGCTGCCGGTGCTCAGCTTCTCGGGCGGCAGGACGAAGGTCATCATCGTCTTGGCGCGCAGATAGGAGCCCAGCTGGCGCTCCAGCGCATCGAGATCGCCGAAGGCGGCCTCGCCCGCTGCGAGCGGGGCCATGCCGTTGATCAGGTTGACCTGATACTGCTCGATCTGGCCTCTGCGGTCCGGGTTGAAGGTCAGGAAGTGATAGAGCAGCCAGCTCTTGCCATAGAAGGCGTCATAGCCCTTGCCGCGCTGCTTCTCGTAGAGCGCCGGGTCGAGCAGCTCGCGCACGTGGACCGGATCGGCGAGCAGCAGCTCGGGCCCGCGGTGCTGCGCGGCGCGGCCGATCAGCAGGCTGCCGTCGCTATTGAAGCTCGCCGCCGCGAAGAACTCCGCCGAACCCTCGCTTAGCCAGCGCGACAGGGGAAAGCGCGAGGAGGAGATGAAGAAGTGGTGCGCATATTCGTGCAGCAGCACGATGGTGGAGAAATGCGGGTAGCCCCTCTGGTTGCGGATGTCCTGCACGAAGGCGCGGCTCGCCCCGGCGCGCGGGATGTAGAAGCCCCCGACATAGCGGTTCCCGCCGGTCAGCGCCCGCATGTCGCGCTGCCCGCCGACCACGAAGATCGTCACCCGGTTGGAGGGGCTGGGCTTCTCCACCGTGCGCCCGGTCAGCGCGGCGATGGCGCTGTGATAGCGTTCGAGGTTCTCGGCGAAGATCCGGATGTCGCCTTCGCGGTCGTCGGCATAGATGACGAAGTGGTCGCTCGAGGCTTCGTACCATTCGGCGGAGGCGGGCGCTGCGGCTGCGACCGCCACGAGGGCCGCGAGCAGCAGGCGGTAAAGTCCGGAAATCATGGCGTGCGTCCCCTCCCGTCCGGTCTGCGACACCCGGACGATCGGCTCGAACATATCGGTTTTACCGCGCGACACCAGAGGCTTGCGGCGAAATGCCTGCCTCCGCGTGGGGCCGCGTGTCCTCGAGATATTGCCAGATGCGGCTGACCACCACCGAACCCTCGCCGACCGCGCTCGCGACCCGCTTGACGGAGCCCGCGCGCACGTCGCCCACAGCGAAGATGCCGGGCGCGGTGGTGGCGTAGTCGTCGGCCTGCCCGGCGGCCGCGCCGGTGAGGACGAAGCCCTTGGCGTCGGTTTCGGCAAGGCCCGAGAGCCAGCCGGTGTTGGGCGCCGCGCCGATCATGATGAACAGCGCGCGGGTGTCGATCCGCTGCTCGCTCTCGCCGGTCTTCAGGGTGATGCCTTCGAGCCAGCTTTCGCCGTGGAGGGCGGTGACCTCCGAATGATAGTGGATCGTCACGCGCGGATCCGCCTCGAGCCGCTGCATCAGGTAGCTCGACATCGAGGCGGCGAGGCTGCCCGATCGCACCACGAGGTGCACGTGGGCGGCCGCGCGGCTGAGATACATCGCCGCCTGCCCCGCCGAATTGCCGCCGCCGATCACCACTGCCTCGGTATGCGAGCAGAAACGCGCCTCCATCTCGGTCGCCGAGTAGAAGATGCCCGCGCCCTCGAGCGCCTCGAGGTTGTCGATCGGCAGGCGGCGGTACTGCACCCCGGTCGCGATCAGCACCGCGCGGGCGCAGAGCTCGTCGCCGTCATCGAGCGTCAGGCAATAGGCCCCGTCTTCGCGGCGGCTCATCGCCTCGACCCGTCGGGGCATGACGAAACGGGTGCCGAACTTCATCGCCTGCACCTGTCCGCGCCAGGTGAGGTCGGTGCCGCTGATGCCGGTCGGAAAGCCCATGTAGTTCTCGATCCGGCTCGATGTGCCGGCCTGCCCGCCCACGGCGGTATCCTCGACCACCAGCGCCTCGATCCCCTCGGAGCCCGCATAGACCGCCGCCGCCACGCCCGCGGGGCCCCCGCCGACGATCACGAGGTCGTAGGTCCGGCGCGAACAGATATCGAGATCGAGCCCGAGATATTGCGCGACCTTGCGCGGGGTCGGGTCCTCCAGCCGGGTGCCCGCGCCGAGCAGGACGGCGGGCTCACTGCCGACCAGCGAGCACACTTCCACCGTCTGCGCGTCCGAGGCGTCGAGATCGAAGCTCTTGAAGGGGATGCGGTTCCTCGACAGGAAGCGTTCCACCGCCTGCACCCTGGCGTCGCGGTCGGCGCCGATCACCTTGACCGCGGCATTGCCGAGCTCGAACTGCTTGCGGCGGCGCGCGGCGAAGACCGTGATGAGGTGGTCGCTGAGTTCGGGGATGCGGCTCATCAGTTCGAGCACGCCCTCGCGCGGGGCCTCGATCACGCGGGTATCCACCGCCGCGCGCATCTTCAGGTAATTGGTGCCGCGGTTCAGGAAGGCGATCTCGCCCATGAACTGCGTGGGGCCGAGCGCGGATGCAAGCAGGCGTTCGCCGGTGTAGGGATTGACCACCTCGATCTCGCCGTCGAGCACGTAGACGAAGCGGTCCATCGGCTCGCCGATGTCCATGACGATGGCGCCGGCGGGGTAGAACTTCTCGCCCCCGATCGCGCAAATGGCATCGACATGGGCGGGCGCCAGCGGCACCCGGCGCATGGTTTCAAGGTCCTGTCCGAGAGATTCCATGTCCGCCTCCTGCCGCCCGAAGGTTGCAAGATGGGGTCAGGGGCGCGCGATGGGAAGGGGGAGCCTTGCCCCCCCGACTAGGCCTTCGCCTGCGCGATGTAGCGGCCCACGGTGTTCGCCATCACGGAAAGCGGTGCATTGCCGCCCAGCACCACGGCGGTGTTGAAGGCCTTGAAATCGTATTTCGCGCCCAGCTCCGCCTGCGCCCGGGCGCGCTGGCGGACGATCTCGGAATGGCCGATCTTGTAGCCGCAGGCTTGCCCGGGCCAGCTGCAATAGCGGTCGACCTCGGAGGCGACCTCCTCGACCTTCGAGCCGTTTTCCTCGACGAAGAACTGGCGGCCCTGCTCGCGCGTCCAGCGCTTGGCGTGCAGGCCGGTGTCGACCACCAGCCGGCAGGCGCGGAAGGCGAGGGATTGCAGGTATCCCAGCCGCCCGACCTTGAATTCGTCATAGGCGCCCAGCTCGTCGGCGATCTGCTCGGCGTAGAGCGCCCAGCCTTCGGAGAAGGCGTTGAAGGCGAGGATCGAGCGGATCAGCGGCAGGCGGTTGGAGAACTCGCCCTCCCACACGTGACCGGGGATCGATTCGTGGAAGGTGAGGTCGGCAAGGTCGTACTTGCGGTGCAGGTCGGTGGTCCTGAGGTTGATCCAGAACCGGCCCGGGATCGAACCGTCCTTGCTCCCCGCGCCGCCATAGGCCCCGGGGGCGCCGGGCTCCTCGGTCAGCGGCAGGCGGCGCACTTCGAGCGGCGGATCGACCAGCCGGTTGAAGGCGCGCGGCATCTGCGACTTGATCCACGCCACGCGCTCGTTGATGAAGGCGAAGATCTCCGCGCGGCCCGGATCGCCCTCGGCGAACTGGTAGCGCGGGTCTTCCGCCAGCGCGCGCATCCGTTCGCCGACGCTGCCCTTGGTGTAGCCGATTTCCCTGAGGATCGGGTCCATCCGCCCGTGGAGCGTGCGCAGCTCGTCGAGCCCCTGCCGGTGGATCTCGTCGGGGGTCATGCGGGTGGTGGTCGAGGCGCGGATCGCCCAGTCGTAATAGGCCTCCCCGCCGGGCTGCGCCCACATCCCGGCCGCATCCTTGGCGGCGGCGCGCTGGACCTTGAGTTCCGCGAGCTGGCGCTCGAGCGCGGGGACGATGCCGCTGGCGGCGATGCGTTCGGCCTGGCCGGCCGCCTTGTCCGCGCCGGCGATGCCCGAGCCTTCGAGCGGCCCGGCATAGCTCTCCTTCGCCGCGCCGATGCTCGCCTCCATCTGGGCGATCGCCTTGTCGAGCAGGAAGGCGGGCGGCACCAGGCCCTCGCCGCGCGCATCACGGATGCGCTGGAGTTCGCCGTCGAGGATCGCCGGGACTTCCGCGAGGCGGTCCATGTAGGGGCCGATGTCCTCGCTCGTCTTGAGCGGCTGTCCCGAGCCGAAGAAGCGCGGAAGGTCGATATAGCCGCCGACATTCTGGATCACGACATAGGGCGCGTTGCGCCAGCTGCCGACCGCAACATCGCCATAGGGCTGGGCCATGCCCTCGAGCGCGCTGGTGAAGGCCGTCTCGACGACCTCGAAACCGATCTGCTGGTCGCTCGTGAGGCCCTCACGCGGGTAGGTGCGCACCTCGGCGACGAGTTCCTTGAGGGTTCCCGCATAGGCCTCGCGCCCGGCCTCGCCGGGGGTCCCGAAGGTCGAGCGCCAGGCGGCGTATTCGCCCGTGTCGACCCCAAGGCCCGTGGCGCGGCCCGGCTCGTGGGCGAGCATCCGGTAGGCGACCTTGTCGAGCGCCGCGTCGGGATCGAGCCCGGCGAGCGATGCGGGCGCGGCGGCGGTCGCGGGCGCAGCGGTGCGCGCGGCGCAGGCGGGCAGCAGGGCGATGGCGGAGGTGCCGGCCAGCCCTGCAAGGGTCTGGCGGCGGGTGACGGCGATGGTGCTCTCTCTCATGGCGCGAAGGTGTGGCGAGGCCTCGCGCGCAAGTCAATTGCGCCGGCCCTCGCTCCCACGCTAAGGCGCGCGCCATGACCGATATCGTGCTCTCGATCGTGATGCTCGCCGCGCTGGCGCTGGTGGCGGGGGCCTTCGTCCTGTGGCGGCGCACCGGCGAGGTCAGGAACCCCGCGCTGATGGTGCTGCTGGCGGTGATCGCGGTGGCGAACGTGCTGATCTGGACGCTCCCCACCGCGACGGGCGAGGCACCGATCGAGCAGATCAGGGCCGCCGGGGAAGAATGATCCTCCTCCCCCGGCGCGCCCCGTCACCCGGTCAGGGGATCTGCCAGGTGACGCTGCCGGAATAGCTGCCCGCGACCGGCCTGCCGCTGCTGTCGCGCGCCGCATCGAAGCGGGCGCGCTTCGTCACCAGCTCGCAGGTCGCCGCATCGAGCGGGGCGTGCCCGGTCGAGCGGGTGACGGTGCAGCCCGTCACCTTCCCGCCCGCATCGATCGCGAGGGTGAAGGCGGCGGTCCCGGCCATGTCCTCGCGGATCCAGCGCGGGCGGTAGTCGTCGTTGGTCACCCAGCGCCCGGGATTGTTGCGCGGCGCCGCGCCCACCGGCTTGAAGGGCGTGGTGCCCGGGGTCGGCTGCGGGATGATCGCATCGCCCGAACCCGCGCCGTTGCCGACCACCACCTCGCCCGGCCAGGGCAGCGGGATCAGCACCGGATCGCCGATCGTCACGTCCCGCGGTCCGATGGTCGTCGGGCCGGAGGGGTTCGCCGGAGTCTTCGGCGTGCTGTCGCTGGGGGGCGGATCGGGCGGAGGCGGGGGCGGCGGGGGCAGGGGGATGTCGGCGATCTGCCGCCCTTCCAGTCGCGGCTTGTCGGGCGCGGTCGCCACCGTCACCGCAAGGCCCACCACCAGCAGTGCGCCGAAGGCGCCGGGAATGCCGAGCGCGCCGGCAAGAGCGGCGGGGTTGGGGCGGCGGTTGGCAGAAGCATAGGTCATAGGGGGTGCTCCTCTCTCCATCACGTGGGAGCGGTGGCCGGAGCACCTTTCGCAAGCACGGCACGCCGGCCCCGCTCGCCTCGGAGAATACTATGACTTTTGCTAGGGGCGAAGCAGTTTCGCGTTGCTTTTCAATACCGTATTTTTTGCAATCAAATCAGTAGAGAAAATCGCGAGCGCACGCGCGCGAGCCGCAGGCGCCCGGACCCCGGACTTGATCCGGGGGGAGGAACAGCGCCGAGGACTGCACGCCGGAGGGCGTGCAGCACACAAGAACGCGTCACCTGATCGGGCAATCCGGCGAGAGGCGGAAGTCGAGATAGTTGTCGACCGCGCGCATCAGTTCCTCGAGCTCGTTCTCGAAGAAGTGGTTGGCGCGCGGGATTTCCTCGTGGTGGATGGTGATGTGCTTCTGGGTGCGCAGCTTGTCGACCAGCTTCTGCACCGCATTGGGCTGCACCACCGTGTCCGCCGCGCCCTGCAGGAAGATGCCCGAAGCGGGGCAGGGGGCGAGGAAGGAGAAATCGTACATGTTGGCGGGCGGCGCGACCGAGATGAAGCCGCGCACTTCCGGGCGGCGCATCAAGAGCTGCATCCCGATCAGCGCGCCGAAGCTGTAGCCCGCGATCCAGGTGCTCTGCGCCTCGGGGTGGATCGACTGCACCCAGTCGAGCGCGCTGGCCGCGTCCGAAAGCTCGCCGATCCCGCTGTCGAAGCTCCCCTGCGAGCGCCCCACGCCGCGGAAGTTGAAGCGCAAAGTCGCAAAGCCGCGATCCGCAAAGGTCTTGTAGAGCCGCTGCACGATCCGGTCGTTCATCGTGCCCCCGCCTTCGGGGTGCGGATGGAGGATCATCGCGACCGGCGCGCGCGGGCGCGGGGGCGGGGAGAAACGGCCTTCGAGACGGCCCTCTGGGCCGGGAAAGATGACGGACGGCATTGATCGACCTTAGGCGTGAGGGATCGCGAGCCGCCGGGTGGCGCTCGCCATTGTGCGCCTATATAGGCTGGGCCCCGCAAATCGCAATTTTTTCACGAGGACAGGCATCATTCCCGAACGGGTCTACCTCGACCACGCCGCCACCTCGCCCCTGCGCCCGGAGGCCAAGGCGGCGATGGAGGAGGGATTCAGGCTGTGGGCGAACCCCTCCAGCCCCCACGCAGAGGGGCGCCGCGCGCGGGCGGCGCTGGAGCATGCGCGCGAGCGGATCAAGCGCGCGCTGGGGTGGGAGGGGGAGCTGATCTTCACCTCCGGGGCGAGCGAGGCCCTGTGGATTGCGCTCAACCGCGCGAAGGTGGAGCGACGGATCGTCAGCGCGGTCGAGCATGATGCGGTGTTTAGGGCAGCGCCGAATGCCGAGGTTGTGTCGGTGGTCGATGGCGAGGTCGATCCTGACACGCTCCCCGATTGCGCAAGCGCGCTCGTCGCGGTGCAGCACGTCAATTCAGAAACCGGAACGATCCTGCTGCCCTACGTGCGTAACACCCTGCTTGAAACTGTCCGCGCGCAGGGCGGGCAGATGCTTGTCGATTGCTCCCAAAGCGCAGGCAAGCTTGCCTTGCCGGATGCGGACATGCTGGTGATCTCTGCCCACAAGTTTGGCGGACCGATCGGTATCGGCGCGCTGCTGCTGCGCGATTTCGGTCTGCTCGATCCCGTCGGCGGGCATGAACGCGGCTACCGGCAAGGGACGGAGAACCTGCCCGGCGCGATGGGCATGGCCGCGGCGCTGGAGGCGGCGCTGGCGGATGACTGGCGCGCCGATGCTTCCCCGCAGCTCGATTTCCGTGCGGCCTTGCGCTCTACGGGTGAGCTGATCGAACCGGGCTATCAGTGCGACTACATCCTGTCCGTCGCCCACCCCACGATGAGCGCGCAGGCCCTGCTGATCCGGCTCGACGCCATGGGCTTTGCCGTTTCGGCTGGGAGCGCATGTTCTTCGGGGACTCTCAAGAAAAGCCGGGTGCTCGATGCCTTCGGGGTGCCTGATGATGTCGCCGCGCGCACCATCCGGGTGAGCCTCGGGTGGTCGACCACGCCCGAGGAACTGGAGCGGTTCGCGGATGCGTGGGCTTCGCTGACCTGAACCGTTCGCCCTGAGCTTGTAGAAGGGCCGTCTTTCCTTTCGGACCAAAGCGCACAAAGAAGAACGGTGCTTCGACAAGCTCGGCACGAACGGGTAGGGGCAGGGGCATGATCTACCTCGACTACCAGGCCACCACCCCGCTCGCGCCCGAAGCGCGCGAGGCGATGCTGCGCTGGCTCGGCGGACCTGCCGACGACACCTTCGGCAACCCGCACAGCGCGCACCGCATGGGCCGCATGGCCGCCGCGGCGGTCGAGACCGCGCGCGAACGGGTCGCGGCGCTGCTGCCCGCGGGCGGCCAGCTGGTCTTCACGAGCGGCGCGACCGAGGCGATCAACATGGTGCTGCAGGGCACCCCCGGCGACGTCGTCACCTTCGCCACCGAGCACGCCGCGGTGCTCGATTGCCGGCGGGCGGTCGAGGCGCAGGGGCGGCGCTTCACGGTGCTCCCCGTGACGCCCGATGGGCGCGCCGATGTCGATGCGTTGGCCGGTCATGTCACGTCATCGACAGGTCTTGTCGCGGTCATGGCGATCAACAACGAGATCGGGGTGCGCAATCCGCTCGCCGCCGTGGTCGAGATCGCGCGGTCGGTCGGGGCGAGGGTGCTGGTCGATGCGGTGCAGGCCTATGGCCGGGTGCCGGTCGAGGTCGCGGCCGATTACATCGCAATCTCCGCCCACAAGTGCCACGGTCCCAAGGGCATCGGCGCCTTGTGGGTGGGTCATGGCGCTGTCGTCGCCCCCCTGTTGCACGGCGGCGGGCAGGAAGGGGGGCTGCGCTCGGGCACGCTCTCGCCCGCGCTGTGCGCCGGTTTCGGCGCGGCGGCGCAGGTCGCGCAGGAGAGCCTGTCGGAGCAGATGTTTCACGTGGAACAGCTCTGGACCATGGCGCGGGAGGCTTTCGCCGGGTGGGAGCTGAACGGCAGCGCGGTCGATCGCTGGCACGGCAATCTCAACATCAGGAAGGACGGTCTCGACGTCGCCCGGCTGATGAGCGACTGCCGTCAGGTGATGTTCTCCGCCGGCAGCGCCTGCGCCAGCGGATCGGGCCGGCCCAGCCATGTGCTGCGCGCGATCGGGCTGAGCGAGGCCGAGGCAAAGTCCTCTATCCGCCTCGGTTTCGGACGCTATACGACCCGGCAGGACATCGAGACCGCCGCCGCCGCGATTCTCGCGGGCGCGAAGGAGCAAGGCCTGTGAGCATCACCCTGACCTTCATCGATCCGCGCGGGAAAGCCGTCCAGACTGCGGCGGAAAGCGGCGACAACCTGCTGCGCGCAGGCCAGGCGGCGGGGCTCCCCCTGGAGGGCACCTGCGAGGGGCAGATGGCGTGCTCGACCTGCCACGTGATCGTCGCCCCCGAGTGGTTCGACCGCCTGCCGCCCGCCTCGGAGGAGGAGGAGGACATGCTCGATTTCGCCGCCGGCGCGCGGCGCACCTCGCGCCTGTCGTGCCAGATCGAACTGACGCCGGACCTCGACGGGCTGACCGTCTCCGTCCCCGCCGAAAGCAACGATCTGCGGCGGATGTAGCCCTCGCTATTCCGGGCGCAGATCGAGCAGCCAGATCGCCGCCACTAGCCCCGCGCTCGCCACCATCAGCGCGCCTGCCACCAGCTTGAGCGTCAGCCCCCGCATAGGCCGGGCCTTGTGGCACTCGAGCCGGTCGGCCACCTCCGCCGCCTTGCGCTGCGCGGCGTAGAAGATCGCGATGGCGACGAGGATGAAGACGCTCGCCAGCGCGCGCGGTATCCAGGGCGGATCGAGCCGTCCGAACAGCGCGTTGAAGCCGAGCCCGATGCCGACCGCGGCAAGGCCCGTGCGCATCCATCCGGCGAAGGTGCGCTCGTTCGCCATGATGGTGCGGTCCTCGGCCCAGTCCGTGCGCCGTTCCGCCCAGTCGGTGCGCTGCTCGGCGAGGCCGTTGCGCCCGTTCTCGTCAGCGTCCGCCTCTCCCATTGCCGCCAGCGCAGGCTCAGTCGGCAGGCGCCATGTCGAGCGCCGCCATCAGCGCCTCGGTAAAGGCGGGAATGTCGCCCGGCTTGCGGCTTGTTATGAGATTCTCGTCGA
Source organism: Porphyrobacter sp. THAI-01a (assembly GCF_056868655.1). NCBI lineage: Bacteria > Pseudomonadati > Pseudomonadota > Alphaproteobacteria > Sphingomonadales > Erythrobacteraceae > Porphyrobacter > Porphyrobacter sp. THAI-01a. The sequence continues at coordinate 2,220,658 of NZ_CP180579.1, read as the reverse complement.
CGACCACCTCCTCGTCGACCACCGCCGCGCCGGCATTGACGAGATCGGTGCGGATCGAGGGCCAGCCGGTGACCGTGCGCCCCTCGATCAGATCGGCCTCGGCCAGCAGCCAGGGCGCATGGCAGATCGCCGCGATCGGCTTTTCGGCGGCATCGAAGGCGCGCACCAGGTCGATCACCTTGCGATGGGTACGCAGGACATCGGGATTGATCTGGCCGCCCGGGAGCAGCAGGGCGTCGTAGTCGTCGACCGAGACCTCGCCGATGGTCAGGTCGACCGGCACGGTCTGGCCCCAGTCCTTCTTGTCCCAGCCGCGGATCTCGCCGGGTTCGATGCTGGCGATGGTGACCTCGGCGCCCGCTTCGACCAGCAGGTCGCGCGGTTTTTCGAGTTCGGACTGTTCAAAGCCGTCGGTGGCGATGATGAGGACGCGCTGCATGGAAATTCTCCTTGTGAAGATCGAGGCTAGTCGCGCCTCGCACATGCAGTTCCTTCGGGCGGGTCAGGGCGGCTACGGCGCGCGGCGGGCCGCTTTCCCTGTGGAAAGCCCTCTCCCTCGCGCCCGCGCGGGTTGCTAGACGAAGTCCATGTCCGATCCCACCATCACCGACACGCCCGACGATGGTTTCGACGCGATCGTCGATGCGCCCTTCGATGCCGCGCTGTCGGAGCGTTACCTCGTCTATGCCCTCTCGACGATCACCGCGCGTTCGCTGCCCGATCTGCGGGACGGGCTGAAGCCGGTCCACCGCCGCCTGCTGTGGGCGATGCGGCAGCTGAAGCTCGACCCTTCGAGCGCCTTCAAGAAATCCGCCCGCGTGGTCGGCGACGTGATCGGCAAGTATCACCCGCATGGCGATGCCTCGGTCTATGACGCGATGGTGCGCCTCGCGCAGGACTTCGCCCTGAGGTATCCGCTGGTCGAGGGGCAGGGGAACTTCGGCAATGTCGACGGGGACAACGCCGCCGCCTACCGCTACACCGAAGCGCGCCTGACGAAGACCGCCTTGGAGCTGATGGCGGGCCTCGACGAGGGCACGGTCGATTTCCTGCCCACCTACAACGGCGAGGAGATCGAGCCCGAGATCTTCCCCGGGCTGTTCCCCAATCTCCTCGCCAACGGCGCGAGCGGGATCGCGGTGGGGATGGCGACCAGCATTCCCAGCCACAACGTCGCCGAGGTCATCGATGCGACGCTGGAACTGATCGACAACCCCTCTGTCACGCATGAACGGCTGATGGAGCTGTTCCACGGCCCCGATTTCGCCACCGGCGGCCACGTGATCGACAGCCCCGCGGTCATCTCCGAAGCCTATCGCACCGGCCGCGGCGCCTTCCGCCTGCGCGGGCGGTTCCTTGCGCCCGAGGCGAAGGACCCCGCCGACGTCGAGGCCGGGATCGAGCGGCTCGGCGGCGGCCAGTGGCAGCTGGTGATCTCGGAAATTCCCTACCAGGTGCCCAAGTCCAAGCTGATCGAGCAGATCGCGCAGGCCATCGCCGACAGGAAGCTCCCGATCCTCGAGGACGTGCGCGACGAGAGCGACGAGGCGATCCGGATCGTCATCGTCCCCAAGAGCCGCAATGTCGATCCCGAACTGCTCAAGGAGAGCCTGTTCAAGCTCACCGACCTCGAGACGCGCTTCAGCCTCAACATGAACGTGCTCGACGCCCCGCCCGGGCTGGGGCGGACGCCGATGGTGATGGGGCTGAAGGAACTGCTCGAGAGCTGGACCTTCGCGCAGATCGACATCCTCCAGCGCCGCGCCAGGCACCGGCTCGCCAAGATCGCCGACCGGCTGGAGCTGGTGCGCGGCTACATCATCGCCTTCCTCAATCTCGACCGGGTGATCGAGATCATCCGCACCGAGGACGAGCCCAAGCCGGTGATGATGGCGGAATTCGACCTCACCGACCGCCAGGCCGAGGCGATCCTCAACATGCGGCTGCGGTCCTTGCGCAAGCTCGAGGAAATGCAGCTCAGGAAGGAGCAGGACGAACTGCTGGCCGAGCAGGACGAGCTCGAGAAGCTGCTCGAAAGCCCGGCGCGGCAGCGCACCCGGCTGAAGCGCGATCTGCGCAATCTGCGCAAGGACTATGCCGAGGACACGGCACTAGGGAAGCGCCGCACGCTGATCGCGGAAGCCGCTGCCACCGTCGAGTTCAGCATGGACGCGATGATCGAGAAAGCGCCCGTCACCGTGATCCTCAGCCAGAAGGGCTGGATCCGCGCGGCCTCCGGGCACGTGCCGCTCGACCAGGAGTTCAAGTACAAGGAGGGCGACGGCCTCGCCTTCATCTGCCACGCGCAGACCACCGACAAGCTGCTGCTGGCCGCCTCGGACGGGCGCTTCTTCACCCTGGGCTGCGACAAGCTCCCCGGCGCGCGTGGCTTCGGCGAGCCGGTGCGCACCATGATCGACCTCGAGAGCGAGGCCAGCGTCAGCGCGATGATGGTCCACAAGCCGGGCGGCCGCCTGCTGCTCGCCTCGAACCACGGCAAGGGCTTCGTCGCCGAGACGAACGAGCTGCTGGCCGAGACCCGCAAGGGCCGGCAGGTGGTCAATCTCAAGGATGGGGCGCGGCTAGCGGTGATCCGCCCGATCGGCGAGGGTCACGATCACGTCGCGGTCGTTGGCGAGAACCGCAAGCTGGTGGTGTTCAATCTCGAGGAACTGCCCGTCATGTCGCGCGGGCAGGGCGTCCAGCTGCAACGCTACCGCGACGGGGGGCTGTCGGACGCGACGACCTTCGTGCTCGCCGACGGGCTCAGCTGGCAGATGGGCGGATCGGGCGAGCGCACCCGAACGGAGACCGAAATCCGCATGTGGAAGGTGGCGCGCGGCGCTGCCGGACGGATGCCGCCGCAGGGCTTCCCCAAGTCCGGCAAGTTCGGCTGAAGCGACTGCGGGAGCGGCATGCTCCCGCAGTCCTTCTGCGACCCTGACGAAACCTCAGGAGGCGCCGCCGGTGGTCTTCGCCGCGCCGCCGCCCGTGGCCGCGCTGGCGATCTGCTCGCGGCTGTAGAGCACCGCCAGCTGGCCCTGCGGGTTCACCGCGAAGTGTTCCTTGCGCATCTGGAGCTTGCCCTGCGGGCTCTCGAGCAGGATGCGGTCGGCGGCAAGGTCGACCTCGGTCAGCTTGCCGACATCGCGGCCGCCGGCAGAGACGACGCTCGCGCCCACGACCAGCGCCGCATCGCGCTTGGCGTTCGCCTCGGCGACGCGCTGGTCCATCATCGTGTCGACCTGGTCGCGGGTGGCGTTGACGCTCTTGCCGGCATCGGCGTCGTAGAGCATGCTCACCGGCACCGCCGCCTTGTGCTTGCCGGTGTCGATCACCACCACCTGATCATCGATTTCGGAAACGGTGCCCACCGGGTTGCCGTCATTGCCGTAGATCGTCGCGCCGACGTCCTGCGCCATGGCCGCCGCGGGGGTGACGGCAAGAGCGCCGGCAAGCAGCGCCAGCTTGAGGGTTTTCATCTTTCAACTCCGTACTCTTGTGGCCGGGAGCCGTGCCGCGGGAACGGCACGACCGGCAGGGGATCGCGGGCGCGAGCGGTTCGGGAAGGACACCGCGGCGAGGGGCCGACAAGGCCGGGGAGAGTGACCGGTGCGCCTTCTTGGGGCTGCGTCCCGGTCTGGCCCGCAGGCCTGATGCTAACCTGCGTGAGACACGCGCGGCAACCGGAGCGGGGCACATCCGTCGCGGTTTTGGCCCCGTTCGCCCCGGCACGGGGGTCAGGCGCGCGCCTTGTCCAGTTCCTCGGCGAGCAGCGCCTCGATCCGCTCCCCATCGGGGAAACCCTCGGCGACCCAGCGTGCCTCGACAGCCTGAAGGATACGCGCGACGGATGGCCCCGCGCTCACGCCCCGCGCAACGATCGCGCCGCCCTTGAGCGGGAAGACGGGGACGCTCCACTGCGCCACGGCGCGCGCATCGGCACCCGCCAGCAGCAGGCGGTCGGCCGCGACCGGCGGGGTCAGGCGATAGGCGAGCGCCAGCGGCGCGGCCGCATCTTCGGGCGCGCGCTCGGCGGCAGCGACGAGACGGCCGCGCTGGGCCTTGGACAGCCGCAGGCGGGCGGCGACGGTCTCGGCCACGTCAGCCGAGGGCGGCAGCAGGGCGGCGAGGCGCCGCACCGGATCGGGCGCGAAACCCTGTTCCCGCTCGGCGGCGATCAGGCGGGCGAGGGCGGCGAGCTGCGGCGCGCAGGCCTCGGGCAGGATCACGCCGAGCACCCCACGCGCCCGCATCCGTTCGAGCGTCGGATGGGGATCGGGCAGGGCGAGCAGGGCCAGCAGCTCGGCCGCGATGCGCTCGCGGCTGAGGCCCTTCAGCGTATGCGCCAGCGCCGCGCAGGCATCCTCGGCCTCCTGATCGAGATCGGCGCCGAAGCGGGTCTGGAAGCGGTAGTAGCGCAGGATCCTGAGGTGATCCTCGGCGATCCGCGCCGCCGCCTCGCCGATGAAGCGCACCCGCCCGGCGGCAAGATCCTCGCGCCCGCCGAACCAGTCGTCGATCTCCAGCGTCTCGGGATGGGCATAGAGCGCGTTGATCGTGAAATCGCGCCTTGCGGCATCCTCGGGCCAGTCGGATGCGAAGGCGATCGTGGCGCGCCGTCCGTCGGTGGCGACATCGCGGCGCAGGGTGGTGACCTCGACCGGGCCGTCCTTCAGGATCGCGGTGACGGTGCCGTGCTCGATCCCGGTCGGCACGGTGCGGATGCCGGCGCGCCCGCAGGCGGCAATGACCTCGGCGGGCATGAGCTTGGTGGCGCAATCGACGTCCGCCACGGCGACGCCCAGTAGCCCGTCGCGCACCGCCCCGCCGACCCAGCGGATGTTCTCGGCCCCCAGCGCCGCCGTCAGCGCTACGAGACCCTCGCGGCGGGTCCAGTCGGCTTCGGCCAGATCACGCAGCATCGCGCAGCGCCTCCAGCGTGATCCGCCGCGACAGGTTGGCCATGATCGCCGCCGTCACGCCCCAGATGCGGAAGCCCTGCCATTCAAGCTCGAGATAGCGCCGCGTCGCCCCCCGCCAGAATGTCTCGTTGGTGGTCCAGCTGGCGGGATCGAGCAGCAGGGCGAGCGGCGCCTCGAACCATGCCTCGACCTCCTGCGGGTTGGGCACGAGCGGCAGGCCGTGCGGCACCACGCCCACCACCGGCGTCACCACGAAGCCGGTGCCGGTGTGATAGACATCGCTGGTGCCGATCACCTGCACCGCGCTGCGGGGGAGGGCGAGCTCCTCCTCGGCCTCGCGCAGGGCGGCGGTGACGGCATCCTCGCCCGGATCGATCTTGCCGCCGGGGAAGGCGACCTGCCCCGGGTGGTCGCGCATCGCGCGGGGGCGCTGGGTGAGGATCACCTGTGGATCGTCTGCCACGTCGGTGATCGCGATCAGCACCGCGGCCGGCGTCGCGCGGCCATCGCGGGCGAACTGCGCGTCGCTCAGCAGATCGGGGATGTCGCGCGCATGGCCCTCGGCAAAGGCGCGCGAGAGGGGGGCAAGGATGCTCATGGCAGCAGGCGGAAGGCCTCGCCCTGGCTCTCGACCAGCCAGCCGTTTTCCTCCGCCCCCTCCGCCAGCGCGATTTCGGCGAGCTGCGCCCAGGTCGAACGGTTGAGCCGCGCCTCGCAGCCGCGCCGCACGTGGAGGTAGAGCGCCGGTTCCTCGGCCGTGCCGGCAGCGCGCAGGGCATGATCGGGCCCGGCGATGACGATGTCGTCGGTGTTGAGCCGGAAGGCGAGGGCCCCCTCGGCGCGCACGCAGTCGACCGCGATGAAGGCGGCGTCCTCGACCTCGATGGCGAGCTTCTCGAAGGGGGTGACAAGCCAGTGGTGCCCGGCCTCGTCGCGGGTCAGCAGGCCCGCGAAGGCGCGCACCATCGCCTCGCGGCGGATCGGCCCGCCCTCGTGGAACCAGGTCCCGTCGGCAGCGATCACCATGTGGCTCTCGCCCACTTTCTGCGGCGCCCAGCTCTCGACCGGCGGGAGCTTGCGGTCGGCCACCAGCGCGGCAATCTCGGAGAGCGTCAGGCCGGCAAGGTGCGGGGGCGGTTCGTAGGGCATGGCGCAGGCAGGGATGACAGATGGGGCGCGCAAGGTGAAGGGGTTATCTCCCCCCTAGCCCTCCCACGGCCCCAGCATGCCTTCCGCCGGCATGGCGGCAAGCCCGTGGCCGCGGGCGAGCAGGCGGTGCTGTTCATAGGGGCCCGGGCAGCGCCAGCCGCCCGTCATCGCGGCGGAAAAGCCCCAGCGACCGTAATACTCCGCATCCCCGATCAGCACCTGCGGGAGGGCGCGACCACCGGTGGCGGCGAGCCGCGCGTCCTCGGCGAGCATGGCGCTCATCAGGCCGATGCCGAAACCCTCGCCCTGCCGTTCGGGGACGACGGCGACCGGTCCGACCATCACCAGCGGCACCTGCCCCTTTTTCGTCTGCAACCCGATCGGCCAGCACTGGATCGTCGCCACCAGCATCTCGTCCGCATCGAGCGCGGCGAGGCTGAGGCCGGGCAGCCAGTCCATGCCCTCCCGGATGCGATAGGCGGTGCGCGCATGGCGATCCGGCCCGAAGGCGCGGTCGAGCACTTCCTCGATCATGGCGGGATCGACCGCCTCGAGCGGGATGATGGTCGCGGTCTCGGCCGCGCGGGGGAGAGCGGCCATCAGCGCGGGGTCAGCTTCAGCAGCTTGGCGCCCTTGCCGTCCTCGGCGATCCACACCGCGCCGTCGGGCCCTTGCGCGATTGCGCGCAGGCGCTTGCCGAAATCGTAGCGTGCCGTCTCGCGCGCGGTCTCGCCCTCGATGGCGACCGCGATCAGCGCCTGCGGCTTGAGCCCCGGCATCAGCGCCTGGCCCTTCCACGCGGCGAACAGGTCGCCGGAGTAGAACAGCATGTCGCCCGGCGCGATCACCGGGGTCCAGCTCGCCGCGGGCTGGGCGAAGCCGTCCGAGGGCTCGTGATCGGGGATCGGATCTCCGTTGTAATGCTCCCCGTTGGAGCGCACCGGCCAGCCGTAATTGGCGCCGGGCTTGACGAGGTTGAGCTCGTCACCGCCCGCCGGCCCGCGCTCGACCTCCCACAGGCGGCCTTGCGCATCCCAGTCCATGCCGAGGATGTTGCGGTGGCCCCACGACCAGATCTCGGCATTCACCCCGCCCTGGTCGGCAATCGGGTTGCCCGCGGCAGGCGTGCCGTCGAGGTTCAGGCGCACGATCTTGCCGAGCGTGTTGCCGGTCTCCTGCGAGGGCTGCATCTTCTGCCGCTCGCCGCTGGCGATGAAGAGATACTGGCCGTCGGGCGAGAAGGCGATGCGGTGCGAATAGTGGCCGCGGCCCGTGACCTTGGGGGTCTGTCGCCAGATCACCGACAGGCCTTCCACCGCGCAGGAATCGACCGCGGTGCAGGCCAGCGTGCCCCGGCCGACTGCCGCGCCGCGCGTATCGCCCTCGCCGGCCTCGGCCCAGCTCAGGTAGATCGTGCGCCCGTCAAGCGGCTTGCCCGCCTCGGCCGGGAGGAAAGCGACCTCGCCGAGCCCGCCTTGGCCGCCGTAATCGACCTGCGGCGCGCCGGCGACCGTGCCCACCTTGCCGCTGGCGGCGTCGAGCACCTTGAGCGTCCCCGACTTCTCGGTGACGAAGAGCATCTGGGTGCCGGGCGCGAAGGCAATCGCCCAGGGTTCCTCGAAGCTCGCGACCTCGCTGACCGCGAAAGGCTTGCCCTCGGCTGCGGCGCCGGTGGCGGCGGTGTCGGCGGACTGGGCGCTTTCCCCGGTTTCGGCATTGGCGCAGCTTGCCAGCGCCAGCGCCGGGAGAGAGAAGGCGGCGAGGAATCGGGCGGAACGGATCATGATAGGGGTCACTCCGGTTTTGGCGATCAGGGACGAGCCGGTGGTGATCGGCGTCGACGAGGCTGGCCGCGGGCCGCTCGCCGGGCCGGTGGTGGCTGCGGCCGTGGTTCTGGGTGCGGCGATACCGGCAGGGCTCGACGATTCCAAGCGGCTTTCGGCGAACCGCCGCGCACGGCTGGACACGGCGATCCGGCAGGGCTGCGGCTGGGCCGTGGCGGTGGTCGAGCCGGAGGAGATCGACCGGGTCAACATCTTCATGGCGACGATGCTGGCGATGACCCGCGCGGTGGCGAGCCTCACCGCGGCGCTGGGCTGCGAGACGCGCGAGGTGCTGATCGACGGCAACCTCACCCCGCACGGGCGCTGCGCCGGGTGGTGCTGGCCGGCGCGCGCGATCGTCGGCGGAGACGGGCTGGAGCCGTGCATCTCCGCCGCCTCGATCATCGCCAAGGAATGGCGCGACCGCCTGATGTGCGAGGCCGCCGCCGCGCATCCCCATTACGGCTGGGAGCGCAACAAGGGCTACGGCACGGCGGAACACCTCGAGGCGCTGCGCCGCCACGGGCCGAGCCCGCTCCACCGCCGCAGCTTCGCGCCGGTGGCGCAGCTCCAGCTGATCTGAACCGACAATCAATAAAGATTTCAGGTTTTTCCCTTAAGCATGGCGCGAAAGGGTAATGCGTCATGACCATCCATCGTCCCGTTTTCGGCCGCAAGCAGACCGGTGCCGGCCAGCCTGTGGCCCCGCGCGCCGCGCCCCATGAGGTTGCGAACGACGCGCCCGCCAGGCGCATCCTGCCCGAGGAGGTGTGGGACGGGCCCGCGGGCGACACCCTGCGCGGGATGGGGATGCAGCCGGATTCGCCCGCCAACCACCGCATGACCCAGGAACGCGCCGACGCGCTCCAGCAGGAGCAGATCGACCGGCAGCGCCAGTTCCTCGAGCGGGTCAATTCCCAGCTTCCCGTGGGCACCACCGTGTGCGCCTATGCGATGCTGCCGTGGGCGCTCTGGAACGGTCCCTACGGCCACATGCTCGCGGTGACCTGCGGGCTGTGGCCGCAGCAGCCGTGGAACACCCTGCTGCTCGCTGCCGACCAGCGGTCGAGCTTCGTGCTCGACCTGCCCGAGCACCCGGGCGGCTATCCGCCCGATTTCGTCCCCCAGCTCGAGCGCCTGCTCGGCGAGTTGCGCGGGGAGATGGATGCCGAGATGGCCAAGGCCAAGGCCGCCGCCAGCCTCAGCTGGGATGCGGTCGCGGCATGGGATGCGGCGCGGGTGGCGATGATCCCGAAGATCATGGCGATGGCGCATTATGTCGGCCAAATGTGCGTCGGCGAGGAAGCCTACGCGCGGCACAAGAAGCTGTTCGCCAAAACGCTCGGCTGGCCCTTCGCGGACTGAAGCCGCGGCGCTTGAGTCCTTTGCGCCACACCCCCGCATATCGAGTCCGCCGGGTGGCGGAGGACTCTACATCTTGTGCCGGACTCGTTTCGTTCCGCGCCGCTGGCGTTGCCTGCCGCAAAGGGTGGGCAAAATTAGAGGCTTGACGCGGACTCTTCAAAGACTCATGCCTGTGGATAAGTTCCATGCATGAGAGGCGAGGGCCACGTGGCGGGCGTGATAGACAAGGTGAAGTCGCGGGCGAAAAGCGTTCAAAAGACGCAGGAAATCGTGCGCGCGCCCGATCTGCCGCTGGGCCGCATCCTGCCCGGTGATTGCATCGCCGCGATGCGCTCGCTGCCCACGGCGAGCATCGACCTCGTCTTCGCCGATCCGCCCTACAACCTGCAACTCGGCGGAGACCTCAACCGTCCGGATGGCAGCCATGTCGATGCCGTGACCGACCACTGGGACCGGTTCGACAGCATGGCGGCCTACGACACGTTCACCCGCGAATGGCTGACCGAGGCGCGCCGCGTGCTGAAGCCCGACGGCGCCCTGTGGGTGATCGGCTCGTACCACAACATCTTCCGCGTCGGCGCGATCCTGCAGGACCTGGGCTTCTGGATTCTCAACGACATCGTCTGGCGCAAGACCAACCCCATGCCCAACTTCAAGGGCACCCGCTTCACCAACGCCCACGAGACGCTGATCTGGGCGAGCATGGGCGAAAAGGCGCGCTACCACTTCAACTACCGCGCGATGAAGACGCTCAACGACGAGCTCCAGATGCGCAGCGACTGGGTGCTGCCGATCTGCTCGGGGAACGAGCGGCTGAAGGAGAACGGGAAGAAGGCGCACCCCACCCAGAAGCCCGAGGCGCTGCTCTACCGCGTGCTGCTGGCGACGACAGAGAAGGGCGACGTGGTGCTCGATCCCTTCTTCGGGACCGGCACCACCGGCGCGGTGGCCAAGCGTCTGGGGCGCGAATGGATCGGCTGCGAGCGCGAGGATGTCTACCGCGAGGTCGCTACCAAGCGTATCGCCCGCGAACTGCCGCTCGATGAAAGCGCGCTCACGACCATGCAGAGCCCCCGCACCGCGCCCAAGGTGGCCTTCGGGGCGGTGGTCGAGGCGGGGCTGATCCCGCCCGGCTCCGAGGTGTTCGACAAGAAGCGCCGCTGGATCGCCACGGTGCGGACCGACGGTTCGCTCGAGTGCGGCGGCAAGACCGGGTCGATCCACGGCCTCGGCAAGGAGCTCCAGGGCGCGCCGTCCTGCAACGGCTGGGCCTTCTGGCACTACGAGAGCGGCGCGAACGTGCAGCCGATCGACGCTGCGCGCCAGCTCTACCTGCTCGCCGCCGAGGACTGATCGCGGGCCATGGCCGCCGCGGTCTACATCCACCCGCTCACCCTCGTTTCCGGCCCGCAGGCGGTCGAGGGCGGGGCGGTGCGGCTCGGTGGCAGCATGGCCTATGCGCGCGAGTTCGCGCTTGTGGTGCGCGAGGGCGGGCAGGTGGCCGAGCGGACCTTGGGCACCCGCGAAGTGATCGAGGCGGCGATCGCGCGCCTTCCGGGCGGCCTCGCGCAGGACGGCGCGGAGCAATGGGCGAACCTCGCCAAGGTCCACCCGCCGCTGGAACTGGGCGCGCGCACCGTGCGGCTCGACCAGCCGCAGGTGATGGGGATCCTCAACGTCACCCCTGACAGCTTCTCCGACGGCGGCCGGCACGACGAGGCCGAGGCCGGCCGCGCCCATGCCGCCGCCATGCTCGAGGCGGGCGCGGCGATCATCGACATCGGCGGGGAGAGCACCCGCCCGGGGGCTTCGGCGACCTTCGAGGACGAGGAGATCGGCCGCATCCTCCCCGCAGTCGCCTATTGCGCCGCGATGGGCGCCGCGATCAGCCTCGACACCCGCCGCGCGGGCGTGCTGGCGGCGGGGCTCGCGGCGGGGGCGCACATGGCGAACGATGTCTCGGCCCTGCGCTACGATCCGCGCAGCATCGAGGTGGTCGCAACCGAGGGTTGCCCGGTCACCCTCATGCACGCGCCCGGAAGCGGCGAGGATCTGCACAAGGGCGGCGATTATGCCGACGTGGTGAGCGAGGTCTTCGACTTCCTGAAGGCCGCCCGCGCCCGCGCCATCGCCGCCGGCGTGGCAGCAGACCGCATCATCTGCGATCCCGGCATCGGTTTCGGCAAGTCGCTCGCCGAGAACCTCGCGCTGATCAATGCCCTGCCGCTGTTCCACGCGCTCGGCAGCCCGCTGATGCTGGGGGCGAGCCGCAAGCGCATGATCGGCGCGCTGTCGCACGAGGAGGAGGCGGGCGCGCGGCTGGCGGGTTCGATCGCGCTCGCGGTGAAGGGCATGGACGCGGGCGTCCATCTGCTGCGCGTCCACGATGTCGCCGAGACGGTGCAGGCGAGAAACGTGTGGCGCGGGCTGCGCGATGCGGCGCTCACCGATTTCAGCGCGCTCCCGCCGCTCTGAGGAGGCCAGCCGGACCCTTTCCTACGCCGGGGCGGTGCGCTAGGCAGGGCGGACGCGGGGACGCCTGCGCTGGCTGGGACGCCCGGAAAAATGCCGCGCACAGTGTCAATTTCGGTTTTGGGGGATAACGCGATGAAAGAAAAGCGGAAAACCTGTAGGAAATCGAAGTTTACACTGTCAACTTTGTAAACTTCGCCCGGCCGGCGGCGAGCGGGCAGGGCAGGCGGGGCGGGAGGCACCCCGCTGTCGCAACCCTGTCATCGGAGGTCGCCAGCACGGCCACGTCATGTCTGTTGTTTCAAGGAGTTCCCCGATGCGCCCTTCGCTGCTGCTCGCTGCCACCGCCCTCGGGCTTTCCGCCCCCGCCATCGGCGCGGCGCCGGCGCCGGTCGCCGTGACCCCGGACCAGCTGCTCGAGCCCTATTTCGCCGCCCTGCGCCAGCAGGTCGCCATGCCCGATGCGGGGCCCACGCCCGCGCTGAGCCCGGCCGCGACGCTCACCCGCATCGCCTTCGGCAGCTGCAACCACCAGAGCGCGCCGCAGCATATGTGGGCGCAGATCGCCGCGCAGAACCCGCAGCTGTTCCTGATGATCGGCGACAATGTCTATGGCGACAACGGCTGGGATGCCGACGCCGGGCTGGAGTCCCTGCGCAAATCCTATCTGCTCCAGGCCTCGCACCCCGAGTTCCGCGAATTCCGCACCAAGATCCCGATGATGGCGACCTGGGACGACCATGATTTCGGCCTCAACGATGCCGGGGCCAGCTTCCCTATGCGCCGCTGGGGCGAGGCGCTGTTCGAGAGCTTCTGGCGCTCGTCCGATGCGGTGAAGGCGCGGCCCGGGGTCTACGAGAGCACCATCACCGGCCCCGAGGGCAGGCGCGTGCAGGTGATCCTGCTCGACACCCGCTTCTTCCGTTCGGACCTAAAGCGTGTAGCGTGGAGCAAGGACCGCCCGCCGCTCGGCGGCTACCTGCCCGACGACAGCCCGGAAAAGACCGTGCTGGGGGCCGCGCAGTGGGCGTGGCTCGAACAGGAGCTGGCCAAGCCCGCCGATCTCAGGATCGTGGTCTCCTCGACCCAGGTCATCACCACCGCGCACCAGTTCGAGGGCTGGACCAACTTCCCGGCGGAGCGCGCGCGGCTGTTCGACCTGCTGGGGCGCCGCGAGGCGAGCGGGCTGGTGCTGCTCTCGGGCGATCGCCATGCGGCGGGCATCTACAAGACCGAGCACAAGGGCGAGACGCTGTGGGAGCTGACCAGCTCCTCGCTCAACCTCGCCTTCGGGGACGATATCGAGCGCAGCACCGCGCGCGAGCCCGATCCGGCGCGCGTGACGAAGTTCTTCCCGATCGAGAACTACGGCCTCGTCGACATCGACTGGAAGGCGAAGGCGCTGACGCTGACGCTCAAGGGCAACACCAGCGCCACGCTGGCGAGCCAGACCTTCAACTGGTGACCCGTCAGAGCGTGAAGCCGCCGTCCGACACCAGCACGTGGCCGGTGATATTGGCGGCGGCATCGCTCAGAAGGTAGCAGATGCTGTCGGCCATCTCCTCCGAGGTGGCGAAGCGGCCCAGCGGGGTGGTCTTGGCCATGGCCTTGAGGGTCGCCTCGCGGCCGATGGCGGCGACCGAGGCCTTGAAGTCCTCGCCGCTCTCCCAGATCGCGGTGTCGACGCCGCCGGGAGCTATGGCATTGACGCGGATGCCTTTTCTGGCGTTCTCGGCGGCGGCGATGCGGGCCATGTGGGCGACCGCGGCCTTGGAGACACCGTAGGGACCGATACCGGGGACGGGCTTGAGACCGGTGGTCGAGGCGACCACGACGACGCTGCCCGCCTTGCCCTCCATCGCCCGCAGCGCGGTCGCAAGGGTCATGAAGGCGCCGTCGAGATTGACGGCCATCACCCGGCGCCACTCGGCCAGCGACAGGCCCGCGATCGGGCCGCCCGCGCCGATGCCGGCGTTGACGACGGCGTGGTCGAGGCCGGCGAGGCGGGGTTCGAGCGCCTGCCACAGCGCCTCGTCGGCTACGCTGCCGGTGATGCGGTGGACCTCGCCGGGCAGGTCGAGCGCGTCGAGCCCCGCCGCGTCGACGTCGACGAGGAACAGCCGCGCCGCCCCCCGCGCGGCCAGCGCCTTCGCGCAAGCGGCTCCGATCCCCGAAGCCGCGCCGGTGACGAGCGCGCTGCGCCCGGTGAAGTCCTGAAGTGTGGTCATTGCCCCCGGCTAGAGCCGACGGCCGCGCCGATCAAGCAGCGTTGTCGATGCCGAGGTCGGAGAGCTTGCGGTAGAGCGTCGAGCGCCCGATCCCGAGCCTGCGCGCCACCTCGGTCATGCGGCCGCGATAGTGGCCGATGGCGAGGCGGATCACGTCGGCCTCGATCTCCTCGAGCGGGCGCAGGTTGCCGTCGGGGGTGTAGAGCATGATCCCCACGCCCTCGTGGCTGCTGGCGCTGGTGATGCTGCCCTGTTCGCCGAGCATCTCGGAGAGCTGCGGGAAGCTGTCGGCGGTGAGCGAATTGCCCTCGCAGTAGACCGCGGCGCGGAACAGCACCGATTGCAGCTGGCGGACGTTGCCCGGCCAGTCGTAGGCGGCAAGCAGGGCGAGCGCGCTGTCGCTGACCGAAAGGTGGTTGAGCCCCGGCTGCTCGCCGATACGGGCGAGGAAGTGGCGGGTAAGGGCGGGGATGTCGCCGGTGCGCTCGCGAAGGGGAGGCAGGACGATGCGGGTCGCGCCGAGCTTGGCTGCGAGCGCCGCGTCGAACTGCCCGGCCTCCACCATCCGGTCGATCCCGACATTGCTGGTGACCAGCAGACGCACCTCGACCCGGAAGCCATAGCTCGCGCCCACGGGGCGGATGATCCCGGTCTCGAGCGCCTCTGCGAGGCGCTGCTGGAGGACGGGAGTGAGGCGGTCGATCTCGTCGAGGATCAGGGTGCCGCCGTCGCAATGCTGGAAGGCGCCGATCTGGCGATCGAAGGCGCCGGGGAAGCTGCCGGGCTCGTGCCCGAACAGCACCGAATCGATCGAGCCGGGCGGGATCGAAGCGAGGTTGATGATGCGCAGCGGGTCCTTGGCGCGGGGGGAGGCGCCGTGCATCGCGCGCATCAGCATTTCCTTGCCGGTGCCGCTCTCGCCCTCGATCAGGACATGGCCGTGCCCGCGCGCGGCCTTGGCGGCCTGGGCGAGCGCGGCGCGGAAAGACGGGGCGGTGCCGATCATCGCGTCGAAATCGAGACTGGCCGACATCTTCTCGGTGAGCGGGGCGAGCTCGTCGCGCGCGGTCTCGCGGGTGGTGACGGTGCGCAGCGCCTCCATCAGCCGGTCGGGCGAGACGGGCTTGACCAGATAGTCGCTGGCGCCCGCGCGCATCGCCTCGACGGCGAGCAGCGGCGAGGCGCTGGTGGTGAGCATCAGGATGGGGAGCGCGGGGCGGCGCGACTTCAGCTCGGCGATCAGCGCGCAGGCATCGTCGCCCGGCACCCACTGGTCGAGCAGGATCGCGGAGAGCTGCATCCCCTCGCGCGTGCCGAGCATGGCGATCGCGGTCTCGGCATCGGGGGCTACGATCGTGCGCCAGCCGTCGCGCGCGGCAATCGCGGTGATGAGCCGCGACTGGGCGGGCTCGTCGTCGATCAGCATGACGATTCGCGCGTCTTCCTGCGCGTGGGGAAGGCAATCCATCTCTGCCATCAGCTGTGCCGCTCGGCTCCCTCGTTCGTCCGGGCGGGGCGCCCGGAAACGACATCACCGCGCACCCATAAGGCGGGGAGGTAAAGACCCGATTAAGGCTGTGCCGTCGCGGGACAGGGGCTGCGCGGCATCGGGCGGGGGAAGGGTCAGACTCTCACTAAAGGTGACTTGAGATAGCCGCCCTGCTCCGATACGGGAACGCCATGGACCGCCCGGTCCGATTTTTCGGCAACCATTCGGCAACCAATCGCGCCATCGCGCGTTGAGGGGCCCAAGGGGAATAAGCAGAATGACTGTTCACGACATGGAAAAGGCCCAGGCCACCTACAGCGGCTTCATGGGCACGCTCAAATGGGCCGTTCCGGTGATCGCGGTGATCGTGTTCGCCGTCGTCGCGGCGATCGCCAGCTAAGCCGCGCCACGTGAAAATCGCCATCCTGAAAGAGCGCGCCTCGGGCGAGACGCGCGTCGCCGCCACGCCGGAAACGGTGAAGAAGTTTGCCGCGCTCGGCTGCACGGTCGCGGTGGAGACGGGAGCGGGCGTGACCGCTTCGGTCGAGGATGCGGCCTATGCCGATGCCGGCGCGACGCTGGGCGACGCGGCGGCAACGGTGAAGGATGCCGACATCGTGCTCGGCATCCAGGCGCCCGACGTGGCGCTGCTTTCGGGAGCGAAGCCCGGCGCATGGGTGGCGGCGCTGTTCGATCCCTTCACCAAGCGCGAGGTGGTCGATGCCTATGCGGCAGGCGGCTTCGAGGCGCTGAGCATGGAATTCATGCCGCGCATCACCCGCGCGCAGTCGATGGACGTGTTGTCCTCGCAGTCGAACCTTGCGGGCTACAAGGCGGTGCTGGCGGCGGCGGACGCCTATGGCCGCGCCTTCCCGATGATGATGACCGCGGCCGGCACGGTGCAGGCCGCGCGCGTCTTCATCATGGGCGTGGGCGTTGCGGGCCTTCAGGCGATTGCGACCGCGCGGCGGCTGGGCGCACAGGTCTCGGCGACCGACGTGCGCTCGGCCACCAAGGAGCAGATCCAGTCGCTGGGCGCCAAGCCGATCTTCGTCGAAAACGTCGCCGGGATCGAGGGCGAAGGCTCGGGCGGCTATGCCACCGAAATGAGCGAAGAATACCAGAAGGCGCAGGCCGAACTGGTGAGCGGGCACATCGCCAAGCAGGACATCGTCATCACCACCGCGCTGATCCCGGGCCGGGCCGCACCGCGACTCATCACCGACGCGCAGATCGCGACGATGAAGCCGGGCAGCGTGATCTACGATCTTGCCGTGGCGCAGGGCGGGAATGTCGAAGGGTCCGTCGCCGATCAGGTGGTCGAGAAGCACGGCGTCAAGATCATCGGCTATTCGAACACCCCCGCGACGCTCCCCGCCGACGCTTCGGCGCTGTTCGCGCGCAATCACTACAACTTCCTCAGCGCCTTCTGGGACAAGGAGCAGGGCAAGCCCGTGCTCGACGAGGAAATCGGCAATGCGATCCGCCTGACCCAGGGCGGCAAGGTCGTTAACGAGCGGCTGACGGGGTGAGGTCGCTTGTTGCCCCCCTGGCGGCGCTGCTGATCGCGGCGGCGCCAGCCGAGGAACGCGCGGCGGCTATGTCGGGCGCGTGGACGGTCGATCTCCGGATCGATCTCGCGGACGAGCCCTATTCGCAGCCCATGGTGCTGACTGTCGCACCCGATGGAAGCGTGACGGGCAGTTTCTACAACAGCGAGATCCTCGCCGGGCGGGCCGGCAGCGCGCAGGGCCGCAACTGCATCGCCTTCCGCACGACTGACGGTCAGGGGCTCTATCACTCGTCGGCCTGTCTGGTGGATGGCAAGATCATCGGCCAGACCTGGGCGGAAGGCCGCAATTTCGTTCTGCCATGGACCGCAACAAGGGGCTGACATGGACTTTATCTCAATTCTCTCGATCTTCGTGCTGGCCTGCTTCGTGGGCTATTACGTCGTCTGGTCGGTGACCCCGGCGCTCCACACCCCGCTGATGGCGGTGACCAATGCGATTTCCTCGGTGATCATTGTCGGCGCGCTGATCGCGGCGGCCGAGGCCGAAAACCCGGTCGCCAAGTATCTCGCGCTCGCGGGGGTGGTGATGGCGAGCGTCAACATCTTCGGCGGCTTCGCGGTGACCGAGCGCATGCTCGCGATGTACAAGAAGAAGGAGAAGTAAAAGATGGACTTCTCCCTCCTTTCCGCCGCCGCCTCGGGCGAGGGCGCGACGCCCGCCTGGGCGATGCTCGCCTATCTCGTTGCGGGCGTGTTCTTCATCCTCGCGCTGCGCGGGCTCTCCAGCCCCGCCTCGAGCCGCGCGGGCAACCGCAACGGCATGATCGGCATGGCGATTGCCGTTGGCACCACGCTGGTGATGCATGGCACCAACCTCGTCGAGATCGGGGTCGCCATCGCGATCGGCGCTGTGCTCGGCGTCACCATCGCGCGGCGCATCGCCATGACGGCGATGCCCGAATTGGTCGCGGGCTTCCACAGCCTTGTGGGCCTCGCCGCGGTGGTGGTGGGTCTTGCCGCCTGGCTCAACCCGGCCGCCTTCGGGATCACCGATGCAGCCGGGCAGATCATGGCGGTGAGCCGCGTCGAACTCGGCCTCGGCATCGCGATCGGGGCGATCACCTTCTCGGGTTCCGTGATCGCCTTCCTCAAGCTCTCGGGCCGGATGAGCGGTTCGCCGATCCTGCTGCCGGGGCGGCATGTCATCAACCTCGGCACGCTGCTCGCGATTCTCGGCCTGATCGCTGCCTACACGCTGTCGGGCGCAGGCGGGGCCGGAGAAGGCCAGCTGGTGATCTGGATCACGGTGCTCGCCTTCGCCATCGGCTTCCTGCTGATCATTCCCATCGGCGGGGCGGACATGCCGGTCGTGGTGTCGATGCTCAACTCCTACTCGGGCTGGGCCGCGGCGGCGATGGGCTTCACGCTCGGCAACAGCGCGATGATCATCACCGGCGCCCTCGTGGGCTCCTCGGGGGCGATCCTGAGCTACATCATGTGCCGGGCGATGAACCGCAGCTTCATTTCCGTGATCGCGGGCGGCTTCGGTGCCGACGCGGGTGCGGGCGGCGCCGGCGGAGCGCGCGAGCAGCGCCCTTACAAGCAGGGCAGTGCGGAAGATGCCGCCTACATGCTGGAGCAGGCCGAGAAGGTCATCATCATTCCCGGCTACGGCATGGCGGTCGCTCAGGCGCAGCACGCGCTTCGCGAAATGGGCGACAAGCTGAAGGAAAAGGGCGTGGAGGTGAAGTATGCCATCCACCCCGTCGCGGGCCGCATGCCGGGGCACATGAACGTGCTCCTCGCCGAAGCCAGCGTGCCCTATGACGAGGTCTTCGAACTCGAGGACATCAACTCCGAATTCGCCCAGTGCGACGTTGCCTTCATCATCGGCGCGAACGACGTGGTGAACCCCGCGGCCAAGACCGACAAGTCCTCGCCCATCTACGGGATGCCGGTGTTCGACGTCGACAAGGCCAAGCAGGTGTTCTTCATCAAGCGCTCGATGGGCGGCGTCGGCTATGCCGGGGTCGACAACGACGTGTTCTACATGAACCAGACCGTCATGCTCCTCGCCGACGCGAAGAAGATGGTCGAGGAAATCGTCAAGTCGCTGGATTGATGCGCAAGCTGCTGATCGGACTTCTGCTGGCCGTTGCGCTGGCGGCCGGCGCCCTGTTCACCGGCCTCGCCGACCCGCTGGTGCGCTGGCAGGTGAAGGGCGCGCTTGTGGAATCCGGCATCGGCGAGAAACGCGCCGAATGCATGGCCGAGCGCATGGTCGAACGCCTCACCCTCGGCCAGCTGTGGAAACTGCGGCAGGGCATGGCGGCGCAGGAGGGCGAGCCGGAAGAGGGCTACGGCCTCGGCGAACTCGTCAAGCGCCTGCGCCGCGTCGACGACGGCGAGGCGGTCGCGGTGCTCACCACCTCTGCGGGGCTGTGCGCGCTGGGCGTCGGCTAGCCGCTTGCATTTCTTCCCCCCCTTGCGCCAGAGTGCGCGGCGGAGAGGGAGAACATCATGAACCGACTGGCACTTGCCACCGCGCTGCTCGCAACGGCCGCACCGCTCGCCGCCGAGACTCACCGCGTCGAACCGGGCGAGGGTGCAGCCACGCGCCTGCAGGAGGCGCTGATCCTCGCGCAGCCCGGCGACGTGATCGAATTGGGCGAGGGGCGCTTCGTGCTCACCGACGGGCTCAGCCTCGACGTTGACGGGGTGACGGTGCGCGGGGCGGGCATGGACAAGACCGTGCTCGACTTCACGACCCAGGCGGGAGCGGGCGAGGGGCTGCTCGTCACCTCCGACAACGTGACCTTGCGCGACTTCGCAGTCGAGAACCCCAAGGGTGACGGGATCAAGTCCAAGGGCGCGGACATGATCATCTATGACGGCATCCGCGTCGAATGGACCGGCGGGCCCAAGGCGGAGAACGGCGCCTACGGCATCTACCCAGTCGAGAGCACCGGCGTGCTGGTGACGCGGTCGATCGTCTCGGGTGCGTCCGACGCGGGCATCTATGTCGGCCAGAGCCGCGACATCACGGTGCGCGGCAATGTCGTCAGGTTCAACGTCGCCGGAATCGAGATCGAGAACAGCCGCAACGCGCTGGTCGAGCGCAACGTCGCCACGCGCAACACCGGCGGGCTGCTGGTGTTCGACCTGCCCGGCCTGCCGGTGATGGGCGGCGGCAACGTGATCCTGCGCAACAACGCCGTGTCCGACAACGACACCCCCAACTTCGCGCCGCCCGGAAACATCGTCGCCTCCGTCCGGCGCGGGACGGGCGTGCTGGTGATGGCCAATGACGGCGTGCTCATCGAGAAGAATGCCTTCGAGAACAACCCCACCGCCCATGTCATGGTGATCGCCTACACCCAGCCCTATGACGATGCGCGCTACAATCCCCATGCCCGCAACGTGATCGTCGGCTCCAATGCCTTCGGGCGCGGCGGGGACGATCCGCAGCTCGATGGCGCGGCGATGCTGCTGTCGGCCTTCGGCGGGGCGCTGCCGCCGGTGCTGTGGGACGGGATTGCCGAGCAGCCCGGCAACGGGCTGAAGATCGCCGAGGGCGTCACCGGCTGGAGCCTCAATCTCGCCAAGCCCGGCCAGAGCCTCGCCGAGGCGCAGCCCGGGCCGCTGATGCTGACGCCGGTCGCAAGCTGGGAGTTCCCGGAAGTCGGCGCTCCGGCGGCGCTGGAGGCGCGGCTGAAGTGAGGCGGGGCGTCGCGCTGCTGGCGGCGGCGGCCGCGCTGCTTTCGGGCACGATCGCCGCCCGCGGGGCCGTGCCCGCAGCACCGCGCGTCCACGACGGCGTGGTGGCGGGCGCGGGGATGCCGCGGGCGCTTTCGGAATTCGGGTTCTTCGCCGATGGCCGGCGGCAGGTGCCGGCGCCCGGGGTCATCCCCTACGAACTCAAGGTTCCGCTGTGGTCGGACGGGGCGGAGAAGCTGCGCTTCATCTACCTTCCGCAAGGCACGCAGCTTGCTGCCGAGGGGGAGGGCCTGCTGCGCTTCCCCGTGGGCGCCGCGATCATCAAGACCTTCGCCTTCGGCACAGGCGCGGATCGCCGGCTGATCGAGACCCGCGTCCTCCTGCACCGCGCCGATGGCTGGGTGGCGCTGCCCTATCGCTGGAACGCGGAGCAGACCGAGGCGACCCTTGCACTGGCGGGCGGCCGGCTCGATCTCGTCACCCCGGCGGGGGAGGCGATCTCCTATGCCATCCCGAACAAGAACCAGTGCAAGACCTGCCACAGCAAGGACGGGCAGGTGATCCCCATCGGCCCCAAGGCGAGGAACCTCTCGGCGCAGTGGCTGGGCGATATGCGGCGCCAGAGCCGGCTGGAGGGCGATATGGCCGCCGGCGACCGTCTGCCCGACTGGCGCACCCATGCGACCGGCCCCGCAGAGCCGCTCGCGCGCGCCTATCTCGACGTCAATTGCGCGCACTGCCATCAGCCCGGCGGCGGCGCGTCCAATTCCGGCCTCGACCTGCGCTGGGAGCAGACCGATCCCCACGCCATCGGCATCATGAAGCGCCCGGTCGCTGCCGGACGCGGCGCGGGGGGGCACGAGTTCTCGGTCCTGCCCGGGCGCCCCGATGCCTCGATCCTGCTCTACCGCATGGACAGCGCCGAACCGGGGATCGCCATGCCCGAACTGGGCAAGAGCAGTATCGATCATGATGGCGTTGCGGTGGTGCGGCGCTGGATCGCGGAGATGAAATGATCAAGTGGTTCCTGCGCGGATTGCTCGCGCTCCTCGCGGTGCTGGTGATCGCCTTCCTGGTCTTCCGCACGCCGGATACCGACGCGGCGGAAATGCGCGGCAAGTACGGCGCGCCGCCCTCGCAATTCGTGGAGATTGGCGACAGGGTGAGCGTCCACCTGCGCGACGAGGGCCCGCGCGATGCGCCCGCGATCGTCCTGCTGCACGGCTCCAACGCCGATCTCCACACCTGGGAGCCCTGGGTGCAGGCGCTCAAGGATCGTTACCGCGTGATCCGCTTCGACCAGGTCGGACACGGCCTCACCGGCCCTGACCCGCGCGAGGATTATTCGCGCGACAACTATGTCGCCGACATTCTCGAGGTCGCGGACCGGCTCGGCCTCGAACGGTTCGTCATCGGCGGCAATTCGATGGGCGGCAAGCACGCGCTGGCCTTCGCCGTGGCGCATCCCGAGCGGCTCGCCGGGCTCGTGCTGGTCGACGGCAGCGGCGGGCCGATGCTCAAGCTCGACAAGCCCAAGGAGGAGAAGACCTCCGGCAATATCGGCTTCAGGATCGCGCGGATGCCGGGCGTCAACCTGCTGGCCGAACAGATCACCCCGCGCAGCCTGATCGCGCAGAGCCTCGAGCAATCGGTGTCGAACAAGGCGATCGTCACCCCGGCGATGATCGACCGCTACTGGGAACTGCTGCGCTATCCCGGCAACCGCCGCGCCACGCTGAAGCGGTTCAGCGAACCCTATGATCCGCTGACCGAGGCCGAGGTCGCCGCAGTTGCCACGCCGACCCTGATCCTGTGGGGCGAGGAGGACCGCCTGATCCCGGTCGAGGCGGGCGAGTGGCTCGACCGGACGCTGCCCGACAGCACGCTGGTGATCTACCCCGGCATCGGCCACCTGCCGCACGAGGAGGCGGTCGGCGAAACGCTTGCGACCCTCGAGGCGTGGCTTGCCGGGCACGCCGCCCCGCCGAAAGCACCCTGACGCCCGCACCCTCTGGACGCGCGGAACGCTTGCCGCCTAAAGCCGTTCGCAGTTGCACATTGGAACAGGAAGGGACGCCCGTTTGCGCAAACTCGGGATCATAGGCGGCATGAGCTGGGTGTCGACCGCGACCTATTACGATCGCATCAACCGCATCGTCCAGAAACGCGCCGCCCCGATGGCGAGCGCACCGCTGCTGATCGAGAGTCTCGATTTCTGCCAACTCTACGCCCTCACCGAAGAGCGCGACTGGCAGCGCGCGGCGAGCGTGCTGATCGACAGCGCGCGGCGGCTCGAAGGTGCGGGGGCCGAGGCGCTCATCATCGGCGCGAACTCGATGCACCGGCTCTACGACGATGTCGCGGCCTCGGTGAACATCCCGATCCTGCATATCGCGGAATATGTCGGCCTCGCCATGAAGCGCGCCGGCAAGACCAGCGCAGCCCTGCTGGGAACGCGCAACGTGATGACCGAGAGCTTCTACCGCAAGCGCCTCGTCGCCCACGGCATCGACCTGCTGCCGCCCAATCTGACCTATGTCGAGATGCTCGACCGGATCATCTATGACGAGCTGATGGTCGGCAAAGTCACCCGCGAGGCGGAGCGGACGCTGAAGACGATCATCACGAACAAGGCGCAGGAAGGCGCCGAGGCGATCGTGCTCGCCTGTACCGAGCTCGACCTTGTGGTCGATGTTGACGCCAACGTCCTGCCGATCTTCGACAGCACCCGGATACACTGCGAGGCCGCCGCGAACTGGATTCTCGAGCAGGAAGTGGTGAATTAGTCCTCGGTTCGTCCGCCCATGCGGGCACCCTGCCGCATCGCAAGGTTGCATGGGGTGCAACGTCTTAACGCTCCTCCTATGTGGCGCGCGGATTTTGTCACGGAAACGTACTCGACATTATCCGGGTCTTCGGGTCGCACCGACAGGCCCTTGGGGCTGCCTCCCTTCCCCCCCAATCACCGGGGGGCGGCCCCATAATTGCCCGCACAAATCTTCGCCCTTCCGGCAAGGTTCCCGACCTGTTCCGGTTGAGCCGCGCGCTGCGCTCCCCTAATCGCTCCTACCGTGATGACCCGCGCCGCCTTCGCCGCCGATCCCGATGCGCCGGTGCTGCGCGAATTCGGCGGGCCGCAGAGTGCCGAGCGACGGGGCCCGCGCAGCGCCTTCCAGCGCGACCGCGACCGGATCATCCATTCGATGAGCTTCCGCCGCCTGAAGTCCAAGACCCAGGTGTTCATCGCCCCGGACGGCGACCATTATCGCACCCGCCTGACCCACAGCCTCGAGGTCGCCCAGATCGGCCGGGTGATCGCCCGGGCGCTGGGGCTCGACGAAGACCTTACCGAAGCCCTGTGTCTCGCGCATGATCTCGGCCATCCGCCCTTCGGCCATGCCGGGGAGGCGGCGCTTTCGGACGCGCTGGAGCGCCACGGCGGCTTCTGCCACAACGCCCAGGCACTTCGCACGGTCATGCGGATCGAGAGCCCCTATCCGGATCATGACGGTCTGAACCTCACCTGGGACCTGCTCGAAGGGCTTGCGAAGCATAACGGACCCGTGAGTGCGCCGGGCTGGGCGCTCGCCGAACTCGACGCGGCCTTTCCGCTGGATCTGGCCACCTGGCCCTCGCTCGAGGCGCAGGTGGCGGCGGTCGCGGACGACATCGCCTACGACAACCACGACATCGACGATGGCCTGCGCGCAGGCTTCCTCCAGCTCGACGATCTGCTGACGCTCGATTTCCTCGCAGACCAGTGGCGGGCGGTCGAAAAGCGCTTTCCCCACGCGCCCCGCGAGCGTCTGCTGCGCGAGATGATACGCGACCAGATCGGGATGATGGTGAACGACGTGATCGCCCACACGTCGGCGCAGGTCGAAGGCATGGGATCGGTCGGCGAGGTGCGCGCCGCCGGGCGGCAGCTCGCCGGATTCTCTCCCGCCATGGCCGCGCAGGAGCGGCGGTTGAAGGCCTTCATGTACGATCGTCTCTACTTCCACCCGGAACAGATTGCCGCCGCAGAGCGCGCCCGCGATGTCGTGGCGCGGCTCTATGCCGCCTATGCACAGGACGCTGGTCTTATGCCCGGGGACTGGCCGGCGCGTCTCCCCGCGCATGAGCCGCAGCGTTCGCGCATGATCGCCGATTTCATCGCCGGCATGAGCGACCGTTTCGCAATGGAAGCGGTGGCGCGCATCTACGGGACAAGGCCGGAAGGGTTGATCAATGTATGAGCCGCGCGTGACGGGCCCCGTGCGGGTGGCGCTGGTGGGCGCGACCGGGCTGGTTGGCCGCGAGGTGATCGCCACCGCCAGCCGCGGGGACGAGGTGCGCCTGCTCGGAATCGCCCGGCGCGAGGCGCCGCTGCCGCCGGGCGCTCGCATGGAGATGTTCGTTTCCGATCCCTGCAAGTGGGGCGACGTGATGGATGCGGTGCGCCCGCGCGCGCTGATCTGCGCGCTCGGCACCACCTGGAAGAAGGCGGGCAAGGACGAGGCCGCCTTCCGCGCGGTCGACCACGATCTCGTGCTCGCCACCGCCGAGGCGGCGAAGCGCGCCGGAGTGCCCAACATGGTGCTGGTCAGCGCCGCAGGGGCCGACGCACGCTCCAAGACCTTCTACATGCGCGTCAAGGGCGAGACCGAGGAGGCGCTGTCGCGCATCGGCTTCAAACGGCTCGACATCCTGCGCCCCGGCCTGTTGCGCGGGCAGCGCGAGGGCGATCTGCGCTTCGCCGAGCGCGCCGCGCTGATCGCTGCGCCGCTGATCGATCCGCTTCTTTCCGGTTCGTGGGCGCGCTATCGCTCGATTGACGCGGCGCTGGTTGCCGAAGCCGCGCTCGGGCTCGCGCTGCGCCGCGCGGGCGGGCGCTTCACCCACGACAACGAGGCGATGCGCCGCGCCGCGCGGGAATGGCGCCGGGTCGGCGAGACGGGAGAGGCGGCATGAGCTGGGATGCGGTGTTCGGTGCGGTCAATCTGCTCGCGCTGCTCGGTTGGGTGGCACTGATCGCCCTGCCGCGCTGGCCGGCGCTGCTGGCGGCGGTGCTCTATCTCGGCGTCGGGCTGCTGTGCCTCGTCTATGCCACGGGCCTGATCGGTGTCGTCAGCGGGCTGATCCCCAATACCGGGGGCGGGGGGGCGGACTTTTCGACCATCGCCGGCATTCGCGCGATCTTCGCCACGGATGCGGGTGTGACGATCGGATGGACGCATTACCTCGCCTTCGACCTCTTCGTCGGCCTGTGGATCGCGCGTGACGGGGATGCGAAGAACATCTCCCGCCTCGTCCAGGCGCCGGTGCTGTTCGCCACGCTCATGGCCGGGCCGCTGGGGCTGGGCCTGTGGCTGCTCATCCGCGAGCCGATCGCCCGGCGGCAGGGCCGGTTCCGCTGACAAGGAAGGGCTGGACGACGCCAGACGGTCGGCTAATCTCTCTGGCAAAAAGCCTGAGGGGAGAGAGACCGGCATGGCCCAGATCGCGCAGCACCGACTGCTGACCATCGATGACATCCTGACCCATTGGGCGGCCGAGCAGCCCGATGCGCCTGCAATCGAGGGCGGAGGCCATTCGTTCAGCTATGGCGAGCTTGACCGGCTGTCGCGCCAGATCATCGCGCTGCTCGCAGCGCGTGGGATCGGCGCGGGCGACAGGGTGGCGTTCCTGGGCAAGAATGCGGCGACGTACGGCCTGCTCTATTGTGCCTGCGCCCGGGCGGGGATCGTCATCGCACCGGTCGGCTGGCGGCTCGCCCCGCGCGAGATCGCCTATATCCTCGCCGATACCGGGGCAAAGCTGCTGGTGGCGGCTCCCGATTTCGTGGAGATCGCAGGCAAGGCGATGGCCGAGCTGGAGGGGCCGCCCGAACTGCTGGGCGATGCGGCGATGCTGGCCGAGGCGTGCGCCTGCGATCCGGCGCAGTTCGCGCCCTGCGGCGCGGATGATCCGATCCTCCAGCTCTACACCAGCGGGACGACCGGCCATCCCAAGGGCGTGCTGCTGTCCAACGCCAACCTAACCCGGCTGCGCAACGAAGGGCTGGCTGCAGGGCTGACCTACTACACCGATTACCGGCCCGGCGATTGCATGATGGTGGCCATGCCGATCGCCCATATCGGCGGCACGGGCACCTTCAATCTAGCCATCATTGCCGGGATTCGCTGCCGCTTCGAGGCCGAATTCACCCCCGGCGGGGTGCTGGACGCAATCGAGGCTGGCGCGACCCACATGTTCCTCGTGCCCGCCGCGCTTCAGATGGTGATCCAGCACCCGCAGGCCGCCAGCACCGACTTTTCGAACCTGCGCTATCTCATCTACGGTGCGGCACCGATGCCGCTCGAACTGCTCAAGCAGGCGGTGAGCACCATGCCCAGCACCCAGTTCCTGCAGGCCTATGGCATGACGGAGACCACCGGCACGGTCTCGATCCTGCCGCCCGAGGATCACAGCCTCGAAGGCAACGAGCGGATGCGCTCCGCGGGCAAGGCGCTGCCCGGGGTCGAAATCGAAGTGCGCGGGTCGGACAATATCGAGGTTCCGCGCGGGGAAATCGGCGAGGTCTGCATCCGCTCGCCCTCGAACACGCAGGGCTACTGGAAGTTGCCCGATGCCACCGCCAAGACCATCGATCCCGACGGCTGGCTCCACACCGGCGATGCGGGCGTTATGGATGAGGACGGCTACGTCTACATTCAGGACCGGATCAAGGACATGATCATCTCGGGCGGCGAGAACGTCTATCCGGCTGAAGTGGAGAGCGCGATCTACGGCCATCCCGCCATCGCCGAGGTGGCGGTAATCGGCGTGCCGAGCGCGAAGTGGGGCGAGGAGGTCAAGGCCTGCGTCGTGCCCAAGCCCGGATGCGAGGTCGACGAGGCCGACGTGATCGCCTGGGCGCGCGAGCGGATCGCCGCCTTCAAGGCGCCCAAAAGCGTCGATATAATCCCGATGATGCCGAGGAACGCCAGCGGCAAGATCCTGCGCCGCGAACTGCGCGCACCCTATTGGGAAGGGCAGGAACGGCAGGTCTCGTGAGGTGAAGCGCCACGCGCCCGCCACCCTGCGCAACCGCGAGCCCATCGCCGATGTGCTCGCGCGCGAATTGCCCGCGACCGGCACGGTGCTCGAGATCGCGGCGGGGACGGGCGAGCATGCGGTGTTCTTCGCCGGGCGTTTCCCTGCGCTGGACTGGCAACCGACCGACCCTTCCGCCGAGGCTCTCGCCTCGATTGCGGCCTACCGGGAGGAGTACGAGGGCGCGAACCTCGCCGCTCCGCAGCTGCTCGATGCGGCGGCGCCGGAGAGCTGGCCTGCGCGTCAGGCTGACGCCATTTTGTGCATCAACATGGTCCACATCAGCCCCTGGGCCGCAACTGTGGGGCTTTTCCGGGGTGCTGCCCTATTGCTGGGCAGCACCGGCGGTCCGCTGATCATTTACGGTCCCTTCATCGAGCAGGGCGTGGAGACGGCGGCCTCGAACCTCGACTTCGATGCCAGCCTCAAGGCGCGCGATCCGGCATGGGGCTTGCGCGAGGCCGAGGCGCTCGATGCGCTCGCCGCGCGGCACGGCGTGGCCCGCAGCGCGCGCCATGCGCTGCCGGCGAACAACATCGTGCTGGTCTATCGCGCCGGCTAGTCGATCGCGCGCTTGCCCGCCCGGCCGACGGACTTGATATCGTCGCCGAGCCCGTCGACGGTGTTGCAGGCGGTGGTGCCAAGCGCGAGCATGGCAAGGGCGGCGGTGGCGAGCAGGTTGCGAATCATCGGCAGGTCCCTTTTTCGTCGATCTCGGTCGATCAACGCATGAACCGGCTTAAGTTTTCCTGACAAGGCCTGCGTGGCCGCCGCCGCCCCGGTTCCAAGGTCAGATTTCCTCCCTCACCTCGCGCGAGGCCGATTGCAGGTCCTCGCCCGCGCCTTCGACGGTGTTGCAGGCGGCGGTGCCAAGCGCGGCAGCGCCAAGCGCAAGGGCGGTGATGAGAATGCGGGTGTTCATGGCAGGGTGCTCCTTCGTGATGGTCCCTGGGAAGGCAACCGGAGCCGGGCTGCGCAAGGTCCATCCTATTCGCCGGAATGCACCCGGGATCGGGCAAGCTGCCTCTCGCGCCACGCGATCAGGAGGCCCGCCCCGATGATCAGTGGCGCGCCGAGCCACAGGCTGGCGGGCGCGGCGCGGTCGAAGACATAGAAGCCGTAGAAGCTTGCCCAGAGCAGCGCCGTGTAGTCCATCAGCAGGATGACCGCCGCAGAACCGAAACGCAGCGAGGTCGTCAGCAGCATCTGCGCCGCCGCGCCGACGAGCCCCATCCCGAGGATCAGCGCCCAGGTGACAGGATCATGCGCGGCCCACACGAAGGGCAGGGCGAGGGCGGCGACCGGGGTCGAGAGTGCAGCGAACCAGAAGACGATGCTCCAAGGGTTCTCGGTGGTGTTGAGGTCCTGGATCTGGAAGCTGATGACCGCGACCATGAAGGGCGCGACGAGGCCCACGGCCACGCCTGCCGCCGTCACGCCTTCATGGAGGCCGCCGAAGGGCTGCATCACCACGATCACCCCCGCAAATCCCATCGCCACCGCCGCCCAGCGATAGGGGCCGATCCGCTCGCGGAGCAGCACGATCGCGAGCAGCACCGCGAAGACGGGTGCGGTGAAGCCGAGGGTGGTCGCCTCGGCCAGCGGCAGCAGCAGGACGGCGCCGTAGGTGAAGACCATGCCCACGACCCCTGCGGCGGCGCGGCGGGCGTGCGCGGGCAGGCGCCGGGTTCTGAGCAGCGCGAGACGACCGGTCAGGACGAGGCCGCCTGCCAGCAGGATCGTGGTCAGGAGCTGGCGCCAGAAGATCAGCTCGACAAGGTGAGCGCCGCGGCTCCCCGCCAGCTTCACCAGCATCCCCATCGTTGCGAGCGCGAAGGCGGCCAGCAGCCGCACGCCGAGCGCGAGGAGGGGGCGGGGGCGGGCAATCGAGCCATCCATCGCTCGCGGGCTTGGCCGAGCGGCAGGGATTGCGCAAGCGCCGCACGCGCCTACATGGGCGCGCGATGGACGTGCCGGTGAACCTGATCGCGCAATTCGAGCTGCTGAGCGATGCCGCACAGATGGCGCTGGCGGGCGGGGGCCTGTGGCTCTTTGCCGGATTTGCAGGCTTGATGGAGCGCCGCCGTGCGCGCGGGCGCGATCTGGCGCGGCTCGAACAGGTCGGCTGGGTGCCGTGGACGGGCCTGTTCATGCTCGCCGCGATCCTGGGCGGCGGGTGCCTCGCGATGAGCCTCCCGGTGGTGCTCGGCGCGTCCTAGCCGATTACAGGCAGGCCTCCAGATAGGCTTGGTCGAAGCCGAACTGCCGCGCCTTTTCGAGCGTGTAGGGGCGCAGGCCCGACGAGCGGAATTCGCCGAGGATTTTCCCGTCCTCGCTCTCGTCGAGATATTCGAACTTGAACAGCTCCTGCGTCACGATCACGTCGCCTTCCATCCCGATCACCTCGGTGATGTTGGTGGTGCGGCGCGAACCGTCGCGCAGACGCTTCACCTGCACGATCAGGTCGACCGACTCGGCGATCTGGCGGCTAATGGCTTCCTTGGGGATCTTGATGTCGCCCATCAGGATCATGTTTTCCATACGGCCAAGGCATTCCCGCGGGCTGTTGGCGTGGAGCGTGCACATCGAACCATCGTGACCGGTGTTCATCGCCGCGAGGAGGTCGAAACACTCCGCGCCGCGAATTTCCCCGAGGATGATGCGGTCGGGGCGCATACGCAGGGCGTTCTTCACGAGGTCGCCGATGGTGATTGCGCCCTGGCCTTCGAGGTTCGGCGGGCGGGTTTCGAGCGGCAGCCAGTGCGGCTGCTGCAGGCGAAGTTCCGCCGCGTCCTCGATGGTCAGCACGCGCTCGCCCGGGTCGATCATCTTGGAGAGGGCGTTGAGCATGGTCGTCTTACCCGAACCGGTACCGCCCGAGATGACGATGTTCATCCGGCACGCGCCCGCGATCTTCAGGGCGGTGCACATCTTGTCCGACATCGAACCGAAGTCGCGCAGCATGTCGAGCGTGATCGGCTTCTCGGAGAACTTACGGATCGAGATCGCGGTGCCGCGCAGGGACAGCGGGGGCACGATCACGTTGACGCGCGAGCCGTCCTTCAAGCGGGCGTCGGCGAGCGGGGTGGTCTGGTCGACGCGGCGGCCGACCTGGTT
This sequence comes from Porphyrobacter sp. THAI-01a, assembly GCF_056868655.1. Classification (NCBI taxonomy): domain Bacteria; kingdom Pseudomonadati; phylum Pseudomonadota; class Alphaproteobacteria; order Sphingomonadales; family Erythrobacteraceae; genus Porphyrobacter; species Porphyrobacter sp. THAI-01a. The sequence continues at coordinate 2,189,783 of NZ_CP180579.1, read as the reverse complement.
CACGATGCGCTGCGCGATCTGGAACAGGTGCTGCTCGTCGCGAAAGCGGATCGGGGCGAGTTGCAGCTTGCCCTTCTTTTCGATGTAGGTCTGGTCCGGGCCGTTGACCATGATGTCGGACACGTCCGGATCGTTCAGCAGCTCCTCCAGCGGCCCGAAGCCGAGCAACTCGTCGATCAGCACCTTCTCCAGCGCGAACTGTTCGCGCCGGTTGAGGGTGACCTTGAGCTCGGCCAGCACCTCCATGATGATCGGGCGGAATTCCTCGGAGAGCTCCTCCTTGGAAAGCGTCGCCGCCGCTTCGGGGTCGACACGCTCGAGCAGGCGCGGGAGCACCTGTTCCTTGATCTTGTGGACGCTGGCCTCGAAGCCGCCGACTTCCGAGTTCGCCTCGTTGACCGCGGCCATGCGTTCGTTGAGGCGGTCGATCGCCTCCGAGGTCGAGGCGGGCCGGGCCGGGGCGGGCTGGGGCGTCGGAGCGGGGCGGGGCGGCACGGCTTCACCGGGGATCGGCGGGAACTGCTCACCGCCGCGCGGAACCGCACCTGCGCCCTTCATGGGTCGTGCGACACCGAAGGCGGGCCGTGCGCCCGGCTTCATTCCGCCTGCATTGCCCTTTTTGCCGAATGCGCTCATTCCCAGCCCCCGAGGGTCTCAATCCATCTCGCGCACCTCGCCCATGACAAGCGAAGGGTGCGTCACGAAGAATGGTGAATAGGCGGTAATGGTTGTTTTTTTCCTAAGCCTTCCGAAGGGGCGCAATCGGGGGGCTTGCCCTCGCGCCGGGGGCGGCTAGAGCGGCAGAAACGGTCACAGGGGAACGAGCAGGGCTTATGTGCGGGATTATCGGGATCGTCGGCCAGACGAGCGTGGCCGACCGGCTTGTCGACGGCCTCAAGCGGATGGAATATCGCGGCTACGACAGCGCCGGCATCTGCACCCTGCACGATGGCGCGCTGGTGCGCCGCCGCGCCGAAGGACGCCTCGCCAACCTCGTGACGGTGCTCGCCGGCGATCCGGCGCCGGGCAATGTCGGCATCGCCCACACCCGCTGGGCCACGCACGGCGCACCGACCGCCGCCAATGCCCACCCCCACGCCACGGCGGAACTCGCCATCGTCCACAACGGGATCATCGAGAACTACAAGGAACTGCGCGCCGAACTCGCCGCCAAGGGTCGCGTCTTCGAGAGCGAGACCGATACCGAGATCGTCGCTCACCTCATCTCGGTCGAGGTCGAGGCAGGCGCCGATCCGGTTGCGGCGGTGCGCGCCGTGCTGCCGCGCCTGCGCGGTGCCTTCGCGCTCGCGATCGCCTTTCGCCGCCACCCCGACCTCTTGATCGGCGCGCGCCTCGGCTCGCCGCTGGTGGTGGGCTATGGCGAGGATGCCGAGGCGGGCGAGATGTATCTTGGCTCCGACGCCCTCGCGCTCGCCCCGCTGACCCAGCGCATCGCCTATCTCGAAGAGGGCGACTGGGTGGTGATCCGCCGCGGCAGCGCGGAAATCTTCGACGTCGAGGGCAACCCGGTCACCCGCGAGATTCAGACCTCGGGCGCCTCGGCTGCGGCGGTCGAGAAGGGCAATTACCGCCACTTCATGCAGAAGGAGATCTACGAGCAGCCCACCGTGGTGGCACAGACGCTCGCCTCCTACCTGCGCCGTTCGGACAACTCCGTGGCGCTGCCGCAGATCGATTTCGATCTCTCCGCGGTGCGCCGCCTCACAATCGTCGCCTGCGGCACCAGCTTCTACGCCGGCATGGTGGCGAAGTACTGGTTCGAACAGTTCGCCCGCGTGCCGGTCGACATCGATGTCGCCTCCGAATTCCGCTACCGCGAGCCGGTGCTGGAGGAGGGCGGCCTTGCGCTGTTCATCTCGCAGAGCGGCGAGACCGCCGACACGCTCGCGGCGCTGAGGCACTGCAAGGCGAACGGGCAGACCATCGGCGTGGTGGTCAACGTGCCGACCAGCACCATGGCGCGCGAGGCCGACCTGCTGCTGCCCACACACGCTGGGCCGGAGATCGGCGTCGCCTCTACCAAGGCCTTCACCTGCCAACTTGCCGTGCTCGCCGCGCTGGCCGCGCACATGGCGGTCAAGAAGGGCCGCCTGACCCGCGAGCAGGAGGCTGAGATCGTGCGTCACCTGCTCGAGGCCCCGGCCGCGCTCAACGCGGCGCTAGAGCACGATGACGATATCGCGGCCATGGCGCACCTCGTCGCCCCGGCCCGCGACGTGCTTTACCTGGGGCGCGGGCAGGACTATCCGCTGGCGCTGGAAGGCGCGCTGAAGCTCAAGGAAATCAGCTATATCCACGCCGAGGGCTATGCCGCGGGCGAGATGAAGCACGGTCCGATCGCGCTGATCGACGACGCCGTGCCGGTGGTGGTGATCGCCCCCTCCGGCCCGCTGTTCGAGAAGACCGTCTCCAACATGGAGGAAGTGCGCGCGCGCGGCGGGCAGGTGGTGCTGATCTCGGACGCGGAGGGCATCGCCCACGCAGGCGAGGGCTGCATCGCCACGATCGAGATGCCTGTGGTGCACCCGCTGATCGTGCCGCTGGTCTATGCCGTGCCGGTGCAGCTGCTGGCCTATCACGTGGCGGTGGTGAAGGGTACGGATGTCGACCAGCCGCGCAATCTCGCCAAGTCGGTGACCGTCGAATAGGCCGGCCGAGCCTTAACCATGGCGGCGCGCGAATTTCTCGGGCGCTTTACCGGGGCCTAACCATTCGGCGTTAAGGCCGCGGGCGTGGGCAACAACCGCACCTCTTCCACCTCGGCACCTTCTGCCGAATTGTCGATCGCCGATGTGCTTGGATTGACGCGCAATCCGGCGTTCGATCCCATGCGCCTGCGCGGCGACGAATATGCCGAACTCGCCTATGCCAGCCGCAACCGGATGCTTGCCAATGCGCTGGTGGCCTTCTTCACGGCCGCGGTCTTCGCGCCGCTGATCGGTCTGGTGGTGGTGGTGCCCTGGGCGGGTCTGCTTGCCTTCGTGCTCTACCGCTCGCGCCAGACCGACCTGTTGCTGGCCGCCAGCGGCTCCCGGGTCGGGCCGGCCACGCTCGAACGCTGGCAGAACCTCCACGCCATCGCCGGGGCAGCCTGCTGGGTGGGGGCGGTGCTGCTCTTCCCCCTGCTTTCGGGGGGCGCCCAGGCCTATACCCTGCAGATGATCCTGCTGACGCTGATGGTCGCCTCGACCTTCGTGTTCTCGACCTCGCCGCTGAGCGTCTTGCTCTATATCGGCATCCTCGGGCTGGGCGTGATGCTGTCGCTGGCGCTGGCGGGCCAATGGCAGGCCGTGGGCGGGGCGATCCTGTTCACCATCGCCAGCCTCGTCGCGACCATCCAGATCCGCACCACCTTCGTGAAGGCGCGCCTTGCCGAGGCTGCCGTGGCGGAGAAGGAAGCGGTGGTCTCGCTGCTGCTGCGGGAGTTCGAGGAGAACGAGGCCGACTGGCTGTGGGAGGTCGATCCGGCCCGCCGCCTGCGCTCGGTCAGCCCGCGCTTCGCCTTCGCGCTCGGCCGCGCCCAAAGCGAGGTCGAGGGCAAGCCGCTGCTCGAGATGGTGGCGGGCCAGAACTGGGCGAGCGGCCAGTTCCCGCCCAGCCTCCACGATCTGGCCGAGCGGCTGAAGAACCGCGAGAATTTCTCGAACATGCTGGTGCAGGTCTCCATCCTCGGCGAGGAACGCTGGTGGGAATTGTCCGGTACCCCGGTGCGCGACGAACAGGGGCGCTTCACCGGGTTCCGCGGGGTCGGCTCCGACGTGACCGAACAGCGCAAGTCCTCGGAGAAGATCGCCTATCTGGCGCGTTACGACACGCTCACCCAGCTACCCAACCGTCTCCAGCTGACCGAGGCACTGGGCGAGGCGCTGCGCTATGCCGCCCAGTGGCGCACGCGCTGCGCGCTGCTGATGGTGGATCTCGACCGGTTCAAGGCGGTCAACGATTCGCTCGGCCACATGACCGGCGACAAGCTGCTCGCGCAGGTTTCCGCGCGGCTGCAGTCGCTTATGGGCGAGAACCAGCTGTGCGGGCGTCTGGGCGGCGATGAATTCGCGATCGTGATCCGCGACGCGAGCCAGGTCGGGATCGTGCGCGATCTTGCGCGGCGCGTGATCGAACGGCTGTCCGAACCCTATCAGGTCGACCACCACACGCTCTATGTCGGCGCCAGCGTCGGTTCGGCCGAAGGTCCGCGCGACGGCAACAGCGTCGAGGAGATGATGCGCAACGCCGACCTTGCGCTCTACCGGGCCAAGGACATGGGCGGGGGCGAGCATTGCCGCTTCGAGCCCGTGCTCCACGCCTCGGCCGAGGAACGCCGCCAGCTCGAGGTGGCGTTGAGGAAGGCACTGGGACGCGACGAGATGGTGCTGCACTATCAACCGGTGGTCGACGCCCGCAGCGAAAGCGTGGTGAGCTTCGAGGCGCTGGTGCGCTGGAACAGTGCCGATCACGGCTTCGTCAGCCCCGGCAAGTTCATCCCCCTCGCCGAGGACACCCGCCTGATCGTCCCGATCGGCCAGTGGGTGCTGCGACGCGCCTGCGAGGAAGCCCGCAACTGGCCCGAGCACGTCAAGGTCAATGTCAACGTCTCGCCCGAACAGCTGCTCGAACCGGGCTTCCACGATCAGGTGGTGCAGGCGCTCGCGGCCAGCGGCCTGAGGCCCGAGCGGCTCGAGGTCGAAGTGACCGAGAGCATCTTCCTGCGCGACGCCAGCGTGGCGCGCAATGCGCTCGAACAGATCATGGCGCTGGGCTGTTCGGTCGCGCTCGACGACTTCGGGACGGGCTATTCCTCGCTCGGCTACCTCAGGAAGCTCAAGTTCTCGACCATCAAGGTCGACCGCACCTTCGTGCAGGGCGCGGCACAGGGCAGCGCGGAGAGCCTTGCGATCATCAACGCGGTGGTGGCGATGGCCAAGAGCCTGCGGATGACCACGACCGCCGAAGGGGTCGAGACCTCCGAGGAGGCCGAACTGATCCGCAACCTCGGTTGCGACAAGATCCAGGGCTTCTATTTCGGCCGGCCGATGACCGCCGAGGACGCACGCAGCCTGTTCGCCGCGATCCGCGAGCGCCGCGCCTGACGCCCGCCTTCAGGCCGTGGCGAAGCTCGACAGGATGCTCTCGAACAGCCGACGCCCGTCGGCCCCGCCGAGCGCCGCCACCGCGGCCGGCTCGATCGCCCGTTCGGGGTGCGGCATCATGCCGAGCACCCGGCCATTGGCGCTGAGCACCCCGGCAATGTCGCGCGAGGAGCCGTTGCAGCTCTCGGCATAGCGGAAGGCGACGCGCCCTTCGCCTTCCAGCCGGTCCAGAGTCTCGGCATCGGCATAGTAGTTGCCGTCATGGTGGGCGACAGGAATGCGGATCGTCTCGCCTGCCGCGTAGCCGGCGGTGAAGGGCGAGGCGGCGTTCACGACCGTCAGCGGCACGGTGCGGCACACGAAGCGCTGGCCGGCATTGCGCAGCAGCGCGCCCGGCAGCAGGCGCGCCTCGGTGAGGACCTGGAAGCCGTTGCACACGCCGAGCACCGGCACGCCGCGCCCGGCTGCGGCGATCACGGCGCGCATGATCGGGCTGGTCGCCGCCATCGCGCCCGAACGCAGGTAATCGCCATAGGAGAAGCCGCCCGGCAGCGCGATCAGGTCGAGCCGGTCCGGCAACTCGGCATCGCCATGCCACACCCGGATCGCAGGGCTGCCCGAGACCGCCTCGAGCGCCACCGCCATGTCGCGGTCGCAGTTCGAGCCGGGGAAGGTGATCACCGCCGCCCGGAACGCCATCACTGCGCGCCTTCGATGGTGAAGTTCTCGATCACCGTGTTGGCCAGCAGCTTCTCGCACATCTGGCGGATCGTCGCCTCGTCGGTGCCGTCGGCGAGGTCGAGTTCGATCAAGCGGCCGATCCGCACCTCCTCGACGCCCGTGAAGCCGAGCCCTTCGAGCGCGTGGTGCACCGCGCGGCCCTGCGGATCGAGCACCCCGGGCTTCAACCTGACGAGGACGCGCACTTGCATGACCTGATGCTCCATAATTCGCGAGGGACCGGCGCTTGGCCGTTGCGGCGTCGCTATAGCGTGTGACCGCGCGGGTGCAATCGCGCTGATGCGGCTTGTGCACGCAGGCCTCGCGCAGGGATGTGTCGCGCCCCTGTCACAAACCGGTCAATCATAACCCATGATTGTAACCTTCTTGCAACATGTGTCCCGAGATCGCCGCGCCCGCGCCGCTTTCTCGCCTTAATGCGAAGCTGCATGCTCGCGCGAATCGCGCAAAAATGTCACCGCGCCGCGCACCCCCTCTCCATCCGCTCCAACCAAAGAGGTTGTCCGATGTCTCACCGCTTCTCTGCCATCCGTGCAGCGTGGGCCGGTTCCACCGTGCTCGCCGCCGCCGCCTTCGGCTTCGCTGCGCCCGCTGCGGCGCAGGAGACTGCCGCCGCCGAAACCGAGGGCCAGCTCGCCACCATCATCGTCACGGCGAACCGCCGCGAGGAGAACCTCCAGGACGTTCCGGTCTCGGCCGACATCCTCGATCAGGAGCGGGTCGGCGCGATCTTCAGCGCGGCGGGCGACATCACCGCGCTCGCGGGCACCGCACCGGGCCTCAACGTCGAAAGCTCGAACGGGCGAGTCGCGCCGCGCTTCTATATCCGCGGTCTCGGCAACACCGACTTCGACCTCGCCGCCTCGCAGCCGGTTTCGGTGCTGCTCGATGACGTCGTGATGGAGAACGTCACGCTCAAGAGCTTCCCGATCTTCGACGTCGAGCGGGTCGAGGTCCTGCGCGGTCCGCAGGGCACGCTGTTCGGCCGCAACACCCCGGCGGGCATCGTGAAGATCGATTCCGTGAAGCCCAGCCACGACACCTCGGCGGTCGCCAATCTGTCCTTCGGCAGCCTCGACACGATCTCGCTCAACGGCGCGATCGGCGGCTCGATCGCCAAGGACGTGCTGGCCTTCCGCGCCTCCGTCCAGCTCCAGCGCCGCGGCGACTGGATCGACAACGGCTTCACCAACGACGAGAACGTGCTCGGCGGCTACACCGACATCGCCGCACGCGGCCAGCTGCTGTTCACCCCGAGCGACCGGGCAAGCATCCTCGCGGCGGTCAATTTCCGCGATCTCGACGGCTCCTCGACCTTCTTCCGCGCCAACATTCTCGGCCCGGGCAACAATCGCCTCAACAACAACTACGACCGCAACACCGTGTTCTACGATGCGGGCGGCGGCAACCTCGCCAACTACCAGCAGTTCGGCGCGACCCTGACCGCGTCCTACGAGTTCGACGGCGCGACCCTGACCTCGATCACCAGCCACTGGACCAGCGAGGGCTCGAGCCGCGGCGATATCGACGGCGGCTTCGGCGCGTCCTTCCTGCCCTTCATGGGGCCGGGCTTCATCCCGTTCCCCTCGGACACGCAGGATTCGATCGATCTCAAGCAGACCACGCAGGAAGTGCGTCTCGCCTCGAATACGGACGGCCCGCTGACCTGGCAGGTCGGCGGCTTCTACTTCGAGAGCGATTTCGACGTCACCACCGTCGGCTTCACCTTCCCGCCGCCGGTCACCGTCAACCACACCAACGAGGCGTGGGCCCTGTTCGGGCAGCTCGGCTACCAGCTCACCGAGACGCTGCGCGTCACCGGCGGCCTGCGCTATACCGACGACCAGAAGGACTTCTTCGTCCGCTCGGGCGCCGCGCGCCAGCCGCGCAGCGTGGGCGACGAGCAGTTCGACTGGGACATCAGCCTGTTCGCCGACGTCTCGGATGATGCGAGCGTCTATGCCAAGGTTGCCAACTCGTTCCGCGGGCCGACCATCCAGGGCCGTGACGTCGCCTTCTTCTCGCCCCCCTCGGTCGCGCAGTCGGAGAACATCACCTCCTACGAAGTCGGCTTCAAGAGCGAGCTGGCCGATCGCCGCGTGCGGCTGAACGGTGCGGTCTACTACTACACCGTCGAAGACCCGCAGTTCACCGCCGTGGGCGGGGCGGGCAACCTCGTCCAGCTGATCAACGCCAACAAGGGCGAGGCCTACGGCTTCGAACTCGACGGCGCGTTCCAGATCAGCCCGCAGTTCCTCGTGACGCTCGGCGTTGCCTACAACAACACCGAGATCCAGGATCCGAACCTCGCGGTCGGCATCTGCGCGCAGTGCACCGTGACCGATCCGACCCGCGTGATCGCCGGCAACCGCCGCGCGCTGATCGACGGCAACCCCTTCCCCAACGCGCCCGAATGGAGCGGTGACTTCACCGCCCGCTACGGCATCCCGGTGGGCAATTCGGGCGAGTTCTTCATCTTCACCGACTGGATCTTCCTCGGCGAGACCAACTTCCTCCTCTACGAAAGCCGCGAATTCAACGCTGGCAGCCGGATCGAGGGCGGTCTCAAGGTGGGCTATTCGGGCGACAACGGCCAGTGGGAAGTCGCCGCCTTCGCGCGCAACATCACCGACGAGGACAACGTGCTCGGCGTGGTGGACTTCAACAACAACACCGCCTTCGTCAACGATCCGCGCGTGATCGGGGTGATGTTCGGCGTCAAGTACTGAGGGTAGGCTCCCCGGCAACGGGGCGCGCACCGAAAGGGGAAAGCCGGCAGGGGGCGACCTGCCGGCTTTTTCTTTTGCCTCAGGGGCGGGGGCCCTCGCCTGCGGCTTCGGGCAGGACGGCGAAGGCCACCGCGCCTTCGGGATCGAGATACCTGAGCGCCGCGGTATGCACATCCTCGGGCGTGATCGCCGCCATCAGGGCGGGCGTCGCGAAGTAGCGGTCGAGCCGTTCGGGCTCGCTCTGCGCCCGCGCGGCAAGGCCCAGCCAGCCGCCCAGATCCTTGAGCAGGTTGGCGTATTCCTCGAGGAAGGGCTTGCGTGCGCGTTCGATCACGTCGGCATCGAGCGGGCCGGCGCGCAGGTCGGCGATCAGTTCCTGCAAGGCCGCCTGCGTCGGCGCGACCTGATCGGCGGCGACCGAGGCGCTGATCGAAAAGGTGCCATAGCCGGGATAGATGCGGCTGTTGCTCGATCCGGCGGAGGGGGAGTAGGCCTGCCCCAGCTTCTCCCGCAGCCGGTCGGTGAGTTCCAGCCGCACGATCCGGGCGAGCAGTTGCAGGCGCAGCGCCTCGGCCTGGTCGCGGTCGTCGGTCGTCGGCCAGATCCATTGCAGCAGCGCCTGGTCGGGTTCGCCCTTGTGGGTCAGCGTGCGCGGGCCGCGGGTGGCGGTGAAGCTGCGGTTGCGGTTCTCGGTGCGCGGCTGGAAGGCCTCCTCGCGCGGCGGCAGAGCGCCGAGCGTGGCGGCGACGGCGGCGATGGCGGCGTCCTCGTCGAGATCGCCTACAAGAGCGAGCTCGATCGCGCCGCGCGCCAGCCTGTCGCCGATCGCGTCGCGCAGCTGCACGAAGTCGAGCGCCTCGAAGGCGGATTTCGGCTGAAGGCTGAAGCGCGGGTCGTTGTCCGAAATGATCGCCCCGCTCGCCGAGGACAGAGCCCGTCCGGGCGTGGAATCGAGAGTGTTGAAGAAGTTGTCGATGTTCTTGCGATAGCGTTCCACCCCCTCGGGGCGGTATCCCGCGTCGGTCAGCAGCGCCGCCAGCACCTGCATCTGCAAGGTCAGGTCGCGCGGAGTGGTGGTGCCGCCAGTGCCGAAGGCGTCCGCATCGCTCGACAGGCCGAAACCGACGCTGCGCCCGGCCAGCACGCTGGTGAGCTCGTCCTGGCTGTGCTTGCCGAGCCCGCCGGCCGCCAGCGAATTCGTGAGGTAGGTGCGCAAGGGTGCCTCGCGCGTGTTCATCAGGTCGCCGCCGTCGACCGCAAGGGTGAAGGCGATGCGGTCCTTGCGCACATCGGTTTTCTTCAGCGTCAGCCGCACGCCGTTGGCGAAGCGCAAGAGGCGCAGGCCGAGGCGCGGCTCCAGCGTGTCCGACACCACCGTTCCCGCCGGGCCGAAGTCGCTGTAGCCGAAGGCGAGCGGGCCGTTGTCGGCCGGCGGGGCGATGGCGAGCGCCATGCCCTCGGCAAAGGCGCTGCGCAGCCCCGCCTCGCCGCCTTCGGGCGCGGTGCGGCCCTCGAAGCGGATCAGCGGATCGTCGAGCGGCGCGGCATCGTCCTTCACCGCTTGCCAGATCGCCTGCGGGGTCATCTCGGGAGCCAGCCGCTCGAACTCGGCGAGTTGCCATTCGGGCGTCACCGGCACCTGCTCGTTGCCGACCAGCCCGAGCGCCGCATTCACGAAGACCGCATTGCCGCGCGTGTCGGCCGCCTTCACCGCATTCTCGAGCGCGGTGCGGATGTTGGCGAGCTGTTCGTCGATCTCTGCCCGGGTGAAGCCGTAGGCGAGCGCCTGGTTCACCTCGCGGGTCGCCGCCAGCACGCCCTTGCGCCATTCGCCGTCGGCGCTGCCGACCTGGAGGCTGGTGATGCGCGCATCCTCGAAGATGTCGCCCGAACCGAAACTCGCGCTGCGGAAGGGCGCATCGGCGCCGCGGGCGAGGCGGGCGAGGCGGCGGTTGATGATCGCATAGCCGACGCCGCGGAAGGTCGCCGCACGGCGGTTGGCGATGGTATCGGGCTCGTCGCGCCAGGGGGCGAGGCGGCTGATGGTGACGCTTTCGGAAAGCGCCGGGTCGAGATGGATGTCGGTCAGCCCCTTGCGCGTCACGTCGATCGGCCCTGCGACGGGCCGGGCAGGGGCGGGGGCAGGCGCCCAGTCGGCGAAGCGGGCGCGGATCGCGGCCTCGATCACCTCCACCGGAAAATCGCCGACCACCACCAGCACCGTGTTCGCCGGGGTGTAGGTGCGCTCGTAGAGGGCCCTGATCTGCGCTGCAGTGGCGCCCGAGAGCACCTCGAGCGTGCCGATCGGCAGGCGCTGCGTGTAGCGCGCTCCGGGCGCGAGAAAGGCGGCGTTGTCCTCGTAGTTGCGCAGGGAAAAGCCCGCGCGGTCGCGCCGTTCGGCGAGGATGACCCCGCGCTCGCGCGCCACGGCGTCCTCGGAGATGGTCAGCTCGCTCGCGGTCTCGCGCATCAGCTTCAGCGCCGTGCCCAGCAGCGCCTCGTCGTTGCGCGGCAGGTTGAGCATGTAGGTGATCGCCTCGAAGCCGGTCGAGGCGTTGGTGTCGGCGCCGAAAGCCAGGCCCTCGCGTTCGAGGAGTTTGATCATCTCGCCTTCGGGAATGCCCTTCGATCCGTTGAAGGCCATGTGTTCGAGATAGTGCGAGAGGCCGCGTTCGGTCTCGGTCTCCTCGAGCGCGCCGGAATCGATCCGCATCCGCACCAGCGCCGTGCCCGCAGGGGTGGCGTTGCGGCGGATGATGTAGCGCATGCCGTTGTCGAGCTGACCGAAGGTGAAGCCCGGGTCGACCGGCACGTCGCTCGTCTCGAAGGCCCAGACGGGCGCGGGCGCTTCTGCTTCGGGTGTCGATTGTGCGGCGGGTGTTTCCTGCGCGGCGAGCGCCGATGTCAGGGCAAGCGGAGACAGCGCCAGCATCAGCGCGGCGGTTACGGGAAATTTCCGCATGGATTTCAGAGGTCTCTCACGGCTTGACGGTTACCGTGCCGAGACTAGCGCCGGAAACGCGGCTGTCAGCCTATTTCTCGGCCCCGCTCACTTCTTGAGCGGCGGCGGGCCGCGCAGGCGAGAGCGTGCGTGCGACAGGTCGAAGACCTCGCCCGGGCCATTGTCCTCCGCGCCCAGCAGGCCGAGGCGGCGGGCGACCTCGCGATATGCCTCCTCCTCGCCGCCGAGGTCGCGGCGGAAGCGGTCCTTGTCGAGCTTCTCGCCGGTCGCCATGTCCCACAGACGGCAGCCGTCCGGGCTGATCTCGTCGGCGAGGATCACGCGGCTGTAATCGCCATCGTAAAGCCGGCCGAACTCGAGCTTGAAGTCGATCAGGCGAATGTCGATCGCGGCGAACATGCCGCACAGGAAATCGTTGATGCGGATCGCCATCGAGGAGATGTCGTGCATCTCGTCGTTCGAGGCCCAGTTGAAGCAGGCGATGTGCTCCTCGGCCACCAGCGGATCGCCGAGCGCATCGTCCTTGTAGTAGTATTCGATCAGCGTGTGCGGCAACGGCTCGCCTTCCTCGATCCCGAGGCGCTTGCTGATCGAACCGGCGGCGACGTTGCGCACCACCACTTCGAGCGGGATGATGTCGACCTGCCGGATCAGCTGCTCGCGCATGTTGAGGCGGCGGATGAAGTGGGTGGGGATGCCGATATGGCCGAGGCGGGTGAAGACGTGCTCGCTGATGCGGTTGTTGATCACGCCCTTGCCGTTGATCGTGCCCTTCTTCTCGGCGTTGAAGGCGGTCGCGTCGTCCTTGAAATACTGGATGAGCGTGCCCGGTTCGGGGCCCTCGTAGAGGATCTTGGCCTTGCCTTCGTAGAGCTTGGTGCGGCGGGACATCGACGGTTTCCCTTTTCAGCGAATGGTGCCCGGGGGCGGATTTGAACCACCGACACGCGGATTTTCAATCCGCTGCTCTACCCCTGAGCTACCCGGGCATTCGCTGCGAGCGACGGGGCGAAGCCATCTGGCTGCCCCGGCGAGCAAATGAGAGCGGCCCTATGGCGAAGGGCGCGGGGGTTGGCAAGGGGTTTTCACGCCCTTTTTTCGCCTTTCTCCGCAGTGGCTCAATCCTGCTCGCGCCAGCTTTCCTGCGCGAGTTCCTCCGGATCGGCCGGCGGGCCGGGAACGGCATAGGAATCGGAAAACCAGCGCGCGAGATCGCGGTCCTTGCAACGCTGCGAACAGAAGGGATGATAGCTTTCCGAGCGCGGCTTGCGGCAGATCGGACAGGGCTTCGGCTTGGTGGTCATGCCGGCACGATCTGGGCACTGGGCGCCTCGAGCGCAAGTCCGGGATCGGTCTCCACCCGCACCGCGCGGCCCGTCCGGCGGCGCAGGTCCTCGAGCCACTCCGGCCTGAGTTTGGCCTTGAGTGCGGGGTGCACCGTCAGCAGCGTGACGCCCGCGCCTTCGACCCTTTCGGCCTGGCGCAGGGCAAAGCGCGCGCACATCCCGGTGCGCGAGGTGGCGAAACGGTGGAGGAGCGAGGGCCCTTCGAGCCGGGCGACGATCTGGACGAAGCCGAACCCGTTCATCGCGGTGCGTTCGTGCGGCCAGTGGTCGATCGCCGCCGCCAGCGCCTCGTCGACCGCGCGGCGATCCGCCTTGGCCTCGATGGTGGGGAAGTCGATCCCGATGTTGCCGCCGCTCTCGAACCAAGCCAGCGCGGTCGCGATGGCGGGCACGGCGGCGAGGGCCAGCGCGGTCGGGGCGAGCTCGCCGTCGATGTCGATGACAGTCATGGCCGGCGTCGCTGCGCACAGGATCTCGCCGCCCGCAAAGGCGATCGCGCCGGCCGATGCCGCGTGCCAGACATCCTCCCACAGGCCTTGCGGGAACCGGCGGACGATCTCGCCCTCGATCCCGACCGGATCGCCGCCGGGGTCGGCATCGCCCAGCCAGCGGGCCTGCGCGCGCTTGAGGCGTCCGCGTTCGTGGATCGGGGCTCGGGTCAGGCGCACCTTGCCCGAAACGCCTTCCGTCGCCTCGCGCGGGAGGTGGTCGATCAGCGCCTCGCTGCCGGTGTCGAGTGTCGCGATCCCCCTCCGGGTGCCGGCGAATCGCCGGGTCAGGCGTGCTGCGTAAACCGCACCGCAGACCGGCTCGCCCGGCCATCGCAGCCGTGCCGCCAGCACGCGCCCGCCCTCGACGAGAAGCGCCCGGGTCTCCCCGATGCCCTCCTCGACGAGCCACTCAGCCAATGGGGAACCCGGCCGCCTTGAGCAGCGCGCGGGCATGGTAGAGCGGCAGGCCCATCACCCCTGAATGGCTGCCGTGGATCCAGCGGATCAGCCCCTCGGCGGCACCCTGAATGGCATAGCCCCCAGCCTTGCCGCGCCACTCGCCGCCCGCGAGGTAATCGGCGATCTCCTGCGCGCTCAGGCGCTTGAAGCATACCACCGTCTCGTCGAGCCGCTCGCGCAGCGTGCCGTCGGGCGCGCGCAGCACCACGCTCGAGAGCACCTGGTGCCGCCGCCCGCTCATCAGTTCGAGGCAGGCGCGGGCCTCGGCCTCGTCTTCCGTCTTGGGGAGGATGCGGCGACCCACCGCCACCACCGTGTCACCCGCCAGCACGAAGCCGGGGGCGTCCACCGCAAGCGCCTTCTCGCGTCCCATGCGCAAGGCATAGTCGCGCGGGAGCTCGCCCTTCAGCGGGGTCTCGTCGATATCGGCGGGGGTGACGGCATCGGGCGCAAGACCAAGCCGCCCCAGCAGCTCGCGCCGCCGGGGGGAGGCCGATGCCAGTGTCAGATGGAGAGAGCCCATCCGGCGGGCCCCTGGGCCTTACTGCGGGCCGGGGCCGCCGCGACCCGGCATGAAGCGGTAGGTGATGCGCGCCTTGGTGAGATCGTAGGGCGTCAGCTCACACAGCACCTCGTCACCCACCAGCACGCGGATGCGGTTCTTGCGCATCTTGCCCGCGGTGTGGCCGAGCACTTCATGGCCGTTTTCAAGCTCCACCCGGAACATCGCATTGGGCAGCAGTTCGACCACGCGCCCGCGCATTTCGAGGAGTTCTTCCTTGGCCATGAAATTCCTTCGTATTCCCGTTGCGGCGCACAATACGCCCGTCGATGTGGGGCTGCGCTTTAGCGATGCGGGAACCAAAAGGGAAGGCTCGTGCGTTAGGGCCTTGATCTGCGGGTTTTCGCAGGTTGGGCGATCGGGCGCGCAAGGCGCTCCGGTCGCGAACCTGCGTGCGCCGGCGACCCGCGAGGGAGCGGTAACAAGCCGCCTCTGCCGAACTGACTGCAACTGAAGGGACACCATGAACCTCTCCCCGCTTTCCCGCGCGATGCTGCGCGCAGGCACCTGCGCACTGGGACTGGCCGCGATGACTCTGCCGCTGGCCGCTGCCGAGACCGGCACGGCCGTGCAGCCGCAGCCCGGCCCAGTGGCCGATCCGGACGAGGAAGAGCCCGCCAGCGCCAGCGACGCGGGTTCGGTCACCGCCAACGAGATCATCGTGCGCTCCGGGCGCCTCAAGGGCCAGCTGTTCGTCGACCAGGCCCCGCTGCTCGAACTCGACGAGACCGCCATCGCTTCGGAGGGCGTGACCTCGATCACCGACCTCATCGCCCAGATCAGCGCCCGCACCGGCTCGGCGCGCGGGCGCGGCGCGGGCGGGCCGGTGATCCTCGTCAACGGGATCCGCATCGGCTCCTTCCGCGAATTCGCCAACTACCCGCCCGAGGCGCTCGCGCGGGTCGAGGTGTTCCCCGAGGAAGTCGCCCAGCGTTTCGGCTTTCCGCCCGACCGGCGGGTGATCAACCTGATCCTCAAGGACAATTACGCCAACCGCCAGATGGACCTCGAGTTCGAGGCGCCCTCTCGGGGGGGCTACATCCGTAACGAGCAGCAGCTCGGCCTGCTCAAGATCGCCAATGGCGGACGGATCAACGCCAGCATCCGGGTGGAGGACACCAACCTCCTGACCGAAGACGAACGCGACGTGCCCCAGACGCCCGGTTCGATCTCGCAGGTCGCGACCGATCCCGACCAGGCCGCCTTCCGCAGCCTGCTGGCCGACACCTTCGGCATAGACGCCAACGTGTCCTGGGCCAAGGCGTTCATCGACAGCGGCACTTCCTTGAGCGCCAACCTCAACTACGCCCGCAACGAAAGCCGCAGCCTCGACGGCCTCAACACCGTGGTGCTGAGCAACGCGGCGAACCCCGCCGGCCTTCGCCGCACCTTCGGCGAGGACACCCCGCTGGCGCGGCGCACTTCGAGCGACACCCTCTCGGCTGCGGGGTCGGTGACCAGACCGGTCAATTCGTTCCGCCTCACCAGCACCTTCGATGCCTCGTTGACCGAGAGCGAGACCGAGATCGACCGGCGCCTGCGGGCCGACCAGCTCGCCGTGTTCCAGAATGCCGCTCTCGCCGGCACGCTGGCGCTCAACGGGCCGCTGCCGTCCGACACGGCGAACGGCTTCGACACGGCGCGCAGCCGGGTGATCAACGGCAGTACGCTGACGACGCTCGAAGGCCCGCTCGGCGAGCTGCCTGCGGGCGAGGTGCTAGCGACCTTCGACCTGCGCCTCGATTGGCAGCGCATCGAGAGCGCCGACACCCGCTCGGCGACCGAGGTCACGCTGACCCGGCGCAACCTCTCGACCGGGGCTAACGTCGTGATCCCGCTCACCAGCCGCCGCGACGAGTTCCTCGATGCGCTCGGCGACTTCACCCTGAACCTGCAGGCAGGGGTGGATGACCTCAGCGACTTTGGCGTGCTGGGCGACTGGAACGCGGGCCTGACCTGGAAGCCGTTCGACGGGCTCGACCTGTCGGCGACCTATATCTGGCGCGAGGTGGCGCCGGGGCTGGCGCAGCTCGGTAATCCGCAGATCGTCAACCTCAACGTGCCCGTCTTCGACTTCGTGCGCGGCGAGACGGTGCTGGCCGATGTCACCACCGGGGGCAACCCCGCGCTCCCGCCCGAGACCCAGCGCGACTGGAAGTTCTCGGCCAACTGGTCGCTGCCCTTCTGGGAGAACTCGCGGTTCGCGGTGGACTACATCCGCAACCGCTCGGACAACGTGGTCAGCGGCTTCCCGCAGATCACCGCCGACATCGAGGCCGCCTTCCCGGGCCGCGTCACCCGCAATGCCGCCGGACGCCTGATCGCCGTCGACCGCCGTCCGGTGAGCTTTACCGAGACCCGCGCGGACCGGCTGCAGTTCACCTTCTCGACCAACGGCAGTATCGGCGCCCCTCCGGGTGGCCCGGGCGGACCCTTCGGCGGTGGCGGCGGCGGACGCTTTGGCGGGGGCGGCGGCGCGCCTGCCGCGGCGGCCCAGCCGGCCCCGCCCACCACCGGACCGGCCCCCGCACCCCAGCCGGGCGCCGGCGGCCCCCCGGCAGGTGGCTTCGGCGGCGGCTTCGCCCCGACCCCCGAACAGCGCGAGCAGTTCATGGCCTTTCGCGCCCGCCTTTGCGCCGATGACGGGGAGGCCTTCCTGACGAGGCTCGTCGCCGCGATCGACAGCGGCGCGGACATCTCGGCCGAATACCCCGGGATCGACGCTGCGCGGCTCGCCCCGATGCTCGCCCGCCTGCGCGGCGCCGACGGGAAGATCGACCCTGCGCGCCTCGCCCAGTTCCGCACCCGCATCTGCGCCATCGACCCGGCGATGATGGGCGGCGGCGCGACGGCCGGCGCTCCGGGCGGTGCCCCTGCCGGACGTCCGGTGGGGCAGGCCATGCCGCCGCAGCTCGCCGCCTTCCGCGAGCGGGCCTGCGGCCCCGACGGCACCGCCGCGATCGCCGAACTGGTCGGCAAGATCGAGCGCGGCGAGGATGTCTCGGCCGAACTGCCGGGCGTTGATCCGGCCTTCATTAAGATGGCGCTCGACCGTTCGCGCCGCCCCGACGGGACGATCCCGCCCGAGGCGCTCGAGCAGTTCAAGCAGCGCTTCTGCGCCGCGGCGCCGCCGTCCGGCGGTGCTCCGGGTGCCGGCGGGGCTCCGGGTGGCGGGGGTGCGCCTGCGGGCGGCCCGGCCTTCAACCCGCTCGCGGGCGGGCGGCAGATGCAGGGCT
Source organism: Porphyrobacter sp. THAI-01a (assembly GCF_056868655.1). Taxonomy (NCBI): domain Bacteria; kingdom Pseudomonadati; phylum Pseudomonadota; class Alphaproteobacteria; order Sphingomonadales; family Erythrobacteraceae; genus Porphyrobacter; species Porphyrobacter sp. THAI-01a. Next base: position 2,172,149 of record NZ_CP180579.1, on the reverse strand, counting down.
GGCGCTACTTCTTCAACCTGACCCACACGATCGAGCTCGCCAACGAGATCCTGATCGCGCCGGGCATTGCCCCGCTCGACCAGCTCGACGGGCAGGCCACCGGCGCCTTGGGCCTGCCGCGCCATTCGAGCCGGCTGGAAGCGGGCCTGTTCGGCAAGGGCGTCGGCTTCCGCCTTTCGGGCATCTACACCGGCGAAACCCGGCTCGACGGGGCGGTCGGCACCAGCGACCTGTTCTTCGACGACATCGTGACCTTCAACCTGCGCATCTTCGCCAACATGGGCGAGGTGACGGGGAAGAACGAGGGCCTGATGAAGGATCTGCGCGTCAGTCTGATCGCCGACAACGTCTTCGACGCGCAGCGCCGGGTGCGGGATTCGGCCGGCGTCACGCCGGTCAACTACAATCCCTTCGTGATCGACCCGCTGGGGCTCTATCTCGGGATCGACCTCAGGAAGCTGTTCTGAGCGGGGCGGCGAAGTTTACAAAGTTGACACTGTAAACTTCGCATTCCTACAGGAATTGTTCTTCGAATTCATGGGGTAAGCCGCGTAAAGCGAAGTTGACACTTTGCTTTCGCTTTTTCCGGCCCGCGTGTCGGCGGGTAGGGGCGGGTGCGCGCGTGAACCATGGGAAAGAGCCGCAAGGGGCATAGCGCGCGGTGCGGGAGTAGGAAAACCCCCGCTGCCCCTCAGTCGGTGCGCGCGCCCAGCGCCTCGGCGCAGGCGTGGCCGCTCGCCCAGGCCCACTGGAAATTGTAGCCGCCGAGCCAGCCGGTGACATCCACCGCCTCGCCGATGGCATAGAGGCCGGGCACCTTGCCCGCCTCCATCGTGCGGCTCGAGAGTTCGGCGGTGGCGATGCCCCCGGCGGTGACCTCGGCCTTGGCATAGCCCTCGGTGCCGTTCGGGGCGAAGCGCCAGTCGGCGAGCTTGGCCTGTGCGGCGCGCAGGTCCTTGTCGCCGAGGTTCCCGAGCTCGCGGTCCAGCCCCAGCCGGTCCGCCAGCGCGTCGGCGAGGCGATCGGGCAGGCGTTCCCTGAGTAGCGTCCGCAGGTGGGTGCGCGGGCGGTCGCGCTTGGCCTCGATCAGCCAGTCGCTCGCGGCGTCGGGCAGGAAGGTGATGCCGACCGGCTCGCCGTGCCGCCAATAGGACGAGATTTGCAGGATCGCCGGGCCGGACAGCCCCTTGTGCGTGAACAGCGCCGCCTCGGCGAACTCCGCCTTTCCCGCCCGCGCCCGCACCGGCGCGGCGACGCCCGACAATTCGCGGAACAGCGCCTCCTCGCCCCCGAGCGTCAGCGGAACGAGGGCGGGGCGGGGCTCGACCACCTTGAGGCCGAATTGCCGCGCGAGGCGGTAGGCGAAATCGCTCGCCCCCATCTTGGGGATCGACGGCCCGCCGGTGGCGATCACCAGCGCGGGTGCCTGCCACGAGCGGCCATCGGCGGCGGTGACGGTGAAGGCGCCATCCTCGCCGCGCGCAACCTGCGCAACGTCGACCCCGCAGGTGAGGGTCACGAAGTCAGGCGGGCACTCGTCGAGCAGCATCGCCACGATCTGCTTCGCCGAGCCGTCGCAGAACAGCTGCCCCAGTGTCTTCTCGTGCCAAGCGATGCCGTGGCGTTCGACCAGCGCGATGAAGTCGGCCGGGGTGTAGCGGGCGAGAGCGCTCTTGGCGAAATGGGGGTTGACCGAGAGATAATTCGCCGGCCCCGCGCCGAGGTTGGTGAAGTTGCACCGCCCCCCGCCGGATATGAGGATCTTCTTCCCCGGCGCCTCGGCCTTCTCCAGCAGCGCGACGCGCAGGCCCCGCTGCCCGGCCTGCCCCGCACAGAACAGTCCGGCCGCGCCCGCGCCGAGGATGATGACGTCGCTCCGTTCCACGAACCTGCCGATAGGGGGCGCCGCGGCAATTGCCAATCGCCCCCCGCAGTCCCTATCTGACCCCCATGGCCCGAACCCCCGCAGGCACCCCCCACGACCCCCGCGGTGCGGAACGCTTCAACGAGGAGCGCGCCGCCTATACGGTCGCCTCGGCCCAGCCCGATCTGGAGGGCGGGGTGCGGGCGATCCGCGAGACGGTGAAGGTGCTCAAGCCCGTCCCGGGCGTCTACCGGATGCTCGATGCGCGGGGCGAGGTGCTCTATGTCGGCAAGGCGCGCTCGCTGAAGGCCCGCGTCGCCAATTACACCCAGATCGCCCAGCTCTCGGGCCGCTTGCAGCGCATGGTCAGCCAGACGCGCAGCATGGAGATCGTCGTCACCCGTTCCGAGGCCGAGGCGCTGCTGCTCGAGGCGCAGCTGATCAAGCGGTTCCGCCCGCCCTTCAACGTGCTGCTGCGCGACGACAAGAGCTTCCCCTTCATCCTGCTGCGCGCCGATCACGCCTTCCCCCGCATCCAGAAGCACCGCGGGGCGCGGCGGGCTAAGGGCAACTACTACGGGCCTTTCGCGAGCGCGGGGAGCGTCAACACCACGCTGAACGCGCTCCAGAAGCTGTTCCTGCTCAGGAGCTGCACCGACAGCTTCTTCAACAACCGCGACCGGCCCTGCCTGCTCTACCAGATCAAGCGCTGTTCAGCGCCCTGCGTCGGGCGGATCGACGAGGCGGGCTATGACGCGCTGGTGCGGCAGGCGAAGGATTTTCTCTCGGGTAAATCGGGCGCGGTGCAGGCCGATCTCGAACGCCAGATGGCGGAAGCCGCGGCGAACCTCGATTTCGAGACCGCTGCGATGCTGCGCGACCGTCTGCGCGCCGCGACCTTCATCCAGGGCAGCCAGGCGATCAATGCGCAGGGGCTGGGCGATGCCGATGTCTTCGCGCTCGCGTCGAAGAACGGGCAGATGAGCGTCCAGTCCTTCTTCATCCGCGGCGGGCAGAACTGGGGCCACCGCGCGCTCTTCCCCCGCCACACTTCGGACGTGGAGGAGGCGCAGGTGCTCGCCGACGTGATGCTGCAATTCTACGAGGAAGTGCCGCCGCCGCCGACCATCCTCGTCGACCGCGAACTGCCGGAGACCGAGCTGATCGAAGCGGCCCTGTCGGAGCTGGCGGGGCGCAAGGTGCGGCTCTCCGTCCCCGAGCGCGGCGACCGGCGCAAGCTGATGGAGCAGGCGCAGCGCAATGCGGTCGAGGCGCTCGAGCGGCGGCTGGCGGAGACCGGCACCAAGGCGCGATTGAACCGCGAACTGGCGGAGTTTCTGGAACTCGACGCGCCGCCCCAGCGGATCGAGGTCTATGACAACAGCCATATCCAGGGCACCAAGGCGGTGGGCGCGATGGTGGTCGCCGGGCCGGAGGGCTTCGAGAAGTCGCAATACCGCAAGTTCAACATCCGCGAGGCGCAGGCGAACGACGACTTCGCGATGATGCGCGAGGTGATGGCGCGGCGGTTCCGCAACTTTGCCGAAGGCGAGGAGAACCCCGAGGCGAAGGCGGGCGGGCACGAGACGATCCTCCCCGACCTGATCCTTATCGACGGCGGCAAGGGCCAGCTGTCGAGCGTCATGCGGGTGCTGGAGGAGATCGGGATCGCCGACGAGGTGGCGGTGATCGGCATCGCCAAGGGCCCACACCACGGGCGCGAGGGGCGCGAGGTGTTCCATTTCCCCGACGGGCGCGAGAAGATGCTCCCGGTGAACTCGCCGCTGCTGTTCCACCTCCAGAACCTGCGCGACGAGGTGCACCGTTTCGTTATCGGCGCGCACCGGGCCAAGCGGTCGAAGGCGATCACGGCATCGCCGCTCGACGAGATCCCCGGTATCGGCCCGGCGAGGAAGCGCGCGCTGCTGCTGCACTTCGGCACCGCGTCGAAGGTGCGCGCGGCCGCGCTCGAGGACCTCCAACGCGCCCCCGGGGTCAGCGCCACGGTGGCGCGCAAGGTCTATGATTTCTACCACGCGGGCGGCTGAGGCGGCCCGCCCGCGACGGGCTTGTCAGCACGCTCAAGGTGAGTCACTTTCGTCACCGGGATGCGCTGCGGCGCGCGGTCGAGGGGGAGATGGTGATGCAGCAGAAGATCTGGACAATTGGTGCGGGCGCGGCGGCGCTGGCGGTAATGACGCTGGCGGGCATGGGCGGCGCCACCGCGCAGGAGCCGGAGGAGCGCGGGCTGTTCGGCAACAATGCCGAAGCGACGGTCTACCGCGATGCGGGCTACAATGGCCCGGCGGTCACCGTCACCCGTGCGGAGCCGAACATGGGCCTGTCATGGCGGGTCCAGTCGGTGCGGGTGCGCTCGGGGCGGTGGGAATTGTGCGAGCAGCCGAGCTATCGCGGCGATTGCTGGACCGTCGACCGCGACACGCCGATGTTCGGCGCGGCGTTCAAGGGGCGGCGGGTTCAATCGATGCGCCCGATCGGCGGAAACGGGGGCGGGGGCGGCTGGGGCAGCCTCGAGCCGGGGCGCAACCCCTCGCTCAGGGGCATGGCCTCGGAGTTCTATCCGGCCCCGGCCCAGCGCGGCTACCGGGTTCTGGCCTGTTCGACGGGCTCCCCCACCGCCAACTGCGCCGAGCGCACCGCGAACCAGTTCTGCACCGCGATGGGGTGGCGGCGGTCGGCCCGCCAGACCCTCGAGACGGTGCGCCAGCGGGTCTATCTCGCCGACGTGCTCTGCACCAACGCCTATTGAGGCGCGGCACAGAGGGGGAGGGGCAGGCCGCCAATCGGCCTGCTCCCGCTCGCCCTTACTGACCGTCGAGCGCCTTGCTCACCAGCACGTTGACCGAGACGCGGCGATTCTGCGCGCGGCCCGCGGCGGTGGTGTTGTCGGCGGCCGGATCGGCGGTCGCCATGCCGGTCGGGGTCAGCATCCGGTAGGGCTTCCACTTGCACACCTGCTGCAGGTGGTTGACCACCGCCGCCGCGCGCCGTTCCGACAGGGTCTGGTTGAAGTCCTGCGAGCCGGTGATGTCGGTGTAGCCGAGCACCAGCATCAGCGAGTTCTCGTTGGCGTTGGCCTGCTGTGCGGCGTTGCACAGCTCGTTCTTCGCACTCGGCGAGAGCGCCCACTTGCCGGTGTCGAAATAGACGTTGGTGGTGCTCTTGAGGTTGTACTTGTCGATGTCGCCGAGGCGGCCGCGCAGGGCCTCGGTGGCGGCGGCATTGGCCTGGATCGCCGCGCCCTGCTCGCCGAACTGCTGCTGCGTGCCGCCGCGGATCATCGCCGCGATCTGGCGGTCGTCGCTGGTGAAGCGGACCTCGCTCGCCACCAGCCCCTCGCCATATTGCGAGGTCTTCACGATCACCGGCAGGCCGTTCATCAGCGCGTCCTGATCGAGGGTCTTGTTGCCGATGCCGAGGAAACCGCCACGGGTGCGGATCTCGGTCTCGGGGTGGAGCGTGACCTGCGTGGTCGCGCCGTCATCGCCGGTGATCTGAAGGCGCGAGCCCGTGCGGGCCGAGATGATCCCGGTGACGCGCGGCCCGGCTTCCATCTCGGCGAGCGGGGGGAGCGAGCCGTAGACGGTGGTCAGGACTTCGCCCTGCTGTTCGCCGGGCGGCACGTTGGCAGGCATGGTCTGAGCGCCGAGGCCGGACGCTGCGGCGGCACCCATGAGGGCGGCGAGCGCGATCTTGCGCGGGGTGAAGATGGTGGTGGTCACAGTGGTAATCCTCCTGCGGTGCGGGCCGCGATCCCTTGTTGGCCCCCGATGGCTTCGTGAGCGAGGCGTGGTTGTTGGTCGAAACCTTGCTCCCAGATGAACGCACCTGCCCCGCACCCCGCAGGAGGGGGTCATCAGGGCAGGGGATACGACGAGTTGACGCGCGCGGTCAGGCCCGGGCGGCGGCAAAACGGCTTGCATGGAAGGCCGCATCGGCCCGCAACTGGTCATGCTCGACCCACACGGAGTGGGTTCCCGAACAGATCTTGTGCGGCAGCGCGAGGCGGCAGATCGGGCCCTTGGTCACGTCCGAGGCATCGAGGATCGCGCATTCGGAGGTGCCGGTGTTCTCGTCGATCAGGAAGGTGACGAGATATCCGTCGTCCTCCGAAGTCGCGAGTCCTTGTCCGCCTACCGCTCCGCTACTTGAGGCGGGTTTGCGCGGGATCATCGGGCTTTCGCTGGCATAGACCCCCTCGGGCAGGCGGTAGACCTGTTCCTCGCCGGTTTCGGTGTCGTGCCGGACATAGCCGTTGAACAGGAACCAGCCGGGGCGCGTGGTTGTGGACCAGACGTAGCGGCTTTTCTTCATGGCGAAGCGCGGGTTGATCATCCCGAACTCGACGATCCGCTCGGACAGGCGCTCCTCGCGGGTCTCTCCGGTCTTCAGGTTGAAGCGCCAGCGGTGCAGGCGCGACTGGAAGGAGTGTTCGTCGACATAGGCCATCATGTGGCTGTAGCGGCCCATTTCCTCGAGCGGGTCGGGCATGGGCTTGGCCTGGTGATAGCCTTCGAGGATGACTTCGTCGCCTTCCTCCCACGCATTGGTCCAGTGGAGCACGTAGGTGGGCGAAGCCTCGAACCAGCGGATGTCCTGCGGGCTTCCGCGGCGCGGGATCAGGGCGAAGCGGGTGGGCACGCCCGGGTGCAGGCGCGCGGCGTGGATGTTGCGGCCCAGCAGTTCCTCGTCCCAGTAGAGCGGCATGTCGTTGAGGATCGACCAGTTCGGCGTGATCGCCATGTCGTGCGGCAGGCGCGGGCCGGGCAGGGGGACGGGGACGTAGTGGACCAGCTGGCCGGTGCGGTCGACCACGCCGTAATGCATGAAGGGCGCGTGCTTGGAATAGTTGAAGAACATCAGCTCCCCGGTCGCCTCGTCGACCTTGGGATGGGCCGAGATGCCGTCGAGCGGCACCCAGGGCGCCTTGCCGCGGCTGGCGAGCGTCACCGGATCGAGCATCCACGCCTCGCCGCATTGGTACAGGGTCGCGTAGGCGGTGCCGGCGTGAACGATGATATCGGTGCTGCCGGTGTCCTTGAGGCCCCCGTGCGCGCCGAAACCGGGGCGCACCGAGGTGCCCCACGGGTCCATCAGCCCGCCCCACAGAGATCGGCCCGCGATCTGCTCCGCCTCGAAGCAGTGGGTGCGCACGAAACGGTTGCGGTAGCTCGCCTTGCCGCCGGAGATGTTGACCTGATGGATCATCGCGTCGCCATCGAAGGGATGATGCCGTCCGAGCGGCTGGTGCACCTGGTTCTCGGTGTTGCGCAGGTAGATGCCGTCGATGTCCGCGGGGATCTCGCCTTCGATCACCGGCAGCTCGGCGACGTCCACCTCCTCGTGGAGCGGCGTCCACGGCCCCGTGAGGTAGGGGTGATTCGACGGTTCGAGACTGGTCTTCACCGGCGGATGGCGCGTGATCTGCATGTCCTTCTCCCTCGCGCAGCAGAATGAGCGCGCGCCTTGTCGATGGCAAGGTGCTATGCGCGCGCCTGCGCGGCCTGCAAAATTGATCCGGGTCAAGGCACAGCGCGACACTCGGGGCGATCATCCTCACCATGAATGGGAGACACGCCATGAAATCCATCCTGCTTCACATCGATCACGACAAGGCGATGCAGGCGCGCCTGCAGGTGGCGCTCGACATCGCCCGGGCGACCAACGGCCACATCACATGCCTTCAGGCGGTCAGCTACGAGGTCTTCGCGCCTGGCGACTTCTACGGCTCGGCGATCGCGGCGGCGATGCCGATCATCAAGGAGAACGCCGAGAAGCTGCGGGCCGAGATCGAGCGCGAGCTCGAGCACGAGGGCGTGCCGTGGGACTGGCGCTTCGTCTACGGCATCGCCCCGCACCGCCTGCTCGAGGCCTCGCCGCTGGCCGACATCGTGATCGTCGGCCCAGCCGAAGCGGGCAGCGACGGGCGCGGGCCCTCTGCGCTGGTCGGCGATCTGGTGCTCAAGGCGCCGGTGCCGGTGCTGGTGGTGCCCGAGGGAACGAAGAGCTTTGATGTCGGCGCGCCGATGCTGGTCGCCTGGAACGGCTCGTCGGAAAGCGCCCATGCGCTGCGGGCGGCGGTGCCGCTGCTGGCCTGCTCGTGCAAGGTGATGCTCGCCTGCGTGGTCGAGGACAGCGAACGCGCGCGCTTCGACCTGCCCTCGACCGAGGGCGCGCGCTATCTCAGCCGGCACGGGATCGACTGCGAGATCGTCGAAATCCCGCGCGGCGAGGCGGCGGTGGCGGAGACGCTGTTCTCGGCGGCGCAGCTGCGCGATTGCGGGCTGCTGGTGATGGGGGCCTATGGCCATTCGCGGCTTGCCGAAATGATCATGGGCGGGGTGACGCGGCGGATGCTGAGCGAGCCGCAGATGCCGGTCTTGCTGGCGCACTAGGTGTCCGCACGCCCAGCGGCTACGCGCCGCCGATCCCGCTCTAGGGTTCGCGCGGGGTGACGACGATCGGCGGCGCCCCGGCGGGCGCTGCCGCGTAGGCCTGCGACAGCCGCCGGTAGGAGCGCGAGGCGAAGGCGGCGAGGGTCAGCACCACGCCGAGTGCGCCGGTCAGGCAGAACACCAGCGCCATCCCCCGGTCCGCGCCCGTGCCGAACCACCCGCCGATCAGCGATGCGCCCGCGCCGGTCGTCATCCACGGGATCGCGACGAACTGCGTCAGCGGGCCGATCAGGAAGGCGGTGAGGGGCGCTGCCGCCTGTTCGACCGACTGCGCAAAGCCGAACACGCGCCCCTGCCGCTCGAAGGGGACGACGCGTTGCAGCGTGGTCTGCTCGGCCGCTTCCGCGAAGGGGCCGAAGAACATCCAGATCACGCAGCCGGCGATCAGCAGGGGGATCGAGGCCTGAATTGTGAACAGGCTCGCCGCGATCCAGATGACGAGGTTCACCAGCAGCAGCGTGCGCAGCGGGTTCCTGCCGAGGCCGGTGCGGGCGATCACCATGCCGCTGACGATGAAGGCGCTCGAGGCGGCGGCCCACAGCAGACCCCATTCCTCGACGCTCATCAGCGACAGGCCATAGCCGTCCATCAGCGCCATGAAGACGCCGCCGAGCAGGTTGTTGAAGGTCGCGAAGAGGATCAGGGCGAACAGCCCCGGCACCGCCGCCACGACCCGGATCGTGCCGTGCAGGTCAATGTCCCGGCGCGCGCCCCCGGCGGCGGATTCGGGCTCGGGATCGCCGATCGTCACCGTCAGCAGATGCACGATCGCGAGCGCGCTGAAGCCGATCGCCAGCGCCAGCGGCCCGCGGATGCCGTCCCATGCGACGAGGAAGCCGCTGATCGCCGAGGTCACCAGGAACCCCACCCCTCCGACGATGCCGACAAGGCCGTTGGCGCGGTCGCGCCGGTCGGGCGGGATCAGCACCGTCACCAGCGTCGCCAGCGCGATCATCCGGATGTTGCCCGCGATCACCGCCAGCATGACGAGCACGACGAAGCCCCACAGCGCCAGCCCGGCGGTATCGGCCATCGCCCCGGGCGGGCTCAGCTGCCACACGCCGAGCGCCGCCGCATAGAGCGCCAGCGAGGCCGCGCTCGATCCCAGCATCACCGGGCGCTTGCGGTGGTGATCGACGAGGCTCCCGAACCAGATCGCGAAGGCGCCGGTGAAGGCCAGGTGGATGCCGCCGATCATGCCGGTCACGAAGACCGACTGCGTCTCCAGATAGGCCCAGAAGACGAGCGCGAACCAGACCGTAAAATTGACCACGTTCTGCAACAGGCTGTTGGCGAGAATCGCGTGGAACGGGTCGATCCGGGGCATGGCGCGCTTATCGGCCAGCGCCACATGGCGGGCAAGGCGCGTGGCGGGTGCGCCACTGTCCAGATGCAGGCTCGGTCGCAAAGCGACCGCAAAGCCGAACGGCCGCCCGCAGCGACGCGACCTTCAGGTCGCATGAGCGAGGATTTCGCAGCCCAAATGGGCTGCGGAACTCAAGAACGCTTTCGCATCATGCCTTCCTGCGCGACGCTCGCGACGAGTTCGCCGGCGAGGTTGAAGATCCGCCCGCGGTTGAAGCCGCGCCCGCCGCCCGACCACGGCGCGTCGGTGGCGTAGAGCAGCCATTCGTCGGCGCGCGCGTCACGGTGGAACCAGATCGCGTGGTCGAGGCTGGCGCCGACCAGCTCGTTTCGCATCCAGCTCAGGCCATGCGGCAGCGCGCTGGTGCCGAGCAGGGTGTAGTCGCTGGCATAGGTGATGATCGCGCGGTGGAGTTCGGGCGTGTCGGCCTCGCCCGTGATCGGGGCGCAGATTCGGAACCAGGTGTGGGCGCGCGGCTCCCTCGGCTCGCGGCTCATCCAGTGCAGGCGATCGATGGTGCGCATCTCGATCGGGCGCGGGCGCAGCATCATCCGGCGCTGGGTCTCGGAGAGCCTGTCGCCCCACTGTTCGGCGAGTTCGCGGCGCAGCTCCATGTCGGGGCGCAGATCATCCGGACGCGCGACCTCGGGCATGGGCGAATCGATGTGTTCGAGGCCCTCCTCCGGCAGCTGGAAGCTGGCGGTGAGGTTGAGGATCGGCACCGGCGTGCCGTCCTCGCCCTCTTGCGAGGCGACCACCCTCCGATTGGCGAAGCTCCTCCCGTCGAAGTCGCGTTCGATGCGGTATTCGATCCCCGCTCCCTCGCGCCCGCCGCGCAGGAAATAGGCGTGGAGCGAGTGGGCGCACTTGCCGTCCGAAACGCTCGCCTGCGCCGCCTGGAGCGCCTGCGCGAGCACCTGCCCGCCGAACACCCGCCCGATCCCGTCGGCCTGCGGGGGCCCGGCATAGACGTCGGCGGCGCGCTTCTCGACCGTCAGCAGGCGGACGAGGCCTGCGGCAAGTTCTGCGTTGGTGGGCGTGTCACTCATGGCACGCGGCCATGCGTGCGGTTTACGCGCCCGTCAATCCCAGCTTCCTCATCGCCCGGAAGGCATAGGCCTTGGCATAGTTCTGCTGCGGCCAGCGTCCCGGCGCTCTCGGGCTGAACCCGCGCTCGCGCAGGATCGCGTTGAAGATGCGCGCATCGCTTTCGCGGTAGCTCCATTCCGAGCGCCAGGTGATCGATAGCGACACCGAGGGGGCGGGGCCGTTCTTCACGAAATGCGGCGCCATCACCGGCACGAACAGCGCCTCTCCCGGCGCAAGCGCGAATTCGGTGCCGTGGGGCAGCATCGCATCGTCCCACTGCAATTCGCGCGGGCCGCCCGAATGGTAGGTCTCGTGGGCCTCGTCCGGCACGAACCGGGTGTCGCCCGCAGGAAACTGGGTCATCACCTTGCTGCCCCTGATCTGGAGCAGGATGTTGTGCTCGGGATCGAAATGGTAGGGCGTGACCGAGTTCGGCGAGGAGACGAAGATGAAGCCCTGCGGGGTCAGCATCGCGCCGGTCGCGGCCTCGATCTCGGGACGGATCTCCTCGAGCAGGCTCATCAGCAGCGCCTCGTAGGCGGGCACCTGCTCGATGTTCTTGAGCACCGCCCAGCTCTCGGCCTCGGCTACCCGGCGGATGGTCTCAGCGATGGTCATGCCGTTGGAGCCCGGCTTGCCGTCGACCCCGATCGGCAGGTCGCCGCGGTTGTATTCGACCGAGGCGAGCGGCAGGCTCTCGGCGAGGTCGGCCAGCGCCTCGATCTCGAGCAGCGGGTGGCTGGTGAGGCCGTGCGTCAGGATGTGCGGTGTCTCGGGGTAATGGGCGGCGAAGCGCGCGCGCGCGGCGCCGTCGAAGACGGTCGCGGGCAGGGCATCGGTGAAACGGGCAGGGGCGTTCATGGCATCCTCCTCGGACGGGTTTCCCAGGCCATCAGCAGACGGAAACAGGCGCGGCGCAGCGGCCCGCCGATGGCGATGTTGCGGCTGATCATGCGGCGCTTGTCCCGCCACAGGCGTTCGATCATCGGGTGGCCTTCCACCGCGCAGCTGTCGGCCCATTGCACCTCGGGCCGTTCGATGAGGGCGAGGTTCTCCAGCTGCAGCAGCATCCCCGGAGAGAAGCGCGCGTAATCCTCGTCGAAGGCGGTCTTGAAGCTGTAGGCGCCCGGCGGGGTGATGAAGTTGGCGAGCATGGCGATGGCGCGCCCGTCGAGCCTGAGCGCGAGCCGTTCGAGCCGCCCTGCCGCCGCGGCGCCGGCCAGCGACTGTTCGAACAGGGCGCGGGTGTCGGGCGCGCTGGCGAGAGCCGAGCCGGCCTCGCCTTTCCACCCGGCGGCTTCGAGCGCGAGGAATTCCGCCGTCCATGCAGCGAGGCCCGCATCGTCCTCGCACCGTTCGAAGACGAGAGCGCCCTCCTCGGCGAGGCGATTGTGCTGGCGGCGCAGTTCCTTGCGCTTCTTCGCGCTCATCGCCGCCTCGAGATAGCCGGCGGCGCCTGCATCCCCGGCCAGCAGCGCGCGGTTCTCCTCGGCGACCATGTATCGCGCGCGCGGGTGGCGGGCGAGCACGCGTTCGAGCGCGGCATTGGCGGGGCCGTCGGCGGGCATCATCGGCAGGTGCAGGAACAGCGCCCGGCGCGCGCGGCGGTCGAAATGGGCGAGGATGTCGCGCCAGAAGGCGTCCTCGTGCCCGGCCGCGATCAGCGGCGCGCCGCAGAAGGAGTTGGGATGGGACCAGCCGGTCGCATGGGTGACGATGTGGCCGTAATAGGCCGCGCTGCGCACGACCGGCAGCAGCCCGGCGAGCCGGCCCTCGTGATACCAGGCCTTGGTGACGACCCGGTCCTTCTCGCCCCATTGGGCGAGCGAGGGCAGCAGGAACCACGGTTCGTAGAAGGGGTTTGGTTCCGCCGCGGTGAGCACCAGCCGTTCCCAGGCGGCGAGGAAGGCGGGCCGGGCAAGCTCGGCGGCGGTCAGCAGGTGCAACTCGCCATGCGGCAGGGCGCCGGGCGGATAGCCGCGCGGCGCGCCGGTGCGAAAACTGTCCGCACGTGCCATGTCCATCTGCGGTTAACCCCGTTCGGGCGCAGCCCTCCGCGCCTTCGGCGGCTGCAATGTCACATAGCTTTTAAGAAAGCTTGTTCCCTGTCGGGACCTGTCCGGTTGGGGGACAGGGGAGAAGGCAAAGATAAACCCCGCCGGGATCGCTCCCGGCGGGGTGAGGATTTTCAGGCAGGCCCGATGGGTTCAGGCCACCCCGTGCGCCAGCGCCGCGAGCAGCAGCAGGGCGACGATGTTGGTGATCTTGATCATCGGGTTGACCGCCGGGCCGGCGGTGTCCTTGTAGGGATCGCCCACCGTGTCGCCGGTCACCGCGGCCTTGTGGGCTTCCGAGCCCTTGCCGCCGTGGTTGCCGTCCTCGATGTACTTCTTGGCGTTGTCCCACGCCCCGCCGCCTGCGGTCATCGAGAGCGCAACGAAGAGCCCGCCCACGATGACGCCCAGCAGCAGCGCGCCCAGCGCCGCAAAGCCGTTGTCCTGCCCCGCGATCGCGGTGATCACGAAGTACACCACCACCGGCGCCAGCACCGGCAGCAGCGAGGGGATGATCATCTCCTTGATCGCGGCCTTGGTCACGAGGTCGACGGTGCGGGCATAGTCGGGCTTGGAGGTGCCCGCCATGATCCCCGGGTTGGTGCGGAACTGCTCGCGCACGTCCACCACCACGTCGCCCGCCGCACGGCCCACCGCGGTCATGCCCATCGCCCCGAAGAGGTAGGGCAGCAGCGCGCCGAGCAGCAGCCCGACGATCACGAAGGGGTTCTCGAGGCTGAAGTCGACATTCGCATCCGGGAAGAAGGTCCGAAGGTCGGTGGTGTAGGCCGCGAACAGCACCAGCGCGCCGAGGCCCGCCGAACCGATGGCATAGCCCTTGGTCACGGCCTTGGTGGTGTTGCCGACCGCGTCGAGAAGGTCGGTCTTCTCGCGCACGCTATCGTCCAGACCCGACATCTCGGCGATCCCGCCGGCGTTGTCGGTGACAGGGCCATAGGCGTCGAGCGCCACGACCATGCCCGCCAGCGCCAGCATCGCGGTCGCCGCATAGGCGATGCCCATCAGGCCAGCGAGGCCATAGGCGATGATGATGCCCGCGACGATCACCAGCGTCGGCAGCGCGGTCGCCTCGAGGCTGATCGCGAGGCCCTGAATCACGTTAGTGCCGTGGCCGGTTTCCGAGGCCTTGGCGATCGAGCGCACCGGGCGGTACTTGGTGCCGGTGTAGTACTCGGTGATCCAGATGATCAGCCCGGTGATGGCGAGGCCGAGGAGCGCGCAGTAGAACAGCTCGCGGCCGTTGAACTCGGTCATGCCCTGGCCCGGGTTGATCACCGTGTTCATGTCCATGCCGACCGAGCCGAGCGCATATTGCGTGACGAACCAGATCAGCGGGATCGAGGTGACGGCGGTGACGATGAAGCCCTTGTACATGGCCCCCATTACGTTGGTCCCGCCGCCGAGGCGCACGAAGTAGGTGCCGAGGATCGAGGTGACGATGCACGCGCCGCCGATCAGCAGCGGCAGCGCCATCATCGGCAGCAGCAGGTCGCCCAGCTGGGTGAGCAGCAGCGCGGTCAGCACCATGGTGGCGCCGACGGTGACGACGTAGGTCTCGAAGAGGTCCGCGGCCATGCCGGCGCAGTCGCCCACGTTGTCGCCCACGTTGTCGGCGATCACGGCGGGGTTGCGCGGGTCATCCTCGGGGATGCCCGCCTCGACCTTGCCGACGAGGTCTGCGCCGACGTCCGCCGCCTTGGTGAAGATCCCGCCGCCCAGACGCGCGAAGATCGAGATCAGCGAGGCGCCGAAGGCGAGCCCGACGAGGCCGTCGATGACGGTGCGGCTCGCCGGGGTGAGGCCCATCGGCCCGACCATGACGTAGAAGAACACGGCAATCGCCAGCAGCGCGAGGCCCGCCACCAGCATCCCGGTGATCGCACCCGCGCGGAAGGCGAGGGTGAGGCCGGCCTGCAGGCCCGTGCTGGCCGCCTCGGCCGTGCGCACGTTGGCGCGCACCGAGATGTTCATGCCGATATAGCCGGCGACGCCCGAAAGCACCGCGCCGGTGACGAAGCCGATCGCCGCGGTGGTGCCGAGCGCGAAGGCGACGATCGCGGCGACAACGACGCCGACGATCGCGATGGTGGTGTATTGACGGTTCAGGTAGGCCTGCGCGCCTTCCTGGATCGCGGCTGCGATTTCCTGCATCCGCGCGTTCCCGGCGCTGGCGCCGAGCACCTGCGAGCTGGTGATGATGCCATAGACGATGGCAAGCACCCCCAGCCCAATCGAAATGAGCAATAGATTCACGAGCAATCCCCTCTCGTTATGTCCTGTCCCCGGTGATGGAGACGCGCGCCTCTTGTTGGTCCGTCGGGCGCGAGGCGCACAGTCATAGGGTTTCGCGAAAGGCTGGCAAGCCTCCCGGAGAGTGCCAATCCCGGTTTTGCGACGGTTTCAGCAGTTTTGGGAGGGATTGCCGTGGCGATAGCCGAGGCTGGCAGGGTCGCCGAAGGTCTCCGTCCCGAGCGTCAGGGATGCGTCGGCGCGCGCGGTGACGGTGCCGATCCGGTGCGCGGGGACGGGCAGGCGGAGGGTCGGGGGTGCCGTGAACAGCAGCTCGTAATCGTCCCCCCAGCGGATGCATGCATCGGCCCGCGCCGCATCGGCGACAGGAATGGCCGCGGGATCGAGCGCGAGGGTCACGCCGCTCGCCTCGGCGAGACGGAAGGCATCGAGCAGGAGCCCGTCGGACACATCCATCATCGCCGTGACATGGGGCGCGAGTGCCTGTCCCTCGGCGAGGCGCGGGACCGGGCGGTCGAAGGCGGCGCGGTGCTCCTCGTTCCCCTCGAAGCCGAGCATCGCCCGGCCCACCGGCCCGGTCAGCCAGACGCCGTCGCCCGCCTGCGCGCCGCTGCGCGAGGGGACGGGGGTGTGGCTCGCCCGCCCGATGGCCGTCAGGCCGAGGGCGCGCGGGCCCTCGCCGGACACGGTGTCGCCCCCCAGCAGCGGCACGCCGAAGGCCGCGAGCGCCTCGCCCAGCCCCGCAAGGAAGCGCGCGTCGTCGCGCCCGAGCATGTGCCCGAGCAGCACCCCCACCGGCTCCGCGCCCTTGGCGGCGAGGTCGGAAAGGTTGGTGGCGAGAAGCTTCCACGCCACGGCCGCCATGTCGGCTCCGGCGCGGAAGTGGGTGCCCTCGACCATCATGTCGTGGGTGAGGACGAGAATCTCGGTGCCGAGGGGGATCACCGCGCAATCGTCCATGAGCCCGCGCGCGCCCGCATGGAGCGGCAGGGCGCGCAGGGCAGCGATGAAGTCGGGTTCGTTCATGGACAACAACCCTTAACCGTTCGGGCTGAGCCTGTCGAAGCCCTGCATTTCCCTTGGAAGAGAAGAGCGGCCCTTCGACAAGCTCAGGGCGAACGGAACTGGAGGCTAGCCCCGCGCCTCTTTCGCCACCGCATCGAGGATGCCGTTGACGAACTTCGCCTGCCCGTCGTCGAAGAAGGCCTTGGCGACCTCGACATATTCGTTGATCGCGACCGGCGTCGGCACGTCGGCGCGGGCGATCAGCTCGTAGGTCCCGGCGCGCAGCACCTGGAGCATCGCCCGGTCGAGCCGCGCGAGGCTCCAGCCGCTGGCGAGCTTGCTCGCCACCAGCGCGTCGATCTCGTCGCGGCGGGCATCAACCCCGCGCACGACGTCGTCGAAGAAGGGCACCTCGGCCTCGGCATATTCGGCCGCGTCGAAGGCATCCTCGTCGATGGTGCGGCCCAGCCGGTGCTGGTGGAACTCGTCGAGCAGCCGGGCGAGGGGGGTGCCCTCCATGTGCTGCTGGTAGAGCGCCTGCACGGCGGCGAGCCGCGCGGCGGAACGGGCCTGGGAGCGGGCGGGGCTGTTCATCGGATTCTCAATTCCACGGATTTGGCGTGCGCCGGCAGCCCTTCGGCATGGGCGAGGGTGGCGGCGGCGGGGCCGATGGCGGCGAAGGACGCGGCATCGAGGCCGAGGAAGCTGGTGCGCTTCATGAAGTCGAGCACCGACAGCCCGCTCGAGAACCGCGCGCGGCGTCCGGTCGGCAGCACGTGGTTCGGCCCGGCGACGTAATCGCCGACCGCCTCGGGCGTCATGCGGCCGAGGAAGATGCTCCCGGCGTGGCGGATCGCCTTCAGGTAGGGCTCGGGGTCGTCGACCGCGATCTCGACATGCTCGGCGGCGAGGCGGTTGGCGAGGGCGGGTGCTTCGGCGAGGAGGTCGTTGACCACGATCATCACCCCGTGCGCGTCCCACGAAGCGCGGGCGGTTTTCGCGGTCGCAAGCTGGGTGATCTGGAGGTCGATGCAGTCCTCCACCTGCCGCGCGAAGCCCGCATCGTCGGTGATCAGGATCGACTGCGAGGTCGGGTCGTGCTCGGCCTGAGAGAGCAGGTCGGCGGCGATCCAGTCGGGATCGTTCTTGCCGTCCGCGATCACGAGGATTTCCGAAGGCCCCGCGACCATGTCGATGCCCACGACGCCGTAAAGCTGGCGCTTGGCCTCGGCCACCCAGGCATTGCCGGGGCCGGTGATGACATCCACGGCACGGATGCGCTGGGTGCCATAGGCGAGCGCGCCCACCGCCTGCGCCCCTCCGACGCGCCAGATCTCGTCGATCCCGGCGATATGGGCGGCGGCGAGCACCAGCGGATTGGTCTGGCCCTTGGGCGTGGGCGTCACCACCACCAGCCGCTCGACCCCGGCGACGCGCGCCGGAATGGCGTTCATCAGCAGCGAGGAGGGATAGGCCGCGCGGCCACCCGGCACATAGAGCCCGGCCGCATCCACCGGCCGCCAGATCGCGCCCAGGCGCACGCCTGCCGCATCCACGTAGTCACGGTCCTGCGGCAGCTGCGCCTCGTGATAGGCGCGGATCCGGGCGGCGGCGAGTTCGAGCGCGTCGCGCAGGTCGGGCGCGAGGTCGTTGTAGGCCGCCTCGCAGGCCTCGCGGGGGATCACCCAGTCGCTCTCGGCGATCAGCGCGTGGCCGTCGAACCGCTGTGTGTATTCCACCAGCGCCGCATCGCCGCGCCCCTTCACCGCCTGGAGGATCGCGGAAACCTGCCCCGCGACATCGGTGTCGGATTCGCGCCGCGCCTCGACGATGCGGGTGAAGCGCGTCTCGAAATCGGGCTGGAGCGTGGAGAGGAGCGAGACGGTCATGCGGCGGCGGGAGCCTTCTGTGCGCGCGCCTCGGCCTCGCGGCGGAAGGCATCGACCAGCGTGGCGACGCGGCGGTCGGTCTTGAGGGCGGTGCGGTTGACGATCAGGCGGGCGGAAATCTCGAGGATGGTGGCGGTCTCGACGAGGCCGTTCTCGCGCAGGGTGGTGCCGGTCGAGACGAGGTCGACGATCTGGCGCGCAAGGCCCAATGAGGGAGCGAGTTCCATCGCGCCGTTGAGCTTGACGCATTCCGCCTGCACGCCCGCGGCCTCGAAGTGGCGGCGGGTGAGGCTGGGATACTTGGTCGCGACCCGCAGGTGGCTGGCGGTGCCTGCCTCGTCGGTGTCGGTGGCGAGGCGCGCGACCGACAGGCGGCACAGGCCGATGCCGAGATCGACCGGGGCGTAGAGATCGGCGTAGTCGAACTCCTCGATCACGTCGGAGCCGACGATCCCGACCTGCGCCGCGCCGTGGGCGACGAAGGTCGCGACATCGAAGGCCCGTACGCGGATCATCCGCATGTCGTCGCGGGTGCATGCGAAGGCCAGCGCGCGGCTTTTCGGGTCGTGGAAGTCGGCGGCAGGTTCCACCCCGGCGCGCGCCATGACGGGGAGCGCCTCGTCGAGGATGCGCCCCTTGGGGACAGCGAAGGTGAGCTGTCCGGGATTGTCGGGAAGGCCGATGCTGGTCATGATTGGCCGCGCACTTAGGGCTGAGAGGCGGAAAGGGCAATGGTGATGCAGGGATCCGGGGCGCGGCCAGCCTATGAATTCGTCGACATGAACACGGCAGGCCCGGGGGCGGTGGCAAGGGCTTTCGCCAACCAGGTCGCCTATTGCGAGGCGGCCGGCGCTCATGTCACCGCACGGGTGGTCGGCGGCATCGCCGCGGTTCTGGCATCGGAGGAGCGCGGGGAGCTGCTGGAGCGGGTGCGCGGCTGGCAGGGCGCGCCGCTCGCCGATGCGCTGCCCTTGCGGGTGGCGGGAGGGCTGCACGCGCTCCACCTGTCGGGCGCGGCGCCGGAGCTTGGGCCGATCTATCGCGGGGAGGCGGCTGAGGATGCGGCGGTGATCGCGCAGGTCATCGCCGCGCACGAGGCGGCGCTTCTGCCCTGGCTGGACGGTCCGCCGCAGACGAACGAGGCCGGGCGCTCGGCCAATTTCATCGCCGCGATGTTGTGGCTGGCAGAGCGGGGCCTGCCGCCGCGCTTCGAGTGTCTGGAGATCGGCTCGAGCGCGGGGATCAACCTGATGCTCAGGCGCTATGCCTATGATCTCGGCGGGGTGCAGGTGGGGCCGCAGGATCCGGTGATGGCCTTCGCTCCCGAGTGGCATGGCGCGCCGCCGCCTGCACATCGGATCGAGATCGCCAGCGCGAGGGGCTGCGACGTCGCTCCGGTCGATCTGACCGATCCCGCGCAAGCGCTCAGGCTCAAGGCCTATATCTGGCCCGAGCACGCGGTGCGCTTTGAGCGGATGGACGCCGCGATCCGCGCAGCCTCGCAGAGCAAGCCCGACATCGTGAAGATGAACGCCGCCGATTTCGTCGAGGCGGAGCTTGCAAGGCCGCAGGAGCAAGGCACCACGCGGATGCTGATGCACTCGATCGTCTGGCAATATGTGCCTGCCGACCAGCAGGCGCGGGTGACGGCGGCGATGGAAGCGGCGGGCGCGAAGGCCACGCCCGAGCGCCCGCTCGCCTGGGTGCAGGTCGAGGCCGACCGCACCGTCCACCGTCACAAGCTGACCGTGCGCCACTGGCCCGGCGAGAGCGAGGAGGTGCAGCTCGCCTGGTCCCACCCACACGGGGCGGATGTGGAGTGGCTCCTCTAGTGCCTTCTTCCCGTTCGCCCTGAGCTTGTCGAAGGGCTGTACTTTACTCGAAGCCTCGCGCTTGATTCGAAAAAGAAGGACAGTGCTTCGACGAGCTCAGCACGAACGGGGTTGGGGTCAAGAGGACAGGAATTCCTCCATCGCCGCGTTTACCGCCCCGGGCGCCTCCCACGGCACGAAATGCCCGCAATCGGGCACGCGCACGATTGTGAGCGGGTCGATGATGTCCTCGAGCCCTTCGAGGTTCTCCGGCGGCAGGGCGAGATCGTCGAGCGCCCAGATCACGAGGGTCGGGATGGTCAGCTTGGGCAGGGCGGGGGGTGTCCAGCCCTCGGGGACCGCGAAGGGCGCGTCCATCGTCGGCACGTCGATCGGGCTCGCGCGGTAGTAGTTGAGCATCCCGAAGGCCGCGTCGCGGTTCTGCCAGTCGCGCAGCAGCTGGTCGCGCTCCTCGGGCTCCATCGCGGTGGGGCGGTCCCACTTCACTTCCTTGAGCAGCAGGCCGGTGAGGCCGTGCTCCTTGACCAGCGCGTCGTTGGCGGGGTCGCGGAAGCCGCGGATGTACTGGCTCGCCTCGCGCTGCACGCGGTTGGTGTAGAGCAGCCGCTGGAACACCACCGGATGCGGCGCATTGGCGATCACGGCGCGGGTCACGCGGGCGTGCTGCCCGGCGAGCGCCACGCCCCAGGCAATCGCGCCGCCCCAGTCGTGGCCGACGATGGTGAAGCTGCCGATCCCCAGCGCGTCGGCCAGCAGGAAGATGTCACCGATCAGCTTGTCGGGGGTGTAGGCGCTGACCTCCTGCGGCTTGGAGGACCCGCGATAGCCGCGCTGGTCGGGGGCGATGCAGCGGTAGCGATCCGAGAAATGCCGGATCTGGTGCCGCCAGGTGCGGTGGCTTTCGGGAAAGCCGTGCAGGAAGATCAGCACCGGCGCATCGGTCGGGCCCTCGTCGACGATGTCGAGGTGGATGCCGTTCGGCAGCGCCACGCGCTTGAGGTCAAAGCTCATCACTGTTGCTCCAGCTTGTCCATGTAGCCCTTGGCGACCATCCCCGCGACCTGATCGAACAGCGCATCGGGCGTGCGGCGCGCCTCGCCCATCGCCAGTTCCGCCCCTTCCGCGACGATGATCTCGCGTTCGCCTTTGGCGATCCCGTCGAGCATAACGCGCGCGGCGGCATCGGCGGGGATGCCCTCGTCGATCGCCTTGTCCGAGCGGCCCCGTGCGGTGCCCTCGGCGGTGAGCGCATTGCGCGAGACGTTGGTGGCGACCGAGCCGGGGTAGATGGTGTGCACCGACACGCCGTTGATCGAGAGTTCCGCCCGCAGCGCATCGGCATAGCCTGCAAGGCCGAACTTGGCGGCCGAGTAGGCGGTGCGCATCGGCACCCCGACCTTGCCCGCGACCGAGGAGATGAAGGCGAGCCCGCCCGATCCCCGCTCCGCCATATGGCCGATCAGCCCCTGCGAGAAGGCGATCTGGGCGGTGAGATCGATGTCGATGATGTCGCGATAGACCTGCATCGACGTCTTGAGCGCGCGGCTTCGTTGCGAGATGCCGGCATTGGCGATGGCAAGATCGACGCCGCCCTTCCAGGCCATCGCTTTGGCGGTCGCGTCGGCCAGCGCCGCCTCGTCGCGCACATCGAAGGCGAGGATCAGCGTCTCGCCGCAATCCGCCGCCACTTCCTCCAGCCGCGCCGCGTCACGGCCGGACAGCACCACATGCGCCCCCCGCACCGCCAGTTCGCGCGCCAGCGCCGCGCCGATGCCCGAGGACGCGCCGGTGATCCACGCCACCTTGCCGTGATAATCCATGTCTCTCTCCCTTTGAGGGAAGGAGTAGCGGGCGCTCCGGCGCGGTGCAATCAGGTTGCGATATGGGACCGGATCATGTCGGCAAGGTTCACCGGAAACACCGCCTCATGCCAGCTTTCCAGCTCGTCGAGCGTGAACCAGCGGTGCTGCGTCATCAGCTTCCGTTCGAGCTCGGTATGGCCTGCCGTGTCGACCCGCGCTTCGCCAACGCGCACGAGAAAGAAGCGTTCGTCCGCCTGCACCGGCTCGCCCTCGACCGTGACGAATTCGGGCGTCATCCGGGCGATCTGGGGGCCGGGATCAGCGGTGATGCCGGTCTCCTCGAAGAGTTCGCGCCGCGCGGCGTCCGCGAAGCTCTCGCCCGGATCGCATTCGCCCCCCGCCGTCACCCAGAAGGGCGGCCGCCCCGGCACGTCATAGCGGAACATCAGCGCGCGGATTTCCGGATCGAGCACGATCAGCCGCGCCGCGCGGCGCAGGCGCAGGGCGGGGTTGAGCGTCATTCGGCGGGCACGCTCGCCTTGATCGCCACCGCATGGACGCGCTGCCCGACGATATCGCCCAGCGCCGCGATCACCGCGCGCTGGCGGGCGAGGCGGTTCATGCTCGCGAAGGCCGCCGCCTCGATCTCGACGGTGAAGTGCGATTCGCCCGAGCCGTCGTCGCCCATGTGGCCCGAATGCTTGGCGCTGTCGTTGATGATCGCGAGCTTCGTCGGCGCGAAGGCCTCGGTCAGAAGCGCATGCATTTCCTCGGCAACGGACATCGGGTCTTTCCTTCTTTGCAAGTTGCAGATGGCGGTTGGGGCTTGGAACTTGGGCACCCCATCGCCATTCACAAGCCTTATGCCTTCACCACGATTCCACGGCCGCGTCGAGAGCACAGGGCGCAGATGCGAGGCACCCGGCTGCCGCGAGGCGGGCGAATTCCGCGCGCCCGGACGGCGGCCGCACGGCTTCGACGGGCCGGGCGAGTGGCGCTGGTTCTGCCTCCAGCACGTGCGCGAATTCAACGCGGGCTACGATTGGTTCGAAGGCATGAGCGCCGAGGAGATCCTGCGCGCGCAATCGCCGATCGCCGGCTGGCAGACCGAAAGCCGGGTGTTCCGGCCCACGGCGGGCATAGCGGACGGACCGCGCTGGGCCGACTATGCCGATCCGCTCGATGCCATCTCCGCCCGCGCCCGAGGCATCAGGTCGCGTGCCGAGCGCGAGGCCAAGGCGGCGATGTCCGGGCGCTTCAGCCGCGAGGAGGCGGCGGCGCTCGAGGTGATGGGCCTCGGTTCGGACACCGACCGCACGCGGCTCAGACGCCGCTATTCCGAACTCGTGCGCCGCTATCATCCCGACCGCAACGGGGGAGACCGGCGGCACGAGGCGCAGCTGACGGCGGTCGTCGATGCCTACCAGCTGCTGCGCAGGAGCGCGGCGCTGGCCTGATGCCTCACAGCATCCGGCGGAAGAACACCACCCGCTCGGTCTCCTCGAAGCCGACCGCTTCGTGAAAGGCGTGGCTGGCGGTGTTGTCGAGCAAGGCGTTGGAGGCGAATTCGGTGCAGCCCCTGGCGCGGCCCCAATCGGCCACCGCCTCCACCAGCGCCCGGCCCACGCCGGTGCCGCGCGCGCCCGGCACGATGAACGCGCCTTCGCCGAAAGCCACGGGCGATGTGTCGCAGCCGTCGACATAGTCGTGCCGGATGCTCGCTTCGACAAAGCCGAGCAGCGCGCCCTGCGCGTCCTCGGCGAGGAACGCGACCTGATCGGGATCGCCCGACAGAAAGGTATCGGCGATGTCCCTGGCATGGCTCGCGGCGTCGTCATCGGGCCAGAGCCGGGCGCGCAGGGCCGCCCAGGCATCGACATCCGCAGCGGTCGCGGGGCGAATCCTCATGCGGTGGCCTGCGCCGCGGCGATGATCTTCGCGTCGATGGCATTCGCCTCGGCATAGGCCGGACGCTGGGTGATGCGCTCGACATAGGCCCTGAAGGAGCGCCGCTCGGGGATCGAGCGGAAGCGCAGGCCCCAGACGAACTGGCTGCCGACATAGGTATCGGCCATGGTGAAGCGGCTTCCGGCGACGAAATCGTTCGCCGACAGCCAGCTGTCGAGCGCATCCAGCGTCAGTTCGAGGCTGCCGAAGCCCGCCATGCCGGTCTTGCCCTCGGGCACCTGCCAGCCCATCGCCTGCGCCACCACCGCCTGTTCGAGCGGCCCCGCGGCAAAGAACAGCCAGCGGAAATAGGCGGCCTTCTCGTGCGCGTCGGGCAGCAGGCCCTTCTGCGGGTGGGCTTCGGCGAGGTAGTGGTTGATCGCCGCGCATTCGGTGACGACGTGGTCATGGCCGCCATGATGGTGCACCAGCGCGGGGACCTTGTTCATCGGGTTGATGGTCCTGAAGCTCTCGGGCCGCGTCGCCCAGTCGAACACCACGTGCTCGTAATCCGCGCCCGCCTCGTGCAGCGCCCAGCGCGAGATCTGCCCGCGGCTCATGGCCACGGTGTAGAATGTGAATTCGGCCATTGTCCTCTCCCTCGTATCCTCAGTTCTGCCGGAAGGCCCAGCGCAGCGTCCGCCCCATGCCCCATGTCGCCGCACGCGCGGGGAGGGCGGTGAGGACCGGGCGCTGGAGCCCGAGCATGTGCCGCGCCCAGTCGGGCAGCATCGACACGGCATCGGCGGTGATCATCGTCTGGACGCTGCGCGGCGTGCCGGGAGGGCGCTGCGCAAGCACCAGCTGGGCCACCTCCCGCGCCTCCGGCGAGGTGGCAAGATCATGGCGCAACTCGCGGAAAATCCTTTCCGCCTCGGCCCGCGTCTCGGGCACCGGATCGGCGCCCAGGGCGCGGGCGATGACGGCGAACTGGCGATAGTATTCGTCCTGCTCGGCGACCGGCATGGCGGGCCGGACGTGGCGGACATAGCCCGCAAGGAAGCTCTGCGCCTCGGTGACGTGGACCCATGCCAGCGTGCGCGGATTGGTGGCCTGATAGGCCGTGCCATCGGGCAGGGTGCCGCCGACCTTGGCATGGATGCGGTTGACGCGGTCGATCGCCTTCATCGCCTCGTCGCGGTGGCCGAAGGTGGTGACAGCGATGAACCGCGCGGTGCGCTGGAGGCGGCCGTGCATGTCCTCGCGGAAATTCGAATGGTCGAGTACACCTTGCAGCGCGTGGGGGTGGAGCATCTGCAGCAGCAGCGCGCGCACCCCGCCGGTCATCATGCCCACCAGATCGGCATGGACCAGCCGGATCGGCGTATCGCGGGCGAACAGCGCCTCGTCTGAGGGCGGGGTGGGGGTCTGGCCCTTGCTCGCATCGTGAAACACGCCGCGCACCTGGCTGACCAGCTTGAGGCGCAGGGATTCGACGGGATCGGCCATGGGCAGGGATATAGGCACAACTCTGCCGCCCCGCCATCGGGACTCGCCAAAATGCCAGCACCGCCTGTCAAACCACCGCTTGCAGCCCGGCCCCATGCGTTCTAACCGGACGCGGCAATGACTTCATCCTCCCGCTCCACCGTCGCCGGCGACAACGCCATGCCCACCCAGCCCGACACCACCGTCGACGTCCGCGAGGTCTTCGGCATCGATGTCGACTGGCAGGTTCCCGCCTTCTCGCAGCGCGACGAGCACGTGCCCGAGACCGACGGTGCCTATGTGTTCGATCCGGACACCACGCTGGCGATCCTCGCGGGCTTCGCGCACAACCGGCGGGTGATGGTGCAGGGCTATCACGGCACCGGCAAGTCGACCCATATCGAGCAGGTCGCAGCCCGCCTCAACTGGCCCAGCATCCGCGTCAACCTCGATGCCCACATCAGCCGCATCGACCTGGTCGGGCGCGATGCGATCGTCCTAAAGGACGGGCTGCAGGTCACCGAATTCAAGGAGGGCATCCTCCCCTGGGCGCTCCAGCACCCGGTGGCGCTGACCTTCGACGAATATGATGCAGGCCGTCCCGACGTGATGTTCGTGATCCAGCGCGTGCTCGAATTCGATGGCCGCCTGACCCTGCTCGACCAGAACCGGGTGATCACGCCCAACCCGTTCTTCCGCCTGTTCGCGACCACCAACACCGTGGGCCTCGGCGACACCAGCGGCCTCTATCACGGCACGCAGGCGATCAACCAGGCGCAGATGGACCGCTGGAACATCGTCGTCGCATTGAACTACCTCAAGCCCGAGGTGGAGCAGCAGATCGTCAAGTCAAAGACCCCGCAGGCCGACGACAAGCTGATCGCCGACATGGTCAAGGTCGCCGAGCTGACCCGCCAGGGTTTCATGAACGGCGACATCTCGACCGTGATGAGCCCGCGCACCGTGATCACCTGGGCGCAGAACGCGGCAATCTTCGGTTCGACCGGCTTTGCCTTCCGCCTCTCCTTCCTCAACAAGTGCGACGAGGCGGAGCGCACGCTGGTGGCCGAATACTACCAGCGCGTCTTCGGCGAAGACCTGCCGGAAGGGGCGGCGAAGAAGCGGTAACCATCCCGCTTGCTCCCAAGTGTCCTAGGCTGGTAACACAGCCGTCACCATGGCGTTCTTCGACCGATTCTGGAAAGGCTCGCGTGCCGGTGCTCCGGACGGGGCGGGCTCGCCTGCGGGGTTCTACCCGCTCTACGAATCGCAGCGGCCCCTCGACGACGACGAGGACGAGGACGAGGACGACGATCTTCCGCGCCCGCGCGTGTCCGCCACCCCGGCCTATGACGAATGGGACGCCAAGCTCGGCCTCGTCGACGAGGCGCTGGCGGTCGAGGAGAAGCGCCGCCTGCGCTGGTGGCAGCGCGATTACTGGCGGGCGCGGTCGAAGCTGTGGTGGGCAGGTCGCGGCGTCGTCGCCGCGTTCGCCGCTTTCGCCCTGCTGATTGGCTGGCTTGCCGTCACCGCCCCGCTCTCCAAGAGCCTTGAACCCATCGCCCCGCCACAGGTGACGCTGCTCGCCAGCGACGGCACGCCGATCGCGCGGCAGGGGGCGATAGTCGAGGCCCCGGTCAAGGTCGCCGACCTGCCCCCCCACGTGGTGCAGGCCTTCATCGCCATTGAAGACCGGCGCTTTTATTCGCACTGGGGCATCGATCCGCGCGGCATCGCCCGGGCGGCGTGGACGGGCTATGGCGGCGGATCGACGATCACCCAGCAGCTCGCCAAGTTCACCTTCCTCACCCCCGAACAGAGTCTGAGCCGCAAGGCGCGCGAGGCGTTGATCGCGCTGTGGCTGGAAAGCTGGCTGACCAAGGACGAGATCCTCGAACGCTACCTCTCCAACGCCTATTTCGGCGACAACCAGTACGGCCTGCGCGCCGCGAGCTTGCACTATTTCTACCGCCAGCCCGAAAAGCTGCGGCCCGAACAGGCGGCCATGCTGGCGGGGCTGCTCCAGGCGCCTTCGCGCTATGCGCCGACCAAGCATTACGACAAGGCGAAGAAGCGCATGGAGCTGGTGATCGGCTCGATGGTCGACGAGGGATATCTCACCGCTGCCGAGGCCAAGGCGCTGCCCGATCCGCGCATCGACGTGCGCACGCGCGACGACAATCTGCCGACCGGCACCTATTTCGCGGACTGGGCCCTGCCGCTGGCGCGCGAGGGGATGGAGGCGAGCTATTCCAAGCAGACCCTCACCACGACGCTCGATTCCCGCCTCCAGGCGCTGGCGAACCGCATCGTCGCGCGCGCCCCGCTGGGCGGCGCGCAGGTCGCGCTGGTGGCGATGCGCCGCAACGGCGAGGTCGTGGCGATGGTCGGCGGGCGCGATTACCGCAAGAGCCCCTTCAACCGCGCCACGCAGGCCCGGCGCCAGCCGGGATCGACCTTCAAGACCTTCGTCTATCTCACCGCGCTGGAAGAGGGCTGGGAGCCCGACGACACCATCCCCAACACCCCGATCACCCAAGGCAGCTACCGTCCCAAGAACGCGCGTGAGCAATATTCCGACCAGATCACGCTGGAGGATGCCTTCGCCTCCTCCAGCAATGTCGCCGCCGTGCGGCTGTTCCAGGCGGTGGGCAGCGACAAGGTGATCCGCACCGCCCGCCGCCTCGGCATCACCGCGCCCATGACCGAGGGCGACCCGAGCCTCGCGCTCGGCACCTCCTCCATGACCCTGATGGAGCTGACCGCCGCCTATGCGGGGATCGCGGCCAACGAATACCCGGTCGAACCCCATGCCTTCGCCCGCGGGGAGCGCAGCTGGTGGGACTGGCTGACGACGCGCCGGGATTCGATGTCCTCGGGCGATCACGAGGATCTCGAAGGGATGCTGCGCGCCGCGATCAATCGCGGGACGGGGCGCAACGCCTCCCTCCCGATCGCCAATTACGGCAAGACCGGCACGACCCAGGATTACCGCGACGCGCTGTTCGTGGGCTATGCGGGGGACCTCGTGGTGGGGGTGTGGGTCGGCAACGACGACAACACGCCCCTGAACGGCGTCACCGGCGGCAGCACCCCGGCGCGCATCTGGCGCGATTTCCTGCGCGGCGCGCTCAAGATCGAGGCCGCGCCGGCGCCGCAGGCGCAGGATACCCCCGATCCCGAAGGCCCGGTTCAGCCGCTCGATGTGCTCGAGGGGGAGGAGATTCCTGTCGGGCAGGACGGCACGACCCTCAGGATCGAACAGGGGGGCGTGACGCTCAGCCAGCCCGGCGTGCCGGTGGAGGTGCGCGTGGATGGCGGCGGGGTGGTGGTCCAGCCCTCGGCCTCGCCGAGCCCGGCACCCCCGCCCTAGATTTCTCTCCGAATTCCGTTCGGGCTGAGCTTGTCGAAGCCCTGTCCTGTTTCTTCCAGCTGTTCGCGATGAAGAAGAACAGTCCTTCGACAGGCTCAGGACGAACGGAGATTGGTTCTAGACCATCAGGATGTTCATCACGGCCGTGGCGATGGGCCGCGTGCGGTCGGACTGCCATGCCTCCACGGTCACGTTGGCATTGCGCCGCCCCAGCCGGGTAATCCGCCCCACCGCAAAGCTCGCCTGCGACTTGCCCGCCGCGAGATATTGCACCGTGATGTTGATCGGCTTCAGCAGCGGATCGCGCCCCGCCGCCAGCAGCGCGGTGCGAAGGGCGGCATAGCCCGCGTTCTCGAGCAGCCCTGCCGTCGCCCCGCCGTGGAAGTGCTGCGGCCGGCCCTCGACGTTTCCGCCGAAATCGACCGTCAGCACCGGCATCCCGCCCTCGGTCTCGCCGGTGAGCGTAACCCCGAGCGAACGGGCGTAGGCGGGAAGCTCAAGCCCCTCAGGCATCCTCGCCTCCTCGCAGGGCCGGATTGCTCTCGCGCGGATCGGCGCCGATGGTCATGAAGCAGCCCGCGACGTGAGCGACCGGATCGGCCGGATCGTCGTCATAGGCGATGCCGCGCACGAACGCGGCGGAGCGGGTGATACGGTAGCATTCGACCCGGCCCTTCACGCTCGACCGATCGCGCGCCGGGCGCTGGTAATCGACGCGCAGGTCGAGCGTGGCGACCGGCTGGAAACTGCCGCGCGTCTGCCAGATCGCCATGCCGCTCGCCATGTCCATCAGGCTGATGATCGGGCCGGATGCGAGCACCGGCCGGCTGGCGTCCCCCAGCAGATCCTCGCGCCACGGCAGTTCGAGCTCGACCCAGTTCTCGCCCTGATCGGTGAACCTCAGGCCGAGCCAGCCGGTGTGGCCGTGGCGGAAGAACCACTTGGACGCCTCGCGCGCGTCGAACCGGGGGGTGGGGGTGTTCATGGGCGCGGGCATAGGGGCGTGGACGCCGGGGTGGCAACGCCCTTTTTTTGCGAGCGCAAGCCTTGTTCCGTTCGTGTCGGGCGTAGTCGAGACACCAGCGCATCGCCTTTCGACTTCGCTCGAGGCGAACGGAGTTTGGGCTAGAGCACGCCCCCCGCCAGCCGGTCGATCGCACCCTGCAGGATCACGGCGGCGGCATGGCTGTCGATCGCGGCGGCGCGTTTGGCGCGGCTCATGTCCATGCCGATCATCGCCGCCTCGGCGGCCTGCGTCGACCAGCGTTCGTCCCACAGCAGGAGGGGGAGGGCGAATGCCTCGGCGCAGTTCCTCGCATAGGCGCGCGAAGCCTGCGCGCGCGGGCCTTCCGATCCGTCCATGTTGCGCGGCAGGCCGAGCACGATCCCGCGCACGGAGCGGCTCCTGATCAGGGCCGCGAGCGTCTCGCGGTCCTTGCCCCACTTGCCGCGCTGGATCGTGGTGCCGTTGGTGGCGAAGCGCCAGCCGGCATCGCAGGTCGCGGTGCCCAGCGTCTTGGTGCCGAGGTCGAGCCCGAGCAGCACGCCGCCGTCTCCCACGGCTTCGCCGAAGCCGCGCGCGTCCTCGAAGATCAGTTCGCGGGCTTCCACGCGCCCACCCGCCGCGCCACGTCCGCCTTGGTGTTCGCCCAGAACAGCGGCAGGTCGTAGACGTGGTAGTTGTTCCCCGGCAGCACATAGGAGCCCATCTCCGGCGGCGGCCCGATCAGCAGCAACCCGCGCCGGTCGCAGCGGGCGGGCACGAGCCCGGGCTGGAGCGTGCCCTTTTCCATGCTGTCCTCGGGCACCAGCGTGCCGAGATTGGCGCTGGCCGGCGCGCTCGCACCCGGGGTGCCGGTGAGCGGGTTCGAGCAAAGCATCGGATCGCTCCCCGGCGCCTTGCCGTCGAGCGCGGGGGTGCTGGCATAGGCCTCAAGCAGCGAGCCCGGATCGGCCGGTTCGGCAAAGCTCGACCAGCTGATGACGCAGCCCGTCTGCTCGGGCGCGGCGCAGGCAGGAAAGCCCATCGCCGGCAGGTCGTGCAGGGTCGAGACCGGCCAGCCGATCACATAGGCCGCCACCAGCCGCGCCGCGACGGGCGTGCCCTTGACCTCCTCGGCGAGGAGGCGCTTGAGGTGCAGCGACCCCTGCGAATGGCCCGCCAGCACGATCGGCGTTCCCGGATCGACGCTGGAGAGGAAATAGCGGAAGGCCTCGCGCACGTCGGCATAGGCGGCGTCGATCGCCTGCCTGCCCTCGGGCGCATCGGTGAGGAACGCACCGAAGGTCGCCTGGCGGTAGCGCGGGGCCCAGATCTCGGATGCGGCGTTGAAGGGGCTCGCCATGCCGCGCAGATAGATACGCGCGATCCGCTCGGCCTCGGGATCGCCGCCGTTCTCGAGCGGCGCGTTCCAGCTCGCGCGGTTGAGGTAGCTCGTCGGGTGGACGAAGAACACCGCGAAGGGCAGTTTCGGCTCGGCCGGGGTCGGCAGCGCGCTGCGATCCGAGGCATAGGCAGGCTGCCAGCGCGCCGGATCGCTGACGCTGATGCCGGGGCGCGAATACCACAGCTTCGGGTCCTCGTAGGCGTTCGCCTCGAGCGGCACGACCGGCGCGAAGTCAGCCGAGGGCACGAGCGCGATTGCGGCGAGTTCCTCCTGGAACAGCTCGTAGAGAATCCGCCCGCCGATCACGAGGACGAGGCAGAAGGCGATGAAATAGAGGAACTTGCGGGCCATTCTAAGGCTGTATCCTCAGGTCATTTCGCGGCGGCGCCCTCGGCGAGCGGTGGGCGCAGGGTGGTCCAGGCGCGGTCGCCCCGCAGGCTCGAGAACCAGGTCGCCGGGTTCCAGGTGGTCGACCCGTCGAGGCTGAAGGTGATGAACTCCGCGCGCCCGCCGATATTGGCGAGCGGCACGCCGCCGCCCAGCCCGTTGGCGATGGCTGGTGCACGGCTGTCGGCGGAAAGATCGCGGTTGTCGCCCATCACGAAGACGTTGCCCTCGGGCACGGTGTAGGGCCCGAAATTGTCGAGCTCCTGTTCGGTGTAGTCGATGGTGAGATAGGTCGCGCCGTTCGGCAGGGTCTCGCGCCAGGTCGGCGGGGCGTAGTATTCGCGCCCGTCGGGGCCGGTCTCGCGGAAGGGCTCGAAGGCGGTGAGGCAGGGCCCGTCCTTGCACAGCAGGTCGGGCTCGAAGGGGATGCGCACCTCCGGCACGACCTCGCGCCGGATCGGGGTGCCGTTGAGGATGATCTGGCCGCCGCGCACCTCGATCGTGTCGCCCGGCAGCGCGACGACGCGCTTGATGTAATCCTCGTCACGCGTGGGATGCACGGGGATGACGATGTCGCCATATTCCGGGGTCGATCCCAGCACCCGCCAATCGCCGCGCGGCAGCAGGTGGAAGCTCGCCGAGGCCCAGGACCAGCCGTAGGGATACTTGCTCACCACCAGCCGGTCCCCCACCCACAGCGTCGGCATCATCGAGGTCGAGGGGATGTAGAAGGGCTTGGCAACGAGGCTGTGGAAGGCCAGCACCGCCAGCAGCATGAGCGCGAGGCCGCGGATCTCGGCGAGCCAGTTGACCTTCTCGGGAGCGCTCGTGTCAGTCATCGGCGGGCTTTCGGTGGTTGCCATGAACGGGGCCTAGCGCAGGGGGATGGCTTCGATGATCACGAAGGCCTGCGCCCAGGGGTGATCGTCGGTGAGGGTCAGGTGGATGCGCGCCTCATGGCCTTTCGGCGTCAATTCTTCAAGCCGCAAAGCCGCCCCGCCCGTGAGCGCGAGCGTCGGCGCGCCGGAGGGCGCGTTGACCACGCCGATGTCCTTCATGAAGACGCCGCGCTTGAACCCGGTTCCGACGGCCTTTGAAAACGCCTCCTTGGCGGCGAAGCGCTTGGCGTAGGTGCCGGCGATGGTGAAGGGGCGGCGGCGCGCCTTGGCGATCTCCACCTCGGTGAAGACCCGCTTCTCGAACCGTTCGCCATAGCGCGCGAGGGAATTGGCGATCCGCTCGATGTTGCAGAGGTCGGAGCCCATGCCGATGATCATTTGAACGCCCTGATTATCACCGCCACCAGCAGGCCCACGGCGACGACATGCAGCATCACCTGCGCCTTGAACAGCGGGTGCGCGAAGTCGCCCTTCGCCACCCGGCCCGCGCCGACGAAGCCGAAGATCATCAGCGCGACCCAGCCGACAGCGAAGACCTGCATCACGCCGGTATTGAGTGCAAAGCCGAGGAAGCCCACCGCCAGCAGGAACAGCGCCGCCGCGCCGAAGGCCCAGCGCTTCTGTTCGCCGGTGAGCGGGGGAAGGTCGCGCTCGCTCACCGCGCCTCGTCCATCAGTTCGCGCATCCGCCGGATCGCGGTCTCGAGGCCCACGAACACCGCCTCGCCGATCAGATAGTGGCCTATATTGAGCTCGGCGATCTGGGGGATGGCAGCGATCGGCTGGACGTTGTCGAAGGTCAGGCCGTGGCCCGCGTGGGGCTCGATCCCGTTCTTGGCGGCGAGGGCGGCCATGTCGGTGATGCGCTTCAATTCGCGCGCCACTTTCTCCCTGTCGCCATCGAGGAAGGCGTGGGCATATTCGCCCGTGTGGAACTCGACGACCGGCGCGCCAAGGCGCAGCGCGGCGTCGAGCTGGCGTTCCTCGGCCTCGATGAACAGCGAGACGCGGATGCCCGCCGCGCGCAACTCCTCGACGATCGGGACCAGCGTGTTGTGCATCCCCGCCGCGTCGAGCCCGCCTTCCGTGGTGCGCTCCTCGCGCTTTTCGGGGACGATGCAGGCGGCGTGGGGCTTGTGGCGAAGGGCGATGGCGAGCATCTCGGGCGTCGCGGCCATTTCGAGGTTCAGCGGCAGGTCGGTCGCCGCCTGGATTCGCGCCAGGTCCTCGTCGCGGATATGGCGGCGGTCTTCGCGCAGGTGCGCGGTGATGCCGTCGCCGCCGACCGCCGCGACGATCTCGGCCGCGCGCACCGGATCGGGGTGATCCCCGCCGCGCGCGTTGCGGATCGTGGCGACATGATCGATGTTGACGCCGAGGCGGAGGTGGGAGGGATTGTGGGTCAGGGTCATTCCTTCCGGCTGCCGGGCTTGGTCACTTCTACGGCTGCCAGCGCCTCGGGGATGTCGTTTTCGTCATAGGTCGGAAAATCGATGGCGAGCAGCGGGTAGAAGGGCACGCC
This sequence comes from Porphyrobacter sp. THAI-01a, assembly GCF_056868655.1. Classification (NCBI taxonomy): domain Bacteria; kingdom Pseudomonadati; phylum Pseudomonadota; class Alphaproteobacteria; order Sphingomonadales; family Erythrobacteraceae; genus Porphyrobacter; species Porphyrobacter sp. THAI-01a. The sequence goes on along the minus strand of NZ_CP180579.1, from coordinate 2,138,559 downwards.
GAGATCGACCGACCCGCAGGAACGGTCGATGATCGCGCATTCGGCGATCACCTCGCCGCCCTCGCGCGCGACGGCGGCGATGGCTTCGCGGCTGGAAAGGCCGGTCGTGACGACGTCCTCGACCATCAGCACCTTCGTGCCCGGCGCGAGGGCGAAGCCGCGGCGCAGGTGGAAGATGCCCTCGGGCCGCTCGAGGAACAGCGCGTCCTTGCCGAGCGCCCGGCCAACCTCGTGGCCGATGATGATCCCGCCCATCGCAGGCGAGACGACGACGTCCACCTTTTCAACCACTTCGGCAGGCAGTCCCGCGACCACCGCCTCGGCCAGCCGGGCGGCGCGGGCGGGGTTCATCAGCACCCGGGCGCATTGCAGGTAATGGCCGCTATGGCGGCCCGAGGACAGCTTGAAATGGCCTTCGAGCAGGGCACCGGAACTGCGGAACTCGGCCAGAACTTCCTCTTGCGTCACGAACGAACTCCTTAGAAAACCTGAGGGAAAGCGCCGACTTGCGCGTGCCACATGGGCCGGTGCATAATTTTCTCCCTAGAAGCGCTTGAGGCCCTCGGCAAGCATCGCTAAGGGCGACGTTGAAGCTGGCCCCAGGCCGGCCAAACGCTGTCCGCAGCAGGTCTCAGGGGGGCCGGTCGCCGGGCGGTATGGGATCAGATACGTAGCATTTAGGCACATGACGATGGGTCAGAGGGACACCCGTATGAAGAAGGCTATTCTGGCGGCGCTGGCTGCCGGGCTGGCGGCGTTCACGCCGCTGGCCGTTGCGGCGCAGGACACCATCGCGCCCGGATCGAACGCGTCCGAAGCGGGTGTCGTCGAAGGCGCGCAGACCGCGCCGGGCCCCGAGGCCCTGCCGGGCAACCTCACCCCCGCCGAAGCCGCTGCGGCCCCCGCGGGCGAGGGTGCCTACACCCCGATGGCCCCGACCAAGGGCAAGGGCATGCCGACCTCCTACCAGGAGGATCCGGCCAAGAGCCTGACCTTCCAGGACCAGTATTCGGCCAACGGCGAATATGCGCTGTGGATGCATGACAGCATCCTGCTGCCGGTGATCACGGTGATCAGCCTGTTCGTGCTCGGCCTGCTGCTCTACGTCGTGGTGCGCTTCAACCGCCGCGCCAATCCGGTCGCTTCCAAGACCACCCACAACACCATGATCGAGGTGGTCTGGACCATCGTGCCGGTGATCATCCTCGTGATCATCGCCATCCCCTCGATCACGCTGCTGGCGCGTCAGTACGAGACCCCGCCCGCCGATGCCGTCACCATCAAGGCGACCGGCTACCAGTGGTACTGGGGCTACACCTATCCCGACCATGGCGAGATCGAGGTGATCTCGAACATGCTCGACGAGGCCGAGGCCGTGAAGCGCGGCGAGCCCGGGCAGCTCGCGGTCGACAACCGCATGGTCGTTCCCGCGGGTGTCCCGCTTCGCATCCAGACCACCGCCAGCGACGTGATCCACGCCTTCGCCGTGCCGTCGCTCTGGTTCAAGATGGACGCGGTTCCGGGTCGCCTCAACGAACGCATGCTGACCATCAAGGAACCGGGCGTCTATTACGGCCAGTGTTCCGAGCTGTGCGGCGCGCGCCATGCCTATATGCCGATCGTCGTCGAGGCGCTTCCGCCCGCCGAGTTCGCGGCCTGGGTCAGGGCGCAGGGCGGGACGATGCCGGGCGAGGCCGACAACGGTGCGGCGACAGTCGCTCCCGCGGCGCCCGCCGCGACCGAGGCTGCCGCCCCGGCTGCGGCCGGCTGAGACAGAAACAAGAATTGAAGCAGAAGAGTAGCTGATCATGGCAACCACCGCAGAAGGCTTCGACATTCACCACGATCACGGGCATGACGCCCATGATCATGCGGACCACAAGCCGGGCTTCTTCGCCCGCTGGTTCATGTCGACCAACCACAAGGACATCGGCACGATGTATCTGATCTTCGCGATCATCGCGGGGATCGTCGGCGGTGCCATTTCGGGCATCATGCGTGTCGAGCTCGCCGAGCCCGGCATCCAGTACCTCCAGTGGTGGGCCCAGTTCATGGGCGGCGGCAATGATCTGAACACCGCGCTCCACATGTGGAACGTGTTCATCACCGCACACGGCCTGATCATGGTGTTCTTCATGGTCATGCCGGCGATGATCGGCGGCTTCGGCAACTGGTTCGTGCCTCTCATGATCGGCGCGCCGGACATGGCCTTCCCGCGCATGAACAACGTGTCGTTCTGGCTGACCGTTGCGGGCTTCTTCAGTCTGCTGTTCTCGCTCTTCGTGCCCGGCGGCACGGGTCCGGGCGCGGGCGTGGGCTGGACGGTCTATGCGCCGCTCTCGACCACCGGTTCGGTCGGCCCCGCAGTCGACTTCGCGATCTTCTCGCTGCACCTCGCCGGTGCCGGCTCGATCCTGGGTGCGACCAACTTCATCACCACCATCTTCAACATGCGCGCGCCGGGCATGACCCTGCACAAGATGCCGCTGTTCGTGTGGTCGGTGCTGGTCACCGCCTTCCTGCTGCTGCTCGCGCTGCCGGTGCTCGCCGCGGCGATCACCATGCTGCTGACCGACCGCAACTTCGGCACCACCTTCTTCAACCCGGCCGGCGGCGGTGATCCGGTGCTCTACCAGCACCTGTTCTGGTTCTTCGGCCACCCGGAAGTCTACATCATGATCCTGCCGGGCTTCGGCATGATCTCGCAGATCGTGGCGACCTTCTCGAAGAAGCCGGTGTTCGGCTACCTCGGCATGGCCTACGCGATGGTCGCGATCGGCGTTGTCGGCTTCATCGTCTGGGCGCACCACATGTACACCGTGGGCCTCGACGTGAACACGAAGATGTACTTCACCGCGGCGACGATGGTGATCGCGGTGCCGACCGGCGTGAAGATCTTCTCGTGGATCGCGACGATGTGGGGCGGCAGCCTCAGCTTCAAGTCGCCGATGGTCTGGTCGATGGGCTTCATCTTCCTGTTCACCGTCGGCGGCGTGACCGGCGTTGTGCTCGCCAACGGCGGGATCGACGACAACCTGCACGACACCTACTACGTCGTGGCGCACTTCCACTACGTGCTGTCGATGGGTGCGGTGTTCTCGATGTTCGCCGGCTTCTACTACTGGTTCCCGAAGATGAGCGGGCGGATGCACAGCGAGCTGCTCAGCCACATCCACTTCTGGACCTTCTTCGTCGGCGTGAACGTGATCTTCTTCCCGCAGCACTTCCTCGGGATGCAGGGCATGCCGCGTCGCTACCCCGACTATCCGGAAGCCTACACCTTCTGGCACGAGATCAGCACGCTGGGCTACTACATCATGGCCGGGTCGATGATCTTCTTCTTCGTCAACATCCTCTACGCGCTGGTTGCGGGCCGCAAGGCCGAGGCCAACCCGTGGGGCGAAGGCGCGACGACGCTCGAATGGACCCTGCCGAGCCCGCCGCCCTACCACCAGTTCGAGACGCTGCCGGTGATCACCGACGCGCACGACTACCACGATCACCGTCCGGTGACGGCGTGATCGGCTCCCTCGCCGGAGCGTGAAAAACGGGGGGAGCGCGGGTCAGTGACCTCGCGCTCCTTGCCCTTGGAACAGACGAGAGAATGGCCAGCACCGCACCCCAGACTGCCGCGACGATGCCGACGGAATGGCGTGATTTCTTCACGCTGACCAAGCCGCGCGTCATGACGCTGGTGATCTTCACCGCGATCTGCGGCGTGCTGGCGGCCCCCGGGTCGATCCATCCGGTGATCGGCTTCACTGCGATCCTCGCCATCGCGATGGGCGCGGGCGGGTCGGCGGTGCTCAACCAGTGGTGGGAAGCCGACATCGACGCCGGCATGAAGCGCACCATGAACCGTCCGCTTCCCGGCGGCCGGATGCGGCGCGAGGACGCGCGCGATTTCGGGATCTTCCTGTCGGGCGTGTCGATCGTGCTGATGGGCCTTGCGGTCGGCTGGCTCGCGGCGGCGCTGCTGCTGGGCGCGATCATCTATTACGCCGTGATCTACACCATGTGGCTGAAGCCGCGCACCCCGCAGAACATCGTCATCGGCGGCGGGGCCGGTGCCTTTCCGCCGCTGATCGGCTGGGTGGCGGTGACGGGCGAGGTCACGGCGATGCCGATCCTCCTCTTCGCGATCATCTTCTTCTGGACCCCGCCGCATTTCTGGGCGCTCGCGCTCTTCGTGCAGTCGGACTACGCCAAGGTCGGTATCCCGATGCTTCCCGTGGTCGCGGGCGAGAAGGCGACGCGCCGCCAGATCATGCTCTACACCCTGGTGCTCGCACCCATCGCCGTGGCGCCGTGGGCCATCGGCGGGACGGGCTGGATCTACGGCTCGGTCGCGGTGGTGCTATCCGCGCTGTTCGTGGTGCTGGCCATGCCGGTCTTCACCCGGATGCGCGCTGAGGTCGACGCCATGACGCCGGAAAAGACGCTCTTCAAGTTCTCGATCGTCTATCTCTTCGTCCTCTTCGCCGCGCTGGTTGCCGACCGCGTGGCGGCCTATCAGGGGCTCATCGCATGACCCCCGAGGAAGAGAAGGAATTCCTGCGCCGCCGCAAGGCGCGCAATCTCGTGGTCGCGGGCACGCTGCTGTTCTTCGTGATCCTGTTCTACGCCATCACCATGGTCCGCATCGGAGGGCAGGGCTGATGGCGAGCGCCGCGCCCGTCAGCATCGAAACCGCGCGCAGCAACCTGCGCGTCGGTCTGCTCGCGTTTGCGGGCGCGCTGGCGATGCTCGGCCTCGGCTATGCCTCGGTGCCGCTCTACCGTCTGTTCTGCCAGGTCACCGGCTTCGGCGGGACGACCATGCAGGCGACCGAGAGCGACGCCGCCCGCGCCGCCGCGCTCGCCACGGGGCAGAAAATCTCGATCCGCTTCGACGCCACGACGGCGATGGGGATGCCGTGGACCTTCCGCCCTGCGCAGGCGACCGACACCGTCACCATCGGCGAGCGCGACATCGCGACCTACGTCGCCCGCAACGACAGCGATCAGCCGGTCACCGGCATGGCGACCTTCAACGTCGAGCCCGAGCAGGCCGGCAAGTACTTCAACAAGATCCAGTGCTTCTGCTTCACCGAGCAGACGCTTCAGCCCGGGCAGGAAGTGACCATGCCCGTGCTCTACTACGTCGATCCGGCGGCACTCGATGACCCGAACATGAAGGGTGTCGAGCAGATCACGCTGAGCTACACTTTCCACCGCGCGAAGGACCCGGCCCGCCCGGCGTCCTCGGGCACGAACTGATCCGCTAAACCCAGGGACGGGAACGACCACATGGCTGGCAAGGCAAACCACGATTACCACATTCTCGAACCCGATATCTGGCCGCTCGTCGGCTCGATCTCGGCGCTGACCTTCACCAGCGGCATGGTGCTGAGCTGGCACCCCGACCTGTTCGGGGCCTCGGCCAGCTTCGTCATGTGGGCAGGCCTCGCGGGGCTCATCGCCACCTTCTTCATGTGGTTCAAGAACATCGTGATCGAAGCCCAGCGCGGCGATCACACTCCGGTGGTGCAGCTCCACATGCGCTACGGCATGATCCTGTTCATCGCTTCGGAGGTGATGTTCTTCGTCGGCTGGTTCTGGAGCTTCTTCGACTTCGCGCTGTTCCCGACCGCGCTGGAATATGACCACGCGACCGGCGCGACCACCAGCCTGTTCGGCACCGAGGGTGCCATCGCCGCCTTCATTCCCGAAGGCATGGAGGTGCTCGATCCCTTCGCCCTGCCGCTGCTCAACACGCTGATCCTGCTGTGCTCGGGCACCACGGTGACCTGGGCGCACCACTCGCTGATCCACGGCGACCGCCAGGGCCTCAAGCAGGGCCTGTGGGCGACGATCGCGCTCGGCGTGCTGTTCAGCTGCATCCAGGCCTACGAATACAGCGTTGCGCCCTTCGGCTTCGGCGGCAACACCTATTCCTCGGCCTTCTACATGGCGACCGGCTTCCACGGCTTCCACGTGCTCGTCGGCACGATCTTCCTCGCCGTGTGCCTCTACCGCGCCTATCTCGGCCACTTCACCCCGCGCCAGCACTTCGGCTTCGAGGCGGCGGCGTGGTACTGGCACTTCGTCGACGTGGTGTGGCTGTTCCTCTTCGTCGCCGTCTACGTGTGGGGCGGCTGGGGTGCCGAATATCACTGATGCAGCACGGGCCATCCGGTCCGCGTGATCAGAAGGGGCAGCCGGGACTCGTCTCGGCTGCCCTTTCCGGTTTGTGCCCCCGCTGCGGGGCGAAGACCCTTTTCGCCGCGCCGGCTGCGCTGGCGGAGGAATGCGCTTCCTGCGGGCTCGACATCATCGCGCTCGAACGTGGCGGCCGGTTCGTCGGCGTGGTGACGATGCTGCTGGCGCTCGTGCTGATCCTTGCCGCGCTGGCGGTCGACGAATGGCTGCGTCCACCCCTGTGGGCCTCGGCACTGTTCTGGGCCTCCGTGACCGTGGCGACGGTGATCGGCGGGCTCAGGCTCTACAAGACGATGTGGGTTTACCACCAATTCGAGGAACGCCAGTCATGAGCCGCCAATTGCCCTTCTTCGCGACGCTTGTCGTCCTTGCCGCGGTCGGCACCATGATAGCCTTGGGGGTGTGGCAGCTGGGGCGCCGGGCCGAGAAGGAGGCGCTGATCGCCAACTACGAGGCGGTGGCCGCGTCGAGCGAGGCGGTGGACTTCCCCGTCGGCGGCGGGGGCGAGGGCGTGCTGTTCCGCCGCAGCCGGATCGTCTGCGCGAGGGTGATCGGGGTCGAGGCCGTTTCCGGCACCTCGGCCACGGGCCAGAAGGGCTGGGTCCAGCGCGCGACCTGCGCGGTCGGCCCCGATGCGACGGTCCCTGTCGATCTCGGCTTCACCCGCGATCTCGCCACACCCGTTTTCACCGGAGGCGAGGTCGCCGGCATCATCGCCCCCGGCCCGCGCCTTGTCGCCGATCCGCCGGTCGCCGGCCTCCAGCCGATGGCCAGGCCCGATCCGGGCGACCTTCCCAACAACCACCTCGCCTATGCCGGACAGTGGTTCTTCTTCGCCCTGACGGCGCTCGTCATCTACGTGCTGGCATTACGGCGTCGCCCGGGCATTTCGTGACGCCGTGATTTAGCGAAGCGGGAAATGTTCCATTTCCCTCGAAACCACTCTAGGCGCTGTTCGCATATGCAATACGTATCGACCAGGGGGAGCGCGCCCGCGCTCGATTTCGAGGGGGTGACGCTGGCGGGGCTCGCCAGCGACGGGGGGCTCTATGTGCCGGCGGAGTGGCCGCGTTTCACCGAGGACGAGATCCGCGCCCTGCGCGGCGCGCCCTACTGGCAGATTGCCTTCGAGGTCATGCGCCCCTTCGTCGGCGACAGCCTGACCGATGACGAGCTCAGCACCATCTGCGCCCAGGTCTACGGGGGCCAGTTCGCCCATGCCGCGGTGACCCCGCTGGTGCAGCTCGACGAGCAGCACTGGCTGCTCGAGCTATTCCACGGGCCGACGCTAGCCTTCAAGGACATCGCGCTGCAACTGCTCGGGCGCCTGTTCGAGACCTTCCTCGAACGCCGTGACCAGCGCCTCACCATCGTCGGGGCGACCAGCGGCGACACCGGCTCGGCGGCGATCCACGCTGTCGCGGGGCGCAAGCGCACCGAGATCTTCATGCTCCACCCCAAGGGGCGGGTGAGCGAGGTGCAGCGCCGCCAGATGACCACGGTGCGCGCGCCCAACGTCCACAACCTCGCCATCGAGGGCAGCTTCGACGACGCGCAGGCCCACGTGAAGCGGATGTTCACCGATCCGGACGTGGCGAATGTGCTCGATCTCGGCGCAGTCAACTCGATCAACTGGGCGCGGCTGATGGCGCAGGTGGTCTATTACTTCGCCTCCGCGCTCCAGCTTGGCGCGCCCGACCGGACGGTGGCCTATTCCGTCCCCACCGGCAATTTCGGCGATGTCTTCGCCGGCTATGTCGCCGCGAAGATGGGCCTGCCGATCGAGGTGCTGGTGGTCGCCACCAACGTCAACGACATCCTGCGCCGCGCGATCAACGAAGGGGACTATTCGGCCGGCGGCGTCACGCCCACCATCACGCCTTCGATGGACATCCAGGTCAGCTCCAATTTCGAGCGCCTGCTGTTCGACGCGGGCGGGCGCGACGGAGCGGCGCTGGCCGAGCAGATGCGCGGCTTCGAGGCGTCGAAGGCGATGCGGCTCACCAATGCGCAGAGCGACGGGATCAAGGAGCTGTTCACCGCCTTCAGCGCGAACCAGATCGAGACCGCGCGGGCGATGCAGTGGGCCTGGCAGGCGAGCGGGCAGATCATAGATCCGCACACTGCGGTCGGCCTGTCGGCGGCGCGCGATGCGGTGAAGGACGGCTCGCTCGCTCCGCGCGTGCCGGTCGTGACCCTTGCGACCGCGCACCCCGCCAAGTTCCCCGACGCGGTCGAGCGCGCCATCGGCATGCGCCCGGCGCTCCCGGCGCGCGTCGGCGACCTGTTCGGCCGGGCGGAGAGCTTCACCGAACTGGCCGGCGATTATGCCGCCGTCCGCGATCACGTGCTGGCCCACGCCGCTGGCACGCAGGCGTGATGGCACGCCTCGTCCAGCAACCGCTGGTGATGGAGTGCACGGGGTGGGACTCCTACCGTCTCCTCGACAGCGGGGCGGGGCGCAAGTGGGAGAGCTTCGGCCCCTGGAGCTTCATCCGCCCCGAACCCCAGGCCCTGTGGCAGCCGCGGCGCGAGAACTGGCAGGCGGCGGGCGAGTTCATCCCCGGCTCCGACGAGGACGGCGGCGGGCGCTGGCAATTCGCGCAGCGCCTGCCCGACGAGGGCTGGGAGCTTTCGTGGAACGAGGTCCGCTTCACCGCCCGCCCCACGCCCTTCCGCCACCTCCAGTTCTTCCCCGACATGGCCCCGGTGTGGGACTGGATGCGCGCGCAGCTGGAAGGAATGGACGCGGCCGAGACCATGAACCTGTTCGGCTACACGGGTCTCGGCACGCTGGCCCTGTCGCGGCACGGCAAGGTCACCCATGTCGATGCCTCCAAGAAATCCGTCGCCCAGGCGCGCGAGAACGCCGCGCTTTCGGGCATGGAGGCGCGCCCGATCCGCTGGCTCACCGACGACGCGGCCAAGTTCACCGCGCGCGAGGTGCGGCGGGGGCGGCGCTATGACGGGATCATCCTCGATCCGCCCAAGTTCGGCCGCGGGCCCGAGGGCGAGGTGTGGCGGCTGGAGGAGCACCTGCCCGGCCTCATCACCGATTGCGCGCGCCTGCTCGACGGGGACAGCCGCTTCCTGTTCCTCACCGTCTATGCCGTGCGGATGAGCAGCCTTGCCATCGCGGGTCTGCTGGAGGAGGCGCTCGGCCATCTCCCCGGCGTGATCGAGCACGGCGATCTGGCCGTGCGCGAGGACGGGGCCAATGAACCGGGGGGCGGGCGGCTGCTGCCGACCGCAATCTTCGCCAGATGGAGCAATCCTGTCTAAAGGCGCTCCCATGCATGATTCGCTTACCCTTGAAGTCAACGATCTCGTCGTCGATGTCCTGACCGGCATCTATTCCGAGGAGACCGGCAAGCCCCAGCCGCTGCGCATTTCGGTCGCGGCGCGCTATGCGGTGGCGGATCGCTACGAGCCCGACACCCCGCTCGATGCGTCGAAGAACTACATGGACCTGAAGTTCGCTGCCTCCGAAGGCCTGCCCGCGGGCGTGCACTTCAAGCTGATCGAGGCGGTCGCGGACCACATCTGCGAGACGCTGTTCGTGCAGGACGCCAAGGTGCAGGCGGTGACGGTGAAGATCGTCAAGCTCGCCATCGCCGAGGCGGACGAGCAGATCGGCATCACCCTTCACCGCGAACGGCGGCCGGAACACGGGGGCTGAGCGGGTGCAGCGGCGACACGAGGTCGGCCTGCTGCCCGACAGCGCGCTCGATGCCGCGGGGGCCTTCATGGCCTTCCATCTCGAAGCCGCCCGCGCCCTCCTGCTGGCCGATCCGGACACCTCCGCGCTCGCCATCGTCCTGCCGCCCGCCGGGCCCGACCACCGCGACTGGCGTCTCGCGCTCGCCCGCGACCTGGCACGCGAGGCTGCGCCCCGGCGGGTCAATGTGATCGCCGGGCGCGAGGGCGGGGCACTCACGGAGACGCTGCGATTTTTGGCAAATGCGCCGGGGGTGACAGGCCAGTATCTCGTGTGCGATGAATGATGCCGTGCCGTTCTCCCCGCCCCGCAAGCCCGACCTGATCCGGCTCCCCGAGCCGGGGACGGTGCGGCCGTTGGTGGACGCCTTCCGCCGCCGCATCACCTATCTGCGCCTCTCGGTCACCGACCGCTGCGACCTCAGGTGCTCCTACTGCATGCCCGAGCGCATGACCTTCCTGCCCAAGAAGGACGTGCTCAGCCTCGAGGAGCTCTACGAACTCGCCACCGGCTTCATCGCGCGCGGGGTGACCAAGATCCGCATCACCGGCGGCGAGCCACTGGTGCGGCGCGACATCGTCGATCTCTTTACGGCGCTGGGCCGCCGCTTGGGGCATGATCTGGAAGAACTGACGCTCACCACCAACGGAACGCAGCTCGCCGCCCATGCCGAGGCGCTGGCGAAGGCGGGGGTGCGGCGTGTGAACGTCTCGCTCGACACGCTCGACCGTGCGAAGTTTGCCGAGCTTACCCGCCGCGACAGCCTGCCGCAGGTGCTCGAGGGGATTGCGGCGGCCAAGGCGGCGGGACTGAAGGTCAAGCTGAATGCCGTGGCGCTCAAGGGCGTGAACGAGGACGAGCTGCCCGATCTCATCGCCTGGGGCCACGGGCAGGGCCATGATGTGACCCTGATCGAGGTGATGCCGCTGGGCGATGTCGAGGAGGAGCGGCTCGACCAGTATCTCCCGCTCGACACCGTGCGCGAGAGCCTCGCGCGCCGCTGGACCCTGACGGACAGCGCCCACCGCACCGGCGGCCCTTCGCGCTATGCCGACATTGCCGAGACCGGCGGCAGGCTGGGCTTCATCACCCCGCACACCGGCAATTTCTGCGAGGGCTGCAACCGGTTGCGGGTGACCGCGACGGGCCAGCTCTACCCCTGCCTCGGCGGGGGGGAGCGTGTCGATCTGCGCGCGGCGCTGCGTTCCGATGCGCCCGAGGCGAACCTTTCCGCCGCGCTCGACGAGGCGCTGCGGATCAAGCCCGAGAAGCACCACTTCCGCATGGACGAGCGCGGCGCGGCCCCGGCGCTGGCGCGGCACATGTCGATGACGGGGGGCTAGGGGCCGGTGGTGACGGTGGTGTTCCTCGGCAAGCTCGCGGACCTTGCGGGCGCGCCCTCGCTCGCGCTCGCGGCGCCGCTCGACTGGGCGGGGCTGAAGGCGGCGCTCCCCGGACCGCTGGCCAAGGCGGCGGACGATCCGCGCAACCGCGTCGCCCTCAACGGCGCGCTGCTGGCCGACAAGGCCGCGCTTCGGGCGGGCGAGGGTGACGAGATCGCGCTGCTCCCGCCGGTGTCGGGGGGATGATGCGCGATATCCGCCTGCTGCCGCAGATGTTCATTCCCGGCACGCTGATCGGGCCCTTCACCAATGCCAACCCCGGCCTCGGCGGCGTGTGCACCTTCGTTGGCGAGGTGCGCTACGACGAGGGCGTGGAGGCGCTCGAGCTCACCCATTACGAGCCGCTCACCCTGCCCGGGATGCATGACCTCGCGGATCGCGCCTTCGACCGCTTCACCCTGATGGGCCTCCTGATGGTCCACCGCGTCGGCCTGATGCGCCCGGGCGAGCCGATCGTCTGCGTCTCGGCTGCCGCGCTCCACCGCCGCGACGCGATCGACGCGGTCGACTTCTGCATGGACCATCTCAAGAGCGCCGCGTGGTTCTGGAAGCGCGAGAAGCGCGCGGGCCAATGGCACTGGATCGAGCCACGCGAACAGGATCACAGGGATCTTGCGCGCTGGCAGGCGTGATTTGACCGCGATCAAAGCAGGCCCGCCCCCGCACCGGTAATTCTCCTCCCAACATCAGGAGGATCACCATGAGCCACATCGTCCACGATCTCATCGCCCGCGGCGACGCGCGCGTCGTCGAGCAGCCCGAAGCGGCACCCGTCCGTCACCAGGTCGAGGTCGACCGCAATTTCGGCCTGCCCACCGCGCTCTACGGGGCGACCGTGGCCGGCTATCTCGGCTTTCTGGTGATCGTCGGCAGCGCCTTCGCCAATCCCGTCCTGGCGATCCCGATGGCGATCTTCGTGCTGTTCATCGTCGCGGGCTTCGGCATTCCGGCGATCTGGACGCGCCTTGCCGGCAATGCCAGCGCGCCGCAGACCCTCGGCGAGTTCGAGACGCGCGGGATCATGACCAACACCGGGCGCCTCGCACCGCGCGATGCCGCCATCCAGGTGCTGATCCTGCCGGTGCTGCTGGTGATCTGGGGTCTTGCCGTGGCGGTGATCGCCGCCGTGGTGGCCTGACAGGCTCTTCCCTAGGGGCGGCGGCTCCTCTCCCCCAGCTGCCGCCCCAACTCTTCATTCCTCGAACCGCCCGCCCCGTCTCTCCATCCGGCCCGCCAAGTGTACCATCAGGGTATGGCTGCCGGGTGAGGAGTCGGGGCGGGCGGTTTGTATCGCATAAGGACGACCTCCGTTCGCCCTGAGCTTGTCGGAAGCGAAGCTGAACCGAAGGTTCAACGGCTGCTCTTCTCTCGAGACGAAGCCTGAAGAAAAGGACGGTGCTTCGACAAGCTCAGCACGAACGGAACGGGGCTCTCAACGTCCCGAAATCTCGTGCAGCAACTCGGGATTGCGCAGCGCGATGCCGCGCTTGCCCTCGCGCTTGATGGCACCGATGTCCTCCAGCTCGCCGAGCTTGCGGCTCACGGTCTCGATCGTGAGGCCGAGCATGTTGGCGATCTCGCCGCGGGTCAGCGGCAGTTCGAAGAACTTGGCCAGATGGCACGAGCTCTCGCTCGCGGCGGCCGCGAAATCGTGGAGCAGGGCGGCGAGCCGCGCCTCGGCGCTGGCGTGGCCGGTCAGCTCGAGGAGGTTGCGGGTCGCCAGCAGGTCCGCCTGGCTGCGGCGCAGCAGCGCGCGGGCGAGTGCCGGGTAATCCTCGATCGCCCGCTCGATGTCGCGCCGCGCGAAGGTGCAAAGCCGGCTCTCGGTCAGCGCCACCACGTCGTGATGCGCGAAAGGCGCGAAGAGCTCGCCGATGAAGCCGGCGGGGTGGACGAGGGCGAGGATCTGCTCGTTGCCGTCCTGGTCGATCGCCGAGACCTTGAGCGCGCCGCTCAGCAGGGTCGCGCAGGCGGCTTCCTCGTCGCCGGCCGCGAACAGCATTTCGCCGCGCTTCAACACGCGGGTGCGCCCCGCGGCGGCCATCGCGTCGCGTTCCTCGGGGGTGAGCACCGCGCAGGCGGCGGTTTCCTTGACCGGGCAGGTGCTGCACGCGAGGTTCATGATCCCATCGTCTCCCACAAACGCGCAATGCCCGCATCCTCGCGGGCGAGGCTCGCTGCCACTTCGCTCTGAAGCGCGGTGAGCGCCGGCTCCGGGCCGAGCGCGGCAGCCGCCTCGGCGGCGAGCGCGTCGAGCGCGGCGAGCGTGCCGGCGGTTTGCCCGCGCTGCGCGTCGAGATCGGCGAGCGCGACCAGCGCGGCGGCGCGAGCGTTGCTCTCGATGGGCTGCCCGGCGGCGGCACGCGCGAGTCGTGCGGCCTGGCCTTCCCGGGCGAGGAAGGTGCCGTGCGAGGCGGCGGCGGCCTCGCGCAGTTCGGCGAGGCGCGCGGGCGGGGTGGTGGGGCGAATCGGTGCGGGCGGGGCAGGTGTCGCAGGCGCGGGGCCGCTCTCGAACGGGCGCATCGCCAGCGAGGGATAGTCGTCGCTCCCCCCTGCGCAGGCGGCAAGGGCTGCGACCAGCGACGCGACGGCGGCGGATTTTGTCGGTTGTGAACGCATAAAGATCCCGTGTCCTGTTAGCATGACACTCGTTGCTGGCAAAGCGTCGTCACAGAAACGCGGCGTGCGACTTTTTGACGAAGCGCGCGCGGCTGGGGCGTTGACTTGCCGGCGCCTTTCCCCTAACGGCACGCATCCTTTACGGGGCTGCACTTGCGCAAGCCCCGCATTGCTGGTCGGTTCGTGTGGGCGTCACCACCTGTTCCGGTCACCGCGTGAGACAAGAGAGTTTAGAGCCATGTTCGCTGTAGTGCGCACGGGCGGCAAGCAATATCGGGTTGCCGCCGGAGACAAGATTGCCGTTGAAAAGCTCGCAGGCGAAGCCGGCGACACGATCACGCTGGGCGATGTCCTGCTGGCCGGTGAAGGCGATTCCCTCGCCGACGCCAAGTCGGTGACCGTCTCGGCCGAGATCATCGCCCAGGCCAAGAGCGAGAAGGTGGTCGTCTTCAAGAAGCGCCGCCGTCACAACTATCGCCGCAAGAACGGCCACCGCCAGCAGATGACCCTGCTGCGCATCACCGCCGTGGGCGCTGGCGAAGCCGCCAAGCCGGCCAAGAAGGCCGCCGCCAAGAAGACCAAGACCGAAGCCCCGGCCGCCGAAGCGGCTGCGTCGGCCGAATAAGGAGCGACTGAGCCATGGCACACAAGAAAGCAGGCGGTTCGTCGCGCAACGGTCGTGATTCGGCCGGTCGTCGTCTCGGCGTGAAGAAGTTCGGCGGTCAGGAAGTGATCGGCGGCAACATCATCATCCGTCAGCGCGGGACCAAGGTGTACCCGGGCGTCAACGTGGGCATGGGCAAGGACCATACCCTCTATGCGCTCGCCGAAGGTGTGGTCCGATTCCACGCGGGCAAGCTCGGCCGCAAATACGTCTCCGTGGACGCGATGGCCGAAGCCGCAGAATAAGCGGACGATTCGATAAAGGGGTCGTCCGGAAGGACGGTCCCGGTCGGTGAAAGACCGACCAGATGAGGGAGACAGGACCGTCCTCGGCAGAGGGGGTCAGTCTCCCTTTTTCGCGTTCTCCCTCGAAAACCTGCGGAATCATAATGTTTCGCGGCCTTAAAATTGTCATGCGGTCGCCCTAGAGCGTCGCGGGGCGAGGAAGGGAGTTCTCGTGTTCCATCGCAGTCAAAGATTGCTGCTCCGGCCGATCTGGCCCGAGGACTGGCAGGCGCTGTTCGCAGGGATCGCGGACGAGGGCGTGGTGCGCAACCTGGCGCGCGCACCGTGGCCCTATCGCGAGGCCGATGCGCGCGAATTCGCCGCGCTGCCGGCCGATCCGCTCCATCCGCGTTTCCTGATCACCCGCGCCGCCGATGCCAGGGCGGTGGGCTGCATCGGCATCGGCCAGCCCGGCGATGCCGGCAGCAGCCATCCCGGCGAGTGCGAGCTCGGCTACTGGATCGCGCGCGAGTACTGGGGGAAGGGCTATGCGACCGAGGCCGGCGCAGCGGTGCTGGAAATCGCCGCGACGCTCGGCCACGGGGTGCTTACCGCCGCGCACTTCCTCGACAATCCGGCCTCGGGGCGGGTGCTGCGCAAGCTCGGCTTCGAGCCCACGGGCCGGGTCGAGCCGCGCTGGTCGTGCGGGCGCGGGGCCGAGGTCGAGGCGGTGCAGTATCGCCGCCTGCTGGTGCAGGAGGCGATCGCCAGCCAGCGCGCCGCCTGAACCGGGGCGCGTCCGGCTTGTCGGTGCCTGCATAATCCCCTAGGGCCGCAGGCCTATGGTCGCCCGAAAAAGACTGACTCCGGAAGAATCGCGCAACACCGCGCTCGAGGCCGCGCGCGCGCTGCTGATCGAGACGGGGCCGCAGTCGGTGACCCTGAAGGCGGTCTCGGCGCGCATCGGGCGCACCCATGCGAACCTGCTGCACCACTTCGGTTCGGCCTCAGGGTTGCAGAAGGCGCTTGCCGAGCATCTCGCCCGCACGGTGTGCGAGACGATCCGCGAGGCCGTCCATGCCAGCCGCGCCGGGCTCGGCCATCCGCGCGAGGTGGTCGATCTGGCCTTCGACGCCTTCGACCGTGAAGGGGCGGGGGCGCTGACCAGCTGGATGCTGCTGACCGGAAACGAGGATGCGCTCGACCCGATCATCGGCACGATCCACGACCTGCTCGACGAGCTCGCCCCGGGAGAGCCGCCGGAGCATATCGCCGACCGCCGGATGCACCGCGAGACTCTGAGCCTGGTTCTGCTGGCGCTGGGCGATGCGCTGATCGGCGATGCCCTGGCCAAGTCGCTCGGCCTGCCGCGAGATGCCGCGCGCGAGCGGGCGACGGCGATGCTCGAGACGAGCTTCGCCGAGCACCAGCCGGGCTAGCCCTCGGGCGCCGCCACCCCTGCACCCTGCCATGCGGGCAGTGTGGCGGGGTCGAGGCCTTCCACCCTCAGGTGATCGACCGCCAGGCCGAGATCGGGATGGGCCGCCGTGCGCCGCGTCTCGTCAGAGGCGGCGAGGGGCACCACCACCAGCCGGCGGTTGACCTTCTGGCGCCAGTTCATCCGCGCGGTGTTCTCCTGCCCGACATAGCAGCCCTTGGTGAAGCTCACCCCGTGAAGCTCGACGGCATTGGTCTCGAGCCACAGGATGTCGCCCATCTCGGCCCGCCCCTCGGGCACGCCGAGGGCGAGGCGGTGCGCCAGCCATTCGGCATCGGCGCTCTCGCCTTCGGGCGCGGCGAGCCAGCGATGGCCGAGCTCCGGCAGGCGCGGATCGGGGACGGCCCCCTCCTGCGGCTCGGGGCTCCAGTGCACCGCGAGGCTCTCGTCGCGCGCGATGGCGATCTTGCGGCGCAGGCGGTACATCGACAGGCGCTTGACCAGCTCGTCGGCATGGGCGGCCTCGCAGTCGAGCAGCAGCCCTGCCGCATCGCGCCACACGAGGAAGTCGAACATGTGCTTGCCCTGCGCGCTCAGCAGCGCGGCATAGCAGGGCAGCGGACCCATCACGTCATTGGTGACGAGGCCCTGGAGGAAGGCCGCGACGTCCTCGCCCTCGTCGAGGGGGGAGACGCGGATGATCGCGCGGGAGGCGAGGTGGGTTGCCATCATGCGTGACAGATAGGCACGCCCAAAGCTAAGGGGAAGCCATGACCGACCGCCTCACGATCCGCCGCCCCGACGACTGGCACCTGCATTTCCGCGACAACGCGGTCATGCGCGAGGTGGTGCCCTATACCGCGCGCCAGTTCGCCCGGGCGATCGTGATGCCCAACCTTACCCCGCCGGTGACGACGACTGAGCTTGCTGCGGCCTATCGCGAGCGCATCCTCGCCGCGGTGCCCGAGGGCGTGCGCTTCACGCCGCTGATGACCTGCTACCTCACCGACAACACCGATGCCGACGATCTCGCGCGCGGCGCGGCCGAGGGCGTGTTCACCGCCGCCAAGATGTATCCCGCTAACGCGACGACCAATTCGGCTGCGGGCGTGACGAATGTCGAGAAGCTCTATTCCGTGCTCGCGCGGATGGAGGCCGAGGACATCGTGCTGTGCATCCACGGCGAGGTCACCGATCATTCGGTCGACGTGTTCGACCGGGAAAAGGAGTTCATCGAGAGGCACTTGCGCGGCATTGTTGCGGCCTTTCCGAAGCTGAGGATCGTATTCGAGCACATCACCACCTCTGACGCGGTGGACTTCGTGACCGCCGCCGGGCCGCAGGTCGCGGCGACCATCACCCCGCAGCACCTCCACATCAACCGCAACGCCATGCTGGTGGGCGGCATCCAGCCGCACAACTACTGCCTCCCCGTCGCCAAGCGCGAGACGCATCGCCTCGCGCTGCGGGCGGCGGCGACGAGCGGGAATCCCAAGTTCTTCCTCGGCACCGATTCCGCGCCGCATCTCAGGAAGGACAAGGAAAGCGCCTGCGGCTGCGCAGGGATCTTCGGGGCGCCCTATGCGCTCGAAAGCTACGTCACCGTCTTCGACGAGGAGGGCGCGCTGGACAGGTTCGAAGGCTTCGCCTCGCTCCACGGCCCGGCCTTCTACAAGCTTCCCGTGAACGAGGAGAGCGTCACGCTCGAACGCGCCGAGGTGGCGGTGCCGCCGGTCCTGCACGTGACCGGCGAGGAAATCGTCCCCTGGCACGGGGGGCAGACGATCGGGTGGCGGTTCCTAGGCTGACGCGGCTTTCCGCCTCGCCCACAGGTCCCACACGAACACGCCCACGGCCACCCAGATCAGCACGAAACTCGCCAGCTTGGCGGGCGCGAGGGGCTGCTTGAACACGGTCAGGCCGAGGATGAAGACGATGGTCGGCGCAAGGTACTGGATGAAGCCGAGCGTCGAATAGTCCATCCGCCGTGCGGCAATCGCGAACATCAGCAGCGGGACCGCGGTGACGACGCCCGAGAAGACGATCAGCGCGCTCATCGCTGCATCCTGCCCGAAGGCGGAGCCTTGCGGTCCGGCCGCATACCACGCGACCACCGCGCCTGCGACCGGCAGCAGGATCGCGCTCTCGATCGTGAGGCCCGGCAGCGAGCCGACGGCAACCTGTTTCCGCACAAGGCCATAGAGCGCAAAGCTGAGAGCAAGGCTGAGGCTGATCCACAGGCTCGTCACCGCGCCCGCCGCCAGCAGCGCCACGGCGACCGAGGCGATTGCTACCGCCACCCACTGCCGGCGCGACAGGCGCTCGCCGAGAAACAGCGTGCCCAGCAGCACGTTGAGCAGCGGGTTGAGGTAATAGCCGAGGCTCGTCGCATAGACCTCGCCCGCCATGATCGCCCAGACGTAGATGAACCAGTTGCCGCCGATCAGCACGCTGCTCGCCAGCAGGGCGAGGAGGCTGCGGGGCGATCTCAGCGCCGCCACAAGCTCGGGAAACTGGCGGCGCACCGCGACGATGGCGAGGCACAGCGGCAAGGTCCAGATGATCCGCCAGCCGACGAATTCGAAGGCGGGGACGCTCCGGACCAACATCAGGTAGAGCGGCAGGAAGCCCCAGATCAGATAGGCCCCGATCGCGGGCGCGAGGCCCGAGGCAGGCGGCGTGGCGACGGCAGGGGCGGGCGCGGGGGTGCTCATGATCGCGCGGCGTTAGGGGGACCGGGCGCGGGGCGCAAGCGGAGCGATGACTGAACGGCGGCTGTCGAACCTGCTGCCGATTCGTTCAGCTTTGAGTGACTATAGATGAACGAAATCGACTTGCGGTCCTTCCCACCAGGGGCCGCCGGCGCGCCGGGCTTTGGGGCCGGTGCGGAAAGCGCCTCCGGTGTCGCAGGATGCCGGAGGCGTTTTCATGGGCGGGTGAAGAGCCGGTTAACCATCGCCGTGGCATGGAGCCGGTCATGCGCCCCGTCCTTATCCTTCCGACCGTCTTGATGCTCGCCGCCTGCTCCTCCGGCGAGGGCGAAGCCGCGCGCGATGCGGCGCTGATCGACCGCGACCCGGCGATCGCCCGCGCGCTCAACGACCCGCTGATGAGCGATCCCGATCTCGCCACCCGCAACGAGGCCAATGCCGCGATCGGCTTTGCCGACAGCACGGCCCTTCCGGTGCTGCCCGCGACCAGCGCCGACGCCCAGGCCGCGCGCGAGGCGCTGCGGCTCGAGCTGCTCGAGAACGGGCCTATCCCCGACCTGCCGCTGGCGCAGGAGAGCAAGGCCAAGGCGCTCGGCCCCATGTCGGGCGCGGCCGACCTGCTTGCGGCGGTCGGCGCGCCCGGCCCCTGCGCGGCGGGGCTGAAGGAGGATTTCGCGCTCGCCGCCAGCCTGCCGCCGGCTGCCGCCCTTCCGCCGCGGGGCATGGTGCAGCAGGCCGGAGGCGCGGACGCCCCGGGCTGCCGCATCCGCATCGTCCGCTACCTCACCGCCGCGCCGCGCGAGGACGTGCTGCAATATCACCACGCCCGGGCCCTGCGCGCCGGGCTGACCTCGCAGCGCCAGGGTGATGCGATCGCGGCGAGCGGCAAGGGCGCGGAAAGGCTCGCCGCTCATGTCCGTGCCGCGCCGCACGCCCTGACCGGGGTGACGCTGGTCTACCGCGCGAATTAGGGCCTGACGCCGATGGTGATCGTCGCGCGCGGCTGGTCCATCTCGGTGCTGGCGACCGGATAGGCGCAGTAATCGGCGGCGTAATAGGCCGCCGGGCGATGGTTTCCCGACAACCCGATCCCGCCGAAGGGCGCCTTCGAGGAGGCGCCGTTGGTCGGCGAGTTCCAGTTGATGACCCCGGCGCGGATGTTCGCCCAGAAACGCCCGTAATCGTCGGGCGAGCCGCCGATCAGCGAGGCCGAGAGCCCGAAGCGGGTGTTGTTCGCCTCGGTGATCCCCGCATCCAGATCGGGCACCCGGATCACCTGCAAGAGCGGGCCGAACAGCTCGATGTCGGGGCGTTCGGGCACGTCGGTGACATCGATGATCCCGGGGCTGAGAAAGGGCAGGTCGGGCACCGAGCGGCGCATGTTGAGCAGCGCGCGGCCCCCTGCGGTGATGAGCGCGACGAAGCTTTCCATCAGCCGCTCGGCGGTCTCGTTGTCGATCACCGGCCCCATGAAGGGCTGCGGCTCGCCGAGCGGATCGCCGACCATCAGCTTCCTTGCGAGCGGCACGAGTTCGGCCATCAGCGGATCGAAGACGCTCTCCTTGACGATCAGCCGCCGCGCGGCGGTGCATCGCTGGCCGGCGGTGGCGAAGGCGCTCTGGACGATGATCGCGGCGGCATCGGCGAGCTTGGGTGTGTCGGTCACGACGATGGGATTGTTGCCCCCCATCTCCAGCGCGACGATCTTGCCCGGATTGGCGGCGAGCTTGCGGTTGATGGCGATCCCCGCCTGCGCCGAGCCGGTGAACAGCACCCCGTCGATCCCCGGATGGGCGACCAACGCCTTGCCTTCGTCCGGCCCGCCGATGACGAGCTGGATCACGTCCTCGGGCACGCCGGCGCGGTGGAAGGCGGCGACCAGCGCCTCGCCCACTGCCGGGGTCTTTTCCGAAGGCTTGAACAGCACCGCATTGCCCGCGATCAGCGCAGGCACGATGTGGCCGTTGGGCAGGTGCGCGGGGAAATTGTAGGGGCCGAGCACCGCCATCACCCCGTGGGGCTTGTGGCGCAGCGCCGCGCTGGCGCCCACGCCCGCGTCGAGCTTCTTTTTGCCGGTGCGCTCGGCATAGGCGCCGACCGAGATGTCGACCTTGTTCACCACCGAGTCGACTTCATTGCGGGCTTCCCACAGGGGCTTGCCCGCCTCGCGCGCGATCAGGTCGGCGAACATGTCGGCATCGCGGCGCACGGTGTTGGCGAAGGCGCGCAGCACCTCGATCCGGTCGGTCAGGGCGCGCGCGGCCCAGGGCGCCCATGCGCGGCGCGCGGCCGAGACCGCGGCATCGACATCGGACACGGGGCCGCGCCACAGCTCCTCGCCGCTCGCGGGTTCGAGGGATATGAGGATGTTGTCGGTCACGTGATGCCTGTAAGCCTGATCGCTGAGCGCCCGCTATCCCACGCCGCCCTAATGCGGCTGCGGGCCAAAAGATAGGGGGTGAGGCTCAGGAATGCCCCGCAGGAACCGGCGCTGCCCCGTGGGCCTCGCCCATGCGCCTGAGGCTTTTGACCTTGGCGCGCAGCGGGCCCCAGTCGTCGCCCTCGGCGATGGCGGCCCAGATCGCCTCGACCTCCTCGATCAGCATGGATTGCGGGGCGGGGTCCGACCAGTAGGGGTGATCGGACGGCACCGGCGCATAAGATGCCAGCACCTCGCCGAGCGCCCCGGCAGCGTCGCCGCGTCCGCCGCGATGGGCGAAGAAGAAGGCATCGGGCTGGAGCGCGCCCTCGCGCATCGCCTGCTCGCAGGCGGCGACGAGCTGCGTGTCGGCCTCGACCCCCTGCGATTGCACCCCCAGCCGCCAGCACCAGCGCCGCGCCACGGCTTCCATGTAGAGCGGCCCGAAGCGTTCGAGCGCGGCGACCAGCGGCGCGGTCTCGGCGTGGAGCCTCAGCGCCACCGCCAGCTGCCCGCAGTTCCAGTGCAGCGCCTCGGGCTGGCGACCGAAGGCATAGAGGCCGGCGTGGTCGAAATAGGCGGCGGTGAAGCCCGGGTCCCACGCGGGCAGCCAGCGCCACGGGCCATAGTCGAAGCTCTCGCCGGTGATGTTCATGTTGTCGGTGTTGAGCACCCCGTGGACGAAGCCTGCGACCATGTAGCTCGCGGCGAGATCGGCCATGCGTTCGACCACGGCGTGCATCAGGCGGATCGCGGGCTCGTCGCGCGCGGGGGCA
Organism: Porphyrobacter sp. THAI-01a; assembly: GCF_056868655.1. NCBI lineage: Bacteria > Pseudomonadati > Pseudomonadota > Alphaproteobacteria > Sphingomonadales > Erythrobacteraceae > Porphyrobacter > Porphyrobacter sp. THAI-01a. The sequence goes on along the minus strand of NZ_CP180579.1, from coordinate 2,116,387 downwards.
TCCTCGGGCGGGGGCGGGGCGGGGAAGTGGGCGAGGCAGTAGTCGATCAGCTGCTCCATCGCCTCGGCATCCTCGATCGCCAGCAGCCGCTGGAAGGTGCCGATGCGGATGTGCGAATGGCTGAGGCGCACCAGCACCGCAGAGCGGGTCGGCGAGGGCTCGTCACCCCGCCACAGGCTCTCGCCGGTCTCGATCACGCTGAAGGTCTTCGAGGTGTTGACGCCCAGCGCCTCGAGCATCTCGGTCGCGAGGATCTCGCGCACCGCGCCCTTCAGCGTCAGGCGCCCGTCGCCCGATCGGCTCCAGGGCGTCTGGCCCGAACCCTTGGTGCCGAGGTCCATCAGGCGGCCGTCCCGCCCACGCATCTGCGCGAACAGGAACCCGCGCCCGTCGCCGATCTCGGGGTTGTAGACCCGGAACTGGTGCCCGTGATAGCGCAGCGCCAGCGGCCGGGGCAGGTTGCCGGGCAGCGGCTCGAAGCGCCCGAAATGCGACGCCCACTGCGCATCCGGCAGTTCCGCCAGCCCGACGGTCGCCGCCGCGCGGTCGTTGCGGAACCGAAGCACCGTCTCCGGAAAGTCCGCCGCCGCTACGGAATCCGCGATCCATCCGGCCAGTGTCAGGATCGCCGGATCGGGCCGGTAGGCGGGCGGGAAATCGGGGTGTTGCACAGCATCGCTCATCCCGCGATAGTGGGCGCAAGCAGGGCCGGGCGCAAGGCGCGCCGCCCGCAGCATCACGGGGAACGACCAGGGCTCATGGCCGCGACTTACGAAGACCGCTTCTGGACCAGCAGCGACGGGCTCGATCTGCATTACCGCAACTATCCCGGCCCCGAGGGCGGGGAGCGGCTGCCGGTCCTTTGCATGCACGGCCTCACCCGCAATTCGCGCGATTTCGCCGGGCTTGCCGAGGTGCTGGCCACCACCCGCCGGGTGATCGTGCCCGAGATGCGCGGTCGGGGCATGAGCGACTATGCGCCGGATTCGGACACCTATTCGCCCGTCACCTATGTCGCGGATGTGGAAAAGCTGCTCGCCGAGCAGGGGATCACCCGCTTCGTGGCGGTGGGCACCTCGATGGGCGGGCTGATGACCATGCTGATGGCCGCAGGCGGGCCCGGGCGCATGGCGGCGGTGGTGATGAACGACATCGGCCCGGTGGTCGAGGCCGAGGGGCTGTCGCGCATCTCCGGCTATGTCGGGCAGGGCGGCAGCTTCCCCACCTGGGTCCATGCCGCGCGGGGCCTTGCCGAGGCGCACGGGGCGGCCTTCCCCGACTACACGCTCGACCAGTGGCTCGAGATGGCCAAGCGCACCATGGTGGTGAGCCAGAACGGGCGGATCGTGTTCGATTACGACATGGCCATCGCCGAGCCTTTCGGGAAGCCCGGCAATGCCGCGCCGCCCAACCTGTGGCTCGCCTTCGAGGCGCTGGCGGGGGTCCCGATGCTGCTGGTGCGGGGCGAATTGTCCGATCTCATCACCCCGGACACGGTCAAGCAGATGGGCAGGCGCAACCCGAAGATGCGCACCATCACCGTCCCGCGCGTGGGCCATGCCCCGACGCTCGACGAGCCCGAGGTGCGTGCGGCGATCCTCGAACTGCTGGACGAGGTGGAGTGAACGAGGCCCCGGGGGCACGCCCCCGCGTCCTGCACCTGCATTCGACCTTCAGCGCCGGGGGCAAGGAGGTGCGCTGCGCCCGGCTGATGAACGCCTGGGGGCCGCGCCTCGATCACACCATCGTCTCCGCCGAGCCGCAGGCGATGGCGGCCGCCGCGCTGATCGAGGCGGGCGTGCCGGTCGCCTATCCGCAGGACTTCCCCCCGCTCACCGGCAGGCCGACCCCGTGGCGGCTGGCGGGTCTCGCGCGGGCGATGCGGGGCTATGACCTCGTATGCACCTACAACTGGGGCGCGATGGACGCGGTAATGGCGCACCGCCTGTTCGCGCCCGCCTATGGCCTGCCGCCGCTGGTCCACCACGAGGACGGCTTCAACGAGGACGAGGCCGAGCGGCTCGACCCGAAGCGCAATCTCTACCGCCGCGCCGCGCTGGGGCGGGCGGCGGCGCTGGTGGTGCCTTCGAGCGCGCTCGAAACCATCGCCCGCAAGGTCTGGCGCCAGCCTGAAGGCCGCGTCCGGCGCATCCCCAACGGCATCGACACCGCCGCCTTCGCCGCCGCGCCCGATCCCGTCGCGCTGCCGATCCGCAAGGGCGAGGGGGAATTCTGGGTCGGCACGCTCGCCGGCCTGCGCCCGGTCAAGCGGCTGCCCGATCTGGTCGCCGCCTTCGAAAACCTCCCCGCCAACTGGCACCTCGTGATCTGCGGCGAGGGGCCGGAGCGCGGGGCGATCCTCGCCGAGGCCGAGGCGCTAGGCATCGCGTCCCGCGTCCACCTGCCCGGCAACGTCGACCCCGCCAGGGTGGTCGGCCTGTTCGACATCTTCGCGCTTTCCTCCGCCTCCGAGCAGTTCCCGCTGTCGGTGGTCGAGGCGATGGCGGCGGGGCTGCCGGTCGCCGCGCCCGACGTGGGGGACATCCGCCACATCCTCGCGCCCGGGAATGCCGCCCTGCTGACCCCGCCGGGAGAGCTTCAGGATCTGGCCGAAACACTCGCCACCCTCGCCGCCGATCCGGCGCGGCGCGCGGCGCTCGGCACGGCCAACGCCGCGCGCGCCCGCGACCTGTTCGACATCGCCGCCATGCGCGCCGCCTACGAAGCGGTCTATGCCGGGGCGATGGGGCGGGGCTTCTGATACCTGCCAACCTGCGCAGATCGCTTCATCCCCCGTTCAATTGCCCCGGGCCATTTGGCCGGTGCCATTGCACGAGAGGCGTCACCTGCCTAAAGAGCGCGCTGCCCCGTGGCCATACGGCGGCGCACGACTAACCGAGGAACACCAAGGCCCCATGGCGCGCACTCCGACCACAACCCCCGAAGGCCCCACGCCCTCGCGCGAGGACGAAGTCCTGATCCGCGAGATCGACGAGGCGGTGCGCGAGGATGCCGTGCTCACCTTCCTGCGCGATCACGGGCTGAAGGTGCTGGGCGTGATCGGCCTCGGTATCGCGGGCCTCGGCGGTTACCTCGTCTGGGATCACTACGCCGAACAGGATCTGGAGCGGCAGTCCGAGGCGCTGATCTCCTCGCTCGACTACGCCGAACAGCGCGATTTCAAGACCGCATCGGAAAAGGTCGCGGGCCTGCTCGGCGGGGACAGCTCGCCCGGCGCGCGCGCCTCGGCGCGGTTCATGCAGGCCGGCGCGGCGCTCGAGGCTGGGGACAATGCCAAGGCGACCACGCTCTACAAGGCGATCGCCGCCGATGAGGACGCGCCCCCGGTGCTGCGCGATCTGGCGCGCATCCGCGAGATCAGCATCAATTTCGACCGCATGAAGCCGTCCGACGTGATCGCCCAGCTCGGCGATCTCGCCAAGCCGGGCAATCCCTTCTTCGGCAGCGCCGGGGAGCTGGTGGCGATGGCCCATCTCGAAGGCGGCAACCGTGCCGAGGCGGGCCGCATCTTCGCCGCCATCGCCAAGGACGAGGAACAGCCCGAAACCCTGCGCAGCCGCGCCCGCCAGATGGCCGGGCTGATGGGCGTCGATGCGGTGGTGGACGTTGAGAAACTGCTCAAGGATCAAGGGGTCGCGCAAGAGGGCGGGGACGACGGCGGAACCGCCGCGGCCCGATAGGACGAAGATTGGACGCTACTTCGATGATGAACTCGAAACTTGCCCGCGCCGCGCTGCTCGCGGGCCTGATGACCGCGGGGCTGACCGGCTGCAAGGGCGGCCTGTTCGGCGGCGGTGACAAGGACGATGTGACCCCCACCGTCGGCAACCGCGTGCCGATCCTCTCGCGCATCGAGAGCGGGGCCGAGGTCGATCCCGCGCTGGCCTCGATCTCGGTGGTGCTGCCCCCGCAGCGGGCCAACACCGAGTGGGCGCAGGTCGGCGGGGCGGCGGGCAAGTCCTACGGCCACCTCGCGCTGGCGGACAATCCCGCGAAGGTCTGGACCGCACGGGTCGCCGGTTCGAGCAACCGCATGCGCCTTGCCGCCGCACCGGTGGTGGGGGGCAACAAGCTCTTCGCGGAAGGGACCGACGGCGTGATCGTCGCCTTCGACAAGAACACCGGCGCGCGCCTGTGGACCCGCGGCGATGACGAGATGACCAAGGACCAGGCCCCCTCGGCCTTCGGCGGCGGGGTCAGCTACGAGGCGGGCAAGCTCTACGCCACCAACGGTGTGGGCGAGGTCAAGGCGGTGAACGCCGACACCGGCGAGGTGCTGTGGAAGGTCAAGCCGGCAGGTCCCCTGCGCGGTTCGCCCACCATCGCCTTCGGCCAGCTGTTCGTGATGACGCAGGACAACCAGCTGATCTCGCTGAACATCAACGATGGCTCGCTGGTCTGGGACGAGAGCGGATCGAACACCCAGTCGGGCGTGTTCGGCGTTGCCGCGCCCGCCGCCGGGCAGGGCACGATCGTCGCGGGCTATTCGAGCGGCGAACTCACTGCCTACCGCTACGAGAACGGCCGCGTGCTGTGGTCGGACGCGCTGGCGCGCACCAACATCTCGACCACCGTGGGCTCGATCACCGACATCGACGCCGACCCGATCATCGATTCGGGCCGCGTCTATGCGCTCGGGCAGGGCGGGCGCATGGCGGCCTATGAACTGGTCACCGGCCAGCGCATCTGGGAACTGAACCTCGCCGGCATCTCCACCCCCGCTATCGCGGGCGAGTGGATCTTCACCCTGACCGACGATGCGCGCCTGCTCGCCATCGCCCGGTCGAGCGGTCGGGTGCGCTGGATCACCCAGCTCCAGGCCTACAAGGACGTGGAAGACAAGAAGGGCCCGATCTTCTGGACCGGCCCGGTGCTCGCCGGCGGCAACCTGTGGGTGGCAAGCTCGCGCGGCGAGGTGTGGAAGGTGAGCGCGGGCGAGGGCTCGGCGAGCCTCTTTGCCGATGTCGGCCAGCCGGTCAGCCTGCCGCCGGTGGTGGCCGACGGCTACCTCTACCTGCTGGACGACAGCGGCACGATCCACGCCTGGAAGTAGGTCCAACCGGCTGCACCGTGCCGTTGCGCGGTCGTCGGCAGGTCGTGCGGGTGTCGTTGACGCCTCGTGCTGCTGCCCTTGCGTGCGCGAGCCGGTCTTTGCCGAGCTGTTAACCAGTCTGCTGTAGGAGTGCGCGGTGATGAATCCGCCGCATTCCTCTCCCCCGACCGCGCGCCCCGCGCTGCCGCCCAGCGACGTCTCGACCGGCGTCGGGCTGATCGGGCTGCTCGGGCTGTTCGCGTGGATCCTGTTCTGCCGCAACTATCCGGTGATTGCCGGGGTACTCGGCCTGGGCGGTGGATTGTCCGGCGAAAGGGGCGTCCTTTCAGGACCTTATGCCTCGCTTGCAGCGATGGTCTTCACCGCCTTGCCGATGGCGGCGTGGTCGGTGCTGGTCGACAAGGTCCATCTGCGCCCCTCGACGGGCATCGACTGGAACCTGAAGCGTCCCCTGCCCGAGGTGATGCCGGTGGCGGTGATCAAGCTCGTCGGCCTGTGGGCGACCTGGGCGCTGCTGGCGGCCTTCTACGTGCTGGGGCGGTGGTACTGGACGGGCAGTTACCTGTTCGCGATGGAGGTCCTGTCGATCGCCATCCTGCCGCTGGTAATCCTTTCTGTTCCTTACGTAATCTGGCTCGACCGCCATCTGCTCGAGCCGCGCGACGGGTGCTTCCACTTCGGCGCCTTCGTCGCCGGCGGCGGGATCGTGGGCCGCGAGCAATGGGACGGCGCGGCCATCGCCAAGCACTGGCGCGCCTGGGCGATCAAGGGCTTCTTCGGGGCCTTCATGATCTCGATCCTGCCCCCCGGATTTGCCCAGGTGGTCGAGGCGGACCCGGCGCAACTCCTCGGCAACCCTGTCGAATTCGTGATGCTGCTGGTGACGCTGCTGTTCGTCATCGACGTGCAGATCGGCACCGTCGGCTATCTTCTGACCCTGCGCCCGCTCGATTCGCACATCCGCTCGGGCAACCCGCTGCTGGCCGGCTGGCTCGCCGCGCTGCTGTGCTATCCGCCCTTCGTGTGGGGGATCATCGGGCCCGACAACCAGATCCTGAGCTACGAATTCGCGACCCCCGGCTGGGCGCACTGGCTGGGCGGCCACACGGCGCTGTTGTGGGCCTGGGGCGGCTTTCTGCTTTTCCTGACAGGGGTTTACGCCTGGGCGACGGTGGTGTTCGGGATCCGCTTCTCGAACCTCACCTATCGCGGCGTGCTGACCCACGGGCCCTACCGCTTCACACGCCACCCGGCTTACCTCTCGAAGAACCTGTTCTGGTGGGCGAGCGTGCTGCCCTTCCTCGTCAACGGCGGATCGCTGCTGGAGGCCTTGCGCAACTGCGTCTTCCTGCTGGCGGTCAACGCGATCTACTACTGGCGCGCCCGCACCGAGGAGGCGCACCTGCTCGCCGAGGACCCGAAATACCGCGAGTATCACGCCTGGATGGAGCGCCACGGGCTCGTCACCGCCCCGCTCGCGCGGCTGAAGGCGCGCCTGACCGGGGGTGCCGCTGACAGGGCGGGCGAGGCCGAAGCCTTCCCCGCCGAGTAGGATCACATCACCGGCGCGCCTTCGTCGGTGTGGAACTTGAGCGCCTCGATCACCTTGAAATCGAGCCCCGCAATGGCCGCGCCGAAGGCCGCCATGTGGGGCGTGGCGAAGTGCGCGGCGAGGGCCGCCTCGTCCTTCCACTTCTCGACGATGTGGAGCACGCCCGGCTGGAGCACGTCCTGCGTGAAGGCATAGGCGATGCAGCCTTCCTCGGCATTGGAGGCCGCGACCATGTCGGCAATTGCCGCCTTCGCCGCCTCCATCGCACCTTCACCGACTTGCGCTTTCGCGAGCACGATCAGCATCTTCTCTCCCCCTCCTCAGAACGATTGTTCGTAGACGCGGGTGATGTCCCCGTTCCATTCCCCGTGATAGGCATCAAGCAGGCGCTGGGCCGGCACCTTGCCGCTGGCGACGATCTCGTCGAGCGTGTCGAGATAGCCGGTCTCGTTGTCGCCCGCCGCATTGAGCCGCGCGCGGGCCTTCAGACCAGCGTGCGCGATCGCGAGCACTTCGCGCCCCAGATCCTGCAAGGTGCCGCCGCTCGGCGACCTGGTGGCGAGCGCAAGGCGCGGCACTTCATTGCGCAGGCGCTCGCGCTCCTCCATCGACCAGCCCTTGACCAGATCCCACGCCGCATCGAGCGCGCCCTGGTCGTAGAGCAGCCCGACCCAGAAGGCGGGCAGGGCACAGATCCGGCTCCAGGGGCCGCCATCGGCGCCGCGCATCTCGAGGAAGCTCTTGAGCCGCACCTCGGGGAAGGCGGTCGAGAGGTGGTCCCACCAGTCGCTCTGGGTGGGACGCTCGCCCGGCAGGACGGAGAGCTTGCCTTCGAGGAAATCGCGGAAGGAAAGGCCCGCCGCGTCGATGTACTTCCCGTCGCGGAAGACGAAATACATCGGCACGTCGAGCATGTATTCGGCCCAGCGTTCGTAGCCGAAACCGTCCTCGAAGACGAAGGGCAGCATCCCGGTGCGCGCCGGATCAGTGTCCGACCAGATGTGCGAACGGTAGGACAGGAAGCCGTTGGGCTTGCCTTCGGTGAAAGGCGAATTGGCGAAGAGCGCCGTGGCCAGCGGTTGCAGCGCGAGACTGGTGCGGAACTTCTTCACCATGTCGGCTTCGCTGCTGTAATCGAGGTTTACCTGGATCGTGCAGGTGCGCAGCATCATGTCGAGGCCCATGGAGCCGACGCGCGGCATGTGCCGCAGCATGATGTCGTAGCGGCCCTTGGGCATGATCGGCAGCTCTGCGCGCGTCTTGTCGGGCCACATGCCGAGGCCGAGATAGCCGACGCCGCATGTCTCGCCGACTTCCTTGACCTGCGCGAGATGTCTCCCTGTCTCGGCGCAGGTCTGGTGCAGGTTCTCGAGCGGCGCGCCCGAGAGCTCGAGCTGGCCTGCCGGCTCGAGGCTGACCGCCCCGTCTTCGCCCTTGAGCGCGATGACATTGCCGCCTTCCTCGACCGGGGACCAGCCGAAGGGTTCGAGGCCCTTCAGCAGATCGCGGATGCCGCAGGGCTCGTCGTAAGAGGGCGCGCGGAAATCCTTGCGCTTGTAGACCAGCTTCTCGTGCTCGGTGCCGATCCGCCAGCGTTCGGGCGGCTTCTCGCCCCCGATCATCGGCGCAACCAGCTGGTCGAAGCCTTCGATCACCGGATCGTCGGCAGTGGAAGCTTCGCGTGTGCTCATCGCTCGTTAGGCCCTCTCTGGCCGGTTGCTCTAGAAAACGGGTTTGCCGGTGGGAAGCCGAATTCGCCTTTGGCGCGGTGAAGCCGAAATGTCTTGCCGGAATGTGACGGGGTGGGGGCCTACCAGTCGCCCGCGGTGCCCATCCACAGGGACAGCGCGGCGATGGCGGCGGTCTCCCCGCGCAGGATGCGCGGGCCGAGGGTGATGGCGCGCGCGGCCGGATGGGCGCGCACGCGTTCGCGCTCGGCATCGTCGAAGCCGCCTTCCGGGCCGGTGAGGATCGCGGCGGGGCCGGAATGGGCCGCGAAGGCCGCCGCCGCGGGCTCGCCCCCGTTCTCGTCGGCGAAGAACAGCGCGCGCCCCTCCGGCCAGCCCGAGAGCAGCGCGTCGAGCTTCACCGGCTCGGCAAGAGTGGGGAGCGCCGTGCGGGCGCATTGCTCGGCCGCCTCGGTGGTGATTGCGCGGGCGCGCTCCATGTTGAGCCTGTCCGCCACACAGCGGCGGGTGAGGACCGGCTGGAGACGGGCGATGCCGAGTTCGGTCGCCTTCTCGAGAATCAGGTCGAAGCGGTCCTTCTTGAGCAGCGCCGCGCACAGCCACAGGTCGGGCACGGCCTCGCGTTCGCGCAAGCGCTCGGTGATGGTCACATCGACCCGGTGCTTGCCGACCTCGCCGATGCGCGCGGCCCATTCGCCGGTGACATCGTCGCACAGGATCACCGTGTCGCCCTCGCGCATCCGCATCACCTTGCCGAGATAATGGGCCTGCGGACCATCGAGCGCCAGAATGCGGCCACCTGCGAGTTCGTCCGCGACGAACAGGCGCGGGGCGCTGCGGGGCGGCCATGCCGGAGTGCGGGGAAGGGGCGTCTGGGTCATGATACCTGCGGAATCTGTAGGTCGGCGAATGGCCCGCGTCTACAATCGCGGCAGGCCGCGAGTCGTCGCGGCTGCTTACAAGGGGGATAATCGGGATGAAGAGCAAGTTCCTGCTGCCGCTGGCCTGCGCGGCGCTCGCTGGCGCGGTGGTGGTGGCGCCGGCCGTGGCGCAGACCGTGTCGCGGATCACGTTCGCCAAGGGCAACGACAATGCCTCGGTCAAGGGCACGATCAAGGGCAAGGCCTACCGCGACTCCAAGCTGGGCGTGGGCAACGGCCAGACCCTCGCGGTGTCGCTGACCGGCAGCAGCTCGGTCAATTTCAACATCCTGCCGCCCGGCAGCAAGGGCGAGGCGGTCTACAACAGCTCGGTCGAGGGCAATGACGCGACCGGGATCAAGACCGTGAAGGGCGACTACACCATCCGCGTCTACCTGATGGGGGCCGCCGAAACCTCGGGCAAGGCCTATCCCTATCAGCTGAGCGTCGCGGTAGTGAATTTCTGATCCGTCTGGTCTAGTGGGGGCGGGTGACCGAACACATCGTCCCCGACAGCGAGCATAAGGGCCTGGTCGCGCGGCTGCCGCAGTTGCCGCGCGACCTCGCTTTGCTCGCCCGCTTCGACCGGCCGATCGGCTGGTGGCTGCTGTTCTGGCCCTGCGTCTTCGGCGTGTGGCTGGCGGGGGCGGGGGTGCAGCCGGTGCTGCTCGCCTGGCTGCTCGCCGGCGCGATCGCGATGCGCGGGGCGGGGTGCGTCTACAACGACATCGTCGATGCCGATCTCGACCGGCAGGTGGCGCGCACGATGCTGCGCCCGGTGGCGAGCGGGCGAGTTTCGAAGGGCCTCGCCTGGGGCTGGCTGGTGGCGCTGAGCCTCGTCGGGCTCGTTGTGCTGCTGCAACTGCGCTGGGAGGCGCAAGTCGTGGCGCTCGCCAGCCTCGCGCTGGTCGCGGCCTATCCCTTCATGAAGCGCATCACCTGGTGGCCGCAGGCGTGGCTCGGGCTGGTGTTCAGCTGGGGCCTGCCGGTCGCCTGGGCCGAGCTGCGCTTCGACAACTGGGACGCGCTGGCGGCGGTCTATGCCGGGTGCATGTGCTGGGTGATCGGCTACGACACGATCTATGCGCTGCAGGACCGCGAGGACGACGCGATGGTTGGCATCCGTTCCTCGGCGCTGGCGATGGGCCCGCGGGTCAGGGGCGGGATCGCGGGTTTCTATGCCGCCGCGGTCGGCCTGTGGGGCCTCGGCTTCTGGCTTTACCGCGCCGATGCGCTAGCCTGCCTCGCGCTGCTGCCGGTGGCGGGGCACCTTGCCTGGCAGGTGGCGACGCTCGACCCGCAGGACCCCGCCAACCCGCTCGCCCGCTTCCGTGCGAACCGCTGGGCCGGGGCGCTGATGGCGGCGGCGTGCTTCGTGGTCGGGAACGCCGGAGCCTAGGGGCAATGTGCAATCTCTACCGCATGACGAAGAACGCGAGCGAGGTCGCCGCGTGGTTCGATGCGGTGGAGGGGGCAGGGGGCGCCAACTTCGCTGCCGAGGTCTATCCGGGCTACACCGGCCTCGTCGTCGCCGAGGGGACGGTGCGGGCGATGACCTGGGGTTTTCCGCTGGTGCTCAAGGGCGCGAAGGGCCAGCCCCTGAAGCCCAAACCGGTGAACAACGCGCGCTCCGACAAGCTGGCGACGGGGTTCTGGCGCCATGCCTTCGCGCACCGCCGCTGCCTGATCCCGCTCGAGGCCTGGGGCGAGGCCGAGGGGCCGAAGGGACGGATGACCCGCACCTGGCTCTCGCTTCCTGATAGGCCCCTGTTCGCCGCGGCCGGCCTGTGGCGGCCCTCGGAGGAATGGGGCGATTGCTATTCGATGGTGATGACCGCCAGCGAGGGCACCGATGCCGTCGCCGTGCATGAACGCATGCCGGTGCTGCTCGCGCCCGGGGATCAGGCGCGCTGGCTGGCAACCGCGCCGCAGGACGCCTTCGCCCTGTGCCGCGCATGGCCGGGGCCGCTGGCGATCGAGCGCACCGGCGATCCTTGGGGGAAGGCTGCCGCCAGCCAGCCCGGCCTGTTCTGAGCGCCGCGCCTTCCGGCCTGCCTGCCGACTGCGGTCGACGAACGGCAATCACCGTCGATCAATCGCCGGTCCCGTTCCACCAACACGGCTTTATATGCCTGCGCCCTTCGCTACCATGCAAAGGATTGAATCAGGGGATCCTTCCATGCTCGAACTTGCCGGCGTCAGCCACACCTATCCCAACGGCACCCGCGCGCTCGACGATGTGACGCTGTCGATCCCCAAGGGGATGTTCGGGCTGCTCGGCCCGAACGGTGCGGGCAAGTCGACCCTGATGCGCACCATCGCCACGCTCCAGGCGCCGACCCACGGGAGCATCCGCTTCGGCGACATCGACGTGCTGGCCGAGCCCGATGCCTTGCGCCGCACCCTCGGCTACCTGCCGCAGGATTTCGGCGTCTACCCGCGCATCTCGGCGCAGGCGATGCTCGATCACATGGCCGTGCTCAAGGGCGTGACGGCCGCGGGCGAGCGCAAGGCGATGGTCGAGCACCTGCTCAACCAGACCAACCTTTGGGCGGTGCGCGGCAAGGCGATCGCGGGCTTCTCAGGCGGGATGCGCCAGCGTTTCGGCATCGCACAGGCGCTGATCGGCGATCCGCAGCTGATCATCGTCGACGAGCCCACGGCCGGCCTCGACCCGGAAGAGCGCAACCGCTTCCTCAACCTGCTCGCCGGGATCGGGGAGAACGTGGTGGTGATCCTCTCGACCCACATCGTCGACGACGTCGCCGACCTGTGCCCGCGCATGGCGGTGCTCGCCGGCGGCAAGGTCCGGCTGGAGGGCGCGCCGCTCGAACTGATCCGCCAGACTCAGGGGCGGGTGTGGCAGCGCACCGTCCCCCACACCGAGTTCGGCGCGATGCAGGAAAGCCACGAGGTCATCTCGCACCGCTTCTTCGCCGGCGAGATCGTGGTCCACGTGCTGAGCGACACCCAGCCCGAAGGCTTCGCCCCCGTCACCGGCGGGCTCGAGGATGTCTATTTCGCGACCCTTGCCGAAACCCGCCGCGCCGCGCCCGCCGCTCGGGCCGCGTAAGGGGAGGCCGCCAGAAATGCTGACCGCCCGCCTCGCCGCGTTCGAGATCCGCTACCAGCTGAGGAACCCGGTGTTCTGGGTTTCGACGCTGATCTTCTTCCTCCTCGGCTTCGGCCTCAGCGCCAGCGACAACGTGAGCTTCGGCTCGCCCGGCGCGGTGAACGAGAATTCGCCCTATACCGTGACGCTGGCGACAGCGGTGTTCGCGACCTTCTACCTCTTCGTCATCACCTCTTTCGTGGCCAACGCCGTGGTGCGCGACGATACGACGGGCTTCGGGCCGATGATCCGCGCGACCCCGGTGGGCCGGACGAGCTTCCTTGCCGGACGATTCATCGGCGGGCTGGCGATCGCGATCCTCGGCTATGTCGCCATCCCTGCGGGGATCGCGCTGGGCGCGGCGATGCCCTGGGTCGATGCGGAGACGGTGGGGCCCAACAGCTTCGCGCTCTACGCCTGGCCGTTCCTCGTCATTGCCGTCCCCAACCTGATCCTGTCGGCCGCGTTCCTGTTCAGCCTGGCGACGCTCACCCGGTCGATGCTGGCGAGCTATATCGGCGTGCTGGTGCTGGTGATGGGCTACCTTGCGGTCAGCATCATCCTGTCGGCCGATCCGTCGATGCAGGAGGTGGTCGCGCGCTACGAGCCGCTCGGCACCGGGGCGATCTCCGAGGTCGCGCGCTACTGGACCGCGGCAGAGATGAACACGCGCGCCGTGCCGCTGGAAGGCAACCTGCTGTTCAACCGCATCTTCGTGCTGGGCCTGTCGGCGGTGTTCCTCGGCATCGCGTGGCTGCGCTTCAGCATGACCGAGCGCGCGCCGTCGCGCTGGCAGCAGCGGCGGCTGGCACGGCAGGCGACCAAGGCCGCCAAGGCCGAACGCGTCGCACCGCGCACGCTGACTTCGCCCGTCGCCCGCCACTTCGGCTCGGGCCATGCGCTCGCCACCTTCTGGCTGCGGCTGCGCGCCGAGGTGATGTTCGTGCTGAAGAGCCCGGGCCTCATCGTGCTTCTCCTCATCTCGGTCGCCTTCGCCACGCTCAACCTCGTCTTTTCCGAGACGACTTACGGCACCCCGTCCTACCCGCTGACGGCCAACGTCATCGAGACGGTGATCAGCAGCGCCGCGCTGTTCAGCCTGATCGTCGCCGTGTTCTACGGCGGGGAACTGGTGTGGCGCGAGCGTGACGTGAAGATGGGCGAGATCATCGACGCGACCCCCGTGCCCGCATGGGCGATGTTCGTGCCCAAGATCCTCGCGATCTTCACCGTCCTGCTGACGCTGGCGCTGGCGGGAATGGCGACGGGCGTGCTCTACCAGCTGGCCAAGGGCGCGGGATCGATCGACTATGGCCTCTACCTTTCGGCCTATGTGCTCCCGCAGAGCGTCGACCTGCTGCTGCTGGCGGTGCTGGCGGTGTTCTTCCAGGTGCTCAGCCCCAACAAGTATGTCGGCTGGGGCCTGTTCCTGGTGTGGTTCCTGGTCCGCATCTTCATGTCGAACCTCGGCTATTCGAACATCCTCTACAATTACGCGGGCACCCCGTCCGAGCCGCTGAGCGACATGAACGGCACCGGCGGCTTCTGGGTGGGGGCGGCGATTGCGCGCACCTACTGGGCGGCCTTTGCCGTGCTGCTGCTCGTCTTCGCCCACTGGGCCTGGCCGCGCGGCACGGTGGTCGCGGTCGTCCCGCGGCTCAGGTGCATCGCGCGCCGCGCGGGCCTCGCCTCGGGCGGCATCGCGCTGGCGGCGGTCGCGGTAATGGCGGGCACGGGCCTCGTCATCCACCGCAACATCACCGAGCTCAACACCTTCGAGACCTCGGACGAGGCCGAGGAGCGCCTCGCCGACTACGAGCGCAAATATCTGAAATACGAGAACCTGCCGCGGCCGGTCGTGACGGACGTGGACTTCGACGTCGCGATCTATCCCGACGAGCGGCGCATGAAGGTGAAGGGCAGCTATGCCCTGCGCAACGACAGCGGCGTTCCGATCACGGAACTGCACGTGCGGCAGGGCGACGAGGGCGCGGAATTCACCCGTCTCGACATCGCGGGCGCAAGGCTGGCGAGCCACGACAAGGTCCACCTCTACCGCATCTACCGCTTCGACACCCCGCTCGCGCCCGGCGCGACGGTGCGGCTCGACTTCGCCACCGATGTCTGGCGGCGCGGCTTCGCCAACGACGGGGCGGCGACCGATCTGGTCGACAACGGCACCTTCGTGAACAACTACACCTTCGCGCCCATCATCGGGATGGACCGGCGCGGCCTGTTGCAGGACCGCACCGCGCGGCGGCGGCAGGGCCTGCCGGCCGAGCTGCGCGTGGCGAAGCTCGAGGACACCCGCGCGCAGGGGGGCAACTACATCGGCGCCGACTGGGTCAATTCGCGCATCACCGTCAGCACCGCGGCCGATCAGGTCCCGATCGCGCCGGGCAACAAGCTGTCCGACGAGGTGAAGGGCGATCGCCGCATCGCGGTCTTCCAGTCGCCTGCGCCGATCCTCAACTTCTTCTCGGTGCAATCGGCGCGCTATGCCGTGGCCGAGGAGCAGGTCGGGCCGGTGCTGCTCAGCGTCTATCACGATCCGCGCCACGCGTGGAACGTGCCGGCGATGCAGAAGGCGCTGAAGACCAGCCTTGCCTATTACGAGCGCAATTTCGGCCCCTACCAGTTCGGCTACGCGCGGATTATCGAGTTCCCGGGGTATGACAGCTTCGCGCAGGCTTTCGCGGGGACGATGCCCTATTCGGAAAGCATCGGCTTTGCGGCCGACGTGCGCGATCCCGAGACGATCGACTACGTCTCCTACATCACCGCGCACGAGGTGGGGCACCAGTACTGGGCCCACCAGGTGATCGGCGCGAACATGCAGGGCCAGACGCTGCTGTCGGAAACGCTGGCGCAATATTCCGCGCTGATGGTGATGAAGGAGCTCTACGGCGAGGACAAGATCCGGCGCTTCCTCAAGTTCGAGCTCGACCGCTACCTTTCGGGCCGCAAGGGCGACCCGCTGCCCGAACAGCCGCTCTACCGGGTCGAGAACCAGCAGCATATCCACTACCAGAAGGGCAGCCTCGTGATGTACCTGCTGCAGGAGCGGCTGGGCGAGGATGCGGTGAACCGCGCGCTGGCGCGGCTGGTGGCGAAGTATCGCTTCAAGGGCGCGCCCTATCCGCGCAGCCTCGACCTCATCGGCGAACTGCGCCAGGAGGCGAAAACGGCGGAGGATCAGGCGCTGATCACCGATTTGTTCGAGAAGATCACGATCTATGATCTGAAGGCCACCGAAGCCGCCAGCACGAAGCGCGCCGATGGCAGGTGGGTCACGCGGATCACCGTCGAGGCGGGCAAGTTCTACGCCGACGGCAAGGGCGTCGAGACCCCCGCGCCGCTCGCCGAGAGCATCGAGGTCGGCCTTTTCACCGACCGGCCCGGCAGCGGCGCCTTCGACAAGGCGGCGGTGCTGTCGATGCAGCGCATGCCGGTGCGCGCCGGCAAGCAGGTGATCGAGGTGGTGACCGCGAAGAAGCCGCTGTTTGCCGGGATCGACCCCTACAACTTCTACATCGACCGGGATTCGGACGACAACCTCGTGGAGGTCAGCTAGAACTCCGGCCCCAGATCGGGGTCGAGATCGCGGGGGCGCGCGAAGTGGACGAGCTCGGCGCAGTAGCGCTTCAGCTCGCTCCAGTGTGCCACGTCGCATTCAAGCACCGCATAGGCGGCGGTCGGGAACTTGACGACCGCCTCCTTGAACAAGGCGTTCTCCTTGCCCGGGGCGACCAGTTCGAGCAGCACGTCCTGAAGGCCCGGGTTGTGCCCGGAAATGAGGATCGCCTGCGCCTCATCGTCGCCCGTGCCGGCATGGGCCTCGATCGTCTCGACGATGGTGTCGAAGCTCGCGAGATAGAGCCGCTGGTCGTAGATCGGTTCGATCTCGGGCAGGGCGCCCTCCAGCGTCAGCTTGACCCGCACTGCCGGGCTGGCGATCAGCTTGTCCCACTTGATGCCGTGATCGCGGATGTGCCGCCCGATCACCTGCGCCCCTTTGCGGCCGCGCGCGTTGAGGCCGCGGTCGAAATCGCGCTGGCTGGTGTCGTCCCAGTCCGACTTGGCGTGGCGCAGGAGACCGAGAATCTTCATGGATCGAGGGCTCCTTGCGCAACCGGAGAGGCAAGGCCTCCAACACCAGCCGCGCAGCGTTGTAAAGCCTGATCGAGCGTCACGCGCAGCACCGGCGTGCCTTTCGGAAAGGCCGAGAGCAGGCGCGAGGGGAAGGCGGGGGAGAGGACGATGAAGTGGCCGCTATCCTCCTTCGAGCGGATCAGCCGCCCGAAGGCCTGCGCCAGCCGCGCGCGGATGATGCGGTCGTCATAGGCCGACCCGCCACCTGCCAGCCGGCGCGCCTTATGGAGGATGTCGGGGCGCGGCCAGGGGACCTGCTCCATCACCACGCACCTCAGGCTATGCCCCGGCACGTCCACCCCGTCGCGCAGGGCGTCGGTGCCGATGAGGCTCGCGCGCGGATCGTCGCGGAAGATGTCGACGAGGGTGCCGGTGTCGATCGGATCGACATGCTGGGCATAGACCGGAAGGCCCGCCCGCGCGAGCCGGTCGGCGATGCGGCCGTGGACCGCGCGCAGCCGGCGGATCGCGGTGAACAGGCCGAGCACGCCGCCCTGCGTGGCCTCGATGATCCGCGCATAGGCCCCGGCGAGCGCGGGCAGATCGCCCTTGGCGATGTCGGTGACGATCAGCACCTCGGCGCGCGAGGCGTAATCGAAGGGGCTCTCGGCCGCCGAGAGCAAGGGAGCGACCTCGACATGGGCCGCGCCGGAACGGGCGATGGCGCTGGCCCACCTGTCGTCGTCTTCGGTCCGGTCGGTGAGGGTGGCGCTGGTCAGCAGCACCCCGTGCGCGGGTTCGAGCACGACGCGGGCAAAGGGCTTCATCGGGTCAAGCCAGCGGCGGTGGATCGCCACGTCGAACTCGCGCGCGTCGGAGCGGTCGACCGCGAGCCAGTCGACGAACTCCGGGTCCGCCGGGCCGCCCAGCCTGTCGAGCAGGGCTTCCCACGCCGCGAGCAATTCGATCCGCCAGGCGAGAGCGAAGCGCGCCCCCTCGATCCGCGCGCGCCCCTGCGCGTCGAGCCAGTCGGGCGGTTCGGCGAGGATCGCCTCCAATCGCCCGCCCAGCCGGATCAGCGGCACCCGGATGCTCGCGAGCGCTTCCGACGCCGCGCCCGCCGCCTCGATCACCTCGCCGGGCAGCCCTGCCGCCTCGGTCTCGATCCCGTAGCCCGCGTCGATCCCGCCGCTCTCGTCGCGGGCATAGGTCGCGGTGCGCACCGCGGCGAGCAGCGCTTCGATGGGGCCGAAGGGCGCGTTCTCGGACAGGCGCTGGAGCCAGCCGTCCGAGGGGAGGAGCTGCCCCGCCTTGCAGGCGGCGGCAATGGCTTCCGCTCCGGCCTCGTCGTAGCTCGCGACATCCGCGAGCCTTGCGGCGAGGCCGCGGCGGCGCCCGCGCGATTCCTTCTCCGGCCCGATGATCCAGCGTCGCAGTTCGATGGTCTCCTGCCCCGAGAGCGTCGCGGCGAAGGTCGAATCCGCGGCGTCGAAGACATGGTGCCCCTCGTCGAAGATCAGGCGGGTGGGGCGCTGGTTCGGATCGCGCGCGCGGGCGGCGTTGACCATCACCAGCGCGTGGTTGGCGATCACCAGATCGGCCTGTGCCGAATCCCGTGCGGCGCGCTCGATGAAGCATTTCCGGTAATGCGGGCAGCCCGCATAGATGCACTCGCCGCGCTGGTCGGTGAGCGCCGCGATGCCCCTCTTGCGGAACAAGGTTCCGAGCCAGCCGGGCAGGTCGCCGCCGATCATGTCGCCATCGCGGGTATAGGCGCCCCAGCGCGCGACGAGATGCGCGAGGATCGCCGGACGCCCCGCGAAGCCGCCTTGCAGCGCGTCCTCGAGATTGAGGAGGCAGAGATAGTTCTCGCGGCCCTTGCGCACCACCACCGGCGGGGTGCCGTCGGCGCGCTTCGCCGGCCACGCCCTCCGGCTCTCGGCGCGCAGCTGGCGTTGCAGGTTCTTGGTGAAGGTGGAGACCCACACCGTGCCTCCCGATGCTTCCGCCCACACCGAGGCGGGGGCAAGATAGCCCAGTGTCTTGCCGATGCCGGTGCCGGCCTGCGCCAGCGCGAGATGCGGGCGGCCCGGCGCGGAACGCGGGGCGAAGATGCGCGCGGCGTCCAGCGAATAGGCGCGCTGGCCCTCGCGCTGCTCCGCGCCTTCGCCGGTGAGACGGGCGAGCTGCGCCTGCACGGCCTCGGGCGCGAGGTCGACCTGACGGGGGGCAGGGCGCTCGCCCGCCTCCTCCCACTCCGGCAGGCGCGCGAACAGCCAGCGCTCGGCGCGCTCGGGCTTGGCGATATGGGGTTTCAGCACCTGCGCCCACGGCCAGCGCAGGCGTTCGAGCGATTGCAGCGCGCTCCACGCGCCCTCGCGCTCGAACCACTCGGGGTCGCGGCACACCGCGATCAGCGCGCCCGCCGCGCGCTGGAGCATCTCGGGCACCGCCGCATCGTCCTCCGGCACCGGCAGGCCCAGCGCCTCGGCCAGACCGCGCGGGGTCGGCACGCAGAAGCGCGCGGGGTGAATGAAGGCGAAGGCTTCGAGCAGGTCGAGGCCCGAGAGGTCGGGATAGCCGAGGCGGCTGGCGACAAGTGGCGCGTTGATCAGCAGCGCCGGGGTATCGGCCGCGGCCATGATCGCATCGCCCTTGGATACGGCGTTCGTCGTCCCGCTGGCGGGGCGCAGCCAGTGGCCGCCGTGGCTGGCGTGCAGCGCGGGCAGGGCGAGGGGGTCGGGAAGGGTCGCAGGCGGCGTCACGCAGGCCAAGATGGGGGAGGGCAGCAGCGATGTAAACGCATCGCGCCGCCGCTGTGCCCGATCCGCTGTCCTACACGCTGGCAGATTGGTAGATCATCGGGTGCTGCGGACCGGCGGGCGGAAGAAAAGGCCCCGCTTCCCTGTCCGTCCGCTGCACGAAACGGAGTGCAACCCTATGAAATTCTGGCGCAAAACACGGTCGCGCAAAGCGGACACGGTGTCCGCTTTGTCCGCTTCGCGCGCGCCATTCCGCTTGCAAGCCGCTTTCGCATCCCTAATAGCCGCCCCGTCATGACGATAACCCAAGATGCCCTCATCGCCGCTTCACAGAACTCCAAGGCCTGGCCCTTCCAGGAGGCGCAGCGCCTCGCGAAGCGGCTGCCGCAAGGCAAGCCCGGCGGCGTGCTGTTCGAGACCGGCTACGGCCCCTCGGGCCTGCCGCATATCGGCACCTTTCAGGAAGTGCTGCGCACCAGCCTCGTGCGGCGCGCCTACGAGACCCTGACCGGCGGCGCGCCGACGCGGCTGGTGGCCTTCTCGGACGATCTCGACGGCTTGAGGAAGGTCCCGGACAACGTCCCCAACCAGGCAATGCTGGCCGAGCATCTCGGCAAGCCCCTGTCGCGCATCCCCGATCCCTTCGAAAAGTTCGAAAGCTTCGCCGCGCACAACAACGCGATGCTGCGCGACTTCCTCGACCGCTTCGGCTTCGAATACGAGTTCGTCAGCTCCTCGGACTGCTACAATGGCGGCAAGTTCGACGACGCGCTCAAGAGCGTGCTGGCGAACTTCCAGGCGATCCTCGACATCATGCTCCCGACCCTCGGAGAGGAGCGCCGAAAGACCTATTCCCCTGTCATGCCGATCAGCCCCACCACGGGGGCGGTGCTGCAGGTTCCGGTCGAGGTGGTCGATGCCGCTGCCGGGATCATCCGCTTCACCGACGAGGACGGCAGCGTGGTGGAGCAATCGGCGCTCGGCGGCATGGCCAAGTGCCAGTGGAAGGTCGACTGGGCGATGCGCTGGGTGGCGCTCGGGGTCGATTACGAGATGTACGGCAAGGACCTGACCGACAGCGGCATCCAGTCGGGCAAGATCGCCCGGGTGCTCGGCGGCCACAAGCCGGAAGGGCTGATCTACGAGCTGTTCCTCGATGCCAAGGGCGAGAAGATTTCGAAGTCCAAGGGCAATGGCCTCTCGATCGAGGAATGGCTGCAATATGGCAGCGAGGAGAGCCTTGGCTTCTACATCTTCGCCAATCCCAAGAGCGCCAAGCAGTTGCATGCGGGCGTGATCCCCAAGGCGGTCGACGATTACTGGCAGTTCCGCGCCGCGATCCCCGCGCAGGATATCGACAAGCGGCTCGGTAATCCTGTGTGGCACCTGCTGCGCGCCAACGAGCGCCATGACGGGCCTGACGCGCCGGGGCAGGGCGATACGCTGCCGGTCCCCTTCAGCCTGCTGCTCAATCTGGTGGGCGTGCTCGGTGCGGGCGCGACCCACGAGGCGGTGTGGTCCTACCTCGGCAATTATGTCGCGGATGCCGATCCGGCAGCGCACCCGGCGCTCGATGTGCTGGTGATGAAGGCGCTGGCCTATAACCGCGATTTCGTCGCCTCCACGCTGGAGAAGCGCGCGCCGGTGGATGGCGAGGTTGCGGCGCTGTGGGCGCTCGATGCCGCGCTGGCCGAGGCCCCGGCGGACATGAGCGCCGAGGACCTACAGACGATCGTTTACGAGATCGGCAAGCAGCCCGAGTTCGGCTTCGAGAACCTGCGTGACTGGTTCAAGGCGCTCTACGAGACACTTCTTGGCTCCGAACAGGGCCCGCGCATGGGCAGCTTCATCGCGCTCTACGGCATCGCACCGACGCGCCAGCTGATCGCCGAGGCGCTGGCGCGGGCGTAAGGCCGCTTTCCTACTGCCAGCGGCGTGTGCGATACCACTTGGTGATGACGTATTTCGCGCCGCGCTCGACCGGACATCCGGCGTGGAGCGTCGCCTCGTTGGGAAGGCCATCGGCAAGGGCGTTGTTCCACAGCAGGAGCACGCCCGGCTTGGGCTCGATCTCGAGGCCGAGCAGGGTGAAGGCGGTCGCGCCGCCCGCCTCGACCGTGTTGAGATAGGCCATCGCGGTCCAGCTGCGCTGCCCGCCGCGGCGCTGCTCCTCGGGCCAGTAGCTCTCGGAGGTGTAGAACCAGTCGTTGTGCGGCTTGAACTGCTGGCCGGGCAGGTAGCGCTGGCCCTGAACCGGCTCGCCGATCTCCGGCGGCAGCCCGAGCAGCGCGTCGATCCGCGCGGAGATCCCCGCGACGAAGGGATCGCGCGGGTCGAGATCGCCCGAATAGGAGGTGCGAAACCCGCTCGCATAGTCGAGTTCATGGAGCGAGGAGGGCCGCGCGACCGCGTCGATCATCCCCACCAGGCGGGTGCATTCGTCATCGGAAAGGAAGTCGCCGATGGCAAAGAGCTCGATCCGCTCGTCCTCGATGCGGTAGATCGCCGGGTCCGCAGCCAGCCGCGCGCGCACCATCTCGCCGAGCCGGGCGAGGGCCTGCCGGTCGGGCGCGGGATCGGGCGTGGTCATGTCCTGTCGGTAGCAAGCGCGCAGGGCGCGAAAAAGCCCCGCCGGACAAGTCCGACGGGGCCTCTTGCGTCTGGTGGAGACCGACCAGGAGACCTACCAGAAGAAGCCGTGGATCACGTCTACGACCTCGCCGGTGTAGATATCGACGAGCAGGACATCGTCATAATACCTAACCCACTGATAGGGCCCGTAGGCCGGCGGCAGGCGGTACGCCCAGGGATCGTTGATGAAGAACCGTGGCTGGAAGAACAGGCTGTCGAGGAAGAAGCCGATGTCCACCCGGCTGTAGCGGTGGCTGCGGAACGGTGCGAAGTAGGGGCCGGGGCGGAACAGGAACTGGTTGCCGCGCCGGAAATCGAACCAGTCGTAGGACCGGTTGCCGCGCCAGCCGCGGTTCCAGCGGCGGAAGTCGCGGTTGTCCCAGCCCGGACGGCCATTCCATCCCCAGCGCCAGTCGTCGCGCCGCCAGTTGCGCCGGTTGTCGCGCCAGTCGTCGCGGCGCCCATCACGCCATCCGTCGCGCCGGCCATCCCGCCAATCGTCGCGACGCCCGTCGCGCCACTGGTCGGCCCGGCGCGCATCGCGGGCGATATCGCGGACCTGATTGTCGAAACCGCCGCCCCGTCCGTCGCGCCAGTTGCCGCGGCGCCCGTCGACCCGGTCGGCGCGGTTGTCCCCGCGCTGCTCGATGCGGCCCGCGCGGTTGTCGCCACGCTGCTCGATGCGGTCGGCGCGAAAATCGCCCCGGCGCTCGACCCTGTCGGCGCGGTTCTCGGTCCGCCGGTCCACGCGGTCGGCGGCGTTGTCGCGGCCGCGCCATTCGAGCCGGTCCGCCCGCCCGTCGCCGCGCTGCTCGATCCGGTCCGCGCGCTGTTCGCTGCGCCCGTCGACCCGGTTCGCGCGCTGCTCGCTGCGCCAGTCGACGCGGTCGGCCCGCTGTTCGCTGCGGCGGTCGACGCGCTCGGCCCGCTCGGGTCCGCGCCGTTCCGCCTGCTGGGCGGCGCGGGCGCGGGTGATCACGTCACCGCCAAACCCGCCCGGTGCACCGCGCTCCGCCCGTCCCTCGCCGCGCGGGCGCGGCTGGCGCTGCTCGGCGGCGACCCGCTCGAACCGCGGGGCGGGAGTGTCGGCATCGGCGCGGGCATAGCTCGGCGGCGGCGCTGCGGGACGCGCGATCTCGGCGCGCGCCGGGCCGCCCCTGAACTCGGTGCCGGAGGAGGGCCGCTCGACCCGGATGCCCGGCGGATCGGATTCGTCGGGCTGGAAGGGCACTTCCTGCGCGGCTGCAGCGGTGGGGGGAAGGGCAAGGGCGAGCGCCGCGGCCAGCGCCGCGAGCGATCCGCCCCTCGCAAAGAGGGTGGTCATTGTGTTGCCTCCAGTAACGCCAGCCCACCACAAGCGGCATGTCGATGGGCCGAGCCTTACGACCGGCAAGTTGTCGCAGCGATGAACCGAGGCGCGAATGTTCAGAAAAAAAGCGCTTGAGCTTAACATTTCTCGCCGCGCTTGACGCGCGCGGCTCCGGTGCCAAAGGCGTCCTACCATGTTCGAAACGCTCGACGATGTGCTTGCCGACTGCCGTAACCGGCTAATCCGCGCGCCGCGCGACCGAAAGGCGCCGATGCACACGCCGGTGATCGTCACCGCGGATGTCGATGCCCGGGTGATGGTGCTGCGCGCCTTCGATGCTCAAGGCTGGCGGCTACGGCTCCACACCGATTCGCGTGCGCCCAAGGCGGGAGTGGTTGCCGGCGACCCGCGGATCGCCGTGCTTTTCTACGACAAGGGCGCCAAGGTGCAGATCCGCGCGCGCGGCACCGGGGCAATCCTGCGCGAAGGCGCCGAGGTCGATGCCGCTTGGGCCGCGAGCACCAATTTCGCGCGGCGCTGCTATCTGGGAGAGGGGCCGGGCACGGGCGCGGACGGGCCGACCTCGGGCCTTCCCCGCGAGTTCGAAGGGGTGGAGCCGGACGATGCGCAGCTTGTCCCGGCGCGCGAGAACTTCGCCCTGCTGCGGATCACGCTCACCGCGCTGGACTGGCTCTATCTCGCCCACACCGGCCATGTCCGCGCACAGTTCGTCCGTGCGGGAGAGGGCGGGGCGTGGGAGGGGCGCTGGGTCTCGCCCTAGGCGGCCGAGGCTGCCGAATCCGGAGGGGCGGGCAGGAGGATAACGTCCTCGATCTCGCTCGCGGGCACGACGTGGTCGGGGCCCTTGGCCAGCGCCGCATCGAGCGCCTGCCGCGCCCGCCGGTCGAGCCCGCTTTCGCCGTCGCCGAACCTTTCGGCCGCGACCCCGAAGCTCGCCGTCAGCCGAGCCTCGCTGCCGAGCTGGGGAAGGCTGAGCTGCGCGAGCGCCCGGCGCAGCCGCTCGGCGATGCGGGTCGCGGCACGCTCGTCGGCGCCGCTGATGGTGATGGTGAAGCCCTCGCGACCGGAGAGCGCGATGCGGTCGTCGCGGCGCAGACCGGCGCGCATCACCGCGGCGACATGCTCGCGCACCTCGTCGCGCGTGGCGCTGTTCCAGGCACCCGAGCAGGCCGAGAGCTGATCGATCCGCCCGTGCAGCACCGCCCGCGACCCGGCGCGCATCGCGTTGCGGCGGGTGGCGAGGTCGATCGCTTCGGAGAGCACCTCGGGCTTCATCAGGTCGCGCAGCGGATTGCGGCGCGGATCGAGCCTGCGGATGGCACGAGCCTGTCCGGCCCATGCCCCGGCTGCGGCAAATCCCGCGCACAGCAGCACGGCCAGCTCAAGCGGTACCTCTATTCCCGTCATTGGCCCCTGCTGCCCCTTATGCGACCTTGTTCGTTGTTAAGGAGACTGACGTAGGCCTGATTAAGAAGGGGTAAACGCCTGCGACAAGCGGTTCGCAGGCTTCAGCTATTTGCCGAAGGGCGCCGGAGCTCTGCACGAGCTCCGCGACAACGATGTTAAGCGAGGACGATGCGCTCGAACGTCAAGCTCGGCTGAAGCGGCCATCCCGGGCTCTCCCGGGATGGCGCGTCAGGTTCAACGCGTGAGCTTCTTGTAGGCAAGCCGCGTCGGGCGGTCGGCAGCATCGCCGAGGCGGCGGCGCTTGTCTTCCTCGTAGGCCTCGAAGTTGCCTTCGAACCACTCGACATGGCTGTTGCCCTCGAAGGCGAGGATGTGGGTCGCGAGGCGGTCGAGGAAGAAGCGGTCGTGGCTGATCACCACGGCGCAGCCCGCGAAGTTCTCGATCGCGTCTTCGAGCGCGGCGAGCGTTTCCACGTCGAGGTCGTTGGTCGGCTCGTCGAGCAGCAGCACGTTGCCGCCGGCCTTGAGCATCTTGGCCATGTGGACGCGGTTGCGTTCACCGCCCGAGAGCTTGCCGACGTTCTTCTGCTGGTCGGCGCCCTTGAAGTTGAACGCGCCGACATAGGCACGCGTCGACATGTCCTGCCCGTTGACCTTCATGTAATCGAGCCCGTCGGAGATTTCCTCCCAGACGTTCTTCTTGGGGTCGAGGTGGTCGCGGCTCTGGTCGACATAGCCGAGGCGCACGGTCGAGCCGATCTCGATCGTGCCGCTGTCGGGCTGTTCCTTGCCGGTGAGGATCTTGAACAGGGTGGACTTGCCCGCACCGTTCGGTCCGATCACGCCGACGATCCCGCCGGGCGGCAGCATGAAGCTGAGGTTCTCGAACAGCAGCTTGTCGCCATAGGCCTTGGAGATGTTTTTGGCCTCGATCACCTTGCCGCCCAGACGCTCGGGCACCTGGATGACGATCTGCGCCTTGCCGACCTGGCGGTTGTCCTGGCTGTTCTGCAGTTCCTCGAACTTGCGGATACGCGCCTTGGACTTGGTCTGGCGCGCGGCCGGGGTCTGGCGGATCCACTCGAGTTCGCGCTGGAGCGCCTTCTGCTTGCCGCTTTCCTCGCGGCTTTCCTGCTCGAGGCGCTTGGCCTTCTTCTCGAGATAGGTCGAGTAGTTGCCTTCATAGGGGTAGTAGGAGCCGCGATCGAGCTCGAGGATCCATTCGACCACGTTGTCGAGGAAGTAGCGGTCGTGGGTGATCATCAGCACCGCGCCGGCATATTCCTTGAGGTGGTTCTCCAGCCACTGGACCGACTCTGCGTCGAGGTGGTTGGTCGGCTCGTCGAGAAGCAGGATCGAGGGCTTCTGGATCAGCAGGCGGGTGAGCGCGACGCGGCGCTTCTCGCCGCCCGAAAGGTCCTTGACCGGCCAGTCGCCCGGCGGGCAGCGCAGGGCTTCCATCGCCACTTCGAGCTGGTTGTCGAGCGTCCAGCCATCGACCGCGTCGATCTTGTCCTGAAGCTCGCCCATCTCTGCGCCCAGCGCATCGAAATCGGCGTCGGGTTCGCACATCAGCGCGCTGACTTCGTTGAAACGCGCGACGAGATCGGCGGTTTCCTTGGCCCCTTCGCGCACGTTCTCGAGCACGGTCTTGGTAGGATCGAGCTCGGGCTCCTGTTCGAGGTAGCCGACGGTGATGTTCTCGCCCGGCCAGGCCTCGCCGGTGAAGTCCTTGTCGATCCCGGCCATGATCTTGATGAGGGTCGACTTGCCCGCGCCGTTGGGGCCGACGATGCCGATCTTGGCGCCCTGGTAGAACTGGAGCGAGATGTTGTTCAGCACCGGCTTCTGGGCGCCGGGGAAGGTCTTGGTCATGCCCTTCATGACATAGGCGTATTGCGCGGCCATCGGATGGTCCTTCGGGTCGAGTGATCAGCGGGAAATTTGTGGGCCGCAGATAGGGAAGGGGAGGGGCAAGGGCAAGCGGCTAGACTTGCGTGCGCCCTGTCGATAGCACCTGTGGCTATGAACCGCCTCGCCCCCGCGCTCGCCGCGCTCCCGCTCGCTTTCCTGTCCACCCCCTCCGTCGCGCAGACCCAGGCGCTCGAACAGGCCGCCGCCGCCGCGCTCGAAAGCGACACCCACGCATGGGACTTCGTCGAGGGGATCACCACCGAGGTCGGCCCGCGTCAGGCCGGGACCGAGGCCGAGGCGCGCGGGCGGGCGTGGGCGGTGGCCTGGCTCAAGGCCCGGGGCTTCACCAATGTCGCCGACGAGCCCTTCATGATGGACACCTGGGTGCCCGGCGACATCGCTCGCGCCCGCGTCACCGCGCCTTTCGCGCAGGACCTGACCGTGCTGCCGCTCGGCAATTCCGGCGCGACGCCTGCAGGCGGGATCGAGGCCGAGGTGGTGTTCTTCCGCACCGTCGACGAATTGCGCGCCGCGCCCGCCGGGAGCCTCGCGGGCAAGATCGCCTATATCAGCCATCAGATGCGCCCAGCGCAGGACGGATCGCATTACGGTTTTGCCGGCCCGGTGCGCTGGGTCGGCCCGGGCCTTGCCGCGAGCAAGGGCGCGGTCGGGGTCGTCATCAAGTCGGTCGGCACCGATCACCACCGCAACCCCCACACCGGGGGCACCAGCTTCCCCGAGGGCGTGAAGCCGATCCCGGCGGGTGCGCTGAGCCTGCCGGACGCCGAGAACCTCGAGCGGATGTTCGCCCGCGCCAAGGGGCGGCCGCTGACGCTGCGGCTCGAGATGAACCCGCGCCAGCTCGGCAAGACCGAGAGCGGCAATGTCGTGGGCGAGATCGTGGGGCAGAACCCTTCGCTCCCGCCGGTGCTGCTCGCCTGTCATATCGACAGCTGGTGGAATTCGCCGGGCGCCTTCGACGACGGCGCAGGCTGCGCGATCATCGCGGCGGCCGCGCTCAATGCCGCCAAGGCCGGGCAGCCGCTGCGCACCGTGCGCGTGTTGATGGCCGGGGCGGAGGAAACAGGCCTTTGGGGCAGCAAGGCCTACAGCGAGGCGCACCTAGACGAAGCGATCGCGGTCGGCATCGAGAGCGATTTCGGCGCGGACCGGGTGTGGCGCTTCGATTCGAACTTCCGCGAGAGCAACCCTGCGCTCCACAAGCGTATCGCCGCTGCCGTCGCGCGCTTCGGTGTCTCGGCCGGAAGCGATGTCGCCACCGGCGGCGCGGACCTCAACATCGTGCGCGACCAGAAGGGCGCGCTGATCGATCTCCAGCAGGACGGGATGCGCTACTTCGACCTGCACCACACCCCCGACGACACGCTCGACAAGATCGATCCGGTGCAGTTGCGCCAGAACGTCGCGGTGTGGACGATGGTGGTGGGGATCCTCGCCAACGAGGCCAATTCGATCCTGACGGGCGGCCCGATTCCCTCTGCGCCCAAGATCATGCAGGCCCCCTGATACAGCCCGCCGAGTAGCGCCGCCCGTCAGGCTGCTGGGCGCAGGCGCATCGGGCGCGGTTCGCCATCCTCGCGGCGGAAGTGGCTCACCTGTCCGCGCAGGTCCTCCGCCCCGCGCAGCAATTCGACCGAGGCCGCGCTGGTCTGTTCGGCCATTGCCGCGTTCTGCTGCATCCCGCGGTCGAGCAGGCCCATTGCGGCATCGATCTGGCGGATCGCCTCGACCGCGCTGCCCGAGCCCTGCGCGATGCTGTCGACCTGGCTGGCGATGTCGGAGAAGCGGCTCACCAGCGAGCTGAGCAGGGCAACCAGCTGCTGCACCCGCGCAACGCCGAGCGCGACCTCCTCCTTCGAGGTCGCCACCAGCTGCTTGATCGCTCCGGCCGACTGCGCCGACCGCTGGGCAAGTTCGCGCACTTCGCCTGCCACCACGGCAAAGCCCTTGCCCGCCTCGCCCGCCCGCGCCGCCTCGACCCCGGCGTTGAGCGCCAGCAGGTTGGTCTGGAAGGCGATGGTGTCGATGAAGGCGATCATCTCGCCGATCTGGGTCGACGAAGTCTCGATCCGGGTCATCGCCTCGGCGGCGCCGGCAACATCGGCGGCGCCGCTGTCGGCGTCTGCCTTGGCACCGAGCGCGGTGTCGCGGGTCTCGGCCCACAGCCGGGCCTGGGCCTCGACGTCGCGGAGCAGCTCGGCGGCGGTGCGGGCGACGGTCTCGATCGCGGCGGTCTGCTGTTCGGTCTTGCCCGCCAGATCGCCCGAGGCCTCGCGCAGTTCGAGCGCGCCGGTGGCGACCTGATCGGCGGTGAGGGCCACGGCGCCGACCAGCGCGTCGAGCTGCGCACAGGTCTCGTTGAGCAGCGTGCGTGCGCTGTCGTAATCGCCCGGAAAGGGCACCTCGAGCCGACTCGAGAGGTCTCCCGCGGCAAGGGCGCGCAGGCGCTCGGAGAGGTTGACGAGCACGTGCCGCTGCTGCGCGGCAACCGTCTCGCGTTCGGCCTGGCGCTCGGCGTCGATGCTCGCCTGGGCGGAGCGCGCATCGGAGAGGCCGCGTACCAGTGCCTCGAAACGCTGGCACACGATCATCAGGATGCTTGCCTCCATCAGCACCACCACCGCGTGGAACAGCACCCGTTGCAGGTCGGCACCATCGGGAAACACATAGGCCGGGGCGACGAAGTTGAGCAGCAGGTGGTGGAGCGCGATGGTGATGGTGGCGGCGAGGATCACCCGCCAGCAGGCCAT
Organism: Porphyrobacter sp. THAI-01a; assembly: GCF_056868655.1. NCBI lineage: Bacteria > Pseudomonadati > Pseudomonadota > Alphaproteobacteria > Sphingomonadales > Erythrobacteraceae > Porphyrobacter > Porphyrobacter sp. THAI-01a. Next base: position 2,087,134 of record NZ_CP180579.1, on the reverse strand, counting down.
GATCACCAGCACCGCGAGGAAGGCGAAGAACACCATGTGCATGTCGATCAGCCAGCCGCCCTTGCTCGCCAGCGCCAGCAGCAGGCCGGCCTGTAACGGCAGGCTTACGGCGATCGAGAGGCGGGCGATGCCGTCGGACCTTTGCCTGAGGGCAAAGGCCGCCGGCGTCACGAGCAGCATCGCCGCCGCCAGCGCGATCGGCGGCTGGCCGGCGAGCAGGCTCCAGAGGATGATGATCGCGGCGACGAGGCCTTCCAGCATCACCAGCAGCCGCACGCCGTTGGCGCGCAGTTCGCTAATCTCGTAGACCGGCACGGGTTTCACTCGGGGCTCCTCTGCGAACAGGCGGGCGCACGCGCTGCGATGGGAAGGATGCCCGATGCGAGGGCGCCGGGCAGGCTGGTGCTGTCGTCGATGCGGGCGATGACGCGGCCGTTCGCAGTATCGAGTGCCAGCAGCGGGGCTCCCGCACGCTCGGCCCAGGCGAGCACCTCGCCGAGATCGGTGGCGCCGAGCGGCACCAGCAGCGCCGCCTGCCCCGGACGCGGCCAAACCAGCGCCGCGACCAGCGCGAAGGCCACGCCCGCGGCGTGCAGGCCGATCAGGGCGCGATCAAGCCGCACCGGCCTCCTCCAGCGCGTGACGCAGATCGCCGAGCCGGATCGCGGCTACCGCGGCGCGGGGATCGGGGGCGGCGAGCACGCCCGCCATTTCGCGCAGCGACTGGGCCAGCCGGTCGATCTGCTGCAGTTGCACCAGATACCGGCCAGCGATATCGGGGTCGCTGCACAGCACTATGCCGAAGGTCTCGGAATCCTCCGCCAGCGCGGCAAGGTGCGCGGCGATGCCTTCGAGCAGGGCCGGAGAGGGAGCCGCACGGGATTCGGCAGGCGGAACCATCCTCAGGCCGCCAGTTCGACCGGTTCGTCCGCCATCAGCCGGGCAAGATCGAGCACCATCACCATGTCCTCGCCCAGCGGGGCGATGCCTTCGAGGAAGTGGGTGATGGTCTCGTGCCCCATCGCGTCGGGCTGCTGGAGCGTCCCGGCCTCGATCCCGACGATGTCGGCGACATCGTGGACGATCAGCCCGCGCATCTGGCCCTCGTGCTCGATGACGATGATCGGGTTGCGGGGGGTCGCCTCGGTCGGCTCCCAGCCGAGCCGGGCGGCAAGGTCGATCACCGGCAGCACCGCCCCGCGCAGGTTGACGACGCCCGCGACATAGTCCGGCACGCGCGGCAGGCGAGTGACGGGCGACCAAGCGCGGATCTCGCGCACGGTCATGATATCGATTCCGAAGCGCTGGCTGGCGATCCCGAAGGTGATGAGTTCGTGGCGCATGGGGACGTTACCTCGGGCAGGGTCAGTGGATCACGCGGCGCAGCGCGGCGGTGAGCTTGTCGGCGTCGAAGGGCTTGACGATCCAGCCCGTCGCCCCGGCATTGCGGGCGCGCTGCTTCTTTTCCTCTGAGCTTTCGGTGGTCAGCACCAGGATCGGGCGTTCGGCATGGAGGGCGCTCGCACGCAGCTTCTCGATCAGGCCGAAACCGTCGAGGCGCGGCATGTTGATGTCGGTGATGATCACGTCGACCTCGTTCGAGGCGAGCCATTCGAGCGCTTCCTGACCATCCTCGCACTGTTCGACCGCGAAGCCGCGCGAGGTCAGGGCGCCGAGCAGCAGCGCGCGCATCGAGGCGCTGTCGTCGACCGTCAGGACACGGATAGTGGCGGGGTTGCTGGCTTGCATGATGTGCTCCGTTTGGCCCTAGAATAGCTCGACCGTCCCAAGTGCCGATTGCGGCCGCCCCAGTGGTTTCTGCGTAGGTGCGGTGTCGGCGGGGACCAGCCGGGCGCGCACCTGCCCGCTGGCGGGGCGGAACTGGATGCGCCGCGCCTGGGTGCCCTCGAGATCCTCGAACACCTTGGGGATGTTCTCGCGCTCGAGGAACTGGCGGGCGAAGGCGGCATTGGCGGTGCCGATCGGCGAGAGGTCGGGATTGAGGTTCGCGCCTCCGTAGAGCCGCGCGCGCATCCGGCTCTTTTGCGCGCCGAGAGAAAGCATCTCGTTGATCAGCAGCTCCATCAGGAACAGGCCGTAATCGCTGTCGAAGGTCTGGTTGCGGACATGGGCCGGCGGCTCGGCGAGCAGAAAGTGGTTCATGCCGCCCACCCGCGCCAAGGGGTCGAACAGGCAGGTCGCCACGCAGCTGCCGAGGATCGTGCTCATCTCCACCCGCGGATCGGTGCTCGCCTTGGCCTCGCCCTGGACGATGGTGATGCGGATCGCCTCGGGCGGTGATCCGGCCGGGGCGGGGAAGGGGGTCATGGCGGTCATGGCGCGGGTGCCTTGTTGGGTGTGAAGATGGCCGGGGCGATGCGATCGAGCGGCAACACCTCGCCGGCCGCGCCGAGCTCGATCGCCGCGCGCGGCATGCCGAAGACGACGCTGCTCGCCTGGTCCTGGGCGATGGTGCGCGCCCCGATGCTGGCGAGCTGGGCCATGCCCTGCGCGCCGTCCTGCCCCATGCCGGTGAGCAGGATGCCGAGCGCCCGCGGCCCGCGGGAAGGCCCGAGCGTGGAGGCGAGCGAGGCGAACAGACGGTCGACGCTGGGGCGGTGCCCGGAGACCGGATCGCCCTCGCGCAGCACGCAGCGCAGGCCCCGCGCACCGGCCGCCGCGACCTGAAGGTGCCGCTCGTTCCCCGGCGCGAGCAGGATCGTGCCGCTTTCGAGCGGCATGTCGCTTTCCGCCAGCATCACCCGCGGGCGCACCGTGCGGTCGAGGGACTGGGCGATGGCCCCGGCGAAGCAGCCGTTGATGTGCTGGACGACGAGGGTGGGCGGGCAATCCGCGGGGAAGCTTGCGAGGACGGTGTGCAGCGCTTCGACCCCGCCTGTCGAGGCGCCGATGACGATGGCCTCGGGCAGGGCGTGGACGGGCGCAGGTGACGGGGCCGGGGCCGAGAGCGTGCGGGCCGGTCGCGCCGGTGCGGGGGCAAACCGCACCCGCGCCGCCTCGCGCACCATCGCCGGCAGGGCGTCGTCGTCGGTTCCGCCTTGGGCCATCCGCAGCTGCGACTTGGGGATGCAGCCCACCGCGCCCAGCTGCAGCCCGCGCACCGTCGCGCTCGCGCCGGCCTCGGTTGCGCTGGACACGAGGATCACCGGCGTCGGGCGCAGGGCCATGATCTTCTCTAGGAAGGACAGTCCGTCCATCCCCGGCATCTCGATGTCGAGCGTCACCACGTCGGGATCGAGCGCCTTGATGAGCTGGCGCGCTTCGGCTGCGTCGGCGGCGGTGCCGGCGACGGTGATGTCGCTCTCGCGCTCGAGCCGGTGCTGGAGCAGCGCGCGCATCAGCGGGCTATCATCGACGATCAGGACGCGGATGCTCATTCTGCGCCCTTCCGGCGGTAGATGGTCGGCCCGACCGGTTCGAGCAGCACCGTCGCGGGGCCGCTGACCCTTTCGGAATGGCCGATGTAGAGATGGCCGCCCGGTGCCAGCTGACGGGCGAAGCGGGCGACCAGATGGTCCTTGGTCGGGGCGTCGAAGTAGATCATCACGTTGCGGCAGAAGATCACGTCGAAGGTTCGCCGCATCGGCCATTCGCCCATCAGGTTGAGCTCACGGAAGCGGACCATCGCCTGCAGCGCCGGATCGATCGCGAGGCGCGGCTCGCCGCCGCCTCCGGCAGCCGGAGTGCACCAGGTGCGCCGCAGCCCTTCGGGCAGGGCTTCGAGCGCGCTTGCCGGATAGGTCGCGCCCCGCGCGCCTGCGAGGGCGTTGACCGAGATGTCGCTGGCGAGCGCCAGCACGCGGCTCTGCGCGATCCTGAGGCCCGCTTCGCGTTCGGGCCCGAGCAGCACCATGAGCAGCGTCCAGATCTCCTCGCCGGTCGAACAGCCCGCCGACCAGATGCGCACCTCCTCGCCGGCCAGCGCGCGGCGCACGAGGCCGGGGCGCAGTTCGGCGGCGAAATGATCGAAGTGATGCGGCTCGCGGTGGAAATAGGTGTGGTTGGTGGTCAGCGCCGCGATCACCGCGGTCAGTCCCTGCGGGTCCTCCTCCAGCGCATCGAGAAAGGCGCCGAAGCTCGTCAGGCCGCTGCGCCGCACCAGCGGGGCGAGGCGCGAATAGGCGAGCATGCGCTTGCGGTCCGACAGGACGATGCCGCTGCGGTCATGGATCAGCGCGGCAATGCGGCGGAAATCGGCTTCGCTGTAGATGGCGGGGCTGACACCGGGCACGATGCTGTCGGTCGCCGCCGCGGCGGAGGGGGCCTGCATGGTCAGGCCGCAGCCGCCAGAGCCATGCCGGCGCCGCCCGCGTGTGCGGCGGTGCTGGCGATGAAATCGACATCGACGATCAGCGCCACCTTGCCGTTGCCGAGGATCGTCGCCCCCGCGACACTGTCGATCTGGCGGTAATGGGCATCCAATGCCTTGATGACGAACTGGCGTTGATCGGTGATCGAATCGACAAGCAGTGCGGCACGGCCGTGGCCTTCGGTCTCGACCAGCACCAGCACGCCCTCGCAGGGGTTCACGACCGCCGCGTTCGCGCCCGTCAGCGCGCCCAGCGGCACGATCGGCACGAAGCTGCCGCGGGCGTTGAGCATCTGGGCGCGGGTGCCCATGCCCTTCACATCGGCGGGGGTGGGCCGGAGGCTCTCGATCACGTGGGTGAGCGGGATCACCAGAGACTGGTCGCCGACCTGCACGATCATCCCGTCGGAAATGGCGAGCGTCAGCGGCAGGGCGAGGCTGAAGGTGGTGCCCTTGCCGGGCACGCTCTCGATGGTGATGCGCCCGCCAAGCTCCTTCACGTTCTGCTTGACCACATCCATGCCCACCCCGCGCCCGGAGATGTTCGAGACCTGCGCGGCGGTGGAGAAGCCGGGGGCGAAAATCAGCTGGTTGATGTCGTCGTCGGTCAGCTGCGCCTCGGGCGCGACGAGGCCGTTGGCGATGGCCTTCGCCAGCACCCGCTCGCGGTCGATCCCGCGCCCGTCATCGGCGATGCGGATGATGATGCGACCCGCCTTCTGCTCGGCCGAGAGGGTGAGGGTGCCCTCAGGGTCCTTGCCCGCGGTGCGGCGTTCCTCCGGAGGCTCGATCCCGTGGTCGACGGCGTTGCGGATGAGGTGGGTCATGGGCTCGGAGAGCCGCTCGATCACGGTCTTGTCGAGCTCGGTGGTCTCGCCGAACACCTCCAGCTTGACGTGCTTGCCGGTCGAGGTGCCGAGTTCGCGCAGCAGCCGGGGGACGCGGCCGAACACCGAGCTGATCGGCTGGGCGCGGAAGGCCATCGCGTGTTCCTGGATGTCGCGCACCAGCGTTTCGATCAGCGCCAGCTCCTCGATATGGGCGAGGTTCTCGTTGGCGAGCCGCTGGGCGAGCATCGCCTGCGCGATCACCAGTTCGCCGACGCCGTCGATCAGCATGTCGAGCTTTCTGAGGTCGATGCGCACCGACTGCGTCACGGGAGCGGCGGCGGCGGGTGTCGCCGGCCCTGCGCCCGCCGGGGCGGCCGGCGCGGGCGCAACCGGCGCGCCGGCAGCACTTTCCGCCTCAGCGGGCGCGGGTGCGGGGGTGGCGGACGCCAAGGGCGGCTGGGGCGCAGCGATGCGCGGGGGCGGCATGGTGCCCTCCGGCCCGTAGGCGACCGCGACCTCGTCACCGACGAAATCGAAGATCTCGGCGACGCTCTCGCGCGTGACATGGCCGGGCATCCGGAAGGTCCAGCCGAGATAGCCCTCGTTCACGGAAAGGCGCTCGAAGGTCGGAATGGCGGCGATGTCGCACAGCTCGCAGGTGCCGCCGAGGTCGCACAGTTCGCGCAGCCACAGCAGCGGCTCGCTGCCCTTGGTCATGGCGCCGGCATGGGGACGGATGTGGACCAGCCAGCTTTCGGGCGCTGCCTCGGGAGCCGGGGCTGGGGCGGCAAGCTCGTTCAGCAGCGCGTCGAGATCGTCGAGCGGATCGCTTGCGGCTGCCACCGGGGCCGCGGCGGGCGCGGGCGGGGAGACGGCAACCTCCCCGCCGTTGCCCGCCCGCGCAGCCTCCAGCCGCGCGAGAAGTTCGGCATCCTCGGGCGGGGTGCCGCCGCCGCGCGCGGCCTCGACATGGTCGCGCAGGCAATCGAGCGCCAGCAGCAGCAGATCGACCAGCCCGGGTTCGAGCGGCACCAGCCCCTCGCGGATGTCGCCCAGCAGGTTCTCGAAGCCGTGGGTGTAGGCGGCGAGCGCAGTGTGCCCGAAGGCGCCGGCGCCACCCTTGATCGAATGCACCGCGCGGAAGATCGCGTTGATCGTCTCGGCATCGTGGGTGCCCTCGCGGCAGGCGGCCAGCCCGCCTTCCGCCGCCTCGAGCGCCTCCTCGCACTCGACGAAGAAGATCTGCCTGATGTCGTCTTCGGTCATGCCGTCACGCCCTCCAGAAGGACGTGGTCGAGACCCGCGAGGCGCAGCGCGGAGGTGAAGGCGTCGCTGGGGTGCCGGATCGCGATCCCGCCCTCGCTGCGCGCTGCCGAGACCAGCAGTTGCAGCATCGCCTGCCCGATCCGCTCGACGCGGGCGGCATCGACCGGCAAGGGCGCGGGCCCGAGCGATTCCGCGATTTCAGGGTAAAGCGCGCTGGCGGCGCTCCGGTCGCAGATGGAGGGAAGAGTGATCATCCTTGCGGCCTCGCTGAGAGAGGGGAAGCAGTCGGCGGCTCCGGCCCCTTGCGGGGTCCGGAAGCCTGTCCAAGGTCATAAGCGACAGGGTTAAAGAGCGGTTTTCGCAGGGCCCGGGGGCAATCCCCTAGCCGCGCGCCTAGGCCGCGAGGGTGCCGCCCCAGCCGCCGCCTGCCGGCCCGGCACGCTCCGTATCCCTGCCGATCCGGAAGCCTGCGAAGGTGGCGGCCAGCTGGCGCGCTTCGTGGTTGAGGTTCTTGGTCGCCGCGTTGGTTTCCTCGACCATCGCCGCGTTCTGCTGGGTCATCTTGTCCATCGCCCCGATCGTCTCGGAGACCTTGCGCAGCGCGATGCTCTGTTCGCTGACGGCATCGGCGATGCTGGTGACGGCCTGCGTCACCTCGCCGACCCGGGCGATGATCGCCTCGAGTGCGGAACCGGTCTCGTTGACCAGCGAGACGCCCGTCTGGACATGCCCGCCGACCGCCTCGACCCGCGACTTGATCTCGCTCGCCGCCTCGGTCGCCCGCATCGAGAGCGCGCGGACTTCCGAGGCGACCACCGAGAAGCCCTTGCCCGCCTCGCCCGCGCGCGCGGCCTCGACCCCGGCGTTGAGCGCGAGGAGGTTTGTCTGGAAGGCGATGTTGTCGATCATTGCGGTGATCTCGGAGATCTCGACGCTCGCGGTCTCGATCTTGCCCATCGCCTGGATCGCGCGGCCGACCACCTCGCCGCCAGTCTCCGCCTCGGCCCGCGCCTCGCGCATCGAGCCGCTGACGCCGACCGCGAGGCTCGCGTTCTGCTCGATATTGGCGGTGAGGCTCGCCATCGTGCTGGAGGAAAGCTGGAGGCGCGCGGCCTGATCCTCGCTGCGGCTGGCGAGGTCGGTCATGGCATGCTCGATCTCGTTCGAGGTGAGGTTGATCGAGCCGATGCTGTCGTTGACGGCCCCCATCGCCTGCGAGAGGCGCTCCATCGCCCCGTTGAAGTCCCGCGCGAGCGCGGCGAAGGCGGGGGGCATGTCGGTGAGGCGCACGGTCAGGTCCGAATCCGCGACCGCCGCCAGGGTCCGGCCGATACGGGCGACCGCCTCCTCGCGCTCGGCCACGGCCTGCTGGCGCTCGACCGCGGCGTCGCGGAACACCAGCATCGCCTGCGCCATCGCGCCCAGCTCGTCGCTGCGCTCGGTGCCGGGAATGGCGATCTCGTTCGATCCCTTCGAAAGGTCGGTCACCGCCCTGGTGAGATCGACAATTGGCTGCGCAATCGACCTGGTCAGCCCGCGCGAGAGCACCAGCGCAAGCCCGATCAGGATCGTGCCGCCGAGGCCGATCGCGACCCATGCCATGGTGATGACACCGGCCTGGCGCTCGGTCTCGGCTGCAATAGCGGCATGCTGGGCATCGCGGATCTCGCGCAAGGGGTTGACGGCATCGGTCACCAGCACCCGCTTGCCCGCCGCACGGATCGCCTCCTGCGCGGCGTCACGGCCGCCGGCCTTGACCACGGCGATATACTTGTCGCCCCAGTCGCGGCGCCATTCGAGCGTCTCCTCGCGCGAGACGCGGGCGAGCTGCTTGAGCGCCGGGTCGGCGAGCGCGGCTTCGAGCTTGCGCGAGGCCTCGTCGTAATCGTCGCGGCCCTCGTAGTAGGACTTGAGGTAGCTTTCGTCGGCGGTGACGAGGAAGCCGCGCATCTGGCTGTTCTGGCGCAGAAGCGCCGTCTCCAGTGCCAGCACGTCGGCGAGGATTTCCTGGCTCGCGGTGTTCCTCGCGGTGACCGAGGAGATCATCGCGAGGCTCACCCCGCAGGCGATCATCACGGCCGCCGCGACGACGTTCAGCGCGATGAAGGCAAAGCCGAGACGGCGCGGGATGTTCATCCGGTCAAGCATGGCGGGGGTTCCTCTCGTCCAGGTTTTCGACGCCTGCCCCTCAGAAGGCGTAGCGCAGGGATGCGGTGACGGTGCGCCCGTTCATGACCTGCGCGTTGGCGAGGCCCGAGGGCGGGATGGTGGGGGCCTGGATCGCGACCACGGCCAGTTCGTCGAAGACGTTGAAGGCGTTGAGCGCGAGCGTCAGGCCCTCGGCGGGGCGGTATTGCACGAAGGGGCTGACGAGGACGTAGCCCGGCTGGCGCAGCTGGTTGGTATCCTGCGCATAGCTCGAGGTGGTGCCGTTGATCACCGCGCCGAAGCTCACCGCCTCGAGCGCGACCTCGGGCCGGGCGAAGAAGGCGAAGTCGGGGATGTGGCGGGGGGTGTTCCCGTCGAAGGCGGGGTCGATCGCGTCCCGGTCGATGGCGGCATCGGTCCAGGTCGCGCCGACGACGAGGGCGAAGGGCCCTTCACGCCACTCGCCCTCGAATTCGAGCCCCTTGGCGCTGTAGGTGCGGTTGACCGGCACCACCTGCGCCTGCCCGGCCGCATTGGCGTTGATCTGGAAATTGCGCTCGTCGGTCGAGGCCCAGAAGCCGGTGAGGAAGGCACTGAGGCCGTCCTTGCGGAATTTCACCCCGGCCTCGGCCTGCTTGACGATCGACACCTGCACGCCCGGATCGCGCGGGCGGCCGGTGACGGGATCGAGCGTTTCGGTGCCGATGGCGTTCTCCGCGCTCGCCCGCCCGCCGCGGCTGTAGCGGGCGAAGGCGGAGAGGTTGTCCGTGAAGCGGTAGTTCACCCCGGCGGAGTAGGAGAGATAGTCGTAATCGTAGTCGACCGGCGCGGGCTGGCTGAGCGGCAGGATCGGCACGGTGCGCTCGGGCACGGAGATCTGCCCGTTGCCGTTGACGTCGATCGGCGCGACGCCGACCCGTCCGGCGCCGAAGTTCGAGGAGAACACCTGCCCCTGCACGTTGCCACGATCCCAGCGGATGCTGGCACCGATGGCGAGCTTGCCGATCTGGTAGTTCACCGAGCCATAGGGCGCGAGGATGTCGTAGGTCACGTCGTAGCGGTTGTGATAGATGGTGAAGGGCAGGCCGACCGCGAAGCCGTAGGCAAGGGTCCCCGCGTCGGTCAGCGGCAGGCCGGCCGCCGTGGCGAGGTTCACCGGCGCGCTGCGCCCGCCGCCGGCGAGGTCCTGCAAGGTGCTGGTGAAGTTCCAGAACATCCTGATGTCCTGGCTCGAATTGTAGACCCCCGCGGTCGTCGTCAGCTTGCCTTCGCCCACGTCCCACACGCGGGTGGCGCGCAGGTCGTTGGTGGCGTTGTCGAGGCTCTCGAGATCGGCATGGATCCGCGCCGAAAGCGCCAGCAGGCGCGCGTCGGTGATGGCCTGGCCGGACTGCGGCCCGGCCGCATATGTCAGGCGGGCCCCCGGGCCGCCGAAGCCGGCGAAGAAGGGTGCCGGCGCCGCCACGAAGGGCACGTTGTCGTTGTATTCCCCGCTGATGTCGGAGAAGCGGAAGCGGTTGGTGACGGTGAAACCGGCGATCTCGAACTGGGCTTCCAGCCCGATCGCCGCGACCCGCGCGGCAAGGCCGTCGCCCGCGTCGAGCACGGTCGGCTGGTTGTTGCGGTCGACCTCGGCATAGGAGCGGGTGAGCGGCGAGAGATAGCCCTGCTCGCGGATGTCATAGCCGGGCAGGAAGCCGATATCAGGGTCGGCATCCGTCCCCCGGATGGTCACGGGCAGGGTGCCGTAATTGGGCTGACGGTCGTCGAGATACTTGCCGTAGAGGCGGATGTAGCCGCGCTCGAACTCGCGCGTGAGGTTGGCCTTGATCTGCCCGCCCTCGAAGCCGTTGAAGCCGATCTCGCGGGGGCCCTCTCCGGTGCGGTAGAAGCCGCCCGCATGGAACCGCCAGCCATCGCCGAGCGGCGCCCCATAGGCGAAATCGATGCGCTTCAGGTCATGGCCAACCCCGCTCGAGACCTGCATGAGGCCGCCCGCCGTCTCGCCGGTCTTGGAGATGAAGTTGATCAGCCCGCCCGGCGAGTTCGAGGCGAATGTCGAGGCCGAGCCGCCGCGGATCGCCTGGACCTGCGACAGCGTGAGGTCGGCGCGCAGGAACTGGTCGATCCCGGCGAACTGGATGTCGCCGAATTCGAGCACCGGCAGGCCGTCCTCCTGCAATTGCAGGAATTTCGAACCTTCCGCCGCCAGCGGCAGCCCGCGGATGGTGATCGCCGAGAAGCCGTCGATGTCGGAGGTCTCGGAGCGGATGCCGGGGATGTTCTGCATGATCCCGGCGATCGAGCTGACCGAGAGCTGGGCGAGATCGTGGTCGTCGAGCACGCTCGCCGAGATGGCGGTGTCGAGCAGGTCGCGGCCCTTGGCGACACCGGTGGTGAAGGCCTTGGGGGAAGGTGCCGGTGCCGGGGCGGCGGCTGTATCTTCGGAGAGGGTCGCGTCCTCCGCCCTGAGCGGGAGTGCGGCGGTGGTGGCGAACAGGGTGGCGACAAAGGCGGTGCAAAGGCGCATGCTTCGGGGAACTCCGGGATTGAGCCAAGTCGGTCGGAGCGTCGCCCTAGAACCGCTCCCTTTAACCGGGCGGCGCGGCGCGGATCGGTAGTGTTACGGGGCAGGCGATGGCCCCCCGAACGAGGCGCCTGCGCGCTTTCCCCTAGGCCGGCAGCCAGACAATTTGCCGGAGCGCGCCCTATGGCTGCGGTTCCTGTCCGTGATCCGAGGCCGCGCGCTTGACGTTCCAATTCCTTCCCGACCAGCTCGCCCTGGCACGGCCCGATCTGGCCGATCGCCCGGGCCGCGCGGTCCGCCAGCTGCGCATCGAGGCGCGCAAGGCCGCCGGTTTCGGCAAGCCGCTGGCCGCCGCCCTGATGGAGTCGCTGGCGCGGGTGCTGCCGCGCAGCGGGCCCGTGTTCGCGTGCATCGAGCACTGGCCGGGCGATCTCGCCAGCGACGGCGTGATCTTCCGGCTCAATGCCGGCCTGCACGCCCTTGCGCTGTCGGGGCAGGCGGAGAGGCTGGGCGCGCTTTATAACCAAGGCCTGCTGCTGCCTCCCGCGCTGCTCGACCGCACGTTGGCGCAGGCGCTTTCCCGCCATGCCGACGCGCTGCTCGGCTGGCTCGCCCATCCCACCCAGACCAACGAGGTCGCGCGCGTGGCGGGCCTTGTCGCCGCGCTGCTCGAACTCGGGCGCGAGCGGGCGATGCCCTGCGAGGTGCTGGAACTCGGGGCGAGCGCCGGGCTCAATCTCAATGTCCAGCACTATGCCGTCCGGCTCGGCGCCGTCGCGGCCTGCGCGCCGACGAGCGCCGTCACGCTGGCTCCCGCGTGGCGCGGGCGCGGGGCGGCTCCGGGCGAGCTGGCGATCACCGCCGCGCGCGGGGTCGATCTCCATCCGCTCGATGTCGCCTTGCCTGCCGACCGCCAGAGCCTCAGGGCCTATGTCTGGCCCGGGGAGGTCGCCCGCGCCGAGCGGCTCGAAGCCGCGATCGGGATCGCGCGCGGCCATCCGCCGCAGGTCGAGGCCGGACGTGCGAGCGCATGGCTTGCCCGCCGCCTTGCAGAGCCCCAGCCAGCGGACACGCGCCGCGTCGTGTTCCATTCGATGGTGCTGCAATATGCCGACGCCGCCGAGCGCGCCGCGATCGATGCCGCCTTCGCCGCGGCGGGCGCGGGGGCGCGGCCCGACCGCCCGCTGGCGCGGGTCGGCATCGAGTGGCGCGCCGACCGCCGCGCGGTCGAACTGCGGATCGCGCAGTGGGAGGGGGCGGGCCACGCGGGCGAGAGCCGCATTGCCGCGCACTGCCACCCCTATGGAGAATGGATCGACTGGCAGGGCCTCGCCTGAAGGCCCTCGGGGCCATTCCCTAGCGTCACTCCCTAGGTGGGGCTTTCAAGCCTGCCAATTCCCGCAGGTCTAACTGGCAGGCTGCACTCGATGAAGCCGGGCCGATCCCGGGCACGGCACAACCGGGGGGAGATTGCCATGAGAACGCACACCAGATTGCTGCTGCTTGCCGCCACCAGCGCCTTCGCCATGCCGGCGCTGGCGGAGGAGAATGCCGAGGCCGAAGCCGAAGCCGAAGCCGTCCAGTCCGCCGCGCCCGCCCGGCCGCCGGCCGAGATCTTCTCGACCGGCATGGCCAAGGGTCGCGACCGGCTCGACAGCGCGACCTCGACCTCCGCCCTCAGGGGCGAGGAGATCGACCGCTTCGGCCCGCGCCCATTGGGCGAGGTGCTGCGCACGATGGCGGGCCTGCGCGTTGCGACCGGCATCGGCGAGGGCAACAACAACTACACCGTGCGCGGGCTGCCGCTGGCGGCGGGGGGTTCCAAATACATGCAGTTCCAGGAGGACGGTCTGCCGGTGCTCGAATTCGGTGACCTCTTCAACGTCGCCACCGACGTCTACCTGCGCAACGACTTCACCGTCGGCGCGATCGAGACGATCCGCGGCGGTTCGGCCTCGACCTTCGCCTCGAACTCGCCGGGCGGGATCGTCAACGTGATCTCGCGCACCGGCGAGCAGGTCGGGGGCCGCGCGCAGGTGACCGCCGGGCTCGACTTTGACGAGAAGCGCATCGACTTCGACTATGGCGCCAAGCTGGGTGCGAACACCCGCATGTATATCGGCGGCTTCTACCGCCAGGGCGAAGGGCCGCGCGACATCGGCTTCACGGGCGTGCGCGGCGGGCAGATCAAGGCCAACATCACCCGCACCTTCGAGGGCGGCTATGTGCGCGCCTATTTCAAGCTGCTCGACGACCGCTCGCCGACCTTCGCGCCCTATGCGGTGAACATCACCGGCACGGATGCCGACCCTACGATCCGCAGCTTCCCCGGCTTCGACCTCAGGCGGGATTCGACGCTCTCGGGCTTCCTCGGGCCGGTCATCACGCTCGATCGCAACAACCAGCCGGTCGCCCTGCCGATCGCCACGGGGCAGAGCGCCAAGTCGCATTCGCTGGGTCTCGAGGCGCAGTTCGAACTCGGCGGCTGGACCCTCACCAACCGCATGCGCTACGCCGCCAACGGCGGCGATTTCAGCCGGATGTTCCCCAACCGCCAGAACACCGTCTCGGCCTTCGCGGCATCGATCGGCGGGGCGGGTTCGACCGCCGCCTATGCCAGCGGGCCGCTCGCCGGGCAGGCGATCCCGGCGGGGAGCGCGATCAACGGCAACGGGCTGCTGTCGCTCTATTTCGTCAGCTTCGTGCGCGCGCGCTCGCTCGACAACTTCACCAACGACCTGCGCGCCAGCAAGGTCTGGGAAGTGGGCGGCGGCAAGCTGACCACCACCGGCGGGCTTTACCTTGCGACGCAGGAGCTCGACACCACCTGGCTGCACACGGCGATGATCGTCGATGCGGCGGGCGGGGGGCGGACCGCGCAGGTCGACATCTTCAACGCCGCCGGGCAACCCCAGACCCTGAACGGCTATTTTGCCTTCGGACGCGAGAGTAGCCTGTTCCGGCGCATCTTCGATGTCGATTACCGCGTGCTCGCGCCTTACGGCTCGGTCAACTTCCACGTCGGCAAGCTCGCGGTCGGCGGATCGCTGCGCTACGACAGCGGGCGCGTGCGCGGGCAGCTGTTCGGGGCCGACCTCGGCGGCGGGCGGCAGGGGCTGACCAGCTTCGACTTCAACCGCGACGGGACGATCAACCCGGCCGAGCGCCGCACCGCCTTCCTCCCGCTCGACCGGCCTGCGCCCGTCGATTACGACTACGGCTATCTCAGCTACTCCGCCGGGGTGAACTACCGCGTGGCCGAGAGCTTCTCGGTCTTCGCGCGCTACAGCCGCGGGGCGCGGGCCAATGCCGACAAAATCCTGTTCACCCCGATCGTCGATCCGCTCACCGGCGGCGTCGCCGTTGGCGACCGCGAGGATGCGGTCACCCAGATCGAGGGCGGCTTCAAGCTGCGCCGGAACGGGATCACCGTCAACGGCACGGTGTTCCATGTCGAGGCCGACGACAAGAACGTGCTCAACGGCGCGGCCAATGCCACCAACCGCTCCTACGAGGCCGAGGGGGTCGAGCTCGAAGGCACCTTCACCCGCGGCGTGTTCAACCTGATGCTGGCCGCGACCTACACCCAGGCCAGGATCACCGAGGACCGGGTCGGGGGCGTCTTCACCGGCCGCGAGCCGCGCCACCAGCCGGACTGGGTGTTCGTCGCGGTGCCGCAGGTCGATCTCGGCCGGTTCGCCGCCGGAGCGAACATCGTCACCATTACCGGCAGCTACGCGCAGGACAGCAACCTCCTGCGGATGCCCGGCTTCACCACGGTCGGCGCCTATGTCGAATACGAACCTGCCGAGAACCTGCGCCTGACGCTCAGCGCGCAGAACCTGTTCGACACGCTCGGCATCTTCGAGGTCAACCAGGCGAGCGTGCCCGCCAACGGCATCGGCTTCGCCCGCGCCGCCAACGGGCGGACCGTGCAGGCCTCGCTGCGCCTCGCATTCTGACGACCGGCACCATCGACGAAACGGGAACGGGCCGGCGAGCGATCGCCGGCCCGTTCTGCTTGCGCCAGGGCGAAACCGGGTCAGGCCTCGGCGTGACTGCGATAGGCGCTGAGGAACACCAGTTCGCGCAGTTGCGCGTGGTCGGGAAGGTCGAGCCCTGCGAGATCGGCGATCCCCGTGATCCGTTCATTGTCGTTCCCGTGGGCGAGCGCGATGCGATAGGGCTTGATGCGCTCGCCCGTCTCGAAGGAATAGAAGGCCTGCACCACGGGGCGCAGCGGGTCCTTGCGGTCCTCGTCGATCACCATGGCGAGCTTGCGGCTGCTCAGCGCGACGAAGGAGCCGACCGGGTAGAAGCCGACCGTCTCGATGAAGGCGCGCAGGATCTCGGCGTCGAAGGCGCCCTCGTCCGCCCGCAGTGCCGCAATCGCCGCCGCCGGGTCGAGCGCCGGTGCGCGGTCCGATCCGGTCAGGTGGAAATCGAAGCTGTCGCAGATCGCCGCCATGCGCGCGACCAGCGGAATGTCCTCGCCCTTGCAGGCCTGCGGAAAGCCGCGGCCGTCCATCCGCTCGTGGTGGAACAGGCAGGCGTCGAGCACCAGTTGCGGCAGATCGCCATCGTTCCTGAGCGCCCGATGGCCGAGCAGCACGTGGCTCTGCCAGACGCGCGCCTCGAGATTGCGGTAATCGCCGCCCGGGGGATCGCTGGCCTGCGGCAGGTAGTTGACCCCGATATCGAGCAGCAGCCCCGCCAGCCCGCAATTGTGGATGTCCTGCGCGGGCAGCTTCAAGCGGTCGGCGAGCGCCACCATCAGTGCGCTGACCGACAGCGCATGGCGGAAGACCGCCTCGTTCTTGAGCTTGCAGCGCATCAGCCCGCTGAAGGCCTGGGGATTGCGCCGCACCGAGGCGAGGATGTCGCTCACCACGGGTTCGACCTTGCGCACGTCCAGTGCCTTGCCGAGGCGCGCGGCGATGAAGGCCCGGTTGAGCCGATCGCGCGCCTGTTCGGCGATCGCTGCGGCGGTTTCCAGCTCCTGCGCCATCGAGACCGGCGAGGTTGCGGTCAGCTGCACCGCGGTGCGTTGCCGGATGCTGCGGATGCGCGCGGCGGACGGCGGGGACGACGGCGCCGGGGCCTTCGCCGGGGGCGTTGCCGACGGAGCAAGATCCCGCCCCTTCGCCGTATCGATCACCACGCTGCGCACCCGGCTCGCCTTGATCGCTGCGAGCCGGTCCGCATCCTCGATCAGGAACTTCGCTTTCCAGAACGGATGCTCGAACCAGCCGCCCTCGAACTTGTGGACGAACATGCCCAGCTGGAGTTCGGCGACGGGGATCTGCTTCAACATCGGTATGTCCTGCTCCCGGTTGTTTCGCGACCCTAGCGATCCGGCCTTGGCAATTTGCAGGGCGCACCCCCGGCAGATCACCTAGGTGCGTGGCAAGGATCGGCGCGAAGCGGCGGCAGCAGAGGCATCAGAACTCGCTCCAGTCGTCCTCGTCGGGAGCCGCAACCGGAGCCGGTGCACGGGCGGGGACAGATTCTGCCTTGCGGGCGAGATTGCCGATCACCGGCGCGGGCGGCGCGCTTGCCGGCTTTCGCGCCGGGGCGGCCGGCGGGCGCGTCTGGCGCGCGGTGGGCGGGGGGGCGGGCGGAGCGAGCGCGGCGGGTGCGGCAAGGCCCTCGGGACCGCCCGCGCTCACCCTGAACTGCGCCACCAGCTCCGCAAGCCGCTGGGCCTCGCCCGAAAGGCTGCGTGTCGCCGCAGTCGCCTCCTCGACCATTGCCGCGTTCTGCTGGGTCATCCGGTCGATGGTGCCGACCGCGACGTTGACCTGTTCGAGATTGCTGGCCTGCGCCGCCGCCGTATCGGCGATCTCGCTGACTTGAGCGGTGACCGCGCCGACCTGTGCGACGATCTCGGCGAGCAGCGTGCCGGTTTCGCCGACGAGGCTCACCCCGTCGCCGACATGGGCGGTGGACTTGTCGATCAGGGCCTTGATGTCGCGCGCCGCCTCGGCGCTGCGCTGGGCGAGGGCGCGCACCTCGTTGGCGACGACCGCGAAGCCCTTGCCCGCCTCGCCGGCGCGGGCGGCTTCGACTCCGGCGTTCAATGCCAGCAGGTTGGTCTGGAAGGCGATCCCGTCGATCACGTCGATGATCTGGGTGATCTCGCGCGCGGACTGCTCGATCGCGCCCATCGCCGCGACCGCCTTGCCGACCACGGCGCCGCCTTCGGTGGCGCGGGCGTGGGTCTGGGCGATGGCGCTGCGGGCGGCGATGGCATTTTCGGCCGACTGGCGGGTGAGGCTGACCGTCGTGCCGACCGAGGCGGCGGTCTCCTCGAGGCTGGCCGCCTGCTGCTCGTTGCGCAGGGCAAGGTCCTCGCTCGCCGCACGGATCTCGTCCGAACTGGTGCGCACCCCGCTCGCGGTCGCGCGCACCGCCCCGATCATCGTCTCCAGCCGGGCAACCGACGCATTGAAGGCCTCCTGCAGCCGTTCATGCTCGCCCGCCGGCATCGAGGAGATGCGGTGGGTGAGATCGCCCTCGGCGAGCCGCGACAGGGCGCCGGAGAGCGTCTCGACCACCTCGGCCTGCACGGCAGAGCGGGCCTTGTCGGACTTGAGCGCGGCGCGGAAGGTCTCGATCGCGCGGGTCATGACGCCGATCTCGTCGTCGCGGTGATGGGCCGTGATCCCGCTGTCGTGGTTGCCCGCCGCCATGTCGCGCATGGTTTCACCGGTGGCCCAGATCGGCCAGAGCATCTTGCGCCGGAAAAACAGGTAGGCCCCGGCCAGCGCGCCGAGGATGACGAGCACTGCCAGGACCGCACCGGCGAGTACGAGCAGGGTCGTTGCGGCGTTCTCTTCGACGACCTCCGCAGACAGGCTTTCGCTGCGCGCCACGAGTGCATCGTTGGCCTTGCGGTGGGCGCGGTAGATCTCGAGCAGCCGCCGGTGGGAAGCGAGGATCGCCGCCTCGTCCCCGCGCCGGACGGCGGGTTTCAAGCTGTTGTTGACTTCGTCCCAGAAGGCTTTGCCGGTCGTTCGCGCATTGTCGGCAATGCCTGCCTTGAGCTCATCTTCGATCGGGCTCTGGGCCCATTTGCGCTCGGCCTCCCAAAACTCCCGCTCGAGCTTGGCCAGCCGCTCTTCGTTGATCGCGTAGGCATCGCGGTGGATGGTCATGATGCTGGCGTTGCCGAAGGCCTCGACCAGGAACATCGGCGGGGGCAGGATATCGGCGCGGAAGTCGGCGAGCGTCGTCTCCCGGCTGTCGAGCGCGCCGCCGTCCCTGATATGATTGACGCCGATGCCGGCGACCATCAGGATCGCCGCCACCAGACCGCCGAGCGCCATGGCGCCGACCCGCGATTTCTCCTCGATGTTCATGTCGTCTCACCCGGTTGCGGCCCCGCGCCTTCCCTCGCATCGGCCCTGTTGGAGACTGCCGTCTATCCGTGGGGGCCATAAGGCCGCTTTGCCGCCAGCCTATGCAGAGGCCCCTAACGGCGCGGGACGGATTTCTTCGCTCTCGCAACGGTAGAGCCTCGCCCTGCACCGCGCCTGCGGGCGTGCCGAATTCATCGAGAGGCTGAGCGAACATGGCCAATGTAAGGGTACTGGTAGTCGACGATTCCGCCGCGATGCGCGCGCTGTTCTGCGACATTCTCGACAACGCCAAGGGCGTGACGGTGTGCGGCACCGCGAAGAATGCCGACGAGGCGCGCGACCAGCTCGAGAAGCTCAAGCCCGACGTCCTCACGCTCGATGTCGAGATGCCCGGGATGAGCGGCATGGAGTTCCTCGAGGAGGTCATGGCGACGCGACCGATGCCGGTGATCATGCTCTCGAGCATCACCCAGGCCGGGACGGGCACCGCCCGCCGCGCGCTGGAGCTGGGCGCGGTGCACTGCTTCCCCAAGCCGCTGCACACCTCGCGCGAGGAGTTCGACGCGACCGTACGCCAGCTCGGCGATATCGTGCTGAGGGCCGCCTCGGGCGAGTTGCAGCCCGGTGGCGGCGGGGGCGCGGAAGGCGGTGCGACCGGCGGCTATCGCAGCGACGGCCGGATCGTGGCGCTCGCCTGCGGGGCTGCGGGGATCGAGACCGCGCGCCAGATCCTCGCCGCCTATGACGCCGGCTGTCCGCCGACCATCGTGCTGTTCGATGCCGATCAGGGCGCGGTCGAGAACGCGATGCGCGCGATGCGCCATTCGCTGCCCTGCCAGCTCGGCGATGCGGTGGACGGCGTCTCGCTGGAAGTGGGCAAGGTCTGGCTGGCGCATGATCCCACCCGCCACGTGATCGTCGAGGCGGGCGAGCCGCCGCGCCTCAGGCTGGTCGAGCGCGATCCGGTGAACGGGTGCCGTCCCTCGGCAGACCTGCTCTTCGGATCGCTGGCAAGGAGCGGCCTGCCCGCGCTCGGGGGCCTTCTGACCGGCAGCGGCACCGACGGGGTGCGCGGCCTTGCGATCCTCGCCGAGGCACAGGGCAAGGTCTTCCACCAGCGCCCCGCCGATTACGCCCCGCGCGACCGCTACGATGCGGTGCGCGCGCAAGGGGTGGAGCTGGCCGACCTCCGGCAGGAGGCGATCCCGGAGTGGATCCTCGCGGCGACCAACGCCGCCGGTTGAGCAGCCCGCTTGCCAAGCGGGCCAAGGCAGCGGACAAGACCCGCACCATGACCCCGCCCAGCGCCCATCCCGACGATCCGCACTATGTCCACCGCACCGGCTGGCTGCGCGCCGCGGTGCTGGGGGCGAATGACGGGATCATCTCGGTCTCATCGCTCATCATCGGCGTGGCGGCGGCGACACCCGATCGCGGGCCGGTGCTGGTGGCAGGCGTCGCGGCGCTGATCGCCGGGGCCATGTCGATGGCGGCGGGGGAGTACATCTCGGTCTCCTCCCAGGCGGATTCGGAAGCCGCCGACATCCGGCGGGAGGCAGAGGCGATCGCCGCCACGCCCGCCGACGAGGAAGCGGAACTCGCCGCTATCTATCGCGAGCGAGGGCTCAGCGCCGAGACCGCGGCGGCGGTCGCCCGCGAGCTGACGGCGCGCGATCCGCTGGCCGCGCATGTGCGCGACGAGCTTGGCCTTGCCGAGCATCTCGCCGCGCGCCCCTTGCAGGCGGCGCTCGCCTCGGGGGCGACATTCAGCACGGCTGCCGCGGTGCCGCTGCTGGCGGCGTGGCTTGCACCGGCAGGGGCGATCATGGCGAGCGTGGTCGCGATCTCGGTGCTCGCGCTGGCGGTGCTGGGCGCGCTGGGGGCGAGGGCGGGGGCGGCGCCGCTGGTCCCCGCGACCCTGCGGGTGGTCGGCTGGGGAATCTTCGCGATGGCGACGACCGCGCTGGTCGGGCGCCTGTTCGGGGTCAGCGTCTAGCAGGCGGGAGTCCCGAGATAGCCCAACTGGGCCGCGCGGAACACCGATTGCGCGCGGTTCACCGCGCCGAGCTTCGCGCAGGCGCGGGTGATGTGGTAGCGCACGCCCGCGTGGCTGCACCCCAGGATGATGCTGATCTCGTAGTCGGTCTTGCCGTGGGCGACCCAGTTCAGGCACTCGATCTCGCGGCCCGTGAGCAGGCCCTGTTCGGGCAGGTATCGCCCGTCGCGGCACAGCGTCGCATAGGCGGTCACGAAGCGGACGATCCGGTCGCCGAAGTCGCCGCTGCATGAATCGAGCGCCCAGTCGAGATCCTCGCCGTCGGAACTCATGCCGACTAGGATCGCCGCGCCCACCTGTCCAAGTGGCATGTGCACGGGCACCACGATGGCCTCACGGCCAAGCGGGCAGTGGTCGAGATCGACGAGGTCGATCTCGTCGAGCAGCCGGTTCGCGGTCGGCGCGTGGATGCCGCGATGCGAGACCAGCACCGGCTCCGCCGCCACCCGCGCCGCGCGCAGCAGCGGCGAGCGCATTGCCCGGTCGCGGTTCTCCCAGGCGGACAGCTCGGCAGCGGTCCAGCCGAAGACGGTCGCGTTGAGGCTGTGCCCCTCGGTGCAGGTCATCGGCGCCAGGCTGGCAAGATCGTGCCAGACCAGCATCCGCAGCCCGAGATCGCTGGCCTCGTGCGCCAGTTGCGCGGCTGCCGGTGCGATGTCGGCGCGGGTGCGCAGGGGCGGGCGGAACGCCTGTATCAGCCGCAGCGGGGTCCGGTCGAAGCGACGAAGTTCCAGCACGTTGGTGGCCATCGGCAATCTCCCTGACGGATGCTTGTCCGAACCCTCCGCCTGTGCTTGGGATCTGACCGCACATGAGGGATTGCCCAAGTGCGACGGCGCGTCCAATGTAAAATTGCAAATTTGCAAAGGCGCACTTTGCAAATTTCGGGCCTGATGGCCGCAAGGGGCAGTTTGCGGGCGGGCGCCCCCGCACGGCGCAGGCGCCCGCCGGCAAATCCGGGGATCATGGGAGAAGTGGTCGGGGAGACAGGATTCGAACCTGCGACATCTTGCTCCCAAAGCAAGCGCGCTACCGGACTGCGCCACTCCCCGACGTGGAGGACGCCTTAGGTTTCCTGCCGCTGCGGGGCAAGGGGCAAGCGCGCTCAGCGGACGCTTGCCCCGGCACGGCCTCAGTCGCGCACGATCTCGCGCACGCCGAGCCCCACCACCACACCCGTGCGCCGCGCCGCGCGCCGGCCGGCGGCGCGGTCGTAGTAGTATTGCTCGCGGCAATAGCGGTCGTAGCCATAGTCGCGGCCGTAGTACTCCATGCACTCCTCGTAGTCCTCGCGCGCGTTCTCGCGGGCCGCGCCGGCCGCGACTTCGGCGGCGACAGTGCCCGCGATCACCCCCGCGCGCCGGGCGTCACGGCGGTTGTCCCAGTCCTCCCAGCGATCGTAATGGCGGTGGCGCCGGTCGCGGTCGCGATCCCAGCGGTCCTTGGCAAGCGCATCTGCCGCGAAGCCGGCGAAGCCGATCGCGGCGATCACCGCGAGGGCGATGGTCTTCGTCCCTTTCATGACACGGCCACCTCGAACAGGCTCGTCTCGCCGGGCTTCTCCGCGGCCGAGCAGGCCTCGAACACGCGTTTGGCGGTGGTCTGCATCCAGGTCTGGCTGAGCGGCTCGATGGCGCCGTCCGTCCTGGCGTAGAGATAGCCGTGGAGCCAGGTCAGCCCGTTGGCGAGCTCGTCCTGCGCGGCGAGAGCAGCATCGTCGGCGGGCTGGCTGGTGGCGACTTCGGCGGTGGCGAGGAAATCGGCGCAGGTGACCCGAGTGAGCGGATCGTCGGGTGCGAGCTTGGGCCTTTCGGCAGGCGCTTGCGCAGCGTCCTCCGCCTCGTTGCCGCCCCCCGTCTCCCCTTGCGGCGCGCAGGCCGCGAGCATCAGCAGCGCCGCCATCGGCCCTGCCAGCATGTGTCGTTTCGTCATGTTTCGCCCTCCCCTCATCAGAAATGCAGCGCCAACCTGGCGCCGAGTGCCAGCGTGCGGCGCATGGCAGAGTTCATCATCTGCGCGTCGCCGGCATTACCGGCGGCCGTCGGCGCGCGCGAACAGCGCGGCGAGCGCGATCGCCGCATCGCCCGGGCACTCGCTCCCGTCTTCGTGCCTGTGGCCCGGGCTGCCCGCGACGAGCGCATGCAGCATCGGGGAGATGTCGGCCGGGGGCGCTTCGGCGCGCTTGCCGGCGGGCATGGCATAGACCGTGCGGCCCTCCTTGATCGTCTCGGCGACCTTGAGCGTGTCGAGCGCCTCGGGATCGACAGCCGTGGGATCGCCGGTGAGGATCACGAAGTCGGCCAGCTTGCCGACCTTGAGCGAGCCTTTGCTGTCCTCCTCGAAGTGCTGGTAGGCGGGCCAGATCGTCATCGCCTTCAATGCGGTGATCACGTCCACCCGCTGGTCGGGGCCGACCACCACCTGCTTGCCGCGGCTTCGGCGGGTGACGGTGGCATCGAGCACCCGCATCGAATCCGGGAAGGCCACCGGGGCATCGTGATGGCTGGTGAAGATCATGCCGCGCTCCCGCGCCCAGCCGGTCGGCGAGATGTTCTGCCCCTCATCCGGCCCGACGGTGTGTTCGAGATGCCAGTCGCCCCAGTAGAAGGTGTGCATCGGGAACAGCGAGGGGATCACGCCCAGCTCCTTGAAGCTGTCCATCTGGTCCTCGCGCAGGAACTGGCCGTGGATCAGCACCGGGCGCCTGGCCTTCATCGCGGGGAAGCGCGCTTGCGCCCCCGCCAGCGCCGCGATCAGCAGATCGGACGCGCGCTCGCCGTTGGAGTGGGTGAGCAGCTGGATATCGTTCTCGGCGGCCCATTTCACCGCGTCGAACACCTGCTCGGCATTGGCCGCGGCATAGCCCGAATAGCCCTCGGGATAGTTGCCGACCGGATCGTAATAGGGCTTGTCGCGCCACGCGGTGAAGCCCTGCGGACTGCCGTCGATGGTGAGCTTGGCCCCCGCGATGCGGACGCGGCCCGCATAGGTGTCGGACCGGTTGGCCTTGATGTAGTCGCGGTCGACTAGCACATCCGGGTAAACCGCCACGTCGATCGCCAGCCCGCCCTCGGCGCCGACCGCGCGGATCACGTTGGCGACATTCGGGATCGCGCGCCCTTCCTGCGCGGTGGTGTAGCCGAACCGTGCCCACAGCTTGGAGCCTTCGCGCACGAAGGTCTTTAGCCCTTCCGGCCCGGCGTTCCTGAGCACCATCGGGATCGCGGTGAAGAACGCGGTTTCCTCCAGCGTGCCGTTGGGCTCGGTGGTGCCGGGCTTGCGCTGGATCACACCGCCTTCGGGGTCCTTGGTGTCGGCATCGTAGCCCAGCAATTCGAGCATCTTGGAGTTGGCCGTGCCGATATGCGCCGACTGGTGGATCACCAGCACCGGGTATTCGGTCGAGACCTGGTCGAGCTCTTCTTTGGTCGGATGGCGCTGTTCGGCCAGCGTGGCGTTGTCATAGCCGAAGCCGATGATCATCCTGCCCTTGGCGACGACGTCACGGTTGGTGGCCTGCCACTCCCTGAGCGTCCGGATCATCGCGGGGATGTCGGTCACATCGCCATCGGGCGCGGCGAGCATGTTGGCCGCCAGCGCCTGCAACCCGCCGAGGAACACGTGCCCGTGGGCATCGACGAAGCCGGGCAGCAGGGTGCGGCCCCTGAGGTCGATCACCTGCGTGCCCTTGCCCTTCAGCTTCATCACCTCGGCGCGGGTGCCGACGGCGATGATCCTGCCGTCGTCCTCGGCGATCGCCTCGGCGCGCATGGCATCGTCTTCCATGGTGATGATGGTGCCGCCGGTCCAGATCCGGTCGGCGGTCTGGGCCATTGCCCCGGTGCTGGCCGACAGCATCAGCGCAGCGGTCGCGTAGTGAAAGGCACGCATCCTGGTTCCCCCGTTTGCCGCCGGCAAGACCGGGGGCGCGATGGAGAGTATCAGATGGCTTGCGCCGGATTGTCGAATTCGGGACAATCTCCCGCGGAAAAGGCCCGGTGCGTCTGTCCTTTGCCGTTCCGGATGATCGCCCCCTCCGGTGGGCCCGGCAGGATTCGAACCCGCGACCTAGCCGTTATGAGCGGCCAGCTCTAACCGCTGAGCTACAGGCCCATGCGCGCAAGGCGCCGGGAGGCGGGGCGATGGCCAGCCTCTACGCGCGCGGAAGGCCGCAGACAAGCGCCGCAGAGCTTCTATCCGCCGGTGGCGGCGATGATGTCGGCGACCGTGCAGGTCGCAACGCCGCGCGCGCCGAGGTGGCGGTAGACCCCTTCGAGCCAGGCGTAGAGCGCCTCGACCTCGGCCTCGTCTGCCGCATAAGGCGTGTGGCCGGGGGCGAGGGTCGGGCTGTGGAACGACAGCACCAGCACCGGCAGGCCTTGGTCGAGCGCGATATCGACCCCGCGCAGCGCCTCTTCGAGCGACACGCCTTCGGGGGTGAGCGCGATGCGTTCCAGCAGACCGAGGCGCGAGAGCGCGCCCATCGCCTTGGGGATGCGCTCGCCGAGCGGCTGCACCTGCCGTCCGGCGCCGCGCAGCAGGCCGGAATGGACGGTCGTGACCGGCAGCTCCAGCAGGCGCATCGCCCCGTCGACCCAGTAGGGCGCGAGCGGGTGGCGGCTGTAGTCCGGCCCGCCCTGGTCGCTGTAATCGAACAGCGAACGGACCGACGTGTCGACCCTGATGCCGGCCCGCTTCAGCAGTTCGGCGGTGTGGGGTCCGAGTCCATAGCGGCCCGCACGGTAGATCAGCGGCGCGCCGCCGAAGGCTGCCTCGATCGCGTCGCGCAGGGCCATGAACTTGGCCGCTTCCAGCTCGCGCGGGAGGTTGCCGGCATAGGAGTTGTGCACGCACACCTCCTCCTCGAAGGGCGGGTTGACCCAGGGGTGGAGCTGCACGCCCACCTCGGCCGTCCCGCGCCGCACCGCATCGCCGATGATCTCCACCGCGCGCGGGTCCTGAACGATCGGCCAGTCGACGAGGTAGACGGGATGCGCCCCGATCCCCTCGCAGAAGGCCTGGAAGCGCGGGATCGCCTCGACATGGCTGAGGCCGTAGCCATCGCGCCGGAAGGGGCCGGTCCAGTCGAATTCCTCCTCGGTATCGACGGTGAGCAGCACCCGCTGGCCGAAGCCGGGGGCGAAGGCAGCGCCGCGCCCGGCGGGCGGCACATCGAGCATCGATCCTGTGGTCATCCCTGCGCCCCCTCCCGATGCCGCCTGTCAGGCAGCCCCGGCGCTAGGCAGGGCGGCGATATCGGTCAAGAGAGGCAGGGTGAGCACCAGCGTGTCGCCCTCGCGTCGCAGCGCGCCGCCTGCCGCACGCGCCTCGGCCCGCGCGAGGCGCAGGGCAAACCCGGTGCCGAACAGCCCCGGGCTGATCGCGCTGCCACCGGCGCGCGTTGTGGCCGAAAAAAGGTTCTCCTCCTCCGCCAGCCGGGGCGGGAGCGTGCAGGCGATCCGCGCCAGCGCGCCGCCGGGTCCGATCAGCGGGTCGGAGCGCACCGCGATCCGTTCGCCCGGCGCGGCGGCGGCGGCAAGGCTCGCCAGCAGCCGCCACACCAGCGCCTCGGCATCCTCGGCATCGAGCGCGACGAGGAGGCTCGCACCGGGCGCAAGGCCGAGCGCGAAGCCGGCGTCCTGCGCCTCGAGCACCGGGTCGAGCTGCGCGGCGGTGCGGTGCAGAAGGGCCGCCAGATCGGTTGTGCCCGGCTCGACCCTGAGCGCCCCGGTCTCGAGCCCCGCGAGGCGGTCGAGCTCCTCAAATCCGGCGAGGATCCGCGCGGCATCGGCGGCGATGGCAGCGGCGAGCGCGCGGTACTCGTGCGGGGCGGGGCCGAACAGCTGCTGCTGGATCACCTCGGCATAGCCTTGCACCGCGGTGACCGGCGTGCGCAGCTCGTGGAGCAGCTGGCGGATACGATCGGCCTCGTGCGCCTCGGGGCCGGGGAGCGGGGCGGCGGCGTCGGGCACGCGGCGGAAGCGACCGAAATAGCCGGTGAAATGCCCTTCCTCACTGAAGCGCGGCTCGGCATCGACGATCCAGTCACCGGCGATGGCCGGCGCACCGGCAAGGGCGATCTCGGCGCGAGTCACCGGCTGGCGGCGGGCGAAGGCCCGCGCGAGGCCGGCATTGCCGGGTGCGTCCTCGCCGCCGGGATGGGCGGTGAAGAGCCGGGTGCCGATCACCATCGGCGCAGCCTCACCCGCCGCCCAGGTGATGCGCCCGCCGGTATCGGCGACGAATCCGAAGCTGCCGATCGCGCGTTCGGCCCGTTCGGGCAGTTCCCCGAGCGGCAGGCGCGGCGAGCGTTCGAGTTCGGCCTGGCTCTCGCCGCGCTCGCGCGTGAAGCGCGCGATGCGCTCGACGAGGGCGGAGATTTCGGTGCGCCCGCTGTCGTCTCGCGCCCGCTCGCGCACGCGGTCGGGCTCGGGCGGCGGGACAGGGGCGCGGACGGGGCGCAGCGGGATTGGCGCGGCAGCGGGCGGCTCGGACGCGGGCGGCTCGGACGCGGGCGCGGCGACGTCGGCGGCGGCATCGGCGGCGGGCGCGGGCAGGCCGCGGTCATGCACACCGAGCCGTGCCAGCAGCGCCTCGACATCGACCGGCAGGTCGCGGCGCAGGCGCAGGAAGCCGCGGGCACGCACCGGCAGGCGGGGGATGAGCGCGCTCCAGTCCTCCCCCGACAGGTCCGCCCGGGTCAATGCGGCCGCCGCCACCTCGGGTTCGTGATCGGCGAGATGGGCGGCTAGATTGGGGCTGCGGAAGCGCCAGCCGGGCTCGCGGATCATCCGTGCGCGCGCCTCGGCGGGGATCGCCCCGGCGAGTGCGTCCATCCGCAGCCACGCCGCCGCCAGCAGGCTCCGGTCACCGCCGGGCGCGGCCACGCGGTCGCGACCGAGCAGGTCGAGCAGCTGGCGGTATTGGGTGCGCAGGCTCGCCTCGCCGGTGGCGCGCTGGCGCAGCACGGTGGCAAGGCGGTCGTCGAAAAACACACTCACTCCTCGAGGAGCGGCGCGCGGAGCCGAATCGCGCAACCGCGTGGCGGGGCAGATGGCGACCATAGCGCGGGCCGGCCCCGCCGTCTTATCAGGATGGAACGATTGTCACAGTCTGACGCGAAAGGTGCGTTGCAAAGCGGGACAATTGCTGGCAGACCTAATAATATTAGCCGTGGGGGGCATCCGTCACGCGTCTTGTTACTTTTCCGGGATCAACTCGCGCGCGCCGTGCCTTGGCAAGCGGCGCGCTGCTGCAGGAGCTTACATCACGTGGCCAATCTCGACGAAATCGATCGCCGCCTGCTGGCGGAACTGCAGGCGGAAGGCCGCGTCACCAATGTCGAACTCGCCCAGCGCGTCGGACTGACCGCGCCGCCGTGCCTGCGCCGCGTGCGGGGGCTGGAGGAGGACGGGGTGATCCGTGGCTACCATGCCGATCTCGACCCTTCCAAGCTCGGCTTCGCGATCACTGTCTTCGCGATGGTCAGCCTCAAGAGTCAGGCCGAAAGTTCCCTGCGCGAGTTCGAGGAGCACATGCGTGCCCTGCCCGAAGTGCGCGAGTGCCACATGCTCAACGGCGAGATCGACTTCATCCTCAAGATCGTGAGCAAGGATCTTCAGAGCTTCCAGGAATTCCTGACCGGCAAGCTGACGCCCGCGCCCAACGTGGAAAGCGTCAAGACCTCGCTCACCATCCGCACCGCCAAGCAGGAACCGGGCGTCCCCTTGTGAGGATCGCCGCTGGGCCCGGCCTTCTGGCTGCGGTGGTGGCCGTGACGGGGTGTTCGGACGGGACAGGCGGCGCGATGTCGGGTCCGGCAAGCTTCGACGACATGACGGCGCAAGAGCATCTCGCCTGCGCGGTGGACATCAGTGCCTGGACCTACCTCGTGTCGGACGGGAAGCTCCCCGAGGAGCGCGAAATGCTGTCGCAGGCCGTGCTTGCCGTGGCGTGGCATCACAATGCCTATGCGGTCCCCCAGAGCAAGGGCGAGCAATACGATCTCGTCAATCGCAAGCGCGATGAACTCCTCGCCGGTGACCGGCCCGATGCGATCGCCGCGCGCGCGCGCATCTGCATCGAAGCTGCGCTTGCCAAGAGCGAGGCGAAGTAGGACCTTCGCGGCGGGGTCGACACCGCGACTCCGGAGAACAGGTCCATGAGCCACGAAAACGCCGCAGATGTCCCGCGCCTCGCCGAACCCGTCACCGGGCACTGCCTGTGCGGAGCGGTAACGATCACCGTCACCGCGATGCGCGCCGAAGTCGACATCTGCCACTGCGCGATGTGCCAGCGCTGGGGCGGGGCCTTCTATGCCGGGGTGAAGGGGGAGGCGGCCGAGGTCGGCGGCGAGGCGGCGGTGACGGTCTACCGCTCGAGCCCGTGGGCCGAGCGCGCCTTCTGCGGCACCTGCGGCAGCAACCTGTGGTACCGCTTCCTGCCGACCGGCGGGCGCTCGTTCCTCGCGGGCCTGTTCGACCTGCCGGAAGGCTTCGGCATCGAGCAGCAGATTTTTGTCGAGGAAAAGCCCGACTGGTATGATATCCTTCAGGAAAGCCCGATGAAGACGGGGCCCGAAGTCATGGCCGAGGCGATGGCGCAGGGTCTGAGCTTCGATTGACGAGCGAGAGGAGGGCGGTGCCCCATGTTCGACGAGCCGCCTCCGCCCGAACCCGCTCCGCTTCGCGCCGAGGCCGAAGCGCAGGCGTTGCTGCCGGAACCCGCCGAGGGGCGTGTGGTGATCGACCTCACCCGGCTCGTCCCCCAGCCGCCGCCCGGGGACTGCATCGCGGACGAACCTGATCCGCTCGACCCTGCGATCGTCGTGTGCGAAACCGCGACCGGCCCCTCGCCGCGCCTCGGCCCTATGGTGGGGCCGGTGGATGAGGAATTCGGCAGCGCCATTCCCCGCGCGCGGATCAAGCTTTCCGAGCGCACCGAGGCCGAGGCGAACCTCGCCAAGACCCCGGTCGGCGGGTTCGATGCCGACGGGGCCGAGGTGCGCGTGAAGATCGATTTCTGACGTCTTTGCAAAGCCCTCGCCGCGCGGTTGACCGCGCTTGCCGCGCTGTCCTACGCCTTGCCCGATGCCTGACCCCTCCGACAGCACCGGCGCTCCCACGCCACTCGAAGTGGGGTTCGACACCGGCTGCCTCGGATGCCTGCTGGTCGTGATGCTGTTCAGCGGTGGCCTGTTCGCGATTTCCGCCTTCGAAGCGCAGCTCTTTACCGAATTGGCCGACAGTCCCGCTCCGCGAAACTGGCTGGGCGCACTCGCGCCGTTCCGTTCGGGCGGGGTGAACATCGCGGTCTTGCTGCTGGTCGTCTATCTCGGCTGGGAGGCGATCAGGATGGCGCGGAAGTTCGTCGACCCGCGCGCCGTGTGGATCGAGGGCGAGACGATCCGCTTCCATCCGGCCCTGCGCCAGCCGCCGCTGCCACTCGCGTCGCTGGTGGACGTGAGCCACGATGCGGACGATATCCGCTCGTCACTGGTGCTGCGGCAGGCGAACGGGCGGCGGGTCGAGGTGGCGATGGTCGATCACGAGGCAGCCGCCGCCTTCGTCGGCGAAGTCGAACGGCGGCTTTCGCGCGATCCGCCTAGTGCAGCTTGAGCCGGGGCCGCACGATGCGGTTGACCCGGCCCACCAGCATCAGGAAGGTCGCCTTCACCCAGCCGTGGATGCCGATCAGGTGCAGCCGGTAGAGCGAGGTGTAGATTAACCGCGCCAACCGCCCCTCGATCGCCATGCTCCCGCCGATGAGGTTGCCCATCAGGCTCCCCACGGTCGAGAAGCGCGAGAGCGACACCAGCGAGCCCTTGTCGCGGTAGACGAAGTGCTTGAGCGGCTTGCCTTGCTGCATCCGCACGATGTTGGCGAAGACCACCTCGGCCATCTGGTGCGCGGCTTGCGCGCGCGGGGGGACGGGGCGGTCCTCGCCCGGGGGCGTGTAGCTGGCGCAGTCGCCGAGCGCGAATATGCAGGGATCGGCCGTGGTCTGGAGCGTGTCGGTGACGATGATCTGGTTGCGGCTGTTGGTCTCCAGCCCGAGGTCCGACAGGAACTCGGCGCCCTTCACCCCGGCCGCCCAGACGATGAGATCGGCCTCGATCACTTCGCCAGTCTTCGTGATCAGCTGGCGCGGGCACGCCTCGACGACCTGCACACCAGGCCGCACCTGAACACCGAGCACCTCGAGCTCGTGCTTGGCGGCAGCAGCCAGCTTGTCGGGGAGGGCGGGGAGGATGCGCGGTCCCGCCTCGAGCAGGGTCACGTGCATGCGGCTCTCGTCGAACACCTCGAGCCCGTAGTGCCTGAGAGCGCCCGCCGCGTTGTAGAGCTCGGCCGCCAGTTCGACCCCCGTCGCGCCGCCGCCGACGATCGCGATGCGCACCTGCTCGTTCGCGGTCGGATCGTTCATCATCGCGCGGCTGACGCGCAGGCAGTGGTTGAGCAGGCGCGTGCGGAAGCGGTCGGCCTGGGTGCGGCTGTCGAGGTAGAGGCAGTGCTCCTTGACCCCCGGCACCCCGAAATCGTTCGACACCGATCCCACCGCGAGCGCGAGGATGTCGTAGCGGATGGTGTGTCCGGCGATCAGCTCGCTGCCGTCCTCGTCCATCACCGGTGCGAGGCTGACCGTCTTGGCCGTGCGGTCGATGTGCTCGAGGCTGCCCTGGAAGAAGCGGTAGCCCCAGCGGTAGCAATGCCCGCGATAGCCGACCTCGTCGAGATTGGCATCAAGGGATCCTGCCGCGACCTCGTGCAGCAGCGGCTTCCAGATATGGCTGAGGTTCTTGTCGACAAGGATGATGTCGTGGCGCCTGCGGCCGTACTTGGCGCCCAGTCTGCGAACCAGCTCGAGCCCGCCCGCGCCTCCGCCGACGACGACAATCTGGGTCTTGCGGCTCATCCGTCACTCCTTCGCACAGCTGTGCAGCGCAATCCCGGCGCCATGTTAGCCGGACTGCAAAACAAAATCGCGTCAAATCATGCTGCTGGGTGGCAGCGATGATCGTTCTCGAAGGGGAGGTCGGTCCTTGGAATAAACGTGCGGGCGGAAGGGACAACCCCTCCCGCCCGCGCGGAGTATCGATTTTTGTTGCGGTGCAACATAAATGCACCGGTAGGCTTGCTGCGGCCGCTCAGACCTCGCGTTCCTCCAGCCACTTCTCCAGCCACTTGATCGAGTAGTCGCCGTTGAGCACGTCGGTCTGGCGCAGCAGTTCCTGGTGGAGCGGGATGTTGGTCTTCACGCCCTCGACCACCATTTCCTCCAGCGCGCGGCGCAGGCGCATGATGCAGCCTTCGCGGGTGCGGCCATAGACGATCAGCTTGGCGATCATGCTGTCGTAGTAGGGCGGGATCTTGTAGCCGGCGTAGAGCCCTGAATCGACCCGCACATGCATGCCCCCTGCGGCATGGTAATAGGTCACGAGACCCGGCGAGGGCGCGAAATTGAAGGGGTCCTCGGCGTTGATCCGGCACTCGATCGCGTGGCCGTGGAACTCGAGCTCGTCCTGGCTCACCGAGAGCGGGCGCCCTTCGGCGATGCGGATCTGCTCGCGCACCAGATCGACCCCGGTGATGAGTTCCGTCACAGGGTGTTCCACCTGGAGGCGGGTGTTCATCTCGATGAAGTAGAACTCGCCGTTTTCCCACAGGAACTCGATCGTCCCCGCGCCGCGATAGCCCAGGTCGCGCATCGCCTGGGCGCAGACCTCGCCCATGCGCATCCGCTCCTCGGCGGAGATGACGGGGGAGGGGGCCTCTTCCAGCACCTTCTGGTGGCGGCGCTGGAGCGAGCAGTCGCGCTCGCCGAGGTGGATGGCGTTGCCGTTGCCGTCGCCGAATACCTGGAATTCGATGTGGCGCGGGTTGCCGAGATACTTCTCGATATAGACGGTCGCGTCCCCGAAGGCGGCCTTCGCCTCGGAGCCGGCCTGCTGCATCAGGGTTTCGAGCTTGTCCTCGCTCTCGCACACCTTCATGCCGCGCCCGCCGCCGCCGCTGGCGGCCTTGATGATGACGGGATAGCCGATCTCGGCGGCGATCCGGCGCGCCTCGTCGAAGTCGCTGACCGCGCCGTCGGAGCCCGGCACCAGCGGCAGGCCGAGTGCGCCTGCGGTGCGCTTGGCCTCGACCTTGTCGCCCATCGTGCGGATGTGTTCGGGCTTGGGGCCGATCCAGATGATGTCGTGCGCCTCGACGATGTCGGCGAAGCGGGCGTTTTCCGACAGGAAGCCGTAGCCGGGGTGGATCGCATCGCACTGCGCGATCTCGGCCGCCGAGATGATGTTGGCGATATTGAGATAGCTCTCCGACGCCGGCGGCGGGCCGATGCACACGGCATGGTCGGCGAGGCGGACATGCATCGCATCGGCATCGGCGGTGGAGTGCACCGCGACCGTCTCGATCCCCATCTCGTGCGCCGCGCGGTGGATGCGCAGCGCGATCTCGCCGCGATTGGCGATCAGGATGCGTTTGATGCCCATGGCTCTTACGCGATCACGACCAGCGGCTGGTCGAATTCGACCGGCTGGGCATTGTCGACGAGGATCGCGCTGACCGTGCCCGACTTGGGCGCGGTGATCGGGTTCATGACCTTCATCGCCTCGACGATCAGCAGGGTGTCGCCCTCCTTGACCGGCTTGCCGACGGCGATGAAGTTCGCCGCGCCCGGTTCGGGGGCGAGGTAGCAAGTGCCGACCATCGGCGACTTGACCGCGTTGGCGAGGTCAGGCCCAGCGGGCGCGGCCGGTTCGGCCGGAGCAGGTGCGGCGGCGGCCGGAGCGGGCGCGGCAGCCGCAGGGGCCGGTGCGGAGGCATAGACGGGCGCGGCGGCTGCCACGGCCCCGCGCGAGACGCGGATCTTGCGATCGTCGTCCTCGACCTCGATCTCGGTAAGACCCGTCTCGTTGAGCAATTCAGCCAGTTCGCGCACCAGCGCGGTATCGATGTTCATCCCGGACCTGCGCCCGTTCGACTTGCTGCCCTGGCCAGCGTCGTTTGCCATGTATGCCCCTTATGGATTGGTGCGACCGTGAAGTCCGGGCGTCTATTGCCGCCAATTGCGGCAGGCAAGTGGCAGCGGTGCAAAATGTGAAAGTCCGGTGACGTTTTCAGACCTCACCCGACGCTACGGCTTCGAGCGCGATGCGGTAGGAGTCTGCACCGTGGCCCTCGACGGTCATGGCAGCGGCCATGCCGACATAGGAGAGGTGACGGAAGCTCTCGCGGGTCTTGGGGTCGGACAGGTGCACCTCGATCACCGGCGTGCGGATCGCCTTGATCGCGTCCAGCAGCGCGATGGAGGTGTGGGTATAGGCCGCCGCATTGAGCAGCACCGCCCGCGCGCCTTCGGCCTGCGCCTCGTGCAGCCAGTCGACCAGCATCCCTTCGTGATTGGTCTGGCGCATGTCGATTTCAAGGCCGAGTTCGCGGGCGCGGTCCTCGAGCATCCCGGCGATGTCGTCCAATGTGGTGGTGCCGTAGATCTCCGGCTCGCGCGTGCCGAGGAGATTGAGGTTGGGGCCGTTGAGGACGTAGACGAGGTTGGTCATGGGGGGATCGATAGCGCCGAGCAGCCGCAGGGGGAAGGGCGCCTCAGGTCTCTTCCCAGGTGGTGTAGTGATGGACCGAGCAATCGGCCACATAGCGTTCCATGCCCGGCGGGATCACGGCGCGGTTCCAGTCCTCGCCGGCGAATGCCGCGAGCGCGGCTTCGTCACGCCAGCGCGAGATCATCAGGTATTCGTCGGGCGCCCAGCGCGCCGGCTTCAGGATCTCGACTGCCAGAGCGCCTTCGGCGCTTCGGACGGCATCGACGGATACCGTGGCGAACTTCCGCACGAATTCGGTGTGCAGGTCGGCGTGGATGCGAACCCTGAATAGCCTGACGATGGGCATGATGCCGGTCTCTCCCGCGCCGATCCGCGACGGCTTAGGTCACGGCGGCGCGGTTGGAAATCCCCTACCGGTCCACCCCCTTGACCTTCCCCCACTGCCGCGCGGCGGTGTAGCCGAGGTAGCCGGTGCCGAAGAGCGCGTAGAGCGGCTCGGGCAGTCCGGCCAGATAGGCGTTCATGCCTGCCGCGATCTCGTGGGCGGCAGCGGGGTTGAAGGCGGAGAGCATCCCCATCGGCAGCGAGGCGAGCAGCAGGATGTACATCACGTAGAGGAAGCTCGGGCGGGCGCGGCTGGTCCAGGGGTCTTTCGAGTTCGCCTCGGCGACAATCGCCTGAAGCTGCGCCTCGATCATCTTCATCTCCTGCGTGCCCTCGAGCGCGATCAGTTCGAGCTTGGCCTTGGCGCGGGCCTCCTTGTCGGGGATGATCTTGTCGATGATCGAGGCGATGGGTCCGACAAGGACGTCGACGAGGGACATGGGCGCGCTCCTTCACAGGTGAGTCGCGCCAAGAAATGACCAAATAGGTTAGAGTAGGAAAGTGATTTAACCTATTCAGCATCCGCCTCGGCGAGCAAACGCTGCGCCAGCACGAGATGGGGCCGGTCCAGCATCGCCCCATCGAGCGCCACTACGCCGGCGCCGGGATGGTCGGCAAAGGCCTGCACCACCGCGCGGGCGTGGGCGAGTTCCTCGGCGCTGGGCGTGAAAGCCGCGTTGATCGGTTCGACCTGCGCGGGGTGGATTGCCAGCATCCCGCGGAAACCCTGCGCCCGCACCCGCCGCGCGCGCGCGGCCAGCGCGTCGAGGTCGCGGAACTCGGGCTGCACCGTCTCGATCGCCGCCACGCCCGCCGCCGCCGCGCCGATCAGGCACAGGCTGCGGGCCATTTCGTAGGTGTGGGAATATTCCCCGTCCGGCCCCCGCTGCTCGCGCGCGCCGAGGGCCGAGGACAGATCCTCCGCCCCCCAGCTCATCGCCACCAGCCGCTCGCGGCCCGGATAGTCGCCTGCATAGTCGCCCGTCCGGAACATCGCCGCCGCCGTCTCGGTGACGAGCGCCGCGATCAGTGTGCGCCCCTGCGGAATGCCGTTCGCGGCCTCCAGCGCGGTGAGATAGTGGTGCAGCCGGGTGATGTCGGCGGCCCCTTCGGCCTTGGGCAGGAACACCCCGCCGGGGCGCGAGGGGATCACCGCAACGAGATCGGCGATGCAGTCGGACGTCGTGACCGGATTGATCCGCACCCACAGCCGCGCCCGGCCATCCTCCGCCGCGATCGTCTCGGCCACCATCGCGCGGGCGGCCGCCTTGTTCTCGGGGGAGACCGAATCCTCGAGGTCGATCAGCGCGATGTCGGCCGGGCCGGCAATCGCCTTGCCCATCTTCTTCTCGCTGTCCCCCGGCGCGAACAGCCATGAGCGCATGCGGGGCGGGGTCGGTGTTGTCCGGGCCATGTCGGGTTCCTCTCTTGCCCCGTCGCTTACGGAGCGCAAGTCAGCGCGACAAGCCTAGAACGAGCCCTCGATATCGAAGCTGAAGATCGTCCCGAAGCGCCGGTCGCGGCGTTCGCTGAAGGCGGCGATGCCGGCCGCGCGGTCGGCGAAGACCGTGCGCTCGAAGCGGTCGCGCTGGCCCAGCAGGTTGCCGACCCGTGCCCGCACCGTCATGCCGGCCACGTCCTTGTTCTCGAGAAAGGCGAACATCTGCGCGAAGCTCGGCTGGTTGAGCGAGATTTCGTCGAGCCGCACGTTGCGCACATTCTTCGTCCAGTCGCCGCGCGTGCCGAAGGCCCAGTCGCTGTTCGGGACATCGTGACGCACGCGGAATTCGAGCGTGAACAGCTCGTTGCCCGAGACCTGGCGCAGGAAACCCAGCAGCGGATCGCGCACCGAGCTCTCGTTCCAGCCCAGAGTGAGGTCGACGCGCGTGCCCTTCCAGCCGAGCCCGTCCGACAGCAGCGTCGTCTGGCCCTCGATCCCGTAGAGCCGCGCCGAGGGCAGGTTGCCCGGCGCCTGTCCGCCGCCCGGCAGGGGGATCTGGTCGACCACGTCGACGAGGTCCTCGAGATAGGCGCTCACCGTCAGGTTGCCGAGCGCGCCCATCCGCCAGCTCGCCTCGACGTCGTAGAGCCAGCTCTGCTCGGGTCGGAGGTCGGCGTTGCTCGCGTCGGCGCGGTCCTGATCGAGATCGACCGAGGCGATGAAGTCGAAGAAATCGAGCTGCCCGACCACGCGTTCGATGCGGCCGGCGAGGTTGAGGTTTGGCGTCACCTTCCAGTCGAGTGCGGCAAAGCCCTTGGGCCGCCAGAAGCTGCGGGTGAGGCCGAAGGGCCCCGACTGGCTGATGCGCGAATATTCGCCCCCCGCCGAAAGCTGGAGCTGGAGGTTGGCCGCCAGCGCGCGGCTCCAGGTGAGGCCCGCATCGACCCGGTCCTCGTCCACCCGCGCGCTCGATCCGGCAAGGTCGACCGGTTGCAGCACGCCCGCCGCATCGCGGGCCGAGAGGGCCGAGACGATCTCGAGATGGTTGCGCGCGCCCTCGACCGCCGCGACCAGATTGCCGCCGCCCGCCTGCACCGAATATTCCGACCGCAGGATCGTCTCGCCCTCGTCGGCGTCCTGCACGAAGCGCGTTTCGGTGTCGGGGCTGCCGTCGGTGAAGGTTGTCAGCACCGTGTTGGTGAAGGGGCTGTCCTCGTAGCGGTGATAGCCGATCAGCTTCAGGCGCCCCGGGCCGAAACCGAACTCGTAATCGGCGCCGATCTCGTAGTTGAATTCGTCCTCCGTGCGCCGCAGCGAGCGCGTGCGGGCGAGGGTTCCGCCGGGCGGACGCTGGAACGATATCTCGCGCTCGCGGAACAGGTAGCCCTGGACCTGGCCGGTGAGGTTGAGGATCGCGCCATTGTCGGCGTTGCGGGTGAAGGAGCCGGACAGGCTGAAGCGGTCGGTGTCGAAATTGACCTTCTCGTCGCGCAGCGCGACGAGCGTCCCGCTGCCGTCGAAGACCTCTTCCGGCCCCTCGTTGCCGCGACGGTTCGAATCGTTGCGGAGCGCGAGGTTCCATTCGTTCTTCGCGCCCCCGCCCGCGAGCGCGACGCTGCCCTGAAACAGGCGCGCCGGCGTGCCGAAGGTGCGGAATTCGGGGTTGTAGCGGAACTGGCCGCTCACCCGTCCGCTCGCGCTGGTGACGACATTGAGCACCTGCCCGGTCAGCCCCCCGATCCCGAGGCTGGCGCCGTCGACCAGTTCGAGCCGCACCACATCCTCGAGCGGGATGCGCCGCAGCGCCTCGGTCGGGCCGTTGGACTTGCCCGAGATCCGGCGGCCGTTGATCAGCACGTTTGTGTCGGCCTGGCCGAGCCCGCGCGCCCCGTCGCCTTCCTGGATCGAGAAGCCGGGGACATTGCGCGCCATGTCGAAGGCGCTGCGCGGGGCGAAGCGGGCGAAATCGGCGGGCAGGAAGGTGCTGCGGGTGGTCGCGCTTGCGCCACTCGGGGCGGTCGCGGCCGTCCCGGCTTCGGGTTCGGGCGCGGCGGGCGCGTCCTGCGCGGCCGCCGGCGCGGCCATGCCGCCCGCGCAGGGCAGGACGGCGGCAGCGGCCAGAAGCATCGAACGTCCGGGAATGTGGGGAATCATCGGCAGCCCTTGCCCGCAAGCGCCCTGCGCTGTCGAGAGGCAAGGGCGGGCGGCCTCGTCGAAGCGGCTACCGCCATCGACCAGCGTTGGCCGTCAATGGGGCGTCTGACCGATGGACGCGAGGGCGCGAAGCGGGCTTGCCCGGGCAGCGTCTCTTTCCATTGGCTCCGGGGTGATCCGGTTGCTATGTGAGACGGGATAACCATCCAGCGGGGGAGCCGGCAGTGGCAATCGCATTTTCCGTGAACGGCAAGCAGGTCGAGGTGGAGGCCGAGGCCGACACGCCGCTGCTGTGGGTCCTGCGCGACGATCTCGGCATGACCGGAACCAAGTTCGGCTGCGGCATCGCCGCCTGCGGGGCCTGTTCGGTGCATGTCGACGGGGCGGTGACCCGCTCGTGCAGCGTGCTGCTCTCCGAGGTCGCCGGCAAGGCGGTGACCACGATCGAGGGGCTCAAGGCCGCCGACGGGACGTTCCACAAGGTGCAGCAGGCCTGGATCGATGCGCAGGTGCCGCAATGCGGCTATTGCCAGTCGGGCCAGATCATGGCCGCGGTCGCGCTGATCGAGGCGGTGGGCACGCCCTCCGACGCGCAGATCGACGAGGCCATGACCAATATCTGCCGCTGCGGCACCTATCCCCGCATCCGCAAGGCGATCCTCGCCGCGACCGGCGCCGCTGCCGCCGCCCAGCAGGGAGACGCGTGATGGCCGACAATCCCAATCCCGATCTCGATCTGCCCGAAACCGCCGCTCCGGCCGAAAAGCCCAAGCGCAAGGGCATCAAGCGCCGCATCTTCCTCGCCGGCTCCGCGCTGGTCGTCGGCGGCGGTATCTTCGGCGTGTGGTGGACCGACAGCAACGCGAAGGCGCGCGGCAACCAGCTCATCGGCGGCGACGGCAAGCAGGCCTTCAACAGCGTCATGACCATCGCCGAGGACGACACCGTCACGGTCTATTCGCCGCATATCGATTTCGGGCAAGGCTCGCACACCGCGCTGGCGCAGATGCTCGCCGACGAGCTCGATGCCGCCTGGGACAAGGTGAAGGTCGAGCAGGCCCCTTCCGATCTCGC
The DNA here is from genome assembly GCF_056868655.1 of Porphyrobacter sp. THAI-01a. NCBI lineage: Bacteria > Pseudomonadati > Pseudomonadota > Alphaproteobacteria > Sphingomonadales > Erythrobacteraceae > Porphyrobacter > Porphyrobacter sp. THAI-01a. The sequence goes on along the minus strand of NZ_CP180579.1, from coordinate 2,047,999 downwards.
CTTCGCCAATGCGGCGCTGGCCAAGGGCTTCCTGCCCGAGATGGTCGGCCAGTCCGTCGCGGGGCTGCTGCCCGACGCGGTGGTGGGGATGATGGCGCGCTCGATGCCGTTGCAGATCACCGGCGGTTCCTCGGCGATCCGCTTCACCGGCGAGGTCGGGATGCGCAAGACCGGCGCAGCGGTGCGCGCGGCGCTGGTCGCGGAAGCCGCCGACCGGCTGGGCGTGCCGGAGAGCGAGCTGACCACTGCCGATTCCGTCGTCACCCACGCCAAGTCGGGCAGGTCGCTGCGTTACGGCGAGCTGGCAGCAGGCGCGGCGGAGCGGTCGCTGGCGAGCGATCCCGTGCTCAAGACCCGCGACCAGTGGAAGCTGATCGGCCAGCCCGTTGCCCGCCGCGACATTCCCGCCAAGGTGGATGGCAGCGCCGTCTACGGCATCGACTTCACCCTGCCCGAGATGCGGGTCGCGACCGTCGCGGCGGCCCCCGTGCGCGGCGGCAGGCTCGAAAGCGTCGACGAGGCGCCCGCGCTTGCGGTCAAGGGCGTCGAGAAGGTGGTGAAGCTTGATGACGCGGTGATCGTCGTTGCCAAGGGCTACTGGCCGGCGAAAAAGGGCCTTGATGCGCTTTCGCCGAAGTTCTCCGACGGCGGTCATGCGGCAGTTTCGACCCCGGCGATCTACGCCGCGCAGGGCAAGCTTATCGCCGGCGGCAAGGCCGACAACGAGGGTGGCGAGGGCGATGTCGATGCGGCCTTCGGCGCGGCCGGTGCCAAGCTGGTCGAGGCCGAATACCGCGTTCCCTTCCTCCACCACGCGATGATGGAGCCCTTCGCGCTCACCGGCCACTTCAAGGACGGCAAGCTCCACCTGTGGGGCGGGATGCAGGACCCGCTGAGCACCCGCACCAAGGCGGCGAAGGCCGCAGGCCTTTCGGTCGACGACGTGATCTTCACCCCGATGATCATGGGCGGCGGCTTCGGCCGGCGCTTCCCCGATCTGGTCGAGATCATCGATCAGGTGGCGCTGCTGGCGAAGCAGGTGCCATACCCCGTGAAGCTGGTCTGGAGCCGCGAGGAGGAACTGCGCCACGGCACCTACCGCCCGCAGTCGCTGGCGCGGCTCAAGGGCGCGGTGAAGGATGGCGCGATCACCGCGCTGCGGATCGACTACGCCCAGAGCGGCAGTGCCGAGGGCGAGGTGCCCTTCATCTACAACCTGCCCGCGACCTCGCGCCGCCACTTCGCCTACCAGTCGAACCAGATCGATGGGCCGTGGCGCTCGGTCAACGCGACGCAGCTTGGCTTCTACACCGAAAGCTTCATGGACGAGCTGGCGGCGGCGGCGGGGGCGGACCCCTACGAGTTCCGGCGCAAGCATCTCCCGGCCGATTCCCGGCACGTGAAGGTGCTGGACGAGGTGGCCAAGCGTTCAGGCTGGGGTACGCCGCTCCCGGAAGGCACGGGACGCGGGATCGCGATCGTTGAGAGCTTCGGCACGATCGTGGCCGAGGTGATCGAGGCGGGCGTCAGGGAAGACGGCAGCCCCAGGGTGCTGAAAGCCTGGGCGGTGGTCGACTGCGGCACCACGGTGAACCCCCTCAATGCCCAGGCGCAGATCATGGGCGGGCTGATCATGGGTCTGTCCTCGGCGATCGGCGAGGCGGTGACGCTCGACAAGGGCGCGGTCGTCGAGAGCAATTTCAACGACTACCCGATCCTCACGCTCGCCGACGCGCCGCCGCAGATCGATGTGCATTTCGTCGAGAGCGGGGCCAAGACCGGCGGCATCGGCGAACCCGGCCTGCCGCCTGCCTCGCCGGCGCTCGCCAATGCGCTGGCGGCGGCGACGGGCAAGCGGATCCGCAGCCTGCCGGTGCTCGCCCAGGCCAAGGCTTGAGCCTCGACGGCTGGTCGGCGCTGATCCTCGCCGGCGGGGCGGGGCGGCGCTTTGGTGGCGGCAAGCTGCTGGCCGATCTGGCGGGCGCGCCGGTGATCCGGCGGGTCACCGAGCGCGTGCTCGGGGCGGGTTTCGCCAAGGTTGTCGTCGTCACCGGTGCCGATGGAGCCTCGCTTCGCCCGGCCCTTGAGGGACTTGCCTGCCGGATCGTCGACGCCCCCGACTGGGACGAGGGCATGGCCGCGAGCCTGCGCGCCGGGGTCGGCGCGCTGGCGCCCGGGGCGCGCGGGGTCTGCGTCTTTCTCGGCGACATGCCGCTAGTCCCGGTTGCGCTGTGCGCCCCGCTTGCGGCGGCGGCGCAGGCGGCGGGCTATGCCGCAAGGCCGCGCCATGCGGGCAAGCCGGGCCACCCGGTCGCCTTCACCCGCGCCGCCTTCGCCGATCTCGTGAAGCTGGAGGGTGACACCGGCGCGACGGCGCTGCTCAGGGCGCGTCCCGAGGCGATCGCCTACCTCGACACCGCCGACAGGGGCGTGCTGCTCGACATCGACACGCCCGCCGACCTCGCCGTCGTGACCGCCGCGTGGAAGGCCTGCGCGACCTCGGCGACGACCGACAGCGCAACCTCGCGCGGGGCCTTCCCGAAGCCATAGAGCCCGATCGGTGCGCGCAGCCGCGCGATCTGCGCCTCGCTCACGCCCTGGGCGCGCAGCCGCGCGATCCGGCCCTCGAGCCGCGCCCGCGCGCCGATCGCACCGACGTGGAAGGCCTCGCTGCACAAGGCGGCGGCAAGCCCGCGTTCGTCGTCCTCGCGGTCGTGCGAGAGCACCGCGATCGCCGTCCAGCGGTCGATCCCGATCGCCGCCAGCGCGGCTGCCGGATCGCCGCGATGATAGGCGATGCCGGGGAGGGGCGCTGTCTCCGGCCCGCCCGGGGTGACGAGCGCCACCTGCCAGCCCATTGCCTGCGCCAGCGCAGCGGCCGTGAGCGTCGCGCCGTCCTCGCCGATCAGCACGAGACGCAGCGGGGGCGCGAACAGGCGGGTGTAGCGCGTGCCGTCCCAGGCATCGGCGGCCGCCTCGTCTGGGGCTTCGGCGCGGCGGGTGACGCCATCGCTTGACCAGAGCACCGCGCGGCGCGCGTGCCAGCCATCGAGCAGCGCCGCGACCGCCGGTTCCGCCGCCGCGACCGGCTCCACCAGCACAGAAATCCCCGATCCGCAGGCGAGCCGGATGTCGATCCACGGACTGCCCTCGCCATAGCGCAGCAGGCTCGGCGCGCCCTCGGCGAGGGCTTCGCGGGCATGGCGGGCGACATCGTCCTCGATGCACCCGCCCGAGAGGAAGCCCCAGTGTTCGCTGTCGGTAACGAGCATCTGCGCGCCGACATCGCGCGGTGCCGAACCGTCGACCGCCACCAGCGTCGCGATGGCGAAGCGGTCCGGCAGCACGGGCGCAGCCAGCAGCGCCTCGCGCATGTCGTCGACGGGAGCGGCAAGACGCCAGCGGCTCATGGGACGGGCACGGCTTTCGTGAGAGGCGAAGACCCGCAGCCTACCGCGCGCGCCGCCGCCGCGCAATCGCGGCGCCGCGCATTGGAGCTGTGACAGAGGGGGGAAACCACTGGTCGGGACGAGAGGATTCGAACCTCCGACCCCCACACCCCCAGTGTGATGCGCTACCAGGCTGCGCTACGTCCCGACACCAGTGGAGCGGCGCCTATAGGGCGGCAGGTTGGGGCTGGCAAGCGGGTTTGGGCCGGGACGGGGTGTGGCCGGTTCACAACGCTCTCGGGCACCATGATTGCGGCTTCCTTGCATTGCTGCTAGGCGCGCCCACTTGGACGCAAGGGGCGCACGCCTCGCACGATATTCACGGGATCCGACAGGCTTAACACGCATGACAATCGACCTTCTCGCCGCCGCCGGAGCGGGCGCCGCCGCTGCCCCGCCCGCCTGGATCAGCTTCCTGCCGATCATCGGCATGATCGCGATCTTCTGGTTCCTGATCATCCGCCCGCAAATGAAGCGGCAGAAGGAGCACCAGCAGAAGATCGCCGCCGTCAAGAAGGGCGACCAGGTCGTCACCGCGGGCGGGCTGGTGGGCAAGGTCGTCAAGGTCGACGACACCTATGCCGAGCTCGAACTCGGCCCCAATGTCCGCGTCAAGGCGATCAAGGCGACGCTCGGCGACATCATCCCGCCCGGCGGCTCGCCCGCCAACGACTGATCCGGCCGCCGGCCCCGCCTGCGCGCCTCACCCCTTTCCTTTGCGTGTGAGACCCTGACGCAATGCTCGACTTTCCCCTATGGAAAAAGCTCAGCCTGTGGGCGCTGACGCTGGCGGCCTCGCTGCTGGCGCTGCCCTCGCTGTTCAATGTCTCGGGGCTGGACTGGCCTTCGGCGCTGCCTGACCCGCAGGTCAATCTCGGGCTCGACCTTGCCGGCGGTTCGCACCTGCTGCTCGAGGCGAAGGCTAGCGACGTGCGCGCCCAGCGGCTCGAGAACATGGAGGAGACCGTCCGCCAGCTGATGCGCAACGCCAAGCCGCGCATCCGCATCGGCGATGTCTCGACCGCGGGCGGGCAGCTGTCCTTCATCCTCGAGAACGCCGCCGACATCGACCGTGCGCGCGGGCTGATCGAGCCGGCGATGCAGGGCGCGACCACGGTGCGCGAGTGGGAGCTCAACGTCGTCGACGGCCAGCGCATGGTGCTCAGCCAGACCGATGCGGGCGTCAACCAGGCGATCGACGATGCAATGGCGAGCGCGACCGAGGTGGTGCGCCGCCGCATCGACGAACTCGGCACGCGCGAGCCGACCATCATCCGCCAGGGCGACACCCGCATCGTGGTGCAGGTGCCGGGGCTTCAGGACCCCGAGGCGCTCAAGGCGCTCGTCGGCCAGACGGCGCAGCTCGAATTCAAGCTGGTCGATCTCAACGCCCTGCCGAGCAACGTGCAGGCGGGGATCGCGCCGGCGGGCAGCGAGATCTTCCCCTTCGCGCCGGGCACGCCCGAACAGGGCAGCTTCCTCGCGGTGCGCCGCCTCGGCGGGATCCGCGGCGAGAACCTCACCGGCGCGCAGGCCGGGGTCAATCCGCAGACCAACCAGAACATCGTCAACATCACTTTCGACGCGCAGGGCGGGGCCAAGTTCGCCAAGCTGACGACCGAGAACGTCAACAAGCCCTTCGCGATCATCCTCGACGGGCAGGTGCTCTCGGCGCCCAACATCAACGAGCCGATCATCGGCGGCAGCGCGCAGATCTCGGGCAGCTTCACGCCCGAAAGCGCCAACAACCTCGCGATCGCGCTGCGTTCGGGTGCGCTGCCGGTGCCGCTGGCGGTGGTCGAGGAACGCACCGTCGGGCCGGACCTCGGGGCGGATTCGATCAGGAAGGGCCTGATCGCGATGGGCATCGGCAGCCTCGCGGTGATCGCGCTGATGATGGCGACCTATGGCCGCTTCGGGGTCTATGCCACCGTGGCGCTGGTGTTCAACGTGCTGATGCTGCTGGGGATCATGGCACTCGGCGGCTTCACCCTGACCCTGCCCGGGATCGCCGGCTTCGTCATCACCATCGGCGCGGCGGTCGACGCCAACGTGCTCATCAACGAGCGCATCCGCGAGGAGCGGGCGCGGGGACGCAAGGTCGTCGCCGCGGTCGAGACCGGCTACAAGGAAGCCAGCCGCGCGATCTTCGACGCGAACCTCACCAACGTCATCTCGGGCGTGGCGCTGTTCGCCTTCGGCTCGGGGCCGGTCAAGGGCTTCGCGGTGGTGCTGATCATCGGCATCGTCACCTCGGTCTTCACCGGCGTGACCCTGACCCGCATGTTCGTCGCCGGGTGGCTGCGCAAGGCGCGCCCCAACGACATCACGATTTGAGGAGCGCGGACGCATGAAACTCCTGAAGCTCGTCCCCGACAACACCAACATCAAGTTCCTCAAGCTGCGCGTGCCGTTCTTCGTGCTCAGCCTCGTGCTGATCCTCGGCAGCTGGGCGGCGGTGGCGGTCAACGGCCTCAACTTCGGCGTCGATTTCGCCGGGGGGCAGGAAGTGCGCATGACCTTCGAGGAGCGCGAGACCGCGCCGATCCCGAGCCTGCGCGAGCTCGTCGGCGGGCTCGGGTACGGCGAGCCGGTGGTGCAGGAATTCGGCGCGCCCAACCAGGTCTCGATCCGCGTGCCCCTGCCTGAGGGGGCCGAGGACACGCCGGGCGCGGCGACCGCAATCGGCGACAAGGTGATCGCCAGCATCGCCGCCGAATATCCCGACGCTCGGAAGGACGGCAACGACACCGTCTCGGGCAAGGTCGCGGGCGAGTTCCGCAACTCCGCGATCCTCGCGCTGCTGGCGGCGATGGCGGCGGTCTCGATCTACATCTGGGTGCGCTTCGAATGGCAGTTCGGCGTCGGCGCGATGTTCGCGCTGGTGCACGACGTGTCGGTGACGCTCGGCCTGTTCGCGCTGACGCAGATGGAGTTCAGCCTCCAGATCGTCGCCGCGATCCTCGCCATCATCGGCTATTCGCTCAACGACACCATCGTCGTCTACGACCGCATCCGCGAGAACCTCAAGAAATACCGCAAGATGGAGATGGGCGCGCTGCTCGACCTGTCGGTCAACGAGACGCTCGCGCGCACGGTGATGACCTCGCTGACGCTGTTCGTGGCGCTGATCCCGCTGCTGATCTTCGGCCCGCCGAGCCTGTTCGGCATGGTCGCGGCGATCACCGTGGGCCTGTTCATCGGGACCTATTCCTCGATCTACATGGCCGGCCCGCTGCTGATCTGGATGGGGGTGACCTCGAACAGCTTCGTGCCGACCGAGAGCGCCGCCGACCGGCAGGAAAAGATCGCCCGCGGGGAAGCTTAGCTTTCGGGTTCGCTGACGCGAACCGCAGACCCCCCGCCCCGCCTCCCCACCCGGCCACCATAACATAGTGGTACTATTGGTGGCCGGGCGGGGAGGCGGGGCGGGGGTCTGTCCGCCGTCAGGCGGCCGACAAAAGCTCGTAATGCGCCGCGAGCTGGGCGGCGTTGGCCTCCCAGCTGAAATGCTCGGTCAGCGCCGCCACCGCCTCGCGCGGGGGCGGGTCGGCGAGGATCGCGTTGACCGCCGCCGCCACCGCCGCCGGATCGCGCGGGACCAGCCGCCCGGCGGTGTCGCAGGAAATCAGCTCGCGCGCCCCGCCGACATCGGTGGTGACCACCGGCGTCCCGCAGGCGAGCGCCTCTACCCAGGCATTGGCGAGCCCCTCGCTCACCGTCGGCAGCACCATCACGTCGGCCGCCGAGAGGATCAGCGGCATCAGGTCGTGATCGATCGACCCGGCGAAGAACACCCGCTCTCCCATCCCCTCGCGCGCGGCGAGGGCGCGCAGGCGGGCCTCGTCCTCGCCCTTGCCGACCAGCACCAGCCGCGCCTCCGGCACCGCCTTCAGCGCGGCGATGGCGATGTCCTGGCCCTTGCGCTCGATCAGCGCCCCGACGCAGGCGAGGAGCGGCACCCTGTGGGGCAGGGCAAAGCCCAGCTCCTCGGAGAGCTGGCGGCGCAGCTGCGGATGGGCGAAGGGGCGGAAGCGGTCGCGGTCGAGCCCGGTGTAGTGGACCGTGATCTTGCCCGCATCCATCCCCATCGCCGCCATCTGTCCGGCCAGATCGCGGCTCACCGCCAGCAGCCCCGTCGCCGCGCGCGCCGCATCGAGCATCTGTTCGCGGGCGAAATCCTGCTCCCCCCAGAAGGCGATGTCGCTCCCGCGCGCCTTGATCGAGAGCGGCAGGCCCGTCGCCCGCGCGATGGCGGCGGCGGCGGGGCCATCGGGGAAGAAGAACTGCGCGTCGAGCACGTCGACCGGCGCTGCGGCATGGATGCGCTGCACCAGCGGCAGCACGGCGCGCGCGATGGCGGCGGCGTTGCGGCGCGCGCCGATGCGCGGGATCAGGGTGAATCGCGGGCGGTGGATGGTGATGCCGCCTTCCTCGGCCAACTCGGGCAGGGTGGCGAGCGGGCGGTAGCGCCCCAGCGCGAGCGGGGGCAGGCCGATGGGGCTCACCACCGTCACCCGCCAGTCGCCGCGCTTTGCCAGCGCCTCCAGCGAGCGCGCTACGAAGGTGCCGAACCGCGGGTTCACCGGGTTGGGATAGAGCGTCGAGATGGCAAGGACGTGTTTCACCTGGGGCGTCCTAGCACGGGTGGCTTAAAGCGTCCTCACCAGCATGAAGGCGACCGCCACCCATGCCGGATCGTCGACCACCACCTGCTTCTGCCCCGCGCCCGGCGGCAGCAGGCCGACCAGCGAGCCCTTGCGGTCGATCAGCCGCCCGAAGGCGAAGCGCCCGCCCGGGCGCGGCACGAGGCAATCGCGGTTGATCGCTGCAGCCGTGTCCGCCGGATCGAGCCGCCGCAGCCACACGAGATCGCCCGGACGGTATTCCCCGACGCTGGCGGTGACTTCGAGCACGAGCGGTGCGGGGCCGTCCTGCAGCCCGAGCGCGTTCGGGAGCAGCGCCTCGCGCGGGGCGGTGAGGGCTTCCGGCCCGCCCGCGCCCAACTGGGCGACGACCTGCGCGGGCGCGCCGCTTTCGGCCCGCATCAGGCTGGCAGGCTCGACCTCGAGCGCGGCGGCAATGCGGTTCATCCATCCGAGCGAGAGCTGGCGCATTCCCGTCTCGAGCCGCCCGATGGTCTGGGCGGTGGTCGGCGGCGTGCAGGCGGCGGCGAGATCGGCGAGGGTAAGGCCCTTGGCCTTGCGGATGTCGCGGATGCGGTTGGTCATGACACGCCCTCATGTAGCGAAGCGATAGGGCAACTAAAAGCTGCTCCTTTAACCGAATTGGTTTTCTCTTTCCTACAGATGCGCCTGATTGGCAAGCCCTGCGCCGCAACAAGCGGAGGAACAGCCATGACTCGCCATCTCGCCGAACGCGAACTCACCCCCGAAGGCCCGCGCCGCCGTCCCGCCGCGCCCGGCGGACTGCGCCGCTCGCGCTCGGTGACGGTCAACCTCGCCGAAAGCCCGCTCGCCTGGCTGCATGCACGCGGGCACCTCTCCGACCGGCTCCACGACGCGGGCGAGGCCCTGCGCGCCGACTACGAGCGCGCGCAGCTGCCCGCCAGCGTCACGATGCGCTGGGACCCGGTGCGGGTGAAGGGCACGGGCGAGCGCGGTCTCGCCCCGACCGAGAAGCAGATCGCCGCGCGCCAGCGGTTCGACGGGGCGATCAAGGCGGCGGGCAAGGGGCTGGAGGACATCCTGTGGCGCGTCGTCTGCGCCGGCGAGGCGCTGCCCGATGCCGAAAAGAGCCTCGGCTGGCCGGCGCGCAGCGGCAAGCTGGTCCTGCGGATCGCGCTCGAGCGGGTGGCGGAATTCTACCGCATCACCTGAGCCTCTGCGCGATCATGGCACGCAGCATCGGCAGCACCTCGGCCTCGAACCAGGGGTGCTTCGCCATGAACAGCCGGGAGCGCCAGGCCGGGTGGGGGAGGGCGACGAAGGGCAGGTCCTTGCCGAACCGCGCGACCCGCTCCGCGAGCGAGAGGCGCTTCAGGTGCGGCAGATAGCGCGCCTGCGCATGGATGCCGACCAGCAGGGTCAGCCGGTCCTCGGGCAGCACCTCCAGCACCGCATCGTGCCACTGCGGCGCGCATTCCCGGCGCGGCGGCATGTCGCCCCCGCTTGCCTTGCCCGGATAGCAGAAACCCATCGGCATCTGCGCGACCTTGGCCGCGTCGTAGAAGGTCGGCTTGTCGATCCCGAGCCATCCGCGCAGCCGGTCGCCGCTGTCGTCGTCCCACGGAATGCCGCTCGCATGGACCTTGCTGCCCGGCGCCTGCCCGATGATGAGGATGCGCGCGGTGGCGGAAAAGCGGGCGACGGGACGGGGGCCCGCTGGCAGGTGCGCGGCGCACAGGGTGCAGGCGGCGATGCGGCGCCTCAGGTCCTCGACGTGATCGTGCCCCGGTGCGGGGGCGCTCACCCCTCGACCATTTCCGCGAGCATCAGCCAGCGTTCCTCCGCCGCGTCCTTCTCGGCCCGGGCGTTGGCGATCCCCTGGCTGATCGTCGCGAACTTCTTCGGGTCCTTCGCGTAGAGGTCAGGGTCGGCCAGCAGCGCCTCGCCTTTCGCGATGGCGGCTTCGAGTTCCTCGATCCGCTTGGGCAGGATTTCGTAATCGCGCTGGTCCTTGTAGGACAGTTTCACGCTGGCCGAGGGGGGCTTGTCGTTGCCGCTCCGTGCCGCAGTCGTTGCGTGGTCGTCGCGCGGTCGTTGCGGGGTCTTCGCCGTGCCGGGTGCAGGCCGTCGCCGCGCTTCCCAGTCGGCATAGCCGCCCGCCACGATATCCACCTTGCCGGACCCGTCGAGGCCGAGCGTGATCGTCACGGTGCGGTCGAGGAAGTCGCGGTCGTGGCTGACGATCAGCACGGTGCCCTCGAAATCGGCGATGACTTCCTGAAGCAGATCAAGGGTTTCGAGGTCGAGGTCGTTGGTCGGCTCGTCGAGCACGAGGAGATTGGCGGTGCGCGCGAACTCGCGGGCGAGCAGCAGGCGCGAGCGTTCGCCGCCCGACAGGATGCCGACCTTGGTATCGACGAGGCCGGGATCGAACAGGAAGTCCTTGAGATAGGCCTGGACGTGCTTCCTGACCCCCCGCACGTCGATCCAGTCGCCCCCCTGGGCAAGGATCTGGCGGACGGTCGCGCCCGGTTCGAGGATCTTCCTCTGCTGGTCGATCATCACGCCCGAAAGCGTGCGGGCATGGGTGACGCTGCCGGTGTCGGATTCGAGCTCTTTCGTGAGCAATTTCAGCAAGGTGGTCTTGCCGGCGCCGTTCGCGCCGACGATCCCGATGCGGTCGCCGTTCTGGATCCTGAGGGAGAACGGCTTGATGATTGCGCGCTCGCCGTAAGTTTTTGAAATATTGTCGGCGACGATCACGGACTTGGACTTGAAGTCGTCGTCCGAGGCAAGCTTGAGCTTGGCCGTCCCCGCGCCCGAGATCATCGCCGCCCGCACGGCGCGCATCTGGTGGAGCTTCTCGAGCCTGCCCTGGTTGCGCTTGCGCCTTGCGGTAACCCCGCGTTCGAGCCAGTGCGCCTCGATTTTCAGTTTGGCATCAAGGCGTTCCGCCGCACGGGCCTCCTCGGCATAGACCTGTTCTTCCCACGCCTCGTAGCCGCCGAAGCCGATCTCCTTGCGGCGCAAGGTGCCCCGGTCGAGCCACAGGGTCGCCCGCGTCAGGCGGGTCAGAAAGGTGCGGTCGTGGGAGATGGTGATGAAGGCCCCGCGGTAGCGCGAGAGCCAGTCCTCCAGCCAGTCGATCGCGCCGAGGTCGAGGTGGTTGGTGGGCTCGTCAAGCAGCAGCAGGTCGGGTTCCTGCGCCAGCGCGCGGGCGATGGCGGCGCGCCGCTTCTCGCCGCCGCTGGCGGTGGCGGCAGGGCGGCTCATGTCGATGCCGAGCTGGCCGGCGATGGCCTCCACCTCGTGCACGGCGGGTGCATCCTCGCCTCCGATGGCGAACTCCATGAGCGTGGAAAAGGGCGTGAAATCAGGTTCCTGTTCGAGGAACACGATCCGCGTTCCCGGCTTGACCCGGCGCTGCCCGCGATCCGCCTCGATCCGCCCGGTGATGAGCCGCAGGAGCGTCGTCTTGCCAGCCCCGTTCCTCCCGATCAGCGCCAGCCGGTCGCCGGGGAGCACGTGGAGATCGATCGGGGCGGCGCCCGTCGTCGGGGTCGGGCCGCCGAACAGCCAGCGCCCGCCCTGTTGCAAGGCGAGGCCCTCGAACGAGAAGATGGGTGGTTGCGCCATGGTGCGCAGCCCCTAGGGACTGGGCTGGCCGGCGGCAAGCCTGCTGCCGCGATCCGGTTCAGTCGCGCGAAAGGCCGTCCGGTCCAAGGGCGCGGCGAACCGAAGAAGGATGCTGCACCATGATCAAGCCCGCCCTCGCTCTCGCTGCCGCCTCGTCGCTGGCCCTGCCCGCCGCGGCGGTGGCCGCGCCGCAGGTCACCATCGCCCCCGCAGGGCCAGTGGTCGAACTCAACGTGTTCGAGAGCGTCGAGGTCGCGCCGGACACCGCCACGATCGGTGCGGGCGTCACCACCGAGGCGCCCACCGCGACCGCGGCGCTGCGCCAGAATTCGGAAGAAATGCAGAAGGTTGTCGCGCGCATCAAGGCGCTCGGCATCGCCGAGCGTGACATCCAGACGACCGGCATCAACCTCAATGCCCGCTACGATTACGACCAGCAGACCCAGCGCCAGGTGTTCCGCGGCTATCAGGCGGCGAACCGGGTCAGCGTGGTGCTGCGCAAGATCGACGATACCGGCCGGGTGCTCGATGCGCTGGTCGAGGCGGGGGCGACCGACCTCAGCGGTCCGAGCTTCGGCATCGACAATGACGAGCCGGCCAAGGCCGAGGCGCGCAAGCGCGCCTTGGCGCGTGCCGCCGGGCAGGCCGAGGCCTATGCCGCGATGCTCGGCTATGACGGCGTCAGGGTGCTCGCGATCAGCGAGAGCATGGGGGGTAGCGGGCCGATGCCCGAGATGACGATGGTCAAGCGTTCGTTCGACGTCGCCGCCGCACCGCCGCCGGTGCAGCCCGGGCTGGTGGCGGCGGGGATCAGCGTCACCGTCACCTACGAACTGGTCGGGAAGGGCGGCGCTGCAACCCCGCGCTGAACCATTCACGGCTTGTTCAATGGACACAGCCTAGGCATGATCGTGTCATGAAATTCCGTCCCGCCCTGATATCCGGCCTTTTTGCCGCCGCCGTCCTCGCCGGTTCCCCCGCCGGCGCGCAGGAGCAGGCGCGCGGCGATCAAGGCGAGGCGCGGCGCGAGGCGCAGGCGGGCACGATCATGCGCTCGGGCGAGATCGAGGCGCGCATCCTGCCGACGATGCGCGATGCCGAGTATCTCGGCTTTGCCTATGATTCGACCGCGCGGGCCTATCGTCTGAAGTTCATCAAGGATGGCCGCGTGACCTATGTCGATGTCGATGCCCGCACCGGGCGGATCATCGGCCGCTCGCGCTGACGGCCGGACGCATGGGTAATCGGCGGGGGACAGCAGGGCCGGGCGCGCGAGGGGTTCGCTTGACGCCCCCGCGCCAAAAGCGCACCACGCGGCCCATCATCACGCAGGAAATTGGTGGATCATGCGCATTCTGATCGTCGAAGACGAACCCACTCTCGGCGCCCAGCTCAAGGCGACTCTTGAAGGGCAGGGCTATGCGGTCGACCTTTCGACCGATGGCGAGGACGGGCACTTCATGGGCTCGACCGAGGATTACGACGCGGTGGTGCTCGACCTCGGCCTGCCCGAGATCGACGGGCTGACCGTGCTCGGCATGTGGCGGCGCGAGGGGCGCACCTTCCCGGTGCTGGTGCTGACCGCGCGCGACAGCTGGTCGGACAAGGTGGCGGGCCTCGATGCAGGGGCGGACGATTATCTCGCCAAGCCCTTCCAGACCGAGGAACTGATCGCCCGCCTGCGCGCGCTGATCCGCCGCGCCTCGGGCAACACCTCGTCCGAACTGACCGCCGGCGACGTGCGCCTCGACACGCGTTCGGGCCGGGTGACGCTGGCCGGCGAGCCGGTGAAGCTCACCGCGCAGGAGTACAAGCTCCTGAGCTACCTCATGCACCACAAGGGCAAGGTGGTAAGCCGCACCGAACTGATCGAGCATATCTATGACCAGGATTTCGACCGGGATTCGAACACCATCGAGGTCTTCGTCACCCGCATCCGCAAGAAGCTCGGCGCAGACGTGATTACGACGATCCGTGGCCTCGGTTACAGCCTCGACGACCCCGCCGACCAGCCGCGCGCCTGAGGCGCCGGCAGCCGGCGGCGATGGCGCATCGGCCTTGCCTGCGGGCGGGGCCGTGATCGTGCCGGAAGAGAGCGTCCCGCCGCCGCCCGCCGCAAGGCCCCGCGCCAGTCTCGCCCGGCGCATGACGCTGATCGCGGCCGGGTGGATCTCGGTGCTCCTGCTGGGCGGCGGCATCGCGCTCGAACGCACCCTGACCACGCAGGTCGAAGCCAATTTCGACGAGCAGCTCGACTACATCCTCACCGCCATGATCTCCGCCGCCGAGATCGACGCCTTCGGCGAAGTGCAGTTCTACCGCACGCTCGGCGACCAGCGGTTTCTCGAGCCGGGCAGCGGGCTCTACTGGCAGGTCAGCGGCGTCGGTCATGATCCCTGGCCCTCGCGCAGCCTTTGGGACCGGACGCTGCGCCTTCAGGGTGTCGAGGCCGGGGGCGACCATTTCGACAGCGACGTGCATTTCTACAATTCCGACCAGTTCCCCGGCGAGCCGCTGCGGATCGCCGAGCGGACCATCATCCTGCCGGGGAGCGAGACGCGCTGGACCTTCGCGGTCGCCAGCGCCACCGAGCAGATGGACACGCAGATCGGGCGCGTGCGGCTGATCCTGATCTGGAGCTTCGCCATCCTCGGCCTTGGCCTCCTGCTGATGGCGGTGATGCAGGTGCGCTACGGCCTCTCACCGCTGAGACGGGTGCGCGCGGCGATCCAGAACCTGCGCACCACGGGCGCGAACCGCATCACCGAACCCCTGCCGCTGGAAGTGCAGCCGCTGGTGGAGGAACTGAACGCACTGCTCGAACACTCCGAGAAGCAGGCCGAGGAAGCGCGCCGCCATGCGGGCAATCTGGCCCATGCCTTGAAGACCCCGCTGACCGTGCTCACCAACGCCGCCACCGCCCGCGCGCCGGATCTCGGCGATGCGGTGATGCGCGAGACGCGCACGATGCAGCGTCATGTCGACCACCACCTCGCCCGCGCCCGCGCGGTCGGTCGCCGGGCGGTGGGTCATGCGCGCACCAATGTCATGGCGAGCGCCGAGGCGGTGAGGCGCGCGGTCGAGCGGCTCTATCCGCAAGGCCGCCTCGACATCGCCGGTGACAGGTCTGCGACGGTTGCGCTGGAGCGGCAGGACCTCGACGAGCTGCTCGGCAACCTGATCGAGAACGCCGCGAAATATGGCGGCGGCAGCGTGTTCGTCACCATCGACCCCGACGAGGACGAGACCCCGCGCGATCCGAAGATGTGCCTTATCTGGGTCGAGGATGACGGCGCCGGCATTCCCGAGGCCGAGCGCGTCCGCATCTTCGACCGCGGGGTGAGGCTCGACACCGACAAGCCCGGCACCGGCCTGGGCCTTGCGATCGTGCGCGACGTGGCGGAAATCTACGGCGGCAGCGTCACTCTGCGCGAGAGCGAGGACCTGGGCGGCCTGCTGGTTGAACTGCGCCTGCCGCGCGCGGACTGAATTTCGCGCGCGTCCGCCGCGAAGGGTTTGGGCAGGCGCGGCGTTGGGGCAGCGACAGACTGACGCAAACGGGGCCATTTGCGCGAGACGAGATGACCGCAGGCAATGAGCCTTCCTTCCATGCACCGCGCGTCGCCGGCCCCGGCGACGATGCGGTGCTGGCAGCGCGGCTGGCGGCCCGCGACCCCGCGGCGCTGCGCGACCTCATCGCGCGGCATGCGGGCGCGCTTCACCGCACCGCCTTCCGGATGACGGGCGACGCGCATGAGGCGGAGGACATCGTGCAGGAGGCCTGCCTCAGGCTTTGGGATCAGGCCCCGGCAATTGCCGCGCGCCATCCGGTCGGCAGCCAAGCGGCGGGCACCCTGCGGCTCGGCGGGTGGTTGCAGCGAGTGGTGACGAACCTCGCCATCGACCGCCTGCGCCGGTCGCGGCGGCTGTCGGACGGGGAAGTGCCCGACCGAGAGGACGAGGCGCCGCTTGCCGACACGCTGATCGAGGCGGACGAGCGCGAGGGGCTGGCCCGCCGTCTCGTGCTGTCGCTGCCCGACCGCCAGCGCGCGGCGATCGTGCTGACCTACTACGAGGAATTGTCCAATGCCGAGGCGGCAGAGGCGATGGAGATGAACATCAAGGCCTTCGAATCCCTGCTGCATCGCGCCCGCGCGGCGCTGCGGCAGGCCTTCGCGGCGCAAGGAGGCACGCCATGAGCGTGAACGATCAGGACGAGGGCGCGCCGATCCGTTCCGGCAGCCCGCTCGCGCGGGCGCTCGACGGCTACGCGCCGCCGCCGCTGCCGCCCGGCTTTGCCGAGCGCGTGCTGGCGGCTGCCGAGGCGCGTCCGGCGCCGTTGCCCGATCTGCGCCGTCCTGCACGCGGCGGGCGGGGCTGGCGGATGGGCCGGCGCATCGCGATCGGCCTCGCCAGCTTCGGCGCCCTCGCCACGGCGGCGGCGGCGACGGGCCTGCTCGGGAGGCTCGACCTTCCCGTGCCCACCGCGGGCAAGGTCTGGGCGAGCCTGACCGGCACGGCCGCCGCCGCGCCGGCGCCCGCGCCGTCGACGCCGCGCCCCGCTGCTGCCGATCCCGTCACCCCGGCCCCCGTCGCAATCGTCGGCCCGATCGACACGCCCGAGGAACTCGGCGAGGCTTTCCGCCGCATTGACGAGGTGCGCAAGGGCCGCCGCGAGGAGCGGGGCCAGATCATCGACCAGCGCATCGCCAGCGAGATCGAGCGCCGCCGCGCCGCAGGCCTGCCCGTACCGACCGCGGAACAGGAGGCTCGCCTGCGCCAGCGGATCGAGGACGCCCGCACGCGCCGCGAACAGGCTTTCGACGAACGCGTGAAGCTGCGCCGCGAGGAAATGGAACGCCGGGTCGAGAGCGGGGAGGCCCTCACCCGCGAGGACATCCTGCGGCCGCTGCGCGAGGACAGTCAGACGCACCAACGCCGCGAGCGGATCGAACGCCTGCGCCGGATGCCGCCCGAGGAACGCCGCCGCGCCTTGCAGCAGGTCTCTCCCGAGGAGCGCCGCGCCCTGATCGAGGAATGGCGCCAGCGTCGTGCCGAACGCCTGCGCGGTGCGGCGCCCACTGCTGCCGAACCCGATCAGGCCACCGACCTGCACCAATCCGGCACGGCACCCGACGAACCCGGCGGTGTCCCGGAGAACTGAGCGAAAAAGCGCACCCGGCGCGAAGGGTCATCGCCCCCGCCACGTTTCCTCCATGTCACCGGCGGCATCACCCCCTTGCCTGCCGAAGAACCCGCAAACCCATGATTGCACGGAGGATTATGCCATGTTCAAGACCCGCCTGATGCTCGCCTCGCTGACCGCCCTGGCCTTCGCCGCGCCTCTTGCCGCGCAGGAACAGAGCCCCACGAAGACTTACGAAGGTCCCAACGTCAGCGCCGTCCGGACCACCACCGTCAACCCCGACACCGGCACCGCCACGCGGGACCGCAGCGTGACCAGCACCGCCACCGTAAACACCGCCACCACCAGCGCGGTGCGCCAGCGAACCGAAACGGGCGCCACCCTCGATGTCGTTCAGACCGGCCCGCGCGGCAATTCGCGAAGCTTCGCCGGCGAGCGCACGCGGACCGAGAACGGGTCGACCTTCGAAGGCACCACCATGGATGCGAGGGGGCAGAGCTATGGTGTTGCAGGCAGCCGCAGCCGCGACGGCCAGGGCAACTCGCAGGCGAGCCAGAACGTCACCAATCCGGCTGGCGAGGTGATCGGCTCGCGCAGCCGTGCCACCACCCGGGCCAATCGCCAGGTGAACAGCTCCGTCTCGCGCAGTCGCGCCCAAGGCACCCGCCCGCCGCGTGTGCGCCGCCCGCGCGGCTGACACGCAGATCCGGCGTGCCGCTCTGGCAGGCCTTGCGCCCCGCAGGCCTGCCACCCCGATGGAGCGCGCGCAGGCAGCGAGAGCGAGGCGGTCTGGTGGAACGCCTCGTCTCCTGCACGGGGGCACGCTTGCTCGGCAACGGGCCCGCGTGCCCCCGCTCGGCATCTCCGGTTCACCCGCGGTTCACAGCTGGCAAGCCACTGAAAAAGCATCGCATGCGGGAGGTCCGGGACATGGCGACGGCAAAGTGCAGCATGATCATTGCGGCGCTCGCAATGACCGGCTGCGCCAGTCCCGACCCGCAAGCGGGCCAGCGCACCGTCTTCAACAATCCCTATGCGGTGCCGGTTCTCGACCGCACCGGTATCGGCCCGCAATGCGACGAGGAACTGGGCCGCGACGCCACGTGTCTCGGTGCGCCGCTTGGCTATGACGGGCGCGGGCGGCGCATCCTGCTGGGCAATGGAGAGACCGACCGCCTGACCCGCAACCAGGCTCGGATACTGCGCGAGCGCGCCGAACTGCTCGAAAGCTTGCGCGATCAGGCCGCGCCGCCGCCTCCGCCCACTTTTCCGCCCAGCGAGCCGCAGGACGAGACGCCCTGACGCGCCTCAGCCCGCCTGCGCGCGCTCGTGATGGCGGATCACTTCGTCGATGATGAACCGCAGGAACTTCTCGGAGAATTCGGGGTCGAGATCGGCCTCTTCCGACAGCTTCCTCAGCCGCGCGATCTGGCGGGCCTCGCGGTCGGGATCGGCAGGGGGAAGGGTGGCCTTCGCCTTGTATGCGCCAACGGCCTGCGTGATCCGGAACCGCTCGGCGAGCATGTGGATCAGCGCCGCATCGATGTTGTCGATGCTCTTGCGGAAGGCCGCGAGCACCGGATCGGGTGCGCCGGAGTGTTGCGGATCGTGCGCCATGGCGCGCAGGATTAGCAGCAATTCTGCGCTTGCCAAGCACGCTGGGGCCGCCCTAGAGCCTTGGCCAGCATGAGTGCCGACATCATTCCCCTGCCGCGCAAGGCACCGACACTCGATCCCATGCTGTCGCTCACGGCAGCGGGCATGAACTCGGTCAACGCCGTCATCCTCGAGAGGATGCAGAGCGAGATCCCGCTCATCCCGCGCCTCGCCGGGCACCTCATTTCGGGCGGCGGAAAGCGGCTGCGGCCGATGCTGACGCTCGCGGGCGCGGAACTGGTCGGCTACAAGGGCACGCGTCACCACAAGCTGGCCGCGGCCGTCGAGTTCATCCACACCGCCACGCTGCTCCACGACGACGTGGTCGACGGCAGCGAACTGCGGCGCGGCAAGGCGGCGGCCAACATCATCTTCGGCAATCCCGCGACCGTGCTGGTCGGCGATTTCCTGTTTTCCCGCGCCTTCGAACTGATGACCGAGGACGGGTCCCTGCGCGTCCTCTCGATCCTCAGCCGCGCGAGCGCGGTGATCGCCGAAGGGGAGGTCTCGCAGCTCTCCGCCCAGCGCCAGATCACCACGAGCGAGGAACAATACCTCCACATCATCGGCGCCAAGACCGCCGCCCTGTTCGCCGCCGCCAGCCAGATCAGCGCGGTGGTGGCGGAATGCTCAGAGGAGCAGGAGCGCGCGCTCGAGGCCTACGGGCGCAATCTCGGGGTCGCCTTCCAGTTGGTCGACGATGCGATCGACTACGATTCCGATGCCGCCGAGATGGGCAAGGACCAGGGCGACGATTTCCGCGAGGGCAAGATGACCCTGCCGGTGATCCTCGCCTATGCCCGCGGCACCGAGGACGAACGCCGGTTCTGGAGGGACGCGATCCTCGGCCACCGCACCTCCGACGCGGACCTCGCCCATGCGATCGGGCTGATCGGCCGGCACAACGCGGTCGAGGACACCCGCGAACGGGCACGCCATTTCGCGCACCGCGCCATCGACGCGATCTCGATCTTCCCCGACGGCAAGGCCCGTGCGGCGATGGCCGAAGCCGCGCAATTCGCGGTCGCGCGGGGGCATTGAGCAGGCTATCGGGCGGGGCGTGAAGCCCGACCTTCCCATCCACGCCGTCCTGCCGCAGATCCGCGCCGCGTTGGCCGGGGCGGGGGCCGCCGTGCTGATCGCGCCGCCGGGGGCGGGGAAGACCACTGCGGTCGCTCCCGACCTGCTGGGCGATGCGTGGTGCACCGGCCAAATCATCCTCACCTCGCCCCGCCGCGTCGCCGCCCGCGCCGCCGCCGAGCGCATGGCCGAGATGCTCGGCGAGAAGCCCGGCGAGACGGTCGGCTACATGACCCGGCTCGACAGCAAAACCTCCGCGCGCACCCGGATACTCGTCGTAACCGAGGCGATCCTCGTGAACCGGCTGGTGGAGGATCCGGAATTGCCCGGCGTCTCGGCGCTGCTCTTCGACGAGGCGCACGAGCGCGCGCTCGACAGCGATCTCGGCCTCGCGCTGGCATTGGAGACCCGCGCCGTACTGCGCGAGGACCTGCGCGTGCTGGTGATGTCGGCCACCATCGACGGCGCGCGCTTCGCCCGGCTGCTGGGCGAGGGCGCGGCCGTGATCGAAAGCGAGGGGCGCAGTTTTCCCCTGACGATCAAATGGCTTGGCGGCGATGCCTCGCAAGGCATCGAGGATCGCATGGCCGGTGCCATCCTCACCGCGTGGCGCGAGGAGGCGGGCGACATTCTCGCCTTCCTCCCCGGCGTGCGCGAGATCGAGCGGGTGCGCGAGCGGTTGGAGCCGCGCTTGTCAGATGTGCCGATCCATGCCCTGCACGGACAGGTCGAACCCGCTGCCCAGCGCGCCGCGATCCGGCGCGATCCCGAAGGGCGGCGGCGCATCGTCCTTGCGACCGCGATTGCCGAAACCTCGCTGACATTGGACGGGGTGAGCGTGGTGGTCGATTCCGGTCTCGCCCGCCTAGCCGAGTTCGACCGCGCGGCGGGGACCACGCACCTCGTCACCCGCCGCGCCTCACAGGCCTCGGCGGCGCAGCGGGCCGGGCGCGCGGCGCGGCAGGGGCCCGGGGTCGCCTATCGGCTCTGGGAGGAGGCGGGACATGCCGGTCGGCCCGAATTCGCGCCGGCCGAGATCATGCAGGCCGACCTTGCCCCTTTGCTGCTCCGGCTGGCGAAATGGGGCACTGCCGATCCGGCTTCCCTGCCGTGGCTCGATCCGCCGCCGGAGGCTTCCGTCGTGGCAGCGCGGCGCGCGCTGGAGGCGCTGGGCGCGCTCGACGCAGGCGGGCGGATCACGCCGCTCGGGCAAGCCGTCGCGAGCCTGCCGATGGCCCCCGACCAGGCTGCCGCCGTTCTCCACGGCTCCGCCGCCGGCGTGGGCGAGGATGCCGCGCGTCTGGTGATGCTGCTCCAGGAACGCGGGCTCGGCGGACGGGGCGAGGACCTGATGCAGCGCCTCGCCCGCTGGCGCAGTGACCGCGCGCCGCGCAGCAGCGCTGCGGCTGGGATTGCGAGGGGCTGGGCAGGGCAGGCGGCCAAGCTGGCGGGTGTGATCGGCGAAAGCCCCGCGAAGGACGCCGCCGAAGCCCTCGCGCTCGCCCGTCCCGATTTCGTCGCCCGCCGCCGCGACCCCTCGGGCGAGAGCTGGATCAGCGCCGGGGGGAGGGGCTATATCCTCGACCCCGCCTCGCCGATTGCCCGCGCCGAGTGGATCGTGATCGGCGATGCCCAGGGGCAGGCCAAGGGCGCGCGCATCACCGCCGGGGCCGAACTCGCACCCGATCGGATCGCCGCCCTGTTCGCGAACGAACTTCAGGAGCGTGTCACAACCCGCTGGAACAATGAAAAGAACCGGGTCGAGGCCCGGCGCGAACGGCGGCTCGGGGCGATCGTTCTGGCAAGCGTGCCCGAGCCTGCGCCAGATCCGGCGCTGCTTGTGGATATCCTCGTGGAAAAAGCGCTGGAGAAGCTGGGGGAACTCATGCCCGAAGGCTTTCTCGCCCGAGGCCGCTTCGCCGGGGTGGAGGCGCTCTCGCCCGAGGCCCTGTCCGCCCGCGCCGGCGAGTGGCTCGCACCGCTGCTGTCGGGCCGCCGCGATCTCGACCTGCCGCCGCACCGCTTCGCCGAGGCCGCGCTGGGAATGCTGGACTGGAACGCCCGCGCCACGCTCGACAAGGCTGCGCCCACCCACTTCACCTCGCCCGCAGACACGCGCCACGCCATCGACTATGCCGGTGATGACGCACCGAGTGTCGAGGTGAGGGTGCAGGGCCTGTTCGGGCTCGACGCGCAGCCGATGATCGGCAGCACCCCCCTGCTGCTCAAACTCACCAGCCCGGCGGGCCGCCCGATCCAGTCGACCCGCGACCTTCCCGGCTTCTGGCGCGGCAGCTGGCGCGATGTGGTGAAGGACATGAAGGGCCGCTATCCCAAGCACCGCTGGCCCGATCAGCCGTGGCTGGAAAAGCCGAGCATGAAGACCAAAAACGCCTTCAACCGCAGCGATTCGTGATTTAAGGGGCGGGTCATGAGCGCACGTATCTACCAGAAGCCCAAGCACGCGATGCAGTCCGGCAAGGCCCATACCGATGAATGGGTGCTGGAGTTCGAGCAGTCCGAGGCGCGTTTCGCCGATCCGCTGATGGGCTGGACCGGGAGCGCGGACACGCAGTCGCAGGTGAAGCTCACCTTCCCTTCGAAGGAAGCGGCGCGGGCCTATGCCGAGAAATACGGCATCCCGGCCCGCGTGATCGCCACGCCGCCGAGGCGGTTGAAGCTCCAGGCCTACGCGGACAATTTCCGCTGAGTTGACGTTTCGCCTGACGGACGCCATATGCCCACCCGGGAGTCGGGTGGACGTTTGCGTCCGCTCACCGGGTCAGGGCCGGAAGGCAGCAGCCCAGGTGGATTGCGGCGGGTCGCCCGGCTCCTTCCTCACGCATCGTCGGCAATTGCACCGGAGCCTGCGCGCATCCGCTCGCGCGCCGCATTGCGCGATCCGGTCGCCGGCACCAGCCCGCTGACGCGCCCGAGGCCGAAGGGCGGCATGTTGCCATAGACCGTCTCGTGCGCGCCGGCCGCGACGACGTACGTCTCGTGGTAGATCCCCACCGTCCCGTCATTGCCGATGCTGCGGTTGAAGGCGGTCCATGCCGGCCAGTGCTGCGCGTCGCGGTTGCGGGCATAGGCCTCGAGGCTGTCGAAATCGCGCCAGTATTGCAGCAAGAGAATCTGGCGCGGTGAGCACAGGGCGAACTCGGTGCCGAGGAAGCCGCTCTCGGGATTGCGGCTGAGTTCGCGGATCATCGGGCCCATCGCCCGGAACACGGGCCACCACCGGCCGATCTTGTGGAAGTGGTTGATCCGCATGCCGATCAGGAACACCACGAGAGGGCCGGTATGGCTGTCGGTCATTCGGCCCGGAATGATGCTCATCACGGTCTCCCTTCGCGCTCAATTCAATTGCGAATTGCAACCGGAGTCAAGGGCGAGGCGCGCGCGAAGTTCGGGTGATGACCGGCCGCAAGTCTTCGACATTGGGCGATGCCGGGCCTAAGATGGCAGGCGATGAGCGATTCCGATCCTGAACTGCCCGAGGAAGAGACGGGTCCGAGCCTCGCCGAGCTCGAGGCTGCGGGGCAGAACGCCCTTTTCGGCGATCCCGCGCCCGCGCCCGCAGCTGCGCCCGCACCGACGCCCCCCGCGCCGAAGCCGGGCGCCGCGCAGCCTTACCGCGTCCTCGCTCGCAAGTACCGGCCGCAGACCTTCTCCGAGCTGATCGGGCAGGATGCGATGGTGCGGACCCTCGCCAATGCCATCGCCCGCGACCGGCTGGCCCACGCCTTCCTGATGACCGGGGTGCGCGGGGTCGGCAAGACCTCGACCGCGCGCCTCATCGCCAAGGCGCTCAACTGCGTCGGGCCGGACGGGCAGGGCGGGCCGACGATCAACCCTTGTGGGCAGTGCGAGCCCTGCACCGCCATCGCCGAGGGCCGCCACATCGACGTGATCGAGATGGACGCGGCCTCCAACACCGGGGTCGACGACGTGCGCGAGATCATCGAGCAGGTCCGGTATGCCGCGGTCTCGGCGCGCTACAAGATCTACATCATCGACGAAGTCCACATGTTGTCCCGCAATGCTTTCAACGCCTTGCTCAAGACACTTGAGGAGCCGCCGCCGCATGTGAAGTTCCTGTTTGCCACCACCGAGGTCGACAAGCTGCCGGTCACGGTGCTGAGCCGCACCCAGCGTTTCGACTTGAGGCGCATCCCGGCGGGTCTGCTCGCCGAACACTTCGCCAAGGTCTGCGCCCTCGAAGGTGTCGAGGCGGAGGGCGAGGCGCTCTCGATCATCGCCAATGCCGCCGAGGGATCGGTGCGCGACGGCCTTTCGATCCTCGACCAGGCGATCGCCCATGCCGACCTCGACGGCGAGGGCAAGGTCGCGGCTTCCCGGGTCCGCGACATGCTCGGCCTCGCCGACAAGAGCGCGCAGCGCCGGTTGCTCGGGCACCTGCTCGAAGGCGATGCCAGGGCGCTGCTCGCCGCGGTCGAGGAGCAATATGCCCTCGGCGTCGAGCCGCTCGCGCTGATGCGGGCGCTGATGGACCTCGTCCACCGCATCACCCTCGCGCAGGTCTCGGGCGCCGAGCCCGAGGCCCCGGCCGAGGACGAGCGCCGGGCGCTCGCCGATTTCGCCGCGCGGATGGGGGCGGGGGAACTGCACCGCCTGTGGCAACTGCTGCTCAAGGGCCACGACGAGGTGCGCACCGGCCCCGATCCGCTGGTCTCGCTCCAGATGGCGCTGCTGCGCATCCTCCATGCCGCGCAAATGCCCGATCCGGGCAAGCTGGCAAAGCGGATCGAGGAACTCGCCGCGAACGGGATCGCCGCTGCCCCCCCCGCCGGACCGGACGGCGCGCCCGCCACGGCCCCGGTCGCCGCCGCGCCCGCCCGATCATGGGCCGCGCTGGTCGACGAGGTCGATGCCTCGGGCCAGCTGCGCGTCGCCCAGATCATGCGCGACCGGGTGCGGGTGATCGAACTCGGGCCCGAACGCCTCGTCTACCAGCAGGCCGACAGCTTCCCCGACGACCCCGCGCCCGATATCCGCGAGGCGCTGTTCAGGCTGACGGGCAAGCGCTGGCAGGTCGAGCGCGGCACCGGGGAAGCGCAGCCTTCCCTGCGCGAGGCCGCCGAGGCCGCCGCCGCGGCCGAGGATGCGCGCATCCGCTCCGACCCGCTCGTCAAGGCCGCCTTCGAGGCCTTCCCCGATGCCGAGCTGATCGGCACCGCCCCCCGTGCCGCTGCTGGCGGCAGCCCCCCGTGGAACTGAGGAGACCCCCCGCGATGAAATCGATGGAAGAGATGATGGCCGCAGCCCAGAAGGCCGCCGAGACCATCCAGAAGCAGATGAACGAGATGCAGGTGAAGCTCGACTCGATCGAGGTCGAGGGGAGTGCGGGCGGCGGCCTCGTCAAGGTCCGCGCCAGCGCCAAGGGCCGCATCCTCGGCGTGTCGATCGACGACAGCCTGATGGTGCCCGACGACAAGCAGATACTCGAGGACCTGGTGGCGGCCGCCTTCAACGACGCCCGCGACCGCGCCGACCGTGTCTCGGAACAGCAGATGCGCGAGATGCAGGGCTCGATGGGCCTGCCGCCCGGGTTCAACCTTCCCGGTCTGGGGTGAGGGCCGAGGCCGGGCGAAGTTTACAAAGTTGACACTGTAAACTTCGCAATCCTACAGGAATTCCCGAGCCAATTCAGAAGCTTTCGGGCCAAAACCGAAGTTGACACTGTGCACGGCGTTTTTCGCCTGCGTGCCAGCGAACCGACGATGGGAAAGAGCCCGACCACCCTGCCGCGCCGCACGCCTGTAGGAAAGCCCCGCGAACCGCTCCGCCCGCTTTCGGCAGGGCGGGGCGACCGTCCACAGTCTAGCCTCTGTGCCCCATTGCGGGACCGCGTGGCCCTTCCCATATCTCGGGCATGACCCAGACCTATCCCCTTCTTCCCCTGCGCGACATCGTCGTTTTCCCCGGCATGGTCGTTCCCCTCTTCGTCGGGCGCGACAAGTCGGTCGCGGCGCTCGAGGCGGCGATGGAAGCCTCCAAGGACATCGTCCTCATCGCCCAGCTCGATCCGGGCTGCGACGATCCCGAGGGCGACGACCTCTACGATGTCGGCGTGATCGCGCAGGTGCTCCAGCTGCTGAAGCTGCCCGACGGCACGGTGCGCGTGCTGGTCGAGGGCAAGACCCGCGCGCGGTTGGCGGCGCTCGAGAACACGGGCACGTATCTCCTTGCCGAGGTCGAGCCGATCGAGCCCGAGACCGTGTCGGGCAGCGAGGTTACCGCGCTGATGCGGCAGGTGACCGAGCAGTTCGGGGAATATGTCAAGCTCAACAAGAAGATGGGCGAGGATGCGGGCGTCGACCTCGGCGAGGTCGATGATGCCGGCCAGCTCGCCGACACCATCGCCGCCGCGATCAGCGCCAAGGTCGCCGACAAGCAGTCGCTGCTGACCGAGGCGAGCCCGCTCAAGCGGCTCGAACTCGTCATGGCCTTCATGGAAGGCGAGCTGTCCGTCCTCCAGGTCGAACGCCGCATCCGCGGGCGCGTGAAGCGCCAGATGGAGAAGACCCAGCGCGAATATTACCTCAACGAGCAGTTGAAGGCGATCCAGTCGGAACTGGGCGGCGGCGATGACGGCGAGGGCAACGAGATCGCCGAACTCGCCGAGAAGATCGAGAAGGCCAAGCTTTCCAAGGAAGCCCGCGCCAAGGCGCAGGCGGAACTGAAGAAGCTGCGCTCGATGCAGCCGATGAGCGCCGAGGCGACCGTCATCCGCAACTATCTCGACGTGCTGCTCGGCCTGCCGTGGGGCAAGAAGTCGAAGCTCAAGAAGGACATCGCGCGCGCGCAGGCGGTGCTCGATGCCGATCACTACGCGCTCGAGAAGGTAAAGGACCGGATCGTCGAATATCTGGCCGTGCAGGCGCGCACCAACAAGCTGAAGGGCCCGATCCTGTGCCTCGTCGGCCCCCCGGGCGTGGGCAAGACCTCGCTCGGTAAGTCGATCGCCAAGGCGACGGGCCGCGAATTCGTGCGCCAGTCCCTGGGCGGGGTGCGCGACGAGGCCGAGATCCGCGGCCACCGGCGTACCTACATTGGCTCGATGCCGGGCAAGATCGTTGCCAACCTCAAGAAGGCCGGCACGTCCAACCCGCTGTTCCTGCTCGACGAGATCGACAAGCTCGGCCAGGATTTCCGCGGCGATCCGGCCTCGGCGCTGCTCGAGGTGCTCGACCCCGAGCAGAACGCCAAGTTCCAGGATCACTATCTGGAACTGGACCTCGACCTTTCCGACATCATGTTCGTGTGCACCGCGAACAGCCTCAACCTGCCCCAGCCGCTGCTCGACCGCATGGAGATCATCCGGCTCGAGGGCTACACCGAGGACGAGAAGGTCGAGATCGCCGAACGGCACCTGATCGAAAAGCAGGTCAAGGCGCACGGGCTGAAGAAGGGCGAGTTCACCCTGACGCAGGAGGCCCTGCGCGACCTGATCCGCTACTACACCCGCGAGGCGGGGGTGCGCACGCTCGAGCGCGAGATCGCCAAGCTGGCGCGCAAGAGCCTGCGGCAAATCCTCGAAGGCAAGGCGCAGAGCGTCACCATCACGCCCGAGAACCTCGGCGACTTCTCCGGCGTGCGCCGCTTCAAGCACGGCGTGTCCGAGGAGGAGCCGCAGGTCGGCGCGGTGACGGGGCTGGCGTGGACCTCGGTCGGCGGCGAGCTGCTCACCATCGAGAGCGTCACCACGCCTGGCAAGGGCGAGATCAAGACCAC
This sequence comes from Porphyrobacter sp. THAI-01a, assembly GCF_056868655.1. NCBI lineage: Bacteria > Pseudomonadati > Pseudomonadota > Alphaproteobacteria > Sphingomonadales > Erythrobacteraceae > Porphyrobacter > Porphyrobacter sp. THAI-01a. Next base: position 2,020,646 of record NZ_CP180579.1, on the reverse strand, counting down.
CGGCAAGCTCGGGCAGGTGATGAACGAGAGCGTCCAGGCCGCCTTCAGCTTCGTGAAAGCGCGCAGCACGGCCTACGGGATCAAGCCAAGCCTGTTCAACCGAAAGAACGTCCACATCCACCTGCCCGAGGGCGCGGTGCCCAAGGACGGGCCGAGCGCGGGGATCGGCATGGTCACCTCGATCGTTTCGACCCTCACCGGCGTTGCGGTGCGCCCCGATGTGGCGATGACCGGCGAGGTCACGCTCAGGGGCCGGGTGCTGGCGATCGGCGGCCTCAAGGAGAAGCTGCTGGCGGCCCTTCGCGGCGGCATCAAGACCGTCCTCATCCCCGAGGAGAACGTCAAGGACCTCGCCGACATTCCCGCCAATGCCAGGGAAGGGCTGGAGATCATCCCGGTCTCGCACGTCGACGAGGTTCTGGCCCGCGCGCTGACCGAGCCGCTGGAACCGATCGAATGGACCGAGGCCGACGATCTCGCCAGCCAGCCGACTGCTTCCGCTTCGGGTGCATCGGGCGCATCGGGAGAGGTGCCAACCGCCCACTGACACGCTAAGAGGGCCTCGCTTGCCGCGATTCGCGGCAGGGTCGCATTTTTCGACGACGCATTTGTGCAGACCGCTTCCGTGTCCAACCCAAGTTAGGCGCGGGAAGTTGCACGGCTTTTTTCAAGGGCAGCCCGCTCGGGCTATTTGCCTTTGACAGGCCTAGCAAAAAGGTCTCAATTTGCCGGCTTTCGACAAGCGCGATTCACCGACACAACGAAATCCTGAAGCGAGGGGGTCCCCGATGAACAAGAACGACCTTATCAGCGCCGTTGCCGACGCAAGCGGTCTTTCCAAGAACGATGCTTCGAATGCCGTCGAAAGCGTGTTCGACGCGATCACCAAGGCGCTTTCGGGCGGCGACGAGGTGCGACTGGTGGGCTTCGGCACCTTCTCGGTCGCCAAGCGCAAGGCCTCGACCGGGCGCAACCCGCGCACCGGCGAGCCGATGAAGATCAAGGCTTCGAATCAGCCCAAGTTCAAGGCTGGCAAGGGCCTCAAGGACGCGGTCAACTGATCCGCGCCTGACGCCGCCTTACCGAAAAAAGAGCGAACCCCGTCGGCCTTGCGGCCGGCGGGGTTTCTCTTTGCGCAGGCCCGCAGGCCTCAGCGGGCGGTGGCGATCAGCGCAGTGGGGGCCTGGGTGGTGGCCTGCGAGATGCTCCAACGCAGCACTTCGCCGCCGCCGGGCGCGGTCTCGGGCCCTTCGTCAGTGTTGTTGGCGAGGATTCGCATGCCCGGTCCGGTGCGGATGGTGAAGGTGCCCTCGAGCACCGGCACGCCCGGAGGCAACGCGGTCGCCCCGCCGTCCGCCGCATCGCCCTCTGGCGCAGCCCCGATCGCCGCAAGCCCGGCGAGCGTGCCCATGCCGCCCATCATGCCGCCGACCGGATTGTCGCCGTTCTGGATCGCGAAGCCGGGGGCATTGATCCGCGCCTGGCTGCCATCGCGCAGGAACATCTGCACGAAGGGATTGAGCGGCGGAAAGCCCTCGATCATCGGGAACATGAAGTCGTGGCCCGTCGTGCCGCTGATGGCATAGCTCACCTCGAACAGCCCGTCGCCCTTGTGGACCACGCGGTTCCAGCCCTTCTGGCGTTCGAGCAGCCTGACCAGCTGTTCGGCGGCCTTGGGATCGGACGGGTCGATCCCGCCCATGATCGCCTTCATCGTCTCGGCGTCCTTCTTCGCCTTGGCCGCGCGCTCGGCCGCTCCGGCGTCCCATTCGGCGCGCTGCGCGTCGAGTTCTTCCTTCGTGCATTCGCGCGGCTCGAAGGTCTCGTCGCTGTAGCATTCGGAGGGCGTGAAGGCCTCCTCCGCCGCCGCGCCCATCTGCGCCAGCTTGGAGAGGCCGAGGAAGAAGATCTCGCCCTCGTAGCTGAAGGTGAAGCTGTCCAGCCCGGTCAGCGCGAGCTCGGACGTGAACTTGCCCGGCGACATGAAGCACCCGGCAAGCGCCAGCGCGAGCCCTGAAAGCAGCGCCGCGGCGCGCAGGCGGATGGTGGTCGATATGGTCATGGCTTCCCCTCCCTATGCCGCGAGCTTACCCCCGCGTCGCCGTCGCATAAAGCGCAATCGCCGCCGCGTTCGAGACGTTGAGGCTCTCGATCGCAGAGGAGATCGGCAGCTTTGCCAGCACGTCGCAATGTGCGGCGATGTTGTGCCTGAGGCCCTCGCCCTCGGCGCCGAGCACGATCGCCAGCGGGCCGGTGGGCATGATGTCGGCCAGCACCGCCTCGGCCTCGCCCGCCAGCCCGATGCGCCAGTAACCGGCATCGGCCAGCTCCTCGAGCGCGCGGGCAAGGTTGACGACCCGCACCCACGGCACGGTCTCGAGCGCGCCCGATGCCGCCTTGGCCAGCACGCCGCCCTCGGGCGGGGCGTGGCGATCCTGCGTCACGATCGCCGCCGCCCCGAAGGCCGCCGCCGAGCGCAGGATCGCGCCGACATTGTGCGGATCGGTGACCTGGTCGAGCACCACGATCGGATGCGCCGCCTCGCCCAGCGCGACCTCGTCGAGGAACACGTCCTCGAGCGGGGCGCATTCCAGCACCAGCCCCTGATGCGGCGCGTCCTTGGCGACGAGGCGGGCGAGATCGGCGCCGTCAGCATATTCGACCGGGAAGTCGGCCGGCAGTTCGCCGTCGAGGCTGTCGATTCCCTCGCGCGTCGCCCACAGCTTGCGGTGGGACCGCTCGGGGTTCTTCAGCGCCGCCTCGACCGCGTGGCGGCCCCACAGGCGCACCTGCCCGCTCGAGGCCCGGCCCGAACCGCGCCCGCCCTTCATGCGTCCCGCACGGCCCCTGAGGGCGCGCTTTCTTTCACCTTTGCTCATCATCGTTCCCCGGCTGGGCCATTCCAGACCGCCCCCTGCCAGCAGGGCCATTGACAGGCAAGCGACGCTTCGCCAAAGGGGCGCCTCTCGGCGGCAGGCCCCAAGCGGGACTCGCACGATTTCAGGGCCTCATGAGGCCCGGGACGCCCCCCTGACGACAGGGGACTGTGTGGACAGGTGGCCGAGTGGTTAAAGGCAGCAGACTGTAAATCTGCCCGTGCAAGCGTACGCTGGTTCGAATCCAGCCCTGTCCACCACTTCCCTTCCGGTCGAAAGCACCTTCGGGCGGTTCCCGTGATGAACCCGAACGCAAACCGCCCGCACCGCGGGGGCGGTGCGGGCGGTGCCACCAGCGTTGCGACCCGCCGGGCTATCCGGTCACGCGGCGAGGCTGTGTTCGGTCGCCTCGGCGAAGGCGAGGCCGGGCAGATAGCGTGCATCGACCTTGCCGTCCTTCAGGGCGAAGAGGTGCAGCCAGCCATTGTCGAACAGCGCGCGCACGCTCGGGTGCTTCTCGAGGATCGCCAGCATCTGCTCGCGCGGGGCCTCGATCATCACGCTGAGGCGCAGCGGCTCGTGCTGGAGCGCCTCGCCGTCGTGGACCGCCTGCCAGGGAAGCCCGGCGCGCAGGCGGCCGCCATTGCCCTCGATCACCCCGATCCCGCCGACGACGTTGTGGATCAGCTTGTTGCCGCCGCCGAACATCTCGGGCGCGACCGACGAGCCGTAATATTGCAGGCTGATCCAGCTCGCCACCACCACCGGCGCGGTGATGATGAGTTCGAGCGTGCCGAAGCCCTCGTCCGCCTGCCAGTCGTAGGAATGGAGGAAGGCGCGGCCCCCGAGGTCGCGGCCCGCAGTCGCAGCGCGCGGGGCGGCGATGAAGGCGGCGCAGCCGGCAAGGCCCCATTCCGGGCGGATCTCGGCCCAGTTCTGGGCGCGCGCCGGAAGGCTTTCGCCGCGCGCACCGGGGATGCGCAGCGCGCGCTCGGCCCGGGCGATCTTGGCCGCCTGTGCGAGCATGGTGCGCACCTTGGCGAGGTCGCCGGCGCGGCCGGCGGGCAGGCCGTCCTCGTAGATCGTGATCGCATCGGTCGTGGTGTCGTGGAGACCCGCGACGAACAGCGTGTCCTCGGCCACCTCGACCCCGCGTGCGGCGAGGCCTGCGCGGGTCTCGGGATCGTTGAGCAGGATCGCCAGCAGGCGGGCCGAGACCTCGCCGGTGTAGCCCCCGCAGGCGCCGCAGTGATAGGCGCTCTCGTGCGGATTGTTGGTGACGTTGCCGCCGTGGCCGAGCAGCAGGACGATCTCGCCGTGGCCCTTCGTCAGGCTCATCGCCTTGAGCACGGCCGCACCGGTGTCGGCCTTGGCCTCGGCGCTCATGCCGCCGATGACTTCGGGAGCGGGTTCGGCCTTCGGCTTGGGGGTGAAGCCCAGCGCCGACTTGACCAGCTTGACCGCATAGACTGGCCCCGCCGCCTCCACGAAGGCGAAGGAGGAGACCGCCGCCTGGCGGAAGCGACCCCATGCGCGCGCCCCGCGGGCGGCGATGCGGTCGGCCTGGTCCCTGGCCGGATCGCCCGCGCTGGTGGTGGTGATCGCCGGGTTGAGCAGCACCGGCAGGCGCGCCTCGAGGATGTCCGAGCCGTGGGCGTGGTGCGCCAGCGGCAGGCCGAAAAAGCCAGCAAAGCCGATGGTGGCGATCGAGGGGTCGACGCTTTCCAGCGCGCGGCGGAACACCTCCGAGCGCACGTCGATGCAGAAGGCAGCCTGGAGGAAGGGGCGGGTCTCGTCGGCCAGCGCGGCGCCGTCCAGCGCGGCGGCGAGGCGGCGCTGGTGGCCGCGGTCGGCGGCATCCTGGAGGATGGCAAGCGCGACGTCCTCGGCCGTCGGCGCGACCGGCGCGGCGTGGGCGGCGACGGTGGCGGCCCACTGCTCGGCGATGGCGGGGGTCTGGACCAGCAGCGCCTCGTCCCAGATCAGGCGGATCGCGAGGAGGTCCATGAGGGTGCGGTCGGTGTCGCCCACCAGTTCCGCCTGCCACAGCAGCCAGCGCGCGTGCTGCGCCCAGCCGCCGAGGCTCATGGCGAGGCGGTGGAAGGCGGTCGGCGCGGCGGCCTCGGAAATGCCGAGGGTCTCGGCGGCCGAGAGGATCGCGCGCTCGGTGGTGTCGGGCGCGCAGGCGACATGGGCGCAGAAGCCCTTGAGACCGGCGATCTCGGGGGTGAGGTCATGCATCGCCCAGGCCCGCCAGGCGGCGAAGGCCTCGGCGCCGGGGGCCGGGCTCCACAGCGCCTGTCCGCGGTCGAAGTGCCCGGCGGCCCACAGCCCGATGCACTTGTCGATCAGCGCCGGCCAGTCGATCCCGGTCGCCTGCGCGGCGAGATCGGCGACCGTCGGCAGGGCGCGCGGGGTGGGGCCGTCGCCCAGTTGCCGGGCCAGTTCGCGCAGGGCCAGCGTGCTGCTCGGCTTGAGCGGCGAGTTGCAGGCGGCGAAAGCCTCCGCGAGGTCGTCGGGGCTGATCCGGCCCTCGGTGATGGCGGCGGCATAGTCCGCGCCGGTCCGCGTCACGCGCACCCCGGCGACCCGGGCGAGCCGCGCGGCGGCGGTGGCGAGGTCCTCCCCGGTCTGGCCAAGGAAGGGGTTGACCGCCACGGTGGCGTCGAGCGGGAAGGCGGGCGGAACCATGCGCCCGGCGGCTTCGGCGGCTTCGAGCACCGCCGAGAAGCGGGCCGGGGCGATGTCGGCGTGGTTCATCAGCATGGCGTTGTCTCCGATGGTAGCGTTCGTCAGCGGGTGGTTGTGGTGCGGAAGCCGCCGATCGCGCGGTCGAGCAGGGCGTTCATGTAAAGGCCGTTGGCGAGGTGGACGCGCAGGCCCGCGGTCGCCGGGTGGTGCGCCCAGAGCGGGAACAGCGCCTGGGCGAAGGCGACGAGGCCGAAGCTCGCCACCGCGATCACCAGCAGCGCCCATTCGAGCTCGGTCGGGGCGGGTGCGGCGGGCAGCAGCGGGCCCCAGATGCCCTGGGCAATGGTCTGGAAGGTGAAGTAGCCCACCGCGGCGGCCAGAGCGGCGGTGATGGTGCGGGTGGTGAGCGCGGCCGGAGCACGGCCGGCGAGGCCCTGTGCGACGAGGTAGGCCACCCCGAAGATCAGGATCGCGCCCAGCGCCAGCGCCTGCGGGGACTTGGGGCCGAAGGCGAAGGTGAAGCCGGCGGCGATGGCGGCGAAGATCGCCAGCGCGAGGGCGAAGCTCTTGAGCACCGCAGCGACGCTCGGCACCGCGACCGGGCCGGGGCGGCGGATGCTGGCGACCTCGGCGACCGCGTTCCCGGAGGAGAGGAAGGCGTGGGCCTTGTAGAGCGAGTGGGCGACGATGTGGAGCAGCGCGAGCGTCCACAGGCCGAGGCCGCACTGGAGCAGCATGAAGCCCATCTGCGAGACCGTCGACCAGGCAAGCGCGGTCTTGATCGCGCTCTGGGTGAGCATGACGGCAGCGCCGAACAGCGCGGTGAAGCCGCCGATCATCACCAGCGCTGCCATCGCCCCGGTGCTCTGCTGGACGAGGCCGGCGGCGGTGATCAGCAGGACGCCGCCCGAGTTGATGATCCCGGCGTGGAGCAGCGCGGAGACGGGGGTGGGGGCCTCCATCACCTCGGTCAGCCAGCCGTGGAGCGGGAAGGCGGCGGTCTTCAATGCGGCCGCCGCGACGATCGCGGCGATGCCGAGCGTGCCGGCAAAGTCGAGGTCGGTGGCGGTCGCGGCAGCGGGAAGCGCGGTCACGTCGAGGGTGCCGAACTTCGCGTAGAGCAGCCCGGCGGCGCAGGCGAGCATCACGTCTCCGGCGAACCAGACGCGCGAAAACTTGGTCGCGGCGCGCTGCGCCTCGGGGCGGTCGGGATAGAACAGCAGCAGCTGCTTGAGCGTCAGGCCAACCGCGAAGGTGGCGATGACCAGCGTGGGGAGGGTTCCCGCCTGCACGAACACCAGCACTGCGGCGAGCGTGGTCAGCATCAGCCCGTGGAAGGCGCCCTCGCGCGCCTCGCCGTCGAGATAGGTGCGGCTGTAGCGCATCACGATCCAGCCGATGAAGCCGACGAGGCTCGCCATGCTGGCGGCGACGAGGTCGCTGCGCAGGCCGAGCGCGAAAGGCCCGTCCAGCAGCGAAAGACCTGGGGAGGAGACGACAGCTGCCTGGGCGAGCCCCGCGAGCGCGATGGCGAAGCTGGCGAAGGCCGCACCTTCCGACCAGCGCGGCAGGCTGCCGGGGCGCTTGCCCGGGCGGGCGAGGGCAAGCAGGATGACCGGCACGAGCGCCAGCGGCGCGAGCATCGAGATGGCGAGGGCGTCGGGCATGGACGGGCACTCCGGCAGCGAGAGGTTTGCGGATGCCGTCGGGATAGGGGGTGGACGAAATTAAAGAAAATACATATTTTGCGCTGAAACGTTCGGCATGAACGAACGATCAGGCGGGAAATCGACCATGGCGAGCCTCAATCTGCATCACTTGCGCCTGTTCCGCGCCACCGCGCGCGAGGGCACCCTGACCGCTGCCGCCAAGGCGCTTAACATCTCGCAGAGCGCGGTCTCGACCCAGATCAAGGCGCTCGAGGCCGATCTCGGCCACGACCTGTTCGAGCGGCGCGGCCGCAATCTCGTGCTGACCGAGGCGGGGCGGATCGCGCTCGACTATGCCGACCAGATCTTCCGCGCCTCCGAACAGCTCCAGGCGACCTTCCGCGCGGTCGGCGGGCAGAGGAAGGTGCTGCGCATCGGCGCGCTCGCCACGCTCTCGCGCAACTTCCAGATGGGTTTCCTCGCGCCGCTGCTGGGCCGCGACGATGTCGAGGTGGTGCTGCGCTCGGGCACGCTGGCCAGCCTGCTGCGGGCGCTCGACGCGCTCAGGATCGACGTGCTGCTGACGAACCAGGTCCCCGCGCGCGATGCCGCCAGCCCCTATCTCGTCCGGCGCATAGCCGAGCAGCCGGTGAGCCTCGTCGGCGCACGCAGCCGGCTGGCGCTGGCGGCGCAGGGCCTGCCCGTCCTCCTGACCCGCGCGCCGCTGATCCTGCCCACGCCCGAGACGCAGCTGCGCGCCGGGTTCGACGCGCTGATCGAGCAGCTCGGCATCGTCCCGCGCATCGCCGCCGAGGCCGACGACATGGCGATGCTGCGCCTGCTCGCGCGCTCGGATGCCGGGGTGGCGGTGATCCCGCCGATCGTGGTGCGCGACGAGCTGGCGAGCGGCACGCTCTACGAGCTCGCCCAGCTGCCCGGGCTGACGGAGGAGTTCCATGCCGTCACCATCGCCCGCACCTTCCCCAATCCGCTGCTGCGCGAGGTGATGGGCGAGGCGCAGGCGGAGAGCGCCTGACCTGCGCGCCGCGCATCGTGCGGACAGCGGCGGTGCGGGGCCTTGCGGGGGGCGGCGGCGCGCAGTAAGGCCGCGCCCTTCGCAAGCCAGAGAGTTCCATGCAGGAATCGCAAGTGTCGCTCACCGGACGCCCCGTCATCTCCGCCACCGGACTGTTCACCCCGGCCGAGAGCATCACCAACGAAGAGCTGGTCGCCAGCTTCAACGCCTTCGTCGATCTCCACAACGCGGCCAACGCCGATGCCATCGCGGCCGGGGACGCCGAGCCGCTGGCCTATTCCTCGGTCGAGTTCATCGAGAAGGCGAGCGGGATCAAGGCGCGCCACGTGATGAGCAAGGCCGCGATCCTCGACCCCGACATCATGTGTCCGCGCCTGCCCGAGCGGCCGAACGACGAGTTGTCGGTGATGGCCGAGATCGGCGTCGCCGCCGCGAAGCAGGCGCTGGAGCGCGCCGGTCGCAAGCCCGAGGATGTCGACGCCGTGCTGTGCGCCGCATCGAACATGCAGCGCGCCTATCCGGCGATGGCGATCGAGATCCAGCAGGCGCTCGGCATCGAGGGCTTCGGCTTCGACATGAACGTCGCCTGCTCCTCGGCGACCTTCGGCATCCAGACGGCCGCCGACTACATCCGCGCCGGCAACGCGCGGTCGGTGCTGGTGGTCAGCCCGGAGATCACCTCGGGCCACCTCAACTGGCGCGACCGCGACAGCCACTTCATCTTCGGCGACGTGGCGACCGCGGTGCTGGTCGAAGATGCCGCCATCGCTCCGGCGGCGCACTGGGAGATCCTCGGCACGAAGCTGAAGACGGTGTTCTCGAACAACATCCGCAACAATTTCGGCTTCCTCAACCGCGCCGCGCCCGAGGGCGAGGGCAAGGCCGACAAGCTGTTCGTGCAGGAGGGCCGCAAGGTCTTCAAGGAAGTCGTCCCGATGGTCGCGCAGATGATCGTGGACGAGGCCGGGCGGCTGGGAATCGATCCGGCGGCGCTCAGGCGCCTGTGGCTGCATCAGGCCAACGCGGGAATGAACCGTCTGATCGCGCACAAGGTGCTCGGCCACGAGGCTTCGGAGGACGAAAGCCCGACCGTGCTCGACACCTATGGCAACACCTCGAGCGCGGGCTCGATCATCGCCTTTCACCAGCATTGCGAGGATCTTGCCGCCGGTGACACCGGACTCATCTGCTCCTTCGGGGCAGGCTATTCGGCCGGCACGGTCTTCGTGCGCAAAGCAGGTTAGGGTGGTGTCGCTTGCGGGCGCCGGCGCGTCTGCCTAGAAGTCATAGCCGATGGCAGGCGAAATCGTCGATAACAAGGGCCGCGGCGAGGCGGGCTGGGATTGGCCCGCAATCCACCCGGAAGGGCGCAGGTTCGGCCTGATCGCGCTGGCCGCGAGCCTGTTTGTGCTGCTCGTGCTGGGGTGGGAGCTGCTGGGCTGGCCGATGCTGGTGCTCTCGGCCGGTGTCTTCGCCTTCTTCCGCGATCCCGAACGCGTCGTGCCGCAGAGCGACACCGCGATCCTTTCGCCCGCCGATGGCCGGGTGACGCTGATCACCGAGGTCGAACCGCCGCTGGAACTCCAGATCGATGACGGCTCGGGCTTTCCCGGCCTGCCGGCGGGGCCGGTGACGCGGGTCTCGATCTTCATGAGCGTGGCCGATGTCCACATCAACCGCACGCCCGTGGGCGGGACGGTGCGGCGGGTGGTCTACATCCCGGGCCGCTTCATCAATGCCGAGCTCGACAAGGCGAGCGAGGAGAACGAGCGCCAGCATTTGCTGGTCGAGCGAACCGACGGGCTGCGCATTGGCTTCACCCAGATCGCGGGGCTGGTGGCGCGGCGGATCGTGCCCTTCGTCAAGCCGGGCGACATCCTCGCCAAGGGCCAGCGCGTCGGGCTGATCCGCTTCGGCAGCCGGGTCGATGTCTATCTCCCCGCGGGCACCGACCCCCGGGTGATGATCGGCCAGACGGTGATCGCGGGCGAGACGGTGATCGCCGAGATCGGCGAACGCTGCCTCATCGAGGGCATCGCGCAATGAGCCGCCCGCCGCGCAAGGCCCCGGCACGCGGGCGCGGGGTGCGCCGGCTTCCGGGCGCGCGCTTCCTGCCGGCGCGGCTCGGCCCCAAGGCGGCCGAGGACGAGGATCAGGACGAGCTGCGCGCAGGCGATCTGCGCGGCGGGGGGCTGACGCTGCGGGCGATGCTGCCCAACGCGGTCACCGCGGCGGCGCTGTGCTCGGGCCTTACCGGCATCCGCTTCGCGATCGACGCACAGTGGACCTTCGCGATCGGGCTGGTCGTGCTGGCGGGCGTGCTCGACGGGATCGACGGGCGCATCGCGCGGCTGCTGAACGCGCAATCGCGCTTCGGTGCCGAGCTCGACAGCCTTGCGGATTCGCTGTCTTTTGGCGTCGCCCCGGCGCTCATCCTGTTCCTGTGGTCGCTGCAGGACTGGGAGCGGTTCGGCTGGTTCGCGGCGCTCGCCTTCGCAATCTGCTGCGCGCTCCGGCTGGCGCGCTTCAACGCCCGCATCGACGTCGACGATCAGCCGCACAAATCGGCGGGCTTTCTCACTGGCGTTCCCGCGCCGGTCGGGGCGGGGCTGGCTTTCACGCCCTTCTACCTGTGGCACGAGACCGGGATCGGTTTCTTCCGCGATCCGGTGCTGATGGTCGTGTGGCTGACGCTGATCGCGATCCTGATGATCTCCAACCTGCCGACGCTGAGCTGGGCCTCGCTGCGCCCGCGCCGTTCGGTCCGCCTGCCGCTGATCGCCTTCATCGGCCTGGCCTTCGCCGCGCTGCTGCTCGAGCCGTGGTGGACGCTGGCGGCGATCAGCACGGTCTATCTCGCGCTGATGCCCTGGGGCCTCGTCAAATATGCCCGGATCAAGCGGCGACGCAGGCTCGATGCGCTCGCGGCCGCGGCTGTGCCGCCGCAAGCGCCGGACGCCGCGCGGCCATAGCCCGCCCGACCGCCGGGCGCGGGGCGGGCCGCAGGCTCATCTCGACCGCCGCCGCCTTGAGCGCAAAGCCGGCCCGCAGCACCTCGCCCTCGCGCAGCAGCCGCAGATAGGCCGCGCGCGCCTTCACCAGGCTGTCGGCAATGACCGCGGCGGCGACGAGCGCGGCGAAGGTGAACAGGGCGGTGATGGCAAGCGCGAGCATGGCGGGTCTCCGATTCGTCCGACGGTTAATCGTTCGTTCTTTGTTCCTCTGCCTTGTTCCCTACATGTTCTAGCCTGTCAAGCGTCATTTTCCCGGCCGCCGAAACGGAATCTTGCGCGACCCGGCAATCGGGGCTGGATTTCGCGGCGCAAGGCGGCTAAGGGCCCGCTCGCCCCGGCTCGGGCACGAGGTCCGGCCGGTCGGCAAATTCGCATGGAAGGCGCACATACCGGTGCCGCGGCGGGATCTCCGCCAGCGCGGTTCCAGCCTTCCAGAGGAACAACCGGAAAGGAAATGACTATGGCGGCTCCCGTCGTCACCATGCAGCAATTGATCGAGGCCGGTGCCCACTTCGGCCACCAGACCCACCGCTGGAACCCGCGCATGAAGCCGTACATCTTCGGCGCGCGCAACGGGGTTCACATCATCGACCTGTCGCAGACCGTGCCGCTCTTCGCGCGCGCTCTGGACTTCGTGGAAGCCACCGTGCGTTCGGGCGGCAAGGTGCTGTTCGTCGGCACCAAGCGTCAGGCGCAGGAGCCGATCGCGGAAGCTGCGCGCATGTCGGGCCAGCACTTCGTCAACCACCGCTGGCTGGGCGGGATGCTCACCAACTGGAAGACCATCTCGGGCTCGATCCGTCGTCTCAAGTCGCTGGAAGAAATGCTCTCGGGCGACACCTCGGGCTTCACCAAGAAGGAAGTCCTCCAGCTCACCCGCGAGCGCGAGAAGCTGGAAATGTCGCTCGGCGGCATCCGCGACATGGGCGGCATCCCGGACGTGATGTTCGTGATCGACGCCAACAAGGAAGACCTCGCGATCAAGGAAGCCAACGTGCTCGGCATCCCGGTGATCGCGATCCTCGACACCAACGTCGATCCCAACGGCATCGCCTTCCCGGTCCCGGGCAACGACGATGCGAGCCGCGCGGTGCGCCTCTACTGCCAGGCGGTCGGTGAAGCCGCGCTCGCCGGCAAGGGCAAGTTCCAGGCCGACGTGTCGAGCGATTTCGGCGCGATGGCCGAGCCCCCGGCCGAAGACGTGGTCGCCGAAGAGCCGGCCGCGGAAGACGCCGAAGCCTGATCTTCCGGCACGGGCGGTTGCTCCGTCAATCGCCCGTCACAATCCCCCTCTAGCGCGCCCGGCATTGCCCTCCATCCGGAGAGAGCAGGGCCGGGCGCCCGAACACACACGAAAAGGAAACACCCATGGCCGATATTTCCGTCGCCGACGTGAAGAAGCTGCGCGAGCGCACCGGCGCTGGCATGATGGACGCCAAGAAGGCGCTGACCGAAGCCAATGGCGACATCGAGGCTGCGGTCGACGCGCTGCGCGCCAAGGGCCTCGCCACCGCCCAGAAGAAGTCGAGCCGCACGGCCGCTGAAGGTCTGGTCGGCGTTCTGGTGCAGGGCACCAAGGGCGTGGCCGTCGAGATCAACTCGGAAACCGACTTCGTCGCCAAGAACGACCAGTTCCAGAGCTTCGTGCGCAACGCCACCGCGGTCGCGCTCGAAACCGGCACCAGCGACGTCGAAGCCCTCAAGGCGGCGGCCTATCCGGGCGGCGGCACCGTGGGTGACAAGCTGACCGAGAACGTCGCCACGATCGGCGAGAACCAGCAGATCCGCCGCATCAAGCAGGTCGCGGTGACGCAGGGCGCGGTCGTGCCCTACATCCACAACGCGGCCGCCGACGGGCTCGGCAAGATCGGCGTGCTCGTCGCGCTGGAATCGGATGCCGACGCCGACACGCTCAACGCCCTGGGCAAGGACATCGCCCAGCACGCCGCGGCGATGTTCCCGCAGGCGCTGGATGCTGACGGCCTTGATGCCGACGTGATCGAGCGCGAGCGCAAGATCGCCGCCGAAAAGGCTGCCGAAAGCGGCAAGCCCGCCGACGTGCAGGCCAAGATGGTCGAAGGCGCGGTGAAGAAGTTCGCCAAGGAAAACGCGCTCCTCAGCCAGATCTTCGTCAAGGACGGCAAGGCGACGGTCGAGGAATACATCGCCAAGGCGGCCAAGGACGCCGGCAAGTCGATCAAGCTGGTCGACTACGTCCGCTTCCAGCTCGGCGAAGGCATCGAGAAGGAAGAAGTCGATTTCGCCGCGGAAGTCGCCGCGACCCTCAAGGGCTGATCCGGCTTCGAACACACAAGGCGGCCGCCGCAGCGACATGCTGCGGCGGCCGTTTCCGTGCCAGGCATCGCGCTTACCCTTTGCGATTTGGCGCTGGTCCCGTTAAGTGCCCCCCACCCGATTTCAGCAGGAGCCCCGAGGCCTCATGTCTCTCCCCACGATCAAGCGCGTTCTCCTGAAGCTTTCGGGCGAGGTCTTGATGGGCAACCAGCAGTTCGGGATCGATCCCGAATTCGTCGCCGAGCTCGCCAAGGAGGTGAAGGCGGCCAAGGAAACCGGGCTCGAGATCTGCCTCGTGATCGGCGGCGGCAACATCTTCCGCGGCATGGCGGGGGCGGCCAAGGGGATGGACCGCGCGCAGGCCGATTACATGGGGATGCTGGCGACCGTGATGAACGCGCTCGCCATGCAGAATGCGCTCGAGCAGCTCGGCGTGCAGACCCGCGTGCAGTCGGCGATCGAGATGGACAAGGTGTGCGAGCCGGTGATCCGCCGCCGCGCCGAGCGCCATCTGGAGAAGGGCCGCGTGGTGATCTTCGCCGCCGGCGTCGGCGCGCCCTATTTCACCACCGACAGCGGCGCGGCCCTGCGCGCGGCGGAAATGCGCTGCGACGCGCTCCTGAAGGGCACCAGCGTCGACGGGGTCTATGACAGCGATCCCAAGCACAACCCTGAGGCCGTGCGTTTCGAAACCGTCACTTACGACAAGGTGCTCGCGGACAACTTGAAGGTTATGGACGCCTCCGCCGTGGCGCTGTGCCGCGACAACAAGATTCCGATCGTGGTCTTCTCGATCCGCGAGAAGGGCAACCTTGCCCGCGTGCTGGCGGGCGAGGGTGTCCAGACCATCGTTCAAGACAACTGACATCAGAGAGGAACCCAGCCATGCCGCAATTTGACAAGGCCGATGTCGAGCGCCGGATGAAGGGCGCGGTGGAATCGCTCAAGAGCGACCTTCAGGGCCTGCGCACCGGCCGCGCCAACACCACCCTGCTCGATCCGGTGCAGGTCGAGGTCTACGGCTCGATGATGCCGCTCCAGCAGGTCGCCACCGTCTCCGCGCCCGAGCCGCGGATGCTCTCCGTACAGGTGTGGGACAAGTCGAACCTCCACGCGGTGGAGAAGGCCATCGCCTATGCCAACCTCGGCCTCAACCCGATCATCGACGGCCAGACCCTGCGCCTGCCGATCCCCGACCTGACGCAGGAGCGCCGCAAGGAGCTGGCCAAGCTCGCGGGGCAGTATGCCGAGAAGGCCAAGATCGCGATCCGCAACGTGCGCCGCGATGCGATGGAAAGCCTCAAGACCGACGAGAAGAAGAAGGAAATCTCCGAGGATGAGCGCAAGCGCGCCGAGGATCAGGTCCAGAAGCTGACCGACCAATACGTCAAGGAAACCGACGAGGCGGCGGCCAAGAAGGAACAGGAAATCCTGACGCAGTAAGGCGATCCTGAGGTCCGCCTCCCGTTCGTGTCGAGCGCAGTCGAGACACAAGGGCGGGCAGGGCCTCTCGACTTCGCTCGAGGCGAACGGACATTTGGGGATGGTATTGGACCAGACGCGCGCCAGACATGTCGCCATCATCATGGATGGCAATGGCCGCTGGGCCAAGAAGCGGGGCCTGCCGCGTGCGGTCGGCCACCAGCGCGGCGTGGAGGCGGTGCGGCGGCTGGTCCGCGCGCTGGAGCCGACCGGGCTCGAATGCCTCACGCTCTATGCCTTCTCCTCGGAAAACTGGAAGCGGCCCGACGAGGAGGTCGACGACCTGATGAACCTGATGCGCCGGTTCATCAAATCGGACCTCCCCGAATTCGTCGCCAACAACGTCAAGCTCAAGATCATCGGCGACTGGCAGAGCCTCGCGCCCGATATCGTCGCGATGCTGGAAGATGCCCTCGCGCAGACCGCGAACGGCCGGCAGACGCTCGCGGTCGCGCTCAATTACGGCGGCCAGCACGAGATCGCGCGCGCGGCGGCCAAGGCGGCTAGCGAGGGCGAGATCAGCATCGAGACCATCGCCGCCCATCTCGACACTGCCGATCTGCCCCCGCTCGACCTCTTGATCCGCACCAGCGGCGAGATCCGCCTGTCGAACTTCCTGCTGTGGCAGGCGGCCTATGCCGAGATGCTGTTCGTGGACACGCTGTGGCCCGACTTCGCGCCCGAGCACCTCGCCCGCGCGCTCGACGATTTTGCCCGGAGGGAGCGGCGCTATGGCGGACGGTGATGCGCGGGTGCGCGATCCCAAGGCGGGGGTGAGCGACCTGCCGGTGCGGTTCGCAAGCGCCATCGTCATGCTGGTGCTGGCCGGCGGGGCGCTGTGGCTGGGCGGCTGGTTCTGGACCGCCTTCGTCGCGCTGCTCGCGCTCGGCGTGCTGTGGGAGTGGAACCGTCTGGTCGGGCGCTTCGGCCAGTCGGCGGTGGCCGAGACCCTGTGGTTCTTCGGCGGGGTGGTCTATGTCGGCGGGGCGGCGCTGGCGATGATGGCGGTGCGCAACGGCCGCCAGATCCTGCCCGACCCCGAGCTGTCGGGCTATGCGCCGCTGGGCGTGCTCGCGGGCTTCATCCTCCCCATCATTGCGGTCGATGTCGGCGCCTATTTCGCGGGACGCGCGATCGGCGGACCCAAGATCGCGCCCCGCATCAGCCCGGCCAAGACTTGGGCGGGGCTGGGCGGCGGGGCCGCGCTGGCGGCACTGGTGGGCGTGGTCGTCGAACTGCTGGATATCGGCCCTGCCGCGCTCGTGCCGGGCTATACGGCCCTCGATCTCGCGATGGCGGGCCTTGCCGGACTGCTGATCGCGGTGATCGCGCAGGCCGGGGATTTCTTCGAAAGCTGGATGAAGCGGCGCGCGGGGCTGAAGGATTCGGGTGCGCTCATTCCGGGACACGGCGGATTGTTCGACCGGCTCGACGGCTTCATCGCGGTGTTCTTCGTGCTGTTTGTGATTGCCACGCTGCCCGCTTTGCTGGGATGATGCAGCGATGACGCGGACGCTCACCCTGCTTGGCGCGACCGGCTCGATCGGGGCATCGACGCTCGATCTGGTGCGGCGCAATCGTGACGAATGGCAGGTGGAGGCCCTGACCGCGCAGTGCAGCGCGGCGGAGCTGGCTGCGCTCGCGATCGAATTCGGCGCCAAGCTCGCGGTGGTCGGCGACGAGACCTGCCTGCCCGAACTGCGCGAGGCGCTGGGTTCCAGCGGGATCGAGGCCGCGGGTGGCCGCGCGGCGCTGGTCGAGGCGGCGGCGCGGCCGGTCGACATGACCGTGGCGGCAATCGTCGGCTGCGCGGGCCTTGCCCCTGTCATGGCGGCGGTCGATCGCGGCGGCACCATCGCGCTCGCCAACAAGGAGGCGCTGGTCTCGGCGGGCGAGGTGCTGATGGAAGCGGTCGCGAAGCACGGCGCGACCCTGCTGCCGACCGATTCCGAGCACAACGCGATCTTCCAGTGCCTGGCCGGCAACCGGATCGAGGACGTGGCGAAGATCACCCTCACCGCCAGCGGCGGCCCCTTGCGAACCTGGTCGCAGGCGCAGCTCGACGCGGCGACACCGGCCGAGGCGGTCAAGCACCCCAACTGGTCGATGGGCGCCAAGATCAGCGTCGATTCCGCGACGATGATGAACAAGGGGCTCGAATATATCGAGGCCTATCACCTCTTCCCGGTGGGGCTCGACCGGCTCGGGATCGTCGTCCACCCGCAGAGCGTGATCCATTCGATGGTCGAATTCCGCGACCGTTCGACGCTGGCGCAGCTCGGGCCTTCGGACATGCGCGTGCCGATCGCCTCGTGCCTTGCCTGGCCGCAGCGGATGGAGACGCCGCTCCCGCCGCTGGATCTCGCCGCCATCGGCGAGCTGACCTTCTTCCCGCCCGACGAGGACCGCTTTCCCGCCACCCGCCTTGCGCGCGAGGCGATTGCGGCAGGGGGCAGCGCGCCCGCGATCCTCAACGCCGCCAACGAGGTCGCGGTCGCGGCCTTCCTCGCCGGTCAGATCAGGTTCACCCGCATTGCGGCACTGGTCGAGGAAACCCTCGCGCGCAGCAACGACGCGCCGCGCCCGGCGAGCCTCGAGGAAGTGCTTGCCGTCGACAATTCCGCAAGGATGCAGGCACAGGCCCTGCTGGAGACCAACGCCCTTGTTTGAGAGCCCGCCTTTCTGGATGTACGTGATCGGCTTCCTGCTGCTGCTGGGACCGCTCGTCACCCTCCACGAACTCGGCCATCTGCTCGTCGGGCGGCTGTTCGGGGTTCGCGCCGAGGCCTTCTCGGTCGGGTTCGGCAAGGAGCTGGCGGGCTTCACCGACCGGCAGGGCACGCGCTGGAAGCTCTCGGCGCTGCCGCTGGGCGGCTATGTCCAGTTCAAGGGCGACATGAACCCCGCCTCGGTGCCCGATCCGGACGCGCCGGTCGAGGAGGGCAGCTTCCAGAGCGCCGCGCTGTGGAAGCGCGCGCTGATCGTGGCGGCGGGGCCGGTCACCAACATCCTCGTCGCGCTGGCGATCTTCTTCGCCTTCAACCTCGCTTTCGGAAAGCCCCTGCCGGTCGAGCCCGACGAGGTCGGCACGGTCGCCGCCTTCACTGAAGGCTCGCGGGCGCAGGCGGCGGGTTTCCGGGTCGGGGACCGGATCGTGGCGATCGACGGCGTGGACATGACCAGCTGGCGCGAGATCCAGCAGACGATCATGCTGCGGCCCAACCACCGCTTCGTCATCACCGTGGAGCGGGGCGGCGCGCGCCGTGACCTGCCGGTGACGACCGCCTCGCAGCAGCTCACCGACAATTTCGGCAACAGCCAGACCGTCGGCCTGATCGGGATCCGCACGCTCGAGACCGAGGAACGCTATGCGCCCCTTTCGGTCGGCGAGGCGGCGGCGATGGCGGTGCAGCAGTGTCTCGACACCGGACGGATGATGATCACCGGCATCGCCCAGATCATCCGTGGCGACCGCTCTTTCAGCGAGATGGGCGGCCCGCTCAAGATCGCGAAGTTCTCGGGCGAGCAGATGAGCCTCGGGCCGTTGAACTTCATCAGCCTTGCCGCGCTGATCTCGCTTAATTTGGCATTCATCAACTTCTTGCCAATCCCCGCGCTCGATGGCGGGCACCTGATGTTCTACCTGGCCGAGGCGATCCGCCGCAAGCCGGTGGGGCCGCGGGCGACCGAGTGGGCCTATCGCACCGGGATTGCGCTGGTGCTGATGCTGATGGTGGTGGTGACGGTGAACGACATTGTCACGCTGCCGATCTTCGGCAGCTGATCCGGGCGGTGGATAGGCACGCCGGGGCGAGGCGGTCGCGGCTTGATTGCGCGGGGCACATCGGGCAGAGGCGTGGCTCGGGACACAAGGCGGCGCGAGGGCGGGCGCGGCAGGTAGCTGGCAGGTTGGCATCACGGGCCGCAAGGCACGCGGCGCACAGGGTTGAGAACGGGATTTTAGCTGCATGAACCGATTGAGCGAGACGGGCGCGGTGCCGGCCGATTGCAACCCTGCCCACCTGCGCCCCGCCGTGCGGCTGGCGAGCCTGCTGTGCTGCGGCTCGATCCTTGCGGGCGTGCCCTCGCTCGCGATGGCGCAGCAGCAGGCCGAGCCTGCTCCCGCAGCGCAGCCGGCGGCGCCTGCCCCGGCCCCGCGCGGCAACGTGATCCGCACCATCACCGTGGTCGGGGCCGAGCGGCTCGAGCCGACCACCATCCTCAGCTACATCCGCCTGCGCGTCGGACAGGAATACACCGCCGCCGCCGCGGACGAGGCGATCAAGGATCTCGGCGCGACCGAGCTCTTCGCCAATTCCTCGATCCGCAACGAGAACGGCAACGTCGTCATCAACGTCACCGAAAACCCGGTGATCAACCGCATCGTGCTGGAAGGCAACGAGCGGCTCAAGAACGACAAGATTGTGCCCGAGATCAAGCTCGCGCCGCGCCAGATCTTCACCCGTTCCAAGGTCCGCGCCGACGTTGCGCGCATCATCGAGCTCTACAAGCGCCAGGGCCGCTTCGCCGCCAAGGTCGAGCCCAAGCTGGTGCAGCTGCCGCAGAACCGCGTCGACATCGTCTTCGAGATTTCCGAGGGCCCCAAGTCCAAGGTCCGCCAGATCAACATCCTCGGCAACGAGAAGTTCTCCGACGGGCAGCTGCGCGGCGAGATGGTGACCAAGCAGGCGCGCCTCACCAGCTTCTTCAGCTCGAACACCAGCTACGACCCCGATCGCCTCGCCTTCGACCAGCAGAAGCTGCGCCAGTTCTACCTGACCGAGGGCTATGCCGATTTCCGCGTCGTCTCGGCCGTCGCCGAGCTGACCCCCGACCAGCGCGACTTCATCATCACCTACGTGGTCGAGGAAGGCGAGCAGTACAGCTTCGGCGATGTCAAGGTCGACAGCCAGCTCCGTGACTTCGACAGCGAGGTGATGAGCACCCAGCTGCCGATGAAGAACGGCGATGTCTACAACGCCAAGACGGTCGAGGACACGGTCGAGCAGCTGACCGAACTCGCCGGCCGCTACGGCTATGCCTTCGCCGACGTCCAGCCGCGCTTCAACCGCAACCCGGCCGACCGCAAGATGAACGTCACCTTCGTCCTGCGCGAGGCGCCGCGCGTCTATGTCGAACGGGTCGACATCAACGGCAATACGCTGACGCAGGACAAGGTCGTGCGCCGCGAGTTCCGCCTGGCCGAGGGCGACGCCTTCAATTCGCTGGGCGTGCAGCGCACCACCGCGCGCATCAACTCGCTGGGCTATTTCCAGGAAAACTTCGAGGTGACCCAGACCGAGGGCAGCGCCCCCGACCGGATCATCCTCGAGGCCAACGTGGAAGAGCGCCCGACCGGCGAACTCCAGTTCTCGGCGGGCTTCTCCTCGATCGAGCAGTTCATCCTTGCCGGCTCCATCCGCCAGCGCAACTTCCGCGGGCGCGGGCAGACCATCGGCCTATCGGTCAACTACTCGCAGTTCTCGCGCTCGGCGCAGGTGAGCTTCTCCGACCCCTATATCTTCGATCGCAACATCTCCGGCGGGATCGACATCTACCGGCGCGATTTCAACAGCTTCAACTTCACCGGCAACAACCGCAACACGACCTTCCAGCAGGCCACCACGGGCTTCTCGATGCGCGCGGGCGTGCCGCTGACCGAATACATGTCGCTCGTCGGCAGCTACACGCTCAACTACGACGATGTGTCGCTCGACGAGAACCTGTTCTTCTCCGACATCAACGGCGACGGCACGCTGGAATGCGATCCGCTGCGCGCGGGCCGCTTCCTGTGCGACGCGATCGGTGAGCGGCTGAGCTCGATCGTCGGCCTCAGCATCAACTACAACTCGCTCAACTCGCGCATCCGCCCGACGCGCGGCAAGACCATTTCGCTCAGCGCCGAGTTCGCCGGCCTCGGCGGCGACGTGCGCTACACCCGCTTCCGCGGCCGCGCGCAGCAGTTCTGGAACGTCGGCAATTCGGGCTTCATCTTCTCGGTCCTCGCCGAGGGCGGGACGATCATCCCGCTGCAGGAACGCCCCGGCGCCGGCGTCGACGACGTGCTGCTGACCGACCGCTTCTTCCTCGGCGAACCGCAGTTCCGCGGCTATGCGATCCGCGGGGTCGGCCCGCGCATCCTGACCCAGACCTCGCAGCTCGACCAGTTCAACCGCCCGCTGCTCGACGAGAACGGCAACATCCTGTTCTTCACCGAGCGGCGCCAGGTGCGTGACGACGCGATCGGCGGGCGCAACTACTACCTCGGCCGCGCCGAGCTGGAGATTCCGCTCGGCACCGGCGCGCGCGAACTGGGCCTGAGGCCCTCGATCTGGGCCGACGTCGGCGCGCTGTGGGGGGTCGAGACCCCGGTGCTCACGGTCAATCCGGGCGGCACCCCGATCGTGGATGACCAGGGCCGTCCGCTCTATCAGGTCCCGGGCACCAACACGACCACCATCGATGCCACCCAGCCGGACGGCGCGCCCAACATCCGCCTGATCCAGCCCAACACCAACATCCGCGAGCTCTTTCTCGGCAACACCCCCAGCCCGCGCATCACCGCGGGGATCGGGGTCAACTGGAACTCGCCCTTCGGTCCTTTCCGCATCGACTTCGCCCAATCCATCCGCCGGGTGGAAGGCGACGACGAGCGGCGCTTCACCTTCAACGTAGGAACCCAATTCTGATGACACGTCTTGCCAAACTGATCGCCCCTGCCGGCCTGATCCTCGCTGCCACCGCCGCGCTGCCCGCGCAGGCGCAGGTCGAAGGCCGGATGGCCACGGTCGACATCTCGCGCACCATCATCGGCACCACCGCCTTCCAGACCGCCTACGAGCAGGTCAACACCACCTATGCCCAGCAGAACGAGCTGCGCCGCACCAAGGCGCAGGAGCGCCAGACCCTGCTCGCCAAGTTCGACAAGAACGGCGACAAGCAGGTCGACGACACCGAGCAGCAGGCGATGCAGAAGTCGCCCGATTTCCCCAAGCTCCAGACCCTCGAGCAGGAAATCCAGGGCCTCAGCAACCAGATCGATTCCGCCCGCGTCTACGCGATCGAGCAGATCATCATGCAGTATCCGGCCGCGCTTCAGGACGTGACGACCAAGCAGCAGATCAAGTTCGTGATCGAACCGTCCTCGCTGCTTTTCGCTCCGCCCGAAGCCGACATCACCCAGCAGGTGACCGCGGCGCTCAACACCAAGGTTCCGGCCGTCGGCGTGGTGCCGCCCTCGGGCTGGCAGCCGAGCCGCGAGGGCGTGCAGATTTTCCAGGACATCCAGCAGCGTCTCGCCATTGCCGCGCAGCTCGCCCAGCAGCAGCAGGCCGCGGGCGCCCAGCAGGGCAACCCGGCCGCGCCGGTCGGTCGCTGAACGCAGGCGGAGCAGGCAACATGAGCGAAGCGGGGAGCGCGCCGGCAGAGGTGCTCGATTACGATATCGTCAAGATCCTCAAGGCCTTGCCGCATCGTTACCCGCTTCTGCTGGTCGACCGCGTGAAGGCCATCACCCTTGGTGAGCGCATCCACGCGGTCAAGGCCGTGAGCATGAACGAGCAGTTCTTCCAGGGCCATTTCCCGGGCGCGCCGATCATGCCCGGGGTGCTCCAGATCGAGGCGCTGGCGCAGGCCGCCGGCATCCTCGGGATCGAGACGATGGAGCTGGCCGGGACCGGAAAGCTCGTCATCTTCATGGGGATCGAGAACGCCAAGTTCCGCGCCCCCGTGACGCCGGGCTGCCTGCTCGACCTCCACGTCGAATTCACCCAGAAGCGCAGCCGCGTCTACAAGTTCAAGGGCGTGGCGAGCGTCGAGGGCAAGACCACCTGCGAGGTCGAATTCACCGCGATGATGACCGATCCCCCCGCCTGATCGGCGAGCGAGAATATCGAGGTTGCATTCCGGTGCGTTGGCCACTAAGGCGCGCGCTTCCCATTCATAGCTGTGCCGGTCGGAACCGGCGCCACGCTGACAAGGAACTGCACCATGAAGGCCGAAGGTCACCCCGATTACCACATGATCACGGTCAAGATGACCGATGGCACCGAATTCCAGACCCGCTCGACCTGGGGCAAGGAAGGCGACGTGCTCGCGCTCGACATCGATCCGCTGAGCCACCCCGCCTGGACCGGCGGCAAGCAGCAGGTTTC
The DNA here is from genome assembly GCF_056868655.1 of Porphyrobacter sp. THAI-01a. Classification (NCBI taxonomy): domain Bacteria; kingdom Pseudomonadati; phylum Pseudomonadota; class Alphaproteobacteria; order Sphingomonadales; family Erythrobacteraceae; genus Porphyrobacter; species Porphyrobacter sp. THAI-01a. The sequence continues at coordinate 1,997,450 of NZ_CP180579.1, read as the reverse complement.
CGAAGGTGGCCGCGTGGCCGCGTTCAACAAGCGCTTCGGCGGCCTCAGCCTCAAGAAGTAAGCTTCATCACAAGCTGCGCGGGCTTCGGCCCGCAACGAGGAGGGCGGCCCGACGGGGTCGCCTTTTTCGTTTCAGGCCGCGCACCTGATGCAGCGCGTGGCGACCGGCTGGGCCTCGAGCCGCCCGCGGGGGATGTCGGCGCCGCAATTGGCGCAGGTGCCGTAGGTGCCTTGCGCGATCCGCGCGAGTGCCGCGCGCACCTGCACCGCTTCGGCCCTGAGGATCTCGTCGACACCCTCCAGCGCCTCGTCATCGGCGAGGTCGATCGCCTGCTCCGCAAAATCCGCATCGAGCGGCCCGCGCAGGTCATCCTCGATCCCCTCGGCCCGCGCCGTCAACTCGGCGAGCCGCGCCTGCAACCGTGCCGCGATGTCCGCATAGTCCGCCATCAACCCCTCCATTCGCGCTCGCGATACCACTTGGTGATCACGTATTTGACGCCCTTCCTGACCTTCATCCCGTGGTGGAGCGTCGCATGGTTGATCCCGCCATCGGCCAGCCGGTTGTTCCAGCACAGCAATTTGCCGGCCTCGGGCTGGAAGGTCTTGTCGAGCAGCTTGAACCGGGTAGCGCCGCCCGCGGCAACGTCATTGAGATAGATCATGAAGGTCCAGGTGCGATTGCCCGACAGGGCGCAGTAACGCTCGAAATCGCGGCCACCCGGCGCGAAATAGTCGGTGTGGGGCTTGAACTCCTGCCCCTCGGCATAGCGCTGCCCCTGGAGCGGCTCGCCGAAGGCCGGATCGATGCCCGACAGCGTGGTCAGCATCGTCTCGATGCGCTGGACGGCCGGAAGGCTGGCGGCGAGATCGCAGGTCTCGCTGGTGCGGAAATAGGCATCGCCGTTGTCGTCGGCGATGGTCGAGGGGCGGCGGTCGGCATCGATCAGCGCGATCAGCTCGGCGGCGAGATCGGGCGCGACGAATCGGCGCAGCTGGAACAGCTCGGCCTTCGGGGTGGGCACGCGCTGCATGGCGGGCTGCGCGGCCAGCCGCGCGGCGACGGATTCGCTGGTCGTGGTCATGGCACGGCAGGATAGGACGCGCCCCGTCCGTCGCAACGGTTTTGGGCCCGCGAAACATTCTTGCGCGAACGCCCCGCCAGCGCAGTTTTCGCTTCCCTTCGGCAGGGCTTTGTGCAAGAGGCGCGCCTCCCTTGTCGGCGCACTTGACGGTGTGCCCGCCTTGCGTCAACCGCAGCGCTTCGCGCAGGGCTTGGCAGCAACCGGAACGGTGGTATGCGGGCAGGGGCGTGTGGCGATCATAGCTCAGTTGGTTAGAGCGCCGGTTTGTGGTACCGGAGGTCACGGGTTCGAACCCCGTTGGTCGCCCCATCTTCCCCCTCTCGTCCCCCAGTGGTTGCCTCATGTCCCGCGCCGGACAGGGGACTGACATGACCGCATTCTGGGCCGAGCCCGATTTCGACGCGCACGAGCAGGTGACACTGGTTCACGACCGGGCGAGCGGGCTTACGGCGATCATCGCGGTCCATTCGACCCATCTCGGCCCGGCAGCGGGCGGGACCCGCTTCTGGCACTACAACGACCCGGCCGGCGCCATGCGCGACGTGCTGCGCCTGTCCCGCGGGATGAGCTACAAGAACGCCATGGCCGGCCTGCCGATGGGTGGCGGCAAGGCGGTGATCCTCGCCGACGAGCAGCGCATCAAGACCCCCGAGATGCTCGCCGCCTTCGGTGACGCAGTCGAGGCTCTGGGCGGGCGTTACGTCACTGCCGAGGACGTCGGTATCTCCGAGGCCGACATGGTCGCGGTCTCCAAGCGCACCGCTCATGTCTCCGGCCTGCCGGTCACCGGCGCGGGCAGCGCGGGCGGCGATCCTGGCCCGTTCACGGCGCAGGGCATCTATCTCGGCATCAAGGCGGCGGTCCGGCACAAGCTCGGCAAGGACAGCCTCGCTGGCGTCCATGTCGCGGTGCAGGGCACCGGCTCGGTCGGCGGCGGCGTCGCCCGGCTGCTGGCGAAGGACGGCGCGAAGCTGACCCTCGCCGACATCAACGCGGCCCGCGCCGCCGCTCTGGCCGCGGAACTGGGCGGCGTTGCGGTTGCGAGCGATGCGATCATGGCGACCCCGTGCGACGTGTTCAGCCCCAATGCGCTGGGCGCGATCCTCGACGATGCCGGCATCGCCGGGCTCGACTGCGCGATCGTCGCGGGCGGGGCGAACAACCAGCTTGCCCGCCCCGAGCACGGCGCGGTGCTGGCCGCGCGCGGCATCCTCTACGCCCCCGACTACGTCATCAATGCGGGCGGCATCATTTCGGTCGCGACCGAATACCTCGCCCGCCGCGACGGGCGCGACGGCGACATCGCCGAGGTCGAAGCGCTGATCGCGCAGATCCCCGGGCGGCTCGAATCGATCTGGGCCGAGAGCGCCGCGAGCGGCGTGTCCTCCGATGTCGTCGCCGATCGCATGGCGCAGGCCCTGATCGGCCGCGGCTGAAGGGGCGGGCGGCGGGAACATTTCCGCCCCGGTGCCATTTGCGCTCTTGTCGGGAACGGGTGTAAGGCTACAAGCCCGCCCTGACTGCGAAACCGATGCACATCTACGCGAACCCCACCCGATTCCTTGCCCTTGCGAAGTGGCTGATGCCGCTCCTGTTCTGGAGCGGGCTGGCGCTGTCGCTGGGGGCGGTCGCCTGGGGCCTGTTCGTGGTCCCGCCCGACCGGCTGATGGGCGAGACGGTGCGTATCCTGTTCATCCACGTGCCCGCCGCCTGGCTCGGCATGGGCGGCTGGGCGGGGATCGCGATTTCCAGCGCCATGCTGCTGATCTGGAAGCACCCGCTGGCGGCGCTCTCGGCCCGCGCGATCGCGGTGCCGGGCATGGTGTTCTGCGCGATCTGCCTTGCGACGGGATCGATCTGGGGCCGCCCGACCTGGGGCACCTGGTGGGAGTGGGATGGAAGGCTCACCTCGATGCTGGTGCTGCTGTTCCTCTATGCCGGCTACATCGCCCTGACCGAGGCGGCCGAGAAGGAAGGCTCCTCCAGCAAGATCGCCGCCATCTTCGGCATGGTGGGCGCGATCAACGTGCCGATCATCAACCGTTCGGTGGTGTGGTGGAACTCGCTCCACCAGCCGCCGAGCATCACCGCCGGCAAGAGCGCGATCGAACCGACCTTCCTCGTGCCGCTGCTGATCGCGGTGCTCGGCTTCTCGCTGCTGTTCGGCGCGATCGTGCTGATGCGGATGCGCACCCTGATCGCCGAGGCGCAGGTCGAGGCGCGCCTGCGCCGCCGCGCGCTCGACGATGATGCACCCGCGCCCGCCGCCGCCGCGCCCGCGATGGAGCAGGCGTGATGCGCGAGGAGCTCAACCAGTGGGATTTCGTGTGGTTGGCCTATGGTGTGGGTGGCCTTGCGCTCGCCCTGCTGATTATCTGGGCGTGGCGCGCGATGGTGCGGGCCGAGGCGCGACGCGACGCGACCAGGCGGCGCTGATGAGGGACGCAGCATGAAGGCCAAGCATCAACGTCTGGTCCTGGTGATCATCGCGCTTCTCGCGATCCTCGGCGCGGGGCTGCTCGCGGCGTGGTCGCTGCGCAACCAGGCGAACTATTTCTACCTCCCCGAACAGATGGCCTCCGATCCGCCCGAGGTGGGCCAGGCGGTGCGCCTCGGCGGGATGGTGCAGAAGGGCTCGATCAGGACCGAGGCGGATGGCGTGACGGTCAATTTCCTCGTCACCGGCAACACCGCCGATGCCGTTCCGGTGCGCTACAGTGGCATCCTGCCCGATCTGTTCGTCGAGGGTTCAGGCGTGGTCGCCGAGGGCAGCCTCGGCCCCGACGGGGTGTTCATGGCGACCAACCTGCTCGCCAAGCACGACGAGAACTACGTCCCCAAGGAGCTCGAGGGCATGGGCAGCCAGCAGGCCGTCAAGATGGCCGCCGAGACGACGGTGGGGCTGAAGTAGCGCAGTGACGCAAGGGATCGGAACCGGGGTGAGGGCCAGCACATGATCGCGGAAATCGGCCTTGCCGCGCTGTGGCTCGCCGCCGCGCTGGCCGTGCTGCAGATGGTCTCGGGCGCCTTCGCCCTGCGCAGCGCAGAAGGAGAAGCCAATCCGTTGGCGATCTATGCGCGTCCGGCGGCGGTGGTGCAGGCTTTTCTTGCGGTGCTGGCCTTCCTGCTGCTGCTCTATGCCTTCGCGATCACCGATCTGTCGATCAAGCTGGTCGCGTCCAACTCGCACTCGATGAAGCCGCTGCTCTACAAGCTGACCGGCACCTGGGGGAACCACGAGGGCTCGATGCTGCTGTGGGTCGGGGTGCTGGCGCTGTCGGGCGGCCTGCTCGCCGGTTTCGAGAAGCGCCTGCCCGAACGCACGATGGGCGCGACGCTGGCGATTCAGGGCTTCGTGGCGCTGGGTTTCTATGCCTTCCTGCTGCTGTCCTCGAACCCCTTCGAGCGCCTGCCGGTCCCCGCGGCCGAGGGGACGGGGTTGAACCCGCTGTTGCAGGACATCGGCCTCGCGATCCACCCGCCGACGCTCTATGCGGGCTATGTCGGCCTTTCGGTGGCCTTCTCCCTTGCGATGGGCGCGCTGCTGACGCGCGAGGTCAACCCCGCCTTCGCCCGGGTGATGCGCCCCTGGGTGCTGGGCGCGTGGGTGCTGCTGACGCTGGGGATCACGGCGGGCTCCTACTGGGCCTATTACGAACTGGGCTGGGGCGGCTGGTGGTTCTGGGACCCGGTCGAGAACGCCTCGCTGATGCCATGGCTCGCGGCGACGGCGCTGATGCATTCGGTGAGCGTGCTCGCCGCGCGCGACGCGCTGCGGACGTGGACGATCATGCTCGGCGTGCTCGCCTTCTCGATGTCGATGCTCGGCACCTTCCTGGTGCGTTCGGGCGTTCTGACCAGCGTCCATGCCTTTGCGGTCGATCCGGAGCGTGGGGCCTTCATCCTCGCCCTGCTCGGCCTCTACATCGGCGGGGCCTTCACCATCTTCGCCCTGCGCGCAGGGGCGGTTGCCGAAGGGAAGCGGTTCGCCGCTATGAGCCGCGAGGGCGCGCTGGTGTTCAACAACGTGATGCTCTCGGCGATCCTCGCGATCGTGCTGCTGGGCACGCTCTATCCGCTGCTGACCGAGGCCTTCGACGTGCGGGTGTCGGTCGGCCCGCCCTATTTCAACCCGGCCTCGGCGATCTTCGCCATCCCGATGCTGCTGGTGATGGCAGTCGGCCCGCTGCTGCGCTGGAAAAGCGACAAGCCCGCCCGGCTCCAGTTCGAGCTGGCGCTGATCGCGGCGCTGGTGATCGGCACCATCGCGCTAGTCAGCTTCTTCGGGCAGTTCCCGCTGCTGCCGCTGCTCGGGCTTGGCCTCGCGGCGGCGCTGGCGGTGGCGGCGCTGTTGCCGCTGCGTGGTCGCAATGTCATGCGCATGCCGTTGTCGACCTGGGGCATGGTCATTGCGCATTTCGGTGTCGCGGTCTCGCTGTTCGGCATGGCCTGCGAGGGTGCCTTCTCGCAGGAGCGCCTCGCCGCGGTCGCCCCGGGCGGGACCGAGCAGGTCGGCGATTTCGCGGTCACGCTCGAGAGCGTCACCCCTGTGGCCGGACCCAACTGGACCGCGATCGAGGCGCGGCTGGCGGTCAGCCGTGACGGCGGCAAACCGGTGATCCTCAACCCCCAGGCGCGCAGCTTCTGGTCGCCCCCGCAGGCGACCTCCGAGAGCGCGCTGCTGACCCGCTGGGACGGCCAGCTCTACGCCGTGATCGGCAATCAGGCCGAGGACGGGCGCTGGCAGATCCGCGTGTGGTGGAAGCCCTTCGTCACCTTCATCTGGTATGGCGGGCTGCTGATCGGGCTGGGCGGCATCCTCGCCATCGCCGGGCGCGTGCAGGTCGACGTCCGGCGCCGCAAGGCCACCGCCATGGGCGACCAGCGGCGCGCGGATATCGAAGCGCTGGGTGCGGCCACGCCGCTGCCTGCGGAATAGGCACGAGATGCGCTCGCTCTATCTCTGGGTGCCGCTCGCCCTTTTCGCCTTCTTCGCGGGGCTCGCCGGCTACATGCTGACGCAGGAGAAGGACCAGTTCGTCGAGAGCACGATGATCGGGCAGCCCCTACCCGCCTTCGCGCTCGAGCCCGCCTTCGCAGGGCTGCCCGGCGCATCCACTGCGGATTTTACGGGGGGCAGGCCGCGGCTGCTCAACATCTGGGCAAGCTGGTGCCTGCCCTGCATCGCCGAGGCTCCCCAGCTCGAGGCCCTGAAGGCGCAGGGTGCCGAAATCATAGGCATCGCCATCCGCGACCGGCCCGAGGATGTCGCCAATTTCCTCAGCCGCCACGGCAACCCCTATGCCCGCATCGGCAGCGATCCCATCTCCGAGGTGCAGCTTGCGATCGGCTCCTCGGGCGTGCCGGAGACCTTCGTGATCGATGCCAGGGGCGTGATCCGCTACCAGCACATCGGCGACATCCGCGAGAGCGACGTGCCCAAGCTGCTGGCCGAACTGGAGAAGGCGAAATGATCCGCGCCCTTGCCGCGCTGCTGCTCGCCGTGCTGGCGCTGCCCGGGCAGGCGCAGGACACCATGCCGCCCGCGCCCTACGCCTATACCCAGCTCGAAGACCCCGCGCTCGAGGCCGAGGCGACCGCACTGATGCACACGCTGCGCTGCCTCAAGTGCCAGTCGCAGAGCATCGCCGATTCCGATGCCCCGATGGCCGGCGACATGCGCCATCAGGTGCGGAGCCGCATCCTCGCAGGCGAAAGCCCCGCAGAGATCCGCCGCTGGCTGATCGCGCGCTACGGTGACTATGTCAGCTACGAGCCAGAGGTCAGCGCCACCACCTGGCCACTTTTCGCGGTGCCGGTGCTGGTGATCCTTGTCGTGGCGGGTGTGCTGCTGCGGCGGCTCGGCCGGCGGCGCGGCGATCGGGGGGATGCGGCATGATCGACGGCTGGCTCGCGGTCGGATCGCTGACGCTCGCCGCCTTCGCGCTGGCGGTGCTGCTGCTCAAGCTCCCGCGCGAGGGGTTCACCCTGTTCGGCGCGGCGCTGGTATTCGGGCTTGCGGGCTATGCCTGGCAGGGCTCGCCCGGCCAGCCTGCCGCACCCAAGCCCCCTGCCGCCCAGGCAGGCGAGCAGGGCGTGGCCATGGTCGAGGGCCGCGCGGCCCTGTTCAGCCGCACGCTCCCGCCGCCCAATTACCTCATTACCTCCGACGCCTTCGCCCGCCGTGGCCAGTTCGCCGATGCTGCCGCGCTGCTCCAGAAGGGGCTGCGCGACAATCCCGACGATCTAGAGAGCTGGCTTGCGCTCGGCATGGCGCTGGTCGGCCATGCCGATGGCTTCGTCACCCCGGCCGCGGTGCAGGCCTTTGGCCGCGCGCGTGCGATCGATCCGGGGCATCCGGGGGCGGAATACTTCCTCGGCTTCGCCTATCTCCAGAGCGGCGAGGTGGTTGCCGCGCGCAATGTCTGGAAGGGGCTGGTCGAACGTTCCCCTGCCGATGCGCCGTGGCGCGAGGGCCTCGCGGCGGAAGTCGCCCGGCTCGACGACATGATAGCCCGCGCGCCGATGTTGCAGGGACAGTGAGGCAGGACGTGTCCGTCACGTGTCAGGACGGAGCCGTTGTTGCAGGTGCGAACTGACGGTGCTAGGCGCGCCGCCTTACCGGCGGTGAGTCGTTCGCGCCGAATGGGCAGTACCGGGGGGATACGGGAAATCCGACAGTCATGAGCACCTCACCCGCCTCCACATTTGCCCCTGCCCAGGCCCCGGGCGGGCATGGCCACGGCGCCTCCACGCTCACGCTCGCCGTGGGCGCGGTGGGGGTGGTGTTCGGCGACATCGGCACAAGCCCGCTCTACGCCTTCCGTGAAACCTTCGCCTCGCACCACGGCGCACCCGGGATCTCACCCGATGCGGCGCATATCCACGGGGTGCTGAGCCTCGTGTTCTGGTCGATGATGATGGTGGTGACGGTCAAATACGTTCTCACCATCACCCGCGCCGACAACAAGGGCGAGGGCGGGAGCCTTGCGCTGCTGGCGCTGATCCGCCGCGCCTCCGACAGCGCCGGATGGACGGCGCCGCTGGTGCTGTTGGGCGTGTTCGCGACCGCGCTGTTCTACGGCGACAGCATGATCACGCCTGCCATCTCGGTGCTTTCGGCGACCGAGGGCCTGCAATACATCGTCCCCGGCTTCGAGCGGTGGATCGTGCCGACGGCGATCGCGATCCTCGTCTGCCTGTTCGCGCTGCAATCGCGCGGGACAGAGCGGGTGGGCAAGCTGTTCGGCCCGATCATGCTGACCTATTTCGCGATGCTGGCGACGCTGGGCGTCATGCATCTCACGGCCAATCCGGCGATCATCCTCGAGACGATCAATCCGCTCAACGCGCTCAACTTCTTCCTCACCGACGGCTTCACCGCCTTCATCGCATTGGGGAGCGTGGTGCTGGCCGTGACCGGGGCCGAGGCGCTCTATGCCGACATGGGCCATTTCGGGAGGAAGCCGATCGGGATTTCCTGGCTGACCTTCGTCTTCCCCGCGCTGATGCTCAACTACATGGGGCAGGGCGCACTGGTGCTCTCGCAGACCTCGCCCGAGGCGACCGCGGCGCTGATCAAGGATCCCTTCTTCCTGATGATCCCCGATGTCGTACGCGTGCCGGTGATCATCCTCGCGCTGCTCGCCACGATCATCGCCAGCCAGGCGGTGATCTCGGGTGCGTTCAGCCTCACGCAGCAGGCGATCCAGCTGGGCTTCATCCCGCGCATGGAGATCCACCACACCAGCGCCACGGCCGCGGGGCAGATCTACATCCCGGCGATCAACTGGGGCCTGATGGTCATGGTGATCCTGCTGGTGCTTTTCTTCCAGTCCTCGAGCAACCTCGCCGCCGCCTACGGTATTGCGGTGACGGGGGCGATGTTCATCGACACCCTGCTGCTCGCCGCCGTGCTCACCGCGCTGTGGCGCTGGCCCCTGTGGAAGGCGCTGCCGCTGGTGGCGGTCTTCCTGATCGTCGACATCGCCTATTTCGGCGCGAACCTCATCAAGGTGCCGCAGGGCGGGTGGGTGCCGCTCGCGATCGGCTTCGTGATCTTCACCCTGCTCACCACCTGGGCGCGCGGGCGCAAGCTGATGCGCGAACGCATGAGCGAAAGCGCCCTGCCGCTCGAGATCTTCGCCAAGTCGGCCAAGAACTCGGCCCAGCGGGTGCCGGGCACGGCGATCTTCATGGCCTCGACCACCGCCGGGGTGCCGAGCGCGCTGCTGCACAACATCAAGCACAACAAGGTGCTGCACGAACGGGTGGTGATCCTGACGATCAACATCGCCGACATGCCCTTCATCGACCCCGAAACCCGCTGCGAGATGACCGATCTGGGCGACGGCTTCTACCGCGCGGTGCTGCATTACGGGTTCATGGAGGAGACCGACGTGCCGCAGGGCCTGACGACGATGCAGCGCTGCGGCGGCGCGTTCGACATGATGCACACCAGCTTCTTCCTCTCGCGCCAGACCCTGATCCCCAGCGAACATCCGGGCATGCCGATCTGGCGCGAGAAGGTGTTCGCGTGGATGATGCGCAATTCGGCGAGCGCGATGGATTTCTTCAAGCTGCCCACCAACCGCGTGGTGGAGCTGGGGAGCCAGATCGAGATCTAGCTGCCCGTCGGCGGCTCGTTCTTGAGCGGCTCGTCCCGGTCCTCGAAGCTGAGGCCGTGCTTTAGCAGCATCGGGATCTGGCTGAAGGTGAACAGGAAGGTCAGCGGCAGGAACACCCAGATCTTCGCCCACAGCCAGCTCTCGAAGGAAAGCTGGGCGCGCAGGGCCTCGTTGAGGCCCGCAAGCGCGAGGAAGAACACGCCCCAGTTGCGCGACAGCTTGAGCCAGCCTTCCTCGTTCAGGCCCTCGAACGCCGCTCCGAGCAGGATGCGCAGCAAGGCCTTGCCCGCGAGGAATCCGCCCAGCAGGGCCACGCCGAAGCTGGCGTAGATGATGGTGGGCTTCAGCTGTACGAAGGTCGGGTCGCCGAAGAAGATCGTCAGGCTCCCGAAGCCGACGATCAGCGCGGTCGAGAACCACAGCATCGGCGAAACCTTGCCGAGCCGCCACCGCGACACCAGCAGCGCCGCGACTGCCGCGACCATGAAGGCGCCCGTTCCCGCCACGATGGCGGCAAGCTCGCCGACCGGGTTGGGATCGGCCGGCGACTGCCAGCGATAGACGCCGAGGAACACCAGCAGCGGGCCGTAATCGACCGCGACGTTGAGCCAGCTGGAGGCGGCCTTTTTCCCCTCGTCCGTTCGCTCTGAGCCTGTCGAAGGGCCGTTCTTCTCTTCCAACGCTTCGCTCCAAAAAGAAAGTGCGGGGCTTCGACAAGCTCAGCCCGAACGGTTTGGGACTATGCCACCCCCGCGATCACGCGAGCCACGAGGTCCGGGTCGAAGGGGCGCAGGTCCTCCATCTTCTCGCCGACGCCGATGGCGTGGATGGGCAGGCCATATTGCTCGGCGGCCGCAACCAGCACGCCGCCGCGCGCGGTGCCGTCGAGCTTGGTCATGATGAGGCCGGTGACGCCCGCGACCTCCTTGAACACATCGATCTGCGAGAGCGCGTTCTGGCCGTTGGTCGCGTCGAGCACCAGCACCACGTCGTGCGGCGCCTCGGGGTTGAGGCGGCCGAGCACGCGGCGGATCTTGGCGAGTTCCTCCATCAGCTCCTTCTTGTTCTGGAGGCGCCCGGCGGTGTCGACGATCAGCGCATCGATGCCGGTGTCGGTGGCCTGCTTCACGGCGTCGAAGACGATCGCCGCCGGATCGCCGCCCTCGGGGCCGCGCACCAGGTCCACCCCGATGCGCCCCGCCCATGTCGCGAGTTGCCCGATGGCGGCCGCGCGGAATGTGTCGCCCGCCGCCAGCAGCACGCCGTAATCATCCTCCTGGAACAGGTGCGCGAGCTTGGCTATGGTGGTGGTCTTGCCGCTCCCGTTCACCCCGATCACGAGGATCACCTGCGGACGCGGGAAGGCGGTGATCTCGAGGGGCTTCGCCACCGGGCGCAGGATCGCGGCGATTTCCTCGGCCACCGCCTCCTTCAGCTCGCGGGTGGTGATCTCGAGCCCGAACCGCTTGTCCGAAAGCCGCGCGCGGATGCGGGCGGCGGCGGCCGGGCCGAGGTCGGAGAGGATCAGCGCGTCCTCGACCTCGTCAAGCGTCGCATCGTCGAGCTTCGCCGTCCCCCCGCTGCTGCCGGGCAGGTTGGCGGCGAGCCGCTCGGAGGTCTTGGCGAACCCGCCGAACAGGCGCTGGGTCCAGCTGGTTTCACTCATGCGAGCAGGCCCTCCCTGAGGCCGCTTGGGGTCACTTCGACGATCGTGCCGGCCGCCGTGTCGGGGGGCAGGGCGACGGGGGCGTAGTTCGGGGCATAGCCGGTGCCGCCCCTTTCGGCGAGGACCGGCAGGGTTTCGCCCACAAGCCCGGCCAGCCACGCGGCCCGGCGCTGCGCGGCGCGCGCGCGCAGGTCTGCAGCGCGGGCCTTCACCACCTCGCGCGGCACCTGCGGCACGCGCGCGGCGGGGGTGCCGGGGCGAGGGGAGTAGGGGAAGACATGCGCGTGGACGATGTCGAGCTGGTCGATGATCGAAAGGTTCGCTGCGTGGTGCGCCTCGTCCTCGGTCGGAAAGCCGGCGATGAGGTCTGCGCCTATCGCGATGCCGGGGCGCACCGCCTTCAGCCGCGCCACCAGCTCCACCGCATCGGCCCTGAGGTGCCGCCGCTTCATGCGCTTGAGGATAAGGTCGGCCCCGTGCTGCAAGCTGAGGTGAAGGTGCGGCATCACCCGCGCCTCGTGCGCCAGCAGCTCGAACAGCTGTGAATCGATCTCCACGCCGTCGACAGAGGACAGCCGCAGCCGCGGGAGCCCGGGGAAAGCGGCAAGGATCGCCTCGACCAGCGCCCCCAGACGCGGCGTGCCGGGCAGGTCATGTCCCCAGGATGTGAGGTCCACGCCGGTGAGCACGACTTCCTTCGCGCCAGCACCGGCATGGGCCTCGATCTCGGCCAGCACCTGCGGCACCGTCAGCGAACGGCTCGGGCCACGGCCCTGCGGAATGACGCAGAAGGTGCAGGCATGGTCGCAGCCGTTCTGCACCGCGACGAAGGCGCGGGTGCGCGCCGGGGCGAGGGGAGGGGCCTCGCCGGGCACGTTCCACGCGCGCGGATCGAGCTTCGCCGCATTCGCCACCAGCGCATCGACCTCGTCCATCGCGCCGAGGCTCTCGCGCTCGATCTCCGCCGCGCAGCCCGTCACCACCAGCCGCGCGGCCGGATGATCGCGCCGCGCGCGCCGGATCGCCTGCCGGGTCTGGCGCAGCGCCTCGGCGGTGACTGCGCAGGAATTGACCACAACCAGGTCCCGCTCGCCCGCGAGCATCGCACGCATCCGCTCGCTTTCCGCGATGTTCATGCGGCAGCCCAGGCTGATGATCTGCGGCGCGTTCAACTTGCGGCCCCCGCCGCGTAGTCGTCCCAGTCGAAGGTGCCGCGGAAGCTTTCGGTCGCGGGGCCGCTCATCATGATGCTGCCGCCCGGTTCCCACGCGATCACGAGGTCGCCGCCGGGCAGGCTCACGCGCACCGGGCTCGCGGCGAGGCCGCGCCGGATCGCCGCGACGGCGGTGGCGCAGGCCCCGGTGCCGCAGGCGCGGGTGAGGCCGGCGCCGCGTTCCCAGACCCGAAGCCTGAGATGGTCGGGCCCCGCAAGGCTGGCGACATTGACGTTCACCCGCTCGGGAAAGAGCGGGTCGTGCTCGATCACCGGCCCGAGGGCCGCGAGATCGACAGCATCGGCATCCTCGACGAAGAAGATCGCGTGCGGGTTGCCGACATTGACCGCCATCGGCCCTTCCAGCGCGTCCCAGCCGACCGGCATCGCGAAGGTGTCCATCGCATAGGCGAGCGGGATCGCGTCCCAGTCGAAGCGGGGCGCGCCCATGTCGACCCGCGCGCCGCCCTCCTGGGGTTCGAGCGCGATCGGCCCGCTGCCGGTCTCGACCACCGCAGGCGCGCCGTGGAGCAGGGCGACGGCGCGGCTGCCATTGCCGCAGGCCCCGGATTCGCTGCCGTCGGAATTGAAGAAGCGGACGCGGAAATCATGCGTCTCGCTGGGTTCCAGCAGCACCAGCTGGTCGAAGCCGATCCCTGTCCGCCGGTCCCCGAGCGCACGCGCCACCTGCGGCGTCATCGCGGGCAACGGCGCGGCGCGCGCATCGAGCACGACGAAGTCGTTGCCGAGGCCGTGCATCTTGATGAAGGGGATCGTCTGCGTCACGCCCGTGCATCTATGCACGGCGGGCGGGCGCGTCCAGCCCCCCGGGGCCGTATCCGGTAGCGCGTCAGGGCCGCGCGATGCGGTAGAGCGTCGGCTCGTCCTCGCCCGCCGTGCGCTGCGCGGCCGCATCGCCGGGTATGCCGGTGAGCTTGCCCGCCGCCTTCAGCCGGGAACGCACGCCCTCGGCATCCTCGGGCTGGCCGTAGAAATAGCCCTGCGCCTTCAGCCGGCCCATAGACTTCAGCGCGGTGAGGATCGCCTCGTCCTCGACCCCTTCGGCGGTCAGCGGCAGGTCGAGCCCGCGCCCGAGCGAGATGATCGCCTCCACGATGCGCGAACGGTTGGTCGGGTCCTTCAGCTCGCTCACGAAGCTGCGGTCGATCTTGATCCGGTCGAAGGGCAGGTTGCGCAGCTGTTCGAGGCTCGAATAGCCGGTGCCGAAATCGTCGAGGCTGATCTGCACGCCCTGGTTGCGCAAGCTCATGATCATCGAGCGCACCAGGCCGATGTTCTCGTGCAGGCAGCTCTCGGTGATCTCGATTTCCAGCCGGCGCGGCGGGAAATTGGCGGCGACCAGCTTCTTCAGCAGGCGCTGGGCGAACCACGGGTCGCGCAGCTGCACCGGCGAGATGTTGATCGACAGGGTCAGCGAATCGTCCCATTCGCGCGCGTCGGCGAAGGCCTGCTCCATCAGCCGCTCCGACATCTCGTTGATGAGGCCGATCTCCTCTGCGATCGGCACGAAGATGTCGGGGCTGATGAGGCCCAGTTGCGGCGAACGCCAGCGGGCGAGCATCTCGAAGCCGACCAGCGCGCCGGTTTCGAGGTCGACCTGCTGTTCGTAGAAGGGCACGAACTCCCCGCGCGCCAGACCGCGGCGGATGCCGGTCTCGAGCTGGTTGCGGAACCTCAGTTCGCTCTCCATGCTCGGCTCGAACCAGAAGTAGCGGTTCCGGCCCTGCTTCTTGGCATGGTAGAGCGCCATGTCCGCCCGGTGCATCAGGGTCGCGGCGTCGACCACGAGGCCGATGGTGCCGTCCGCGTCGTGATCGGCGGCAAGGCCGATCGACATGGTCAGCTCGACCGTCAGTTCGGGCATGCGGAAGGGCTGGGTCATGCTCTCGAACAGGCGGATGACGAGATCGTCGATGCGGTCCGCGTGGCCTGCGGGATAGGGCATGACGAAAGAGAATTCATCGCCCCCGAGCCGTGCCAGCCTGGCCTCGCGCGGGAGCAGGGCGCGGATCCGCTCGCACAGCATCACAAGCACCGCGTCACCTGCGGAATGGCCGTGCATGTCGTTGATCTGCTTGAAATTGTCGAGATCGATCATGCAATAGGCAACCGCCTCGCCGCGCACCGCGGCGCGCCCGCGCAGTTCCTCGGTGGCTTCGAGCATCGAGCGCCGGTTGAGGCACTGGGTGAGCGGGTCGGTCGCGGCGAGCAGTTGTGCGCGCGCCTCGGCGCGGCGGCGCTCGGCAATTTCGCGGGTCAGCTCGCGGTAACGCCGCCAGCCGAAGATGATCAGCGCGATGTTGAGCAGCATGGCATTGACCAGCACGACATCGGGCTGCCGCCCTTCCCCGAGCAGCGCGGCCAGGGTCTGCGGCAGCACCGGTCCGGCGGTGCCGATCAGGAGGATGATCGCGGCCACGGCGATGCCCAGCGCGATGATGTCGCGCTCGGCCGCCTTGAGTGGATCGTCTCGATTGTGCTCCGTCAAGTCGGTTGCCTTGTGAGTCCCTGCGTCCCGAACATGCCGAGCATTGCAGCCACGGCACGCCTCATTTCGCGGTTTATCGCAGAGCGCGCTAAAGATCGGGTTAATCGCCGGTTGCACGCAACGGGGCTTGGCGAAGCGCGCGGCGGCGGGCTATCGGGGCGCGACGCAACACGGGGAGCAGACGCAGCGCATGGCCTACTGGCTGATGAAATCCGAACCCTTCAAATACAGCTGGGACGACCTTGTCGCCGAGGGCGAGGGGACGTGGGACGGGGTGCGCAACTATCTCGCGCGCAACAACCTGATGGCGATGCAGGTTGGCGACGAGGCGTTCTTCTACCACAGCCGCGAGGGGCTGGAAATTGTCGGTATTGCCGAGATCACGGTGACTGGGATCGGCGACCCGACCGACGAGACCGGCAAGTGGGCGGCGGTGAAGCTGAAGGCGAAGGAGAAGTTCGCAAGGCCCGTCACGCTCGCCGCGATCAAGGCCGAGCCGCGCCTGGCCGAGATGCAGCTCGTCCGCCTTTCCCGCCTGTCGGTCTGCGGCGTCACGCCCGAAGAATGGGCGGTGATCCGCGAGATGGCCCAAGGCTGAGCGATCTGCCGCTGGGCCCGGCCCCGGCGGTTTGCCCCGCCTCGGCCACCGCCTGCCTTGACGGCAGGAACGATGGGCCCCTCCACCCATTGATCTCTTGAAAGCCAATAATTTCATTGGCTTAACATAGGAGGTCAACATGGGTGAATTCACCGACAAGATGAAGGGCAGTGCCAAGGAAGCCATCGGCGAGGCCAAGCAGCATTCGCGCGATCCCGAAACCCGCGCCGAAGGCACGGCCGACAAGATCGACGGCAAGACGGACAAGATGAAGGGTGCCGTGAAGGGCGCCACCGGCGACAAGATCTGATCGCCGCGCAAGCAAAAAAGGCCGCCTTCCCGATGGGGGAGGCGGCCTTTTTCTGTGCCGGGTTCAGCCCTTCGCCCGCGCGCGCAGGCCTGTGATCGTCGCCCCGCTCGCCGCGATGCGTTCGAGGTCGGTCACGGCGTGGATCAGGCGGATGCCGGAGCGGCCCTTCGCTTCCTCCAGCGCGGCGACGAACTCTTCGGTCGTCTCCGCCCGCGCGCTCCATGCCCCGAAGGCCGTGCCCAGCATCGCGAAATCGGGGTTGGCGAGCGCGGTGGCCGAGACACGGCCCGGATATTCGCGCTCCTGATGCATCCGGATCGTGCCGTAGGCGCCGTTGTCGACCACGACCACGATCAGGTTTGCGCCATACTGCGCCGCCGTCGCCAGCTCCTGACCGTTCATCAGGAAATCCCCGTCGCCCGCCACCGCCACGACCGTGCGATCGGGGAAACGCAGCGCCGCCGCGACCGCTGCGGGAACGCCGTAGCCCATCGCCCCGCAGGTCGGCGCAAGCTGCCCGGGATAGGCTTCATAGCGCCAGTAGCGGTGCCACCAGCCGGCAAAATTGCCCGCGCCGTTGCAGATAATCGTGTCGGCGGGGAGCGCCTCGCGCATCGCCGCGACACAGGCGCCAAGGTCGATCGCCGCGTCGGAGGGCTGGGGGGTTGCCCATGCCAGCCACTCGGCATGGGCCTCGGCCCCGGCATCGAAGGGGATGATGTCCTCGCTGTCCCACAGCGCCGCGCATTCGGCGAATTCGTCCACGGCGCAGCACAACGAAAGGTCGGTGCGGTAGACGCGGCCGAGTTCCTCGGGGTCGGGGTGGACGTGGACGAGCAGCTGCCCCGGATGCTCAAGCGTGGGCACGGTGTAGCCGTCGGTCGTCGCCTCGCCCAGCCGCGCGCCCACGGCGATGATGAGGTCCGCCTGTTTTACCCGCTCGACCAGCTTCGGGTTGGGGCCATAGCCGAGGTTCCCGGCATAGACCGGGCTATCGGGCGCTATCGCGTCCTGGCGACGGAAGGCGGTCGTTACGGGAAGGCCGATGCGTTCGGCGAACTGCTGGAAATATTCGCGCGCCTTGGCATTCCAGCCCGCGCCGCCGATGATCGCGATGGGACTCGCGGCATCGGCAATCATGTCGAACAGGGCGCGCATCGCATCAGGGCAGACGGCCTGCGCCGGGCGCAGCGCGGGCGGGCGCGGGGCGAGGCTGGCGGGCACCTGTTCGACCAGCATGTCCTCGGGAAGAGCCAGCACCACCGGGCCGGGCCGCCCGCCGATGGCCACCTGATGGGCACGGGAGATGTATTCCGGGATGCGCATCGGATCGTCGATCCGCGCCGCCCATTTGCAGATGGGTCCGAAGAAGGCGGGGAAGTCGACCTCCTGGAACCCCTCGCGCCCCTGCGCCCCGCGCGCGACGTCGCCGACGAAGAGGATCATCGGCTGCGAATCCTGATGCGCCACATGGACGCCGATGCTGGCATTGGTCGCGCCGGGCCCGCGGGTCACGAAGGCGATCCCGGGCCTGCCCGAACCTGCCGCATTCATCGCCCCGTCGGCACAGGCCATGAAGGCCGCGCCGCCTTCCTGGCGGCAGGTGACGACCTCGATCTCGGGCCGGTCGGGCAAGGCGTCGAGCACCGCGAGAAAGCTCTCGCCCGGCACGGTGAAGATCCGCGTCGCGCCCTCGGCGGCGAGGCAGTCAACCAGCAGGGCCGCCGCGCTGCGGGTGGAATCGGTCATCGCATGTCTCTCCCGTGATCCGTCGGACTGCGCCTCTACCCGCGCGCGCCATGTGGCGCAAATCCGCCCGCCCCGGGCTAGGCCCGTCACGCCCTGTCCCAGCTTGCGACAGCTTCGCCGCAAAGCGTTTCCAATGGTTAAGAAAGTCCTAAAACTGGCGCTCCTGCCACGGGAGAATCGCGAAATGCGCCGCAGCCTGGTCCTCACTGACGAGACCGCCCGTCACTGGTTCCGCGCCAGTCTGCCGCCGCATGTGAAGCGCGATCTCATCCCGATCCCGGCCGAGGCGATCTGGCGGCTGACGCTCGAGGATGTGCGCGGCGTCGCCAACACCTATGTGGCGATGACGCTGGCGATCTTCGCTTTCATCGCCTGACCCTAGGCCAGCTCCGGTACCCGAAGCGCCTCGGTCGCGTGGAGCTTGCGCGCGAGATGCGCGGAGAGCACGCAGAGCACGAGGCTCAGCAGCAGCTGCTCCTGCAGCGGGATGCCGAGCGGGCCGAGCGCGCCCGCGATGCCTGCGCCGATCACCATGAACACCGAGGAGATGAAGTTGTTGGCCGCGACCGAGCGCGAGGCTTCCGACTTGTCCACGCGGGTGGTGAGGAAGGCATAGAGCG
The DNA here is from genome assembly GCF_056868655.1 of Porphyrobacter sp. THAI-01a. Classification (NCBI taxonomy): domain Bacteria; kingdom Pseudomonadati; phylum Pseudomonadota; class Alphaproteobacteria; order Sphingomonadales; family Erythrobacteraceae; genus Porphyrobacter; species Porphyrobacter sp. THAI-01a. Next base: position 1,979,073 of record NZ_CP180579.1, on the reverse strand, counting down.
GCACCACGAACATGCCCCCCGCGACCGCGATCAGCAGCAGGTTGACGAGCAGCACCAGCGCCAGCGGCTGGGCGAGGAACTCGCTCACGGTGAACAGCTCGCCGCTCGCGGGCGAGAGGTTCCAGATGCGGGTGATGCCGTAGAAGGCGATCAGCAGCACGCCGAGCACCAGCACCGAGCGGGCCGAATAGCGCGCCGAGATGTCGCCCTTGAGCAGGGCGTTGATCGACACCGATCCGATCGCGATGCCGGCCGAGAAGGCGACCAGCAGGACCGCGGCGACCTGCTTGTCGGCGAGCAGCACGTTCTTGGCGAGCGGGATGAACTGCACCGAGAGGATCGCCGCGATCGCCCAGAAATAGCTGATCGCCAGTACCGAATAGCGCAGCTCCGGGTTGCCCATCGCGAAGGCGATCAGCGATTTCGAGGCGCGCACCGGGTTCCAGTCGACCTTCGTCTCCTCGGTCTGGGGCGGGGCGGGGGGCACCCAGCGGCAGGTCGCATAGCCGACCAGCGCGATGGCGATCACCGCGATGATCGAATCGTTGATGTGCATCGCCCCGCCCAGCATCATGCCGACGAGGATCGCCACATAGGTGCCCGCCTCGACAAGGCCGGTGCCGGCCAGCACCTCGTCCTTGTGGAGATGCTGCGGCAGGATCGCGTATTTGATCGGGCCGAAAAAGGTGGAATGGACCCCCATCGCGAACAGCGCGGCGAACATCAGGGGCAAGGCAAGGCCCTCGATCTGCACCCCGCGCGAGGCGAGCAGCAGGCCGGTCGCGCCGACCGACATGATGATGATCTCGGCGAACTTGATCCAGCGGATGATGGTGGTCTTGTCGCGCATGTCGGCGAGCTGGCCGGCGGTGGCCGAGAACAGCACGAAGGGCAGCACGAACAGTGCGGTGGCGATGCCGCTGATCAGCGTCTCCATCTCGGGCGAATCGTAGACCGAGTAGACCACGAACAGCACCATCGCGTTCTTGTAGAGATTGTCGTTGAGCGCGTTCAGGAGCTGGGTCAGGAACAGCGGCAGGAAGCGCCGCTTGCGCATGAGATCGGTCGATGTGGTCATGCGGTTGTTACGCTGTCGCTTCCCCGTGTGTTACCGGCACATAGCGCGAAGGGCCGCAAGGGCAAGAGCATAGGCCGCGCGCCGGCTCCGCGTGCGAGCGTGTCATCAGGGGTTTTGCGCGCCCTCGTCCGGCGCTAGAGGGGTGCGGAAGCCCATGTCGAGCCTGCCCAATATCCTCACGCTCTCGCGCATCTTCGCGGTGCCGCTCCTGGCCTTCTTCCTGTGGTGGCCGGACTGGCGGCTGGGCTATCTGGTGGGCTTCGTGCTCTATTGCATCATTGCCATCACCGATTTCTTCGACGGCTATCTGGCGCGCGCGCAGGGGACGGTCTCGAAGCTCGGCATCTTCCTCGATCCGATCGCCGACAAGATCATGGTCGCCGCCGTGATCCTCGTGCTGACGGCGCAGGGATACCTGCGCGGGCCCTATGCGGGGGACATCCATGTGATCGCGGGCCTCGTGATCCTCGTGCGCGAGATCGCCGTCAGCGGCCTGCGCGAATTCCTCGGCGGGATTCAGGTCTCGGTGCCGGTCTCCAAGCTCGCCAAGTGGAAGACGACCTTCCAGCTGGTCGCGCTGGGCGCGCTGATCCTCGGCGGGGCGGTGCATGGCAAGCCCTGCCAGTCGGTGTTCGAGGGCTGCGGCACGCTTGCGGACAGCTGGGTGCACCTGGTCGGCCTCGTCTCGCTGTGGACCGCGGCGGCGCTGACCTGCATCACCGGCTGGGACTACCTGCGCGTCGGCCTCAAGCACATGGATTGAGTTGCAGCATTGTCACTGGAACCGGGCGGCCGGTTCGGGTTACACCATCTCCCATGGGATCGGATGCATCGGGCGAGCCGGGCGCGTTTGTCGGCCGGCTGGCGGATCAGGCGCGCAAGCTTCAGCGCGAGGCAAGAAGAGCCATCGCGCAGGGCGACTATGCCCGCGCCTCGGCGCTGATCGGCGATGCGGAGATGCTCGCCGAGGATGTCCACGGCCTTGTCGACGATATCGAGCACCGCGAGACTGACCGACTGATGGGCCACGCCGCCGCCGAGACCGAGGCCCGCACCCGGCCTGCGGCAGTCCCGCTCCCCCGCCGCCGCCTGCGCCTCGCGATCGGCGCCAGCCTCGCCATGAGCCTCGCGCTGACGGAGTGCTGAACGGGCGCTAGTCGTATTCGGGCGCCGGCCCCTCACCATGGGGGAGCCGCTGTGCGCCATCCTGTTCGCGCCGTTCCTCGCCCGGGTAGCGCACCAGAAGCACCAGCAGCAGCCCCACACCCCAGATCGCGGCAATGCTGAAATATAACAACGGTGCATTCCCTGCGCCCGACGTGTTCGCCGCGAGCGCGGCGCCGATCGGCCGGCCGAAATTGCTGATGCCCATGTAGATCGTGAACTGGGTCGCCGCGACCGCCGGATCGCACACCCGCATCGCCAGCGTCAGCGCGGCGATGAAGTAGATCAGTCGCGTCGTTTCCATCGCGATCTGGAAGGCCATGAGCACGCGCTCGTCGCTCCAGGCCGAGGAGTTCGCGCCCATTGCCGCAGTCGACAGCATGCCGATCGCCAGCGCCAGCGCGACCGCGCGCTGGGGACCGATCCGCCCGACCAGCCAGCCGCCCGCGAGAATGCCGCACAGCCCGCTCGTGAGCGTCAGGGCGGAGATGAAACCGGTGTATTGCGTCGGCGTCCACCCCGCGTGCTGCTGGTAGAGCACGGGGTGAAACGCCTCGAAGCCGCCTTCGGGGATCACCCGGATGAGCAGGATCGGCAGCAGCAGCAGGCTGACTGGCGCCAGCACCGCGCGCGTGGCGCTGCGCAGCAACGGCCACCATGCCTCGACCACCAGCGTGTCATTATGCGGGTGGCTCCGGCCCGGGCTCCACGGCAGGCGCTTCTCGCCCTCGCGCTCGCGGATCACGGTCGCGAACAGCATCACGAGGGCGGGGATGACGGCCAGCACCAGCAGGCAGGTGGCGATGCCGAACCGCGCCAGCAGCCAGCCGCCGGTTGCGGTGGTGAGCGAAGCGCCGACAAACTGCGCCCCGGCCATGATCCCGCCCGCCCGGGCGCGCTCCTCCTCGGGCATGATGTCGATGGCGAGACTGTCGATCCCCACATCCTGAAAGGTCACCGCCAGATTGGCGAGGAACCCGAGCGCGGCGATCTGGGCGACGTGATGGGCCTCGGGCGACAGGGCCGCGCCTGCGATCAGAGTCATGACGAGCGTCCCTTGCGCGCCGATGATCCAGACACGGCGGCGCCCCATCGGCAGGAAAGTATAGCGGTCGATGAGGAAGCCGTTCGCGATCTTGAGCGTCCACGGCAGCGCGGCCGCCCCCACGACCGAGGCGATCGCTCCGGTGCCGACCCCGTTTGCTGCCATCCACGCCGGCAGGGCGAAGAAGAACAAGCCAATCGGAAAGCCCTGCGTGAGGTAGAAAAGCAGCAGCGTCGTGAACCGCAGCGGCCTGCTGTCGGTCAGCACGAAAACATGCGCGCGCACGCGTGCCATGTCCGGCATGGGCCTATGTCCCCCCCGATTTCCCCGCGGGAAGTTTCTCACGCACGCCTGCTTTCGGCAAGCGGGAGTTCGGGTGCTGGGAATTGGCGGCCGGCGCGGGCCCCTCGCCGGGCGCTAACCCGCCCGCAGTTCCTCCGCCAGCAGCATGAAATCCGCCTCGCGCGGGGAGTTCTTGCGCCAGGCGAGCACGATCTCGCGCTTGGCGGTGGGGCTGTCGACCGGCCGCGCGACCACCTCGGTTCCGGCGAGGATTCCCGCTTCGAGCGCCATTTCGGGCAGCATGGTCAGGCCGAGGTCGTTGTCGACCAGTTGCACCAGCGTGTGCAGCGAGGTGCCGATCATCGCCGCGCTCGCGCGCAGTTCGGAGCGCGAACACGCCGCCAGCGCATGATCGCGCAGGCAGTGGCCGTCCTCGAGCAGCAGGAGCCGGCCCTGGTCGATCATCTCGGGCTTGATGGTCGCCGGCGGATCGCGGGGATCGTCCTTGGGGAAGGCGATGAACAGCCGGTCGTCGGCGATATGCGCGATTGCGGCATCGCCGGTGTCGAAGGGCAGGGCGAGCAGCACGCAATCGACCCGTCCGTGATTGAGGGATTCGAGCGCATCATGGCTCGTCTCCTCGCGCAGCATCAGCTTGAGGTCGGGCCGCTCGCGCTTCAGCCGGGGCAGGATGCGCGGCAGCAGGAAAGGGGCGATGGTGGGGATGACGCTCATCCGCAGTTCGCCCACCAGCGGCTTGCCCGCGGCATGCACCAGATCGGCCAGCTCCTCCGCCTCGCGCAGCAGGCGCCCGGCCTTGGCCACCACCTGTTCGCCCAGCGCCGTGAAGCGCACCACCCGGCGCGAGCGTTCCACCAGCGTCACGCCGAGCAGCGATTCGAGCTCGCGGATTCCGGCTGAGAGCGTCGACTGCGACACGAAGCTCGCATCCGCCGCCTTGCCGAAGTGCCCGTGCTCGTGAAGCGCGACGAGGTATTGCAGCTGCTTGATGGTCGGCAGGTACGTGGACACGGCCTTCCCTCCTTAATCCGTTCGCCCTGAGCTTGTCGAAGGGCTGTCCTTCCTCAAAGCGCATGGGGACACAAGAAAGTGCAGGGCTTCGACAGGCTCAGCCCGAACGGTTCTGGTTCCTATTCCGCCGCCAGCGCACCGGGTTCAGGGACGTCGTCGATATGGGTCATCTTGAGCTTGCCCTTCTCGACCGCGAAGGCGAGCTTGCCCTCGACGAGGTCCAGCGCGTCCTTGCCGAACACCTCGTAGCGCCAGCCTTCGAGCACCGGCAGCTTGCGCACGCCGGCGGCCAGCGCCTCCATCTCGTCGGCGCGGGTGAGGAGGCGGGGCGCGACGTCGATCTCGCGGGCGCGGATTTTCAGCAGCAGCTTCAGGAGGTCCGCCACCAGCGCGCCTTCCTTGCCCAGCGGTGCGCCCTGCTTGATCTTCTCGGGCATCTCGTTCTTGGGCAGGGGCTCTGCCTCGGCGAGGACCTTCATCAGCCGCTTGCCGATGTCATTGTCCTTCCACGCCGGGGAAAGCCCGCGCACCTTGGCGAGATCGCCTTGCACCTTGGGCGGATGGCTGGCGATGTCGGCGAGCGTCTCGTCGCGCATGATCCGGCCGCGCGGGATGTTCTTGTGCTGCGCCTCGCTCTCGCGCCAGGCAGCCAGCGCCTTCATCCGGCCCAGCACCTGCGGGTTGCGCCCCGGCTGGCGGATGCGCTTCCAGGCGAGGCCCGGGTCGGTGAGGTAGTTCGCAGGATCGGCGAGCTTCTCCATCTCCGCATCGAGCCACACGCCGCGCCCGGTCTTGATCAGCTTCTTGAGGATCTTGGGGAAGATCGCGGCAAGGTGCGTCACGTCGCCGATGGCATATTCGATCTGCCGGTCGGTGAGCGGGCGGCGGCTCCAGTCGGTAAAGCGCGCGCCCTTGTCGATGGTGAGGCCGACCCAGGTCTCGACAAGGTTGGCATAGCCGATCTGTTCGGACTGGCTGATCGCCATCATCGCGATCTGGGTGTCGAAGATGGGATGGGGGGTGCGCCCCGTCATGTTGACGATGATCTCGACGTCCTGCCCGCCGGCGTGGAAGACCTTGAGCACATCCTCGTTGTCGGTGAGCAGGTCGAGCAGCGGCGTCAGGTCGATGCCGTCCGCCATCGGGTCGATCGCGGCGGCCTCTTCCGTATTGGCGATCTGCACCAGGCAGAGTTCCGGCCAATAGGTGTTCTCGCGCATGAATTCGGTGTCGACCGCGACGAAATCGGACTTCGCCAGGCGGGCGCAGAGGTCGGAGAGGGCCTCGGTGGTGGTGATAAGCGGGTGGATTTTCATGTTCTCTTGCTTCAATGGGGGCGGAGTGCCGCCCTCGGGTCGAACCCAGTTTGCGCCCGCAGCCCTGCCAAGCGTGGCTTGACAAAGTGCAAGGCTTGCCCTGTTAGCGCGCCGACGACGGAGCCGAGGGCCTCACGGCGCCGCGCGAGCGCGCCCTAGCGTCATAACCGCCAACAGGACAAGAGTTTAGATGCACCCCTACCGCACGCATACTTGCGCACAGCTTTCTTCCGATCACGTCGGCCAGACCGTGCGACTTTCGGGCTGGATCCACAGGAAGCGCGACCACGGGGGCGTGTTGTTCGTCGACCTGCGCGACCATTACGGCATCACCCAGATCGTCGCCGACAGCGACAGCCCGGCACTGCCCGTGCTTGAAGGCCTGCGGGTCGAGAGCGTCGTCACCATCGAGGGCGAGGTCAAGGCGCGGGTGGCCGAGACGGTCAACGCCAACCTCGCCACCGGCGCGATCGAGGTCTTCGCCCGCGGCGTCACCGTGCAGAGCGCAGCCGAGGAGCTGCCGATGCCGGTCGCCGACGAGCAGCCCTACCCCGAGGACATCCGCCTCAAGTACCGCTTCCTCGACCTGCGCCGCGAGACGCTCCACCGCAACATCATGACCCGCGTGGCGGTGATCGCCGACATGCGCAGCCGCATGAACGCGGCCGGTTTCAACGAGTTCTCGACACCCATTCTCACCGCGTCTTCGCCCGAGGGCGCGCGCGACTTCCTCGTGCCGAGCCGCATCCACGCGGGCAAGTTCTACGCGCTCCCGCAGGCGCCGCAGCAGTACAAGCAGTTGCTGATGGTCGCCGGCTTCGACCGCTATTTCCAGATCGCCCCCTGCTTCCGCGACGAGGACCCGCGCGCCGACCGTCTGCCGGGCGAGTTCTACCAGCTCGATCTCGAGATGAGCTTTGTCACGCAGGAAGAAGTGTGGGAGACGATGGAGCCCGTGATCCAGGGCACCTTCGCGGCCTTCGCGGGCGACAAGAGCGTCACCCCGGCGGGCCAGTTCCCGCGCATCCCCTATGACGAGGCGATGCTGAAGTATGGCTCGGACAAGCCGGACCTTCGCAACCCGCTGATCATCAGCGACGTGTCGTCGCACTTCACCCAGAGCGGCTTCGGCCTGTTCGAGAAGATCGTCGGCGGCGGCGGTGTCGTCCGCGCCATCCCTGCGCCCGCCACCCATGAGAAGAGCCGCAAGTTCTTCGACGACATGAACGACTGGGCGCGCAAGGAAGGCTACGCGGGCCTCGGCTATGTCACCCGCAAGGGCGGCGAATTCGGCGGCCCGATCGCCAAGAACCATGGGCCGGAGCGCATGGCGGAACTCTACGCCGAGCTCGGCCTCGGCGAGAACGACGGCTTGTTCTTTGCCGCAGGCAAGGAGGCCGATGCCGCCAAGCTCGCGGGCGCTGCGCGCATCCGCGTGGGCGAGGAACTGGGCCTCATCGACGAGAACGCCTTCGCCCTGTGCTGGATCGTCGACTTCCCCTTCTACGAGTACAACGAGGACGAGAAGAAGGTCGACTTCTCCCACAATCCCTTCTCGATGCCGCAGGGCGGGATCGAGGCGCTGGAGGGGCAGGACCCGCTCACGATCAAGGCGTTCCAGTACGATCTCGTGTGCAACGGCTACGAGATCGCAAGCGGATCGATCCGCAACCACAAGCCGGAAACGATGGTCAAGGCCTTCGAGATCGTCGGCCTCAGCCAGGCGGATGTCGAAGAACGTTTCGGCGGCATGTACCGCGCCTTCCAGTACGGTGCGCCGCCGCACGGGGGGATGGCGGCGGGCGTCGACCGCATCGTGATGCTGCTGTGCGGCGCGAAGAACCTGCGCGAGATCTCGCTCTTCCCGATGAACCAGCGCGCCGAGGACCTGCTGATGGGCGCGCCGTCGCCGGCCGAGCCGAAGGCGCTGCGGGAGCTGCACCTGCGCGTGATCGAGCCGCAGGCCAAGCCCGCAGGCTGAGGGCGCGGGTGCGCCCTGCCTGTGGGCAGCGTGCCTCAAGCCCACTTGCGCATCCCCGCGCCCTTCATTAGGGCGAGGGACGAGTTTACCTAACCCCAGTTTCAAGAGGGAATACCATGAGCGATACTGCCGATCGGGTGGCCAAGATTGTCGTCGAGCACCTCGGCGTCGAAGCCGAAAAGGTCACTCAGGATGCGAGCTTCATCGACGATCTGGGCGCCGACAGCCTTGACATCGTCGAGCTGGTGATGGCCTTCGAAGAGGAATTCGGTGTCGAAATCCCCGACGATGCGGCCGAGAAGATCACCACCGTCGGTGACGCCACCAAGTACATCGAAGAACACAAGGGCTGATCGCCCGACCATTCCCGTTTTGCCCTGAGCGTGTCGAAGGGTGCTTGCCGGCCTGTTGGCCGGCAGGACAATGCGGGGCTTCGACAGGCTCAGCCCGGACGGGTTGAGCCTGTTGTGCGTTTTGGAGAATGATATGCGCCGTGTGGTTGTTACCGGCCTCGGTCTTGTCACCCCGCTGGGCGGCGACGTCGAGACATCGTGGGCGAACCTCATTGCCGGTGAAAGCGGAGCGGGCCAGATCACCCGCTTCGACACTTCGGACCAGAAGTGCACCATCGCCTGCGAGGTGAAGCCGAAGGATCACCCCTGGGGCTTCGACCCCGACAAGCGCGTCGACCACAAGGTCCAGCGCCAGGTCGATCCCTTCATCGTCTACGGCATCGACGCCGCAGGGCAGGCGCTGGAAGACGCGGGCCTGACCGACATGACCGAGGCCGAGAAGGAGCGCACCGGCTGCTCGATCGGTTCGGGCATCGGTGGCCTGCCGGGCATCGAGCTGGAAAGCGTCAATCTCCACGAGCGCGGCCCCAGCCGGGTCAGCCCGCACTTCGTGCACGGGCGCCTCATCAACCTCATCACCGGGCAGGTGCAGATCAAGTACGGCTTCATGGGTCCGAACCATGCCGTCGTCACCGCCTGCTCCACCGGCGCGCACTCGATCGGCGATGCCGCGCGGATGATCATGATGGACGATGCCGACGTGATGCTGGCGGGCGGTGCGGAATCGACCGTCAACCCGCTCGGCATCGCCGGCTTCGCCCAGGCGCGCGCGCTCAACATGAGCATGAACGACCGCCCCACCGAGGCGAGCCGCCCCTATGACCGCAACCGCGACGGCTTCGTCATGGGCGAGGGCGCAGGGGTGGTGGTGCTCGAGGAATATGAGCGGGCCAAGGCGCGCGGCGCCAAGATCTATGCCGAAGTGACCGGCTACGGCCTTTCGGGCGATGCCTACCACGTCACCGCCCCGCATCCCGAAGGCCGCGGCGCGGAACTCGCGATGCGCATGGCGCTGCGGAAGGCCGGTCTCGGGCCGGGCGACATCGACTACATCAACGCCCATGGCACCTCGACCATGGCCGACACCATCGAACTCGCCGCGATCAAGCGGGTGCTGGGCGATGATCTCGGCGGCGCGTCGATGTCCTCGACCAAGAGCGCGATCGGCCACCTTCTGGGCGGTGCGGGCGCGGTCGAGGCGATCTTCTGCATCCTCGCGATGCGCGACCAGATCGTGCCGCCGACCCTCAACCTCCACGATCCCGACGAGGGCACTGAGGGTATCGACCTCGTGCCGCTGGTCGCCAAGAAGCGTCAGGTGCGCGCGGTGCTCAACAACTCCTTCGGCTTCGGCGGCACCAATGCCTCGCTGATCATGCAGAAGCTGGACTGACGGTGTGACCCGCGGGCGGCTCGTCCTCGGCGGTCTGGTCGCGCTGGCGCTTGCCGGGCTGATCTTCGCATGGAGCCTGCTCGGCTCGGCGACGATCGCCAAGGACACGAGCTTCACCATCCCCGCGGGCGCCTCGGTGTCCTCTGTCGCCGACAAGCTCGAGGCCGAGGGGCTAATCTCCTCGGCCTCCGGCTTCGTCCTGCAGGCGCGCATCTTCGGCTCCGACACGCCGATCCAGGCGGGCGAGTTCCTGCTGACCCCCGGCATGAGCCAGGGCGACATCCTCGCCGCCTTCCAGTCGGGCGACGTGATCCGCCGCTTTGTCACCATCCCCGAAGGCATGCCCTCGATCCTCGTGTGGGAACGCCTGATGGCCGAGGAGCTGCTGACCGGCGACATCGACGTGCCCCCCGAAGGCTCGGTCCTGCCCGACACCTACAGCTTCGAGCGCGGCCAGACCCGCAAGAGCCTGGTCGAACAGATGCAGGCGGCGATGGACAAGGCGCTGGCCGAGGAATGGGCCAAGCGCCGCCCCGGCATTCCGGTCGATACCATGCGCGAGGCGCTGATCCTCGCCTCGATCGTCGAGAAGGAAACCGGCAAGCCCGAGGAACGCCGCATGGTCGCCGGGCTCTATTCCAACCGCGTGCGCACCGGCATGATGCTGCAGGCCGACCCGACGATCATCTACCCGATCACCAAGGGCAAGCCGCTCGGCCGCCGCATCCGCCAGTCGGAGATCGCCGCCGTCAATGGCTACAACACCTACACCAAGGTGGGTCTGCCCGAGGGCCCGATTACCAATCCCGGCCGCGCCAGCATCGCGGCGGTGATGAACCCGGAGAACACGGGCGCGCTGTTCATGGTTGCGGACGGCACGGGCGGGCACTGGTTCGCCGACACGCTCGCCGAACACAACGCCAACGTCGCCAAGTGGTATGCGATCCGCCGCGAGCGGGGCGAGATGTAGGCGAGCCGCGTCCCATCGCCGACCCTTTCATCCTCACCGCCGTTCTGCCGCCCGATCTGCAAGGCTTCGCGGAAGGCCTGCGCCGCGCGCATTTCCCGCCGGAGCGCAATCACCTCCACGCCCACGTCACCCTGTTCCACGCCTTCGCCCCGGCGCTGCTGGAGGAACTGCGCGATTATCTGCCCGGGATCGCGGCGGAGTTCGCGCCGCCCGAGGGGGCGGTGAAGGGGGTGATGGATCTGGGCAAGGGCACCGCCATCGCGCTCGAGGCACCGCAGCTGCTGGCCCTGCGGGCGCTGATCGCCGAGCACTTCCGCGGCAGCCTCACCGCCCAGGATCTCCAAGAGCCGCGCCCGCACATCACCATCCAGAACAAGGTGACGAAGGAAGAGGCGCGGGCGCTCCAGGCAAGCCTCGCTCCGGTGCTTGCGCCGTGGATCGCCAGGGGGCGTTTCGCCTTCCCCGCGCTGGCGCTGTGGCGTTATCGCGGCGGCCCGTGGGAGCCGGTCAAGACCTGCGCCTTCCGGGGCCGCGAGCGGCTGTAACCCGCGCGCGCAACAGGGCTTGACCCTGCAAGCCGCGCGCCCTAAGTGCGCGCCTCGCCCGGGCCGACACCCGGACGCGAATCCGGCATGGCAATGCGTGCCGGATCCCCCTTGGGGCGGAGTAGCTCAGCCGGTTAGAGCAGCGGAATCATAATCCGCGTGTCGGGGGTTCGAGTCCCTCCTCCGCTACCACAGGTTTTTCCGGAAGCTTGCGGGTTTTTCCCCATTGCGCCTTCTGGAAGAACCATCGCCAATAGCGGGCGACCGTCACTCATCGGTTGCTATCAGATGCGCGATCAGTGCGGATGGGCCTTGCGCAGCCTGCGCCAGTGCGCGGCGAGCAGCAGCAGTGTGCCTGCCACCGTCAGCGCCAGTTCCCCGGTCTCGCTGGCGGACAGGATGCCGCCGACCAGCGCGGCGAAGGCGGCGAGGACCAGCAGGCTCTGGCCCTTGCCGGGTCGTCCACGCAGCAGCACCGGCCCGCTGACCAGCATAACCGGGACGATCAGCGCGGCATGGACCCATGCGTCTTCGCGCAAGCCTTCGGGCAATGCCGCGAGGACGGCGACCGGCAGGCTCGCCAGCAGCCAGGGCAGGGCGAGGCAATGCAGCAGGCACAGCACCGAAAGCCCCATTCCCAAGCGGTGCCAGGGCGCCTCGTTACTGGCGCTTGCTGCAGATCCTGACATATGTTGCCCCTATTGCGTTATAATACAACGTCACATAATGACGCCTGCTAGCGATACAAGTGCAACCCGGCAGGATTACCGCATGACCACCCCTTCATCCGATCGACGCCTTCCCGTGACCGTCCTTTCCGGCTTTCTCGGGGCAGGCAAGACGACGCTGCTCAACCACATCCTCGCCAACCGCGAGGGCAAGCGGGTGGCGGTGATCGTCAACGACATGTCCGAGGTCAACATCGACGCCGATCTGGTGCGCGGCGGCGAGGCGGCGCTCAGCCGCGCGGAGGAAACGCTGGTCGAGATGACCAACGGCTGCATCTGCTGCACCCTGCGCGACGATCTGCTGAAAGAGGTCCGCAAGCTCGCCGGGGAAGGCCGCTTCGACTATCTCGTGATCGAGAGCACCGGCATCTCCGAACCGCTTCCCGTGGCGGCGACCTTCTCTTTTCGCGACGAAGCGGGCGAATGCCTGGGCGATGTCGCGCGGCTCGACACGATGGTGACCGTGGTCGACGCCCTCAACCTGCTTGCCGACTATTCAAGCACCGACCTGCTCTCCGCGCGCGGGGAGACGGCGGGTGAGGGCGATGATCGCAGCCTTGTCGGCCTGCTGGTCGAACAGATCGAGTTCGCCGACGTGGTGATCGTCAACAAGGCGAGCGCCGTGCCGCCGGAACAGCTCGCCACGGTCAAGCAGGTGGTCGCCTCGCTCAATGCCGATGCCCGCATCATCGAGGCCGATTTCGGCAAGGTCGCGCTCGACACCATCATGGGCACCGGCCTCTATGACGAGGAGCGGTCCGAACAGCACCCGCTGTGGATGAAGGAGCTCTACGACTACGCGAGCCACCGGCCCGAGAGCGAGGAATACGGGGTCGAAAGCTTCGTCTACCGTGCCCGGCGGCCCTTCCATCCGGCGATGTTCTACCGCTTCCTGACCGGCGATGCATTGGACAAGGTGATCCGGGCCAAGGGCCACTTCTGGCTCGCCACGCGCACCGAATTCCTCGGGGAGCTGGCGATTGCCGGGCACCAGAAGACCGTCAGCCGGATGGGCCGCTGGTGGGCGGCAGTCCCGAAGAACCGCTGGCCCGATGACGGCACCTTCGAGGAGTTCGTGATCCGCCACTGGGACGCCGTCTGGGGCGACCGGCGGCAGGAACTGGTGTTCATCGGCATCGGACTGGACCGCGCCGCAATCATGGCGGCGCTCGATGCCTGCCTTGTCCCGGGCGAGGCCTTCACGCCCGAAAAGTGGGCGCGGCTCAACGACCCCTTCCCCGCGTGGGGCGAGGCGCAGACGACGCTCGAACCTGCCGAGTGAGCAGGGGCCTCGCCCGCCCCTGCCGCGGGGCGGGCGAAGCGCCGCAGCGCAAGCAGAAGCAGCGCGGCGGCAAGCGCGCGAGGCTGTAGAGGATGCTCTCGCTGCCGGCGCTCACCTTGTCGAGGGCGGTGAGCTGGCCTGCAGATAGCGCATGGCCCAGGGCATCGGCATTTTCGGTGACCTGCCCGGGCCGGCTTACGCCCATCCGCGTAGAGGTCACACCCGGTCCGCCAATGACCCAGGCGAGGGCCACGCGTGCGGGTGTCTCTCCCGTCTCGGTCGCAATGCGCTTCACCTCGTCCGCGATGCGCCAGTTCCGGTCGGTAAAGAGCATGTCGCCGAAGGGATTGTCGCCATCAAGCTGCCTTTCGTCTGTGGGGCCGTCACTCCCGTCGCGGGCTCCTTCATTGGGGAAGCCTCTCTTGCGTGAACCCGCCGCCTCCACGGCCGCACGATTATACTTGCCGGTCAGCAGGCCATAGGCGAGCGGGCTCGTCTTGAGGTCATGCGTGGTGATCATGGCTGGGGCCATGCCGTTTCGCTCAACGGGGCGTGCAGCCTTCGTCAGGTTGCTGGCGGCACGGGCGCGTAATCCTTCGCCTGCAAATCCCCGATAAGTCCCGGACCCTTCGGCGCCCAGCCGAGCCTTGCCTTTGTCCAGTCGTTCGATGCTGCACCATTGCGACCGATGAACATCGCCAGCCAGCCGAAATGGGCTTTGGCCTCTTCGGGTGACAAGGTGACCAGCGGAAGGTTGAGACCGGCGGCGACAGCCTCGGCGATCTGCCGGAAAGGGACGCCCGGCTCGCCCACGGCATGATAGGTCTCGCCGCGCGATCCGCGCTCCAGCACTGCGGCAAACATCCGCGCGACATCGCTGACATGCGCCGCCGCCCAGCGATCATCGCCTGCACCGGCATAGCCAGCAAAGCCTGACGCGCGGGCGTGGTCGATGTAGAAGGTGATGAGGCCCTGCCTGACCGGATCATGCACCTGGGGAAGCCGGACGATCCGTACATCCACGCCCGAGCTTAGAACCGCCCTTGCGGCTTGCTCCGTCGCTACGCGCGGAATGGGTGCGCCTTCGTTGAACACGGCTTCGAGCGCGAGCCCGCCATCCCCGCTGTCGCCGAGGACGGTGGCCGAGGTGACAATGAGGAGCCGGTCAGACCCCTGCAACGCCCCCCCGAGCGCGGTGATCACGCGGCGGTCCTTTTCGCAGTTCGCTGCATAGTTCGCAAAATCGTGGTCGAAGGCCGTGTGGATGATCGCATCGGCCTGCAAGGCACCCCCTACGAGGCTTCCGAGATCCTCGATGGTCCCGAAGTGCGGGCGGGCTCCGGCAGCCTCGAGCTGGTGCCTGCCGCTTTCGGAGCGTGTGAGCCCAACAACCTCGTGCCCTGCGGCCAGAAGTTCCGGAATGATCCGCGAGCCGACGAAGCCGGTCGCACCTGTAAGGAATATCCGCATGACGAGCCTTTCACGATGGTTGCGAAGGCTCCTTCAGCGTACAAGACATCTTACTAAAGTAGTGACGTTATCATGTTATAATCTTCAACAGGACGGCGATGACAGAAAGCAGCAACACAACCACACCGCTCGGGGCTTTCCTGCGGGATCGCCGGGCACGGATGGATCCGACGTCCTTCGGCTTTGGCGGGCGGCGACGCACGCCGGGCCTGCGCCGGGAGGAAGTGGCGCAGCGGGCCAATATCTCGCCGACATGGTATACTTGGCTCGAACAGGGGCGCGGCGGGGCGCCGTCTGCCGATGTGCTCGATCGTCTGGCCAAGGGACTGATGCTGACCGCACCTGAGCGCGAGCACCTGTTTCTGCTTGCTCTCGGGCGGCCGCCGGCGGTGACCTATTCGCGGCCCGATCATGTCACGCCGCGGCTGCAACGGGTGCTTGACGCCCTGCCGAACAGCCCGGCGATCATCAAGACGGCCACCTGGGACGTGATCGCGTGGAACACTGCGGCGGCCCGGCTGCTCACCGACTACGGCAGGCTCCCTCGCGAGGAACGCAATGTCCTGCGCCTGATCTTCACCAATCCGGTCACCAGAGCTGCACAAGATGACTGGTGGAATGTCGCAAGATATGTGGTCGGCGCCTTCCGGGCCGACGCGGCCCGCGCCGGAGCGGGAGCGGAAATCATGGCCCTTGTCGATGAACTGAGCCGCATCAGCCCCGAATTCGAAAGCCTCTGGGGTGAAAACGATGTTGCATCGCATGCCGATGGCATGAAGCGCCTGAGGCATCCGGAACACGGGCTCATCGAACTCGAGTTCTCGGTATTTGCCGTCGAGGGTCGCCCTGACCTCGGGATGCTGGTCTACAATCCCGCGACACCAGAATCGGCACGCTGCGTGGCAGAACTCCTTTCCGGATAGAATTATGGCCGCGCCAAAGCCGTGTTCGGACGGAGTCGCCGTTGCTGAGCGGATAGCCGGACGGCAGCTTTCGGAAACTCCCTGCAAGAAACCCGCCACTCGGCATTCGGCCCAACTGCGGACTTCGACAGGATCGGAGGAACCGCTCAACGTCCGAGATCGACCCTTCATCTCGTCATTCAGTCACGTTGACGCGTTGCCGACGAGTGGGGGTACCAATGGGGGTGTCATAAGGCACTCGGATACAAGTTAATATTGCAATTCAATTGTTTGAATGTTCGCGAAAGGTCCATCCTTCGCTACAATCCCCTTCATTCACTCAGCCGGGACGATTAGCAGGCGCGAGTGACAGGGGGCTTGCCAACCGGCATTTGTCCGGACAAATTGCGGGCCGGCAATTCCAGAGGAGCAATCATGCTGCACGTGTCTCCCTTCATCCGGCGCTCTCTCGTTCTTGCCTGCTCCGCCGCGGGGCTGGCGATCGCGGCTCCGGCCCTGCCGCAGGGCGGGTCTGCCGCCCCCGCTGCCGCGAGCGCCGACAGCCGCGCCGCCGCGCCGGAGGAATTCCGCATGTGGATCGATGCGCGCGCGGGCACGGGCGAGCCGGTGCACTGGGTGTCGGAAGGGGCGATCTACGAATATCCCACCGGCAGGAAGCTGTTCGGAATGATCGGGTTCGATTCCAGCCGGGTGTTCTGGCCCGACAAGCCGGGCGATCCGGTGGTGCACCTGACCCGCAAGACCTATGCCTACACCGATGCGGAAACCGGCGAGATTCTCACCGAATACAACGGCCGGAAGGTCGAGCCGATCGCCTACCCCTACCAGATGATCTCCTACCGCTACGAGAACGGGCGCATCTATGGCGACGTCGAACAGGGCGTCGCGCCCGCGGTGCAGAAGATCGAGGCCAAGACGGGCATGACCTGGCGCTGGATAGGCAAGGACACGCTCGCGATCACGGCGCCGGTGTTCCTCGATTTCCCGCTCCCCGGCGGCGGGCGATACGAGGCCTGGGAGAACTATGACTTCTTCATCCATCGCGCCGGCACCAATGCCGAACCGCACCAGATGGCGTGGCAGCGGTATGGCGCGCTTCCGCCGTTCGCGGGGAAGGGGCAGGCGATCTATCACCTGCTTTCCTGGCGGGTCGAGAGCAATGCCGCCCTGCCGCCGCGCCTGCGCGCATGGGCGGAGCGGGAAAAGCCCTTGTGGCTCAACCCCCCGCGCGATCTGGACGAGATCCGCGCACTCCAGAAGGGCGAGGCGGTGCAGGGCTGGGCGCGCTGATTGTGCAGCACGACGTGCTTGCGGTATGATCCAGATCAAGGACGCACCGCCCGAGGCTTGACAAACCCGCGTTCCACGTGAAATTTGTCCGGACAACTTTCCGGCCCAGCCCAGAGGTGCCGCCATGGCCAAAGACCTGCCCCCACCCTACACCGCGATGAGCCGCCATCCGATGATGCCGCGCACCTCCCACGACGAGGCGGCGCGCTTCAACTTCCTGACGCACTTCAACCGCTACCTGTCCGGCCCCATCGGCGGCGGCAACCGGCTCGCCTACGAAAAGCGGGTGCTGCCGGCCTTCCGCGCCGAGCATGGCCGCGATCCCGAGCACCGCTACGAGATCCGCGACGCGATGAACCGCGACCCGTGGCACCGCATGTGGTCGGCGCTGAAGCGCAATTCGATGGAGATGCGCCAGCACAACGGACGGCAGGTGGTGCTGCGCCAGCTCGACGAGCTCGATGCGATGGCGCGCCAGTTCAACGAGCATTCGGGGATGCTTGAACTCGATCCCGCGATCGAACAGCCCGAATACCAGACCGCCGTCGATATCCACTGCCAGCCGGGCGGCTATCACGGCGAGGAGCGTGCCGGAGACGTGACGGTCGGGGCGAATTACGATGTCGGCCTGTTCGCGACGACGGGCGGCGCGCTCGGCGGACTGAACGATGGCGGCGGGCAGGCGGTGGTCGGCTGGATCAGGTCCGAGCGGCCCGACTGGAAGCCCCGGCGCATCCTCGATATCGGCTGCACCATCGGCCACAACGCCGTGCCGATCGCCCAGGCCTTCCCCGATGCCGAGGTGATCGCGATCGACACCGCCGCGGCCTCGCTGCGCTACGGCGCGGCCCGGGCGGCGGCGATGGGGGTGAAGAACATCCGCTTCGTCCAGGCCTCGGGCGAGGATCTGTCGCGCTGGGCCGACGGGCATTTCGACTGGGTGCAGACCACCATGTTCCTGCACGAGCTGTCGGCGAAGTCGATGCCGCACATCCTCGCCGAAGCCAACCGCGTGCTCGCGCCGGGCGGGCTGATCCTGCACATCGAGCAGCCGCAATATTCGGACGAAATGCCGCTGTTCGAGCAGTTCATGCGCGACTGGGACGCGTTCAACAACAACGAGCCCTTCTGGTCGGCGATGCACGGACAGGACCTGAAGGAGGTGATGGCGAAGGCCGGCTTCCCGCGCGATTGCCAGTTCGTCGCCGGGGTGCGGGCGGTGGTCGATCCGGAGATCTTCCCGCCGTCACCCGACGCTGGCGAGGAAGACTATGGCCGCGCCGCGATCTGGAATGCCTATGGCGCGTGGAAGCCGCTCGCGGGCGAACAGCAGGTGGCGGCATGAACGCGGGCGAGGGCCAGCTCGACTGGGTCGCGCTCTCGGGTCGCCGCGCCAAGGGCAAGCGTCCCGACTTCTTCGACAACCCCGCGCTCGACCGGCTCTATTCGACGGTCTTCGCGCTCGCCGCCGAGGTTTCCGCGCTGCGCGAGCGGCAGGATACCATCGAACGGCTGCTCGATGCGAAGGGCACGCTCTCGCGCGAGGACATCGAGAACTACGTGCCCGATCGCGAGGCAGGCGACGAGCGGGGGATGGCGACGCGCGCCTACATCGCGCGGATCATGCGCGGCTTCCAGCAGGAGGTCGAGGCGATGGAAGCACACGACCCGCCGATCATGGACATCGTGGACAAGCTTTCGCGCGAATAGGGATCACGGCGCGGACGGGGCGCTGAAACGAGGGGGTCACGGCGACAATGGAATTTCTCGCGAGCAACGAACTCGCCATCCTGCGGTGGATACACATCCTCGCGATGGTCTACTGGCTGGGCGGCGAATGGGGCGTGTTCCAGACCAGCTATCACGTCACCAATCCCGCGCTTTCGCTGGAGGAACGGCGGCGGCACATGGAGACCGCCTACCGCATCGACATCCTCGCCCGGACCGGCATCGTGCTGCTCCTGCCGCTGGGACTGCACATGGGCAAGATCTACGGTTTCGTGCCCCTGCTCGAGGGGGCGGGCGTCTGGTGGATGTGGGCCTTCTTCGCGGTCTGGCTGGCGATGACCTGGACGGCCTTCATTAAGCGCGAGACCGATATCGGCATCGCCGTCACCCGCACCGAGGAGGTGCTGCGCTATCCGCTGATCATCGCGCTGTTCGGGGCGGCCGCGATGGCCTTTGCGGACAGCGGCCCGATCACCTCGGGGCCGAGCAACCTGTGGTATCCGTCCAAGATGGGGCTCTATGCCTTTGCGCTGTGCATCGGGCTGTTCCTGCGCCTCGTAATGCGGCGCTGGACCGAGCGGTTCCGGATCCTCGCCATGGGCCCCGACGCCGCGCAGGAGGCCGCGCTCGCCCGCGAGATCGCTCTCGCGCGGGTGGCGGCCTATATCTACTGGATCACCATCGCCTCGGTCTGTTTCCTCGGCGCGGTGAAGCCCTTCTGAGGAGAACGCCGCCATGCCCGCCTACATGATCGTCACCGCCGCGATCCGCGACCGCGAGGCCTTCATCGCCGGCTACGGCGCGGCGGCGGCGGCCCTGATCCCGAAATTCGGCGGCGAATACCTGCTGCGCGGGCCGGGCGCCGAGTGCCTCGAAGGCCAGTTCGGGGAGGGGGCGAGCATGGTCATCTCCAAATGGCCCGACCGCGCTGCGGCCAAGGCCTTCTGGAACAGCCCCGAATATGCCGAGGCGAAGAAATTGCGCGAAGGGCTTGCCGATGTGCAGGTCCTGCTGATCGACGGGCCCGACCTTATTGCAGGATCTGGTTGAGCTCGATCAGGATCCCGTCGGGGTCGAAGAAATTGCAGCCCATCACCCGGATGTCCGGCCCGCCGTTGCGGCCCGGATAGGTCTGCAGCCGCGCCTCGGCGGTGAAGGTCACGCCCGGGACCTGTTTCGCCCGCGCGCAGCGGCCCTCGACATCGTCGGTGTTGAGCACCAGCACGACATCGCCCGGGCCCATCCGCTTGGGATAGTCGCCCGCCGGGATGGCGGGATCGACCCACTCCATCAGCCCGACCCAGCCGACCCAGGGATCATTGGCGTTGAGCAGCACCAGCCGCGCCGTGGCGCCCGGCTCGCCCGCAGGCAGGGCCACGCCCGAGGTCTGGACGGTGGTGTCGTAATTGACCTGAAGCCCGATCACGTCGCGGTAGAGCGCGAGCGATTTTTCCATGTCGCGCACGATGATCGTGGCGCGGCGCACGTCGGTGGGCAGGCGCTCCTTCGGCGCGGCGACGCCCGGAGAGGCGGTCGCGGGCGCGGCGGCTGTGCGCGGGGCGCTGTCGCCGATATTGACGGCGCAGCCCGCCAGCAGGCTTGTGGCGGCGGCCAGTGCGATCATCCTCATGCGCTCTCTCCCACGGCGCCGCTTTCGATCAGGGCGGCGATCCTGTCCTCGTCGTAACCCAGCCCCGCCAGCACGCCGCGTGCATCGCGCCCGGGGGTCGGGAGCTGCTGCGGCGCGCCGATCCGTGCGCCGCCCATCTCCAGCGGGATGGTGGGCAGGCGCACGGCGGTGCCGTTGTCGAGCGTCACATCCTCCAGCCCCCCGTGCTGGAGGTGGGGATCGTCGAACAGGTCCTCGGGCTTGCCGATGGGGGCGAAGGGGAGGCCCGAACCGTCGAGCCTCGCGATCACCTCGGTCCGCGTCATGGTGGCGACGAGCGCGCGGATCGCAGGGATGATCCGGTCGCGCGCCGCCACGCGGGCGTTGTTTTCGCGTAAGGCTTCGTCCGCCCACAGTTCGTCGAGCGCGAACAGCCGGCAGAACTTCTCCCACAGCGCATCGGTGACGACGCCGATGAAGACCGGCTCGTCTTTCGTCTCGAACACGTCGTAGATCGCCCAGGCCGAGACCCGCGCCGGCATCGGGGCGGCGGGGCTGCCCGTGACGGCGAACTGCGCCATGTGCTGGCCGACGAGATAGGCCGTGGTCTCGAACAGGCTGGCGGTGACCTTCTGGCCGCGTCCGGTGCGGTGGCGTTCCTCGAGTGCGGCGAGCACGCCGATCACGCCGAACATGCCGCCCGTCACGTCGATCACGCTCGCGCCTGCGCGCAAGGGGCGGCCCGGCGGTCCGGTCATGTAGGCGAGGCCGCCCATCATCTGCGCGACCTCGTCGAGGGCGGTGCGGTTCTCGTAGGGGCCGGGCAGGAAGCCTTTTTCCGAGCAGTAGACCAGCCCAGGATTGGCCGCCGCGCAGCTCTCGTAATCCAGCCCCAGCCGGTCGAGCGCGCCGGGGCGGAAGTTCTCCACCAGCACATCGGCCTGCGACACGAGATCGCGCGCCACCGCGAGGCCTTCGGCACATTTCAGGTCGAGGCAGATCGACTGCTTGCCGCGGTTGTACATCGGGAAGTAGCCCGCGCCCGAGCCCTTGAGGCGGCGCGTGCTGTCGCCGCCGATGGGTTCGATCCGCACCACCTCGGCACCGAGACCGGCAAGGATGTGGCCGACCACTGGGCCCATGACCATGTGCGTGAACTCGACCACGCGGATGCCGGCAAGCGGGGCGGGGGCGCTCATGCGGCAACCCTCTGCGCGTAGTCCTTCATGGGTCCTGCATCGGGGGTGAAGCCGTAGAGCGGCTCCCCGGGCAGCGCCTCGGCGAGGATCGCACGCACTTCGAGCAGCTTCTCGAGGTCGATCCCGGTTTTATGGCCCATGCTGTTCAGCATCAGCACGAGGTCTTCGGTGACGAGGTTGCCGCTGGCCCCGGGCGCGAAGGGGCAGCCGCCGAGACCGCCGAGCGAGGCGTCGAAGGTGGTGATCCCTTCCTCCAGCCCGGCGACGACATTGGCGAGGCCGAGGCCGCGGGTGTTGTGGAGGTGGAGCGTCGTCATCCTGTCCGCGCCCACCGCCGCGCGCACCCGGCGCACCAGCCTGCGCACCTGCGCCGGATCGGCATAGCCGGTGGTGTCCGACAGCGAGAGCTCCTGCGCCCCGGCCTCGACCGCCTTTTCGGCGAGGCGCACCACCGCATCCTCGCTCACCGCGCCCTCGATCGTGCAGCCGAAGGCGGTGGAGAGGCCCACGGCGAAGTGAATGCCCGCCTCGCGCGCAATGGCCGCCGCCGCCGCGATTTCGGCCAACATGGCCGGGTGATCCTTGCGCACGTTCTTCAGAGAGTGGGTTTCGCTCATCGAGAAGGGGATGCTCATCGCGTGCACCCCCGCCTCGGCGGCGCGGGCCGCGCCTTTCGCGTTGGGCACCAGCGCCACGACATTGAGCCCCTCGATGCCGCGCGCGAAGGCGACGAGGTCGGCAGTGTCGGCCATCTGCGGCAGCAGGCTCGGGGGCACGAAGGAGCCCACCTCGATCTCGCGCACGCCCGCCGCCGCCTCGGCCGCGATCCAGCGTTTCTTCGCTTCGAGCGGCATGATCCGGCTGATCGATTGCAGCCCGTCGCGTGGGCCGACTTCGGAGACGAGGATTTCGGTCATGTGGCGTTCTCCAGATAGGCCCAGGGCCGCAGCTGCCGGTCGCCGGCCAGCCAGTCGCGGATCGCCTGCCCCTGTTTCAGGGTGAGGTCGATCGCATCCAGCCCTTCGAGCAGCATCGCCCTCGCTTCCGCATCGATGGCGAAGGGCCAGCTTTCGCTGCCGGCGCTGACGCTCTGTGCGGCAAGATCGATGGTCAGCGTCCGCCAGCCGAGACTGCGCACGACAGCCTCGGGCAGTTCGATCGGCAGCAGGCCGTTGCGGATGCAATTGCCCTTGAAGATCGGGGCGAAGGAGGGGGCGATGACAGCCTCGATCCCGAACTCGGCGAGCGCCCAGACGGCGTGTTCGCGGCTCGACCCGCAGCCGAAGTTCGCTCCGGCCAGCAGCACGCGGGCACCCGCCGCCTCGGGCCGGTTGAGCGCGAAGGCCGGGTCGGCGATCCGCGCGGCGGCGTCGGTGTAGCGCCACGGGGCGAACAGCCCGCCCGCAAGGCCGGTGCGCCCGGTGGTCTTCATCTCGCGGCTGGGGATGATCGTGTCGGTGTCGATATTGTCGCGCAGCAGCGGCACGGCGGGGCTGGTTATGATCGAGACCGGCTTCATGCGGGTGCCTCCTCGCGGGCGAGGGCGCGCGGATCGGCGATGGCCCCGGCGACGGCGCTCGCGGCGACGGTTTCGGGGGAGGCGATATGGGTGCGGATGCCGGGCCCCTGCCGGCCCTCGAAATTGCGGTTGGTGCTGGAGATCACGCGCGAGCCCTCGGGGAATCCCTCGCCGCCGGCGTAGAAGCACAGCGAACAGCCGCTCATGCGCCATTCGAAGCCTGCCGCCTCGAACACCTTGTCCAGCCCCTCGTCCTCGGCCTGCCTCTTCACCGCCAGCGAGCCGGGCACGACCAGCGCCTTTCGGATCGAGGGCGCGATCCGGCGGCCCTTCAGGAGCGCGGCGGCGCGGCGCAGGTCGGCGATGCGGCTGTTGGTGCACGAACCGATGAAGGCGGCATCGATCGGCGTTCCGGCGAGCGGCGCGCCGGGGGCAAGGCCGATGTAGTCATGCGCGCGCTGCGGCCCCTGCGGGACGGAAGCGGTGACGGGGATCGTGTGTTCGGGGCTGGTGCCCCAGCTCACCATCGGCGCGAGCGCGCCGGCGTCGATCGCGATCTCGCGGTCGAAGGCCGCATCGGCGTCGGATCGGAGGGTGGCCCAATAGGGATCATCGAAGGCTTCGAGGGCGTAGGGGCAACCGGCGAGGTAAGCAAAAGTCTTCGCGTCGGGCGCGATGATCCCGGTCATTGCGCTGAACTCGGTCGCCATGTTGCAGAGCGTCATGCGCCCCTCCATGTCGAGCGCCGCCACCGCCTCTCCGGCGAACTCCACCGCATGGCCCGCCCCGCCGCCCGCGCCGTGCGCCGCGATCAGGGCGAGCGCCATATCCTTGGGGGTCACGCCGGGGGCAAGCCGGCCGGTGAAGGTCACGCGCATCGTCCCGGGCCGCTCCATCCTGAGCGTGCCGGTGACCATCGCGTGCTCGGCCTCGCTGCTGCCGATCCCCCAGGCGAGCGCACCGAAGGCCCCTTGCGTGCAGGTATGGCTGTCGGGCGCGACCAGCGTGAGGCCGGGGAGCACGATCCCCTGTTCGGGCGAGATCACGTGGATGATCCCCTGATCGCGGTCGTTGACGTCGAACAGCCTGATCCCTGCAGCCCGCGTCGCCGCGCGGGTCTCGGTGATGAAGCCCTCGCCGCCCGGCATCAGCGTGCCGTCGCCGCGCCCCGGGCGGGTGTCGACGATGTGATCCATCACCGCGAAGACCCGTGCCGGATCGAGCACGCTCCGCCCGGTTTCGGCCATGCGCCGGAGCGCCGCCGCGCCGGTGCGCTCGTGCAGGAACACCCGGTCGATCGCGATCAGGTGCGCGCCGCCCGCCGTTTCGGCGATGCGGTGCGCGTCCCAGATCTTGTCGAACAGGGTCTGTCCCATAAGTGCCGCGTCAGCCCTTTGCCTTCATTTCCGCATCCACCGCGCGCCAGTCCTTCGTCACGAAGGTTTCCTGGATGGCGGTGCGCGTTTCCAGCATCCCGTTCCTGATCCAGTGCCACGTGCGGCAGCGGTGCTGGCCGCAATCTGAGATCTGGATCTGCTCGTAGAGATAGAGCGAGGGATCGCCGGTGCGCTGCCAGTAGAGCATCATGGTGCGGTTGTATTCGTCGAGCGGGACTTCCGCCGCCCAGCCCTGGATCAGCTCGTTGTCCCACCAGATGCGCCCGTCGCGGTAGGTCGCGGGGAAATCGCGCACCTCGGTGCGCCCGTCGGGCCAGCGATAGTGGTTGGTCTGGTGATAGGGCACCTCCGCGTCGCCGGTGATACGGCACAGCAGCCGGCTGGCGTGCTCGTCGACCTTCTCGTTCTTCGCGTTGAAATAGGAATAGGTGCCGTCCCACACGCCCTCGTGGCGCGCGAGCAGCGGCATGGCCTTGGCGAAGTCGGTCATCCGGTCTCTCCCTTGATGGTGCTGAGTGTATCATGCCAGCGGCGCGCGGCATCCCCCGCGACGATCCGGGCGCGGGCGCGGCGCTGGAGGGCGTGCGGATCGAGCGCCGCCGCGTCGAGGGGGATCGCATGGGCGGCGCTTGCCTCGTACCACGGCGCGAAGAAGGCCTCGGCGCGGGCGATGGCCCAGGCGCGCTGGAGATAGGCGCCGAAGCGGTCGGGCGTCATGTCGGGATAGAGCCGCTCCGGGTCGCCCGGCGGCGGCGCGGGCCACAGGATCGCCTCCGCCCCGAGCGCCAGCGCCGCCGCCTCGAGAGCGCCTTGCAGATCGTCGAAGGGATCGGACTGGCCGTGGCCGGGAACGTCGAGGGCGAGGGTGCCAGGCTCCGGATCGCGCATCTGCCCGGCCGGCGCATGCAGCACCAGCCGGTCGGCGCCGCGTTCGCCCTTCCAGTGGATCAGCCCGCCTTGCAGAGCGACCCAGCCTTCGTGCGCATCCTCGGCGAGCGGCGGGCAAGGCGCATCGCCGCCGTGCCGGCGCAGGAAGGCGAGGCTGGCGTCCTGGTGCTCGGCGGGGGTGGCGACCTTCCTCGCCTCCCACCCGGCGGGCATCGGCCCGAGACGGTCGATATGCGCCTGCAAGGGATCGCCGGCATAGGCGCTGATGAGGCAGGGCGGCACCTGCGCCTCGACCGGAGGAATGTCGCGCGGCGCGCGCAGCACCGCGCCATAGCCCGCCTGATAGGCATTGCCGGCTTCCAGCATCTCCATCACCGCCTGCGCGACCCGCGCCACATCGGCATGGGCACCGGGCAGCCGCGCTTCCTCGCGCGTGTCGAACCACGGGAAGATCCAGCTCTGTTCGAGCATCCGGTTCCACAGCCAGGCGAGGTGCTCGCCATAGGGCGCGGGGTGGAACTCGGGCAGGTAACGCTCGCCGAAGATGCGCATCTCGGCCTCGCTCCAGATCGCGTAGCCGCCGACCGCCAGCGCGCGAAACCGGTGCGGCTGGCGCTTCAGCGCGGTGACGAGGATGATGCCGCCCGAGTGGAAGCCGTAGGCGGGGCAGCAACCGATCCCGAGCGCATCGATCGTCTCGCACAGCGCATCGGCGAAGTCGGCGATCTCGGGCTGGCCCGGCAGCGGATCGGACAGGCCGAAGCCCGGCGTGTCGGGGGCGATGCAGGTGAAATGCTCGCCCCATTGGCGCATCAGCGGCTCGTATTCGGCCGAGGATCGCGGGCTCTGGTGAACCATCAGCAGCGCCGGACCCCTGCCGCAGCGACGGTAGTGGACGCGCCGGCCGGTGCCGGGGATCGTCAGCATGTGCCGCGTTATCATGGCGCAAAAGTTGTCCGGACAAATTTCACTCGACAAGCCTCTACGCCCGTTTATTGTCCCGTGTCAAAGCGGAATCGAACAGGTGCGAGGGACAGCCCGGACATGACGGAATTGATCGGCACGAGGATGATTTCGGACGGCAGGACCGCGCGCCAGCTGTTCGATGAGGTGATGGCCAACCCCGCCCGCCGCAAGTTCGGTTTCGGCAGCAAGCTCGCCATAGTCAATGTCGATGTCCAGCAGGCCTACACCCGCGTGGACATGTTCAGGACCGCCTACGAGACCGACCCGCGCCAGATCGAACACATCAACACGATCAGCCGCCTCGCGCGCGAGCGGGGGATGCCGGTGGTGTGGAGCCGCGTCGCCTACAAGGCCGACGCCGGGGATGCGGGCGTGTGGGGCACGCGCACCGATACCGAGGACAGCCTGCAGAACATCAAGTATGGCAGCGAGCGCCATGCCTTCGACGCGCGCTGCGACATTCACCCCGACGATCTCGAATTCACCAAGCGCATGCCGAGCGCCTTCTTCGAGACCCCGCTGGCGAGCTACCTGACCTTCCACCGGGTCGATACCGTGGTGGTGACCGGCGGTTCGACCTCGGGCTGCGTGCGGGCCACCGCGGTCGATGCGCTCAGCCACGGCTACCGCACCATCGTCCCCATCGAGACCTGCGCCGACAAGCACGAGAGCTACCACTTCGCCAACCTCACCGACCTCCAGCTCAAATATGCCGATGTGGAGCCCGTGCAGGCGGTGATCGAGTGGCTGGAGGCGCGCTGATGCGGGAAGGTGCGGGCGACCCGGAGCTTTACGACTACCATCCCTACAATGCCCGGCCGAGGATCGTCTGGCCGGGCGGCAAGACGGTCGCCGTGTGGGTCGCGCCCAATCTCGAATATTACGAGCTCGACCCGCCCGTTCACCCCAAGCGCAAGCCGTGGCCGCGCCCGCACCCCGACGTGGTGGGCTTCTCGCACCGCGACCACTCCAACCGCGTGAGCCACTGGCGCATGGCCGAGGTGATGAGCCGCCACGGCTTTCCCGGCTCGGTCAGCCTGTCGGTCGCGCTGTGCCAGCATCATCCCGAAGTGGTCGCAGACGCGGCGGCGCGCGGGTGGGAGTTCTTCAGTCACGGCATCTACAACACCCGCTATTCCTATGACATGACGGAGGAACAGGAACGCGCGATCATCGAGGATTCGATCGCCACCGTGCGCGCGGCCACGGGGCAGACGATCCGCGGCTGGCTCGCCCCGGCGCTGACCCACACGTCGCGCACACTCGACCTGATCGCGGAATACGGCCTCGATTACACCTGCGACCTCTATCACGACGATCAGGTGCAGGAGGTGAAGGTGGCGAAGGGCCGGCTCGCCTCAATCCCCTACAGCCTCGAGGTGAACGACCACTACGGCTTCTTCGTCTACAACATGAGCGGGCGCGAATATGCCGAGACGCTGATCCGCCAGTTCGAACGGCTGGCGGCGGAGGGCGAACGCTCGGGCACGGTCATGTGCATTCCGCTCCACGCCTATCTGATCGGCCAGCCGCACCGGATCGGTCCCTTCGAGGAAGCCCTGCGCCACATCGCCGCCGATGGCCGCGCATGGATCGCGCGGGCGGGCGAGATCGTCGACGCGTGGCGGGAGCAGGTCGGATGAGCACGCTGCCCGAAAGCTACACGCAATATCCGCGGCGCGGCGAAGGCTATGACCATGATCTCTATGAATGGTCGAACATGCACGCCCGCCCGCCGCTGCGCTGGCCGCAAGGGTCGGTCGCGGTGTGGCTGTGCGTCAGCCTCGAATGGTTCCCGATCATCCCCGGCGGCGCTTTCGCCGCGCCGGGGCACATGGTCACGGCCTATCCGGACTACCGCCACTACACCGCCCGCGATTACGGCAACCGGGTCGGGGCGTGGCGCTTCCTCGAGGCGTTCGAAAAGGCCGGCGTCAAGGCGAGCTTCGCCACCAATGCCGCGATTGCGGAACGCTATCCCGAACTCGTCGCGGGGTTGTCGGCAGGTGGTCACGAGGTCATTGCCCATTCGACCGACATGAACGGGACGATCGACTCCACCCTCGATCCCGACGTGGAGCGCGCCCTGGTGGCCGATGCGATGGAGCGGATTGAGCGCGCCAGCGGGGTGCGGCCGACGGGGTGGCTCTCCATCGCGCGCCAGCAGAGCTTCGCGACCCCCGGCATCCTCAGGGATCAGGGGCTAACCTACTGCTGCGACTGGGTAAATGACGAGCTTCCCTATCGCTTCGCAAATGGTCTTGTGAACCTCCCGCTCAACCACGAGCTGTCCGACCGCCAGATCATCACCGTCCAGCAGAAGAGCGCCGACAGCTGGGCCGAGAGCATGCGCGACGCCTTCGACTGGCTGGCCCGCGAGGCGGCGGAACAGGGGGCGGGGCGGATGCTGCCGATCCATTTAACGCCGTATATCATGGGCTTGCCTTACCGCATCGGCGCGCTCGAATGCCTGCTGGCCGATCTCGCCGCCCGGCCCGAGGCGTGGTTCGCGCGCGGAGACGAGATCGTTGCCGCGTGGGAGGCGCAGACATGAAGGCCCGCAATCCCCGCACCGGCGAGGCGGATTACGCCTTTGCCGAAAGCACACGCGCACAGATCGCCGCCGAAGCCGCACGGCTGCGCGCGGTGCAGCCCGCGTGGGAAGCCCTCGGTCCGGAAGGGCGCGCAGGGGTCATGATGCGTCTCGCCGATGCCGTCGAAGCCGCAGCAGGGAGCATCATTGCCGCCCTGTCGGTCGACACCGGGCGGCAGGCAATCGCGGCGATCGAGGTGCAGGGCTTTATCGCCAATATCCGCCGCTGGGCTAAGCGCGGGCCCGAGCTGTTCGCCGGGCTCGACCGGGGGCCCCGGCCCTCGCTGACGCCCGGGATCGAACTGGTCACGAATTACAGCGCCGTCCCGCTGTTCGGGGCGATCGCGCCGTGGAATTTTCCGGTGGTGCTGAGCCATATCGACGCGGTGCCCGCGCTGATGGCAGGTTCGGCCGCGCTGGTGAAGCCGTCCGAGGTCACTCCGCGCTTCGTCGAACCGATGCGCGCGGTGCTGGCCCGGGTGCCGGACCTTCCGCTCGCCTATGTCATGGGCGGGGCGGACGTGGGCCAGGCGCTGATCGAGGAAGTCGACTATATCTGCTTCACCGGCTCGACCGCGACCGGCCGCAAGGTCGCCGAGGCCGCCGCGCGGCGATTGATCCTGGCCAATCTCGAACTGGGCGGCAAGGATCCGATGATCATCACCGCCAGTGCCGACCCGGAATGGGCCGCGCGCGTCGCCCTGCGCGCCTCGATCGTCGCCACCGGGCAGGCGTGCCAGTCGATCGAGCGCATCTATGTCGCGCGTGCCATTGCCGAACCCTTCCTCGCCGCGCTGGTCGCGGGAGCCAAAAGCGTGCGCCTCACGCATCCCGATCCGGCGAGCGGGCACCTTGGCCCCTTCATCTTCCCCGAACAGGCCGACAAGGTGCAGGCGCAGATCGACGCCGCCGTCGCCGAGGGTGCCCGGGTGCTGGCAGGCGGCACGGTCGAGCGGCTGGAGGGCGGGGCCTATCTGCGCCCGACCGTGCTTGTCGATGTCACGCCGGCAATGGCGGTCATGCGCGAGGAGACCTTCGGCCCGGTGCTGCCAGTGACGGTGTTCGACACCATCGACGAGGCGATCGCGCTCGCCAATGACAGTGATTACGGCCTTTCGGCGGCGGTGCTGGCGGGCTCCCTCGAAGAGGCATCTGCGATCGCCCCGCTGCTCGATGCCGGTGCGGTGTCGCTGCAGGACGGGGCGCTGACCAGCATGGTCGGCGATGCCACCAATCTCTCGCGCAAGGGTTCGGGTCTCGGGCCCAGCCGGATGGGCGATAGCGGGCTCACCCGCTTCCTGCGGGAACAGGCGCTGATCCGCCAGACCGGCACGGCCTTGACGATCGACGCCTATGCCGAAAGGGGCAGTGCATGATGCGCGCGTGGGAGATCGGGCCGCGCAACATCGGCAGCCGGGGCATCGGCGGGTTGCGGCTCGCCGAGCGTGCCGCGCCCGATCCGGGGCCGGGCGAGGTGCTGGTGCGGGTGATCGCCGCCGGTCTCAACTACCGCGATCTTATGGTGCTGCGCGGTCAATACGGAACGGGCCTGCCCGACACCCGCGTTCCCCTGTCCGACGGCGTCGGAGAGGTAATCGCGCTGGGCGAGGGCGTGACCGGCCTCGCGCCCGGCGACCGGGTGATCGCGCCGCATTTCCTCGGCTGGCGCGACGATGCGGCCTATTCGCCCGCGGTATTCGCGCAGGACATGGGCGTAAGCGCGGATGGCTGGCTGGCCGAGCGGATCGTGCTCCCTGCGGCTGCGGCGCTCAGGGTGCCGGAGGGGGTCGGGGACCAGACCGCCGCGAGCCTTGCCGTGGTCGGCGCGACGGTGTGGCACGCGATGGTTGCCTTCGGCGGGGCGGGTGCGGGCAGCCTCGTGCTGGCGCAGGGCACCGGCGGGGTCTCGATCTTCGCGCTGCTTCTGGCCAAAGCCCTCGGGGCAAGCTTCGCGATCACCTCGTCGAGCGACGACAAGCTTGCGCGCGCACGGGCCATGGGCGCCGATTACGCGATCAACTACAAGGCCCGGCCCGACTGGAGCGCGGCGCTGCTGGAAGCGACCGGCGGGCGCGGAGCGGACGTGGTGGTCGACACGCTGGGCTTCTCCGCGCTGGGAGAGACCATCGCCGCGTGCGCGCCCAACGCGCGTATCGGAACGCTCGGCGCGCTCGCGGGATCGCCGCAGGATGTCGCCGGCGCGAGCCAGGGCGCGCTGATCGGCAAGAACATCGCCATCAAGGGCATCGCCAGCGGCAGCCGCGCGATGCTCGAAGCCGCGCTGGCGGTGGTTGCCGAGCGGGGGATAGCGATCCCCGTCGATCACGAATTCGCCTTTGCCGATGCGCCCGCAGCCTTTGCCTGCCTCGACAGCGGCAGCCACTTCGGCAAGATCGTGATCCGGACCTAGCGTTCCAGTTCGACCAGCTCGTAGCGGTTCATCATGTAGCCGTCGATCGCGCCATAGACGAAGACCGAGTCCGCGTCCGCCGTCACCCACATGTCGTAATCGGGGTGGGTCTTGCCGCCCATGCCGTCCCCGCTGTCGTCGACGAAGCGGAAGTGGCGGCAGGCGAAGGTGCCGGCGGCGACGGTCTTTTCCGCCTCGCCGACATATTCGAGCGTGATGAACACCTCGGCCAGCTGCGGCGGGGTCGCGCCGCGGTGATCGGGGGAGGGGAGGAACACCCTGAGCCTGCGCCTGTGCGGCCCCTTGCTCACATCCATGATCCGCGTCAGGAACCCGTCGCCCGCGATGGGGTGGGTGCCGAAGCCGTCGAAGGCGCCCACATCCTCGCGCAGTTCCGAATTGCGCCCGATCGAAGGGCCGTAGCTCTCGCAGGACAGGGTCCCGGCGGCCGCATCGTGACGCATCCAGCCCGAACCGAGGAATTCGTCGCCCACCGTCAGGTGCACCAGCAGGTTCTGCGGCACCATGCCCGGGCCGATGTGATAGGTCACATTGCGCAGCACCGTGGGATCGGGCTCCTCGATCTCGCACTGCGCGCTCATCACCACCGAGCCATCGGCATGGTGCGAGAAGTTGAACCACTCGCGCCCGCGCTCGCGCCCCTGCCATTCGGGCTTCACCGAGGTGTAGCTGATCCGCCCCCTGACATTCCTGTGCCGCATCAGATCACTCCTGCCTTGACGAGCCGTTCGATCACGTCGGCCTGCGCCCGTTGAAAGTGGTCGCGGTCCGGAACGGCGGGCTTGCCGCCCTCCATCATGCCGTCGGGACCGCGGAAGGGTTCTGCCGCGGCGGCAAAGCTCTGGGCGAACAGCGCCGGACGCTGGCGGGCGAGGTAGTTCGTCATCGCCGGCGTGCGGCGCGCCTCGCGCAAGGCCGCAAGGTCGATGGCGGCAAAGGCGGTGAAGGTCTCCCCGTCGCCCGACTGGGCGATCACCCGGCCCTTCCAGTCGACCACCTGGCTGTTCCCGTCGGCACTCGCCAGCGGCATCGCCGTCCCCGAAATGCCCGCCGTATTGGCCGAGACGACATAGGCGAGGTTCTCGAACGCGCGGGCCTGCTTGGCGATGTCCTTGTGGGTCGCGAGCGGCGAGCCGATTTCCGAGGAAGAATGGCAGAATACCTCCGCCCCGCGCAGCGCCAGCGCGCGGGCGATTTCCGGGTAGAGGATTTCCTCGCTGGCGATGCAGGCGAGATTGCCGATGTCGGTCCGCGCGACGGGAAAGACGCCTTCAAGCCCGTATTTGTCGAGATAGGCTTCCCACACGTCATGCGGCGAGGGGGCGAACATCGAAAGCAGCCGCCGGTAACGCAGCACCACCGCACCGGACGGGTCGATGATGAAGCTGGTCTGGAAGTAGAAGTCGGGAAACGCCGCGTCGGTCTCGTAGGCGTTGCCGGCGAGAAACATCCCCAGCCTCTGGCCCACGCCGCCGAGCGCCTCGTATTCGGGCCCGTCTGGCGCGAAACCCACGCGGGCGGCGAAATCGGGGATCGAAATGCGCCCCGGATAGGACGTGAAGAGATACTCCGGCAGCACCACGAGCTTGACCGGCTTGCCCGCATATTGCGCGACGAAGATCGCGCTGGTGCGGATCTGGCCTTCGAGCTCGGCAATGTGCGCGAGGATCGCCGCACGGGCGCTGGCGGTGTCCGGCAGCCGTTCGAGCGAGCGCGCGGTCAGTTGCATCGCCATTGCGGAATAAGAGGCGGTCTGGGTCACGTCGTCTCCTTGAGCGAATGCGAGCGGTGCGCGGGCGAGGGCGGCTGCGCCCAATCCTGCGGCAAGCGTGCGGCGGCGGTCAATCAGCGGCATCGCCGCCCAGCCCGAGCGCGCCGGGGTTCATCAGGCCTCTGGGGTCCACCTGCCGCTTGAGCGCGCGCAGGATTTCCCACCCGGCCGGATCGTGGCGCTCGCGCAGCGGGTAGGTGCGCGCGATCTGCAGGTGGATCGCCTCGAGGCTCTGGAAGATCGCGATCACCTCGCCCTTGAGCCGGTCGACCAGCGCGGTCGCCTCGGGGCTGTCGGCGAGCTTCGGCAGACGCGCGAGATGATCGGCCTCCACCGCATGGACATGGAGCGGATTGTGCTCGCCCGGCCAGAAGAACACCGGCTCGATGAGGCAGGACGAGCGACCCGTCGCCGCGATCAGCGCACCCGTTTCGACCTTGAGCCGGGCCATCTCCGCCGCATTTTCCTCCCACAGGCGCTGCAATCGCTCCCATGCCTCCACGAGCCGGGAGTGGGGCAGGAAGCCGTGCACCGGCACCCAGCGTTCGCCCCCGGGGCCGAGCATCGAATTGGGCGGGGGGAAGGGGTTGGCCCGCAGGATCTTGGGGATCGAGTTCTCCACCACACTGCCGCCATGCTCGCGCACGATCGCCTCGATCGCGCGCATGTCGGCATCGACAGCGCCCTGGTGGCGCCCCTCGGCGATGCAATGGAGGCTGAAGGGTACCCCGTCGAGAAACGAGCGTCCGGCGAGCGCAACCTTCGCGCCTTCTTTCATCGCCTTCAGGATCCCGCCCGATTTCGCCTC
Source organism: Porphyrobacter sp. THAI-01a (assembly GCF_056868655.1). Taxonomy (NCBI): domain Bacteria; kingdom Pseudomonadati; phylum Pseudomonadota; class Alphaproteobacteria; order Sphingomonadales; family Erythrobacteraceae; genus Porphyrobacter; species Porphyrobacter sp. THAI-01a. The sequence continues at coordinate 1,945,312 of NZ_CP180579.1, read as the reverse complement.
TGCCTTGAGCATGTTGCCGAGCTGCCTGGCGTCCTTGACCAGCGAATCGCGCTTCATCCTCTGGGCTTGCAGGAAGGGATCGAAGGCAAAGCTCTCCGATGCGAGCTCCGCCCGGGCGATGGCGCTCATCGCGCGTAGCAGCGCGTCATGCGCGGCGAAGCTGAAGGAACCATGGGCGAAGGCAGTGGCTTCGCGCACGAGCTTCAACCGAACCCGCGCCTTGACGCCGAAAGCACCGCAATCGGCCGCGAACAGGCTGGTGAGGTCGGGGCCATAGGGGCGGAAGAACGCCGAACCCGTCGTGACGATCGTCCCGTTGGCCAGCACCACGTCGAAGCTCACCGCGCTGTCGACGACGCTGCCGGCGCGGGCGCCCCAGAAGATGCCGTTCTGGCTCATCCCGCCGCCCACCGTCGCGCGGATGCCCGAGAGCGTGCCCCACGCCATGACCCGCAGGCCCCGCGGGGCGAGCGCGCGGTGAAGCTTGTCCCAGCTGATCCCCGCCTCGACCGTGACCACCATGTCGGTCTCGTCGATGGCGATGATCGCGTCGAGCGCCTCGGTGTCGACCAGCAGGAACGGCCCGCCGTCGTAGAGATAGCCGCCGGTGTAGCTCATCCCGCCGCCGCGCGGGACGATGGCAATGCCGGCAGCCGTCGCCGCGCCTATCCCGGCGGCGAGTTCCGCGACGCTCGAGGGGCGGAACACCGCCAGCGGACGCGCGCCGCAGGTCAGCACGTCGTGGCTGTAGAGTGAAAGCGCGGCATCGTCGGTCAGCAGCGTGGCGGAACCGACCGCTGCCGTGACCGCGGCTAACGGATTGTCCTTTGCGAGGCTCGCCATCAGGCCGGCTCCAGCCCTGCCGGAGCAGGCTCGTCCTCGCCTTCGGCCTCGGGAAGGGACTGCGGATAGCGGCCAAGCAGCAGCAGCAAGGCTCCCCCGAGGATGAAGGCGCCGATCGCCAGTCTCAGCACCGGATCATAGCTCCCGGTCCGGTCGAACGCCTGCGCGTAGATGACGGGCGAGGCGGCAGACCCCAGCCCGAAGGGCATGTAGAGCATCCCGTAGATCCGCCCGTAATTGGCCATGCCGAAATAGCGGCCCGTCAGATAGGCGATGAGGTCGCTCTCCGCGCCGGCGGCGAAGCCGAGCAGAAAACCCGCCAGAGCGGCGAGGGGGAAAGTGATCGAATCCCCCAGCAATATCCACCCCGAGGCGGCCGGCAGGCACAGCAGCGGGAAGGCGACAAAGCCCTGCCAGAAGCGGTCGAGCAGTGCGCCGGTGATGAGCCGCCCTGCGAAGATCCCGATGCCGAGGATGCCCATCACGCTCGCGGCGGTCTTGGCATCGACCCCGCGCAGGGCCAGCATCGTCGGCATGTTGATGAAGGCCCCTCCGAAGGCTGTCGCGATGCAGGCGATCGAAAGCCAGATGATCCAGAACCGGTAGTCGGTCATCGCCTTGCCGAGCGTTACGCCGGTCAGCCGCCCGCTGGCGCTCTCGATCGCGCGCGGGCGCTCCTCGGGACGGGGTTCGCGGAATAGGAAGAAGGCGACCGCAAGCGCCGCCAGCGGCAAGAGCGCCACGGCGGCGAACATCGCGCGCCAGCCCTGCGCCTCGATCACCTCGACGGCGAAGCGCGGCACGATCATCGCGGCCAGACTTGTGCCGAGCAGCAGGATTCCGAGGGCAAGGCCGCGGTTCTTGTAGAACCACAGGTTGATTGCGCGGCTCCATGTCACCGGAGTCGAACCGATCCCCACCAGCCCGATCACCGCCCACAGGCCGTAATAGATGTAGAGCGCCGCGCGCGGATCGCCCGTTGGCGTGAGCGCCACCGCGGCGAAGGACAGCGCGAAGGCCAGCAGCGACCACAGGGCCACGGGACGCACGCCGAAGCGGTCGGCCATCCAGCCGAACACCGGGGCAAGCACGCTGGCGATCACACCGAACAGGGTGATCGGCACGACGGCCTCGGTCTGGCTCCAGCCGAATTCCTCGCGCAGGGGGCCGACCGTGAAACCGATGATGTTGTAGGGGATCGGCGAGGCGCCGCACATCACCCCCAGCACGCCGGCCAGCAGGACTTTCCAGCCCTTGGCGAATTCGCCGCGCTCCTCTGCGATCTCGGGTTCGGTCCTTGTCGGGTCGGGGCTCACATGTGCTCCTGTGCATGACTGGCGGGTTGGGCTGGCTGAAGGTGACTGAGGCGCGGCAGCGTGTCCAGCAACAGGCGCGCCACGTCGTCCGGCGCGGTCAGCATCGCCTCGTGCCCTGTCGCCAGTTCGGCATAGGACCAGGTCGGGTCGGACGCGGCCATCTGCGCGATGAAGGGGAACTGCGTCTGCGTCATCGCCGGATCGGTGCAATGCACATAGGTGCGCGGGATGCCGTCCGGGCCGCCGTGCTCGAGCCGGATCGGGTCGAGCCAGGTCCGCAGCGGATGCGGGGTGAGACGATCGGCCACCCAGTCGTGCAGCGGATGATCCTCCGGAATGCCGAGCATTGCCGGAGGAAAGGCAGCCATCGCGATACCGTCGGGCGCGAGGCGGCGCAGACCGGCCTCGGCGGCGGCAATCGCCTCGGGCGGTCGCGGCGCGCCATAGGAGATCATGCTCTCGCCGTCACGGGGCAGGGCGGCGTCGAGGTAGAGAATATGGGCGATCCTGTCCTTGAGCCTGTCGGCCACGCCGGTGATCACCATTCCGCCATAGGAATGGCCTGCCAGCACGATGTCCGACAGATCGCGGTCGGTGATGTATCGCGCCAGATCGGCGATGTGACCTGCCAGCGATGTGTTAGCATCGAGCTCGTCCGCCCGTTCGGCAAGGCCCGGCAAGGTCGGGGCGTGGACGCGGTGCCCCGCCGCCTCGATCCGTTCGCGCACCGGATCCCAGCACCACCCGCCGTGCCATGCGCCGTGCACCAGCACGAAATCACGAGAAGCCGGGACGGCGTCGTCAGCGGGCACGGTAGAATTCCGTCAGATTGCCATCGGGATCGCGGACCGCGAAGATTTCGGCACTGCCAATCCCGGTGATCGCGACCGCAGTGGCGGCGTAGGCCGGCGCGACCGAATTGCCTGCGAGAAAGGCGCGGTAACCCTCGAGATCGGCGACCGGATAGCGCAGCGAGATGATGCCCCAGTTGGGCGGCGCTGCGAATTGGGAGAGGTCGCGCCCGGCAAAGCCCTCGAACTGCATCATCTCGACCCGTCCAATCTCGCCCGGCAGCACCGGTTGCGCGACCGCGGCGCGGCGGACCAGGGTGGTGGCGAGGTTGGCAGGCACCGAGAAATTGTTGGCGCGCGGTTCGGGATCGGTGAAGGGCGCATCGAACAGCACCCCGAACCCCAGCCGGTCGCGGTAGAAGGCCAGCGCGGCGGGCTGGTCCCTCACCATCCGCATGGCATTGAAGGCCTGGCTCAATCGACCCACCGGAAAGCCTTTGAAGGGTGGGGCATCGCGCTGGTAGAGCGCGTAATTGATCCCGTGGGGCCCGCGGATCACGACATTGACGAGATCCGAGCCGCCGAAGCGGAAGGCATAGGGTGGGCTTTCCGCCCACCATCCGCGCGCGATCGCCGCGTCGAACAGCGCGGGGACATTCTCGCTGCGCAGCATGATCGAAAAGATGCCGCCCGTGTCCCACGGGCGTGCCGCGAGGCGGATGGGGCGCTGCCCTTCGGCATTGTCGAAGCGGACATAGCGGATGCAGCCGGTTTCGGCCGCCGGGGCGCAGACGAGAAGGAAGGCGCCCGAGACGGACTTCGGAAGGCCCCAGTAATCGAGTTCGCCGCGCGAGACGGCGCCGCGCATCCTCTCGCGCCAGTCCCCGTCGCCGACAAGCCATGCCGCGCTCGCGTCGAGATCGGCAACGCTCACCACCGCCTCGGTCCAGGGCGCGACGCCGAAACGGGCCGCCGCCGGCGGCGCGGGTGCGTCGGCGGCGGCGGCAGGGCTGGGGAGGAGAGCCGCCGCCACGGCGAGCGCGGCAGCGGTGAGGGCACGAGCAGCGGTCAGACGCATCGTCTGGGTCCGGATCGCTGCTCCTGCATGGACAGGCCGATCAGAAGTCGTACTTCGCCCGCACCACCCAGGTGCGCGGCGGGTTCAGATAGCTGAAATTGGCCAGGGAGCTCTCGACCGCCTCCTCGTCGAAGCAGTTGCGGCATTCCGCAACCAGCGCCCAGCCGCCGACATGCTTGAGCGTCAGGCCGGCGTTGACGATCCAGCGATCCTCGCTGAACGAACCGGTGATCGGATCGATCAGGTTCCCGAGCCGCAGCGTGTTGGCCGGGAACACCGTCCCGGTCGGTCCGGTCACGTCCTGGTCGTAGAAGGTGACGTTGCTGGTGCCGACTTCGCTCTCGCTGCGCCAGTTGGCATTGACCGAGGGCGTGAGGGTGAGATCGCCGAGGGCGATATCGTAACTGCCGCCGAACGCGATGGTGAAATCGGGCGTGCGGACGGGTTCGGCAATCGTGCCGTCGGGAGCGACGATCCCGACACCGCAGGCAGCGGCATTGTTGGCACCGGCGGGGGCATTGGGAATGCGCCGCGCGGCCAGCTGCGTGAGGCAGGTCGCTTGCTGCGCGGCCACCGATTGCACCCCGAATTCATCGAGCGCCGGGGCGTTGCGGTCGATACGGTACTCGTCGTCCTGGTAGCCGACCGATGCAAACAGGTTCAGCCCTTCGACCGGCACAGTCGTGAGCTCGAGTTCGAGACCCCTGTTGCGGTAATCGGCGAAGTTGCGGATCAGGAACGCGAGCGATCCGTCGGGCCGGATGAAGCCCGAGGGCGTCTGCAGGTCGGCCAGATCGATCCAGAAGGCGGTCAGGTTGAGGCGCACCTTGCGGTCGAGAAACTCCGTCTTGGCGCCCGCTTCGTAGCTCCACGCGGTCTCGGGCCCGAAGGGCAGAAGTTCCGAGGCCGTGGTCCCGCGCGCGTTCCAGCCGCCCGACTTGAAGCCGCGGGTCGCCGAGGCGAACAGCAGCACATCGTCGGTCGCCCGGAAATTGACGGCAAAGCGCGGGGTGAAGATGTCGATGGACTGGTTGGTCGGAATGGGCCGGCCGTTGGTCGCGATCAGATTGGCCGTGTCGATGCACTGCGAGGGGCCGAGCTGCGCCGCTGCCCGGCACAGACCATTGCCGAGACGTGGGCGGTTGTCGCGGATCGCGAAGGTCTTCTCTTCGTCGGTGTAACGGATGCCGGCGGTCACCGTCAGGCGATCGGTGAGGTTGAGGTCGGCCTGGAGATAGCCCGCCCATGCCTCGGCGCCGTTGTCGATCACGCGGTCCGCCAGGACCAGCGGGAAGCCGTCGGGCAGCGGGGCGATCGCCAGCGAGAAGATGTCGCCGAAATCGGTGCGGTTGTCCTCGTGGAAGTAGAACACGCCGCCCACCAAGTCGATCAGCCCGTCGCCGATGGAACCGGTGAACTTGATCTCTTGCGTGAACTGCGTGTGCTGACCCTCGTTGACGATGGTGAACCCGCCGAACGTGAAGCCCCGGATCGGCGGCACCGGTGCGGTCAGGCTCGGCAGGGCACGCCCGTCGGCAAAGTCGACGGCGAAGTCCTGGTTGAGATCGACGAAGCCGGTGATGATGTTGACCGTCCAGTCGCTGCCGAGGTCGAACTCCAGGTTCGAGGAGATGAAGTCCATCGTCGCCTCGTTCCCGAGACCGAAGCCGGACTTGCGACCCGTCAGCAGCGGGCCGAAGGTGGAGCTGACGAAATTGCCGTTGCGCCTGATCCCGGTCGCCGCGAAGCGGCCGTCGCAATTGGCCGGATTGGTCGGGTCGCAATCGAAATTGAGCGTGTTGCCCGCGCTCGAGGAGGTCTTGATGTACGAACCCGTCCAGCGCGCCCAGTCGGCCAGCTCGCCCCGCAGACCGAGCCGCACGCCCCAGCCGTCGTTCTCGTTGTCGCGTTCATTGGTGACGTTGTTGATCGTGAAACCGTCGTCATCCTGCCAGTAGCCCGACACCTTGATGGCAAAGGTGTCGGCGAGGGGCAGGTCGAGCGAGGCGCGGGCGAGCTTCTGGTTGTAGCTGCCGTAACCGATCTCGGCATAGCCGCCGAAGCGGTCGCCCGGTTCGTTCATGTGGACGCTGATCGCGCCGCCCGTCGTGTTCCGCCCGAACAGCGTTCCTTGCGGGCCGCGAAGCACTTCGATGCGGTTGACATCGAACAACGAGAGGTTGTTCGCGTTCTGGCGCGAGAGGTAGATGTCGTCGACATAGGTGCCGATCGGCGGATCGAAGGTGGCGATCGATTCGGTGTTGCCGATGCCGCGCAGGTAGTAGGAGTTGGCCGAACCCAGGCCGGTGTTGTTGAGCCCGACGAGGTTCGGCACGAACTGCGCCACTTCGAGCGCATTGGCGATCCCGCGGCGTTCGAGCTCTTCCTGCCCGAAAGCGGTGATCGCGATAGGCACGTCCTGAACGCTTTCCTGCCGGCGCTGGGCGGTCACGATGATGTCTGACACGCCGCCCTGCTGCTGGCCGGCCTGCGTATCGGCACCGGAACTGTCCTGTGCCAGGGCGGGAGCGGCGGTTGCGCAAAGCGCAAGGGCGGAGGTCATGCCGGCAAGCGCCGGATACAGGCGAACACGGATTGTCATGGAATGGGGCTCCTTACCGAATGTGAGCCTGGTCGCCTGCTGACGATCCAGCGCCGCTCTCCTGCGCACCCTGAAGTTGTCCGGACAAAAGCTTGCCTGTCAAGCGCCGAAATGCAATTTGTCCGGACAATGTGCATGAAAAATGTCGTTAGACGTGATTTATGCGCAACAGTCTGACACGGGAGCCACGCCTTGGATCTTGCCGCACTCGCCTATCCGGCGCTCGTCTATGCGCATCTTCTGCTGTTCGTGCTGTGGCTTGGCGCAGACGTGGGCGTGTTCATGCTGGGACAGCATTTCCGCAAACGCGACAAATGGTCGCTCGACCAGCGCATTGCCCTGCTCACGCTGCTGGTCGAGGTCGACATGATCCCGCGCAGTGCCTGGGCCCTGATGGTGCCGCTGTCGCTGAGTGTCGTCGAAGCAGGCGGATGGTGGGCCGTGCCCGGCGGATTGCTGGCCGGCGCATGGGGCGTCGGCCTTGGCTGGCTGTGGCTGGTGTGGGACTCTCACCGCCACGACCAGACTCCGCGAGCCGCACGCAACCGCCGCATCGAAGGTTGGCTGCGCTGGCTGGTCGGCGGGTTCTACCTTTGGCTCGGCGGTCAGAGCCTGCTGCTCGGGGCGCCGCTGGAGCCCGATTGGCTAGCCCTCAAGGCGTTGCTGTTCGGGTGCATCTTCGTCGCTGCGATCATGATCGACGTGACGTTCAAGCCTGTCGGGGCGCAGCTGGCGGCGGTCCTGACGCAAGGGTCGAGCGACGCCACCGAAATCCCGCTGCGCCGCACGATGGACCGCACCCGCGTATGGGTGTTCGCGGTCTATCTGCTGCTGGTGGCAACCGCATTCCTCGGCAACGCGAAGCCGCTGTGACCGGCGCCATCCCGTGTCGTCGCAAAGCCACGGTCCAACACCGCGATTGGACTGCGACAAAAATTTGTCTGGACAAATTTTCCGACACAGGCAGAAATGCTAGGGGGACTTAACGGTGCCGCTCCGCGGAGCAGGGGCCAATGGGAGGCAAACACATCATGAAGAAGCTTGTTCGTAGCATCTTGCTGACGGCCACGATCCTGACGCCGGCCACGGCGATGGCGCAGACCGTGTCCGGAGATGATGATCGGGAAGCGGTATCGACAGCGCCCAGCGGCAACGAGATCGTCGTCACCGCGCGCAAGACGGAGGAACGGCTTCAGGAAGCGCCGCTGGCGGTTTCGGTGGTGACCTCGGAAGGCATCGACCGGCTCGGCTTCAACAGCGTCACCGACCTGACCCGCGCCACCGCCGGCCTCGTCTTCGACGACAGCTTCGGCCGTGACGCCAACCGCCCGGTGATCCGCGGGCAGGCGAACATCCTGGGGGATTCCGGCGTCGCCTTCTTCATCGACGGCATTTACTTCAACGGCTCGATTGCCGACTACGATATCGACTCCATCGCCCGCATCGAGGTGGTGAAGGGACCGCAGAGCGCACTCTACGGGCGCAACACCTATTCGGGCGCGATCAACATCATCACCAAGTCGCCCGGCGACCGCTGGGGCGGGCGGGTCCAGGCCGATGTGGCCGAGGGCATGACCTATGACGTCAGCGGTTCGATCAGCGGCCCGCTCGCACCCGGGCTCGGCCTCATCGTCGGCGGGCGCTATTTCAAGAACGAAGGCCTCTTCACTAACCAGTTCGACGGCACGCCGATCGGTGTGCAGGAGACGAGTTCGGGCTTTGCCATGCTCAAGTACGACAACGGCGGCGCGCTGCGTGTCGGTCTGCGCGGCAACTATACCCGGACGCGCGATGGCCAGCCGGCGATCTTCGCCACCGACGCCAACGACAACAACTGCCTGCCCGACAACGGGGCCCTCTATGCCGGGCGTGGCCGCTATTTCTGCGGCGTGATCCAGCCGCGTCCGGTCAGCAGCGACTACAGCCGCCAGTTCGCGGGCGAGTTCGTCGGCAACGCGATCGACACCTGGAACGCGGGCCTCAGCATCGACATCGATCTGACCGACAATCTGACGCTGACCTCGTTGACCGGGTACAACAACCGGGAAGCCGTGCAGCGCACCGATGGCGACTATTCGCCCAACCGCTTCCAGGGCGTGATCTTCGCCACCATTCCGCTCGGTTCGCCGGTGGCGCCCTCGGTGCCCTTCGGTTTCGCCAGTTCGCAGACCGATTTCTCCTTCTCGAATGCCTCCAAACGCGAAGACTGGTCGCAGGAGCTTCGCCTGCAATACACCACCGAACGCGCACGGGTGCTGCTGGGCGGCTACTACTGGGATCAGGACAGCGTCTCGCGCGACAACCGCGTGCTGCCCCCGGGTGCGCAGGCCGAAGCCAATGCCAACATGCTCGCCGCCCGCCAGGCGCGCTGCGCGATCACGCCGCGCTGCGGTTCGCTGAGCCCCGCTTTCCCGCTCGGCACCCTTGCGGAGAGCCGCAACAGCTCGATCGACAATATCCGCAACATGGCGGTGTTCGGCTCGATCAGCTACAACCTGACGGATCAGCTCTCGATCAGCGCCGAGGGGCGGTATCAGGAAGAGCGCATCCGCACGCTGGCGCAGACCGCGACCGTGGCGGCGGGAAATATCGGCGCGCCGGTACGCGGCGAGGCGACCTTCCGCGAGTTCCTTCCGCGCATTACCGTCGATTACCAGCTGACCCCGGACAATCTGCTCTATGCCGTCTATTCGGAAGGCCAGAAGCCCGGCGGTTTCAACGGGGCAGCGGCGATTTCGGTCGGACGCTCGACCTTCGATGCCGAGGACGTGAAATCCTACGAGGTGGGTTCGAAGAACACCTTCCTCGACGGCGCGCTGGTGGTGAACCTCGCCCTGTTCCACAACCAGATCACGGGATATCAGCTGACGCAGCCGGTCGAGGTTATCAACCCGCCGGCAGCTCCGCAGCAGGTGACCGCGATCAACAATGCCGGTGACGCGCGCATCAACGGCTTCGAGTTCGAGCTCATCGCGCGCCCTTCGCCCGAGCTCACCCTCACGGCCAACTACGCCTATGCGAACAGCCGCTTCCGCCGCGGTCTGGACGAGAACCAGGGCGTGCTCGACGATGTGGCGGATGACGGCCTCGTCAACTGCTCGACCGGCGACCAGCTGCCCAACATTTCGGGCTGCCAGTCGCGGTTCGGCGACATCACCGGCAAGTCGCTCCCGCGTGCGCCCGAGCACACCGTTTTCGTCGATCTCGACTACCGCCGCGACATCGGCAATTCCGGCTGGCAGGGTTTCGCCGGGATCAACGCCTATCTGCTCTCGAGCAGCTTCGCGCAGGTCCACAATCTAGCCGAAACCGGCGACTCGGTCATCAGCGATGTCCGGCTCGGCGCGCAGAACGACAACTTCCGCATCCAGCTGTATGTCCGCAACCTGTTCGACGAGACGGCGGTCAACCAGCTGATCCGCTATGCCGACGCCAACCGCGACCTGCGCCGCAGCTTCATCGCCGGCCTTCGTCCGCCGCGCCGTTTCGGGGTGATCGCCGAGGTGCGTTTCTGACACGTCGGCCTAAGGGATGACACATCGGACGGCGGGAGCACACGGTGCTTCCGCCGTTCGCCTTTCAGCCGCTCAGACGCGCGCCAGCACCGCCTCGACCGCTGCCTCGGCGCTTTCCAGCGCCGCTTCCATGCCGCTTGCCGCGCGCCCGAGATGTTCGCCGGCAAAGTGCATCCGGGTTCCGCGATGGCGGGTGAGGGCGGCGAGGTCGGCGGCCATTCCGGTGCCGATATGGTGGTAGATGCCGCGCGCGCCGGGCTCCTTCTGCCAGCTGAAGAACCGCAGCACGCGCAGCTTGCCTCTGGCCGAAGGCCGCATGGCCTCGATCCGCGCCACGATCAGGCGTCCCGCCTCGTCAGGCGGCATTTGGTCGAGCAGGTCCGCACCGGCGCCGGTGGTCCAGAGCTTGAGCATGGGCGGGTTCGATCCGAGCACGAACACGCGTCCGATCAGCGGCTCGTCGGTCCACAGCGTCTGCGGCAGTCCGTCGGCTTCCCAGAACGGCTCGCTCGCCGCGATGTAGGCGAAGCTGGCACGGGTGTAGGGCAATTCCGCGAGCATCCGCCTTGCCGCGGGGGGAAGGGGGACCTCCATCGGGATCCGGCGCAGCGCGGCAAAGGGGATCGTGCAGATGGCCTGTGCCGCATGCAGGGTCCGGTCGCCGAGCCGGAGGCTGACGCCGCCAGCTTCCTCGCGAATGCCGCCGACGGTCTGGCCAAGCCGCACTTCGCGCCGCAAGTCCGACGCCATCGCTTCGGGCAGGCGCTGCGATCCTCCTGCGATAGTCGCCACCGGTCCCGGCTGGCTGGCGTAGATGGCGAAGGTTCTGGCAAGGTTGAGCTGCGACATGGTGTCGAGCGCATTGCCATTGAAATTGGCGCCGATCAGTCGCAGCGCCTCCTCGCTCGCCCCGGCCCGCCTCAGCGCATCGCGCACCGAGATGTCGGCATCGGGCGCAGCATCGCGCCAGGCGGCAGGTCCGGACAGGCGGGTGAAGGCGCGGGCGTAATGCCGCATCAGTGCAGCCGGTTCGACGGCACGCTCGCGCTCGGCGAGGCGGTTGCCGGCGCTGGTTGCCCACTCCGCGGGCGCCGCGACGGCACCATTGACCACGTAGAGATTGCCGGGCGCATCGGCGATGCCCGCACCGCTGCCGGCACCATCGGGGAGGTCGATCCCGAGCTGTTCGGCCAGCGCGCGCAGGCGGGCATATCCCGGCCCGACCTGAATCCCTCCGGCTTCAGGGGCACCCGGCAGGTCGCGCAAGGTGTGGAGCCTTCCGCCGACGCGCTGTCCCGCCTCGACCACAACGACCGACAGGCCAGCCGCCTCGCAGAGCCGGGCCGCGTGAAGCCCGGCGAGCCCCGCGCCGATGATCGCGACGTTGGCTTCGGTCCGGCCGCGCGCCGCTGCCGGAGCGGCGCCGGCGATGATCGCGGCGCTCCCCCCGGCCAGAAAGGCGCGCCGCGTCGTCGGGATCAATGGCCCTCGCCAGTCTTGCCGCCGGTGCCCGCAGCCTTGCGCGCCTCATCGGTCAGCAGCTTGAACTTCGTCCAGGTGGTCTCGTTCGGGCGCATGTCGTCGGCGGGCGGGGCCTGCTCGTAGATCGGGTAATTGGCCCGGATCTCGTTCTTGAGCACGGTCGGCAGTTCCTCGAAGCCGCCGGGCAGCTTGCGCCCCATGGCATTGAAAACCATCTGGCCGGGGCGGCTGCCCATCTTCATCCAGGGTGCCCAGCCGGAAATCCGCACCCAGCTGATCATCGGATAGGCCGTCGGCTTGGTGCTGTCGTAAAGCTCGCTCTTGAGCGCACCGAAATCGAAGATCTCCATCGCGTGATATTCGCCGCCGACATATTCCTGATAATCGCCGGCGAGCGGATTGGTGTAGAACAGCGGCGCCTCGAAGGGCATGAAGACATAGTCGCCCGCCTCGCGCAGGCTGTCGAGCGTGAGCGGCTTGCCGTCGGCACCCACCGCGAAGTTGGGACGACCGTTCACCGGGTCGTTGTGGATGTGCATCACCTCGACCGTTTCCCCGGTGTAGGGATTTGTCCATTGCTTGAGGACTTCGCCGGTCTTGGGGTCGAGCATCAGCATGACCTCGCGGCTGACCAGTCGCCAGCCCTTGCCGCGCTGGGGATCGTTCACCTCGACGCACCGGCGGATGTTCATGCCTTCGCCCTTGAACAGCAGCTTGTCGCGCACCCCGGGGCTGCGCCCGTAGATGTTGCCCGACCAGTGATAGACCGCCGGCTTGTCCGCAGAGACGCCGCATTGCAGCCGCTTGGAGATCTCCAGCGCGTCCTGCGGATTGGCAGGGTCGAGCGTGCGGGCATCCGCTGCCCCCGCTGCCAGCGTCGCGCCGGCGAGCAAAGCGGTAGCCCAACGGCCGAATTTCCTGGATGTCATCTTTTCCCTCCAAACCAGCGTGATATGCGGAACAAGCGCGATGGATCACACAATTCCTCCTTGACTTTAGATTTGTCCGGACAAATTGTGAAGCCTCAATTCTGAGTGGTGCGGTAGAGCGCCGATAGGATCAGGACCGCCATCGTGTTTGCCGCAGCCAGCCTGTTGTTTGTCCCCGGATCGCGGACCGATCGCTTCGCCAAGGCGAAGGCGGCGGGCGCCGGTCTCACCGTGATCGATCTCGAGGACGCGGTCGCGGCTGACGACAAGGCCGCCGCCCGTGCGGCTGCGCTGGGGCAGGTAGCCGAAGCGCCGGAGGGCTGGGCGATCCGCATCAATGCCGTGCGCACCGCGGCCGGCATCCGCGATCTTGCCGCGCTGGTCGATTCACCCGCATTGCCCGAGGTGCTGCTCGTGCCAATGGTCGAACTGGCGGGCGATCTGGAGGTCATCGCCGGCGCGCTGGGCGACCGGTGTCCGCAGCTGATCCCGCTGATCGAGACCCCCCGGAGTCTGCGCCATGCTCTTGCCATCGCCTCCGTCGATAAGGTCGCTGCGGTGATGTTCGGCGGCGGCGATTTCTCGGGCGAGCTGGGCGTCGAACTGGCGTGGGAGCCGCTGCTCGCTGCGCGCCAGCAGCTCCTGCTCGCCTGCGCCGAGGCCAGAAAGCCTGCGATCGACGTTCCCTTCATCCGGCTTGAGGACGAAGCGGGCCTTGCCGAGGAAGCGGCCCGCGCCCGCGCGATCGGTTTTTCCGCCAAGGCGGCGATCCATCCCGCGCAGCTGCCCGCGATCCACACCGCTTTCCTGCCGACCGAGGCGGAGGTTGCAGAGGCGCGCGAGGCGCTGGCCGCCTACGAGGCCGGCGGCGGGCGCGCGATCCGGTTCCGCGGGCGCATGCTCGAGGCGCCCTTCATCATCAGGTATCGCGCGCTTGTGACGCGCCACGAGGAGCAAGCGAATGCGTGACAGCTACATCGAAGTTTCCCCCGGCCGCTTCCGCGAGGTGCAGGGGCGCTATTTCGAGGATTTCGTGGTCGGCCACGTCTACGAACACCGCCCCGGGCGCACCATCACCGATGCCGACAACGTCTGGTTCACGCTGCTCACCATGAACACCCACCCGGCCCATTTCGACTACGAGCTGTCGAAGGACACCGAATTCGGCAAGCCGCTGGTGGTCAGCCCGTTCACGATTGCCTTGATGACCGGCATGAGCGTCTCCGACACCAGCGGGAAGGCGATCGCCAACCTCGGCTGGGACGAGGTGCGGATGGTCAAGCCGCTGTTCGTCGGCGACACGCTCTATTGCGAGAGCGAGGTGCTGGAGAAGCGCGACAGCGCCAGTCGCCCCGAACAGGGCATCGTCACTTTCAAGACCATCGCGAAGAACCAGCACGGCGACATCGTCGCCCATTACAAGCGCACCGTGCTGGTGTGGAAGCGCGGCTTCGGCGCGCTCGACAAGTAACCCTGCAAGACCCCAAGGACCCATCGTCATGGCCACCGCCGCAGCAATCGCCAACCCGATCCGCACGATCGACCCAGAGGAGGAACGCGCCTTCATGGACGCGATCGACCGCTGGCTCGAGCGCGAGGTGATCCCGGTCATCAAGCACCACGATCACAACGACATCTGGCCTGCCGAACTGGTCGCGCAGATGGCCGAGATGGGGCTGTTCGGGGCCACCATCGGGCAGGAATACGGCGGTCTCGGACTGCCCGCGACGACCTATGCCAAGATCGTGATGAAGATCTCCAGCCACTGGATGGCGATCACCGGCATCTTCAACTCGCACCTCATCATGGCCGCTGCGGTCGAACGTTTCGGCACGGCGCAGCAGAAGGCCAAGTGGCTGCCCCGGTTCGCGACCGGCGAGATCCGCGGCGGGCTGGCGCTGACGGAGCCCAATGCCGGAACCGATCTTCAGGCGATCCGCACCGTGGCGCGGAAGGACGCGAACGGCGACTACATCCTCAACGGCACCAAGACTTGGATTTCCAACGCGCTCAACGGCCAGTGCTTCGCGCTGCTTGCCAAGACCGACCCTGCCGCCGAACCGCGCTACAAGGGCATGAGCCTGTTCATCGCCGACAAGCGCGAAGGGCTTTCCACCGGCAAGAAGTTCGACAAGCTCGGCTACAAGAGCATCGATAGCGCGGAACTCGTCATGGAGGACTACCGCATCCCCGCCGACCAGCTGATCGGCGGCGTCGAGGGGCAGGGCTTCTTCCAGGCCACCGGCGGGCTCGAGCTCGGACGCATCAACGTCGCCGCGCGCGGTGTGGGGCTGGCCGAAGGCTCGCTTCGGCTCGCCACCGAGTATGCCCAGCAACGCCAGACCATGGGCAAGCCGATCGCGGAGCACCAGGCGATCCAGCTGAAGCTCGGCGAAATGGTCACCCGTGCACGGGCCGCGCGGCTGCTGACGCTCGATGCCTCGGAGGCCTACGACCGCGGCGAACGCTGCGACAAGGAAGCCGGCATGGCCAAGTACTTCGCCAGTGAGGCTGCGGTCGAGAACAGCCAGGAGGCGATGCGGATCTACGGCGGCTATTCCTATTCCAAGGAATACGACATCGAACGCTATTACCGTGACAGCCTGCTGATGTGCATCGGCGAGGGGACCAACGAGATGCAGCGCATGATCATCGCCAAGCAGCACCTCAAGGAAAACCCGGCCTGAGAGGGCGGCGCGGGATGGAGCCGGCAACCGATCTTCCGCTCCGGGGCTTCCGGATCATCAGCGCCGAACAATACGGCGCTGGTCCCTACGGCACGATGTTCCTCGCCCAGATGGGCGCCGAGGTCATCAAGATCGAGCCGCCCGGCAAGCCTGCTCCCGATGGCACGCGGCGCGGCGGCGGCGACACGGCGCGCGCCGTTGGGCCGCATTTCCTGCGCCCGGGGGAAAGCGTCTACTTCCAGGCCTTCAACCTCAACAAGCGGTCGCTGACGCTCGATCTCGGGACCGACGCCGGACAGGAAGTGCTGCACCGGCTGGCGGGGCAGAGCCACGCTGTCGCCAACAACATGCGCGGCGATCTGCCCGCGCGGCTGGGGCTCGATTACGCCGCGCTCGGCAGGATCAACCCGGCCATCGTCTGCGCGCACCTGTCGGCCTATGGGCGCGACAACGCGCGCGCCAAGTGGCCGGGCTATGACTACCTGATGCAGGCCGAGGCGGGATATTGCCAGCTGACCGGCGAGCCGGGCGGCGACCCGCAGCGCATGGGCCTGTCGATGGTCGATTTCATCACCGGAACAATCTTCTGCATCGGCCTTCTGGGCGCGCTGGTCGACGCGCAGCGCAGTGGCAGGGGGCGGGACGTCGACACCGATCTGCTGTCCGCCGCCGTGCACCAGACCTCCTATCCGGCCCTGTGGTACATGAACAACGGCGACGAGACCCAGCGCACGCCGCGCAGCGCCCATCCCACCGCCACGCCCAGCCAGATGTTCCGCGCCGCCGACGGCTGGATGTTCGTGATGTGCCAGCTGCCCAAGTTCTGGGACATCCTCACCACCCGCATCGGCCGCGAGGATCTGGCTGCCGACCCCCGCTTCGCCAACAATGCCGACCGGCTGGCGAACCGCGAGGTGCTGACGCGGTTGCTCGACGAGGAATTCAGCCGGAAGCCGATGGCCCATTGGCAGGAACTGCTCGGAGGGCATGTCCCCGTCGCTCCCGTCTATGAGCTCGGCGCGGCGCTCGACAATCCGTGGCTTGCCGAGATCGGCCTGCGCGACAGCGTGGACCACCCCGATGCGCCGGAGCTCAAGGTGCTGGCGAACCCGCTGAAGTTCGACGGCAAGCGGCTGCCCAACCGCGCCGCGCCGCTGCTCGGGGCCGATAGCGAGGATATTCTCGCCGACCTCGGCTATGATCCCGACGAGATCGCCCGCCTGCGCGCGGACGGGATCGTCTGACGCCGGCCGCAAGGGGAGGGAGAGGGCAGGAGCATGGGCAAGCTCAGCGGCATACGCGTGATCGATCTCTCGCAGTTCCTGCCGGGTCCGATGCTGACCGTGATGATGGCCGATCAGGGTGCGGAGGTGATCAAGATCGAGCCGGCCGCAGGCGATCCGGCCCGCGAGCAGGCGCCCTTCGATACCTATGACGGTGCAACCCATTCGGTGTGGTTCGCCAATCTCAATCGCGGCAAGACAAGCGTCGTGCTCGATCTCAAGAGCGAGGACGGCAAGGCCGCGCTGCGGGATCTGGTCGCCGGCGCGGATGTCTTCGTGGAAGGCTTCAGGCCCGGTGTGATGGCGCGGCTCGGCTTCGATTATCCGAGCGTCAAGGCAATCCGCCCCGATATCGTCTATTGCTCGATCTCTGCCTTCGGACAGGAAGGCTCGCTGTCGCATCATCCCGCGCACGACATGGCGGTGCAGGCCCTGAGCGGGTTCCTTTCGGTGAATGACGGGGCTGACGGGACGCCGGTGGTGCCCGGCGCGCCGAGCGCCGATCTGGCGGCAGGGCTGACGGCCCTCTCCGCGGTGCTGATGGCACTGGTGGGGCGCGACCGGACGGGGGAGGGCGCCTATATCGACTGCGCGATGTTCGACAGCCTGCTGCCCTGGTGTGCCCACATTGCCGGCAGTGCCATCGCGGGCGGCGAAAGCCCGCGCTCGGCTGCGCAGCGCAGCCTCGGGGGGGCAGCGCTTTATCAGGTCTATCGCACCGCCGATGATCGCCACATCGTGCTGGGCGGGAGGGAGCTGAAATTCGCGCGCAACCTGCTGGTCGCGCTGGGCCGCGAGGACCTCTATCCGCTCGCCGATGCTCCGGCCGGCGAGCAGGGCGAGCTGATCGCCTACCTGCGCGAAACCTTCGCCACGAAAACCCGGGCCGAGTGGGTTGAATGGTTCGCCGACAAGGATGTCGCCTTCGCCCCGGTGCTCGACTTCCGCGAGGCGCTCGACTCCCCCCACATCGCCGAGCGCGGCCTGACGGTGGCGGACGCCAGCGGCGGCCGTTTCATTGCGCCCGCGATCCGCTTTGCCGGAGAGAACTGGTCGCCGGGCCGCGTGCCGGGGCTGGGAGAAGGGGCCGCGTGATCTCCGCCTCAAGCCTCGACGTCGATATGCATCGCGTAGGCGAAGCGGTCACCGGGATGGTGGCTGACCGAGATCTCGAAGATCCGTCCCTTGGGATCGAAATAGCACCGCAGGATCCGCAGCACCGGGCTGCCTTCGTCGACCTCGAGCGCTGCGGCGATCGCGGGGTCGGCGGCGATTGCCTGGATGTCCTGCGTGACCTTGCCGATCTGCACGCCGGCGAGCTGCTCGATCTGGCTGAACAGCGTGCCGGCGCCAAGATCGAGAGCCTCGACGGCATCGCCCAGCATCTCGTGGAAATAGGCGTCCGTCGCAGCGATCGGCGGCGCGTCCCCGGCATGACGACGGACCCCGCGAAACGCGGTCCATTCGCCGTCGGTCGGATCGGCAAGCTGCACGGCGACTTCGCCGGGAAGCGGGCCGTGACCCTGCCTTTCGTAGACCACTTCGCTGCCTTGGGCATATTGCAGCAGCTCGCCGACGTTGGAGAGCGGCTGGTGCAGCGCGCCGCCGCGTGCGGCGGCCGGCTGGACCGTCGTGCCCGAACCGCGCCGTCGCTGGATCAGTCCTTCCGCCTCGAGCCGGCGGAGCGCCTCGCGGATGGTGTAGCGGCTGACGTCGTACTTGCGGCACAGGACGGTTTCGGTCGGGAACTGCCGCCCGCCGGCGAAATCGCCCTTGAGGATCTCCTCGCGCAGTTCGGCTGCAAGTTGCAGATAGCGCGGGATGCGCTGCATCTTCGCTCCGGTGGCGGTAGTGGCCAAGCTTTGCTCCGAATCTCTTGCGGCAGGGCGGAGGCGGCGCGATGACCGGACCGCTCCTGACCGGACTTGGCACAAGGTTAGCGCGCCCCGTCACAAAAGGCGAGCGTCAGCGTGCACGTCTGCACCTGCTCGACTGGCTTGCCTGTGTCGCCGGGGCGCGGGGCAGCGAAGCAGGGGCGCTGGGCGCAAGCATCGCGCTCGCCGGCTGGGAGCGCGCGACCTATCTCGGCAACGTGCTGGAAATGGACGATGTCCACCGCACCGCGCTGCTCCATCCCGGTCCTGTGGTGTGGCCGGCGGCGCTGAGCATGGCGAGCGCGGGCATGGAGGCGCGGCTCGATGCCGCAGTGCGCGGCTACGAGGCGATGATCGCGATCGGCGCAGCCATGGACGCGCATCACTACGCCCGCTGGCACCCGACCGCCACGATGGGCGGCTTCGGTGCGGCGGCGGCCTTCGGCTCCCTGATCGGCTTCGCTCCGGTCGAATATGCCCATGCGCTGGCCAATGTCGGATCGGTCGCCGGGGGTCTCTGGCACATGCGTCACGCGCCGGGCGTGCTGACGAAGCAGTGGCACATCTACCACGCGGTTCGCACGGGCCGCGACGCGGCACTGCATGTCCATTACGGGGCGACCGGGCCGCTCGAACTGCTCGAGGGGGCGCAGGGGCTGTTCGCGGCGATGGCGCAAAGCCCGGGTGCGCTGGCGGGGGATAAGGCGGGCTGGCTGATCCATGCGGTCAGCTTCAAGCCTTTCGCCGCCTGCCGCCATGCCCACCCTGCCATCGACGCGGCGCTGGAGCTGCGCAGGCAGGGCCGTCTCGTCGCGCCCTTCTCGGTCGAAACCTATGCCGACGCACTGACCTTCTGCGACCGGCCTGACCCACTCAACGAACTGGAGGCGAAGTTCTCGCTCCAGCACGCGGTCGCGGTGGTAGCCGACGGGCGAGACGCCGAGCCGCAGGACTTCACGCCCGAGGCCATCGCCGCGCTCGCCCCCTTGCGCGCGCAGGTGAGCGTCGCCGAGGACCCTGCGATCACCGCCCGCTACCCCGCGCATTTCGGGGTGCGGGTCAACGGGCTGGAGCTGGTCGACACGCTCGGCGATCCCGAAAGGCCGGTGGGCGAGGAGCACATCATCGCCAAGATGCACAGCCTCGCGCGATGGGGCGGCTTGCCCTCGGGCGAGGCGGATCGCGCCGTGCGGCTCGCGCTGGTGGACGACGATGCCGCCGCCATAGACGCCATGCTCGAGGCATGGATCCGGTGAGCGCGACCGCCGATCTTCTCGCCTTCGCGGGCGCCGAGCACGCGCTGCCGGAAGCCGTGCGCGCCGACACGCTGCGCCTGCTTGCCGACACGCTCGCGGTCGGCGCGGCGGGTGCGGGTGCGCCGGGCGCGGATGCGATCCTTGCGGCGGCCCGGATGATGGGGAGCGGAGATGAGGCCCGGCTGATCGGCACCCCGCAGCGCCTGCCCGCGCCCGCAGCGGCCTTCGTCAACGGCTACCGCATCCACTGCCTCGAATGGGACGCGGTGCACGAGCCTGCCGTGGTTCACGCGCTCAGCACCGTGGTCGCGGCTCTCGGCGCGGCGATCGACCGGCGGGGCGGCTGCGATTCCGAGGCGGCGCTGGCGGCCCTTGCGGTGGGGGTGGATGTCGCCGCGGGCCTCGGGCTGGCTGCCGATACCCCGCTGACTTTCTTCCGCCCCGCCACCGCCGGGGTGATCGGTGCGGCACTCGCCGTGGCGCGGATCGACGGTGCGCCGCTCGACGATACGCTCGGCCTTGCCTTCTCGAGCGCGGCGGGCACGATGCAGGCCCATGTTGAGGGGCTGGCGACGCTCCCCTTCCAGATCGCCAACGCCGCCCGCGCGGCTGTGACCGCCAGCGACCTCGCCCGCGCAGGCTTTCCCGGGCCGCGGGACCCGCTGGAAGGCCAGTTCGGCTATTTCCGCCTGTTCGACGGAGGCGACCTTGCACGCTACACCCGCGATCTCGGCAAGGTCTGGCGCATCGCCGAAGTGAGCGTGAAGCCCTTCCCGAGCGGTCGGGCCAGCCACGCTCTGATCGGCGCGATCGGCGAGCTCGGCCTCGGGGCGCAGGATGTCGAGGCGCTCGAGATGCATGTGCCGCCGCTGGTGCACCGCCTGATCGGGCGGCCCTTCCGGTCCGACATGACCCCGGCCTATGCCCGCCTGTGCGGCCCGCTGCTGGCGGCGCTGGCCCTGCGCGACGGGCTGATCGACCCGCGCGCCTTCACCCCCGGCACCTTCGCCGACCCGGCCATCGCCGCGCTGGCGGGGCGCATCGCCATCCTCGTCGACGACAACCCCGATCCCAATGCGCTGAGCCCGCAGCGGATGGTGGGGCATGTCGCGGATGGACATATCGACATGGAGATCCCTCACACGCTCGGCAGCCCGGCCAGCCCGCTTTCACCTGCGCAGGCGGAGGCCAAGCTGCGCCTCGCCCGCGATCTTGCCCCCGCCGATGCCGACCCGCGCATCTTCGCCGACCCTCTCAGCTACTTCACCGGAACGCCATGACCTACCCGACCTATTTCGAAGCGCTCGACCACCAGCAGATCCTCGCCGACTACCCCATCGGCGAGGCCTTCACCGCGCGCTACAGGAAAATGAGCCGCGACGAGCTCTTCGCGATGCAGGATGCGCAGTTCCGGCGGCTGATGGCGCGCGGTTGGCAGGTGCCATTCTACCAACGGCTGTGGGGCGCGAAGGGGATCGAGCCGGGCGACATCCGCGGCCTTGCGGACATCGGCAAGCTGCCGGTCTACGACAAGAGCGACCTCATGGCCTCGATCGCGGACTATCCGCCCTTCGGCGACTTTCACGGCATGGGCGATCCCGCCTCGCGCGCGCCGACCATCTTCCACACCACCTCCGGCACCACCGGCAAGCCGCAGACCCTGATCTTCGGGCCCAAGGGGCGCGAGGTCGGCAATCTCCTCGTCGGCCGGATGTACCGCTGGATGGGGCTGGAGCCGACCGACGTCGTCCACTCGGTCTACGGGCACGGCATGATCAACGGCGGGCACTATATCCGCGAGGCGGTGACGCACTTCACCAATTCGGTGTTCCTCTCCGCCGGCACGGGGATCGAGACCCGCTCCGTCAACCAGGTGCGGCTGATGGCCGATTTCGGCGTCACCGCGATCGTCGGCTTCGTCGACTATATCAGAAAGCTTGCCGAGACCGCCGAGGCAGAAGGGCTGTTCGACAAGATCGCTATCCGCATGATCATCGGCCACCTCGGCACCGAGGACCGCGCCTCGACCGAGGCGGCGTGGCACGGCGCGAAGGCCTATGACTGGTACGGCGTGGGCGATACCGGAAGCATCGCGGGCGAGGGGCCGGAGCGCGACGGGATGTATGTCTGGGAGGACGCGCAGTATCTCGAACTGCTCGACATCGAGACCGGGCAGCCGGTGGCACAAGGGCAGACCGGGGACATGGTCGTCACCTGCCTCTACAAGGACGACATTGCCCCCTGCATCCGCTTCAACACGCACGACATCACGCATGAACTCGATGGCCGGGGCGAGATCGTCTTCAAGCGCATCGCAGGGTTCAAGGGCCGCAGCGACAACATGGTCAAGCTGCGCGGGATCAATGTCTTCCCCCACGCGATCGGGGCGATCATCGAGAACCGGCCCGACCTCACCGGCGAATATGTCTGCCACCTGCGCCGCGACCAGGCCCAGAAGGACCACATGACGGTGACGCTCGAAAGCCGGGGCGGGACCGACCCGTCGGAGCTGGCGGACCTGCTGCGCCGGGGCCTTGGCGTCGAGGTCGAGGTCGCGCTGGTCGGTCCCGGCGAGACGGCGGCGGCAACCGAAATCGATACCCGCCAGAAGCCGCTGCGGCTGATCGACAGGCGCGGGGTGTGAGGGTGCATCCATGATCGACTTCGACGCCATCGAAGCGGCCAACGAACCGCTCAACGCCTTCAGCGACTTCGACCGCTCGGCATGTTTCGGCGCGGGGCCGCTCGCGGGCCTGACCGTCGGGGTCAAGGCGAACATCGCAGTCGCCGGAATGCCGTGGCACGCCGGGCTTGCCGCCTTCGAGACGCGGCTGGCGGAGCGTGACGCCGACACGGTGGCGCTGCTGCGGCAGGCGGGGGCGGCAATCATCGGCGTTCTCAACATGGAGGAAGCCGCACTCGGCGCGAAAACCGACAACCCGCATTTCGGCCCCGTCCACAACCCGCACCGGCTCGGCTATTCGCCGGGCGGCTCGTCAGGCGGGAGCGGGGCGGCGGTGGCGGCGGGGCTGTGCGATGCGGCTCTCGGCACCGACACGATGGGCTCGATCCGCATCCCGGCCAGCCATTGCGGGGTCTACGGCTTCAAGCCCGCCACCGCGAGCGCCAGCCAGCAGGGGCTCGAACCTGCCGACCTGACGCTCGATGCGATCGGGCCGCTGGCGCGCGATCTCGACACGCTGGAACGGGTGGCGCGCGTGATCTCGGGCTTCGGCGACGATTCGCTGGAAGGCCCCGGCGCGACGCTGACAGAGCACGGCGTAGAGTTGCATCCGGACGTCGCCAGCGCCTTCGCGGCGGCGCTGGCCGCATTGCCCGAGACGCCGGCGCGCGCCGTGCTCAGTCACCCCCTGTCCCGCATCCGTTTCGCCGGGTTCATCGGTGTCTCGCGCGAGATGGCGGCGCATCTCCGGGGTGTTGCCACGTCGGAACGGCTCGCCCGGCTCCTGACCTACGGCCCGCGCCGCAGCCTTGCCGACTGGGCCGAGGATCGCGCGATCCTCGAGCGGACCGCCGCCGAGGTGCGCGCTGTGGTGGAGGAGCACGGCTTCCTGATCCTGCCGACTGTCCCCAACCCGCCGTTCCCCCACAGCGATCCCGAGCCACCCGCGCAGGCCGATTTTACCTGTCTCGCCAACATCGCCGGCCTGCCGGCGCTGAGCATGCCCGCCGGATGGACCGCCGACGGCCTGCCGACGGGTGTGCAACTGGTGGGCAACGCCGGCGCGGAAAGCGGCCTGTTCGCGCTCGCCCGCCAACTCGACGACAGATTGCGGGCCTATCGCCCGTCCCAGCACCAGCAAGGAGCCTGACCGATGCGCATCATCTGCCTGTTCAACCTGAAGCCCGATGCCAGCATTGCCGAATACGAGGCATGGGCAAGGACCCGCGACATCCCGACGGTGAACGGCCTCGGCTCAGTCACCAGCTTCACCGTCCACAAGGCCACCGGCGTCTTCGGCGACGATGCCGCCACCCCGGCCTACCAGTATATCGAGGTGATCGACATCACCGGCATGGACGCCTTTGTCGCCGACATCTCGACCGCGGACTTCCAGGCCGCCGCCGCGCCCTTCCAGGGCTTTGCCGATGCGCCGCAGTTCATCCTGACCGAGGATCTGTGACATGACAGCCAGCTTCGCGGGCAAGACCATCGTCGTCACCGGATCGGGCAAGCAGAAGGGGCTGGGGCAGGGCATCCTTCAGGCTTTCGCCGATGAAGGCGCCAACTGCGTCGTCTCCGACCTTGCGATCGATGCCGAGGCCCTGGGCGTCGCCGAGGATCTGCGCGCCCGCGGAGCGGCGGTCGCGACCATCGCCTGCGACGTCTCGAAGGCCGACCAGTGCCGCGCCCTCGTCGATCAGGCGGTGGAGCGTTTCGGCGGCGTCGACATCCTCGTCAACAATGCCGGGATCGGCTTCAAGATGAAGCCCCTGCTCGAGGTCGACACCGCCGACGAGTGGGACCAGGTCATCGCCGTCAACCTGTCGGGCGCGTTCTACTGCACCCAGGCCGCGGCGCGGGCGATGGTGGCGGCCGGCAAGGGCGGGCGGATCATCAACATCGCCAGCCAGGCCGCCAAGACCGGCTTCCCGCATCTGCCGGCCTATGTCTCCTCCAAGCACGGGATGGTCGGGCTGACGCGGGCGAGCGCCGTGGAACTCGGCGCGCACAGCATCACCGTCAACGCGGTGTGTCCCAACCATGTGACAACCGGCCTCGGCGCGCAGCAGAACGAATATTTCTCCAAGCTGCTCGGCTTTGCGAGTGTCGAGGACTATCTCGCCAACATGGCAGCCAAGAACCCGATGGGCCGCCCGGGCCTGCCCTCCGACACCGCCGCCGCCTGCCTGTGGCTGGCGAGCGATGCCGCTTTCTACGTCACCGGCGAGGCGCTCAACGTCTCGGGCGGGGAGGAGATGCACTGATGCCGCTCACCGAAGAGAGAATGGATTGGCCGGGCGGGGCGAAGCTGGCGCTCTCCGTTGTCGTCAATGTCGAGGAAGGCAGCGAGATGACCATTGCCCGCGGCGATCGCGGGATGGAGCCGGTCGACGAGCTGGGCGTCTTCGTCAAGTCGAAGATGCGCAATTACTCGAATGAATCCAACTACCTCTACGGCATCAAGGCGGGTGCGCCGCGAATCGTGAAGCTGCTCAGGCGCTACGATATCATGGCGAGCTGGACGGTCGCGGCCATGTCCCTCGAGAACCACCCCGAGATCGCCGCGGCGATCCGCGCGCTCGGCCACGAACCCGTCAGTCACGGCTGGCGCTGGGTCCACCAGTTCAAGATGGACGAGGACGAGGAGCGCGACTTCATTCGCAAGGCCGTCACCAGTATCGAGGCGACCTGCGGTGTGCGCCCCTACGGCTGGCTCTCGCGCTACCTCCTCACCGACAACACCCGCCGCCTGCTGTCGGAGGAGGGCTTCACCTATCACATGGACGATTACAGCGGAGACGTGCCCTTCTGGGACCGCGACACTGTGCCGGGAAGGCCCATGTGCATCGTCCCCTACCAGCTCGACAGCAACGACATGAAGATGTGGACCGACCCGGCGCTGACCCCGCACCAGTGGCTCGACTATGCCAAGGCGAACTTCGACCAGCTCTACCGCGAGGGCGAGGAGGGCTTCCCCAAGATGATGAGCCTCGGCCTGCACCTGCGCATCATCGGTCGCCCCGGGCGGATCTGGGCGCTGGAGGAATTCTTCCGCCACGTCCGGGCGCACGAGGGCGTGTGGGTGACGACCCGCAAGGCCATCGCCGATCACTTCATGGCGGCCCACCCGGCATGAGCCTGCGCCTGACCCGCGAAGGCGCCGTGGCGCGCCTGCTGATCGACCGCGCCGACAAGCGCAATGCCTTCGACATGGCCATGTGGGAGGCGCTCCCCGCGCTGGTCGCCGAGGCGGCCGCCGATCCGGCGGTGCGGGTGCTCGAGGTGCGCGCCGCGCAGCCGGGCACGGCGTTCTGCGCGGGCGCGGATATCCGCGAACTGCTCGCCAACAAGGACGATGCCGCGTGGCGCGCGGCCAATCAGGCGGCGATCAACCGCGCGCAATGGGAGCTCGCGCGGGCCGAGGTGCCGACCATCGCCTTCGTCGAGGGCGACTGCGTGGGCGGGGGCTGCGGGATCGCGATGGCCTGCGACATCCGCGTGGCAACCCCGGCAGCGCGGTTCGGGATCACGCCCGCGAGGCTTGGCCTCGTCTACCCGCTGCACGATGTGAAGCTGCTGGTCGATCTGGTCGGGCCCGGGCAGGCGAAGCGGATGCTCTACACCGGCGAACTGCTTGCCGCCGAAGAGGCGCAGCGGATCGGGCTGGTCGAGATCATCGCCGGAAGCAGCGATGAAATCGCTTCCCGGATCGCCGCCGCCTCGGGCAGCAGCGCGCGGGCGATCAAGGGCTTCGTGCGCCGGGTGCTCGACGGGCAGGTGGCCGACGACGCGGAGACGCTCGCAACCTTCGCGGCGGCCTTCACCGGGCCGGACTTCGCCGAGGGCACCGCAGCCTTCGTGGAAAAGCGCCAGCCGGATTTCAAGGCATGACCATCCCGCACGGCACCATCCTCGGCGGCCTCTCGACCATCCCCGACCTTGCACAGGGCATTGCGGCCTATCACGGCGTGCTCGGGCTGGAGCTGTTGGAGGAGGGCGCGCTGCCTGCCGATCTCGCCGCAGGCTGGGGCTGTCCGGCGAGCGCAGGCGCGCCCTATGCCGTCCTGCGCCCGGCGAGCGGCGCGCCGTGCTGGTTCCGGCTGGTCGAGCAGCCCGCGCAACCCGCCTTTCGCCCGACCACCACCTTCGGCTGGGCCGCGTTCGAGACCACGGTCGAGGACGTGTGGCACTGGCCCGACGCCCTGCCGCCCGATCTGTGGGAGATTGTCGGCCCGCCGAAGAAGCTCGAGAATGTCGCGCCCGCCTTCATCCCCATGCAGGCACTGGGGCCGGGGCGCGAGATGATCTATCTCAACCAGGTGCTGGCCGACATGGGGGACACCGATCTGCCGCGGGCAGCGGCGCCGGTCGACCGGATCTTCATCACCGTCCTTGCCGCGCCCGATCGCGAAGCGGCGCTGGCGTGGTATTGCGATGCGCTCGGGCTGGAGCGGGGCGCGGACTACACGCTGCCCTATTCGATGATCAACAAGGCCTTCGCCCTGCCGGCCGACACGCAGACGACGATCTCGATGGTCAAGGCGGGACGGATGCCGATCGTCGAGGTGGACGATTACCCCGCCGCCGCCACCGTGCGTGCCCGCCATGAAGCGATGCTTCCGCCGGGCAACGCGCTCGTGACGCTGGCGGTGCGCGATCTCGATGCCTGCAACGCCCGCTGGATCGCACCGCCGGTGGTGCGCGAGGGGGCGCTCTACGAAGGCCGCCGCAGCGCCGCCGCCATCGGCGCGGCGGGCGAGCTGGTCGAGTGCGTCGAGGTCGGCGGGTGATGCTCTTCGCCTTCCGGTACCGTGACGGCGCGAAGGGCGCGGCGCTCCGGGCGGAACTGCTGGGGGCGCATCTCGCCCACGTCGAGGCGCATATCGATCACTATGCTGTCGCCGGGCCGCTGAGGGACGGGGATGTGACGGTCGGATCGCTGCTCGTGATCAAGGCGCGCGACATGGCCGAGGCGCGCGCGCGGTTCGAGGCCGACCCCTATTTTACCGGCGGGCTGTGGCAGTCGGTCGAGGTCGAGGAGTTCCGGGCTGTCGCCGGGGACTGGGTGGGCGGCGCGGCGTGGAAGCGGTGAGTCCGGCTTAGCGGGCGTCGGTCGCGTCGGGCGCGAGATTGTCGATGTCGCGCCACAGCAGCCACTGGCCGCCCTTCCACTTGTAGACCAGCATCGAGCGGCCCGCGACCGAGACGGGCGGCTTGCCGGGGAAGGTGATCGCCATCGCATACCGCGCGGTGACGAAGCCGTGCTCGCCCTCGGCGCGCGCTTCTTCGGGTGCGAAGTCGATCGTCGCGCTGCCGCCGGCATCGCGCACCCGGCGCAGATGGGCAATGATCGCGTCGGCGCCCATCAGCTTCGGGGTGCCATGCGTCATCAGCACCGCGTCCTCGGCATAGAGGCGCCGCAGCGCGTCCCAGTCGCCGGCTTCGTAAAGCGCCTTCCAGCGCGCGCCCGCCTCGACCAGCCCGGCTTCTCCAGCCTCGCCGGTCGGCGGCGGTGTGTCGGCGGCCGAGCAGCTGCCCTGCATCCAGCGAAGGTTGATCCCCACAAGGCGCGCATCGGGCGAGGCCCAGGCATAGCTTTCGGCGCGCTCGGGATCGTCCTTGTGGACGTAGAGCACCAGCGAGGGCTTGTTGCGGCTGCCCTTCGCCCAGGTGACGTTGCGCAGGCGGATCGAGAGGTCGGGAGCGATGCCTTGCCCGGGGATGGCGACCCGTCCGCCCTGATCGAAGCTCGCCAGCCCGCCGGCGAAAGTCCAGTCAGGCGTGCCGTCGGGCTTGGCGGCGAACTTGCGCACCGAGACCCAGCAGGTGAAGGGCTGCGCGCGGCGGATCTCGCTGCCCGCGATCTGCCAGCCCGAGCCGCCGGCGCGCGGTGCAAGTCCGGGAACCGGGCCGCGCTGCCATTCGCCCTTCGGCGCGCCGAAGGCATCGATAGGGCGCCAGCGCCCGTCCTCGCCGACCTCGACGAGAACCGGCTCGGGCCGCGCACGTCCCTCTTCCTCGGCGAAGTAGGCGTCCTCGGTGTTCGTCCAGATGCCGGCGGGCAGGGTGTCCTGCGCCCGAGCGGCGAAGGGCGCGGCGACGACGAAAACGGCGGCAAGTGTTCGAAGGCGGCGCATGGTGCTTGCCTAGAGCAATGCGGCATGGTTGAAAAGATGTCCGGACAAATTGGGGGGCGGGAGACGGGACATGCGCGGGATCATGGCGGCGGCGATCATCGCTCTGACGGGCCTGTGGAGCGGGCCGCTGCATGCCGAGCCGTCCCCGCCCGGGCCGCGCGCGATCGTCGAGCGCGCGGTCGCGGCGCATGGCGGTGCCCTCTGGCTCGATCCGGGGACGCTCGAACTGGCGGGGACGGCGACCTTCTACGACCCGCAAACCGGCGCCGTGCGCGCGCAGGCGGACGATTATCGCATGTGGCGCACCTTCGAGGAGGGCCGCACCGCCGCGCACGAGGCCTCGGGCAAGGTGCGGATCATCGCGAGGGCGGGCGACAGGGTGATCTTCGAGGTCGGCTATGACGGCGAGACCACCTGGACCGAACGCGGCATCATGCCCCGCGCCGAGGCCGACGCCTACTGGGCGAGCAATTTCGGCTTCGGGATCATCCGTTCCGCGCTTGAGGACGGCTTTGCCCTGCACAACGCCCCGCCGCGCGACATCGCCGGCCGCCGCACGACCATCGTGCGCATTCTCGACCCCGGGGGCGCGCAGACGCTGTTCGGCTTCGATGCCGAAAGCGGCTTCGTCACCTACATGGCCTTCACCACCCCGCGCGGCTTTCACGAGCGGTTCTATGGCGATTTCGTCCGGCTCGAGAACGGCTGGGTGCAGGCGCGGCGGGTGACGCTGGCCTATGACGGGCTCATCGCCAACACCGTGTTCTGGCGCGAGACCCGCATCGGTGCGCCGCTCGATCCGTCGCTGTTCCGCCCGCCCGCGCCCTGACCGCAGCGCGTGTCGCAAGATTGTCCAGGATTGGGCAATCTTCGGCCCGGAAGTGGCTATTCCTGCACATTCTTCGTTCCAGCAGGGGGATCATCATGGAACTTGATTGGGCAACCATTTCCGCCGCGGTGACAGGGGCCGCATTGCAGATCGCGGCGGGCTTTGCGCTCTACATGATCGGGCGCTGGCTGATCGGCTTCGCGATCGGGATTCTCGGCCGCGTGCTGACAGCGCGCAACTTCGATCCCACGCTGCAACGCTACATCGCCTCGATCCTCGCGGTGGTGCTCAACATCGTTCTGGTGGTGGCGATCCTCGGCTTCTTCGGGATTGAGACGACCAGCTTCGCGGCGCTGCTCGCCGGCGTCGGCCTCGCGGTCGGCGCGGCATGGTCGGGCCTGCTCGGCAATTTCGCGGCCGGGGCCTTCCTCATCATCTTTCGCCCCTACAAGGTCGGCGACTACATCGTCGGCGGCGGTGTCGAGGGCACGGTGACCGAGATCGGCCTGTTCAACACCGTCATCACCAGCCCGGACAACGTCCAGACCATCGTCGGTAATTCCAAGGTCTCGGGCGATGTGGTGAAGAACTTCTCGACCCACGCCTACCGCCGGGTCGACCGCACCGCGCAGCTCGCCTTCGGGGTCGATCCGCTCGACGCCATCGCCCGCCTGAAGCCGGCGCTGGCGGCCATCCCCAATGTGATGGCCGAACCCGCGCCCGATGTCGAAATCCTCGACTTCAACGAGCGCGGCACGGTGCTGGCGGTGCGGCCCTATTGCCATACCGACCATTACTGGCAGGTCTATTTCGACACCAACCGGCTGATCGCGCAGACCTTCGGCGAAGCGGGTTATGCCGCGCCGTTCACGGTCGAGTGCAAGACCACCGCCTGACACCCGGCCTGGGGCTTTCGCGCAACACCCGCTTGATCGGCGGTGCCATGCCGATAAGGTGGCGCAGGGCAATGATAATCTGGGGGCAAAGGGTGGCAAGACCGGTCTGGGCACTGGTGCCGGCGCTGGCGCTGCTTTCGGGCTGCGCGACGCTCGGCCCGGATTTCGCCCTTCCCGACGAAGACCGCTGGGCCGAGGACTGGCGCAGCGAAGCGCTTGTCCGGCTGCCGCAGGCGCCCGCGCCGGCTGCCCTGTGGTGGGAGCAGTTCGACGACCCGGCCCTCAGCGCCATCGTCGCTGCCGCCGAGGCGGGCAACAACAACGCCAAAATCGCCGGCCTCAGGGTGCTCGAGGCGCGCGCGCAGCTTGCCGGGGCCGAGGCGCTGCGCCTGCCGCAGCTGGTGAGCGGGACCGCCGGTGCCGGCTATGCCGCCGCGCCGCGCGGGCCGCTTGCGGTCGGCGATGCCGATTTCCTGTTCGGCAATGTCGGCGCGCAGGTCGGCTGGGAGCTCGACCTTTGGGGCCGCTTCCGCCGCGCCATCGAGGGTGCCGAGGCGCTGTGGCTCGAAAGCGAGGCGACGCGGCTCGACGTGCTCGTCATCGTCCGGGCCGAGGCGGCGCGGCTCTACCTCCAGCACCGCACGCTCGAGGAGCGCCTCGCGGTGATCCGCGACAATGCCGAGCTGCAGAAACGCAATGTCGCGATCACCGGGACGCTGTTCCGCGAAGGCGCGGCGAACGAGCTCGATCTACAGCAGGCCAAGGCCCAGCTGCTCGCCACCGAGGCGGCCATTCCGGCGCTCGAGGCGGCGATCCTCCAGACCCGCAACGCGCTGTGCGTGGTGCTGGGCAGGGCGCCCGGCGAGGTGCCGGAACTGGCCCTGTCGTCGCCGCGCCTGCCTGTCGTTCCCGAAGCGATCGCCGTCGAGGTGCCCGCCGACCTGCTGGTCCGCCGCCCCGATGTGCGGGCGGCCGCCTTTCGCGCTGCGGCCCAATCGACCCGCATCGGGCTGGCCAAGGCCGAGCTCTATCCTGCACTGTCCTTCGGCGGGTCCTTCCAGCTGACCCGCACCAGCCCTTCGATCGGCAACGGGATCGACCTCGGCATCGGCCCCGCTATCCGCTGGAACGTCTTCGATTTCGGGCGCATCCGGGCCGATGTCCGGGTGCAGGACGCCCGCTTTGAACAGGCCGTCTTCGCCTATCGCGACAAGGTGCTGCAGGCCGCCGCCGAAGTCGACAATGGCGCGATTGCCTTCGCCAAGGACCGGCAGGAGGACGCCCGCCTCGCCGAAGCCCGGCAGACTGCGCGGCGCGCGCTCGATCTGGCGAACCTGCTCTACCGCGAGGGCATGATCGATTTCCAGCGCGTGCTCGAGGCGCAGACGACGCTGCTGCAACAGGAGGAACGGCTCGTCGCCAACCGCGGCGAGATCGCGATCAGCCTCGTGCAGCTCTACAAGGCGCTCGGCGGCGGGTGGGTGGCGCCGGCCAGCGCCGATCCGGTCGATCCCGCCGCGCGCGAGCGGATGCGGGCGCGGACCGACTGGGGCAGGCTGCTCGACATTGCGCAAGGGGACGGCGATGACACAGAACGATGATGCGCCCGAAGCGGCCAAGCCCGCGCGCCCGGGCCTTGCGGCGCGGATCCTGCTGGTGGTGCTGGCGGTGCTGCTGGGACTGCATCTTCTCGGCGACCGCCTCACCCCCTTCACCTCGCAGGCGCGGGTCCATGCACGGGTGGTGCCGATCGCGAGCGAGGTTGGCGGACGGATCGAGGCGATCCATGTCCGCAACGACCAGATCGTGAAGCCCGGCGACCCGCTGTTCACGCTCGACGACAGCAGCTTCCTGATCGGGGTCGAGAAGGCCGAGGCCGATGTCTCGGCGACCATGCGCGAACTGGCGGCGCAGGATGCGGCGATCGACCTCGCGCTCTCGCAGCGGCGCATCGCGCTCGAGGAAAAGCGCAAGGCCGATCTCGACTGGGCGCGCCACCAGCGCATCCGCGCAGAGGATGCAGGCGCGATCTCGGAGCGGCGGATGGAACTTGCCCGGGCGAGCGCGATCGAGGCCGCGGCGCGGGTGGCGGCTGCCGATGCGCAGGTCGCGCAGGCGCGCGCGGCGCGCGGCCCCACCAGCGATGCCAACGACCGGCTCATCGCGGCGCGCAGTGCGCTCGCCAAGGCCGAGCTCGACCGCACCCGCACCACCGTGCGCGCGCCCGGACCCGGCGTCATCACCGACCTCAAGATCGAGCGCGGCCAGGTCGCCAATCCGGGCAGCCCGATCATGAGCTTCATCAGCCTCAACGACGGCTGGGTCACCGCCGACATGACCGAGAACAACCTCGGCCTGATCCGCCCCGGCGCACGGGCCGAGATCGTGCTCGACGCGCTGCCGGGACAGGTGATCACAGGCAAGGTCCGCTCGGTCGGCTACGGCGTGGCGAGCGGCGGGCGCAGCCAGCCGGGCGGCCTCACCGAGGTCGGCAACAACCGCGATTTCCTGCGCCAGTCGCAACGCTTTCCGGTGATCATCGACTTCGAGCGGCTCGATCCGGCCACCCTGCGCCAGCTGCGCGAGGGCGGGCAGGCGGACGTCATCGTCTATGCGGGCGAGAACACCGTGATGGACGCGCTCGGGAGCCTCTACATCCGCGCGATGGCCTGGGCCTCCTATGCCTATTGAGCGCGAGCGGCGCGCGACCTTGCGGTTTGCCGCCGGACTCGCGCTGGCGGCGCTGATCGGCTGGGGGCGGGGCGGGCCCTTCGCCTATGTCCTGCCTTTGCTGGCGCTGCTGCTGCTCGCCCCCGGCACGCCGCCGCCGGCGCCGCGCCAGGCGCTCGCGCTGCTGGTGATTACCGGCCTGTCCTGCATCTGGGGGCTGCTGCTCACGCCGCTCCTGACCTATGCGCCGCCTGCCGGTATGGCGGTGATCCTCGCCGGCGTCGCGCTGTCGTCCTTTCTCGCGGGGATGAGACCGGGGCTGGCGGTGCCGCTCAAGCTGTTCATCGTCGGCAACACGCTGATCGCGGTGGTGGCCTTCCATTCGCAGGCGCTCGCGCAGTTCGTGGCGGTGCAGATGGGCGTCGACATCGTGCTGGCGGTGGCGATCGCATGGGTGGTGGCGGTGCTGCTGCCCGACCGCCGCGACGAGCCCGCGCCGGTGCCCCTGCCGGTCCCCGAACCGCTGGCGGCCCCGGCCGCGGGCTGGGTGGGGCTGCGTTCGGCGCTGGTAATGGTGCTGCCGGTGGTGCTCGCGCTGCAGAACCCAGGCCTGTTCCTGATGACGCTGATGAACGGCGCGCAGCTTGCCCAGCAGCCCGATGCGCAGCGCCTCCACCAGAACGCGCTGGCGATCGTCACCAGCACGGCGGCCGGCGGCGCGATGGCGCTCGGCTTCTGGTGGGTGCTCGGCTTGTGGCCCGCTCTCCCGCTGCTGGTCGGCGGGATCGCGCTGGCGGCGCTTGTCACAGGGCCGTGGCTGCACGGTCCCGCCGCCAGCGAGACGAGCCGCCAATGGTGGCCGCCGGCGCTCTCGACGATGATCCTGGTTCTCGGAAGCACGGTCGCCGACAGCGACATGGGCACCGACATCCAGGTTCTGACCATCCGCCGCATCGCGGTGATGCTGGCGCTGGCGCTGCTAGCCGCGGTGCTGGTGCAGGGGCTCGACACATGGCGGACGCGCAGTTTCGCCAGACGACAAAAAACTGGGGCAATGGGGTAAAACAATCATGCAATTCAGCGATCTGCTGGTGATCCTTCTGATCACCGCCGGGGCCACCAAGGCGGCCGCCTTCTTCGTGGCCCAGGCCCGCGACATGAGCCGGCCGGAAAAGCTCACCGTGGTCACCCGCGCGCTCGCGATCCAGGCCGTGGTGCTCGGGATCTTCGCCCTGCGCGGCGAGAACATCCTCGACTTCTTCCACGTCTCGGTTGCCGCGCTCGAGGTGGCGGGCGGGCTGGTGCTGCTGCTCTTCGCGCTCCAGCTGGTGCTGGGCGAGGATCACGGCGACGAGCACGGTCCGCCGCCGGGGGTCAGCATGGCGGTCTACCCGCTGGGGATGCCGCTGCTGGCCTCGCCGCAGTCGATCGTCGCGGTGACCATCGCCTCGACCCGGATCAACGAGGCCGGCGGGAGCACGGGACCGCTGTGGCTGGCGCTGGCCATCGTCCTCGGGCTGAATGCCGCGATCCTTTACGGGATCGTCTTCCTCGGCGGGCGCAAGCAGCGCACCGAGGGCGGCTTCTCGGTCGCGCCGGTGCTGCTGCGCGTGGTTGCGCTGCTGCTGTGCGCGCTGGCGATCGAGATCATGGCGCTGGGGCTGCGCGGCTACGGCGTGCTCCCGCCGATGCCCGCAGCACAGCCGCAGGCCGCCGCCACCCACTAGCCCCCGGTCACGAGGGCCTGTGCCGGTGCCCTTGCGGGCGGCCGGCGCCGGGCTTGCGGCTGCGGTGCGGCTTGCCACCGGGCGCGCCGGAGGACGAGGCGGGGCGGTGCGGCTTGCGAGCGGCGCCCTGACCCACGGGCTTCGCCTTGACGAAACCCGCATCGGCATTGCTGCGCGAGGGACGGCGCTGGCGGTTGCTGCGCGCCACCTCGCGCGGGCCGGTGTCCGACCGGGCGATCGCCAGCGCGGCTTCCTCGCCCTCGGCCTCGCCGGTGCGCGCCGCGGCGGCGGCGAAGCGGTCGGCGATGGCGCGCGGAATCTGCACGAAGGTCTCGTGCTGGCCGATCCGGATCGCGCCGATCTCGCCGCGGGTGACATGGCCGCGGCGGCACAGCAGCGGCAGGATCCAGCGCGGATCGGCATTGTCGGCGCGGCCGACGTCGAGCCGGAACCACACCGTGTCCTCGAAGCCGGGGCGGTGATGCTCCTTGCCGGGCTCGCGGGTGACGGCGGTGAGCTCCTCCGGCTCGGGCAGGCGCGCGCGGTGGGTGCGCACCAGCATCGCGGCGATCTCCTCGGCTGGACGCTCGGCGAGCAGTCGCGCGGCGAGTTCGCGGTCGGCCTCGTCAGCCTCGACCGGCGCGAGCAGCCGCGCGAGCAGGCGCTCCCGGTCGCGTTCGAGGATCGCCTCGCGGTCGGGCACCTCCTGCCATTCGGCCTCGATCCGGGCGTGGCGCAGCATCGATTCGACCCGCCGCCGCCGCGCGAAGGGCACGATCAGCACCGCGACGCCCTTGCGCCCCGCGCGGCCCGTGCGGCCCGAACGGTGCTGGAGCGTTTCGGCATCGCGCGGGATCTCGACATGGATCACGAGGCTGAGGCTCGGCAGGTCGATGCCGCGCGCGGCGACATCGGTGGCGACGCAGACCCGCGCGCGGCGGTCGCGCAGCGCCTGGAGCGCCTGGTTGCGCTCGCCCTGCGAATGCTCGCCCGACAGCGCCACGACCGCAAAGCCGCGCTCCTGCAGGATGGCGTGGAGATGGCGCACATTGTCGCGCGTGGCGCAGAACAGGATCGCGGTCTCGGCCTCGTGGAAACGCAGCAGGTTGACCACCGCGTGCTCGATCTCGGTGGGCGGGACGGTGACGGCCTGGTAGGCGATGTCGCCGTGGCCGCGTCCCTCGGCGATGGTCGCGATGCGCAGCGCATCGTCCTGGTAGCGGCGGGCGAGCGCCTCGATCGGGCGCGGCATGGTGGCCGAGAACAGCAGCGTCCGGCGCCCGGGCGGGGTGGCATCGAGGATCGCCTCGAGCTCCTCGCGAAAGCCCATGTCGAGCATCTCGTCGGCCTCGTCGAGCACCGCCACCGCAAGCTGCGACAGGTCGAGCGCGCCGCGTTCCAAATGGTCGCGCAGGCGTCCCGGGGTGCCGACCACGATCGCCGGGCCCTGTTGCAGCGCGCGGCGCTCGGCCGAGGGGTTCATGCCGCCCACGCAGGTCGCGATCCGCGCGCCGGTGCGGCCATAGAGCCAGTCGAGCTCGCGGCTGACCTGCAGCGCCAGTTCGCGGGTGGGGGCGATCACCAGCGCGCGCGGGCTGCCGCCGGGCGCGATCCGCTCGCCGCCTTCGAGCAGTTCGGCCGCCATCGCGAGACCGAAGGCGACGGTCTTGCCCGAGCCGGTCTGGGCCGAAACCAGCAGGTCGCGCCCGGCCGCCTCGGGCCGCAGCACCTCGGCCTGAACCGGGGTGGCGGCGGCATAGCCGCGTTCGGCAAGCGCGGCTTCGAGCGGGGCGGGCAGGGCGGGGAATGTCATCGTCGGGGGCTCGTCTTCAGGAAATGCGCCGATG
Organism: Porphyrobacter sp. THAI-01a; assembly: GCF_056868655.1. NCBI lineage: Bacteria > Pseudomonadati > Pseudomonadota > Alphaproteobacteria > Sphingomonadales > Erythrobacteraceae > Porphyrobacter > Porphyrobacter sp. THAI-01a. The sequence continues at coordinate 1,908,864 of NZ_CP180579.1, read as the reverse complement.
CGGCGCGGCGAACGCGGCTCGGGGGGAGCATGGCATCCGGCAGGAAGGGGGGCAGAGCCTGAGCGGCTGTGCGGGGGCGGTTCGCGCGCCCATACGCCAAAAGGCGGCATCGCGCTCGCGAAAAATGCGCAGGGGGCGCAGCGCGGGCTTATTGCCCGTCCGTGCGAGCCTCGTCGCCCTCGGGCGCCGCCGTGTCCCCCTCGTCGTCGGCGATGCGTTTCGCGACGGTCTCGGCGATGGTGCCGAAAGGGTCGAGCACGAGATCCGCCCCGGCAGCCTCGAACATCGCGACATCGGCGGCGTCGAAGGCGGTCATCGCCAGCTTGCCCTCGTAGCCTTCCATGTCGAGCACCTTCAGCAGGGTCCGGCGCGGGTCGGGTTCGTTGAGATTGGGGCCATGGTCCTTCAGCGCCGAGATGATCCATCGCGCCGTCGGCAGCGGCAGGCCGGCGAGATATTCGGGATCGCCGACATCGCCATAGAGCGCGTCGATGCCGCGCTCCTGCCATGAGCGCACGGTCGCCGGGTCGTGATCGACCCCGAGCAGCCGCACCCCGCGTGCCGTCAGCCTCTCGGCGATCATCCCGCCGGGTCCGCCGAGGCCGAACAGGATCGCCTCTGGCGGCGCGTCGTCCTCCTCGCGCTCGTCCTTCTTCTCCTGCTTGGGGTCGGCGCGCTCGAAGGGGCCGAGCCAGGGCTCGAACAGCGGATAGAGGTGGTGGGAATAGGTGATCATGTAGGTCGAGGCGGCGATGGTGATCAGCCCGACCAGCGTGACGAGGCCGAGCTCGCTTTCGGTCACGTGCCCCAGCGTCACCCCCATGCCGATGAAGATCAGCGAGAATTCGCTGATCTGCGCGACCGTCAGCCCGGCGAGAAATCCGGTGCGCTTGCGGTAGCCCAGAAGGCCCATGATCGTCAGCACGATCAACGGGTTGCCGATAAGCACGAAGGCCGAGAACACCAGCGCCGCGCCGACATTCTCGCCGAGGATGTCGAGCTCCAGCTGGGTGCCGAGCACGAGGAAGAAGAACAGCAGCAGGAAATCGCGCAAGGTCGCCAGCCGCGAGGCGATGGTATCGCGGTAGGGGGTCGAGGCCAGCGCCGCCCCGGCGAGCAGGCCGCCGATCTCCAGCCCCAGCCCGAGATATTCCCCCAGCGCCGCGAACAGCGCGGCAAGGCCGAGCGAGAACAGGATCAGCAGTTCCTGGCTCTCGGCGAGGATGCGCGTCACCGGGGTCGCGGCGAAGCGGATGATGAGGATCACCACGCCGACGAGGATCGCGCCCGCGGTCAGCGCGCCGGTAACGGACAGCCCCTCTCCCTCCGCGGCGGCGCCGACGCCGATGGTCGACAGCACCACCATCGACAGCACGACGACGATGTCCTGCACGATGAGGAAGCCCAGGGCGACCTTGCCGTGAAGGTCCTCGAGCTCGCGCTTGTCGCTCAGCAGCTTGACGATGATGATCGTGCTCGAGAAGGTCAGGGCAACGGCGATGTAGAGGCTCGCGACGGTGTCGAAGCCGAGGGCGAGGGCGATCAGGAAGCCGAAGCCCGAGGTGAACAGCACCTGCCCCAGCCCGGTGGTCAGCGACACCAGCCCGAGCGAGCGCACGAGGCGGTAATCGAGCTTGAGCCCGACGAGGAACAGCAGCACCGCGATCCCGAGGTCGGACAGCAGTTCGAGCGGCCCTTCCGAGCGCGCCAGCCCGAGCACCGAGGGGCCGGCGATGATCCCGACGATGATGTAGCTTACCACCAGCGGCTGCTTGAGCAGGTGGCCGGCAAGGCCGACCACGCCGGCAAGGATGAGGAGGCTGGAAAACTCGGTGAAGAGCGATCCGGTCAGGAATTCGAGCAAGGCAGGCTCTCCGCTGGGAGGAGAGCAAACCTGCGGGGCGGGAGGAATGTTGCTGTAACTCGCCGAGTGGGGCGGGAAATCGGCTGAACGACCCGGCGGGCGGGCTAGCGCGAGTTCAGCACGTGGAGCTGGTAGTAGCCGAGCGGCCCGCGGGTGCTGGCAAGGCTCAGGCCGCGCGCGGCGGCGATGCGGGCGGCGGCTTCGGGCAGGGCGGTGCGCGGTTCGACGTGGAACTTCGCCAGCCACGCCGTGAGCAGGTTCTGCAACGGACCGGGAAGCCCCTGAAGGTCGCCGAAATCCACCACATGGAGCGATCCGCCCGGCGCGAGCTTGTCCGCGGCGTGATCGAGCGCGCCCTGCCAGTCGGGGATCATCGAGAGCGAATAGGACAGCACGATCCGCTCGAAGGCGGGCTCGCCGAGCAGCGCCTGCGGATCGAAGGCGCAGGCATCGCCCTCGCCCAGCCGCGCCTCGACGCCCAGCGCGGCGCGCGCGCTCTTGAGCATTTCCGAGGAGATATCAAGGCCGTAGAGCCGCACCCCCGGCCAGGCCCTGCCGACCTTGGCAAGGTTGCGCCCCGTGCCGCAGGCGACCTCCAGCACCCCCATCCCCGGCCGCGCGGCCAGCCCCGCGATCAGGGTGTCGCGCCCGAACAGGTAATACTTGCGCGTGAAATCATAGATGTGGCGCTGGCCCCGATAGACCTCGTCCATCAGCGCGGCGTGCGAGGGGCGGGGAGAGGACGCCATCACGCCAGCTCGTAGACGTGGACGCCGCCGTAGATCGACGAGCGGTCGCGGCGGGTGAGATCGGCGGAGACCTCGTCGAGATAGCGCCATTTCGAGAGGATCGCATCGTCGAGCCGTCCCGGCAGCAGGCTGGGCTCGGCGGCGGTGCGGAACAGCACCCGCGCGCCGGGGCGGCTGGCGCGGGTGATGCGGTTCCACAGCCCGTCAAGTTGCTGGTTGTTCATCCAGTCCTGCGCGTCGAGCAGCACGAAGCGGTCCATGCTCGCTTCCTCGCGGCCGCCGATCCAGTCGACCATGTTGGCGCGAGTGACATCGAGCCGGTCGATCCGCTCGCGCATCGCCTCCCAGTTGGCGCGCTGGAGATAGGGGGGAAGGGCGGCGTTCTCCGAGCGGTTGTAGCCGCGCCCGAATGCCTGCCAGGCGAAGTAGTTGTCCTTGACTTCGAAATCGCAGGCGAGCTTTTCCAGCCGGCGGCGCAGCACCTCGGCCATGCGTTCGTCGCCCGCAAGATGCTCGAACTGCGCAGGCGGGATGCCGAGGCCGAAGAGCGAGGCGGGCTGGTCGGTCAGCCAGCGGATGAACTTTTTCTCGAAGACCGGGGCAAGCTCGCGCTCGAACACCGCGCGCTGTTCCTCCAGCGTCTGGGCTTCGAGCAGCTTGGCGAGGTCGATCTTGTAAAGCTTGGCAAAGACGTGCGCCAGGCCGATGAAATTGCCCAGCAATCCCTGCCGGTAGATTCCTGAAGTGAAGTAGCTGATGCGCCGCCGCCCGCGGATGTCGCGTTTTTCCCAATAGGCGCGGCTTTCCGCGTCGAGATGGGGGGCGATCATCGTCCGGTAGACCTCGGCATTCTCCTTGTGGTCGGCATGGGCGAAGAAGCGGTGGAACCGCTCGTAATTGGGCAGGTGCCGGATCGCCGCGATCTTGAGACGCCCAAGCGCCACATGGGCGCGGTTGAGATCGACCGCCGTCACGCTCCCGGGGCTCGCGGTGAGATAGGACAGTGCGTTGCACGAGCCCGAGGCGATGCACATCACCCGGCTGTCGGGCTGGATCGCGAGGCCCTCCATGTCGACCACCGGGTCTTCCCAGATCTGGGCATAGACCAGACCCTTGAAGGCGAGCGCGAAGGCCCTGTCGAGCAGCTTGTCGCCGACCTTTGCATCCTTGCGGACCACCGCGTCTTCGATGATCCGCTTTGCCTGGGTAGCCATGGGGGAGGAGCGTCCTTACGTTACGTCAAGCGCTTGTCGTATTCGGCTCGCGTTTCGTCAATGTGACGGTTTCCACAGCTATCCGCTGGCCGCGATCGTGGCGGCATAGGCGGCCGGGTCGGCATTGCCGCCGGTGATCATGATGACGGTGCCCGCATCGACCGGCACCTTCCCCGCCAGCGCCGCCGCCAGCGCCGCCGCGCCGCCGGGTTCGACCACCAGCCTGAGGTTGGCGAAGGCGAAACGCTGGGCGCTGCGCACCTCCTCGTCGGTCACGGTGACGCCCGGCTCGGCGCGGCCCGAAAGGACGGCAAGGTTGATCGGCTTGGTGACGGTCGGCTGGAGCGCGTCGCAGATGGTCCTGGGCGCGTCGGGCGCTGCGTGGACCAGCTCGCCACTCGCCATCGCCTGACCGACCATGTCCCAGCCCAGGGGTTCGACCGGGTGGATCGCGCTCGTCGGCGCACCGAGCGAGAGGCCCGCCGCCAGCCCGCCGCCACCGCAGCAGGCGACGATCCGCGACGGCGCGCGGCCCAGTTGTGCAGCGATTTCAACGGCTGCGCTGCCCTGACCTTCGATCACCCACGGGTCGCCGAAGGCGTGGACGAGGGTGCCGCCGCGTTCGGCAATCAGCTTCGCCGCCACTTCGTCGCGGTCCTCTCCGGGACGCTGGTAAAGTACCACCTCGGCCCCCAGTGCCCGGGTATTGGCGAGTTTCACCGCGGGCGCGTCATGCGGCATGACGATGGTCGCAGCGATGCCGAGCCGCCGCGCAGACCATGCAACGCCCTGCGCATGATTGCCCGACGACACCGCGACGACCCCGCCACGCCGCTCCGCTTCCGACAGGTTCGACAGCCGCCACCACGCACCCCTGATCTTGAACGATCCGATGGGCTGGAGATTGTCGGCCTTGACCCAGGCCCGCACCCCGTCGAACTCCACCGGCAGCAGCGGGGTCGGGGGCAGGATCGCGGCCACCGCGGCGGCGGCGGCGTGCACGCCTTCGGTGGTGGGCATTCTGACATCGGGCTGGATCATTTGTCCCCTGCTCTGCGTTGCATTAAGGGCGTGCGCAAGATTCGCATCGCTTCACGAAAGGTTCCTATCATGTCGGCAGCAAAGTCCAGCACCGTCCTTGTCATCGGTGCGGGCGGGGTGAGTTCGGTGTGCGTCCACAAGATGGCGTTCAACCCCGACATCTTCCCCGAAATCCACCTCGCCAGCCGCACCAAGGCCAAGTGCGACGCGATCGCCAGGAGCGTCAAGGAACGCTGCGGGCGCGATATCGCCACCTACGAGATCGACGCCGAGGAAGTGCCGGCGATGGTCAACCTGATCCGCAAGACCGGCGCAGGTCTGGTGGTCAACCTCGCGCTCCCCTATCAGGACCTGCCCATCATGGACGCGTGCCTCGAGGCCGGTGTCGACTACCTGGACACCGCGAACTACGAGCCCAAGGACGAGGCCAAGTTCGAGTACAAGTGGCAGTGGGCCTATCACGAGCGTTACAAGGATGCAGGGCTCATGGCGCTGCTGGGGTCGGGCTTCGATCCGGGCGTCACCAGCGTCTTCACCATGTGGCTCAAGAAGCACAAGCTCAAGACCATCCGCCAGTTGGATATCCTCGACTGCAACGGCGGCGACCACGGCCAGCATTTCGCCACCAACTTCAACCCGGAAATCAACATCCGCGAAGTGACCGCGCCCGCGCGCCACTGGGAGAACGGGGAGTGGGTGGAAACCCCCGCCATGTCGAACAAGGTCGCCTTCGACTTCGAGGCGGTCGGCCCCAAGAACATGTACCTGATGTATCACGAGGAGCTCGAAAGCCTCGCGAAGTTCGTCCCCGAGCTGGAGCGCGCCCGCTTCTGGATGACCTTCGGGGACCAGTACATCACCCACCTGACAGTCCTGCAGAACGTCGGCATGACCTCGATCGAGCCGGTCAAGTACCAGGGTCGCGACATCATCCCGCTGCAATTCCTCGCCGCCGTTCTCCCCAAGCCCGAAACGCTGGGCGAGACCACCAAGGGCAACACCAATATCGGCGTGATCGCGACCGGCGAGGCGCTCGACGGCAGCGGCGAGAAGACGTTCTACATCAAGAACATCTGCAGCCACGAGGCGGCCTATGAAGAGACCGGCAACCAGGCGGTCAGCTACACCACCGGCGTGCCCGCCATGATCGGCGCGGCGATGATGGTGCAGGGCCACTGGCAGGGCGAGGGCGTGTTCAACATCGAACAGCTCGATCCCGATCCCTTCATGGCGATGCTGAACGAACACGGGTTGCCGTGGACGGTCGAGGAAATGGCCGGGCCGGTGGAGTTCTGATAGAGTTAAGGGGGTTTCACGCAGAGGCGCAGAGGAAGCAGAGGCGCGGAGGGGGTGTGCTCGTGGATATTGATCACATCTCCGCTGCCGTCGTTGATGAAGCCATTGCGATCCATCGCGAGCTTGGCCCCGGTCTGTTCGAGAGTGTTTATGAAGCCGTCCTTGCAGGACGTCTTGAAGCACGCGGCTTCGAAGTCGTCCGGCAGTTTCCGGTTCCGCTGATTTTCGACGGGCAGACATTTGACCCCGCATTCCGGGTCGATATTCTCGTCAATCAGAGTCTAGTTCTGGAGATCAAGGCGACCGACCAGCTCAGCAAAGCACACGCCAAACAATTGCTGACCTACCTTAGATTGCTCAAACAGCCCGTAGGGCTGCTGCTCAATTTCTCGCAAGAAACGATGAGGGACGGCATTCGCCGCGTCGTGAACGATTACCGCCCGCACTGATCCTCTGCGCCTCTGCTTCCTCTGCGCCTCTGCGTGAAACAACAAAAGGCACCAGTTTCCGGATGCGATCGATACGTCATTTTGAAGTAAGGCTGAGCGCGATTGCAGCAGCCGTTATTGCGCTTGCGGCCTGTGATGCTTTCGCGCCGCCGTCCCAGGATGTGCCCACGCTGGCGGTCGACACCGGCTGGCCGACGATCCCGGCGGGCGCGACATTCGGGGAGGTCAGCGCGGTCGATATCGATGCGCAAGGCAATGTCTGGGTGCTTCACCGCGCCGGGCGCAAGTGGGAGGAGCCGTTCCCCGTCGAGCCGATCGCCGACCCCACCGTGTTCAAGTTCGCGCCCGACGGCACCCTGCTCGCCAAGTGGGGCGCGGGGCTGTTCGTCATGCCGCACGGCATCTCGATCGACCCCGAGGGCAAGGTCTGGATCACCGATGTCGCGCATGAACAGGTGTTCCGCTTCAGCCCCGAAGGCCAATTGGAACTCACGCTTGGCGAGAGGGGCGTCACCCGTCAGGACGCGGGCCATTTCGGCCGCCCTGCCGACGTCGCCTTCTTGCCCGGCCGCGTGCTGGTCGCGGATGGCTACGTCAACACCCGCATCGCCGAGTTCTCGCCCGAAGGACCGTTCATCCGCGACTGGGGCGCGTTCGACATCGCCCACGCCGTCGCCGTGGACGACACCCGCATCTACGTCGCCGACCGCGAGAATGCGCGCATCCAGATCTTCGACCATGGCGGAAAGCTGGTCGAAAGCCGCGTCTCGGCGGCGGGCAACCACACCTACAGCCTCAAGCCGCTCGCCGGAGGGCGGCTGCTCGCGGTCGAGGGGCGCGACGGGGCCGACCGCAAGGGCGCGGTGATCCGCCTCTATGCCGAGGACGGCACGATCGAAGCCAGCCACGACATCAGCCTGCCCGGCAAGGATGCAAGCCTCGGTCACGACCTTGCGATAGGGCCGGACGGTCATATCTACGTCACCGACGTGGCCGGCGGCCGCGTGGTGCGTTTCTCTCTCCCCAGCAAGTCGGACAAATAGCCATGCAGACCAAGGCCGGTGATCCGGGCGCCTTTGCCCATTTCGATCTGTCGCGCGTCGACAGCCCCGCCTTCGTGGTCGATGCCGCGAAGCTGCGCGCCAATTGCCGGACGCTGGCCGCTGTGCGCGATGCGGCGGCGGCGGACGGGGGCGACATTCGCGTGTTCGCCGCATTGAAGGCGTTCAGCATGTGGTCGGCGGCGCCCATCATCGGCGAATATCTCGACGGCGTGTCGACCTCGGGCCTGTGGGAAGCGCGCCTCGCCTCGGAGTTCTACGACGGCGAGATCGCCACATACTCCGCCGCCTTCAAGCCCGAGGAGCTGGAGGAGATCTGCCGGCTTTCGGATCACGTGATCTTCAACTCGCCCTACCAGCTTGCACGCGCCCGGCTGATCCTCGAACAGGCCGCAGCCAATGGCGCGCCCGTCAGCGTGGGCCTGCGCATCAATCCGCAGGTGCCCACCGGCGAGGTCGCGAAATACGACCCCTCGGCGCCCGGATCGCGGCTCGGCTTCCCGCTCGACCAGCTCACCGAGGAGCACATGGAGGGCGTCGAGGGCATCCACTTCCACAACCTGTGCGAACAGGATTTCGAGCCGCTGAAGGCCACCTGGGACCGCGTGTTCGACGTGATCGAGCCGTATTTCGACCAGCTCAAGTGGATCAACATGGGCGGCGGCCATCACATCACGCGGGCCGATTACCAGCGCGAGGAACTGGTCGAGTTCCTCAAGGATGCGGCCGAAGACACCGGCTGCCAGATCATCCTCGAACCCGGCGAGGCGGTGGCGCTCGATGCCGGGATTCTGGTCGGCACGCTGCTCGACACCCATTTCAACGAGATGCCCGTCGGCATCACCGATATCTCGGCAACCTGCCACATGCCCGATGTGCTGGAGGCGCCCTATCGCCCGGCGATGCTGGGCGAGCTGACCGATCCCGACCTGATCCCGATCCGCCTCGGCGGGCCTTCGTGCCTCGCGGGCGACGTGATCGGCGATTACCGCCTGCCGGTCGCCGCCGAACCCGGCGCGCGTTTCGCCTTTCTCGACCAGGCGCATTACTCGATGGTCAAGACCAACACCTTCAACGGCGTCGCGCTGCCGAGCATCTGGATGTGGGACTCAGAGACCGACGCGCTCGACTGCATCAAGCGCTTCGACTACGAGGATTTCCGGGATCGGCTGAGCTGAGGCGCAGGGCCCGCGGGTGGGCGCAAGGGGGAGACGCATGAGGATTATCGGGGCTGTCGCTGCAGCGGTGTTCGCCGCAACGCCGCTTGCGGCGCAGGACTATGCGGCCGGACGGGTGGTGAAATCGGTCGGCCAGGCCGATCTGCTCGCGCTGGTCGGCTCGCTCGGCCATCAGGTCAAGGAAGAGGGCGAGGCGGGCGAGGTCTTTATCGCCGCCGAGGATGCCGACGGCGTTACCTATCTCCTCTACGGTACCGCCTGCGAGGTCAACGGGGTGAGCGGCTGCCAGGGCGTGATGATGCAGGTGCGCTTCGATCTGCCCGCGACCACCACCTTCGAGAGCCTCGCCAAGGCCAATCTCGAACAGGCCGCGATCAACACCTGGGCCGATTTCGAGCGCAGGACGCTGGGCTTCACCCGCTATGTCGTGCTCGATCACGGGGTGACGATGGCCAATATCCGCGAGAACGTGAACGTGATGCTGGCGATCGTCGCGGAGGTCTACCCGATCGCGGCAGGCGAGCCCGAAAGGCCCGCGCCCGGCGTCTAGAGCCTGCCCGCCGGTTGCGGGTCGGCGCGCAGCACGCGCCCGCGCTCGTTCTGGTTGATCGCCAGCGCCAGACCCGCCAGCGCCCCGAACTGGCGCGCGGCGCGCTCCGCCTTCTCGCGGTCCTTGCCCTCGTCCATCCCGCCGCTCTCGAACAGGTCGTCCGCCTCGAGCGCGACGATCACCTCGCCGCCCGCGAACAGCGCCCGCAGCTCGCGTGCGCCGAAGGCGCTCTCGAGACGCAGCAGGTGCTCGACATAGGCGGGGTGGACCAGCACCCGCGCCTCGACCTGATCGTCGGAAAAGAGCGCGAAGGTCTCGCCGAAGGCCGGGTGCACCTGGTCGACGCGCTCGAGCCGCTTGCCCCCCATCGCGACATGATCGCTCATCCCGCCGAGCCCGAGCCACTTGCGGTGCTTGCCCGCGCGTTCGAGCAGGGTGGTGGAGCGGAAGGGGCGGCCGAAGGCCATGCGGATCAGCGGGCCGCGGAACACCGTCACCCAGCGCTGGTGCTTGCCCGATCCGCGCCGCTCCTCGAGATGGCATTCGTAGAGTTCGAAGGCATGGCCCTCGAGCGTGCCGTGCCAGCGATCCTCGAAGGTCGAGCGGTCGAAGCCGGGGACCAGCCCGAAGGTGCGCGCCGCGGCGAATTCGGGGCCGGGGGTGACCTCGTGCTCGTAGGCGAGGCCATAGGCCGCGGCGATCGCGGAATTGATGCCGATCTTGATCGCCTGCTTGGCCGCGGCGATCGGCACATAGCCCCACCACGCAGCCCCTCCGATACCTCCGATCGTGAGCAGCGGGGCGAGGGCGGTCTTGGCCGCGGGGCTGAACCACACGAAGGCGAGCACCGGCATCAGGATCGCCGCGCTCCAGACCCAGCGGCTTGTCGCCTTCTCCTTCGCCTCGGCGCGCATCGCCCCCTGTCCGGCGAGCCAGTCTTCCAGCCCGCCGGCCATGAGCGTGTCGATGTCCGTTTGCGCCGTCCCCGTCATTTCGTCCAACCTAGCGTGTCTCTCTTAACATTTGTGCTTTATCCTGTGCGGCCTTGGCAATGGAGACACGCGTCGTGATCGAGATTTTCGGCTGGTTCTGGACTTCGGCAATCGTGGTTATCGCGGTGGCGGTGGTGCTGCTGCTGATCGGCATCTACAACAAGCTGGTGCGCCTTAGGCAGGGCGTGCGGCAGGGCGTGGCCGACATCGACGCACAGCTGCGCCAGCGCCACGATCTGATCCCCAACCTCGTCGAGACCGTGAAGGGCTATGCGGGGCACGAATCCGCGACGCTCGAGGCGGTGATCGCGGCGCGCAATGCTGCGGCTGCTGGGGCCCCCTCCGCCGGGAGCGAGGCGCAGCTTCGCGGCGCGCTCGACAATCTGCTGGCGCTGGGCGAGGCCTATCCCGATCTCAAGGCCTCGGCGAACTTCCAGTCGCTCCAGCACGAACTCGCCGATGTCGAGGACAAGCTGGCCGCCGCCCGCCGCGCGCTCAACGCCGCGGTCGCGCGCTTCAATGCCGCGCGCGAATCCTTCCCCGCGGTGCTCTTTGCCGGACTGCTCGGATTCGCCGAGGCGGACTTCCACCGCCTCGACGCGAGCGAGCAGGGCCGGGTCGACCAGACCCCGAAAGTCGCCTTCTGACGCGGGAAAAATCCAGGCTTTTCCGTCACAATCCGGTCGTGTTTCCGGGGGTGTCTTCGTAAAGTAACATTTCGTCCCGGCGGGGTGCATTTTTCGATTGCATTTCCCCCCCCAAGCCCTATCTGCGCGCTTCCGCTGCCCCAAGGGGACTTCCAAACCGCAAGGCAGCTTGTCGTTTTATGGTTCAACAGAGCCGTTTTGGGGGTCCCTTGAGTTGCACATCTATCCCGACGCAAAGGCTGTAGTCCGCGACCTTCGTCCGGACGAACCCGTCATCCTCAACCGCCCGCACGCCGCGCGGCGCGCCGCCCGTTTCTTCGTCGAGAAGTTTCCGGGCAAGGTGCTCTATGCGGTGAAGGCGAACCCGGCACCCGACCTCATCCAGGTGCTGTGGGATTCGGGGATCACCCATTTCGACGTCGCCTCGATCACCGAGGTGCGGCTGGTGCGCGGCATCCTGCCGGAAGCGGTGCTGTGCTTCATGCATCCGGTGAAGACCCCGCAGGCGATCCGCGAGGCCTATTTCGAGCACGGCGTGCGCACCTTCAGCCTCGACACCTTCGAGGAGCTGGAGAAGATCATCGCCGCCTGCACCGATCCCGCGACCGGCGAGGCCCCCCGTGACCTGCGCCTGTGCGTGCGGTTGCGCGTGTCTTCGGAGTATTCCGAGCTGAGCCTCGCGTCGAAGTTCGGCTGCGACCTCATCGAAGCGCCCCAGCTGCTCCAGCAGGCCCGCCAGCATTGCGACTGGCTGGGCGTGTGCTTCCACGTCGGCAGCCAGGCGATGACCCCCTTCGCCTTCGTCCAGGCCCTCGACCGCACCCGTGCGGCGATTGCCGAGGCATCGGTCGTGATCGACATGATCGATGTCGGCGGGGGCTTCCCGAGCGCCTATCCGGGGCTCGAGCCGCCGCCGATGGAGGATTACTTCGCGATCATCGCCAAGCACTTCGAGAGCCTGCCGATCGCCTACAACGCCGAGCTGTGGTGCGAACCCGGCCGCGCGCTGTCGGCCGAGTATTCCTCGATGATCGTCCAGGTGAACAAGCGCCGCGGCGAGGAGCTCTACATCAACGACGGTGCCTACGGCGCCCTCTACGATGCCGCCCACGTCGCGTGGCGCTTTCCGGTGCGCGCGCTCGAGGACGACCTGATCGAGGAGGACGAGGACTTCGCCTTCTACGGGCCGACCTGCGACGATGCCGACTACATGAAGGGCCCCTTCGCGCTGCCCGCCGACATCCAGGCCGGTGACTACATCGAGATCGGGATGCTCGGGGCTTACGGCGCGGCGATGAAGACCGGCTTCAACGGCTACGGCAACGCGGTCGCTGTGACCGTGCAGGACGAGCCGATGATGAGCCTGTTCAACGGCACCCGCGTGCGCGAGGCGACCGACAACGTCGTGTCCTTGCGCTGATCTTCCGGCCGCCGCCCCGCTCGTGAAGGGCGGGGCGGCGCCTGCTTCCCCCTGTCGATTCTGCGCCTTTGCAACAAGCCCGTTGCCCGCCCGCGCCGCGCTGCTACCCTCCCGGCGGGAGAGGGACGAATGGACGGATTTCCGGCGCATCCGGATGCAATCACCGATGACTGGTGGCAGGCGGTTCTCGGCCGCGTGCCGGATGCCTGGCGCTGGGAGCCGATCGGCACCGGGCAGGTCGGCGATTCGGTGCGCTTCACCCTGCGTTTCGGTGCGGAGACGGTCACGCTCGCGGGCAAGTTTGCCGCCGCCGATCCCACCAGCCGCGCGACCGCCGCGATGCTCGGGCTCTATGCCAAGGAAGTGCGCTTCTACCGCGACATCGCTCCCGGGCTGGCGGTTCGCACCCCGCGCGTACTGTGCGCCGAAATCGCCGGAGACGGTGCAAGCTTCGTCCTGCTGTTCGAGGACCTCGGTCCGGCACGCGGCGGCAACCAGCTGGCCGGATGCTCGCTCGCCGAGGCGCGGCTCGTGGTCGAACAGGGCGCGGCGCTCCATGCGCCTAGCTGGCAGAATCCCGATATCCTCGACCTCGACTGGCTCCAGCCCAATCCCGCCGCCAATGCGCAGGTGAAGGCGCTCTACCCCCAGGCGCAGGCGATCTTCCGCGAACGCTATGCGGACGCGCTCGAACCCGAATACATGGCGCTGTGCGAGGAACTGGCGGAGATCACCGCTGCCACTGATCGCCACACCGAGAAGGTCAGCCTCGTCCACGGCGATTTCCGGCTCGATAACGTGCTGTTCGATATCAGGGGCGGGGCGGAGCCCATCGCGGTGCTCGACTGGCAGACGCTGACCATCGGCAACGGCCTCACCGATATCGGCTATTTCCTCGGCTGCGGGATTGGCGATGCGCTGCGCCGCGAGGCCGAGGGCGAGTTGCTCGATCTCTACTGCACCGCCATGACCGCGCGCGGCGTGCCCCTGACCCGCGAGGCGATCTGGGACGACTACGTCCTCGGCGCGCTCCACGGGGTCTCGACCGCCGTGTTCAGCAGCGCCTTCGTGGTGCGCACCGAGCGGGGCGACGCCAACTTCCTGTCGATGGCGCGCGGCGCCTGCGCGCTCGCCCGCCAGCACGGCAGCCTCGACCTTCTCAAGCGAAAGGGATGACGCGATGGTCCTGACCCGCGGCGACGATTACCCGATCCACCAGACCCCCGATCCGGTCGCCTATTCCGGCACCGACCGCAATTTCTACGACCGCTATTTCTTCAACGGCTATGCGCCCGACGGCAGCAGCTTCTTCGCGGTGGCCTTCGGGGTCTATCCGCATCTCGATGTTGCCGACGCACATTTCTGCGTGGTCAGGGACGGGGTGCAGCATTGCCTCCACGCCAGCCGCCGGCTCGGCATGGAGCGCATGGATCTGTCCTGCGGGCCGGTCCGGATCGAGGTGCTGGAGCCGCTCCAGCGACTGCGGGTGGTGGTGGAGGGGGAAGGGATCGCCGCCGATCTCACCTTCACAGGCCGCGCCTTCCCCATCGAGGAGCCGCGCTTCACCTGGCGCGTGGGGCCGCGCACGGTGATGGACTACACAAGGCTCACCCAGAACGGGCATTACGAGGGCTGGATCGAGGTCGACGGGGTGCGCGAGGCCTTGCCTGAAGGTAGCACCGGCACCCGCGACCGCAGCTGGGGCGTGCGGCCCATCGGCGCGGCCGATCCGCAGTTCGCCGGGAAAACCGTCCCGCAGTTCTTCTGGCAGTGGACCCCGGTCAACCTGCCGGGGCGGAGCCTGTTCTTCCATCTCAACGCCCATGCCGACGGCACCCCGTGGAACACCCGCGCGGTGATCGCGCCCGACGGGGCCGGGGCGGAGGCGTTCCGCGACGATCACGCGCCGGTGATGACGACGCGGCTCGAAGACGGCACCCGCTGGCCGGCATCGGGCGAATTGCAGGCGGACGGGGAGACCTTCCGGCTCACCCCGCTGTCGCGGTTCCAGATGCGTGGTCTGGGCTACACCTCGCCGAAGTGGGGCCACGGGCTCGATCACGGGCTGCTGGAGGTGGAGCGCGAGACCATCGTTCTCGCCGCCATCGACCCCGCGCGGCCCGACAATCTCCACGTGCAGATGCTCTGCCGGGTCGAGGGGCCGGGGGACGAGAGCGGGCTGGGCGTCTTCGAGCAGCTCGCCATCGGCGACTATGCGCCGCTCGGCCTCAGGGGGATGACGGGGCGGGAATGAGCCTCCCGCCCGCGCGCGGCTAGAGCTTCACCTCGGCGACCTTGTCCTTGTAGTCCTGCTTGGGATCGATGCCGATCAGCATCTTGATCCCCGCGACCAGCGAGGAGGCGTCGATCCAGATCTCGGCATCCTCGGGATCGAGGCGGATCAGCGCTATCTTCGGATCGTCCTTGCCCTCGTACCAGGCCGCGACGAAGCGGTTCCAGAGCCGGTCGATGGTGGCGCGGTCGCGGGTGGTGGACAGGCCGCCGTGGAGCGTTGCCCAGACATCGTGCCCCTTGGAGGCGAAATGCGCCATCGCACGGGGCTGCCCGCCGCCGGTCCCGGCCTGCTGGATCATCTGGTAGAGGTTGTTGTCGGTGGCGGTGAAGAACCACAGCGGGCCGTGGTATTCGCCATCCCTGTAAAGCTCGTCATCGAGCTGCGCGGTCATCGGACGGGCGTGGCCGTCCTCGCCCTCGGCCATGCCGAGGAACATCGTCATGTCGCTCTTGAGCGCCTTCCAGAACTTCGAACGGATCTCCGCGTCGGTCGCCATGCCTGTCTCCTTTGAATGGGACAGGCGCTAGCGCCGACGCGGATGAAAAGTTCCGTTTAGAAGACCTCGAAGAGACCGGCCGCACCCATGCCGCCGCCGACGCACATGGTGACGACGACATACTTGGCGCCGCGGCGCTTGCCCTCGATCAGCGCGTGGCCGGTGCAGCGCGCGCCGGTCATGCCGTAGGGGTGGCCGATCGAGATCGAGCCGCCGCTGACGTTCAGGATGTCATTGGGGATGCCGAGCTGGTCGCGGCAGTAGAGCACCTGCACCGCGAAGGCCTCGTTCAGTTCCCACAACCCGATGTCGTCCATCTTGAGGCCGGTCTGCTTGAGCAGCTTCGGGATCGCGAAGACCGGGCCGATGCCCATCTCGTCAGGCTCGGTGCCCGCGACCGCCATGCCGACATAGCGGCCGAGCGGCTGGAGCCCGCGCTGTTCGGCAAGCTTCGCTTCCATCAGCACCGCGGCCGAGGAACCGTCGGACAGCTGCGAGGCGTTGCCGGCGGTGATGTTCATGCCCGGGCCCATCACCGGCTGGAGGCTCTGGAGGCCTTCGAGGGTGGTCTCGGGACGGTTGCCCTCGTCCTTCGAAAGAGTGACTTCCTTCTGCGAGACTTCCTTCGTCTCCTTGTCGACCACGTTCATGGTCGCGGTGACGGTGACGATCTCCGCGTCGAAGCGCCCTTCGGCCTGCGCCTGCGCGGTGCGCTGCTGCGACTGGAGGGCGTATTCGTCCTGCGCCTCGCGGCTGATGTTATAGCGCTTGGCCACGGTCTCGGCGGTGCCGAGCATCGGCATGTAGACGTCCTTGTGCATCGCGATCAGCGAGCGGTCCGGCGAGACGCGCATCTCGGGGGTCTGCACCATCGAGATCGAGTCCTGACCGCCGCCGACGACGATGTCCATGTTGTCGACGATGATCTGCTTGGCCGCCGTCGCGATCGCCATCAGGCCCGAGGAGCACTGGCGGTCGATGGTCTGGGCCGAGACGGTCACCGGGCAGCCGGCGCGCAGGGCGACTTGGCGGCCGATATTGCCGGCCTGGGTGCCCTGGGTGAGGACCGCGCCCCACACCACGTCGTCGATCTGGCCGGCCTCGATCCCGGCGCGTTCGATCGCGGGGGCGAGGCTGAGCGCGCCGAGCGTGGCGCCGGGGGTGGCGTTGAAGGCGCCCTTGTAGGCGCGCCCGATCGGCGTGCGGGCGGTGGAGACGATGACGGCGTCACGTGCCATGATGATATTCCTTTTGAGAGAGGTGTCCCCCGCCGGCGCGGCGGGGGGACAGGTCATGCCGGGCGGCGCGGGGCAAGGGCCCGCACGGCCGCGATCACACGAAGAACTGCGTGATCCACTCGCAGATCAGGGCGGGCTTTTCCTCGCCTTCGATCTCGATGGTGATCTCGCAGGTTTGCTGCCACTGGCCGGGGCGCTTTTCGACCATCTCGACCAGCTTCCAGTGCCCGCGGATGCGCTTGCCGGCGCGCACGGGGGCGATGAAGCGGGTCTTGTTGCCGCCGTAGTTGACGCCCATCTTCACGCCGTCGACCCGCGGGGCACCGCCCTGCGCGCCGAGATAGGGGATCATCGACAAGGTCAGGAAGCCGTGGGCGATGGTGCCGCCGAAGGGGGTCATCTTCGCCATCTCTTCGTTGACGTGGATGAACTGGTGGTCACCGGTCGCCTCGGCGAACTGGTTGATGCGCTCCTGGCTCATCTCCACCCATTCGCTGGTGCCGATCGTTTCGCCGACCTTGGCGGCCAAATCCTGTGCGTTCATCGGGGCTCCTCCTTGTGTCCGTGCCGCCGCCCGATCCGGAGCGGGGCCGCTGTTGCGCGGGCTTCATGGCGCAACACAAGGGGGAGCGCAACGCCCCCAAAAGAGGCAGGGGCTATGCCGCTACGGCACCGCGCACCTTGCCAGCGGCCGCCGCCTTCCTCGAGGCGCTGCGCGCGAGCGCCGAGCGCGCCGAATCGATCCGCGCGCAATAGCTCGCAAGGCCCGTCTGGAGGCCGACCAGCATCAGCATCACCGGCTGGTGGGCGATCCCCTGGAAGGTCGCGCCCACAAGATAGATCAGCGCCCCCATCTGCAAGGCCGCCGCGAAGGGCGCGATCCAGCGTTCCGCCTCGTCCTCCACGCCCTTCCAGCGGCGCTGGATGCGTTCCATCTGCCACAGCCCCACCGCATGAAGCGCGAGCCAGATGAACAGCCCCGGCCAGCCCTGTTCGCCGAGCATCTCGAAGAACGAGGAATGGAAGGCGCGGCCCTCGTCGACCACCGGCTGGTAGGTGACGGTGGTGGTGTTCCCTTCGGTCTGCTTGACCGGCATGACATAGGTGAAGCGGTTGCCGCGGTAGGAATCGAACCCGCCGCCGAAGGGCTTCTCGGCGACGTAATCGAGCGTCCACTTCCACACCGCCACGCGGGTGGAGGCGCTCTCGTCGCCGCTCGGCTGGCCGAGGGTCGCCATGCGCTCGTAATAGGACTGGGGGAGGAAGGGCAGGGCGGCCAGACCCAGCAGGCCCGCGCCGGCGATGAACAGGAAGCGCCGTTTGGTGTAGCGCAGCATCAGCCCGGCCAGCGCGGCGATGCAGAGTAGGCCCGTGCGCGCCTCGGTGCCGATGGGGACGAGCAGGCAGGCGAAGGTCAGCGCCGCCGCGAAGGCGGTCACCATCCAGTGCGGGCGGAACACCGTTCCGTGGCGGGTGAACCACCAGATCATCGGGATCAGCCCGATCGCGACCGTGGCGAGGGTCGAGCTCTCGTAAATCCCCGAGTTGTCGTTGACGAAGAACTTGAGGTTCTCGTAGCCCCCGCCGCCCAGCACGGTCTTCATTCCCGTCCCGATCACGATGGTCGCGACCGACAGCACCAGCACCAGCGCCAGCGCCTCGATCCGCGCGCGGGTGGTGAGGGTGAAGGGCAGGAAGATCGCGAACAGCAGCGCCTTCCAAACCCATTCCCACTTGGTCTGCGCGTCCTCCGGGAAATCGGCGTTGCCGGTCGTCCAGAAGCAGTAGACCAGCAGCAGCAGCAGCAGCCCCTGCCTGAGGGAGAAGCGCGCGCCTTCCTTGCGGTCGAGCGCGACCCAGCCGCCGAAGGCCGCGGCAAAGGCGATCAGCGAGACCGGCAGGCTGGTGATCAGCGAATAGCCGATCCGCTGCGGCGCGAGGATGTCGATATAGACATAGAGCAGCACCCACAGGAACGGGCGCTTGAGACCGAGCACCAGAACGTAGCCGATGAAGGCGAGGAAGACGAGGTCGAGCATCTTTGTCGCGCTACCGCTGCGCTGCTTGAGCGCGGGGAGGGTCATCCGGCTCGGAGTTTTGCGAAGTTCCGGTCTTCTCGCGGCGCGCGGCGTTGCGGCCCGAGGGGCTTGCGGCCTTGCGGTTGCTGGTCGTCGTCTCGGTAATATCGCCGATCAGCGGATCGGCATCGAGGTCCGCCCGCAGCACCAGCCGCAGCAGGGCGATGGCCAGAAGGCCATGTCCGAGAGCGAGCGCGAGGTAATCGATCATGGTCCAGCCGTTCCGGTGCGGGGCAATGGCTCCGTTTACAGGTGGGCAGTTGACGGCGCGTTAAGCACGCCTGCGATAGGGCCCTGCGCCATGACCCGCGTTCTCCACGTCCTCGATCACTCGCTGCCGCTCCACAGCGGCTACACCTTCCGCACCCGTGCGATCCTGAAGGCGCAGCAGGGTCACGGGCTGGAGGTGCGCGGGATCACCGGGCAGCGGCACAATCTCGAGGCGGCGGTGACGGGCGCGCGGGAGGAGGCCGACGGGCTGGTCTTCCACCGCACCCCCGGCACGCCCTCCGGCCCGCCGGCCCTGCGCGAACTGGGCGAGATCGAGGCGCTGGCTTCGGCGATCATCGCGCTGGCCGACGAATGGCGGCCCGACATCATCCACGCCCATTCGCCCGCCCTGTGCGGCGCCGCCGCCGAGCGGGCCGCGCGGGCGCTCGGGGTGCCTTTCGTCTACGAGATCCGGGCCTTCTGGGAGGATGCCGCGGTCGGCAACCTCTCGGGCACCGAGGGCAATCTCAAGTATCGCCTGACCCGCGCGCTCGAGACCCGCGTGGCGCGCAGCGCCGACGCGCTGTTCACGATCTGCCACGGATTGAAGGACGATCTCGCCGCGCGCGGCATCCCTGCCGACCGCATCCGCGTGATGCCCAATGGCGTCGACCTGACCCTGTTCGGCGACCCGCCGCCCCGCGATGCGGCGCTGGCGGCAGAACTGGGCATCGACCGCCAAGCGCCGGTGATCGGCTATATCGGCAGCTTCTACGCCTACGAGGGCGTCGACGACCTCATCGCCGCCATGCCGTTGCTGCGCCGTACGCATCCCGATGCGCGGTTGTTGCTGGTCGGTGCGGGGCCGATGGACGCCGCCTGGCGCGCCGCGGCAGCCGCCTTGCCGGAGCCGGAAGCGGTGATCTTCGCCGGCCGCGTGCCGCACAGCGCGGTCGAACGCTACTACTCCCTGGTCGACGTGCTCGCCTATCCGAGAAAGGCCCAGCGCCTGACCGACCTCGTCACGCCGCTGAAGCCGCTCGAGGCGATGGCCCAGCGGCGCCTCGTCGCCGCCTCGGGCGTGGGAGGGCACCGCGAACTGATCGCCGACGGGATCACCGGCACGCTCTTCGGGCCCGACGACCCGGCGGCCTGCGCCGCGGCGCTCGCAGGGCTTCTGGGGGGCCGCGTCGAGTGGGAGGCGATCAAGGACCGCGCGCTCGCCCATGTGCGGGAGCGCCACGACTGGGCGCTCAATGCGCGCGATTATCTCTCTGTTTACCATCTGTTGCTAGCCGGAGACGACCGCGGGGGCGCGTTGCGCCTCGCCGCAAGCACGGGGTGACAGACGCATGAAGCCGGGGAAACAGGGGCGCAGGAACAAGGGCACGCGCCGCAAGGCGAAGGCCCGCAACAAGGTTCCTCTGAGCGCGCATCCCGCCTTTGCCCCGTTGCTCGGCCTGTGGGGCGCGCTGCTCGGCGGTCTGCCGGTGATGGTGCTGCCGCCCGCGCTGGTCGCCGATGCCACCCGCGGCTCGCTGATCGGACTGTGGAACATCCCCGTCCAGCCGGTGCTCGCAGGTCTCAGCGGAATGCTGCTCGGCACGATCGTTTTCGTCGCTGCCGTTCTCAAGTCGGGCGGTTTCCGCCGCCATGCCAGTCCGCAAACCATCATCGAGGCCGCCGCCCGCCGCGTGCGGCCGATCGATCCCCTGCGCGATCTGGGCACGCGGAGCATCGACGATCCGATCGAGACCATGCCCTTTGCCACCCCCGCCTGGCGCGACGCGGCCATCGAGGAGGAAGAAACCCGCGAGGAGGCCGAGGCCGATCTGGAGGCGGCGCCTGCCCCGCGCGAGCTTGACCTTGCGGAATTCGCCCAGCTCCCGGGCCGCGATGCGGTGTGGGTCGAGGAGCCCGGTGAGGCCGAACCCGCCGCTGAACCCGCCCCTGAGACCGTTGCACCCGCCGCCCCGGTGACCGAATTGCGCCGCGCGGTCCCGCCGCCGCCGCCCGAGCCGGGCACCGCCGCGCTCGCCCGTCTGCGCGCCGTCCCGCCGAGCGAGCTCAGCCTTGCCGAGATGGTCGAACGCTTCGCCGCCGCGCTCCACGAACATCGCGAAACCCCGCCGGCCCGGGTGCTGGGCGGCGCCGACATCGCCGCGCGCGAGGCGGCGCTGGCCGAGGCGCTCAAGGCGCTTGCCGCCCTGAGCGGCGGCGCGGCCACCGAGGGGGAGGCGGCCGGCCGCGATGCGCCGCTGCGCGCCGCTCTCGCCCAGCTTCAGACCCGCCGCGGCGTTGCCTGAACGTCTCCGGGGGCGCAAAAGCTGCAACCGACGCCCGCCGCCGGTGCAGGGTGCGCAATCAAGTGATAGTCTGAATAGGTCTGCGAGAAATAAAACTTCGCGCAAAGCCATTGCCAAACCCGCTTCCTGTCGGCATGAGGGCCGCGAAAACGGACCCGGCCGGATCCTGAGCCAAGGCTCCGGCAGGCCCGTGCGACCTGCCCAAGGCGTGTTCCCCTGCATGAGCGATCATGGCCGGGGTGCGCGCCTGTCGGCATCTGACAGAACGGACTTGATGCATGGGATACCCTTCCTCCCAGGGTCTCTACGACCCCGCCAACGAACATGACGCCTGCGGCGTCGGCATGGTTGCGCATATCAAGGGAGAGAAAAGCCACGCGATCATCGCGCAGGCGCTGGAGATCCTCGAGAAGCTCGACCATCGCGGCGCGGTGGGTGCCGATCCGCTGCTGGGCGACGGGGCGGGGATTCTCATCCAGATTCCCGACCCGCTGATTCGCCGCTGGGCGGAAGGCGAGGGCCACGATCTGCCGCAGCCGGGCGAATATGCCGTGGGCATGTGCTTCCTGCCGCAGGACGAGGCGGCGCGCGTCTTCGTCAAGGAGCGGATGGAGGCCTTCACCGCCAAGGAGGGCCAGCGTTTCATCGGCTGGCGCGAGGTGCCGACCACGATGGACGGGCTTGGCAAGGCGGTGATCGCCTCGATGCCGGTGATCGAGATGGCGGTGATCGGGCGAGGCGCGAACTGCCCCGATCAGGACGCCTTCGAGAGGAAGCTGCTGACCATCCGCAAGCAGGTCCAGAACCCGCTCGCCCAGCTCGCCGAAAAGCACGGCCTGCCGGGCGTGACCGAGACCTACATCCCGAGCCTCTCGACCCGCACGCTGGTCTACAAGGGGCTGCTGCTGGCGACACAGGTGGGCAGCTTCTACGACGACCTGCGCGATCCGGCCTGCGTCTCGGCGCTGGGGCTGGTCCACCAGCGCTTCTCGACCAACACCTTCCCGAGCTGGCGCCTCGCCCACCCGTTCCGCTTCATCGCCCACAACGGCGAGATCAACACGGTGCGCGGCAACGTCAACTGGATGAACGCCCGCCGCCGCACGATGGAGAGCGAGCTGCTCGGGCCGGACCTCGACAAGATGTGGCCGATCATCCCGCACGGGCAATCGGACACCGCGTGCCTCGACAACGCCCTCGAACTGCTGATCGCGGGCGGATATTCCCTCGCCCATGCGATGATGATGCTGATCCCGGAAGCCTGGGCCGGCAATGCGCTGATGGACCCGGCACGGCGCGCCTTCTACGAATATCACGCCGCGCTGATGGAGCCGTGGGACGGCCCGGCCTCGGTTTGCTTCACCGACGGGCGCCAGATCGGCGCGACGCTCGACCGCAACGGGCTGCGTCCGGCGCGCTTCTGCGTGACCAAGGACGACATCGTCTGCCTCGCCTCCGAAAGCGGCGTGTTGCCGTTCCGCGAGGAGGACATCGTCCGCAAGTGGCGTCTCCAGCCGGGCAAGATGCTGCTGATCGATCTGGAACAGGGTCGCATCATCGAGGATGACGAGCTCAAGGCCGATCTCGCCAATGCCGAGCCCTATGCCGAGTGGCTGCACCAGGCGCAGTACAAGCTGTCGGACATCACCGACATCGTGCCCGAGCTTGCCGCGATTCCGGCGGAGGAATCGACCCTGCTCCAGCGCCAGCAGGCCTTCGGCTACACGCAGGAGGACGTCTCGCGCTTCCTCGAGCCGATGGCGGTGGAGGGCGACGATCCGGTCGGCTCGATGGGCACCGACACGCCGATCGCGGTGCTCAGCAACCGCGCGCGGCTGCTCTACGACTATTTCAAGCAGAACTTCGCGCAGGTGACGAACCCGCCGATCGACCCGATCCGCGAGGAGCTGGTGATGAGCCTCACCAGCATGATCGGCCCGCGCCCGAACCTGCTCGGCCGCGATGCGGGGACGCACAAGCGCCTCGAGGTCGACCAGCCGATCCTCACCAACGAGGATCTCGCCAAGATCCGCTCGGTCGAGGAGGCGCTCGACGGCGCGTTCCGCTGCGCCACCATCGACATCACATGGGATGTCAAGAGCGGCGCCGAAGGCCTTGAAATGGCGTTGAAGGAGACGTGCTGGGCCGCGACCGAGGCGGTGCTTCAGGATCACAATATCCTCGTCCTGTCCGACCGCGGGCAGAGCGAGGGCCGCGTGCCCATGCCCGCGCTGCTCGCGACCGCGGCGGTGCATCACCACCTCGTCCGGCAGGGCCTGCGGATGCAGACCGGCCTCGTCGTCGAGACCGGCGAGGCGCGCGAGGTGCACCATTTCTGCGTGCTCGCGGGCTACGGCGCGGAGGCGATCAACCCCTATCTCGCGCTGGAGACCATCGAGACCCTGCGCGCCAAGCGCCACCCCGATCTGCCTGCCGCCAAGGTGCAGGCGAACTTCATCAAGGGCGTAGGCAAGGGCATCCGCAAGGTTATGTCCAAGATGGGCATCTCGACGTACCAGTCCTATTGCGGCGCGCAGATCTTCGATGCGGTGGGGCTGTCCTCCGCCTTCGTCGAGAAGTATTTCACCGGCACCGCCACCACCATCGAGGGCATCGGTCTCGCCGAGGTCGCCGAGGAGGCGCTGCGCCGCCATGCGCAGGCTTACGGCGACAACCCGCTCTATGACGGGATGCTCGATGTCGGCGGCATCTACCAGTACCGTCTGCGCGGAGAGGAGCACGCCTGGACGCCGCAGAACGTCGCCCAGTTGCAGCACGCGGTGCGCGGCAATGATCCGAAGAACTACGAGGAATTCGCGAAGTCGATCAACGAGCAGTCCGAAAGGCTGCTGACGATCCGCGGGTTGCTCGAATTCAAGAAGGCCGACCAGCCGATCCCGCTCGAGGAGGTGGAACCCGCCTCCGAGATCGTGAAGCGGTTCTCGACCGGCGCGATGAGCCTCGGCTCGATCAGCCACGAGGCGCATTCGACCATGGCGATCGCGATGAACCGCATCGGCGGGCGCTCGAACACGGGCGAGGGCGGGGAGGAGCCGTTCCGCTTCAAGCCGCTTGCCAACGGGGATTCGATGCGCAGCCGGATCAAGCAGGTTGCTTCGGGCCGCTTCGGCGTCACCACCGAATACCTCGTCAATTCCGACGACATCCAGATCAAGATGGCGCAGGGTGCGAAGCCGGGCGAGGGCGGGCAGTTGCCGGGGCACAAGGTCGACAAGCGCATCGGCGCGGTGCGCCACTCGACTCCGGGCGTGGGCCTGATCTCGCCGCCGCCGCACCACGACATCTATTCGATCGAGGACCTCGCGCAACTCATTCACGACCTCAAGAACGTGAACCCGGTCGCGCGGATCTCGGTCAAGCTGGTGTCGGAAGTGGGCGTCGGCACGGTCGCGGCGGGCGTCTCCAAGGCGCGTGCGGACCATGTGACCATCGCGGGCTATGACGGGGGCACGGGCGCCTCGCCGCTGACCTCGCTGACCCATGCGGGCAGCCCCTGGGAGATCGGCCTTGCCGAGACCCAGCAGACGCTCCTGCTCAACGATCTGCGCGAGCGGATCGCGGTGCAGGTCGACGGCGGCCTGCGCACCGGCCGCGACGTCGCCATCGGCGCGCTGCTCGGCGCGGACGAGTTCGGCTTTGCCACCGCCCCGCTGATCGCGGCCGGGTGCATCATGATGAGGAAGTGCCACCTCAACACCTGCCCCGTCGGCGTCGCCACGCAGGACCCGGTTCTGCGCGCGCGCTTCACCGGCCAGCCCGAGCACGTGGTGAACTACATGTTCTTCGTCGCCGAGGAACTGCGTCAGATCATGGCCGAGCTGGGCTTCCGCACCGTGGCCGAGATGGTGGGGAGGGTCGACCGGCTCGACACCCGCCGGATGGAGCGCCACTGGAAGGCGCGGGGCATCGACCTTTCCCGCATCCTCCACCAGGTGCCGGTCAAGGAAGGCGCCTCGCTGCGCCAGATCGGGGTGCAGGACCACGGGCTCGAAGGCGCGCTGGACAACAAGCTGATCGCCGATTGCCGCAGCGCGATCGAGACAAAGCAGCCGGTGCAGCTCGAATACGCGGTGCGTAACGTCAACCGCACGGTCGGCGCAATGCTTTCGGGCGAGGTTGCCAAGGCGCACGGGCACGAGGGCCTGCCGACCGACACGATCCGCATCAACCTCACGGGCGTCGCCGGCCAGAGCTTCGGCGCATGGCTCGCCCACGGCGTGACGCTCGATCTCGTCGGCGATGCCAACGACTATGTCGGCAAGGGGCTCTCGGGCGGGCGCATCATCGTGCGCCAGCCTGCCGAGGCCCCGCGCGCGGCGCAGGAGAACATCATCGTCGGCAACACCGTGCTCTACGGCGCGATCGCGGGCGAGGCCTATTTCAACGGCGTCGCGGGCGAGCGCTTCGCGGTGCGCAACTCGGGCGCCATTGCGGTGGTCGAGGGCACCGGGGACCACGGCTGCGAATACATGACCGGCGGTGTCGTCGTCGTGCTCGGCAAGACTGGGCGCAACTTCGCGGCCGGCATGAGCGGCGGGGTCGCCTATGTCTACGATCCGGAAGGGCGCTTCACGGACCTCGTCAACCACGCGCAGGTCGATCTGCTGCCGGTTTCGGCCGCACCGGATGCCGATGAGGGAACGGGCCGCCCGGCCCAGCGTCCGCGCTCGGTCACCGATTTCGGCATGGGCGACATGCTGCGCCACGATGCCGAGCGGCTGCGCATCCTGGTCGAGCGTCACCAGCTCCACACGGGCAGCAAGCTCGCGGGCGAGCTGCTGGCCGACTGGGACGCGGCGCTGGGCAAGTTCGTCAAGGTGATGCCGCGCGATTACGCCGCCGCGCTGAAGCGCCTCGAGGCCGAGCGCCACGAAGCCGCCAGCGTCGCTGCCGAATAGACCTTCAGGAACGAGATGTAAGTATGGGCAAGGAAACCGGATTTCTCGAGCTGGACCGCCGCGAGCGGGACTATCTCGATCCCAAGGAACGCCTGAAGAACTACCGCGAGTTCGTCATCCAGCCGGATGATGCGACGCTGACCGGGCAGGCCTCGCGCTGCATGAACTGCGGCATTCCCTACTGCCACAACGGCTGTCCGGTGAACAACATGATCCCGGACTGGAACCACCTCGTCTACGAGGCGGACTGGAAGCGCGCGCTGGCGAACCTCCATTCCACCAACAACTTCCCCGAGTTCACCGGCCGCATCTGCCCCGCGCCCTGCGAGGCGGCCTGCACGCTGAACATCATTGACCAGCCGGTCACCATCAAGTCGATCGAATGCGCGATCGTCGACCGCGGGTGGAAGGAAGGCTGGATCACGCCGCAAATCCCCGAGAAAAAGACCGGCAAGTCGGTCGCCATCGTCGGCTCGGGCCCCGCGGGCCTCGCCTGCGCCCAGCAGCTCGCGCGGGCTGGTCATTCGGTCACCGTGTTCGAGAAGAACGACCGCGTTGGCGGGCTGCTGCGCTACGGCATCCCCGACTTCAAGATGGAAAAGCACCTCATCAACCGCCGCTGCGTGCAGATGGAGGCGGAAGGGGTGACGTTCAAAACCTCGAAGGAGGTCGGCGTGGACATCTCCTTCAAGAGCCTTCAGGAGAATTTCGACGCGGTGGTGCTGGCAGGCGGTGCGGAAGACGCGCGCTCGCTTCAGATCCCCGGCGCCGAGATGCCCGGCGTGCGCCTCGCGATGGAATTCCTGACCCAGCAGAACAAGCGCGTTGCGGGTGACGACGAGCTGCGCGCCGCGCCGCGCGGCAGCCTCACCGCCACCGGCAAGCACGTCGTGGTGCTCGGCGGCGGCGACACGGGGAGCGACTGCGTTGGCACCTCGAACCGGCAGGGGGCGCTCAGCGTCACCCAGCTCGAGATCATGCCCAAGCCGCCCGAGAAGGAAGACAAGGCGCTGACCTGGCCCGACTGGCCGATGAAGCTGCGCACCTCCTCCAGCCACCAGGAAGGCGTGGAGCGCGACTGGGCGGTGCTGGCGAAGCGGGTGCTCGGCGACGGCGAGACGGTCACCGGCCTCGAATGCGTGCGCGTGGAATGGATCGACCGCCAGATGCGCGAGATCGAGGGCAGCGAGTTCGTCATCAAGGCCGACCTGATCCTCCTCGCGATGGGCTTCGTCGGGCCGAAGAAGGCGGGCCTGCTCGAACAGGCGGGCGTGACGCTCGATGCGCGCGGCAATGTCGCGGCGGACACGAACAGCTACGCGACCAGCGAGCCCAATGTCTTCGCCTGCGGCGACATGCGGCGCGGGCAGAGCCTCGTGGTCTGGGCGATCCGCGAGGGCCGCCAGGCCGCGCGCGCGGTCGACGAGGCGCTGATGGGGGTCTCCGAACTCCCGCGCTGAGGCGTCTGGCCCTAGGTCCGGCGCGGCGCGAGATCGACGAAGGGCGCGAATTTCAGCTCGCGCTTGACGAAGCTCGTCTCGTAGCGGCGCACGATCGGCTCGCTTTCGAGCAGGGTTTCGACGAGGTGGTTGAACTCCGCCATGTCGCCGCAATCGAGCAGCAGCAGCAGATCGACCGTGCCGGCAAGCTCATAGCAGAACTGCACCTGCGGCGCGGCGTCGAGCCGCGCGAGTAGCGCCCGCTTGCCCTCCTGGTCGGCATGTTCGGTGAGCTGAAGCGTCACGATCGCGCGCAGCCGCTGCGCCGTCAGCCGCCGCGACAGCAGCGCAACCGTCGCGGTGATCCAGCCCTCGCTTCGCAGCCGCCGGAGCCGCCGGGCAATCGCCGACGGCGAGAGCGGAACGCTCTCGGCCAGCCTTTCGGCGGTCGCGGTATCGTCGCGTTGCAGGAGGTTGAGCAGGGCGCGGTCGAAGGAATCCAGCATGGCCTCTGTGTGCCAGATTTTGGCACGCGGTGCACGAAACTTGCGCAGACTTGCCCCGGCGATGGCGGTAGTGTGCTGCTGGACTAACACAGTAGAGGTTCGCAGATGTATCGTGTCCTGCTGGCGGCCGCGGTCGCCGTTCTTCCGTTTTCCCCTGCTTCCGGCGAGGCCCCGGCCGCTCCCGCCGCGGCACAGGCGCCGGCGTTCGATCGCGCCGTGGCGCGCGAGGCGGTCGGCAGCCTCGCCGAGCGGCTCGAGGCGGATTTCGTCTTTCCCGAGGCAGGCAAGGCCTATGCAGCCATGCTGCGCGCCCGCCTCGCCGAGGGCGCCTATGACAGCTTCCCCGATCCGCGCGCCTTTGCCGAGGCGGTGACCACGGACCTGCAGAAGGTCCACCGTGACGGCCACCTGCGCGTCCACGTGGTCCCGCCCGAGGCGCGCAGCGGCCCGCCGCAGGAAGGGCCGGGCGGCGGCGGCCCGGACCCAGCGCTCAACACCATCACCCGTTCGGGCTGGGAGGCGGACGGGGTGGCCTACATCGCCTTCGACGCCTTCTTCGGGACGCCCGCCACGATGGCCGCGCTCGAGCGGTTCATCGCCGAGCATGCCGGTGCCCGCACGCTGATCATCGACATCCGCGCGCACCGCGGCGGCGGGCTCGCCGAGATGGACCTGCTCTTCCCGCACCTTTTCTCCGAGCCGACGACGCTGGTGACTATGGACACGCGGGCCAGCGTGGTCGCGCGCATGGGCGGCCAGAGCCCGGCGGAGGGCCGCCTGCGCCGTGTCGCGGCGCCCGAGGGCGTGGTGCGCGACGAGCACTATGTCGAGCCGGCGGCGAACGGCGCCTTCCAGCGCAGCGCGGTCTATGTGCTGACCTCGAAGCGCAGCGCCTCGGCAGCCGAACACCTCGCGCTGTCGCTGAAACGGGCGGGCCGCGCCACGCTGGTGGGCGAAACAACCTATGGCGCGGGCAATTTCGGGGGCATGGTGCCGCTCGACAAGGGCTTCACCTATGCCGCCTTCGTGCCGAACGGCCGCACCTTCGATCCCGACACGGGGCAGGGCTGGGAAGGCACCGGGGTCGCGCCCGATGTCGCGGTTGCGGCCGGCGACGCGCTGGCGAAGGCGCTGGAACTCGCGGGCGTAGCCGCTCCTGCCGTCGGGCACGCGGCGGGCGAATAGGGCAGCGCCGGGTGTGACGTGGCGGCGCGCTCAGTCGAAGCCGACGAACCGCGCCGCTTCGGCCACGCTGCGGCGGGTGATCTTCACCGGGTTGGCCGGGAAATCCGGATCGGGCCAGCCCATCGCGACCGCCTTCATGATCACCTGATCGTCAGGGATGCCTGCATGTTCGCGCACCACGGGTGACTGCATGATGCCTTGCGAGTTGATCACGCAGCCCAGTCCCTTGCTCCAGGCCGCATTGACCAGCGCGGTCGTCACCGCGCCGCAATCGAAGGGGGTGTCGTCTGAGCCGTCGAGCTCGCGGTCATAGGTGATGATGACGCAGACCGGCGCGTCGAACTGGCGGAAGCCGCGCAGCACCCAGTCCTGTCGTGCCTCCTTGTCCTCGCGGGCGATGCCCATCGCCTCGAACAGCTGGATCGCGCAGCCGACCTGCCGGTCGCGGTGGACGCCCTTGAAAGGTTCCCCCCGGCGGAATTCGCGGCTGTCGGGCTCGCCCGCCAGAATGCGCTCGGTGTTGCCCTGGCGGATGCGGTCGAGCGGCTCGCCGGTGATAACGTGGAAGTGATAGGGCTGGGTATTCATCGACGAGGGCGAGCGCATCGCCAGCGTCAGGATTTCCTCGATCAGTGCGCGCGGCACGGGCTTGTCGAGATAGCCGCGAATGCTGCGCCGTCCGAGGACGACCTCGGCGTAGGTCTGGTCAGGCGTTCCGCCCATTGCTCTCTCGCTTTTCCAACATTCGTTTCAGGATTGGTTTCAAGGTACCGACGTCGCGATAGTCCTGCTTATGGCCGACAATCACACGCACTGGATCAGAACGGTCAAGTCGCATCTCGGTCGGAAGCCCTTGTAAGCCGCGTTTGTCAACAATCACCCAGAAGCTGAATCCAAGGATGGTGAGTTTCCATCCATTCTTCCCAAGGAACTTGATTCTGTGGGGATGTGTATTGAATTCAATGGGGTGATCGCCGCCGAGTGTGAAAAAATCTCGTGATATGATCATTGGCCAATCTAACGGTTCACGATCAAAGATATGCTTAGCAGCTGGGCCTTCAAAGGGTCCCAAAGATAGCCCACCACTAGAATTGACCTCTCGCCAAATGATGCTCGCTACAAATCTCGACAAATCATCTGGCCGAGGGTTGGAAACCAAGAAAGACTCTTCAGAAGAAGGACGAAATTCCGCCTTGGCTCGTCGAATGAACGCGATCCCGTAGGTATCGAGTTTTGAGGTTATGCTTTCATGGTGATGACATAGCAGGTCATCGTCGAAAGTGCCGCCTTGAGTCTTGCGAATGCCACTGTGGCTGCGGGAGCCTTGAATTGCGTTAGGTGCCCCGCGCCTAAGTTCAATCGTCGCAGCCTTTGGCAAAATGTGGCTGCGCACCGTATCTGGCGAATTGCAAATCTTACAAGGCAAACGAAATCACGCAGCCTCGGCCAGCCCCAGCTCCAGCCGGTCCCAGATCTCGACCAGCGCCGCGGTGAGCTCGTCCATCATCTCTTCGGTGTGGTGAGGGCCGGGGGTGAAGCGCAGGCGCTCGGTGCCGCGGGGGACGGTGGGGAAGTTGATCGGCTGCACATAGACGCCGTATTCGGCGAGGAGGATGTCGCTGATCTTCTTGGCGCGCACCGGATCGCCGACCATCAGCGGGACGATGTGGGTGACCGAATCCATCACCGGCAAGCCGGCTTCGGCGAACTTGAGCTTCAGCAAGGCGGCGGCGCGCTGCTGGGCGTTGCGCTCGACCGAAGACTCCTTGAGGTGCCGCACCGAGGCAAGCACCCCCGCGACCAGCACCGGCGACAAGGAGGTCGTGAAGATGAAGCCGGGCGCATAGGAGCGGATGCAGTCCACCACCTTGGCGCTCGCGGCAATGTAGCCGCCCATCACCCCGAAGGCCTTGCCCAGCGTGCCCTCGATGATGTCGATGCGGTGCGCCGCGCCGTCACGCTCCGAGATGCCGCCGCCGCGCGCGCCGTACATGCCGACCGCGTGGACCTCGTCGATATAGGTGAGCGCGTTGTACTTCTCGGCCAGGTCGCAGATCGCGTGGATCGGGGCGACGTCGCCGTCCATCGAATAGACGCTTTCGAAGGCGATCAGCTTGGGCGTGTCGATGTCGACGCTCGCGAGCAGCTCTTCCAGATGGGCCACGTCATTGTGGCGGAACACCTTCTTCTCGCAGCCCGAATTGCGGATGCCGGCGATCATGCTGGCGTGGTTCAGCTCGTCGGAGAAGATCACGCAGCCGGGAAGCAGCTTGGCAAGGGTCGAGAGCGTCGCGTCGTTCGACACATATCCGCTGGTGAACAGCAGCGCGGCGTCCTTGCCGTGGAGATCGGCGAGTTCGGCTTCCAGTTCGACGTGAAGGTGCGTGTTGCCGCCGATGTTGCGGGTGCCGCCCGAGCCCGCGCCGACATCGTGGAGCGCGGCTTCCATCGCGCCGATCACCTTGTCGTGCTGGCCCATGCACAGGTAGTCGTTCGAGCACCACACCGTGATCGGCTTGGGGCCGTTATGCCCGTGGAAACAGCGCGCGTTGGGATAGGCGCCCTTGTTGCGCATGATGTCGATGAAGACGCGGTACCGGCCTTCCTCGTGCAGACGGTCGATCGCGGAATCGAAAATCTGGTCGTAGTTCACTCGCGTCTCGCTGCTCTCGCGGCCACCTTGCCGGGGCGGGCGCGGCTCCTGCTGTGCTGTTATCGTCCCGCCCAAACGTGCCAGAGGGCGGAAGGTTTCAGACCGCGTATTTAAGGGCGGGCGGGCCCATTTGCTATCACGATCTTTGCGAGCGGCTCGCAAGGCGCCGCGGGTTCAGAAGGCCTCGGCCACCCCGAATCCGCGTGCGGCGAGGGCCTCCTCCAGCCCCTCGGCACCGGCCAGCGGGCCGGTGACGACGAAGCGGTCGGGACCGGTTGCGGCAAAGCCCTGTCCTTCGAGTAGGTGGGCGATGCGCCGAGCGATCCCGTCGGCGCCGTCGATCTGCCGCACCTCGTTGCCGAAGGCGGTCGCAAGCTCGTCCGCCAGCAACGGGAAGTGGGTGCAGGCGAGCACCAGCGTGTCGATTTCGTCCGCACCCGCCATCGTCGCGAGGCGCGCATGGACGTCGGCGATCAGCGCCGGGTCGACGGGCCGCCCGCGCAGCTTGGCCTCGGCGGCCTGCACGAGGCCAGGGGCGGCGACGCGCAGCAGCCGCTTGCCGGCGGCGAACTGCGCCTCGAGATCGTCGACATAGCCTTGGCGGATCGTGGCTTCGGTGCCGACGAGGCCGATGGTGCCGGTCTGCGTCAGCGCCGCAGCCGGCTTGATTGCGGGAACGGTGCCGACAACCGGGATCTCTAGCACGTCGCGCACCATGCCGAGCGCGATGGTGCTGGCGGTGTTGCAGGCGATGCAGGCGAGGCGCGGTTGCCAGCGTTCCGCCATCCGGCCGAGCAGGCCCGCGACCCGCGCGGCGATCTGCGCCTCGGTCTTGGTGCCGTAGGGCAGGCCCGCAAGGTCAGCGGCATAGATCACAGGCGCTTGCGGCAGGACCTTGCGCAGCGCATCGTAGACGGTGAGCCCGCCCACGCCGGAATCGAACAGCAGGATGGGGGAGGCAGCTTCGACGTTCAAAATAATCTCCGTTCGGGCTGAGCTTGTCGAAGCCTCGTCCTTTTCTTTTCAGGTCACGCCATTAGAAGAAAGTCCGGCCCTTCGACAAGCTCAGGGCGAACGGGATGGGATTTGATGAACGCTGCTTTCGCCGCCCTTCTGGGCTTTGTCCTCGGCTCGATCCCCTTCGGCCTGATCCTCACCCGCGCGGCGGGGCTGGGCGATGTGCGGAACATCGGCAGCGGGAGCATCGGGGCGACCAACGTGCTGCGCACCGGCAACAAGGGGCTGGCGGCGGCGACGGTGCTGCTCGATGCGGCCAAGGCGGTGATCCCGGTGCTGGTCGCCAAGGCCGTCTGGCCGGGCACCGAAGGGATCGCTGCGGTCGCGGCGGTGGCGGGGCACTGCTTCACCCCGTGGCTCGCCTTCAAGGGCGGCAAGGGCTTCGCCAGCGCCGCCGGAGCCTTGGGCGCGCTCGCATGGCCGGCGATGCTCGCCTGTGCCGTGATCTGGGGCGCTACGCTGTTTCTCAGCCGGATTTCGAGCGTATCCTCGCTCGTCAGCGTCATTGCCGCGCCGGTGGTGGCGTGGGGCCTCGGCTATCCGGAGGTGATCCCGCCGCTGATCGCCATCGCCGCGATCGTGATCGTCCAGCACCGCGCCAATATCGGACGGCTGATGCGGGGGGAGGAGCCGAAGGTCGGTTCCTCGGGCAAGGCGTGACGGGGGCGCTAGTCTGATGGAGCACCAGGGGTCGCAGCCGGTGCTCAGCCAAGCCGAGGCCTTCGCGCGCATCCGCCTGCTGCGCTCGCCCAATATCGGGCCGGTCAGCTACCGCCAGCTCATCGCCCGTTTCGGCAGCGCGGGGGCGGCGCTCGATGCGCTGCCCGATCTCGCCAGTCGGGGCCGCGCCCCCTATCGTCCGGCCAGCGCCGAAAGCATCGAGCGCGAGGTTCTGAGCGTTCGCAAGGCGGGGGCGCGCTACCTGTTCCACGACCAGCCCGATTACCCCGCGCTGCTCGGCGAACTCGACTCCGCCCCGCCGATCCTCACCTGCCGTGGCCGGCTGGCGCTGGCGAGCGAGCCCTGCGTTGCCCTCGTAGGTGCGCGCAATGCCAGCGCCGCCGCGGTCAAGCTCGCCCGCGATTTCGCCGCCGCGCTGGCCGAGGCGGGCTTCACCGTCGTCTCGGGCCTTGCGCGCGGCATCGACGGGGCAGCGCACGAAGGCGCTTTCCCGCAGACCATCGGCGTCATCGCCAGCGGCATCGACATCGCCTATCCGCCCCAGCACGCCGAGCTTCAGGAACGCATCGCGACAGAGGGCCTCCTGATCGCCGAACAACCCCCCGGCACCGAGCCACGCGGACGGCATTTCCCCTCGCGCAACAGGATCATTGCGGGCCTCGCCAGCGGCACGCTGGTGATCGAGGCCGCGCCGCAATCGGGCAGCCTCATCACCGCGCGGCTGGCGGGCGAGGCGGGGCGCGAGGTGATGGCGATCCCCGGCTCCCCGCTGGATGCCCGGGCGAGCGGGTGCAACCAGCTGATCCGCGAGGGCGCGGTGCTGGTGCAAGCGCCCGATGAGGTGATCGAACTGCTCCAGAGCTTCACCGGCGCGCCGCGTTCGCGCTTCCGCGTGAGCGACGGGGCCGACCTGTTCGACTATGCCGAACTCGCAAAACTCGACTGGGGCGAGGCGCGGGCGGACTTCAGCCACGACATCGCGCACCTCTTAACCAACGCGCCGGTGGAGGTGAACGAACTCATCCGGCAGACGCAGGCAACCCCCGCCGAGGTGCACATGGCGCTGCTCGAGCTGGAACTGGCGGGCGAACTGGTGCGCGAGGCGGACGGGACCGTGCGGCGCGCCTAACCCTTGGGGACGATCACCCCGCAGGCCTGCCGCCCGCCGCTCGAGTCCATCGTGCGATAATCGTCGGTCGCGGCGTGGATGATCACCGCCGCGCCGTCGGCATCGCTCAGGCTGTGGGGCAGGGCATCGCTGGCGGGCCCCTTGATCGTCACCTTGGGCACGAAGAACTCCGCGCGCGCCGTGCCATCATCGGCGACGTCGAGATTGGGCAGGTCGCCCGCGTGATAGCCGCCCGCTGTGTGGAAGCCGTGCTCGGTGTCGGCGGGGTTGAAGTGCCCGCCGGCGGCGTCGAAATCGGGCGTGCAGGCGCCGGTCTGGTGGATGTGGAGCCCGTGCTTCCCGGCGGTCAGCCCGCGCACGTCGACGCGCATCACCACGCCGTGCTCGGCCTGGGCGAGGCTTATCGTCCCCACCTCGCTGCCGTCGGCAAGGCGCATCTCGGCCACCGTGGCCTCGTCGGTGGGGGCGGGGTCGTTCGCGAGCGCGGGCGCAGCGGCGGCGAGCAGGGCGGCGGAAAGGGCAAGGGGGCGGTTCATCGTCAGGGGCTCCTTCGTTTCACCCCGGGCGCTACGCTGCCGGGCAGGGCAGGGTTCCGGACCGGCACGGCAGGGCGGGCACGCCTGTCGGCAGGGCGATCATGCGCGCCTCACCCGCCGCGCGGCTTTCCAAGGCTCGCCGCAGCCCGCCCCCTCGCGCAAGGCGGCTTGACTTGGCGCGCGCTTCCTCGCCACCCTCGCGCACACGTACACGTAAGGGACAGTCCTCCTCTCATCATGCAACTCGTCATCGTCGAATCCCCCGCCAAGGCCAAAACCATCGAGAAATATCTCGGGCAGGACTTCAAGGTCCTCGCCTCCTACGGCCATGTCCGCGACCTGCCGGAGAAGGACGGCAGCGTCGATCCGGAGGACGGCTTCGCGATGCAGTGGGAGCTCTACGGCGACAAGCAGAGCCGCTTCCGCGAGATCGCCGATGCCGCCAAGGGGGCCTCGCGCCTCGTGCTCGCCACCGACCCCGACCGCGAGGGCGAGGCGATCAGCTGGCACGTGCTGGAGCTCTTGAAGAAGCGCAAGGCCTTGCCCGCTCAGGTCCAGCGCGTCACCTTTAACGCGATCACCAAGCAGGCCGTGACCGAGGCGATGGCCCGCCCGCGCGAGCTCGACCAGCCGCTGATCGACGCCTACCTCGCCCGCCGCGCGCTCGACTACCTGTTCGGCTTCACGCTTTCGCCGGTGCTGTGGCGCAAGCTCCCGGGCGCCAAGAGCGCGGGCCGCGTGCAATCCGTGGCGCTGCGCCTCATCGTCGAGCGCGAGCGCGAGATCGAGGCCTTCCGCGCGGAGGAATACTGGAGCGTCGTTGCCCATATGCAGCACGACGGCACGGCCTTCGATGCGCGGCTGGTGAAGTTCCGGGGCGAGAAGCTCGAACGCCTCAGCCTCGGGGCGGAAGGCATTGCGATGGAGGCCAGGGCCGCGGTCGAGAACGGGCGCTTCCTCGTCGAGGGCGTCGAGACGAAGCCCGTCAAGCGCAACCCCGCACCGCCGTTCACCACCTCGACCCTCCAGCAGGAGGCCGCGCGAAAACTCGGCTATTCGGCGCAGCACACCATGCGGCTTGCCCAGACGCTCTACGAGGCGGGCGCGATCACCTACATGCGCACCGACGGGGTGCAGATGGACATGAGCGCGATCATGGCGGCGCGCGATGCCATCGCGGCGCGCTTCAGCGAGGATTACCGCCCCGAAAAGCCGCGCTTCTACAGCACCAAGGCCAAGAACGCGCAGGAGGCCCACGAGGCGATCCGCCCTACCGATTTCACCCGCGAACGCGTCGGCAGCGGCGACGAGGCCAAGCTCTACGACCTCATCTTCAAGCGCGCGATGGCGAGCCAGATGGCGACCGCGCAGCTCGAACGCACCACCGTCACCCTGCGCGATGCCACCGGGCAGCACGAGCTGCGCGCCACCGGGCAGGTGATCCGCTTCCCCGGCTTCCTCGCGGTCTACCAGGAAGGCCTCGACGATGCGGACGACGACGAGAGCGGCCTCCTGCCGGTGATGAAGGCGGGCGATAGCCCCGCCAAGCTCGGCGTCGATGCCACCCAGCACTTCACCCAGCCGCCTGCGCGCTTCTCCGAGGCGAGCCTCGTCAAGCGGCTCGAGGAGCTCGGCATCGGGCGCCCGTCCACCTATGCCTCGACCATCCAGACCCTCAGGAACCGTGCCTATGTGCGCATGGAGAAGAACCGCTTCTTCGCCGAGGAATCGGGCCGGCTGCTGACCGCCTTCCTCGAACGCTTCTTCCCCAACTACGTCGCCTATGATTTCACCGCGGGGATGGAAGACGAGCTCGACGTCGTCTCCGACGGGCGCGAGGACTACAAGATCCTGCTCGAACGCTTCTGGCGCGATTTCAAGCCTAAGGCCGACGAGGTGATGGCGAAGATGCCCTCGGAAGTGACCGAGGCGCTCGACGAATATCTCTCCGACTTCCTCTTCCCGCCGCGCGAGGACGGTAGCGACCCGCGCGCCTGTCCGCTGTGCGCGGCCGAGGGGCGGGCGGGTGGCCGTCTGTCCCTGCGGGGTGGGCGCTACGGCGCCTTCGTCGCCTGCGCCAACTACCCGGAGTGCAAATACACCCGCCGCTTCGCCCAGCCGGGCGGCGAAGGCGGGGCCGAGGACGGCGTCATCGGCCAGCACCCCGAAACCGGCGAGGACATCACCCGCAAGACCGGCCGCTTCGGCCCCTATGTCGAGATGGGCAGCGGCAAGGAGGCCAAGCGCGCCAGCATCCCCAAGGACCTCGACGACTTCGATCTGGATTGGGCGGTAAAGCTGCTCGATCTGCCGCGCATCATCGGCGCCCATCCCGACACGGGACTCGAAATCGAAGCAAATATAGGGCGTTACGGCCCTTATCTCAGGCATGACGGCAAGTACGGCAAGCTGTCGAACACCCGCGAGGTGTTCGAGGTCGGCATGAACCGCGCGGTCGATATCCTCGCGCAGGCCGCCAATCGCGGCGGTGCGGGGGCGTCACGTGGCAAGGCCGAGGCGATCGCCACGCTCGGCCAGCACCCGACCAGCGGGGGCGAGATCAAGGTCATGCCGGGCCGCTACGGCCCCTATGTCACCGACGGCACCACCAACGCCACCATCCCGCGCGACACCAAGCCCGAGGACGTGACGCTCGCCGCCGCGATCGAACTGATCGATGCGCGCGCGGCCAAGGGGCCCGCCAAGGGCAAGGGCAAGAAGAAGGCCCCGGCCAGAAAGACGGCCGCCAAGAAGGCCCCGGCCAAGAAGGCCCCTGCCAAAAAGAAGGCGGCTGCGACGAAATGAGGGTCGGGGCGGTGCGAAACGCCGCCCCGGGCCTACCGGCGTTGAGAAAACATAAAGCATTTGCCCCCTAGAACCGGTGCCAGACGAGGGCTGCGCCGTGATCGAAATCGAAGTCCAGAACGAGACCCACCAGACCCAGAGCCGGATCCGCTTCGCCGCGGTCCCGCGCATCGGCGAAGGCCTGCGCCTGCGCGAGCCGGACGGCATGTGGGCAAGCTACGATGTGCTCGACGTGTGGTACCAGAAGGCCGAGTTCGGCGATGTCTGGATGCCCTATCTCCATGTCCGCGTGACCCCGGGCGAGGTGGTCGGCGCCATCGAGGCGGACCCCTATTCCGACGATTACGCCGCGCAGGCCTACGAACAGGGCTATGCGGCGATGGGCGGGGGGCGCTGACGTGCAGAACCTGATCAAGCGCCAGACCGGCCCCAACCGCCGCCCGGCGATGGAGGGCAAGACGCTCGCCGAGAAGCTCGCCCAGAATGAAGCCATGCTTGCCGCCGCCGCCGAGGATGACGCTGCGCGCGTCGCCGCTGCTGCCGCCGCCCCGGCGCCTGCCGCTCCCGCCGGGTCCCCCGAACCCGACGACACCGCAGCGATCGTCGCCGCCGCCAAGGCGATGCGCGACCGCTATCCCGGCCGCGAGGCCCAAGCCGCGCCGCAGCGTACCTGCCTGATCGTCGACGACAGTCGGGTGATCCGCAAGGTCTCGAGCAAGATCGCGCTCAGCCTCGGCTATGTGCCGGTGGAGGCCGAGAACGGCGAGGAGGCGCTCGCGCGCTGCAAGAAGTCGATGCCCGATCTGGTGCTGACCGACTGGAACATGCCCGAGATGGACGGCATCGAATTCGTCACCAAGCTGCGCGCCATCCCCACCCCCAAGGAGCCGGTGGTGGTGTTCTGCACCTCGAACGGCGAGGCCAAGGATATCCACGACGGCATCGCCGCGGGCGCGGACGATTACATCGTCAAGCCCTTCGACGAGGCGGCATTGCGGGCGAAGCTGGAGCGGCTCGGGCGGGGGTGATTTAGGTCGATGAAGCTATTGATAATTCTATCGCTCCATCAAGTTAGTCGTCAGCCGATCCAAAAAGGTGTCCTTGAGCAGGAAAGCGGAGAATAGCCTTGGCAGCGTCGTTCACCATGCCGTCAGCGATACCCTTCATGAGGACGTAGGGCTGCATAGTCGGTTCAATAAAACGAAAGCGGTAAGCTCTCGGCTCGCCTGTTCGCTGCAAAATCTGGCCCCTCTTTGTGGTATGCCAGTCGCCCAGATGGTTCTGATACTGAGCAATTTGCATCGGCCGCCCAAGTATCTTTTCTAGAGGCTCTCGAACAGCGGCAGGAGTGAAATAGCCGTTGTCATCAGCACGTGCTAAGGCGCACGCAAGCAATATCTCCTTGAAGAGATTTCCAGGTTGGTTGCTTGCGGTTGCGGCCTCGTACTTATCTCGAAGAGATTGCAACGAACCTCTAAGAATATCTTGAATGGCGTCATCAACGTCAGATTCGGTAATTGTTCGCCGCAGATCCTTGACCGCCGAAAGAGCAGCGTGCTTGCCAAGACGATGGACGTATGTTGGAAGTCCGCGAGATAGAATGATTATCTTCCAGCGAGCATCCTCGTCAATCTGCATCCCTAGCTGCTTGAGGCGTTTGTCCAAGATGTCTCCGAGTTCAGGACGCGACATCCGAGGCATCAAAACTTCCTCGGTGCATCTCTCAATCGACGCATGATCCGAGAAAAGTTGGGTGACATTATCTCCAACTCCAACCACTACAATCGTAGCCGAGACACCTTCGTCCGACAGCGCCTTAAGGGTATTCGCCATTAGGCGAGAAGTAGTGCCATCATCACTGATTTCGTTGAACTCATCAATGACAAAAATCGGGATGTCCGAAGCAGAAAAATGCTTCATTTCGCGCAAAACATCATCTGGCGAAATCGTCGTAGGGTAAAGATCAATGACGGTAACGTCTTTGCCTTCTTCTGATATCGTAAATCGAATATCCTTGAAAAACTTCCTCCATATCGAGTCAAAGCTGTCGCCCGGCGTGCATGCCTTGCGACTATGAACGACAGTTTGTGGCCCTGCCGGCACTAGATGTTCGAGGATCTGGGATAATGACGTCTTGCCGACGCCGCGTTCACCATACAACACGACATGACGTCCCGGCTCCGCCACTGCCTCGATCATTTGGTCGATCTTTTCACGCCGCCCAGCAAACATGTCGGCCAAACGAATGGGCGTGGACGGAGTGAAAAGTTGGTTGATCTCGTACCGGAGTGGTCCGACTTCGTCAGGATGTAGTTTTTTCATCTGAAAAAGCTAACACAAAGGGCAGCAATGATACAAGTACCATCCTAACTCAAACCTCACCGCACCCAGTCCAGCCCGATCTCCTCGAAGATCTCGCGGTCCTCGGCCCAGTTCTCCAGCACCTTGACGTGCAGGTAGAGGTGCACCTTCACCCCCAGCACCTCGGCCAGTTCCGCGCGGGCGGCGGCGCCGATGGCCTTGATCTTCGAGCCGCCCTTGCCGAGCACGATCGCGCGCTGGTTGTCGCGGGTGACGACGATCTGCTGGTGGATTTCCACGCTGCCGTCGGGGCGGACCTCGTACTTCTCGGGCCGCACCGCGCTGTCGTAGGGCAGTTCCTCGTGGAGCTGCTGGTAGAGCTGTTCGCGGGTGATCTCGGCGGCGAGGAGGCGTTCGGAGGCGTCGGAGACCTGGTCCTCGGGATACATCCATTCGCCCTCGGGCATCATCCGCGCGAGGTTGTCCTTCAGCTCCGGCACGCCCTCTCCGGTCAGGGCGGAGACGAAGAACACCTCGGCAAAATCGACCTTGCCGGTGAGCTCCTGCGCCAGCACCAGCAGCGGCTCCTTCTTGGCGCGGTCGACCTTGTTGAGGACGAGGATCTTGCGCTCGGGCCGCCCCGCCAGCGTCTCCAGCAGCGGTTCGAGCTCGTGGCGGCGCTGCTTGATCGGATCGACCAGCAGGAGGACGGCATCGGCGGCCTCCGCGCCCTCCCATGCGGCGCTCACCATCGCCCGGTCGAGGCGGCGGCGCGGGGCGAAGATGCCGGGGGTGTCGACGAGGATCATCTGTACCGGCGCGCCGTCGGCGAGGTCGTGCAGCGCGATCCCGAGCATGCGGGCGCGCGTCGTCTGGGCCTTGGCGCTGGTAATCGCGACCTTCTGGCCGACGAGGGCGTTGACGAGGGTCGACTTGCCGGCATTGGGCGCGCCGAGCACGGCGACGACACCGCAGCGGGCGGCGGGGGCAGGGGGGGTGGTTTCGGTCATCGCCCGCTCATACCGCCGCGCGCCGGGAATGTCGAAGGCTGTGCGCGCGCATGGGCGGGCCGTGCCGCGGTCATCGTGCGGTCATCGCGCGGTCATCCCGCTGCCGTCCCGTGGCGGAAGCGGTGTTCCACGTGGAACATCCCGGGGGATGGCGGTCAGCCGAACCGCTCGATGAAGGCCTTGGCGGCGAGCCTTTCGGCCTCGCTCTTGCTGGTCGCGGTCGCCTCGGCGTGACCGACATTGCGGACCGTGACGCGGACGGTGAAGCGCGCCGCATGGTCGGGGCCTGAGCGGTCGGTGACCTCGTAGACCGGGGTGGCGCGGCGGTTGCCCGCAGCCCATTCCTGAAGCGCGCTCTTGGGGTGCTTGGCCTTGCCCTCGTCGCCCTCGAGCTCCCTTGCCCAGAGCCGGTAGATCAGCGCCTGCGCGGCATCGAAGCCGTGCTCGATGAAGCAGGCGCCGATCAGCGCCTCCATCACGTCGCCGAGGATCTTGTCGCTGTCCGCCCCGCCATCGTCGCGCGCCTGCTTGCCGAGGCGGATGTGGACGGGCAGGCCGATGGAGCGCGCGATCCGGGCGCAGGTGGCGCCGCTGACAAGGGCGTTGAGCCGCTGGGACAGCCGGCCCTCCGGCGCATCGCCCGCGCGGAACAGCCAGGCCGCGACCGACAGGCCGAGCACCCGGTCGCCGAGGAATTCGAGCCGCTGGTAATCGGCGGCATCGGCCGGGCCCGATCCGTTGAAGCTGCCGTGGGTCAGCGCCTCGAGCCAGGTCGCCTCGTCGACCGGCGCAAGGCCCTGCTGCGCAAGCCATTCACGGGTCGCGGGATCGAGCGTCCCGGTCACAGCAGGTCCCCGATCCGGTCCCAGCGCGCGGCGGTGAACCAGGTCCAGGGCTTGAGCCAGTCGGCGCTGCCGTCGGTCGACCACACGATCACCGCCGCACGGCCGACCAGCAGGTCATGCGCGACGAAGCCCACCCCCTCGCCGGACGAGGCGGGGAAGCGGCTGTCGAGCGAGCTGTCGCGGTTGTCGCCCATCACGAAAAGCGCGCCCTCGGGCACGGTGACCTCGGCGAAGTCGTCGGCACCGGTGCGGCCGAAATCGAGCACGCGGAAGGCGGGGCCGCCGCCGGGCAGGGTCTCGCGGAAGGCGGCATAGCGGCACGCCTCGCTCCCGTCGGCGGCGCGTTCGATGTCGCCGCCCCAGGCGCAGCCGGTGTTGGGCGAGACCGGCACCAGCGCATCCGGCGCCCGCACGCGCGCGACACGCGCGCCGTTCAGCACCACCTCGCCGCCCTGCACCGCCACGCGGTCGCCCGGCAGGCCGATGACGCGCTTGATGTAGTCGCGCCGGTCGACGGGGTGCTTGAAGATGACGATGTCCCCGCGCTCCGGCGTTGCCGCCAGCAGCCGGCCCTCGGGCAGGGCGAGATCGAAGGGCAGGGAATGGCGCGAGATGCCGTAGGGCCACTTGGCGGCGAGCAGGTAGTCGCCGTTCATCAGCCGCGGAAGC
This sequence comes from Porphyrobacter sp. THAI-01a, assembly GCF_056868655.1. NCBI lineage: Bacteria > Pseudomonadati > Pseudomonadota > Alphaproteobacteria > Sphingomonadales > Erythrobacteraceae > Porphyrobacter > Porphyrobacter sp. THAI-01a. Next base: position 1,866,084 of record NZ_CP180579.1, on the reverse strand, counting down.
ATGGATTCGGACGGGATCGAGAAGGGCGAGAAGACGAAGATACGGAAGGCCAGCACGGCCAGCAGCAGCTTGACCAGAAACCAGGCGAAGCTGCCCCAGCCATCGCCCGTGCGGGGCCCGGCTGCGGCGGGCGGCGCTGCCCCCAGCGATTGGGTCTTAACATCCATCGTTCATGCCCTTACTCGCAGCCGCACACTTGCGCAAAGGGGAACGATGATGAGCGGCATGGACGGGTCTGGCGGCGGGGATGCGGCGGCGGTATGGGCGAGCCTTCGCGCCGCGGAACACCCGACGCTGGCGGGGCTGTTTGCGAATGATCCCGATCGTCCCTCCGCCCTGACCCGGCGGATCGACTGGCCGGTGGAGCCCGGCAGCGAGACGCGCGCGGGGATGCTGATCGATTTCTCCAAGACCCACCTCTCGGGCGAGACGCTCGGCCTGTTCGAGGCGCTGGCCGAGGCGCAGGGCTTCGGCGCGGCCCGCGAGGCGCTGTTCGGCGGGGGGATCGTCAATCCGACCGAAGGCCGCGCCGCCACCCACGGCGCCCTGCGCGGCAGCGGCACGCCCGCGCAGGTCGACGAGGCCGAGGCCCTGCTCGCCCGCATGGGGATGCTGGTCGAGGCGATCCATGAGGGCGCACTGGGCGAGGTCCGGCACTGCATCGCGATCGGGATCGGCGGGTCGGCGCTCGGCCCGGCGCTCGCCATCGATGCGCTGACCCGCGATCTCGCGCTGGTCGATGTCCATGTCGTCTCGAACATCGACGGCCTCGCGCTCGAACAGGCGTTCCGCGCCTGCGATCCGGCGACGACGCTGATCGCGGTCGCCTCCAAGACCTTCACCACCATCGAGACCATGACCAACGCCGCGAGCGCGCTCAAGTGGCTTGCCGAGAACGGCGTCGAGGACCCGGGCGGGCGGGTGGTGGCGCTCACCGCTGCCCCCGAGAAGGCGGTCGAATGGGGCGTCGACGAAACCCGGGTGCTGCCCTTCGTCGAGAGCGTCGGCGGGCGCTATTCGCTGTTCTCGAGCATAGGCTTTCCGGTCGCGCTGGCGATCGGCATGGACGAGTTCCGGGCGATGCTCGCCGGTGCCAAGGCGGTGGACGACCATTTCCGCCAGACTGAGGGCCGCGCCAACGCGCCCCTGCTCGCGGCCTTCTGCGACCAGTATTACACCCGCCTGCGCGGCTGCCACACCCGCGCGGTCTTCGCCTATGACGAGCGCCTCGCGCTGCTGCCCGACTATCTCCAGCAGCTCGAGATGGAGTCGAACGGCAAGAGCGTGACCGCCGACGGCAAGCCCGTGGACGGGCCGACCGCGGCGGTGACGTGGGGCGGGGTGGGGACCGATGCACAGCACGCGGTGTTCCAGCTGCTCCACCAGGGCACGCACCTCATCCCGGTGGACTTCATCGCCTCGATCGCGCCCGGCGACGCTCTCGATCCGGCGCATCACCGCATCCTGCTGATGAACTGCCTTGCCCAAGGGGCGGCGCTGATGGCGGGCAAGCCGTCGGACGATCCCGCGCGCGCCTATGCGGGGGACCGGCCCTCGACGACGTTCCTCGTCGACGATTGCGACGCTGCCGCGCTCGGTGCGCTGATCGCCTTCCACGAGCACCGCACCTTCGCCAATGCCGTGCTGATGGGGATCAACCCGTTCGACCAGTTCGGGGTGGAGCTGGGCAAGGCGATCGCCAAGCAGATCGAATCCGGGGAAGGGACCTTCGATCCCAGCACCCGCGCGCTGATGGCGGCGGCGGGGCTGGCCTGACCGGCTGCTGGTGCAGAATTGCCACACCGGACGGGCGGCATTGCGCGGAACGCTATTCTTGTTCCTCGCGGAAGTTGCAGTCTTTCGTAGGCCGGTAACTTAATTGCTGGCTTGTGTGGGCGGTGTGCAAGAAACCGCCGATTTGAACGGTTTGCCGCGTTCGAATTGCACCTCGGCAATGAGCGGTTAAGGTGGAGGCTCTGCGGCGCTGACCGCATCCTCCATCCGCGATCAGGGCCCGTTCATGAAATCCGCGCTTTTCCTCGTTCCGATCGCCGCGCTTGTCGCGATTTCCACTCCCGTGATCGCCGAGGAGAAGGCCCAGAACGACGGTACGGCGCGCTCCAAGGTCAAGCCGGCGCGGTTGATCGAGTTCACCGGCGACCGTGAGTTCCTCAAGGAATCCTCGCGCCTCAGGGTTTGGCGCGGCGAAGTGGGTTACACGCTCGAAGTGGACGCGGCCGGAACGCCGACCGATTGCGAGCTGACCGAGAAGTTCCGCATGAACTACGTCAACGACAAGCTGTGCGAAGTGCTGCTCAAGCACCACAGCTTCGAGCCTGCGGTCGACGACAGCGGCGCGGCAGTCGAGAGCAGCTACGAGGGTAAGCTCAACTATCTGGAAATGCGCGAGAAGGATTGATTTACCGCCGGAACCGTGTTTTCCTTCGGCCGTTTCCAAGGCACCGCCGTTGGAAAGGGTCGCATATGAAGGTCGCCGGTCTCGCGCTTGCCGCACTCGCCGCCACTGCGGGTTCCGCTCCGGCTTTCGCCTCGACGCCGCCGGTTACCGAAAGCGCCGCCGTGCGCGCTGCGATCGGGCAGGCCCACACGGTCGCTTCACCCGCCCGGGCCAGCGGAGCCCAGCCTGCCGAACTGGTCGATTTCGACTACCACCGCTTCTTCGAACGCGCCTTCCGGCTCGGTATTCCGACCCAGCGGATCGCCTATGAGCTGACGGTAGGGGCAGACGGCAAGCCCACCGGTTGCGCGCTGAGCCGCGACTACCGCTACGCCGCGACCGACCGGCAGATGTGCCGCCAGATCATGCGCGTGGCGCGCTTCAATCCCGCCCGCGATGCGCAGGGCAATGCCGTCGCCGGCACCTATAGCGGCGAGGTCATGATGGTGAATGTCGTCTTCTACGACCGATAATCCTTTGACATTCGGGCGCCGAGGCCCCATCTGCGCCCCATCGAAGCGCGCTAGCCAGCGTGAAGCGGCGGAATTCTGAAAGCATCCGCCCCGGCCGCGCCTCGGTTTTTTCCAAGGACTTCCCTTTTCACGCGGGCGGTTTGAACCCCCGCGCCGCGCGCCCCGTTAGGGCTGCGCGCGTCGCACATATTGCGAGTATTCACATGACCACTTTCGCTGAACTCGGGCTGTCGCAGCCCGTGCTCCAGGCCCTCGACATGAAGGGCTATACCACTCCCACGCCGATCCAGGAGCAGGCCATCCCGGCCGTGCTCAAGGGCCGCGACCTGCTCGGCATCGCCCAGACCGGGACCGGCAAGACCGCCGCCTTCATGCTGCCGTCGATCGACCGTCTGCGCGAGGCCGACAAGCAGATCCCGTTCAAGTCCTGCCGCATGCTGGTGCTGGCCCCGACCCGCGAACTCGCGGTGCAGATCGCCGACAGTGCCAAGGATTACGGCGCGCTTGCCGGGCTCAAGGTGCAGGTGATCGTCGGCGGCACCTCGGTCGGCAAGGACCGGAACAAGCTCCACCGCGGCACCGACATCCTCGTGGCGACGCCGGGCCGCCTGCTCGACCTGATCGACCAGAAGGCCTTCAACCTCAACGGCATCGAGGTGCTGGTGCTCGACGAGGCCGACCAGATGCTCGATCTCGGCTTCATCCACGCCCTGCGCAAGATCCGCGAGCTCGCGCCGAAGGACCGCCAGACGCTGTTCTTCAGCGCCACCATGCCCAAGGCGATCAAGGAGCTGGTGGGCGGATACTGCAACAACCCCGTGCAGGTCTCGGTGACGCCCGAGAGCACCACGGCGGAGCGGATCGACCAGTATCTCTTCATGGTCCAGCAGGACGAAAAGACCGCGCTGCTCGAAATGATCCTCAAGCGCCGTCACGAGGTGCCCGGCGAATTCGAGCGCATCCTTATCTTCACCCGCACCAAGCACGGCGCGGACCGGGTGGTGAAGAAGCTCGCCCATGCCGGGATCGAGGCCAACGCGATCCACGGCAACAAGTCGCAGCCGCAGCGCCAGCGTGCGCTTGACGAGTTCAGGAAGGCCCGCGTGCCGATCCTGATCGCGACCGACGTTGCCGCGCGCGGGATCGACATCCCGGGCGTCAGCCACGTGATCAATTACGAGCTGCCCAACGTGCCGGAACAATATGTCCACCGCATCGGCCGCACCGCGCGCGCCGGGCGTGACGGGGTGGCGATCGCCTTCTGTGCCGAGGACGAGCGCGCCTATCTGAAGGACATCCGCAAGACGACGGGTGCCGAACTGGAGCGTCTGCCGCTCCCCGACAACTTCCGCGCGGTGGTGGAAGGCGAGGGGCCGGAAAAGCCGGCACCGCGCCAGCCGATGAAGCGCGTGCAGCCGCGCCCGCTCGGGCAGCGCAAGCCGCAGGGTGAGCGTCGCGAGGGCGAGAACAGGGGCGAGCGTCGCTCGCAGCAGGGCAAGCCGCAGGGCCGTCCGCAGCATGACCGCAGTGGCGGCGGTGGCGAGCGGCGCCATGCCGATGCCCCGCGCGGCGAACAGCGCCCGCAGGGTGATCGCCGCCAGCCCTCTGCCAAGGCCGGGCAGGGTGGCCGTCCGGGCGGCGGTGGCCGTCCGCAGGGGCAGGGCCATGGCGGCGGCGCAAACGGCGGGGGCGGCAATCGCCACCGCGGGCGTCGCGGCGGCGGTGGCGGCGGGCGTCCGCGTGCCGCACAGGGCTGATCGCCCTTTCAGGACTCTTGTCTGAAATGCGGCATTTCGGGCCCCGATGGTTGCCGCCATCGGGGCCTTCGCCCATATGCGCTTGCGACAAAGCGGGAGCAGGCGATGGCCGACGAATACGATTATGACCTCTTCACCATCGGCGCAGGATCGGGCGGGGTGCGCGCCAGCCGCGTTGCTGCCGCCCACGGCGCGCGCGTGGCTGTGGCCGAGGAATACCGCGTCGGCGGCACCTGCGTGATCCGCGGCTGCGTGCCCAAGAAGATGCTGGTCTACGGCGCGCACTTCGCCGAGGACCTCGTCGATGCCCAGCACTTCGGCTGGACGATCGAGGGCAAGCGTTTCGACTGGGCGGTCTTGCGCGACCATGTTCAGAAGGACGTGACGCGTCTCGAGGGGCTCTATGGCCAGACCCTCGGCAACCACAATGTCACGATCTACAACGAGCGCGCGACGATCACCGGCGACCATGAGATCACCCTGGCGAGCGGCAAGGTCGTGACCGCCAAATACATCCTCGTCGCCACCGGTGCGCGCCCGCACGTGCCGGAGTTTCCGGGCAACGAGCACGTCATCACCTCCAACGAAGCCTTCCACCTCGACGAACTGCCGCGCCGCATCCTGATCGCGGGCGGGGGCTATATCGCCAATGAATTCGCGGGCATCTTCAACGAATTCGGCTGCAAGGTGACGATCGCCAACCGCTCCGACACGATCCTGCGCAGCTACGATGCCGCGCTGCGCGACCGGCTGCTCCAGATCTCGATGGTGAAGGGCATCACCTTCCTGTTCCACGCCGAGTTCGAGAGCATCGAGAAGCAGGCCGACGGCACGCTGATGGTCAAGCTCACCGGGCAGGAGCCTTGCGAATATGACGCGGTGATGGTCGCGACGGGCCGCGTCCCCAATGTCGAGGGGCTGGGGCTGGAGACGGTCGGGGTCGAACTCGGCCGGAAGGGCGAGATCGTGGTCGACGCCTTCAGCCGCACCAATGTCGATTACATCTACGCCGTGGGCGACGTGACCGACCGGGTGCAGCTGACGCCCGTCGCGATCCGCGAGGGCCAGGCCTTTGCCGACTCTGTCTTCGGCCCGGGCGAGCCCTATGCGGTCGATCATTCCTGCGTGCCGAGCGCCGTCTTCAGCCACCCGCCCATCGCCGCGGTCGGCATGACCGAGAGCGAGGCGCGCAACACGCTCGGCAACGTCAAGGTCTACCAGTCGGACTTCCGCCCGATGAAGAACGTCGTGGCGGGCCGCAACGAGCGCAGCCTCTACAAGATGATCGTCGATGCGGCGAATGACCGGATCGTCGGCATCCACATGATCGGGCCGGATTCGCCCGAGATCATGCAGGCCGCCGCGATCGCGGTGAAGGTGGGCCTGACCAAGGCCGATTTCGACGCGACGGTGGCGATCCATCCGACCATGGCCGAGGAGCTGGTGCTCTTCAAATAGGTTGCAGGCCGAAACCCACCTGTTAGGCTGCGTTCGATCGAGGGGAGAGGGCGCGCATGGCAGGCACGGTTCTGGTGACGGGGGCGACCGGCTACATCGCCGGGGAGCTGATCCGGCAATTGCTGGCCAAGGGCTGGACAGTGCACGGTACGGTCCGCAATGTCGCCAAGAGCGAAGCGGGCTTGCGCGCGCGGCTCGGCAATCCTTCGGCGGATGCATTCAAACTGTTCGAAGCCGAACTCATGTCCGACGAGGGCTGGGCCGAGGCGGTGGCCGGCTGCACCCATGTCGCCCACGTCGCCTCGCCGATCCCCGCCCAGGCACCCCGCCACGAGAACGATCTGATCGTTCCCGCGCGAGAGGGCACGCTGAGGGCGCTGCGCTTTGCGCGCGATGCGGGCGTCACGCGCTTCGTCCAGACCTCCTCGACGGCGGCGGTGGTCTATGGTGTCGACCGCGGCACCTATACCTTCGACGAGAGCCACTGGACCGATGTCGACCACCCCGACGCCTATCCTTACGTCAAATCCAAGACCATCGCCGAGCGCGCCGCGCGCGACTGGGTGGCGGCAGAGGGCGGCGCGCTGGAATTCGTCTCGGTCAATCCCGGCATGGTGCTGGGGCCGGTCGACAGCGGGGACTTCTCGGCCTCGGTCGAGCTGGTGCAGCAATTGCTCTCGGGCGCGATGCCGATGGCGCCGAACCTCGGCTTCCCCATCGTCGACGTACGCGACATCGCCGCGCTTCACGTGCTGGCCCTGGGGACCCCGGGGCTGGCGGGCGAGCGGTTCCTGGGGGCGGGACCATTCCTCAGTGCGCTCGAGGTCGCAGGCGTGCTGCATGCGCGGCTCGGCGCGAAGGCGAGGAAGGCCCCGACCCGGCCCATGCCCGACTGGATGGTCAACATCCTCGCGCTGTTCAACGCCGAGATCCGCGGTATCAAGACCGAGATCGGCAAGGTCCGCAATGTCGATGCGAGCCACGCGCGGGAGCGGCTCGGCTGGACGATGCGCCCCGTCGAGGACACGATCGCGGACTGCGGCGAAAGCCTGATCGTACATGGAGTGGTGAAGGTCTGATGGATGTGAACGGCAAGAGCGTGCTGCTGACGGGCGGCAGCGCAGGCATCGGGCGCGAGCTTGCCCGCCAGCTGAAGGCGAAGGGTGCGAAGGTGCTGCTCACCGGACGCGATCCGGCGCGGCTGGCGGCGATGGAGGCGGAGGGTTTCGAGACCCTCGCCGCCGATCTGTCGAGCGCCGCGGGCGTCGACGGGCTGGTCGCGGCGCTCGGGGACCGCGTAATCGACATCCTCATCAACAATGCCGGGCTGGGCGTGCCGCATGATGTGAGAAATAAGCTGCCCGATCCGGACGCGGCCGACGGCTGCCTCTATGCCAACCTCTCCGCCCCCGTGCGGCTCATCACCGCGCTTCTCCCCCGTCTTCGCGCGCGCCCCGAGGCGGCGATCATCAACGTGACGAGCGGCCTCGCCATCGCGCCCAACACCGCAAGCTCGGTCTATTGCGCGAGCAAGGCGGGCTTGCGCAGCTACACCATGGCTTTGCGCGCGCAGCTGGCCGACGAGAACATTCACGTGATCGAGGCGCTCCCCCCGGTGGTCGACACCCAGATGACCGCCGACCGCAAGACCTCCAAGATGCCGCCCGAGGAATGTGCCCGCCAGATCATCGCCGCGCTCGAAAACGGGCAGGACGAGGCGAATGTCGGCATGGTGAAACTGCTGCGCGCGGTCTATTCGATCTCGCCCGCGCTGGCGCGCAGCGTGATGCGGCGGTTCTAGGCCCCGAACCGCGCCGGGGCGAAGGTCTCGAACGACAGTCCCGCCGCCGCGCAATCGGCTGGGAAGGGCTGACCAAGCGCCGCCGCCGCCGCGATCCGCGAGAGCGCGGGTGCGGTCTGGAACCCCGCGCCGCCTTGCCCGGCGCACCAGATGAACCCGGGCGCATCCGCCGCCTCGCCAATCACCGGCAACTCGTCCGGCGCGAAGCTCCTGAGACCCGCCCAGCTGTGGGCGATGCGGCGGATCGCGAGGGTCGTCGCCTGCTCCACGCGGTCGGCGGCGATGGCGATGTCGAGTTCCTCCGCCGCCGCGTCGCAGGGCTCGGACGGGGTCTGGTCCATCGACGATGCGAGCAGCGCGCCGCGCCCCTCGGGCAGCAGGTAGAAGCCCTCGCCGACGGTCTTGGTGAAGGGCCAGTGCCGCACGTCCTCCCCCTCGGGCGCGGCGAAGCTGATGACCGTGCGGCGGCGCGGTTCGAGACCGACGGGCGTGACGCCCGCCATGCGCGCGACCTCGTCCGCCCAGGCTCCTGCCGCGTTGACGAGAATGGCAGCGGCGAATTCGCCGGCGCTGCTTGCCACCCGCCATTCGGCCCCCTCGCGCGCGACAGCGGAAACCCGCGCCCCCGTGACCAGCGTCCCGCCTGCCGCCTTCAGCGCCGACGCATGGGCCTGCAGCATGGCATTGGTGTCGAGCTTCAGCGATCCATGATCGACCAACGCCGCCACGCAGGCCTCGGGCTTCAGGGCGGGCATCAGCGCGCGCGCTTCCTGCGGCCCGATCCGCGCGCAGTCGCAGCCGAAGTTGCGGTGAACCGCCTCCAGCGCATCGAGCGCGCCGATCTGTTCGCCGCCGGCGATATGCAGCGCAGGGTGCACCGTGCCATGCGCCGCCAGTTCGGCCATGCTGAGAGCGGTCAGCGTTCGTACCACCGTCTCGCCGAGCCCGTAATGCGCGAAAGCGACCGAGCGGCCCGAGGCATGGTAGCCCGGCGCGCTCTCGCCCTCCAGCACCACGACGCGGGCGTGCACCGCCATCCGCGCCGCCACCGAGAGTCCCGCGATCCCTCCGCCGACCACCACCACATCAGCCGTCTTCACCCGCGCACCTCCTGCCGACCGCCACTTTTGCCACGTTGACGCTTGGGACGCGCTAAGGCAACGCGTCAGCCCAAGAGACCTGACGAGAGAGGATCCCGCGTGTCCGCCAACATCGCCGAAATGGAACGTCGCCGCGAAGCCGCCCGGATGGGGGGCGGGGCCAAGCGCATCGCCGCGCAGCACGCCAAGGGCAAGCTGACCGCGCGCGAACGCCTCGACGTGCTGCTCGACGAGGGCAGCTTCGAGGAGGTCGATGCCTATGTCGAGCACGACTGCATCGACTTCGGCATGGAGACGCAGAAGATCCCCGGCGACGGGGTGGTGACCGGCAGCGGCACGATCAACGGGCGTCTGGTGTTCGTCTTCAGCCAGGACTTCACCGTCTTCGGCGGCTCGCTCTCCAAGCGCCATGCCGAGAAGATCTGCAAGATCATGGACATGGCGATGAAGGTGGGCGCGCCCGTGATCGGCCTCAACGATTCGGGCGGCGCGCGCATCCAGGAGGGCGTGGCTTCGCTGGGTGGATATGCCGAGGTGTTCCAGAGGAACGTGCTGGCCTCCGGCGTCGTCCCGCAGATCAGCCTCATCATGGGGCCGTGCGCGGGCGGGGCGGTCTATTCGCCCGCAATGACCGACTTCATCTTCATGGTGAAGGACTCGAGCTACATGTTTGTCACCGGCCCCGATGTGGTGAAGACCGTCACCAACGAGGTCGTGACGCAGGAGGAACTGGGCGGGGCGATCACCCACACCACCAAGACCTCGGTCGCCGACCTCGCCTACGAAAACGACATCGAGGCGCTGCTTGCGACCCGCCGCTTCTTCGACTTCCTGCCGCTCTCCAACCGCGAGGAAGGGCCGACGCTCCCCACCAACGACCCGTGGGATCGCTTCGAGAACAGCCTCGACACGCTGATTCCCGACAACGCCAACCAGCCTTACGACATGCACGAGGTGATCACCAAGGTGCTGGACGAGGGCGATTTCTTCGAAATCCAGCCGGCCCACGCGGGCAACATCATCTGCGGTTTCGGCCGGGTGGAGGGCCGCACCGTCGGCGTGGTGGCGAACCAGCCGATGGTGCTCGCCGGGGTGCTCGACATCAACTCCTCGAAGAAGGCCGCGCGTTTCGTGCGCTTCTGCGACGCCTTCGAGATCCCGATCATCACCTTCGTCGACGTCCCCGGCTTCCTCCCCGGCACCGCGCAGGAACTGGGCGGGATCATCAAGCACGGCGCGAAGCTGCTGTTCGCCTATGCCGAGGCGACCGTGCCCAAGATCACCGTCATCACCCGCAAGGCCTATGGCGGGGCCTATGACGTGATGGCCTCCAAGCACCTGCGCGGCGACCTCAACTACGCCTGGCCCACCGCGGAAATCGCGGTGATGGGCGCGAAGGGCGCGGTGGAGATCATCTTCCGCTCCGAGAAGGACGACCCCGCCAAGATCGCCGAGCGGACGAAGGAATACGAAGACCGCTTTGCCAACCCCTTCGTGGCGGCGCAGCGCGGCTATATCGACGAGGTGATCCACCCGCACTCGACCCGCCGCCGGATCGCGCTGGGGCTACGGAAGCTGCGGACGAAGCAGTTGGAGAACCCTTGGAAGAAGCATGACAATATTCCGTTGTGAGCATTTCCGTCGTTGCGAGCGCAGCGAAGCAATCCAGAGCGTTGCGCGAACAGCTCTGGATTGCCACGGCGGCTGCGCCGCCTCGCAATGACGATTGAGAGAGGAATGAAATGAAACTCGGCCGTCTCAACCACATCGGGGTCGCCACGCCCTCCATCGCGGACTCCATCGCCTTCTACCGCGACGTCATGGGCGCGACCAAGATCCACACGCCCTTCGATCTCGAGGAGCAGGGCGTGAAGGTCTGCTTCGTCGACACCCCCGGTGCGGACGGGGCGATGAACGGGACGCAGATCGAACTGATCGAGCCGCTGGGTGAAAACTCCACCCTTGCGGGATTCCTCGCCAAGAACCCCTTGGGCGGGCAGCATCACCTGTGCTTCGAAGTGCCCGACATCGCCGAGGCGCGCAGCGAGTTCGAGGCGCTCGGCAAGCGCATCCTCGGCCCCACCCGCATCGGCGCCCACGGCACCCCTATCTTTTTCGTCCATCCCAAGGACATGGGCGGCATGCTTACCGAGATCATGGAGACGCCCAAAGAGGGCACCCACTGGTCGAACTAAACCAGAGCCGTTCGGGCTGAGCTAGTCGAAGCCCCGCACTTCACTTTGATCGCCGCGCCCGAAGGAAGAACGGCCCTTCGACAGGCTCAGGGCGAACGGGGAGTTGAACAGAAGAATGTCCTACGAAACCATCCGCGTCACCCGCGAAGGCCCGCTGCTCACCATCACCCTGAACCGCCCGGAACGGCTCAATGCCATGCCGCCGCAGATGGCGGACGAGCTGGGCCAGGCGTTCTACGACCTCGGCGATGCGCGCGCGGTGCTGATCACCGGCGAGGGCAAGGGCTTCTGTTCGGGCGCGGACCTTTCGGCGCGCGGTTCGGGCTCGGCGCTGGGCGGCAAGGGCGGTAGCCACGAGGCGCTCATCAACCATTACAACCCCGCGATCAGCCAGCTGATCCGCGCGAGCGTGCCGGTGATCTGCGCGGTCAACGGCCCCGCGGCGGGCGTCGGGTGCTCGCTGGCCCTCGCTGCCGACTTCACCATCGCGGCCAAGAGCGCCTATTTCCTCCAGGCCTTCGTCAATATCGGCCTCGTGCCCGACGGCGGCTCGACCTGGCTGCTCACCCGCGCCATCGGCCGCGCCCGCGCGACGCGGATGATGATGCTGGGCGAGAAGATTTCGGGGCAGCAGGCCGAGGAGTGGGGCCTCGTCTACAAGTGCGTCGAGGATGCCGACCTGATGACCGAGGCCCGCGCGCTCGCCGAGAAGCTCGCCAACGGCCCGACCATCGCCTACGCCCAGATGAAGCGCAACATCGCCACCGCGCTCGACCAGAACCTCCAGATGGTGCTGCTCGCCGAGGCCGAGGGCCAGCGCATCGCGGGCGCGACCAAGGACGCGATGGAGGGCGGCATGGCCTTCCTCCAGAAGCGAAAGGCGGAATTCAAGGGGGAGTAATCCCTTCCCAAACCAACCCCGTTCGGGCTGAGCTTGTCGAAGCCCTGCACTTCCTCTTCCAGCTCTGAGCCGCAAAAGAAGGACAGCCCTTCGACAGGCTCAGGGCGAACGGATATGGTATCTGACATGACCGACAAACCCACGCTCGAAGACTGGAACGCCCTCGCCGCCAAGGAGGTGAAGGGCCGCGACCTCACCTGGCACACGCCCGAGGGCTTCGCGATCAAGCCGCTCTACACGGCTGAGGATCACGCCGGCTTCGACCCGGGCCTCCCCGGCTTCGCGCCCTTCACGCGCGGGGTGAAGGCCTCGATGTATGCGGGCCGCCCCTGGACGATCCGGCAATATGCGGGCTTCTCCACCGCCGAGGAGAGCAACGCCTTCTACCGCCGCAATCTGGCGATGGGGCAGAAGGGCCTTTCCGTGGCCTTCGACCTCGCCACCCACCGCGGCTACGATTCCGATCACCCGCGCGTCGTCGGCGATGTCGGCAAGGCGGGGGTGGCGATCGACACGGTCGCGGACATGGAGATCCTGTTCGACCAGATCCCGCTCGATTCCATGAGCGTCAGCATGACGATGAACGGCGCGGTGATCCCGGTGCTGGCCTTCTTCATAGTCGCGGCGGAGCGTCAGGGCGTGTCGCAGGAGAAGCTCGACGGGACCATCCAGAACGACATCCTCAAGGAGTTCATGGTCCGCAACACCTATATCTACCCGCCCGAGCCCTCGATGCGGATCATCTCCGACATCATTGCATACACCTCGGCCAACATGCCGAAGTTCAACAGCATTTCGATCTCCGGCTACCACATGCACGAGGCCGGGGCGACGGCGGTGCAGGAGCTCGCCTTCACCATCGCCGACGGCAAGGAATATGCCCAGCGCGCGATGGCCGCGGGGCTGGATATCGACGCTTTCGCGGGCCGCCTGTCGTTCTTCTTCGGCATCGGCATGAACTTCTTCATGGAGATCGCCAAGCTGCGCGCCGCGCGCACCCTGTGGTGGCGGGTGATGGACGGGCTGGGGGCGAAGGACGAGCGCTCCAAGATGCTGCGCACTCACTGCCAGACGAGCGGCGTGAGCTTGCAGGAGCAGGACCCCTACAACAACGTCATCCGCACCACGGTCGAGGCGATGGCGGCGGTGCTGGGCGGCACCCAGTCGCTCCACACCAATGCGCTGGATGAAGCGATCGCGCTCCCCACCGATTTCAGCGCCCGCATCGCCCGCAATACCCAGCTGGTGTTGCAGGAAGAGAGCGGGATCACGAGCGTCGTCGATCCGCTCGGCGGCTCGCACTATATCGAGGCGCTGACCTCCACCCTTATCGACGAGGCGTGGAAGCTGATCGAGCAGGTCGATGCGGCGGGCGGCATGACCGCCTTCGTCGCCACCGGCGCGCCCAAGGCTGCGATCGAGCGCGCCGCTGCCGAAAAGCAGACCAAGGTCGACAAGGGCGAGACGGTGATCGTCGGCGTGAACAAGTACCGCAAGGAAAGCGAAGACGCGCTCGAGACGCTCGAGGTGGACAACCAGAAGGTCCGCGCCGGCCAGATCGCGCGGATCGAACGGGTGCGCGCCGGCCGCGACGAGGCGCGGTGCCGCGCGGCGCTGGCGGCGCTGACCGAAGGCTGCAAGTCGGGCGCGAACCTGCTGGCGCTCGCCGTGGAAGCCGCGCGCCACGATGCGACGCTGGGTGAGATTTCCTCGGCGATGGAGGAGGTGTTCGGCCGCCACGATGCGACCCCCGCGCCCGTCACCGGCGTCTACAAGAGCGCCTACGAATTCGACCGCCGCTGGGCGCAGGTGGTGGACGGGGTCGAAGCCGTGGGTCGCCGCCTCGGTCGCAAGCCCCGCATCATGATCGCCAAGATGGGCCAGGACGGCCACGACCGCGGCGCCAACGTGATCGCGTCTGCGTTCGGCGACATGGGCTTCGAGGTGATCTCCGGGCCGCTGTTCCAGACCCCGCAGGAGAGCGCCGCGATGGCGCTCGAACACGATGTCGACGTGGTCGGCGCGTCGAGCCTCGCCGCTGGACACAAGACCCTGATCCCCGAATTGATCCGCCTCCTGCGCGGTGCCGGTCGCGGCGACATCAAGGTCACCGCCGGCGGCGTCATCCCCCCGCAGGACTACGACTTCCTGCGCGAGGCAGGGGTGCAGGGGATCTATGGTCCCGGCTCGAACGTGGTGGAATGCGCGGCGGACATTCTGGTGCTGCTCGGCCACAACATGCCTCCGCTGGATGGCGGACTGGACGAGGCGGCGGAGTAGGGTTTCCCCCTAGTCCGTTCGCCCTGAGCTTGTCGAAGGGCTGCTTTTCTTCTTCTCCGACAGCGCCGAAAAAAGAACGGGGCTTCGACAAGCTCAGCACGAACGGTTATTGGGTTGCTCCGGATTGCAGCGTCGCCTGCGGCTCCTCGCAATGACGAAGGAGGGCGAGTGAGTTTCAACGGTAAGCCCGCCTGACAAACCCGCAAAAGGCGGGATGCGCCCTCTATGTTCTATTTGGTGGCTTCATTTCGCTCACCGCCATGGGGGGCGCGGCGCTCGGGGATTGTGTCCCCGACGGCGATTGCATCAGCGAAGCGGGCCGCGCGATTTTGTTCTATGGCGTGCCGCTGGCAGTGCTTATGGGCGGTGCACTCATGATCCGCCACTTCATGCGAGACAAATCTTGACCCACCCCCGCACCGACTGGACCCGCACCGAAATCGCAGGCCTCTTCGACCTGCCCTTCACCGAGCTGCTGTTCCAGGCCGCCACTGTCCACCGCGACCATCACCCTGCCACCGAAGTCCAGCTGTGCACCCTGCTCAGCATCAAGACCGGCGGATGTCCGGAGGATTGCGGCTATTGCTCGCAGTCGGTGCACGCGGACTCCGGCGTGGAAGCCACCAAGCTGATGGACGTGCAGGCCGTGCTCCAGCGCGCGGCGCAGGCAAAGGATGCGGGCTCGCAGCGCTTCTGCATGGGCGCGGCGTGGCGCAATCCCAAGGACCGCGACATGCCCGCGATTGTCGCAATCGTGAAGGGCGTGCGCGCCATGGGCCTCGAGACCTGCATGACGCTCGGGATGCTCGAGCCGCATCAGGCCGCAATGCTCGCCGAGGCGGGGCTCGACTACTACAACCACAATATCGACAGCTCGCCCGAATACTACGAGCGGGTGATCAGCACGCGCGACTTCCAGTGCCGCCTCGATACGCTGGATCACGTGCGCAAGGCCGGGATCAACGTGTGCAGCGGGGGGATCGTCGGCATGGGCGAGACGCGCGAGGACCGGGTGGGCTTCGTCCACACCCTCGCCACCCTGCCGCAGCACCCGGAGAGCGTGCCGGTCAATGCGCTGGTGCCGGTCAAGGGCACGGTGCTGGGCAACATGCTGGCCGACACGCCGCTTGCGAAGATCGACGATATCGAGTTCGTCCGCACCGTCGCGGTCGCCCGCATCACCATGCCGCGCTCGATGGTGCGGCTCTCGGCCGGGCGCGAGTCCATGTCGGAAGCCACGCAGGCGCTCTGCTTCCTCGCCGGTGCCAATTCGATCTTCACCGGCGACAAGCTGCTGACCGCGCCCAACGCGGGTGACGACAAGGACGGCGCATTGTTCGCCAAGCTGGGCCTCACCGCGCTCAAGGGCGAGGAACCGGCGCGGGCATGCAAGAGCGCGGTGCCGGCTGAGTGATCGGGCTGCTGGCAGCGGCGGCACTGGCAGCGGCTCCTGCGCCAGAGCCGCAGCCACTCGCCATCGGCGAAACCGTGAAGCTCGAAGCTCTCGGAGCCGCGCGCGAGGTCAATATCGTTCTGCCGATCGGCTACGCGGAGGAGCCGGAGCGGCGCTGGCCCGTGGTCTACCTGCTCGATGGCGGACTGACGCAGGACCTGCTGATGGGGGCAGGTTTGCAACGGTGGAACACGATCTGGGGCCGCAGCGAGGATGCGATCCTCATCGGCATCGAGACAAAGGACCGCCAGCGCGAGCTGCTCCCCGCGACGAAGGACCCCGCCGAGACCAGGCGTTGGCCCAGCGCGGGCGAGAGCGCCGCCTTCCGCGCGTGGCTCGCGCAGACCGTCAGGCCGATGATCGAGGCGCGCTATCGCACCGATGGCCGCGCCGTCCTCGCCGGCGAGAGCGCGGCGGGGCATTTCGTGGTCGAGACATGGGCGCAAGCCCCCGCGCTTTTCACCGGCTACGCGGCGATCTCGCCCAGCCTGCAGTGGGACTTCGAGGCCCTGAGCCGCCGACCGCTGGGCGCGGGCCAGCGCCCCCCGCTCTACGTCAGCCTTGCCGACGAGGGCGGGGCGACCGAGACAGGGATGATGCGGATGCTCGACAGCCTGCCGCCCTCGCAGCCCTACTGCTTCTCGGACCGCCGCAAGGAGCTGCGCCACGCTACCGCGCTCCACGGCCTTCTACCCGAGGCGCTGCAATATCTGCTGCCGACCGGGGTCGATTACCTCGAGGAATACGGCATGGTCCTGCGGTGCGAGAAGCGCGGAGAGGAGGGGGGCTAGGATGACCCTCGGCTTTTCCGTCGATACTTTGCTCCCCAAGGCGCGCGGCGGCGGGCAGTTGCGCATGGGGCTGGTGAAGCTGGAGGAGCGCGAATGGCTCCAGCCCCGGCCCGATCTGGCGGCGCGCGCGGCGGGCTTTGCCGATTGGCCGCAAGGGGTGCAGCTTACCCCCGAGGTGGGCGCACCGGGCCGCGAGCTTGCCGCCATGGTCGGCGTCGAGGGCGCGCTCCCCGAGGCGGCGCTGGCGGTGCACGAGGACCTGTGCCTGCTCACGCGGGCCGAGGGCGAGGAGGTCTATCGCCTTATCGGTGCGGCGGTGGCATGGCCCTCGGACTGGCACCCTGCCGAGAAGATCGGCCTGCCCCTGCGCGCGCTACACGCGCCGATTGCAGGCTACGAGGAACAGCTCGCGAGCGGTGTCGACCGCTTCATGGAGACCCTGCGCCCGGGCCCGATCTATGGCCGCTGCAACTGGTTCATTGCCGCCACGCCAGAACGCCGCTGGCTCCCTGACCGGCCCCCGCAGGAAGCCTTCGCCCATGTCACGCCGGAAAACGCGGGCGAGACCCTGTTCGTGCGCTCGGAACGCCAGACCCTGCGCCGCCTGCCGCAGACGGGCGCGATCCTGTTCACCATCGGCATCTATGTCGAACCGCTCGGCGGCCTTGCGCCCGCCAATATCGCCATGCTCGGCAAGGCGGTGCAGACCCTTGTAAGCGGCGAGGGTGACCGCAGGGGCGCGCCCGCCTATGCTGCCAGCCTGATCGCCTACGCCGAAAGGAACGCCGCATGATCGCCACGCTGATCCTTCCGCTGCTCGCCCAGTCCGCGCAGCCGCCCGTGCCCGAATGGAATTGCGCCGACCCGCAGGTGCAGGCCGAGATGAACTGGTGCGCCGGGCAGGACTACGAGGCCGCCGATGCCGCGCTCAACGCCCAGTGGGCGATCACCGCCGAAGTGATGAAGAAGCGCGATGCAGAGTGGGCCGAACTCGGCTCGTCCGACAGGCGCCCGGGCTTCTTCAGGAGCCTGCTCGACGGCCAGCGCGGCTGGCTGCGCTACCGCGACGCGCATTGCCGGCTGGACGGCTACACGGCGCGCATGGGGAGCCTCGAGCCCTTCCTCGCCGCGACCTGCAAGACGCGCCTCACCCGGCTTCGCACGGCCGAGCTGAAGGAACTGGTCGAGGTGCCGGGCTGAGAGCGCAAATCCGCTAGCTTGCCTGCCAGCCAAACCCTCGGCATAGCCCTCGCCGTAACGGCACCCCCTGGAGAGAGGTTTTCCGCCCTTGTTCTCGAAAATCCTGATCGCCAACCGCGGCGAGATCGCCTGCCGGGTCATCACCACCGCCCGCAAGATGGGGATCAAGACCGTCGCGGTCTATTCCGACGCCGATGCCCGCGCGCCCTTCGTCGCCATGGCCGACGAGGCGGTGCATATCGGGCCCTCGCCTGCGGCCGAGAGCTACCTGATCGCCGACAAGATCATTGCTGCCTGCAAGCAGACCGGGGCCGAGGCCGTCCACCCCGGCTATGGCTTCCTCTCGGAGCGCACCTCCTTCGCCGAGGCTTTGGCGAAAGAGAATATCGCCTTCATCGGGCCACCGATCGGCGCGATTGCCGCGATGGGCGACAAGATCGAATCCAAGAAGCTGGCGAAAGAGGCGGGCGTCAATGTCGTCCCCGGCTTCGTCGGCGAGATCGAGGATACCGAGCACGCGGTGCGCATCTCCAACGAGATCGGCTACCCGGTGATGATGAAGGCCTCGGCCGGCGGCGGGGGCAAGGGGATGCGCCTCGCCTATTCCGAGGCCGACGTGCGCGAA
Source organism: Porphyrobacter sp. THAI-01a (assembly GCF_056868655.1). NCBI lineage: Bacteria > Pseudomonadati > Pseudomonadota > Alphaproteobacteria > Sphingomonadales > Erythrobacteraceae > Porphyrobacter > Porphyrobacter sp. THAI-01a. Next base: position 1,847,592 of record NZ_CP180579.1, on the reverse strand, counting down.
GGCTTTGAGAGCGTGAAGCGCGAGGGACTGAACAGCTTCGGCGACGACCGCGTCTTCATCGAGAAGTTCATCCTCAACCCGCGCCACATCGAAATCCAGATCCTCGGCGACCAGCACGGCAACATCCTCTATCTGAACGAGCGCGAATGCTCGATCCAGCGGCGTCACCAGAAGGTGGTCGAGGAAGCGCCGTCGCCCTTCGTCACGCCCAAGATGAGGAAGGCGATGGGCGAGCAATGCGTCGCCCTGGCGCGCGCGGTGGGATACTACAGCGCGGGCACGGTCGAGCTGATCGTCAGCGGCGCGGACCCGACGGGGGAGAGCTTCTACTTCCTCGAGATGAATACCCGCCTGCAGGTCGAACACCCCGTCACCGAGGCGATCACCGGCATCGACCTCGTCGAGCAGATGATCCGCGTGGCGGCGGGCGAGAAGCTCGCCATGACGCAGGACGACATCGGCATCGACGGCTGGGCGATCGAGAACCGCGTCTATGCCGAGGACCCCTATCGCGGCTTCCTGCCCTCCACCGGGCGGCTGGTGCATTACTCGCCGCCGCTGCCCGGCTGGCAGGAGGACGAGACGGTCGCCGGCAAGCCCCGGCGCGGCGTGGCGCGTGGGCCCGGCTCGGTACGCGTCGATGACGGGGTCTACGAGGGCGGCGAGGTCTCGCGCTTCTACGATCCGATGATCGCCAAGCTGATCACCTGGGCCCCGACCCGCGACGAGGCCGCCGATCTCCAGATCGAGGCGCTCGACAATTTCCGCATCAAGGGCCTCGGCCACAACGTCGATTTCCTCTCCGCGATCATGCAGCACCCGCGCTTCCGCTCGGGCGAGCTCACCACCGGCTTTATCGCCGAGGAATACCCCGAGGGCTTCCACGGCGCGGCGACCTCCGACGAGGTGATGCGCATTCTGGCCGCCGTGTGCGCCGGGAACGAATTCACCCTGCAAAGCCGCGCGCGGCGGATTTCCGGCCAGCTCGACGGGCCGCTACCGGTGACGAGCGAATGGGTGGTCAAGCTCGGCGACCGGCGCTTCGAGGTGATGCTGGGCGAGGGCCATGCGATCGTCGACGGGGTCAGGGTCGATGGCACCTGCACCTGGCGGCCCGGCATGGTGCAGGCCGAGGCCACCGGCACGGTGGACGGCGGCGCGGAGCACCGGCTGGGCCTGATCGTCGAGCGCGTCGGCAACCAGTGGAAGGTCACCACGCGCGGCGCAGCCCATACTGCCCTGGTCCTGCCGCAGCGGCTGGCACGGCACGAAACGCTGATGCTCGAAAAGGTCCCGCCGGATCTGTCCCGCCTGCTGATCTGCCCGATGCCGGGGATGCTGGTGAAGCTCCATGTGGCGGAGGGCGAGACGGTCCAGCCGGGCCAGCCGCTCGCCACGGTCGAAGCGATGAAGATGGAGAACATCCTTCGCGCCGAGAAGGAAGGCGTTATCGCCAAGATCAACGCCGCCGAGGGGGAGAGTCTGGCGGTCGATGCGGTGATCCTCGAGCTAGAATAGGCGCCGGAGCATCTGGCCCGCGCGGCGGCGGTGCCGGTCGATCCGGCACTGCCGCGCGCCGAGAGCTCGCTTTCCTGCGCCCTTCAGGGTCGTGTTGATCCTACCCAAGCCCCGCTCGCCGCGCGCTTGACGAAGTTGGGATAAACGGGCCGATCGCGTCAACTCGGCGCAAAGCTGCGCTGCACGGCAAGATTCTTCCAAAATTTGTTGTAGTTTTGCGCCAGTTTAATGATTTCCGACGGAAATTTGCCGATCCCCCTGTCCTACACTGCGCTTCGTGAGAAACTCTGTCCTTGCCGAGTCGCGGTATTCTCCGCGCGAGGGATTGAATCTCAGTGGGAGGATTTGATCATGGCACATACAGGAACCGGTTTCTTCGACCGGAAAGGCAACTTCTTCAAGACCGCGCGGGATGCGACGGTGAGCGATCTGGCCGGGCTGCTCGGACAGATCGGCGAGGGCGAGAGCCTTGCGCCGGGCATCGCCTACATGCTGCTCGAACGCCGCGCCGAGATCGAGCGCCTGTTCGCCGAGCATGACAAGATGCTCGAGGAAGAGGCGGCGATGAAGGCGGCGCGCGAGGGCGATCCGCTCGGCAACGTCGCCAAGCTCCCGAGCCGCCCGGTCGCCTGAGGCCGGGCCGCGCTGCCGCTCAGCCGAGCGGCAGGTGCAGGCACTGGTTGAAGTCGGTGAGGATGTAATCGGCGAAGGCGGGTCCGTTCACGAACCCCCGCTGCCGGTAGAGCGCCAGCGCCGGCTCGAAGACGGACCCGGTGCCGGTCTCGAGGCTCATCACCCGGAACCCTTCGGCGCGGGCATGGTCGATGATCGTCTCCAGCAGCGCCGCCGCGCAGCCCCGCCGCAGGAAATCGGGATGGGTGCGCATCGACTTGAGCTCGCAAGCCGCATCGTCGATCCGCTTGAGCGCGCCGATCGCCGCGGCGCGGCCGTCCAGATGCACGGTCCAGACCGTAACGCCCGGCGTCTTGAGGCCGGACAGGTCGAGCGCGAAACTCAGCCCCGGCGGCGATCCTTCGATCATGCTGCGCTGGTGGTAGGCGATCAGCGCCCGGACCTCCGGATCGTCAAGGTCGGCAAGCGCGATCCGCACCCCTATTCCTCCACCATCGCCACCGCGCGGATCCAGCCCGCGCTCGCCCGCTCGATCTTCACCGGGAAGCAGCTGACCATGAAGCCGTGGGGTGGAAGCGCGGCGAGGTTGGCGAGCTTCTCGATCTGGTAATAGGGCCGGATCCGCCCGGCCTTGTGGCCTTCCCAGATGATCGCCGGATCACGCGTCTCGGCCCAGCGCTTCGCGGTGTGGCTGAAGGGCGCGTCCCAGCTCCAGGCATCGGTGCCCACCACCTCGATGCCCTTCTCGGTGAGCCACAGGGTCGCCTCGGCGCCGAGCCCGACGCCCTGATCGGTGAAGCCCTCGGTGCCGTAAACCGCGCCCGATTGCACCAGCACGATATCGAGCGGCTCGAGCGTGTAGCCGATCCGCGCCAGTTCGGCCTCCACTTCGGCCGCCGAGACGACATGGCCGTGGGGCAGGTGGCTGAAGTCGAGCTTCACGCCGGGGCGGAAGAAACGGTCGAGCGGGGCCTCGTCGATGCTCGGGGCGGGGCGTGCGCCCGCGTCGGTGGTCGAATGGTAATGCCAAGGCGCGTCCATGTGGGTGCCGTTGTGGGTCGAAAGCTCGACGAATTCGACCGCCCAGCCTTCGCCGTCGGGCAGGTCCTCGCGCCGGAGCCCGGGAAAGAACATCGCGATCTGTTCCCACGTGCTCTCGTGGGTCATGTAGGTGACCTTGGGCCGCATCACCTCGGGATCGGAGACCACGGCGTTGGTGATCGGGATCGAGAGGTCGATGAAGCGCGTCATCCGGTCAGTTCCTCGTCAAGAAAGGCGGCGATGTCGGCAAGGTCGACATCGCGGGCGACATGGGCCTCGCCGAGCCGGCGCAGCAGAAGGAAGGGCAGGGTGGTGCCCTCGGCCTTCTTGTCGTGGCGCATGTGATCGACCAGCGCGGCCCCGTCGCAGGCAAGGCCGAGATCGGGCAGGCGCGCGGGAAGGCCCGCCGCCGCGATCGCCGCCGTTGCCCGCGCGGCATCCGCCGCCGAAATCGCCCCCCGCCGCGCCGAATACTTCGCCGCCAGCACCATGCCCATCGCCACCGCCTCGCCGTGGAGCAGCCGGTCGGAGAAACCCGTTTCGGCCTCGAGCGCGTGGCCGAAGGTGTGGCCGAGATTGAGCAGGGCGCGCAGGTCCTGCGTCTCGCGCTCGTCGGCCGCGACGATCCGCGCCTTCATCGCGATGCTTGTGGCGATGGCGTGTTCGAGTGCGGCAGGCTCGCGCGCGAGCACCTTGTCGCCGTTCGCTTCGAGCCAGGCAAAGAAGGCCGCATCGCCGAGCAGGCCGTACTTGAGCACCTCGGCATAGCCGGCGCGCATTTCGCGGTCGGGCAGGGTCGCCAGCACCAGCGGGTCGATCAGCACCAGCGACGGCTGATGGAAGGCGCCGATGAGGTTCTTGCCTGCGCGCGTGTTGATCGCGGTCTTGCCACCGACGGAAGAATCCACCTGCGCCAACAGCGTCGTGGGCAGCTGCACGAAACCCACCCCGCGCTTCACCACCGAACAGGCAAATCCGACCAGATCGCCCACCACCCCGCCTCCCAGCGCGAAGACATGGTCCTTGCGGGTGACGCCCAGCGCCAGCAGCCAGTTGCACAGGCGTTCAAGCACGGCCCAGCTCTTGGCGTCCTCTCCCGGCTCGACCACGAACCACTCCGCCGCCATTCCCTGCGCGGCGAGATGCGCGTCCACCGGAGCGGCGAACAGACGGTGGGTGTTGGTGTCGGCCACGAAGGGCACGGGGCGCTGCGGACCGCATCCCTTGAGGTACGGTGCGGCAGCCTCGGCAAGGCGGTCGAGCAGCCCCTCCTCGATCACCACGTCATAGGCGCGCCCGGCCAGCGCGACGGGAATTACAGCCATTTGTCGATCGCCTCGATGATCGCGCGGGCGGTGTCGGCGTGGGGGCCGGTCTCGCTGACGACGCGGATATGCGCCTGCCCATAGAAGGGCGCGCGCTCTGCCGCCAGCCGGGTCAGGATGGCGCGCGGGTCGCCCTGCTTGAGCAGCGGGCGGGTGGCGCGGCGCGAGGTGCGCTCGACCAGCGTGTCGATGTCGCAGTCGATCCACACCGCGATGCCCTTGTCCAGCACGGCGGCGCGGGTCTGCGGATCGACGAAGGCGCCGCCGCCGGTGGCGATCACGCCGTGGCCTTCCTCGATCAGGCGGGCGATCACGCGCCGCTCGCCGTCGCGGAAATAGGCCTCGCCGTAGGTCTCGAAGATTTCCGGGATCGACCGCTGGGCGGCGGCGACGATGGCTTCGTCGGCATCGACGAAATCGCGCTTCAGCAGCCCCGCGAGCTTGCGCCCCACAGTCGTCTTGCCGACCCCCATCAGCCCGACCAGCACCACCGGACGCGTGATGCGCGCGGCGATGGCGGCAAGATCGCTGTGATGCGAGGCGGAGGGCGCGGCGGACATTGCCGCAAGGCCTATAGATGGGCTAGGGCACGCGCAATATGCGAAGCCCGCGACCCCCGCGTCTCTCCCCGACCGGCCTACAGGAGGCCGCCCCGCCGCCGCGTCTCTCCGTGCGGGCGTGGTGGCCCGTGGCGGCGATCCTCGTGACGGGATTGCTCGTGCTCGCCTGGGTCGACGGCGGCGAGGAGCCGCTGCGCCCGATCGCCGAGGATGTGGCCCTGCCGGAGCAGGGGCAATGAGCGCGCGGCGGCCAGGCTGGGGCGCGAGCGTGCTGGCGCTCGGCCTTGCGGGTGCGCTCGGCGGAGCGGGGCTCGCAGGCCTCGCCGGGGCGCAGGGCAAACCCGAATCGCTCCTTCCCCCCGGTTTCGACGACCCCGCACCCACGCCCAGTCCGCGGCCCAGCGCGAGCCCGCGCCCGGCGCCGACCCCCGGGGCGGCCCCCGCCACCGTGCCGGGCACCGCGCCGCCGCCCGGCGGCGCGATCGCTCTGCCTCCGCCGAGCGTGCCGGTCGATCCTTCGTCCCTCCCGCCGCTGCCGAGCATCACGCGCGACGATCTCGCCCGCCTGCCGAGCCTTGCGGAGCTGGAGAACATGTCGACCGAGGAGCTCGACCAGCTGCTCGGACTCAAGCCCAAGTCCGACATTCCGCCCGGCGCGCAGCGGGCGCTGACCCGCGTCGGCGTGCTCGCCGCGGACGAGGGCGGCCTGCCGCCGGTGGCGCTCGCGAACCAGTCGGACAAGCTCGTACGCGCGGTGCTGAACGGCACGCAGGGGCCGATGGTGTCGCGCTGGGGCCATATCCTCCTGCGCCGCGCGCTGGCGAGCCGCCTTGCCGCGCCGCTCGGCATGGACCCGATCGAATTCGCCGCCCTGCGCGTCGGCGTGCTGAACCGGATCGGCGAGTTCGCGCTGGCCCGCGCGGTGGTGCAGGATATCGACACGGCGAACTGGTCGCCCTCGCTCACGCAGGAGGCGCTCGGCGCCTATCTCGCGGGCGGGGATGTCACCGGCGCCTGCCCGGCCGTGCGGCTCCAGGGCTCTGCCCGCGAGGACGGCGAATGGCAGCTGTGGCAGGCGATCTGCAACGCCTATGCGGGCGAGGCCGCGCTTGCCGCCTCGCAGCTCGACCGGGCGCTGTTCCGCGGGGTCGCGCCGCGGATCGACGTGCTGCTGGCGCGCCGCTTTGCCGGAGCAGCGGGGCGCGGCCAGCGCGCGGTGCAGATCGAATGGCAGGGCGTCGATGATCTCAACCCCTGGCGCTTCGGCCTTGCCAATGCGCTGGGCGAGCCCCTGCCCGAAGGCCTGCTCGACGGAGCCCTGAAGGCGAGGGGCGGCGCCTATTATGCCCGCGCCGGCGCGCTGCTGCCGATGCTGCCCGCCCGCCAGCGCGCGCCCTTCGCCGGACGCGCGGCGCGCGAGGGGATCCTCTCGGCCGATGCGATGGTCGATCTCTATTCCGAGATCCACGCCGATCCCGCCGCGAGCGGCGATCCGCAGACCCATGCCGCCACCCTGCGCGAGGCCTACCTCGCCACCGATCCCGCCGCGCGGATCGACGCGATGGAGCGCCTGTGGTCGGCAGGGCCCGCCCTGGGCGGCGGGGATGGTTACGGCGCGCGGGTGCTGACGGCCTATGCCGCGGCACGGATCCCGCCCTCGGCCGATCACGCCTCCGCGGCGGGCGAGCTGATCGCGGCCATGCTCGCCGCCGGGCTCGATCGCAACGCGGGCCGCTGGGCCGGCGTGGTCGAGGAAGGCTCGCTCGGCTGGGCGCTGATCGCGCTGTCCAACCCGCGCGGCGATGCCGTGGGGCAGGGCGCGGTGCAGAGCTTCATCGGCGGGGATTCCAGCGAGGACAGTCGCAAGTCGGCCTTCCTCGTCGCCAGCCTTGCCGGGCTCGGACGTCTCGACGCGGGCGACGCCGCCTCGCTCGCGGGCGATCTCGACTTCGATCTGGCCCGCCGGACCCGCTGGACGAGCGCCATCGCGCGCGCGGCCGAAGTCGGCAATCCGGCGCTGGTGGTGCTGCTGGCGGGGCTGGGAATGCAGGGCACGAGCTGGTCGCAGATGACCCCGCTGCACCTCTACCATATCACCGCCGCACTGACCCGCGTGGGGCTGGAGGCCGAGGCCCGGATGATCGCCGCCGAGGCGGTCGCACGCGGGTAGAGGTGCTCTGATGTCCGCGGCGACAGAGGCGTTCCTCGCCATGCTCGCCGCCGAGCGCGGTGCGGCGCTCAACACGCTCGCCGCCTATCGCCGCGATCTCGAGGGTGCGGAGGAGGCGATCGGCGACCTTGCCGCCGCGCCGCGCGATGCGGTCTCCTCGCTGGCGGGGGAATGGGCGAGCCTTGCCCCTTCGAGCGTCGCGCGAAAGGCGTCGGCGCTGCGGCAGTTCTTCGGCTTTGCGATCGACGAAGGCTGGCGGCAGGACGATCCTTCGGGCGCGCTGCCCGCGCCGAGGGCCCGTCGCCCGCTGCCCAAGGTGATGGGTCACGATCAGATCGCCGTGCTGTTCGCCCGCGCCGAGACGGAGGCGGCTGGCGATGATCCGCGGGCGGTGCGGCTGCTGGCCCTGATCGAGCTGCTCTACGGCTCGGGTCTGCGCGCAACCGAGCTCGTCAGCCTGCCGCTGGCCGCCGTGCCGCGCGATGCGCCCTTCCTCACGGTCACCGGCAAGGGCGGCACGGCGCGGCTGGTGCCGGTCGGCGGGCGGGCGCTCGAGGCGCTCGGACGCTGGCGGGCGCTGCGCCCGGCGACCCCTGCCTCGCGCTACCTGTTCCCGTCGGGCAAGAGCGGCCATCTCAGCCGCGTGCGCCTGTTCCAGCTCCTGAAGGCGCTGGCGGCGAGGGCGGGGCTGGACCCTGCGGGTATCAGCCCCCACGTGCTGCGCCACGCCTTTGCCACCCACCTGCTCGAGGGCGGGGCGGACCTGCGCGTGCTCCAGACCCTGCTCGGTCATGCCGACATCGCCACCACGCAGATCTACACCCATGTCGATGCCGCCCGCCTCGTTGCCCTCGTCAATTCCCGCCACCCGCTTGCAAGCAGGGCAACATCGGACTAGCGCCGCCCGATGATTTCCTATCTCGATTTCGAGAAGCCGGTCGCCGCGCTCGAGGAGCGCATCACCCAGTTGCGCAGCGTCAACGCGCTGCACGACGTGGATGTGGAGAGCGAGATCGCCCGGCTCGAGGCCAAGAGCGCCGAGCTGCTCGCCAGCACCTATGCCTCGCTCACCCCGTGGCAGAAGACGCAGGTCGCGCGGCACCCGCAAAGGCCGCATTTCCGCGACTATGTGGCGCACGCCTTCACCGATTTCATGCCGCTGGGCGGGGACCGGCTCTATGCCGACGACCTCGCGATCATGGGCGGCTTCGCACGGCTCGATGGGCGGCGGGTGATGCTGATCGGGCACGAGAAGGGCCACGACACCAAGACCCGGATCGCGCACAATTTCGGCATGGGCAAGCCCGAGGGCTACCGCAAGGCGATCCGCCTGATGGAGCTGGCGAGCCGATTCGGCCTGCCGGTGGTGACGCTGGTCGACACTTCAGGCGCATTTCCGGGGATCGAGGCCGAGGAACGCGGCCAGGCCGAAGCCATCGCCCGCGCGACCGAGGCCTGCCTCGCGCTCGAGGTGCCGATGGTCGCCGCGATCGTCGGCGAGGGCGGATCGGGCGGCGCGGTGGCGCTCGCCAGCGCCAACCGGGTGCTGATGATGGAACACGCGGTCTATTCGGTGATTTCGCCCGAAGGCTGCGCCTCGATCCTTTGGCGCACGTCGGAAAAGGCACCCGAGGCGGCGCAGGCGATGAAGGTGACGGCGCAGCATCTCAAGCGCGACAATGTGATCGACCGGATCGTCAAGGAGCCGGTCGGCGGCGCGCATCGCGATCCCGTCGGCGCGGCGCGGATGCTCGGTGAGGCACTCGCCGAGGAGCTGGACAGGCTCGCCGGGCAGGACGGCGCTCAGCTGGTCGCCGCACGCGAGGCACGATTCCTCGCCATTGGCGGGTAGGGCGGCCAACCCAGGTTAAGCTTTCGTTTGCCAAGCCCTTGTCGCGCGCTGCTTTCCCGATAGGCTGTGGAAAGACCTGAAAAGGCGCAAGCGAGGACTGATTATGGCACGGATTTCACGCAAGTGGCTGGCTTTCGGCGCGGCAAGCATCACGCTCGCCGGGTGCATGGGCGCTGGGGCGCAGGTGCCCTCGGCCTCGTCGCCGATCACGCCGCAGGAAGCCCAGATGGGCGCGCAATATCACCCGCAATTCCTCGCGGAATTCGGCGGCGCGATGAGCGGCACCCATGCGCAATATGTCGAGCAGGTGGGCAAGAACATCGCGGTCCAGTCGGGCCTCGGCAATGCCCGCGAGGCCTTCACGGTCAGCCTGCTGAACTCGCCCGTCCACAACGCCTTCGCCGTGCCGGGCGGCTATATCTACACCACCCGCCAGCTGGTGACGCTGATGAACAGCGAGGCGGAACTGGCCGCGGTGCTGGGGCACGAGGTCGGCCACGTCGCCGCGCGCCATTCGCAGCGGCGCCAGCAGACGGCCCAGAAGAACTCGCTGCTCGGGCTGGGCGGGGCGATTCTCTCGGGCGTGCTGTTCGGCAACAGCGAGCTCGGGCGGCTCGGCCAGCAGCTCTCGCTCGAGGGCTCGCAGCTCTTCACCCTCAAGTTCTCGCGCAAGCAGGAGCTCGAGGCCGACGATCTGGGGATCTTGTATCTAGGCCGTGCGGGCTATGACCGGCGGGCGATGGGCACGGTGCTGGCGAGTCTCGCCGCGCAGAACGCGCTCGATGCGCGCCTTCAGGGCCGCAATGCCAGCGTGCCCGAATGGGCCTCGACCCACCCCGATCCCGCGAGCCGGGTGCAGAGCGCGCTCGCCAAGGCGCGCACCGCAGGGGAGACCGGGACCGGTGTAACGAATCGCGACACCTTCCTCACCCGAATCGACGGGCTGCTCTATGGCGACGATCCCGCGCAGGGGCTGATCGAAGGCAGCACCTTCATCCATCCCGAGCTGCGGCTCGCCTTCACCGCGCCCCAGGGCTTCTACATGGTCAACGGGACGCGCGCGGTCAGCATCAACGGGCAGGGCGCGCAGGCGCAGATGACGCTGGCGAACTACAACGGCAATCTCGAGACCTATGTGCGCCAGCAGTTCGCTGCGGCGGGCGGGCAGAACGGCAATCTCGCCCCGCAGCAGCTCGAGCGCACCACCGTCAACGGTCTGCCGGCGGTCTATGGGGTGGCGCGCGTCAACAACGGGCGCAGCCAAGTCGATCTGGTGGTGTTCGCCTACGAATTCGCGCGCGACCGGGCCTATCACTTCACCGCGATCGCGCCGGCGGGCCGTGCGGCGACGTTCAATCCGATGTTCCAGTCGATGCGCCGGATCACGCCGAGCGAGGCGGGATCGGTGGTGCCCAAGAAGCTGCAGGTGGTGACCGTGGCGCGCGGCGACACGATCGCGAGCCTCGCGCGGCGCATGGCCTACGACAGCGCGCAGGAGGAACGTTTCCGGGTGCTCAACGCGCTTGGCAGCAACGACACCCTGACCCCGGGCCAGAAGGTCAAGCTGGTGGTGCGGGCGCGCTAGTCGCGAGGGTTCGCTTCGGCGGTCTGCGCCACAACAGCCACCACACAAAGAAAAACGGCGGGGATTGCTCCCCGCCGTCTTCCTTTTTGCCTGAGGCGTTCCGCTTACGCGGTGGTGCCGGCCTGCATGTTGGTGTCGACGTTCTCGAAGGTGCCCGAGAGGGTTTCACCCAGCGAGGTCATGGCGGTGATGGCGGCGACGGCGATCAGGGCGGCGATCAGGCCGTATTCGATGGCGGTGGCACCCTGTTCGTCACGGACGAGGTTCTTGAAGAAGGTCATGTCTAGTCTCCTGGTTTGGTCTTCGGTACCCGTGCCCCCCTGTTTCGCGGCGGGCTGTGGTCTTGTTAAATCGCTACCTGTTGAGAAATTCCTAATTCGAGAGTTGAACCGGAATTAATTCGTCATGGCATCGACAGAGCGGTCCTCGATGTCGTTCCACATGGCGATCGTCGTCGTCGCAACACTCTGCAGCGAGACGATCATCGCGATCACGATCAGCGAGATGATCAGCCCGTATTCAATGGCGGTCGCCCCCGACTGGTCGTCGATCAGGTCTTTGATGAAAGTCGACGACATCGGGATTTTCCCCATTCCCTCTGGACTGATGCAGCAAGAATCGCGCGCGGGGGTTAAGAAAAGGTTGAGAAGGCGGCCTCGCATGGAAAGAAATCCGACATGACACATCACTGGATTGCCGTGGTCGCGGCGGCGCTTCACCGGCCCGACGGCCTCTGGCTGATGCATCGCCGCCCGCGCGGCAAGCACCACGCGGGGCTCTGGGAGTTCCCCGGCGGCAAGGTCGAACCTCCTGAAATGCCTGCGCAATCCCTTGCGCGCGAGCTCGCCGAGGAACTCGGAATCCGCTGCCGCCCGGAGACCTGCGTGCCGGCCGGTTTTGCGGAAAGCGATGGCGGCGAGGGGGCGGCTGCGCTTGTCATCCTGCTTTACACAGTCGGCGCCTGGGAGGGCGAACCGCAGGCGCTCGAGGGCGGGGCGGTGGGCTGGTTCACCGCCGACGAGGTGCTCGCGCTGCCCAAGCCGCCGCTCGACATCCTGCTCGCCCGGCAGCTTTTCCAAAATCGCTGAGAGGCCGCAAAAGGCCCTTGCCAAGCCCGACCGACCCCCCTAGATGGCGCCCCTCAGCGCGCACCCGTAGCTCAGCTGGATAGAGCACCAGACTACGAATCTGGGGGTCAGAGGTTCGAATCCTTTCGGGTGCGCCAACAACGCCCGCTCCTCGGTCGAGGGGCGGGCGTTGTCGGTTATGCGGGGCGATTCGCGTCGCTCTCAGTCGCCGACGCTGTCCTCGAGCGCGCGCATGTCGTCATCCGAGAGGCCGAAATGGTGGCCGGCCTCGTGGATCACGACATGGCGCACCAGCTCGGCAAAGCCGACGCCGGTTTCCTCCATCTCGGCCAGCAGCGGCTCGCGGAACAGGGTGATGACCGGCGGGAGGCCCTCGCTGTCCCATTGCGATCTTTCGGTCAGGGCAACGCCTTCATAAAGGCCGGTGAGCTCGTAGGGATCCTCGATCCCGAGCGAATCGAGCTGTTCGTCGCTCGCGAACTGCTCCACCCGCAGCACCACCCCCTCCAGTTCGCGGCGGAAAACCTCGGGCAGCCGCGCCAGAACGGCGCGCGCTGCGGCTTCGAAATCGGCGGCGGAGGGATATCGCAAGGTGCTCGCCTTTCTGCGGTCCGGGGGATGATTTGCGCGAATTATCTATTACATCAGCCCATGTGGGGACGCATCCGTCCGGTGCAATCGGCGTATCTGCAAAGGAACGCCTCGCGCGGTCGATGGTTGACGTCACTCGGGATCGACAGGCGAGGGGGCTCCGGCAGAGCCGATGAGTGAGAAAGACGACAGACACATGAACTACATTTGCGCCCACGATCACGACGACGAATTCGATCCGGAGAACCCGCTGGGCAAGCCCGAGGTGCCGGAGAACGTGCAGGAGGCGATCCGCACACTGATCGCCTGGGCGGGCGATGATCCCTCGCGCGAAGGTCTGCTCGACACCCCCAAGCGGGTGGGGCGCGCGTGGCTGGAATATTGCGAGGGCTACAAGGAGGATCCCGCGGTCCACCTGACCCGCCAGTTTTCCGAAGTGGGCGGCTATGACGAGATCGTGCTACTGAAGGACATCCCCTTCCAGTCGCATTGCGAGCACCACATGGCGCCGATCATCGGCAAGGCGGCGATCGCCTATCTGCCGCGCAACAAGGTCGTCGGCATCTCCAAGCTCGCGCGGGTGCTGCACGGCTATGCCCGCCGACTCCAGATCCAGGAGCGGCTGACCGCCGAGGTCGCGCAATGCATCTGGGATCATCTCGAACCGCACGGCGTGGCGGTGGTGATCGAGGCCCAGCACGGCTGCATGACCGGGCGCGGGGTCAAGACCCCCGGCGTGGGCATGATAACAAGCCGGATTCTCGGCTGTTTTCTTGAAGATGATCGCAGCCGCAAGGAAGTGATGAGCCTGATGGGCTACTGACGGCGATATCTGCAGATATTCGCGAATCAGATTTTTCACTTGCCTGTGTCGGTTTTGCATCATCCTGCACTTGGATTCGTGGACGAGTGTTGTTATTCTGTCTCCCGACCCGGCATCCATAGACCGGGATGGGATGATGCAGGAGAACATCCATGAATTATCGCGTTGTTGCCGGCCTTGCGCTGTGCGCCGCTCTCGTGTCGCCCGCTGCGGCGCTGGAGCATGAAGTCGTGATCGACCACGTCGCCGGCCCGATCGCGGCCGATTACAAGGGGTCGGTGACCATCGAGACCACTCAGGTCGGCGCTGCCGGCGTGGCGGGGCGTCCGAGCACGCTCGCTTGCCAGTGGACCGCCACGCTCAATGTCGAGCGCGTCGCCAAGGTCGGCGAGGGGCTGCGTTCGCGCCGCGCCATGACCCAGGAAGACGTTGCCAGCGGCCGCAAGCCCGGCTGGTGCGAGACCAATACCAAGGCAATCGACCGTCTCGTCGATGCTCGCCGTGAAACCTTCCGCGGCGCGATGCTCGCGCTGGTCGAACAGGACCGTGCGGCGATCCTCGCCGAGGCCGACAGCACCACCGACGGCAGCCGCGGCGGCTGATCACCCCCTCAGGGTCGCAGGATTGGGGGCGCTTCCGGTCGGAGGCGCCCCTTTTTCGTGTTTGCGATCAGCGCCGAAGCGGCATAGCCTGCGGGTGCTGTATCCCTAGCGGTCTGCCCAAGGAGATTGCCTATGTCGTCCCTGTCTGCTTCCCGCCTGCTGTTCGCCGCCGCGCTCGCCGCCAGCCTCGCCGCCTGCTCGGGCGAGGGGGCCACCGGAGACGCCGCGCCTGCCGCCAAGGACGCGCCGCCGGTGCTCGAGGAGCGGCACGACAATTTCGAGGCGATCGGCGATGCCTTCAAGGCGGTGCGCGGCGAGCTCGACAAGGACGCGCCCGATTTCACGCTGATCGCGGCCAAGGCCACTGACATCAACACCCGCGCGCAGAAGATCGAGACCCACTTCCCCGCCGGCACCGCCCGCGAGGACGGCTACGACACCAAGGCGCTCGCGACGATCTGGCAGAAGCCCGAGGAGTTCAAGGTCGCCCACCAGAAGCTCGTCGACGAGAGCGCCAAGCTCGCCAGTATCGCCGGAGGCGGCGACAAGGCGGCCGTGGGCGCGCAGGCGATGGCGATGGGCGGTGCCTGCAAGGGCTGCCACGACCAGTTCCGGTACGACGACAAGAAGTAGGCCGGCATGAGCGATCCGGCGGGCGAATCGCCCATGCGGGTGCGTGACGTGACGGTGTGGGACCCGTTCCTGCGCCTCACCCACTGGAGCTTCCCGCTGCTGGTCCCGGCCTTGTGGTGGACGGCGGAAAACTCGCGCTGGGCGCTGCACAGGCGATTGGGGCTGGTGCTGCTCGGCCTGCTGCTGTTCCGGCTGCTATGGGGCTTTGCCGGGCCGGAGACGGCGCGCTTTGCCCAGTTCGTGAAGGGTCCGCGAACGGTGCTCGCCTATCTGCGGGGCGACCGGGCCCAAGGGCCGGCCATCGGCCATTCGCCGCTGGGCGGGTGGAGCACCCTCGCGCTGCTGGGCGCGATGCTGTTCCAGGTGAGCCTCGGCCTGTTCGCGGGCGATCCCTATGACGGGATGACCGGGCCCTTGAACCCGCTGGTCGGCGTGGCGCTCGCCGACACGATCACCGAGATCCACGAGACCTTCTTCTGGGTCGTGGCCGGGCTGATCGGCCTCCATCTGGCGGCGATCAGCTTCTATGCGGTGCGCGGCGATGATCTGCTGAGCCCGATGGTGGGTGGCAGCCGCCCGCCGATGGGTGGCGTCGATGGCATAGGGACAACGCCCTGGGGCAGGGGCTTGCTGGCGGCGGCGCTGGCGGCCGCGCTGGCGCTGTGGGTCGCTTTCGGGGTGCCGCCGCTGACGTGAGGCGGACATGCAAAAGGGGCGCTCCCTTGAACCGGCAGCGCCCC
Source organism: Porphyrobacter sp. THAI-01a (assembly GCF_056868655.1). Lineage (NCBI taxonomy): Bacteria > Pseudomonadati > Pseudomonadota > Alphaproteobacteria > Sphingomonadales > Erythrobacteraceae > Porphyrobacter > Porphyrobacter sp. THAI-01a. The sequence continues at coordinate 1,832,431 of NZ_CP180579.1, read as the reverse complement.
TTCGCGATGTTCGGATATAATCAGATCAGAGCTGGCCGAGCATGTGATCGGCGCTAGAGACCTTGAAGTCGCCCGGCTCCTCGACATTGAGCTGTTCGACGACGCCGTCGTTGATCACCATCGAAAAGCGCTGGCCGCGCGTGCCCATGCCGAAGCCCGAGCCGTCCATGGTGAGACCGATCGCCTTGACGAATTCGGCATTGCCGTCGGCGAGCATCGTGATGTCGTCCGAACCCTGCGCCTTGTTCCACGCGCCCATCACGAAGGCGTCGTTGACCGCCGTGCCGACGATCTCGTCGACGCCCTTGGCCTTGAGGTCGCCCGCCTTCTCGACGAAGCCCGGCAGGTGCTTGGCCGAGCAGGTCGGGGTGAAGGCGCCCGGGACAGAGAACAGCGCGACCTTCTTGCCGGCGAAATATTCGGAGGACTTGACCGCCTGCGGGCCTTCCGGGGTGGCCTTGACCAGCGTGACTTCGGGGATCTTGTCGCCAACGGAAATCGTCATTTGGGGTGCATCCTTGCCTGTGCGGAAATTGTCCGGGCTCTCTAGCCCGCACGCTCTTTCAGGGCAACAAATAGACATATAAAGATAAGTTTATATTTGCCTCCAGGGCCGTGTGCCGCTAGGGGGCAGGGCGCAATTGCAGAACCCTCGCCGTCGCGGGTGCGTATCTGTGCATAGGAGACATAGAAGATGGCCACCCTCGCTGCCGCCCCGACCCACGAATATGTCATCAAGGACATCGCGCTCGCCCGCTTCGGCCGCGACGAGATCCAGATCGCCGAAACCGAGATGCCGGGCCTGATGGCCCTGCGCGAGGAATACGGTGCTTCGCAGCCGCTCAAGGGCGCGCGCATCACCGGCTCGCTCCACATGACGATCCAGACCGCGGTGCTGATCGAGACCCTCGTGGCGCTCGGCGCCGAAGTGCGCTGGGCGACCTGCAACATCTTCTCGACCCAGGACCACGCCGCCGCCGCGATCGCCGAGCGCGGCATTCCGGTGTTCGCCATCAAGGGCGAGACGCTGGCCGATTACTGGGACTATGTCGGCCGCATCTTCGACTGGTCGTCGGAAGCCGATCCTGACCTCACCGCCAACATGATCCTCGACGATGGCGGCGATGCCACCATGTTCGCGCTGTGGGGCGCGCGCCTCGAAGCGGGGGAGGAAATGGGTGAGCCGACCAACGCCGAGGAAATCGAGTTCCAGCGCGCGCTCAAGGCCTTCATCGCGGCCAAGCCGGGTTACCTCACCAAGACCGTCAAGGCGATCAAGGGCGTATCGGAAGAGACCACCACGGGCGTCATGCGCCTCTACCAGATCGCCAAGGCGGGCAAGCTCCCGTTCCCCGCGATCAACGTGAACGATTCGGTGACCAAGTCGAAGTTCGACAACCTCTACGGCTGCAAGGAATCGCTGGTCGACGCGATCCGCCGCGCGACCGACGTGATGCTGGCCGGCAAGGTTGCCTGCGTTGCCGGTTACGGCGATGTCGGCAAGGGCTCGGCCGCCTCGCTGCGTGACGGCGGCGCCCGCGTGATGGTCACCGAGATCGACCCGATCTGCGCGCTCCAGGCGGCGATGGACGGCTTCGAGGTCGTCACCATGGAAGACGCCGTGAAGCGCGCCGACATCTTCGTCACCGCCACCGGCAACGAGGACGTGATCACCGCCGATCACATGATGGCGATGAAGCCGATGGCGATCGTGTGCAACATCGGCCACTTCGACAGCGAGATCCAGATCGCCGCGCTCTCCAACTACGAGTGGAAGGAGATCAAGGAAGGCACCGATCTCGTCACCTTCCCCGATGGCAAGTCGATCATCGTGCTGGCCAAGGGCCGCCTCGTGAACCTCGGCTGCGCCACCGGCCACCCGAGCTTCGTCATGAGCGCGAGCTTCACCAACCAGACCCTCGCCCAGATCGAGCTGTTCACCAAGGCGGACGAATACGACAACGACGTCTACGTCCTGCCGAAGCATCTCGACGAGAAGGTGGCGGCGCTGCATCTCGAAAAGCTGGGCGTGAAGCTGACCCAGCTCAGCCAGAAGCAGGCCGATTACATCGGTGTGCCGGCGCAGGGCCCGTTCAAGCCCGACCACTACCGCTACTGATGCTGCGAACCGCCCGCTCCGCCCCGTTTTCTTACGGGGTTGGGGGCGGGCGGGTTCATCACCGTTGCGCTGGCGCGCGCGCGCGCATAGCGGTTGAGCGATGGACATCTCGCCCCTTTCGCTGGTGCTGATCGCGCTGGTGCTCGCCGCATGGGCGGCGGGCGCGGCGCTGGTCGTGCTGCGCGCGAACCGCAGCGTCGGGCGCGCCAAGGCGATGCGCACCAGCCTCAAGCGGATGCAGACGCTGCTCGATGTCGCGCCTGCGCTGCCGCTGCTGGTGCGGGTCGACGGGCGGATCGAGGCGCCCGACAGGCTCGCGCGGATGCTCGGGCTGGCGGCGATGCCCAAATACCTCTCCGAACTCGCCGCAACCCCCGGAAGCCCCAAGGGCGGGGGGCTCGCCCAGGCACAGCTCGACGAGCTGTGGGCGAAGATCCAGACCACCCAGAAAAGCGCCGCGCCCTTCCGCATGGCGCTCAATCTGCCGAACTCGCAGCGCAGCCTCGCGCTTTACGGCACGCTCGCCGATCCGCAGGTCTCGCCGGGCGGGGCGGCGCTGGTGTGGGTGTTCGATTTCACCGAGAGCCACGGCGAGATGGCGCGCCTGCGCGCCGCCGCCGCGCGCGCGACGGGCGATTTCGCCGCGCTGGTGGGCCTGATCGAGGCCGCGCCCATGCCGATGTGGTTCCGCGACGCCGACCTCAGGCTGCAGCTCGTCAACCAGGCCTATGTCGACGCGGTGGGCGCGACGGGTGCGGCCGAGGTGGTGCAGGGCCAGATCGAGCTGCTAGAGCCCGAGGATGGCCGTTCGCCCGCCGACATCGCCCGCGCCAGCCTGCAAACCCAGGACAAGTCCGAACGCATCGTCGCGGCCACCATTCACGGCGCGCGCCGCACCCTGCGCGTCTCCGACCTGCCGCTCGGGCAGGAGGGCGTCGCGGGCTACGCCATCGACATCGAGGAGCAGCAGCAGGTCGCGCGCGAGTTCCGCGCATTCCGCGATGCCCAGCGCGCCCTGCTCGACCAGCTGTCGGTGGGCGTTGCGCTGTTCGATGCCGAGGAGCGGCTGACTTTCGCCAACCGTCCGTTCCGCCGGTTGTTCAGCCTCACCGAGGAGGCGATCGAGGCGCTCACACCCTTCGACCGCTTCCTCGCCGAGGCCCGCGAGCGCGGACGCACGCCGGAGGTGCGCGATTTCCCCGAATGGCGGCGCGAGCGTGGCGGATGGTTCGGGATGCAGGCGAGCATCGAGGAGGCCTGGCCCCTGCCTGGTGGCACTCATCTGCGGGTCGTTGCACAGCCGATGCCTGATGGTGGGCTGGTGCTTATCACCGAAGACCGCACCGAAAGCCTCGCGCTCTCCGCCGTGCGCGACACGCTGCTGCGGACCCGCACGGCGACGCTCGACAGCCTGTTCGAGGCGCTCGCGATCTTCGCGCCGGACGGCTCGGTGCAGCTCTGGAACCGCAGTTTCGCGGGCACCTGGGGCCTGTCGGGCGAACTTCTCGACCAGCACCCCAGTGCCGATGAACTGCTGAGCGCGATCGGGCGAAACCTGGTGCGCCCCGAGGAGGCGAGCCTGATCGGCGCGGCAGTGCGGGCGGCGACGCTCGACCGGCGCGAGAAGGAAGGCCGGGTGGATCTGGCCGACGGGCGCACCCTGCGCTTTGCCGGCATCCCGCTGCCCGACGGCAACGGCCTGCTGACGGTGCTCGACATCACCGCCTCGCAGAAGGCCGAGCAGGCGCTGCGCGAACGTGCCGAGGCGCTGGAGGAGGCCGACGCGGTCAAGGCGCGCTTCCTCGCCAACATGAGCTACGAATTCCGCACGCCGCTCACCACCATCGGCGGTTATGCCGAGCTGCTCAAGAGCGGCGTGGCGAGCGATCCGGCACAGGCGGCGGAATATGTCGATGCGATTCTTGCCGCAGTCGAGCGCCTGACCGAGCAGGTCGAGAACGTGCTCGACCTGTCGCAGAGCGAGGCAGGACTGCTGCCGATCCGCAAGGAGCGGCTCGACGTGCTCGATTTCCTCACCACGCTGGTGCGCGAGCGCGAGGCGGCGATCATCGCGACTGGGCTGAGCCTCGATCTCAAGGGGCGGCGCGGGCGGATCATCTCGGCCGATCCGCGCCAGCTCGGCCGCGCGGTGGGCAATCTGATCGATAACGCCATCGCTCACACGCCCGAGGGAGGGCGGATCGTGATCGAGATCAGGAAGGCGCCCGAAGGGGCGGACTACACCGTCGAGATCGGCATCGCCGACAATGGCCGCGGCATGACATCGCAGGAACTCGCCCGCGCCGCCGGCGGCACCGTCCCGCGCGGCGAAGGGGCACCGGAGCGGCGCACCGGGCTCGGCATCCCGCTCGCGCGGCAGCTGATCGCGGCGCATGACGGGACGCTCGACATCGCCAGCCGCAAGGGCGCGGGCACGACCGCGACGATCAGGTTGCCGTGACGGCGACGCGCGAGACGCTCCCCGATCTGGCGGCGATGGTGGCCTATGGCGCACGCATCGCCGCAGTCTTGCGAGAAGGCGACGTGATCGCGCTCGAGGGCGGCCTCGGCGCGGGCAAGACCACGCTCGCCCGTGCGATCCTTGCCGCGCTGGGCCATGACGGCGAGGTGCCTTCGCCGACCTTTACCATCATCGAGACCTACGCCGCCCCGCCGCTGCGCCTGCCCGTGGTGCACGCCGATTTCTACCGCCTCGAAGACCCTTCCGAGCTCGCCGAGATCGGGCTCGACGACTATCGCGAGGGCGCGGTGCTGATCGCCGAATGGCCCGGAAACGCAGGCGGTTTCGCCCAAGAGCCGGGCTGCCTTTCGATCATGCTGGAACCTGCCGGACAAACGGGGGAAGGCGGGCGGATTGCGATTGCCCGGGGCGGGGCGGATTGGGTAGGGCGCTTGCCATGAATGCGCTTCCCGAAGGTCTAGCCGAATTCGTCGCCCGCGCCGGATGGGGCGACGCGACGATCGCGCCGCTGCCGGGCGATGCTTCGTTCCGGCGCTATTTCCGCCTCCAGCGCGACGGCGCCAGCGCGATGCTGATGCATGCGCCGCCGCCGCACGAGGATCCGGCGCCCTTCCTCCATGTCGCGCACTGGCTGAACGCCGGCGGGATGCGCGCCCCCGAGATCCTCGCCGCCGAGCCCGAGGCGGGCTGGGTGCTGACCGAGGATTTCGGCAATGACCGGATGCGCGACTGGCTTGATGCCCACCCGGGCCAAGAGCGGACGGCCTACGAGGCCGCGGTCGAGGCGCTGGCGATGCTGCACCGCCTGCCGCCGGGGCCTTTCGCGCCATACGACCTCGCGGTGTACCAGCGCGAGGCGGCCTTGCTCACCGAGTGGTGGTGCCCGGCGCAGGGCCTTGCCGTCGACGCCGAAGGCTACACGGCCGCATGGGCCGAGGTGCTTGCCCCCGTCCTCGCGCGCCAGAACCCCGGCGTCACCGTGCTGCGCGACTACCATGCCGAGAACATCATGCTGCTCGGCGGCAAGGCCGGGGCGCCGCAGGGGCTGATCGATTTCCAGGACGCGCTGGTGGGGCATCCGGCCTATGATCTCGTCTCGCTCCTCCAGGACGCGCGGCGCGATGTCGATGTCGATCTCGAGACCGCGATGCTGGTCCACTACGCCCATCATGCGGGCGGGGCGGACGAGGATTTTCTGGCCGACTACGCCACGCTCGGCGCGCAGCGGAACGCCAAGATCGTGGGGATCTTCACCCGACTCGACCGGAGGGACGGCAAGCCGCGCTATCTCGCCATGATCCCGCGCGTCTGGGCGGCGCTCGAACGCGATCTGGCGCATCCCGCGCTCGCGCCGGTCGCGGCGTGGTTCGATGCGAACATCCCCGCCGATCTGCGTGCGGCAAACGGAGCCTTCGCGGCGTGACCGCGCTCGCCTCCGATACCGCGATGATCCTCGCTGCCGGGCTCGGCAAGCGGATGCGGCCGCTCACCGCCAGCCAGCCCAAGCCGCTGGTGCGGGTGGCGGGCAAGGCGCTGATCGACCATGCGCTCGATCGCCTCGTCGAGGCGGGGATCGCCCGGGCGGTGGTCAATGTCCACTATCTCGCCGACGCGCTCGAGGCCCACGTGCTCGCGCGCAAGGCCCCGCAGGTGAGCGTCTCGGACGAGCGTGCCCTGCTGCTCGAGACCGGCGGCGGGATGGTGAAGGCGATGGGGCAGCTGCCCGATCCCTTCTTCGCGCTCAATGCCGACAACATCTGGCTCGACGGGCCCAAGAGCGCCTTCCACGATCTCTCGCGCCGCTGGGATCCGGACGCGATGGACGCGCTGCTGCTGGTCGTCCCGCACGCGCGCGCCTGCAATTTCGCGGGGCCGGGCGATTTCCACATGGACCCGCTCGGCCGCCTCTCGCGCCGCCGCGACGGGCGCATCGCGCCCTTCATCTACACCGGCATCCAGCTTGTCAGCCACCGCCTGCTGCGCGACGCGCCGGAGGGCCCTTTCTCGACCAACATCCTCTGGAACCGTGCCATGGCCGAAGGCCGGCTCTACGGCATCAGCTTCACCGGCCTGTGGTTCGAGGTCGGCACGCCGCAGGCGATCCGCCCGACCGAGGAGGCGCTGACGGGTGGCTGAGCCGCGCCGCTCCGGTCCGCGTGTCCGCTCGATCGCCGCACATCGCGGCTTTGCCGATGCGCTGGTCGCCGGGCTGGTGCCGCGCTACCACGAGGACGGCTTCGGCCTTGCCCGCCTGACCCTGCTGGTCCCCTCGAGCCGTGCTGCGCGCACCCTGTCCGAGGCCTTCATCCGTCATGCGGGCGAGAACGGCATGGGCGGGCTGCTCATGCCGCGCATGATCGCGGTGGGCGATCTCGATCTCGACGAGAAGCTCGGGCCTGCCCTCGATCCGCTGGGGGCGACCGACATCCCCCCGGCCTGCGATCCGGTGCGGCGATGGCTGACGCTCGACCGCCTGATCGCCGAGGAGCGCGCGGCCGAGGGCCTCGATGCGCTCCCCGGACGCGCGCGGCTCAATCTCGCGCGCGAGATGGCGCGCACCATCGACCGCCTGCTGGTCGAGGAGAAGACCGTTGCCGACCTGCTGGGCGATGCGGTGCTCGACAGCGTGGCCGAACTGGCCGAACACTGGAAACGCGCGATCCGCCTGTTCGCGCGGGTCGCCGCCCGCTGGCAGGCGGAACTGGCGCAACGCGGGGAGGTCGATGCCGCCACGCGCCGCAATCTGCTGTTCGACCACGCCGCGCGCCGCTGGAAAGAGGCACCGCCGCCCCATCCGGTGATCGCTGCCGGGGTGACCAGCGCCGCCCCCGCGCTCGCGCGGCTGCTGCGGGTCGTGGCCGAGCTGCCCGAGGGCGCGGTGGTGCTGCCCGACTGCGATCTTGCGATGGATGACGCCGCGTGGGACGAGCTGGGCCTTGCGGGTGCCGCTGCCGAGCCGGGCGGTCCGGTGTTCGGCGCTGCGGACGCGGTGACCCATCCCCAGTATCACCTCAAGCTGTTGCTTAACCGCATGGGCGTGAACCGCGTCGAGGTGCAGCCCTGGCACCGCCGCGGGTTGACCGCCGCCGAGCCTGCGCGCAGCCGCGCCATTTCCTCGCTGTTCCTACCCCCGCAGGCGAGCCGCGCCTGGGTCGGGCTCGATGCCGACAGGCGGCGGCTCGACGGGGTACGGCTGATGACCTGCGCCGCGATCGAGGAGGAGGCACAGGCGATCGCCCTGCTGGTGCGGCAGGCGCTCGAACAACCGGCCAAGCGGATCGCCGTGGTCGCGGCCGACCGGGGCCTTGCGCGCCGTGTGGTGCAGCATCTCGAACGCTGGAACATCGCCGCCGACGATTCGGCCGGTCGTCCGCTGGCGCTGACCCCGGCCGGGCGGCTGTTCGGTCTGCTCGCCGAGATCGCTGCCAATGGGCCCGATCCCGCGAGCCTCGTCGCCGCCTTCAGCCATCCGCTGGTGCGCGCATGGGACGACGGCGCGCGGCGTGAATGGCTCACCGGCCTGCGCGTCTTCGACCGGGCCCTGCGCGGGCCGTCGCCTGCCCCGGGGCTGGAGCCGCTGCGCGAGATAGCCGGCAAGGCGAAGATCGGCGCGTGGTGGGACGAGGCCGAGGCGCTGATCGCTCCGCTTGCCGACTGGCCGCCGAACATTGCCCTAGCCGAGGCGCTGGCGCGGCTCTCGGCCGCCGCCGAGGCCTTCGCCCGGTCCGCGATCTGGGAGCGCGAGGACGGGCGCGCGCTCGGCCAGATGGTCGAGGAACTGCGCGGGACGGCGGCCAGCCTCGGCACCATGATCGAGACCGCCGACCTTGCCGGCGTGCTGCGCGACCAGATGGAGGCGGTGGCGGTGCGCCCCGGCTATGGCGGGCACCCGCGCGTTGCCATCTACGGCCTGCTCGAGGCGCGCATGGCGCGGGCCGACCTGGTGATCTGCGCCGGGCTCAACGAGGGGTCCTGGCCGCAGGCGCCGGGTGCCGACGCGTTGCTGGCGCCGGCGATCCTGCGGGCGCTGGGCGTGCCGGGCGCGGAGTTCCGGATCGGGCTTGCCGCGCACGACCTTGCAGGTGCGATGGGCGCGCCGCAGGTGGTGCTCTCGCGCTCCCTGCGCGATGCCGAGGGGCCGACGCTGCCTTCGCGCTTTCTGCTCAGGGTCGAGGCGCTGCTGGGCGATGATCTCGAGCGCGAGCACCTCGAGCTCACGGTGCCGGCGCTGCTCCCGCATCTCGACCGCCAGCGTCCACCCGCCGATGAGTATCCCCGTCCGGCGCCCGAGCCTTCGGCAGCCTTGCGCAACGTGCCGATCCGGGTGACCGCGCTCGACCGGCTGCTGGGCGATCCCTACCAGTTCTATGCGCAGGCGATCCTTGGCCTGCGCCAGCTCGATCCGCTCGCCGCCGATCCCTTCAGCGATCCCGCGCTGCGCGGCACGCTGGTGCACGACATCCTCGATTCGTGGCACAAGGCCAAGGCGACAGAGCCCGGCCTCGCGCTCGCGCCCTTTGCCGCGGCGCATTTCGAGAAAAAGCGCGTCCACCCCCTGTTCCGCGCGCTGTGGCAACCGCGCCTGATCGCCGCGATGGAACGCTTCGAGCGGATGATCGCCGATGAGGCCGCCGGAGAGGGCCGCACAGTGCTGGCCACCGAGATCGAAGGCGAGATGACCTTCGACGGCGTGCGGATCATCGGCCGCGCCGACCGGATCGACCGGCTCGCCGACGGCAGCCTCGCGATCGTCGATTACAAGACCGGCGCCCCGCCGTCCAAGACGCAGGTGACTGCCGGCTATGCGCTGCAACTCGGGCTGCTGGGGCTGATCGCGCAGCACGGGCGGTTTGCGAACAGAAAGACCGGCCAGGTGGTGACGGGCGAGGCGACCCGTTTCGAATACTGGTCGCTCGGCAAGGCCAACAAGGAGGAGGGCTTCGGCTACCGCGAGACCCCGATGCGGATCGATAAGGCCCGGACCGGGATCGAGCCCGGCGACTATCTCCCCTTCCATGCCGACAAGCTATCGCTGGCGATCGCCCGCTTCATCAGGGGCACCGATCCCTTCACCGCGCGCGAAAACCCCGATTACAAGGGCTACAACGAATACGACCAGTTGATGCGGCTCGAGGAATGGCTGGTGCGCATGAGCGGGCCTGACAGCGGAACCGGCGGAGGCGCGGCATGAGCGGTCTCGTTTTTCCTCTGGCGGGCAACCAGCTGCTTGCGGCGGACCCGGAAGACAACGTCTGGCTCTCCGCCTCGGCGGGGACTGGCAAGACCCAGGTGCTCTCCGCGCGCGTGCTCAGGCTGCTGCTGCGCGAGGACGTGAGCCCGTCGCAGATCCTGTGCCTCACCTTCACCAAGGCGGGCGCGGCGGAGATGGCGAACCGCATCAACGCGGTGCTGGCGCGCTGGGTGCGGCTTCCCGAGACCAAGCTGTTCGAAGAGCTTGGCCATCTCGGCGCGCCGAACGATCCGGCCACCCGCGAGCGCGCCCGCAGCCTCTTTGCAAGCGTCCTCGACTGCCCCGGCGGGGGGCTCAGGATCGACACCATCCACGCCTTCGCGCAGTTCCTGATCGGCAATTTCCCGGAGGAGGCGGGCCTTGCCCCGGGCACGCGGGTGATGGACGACCGCAGCCGCGAACTGCTGGCGCGCGAGGTGCTGACCGACCTCGTCGAGGAGGCCGAGCGGACGCATGATGTGGCCGTGCTGGATGGGATCCGCCTGTTCACCACCCGCAAGGATCCCTCCGCCCTGCACGGTTGGCTGATGCGCGCTGCCGATGCCGAGGACCTGTGGCAAGGCCCGGGCAGCTGGCAGTCGCCGATGATCGCCCGGGTGCGCCAGACGCTCGGTATGCCGGCCGATGCGGGCGAGGAATGGGCAAGCGAGGTGCTCCATCCCGATCTGTTCCCCGACGATGTCCTGCTGGCGCTGCTCCCCGCGCTCGAGGGCTGGAAAGCCAAGACCGGCCAGGAGGCGGCCGTTTTCGTGCGCCACTGGCTGTCGCTCGATCTCCCGGCGCGGGTGGGGGAGGCAGCGCGCTTTCGCGAGACGCTGCTCAAGAAGGACGGCGAGCCGCGCAAGATGGAGGGCGCGGCCAAGCTCGACCCGCTCTTCACCCGCCGTCAGGAGGACATCGCCGAGGCTTTGCGCGAACACGAGGATCGCCGCGCGCTCGTCGCCTGCGCTGACATCGTCGCCTCCGCGCTCGAGATCGGCCGTGCCTTCGCGCTCCGCTGGGAGGCGAGGAAGGCCCGCGAGGGCCTGCTCGATTTCGGCGACCTGATCCGCAAGGCCGCAAGCCTGCTCGGCGAGGCCGAGGCCGCCGACTGGATCCGCTACAAGCTCGACCGCCATTTCGACCACATCCTGATCGACGAAGCGCAGGACACCAACCGCAGTCAGTGGGACATCGTCGAGGCGCTGATCGACGACTTCTTCAGTGGGGAGGGCGCGCGCGGGGACAAGCTGCGCACGATCTTCACCGTGGGCGATTACAAGCAGGCGATCTTCGGCTTCCAGGGCACCAGCCCGGAGAACTTCGCCCGCGCCAAGAGCCGCGTCCACGCCCGCATCACCGCCGCGCGCGAGGGGATCGCCGCAGGTCGGGTCAACCGCCGTGCGCCGGGCTGGCAGGATCTCGATCTCGGCCAGTCGTTCCGCACCGCCGACATCGTTCTCGGCTTCGTCAACCGGATGATCGACCTGCTGGGTTTCCCCGCCTTCGGGCTCGACCGCGCGCCTGCGCCACATGTCGGCGCCGAGCGACCGGGACTCGTCACCCTGTGGCCGCCGGTCGTGCCCGAGAAGGCCGAAAGCGAGACCGACGAAGACGAGGCCGAGGAGGCGGGCGAGCGCGACTGGCTGCCGCGCCACGACACCCTGCTCGCCGAACGCATCGCCGAACAGGTGCGCCGCTGGGTCAGCCTCGAGGATCCCTTCGTCCTCGCCAAGGGCACGCACCGCCACGCCCGGGCCGGGGACATCATGGTGCTTGTGCGCCAGAGGAAGGAACTCGCCGCCCAGATCGTCGCGAAGCTCTATGCCAAGGGCGTGCCGGTCGCGGGGGTCGACCGGCTGCGACTAGGCGCGCCGCTGGCGGTGTGCGATGTGCTCGCCGCGCTGCGCTTCGCCGCGCAGCCGCAGGACGACCTCAGCCTTGCCTCCCTGCTCGCCTCGCCGCTGATCGGATGGACTCAGGACGATATTCTCGCCCATGTCCCGCGCCCGGAGAAGGTGCGGCTGTGGGATCACCTGCGCCGCAAGGATGCGCCGCCGGAGGTTGCCGCCACGGCGGAGAAGCTGCGCGATCTGCTCCGCCGCGCCGATTACCAGACCCCGCAGGCGCTGATCGCCTGGCTGCTGACCGGCCCGTGGCAGGGCCGCGCGCGGCTGGTCGAGCGGCTGGGGGCCGAGGCCAATGATCCGCTCGACGAGCTGATCAACGCCGCCTTCTCCTACGAGGCCGAACACTGGCCGAGCCTTGCGGGCTTCATCGCCTGGTTCGATGCCGGGACGGGCGATCTCAAGCGCGATTCCGGCGGCGGGGGCGGGCAGGTGCGGGTGATGACGGTGCACGGCTCCAAGGGCCTTCAGGCGCCGATCGTGATCCTCGCCGATGCGACCGGCGCCCCCGGCGATCCGGGCGATCTTTCGCTGGAGGACGATCCCTTCGACCTCGCGGGCGACCGCAAGCGCGAGGTGCCGCTCCCGCCGCTGGGCAAGGAGGAGCGCAAGGGCCGCATCGCCGAGGCCGAGGAGGCGAAGAAGGCCGCCGCGCTGCAGGAGCACTGGCGGCTGCTCTACGTCGCCCTGACCCGCGCCGAGGAGGCCCTGTTCATCGGCGGGTCGCTCAACAAGAACGAGGCGAAGAAGGGCGTACCCCACGAGGACAGCTGGTATGCCCGCCTCGCGCCGCTGTTCGAGGGCGAGGAGCTGTCCGATCCGGTCTGGAACTGGCGCCAGGAATGGGGCGAGCGTGCCGGCCCGCTGGTGCCGGACGCCGACGCCGCGTCGCAGCCTGCCGAGGCGGTTTCGCTCCCGCGCTGGGTCACCACGCCGATCGGCCCCGAACCGCGCCCGCCGCGACCGCTCGCGCCGTCATCCGCGGGCGAGGACAGGGCCGCCACGCCGCCGCTCCCGCCCGAGGCCGCGCGAGATGCCGCAAGGCGCGGGAGCCTGATCCACGCACTGCTCGAGCGCCTGCCCGATGTCCCTGCGCATGGGCGGGCTGAGGCGGCCCGCGGCTGGCTTGCGCGGCAGGCGTCCGACCTCGAAGAACCGGCGCGCGAGGAAATGCTGTCTGCCGCGCTCGGCGTGCTCGATCACCCCGAATTTGCCGCACTGTTCTCGCCCGGGGCGCTCGCCGAGGTGCCGCTGGCCGCAACGGTGGACGGAGTGGTGGTCGCCGGCACCGCAGACCGCCTGCTGATCGGGGAGACCACCATCACCGTGGTCGATTTCAAGACCACCCGCCGCCCGCCGACAAGCGCGGAAGAGATCCCGCTTTCCACTCTGCGGCAGATGGCCGCCTATGTCGCCGCGCTGGAGGCGATCCATCCGGGCCGCACGGTGCGGGCAGGGGTGCTCTACACCCACGCTCCGGTGCTGTTCGACCTGGCGCCCGAGGTGCTCGCGGCGCACAAGCACGCCTTGCAGACTCCGCAGCAATCCTTGCCGCTCCCCGATATTGAGTGAAAAGCCGCGCTCACTAGATTGCATTCCCGTGACCGGCGCTCCTATGCTCCGGCAAAAGGAGACAGATGATGGCGACCGTCAACGTGACCGATGCGAGCTTCAAGGCCGATGTGCTGGACAGCGATACCCCCGTGCTGGTGGATTTCTGGGCGGACTGGTGCGGCCCCTGCAAGATGATCGCCCCGGCGCTCGAGGAAATCAGCGATGAACTCGCCGGCAAGGTGGTGATCGCCAAGATGGACATCATGGAGAACACCGACACGCCCGCCGCCATCGGCGTGCAGTCGATCCCGCTGATGGTGCTCTACAAGAACGGCCAACCCGTCGCCCAGAAGCTGGGCGCCGCGCCCAAGGGCGCGCTAAAGGCCTGGCTCGAAAGCGAGCTCTGAAGCTCAGCCCAGCACCCGCGCGACGAATTCGTCCCAGATCGCCGGGCTCGATGCGCCCACCAGGCCGGGCGCATCGTGCTGGTCGACGCGGTAGGCGCTGCCGTCGAGCCGCGCCGCCTTGCCGCCTGCCTCGTTCAGCCACAACACGCCCGCCGCGTGATCCCAGGCGAGTGTGCGCTTGAAGCTGGAGATGTCGTTCTCGCCGAGGGCGAGGCGCGGATATTGCTCGGCGGCGCAGCGGGGGATGTCGACGAGGGTGTAGTGGGGCGCGAGCTTCGCATCGACCATCGCCGACTGCTCGGGGGTGAGGAAGATGCGGCTGACGGCGGTGACGGGCGGTGTTTGCCCGGTGGTGCGGGCCGCGATCCGCTCTCCGTTCACGAAGGCTCCTTCGCCGCGACGGGCATGGCAGAAGCGGTCCTTCACCGGATCGTAGATCCACCCTGCGACAGCCTCTCCCGCGTCGGCCAGCGCGACGATGATGCCGAAGGGCTCCTTGCCCTCGGCGAAGTTCGCCGTGCCGTCGAGCGGATCTATGATCCAGCACTGGCCGGAGAGGTGATCGAGTACGCCCTTGTCGGCGTGCACCGCCTCCTCGCCGACGACGGCAACGCCGGGGGCGAGCTTTGTCAGCGCCTCGGTGAGGAAGGCCTCCACCTCGCGGTCGACCACGGTGACGGGATCGTCCGCGCCCTTCATCTCGACCTCGCCTGCAGCCAGATTGCGGAAGCGCGGCAGCATCGAACGCTGCGCGGCGAAGCGCATCAGATCGCGGATTTCGTCGTCGAGCGCGCTCAAGACCGGTAATCCGCGTTGATCGCGATGTAGCCGTGGGTGAGATCGCAGGTCCAGACGGTGGCGCGGCCTTCGCCAAGCCCGAGGTCGACGGCGATGTCGATTTCCTCGCCCTTGAGGTGTGCGGCCACGGGCGCCTCGTCATAGTCCTCCACCGGCACCCCGTCCCGCGCCGCCCACACGCCGCCGAAGGCGATCGAGAGCCGGTCGCGGTCGGCCGGTTCGCCCGCCTTGCCCACCGCCATCACGACGCGGCCCCAGTTGGCGTCCTCGCCGGCGATGGCGGTCTTGACCAGCGGCGAGTTGGCGACGGCGAGGCCGACGGCCCTTGCGCTGGCGTCGCTGACGGCGCCCGAGACGCGGACAGTGACGAACTTGCGCGCGCCTTCGCCGTCGCGCACCACCAGCTGCGCGAGTTCGCGGCACACGTCGGCGAGCGCGGCGGCGAAGGCATCGGCGCCCGGGCTGTCCCAGCTCTCGATCCGGGCGTTCCCGGCCTTGCCGGTGGCGAAGACCATCACCGTGTCGCTGGTGGAGGTGTCGCCGTCGACGGTGATACAGGAGAAGGTCTTCGCATTGGCGCGCTCCAGCGCCTCCTGGAGGAAGGCCGGGGCGACGTCGGCATCGGTGAAGACATAGCCGAGCATGGTCGCCATGTCGGGGGCGATCATGCCGGAACCCTTGATGATCCCGGCCAGCTCCACCCGCACGGAGCCGACCATCGCGCTGGCACCCGCGCCCTTGGCGAAGGTGTCGGTGGTGCCGATCGCGTTCGCCGCATCCTCCCATCCGCAGGTCTGGGCCTCGAGCGCCGCGGCGATCCCGGCCTGCGCCTTGTCGACCGGCAGCGGCACGCCGATCACGCCGGTCGAGGAGACGAACACCTCGTCGAGCGAGCAGCCCAGCGCCTGGGAGACCTGCGCGCGGATCGCCTCGACGGCGGCGCGACCGCGCCAGCCGGTGAAGGCGTTGGAGTTGCCGGCATTGACAATCAGCGCCCGCGCGCGCCCGAGCTTCACCGCCTCGCGCCCGAGTTCGACCTCGGAGGAAGCACAGGCGCTTTTCGTGAACACGCCTGCCGCGCTCGTGCCCTCGGCCAGTTCGGCGAAGGTCAGGTCGCAGCGGTCCCACGTCTTGTAGCGCGCCCGGGCCACGCGCAGCGTCACGCCGGCAATCGCGGGCAGGGCGGGGAAGGGGCGGGCGAGCGGGGAGCGGTCGATCTGCATGGGTGAGGCCTCTAGGCCGGGGACGCGGCGCAGTAAATCCGCGAAACCCGGTGGACGAAACGCGGTCGATTCTCTATCTGCGCATGACCATGACCCGGCGTTTCCTAGCCCTGCTGGCCCTGCTTACCGGCCTTGTCGCTTTCGGCGGCACGGCGCAGGCGTCGCTGGCCGAGGCGCTGGCGTGCTCGTCCAGCGTTGCCGCCGCGAGCGGCACAGAGCACATGGCGGGCGAAAGCGTGGCGGTCCAGCCCGCGCCCGCAACGATCATCGCCACCCGCGCGGCAGAGGCGACCTGCCCGCCGCCCGCCGAGCCCGAGGCTCTGCGCCTGCCGGTGCTGATGGGGATCGAACGCGCCTACGAATAGGCGCGCCCGAGCTTTCCTCCCGTGCTTTCCGCGCGCCGGACCGATCGCGGCCGCGCGCGCCATCCTCCATCACCCGCTTGAGGCCCGTCCGCCGGGCCGCCGTGTGCATCAAAGGTCTGTCCCCATGTTCAATGCCATCGTCAAATCGGTCTTCGGTTCGTCCAACGACCGCTACATCAAGTCCGCGCGCAAGATCGTTGCCCAGATCAACGCGCTGGAGCCCCAGATTCAGGCGCTCTCCGACGAGGAGCTGCAGGGCCAGACGGCCAAGCTGCGCGCCCTCATCGACGGCGGCGCCAAGCTCGACGACATCCTGCCCGAAGCCTTCGCCACCGTGCGCGAGGCATCGGTGCGCGTCTTCGGAATGCGCCATTTCGACGTGCAGCTGATCGGCGGCCTCGTGCTCCACCGCGGCGAGATCGCGGAAATGCGCACCGGCGAGGGCAAGACCCTGATGGCGACGCTCGCGGTCTACCTGAATGCGCTCGAGGGCAAGGGCGTCCATGTCGTCACGGTCAACGACTACCTCGCCCGGCGCGACGCGGCCGAGATGGGGCGGCTCTACAACTGGCTCGGCCTGACGGTCGGCGTGATCGTCCCCGGCATGCCCGAGGAATACAAGCGCGACGCCTACAATGCCGACATCACCTACGGCACCAACAACGAGTTCGGCTTCGATTACCTGCGCGACAACATGAAGCACGAGCGTGCGGCGATGGCGCAGCGGCCCTTCAACTTCGCGATCGTGGACGAGGTGGACTCGATCCTGATCGACGAGGCGCGCACGCCGCTGATCATCTCGGGTCCGACCGAGGACAAGTCCGAGCTCTACGTTGCCCTCGACCAGGTCGCGCGCGACATTCCGCGCGAATGGCTCGACATCGACGAGAAGACCAAGCGCGTCCAGCTCACCGAAGAGGGCATGGAGGAAGTCGAGCAGCTGCTCATCGAGAAGGGCCTGCTCGCCACCGACAACCTGTTCGATGTCGAGAACACGCAGGTCGTGCACCATCTCGACCAGGCGCTGGTCGCCAATTTCGCGAGGAAGCGCGACACCGATTACATCGTCAAGGACGGCAAGGTCATCATCATCGACGAATTCACCGGGCGCATGATGGACGGCCGCCGCTGGTCGAACGGACTTCACCAGGCGGTCGAGGCCAAGGAGGGCGTCCGCATCGAGCCAGAGAACCAGACGCTCGCCTCGATCACCTTCCAGAACTATTTCCGCATGTATCCCAAGCTCTCGGGCATGACCGGCACGGCAGCGACCGAAGCGGCGGAGTTCTGGGACATCTACAAGGTCGGCGTGGTCGAGATTCCGACCAACCTGCCCGTCGCCCGGATCGACGAGGAGGACGAGTTCTACAAGAACACCGCCGACAAGTTCCAGGCGATCGCCCGCGCGATCAAGGCCAAGCAGGAGATCGGCCAGCCGGTGCTGGTCGGCACGGTCTCGATCGAGAAGTCGGAACTGCTCAGCCAGTATCTCGACAAGGAAGGCGTGAAGCACGCCGTCCTCAACGCCCGCTTCCACGAACAGGAAGCGCACATCGTCGCCCAGGCGGGCCGTTATGGCGCCGTCACCATCGCCACGAACATGGCCGGGCGCGGCACCGACATCCAGCTCGGCGGCAATGTCGAATTCCGCATCAACGACGAGCTCGCCGACATGCCGGAGGGGCCCGAGCGCGACGCGGCGATTGCCCGCATCCGCGCCGAGGTCGCCGAGGAGAAGGAGCGCGTGAAGGCGGCCGGCGGCCTGTTCGTGCTCGGCACCGAGCGCCACGAGAGCCGCCGCATCGACAACCAGCTGCGCGGCCGCTCGGGCCGTCAGGGCGACCCGGGCCTCTCGCGCTTCTACCTGTGCCTCGAGGATGATCTCCTGCGCATCTTCGGTCCCGACACGCTGTTCGCCAAGATGATGAACTCGAACCTCGCCGACGGCGAGGCGATCGGTTCCAAGTGGCTGTCGAAGGCGATCGAGACCGCGCAGAAGAAGGTCGAGGCGCGCAACTACGACATGCGCAAGCAGGTCGTGCAATACGACGACGTGATGAACGACCAGCGCAAGGTTGTCTACGAACAGCGCGCCGAGATCATGGATTCGGAAGCCGTGGACGATGTCGTGGTCGACATGCGCCACGACACGATCAACGCCATCGTCGGCGCCGCCTGCCCGCCGGGCTCCTATCCCGAACAGTGGGACATCGAGAAGCTCAAGGCGCGCACCGAGGAGATCTTCGGTTTCCAGCCGCCGTACGACGAATGGCTCGCCGAGGACGAGGTGGAGCCGGAACTCCTCGAGGAGAAGCTGCGCGCGCTCACCGACGCGATGATGGAGGAGAAGGTCACGGCGTCCGATCCCTCGATCTGGCGGATCGTCGAGAAGGACGTGCTGCTGCGCCAGCTCGACCATCACTGGAAGGAGCACCTCGCCACTCTCGATGCGCTGCGCCAGGTGATCTGGATGCGCGGCATTGCCCAGAAGCAGCCGATCAACGAATACAAGCAGGAAGCCTTCGGCCTGTTCGAGACCATGCTCGACACCCTGCGCGAGGAGGTCACCAAGATCCTGTTCCGCGCCGAGCTGCGGATCGAGCAGCCCGCGCCGCAGGCTCTGCCGGAACTGCCCGATTTCCTCACCGGCCACATCGACCCGCTGACCGGCCTCGACAATTCGGCCGATGGCGACGGGTCGGAGCTGCGCCCCGAACTGTTCGGCTCGCTGGCCGGAAGCCCGCGCGCGGCGTTCGGGCCGGGAGGGGCCAACCCGGAAAATCCCTGGGCCAATCTCGACATCAGCCGCAACGCGCCGTGCCCCTGCGGCTCGGGCAGCAAGTACAAGCATTGCCACGGTGCGGTGGGCGCCTCCCACAACGTCTGACGCCTGAGAGCGGGGGGCGATGATGATCGGAGCGGTTCCGGCGCTGCTCGCGCTCGCCTTCGGGGTGACGGCGCTGCTCTATGCCAGTGTCGGCTTCGGCGGCGGATCGACCTATTCGGCGCTGCTGGCGCTGTCGGACCTCGACTACCGGCTGATCCCGCTGGTCAGCCTCGCCTGCAACATCGTGGTGGTGACGGGCGGAAGCATCCGCTTCGCCCGCGCCGGCGTGACCCCGTGGAAGAAGGCGCTGGTGATCGTCGCCCTCGGCGCCCCGGCGAGCTTTCTCGGCGGGCTGACCCCGATCAGGGAGGCGACCTTCCTGACGCTGCTCGGCGGGAGCCTCGTGCTGACCGCGCTCACCATGCTGGTCCCGGTGCGCGAAGGCGCGGGGGCCGCGCCCGCGCGGGCCGCGCGCCTCATGCCGCTCGCCGCCGCGCCGCTCGGCTATTTCGCCGGGCTGGTGGGGATCGGAGGGGGCATCTTCCTCGCTCCCCTGCTGCACCTCGTGCGCTGGCACGAGGCGCGAGGGATCGCGGCGACCGCCAGCCTGTTCATCCTCGTCAATTCGCTGTTCGGACTGGCCGGGCAGATGGTCAAGAACGGCCCCGCGCTGTTCGGGCAGGCGATTGGCGCGGCGCTTCCGCTGCTCATCGCGGTGGTGATCGGCGGACAGGTCGGCAGCCTGATGGCCGCGCGCCTGCTTTCGCCGAAATGGATCCGCTGGCTGACCGCGCTGCTGGTGCTGGTGGTGGGCGTGCGCCTGCTGCTCGGCGTCTAGGCGCTGCGGCGAGGCTCAGGCGTTCGTCGGCTTAGCCTGCCGCCGGACCGAGAGTGCGAGGAACAGAGTCGCGACGGTGCCATCGACAGCCCGACTGCCGCCGCGCGGTCTCAGCCCACGAGCCGTCTCACCGCTGCCTTCGACTTGCCGATCAGGCGCGGATAGGCCGACCCGTCCTTGAGCGTCTTGCAGGCGAGCATCACCGGGTTGCTGCGGGCGAGCGAGGCGGCCGGCCACTGGGTCTTGAGCGTCGCATCCAGCCCCAGTTTGGTGCCGATGTAGCGGTGATCGTAGGGCGGGGCGAAATCGCGGGTGCACCGGCTGCTGCCGAGGCCGAGCTCCCACGGGAAGGTGCCCCAGGCCTCGGCCTCGAGCCGCGTCGGGCGCTGCCACAGGAGGTCGACGACGCGTTCGAGGGCAGGCCGCACGTCGACATTGAGGAAGGAAGTCTCGTCTAGGTCCACATTGGCGACAAAGGCAGCGACGGTCTCGTAGACCCGGTCGATGTTCCACGCGCGGACTTCGGCGGGCCTGCGCGCATCGGTGACCGGGAGCACGCGGCCGTCCGCGCGGCGATAGCCGAGGAGGGAACCCTCGCGGCCGGCGCAGAACATCTCGAACAGCGAATAGAGCTCGCGCGGGGCGACCTTGCCCAGTTCCTCCGGCACGCGCGGGGGCTGGTAGCCCCACGGGCCGTCATGGACCTCGCCGGCATTTTCGGCGGCGTGGCGGCGGGCATCGAAGTAGAAGCCGCTGCGCAGGCTCCCCCACTGGCTGCCGCTGAGGTCGAGCCCGAAGAACAGCCCGTAGGCCGGGGCGACGCCGCGCTCGCGCTGCAATTCGATCAGCACGTCGTGCTGCGTCCCGCGCCAGCCCACGTCGACCACCGCATGGGGGACGTCGTCGAACAGGCCTTCCTGCCCGAGGTAGTCGAGCACCAGCTCCTTGTTCCGCTCGGCGAGACGCTGCAGCGTGCCGTCGGCCTGCAGGCCCTCGAGCGTGGTCCGCAGGATCGTGCGGTCGCGCGTCCCGCTCCATTCCCTGCGGTCTGCGGCGGTGATCCGCTCGATCTGGTCCTGCTCCAGCCCGACGCGCTCGAGCAGTTCGGCGTTGGAGAAGCCGGTCGCCGACTGGTAGATGACGCTGTACCACACGTGGGGGTTGGTGTCGGGGCCGGAGACCGCCGAGTTCCATGCCAGACGGCTGGCATAGAGATAGCGCAGCTCCACCCGGTTGCGGAGCTTGGGCGCGAGTTGCAGCGCGATCTCCATCAGGATCTCGGCATCGCGCGAGAGGAAGTAGAGCCGCTTGAGCCCGCGCTCCTCGACCTGCTGGAACAGCCACAGCACGAAGGAGGTGAGCAGCGGGGCGATCACGCCGGCCGCGACATCGATCATCGCCTGATCGCGTCCCGATGTCGCCGGGAGCGACGTGCGGGCGAGGCGCGAGGCACCCGCGAGGATCGCGGTCCTGCCGTCGGTCTCGTGGCGAAAGGCCTCGAGCGCGCGTTCGTAGCGGTTCGGATTGCCGGTCGTGACGAGCCTGCCGGTCGCTCCGGCCTTTTGCGGCCCGCGCCAATCGGCGGCGGTGTCGTTGCCGAAATGGGTGATGGCGCGGGGAGAGACGCCCTCGGCTTGCGCAACTATCCCGAACAGGCGCCCGCCGCGCTTTTCGCAGCCATGCTCGTGCGAGACGTAGAGACGGTCGCCTTCCTCCCAGAAGCCGTGCCGAGCGAGCTGTTCGCGGATGAAGTCCGCGGGCAGATACATGTCGGAGACGAAGGCGACGCCGCGCCCTGCCTGTCTCGCCTGGTCCAGCAGCGGCCGGACGGTCTCGACCGGACGCAGCGCGCGCGCTTCCTCGGCAATCTCCAGCGCCATCAGCTCCTGCGCGACCTCCGCCGACAGGCCCAGCGCCGCGGCAAGATCGGCATAGATCTCGCGCAGGCACATTGCTTCGCCATGCAGCGATCGGGTGCGGTGGTTCGCGGCTTCGCGGGTTCGCGCGAAGGCGTGGGCTGAGCAGGGGATCAGCCCGCGGCCTGCGGCGACGCGGCCGAGCCGGTCGAAGATCTCGTGATGCGGGGTGACGCAGCGCACGAGCAGCGTCTCGAACACGTCGAAGGTCGTCAGCCCGCCGGATGGCAAGGGCCGGGGAGAGGTATGCAGGCGGCCACCGCCGGGCGCGGCGTTCCCGCCGCTCGCCTCGGGGAGCTCCGCAAGCGGCACGGCGACGCGACGAGTTTCCATCTCTTCCCCCCGTTCGATGTGGACGAGCGGCAGCAGGCGAGATTGCCGTGCCGCGAGCCTGCCCATCGCCCGTGCGGGCGCGCCCCGCCCGAACATAGGTTACGAGATCGCCGTGAACGGCGCAGCCGCGATCCGGCGCGCCGCGTTGAACAGCCGGACCCTGCCGGCGGTGCAGGTCAGGTCAGGTTCCGGAACGGGTTGTGGAGGAAAGTGGCTCCCCGAGTAGGATTCGAACCTACGGCCATTCGATTAACAGTCGAATGCTCTACCGCTGAGCTATCGGGGAGCAACCGGCAGACAAGTCCGCTGGCAGAGGCGCGCCTATATGGGGCGGGCTGGGGGATTGCAAGAGGCTTTTGGCAAGCCCGTGGATGATCCTCAGGCGGTGACGAACTGCTCTGCCACGATCCGCTCCTCGAGGCTCTGGCCGGGGTCGAACAGCAGGGTGAGGTCGCAGTCGCGCGCGATCTCGAGCCGCACCTCGGCGATGTCGCGCAGCTCCTTCTGGTCGGCCACCGCCGCGACCGGGCGCTTGGCCGGGTCGAGCACCTTGAGGATGATCTTCATCCGGTCGGGCAGGATCGCCCCCCGCCAGCGGCGCGGGCGGAAGGGGCTGATCGGGGTGAGGGCGAGCATCTTGCTGTCGAGCGGCAGGATCGGCCCTTGCGCCGAGAGGTTGTAGGCGGTCGACCCGGCCGGCGTCGCCACCAGTACCCCGTCGCACACCAGTTCCCGGATGCGCACGCGGTCGCCCACCGTGACCTCGATCTTGGCGGTCTGGCGGGTCTCGCGCAGCAGCGAGATCTCGTTGATCGCGCTCATCACGTGGGTTTCGCCATCCTGCGTCACCGCCTCCACCCTGAGCGGCGAGATCGTCCAGTGACGCGCCTTGTTGACCTTGGCGGCGATCGCGGCGCGCCGGTCGTAGCGGTTCATCAGGAAGCCGACCGTGCCGAGGTTCATGCCATAGGCCGGGATCACCCGGCCCGCGTCGAGCATCGCGTGGAGCGTCTGGAGCATGAACCCGTCGCCGCCCAGCACCACCACGGCATCGGCCTCGTCGAGCGGCACCCATTCGCCCTGGGCGAGCAGCGCGTCATAGGCCTCGGCCGCGCGCGGGGTGTCCGACGCGAGCAGCGCCAGCCGCTGATAGGTCATGCCGTTGCTCGCCATTCGTCCCCCTCCGGCAGAAAAGCGGCGCCAACCGGGTTATCCCCGACGCCGTGCCAGGCGGTTGCCCTGATGTGCCATATCGGCTCGGATTGCAATTGATGCGAGGCAGGCGCGCGATCAAGGGTTAAGGAAGGGCGGGGCAAAGAGGAGCGTGATGGAACAGGGTCGGACATCCTTGCGTGCACCGGCAACGCGCGGGCACCTGCCCGGCGTGCGGCCGGGCGTGCTCGAGGCCGATCTGCTGCGCGCGCTCGACCGGCGCGAGATCGAGGTGCTGTTCCAGCCGCAGTTCTCCTGCATCACGGGAGCGGTGACGGGCGCCGAGGCGCTCGCGCGATGGCGGCACCCGACGCTGGGGCCGATCGGGGCGCGCGACCTGTTCGCCGTGGCCGAACGCGCCGCGCTGGTCGCCCCGCTGTCGCGCCACGTGGTCGCCCGCGCGCTGGAGGATGCGGGCACCTGGCCCGAGGTGCTGACCCTGTCATTGAACATCACGCCCGAGGAACTGGGCGATCCCCGCTTCGCCGCCGATTTCGCTGCGCTGATCGGCCAGTCGGACATCGCCCCGCAGCGGCTGATGCTGGAGATCACCGAGGACCTGCTGCTGCGCAACCTCGCCCAGGCGGCGAGCGCATTGAAGGCCCTTCGGGGCCTCGGCTTCCGCACCGCGCTGGACGATTTCGGCGCGGGCTTCTGCAATTTCCGCTACCTGCGCGAGCTGCCTCTGGATGTTCTCAAGCTCGACAAGGTGATGGTCGAGGGCGTGCCGGGCGATCCCACCGCGCTGGCGGTGTTCCGCGCGATCGTGCAGCTCGGCAAGGCGCTTGGCCTGGCGATCTATGCCGAGGGGATCGAGACCGAGATCCAGCGCGCCGCGATCACTGCCGAGGGCTGCGATGGCTGGCAGGGCTTCCTGCGCGCCCAGCCGATGCCGAGCGAGAGCGTGCTGGCGCTGGCTCGCACCGCGCGGGGCATGGGGCACGGGTAGCGGCGGGCGTCCTGCCGCTCAGACCGCCTCCACCGACACGCTCTGACCGTTCATTGCAAGCGGTCCGAAGGCGGTCATGAAGGCAACGTCGCCGTTGTCGCGGCCCACGCCGATCACCGCCATCTCGGTCGCGCCGGCCATGCCGGTTGCATCGATCAGGTGCCAGCCATCGCCCAGATACACCTCGGCAACCGCATGAAAATCGGGCGGGTCGACGCGCGGCGCATAGACGCTGGCGAAGCGCGCCGGGATGTCGGCGGCGCGGACCAGCGCGATCATCAGATGCGCATAGTCCCGGCACACCCCGGCGCGGGCATGGAAGGTATCGGCTGCGGTGGTCTCGGCATCGCTTGCGCCCGGGACATAGGACAGGTGGCCCGCAACCCAGTCGCGCATCGCGGCGACCTTGGCTCCGCCCTCGAGACCGGCGAAGTCGCGTTCCACCAGCGCGGCGAAGCGGTTGGAGGGGCAATAGCGCGAAGGGAACAGATATTGCACCGCCTCGTGCGGAAGCTGGTGGAAGGGCGCAGCGGGCATCTGCGACCAGTCCCGCTCCTGGCGGTCGATCGTGATCGCCGCGCGGTAATCGATCTCCAGCCGCCCATGCGCGGCCAGCCAGGCGCGCTCGCCGACCCGGTCGTGCGCGGCAACGCGCGTGATCCCGGCTGAAGGGGTGACGGACAGCTCCGCCGTCTCGACGGTCTGGCCGTGGGTCGGCGCGGCCTCGATCTGCAGCAGAACGTCGCTCGGCTGCGGGAAGGCATAGTCGAGCCTTGCGTGGATCTGGAGCTTCACGGGCGGGCCGGTTCCGTTCGGGCGAGAGGGGAGGGGCACTCGGGGACTGAACCGGACAGGTCCCGCCCTGTTCCGTCCCCGGCATGCGTCAAGCGGCTTTTCTGGCCTTCTGCGCCTTGCGAACGATGCCGCTCAGGCCCTTGGTCAGCTGGAACAATCCGTTGAGGCGGCTCAGCGGATCGCCCCAGGCGCGGTTGATCACCAGCTTCATGTCGGGGCGCAGCTTGGCGGTCTCCGGCGCGCTGGCGTTGAGCCGCTCGACATAGGCGATGAGGCCCGTCGGATCGGGGAAGTCGTCATTGTGGAAGGTGACGAGCGTGCCGCGCGCGCCGACGTCGATCTTGGCGATGCAGGCCGCGATTGCCTGATGCTTGACCTCGATCAGGCGGATCAGGTTCTTGGTGGGCTGCGGCAGGTCGCCGAAGCGGTCGATCATCTCGGCGGCGAGGCTCTCGATCTCGTTCTGCCCTTCGGCCTGGTTGAGGCGGCGGTAGAGCGCCATGCGGACGGCCAGATCGGGGACGTAGTCCTCTGGGATCATGATCGGGGCATCGACCGTGATCTGCGGGGTGATCTTGTCGCGCGGTTTCTCGAGGCCCATCTCGCCCGCCTTGACGGCAAGGATCGCCTCCTCGAGCATCGCCTGGTAGAGCTCGAAGCCGACCTCGCGGATGTGGCCCGACTGCTCGTCGCCGAGCAGGTTGCCCGCGCCGCGGATGTCGAGATCGTGGCTGGCGAGCTGGAAACCGGCACCGAGCGAATCCAGATCGCCGAGCACCTTCAGGCGCTTCTGCGCGATCTCCGACAGGGCCACCCCGGCCTCGTGGGTCAGATAGGCATAGGCGCGCAGCTTCGCCCGCCCCACGCGCCCGCGCAGCTGGTAGAGCTGGGCAAGGCCGAAGCGGTCGGCGCGGTGGATGATGATGGTGTTGGCGCTGGGGATGTCGAGCCCGCTCTCGACGATGGTGGTCGAGAGCAGCACGTCGTACTTGCGGTCGTAGAAGGCGCCCATCCGCTCCTCGACCTCGCCGGGGCTCATCTGGCCGTGGGCGGTGACGGCCTTCACCTCGGGCACGTTCTTGCGCAGCCAGTCCTCGACATCGGCCATGTCCGAGATGCGCGGCACGACGATGAAGCTCTGCCCGCCGCGGTGATGCTCGCGCAGCAAGGCCTCGCGCATCACCATGTCGTCCCACTCCATCACGTAGGTGCGCACCGCGAGGCGGTCGACCGGCGGGGTCTGGATGGTCGACAACTCGCGCAGGCCCGACATCGCCATCTGGAGCGTGCGCGGGATCGGGGTGGCGGTGAGGGTGAGGACATGGACGTCGGCGCGCAGCTGCTTGAGCTTTTCCTTGTGGGTGACGCCGAAACGCTGCTCCTCGTCCACGATCACGAGGCCGAGGTTCTTGAACTTCGTCGACTTGGACAGGATCGCATGGGTGCCGACGACAAGGTCGATCTGCCCGTTCTCCAGCCCCTCGCGGGTCTCGGCGGCTTCCTTGGCGGAGACCAACCGCGACAGCCGCCCGACCTTGAGCGGGAAGCCCGCGAAGCGTTCGGCGAAGTTCTGGTAGTGCTGGCGGGCCAGCAAGGTCGTTGGCGCAACGATGGCAACTTGTTGCCCATTCATTGCCGCAACGAAGGCAGCCCGTAGCGCCACTTCGGTCTTGCCGAAGCCGACATCGCCGCACACCAGACGGTCCATCGGACGCCCGCTTTCGAGGTCGGAGAGCACGTCGGCGATGGCGCGTTCCTGGTCCTCGGTCTCGGCCCATGGGAAGCGGTCGGTGAACTGGCCGAGGCTGGCGGGGTCGGCGGGCAGGGCCGGGGCCTGCCTCAGCGCGCGGGCGGCGGCGACCTGCATAAGCTCGCCGGCAATCGCGGTGATGCGCTCCTTGAGCTTCGCTCGCCGCCGCTGCCACGCCTCGCCCCCGAGCTTGTCGAGCGCCACCGCCTGTTCCGAGGAGCCGTAGCGGGTAAGGACGTCGAGATTCTCGACCGGAATGAACAGCTTGTCCCCGCCGGCATATTCGAGCGCGACGCAATCGTGCTGGCTCTTGCCGACGGGGATCGCCTCGAGCCCCAGGTAGCGGCCGATGCCGTGCTCGACATGGACGACGAGATCGCCTTGCGACAGCGCCTGAAGTTCGGCGAGGAAGGCATCGGAATCCTTGCGCTTCTTCTTGCGCCGCACCAGCCGGTCGCCGAGAATGTCGGCCTCGGTCAGGATCTCCAGCGTGTCGGAGGCAAAGCCGGTCTCGAGCGGCAGGACGACCACCGCGGTCCTGGCCTTGGCCGCCAGCCCCAGCGCCTGTTGCCAGCTTTCGGCGATGGCGGTGGGGGCGCCCGCTTCCTCGAGGATCGCGGCCATGCGCCGCGCGCTCCCGGGGGAATAGGCCGCGACCAGCGACTTGCGCTGCGACTTGGCAACCGGCTTCAGGTGCGCGGCGGCGGCCTCGTAGACATTCTCGCCGCGCCCGCGCTCGGGGGCGAAGTCGCGCGCCGAGCGGAAGCCGAAGTCGATTGCGTTCGCGCTTTCCTCCGCGACGAAGGCCGAGGCGCGGTGGACCGGAAGCGCGGCCAGCGCGGCGTCGAACTCCGCGCGCGTAAGGTAGAGCGCATCGGGCTTCAGCGGGCGGTAGCTGCCCTTCCGCTCGCCCGCGATCCGCCCGCGCTGTTCGTGGTAGTCGGCGATGTCGGAAAGCCGCTCCTCCGCCGCGCCCAGCGCGTTCTGGTCGATCACGACCACGTCGTCCTTGGCGAGGTGGTCGAACAGGCTCGCCAGCTTGTCCTCGAACAGCGGGAGCCAGTGTTCCATGCCGGCCAGCCGCCGCCCCTCGCTGACCGCCTCGTAGAGCGGGTCCTGCGTCGCGCCCGCGCCGAACAGCTCGCGGTAGCGGGTGCGGAAGCGCTTGATGCTCTCCTCGTCGAGCAGGGCCTCGGAGGCGGGGAGCAGCAGGTGTTCGTCGATCCGCTCGATCGTCAGCTGGGTGGCGGGATCGAACAGGCGCAGGGATTCCAGCTCGTCGCCGAAGAAGTCGAGCCTGAGGCCGCTCTCGAGCGAGGAGGGGAAGATGTCGACGATCGATCCGCGCACCGCGAATTCGCCGTGGTCGATCACCGTGTCGGTGCGCGAATAGCCCTGCCGGGTGAGCAGCGCGGCGAGGCTCTCGTGCCCGATGGTGGTGCCGACCTTGAACGCGCGCACGCTCTCGCGCACCCGGAAGGGGGTGAGCACGCGCTGGAGCACGGCGTTGACGGTGGTCACCAGCAATTGCTGCGCGGCGCCCGGCTGCTGCAGCCGGTGGAGCGCGGCGAGCCTTTCGGCGCTGACCGACAGGGCGGGACTGGCGCGGTCGTAGGGCAGGCAGTCCCATGCCGGGAAGGTGACGACCTCGATCTCGGGCGCGAAGAACCGCGCCGCCTCGGCGGCGGCCCGCATCGCCGCATCGTCGGGCGCGATGAACACCGCCCGGCGTTTGGCGGCACGGGCGAGATCGGCGAGCACCAGCGGCACGCTTCCGCGCGGGAGCGAGGCGAGGGTGAGCGGATCGCGGGCCGCGAGGATGCGGTTCAGGTCGGGCATCGGGTCACTTCACAAGGATCAGGGGCAAAGCACGAGCGCCCCCGGCTCGGATCGAGGGGGGTATGGGCAAGGGCGCACGCCCCCGCACAACCGCGGGTGCGCGCGATTTGTTCCGGGCCTTAGCGGCGCATCGGCGGCTTGTCGAACGGCGCTGCCCCTCAGCGCGGGATGTCGACGTAATCGAGCTTCTGCATCGTGGCCAGCAGGTCGCCCGCAAGGTGCTCGGGCGGGGCCTGCGTTCCCAGCGCCCAGGCCATCACGTCGACATCGTCCTCGTCGAGCAGCGCCTCGAACCACGCCAGTTCCGCCTCGCCCCAGGCGGCATGATAGCGGTCGTAGAAGCCGCCGATCATGTAATCGGCCTCGCGCGTGCCGCGATGCCAGGCGCGGAACTTTGCGCGGGCGAGACGTTGTTCGAAAGAGGGCGCGTCGGTCATGCCGATGCACCTAGCCACAGCCTTGCGCGCCTTCAACTCGCAAAGACGCAAGGCAGGTGATAGCCATGCTGCCCATGCGTCCCGAGGCTCTCAATCCGCTCTTTGCCGAAGTGGCGACGCTCGACGGGGTCGGGCTTAAGCTGATGAAGCCGCTCGAGCGGCTCGGCCTGACGCGGGTGAAGGACGTGGCCTATCACCTGCCCGAACGCTTCGTCAGCCGCCGGGCTGTGGCCGATCTCGATTCGGCGAGCGAAGGCGAGCAGGTGATCATCCCGCTCACGCCGGTCGAGCACCGCAGCCCCCGCGCGGGCAGTCGCGGCCCCTATCGTGTGCTGGCGCAGGACGACAATGGCAACGTCTGCTCGCTCACCTGGTTCGGCAAGGCCGCCTACAGCGCCAGGAAGCTGGTGCCGGTGGGCGAGAAACGCTGGGTCGCGGGGCGGCTCGACCGCTATGGCGACATGCTCCAGATCGTCCATCCCGAGCACATCGAGGCCGACAGCGCCGCGAACATGGGGCGCCTGAGCGAACCGGTCTATCGCCTCTCGGAAGGGCTGGTGCAGCCGCGCATCGCCGATTTCGCGCGGCAGGCTCTGGCGCGGTTGCCCGAGTTGCCTGAATGGATCGAGCCGGGACAGCTGGAACGCGCCGGCTGGCCTTCGTGGCGCGATGCGCTGCGGCTGGCGCACGAGGGCACCGATGCCAGGGCGCGCGACCGGCTGGCCTATGACGAATTGCTGGCGAACAGCCTCGCGCTGCTGTTGGTCAAGGCCGACGGGCGGCGCAGGCGCGGGCAGGCGCTGGTCGGCGACGGCGCGCTGCGGCAAAAGCTGCAACTCCCTTTCGGCCTCACCGGCGCTCAGAGCCGCTCGATCGGCGAGATCGAGGGCGACATGGCGCAGGAGGCGCCGATGCTGCGCCTGCTTCAGGGCGATGTCGGCGCGGGCAAGACCGTGGTGGCGCTCAATGCCATGCTGATCGCCGTCGAGGCGGGCAAGCAGGCGGCCCTGCTGGCACCGACCGAGATCCTCGCGCGCCAGCACTTCGAGACGCTGAGGAAGATGCTCGGCCCGACCGGGGTCGAGATCGCTCTGCTGACGGGCCGCGCCAAGGGACGCGAGCGCGAATCGATCCTGATGGGGCTGCTCGATGGCTCGATCCAGCTGCTCGTCGGCACCCATGCGATCTTTCAGGACACGGTCAATTACCGCGACCTGGGCCTTGTGGTGATCGACGAGCAGCACCGCTTCGGGGTGGCGCAGCGGCTGGCGCTGGCCGCCAAGGGCCGACGGGCGCCGCATACCCTCGCCATGACCGCGACCCCGATCCCGCGCTCGCTGACGCTGGCGCAATATGGCGAGATGGACGTGAGCCGCCTCGACGAACTGCCCCCCGGGCGGCAGGCGATCGAAACGCTCGTTTTCCCTCAGGCGCGCATGGAGGAGATGATCGCCGGGGTCGAGCGGCACCTTGCCAGCGGACAGCAGGCCTACTGGGTCTGTCCGATGGTCCGCGAAGTGGACGGTGTTCCCGACCTTGCCGACATCGCCGCCGCCGAGGCGCGCTATGCCGCGCTGCGCGAGCGGTTCGGCGATGCGGTGGTGATGGTCCACGGGCAGCTTCGGCCCGAGGCCAAGGACGCTGCGATGGAACGCTTCGTGACCGGTGACGCGCGCCTCCTGATCGCGACCACGGTCATCGAAGTCGGGGTCGATGTGCCGTCCGCGACGCTGATGGTGATCGAACAGGCCGAGCGGTTCGGACTTGCCCAGCTCCACCAGTTGCGCGGCCGAGTGGGGCGCGGCTCGATGAAGAGTCGTTGCGTGCTGCTGCGTGGCGACGAGCTTTCCGAGACGGGCAAGAAGCGCCTCGCCCTGATGCGCGAGACGCAGGACGGGTTCCGGATCGCGGAGGAAGACCTGGAACTGCGCGGCGGGGGCGAGCTGCTCGGCACGCGGCAATCGGGGGAGGCGGGCTTCCGCATCGCCGATCTCGAACAGACCCAACGCCTGCTCCCCGTCGCTCACGGCGATGCGCGCCTGCTGATGGAGCGCGACGGCGGGCTGACCTCGCCGCGCGGCGAGGCAGCGCGGCTGCTGCTTTACCTGTTCGAGCGCGACTGGGGCGTGCAGTTGCTTCGGGGCGGCTAGATCAGGCGCGCAGCGCGTCGGCTTCGCGCAGCAGGCGGTCCGCCCAGGCCGCAACGCCCAGATCGATCAGGTTCCAGGCGTGCTCGAAAGCGGCAGTATCGCCATAATAGGGATCGGGCACCGGTTCTCCGCGGCGCCCTTCCACCGCATCCATCAGCATCGCCAGCGTGGCCGTGCCGTCGCGCGGAGCCTTGGCGCGCACACCTTCGAGATTGGCGCGGTCGAGCGCGATGATGTGGCTGAAGCGGTAGAAATCGTCCCGCTCGATCTGCCGCGCCGACTGGCCGGCGATGTCTATCCCCTTGAGGCTCGCCATCGCGATGGCCCGCGGGTCGGGCTGGTGCCCGACGTGGTAGGAGGCGGTTCCGGCAGAATCGACATTGACCGCAAGTCCGCGCGCCTGCGCGGCCGCGCGGAATGCGCCTTCGGCCATCGGTGACCGGCAGATATTGCCGAGACACACGAACAGCACGCTGATCCTGTGATCGATCCCCCCATGCATGGCCTCGCAGTATTACAAATCCTGCAGCCTGTCTATCGCCTATCTCGTTGGTTTCACGCGAAACATCCAAACCACCATCGGTGGTGCCGAGCAAGGGGCGGGTGCACCGGGAGCGGGAAGAGTTCGGTCGGCCCTCAGGCAGCAGCGGCGGGAAGGGGCGAGGTGCTGGCCAACACCTCCTCGGTGATCCGCCGGATGTTGACCTTCGCCTTCAGCCGCGCGCCAAGCAGCGCCGTGCCCGAGACCTTGCGCTGGACGAACAGGGTCTCGATCGGCGGGAAGGCCCAGGTGTCCTTGTCCTGCGCGATGGCATAGCCTTCTTCGCGCAGCAGCGGCACGAAAGCGCGGTCCCCGA
Source organism: Porphyrobacter sp. THAI-01a (assembly GCF_056868655.1). Taxonomy (NCBI): domain Bacteria; kingdom Pseudomonadati; phylum Pseudomonadota; class Alphaproteobacteria; order Sphingomonadales; family Erythrobacteraceae; genus Porphyrobacter; species Porphyrobacter sp. THAI-01a. Next base: position 1,800,443 of record NZ_CP180579.1, on the reverse strand, counting down.
AGTCGAAGGGCGCATCGGCGCGCATCTCGTTGATGACGATGTCGATCATCCGGCCCACCCGGTCAGGGTGCTTCTCGGCCACGATCGGCATCATGAAGCCCGCCTCGATCGTCGCCTTGAGCACCTCCTCGGCATTGCCCTGAAGGCCTGCCAGCAGCATCTTGCGATAGCCGTTCGCCACCGCCGGATCGACCGGGCGGCAGGCGCCGAAATCGAGCAGCACGATCTCGCCCGTCCCCGGCCGGTAGCGGAAATTGGCGAAATTGGGATCGGTCTGCATCACCCCGAATTCGAAGAGCTCGCGCGCCACCAGGCGGATCAGCCGGGCAAAAACCTCGTCGCGGCGTTCGGGGCTTTCCTTGCCGAGTTCCTCGATCGAGACGCCCTCCTCGAAGCTCATCGCGAGGATTGCGCCGCGCGTCAGGCCCTCGTGGAGGCGCGGCACGACGAAGCCGGGGGTCCCGGCAAGCCGCTCGCGATAGAGCGCCATCTGGCGGCCTTCGCGCTGGTAATCGGCCTCCTCGTGGAGCTGCTGCTTGGCCGCCGCCATCAGCTTGTCCATCTCGAGTTCGGGCGGGGCGAAACCGGCGACCTTGAGCAGGGTCATGACGTTGTCGACATCGCTGTCGATTGACTTGGCGACGCCGGGATACTGCACCTTGATCGCTAGCTCCTCGCCGTCGCGGGTGAGGGCCTTGTGGACCTGACCGATGCTGGCGGCGGCAATGGGCCGGGGGTTGAACCAGCGGAACTGCTTGCGCCAGTCCGGGCCCCATTCGCTTTTCAGCACCTGGTCGAGCTGACGGGTCGGCATGAAATTGGCCTGGTCACGCAGGGTCGCGAGGATGCGCGAGAGCTCGTCGGGCAGGAAATCGCCGGCATCGAGGCTGATCATCTGCCCCATCTTCATCGCCGCGCCGCGCAGGTGCGACAGGCGGTCGGTCAGGCGCTGGACATTGCCGGGTGTCAGGATCAGGTCGCGCGCGGTGATCCCCTCGCCACTGGCGAGCCGCCGCGCCCCTTCCGCGACCATGCCGCCGGCCACACCGCCGACGAGCTTGCCGAAGGTGCCGAAGCGCGCCATCCGCCCCGCCGGCACGGGGCGCTGACGGGTGCGGTCTTCGGGCAGGTCGCGAAAATCGGGAATATCGTCGTCGGCCACGGGAGAGGGTTCCGGTTACGGGAGGCGTTTCAGACGGCAACGGCTGGCAGAGCCGGGCGTTCCGGCCAAGGTGGGGCCGATGCGCGGGTATTCAACTGATGCACAGGCCCCCGTCAACGGGCAGACACTGGCCGGTGATGTAGTCCGAATGCGGCGAGGCGAAGAACACCGCGAGGCCTTCGAGCCCCGCATGGTCGCCCGGGCGGCGCAGCGGGATGCGGCGGCTCATCCATTCGGCGAATTTGGGGTCGGCCTTGGCGGTGATGTCGGTCTCGTAATAGCCGAAAAGCAGGGCGTTAGCGGTGATCCCGTAGCGCGCGAGTTCGAACGCGGCGGCGCGGGTGAGGCCGTTGAGGGCGGCCTTGGAGGCGGCGTAATCCGACGAGCGGTTCACCCCCATGATCGACTGGCCCGAGGAGGTCGCGATCAGCTTTCCGCCGGGATCGCCTTCCTTCGCCCGCGCGATCATGTGGCGGGTCACGTACTTGTAGACCAGCGCCGCCCCGCGGGTGTTGACCGCGAGCGTCCGGTCCCAGCCTTCGGCGGTGATGTCGGGGATAGCCGTCCCCGCGCCCGAAATCCCGGCATTGGCGAAGCAGACATCAACCCGCCCGAAGGCACCGAGGGTCTGTTCCAGCGCAGCGGCGATCGCGTCCTCCTCGGCCACGTCGCAGGTCAGCGCCAGCACGTCGCCATCGCCCAGACCGCGCAGTTCCTGGACCGCAGCGGCGTTCTTGGCGGGGTTGCGGGCGAGGATGGCGACATGGGCGCCCGCCTTGGCGAGCCCGCGGGCCATCGCAAGGCCGAGCCCGCCATTGCCGCCGGTGACGAGGGCCACGCGGCCGGTGAGATCGAACAGGTCCATGCCGTCCCACGTGGCGCAAACGCCGCGCCGGTGCAATACGGGCGGGAACCGCTGCAAGGGCTGCCGGTTTGTGCCCGCATGGACGGACAGACCTCGCTTTCACCCGCAGCGCGGGCGCTCGGCTATGCCGGGCTGCTGCCGCAGATCATCTGCATCGCGTTGATCCTGACGGGCCACGAATGGCGCTATTCGGCGCTTGCCGGGGGCTTCGCCTATGCGGCGGCGATCTTCAGCTTTCTTGGCGGTGTATGGTGGGGACAGGCGCTCGGACACGGGCGGGCGGGCACGGGTCCCTATATACTCGCCGTGCTCCCGAGCCTGATCGCTGTGGCGCTGTTCCTGCCCTGGACTTTCGGCTGGGACTGGCCCGGACCGGCGATGCTCTACCTCGGCGCGCTGATCCTGCTCTCGCCGCTTGTCGACCGCGCCCTAGGCTTTGCCGGGCCGGGTTTCCTGCGTCTGCGCTGGCACCTATCGCTCGGTCTCGGCGGGCTGACGATCGGGCTTGGACTTCTGGCGCCGCAGGTGCTGTGACCCGCGTGCGGACAAGCGCGAGGGCGGCCCGTTTGCGATGAATTAACCACCATACCCTAGGGAGAAGCTTGGGTTTCCCCACGGGACATCGCGCTTGATCATTGCCTCGCTTAAGTCACTGGCCGACAGGATCCGGCGCACGTTCGGCAGAACCGGCGGACAAGTTCCTGTATCTGCGAGAGAATTGGAAGGCCGCTCGGGCACGGACATCGTCCTGCGCAAGCGCATCAAGGTGGCCGTGCTCGCCATCGGACTCGGTTTGACCTCGGGCGCGATCGATCTGCCCCTTCCGGCCGAGGATGCCTTCCGCGTGATGCGTGCCTACGTCAGGGCGAGACCTGCGCCGCAGGACATCGTATTGATTGCGCTCGATGACGCCTCTCTCAACGAGATCGGCAAGGGGATGCCTTCGCGGTTCGAGGACAGCGAACTGATGGACCGGCTGGTTGCCGCCGGGGTCGACCAGATCGTGTGGGACCGGGTCCACGCCGACCCTCAGACGCCCGAGAGCGACGCGCAATTCGCCCGAACGCTTGAGCGCTATCGAGGGAAGGTTTGGCTCGGCATGGTGCCCGAGGAGACGAGACCCTTCCGCAAGGTCGATGAGATTCTTCCGCACCAGGCGTTTCGGCCTTACGCTGATGCGGCCTCCATGGTGTTCCAGGCCTCGCCGTTCCGGCTCGGGGCGAGAATTCCCACCGAGGTTGAGACCAGCGGAATCCGGTATCCGGCGATCGCGGCCGTTCTCAGTGGGTACAAAGGCGAACCCCGACGTTTTCGGCCGGACCTGGCGATCGATGTCCGCACCCTGCCGAAATACAGCTATGCCGATGTCCTGCGCGGCCGGGTCGGAAAGGCCGAGCTGAAAGGCAAGAGGGTCATCATCGGGGAGGCCTACATCGCGTCGGCCGATGTGTTCGAGCATCCGGTCTATGGCCGGTTTCCCGGGGCGACGCTGCATGTGATCGGTGCTCATACGCTCAAGCGCGGCACTCCTGTCGACCTCTACTGGTATCCTGCCTTGCTGGCCGGTGCTGTCGCCATTGTCGTGGTTGCACTGCGGCGCACCCGTTCGTCCCGTGTCCTGTGGTGCACGGCTGGTGGTTTGCTTGCGGTCACATTCGTGCTCGACGAGACTGCCGTCAGCATCGACATCATGTCCGGGTTGCTTGCCCTCGGCGTCGCGGGCTTCGGCTTCCACCGGATCACGAAGAAGTACTATAGCGGCGATGTCGACGCGATGACCACCTCGGCGCTCAGCCTCGACCGGACCAATTCGGGCCGCGACGTCTATGCGCTCAAGATCTCCAATCTGTCGGAGATTTCCGAAGAATGGAGCGAGCGCGAACTCGGCGAGTTCGTGAACAGTCTCATCGCATACGTCAAGGAACCGGGCGAGGTCGCCGATATCGCCTTCGAGCGCGACGTGCTGGTGTGGTTCGCGCCCCGCATGGATGCGGTCAGCCTCGAACGCCATGCCGACGGCCTTGCGCTGATGCTCAAGACCGCGATCAGCTACGACTGGCAATCGACCAACAGTGCGCCGGCGCTCGGCATCGACATCAACTACGCTCTGCCGATCAGCCAGCGAATCAAGAAGGCGATGCAGGCCGCCGACGAGGCGGCGACTCGCGGGGTGCGTTTCATCATCAATGATGCCGCCTATCTCGAGGCGCGCAACCATCGGCTCGGGATGATCCGCCTGCTCGAAAAGGGCCTGCGCGACCGCGACATCGGGGTCGCCTACCAGCCGAAGGTCGATCTCGCCTCGGGCCGGATCGTCGGTGCGGAGACGCTGATCCGCTGGCGACCCGAAGGCGGTGAGTTCGTCAACGCGCAGGACCTGGTGCTTGCCGCCGAGGCGGGCGACCGGATCAACGAACTCACGCTGGTGGTGATGGAAGGCGCGTTGCTCGAGGCCAAGCAGGCGATCGCGCTCGACCCGCGCTTCAAGCTGGCCGTCAACATGTCGGCCAAGAGCCTGTCCGACACGCATCTTCTGTTCGACATCATGACTCTGCTGGGCCGCTACGGCTTCCCGGCCGAGAACCTGACGCTGGAACTGACCGAGACCGCCAAGCTGGAGGATCACCGCATCGCCCCGCAGATCGCCGCGCTCAAGGCGCGGGGGATCGGGCTATCGATCGACGACTTCGGGACCGGCGAATCGAATCTGGAATACATCGAGAAGCTGCCGAGCTCCGAACTGAAGATCGACAAGCGCTTCGTGCAGCATATGGCGACCTCGGAGGAAAGCCGGGCGGTGGTACGGGCGACCATCGAGATCGCCCATTCCCTAGGCAAGATCGTGGTCGCCGAAGGCGTGGAGGACGCTGCGGTCCTGGCCGAGCTCAAGGCAATGGGCTGTGATCAGGCGCAGGGATATTTTTTCTCGCAGGCGATCACAATGCCCGAACTGCTCGCCATGATGGGAGACAGGCGGATCGCACTTAACGTTTGATTAAGGTTAATTATGTGCTATAGAACCTCTCGAGCGCAATGGTCGCTGGTAGGAGGTTTTTATGTGGGAATGGATCACCAACGCGGGTGGCGTTCGCTAATCCGCTGACTTCAAAGTCAAGAGTAAGCCCCGGGAAACCGGGGCTTTTTTCGTTTATGCTGGAATTTGCGGGGGATCGCCACGCAGCTGATCCGCCCTGCCAACGACGGCGCAATCCGCGCGAATCATGGTTAATCGCGAAGAGCCAGCACCGGTCTTTCACAGATTGCGGACCATTCCCGGAACTGTTCTTCGCAAATGTCCGGCTTGCGCGAAATTGGTCGGGGAGAGAGGATTCGAACCTCCGGCCCCTGCCTCCCGAAGACAGTGCTCTACCAGGCTGAGCTACTCCCCGACCGTGTCGGCTCCGCTGGGTCGAAAGCCCCTGCGGATCGAGGCAAGGCGCGCCCTATAGGTGTGGATTGGCATGGTGGCAAGCGCTCAAATGCGCCCTATAGTCCGGGTCATGGCCAGTGCTGCGAATCCCCTTCCCGCCAAGGTTTCTCCCCATCCCGAACAGCAATATCTCGATCTCATGCGGCAGATCTGGGAGACCGGCAGCGAGCGGATCGACCGCACCGGGGTGGGGACGCGCTCGGTGTGCGGCAGCGTGTTGCGATTCGACCTCGGCGGAGGCGCGATGCCGCTGCTCACCACCAAGCGGGTCTACTGGAAGACCGCGACGCGCGAATTGCTGTGGTTCCTGACAGGCGAGACCAACATCCGCCCGCTGGTGCTGCAGGGCGTGAAGATCTGGAACGAGTGGCCCCACGCCAATTACGTGCGCGAGACGGGCGAACAGGTCAGCCTTGACGATTTCGTTCAGCGGATTGCCGAGGACGAAGCCTTCGCCAGGCGCTGGGGCGATCTCGGGCCGGTCTATGGCAAGCAGTGGGTCGACTGGCCGACCTGGCGCTACCGCCCCGACGGGCTCTACGAGAAGGGCGAGGGCATCAACCAGGTTGCGCAGGTGATCGAATCGCTGCGCACCAGCCCGGGCAGCCGCCGCCACATCATCGAAGGGTGGAACGTCGCGGAGCTCGACCGCATGGCGCTGCCGCCCTGCCACAAGACCTACCAGTTCCATGTCGCGGGGGAGGGGGCGGAGGCGCGCCTCAATTGCCTTCTCTACCAGCGCAGCTGCGACGTGGCGCTGGGCCTGCCGTTCAACCTGTGGTCGGCGGCGCTGCTGACCCGCATGATCGCGCAACAGGTCGACATGGAGCCGGGCGAGCTGGTGTGGATGGGGGGCGACGTGCACCTCTATCTGAACCACGCCCACCTCATCGAGGAGCAGCTCGCGCGCGAGCCGCAGGGCCAGCCCCGCCTCGAGATCCTCCGCAGGCCCGAAACAATTTTCGGATATGGGATCGAGGATTTCGTGGTGCATGATTACGCGCCGTTGCCCCCGATCAGCGCCCCTGTTGCGGTGTGACCGCGCGCCCGCGACCGTGCTTGACCGCTCCCCGGCGGTGAAATAAAAATACGTATTCAAGCAATGATTGCACCCGAGTCTGCGGGGGCATGGCGAGGGGAGACGCGCGCGACATGGCCGACCACAGGGCCGACCCGGCAAACCCGGCTGACAGCAACCGCGCGGGCCTCGCGCTCCACGTTCCCGAGCCGAAATACCGCCCCGGCGACGCTGCGGATTTCTCGCACATCGACATCGGCGCCCCCGGCGACCAGCCCCGCCCCGACGAGAGCATCCACCCTTCGCGGATGGCGGGCCTTGCCTATGGCCTCGTGCGCGTGCTGGGTGACGACGATCTCGCCCACGGCCCCTGGAACCCCCGTCTCGATCCGGAGACGCTGCGCACCATGCTCGGCCACATGGCGATGGTGCGCGCCTTCGACGAGCGGATGTTCCGTGGGCAGCGCCAGGGCAAGACCAGCTTCTACATGAAGTGCACCGGCGAGGAGGCGACCTCGATCGCGCCCGCCATGGCGCTCGCCAGCGACGACATGATCTTCCCTTCCTACCGCCAGCAGGGAATCCTGATCGCTCGCGGCTATCCGCTGATCGAGATGATCAACCAGATCTACTCGAACAAGGCCGACAAGCTGAAGGGCCGCCAGCTGCCGATCATGTATTCGAGCCGCGAGCACAGCTTCTTCTCGATCTCCGGCAACCTTGCCACCCAGTGCCCGCAGGCGGTGGGCTGGGCGATGGCAAGTGCGGTGAAGGGCGACAGCCGCATCGCGGCAAGCTGGGTGGGCGAGGGTTCGACTGCGGAAGGCGACTTCCACTCCGCCTGCACCTTCGCGGCGGTCTACAACGCGCCGGTGATCCTCAACGTGATCAACAACCAGTGGGCGATCAGCAGTTTCAGCGGTTTTGCCGGGGCCGAGCGCACCACCTTCGCGGCACGCGGTCTGGGCTACGGCATCGCCGCCTTGCGGGTCGACGGCAACGACGCGCTCGCCTGCTACGCGGCCGCCGAATGGGCCGCCAACCGCGCCCGCGGCAATCACGGGCCGACGCTGATCGAATACTTCACTTACCGGGCGGAAGGCCACTCCACCTCGGACGATCCATCGGGCTACCGCTCGGCACAGGAGCGTGAGGAGTGGCCGCTGGGCGATCCCATCAACCGGCTCAAGAACCACCTCATCGCGCTCGGCGAATGGGACGAGGAACGGCAGGCAGCGATGGACCTGCACTGCGCGGAGACCGTCAAGGCGACCACCAAGGAGGCCGAGAAGAACGGCATCCTCGGCCACGGCCTCCACCACCCGTTCCACACCATGTTCGAGGATGTCTACGAGGAGCTGCCCTGGCACCTCAAGGAGCAGGCCGAGCAGGCGATCCGCGAACGCATCACCAAGTTCGGCACGGAAAGGCCCTTCGGATGAGCGAGCAACCAGCCACCGTGGGCGACGCCGTTCTGGAGGAACGCCGCCTCAACATGATCGAGGCGATAAACGAAGCGCTCGACATCATGCTCGAACGCGATCCCGACGTGATCATCATGGGCGAGGACGTGGGCTATTTCGGCGGCGTGTTCCGCGCGACCGCGGGCCTGCAGGCCAAGCACGGCAAGACCCGCGTGTTCGACACGCCGATCAGCGAATGCGGGATCATCGGCGTGGCGGTCGGCATGGGGGCCTATGGCCTGCGCCCCGTGCCGGAAATCCAGTTCGCCGATTACATCTATCCCGGTCTCGACCAGCTCATCAGCGAGGCCGCGCGCCTGCGCTACCGTTCGGCGGGGGACTACATCGCCCCGCTCACCGTGCGTTCGCCCTTCGGCGGGGGCATCTTCGGCGGCCAGACCCACAGCCAGAGCCCCGAGGCGCTGTTCACCCATGTCGCCGGCCTCAAGACCGTCATCCCCAGCACGCCGCACGATGCCAAGGGCCTGCTGATTTCCGCGATCGAGGATAATGATCCGGTGATCTTCTTCGAGCCCAAGCGCATCTATAACGGGCCGTTCTCGGGCTATTACGACAAGCCCGTGGAGCCGTGGAAGAAGCACCCGGATTCGGTGGTGCCCGAAGGCTATTACAAGGTGCCGCTGGGCAAGGCGCGCATCGTGCAGGAAGGCGAAGCGCTGACCGTGCTCGCTTACGGTACGATGGTCCATGTCGCCGAGGCGGTTTGCAAGGCCAAGGGCGTCGACGCCGAAATCCTCGACCTGCGCACGCTCGTGCCGCTCGACATCAAGGCGATCGAGGCGTCGGTGGAAAAGACCGGACGCTGCCTGATTGTCCACGAAGCGACCCGCACGAGCGGCTTCGGCGCCGAGCTTTCCGCCCTCGTCACCGAACGCTGCTTCTACCACCTCGAAGCCCCGGTCGAGCGCGTCACCGGCTTCGACACGCCCTATCCCCACAGCCTCGAATGGGCCTATTTCCCCGGCCCCGTCCGCATCGGCGAGGCCATCGACAAGCTTCTGAAGGACTGACCCCAGGATGGCTAAGTTCACATTCAACATGCCCGACGTGGGCGAGGGCGTTGCCGAGGCGGAGGTCGTCGAGTGGCACGTCAAGGTCGGTGACCGCGTGGAGGAGGACCAGCACCTCGTCGATGTGATGACCGACAAGGCGACGATCGATATCGAAAGCCCTGTCGCGGGCGTGATCACGCAGCTTGCGGGCGAGGTGGGCGACACCATCGCCATCGGCGCGATGCTGCTGGTGATCGAGACCGAAGGCGAGGGCGAGGTGACCGAAGCGGAAGCCGAAGCCGCTGCGGAGCAGATCGAGGACGAGATGTCCGATGCGCCGACCTCCGATGAGGTTGCCGAGCGGATCGAGGTCGAGACCTCGGACGCCAGCGACCAGGAGGATGCGGCGGCTACTGTTTCACAATCTACCGTTCGCCCTGAGCCTGTCGAAGGGCTGCACTCTTCTTCCGAAGAGAAGAACAGTGCTTCGACAAGCTCAGCACGAACGGATGTGAAGGTCCTGGCTTCCCCCGCCGTCCGCCAGCGTGCGAAGGACCTCGGGATCGACCTTGCGCAAGTGAAGCCCGCCGCCGACGGCCGAGTGCGCCATGCCGATCTCGACGCCTTCCTCGCCTACAACGGCGGCTTCGGCGCGGCCGGCAAGGCTCGGGCCGACGAGACGATCAAGGTCATCGGCTTGCGCAAGCGCATCGCCCAGAACATGGCCGCGGCCAAGCGCCACATCCCGCACTTCACCTATGTCGAGGAGTGCGACGTCACCGACCTCGAGGAACTGCGCGCGCAGCTCAACGCGGCGCGGGGCGAGCGGCCCAAGCTCACCATGCTCCCGCTGCTCATCACCGCAATCTGCAAGGTGATCCCGCAATACCCGATGATCAACGCGCGCTACGACGACGAGGCGGGGATCGTCACCCGCTACGGTGCGGTGCATCTCGGCATGGCGGCGCAGACCGGTTCGGGGCTTATGGTGCCGGTCATCCGTGACGCGCAGGCCAAGAACCTGTGGCAGCTCGCGCGCGAGATCGGGCGCCTCGCCGAGGCTGCGCGCAGCGGCAAGGCGACCTCGGAGGAGCTCTCGGGCTCCACCCTTACCGTCACCTCGCTGGGGCCGCTCGGCGGGGTGGCGACGACGCCGGTGATCAACCGCCCGGAAGTGGCGATCATCGGCCCCAACCGCATCGTCGAGCGCCCGATGTTCGTCCCCGACGGCATGGGCGGCGAGCGCATCGCCAAGCGCAAGCTGATGAACATCTCGATCTCCTGCGATCACCGCGTGGTCGACGGGCACGATGCGGCGAGCTTCGTCCAGGGCGTGAAGAAGCTGATCGAGACGCCGGCGCTTCTGCTGGTCGACTGAATGCGGTAGTGTCGGCGCCGAGGAAGGAGCCGGCATGACCCGCGATCCGCGCATCGACGACTACATCGCGAAGGCAGCCGCTTTCGCGCAGCCCATCCTCGCGCATGTGCGCGCGCTGGTGCACGAGGCGCTGCCCGAGGCGGAGGAAGGCATCAAGTGGGGGATGCCGCACTTCATCCTCGGCGGGCGCAATGTCGTGGGGCTGGCGGCGTTCAAGGCGCACGCCGCGGTCGTCATCCACCACGAGGACCAGTCGGGCGAGGGCATGGGCTCGCTCGGCAAGCTAGCAAGCCTTGCCGACCTGCCGCCCGACGCGGAACTCGTTGCGCGAATCCGGGCGGGAGCGGCGGCGCTCGGCACGCCGCGGCCGAAGCGTGCACCGAAGCCCGAACTGCCCGTGCCGTCCGATCTTGCCGCCGCCCTCGATGCCGCCCCGCAGGCGCGCGCGGTGTTCGACGGCTTCGCCCCCTCGCACCGGCGCGAATACATCGAATGGATCACCGGGGCGAAGCGGGCCGAGACCCGCGCGGGCCGGGTCGCACAGGCGATCGAATGGCTCGCCGAGGGCCGCAAGCGCAACTGGAAGTACGATAAGTGCTGAAGCTTGCAGCCACCCCGAAATTTTGCCGATTGGGCCGTTGACAGCCCGGTGCACCGGCCCTAATGGCGGCGCTCCACGAGCGGGACGGCATCGCCGGAACGCTCCTGGGCAAGCAGTGCGCGGGTGTAGCTCAGTCGGTTAGAGCGCCGGCCTGTCACGCCGGAGGTCGCGGGTTCGAGCCCCGTCACTCGCGCCATTGCTGCCCTTTCTTACCCTACAGAACCTGATCGTAAGCGATGCTGTCGGCCTGTGCCGGCAGGCTGACGATCAACCCGTCATCGGCGATCCGCATCGCGCCGCCGAAGCGGCTGCGCGCCTCGCCGAGGAAGGCGGGCTCGAGGAACCACACGGGCGGGCCGGGGATGACGTGGTAGAACACCAGCGCCTTCACCCCCGCGTCCTCGGCGATGGCGGCGGCCTGCTCGGGCGTGGCGTGATAGGAGGGGATGTCGGCCATGATCTTGGCGACGTCGCGGTTCCCGTTCTTCGCCGCCTGCTTGCCGATCTCGCCCACCAGCTTCGGATTGAGCGCCTCGTGGAACAGCACGTCCGCGCTGCGCGCGAAGGCGGCAAGCGGGGGATGGTTGCTGAGGTCGCCGCTGATCACCACCGAACGCCCGCCATAGCTGATGCGATAGGCGAAGGCGTCCTTCACCGGATCGTGCGGCACGCGCGCGGCGGTGACGGTGACGCCGTTGGCGGCATAGACCACGCTGCCGTCCAGCGCCTCGGGCACGAATTCGCGCGGGGCGCCGCCGAAGCCGCCCGGGCGGGCGACGGCGGGGCCGTGATGGGCGATGCGCAGGCCGCGGTCGGTGGCATATGCCGCCGCGAAGCCATCGACCACGGCGCTCGTGCCCGGCGGGCCGTGGACGGGAAGCGGCGCGCCGCGCCGTCCCGCCATCCACGCCTGCAGCAGCAGTTCGCCCAGTCCGTCGATATGGTCGGAGTGGAGGTGGGTGAGGAACGCCGCATCCAGCCGCTCCATCGGGAAGCCCATCGCGCCGAGCTTGCGGACCGAACCCGAGCCCGAATCGAACACGAGCCCCGTGCGCCCGGCCAATACCGCGAGGCACGGCCCCGCGCGGTCGGCATCGTGCAGCGGAGAGCCCGTCCCGCAGGCATAGACATGGAGGCCATCCGGCAGCGCCGCCGACGGATCTTCGCCGACGCGCTCTTGGATCGCGGCAAGAAACAGCCGCTCGCTGATGGCCTGCTTGCCGAAAGTCCAGGCAAGACCGCCTGCCAGCACCAGCGCCGCAACCGCGACCAACGCGATCCGCTTCATCGTCACTCTCCCCCGTTCGCGTCCCCGGGGGCGGTTATGCGGGGTGCCTGCACGACTGGCAAGCGGGGCGCGTCAGAGGAGTTCAGCGATGCCTGCGCGACGAGAGCCTGCGAGGTCTATCTCAGCGGTTCCTCGGGCGCAGGGGCGGGGGGCGGGGGGCTCCAGCGGCCTGTCTCCATCCAGATCAGGAAGCGCCGCAAGGGCAGCAGCCAGATCAGCCCCAGCACCACATAGACCACCGTCTGCGCCCCGCCCGACCAGTGGCCGATGATCTCCGGCGCATAGCGCGCGATGGTGACGCCGTAGAGCATCAGCAGGAAGAAGAGGCTGACGATGCCGAAAGGGATTCGCCAGGTCGGGGTCTCGCGCATCAGGGCTTTCCGTAGATCCGGGTGGGCGTGACGACTGCATTGAGCGGCACGTCGTGCGGTTCGGTGGGCAGGGCTTCGCACAATTGCGCGTCCCATGCGAGCCCAACGGCGAGGACGGGGGGATGTTCCGCCAGCCAGCGGTCGTAATGCCCGCCGCCCTGGCCGAGCCGCGCGCCATCGGCGGTGAAGCCGACGAGGGGGACGAACAGCACGTGGGGGATGAGCGCCTCGGCGTCGGAGGCAGGCTGGAGGATGCCGAAGGGCCCCACCTCGAGATCCTCCTGCGCGTAGGGATCGGTGTGATGGCGGAAGGTCATCGGCGCGGCGCGATCGGCGAAGTGGGGGAGCGCGATCACGTGCCCCGCGTCGCGGAAGAAGCGCGCATAGGCGGCCGCGGGTGCCTCGAAGGGGCCGGCGTGGTAGAGGCCGATGGTCGCCTCCTGCGGAATCCGCGCGAGCAGCGGGGCGGGCGGGCGGTGGAACATGAGCGCGCGCAGGTTGTCCGGCAGCGCGTCGACATGCGCCTTGCGCGCAGCGCGCAGGCTCTTGCGGAGTTCGTCCTTGGTCATCGCGTGTCCTTCCGCCTGCGCCAGTGAAGAAAAAGCAGGGCTTCGACAAGCTCAGCCCGAACGGAGGAGGAGCGAAAATCGGCCCGCAGGGCCGCAAGCGCGACCGCGCGCCCGGAGGTGTGGCCCCGCAGGAGCCGGTGCCCCCGAGGAAACCGCCTCGTGGAGGCGATGCGGAAAACAAACAAGCCCTCAAGCAGCGAAGCGGTAGGGCATCAGGAACGTGGCGGAACCACCATGGGTCGTTTGCACTCGAAATCCTCTGACGCCAGTAACGTCAGGTGGGCGCCGTTTACCCGAGCCTTCCGGACGGACCGGCAGACAGGGGCAGGGACAGCTCCCATGGATTGCTTATAGCCTCAGGGATATTCAATCGGCTCGTGCCGGGCAGTCCCGCCACTTGCCAATCTAGGCGTTCGCGGCGGCAGCTTCAAGCGCGGCGGCGCTCGCCTCGGCGCGCGCGGCGAGGGCTTCGAGCCGCTCAGCCATGTCCTCGGCCAGCGGGGAGGGTGCGGCGGGGCCGCCGAACAGGTCGAATTGCGGGGTGGCGGCAGGCGCGACCGGCGGGGCCTTGCGCGCCGAGGCAAGCTCGGCCTCGAGCCGCGCGACGGTCTTGCGCAGGGCGTCGAGTTCGGCGGTGTCGGGCGCGGGGGACGGAGCAGGTGCGGGTGCGGGTGCCGTCCGCTTCTTCGCCTCGGCCAGCTCGTCGGCGAGGAACAGCGCCGCGAACAGCAGGTTCTGCGCCTCGAGCGGCGCGCGTGCCTGCCCCAGCTGGGCGTATTTCTCGGCGATCATCGCGCCCAGCGCCCGGATGTGCGCTTCCTCGCCGTCGGCGCAGGCGATGGTGTAGCTCTTGGGGCCGATGCTGAGGGTGACGGTGCTCATGGCGCGGCTCAATCCTCCAGCTGGGCGAGCAGATCATCGAGCTCGCGCAGGGATTCGGCGACCTGTTCGCGCAGCTTCTCGTGGACGTTGACCAACTCCACGACCCGTCCCGAGCCGCCGCCGACCTTGCCGTCCGCGCCCGCCGCCACCTCCCGCGCCGCATCGATGCGCGCCATCGCGCTCTCGATACGGGCCAGCGCGGTTGCGATGCGTTCGGCGGTCATGATGGCTACCGATACCAACAGAAATCATGACGCGCAAAGGCTTGGGGCGGGCTGTTGATAAGTGTGCCGAGGGCGGATGCGCGCGATCTGCGCGCGCGAGGTTGACCTCCCTCTTGGCCTCGGCAATGGCACAGCGCACCGTGACAGGGGTCGAATCGTGCAAAGCGGACGCTGTCGCCGAGCCAGGAGAATATCGTGCCGATGAGCATCGACGCCGCCCGCCTCAAGCCCATGGCCGACGCCATCCGCGCCCTGTCGATGGATGCGGTCGAGGCAGCCAATTCGGGACATCCGGGCATGCCGATGGGCATGGCCGACGTGGCGACGGTGCTGTTCACCGGCCACCTCAAGTTCGATCCCGCCGCCCCGAACTGGGCCGACCGCGACCGCTTCGTGCTTTCGGCGGGGCACGGCTCGATGCTGATCTACAGCCTGCTCTACCTCACCGGCTACGCCGCGCCGACGATCGACGACATCCGCAATTTCCGCCAGCTGACCAGCCCCTGCGCCGGTCACCCCGAGAACTTCCTGCTCGAGGGGGTCGAGTGCACCACCGGCCCGCTCGGGCAGGGCCTCGCGATGGCGGTCGGCATGGCGATGGCCGAGCGGCACCTCAACGCGGTCTATGGCGATGACCTCGTGAACCACCGCACCTGGGTGATCGCGGGCGACGGGTGCCTGATGGAGGGCATCAACCACGAGGCGATCGGGCTCGCGGGGCACCTCGGGCTCGGGCATCTCAACGTACTGTGGGACGACAACCGCATCACCATCGACGGGGCGACCGACCTGTCGACCTCGGAGGACATCAAGGCGCGCTATGCCGCGACAGGCTGGCACGTCACGGAGTGCGACGGCCACGACTTCGCCGATATCGAGCGCGCGTTGCAGGAGGCCAAGGCCGACCCGCGGCCCTCGCTGGTCGCCTGCCGTACGCTGATCGGCAAGGGCGCGCCCAACAAGCAGGGCACCAGCGCCACCCACGGCTCGCCGCTCGGCGCCGCCGAGGTGAGCGCCGCCCGCGAGACGCTGGGGTGGACGCACGAACCTTTCGTGGTGCCGTCCGAGATCCTCGCCGACTGGCGCGGCGCAGGCGAGCCCGGGCGTCGGGCGCATGGCACCTGGGCCGGACACCTCGAGGCGAGCCCGCACAAGGCCGAGTTCGAGCGCCGCATGGCGGGCGATCTGCCGGATGACTTCAGCCTCGCCGATCACATCGCCGGGCTGATCGAGGCGCCCCAGAAGATCGCCACCCGCAAGGCCAGCGAGATCGCGCTCGCCGCGATCAATCCGCGCCTGCCCGACACGATCGGCGGCAGCGCCGACCTCACCGGCTCGAACAATACACTCGCGGGCGGTATCGGGGCCTTCACGCGTGACGACTATGCGGGCCGCTATGTCTATTACGGCATCCGCGAATTCGGCATGGCCGCAGCGATGAACGGCATGGCGCTGCACGGGGGCGTGATCCCCTACGGCGGCACCTTCCTCGTCTTCACCGACTATGCCCGCGGTGCGATCCGCCTCTCGGCGCTCCAGCGCGCCCGGGTGATCTACGTGATGACCCATGATTCGATCGGCCTCGGCGAGGACGGGCCGACCCACCAACCCATCGAGCACCTCGCCTCGCTGCGGGCGATGCCGAACCTCCTGGTGATGCGCCCCTGCGATGCGGTCGAGACGGCGGAGTGCTGGGAGATCGCGCTGGCGCAGAAGGGCCGGCCGGCGGTGCTCGCGCTGACCCGCCAGAACCTGCCGCAGCTGCGCCTGACTGCATCGACGGAAAATCTCTCGGCCAAGGGCGGCTACCGCCTCAAGGCGGCCGAGGCGCCCCGCAAGGTCGTGATCCTCGCCACCGGTTCGGAAGTCGAACTCGCCGCCGCCTGCGCCGCGAAGCTGGAAGAACAGGGCGTGGGCACCGATGTCGTCTCGATGGTCTGCACCGAACTGTTCGACGATCAGCCGGAAGCGTACCGTGCCGACCTGCTGCCCGCTGACGCGCTGATCGTCTCGGTGGAGGCGGCGAGCACCTTCGGGTGGCAGCGCTACACCGGCACGGGCGGCCTCACCATTGGCCTCGACCGCTTCGGCGCGTCCGCCCCGGCGGGCGACCTGTTTGCCCATTTCGGTTTCACCGCGGAGAGTATCGTTCCGCAAATCCTGAACAAGCTCAAGAACTAAGCAGGAGTACCTCTCATGGCTACCAAAGTCGCCATCAACGGCTTCGGCCGCATCGGCCGCCTCGTCGCCCGCGCCATCCTCGAGCGCACCGACCACGATCTCGATCTGGTCGCGATCAACGACCTCGCCGATGCCAAGGCCAACGCGCTGCTGTTCGCCCACGATTCGATCCACGGCCGCTTCAACGGCGAAGTCACCGCCGACGGAGATGCGATCGTGGTCAACGGCAAGCGCATCGCGGTGACCAAGGAGCGCGATCCGGGCAAGCTGCCGCATGGCGAGATGGGCGTCGACATCGTGCTCGAGTGCACCGGCTTCTTCCAGTCGGACGAAGCGAGCCGCCCGCACTTGGCCGCAGGCGCCAAGCGCGTGATCATCTCCGCGCCTGCGACCGGCGTGTCCAAGACCATCGTCTACGGCGTAAACCACGAGACCCTGACGGCCGAGGACGTGATCATCTCCAACGCGAGCTGCACCACCAACTGCCTCGCGCCGGTGGCCAAGGTGCTGAACGACGCGATCGGGATCGAGCGCGGCTTCATGACCACGATCCACTCCTACACCAACGACCAGCGCATGCTCGACCAGATCCACTCGGACCTGCGCCGCGCCCGCGCCGGTGCGCAGAACATGATCCCGACCACCACCGGCGCCGCGCGCGCTGTCGGCCTGGTGCTGCCGGAGCTGAAGGGCAAGCTCGACGGCTCGTCCGTGCGTGTGCCGACCCCGAACGTCTCGATGGTCGACCTCGTCTTCGTGCCGAGCCGCGACACCACCGCCGAGGAAATCAACGCTGCGCTTAAGGCGGCCGCGGAAGGCCCGATGAAGGGCGTGCTCGATTACACCGACCAGCCGCTCGTCAGCTCGGACTTCAACCACTATCCGGCCTCCTCGACGGTCGACAGCCTCGAGACCTCGGTGATGGAAGGCAAGCTCGCCCGCGTCGTCAGCTGGTACGACAACGAGTGGGGCTTCTCGAACCGCATGATCGACACCGCCGGGGTGGTGGCGAAGTTCCTGTAATCCCTACATCAACACCGTTCGTGTCGAGCGAAGTCGAGACACCCCTCGGCACGAACGGTTCTCGACTGACGACCAAGTCGGCAGCTCATCCTGACCCTGCCGAAGGGCTCGAACCGAACGGAAACGTGGCCATGAGCTTCAAGACCCTCGATGATCTGCCCGCCGACCTCACCGGCGAAGTCGCGCTGGTGCGCGTCGATCTCAACCTTCCCATGAAGGACGGCTCGGCCACCGACGTGACGCGAGTGGAGGCGGTAAAGCCCACCATCCTCGAACTCGCCGGGCGCGGGGCCAAGGTGCTGCTGCTCGCGCATTTCGGGCGTCCGGGCGGGCAGCGGTCCTCGACCCTCTCCACCAGTATGGTGATCGGCGATGTCGAAAAGGTGATCGGCAAGGAGATCATGTTCATCCCCGAGATCGCCGGGCCGGTGGTGGCGCAGGCGGTGGAATCGATCCTGCGCCCGGGCGACATCGGCCTTCTCGACAACACCCGCTTCTGGCCGGGCGAGGAGAAGAACGATCCCAACCTTGCCCAAGCGATCGCGGCGCACGGGACGCTCTACGTCAACGACGCCTTCAGCGCCGCGCACCGCGCCCATGCCACCACCGAGGGCCTCGCGCATCACCTGCCCGCCTATGCAGGCCGCTCGATGGAAGCCGAACTCAAGGCGCTCGACGCCGCCCTGGGCGCGCCCGAACAGCCGGTCGCGGCGGTGGTCGGCGGGGCCAAGGTCTCGACCAAGCTCGCCGTGCTGGAAAACCTCGTGGGCAAGGTCCAGCACCTCATCATCGGCGGGGGCATGGCCAACACCTTCCTCGCCGCGCGCGGGGTGAATGTCGGCAAGAGCCTGTGCGAACACGATCTCGCCCCCACGGTCGCGAAGATCATGGACGAGGCCGAGCACGCCGGCTGCACCGTTCACCTGCCCTATGACGTGGTCGTGGCGAAGGAATTCGCCGCCAACCCGGCCAGCTTGCGGGTCTGCAACGTCCACGAGGTTGCGGAGGACGAGATGATCCTCGACCTCGGCCCGCAGGCGGTGGAAGCCCTGGCCGACGTGCTCAAGACCTGCCGCACGCTGGTGTGGAACGGGCCGCTCGGCGCCTTCGAGACCGAGCCCTTCGATGCCGCGACCGTCGCGCTGGCGCGCACCGCGGCGGCATTGACGCTCGAAGGCTCGCTCACCAGCGTCGCCGGCGGCGGGGACACGGTCGCGGCGCTCGCCCATGCGGGGGCTTCGGAGGACTTCACCTACATCTCGACCGCCGGCGGCGCCTTCCTCGAATGGATGGAAGGCCGCGTTCTGCCCGGCGTGGCGGCGCTCGAAGCCTGAGCATGGCTGCGAAGGAAGCCGAGATCGAGGCTCTGGCGCTCACCCTGATGCGCGCCTGGGTGGCGGGCGACGCCAAGGCAATGAAGAAGCTGCTGGCCCGCGATTTCATGATGCTGGCGGGCAGCACTCCGCCGCAACTGCTTGATCGCCCGAGCTTCCTCGCCGCGATGGAGCGCGCCTTTGCCTGCACCCGCTTCACCTTCCGCGAGGTGATCGTGCGCGCGCAGGGCAAGTCCGCCTGGTTCGTCGCGGGGGCCGAGCTCGAACTCGCCTTCGGGCAGAAGACCTGGACCGGCAGCTTCCTCGTCACCGACCTGTGGCGCAAGGGCACGATCGGCGGGTGGAAGCTCGCCGAAAGGAGCCTCGGGCGGCTCGACAGCGACGACAGCATCGCCGCCGCCATCGGCAAGCTGCAATTGTGGAAGTGAACATGAGCGAAGCGGTCGAAACCTCCTACGGCGCCCTCAAGGTGATGGATTCGGGCGAGTTCGCAGGGTGGCGCTTCTGGGAGGGCGATCCCTTCGAGACGCGCTCCGGGCCGTTCTTCTACCGCCGCGAGGAGGACGGGAGCTACGTGGCCGCTTTCCGCGCCGAGGGCCGGCACATGAACGGCGGCGGGTTCATGCACGGCGGCTGCCTGCTGACCTTTGCCGACTTCGCGCTTTTCGCCATCGCCACCGATGCCCTGAACGGCGACCATGCGGTGACGCTGAACCTCTCGGGCGACTTCCTCGGCTCGGTCCAGTCCGGCGCGCTGGTCGAGGCGCGCGGCGAGGTGACGCGGGGCGGGGGCAAGACCATCTTCGTGCGCGGCCTCGTCACCGGCGACGGCATTCCGGCGCTCAGTTTCACCGGGATCATCCGGCGGCTGTCGAAGCGCTAGTTCTTCGCGGTTGCAGCATCTGCAAGCCCTCGCTAAGGCCGCTCGCGAAGGCTTGTGCATACCTATGCAAAGACCGGATGGGCCGCACGACACCACCTCTCGCGACTTGGAGAACGCTTGCCATGAACACCCGTGAAATGACCGACCGCATCGCCACCGGACAGGGGTTCATCGCCGCGCTCGACCAGTCGGGCGGTTCGACCCCCAAGGCGCTGCGGGGCTATGGGGTCGAGGACAGCGAGTGGTCGGGCGATGACGAGATGTTCGCCCAGATCCACGCGATGCGCGCCCGCGTCATCACCAGCCCCTGCTTCGGCAGCGGCAAGGTGATCGGCGCGATCCTGTTCGAGAAGACGATGGACGGCGAGGTCGACGGCAAGCCGACCGCCGATGCCCTGAAGGCGCGCGGCATCGTGCCCTTCATCAAGGTCGACGAGGGCCTCGCCGACGAGGCCGACGGGGTGCAGCTGATGAAGCCGATGGGCAAGCTCGCCGCGCTGCTGGAAAAGTCGGTCGCGGCCGGCATGTTCGGCACCAAGATGCGCTCGGTGATCAAGGCCGCGAACCCGGCCGGGATCGCCGCGATCGTCGCCCAGCAGTTCGAGGTGGGCGCCCAGATCATCGCCGCGGGCCTCATGCCGATCATCGAGCCCGAATACGACATCACCGCCGAAGACCGCGCCGAGGGCGAGGCGATCCTGCTGGCCGAGATCACGAAGCACCTCGATGCCCTGCCCGAGGGCCAGCAGGTGATGCTCAAGCTCTCGATCCCCGCGACCGCCGGGCTCTACGCGCCGCTGATCGCGCACCCCAAGGTGCTGCGCGTCGTCGCGCTCTCGGGCGGGTTCTCGACCGACGAGGCCTGCGCGCGCCTGGCGCAGAACCCCGGCATGATCGCGAGCTTCAGCCGCGGGCTGCTGCAGGACCTGCGCAAGGGCCAGTCGGACGAGGAGTTCAACACCGTCCTCGGCAAGGCGATCGACCAGATCGCGGGCGCGAGCGTCTGACGCGCCTGCGGGCAAGGGGGCGTGACAGCAGGGGCGCGAGCCGCTAGCGAACCGCCCCCATGACCCAGACACAGCTCTACCTCATCTCCCCGCTCGATGTCGGCGGGGATTTTCCCGCCCGGCTCGAGCGCGCGCTGGCGGCGGGGGCGCGTCGGCATGGCGATCTCGTCACCGCCTTCCAGTTCCGGGTGAAGGGGCTGGACCAGCACGAGGCCGCCCGCCTCGCCGCGCCGCTCCAGGCGATCTGCGCCGCGCATGACGTGGCCTTCATCGTCAACGATTCGGTCGCGCTCGCCAAGCGGATCAAGGCCGACGGCGTGCATCTCGGGCAGGACGACGGCTCGCCCAAGGATGCCCGCGCCGAACTGGGGCGCGAGGCGCAGATCGGTGTCACCTGCCACGCCAGCCGCCACCTCGCGATGGAAGCGGGCGAGGCGGGGGCGGATTATGTCGCCTTCGGGGCGTTCTTCCCGTCGAGCACGAAGGACAAGGGCGAGGCCGAACGCCCGCTTCCCGAACTCCTCAGCTGGTGGACCCAGCTGTTCGAGATCCCCTGCGTCGCCATCGGCGGCATCACGCCCGACAACTGCAAACCGCTTGTCGAGGCGGGGGCGGATTTCCTTGCAGTCAGCCACGCGGTGTGGGGCGGAGACGAGGTCGCGGCGATCGAGGCCTTCGCCAAGGTCATGCGCGGATAGCGGCTACCCGCCGGTCAGCAACCGAGCTGGTCGGCGAGGTCGGTGAAGCTGGTCGCCGACCATTCCCACGCCTGTTCGTGATGCGCATCGGGCGCAGGGGCCCCGCCATACTCGTCGGGCCGGTCGACATAGGCGCACATCAGTCCGGCATTCCGCGCGCCGGCGAGGTCGCCGTGATGCGCAGCGACGAGGCACACCTCGCCCGGCGCAAGGCCCAGCACCTCGGCGGTGTGTAGATAGGCCCGGGGGTCGGGCTTGTAGGCGCCGCTCACCTCCGCGCCGAGGATCGCGTCCCACGGCAGGCCGGCGCGGCGGGCCATGGCGAGGATCAGCGCGATATTGCCGTTCGAGCAGGTGACGATCGGAAACCGCGCCTTGAGCCGCGTGAGGCCCTCCACGGCATCGGGCCACGGGTCGAGCCGATGCCAGGCGCGGTTCCAGTCGTCCAGCAGCGCCTCGTCGAGCCGGGCCGCATCGACGCCGCGTTCGCGCAGCGCCGTCTCGAGCATCTCGCGGTGGAGCACGTCGAGCGGAACGAAGGCCCGGCCCGATTTGCGCATCCCGATCATGGCCGCGATGTATTGCCCCCGCCAGGCATCGGCGAAGCTCTCGGCGTCTTGGGGATCCTCGCCGATCATCGCGAGGAAGTGGGCGGATTCGCGCGCGACGCTGGTGCGCCAGTCGACCACCGTGCCGAAAACGTCGAAGGCGAGGGCCTTGGGCAGGGTGCGGCTGAGTGCGGGTTCGGCCATCCTTGCTCTGCCGGTCCCGGTGTCAGACGCCGCTGTTGCCGCCGATGCGGGTGCAGATCAGCTTGCTGTCGCTCCCGTCGGGCGCGAGCTTCCTCAGCGTGTTCTCGCCCAGCACGCGGAAGCGTTCGTCCTTCTTGGGGCCGCGGGTGAAGACAAGTTCGGTGCCGCGCAGCAGGTAGATGCCGCCCCCCGCCGGGCTCTCGTAGCTCGAGGCGGTGCCGATGCGGAAGGCTTCCTCCGGCACCTCGACAAAGGCCTCGCCCCCCGCATCGCCGGGAAGCGCGCATTGCCAGTTGCCGTGGCGCAGGATGCCGAGCATCCCGCCGCTCGGCATGGCGGCGCTGCCGCCCGGACGCGAGGCCTTGCGGTCCTGGCCATGCACATCGCCCGGAAGGAAGGCAGCCATCGCGGCGGCGGAGAGAACAAGCAGGAACACGTAGCGCATCTTCATGAGGCTCCCCTACCAGCCCCGCACCGCCTGCGCCATGTCATTAACCACGCGAGGACAGGCGCGCCGTGCCGCGAGCGTGCCGCCCCGCTTGCCGACCGGACCATGCTCGGCTATGGGCGCGCATCTTTGCGGGTGCCGCGCCTGTCCGGCGGCGCACCCTCTCGCTCTTTCCACCTCGTAAAAAGGCCCACAGCCATGAAGATCAGCGGCGTCGACATCCGCCCCGGCAACATTCTCGAATACGAAGGCGGCATCTGGAAGGTCGCCAAGATCCAGCACACCCAGCCGGGCAAGGGCGGGGCCTACATGCAGGTCGAGATGAAGAACCTGCAGGACGGCCGCAAGACCAACGTGCGCTTCCGCAGCGCCGACACGGTCGAGCGCGTGCGGCTCGACACCAAGGACTTCCAGTTCCTCTATGAAGACGGCGACATGCTGGTGTTCATGGACCAGGACACCTACGAGCAGATCAACCTGCCCAGCGACCTCCTCGGCGACGCGCGCCCCTTCCTCCAGGACGGGATGCAGGTGATGCTCGAACTGTGGGACGAGAAGCCGATCAGCGTCGAACTGCCCGCGCAGATCGAAGCGACCATCGTCGAGGCCGACGCCGTGGTGAAGGGCCAGACCGCCTCCTCGAGCTACAAGCCCGCGATCCTCGACAACGGCGTGCGCATCATGGTGCCCCCGCACATCGAGAGCGGCACGCGCATCGTGGTCGACGTTTACGAGCAGGCCTACGTCGGCAAGGCGAACTGAGCGTCAAGCTCCGTTCGTGTCGAGCGAAGTCGAGACACCCTAGCGCCGAGCAAACGCCTCTCGACTTCGCTCGAGGCGAACGGCGAGGAACTGAACAATGGCAGCCATTTCCGGCCTCATCCGCGTCATGGAACGCGCCGCGCGCAAGGCGGGCGGTCGTCTGCGGCGCGACTTCGGCGAAGTCGAGCATCTCCAGGTCAGCCGCAAGGGCCCGGCCGATTTCGTCAGCAAGGCCGACATGCGCGCCGAGCGCACGCTCTATGACGAGCTTTCCGCCGCGCGGCCCGGTTGGGGCTTCGTGATGGAAGAGGCGGGTGTGATCGAGGGCGATCCGGGCATGCCGCGCTGGATCGTCGATCCGCTCGACGGCACCAGCAACTTCCTCCACGGCATCCCGCACTTCGCCATCAGCATCGCCGCGCAGGAGCCGCGGCCCGACGGCAAGGGCTGGGGCGACGTCGTCGCCGGCGTGGTCTACCAGCCGATCACCGACCAGACCTTCTGGGCGGAGAAATCGCGCGGCGCCTGGCTGCATGATGCGCGCCTGCGCGTCTCGGCCCGCTCGCGCCTCTCGGACGCGCTGGTCGCGACGGGCATTCCCTTCTTCGGCCACGGCGACTTCACCGAATGGAGCCGCATCTTCGGCGCCATCGGCCCCGAGGTCGCAGGCATCCGCCGCTTCGGCGCCGCCTCGCTCGATCTGGCCTACGTGGCGCAGGGGCGCTTCGACGGGTTCTGGGAAAGCGGCCTGTCCGATTGGGACACGGCCGCCGGCTGTCTGCTGGTGCGCGAGGCGGGCGGCTTCGTCTCCGATTTCCGGGGTCGTTCGGAAGCGATCCATTCGGCGCAGGTGCTGGCGGCGAACGATGCGCTGCACTCGAAGCTGCACAAGCTGCTCGCGGGCGCGCTGCGCTGACGAACATGCGCCGGTCATCGGCAGGTCGTTGCGCGGTCATCGCCCCGCCGTCCCGCTGCCGTCGCGGTGTTCCACTTGGAACAGCCGGGGTCATGCTTGATGCCGCGCGCAATGCGGGCTAGAGGCGCCCGGTCCGCTCCGGGGCCCCTGTGGTGGAATTGGTAGACGCGACCGACTCAAAATCGGTTATCGAAAGATGTGCCAGTTCGAGTCTGGCCAGGGGCACCACCCACTTGCGTTAGCGACAAACCGCTTGCCCGCAGCGCCAACCAGTGGCTAGCCTTGCGGGCAACGCCATGCTGGAAGCACCCTCCTATCACGCGATAGCGGCCATGGCGGTGACCATCGCCATGTTCATCGGCTTCGCCCGGGGGCGCTACCCCGAGGAGATCGTCTCGCTCGTCACCATCGCGGTGATCGGGGTGGGGCTCTACTTCGCGCCGCTGGCCGGCACCAAGCCGACCGACGGCCTCGCTCTCGCCTTCGGGGGCTTCGGCCATTCGGCGCTGATCACGATCTGCGCGCTGATGATCATGGGCCGGGGGCTGGTGGTCACGGGCGCGCTCGAACCCTTCGCGCGGCTGCTGGAAAACGTGTTCCGCCTCAATGGCCAGATCGGGCTTCTTGCGGCGCTCTTGCTGGCGTTCTTCCTGTCGATGTTCGTCAACGACACGCCGGTGATGGTGCTGCTGATCCCGATTGTCGTCGCCATCGCGGCCAAGGGGCTCATGGCCTCCTCGAAGGTGCTGATGCCGATCAACACCGCGGTGCTGCTGGGCGGCATGGCGACCACCATCGGCACATCGACCAACATCCTCGTGGTCAGCATCGCCGACGACATCGGCATGGCTCCCATCGGGGTGTTCCAGTTCACGCCGATCGTGCTGATGGCCGGGCTGGTGGCGGTGCCCTACCTGTGGCTGGTGATGCCGCGGATGCTGCCTGACAACTCGGTCCTGCCGGACAATGCCCGGCGCATCTTCCACACCCGCCTGCGCGTCGGTGCGAGCGGCGCGCTGGCGGGCGGCGACCTGTCGAGTGTCCACGCCAAGCTGCCCGAGGGGATCACCGTCCACGATGCCCCTGCCGGGCCCCTGCCGCCCCACCACAGGCTTCACATCTCGGGCACCCACGAGGCGATCGAGGAGGCCGCCCGCGCGCTCAAGGGCGACCTCGCGCCGACCTGGGTGCTCGACAGGATCCGCAGCGTGTCCAAGGCAAAGGGCGAGGACATCGTCGCCGTCGAGATGACGGTCACCGCCGATTCGCGCCTCGTGACCCGCACCCTGGCAAGCTCGGGGATCGCCGATCTCTACGGGGTCGCGGTGCTCGGCATCCACCGTCCGGCGCGCGTTCTGGGCGAGCGCGAGATCTACAGCGAGGCGGGCGATCTCAGGATCCTCGAGGGCGACGTGCTGCTGGTGATGGGCATCGAGGAGGACCTCCAGAGCTTCGCGCGCAGCGACGGACTGCTGCGGCTCGAGGGTGCCCGCGAACTGCCGCGCCGCTCGAAGGCGGTGCTGGCCGGCGCGATCATGCTGGGGGCGATCTCCACCGCCTCGCTCGGTGTGCCGTGGTTCGACAGCGCGGGCGGCTATGCGCCGATCAAGCTCCCCATCGCGATCTCCGCGCTTGCCGGGGCGATCGCGATGTTCGTGACCGGATGCGTGAAGTTCGACCGCGTGGGCCGCGCGCTCTCGGCCAAGGTGATCGTGCTGATCGCTGCGAGCCTCGCCATCGGCCGGGTGATCGACGAGAGCGGGGCGGCGGAGTGGCTGGGGCAGGCGCTCTCGCTGGGCCTTGCCTACCTGCCGCCCGCGCTGGTGCTCTCGGCGATCATGCTGTTCGTGACGCTGCTGACGAACTTCGCCTCCAACGCCACCGCCGCGACGATCGGGACGCCGATCGCCTACAGCATCGCGCTGCAGCTCGGCCTTCCGCCCGAGCCGCTGGTGCTGGCCGTGCTGTTCGGCTGCAACCTCGCCTTCGCCACACCCATCGCCTATCAGACCAACCTCCTGATCATGTCCGAGGGCGGCTACGAATTCGGTGACTATGTGCGCGCCGGCCTGCCGGTGGTGGCGCTGATGGTGACGGTGCTCTCGGTGCTGCTGGTCCTGTGGTACGGCTTGTGACGATGGGGAAGGGGAGTGCGATGATGAAGCGACGGGCATGGGCGGGGGCGAGCGCCCTCGCGCTGGTGGCGGCGCCGGCGCAGGCGGACGAGCTGCGCG
Organism: Porphyrobacter sp. THAI-01a; assembly: GCF_056868655.1. Taxonomy (NCBI): domain Bacteria; kingdom Pseudomonadati; phylum Pseudomonadota; class Alphaproteobacteria; order Sphingomonadales; family Erythrobacteraceae; genus Porphyrobacter; species Porphyrobacter sp. THAI-01a. Next base: position 1,773,941 of record NZ_CP180579.1, on the reverse strand, counting down.
ATGCGGTGGCGGCGGACCTGCCGGCGCTGGTCGAGCTATACAAGGACCTCCATGCCAACCCCGAGCTGTCCTTCCAGGAGGTCGAGACCGCGAAGAAGCTCGCCGCCCGCGCGCGTGCGCTGGGCTTCGAGGTGACCGAGGGCGTCGGCAGGACCGGCGTCGTCGCGGTCATGCGCAACGGCGAGGGCCCCACGGTGATGCTGCGCGCGGACATGGACGGGCTGCCGGTGATCGAGCAGACCGGGCTCCCCTATGCCTCGAAGCGCCGCGCCGTGCCCGCGACGGGTGTCGAGACCGGGGTGATGCATGCCTGCGGGCACGACACCCACATGGCCGCCTGGGTCGGCACCGCGCAGCTGCTGAGCGAGCGGCGCGACCAGTGGTCGGGCACGCTGGTGATGATCCTCCAGCCCGCCGAGGAAATCGGCGAGGGCGCCAAGGCGATGCTCGACGACGGGCTCTACACCCGCTTCCCCAAGCCCGACTACGTGCTCGCCTTCCATGATTCGGCGCAGGCCCCGGCGGGGCATCTGGGCTATTCCAACGGCTTCGCACTCGCCAATGTCGATACGGTCGACGTGATCGTCCCCGGCATCGGCGGACACGGCGCCTCTCCGCATACGACCAAGGATCCGGTGGTTATCGCCTCCAGCATCGTGATGCGCCTCCAGACGCTGGTGAGCCGCGAGATCGACCCGCAGGAGCCTGCCGTCGTCACCGTCGGCAGCTTCCAGGCCGGCTCCAAGCACAACATCATCCCCGACGAGGCCCGGCTCCAGATCACCGTGCGCAGTTATGCCGACACGACCCGCCAGCACCTGCTGGACGGGATCGCGCGGATCGCCAGGGGCGAGGCGGTCGCCGCCGGGATGCCGGAGGACAGGATGCCCCGCGTGGTCGTGCAGCAGGTCTACACGCCGGCGACCTTCAACACCGCCGAGCTGACCACCAAGGTGATGTCCGGGCTCGAAGCGCGCTTTGCCGGCAGGGTCTCGGAGGTCCCGGCAGCGATGGCGGGGGAGGATTTCAGCCAGTACTACCGGGCCGACCGCGAGAATGTCGAAAGCCTGATCTTCTGGGTCGGCGGGGTGCCGCAGGACCGCTGGGAGAAGGCGCAGAAGGGCGAGCTGTCGCTGCCCTCGCTGCATTCTCCCTTCTGGGCGCCCGATGCCCCGGTGGTGATCGCCACAGCGACCGAGGCGCTGACGGCGGCGACGCTGGATCTGATGGCGAAGAAGGGCGGGTAGGGCGCGTCATCCATCCGACCCGTTCGCTTCGCCAGGAACTTTCGCGTCCCGCCAATAAATTCGGCCGCCGGAGCGCCCCCTCGCGGAGGCATTCCGGCGGCCGTTTCTCCTCCCCAGGAGAACTGTGAAAGCGGGTTGTTCGCCCCCTATTCGCCCGATGCGGGCACGTAGGTGCCGAGGCGGTGGTGGAGGGCGTTGATCTTGGCCAGCTCCTCGCGGTCCTCGGTCGCGCGGGCATGGCTTTCCAGCGCGCGGCGCAGGAGCTTCATGTCGGCGGTCGAGAGCAGCGCACGGGCGCGGGCGGGCTCGGTCTTGGGGGTATCGGTCTCGGTCATGTCACTCTCCGCTGGGTGATGTCACCCGCGTTTCCTTAGGCGGTTCGGGTGCATCCCGGAAGGCCGGATCGTCCGGTCCTCCCGGGATTCTCTCCCATCCCTTGAGACTTACGCCGCCTCGAACTGGTTCATCGTGTTGTGAACGCCGCCCGCCTTCAATGCGGCTTCACCGGCGAAGTACTCCTTGTGATCGTCACCGATGTCGGAGCCCGACATGTTCTGGTGCTTCACGCAGGCGATGCCCTGGCGGATTTCCTCGCGCTGCACGTTCTTGACGTAACCCAGCATCCCGGCCTCGCCGAAGTACTCGCGGGCGAGGTTGTCGGTCGAGAGCGCCGCCGTGTGATAGGTCGGCAGGGTGATGAGGTGGTGGAAGATGCCCGCCCGCGCCGCAGCGTCGCGCTGGAAGGTGCGGATCTTCTCGTCGGCTTCGTTCGACAGCTCGGTGCCGTCGTAATCGACGCTCATCAGCTTGCTACGGTCATAGGCCGAAACGTCCTTGCCCGCCGCTTCCCAGGCATCGAACACCTGCTGGCGGAAGTTCAGCGTCCAGTTGAAGCTGGGCGAGTTGTTGTAGACCAGCTTGGCGTTCGGCACGACCTCGCGGATGCGGTCGACCATGCCGGCGATCTGCTCGACGTGGGGCTTCTCGGTCTCGATCCACAAGAGGTCCGCGCCGTTCTGGAGCGAGGTGATGCAGTCGAGCACGACGCGGTCCTCGCCGGTGCCGGGGCGGAACTGGTAGAGGTTCGAGGGCAGGCGCTTGGGCGCGAGCAGCTTGCCGTCGCGGCTGATGAAGACCTGGCCGTTGGTGATGTTGGCCGGATCGACCTCGTCGGCATCGAGGAAGCTGTTGTACTGGTCACCCAGATCGCCCGGCTCCTTCGAGAAGGCGATCTGCTTGGTGAGACCAGCGCCGAGCGAGTCGGTGCGGGCGACGATGATCCCATCGTCAACGCCCATCTCGAGGAAGGCGTGTCGGCAGGCGCGGATCTTCTGGAGGAAGTCCTCGTGCGGCACGGTGACCTTGCCGTCCTGGTGGCCACACTGCTTTTCGTCCGAGACCTGGTTCTCGATCTGTAGCGCGCAGGCGCCCGCCTCGATCATCTTCTTGGCGAGAAGGTAGGTGGCTTCCGCGTTGCCGAAGCCCGCGTCGATGTCGGCGATGATCGGCACGACGTGGGTTTCGTAGTTGTCGATCGCGTTCTCGAGCCGCTTGGCCTCGACTTCGTCACCGGCCTTGCGGGCGGCGTCGAGGGCGCGGAACATCATGCCGAGTTCGCGGGCGTCGGCCTGCTTGAGGAAGGTGTAGAGTTCCTCGATCAGCGCGGGCACCGAGGTCTTCTCGTGCATCGACTGGTCGGGCAGGGGGCCGAACTCGCTGCGCAGCGCGGCGACCATCCAGCCCGAAAGGTAGAGGTAGCGGCGCTTGGTCGAGCCGAAGTGCTTCTTGATCGCGATCAGCTTCTGCTGCGCGATGAAGCCGTGCCAGCAGCCGAGCGACTGGGTGTACTGCGCCGGATCGGCGTCATAGGCTGCCATGTCGGCGCGCATGATCTTGGCGGTGTACTTGGCGATGTCGAGGCCGGTGGCGAAGCGGTTCTGGATCGCCATGCGTGCGGCGCTTTCAGGGTCAATCGCGGCCCAGCTCGGCCCATTGGCGGTGACGATGTCGCGCATCCGGGTGATGGTGTTCTGGTAGGTCATGGTCTTCTCCTGTCCATCCTGGGGAGTGGTTCGGGCCCGCTGTCGGACTCGCGCCGCTGCATGGCCTCGCTCTGCCGTGTTGCGGCGCAGCATGACAGGGAAAGTTACAAAAATTCTTGTCGCTATACGGACTTTGGCCAGCGATCTTGTGTAAATCGGTAAATTTGTTTACAAGGGCGTATGAGCGACACCAGCCTCCTCGCCGGACCCGCCCTGCGCCGCCTGCGCAAGCGCGAGGGCCTCACGCAAGCCGGCATGGCGGGCCTGCTCGGCATCTCGCCCTCCTACCTCAACCTCATCGAGAGGAACCAGCGTCCGCTCTCCGCGCGCGTGCTGGTGCAGGTGATCGAACGCTTCGACTTCGATCCGCGCTCCCTGCGCGAGGACGATGCCATCGGCGGGCTCGACGGGCTGGCGCGGCGCATGGCCGACAAGCGTTTCGCCGATCTCGGGATCGACCGCGAGGAGGTGCAGGAATTCCTCGCCGCCTCGCCCCAGATCGCCGCCGCCTTCGCGCGGCTCTACGACACCGGAGGAGGGGGAGAGCGCATCCTTGCCGAGGACGCCGCCGCCGCCGCGCGCCGCGCCGTGGAGCGTTGGCAGAACCATTTCGCCGATCTCGATCATGCCGCGGAAGACCTCGCCGACGAGCTGCGCCTCTCGCGCGGGGAGATCAGCGCGGCGCTTTCCGAGCGCCTGCGCGAGAAGCACCAGCTGCAGGTGCGCATTCTGCCGGCCGAGGTGATGCCCGGACAGGTTCACCGTCTCGATCTCCACGCCCGCCAGTTGCAGCTTTCCGAGATGCTCCCGGGCGCGGCGCGGCGGTTCCAGATCGCGCGGCAGGTGGGGATGCTCGAGATGCGCGAGGGGATCGAGACGCTGGTGGCGGGCGCGAACCTCGCCAGTCCCGAAGCGCGCGACCTCTTGCGCGAACACATCGCCGATTACCTCGCCGGGGCGCTGCTGCTCCCCTACCGCCGCTTCCTGCGCGCCTGCGAGGCGACGGGATATGATCTCGCGGTGCTGCAGCGCCGCTTTGCCGTCAGCTTCGATCAGGTCGCGCAGCGTCTTACCACGCTGGGTCGGGTGGGCGAGCGGGGCCTGCCGTTCTTCACCGCCACCATCGACCGCGCCGGACGGATGACCCACTTCACCGCCGGCGGGAGCGGCGCGCTTTACCCGCTCGAGAGCGCGCGCTGGCCCGCCTGGGTGCCCTACGCCGCCTTCGAGCGACCCGGCACGGTGCTGACCCAGGCCGTCACCTTCGGCGAGGGCGAGGCGGCGGCGCGGCACTGGTTCACCATCACCCGCACCGTGGACGGCGACGGCGTGATGTGCGCCGGGCGCCGCGCGGTGGTGCTGGGGCTTGAGGCGCGCTTCGCGGGCGATCTCGCCGACGCCCGCGGCGTCTCGCTCGACCGGGCCGACGCGGTGCCGCTCGGCACGCCATGCCTGCGCTGCGGGCGGGCCGAGTGCCTCACCCCCGCCCCGGTGCGCCTAACGGGGACCCTGCCCCGGCCGAGGCCTGCTTCGTAGCCCCGGCATTAACCCTCGCAACCCGCATGAAAGCGCGGCCCGGGCGAGCGGTGTAAAGTTTACCGACACTTAAGGTCTCGCGCCTAGAAGCGTCAGGGCATGCACCAGAGGCACCCTGCGCAATGATCCGCCTGTTCAAGCACTATATCCCGCACGCCGTGCTGCTGCTCGGCCTGCTCGATCTCGGCTTGCTGATCATCGCCAGCGAGATCGCCTGGCAGTGGCGCGCGCACCAGATCGGGATTGCGCCGGGCGCTGCGGGCGAGCGTTGGCTGCCGCTACTCGGCACCTCGGTCGTGATCTGGCTGGCGATGATCGCGGTGGGGGTCTATGGCCCCCACGCGCTGCGGTCCCTGCGCTTTGCCGGGGCGCGCGTGCTGGTCGCGATCAGCCTCGGCATCATCGCGCTGGCGGTGATCGACTTTGTCTTCCCGAGCGACATGTTCTGGCGTTCGACCCTGCTCTACACGATGGGCCTTGCCATCCTGGTGCTGGTGGCTGACCGGCTGCTGCTCAACTCCTTCCTCGGCTCCTCGGCCTTCCGGCGCCGGGTGATGGTGCTGGGCGCGGGCGACCGTGCGCAGCGCCTGCGCGAGCTGGGCGAGAGGCCCGAGACCGGCTTCGCCATCGTCGCCTACATCGCCATGAGCGACGACAACCGCGTGGTCGAGGAAGCCATCCCGCGCGCCGCCATCCATGATCTGGGGCGCTTCGTGGAGAACCTCGGCGTCTCCGAGGTCGTGCTCGCCCTGCAGGAACGTCGCAACGCGCTGCCGCTGAAGGACCTCCTGCGCATCAAGACCAAGGGTGTCCACGTCAACGATTTCTCGAGCTTCATCGAGCGCGAGACGGGCCGCGTCGATCTCGACACGGTGAACCCCTCGTGGCTGATCTTCTCGGACGGCTTTTCCAGTTCGCGGATGTTCTCGAGCGCCGTGAAGCGCATCTTCGACATTGCCGCGAGCCTCGTCCTGCTTGCCGTCACCCTGCCGGTTATCGTGGTCTTCGCCGTGCTGGTGAAGCTCGACAGCAAGGGGCCGGCCTTCTTCCGCCAGCAGCGCGTCGGGCTCTACGGCGAGCCCTTCACCCTCATCAAGCTGCGCTCGATGCGCACCGATGCCGAGAAGGACGGCGCCAAGTGGGCCGAGAAGAACGATCCGCGCGTCACCCGCTTGGGGCGCTTCATCCGCAAGGTCAGGATCGACGAGCTGCCCCAGACCTGGAGCGTGCTCAAAGGCGAGATGAGCTTCGTCGGCCCGCGCCCCGAAGTGCCCTCCTTCGTCGAGAGCCTCGAGGAGGAGATCCCCTTCTACGGCGAACGCCACATGGTGAAACCGGGCATCACTGGATGGGCGCAGATCAACTACCCCTACGGCGCCTCGGTCGAGGACAGCCGCTGCAAGCTCGAATATGATCTCTACTACGCCAAGAACTACACGCCCTTCCTCGATTTCGTGATCCTCCTCCAGACGCTCCGGGTGATCCTGTGGCCGGAGGGTGCGCGGTGATCTGGCCGGGCACCCTCGTGCCGCTGGCGGGCTTTCTCGCCTGGCTGGCCGGCGCCGTGCTGAGCGCGGGCGCGCTGCTGTGGATCTGGCGCAACGGCGAACGCGCGCGGCCCGACCGCACCGGGCTGATGGCGGCCTCGGGTGGGAGCGCGGTGTGGTGCGCGCTGGCGGCGGGGATCGGGCCGGAACACGGCGCGACGGTGCTGGCAGGAATGGTGCGCAATCTTGCCCTGATCGCCACGATCTTCTCGCTCTTTGCCGCAGATGGCCGCACCGCCAGCCTCAGGCCCGTGCGCCCGGTGATCATCGCGCTGGTGCTGGTGCAATTGCTGCAGGCGGTGGTGCTGCTGGCCGGCGGCCCGCTGGAGGGGGGGCGCGCCGCCTTCGAGGTGCGGGTGCTGATCGATATGCTGGTGGCGATCGGCGCGCTGATGCTGCTCCACAACCTCTATGCCGGGGCGGCGAGTGCGCTCAGGCCGGTGCTGCGCTGGACCGGCGTCGCGCTGGCGGGGATCTTCGCCTACGATCTCAATCTCTACACGCTCGCCTATCTCGGCGGCGAGACGCCGCGCGCGCTGGCCGATCTGCGCGGGGTGTTCGCCGGGACGATGGCGGTGATCTTCGCGCTCGGGGTGAACGCGGCCGGGCCGCGGGTGCAGTTCAGCCCGTCGCGAGCGGTCACTTTCCGCACGCTCTCGCTGCTGCTGATCGGGGGCTATCTTGCCGGCATGGTACTGGTCGCCAAGGCGCTGGCGCTGCTCGGCGGCGACGTGGCGCGCGCGGGACAGGTGGTGTTCGTGGTCGCGGCGATCGTCGCGGCCGGGGCGGCGCTGCCCTCGCCGCGCATGCGCGCCTGGCTGCGGGTGATGGCGACCAAGCACCTGTTCCAGCACCGCTACGATTACCGGCAGGAATGGATGCGCTTCACCCGCACCATCGGTCGCGGGGGAACTGGCGGCGCGAGCCTCGAGGAACGCGTGGTCAAGGCGCTCGCCGACATCACCGAAAGCCCGGCCGGACTGCTGCTGATGCCCAACGAGCAGGCCCAGCTCGAACTCACCGCGCGCTGGAACTGGCCGACCCTCGCGGTCCCGGCGGTGGCGGGCGATTTCGCGCTTTCGGCGCTGCTCGAACAGCACAACCTCGTTCTCGCGCTCGACGAGGCCCGCGCGGGGATCGACCACCACGGCGAGGCGCGCGAGGTACCCGCGTGGCTGCGCGATGCCGATGATGCCTGGGCGATGGTGCCGCTGATCCATTTCGACCGCCTCGTGGGGGTGATCGTGCTCGCCCGCCCGCGCAGCCCGCGCCATCTCGACTGGGAGGATTTCGACCTGCTGCGCGTCGCCGGGCAGCAGCTGGCGAGCTACCTTTCCGAACAGGCCGGGCAGCAGGCGCTGATGGACGCGAGCCGGTTCGACGAGTTCAACCGGCGCATGGCCTTCGTCATGCACGACATCAAGAACCTCGTAAGCCAGCTCTCGCTCCTCGCCGCCAATGCCGAGAAACACGCCGACAATCCCGCCTTCCGCGCCGACATGCTGGTGACGCTGCGGAACTCCGCGGACAAGCTTTCCGCGCTGCTGGCGCGGCTCGGGCGCTATGGCGCGGGGCAGGTGGCGGAGCTGGCGCCGATCGACCTGATCGACCTCGCCCGCGCAGTGGCCGGGCGTTTCGCGGGGGTACATCCGGTGGCGCTGTCCCGCGAGGCGCCGGTGCGGGTGATGGGCAACCGCGAGGCACTGGAACAGGCGCTGATCCACCTTGTCCAGAACGCCATCGACGCGAGCGAGCCGCAAAGCCCGGTGTTCCTCGACGTCACCAGCGAGGGCCTCCACGGCACCATCGAGGTCGTCGACGCCGGCAAGGGCATGAGCCCCGAATTCGTGCGCACCGGCCTGTTCAAGCCCTTCGTCTCCTCCAAGCACGGCGGCTTCGGCATCGGCGCCTTCGAGGCGCGCGAACTGGTGAAGGCGATGGGCGGGCGGATCGCGGTCGAGAGTCGCGAGGGGCTGGGGACGCGCTTTGCCGTCGTCCTCCCGCTCGCCGAGGCGGTGCGCCTGCTCGATGCGGGCGCGCAAGGCCATCAACCCGTTCAGGAGGCCATGTGATGGCGGACAGGAAACCCGTTCTGCTGGTGATCGAGGACGATCCCGGCCTGCAGGCCCAGCTCAAATGGGCCTATGACGATTTCGAGGTGGTGATCGCCGGCGACCGCGACAGCGCCATCGCCGCGCTGCGGTCCGAGGCGCCGGGCGTGGTGACGCTTGATCTCGGCCTGCCGCCCGATCCCGACGGCACCACCGAGGGCTTCGCCGTGCTCGACGCGATCATGGCGCTCAAGCCCGACACCAAGGTGATCGTCGCGAGCGGCCACGGCGCCCGGGAAAGCGCCTTGGCGGCGATCGCGCGGGGCGCCTACGACTTCTACCAGAAGCCGATCGACATCGACGCCCTGGGCCTCATCGTGCGCCGCGCCTTCAATCTGCGCGCCATCGAGGAGGAAAACCGCCGCCTCGTCGCCTCGGCCAGCGCCGACAAGACCGTGCTCGGCCGGATGATCACCGGCGCGCCCGAGATGGTGAAGGTCGCGCGCACCATCGAACGCGTGGCGCGCACCAGCGTTTCGGTGATGCTGCTCGGCGCGAGCGGGACTGGCAAGGAACTGCTCGCCAAGGGCCTCCACGAGGCGAGCGACCGCGCGAACGGGCCCTTCGTCGCGATCAACTGCGCGGCGATCCCCGAGAACCTCCTCGAAAGCGAGTTGTTCGGCCACGAGAAGGGCGCCTTCACCGGCGCGGTCAAGACCACCGAGGGCAAGATCGAGAGCGCCGACGGGGGCACGCTGTTCCTCGACGAGGTGGGCGACATCCCCCTGCCGCTCCAGGTCAAGCTGCTGCGCTTCCTTCAGGAACGCACGATCGAGCGGGTCGGCGGGCGCAAGGCGATTGCGGTCAACACCCGCATCGTGTGCGCCACCCACCAGGACCTCGAGAGCATGATCGCTGCCGGGGCCTTCCGCGAGGACCTGTTCTACCGCCTCGCCGAGATCGTCGTGCGCATCCCCGGCCTTGCCGAGCGTCACGGCGATCCCGTGCTGCTGGCGAAGGCCTTCCTCAAGCGGTTCGCCGCCGAGATGAACCCCGCCGTCACCGGCTTCGCCCCCGACGCGCTTGCCGCGATCGACGCGCATGACTGGCCGGGCAACGTCCGCGAATTGGAAAACCGAGTGAAGCGGGCGGTGATCATGGCCGACGGCAAGCTGGTCAACGCCGAAGATCTCGATCTGGCCGGAGCCGAGGACGCGGAGGCCGACGTGCTCAACCTCAAGGCCGCCCGCGAGGCGGCGGACCGCAAGGTGATCCGCCACGCGCTCGCCCGCAGCGAGGGCAATATCTCGAGCACCGCCAAGCTGCTCGGGATCAGCCGCCCGACGCTCTACGACCTGCTCAAGCAATATGATCTCCAGACCTAGGGCCTTCCCCGTCCTTGCCGCGGTGGCGCTCGCGGGTTGCTCTGCCGATGGCGGGGAGGACGCGGCCGCGCGCCTCGCCGCCGCCGATCCGGCGGTGCGGCGGCTGCTGGCCGATGCCGATGCGGCGATGGCGGCAGTGGCGCTCTCCGATGCCGGGACGAAGCTCGACGAGGCGCGCGCCCTCGCGCCCGATAGCCCCGACCTGTGGCTCGCCATCGCCCGGCTGCGGCTGCGCGGCGGCGAGCACCTGACCGCGATCGAGGCCGCCGACCGCGCGCTCGCCATCGCCCCCGACCATGCGCCTGCCCTGCTGCTGCGCGCCCTGACTGTGCGCGACGCCCACGGCGCGACCGAGGCGCTGGTGTGGTTCGAGGCGGCGCGCAAGGCCGATCCGGACAATCCCGATATCCTCGCCGAATATGCCGCCACGCTCGGCGACAGCGGCGCGGCAGGCGCGATGCTGGCGATGGTGCGCGATCTGGCGGAGGCCGCGCCCGGCGATCCGCGCGTGCCCTATCTCCAGGCAGTGCTTGCTGCCCGCGGAGGCAAGTTCACCATTGCCCGCAGCCTCCTTGCGCGCAGCGGCATGGCCGCCCGGGGCGTGCCGGCGGCGCTGCTGCTCGATGCGGTGATCAGCCTCGAGGAAGGCAATGCCGACAGCGCCGCCGCGACGCTCGAAGGCCTCGCCGCCCGCCAGCCCGGCAATGCACGGGTGCGCGAACTGTTCGCCCGGGCGCTGCTCGTGGGTGGACGCGAGGCCGAGGTGATCGCGCGCCTCGGCGCCGAGGCCGAAAGTGCCGACGCGTCGGCCTACCTCCTCATGCTGGTCGCCCGCGCGCACGAGCGCCTCGGCGACCGGGCCGCTGCCGCGCCGCTGCTGGCGCGGGCCTATGGCGGGGGCACACCGGGGGCCGTGGTGCTGCCGGCGCGCGAAGGCCTGCCGCCGGCGACGGCGGGGGTGCGCGCGGCGCTTGCCGCCGGCAAGGCGCCGGCCGGGCGCGATCAGGCGCTGGCCTTGCGCAGACGTTTCCCGGCCTCGGCCGATGTCGCGGTGCTGGCGGGTGACGCGCTGCTTGGCGCAGGCGACGTGCGCGCGGCGCTGGCGGACTATGCCCGCGCGTCGCGCTATCGCCGCCCCTGGCCGCTGACCCGCAAGGTCGCGTGGACCTTCGACCGCGCGGGCGATGCCGCCGCGGCGGACCATCTGCTGGCGCGTCACGCGGGCGGGGAGCGCAGCAATGCGAGCGCCCTCGTTGCCCTCGCCGAACGCCGGGCAGCGCGCGGGGACTGGCAACGCACGGCGCTGCTGCTCGATCACGCGGCGGTGCTGGGCGCCGGGCACGATCCCGCGCTGCTCGCGCTGCGGCTGCGCGCGTCCCGCGAGGCGAAGGCGACGGATGACGAGCAACGACTTGCCGCGACCCTCGCTGAGGTGCGGCCTGTGCCCCTCGCGCTGCGCTGAGCGCCGGTCGCTCTCGACATTGCCGGGCGGGCAGGGCAGGGGCCTTGGCCTGATGTCCAAGCCCTCCGCTCCGCGCGCGCCCTTCCTGACCGATCCGATGATCGCGGTTCTCGTGATCGCGACCGTGCTCGCGCTGGTTCTGCCGGCTGCGGGGGAAGCACGCGCCACGGCGACGAGCGTGTCCAACGTCGGCATCTTCGTCCTGTTCCTCGTCAACGGGATGCGCATCCGCCGCTCCGAGATCGCGCGGGGGCTGGCCAACTGGCGCTATTTCGGGCCGTTGATGCTGTTCGTGTTCGGCGGCATGGCGCTGGCGGGGGTCGGCTTCGCGCACCTTGCCGCAGGCCTGCTGCCGCCGCTGGTTGCGCTCGGTTTCGTCTATCTCGGGGTGCTGCCCTCGACCGTGCAATCGGCGACCTCCTATACCAGCCTTGCCGAAGGCAATGTCGCCCTGTCGGTGGTCGGCGCGGCGCTGATCAACATCGCGGGCGTCTTCGTCAGCGCCCCGCTGTTCGCGCTGCTGGGCGGCGGAGGCGCGGGCGAGATCGGCAGCGAGGCAATTCTGCGCATCGGCCTGATCCTCATCCTGCCCTTTGTGCTGGGGCAGATCGTGCAGGACCGCGTGATCGACCGCATCGCCCGGCACCGCGCGCGGATCGCGTGGCTCGACCGGGCGGTGATCGGGATCGCGGTCTATGTCGCCTTCTCGGGCGCGGTCGAGCAGGGGCTGGCGACGATGTTCGCCGCGTCCGACTGGGCGGTGCTGGTCGTGCTGGTGCTGGCGATGCTGGCGCTGGCGCTCGGCGCGGCGTGGGGCATGGCGAGCCTGCTCGGCCTGCCCCGGCCCGACCGCATCGCCTTCCTGTTCGCCGGATCGCAGAAGAGCGTCGCCATCGGCGCGCCGCTCGCCGCGATCCTGTTCCCGCCGGCGAGCGCGGGCTTCGTGATCGCGCCGCTGCTGCTCTACCACCTCGCCCAGCTGGTTCTGGCCGCGCCGCTGGCGACCCGGCTAGCGCAGGGGGGCGGGGCCGAGGTGTTTCCTACAGGGCGCTGATCGCGCTATGGCAGCCGGGCTCTTTCCCATCGTCCGCCATACCGCTCCCATGGGCGAAAGCGCGAAAAGCGAAAGCACAGTGTCAACTTCGCTTTTAGCCCACAAGACCATGAATTTCTTGCCGGAATCCTGTAGGATTGCAAAGTTTACAGTGTCAACTTTGTAAACTTCGCCTCCGGGAGGATTCCCTCAAGCCCTGGGCTGATAGGTCTGGTCTGCCGTGGGGAAGCTGCGGGCGCGCACTTCCTCGGCATATTTCGCCACGGTCCGGTCGATCACGCCCGCGATGTCCTCGTAACGCTTCACGAAGCGGGGCACGCGCTCGAACATGCCGAGCATGTCCTCGGTGACGAGCACCTGTCCGTCGCAGCGGGCCGAGGCGCCGATGCCGATGGTGGGGCAGGCCACCGCCTCGGTCGCGGCGATGGCGATGGGTTCGACCACGCCCTCGACGACGATGGCAAAGGCCCCGGCCTCGTCGAGCGCCCTGGCGTCAGAGACGATCTTCTCGGCCTCCGCATCGGAGCGGCCCCGCGCGCCGTAGCCGCCGAGCACGTTGACCGCCTGCGGGGTGAGGCCGACATGGCCCATCACGGGAATGCCGCGCTGGTTGAGGAAGGCGACCGTTGGCGCCATCGCCGCCCCGCCTTCGAGCTTGACCGCCGCCGCCCCGGTCTGCTTCAGAAGAAAGGCTGCACTTTCAAATGCCTGCTGCGGCGAGCTTTCGTAGCTTCCGAAGGGCATGTCCACCACCACGACCGAATGATAGGACCCGCGCACCACCGCCGCGCCGTGGTTCGCCATCATCTCGAGCGTGACCGGCACGGTCGAGGGCAGGCCGTAGATCACCTGGCCGAGCGAGTCCCCGACCAGCAGGAGGTCGCAATGCGCATCGAGGATCTGCGCCTGCCGCGCGGTGTAGGCGGTGAGCATCACCAGCGGGTCGGCCGTCACCCCGCCCGTCTTGCGCGCCCGGATCGCCGGCACGGTCAGCCGCCGCATCGGGGCGGGCGTGGGGTTGGCGCGGCTCGTGCTCGTGTCGAGCTGGAAGGTCGTGGACATGGGCCGGGGGTCTAGCGTCTGCGCGCCCCGGGGGAAAGCCTCGCTTTGCCGCTTGTGTTGCGGGCGTGTTGCGCTAGCGTTGCGCCCTGACGATCGCGCGGGGGAACTGCCTGCGATCAATGGGAGACCAATTCCAGATGTTTCTTGACCGGATCAAGCCGCTCGATGCGATTCTCGCGACGGCGGAAAAGAAATCGCTGCACCGCTCGCTGGGCGCCGTGCAGCTGACGCTGTTCGGCATCGGCTGCATCATCGGCACCGGCATTTTCGTGCTCACCTCGGCCGGGGCGCAGAAGGCGGGACCGGGGCTGATGCTGGCCTTCATCATCGCCGGGGCCGTCTGCATCGTCGCGGCCCTGTGCTATGCCGAGATCGCCGCGATGGTGCCGGTGGCGGGCTCTGCCTACACCTACACCTATGCGACGATGGGCGAACTGCTCGCCTGGACGGTCGGGTGGGCGCTGGTGCTCGAATATGCGATCGCCGCCTCGGCAGTGTCGGTGGGCTGGTCGGGCTATTTCGCGGGGACGATCCTCAACGAGTTCTTCGGGGTCAGCCTGCCAGCCTGGCTGAGTGCCGGGCCGCTGGTCCTCGGCGGGTCGGAAGGCGGGCTGATCAACCTGCCCGCGCTCGTGATCGCGCTGCTCGTCACCTGGCTGCTGATGGTCGGCACGACCGAGAGCGCGCGGGTCAATGCCGTGCTGGTGGCGATCAAGATCACCGCGCTGACCGCCTTCATCGGCCTTACGCTGACGAGCGCCTATTTCGACCCCGACAAGTTCAACCCCTTCCTGCCGGCCGGCGTCTTCGGCGGCTTCGGCAGCGGCGTGGGTGCGGTCGGCGCGGCCGCGACGATCTTCTTCGCCTACGTGGGCTTCGATGCGGTCTCGACCGCGGCCGAGGAGACCAAGAACCCGCAGCGCAACGTGCCGATCGGTCTGGTCGGCTCGCTGCTGATCTGCACCATCTTCTACATCCTCGTCGCCGCCGGCGCGATCGGCACCATCGGCGGCCAGCCGATCATGGGGCCGAATGGGGTGCCCTTCCCGGCGGGCTCGGAGGAGCTGGCGCGCCAGTGTCTCCTGCCCGAGCACCGCGATGCGCTGGTTTGCTCGAACGAGGCGCTCGCCCACGTGCTGCGCCAGATCGGCTTCTCGGGCATCGGCAACGTGCTCGGCATCGCCGCCTTCCTCGCGCTGCCCTCGGTGATCCTGATCCTGCTGTTCGGCCAGACCCGCATCTTCTTTGTGATGGCGCGTGACGGCCTGTTCCCGGAGAAGCTGGCAGAGGTCCACCCCAAGTGGAAGACGCCCTACATCGTCACCGGGCTGACCGGCCTGCTGGTGGCGGTCGCGGCGGCGTTCCTGCCGGTTGGGCAGCTGGCCGACATCGCCAATGCGGGCACACTCTACGCCTTCTTCATGGTGGCGATCGCGGTGATGCTGCTGCGCAAGCAGGCGCCCGACCGCGAGCGGCCCTTCACCGTGCCCGCGCTCTGGCTGATCGGGCCGCTTACGATCGGGGGCTGTCTGTTCCTGTTCCTCAACCTGCCCACCGAGGCCATGCTGGTCCTGCCCATCTGGACGATCATCGGCTTCGTGATCTACTTCGCCTACAGCCGCGGCAACAGCCATCTGGGCCGCGGCGTGGTGGTCGTGGTCGACGACATCGAGGGCGAGGAGAAGATGGTGCCGATCCAGACCCCGGACAACTGATCGTCCTTTCGGACCCGAACCGCGAAGGGCCGCCCGTTGGGGCGGCCCTTCTGCTTTGGGGGACGGGGCGATTGCCAAGTCGGGCATGTTGGAACATAATGCGAACAAATGAGTCGTTCGCCCATGTCCTCCACGTCTTTCAGACCCTCGCCCGCGCGTGTCCTTTCCCGCCCCGTGCCCGAGCCGCGCTGGCGGCCCGGCCTGCCTGCGCAGCCGTTCCATTCCGAGATCTTCGCCCCTGCCGGCGAGGCGAGCGGGGCGGGGCTGGCGCTGGCTCTGGCGCGCGATGCTCTGGCGGCAGCAGGGGAGGGTGAGGAGACCCGCCAGGTCCTGTGGGTGCAGGACCGCGCCGCGATCCGGCTCGGCGGGCGGCCGTGCCTTGCAGGGCTCCCGCCGGACCTGCGCCACCGCCTGATCCACGTCGCCGCCGCCACGCCCGAAGACGCGCTCTTCGCATTGGAGGAGGGGCTGAAGTGCCGCGACCTCGCCTGCGTGATCGGCGAGATCGCCGGCAACCCGCGCGCGCTCTCCTTCACCGCCTCGCGCCGGTTGAGCCTCACCGCCGAGCGCCACGGGGTCAGGCTGTGGCTGGTGCGCCTCGATGCCACGCCCGACCTGTCCTCGGCGCGGATGCGGTGGCAGGCCCGTGCGGCGCCTTCCGCCGCCCCGCGCTGGAATCCCGCCGCCCCCGGCACCGCCACCTGGCATGCCGAACTGTTCCGCGCCCGCACCCACCTGCCTGGCCAATGGAGCCTCAGCGATGACGCCGGAACCCTGCGCCTCGCCGGCGACCCCGACCTCGAAACCGCCGCGCCGGATCCTGTCCGTCTGGCTCGCCCGACTGTCGGTCGATCGCTGGCGGCGCGCGTCCACGCCTGAGGCCGATGCCGCGCCCACCGCGCTGATCCTCGAGACGGCGCACGGCCCGCGCATCACTGCCGCCAACGCGGCAGGGACTGCGGCAGGGGCGCGGCCCGGGATGCTGCTCGCCGACGCCCGCGCCCTGTGCCCCGATCTCGCCGCCGTCCCCGCCGATCCAGCGGGCGATCTCGCCGCGCTCGAGAAGCTCGCCCTGTGGGCGCAGCGCTGGGGGCCGTGGAGCGCCCTCGATCCGCCCGACGGCGTGCTGGTCGACGTAACCGGCGCCGCGCACCTGTTCGGCGGCGAAGAGCGCCTGCTCGGGGATGTCGTCGCCGCCTTCGCCGAGCGCGGCCTCACCGCCCGCGCCGCCCTCGCGCCCACCGCAGGCGCGGCCTGGGCGCTGGCGCATTACGGGCGGGGTGCGACGATACTCGCGCCCGAAGACGATCCCCTGCGCCTGCTGGCCGACCTGCCCGTCGCCGCGCTGCGCCTCGATGACGATGTACTGACCGTGCTGCGCCGTCTCGGGATCAAGCGGCTCGGCGAACTGGCGGGGGTCAGCGGCGCCCGGGATGATCCGGCGCGCGAGGCCGCCGCGCGCGATGCCCTGCGCCGCCGGTTCCGCAACCGCCATGCACCCGCCGCCAACCCGCTGCTGCGCCTCGACCAGCTGCTCGGCAAGGTGCCCGAGCCGCTGCTGCCGGTCATCGACAGGCCCATGCCGCTGGTCCAGCGCCGGCTGATGGAACCGCTGCGCCACCGCGCCCCGCTCGACACCGTGCTCGCCGATCTCGCCGCCGACATGGTGCGTGCGCTCGAGGCGCGGGGGGAGGGCGCGCGGCGGCTAGAACTGGCCTTGTGGCGGGTCGATGGCGAGGTCCTGCAACGCCGCATCGAACTTGCCGCCGCGACCCGCGAGGCGGCGCACATCACCCGGCTCTTCGCCACGCGGCTCGACGATGTCGAGGCCGGGTTCGGGATCGAGATGGTGCAGCTGCGCGCCAGCTGGAGCGAGCCGCTGGCCCTGTCGCAGGCCGATCTCGATGCCGCCGCCGAGAGCCACGGGACCGCGCTTGCCGCCTGTATCGACCGGCTGACCATCCGCCTCGGGCCGCGGGCCGTCACCCGCCCGGTACCCCGCGCCAGCCACATTCCCGAGCGCGCGCAGAGCTGGCAGCCGCCGCTCGCCCCCGTTCCGACCGTCCAGCAGGCGCTCGCCTTCCACACCCGTCCGCTGAAGCTGCTCGACCGCCCGGAGCCGATCGCGGTGCTCTACGCTTCGCCCGACGGCGTTCCCCAGCGCTTCCGCTGGCGAGGGCAGGTGCGCGAGGTGGCCCGCGTCGAGGGGCCGGAGCGGATCGCGCCCGAATGGTGGCGCGAACGCTCCACCACGCGGCTGCGCGACTATTACCGCATCGAGGACGAAGCCGGGCGGCGCTACTGGATCTACCGGCAGGGGATCATCGGCGACGGACGCGGCGGGGTGCCGGACTGGTTCCTGCAGGGCCTCTATGCCTGACGATCCCGGCGTTCCCGCTCAGCTTTCCTTTACCGCTTCGTGCAATGCTCGCTCCCATGAACCTCGATTCGATCCCGCGTGCTTCCGACCGCAGGCCGATCAGCCTGACGGTGAAGAGCCGCGTGCGCTCGCGCGTGGTGTTCGTTGACCTGCTCGATCTGTCCGAGGGGGGGTGCAAGATCCGTGCGAAGCCGGGCTTTGCCGAGGTGGGTGACCGGGTGACGATGAAGGTCAACGGGATCAACGCTCCGCTCGGCTCGATCGCCTGGGTCGATGGCGGGCTCGCCGGCGTCGCCTTCGAAGGCGCGATGCATCCCGCAGTGATCGATTTCCTGTGCGAGGGCGGCTCCGCCCGCGACGACGGCCCGAGGCTGCGGCGCATCTACTGATCGCAGGCCAGACCCGCTTGCAAGCTTTGCATTTGGCACCGGCGCTGTAGGAACATATAAGGAACACACGAAAGGTGTTCCTCGTTCCCATGCCCCAGCAGACCCTCCGCCAGAAGCTCGAGATCCTCGCCGATGCGGCGAAATACGATGCTTCCTGCGCCTCGTCCGGCACAGCGAAGAAGAACTCGCTGGGCGGCAAGGGCGTGGGCTCGACCGAGGGGATGGGGATCTGCCACGCCTATGCGCCCGACGGGCGCTGCATTTCCCTTCTGAAGATCCTGCTGACCAACTACTGCATCTTCGATTGCCACTACTGCATCAACCGCAAGAGCTCGAACGTCGCCCGCGCAAAGTTCACCCCGCAGGAGGTGGTGGACCTGACGCTGAACTTCTACCGCCGCAACTATATCGAGGGGCTGTTCCTCTCCTCGGGCATTGTGAAGAGCGCCAACCACACGATGGAGCAGCTCGTCGAAGTCGCGCGGATCTTGCGGGAGGAGCACGATTTTCGCGGCTATATCCACCTCAAGACCATTCCCGAGGCCGATGCCGAGATCATCCATCAGGCGGGCCTCTATGCCGACCGCGTGTCGATCAATGTCGAACTGCCGACCGACACCGGCCTGACCCGCCTCGCCCCCGACAAGAACGCTCGCCAGATCGAGGGCGCGATGGGGCGCACGAAGGAGCGCATCCTCACCGCCAAGGACGAGCGCAGGAAGTTCCGCTACGCCCCCCGCTTCGCGCCTGCGGGCCAGTCGACCCAGATGATTGTCGGTGCCGACGATGCCAATGACGCGGCCATTATCGGCAAGGCGAGCCGACTCTACGACAATTTTGGGCTGCGGCGCGTCTATTACAGCGCCTTCTCGCCGATCCCCGATGCTTCCGCCGTGCTGCCGCTGAAGCGCCCGCCCTTGCTGCGCGAGCACCGGCTCTACCAGTCGGACTGGCTGATGCGCTTCTACGGCTTTGCCCCGCAGGAAGTGGCGGACGCTGCCGGGGCGGACGGGAACCTGCCGCTCGATATCGACCCGAAGCTGGCCTGGGCACTGAAGTTCCGCGAGAGCTTCCCGATCGATGTCAACCGCGCGCCCAGGGAGCTGCTGCTGCGCGTGCCGGGCCTCGGGACCAAGGCGGTCGCGCGCATCCTCACCTCGCGGCGGCACCGCAAGTTGCGATTGGACGATGTGGCGCGGCTCACGGCCTCGCTCGCCAAGGTCCGCCCCTTCATCTGCACCGTGGACTGGCGGCCGACCTTCCTCACCGACCGCGCCGACCTGCGCCTGATCATGGCACCCAAGGTCGAGCAGCTGGAGCTGTTCGGGTGACGGCGATGCAGCACGTCTCGCTCGGCTCCCGTTACGCCGTGCACCTGCCCGCGCCTGACGACTTCGCTGTCTGGCGCGAGCGGGCGCGGGGGCTGGTGCAGTGCGATGTGCCGCCGGACCGGGTTTCGTGGGTGGAGCCGGGCGGGACGGGTGATCTGTTCGCCTCCGAAGGTCCGTCACGCAGCGAGAAGCGTCTGCCCGTGCCGCCCGCCGATGCGCCGCCAGTGCGTGCCAGCAAGCGCTTCCTCGAACTCGCCCGCCATGCCGCGCTGCATTCCGACCCCGCGCGCTTCGGCCTCCTCTACCGGGTGCTGTGGCGCTTGCAGCGCAATCCCCGTTTGATGGAGGACAAGGCCGACCCGGAGGTGCGCCGGATCGAGGAACTCGCCAAGTCGGTGCGGCGCGACGCCCACAAGATGCACGCCTTCGTCCGCTTCCGCGAGGTCGAGGAGGAGGACGGTACCCCCCACTTCGTCGCCTGGTTCGAGCCCGATCACCACATCGTCCGCGCCGAGGCGGGCTTCTTCATGCGCCGCTTCGCCAACATGCGCTGGTCGATCCTGACCCCGCGCGGGAGCATCCACTGGGACGGCGAGACCATGCGCGAGGGGTCCCCGGCGCGGCGCTCCGACGCGCCTTCGGGTGATCCGGTCGAAGACCTGTGGCGCTCCTACTACGCCTCGATATTCAATCCCGCGCGGCTCAAGGTCGGCGCTATGCTGTCGGAGATGCCGAAGAAATACTGGAAAAACCTGCCCGAGGCCGCGCTGATCCCGCAGCTCATCGCCGGGGCGCAGCAAAGGGAGGCGGCGATGGTCTCGTCCGGCAGCCTCGACTTAGGCGAAAGGCCCGCGACGCTGGAGGGCGTGGACACAGCGATCCACGCCTGCCGCAACTGTCCGATCGGCGCGCTCGACAACCGCGCGGTGATGGGGGAAGGCCCGCTGAACGCACCTCTGATGATCGTCGGCGAGCAGCCGGGCGATCAGGAGGACAAGGCCGGGCGGCCCTTCGTCGGCCCCGCAGGCCAGCTGCTGGGGGACTATCTCGAACGCGCCGGTATCGACCGCAGCCAGGCCTACGTCACCAACGCGGTCAAGCACTTCAAGTTCGTGTGGAAGGGCAAGCATCGCCTGCACCAGTCGCCGGGCGCCAAGGAGATCGACACCTGCCGCTGGTGGCTCGAGACCGAGCGCGACATCGTGAAACCCCGCCTCGTGCTGGCGCTGGGGGCGAGCGCGGCGCGGGGGCTCCTCGGCAAGACGGTGAGCATCTCCAGGGCGCGCGGGACCCCCATGCAGCTCGAGGACGGCACCGAGCTGTGGGTCACCGCGCACCCCTCCTACCTGCTGCGCCTCGAAGGCGAAGCGCGCGAGGAACAGGCACGCCTCTTTGCGGCCGACCTCGCGGCGGTGAGGGAGCGGCTCGCGGAGCTGGCGGGCTGACATGCCCGACGCCCCGCTCACTCCCGACAAGCGCACGCTCGCCATCGACCCCGCGGACATCGCGCCGCCCAAACGCGCGCCTTTCGTCGAACTGGGCCTCGTCAGCTGCTTCAGTTTCCTGCGCGGGGCCTCGGATGCGGTCGATCTGGTGCTGGCAGCGCACGCGGCGGATTATGACGCGCTGGGGATCGCCGACGTCAACTCGATGGCGGGCGTGGTGCGCATCCATACCGAGGCGAAGACGCTCAAGCTGCGCCCGGTGATCGGCTGCCGGATCGAGACGGTCGAGGGCCTCGCCTTCCTCGCCTACCCGCAAGACCGCGCTGCCTATGGTCGGCTCTGCCGTCTCATCAGCGCCGGCCGGATGCAGACATTGTCGGGCGGGTGGCAGGACAAGGGGGTGTGCGAGATCGACCTCGCGCTGCTGGCGGCCCACGCCGAGGGGGTGCAACTGATCTCGCTGCCGCCGGACGATCTCGACGCGCAGTTCACCATCGCGGTGCCGAGCAACGTCGTCCCGTTTCGTCGTCCGCAGGAGAACGGCCCCCCGGATCAGGTTCAGGGCGGGGAGAGCATGGAGCGCACCGCTCCGTTCCAAGAGCTCCTGCCGCACATCGCCGAACAGCTTCCCAGCCTCAGGCACATCGCCGCCGCCTACCTTTACAGGGGCGACGACATCGCGCGGATCGAGCGATTGGACGCCCTCGCGCGCGCCCACCGCCTCGGCCTGCTCGCCACCAACGACGTGCACTACCACGCCCCCGAACGCCGCGCGCTGCAGGACGTGATGACCGCGATCCGGCACAAGACCACCGTCGCGGCCGCCGGCCACCTGCTCCACCCCAATGCCGAGCGGCACCTTAAGTCGCCGGAGCAGATGCAGCGCATCTTCGCCCGCTGGCCCCACGCGATCCGCGCCGCCCGCGAGGTCGCCGACCGCTGCCGGTTCAGCCTCGACGAGCTGCGCTACGAATATCCCGAGGAGATCTATCCCGACGGGCAGACCCCGCAGACCTTCCTCGAAAGCGAGGTCTGGAAAGGGGCAGGGCGGCGCTACCCGTCGGGCGTGCCCGACTCCGTGCGCCAGACGCTGGAGCGCGAGCTCGCCCTGATCGCCACGCTCGATCTCGCCCGCTACTTCCTCACCATCAAGGACATCGTCGATTTCGCACGCGGCTGCGATCCGCCGATCCTGTGCCAGGGGCGGGGCTCTGCCGCCAATTCCGCCGTGTGCTACGTCCTCGGCATCACCAGCGTCGATCCGGCCAAGCACCAGCTGCTGTTCGACCGCTTCATCTCGGAGGAACGGAAAGAACCGCCCGATATCGACGTCGATTTTGAGCACGAGCGGCGCGAGGAGGTGATCCAGTACATCTACAGGAAATACGGCCGCCACCGCGCGGGCCTGTGCGCCACGGTCATCCACTACCGTCCGCGCATGGCGATCCGCGAGGTGGGCAAGGCGATGGGTCTGTCCGAGGACGTCACCGCCGCGCTGGCGCGCACCGTGTGGGGCGGGTGGGGGCGCGAGATCAGCGAGAAGCACGCCGCCGAAACCGGGCTCGACGTGACCGATCCGCACCTGCGCCGGGTGCTCAAGCTCACCGAGCAGATGATCGGCATGCCCCGCCATCTCGGCCAGCACGTCGGCGGCTTCATCCTCACCGAGGGGCTGCTCACCGAGACCGTGCCGATCGGCAACGGCGCCATGCCCGAACGCTCCTTCATCGAATGGGACAAGGACGACATCGACGCGCTCGGCATCCTCAAGGTGGACGTGCTGGCGCTGGGGATGCTGACCTGCATCCGCAAGTGCCTCGATCTGCTGGGGGCGCATCATGGCCGCGCTTTGACGCTGGCCACTGTCCCGCGCGAGGACCCGGAGACCTATGCGATGCTGAGAAAGGGCGACTCCCTCGGCGTCTTTCAGGTCGAGAGCCGCGCGCAGATGAACATGCTGCCGCGCTTGCGCCCGAGGGAGTTCTACGACCTCGTCATTCAGGTCGCGATCGTGCGGCCCGGGCCGATCCAGGGCGACATGGTGCACCCCTACCTGAAACGCCGCCGCGGGGCCGAGCCCGTCCGCATCCCCGCTCCTGCGCCCGAGCACGGGCCGCCCGACGAGCTCACCAGCATCCTCGGCCGCACCTTGGGCGTGCCGATTTTCCAGGAACAGGCGATGAAGATCGCGCTCGACGCCGCGAAGTTCACCAGCCTCGAGGCCAACCGGCTGCGCAAGGCTATGGCGACCTTCCGCAGCCGCGGCATGGTCGACGAACTCCAGGACATGATGGTCGAACGCATGGTCGCGCGCGGATATGACCGCGACTTCGCGCAAAGGTGCTTCAACCAGATCAGGGGCTTCGGCGAATACGGCTTCCCCGAAAGCCACGCGGCGAGCTTCGCGCAGCTCGTCTATGTCTCGAGCTGGCTCAAGTGCCACTACCCCGCCGCCTTCGCCTGCGCGCTGCTCAATTCGCAGCCGATGGGCTTCTATGCCCCTGCGCAGATCGTGCGCGATGCGCGGGAGCACGGGGTGACGGTGCTGCCGGTCGATGTGAACGCGAGCCTCTGGGACTGCACGCTGGAAGGCGAGGCCCTGCGCCTCGGCCTCCGGCAGATCGACGGTCTGCCCGAACACGTCGCCGCCGCGCTCGTCTCGGTGCGCGAGGCAGGGGGGGCTTACCGCGACATCGCCGATCTGCGGGCGCGGGGCGGGCTCTCGCCGGCGCATATCGAGCGGCTCGCCAGCGCCGATGCCTTCACCTCATTGGGCCTCACCCGCAGGCAGGCCCTGTGGGACGCCCGCAGCCTCATCCCCGCGCCCGACCTGCCGCTGTTTCGCGCTGCCGGGGTGCGCGAGGAGGGGGCGGAACGGGCACGGATCGCGCTTCCCGCCATGCCGCTCTCCGAGGAGGTGGTGGCCGATTACCAGACCACCCGCCTCAGCCTGAAGGCGCATCCGATGGCCTTCCTGCGCGCCGACCTCGCCCAGCGCGGCTTCGTGCGGGCCTGCGACTTGCGCGCCCGCAAGTTCCGCTCGATGGTGCAGGTCGCCGGCGTGGTGCTGATCCGCCAGCGCCCCGGAAGCGCCAAGGGCGTCACCTTCATCACCCTTGAGGACGAGACCGGGGTCATCAACCTCGTCGTCTGGCCCGATCTCAAGGAGAAGCAGCGCAAGGTGGTGATGGGCGCGCGGCTGATGGAGGTGCGCGGCCGGGTCGAATACGACGACGAGGTGATCCACGTCATCGCCGCCCACATGACCGACGCGACGGCGCGGCTCCACGCGCTGTCGGACGACCTGCTCGAGGCACCGCTCGCCCGGGCCGACGAGGTCAACCGCCCCATGCCCGAGCGCGGCCCGCCGCTGCCCCGCGATCTGATCGACGAACTTGCGCCACGGCCCAACGTGACCGGCCACCCGCGCGATCACAGGATTTTGCCCAGGTCGCGCGATTTCCACTAGGGCCGGACAGATGCCACCCGCCGCGCCCAACCCCCATTTCCGCGCCGCCCGCCGCGCCCTGTTCGCCCTTGTGCCGCTGCTAATGGCGATCGCGGGATGGCAGTGGCTCCAGAACCACCCCCAGCACAACCCCTGGGCCCCGCTCGACCTCAATGATCCGCCAGGCTGGGCGACGCGCACCAAGCTGGCCCGCCTCAAGGAGGACGTCGGCGCCTGCCGGGCGGTGCTGGCGCGCAGCGACATCGCCTTCACCGCGCTCGATGCGGCCGGGGAGGGGGAGTGCGCCCGGCCCGACCGCACGCGACTCGGCGACTACCCGCTCAGCCCCGACACGCCGCCGGTGACCTGCCCTGTCGCCATCGCCCTCGAACTGTGGCGGCGCGATTCGGTGGCGCCTTCCGCGCGCCGGATCCTCGGCAGCGACATTGCCCGGATAGAGCACCTGGGCGCCTTCTCCTGCCGCCGGATGTATGGCGCGAGCGAGGGCCGCTGGAGCGAACACGCCACCGGCAACGCCATCGACATCGCGGGTTTCGTGCTGGAGGACGGCCGGCGGATCAGCGTGCTCGGCGACTGGGACGGCGAAGATGCCGAAGCCCGCTTCCTGCGGGCGGTGCGCGACGGCGCCTGCAAGAGCTTCGCCACCGTGCTCTCGCCCGATTACAACGCGGCCCATGCGGACCACTTCCATCTGGACCAGGACGGGCGCTGGAGCGGGGTGTGCCGTTAGGGCGAGACGGGCGAAGTTTACAAAGTTGACACTGTAAACTTCGCAATCCTACAGGAATTATGTCGGTATATTAGAGGCATGGACGCCAAAACCGAAGTTGACACTGTGCACGGCGTTTTTCGGCCGGCCGCTGCGGCAAAGCAGCGGCAGCCGGCGAAAGGGCGCGGGGGGCTGGACGATCGCAAAGAGCCGTCCGCACCATAACCACGCCCCGTCCGGTAGGAAAGCGCGCCCGCTCCCCGCCGCCGCTGTGCGGCGTTAGCTCGCCTCGAGCGCGTAGCCGGCCGAGCGCACCGTGCGGATCGGGTCCTTCGCGCCTTCGACCGTGATCGCCTTGCGCAACCGGCGGATGTGGACATCGACCGTGCGCAGCTCGATGTCGGAGCCGGTGCCCCACACCCCGTCGAGCAGCTGGCCGCGGCTGAACACCCGGCCCGGGCTTTCCATGAAGAACTTGAGCAGCCGGTATTCCGTCGGCCCCAGTTGCAGCGCGCGGCCGCGGCGCTGGACCTTGTGGGCGACCGGATCGAGCCGCAAATCGCCGACCTCGATGGTCTCGCCGGCGAGCGCAGGGCGGATGCGGCGCATCACGGCGGCGACGCGGGCCAGCAGTTCGCGCGGGGAAAAGGGCTTCGTCAGGTAATCGTCCGCGCCGGTTTCGAGGCCTCGCACGCGGTCGTCCTCGGCCTCGCGGGCGGTGAGCATGATGATGGGGACGTGAGCGGTCTCCTTGTCGCGGCGCAGCCGGCGGCACACTTCGATCCCGCTGGTGCCCTCGATCATCCAGTCGAGGATGATCAGATCGGGCGTCTCCTCCGCGGCGAGCACCAGCGCCTCGTCCCCGTCGCCGGTGCAGCGCACGGCGTAGCCTTCGTTCTGGAAGCGGTATTCGAGCAGTTCGGAGAGCGCCGGATCGTCTTCGACCAGCAGCAGTTTGGCAGCGGACATACGGATGATGCCTCCTTGCGGCTCCCCCTGGAGCGCGCGTCACCGACGCCTATGTTTCACTTGCGCGACAATTTGATGAAAACGCACATGGCAAATTTTCAACAGGACAATGACAGGCCCGGCGCCTCAGCGATCGCCCTCGGGAGGATAGACGCCGGTCGCGGCGAAGTGGACCATCTCGGCGACGTTGGTCGCGTGATCGCCGATCCGCTCGATGTTGCGGGCGACGAACAGCAGTTGCGCCGCGCTCGAAATGGTCGAGGGATTTTCTACCATGTAGCTCACAAGGTTGCGGAAGATCGAGTTGTAGAACCCGTCGACCTTGGCGTCCGTGGCGATCACCTCGCGGGCGAGGTCGGGGTCGCGCGCGGCATAGGCGGTGAGCACGTCGTGAACCATCTCGCCCGCAAGTTCGCCCATCGTCGGCAGCAGGGTCAGCGGCTCGAACCGGGCGCGGCCCTCGATCATGCCGACGCGCTTGGCGATGTTCTTGGAATAGTCGCCGATGCGCTCCAGCACCCCGCCGATCTTGAGCGCGGCGATCACCTCGCGCAGGTCGTCGGCCATGGGCGCGCGCAGTGCGATGATGCGCACCGCCAGCTTATCGACCTCCGTCTCGAGCGCATCGATCCGCTTGTCGCGCAGCACGACCTGCTCGGCCAGCACCTCGTCGCCGCGCACCAGCGCGTCGAGCGATTCCGCGATGGCGACCTCGGCGAGGCCGCCCATCTCCGCGATCAGGCCGCGCAGCCGGGTGATATCCTCGTCGAATGCCTTGACGGTGTGTTCAGCCATCAGCCGTAACGTCCTGTAATGTAATCTTTCGTCCGCTCCTCGATGGGATTGGTGAAGATTTCGGAGGTGGGACCATACTCGACCATCTTGCCGAGGTGGAAAAATGCGGTGCGCTGGCTCACCCGCGCGGCCTGCTGCATCGAGTGGGTGACGATGACGATGGCATAGCGGCCGGAGAGCTCGTCGATCAGTTCCTCGATCTTGGCGGTGGCGATCGGGTCGAGCGCGGAGGCCGGCTCGTCCATCAGGATCACTTCCGGATCGACCGCGATGGCGCGGGCGATGCACAGGCGCTGCTGCTGGCCGCCCGAAAGGGCCGTGCCCGAATCGTCGAGCCGGTCCTTGACCTCGTCCCACAGCCCCGCGCGGGTCAGCGAGCGTTCGACGATCACGTCGAGATCGGCCTTCTTCTCGGCAAGCCCGTGGATCTTGGGACCGTAGGCGATGTTCTCGTAGATCGACTTGGGGAAGGGGTTCGGCTTCTGGAACACCATGCCCACGCGCGCGCGCAGCTGGACCACGTCCATGCGGCTGCCGTGGATGTCTTCCCCGTCGAGCTCGATCAGCCCCGTCACCCTGGCCGCGCCGATGGTGTCGTTCATGCGGTTGAAGCACCGCAGGAAGGTCGACTTCCCGCAGCCCGACGGGCCAATGAAGGCGGTGACGTAATCGGGCGAAATGTCGATCGACACCTCGTCGATGGCTTTTTTCTCGCCGTAGAAGACACAGACATCGCGCGCGCGGATCTTCGCGCTTTCGTCGGTCATATTGGGATGGATGACTGTCACCAGCGTTTCTCGAACTTGTTGCGGAGGTAGATTGCGACGCCGTTCATGGTCAGAAGGAACGCGAGCAGCACGATGATAGCCGCACTGGTGCGCTCGACAAAGCCGCGGTCGATTTCGTCGGACCACAGGAAGATCTGCATCGGCAGGACGGTGGCGGGGGAGGCGAAGCCTTCGGGCGGGGTGGCCACGAAGATGCGCATCCCGATGAGTAGCAGCGGCGCGGTCTCGCCCAGGGCACGGGCCATGCCGATGATGGTGCCGGTCAGCATCCCCGGCAGGGCGAGGGGCAGGACATGGTGGAACACCACCTGCACCGGCGAGGCGCCGATGGCGAGCGCGCCGTCGCGGATCGAGGGCGGCACGGCCTTGATCGCGTTGCGGCCTGAGATGACGATCACCGGCATGGTCATCAGCGCCAGCGTCATCCCGCCGATCAGCGGGGCCGAGCGCAGGTTGGGGAACAGCGCGAGAAATACGGCAAGCCCGAGCAGGCCGAAGATGATCGAGGGCACGGCGGCAAGGTTGCTGATCGAGACCTCGATGATGTCGGTCCAGCGGTTCCTCGGCGCGTATTCCTCGAGATAGAGCGCCGAAAGCACCCCGATCGGGAAGGCGAGCACCAGCGTCACCAGCATGGTCAGCATCGAGCCCTTGAGCGCGCCCCAGATGCCGACCGATTGCGGCGAGGTGGCATCCGAGCGGGCGAGGAAGCCCCAGTCCCAGTTGCGCGCGAGCTTGCCTTCGGCGGCGAGCCTGTCCGCCAGCGCCTGCGTCTCGGCCGGGCCTTCGTCCTGGAGACCGGCGGCGAGCGCCGAGGTGACGGGGAGATTGAAGGTCGCGCTCCGGCCGACGAGCCCGGGATCCTCGGCCAGCGCCGCGGCGACATCGCGCCAGGCCTCGGGCGAGATCTGGGCGGCGGCGTCCTTGCCGACCTGCTCCTCGGCGAAGAAGGTGACGACGTCCGGCAGGCCCTGCATCTCTAGCGTCTGGCTGGCGCTCGGCGCGGTCAGCGACGTCGCATCGCCGGTGATCCCGCTCGCCGGGAAATCGATGGTGACCTCGAGTTCGGCGCGCTGGAAACCACCGATGCCGTTCATCAGCATGTTGCCGAGCAGGAACACCAGCACCGCGACCGAGAACACGACCGCGCCGAGGCCGAGGCGCTTGAAATTGCGCTCGGCACGGTAACGCCGGGCGAGACGCTGCTCGAAGGCGGGTGTGCGGGTCGGGCCGAGCGGCTGCGCGGCGGGTGCGGGCGCGGTTTCGGACATGGGAATGCTGCTCATTCGTAGGCCTCCCGGAAACGCTTGACCACGCGCAGGGCGATGAAGTTGAGCGCCAATGTCACCATGAACAGCACGAAGCCGAGCGCATAGGCGCTGAGCGTCGCCGGGTGATCGGTGCTCTGCTCGCCGGTCAGCAGCTTGACGATCTGCACGGTGACGGTCGACATCGGCTCCAGCGGATTGGCGGTCAGATTGGCGGCGGGCGAGGCGGCCATGACGACGATCAT
The DNA here is from genome assembly GCF_056868655.1 of Porphyrobacter sp. THAI-01a. Lineage (NCBI taxonomy): Bacteria > Pseudomonadati > Pseudomonadota > Alphaproteobacteria > Sphingomonadales > Erythrobacteraceae > Porphyrobacter > Porphyrobacter sp. THAI-01a. Next base: position 1,745,052 of record NZ_CP180579.1, on the reverse strand, counting down.
CGTCTCGCCGATCGCGCGGCTGACCGCGAGCATGATCCCGGCTACGATGCCGGGAAGGGCGGCGGGGAAGAGCACGCGGCGGATCGTCTCTGAGCGGGTCGCGCCCATCGCGAGGCTCCCGTCGCGCATCGCGCCCGGGACCGCGGCCATCGAATCGTCCGCCATCGACGAGACGAAGGGGATGATCATCACCCCCATCACGATCCCTGCGGCAAGCGCGCTCTCGGTCGAGGCGCTGGTGATGCCCACCGCCACCGCCGCATCGCGGATCATCGGGGCGAGCGTGAGGGCGGCGAAATAGCCGTAGACCACCGTCGGCACGCCCGCGAGCAGTTCCAGCAGCGGCTTGATCCAGGTGCGCACCCGCGGGTCGGCATACTGGGTGAGGTAGATCGCGCTCATCAGGCCGAGCGGGATCGCCACGATCATGGCGATGATCGCGCCGATGAAGATCGTCCCCCAGAACAGCGGCACCGCGCCGTAGCGCGAGGGATCGACCGAATCCGCCGCCGTCATCGTGTCCGGGCCCCACTTGGTGCCGAACAGGAAATCGACCGGCGATACCATGCCGAAGAACCGCACCGTCTCGAACACGAGGCTGGCGAAGATGCCGAAGGTGGTGAGGATCGCCACCAGCGAGGCTACGAGGAGGATCATCATCACCGTCCGCTCGACCCGGGTGCGGGCGCCGAACTGCGGCTTGAGGCGCAGGAAGGCGAGCGCGCCGCCGGCAATGGCGATCAGCACGGTCACGATGATGCCGATGGTGTTGTAATGGGCGAAGGCCTCGCGGAAAGGCGCGATCAGCGCCTCAGCCTCGTCGTTGAAGACCCCCGGTGCCTGGCCGAGCGCCACCGCCCGCGCCTCGCCGAGGAAGGCGTCACGCTCGAATCCGAAGGCCGGCAGGCTCTCGGCCGCGGGCGAGGCTAGCACCGATTGCAGCACCAGCTGCGGCGCGATCACGCTCCAGGCGACTACGAAGCCGAGCACCGGCAGCACCACCCACAGCGCGACATACCAGGCATGGTAGATCGGGCGCGAGGCGGGGCGCGTCGCCACGTCGCCCGTCTGGAAGCTCCACGCCTTGGCACGGCCTGCCAGCCAGCCGAGCAGGCCGAGGCCGAGAGCAATCAGGATCAGCGTGATCGGCGACATGTTCAGACCTGTGGTTCCTGCCGGAGGTGCGCGTCGGGTGTCGGGCCGAGTGAGAAAGCCACGGCACGGGCTGCGCGAAGCCAGCCTCCACGCCATGGGCGCGCCATGTTGAAGAAATAAGACACGTTTATGACACTTGTTGCGTTTCGGGCGCGCGGGGGTCGTTGTCGCCTGCTGCGTTGTCGCTTCCGGCAAGCGGCAGCGCCCCGGGCGGATCGCGTTCCGCGAGCGGAATCCGCACCACCACGCGGGTGCCCTTGCCGAGTTCGCTGGTGATGTCGAGCCGCCCGCGGTGCCGCTCGACGATGTGCTTGACGATCGCAAGTCCGAGGCCCGTGCCGCCCGAGGCACGGCTGCGGCCCGGGTCGGTGCGGTAGAAGCGCCGCGTGAGGTGCGGAATCTGCTCGGGCGCGATGCCTTCGCCCTCGTCCTGCACCGCGATGCGCGCCAGATCGCCCTGCGCCAGATCGAGCGTCACGTGCACCGGCGCGTCGGCAGCGCCGTATTTCAGGGCGTTGTCGACGAGGTTGCGCACCACCTGTTCGAGCTGCTGGAGATCGCCCAGCACCACCGGCTCGGCTGCGAGATCGAGCTTCAGCCGCTCGATCCGCTGCGGCCCCGCCGCATCGCGTGCCGCTCGCTCGACGAGCGAGGCGAGGTCGATCCGTGTCGTGGGCAGATCGTGCTTCTCCGCCTCGACCCGGCTGAGGCTCATGAGATCGCTGACCAGCGCCTGGAGCCGCTGCGCCTCGCGCTCGATGATGCCGAGGAACTTGCGCGCGGTCGGCGTGTCGATCTCGCCGTCGCCTTCCTGAAGCGTCTCGACATAGCCGATGATCGCGGCGAGCGGCGTGCGCAGTTCGTGGCTCGCATTGGCGACGAAATCGGTGTGCGCCCGGCTGATGTCGGCCTCGGCGGTCTGGTTGATGAATTCGAGCATCGCCAGCCGGTCGTCGATTCTCTGGCGGCTGATCTGCCAGATGTCGCCGCGCCTCACGAGCCCGCGCACGATCGCCTCGCCCTGGCGGTTCTCGCCGAGCAGGCTGATCGCCTCGGGCTGGCGGAGCGCGACGCGCGCGTCCTGGCCGATGATATGCGGCCCCAGCATCCTGCGCGCCGAACGGTTGGCGAGCGCGATGGTGTTGCGTTCGGTGATGACGAGCGGGATCGAGGAGTCCTCGATCAGGTCGCGGATCGAATCGAGGGTGAGGCGCTGCTGGACCTTGGCCTTGGGCGGCTCGGGCGGGCGGCCTGCGGCAACGAGCAGCGATCCGACCCACACCGTCAGCACGGCGAGCGCGATCACCACGTCGGTCCCCAGCATCAGCAGCGCCACGAAGGTCACCGCCGCAAGGCTGATGCCGGCGATGGGAATGTTCTGGCCGCTGCCCATGGCCAAGCGCCTTACAGGCTGGCGGCCCCGGTGGGAAGCGCCGAGCGGTGCCGCGATGCGACGAAAAAGGGCGGCGAGGCCGAAGCCTGCCGCCCGCTTGTCCGCTTCCGGAAGAGTGGTGACCCGTACGGGAATCGAACCCGTGTTTCAGCCGTGAAAGGGCCGCGTCCTAACCGCTAGACGAACGGGCCACGTCCGGTGCGGAAGCGCGCCTTTAGGGGGGTGCTTCGAGACGGTCAACCCCCGACTTGCGCAAAAATTCGCAGGGGCGTGGCTGGCGGTGCAAAAGCCCCCGCTCAATCGGCGAAGGCGGCGTCTTCAAGTTGCAATTCGGCCGCCGGCCGGCTGCCCCAGTCGTCGATCTTGGCGCGGCCCGCGAGATGGAAGCGGCGGCCCTGGTGGCGGTGGAGCAGGGTCTGGCCCATCTCGGTCTCGGCGGCGCGGAACGCGATCGCCTTGAAGCTCCGCCCGTCATTGCCGCTGGCGATGATCCGGACATGATCCTTGCCGACGATGTCCGCCTTGACGATCCGGACCGGCCCCACGGCGACGCGGGGCGCAGGCCAGCCGACGCCATAGGGCCCTGCCGCCTCCAGCGTCTCGACCAGACCGGGGGTGAGGCCGCCGGGCGCCAGTGCGAGGTCGAGCAGCATCGCCGCCCCGGCGCGGGCGCGTTCGACATCGCGGGCGAGACGCTCGTCGAGGAAGCCGGCGAAGTCCGACAGGCGCGCCGGGTCGATCGTCAGCCCCGCCGCCATCGCGTGCCCGCCCCCGGCGACCAGCAGCCCGGCCTCGCGCGCGGCGATGATCGCGGCGCCGAGATCGACGCCGCTGATCGAGCGGCCCGAGCCCTTGCCCTGCGTCTCGTCGAGCGCGATCACCACCGCGGGTTTGCCGGTCTTCTCCTTGATCCGTCCTGCGACAATCCCGATCACCCCGGGGTGCCAGCCATGCCCGCTGAGCACCTGCACCGCCATGTTGTGCTGGCCTGCGAGCTGCGCCTCGGCAGCTTCCTGCACCTCGGCCTCGATCGCGCGGCGTTCCTCGTTCAATTGCGAGAGCTGGGCGGCGATGGCGCGGGCTTCCTCCGGGTCGGCGGTGGTGAGCAGGCGCACGCCGAGGGTCGATTCGCCGATCCGCCCGCCCGCGTTGATCCGGGGGCCGAGCGCGAAGCCGAGGTCGCTGCATTGCGGCGCGCGGGCGAGGCGGCTTGCGTCCATCAGTGCCGCCATGCCGATCCGCCCGCGGCGGGCGAGCACTTTCAGCCCCTGCGCCACGAAGGCGCGGTTGAGGCCGTGGAGCGCGGCGACATCGGCGACCGTGCCCAGCGCGACCAGATCGAGCAGGCCCATGAGGTCGGGCTCTGCGCGCCCACCCGCGAACCAGCCGCGCCCGCGCAGGGTGCGCACCAGCGCCACGCCGAGCAGGAAGGCGACGCCCACCGCCGCAAGGTGGCCGTGTGCTGCGCCGAGGTCGCTCTCGTCGAGGCGGTTGGGATTGACCAGCGCGTGGGCGGGGGGAAGGTCGGGCGCGCACTTGTGGTGATCGACCACGATCACGTCCACCCCCGCATCGCGCGCCATGCCGAGCGCCTCGTGCGCCATCGCCCCGCAGTCGACGGTGACGATCAGCTGCGATCCGGCCTCGGCGAGCCTGACCAGTGCCTCTCCGCTCGGGCCGTAGCCTTCCAGCAGGCGGTCGGGGATGTAGTAACCGGCCTCGAGCCCGAGCTGGCGCAGCAGCTCGATCAGCAGCGCAGCGCTGGTCGCGCCGTCGACGTCGTAATCGCCGTAGATCGTCACCCGCTCGCCCGTCATCACCGCCGCGGCGAGGCGCTCGGCGGCGGCGTCCATGTCGCGGAAGGTGGAAGGGTCGGGGAGGAAGGCGCGCAGCGTGGGCTGGGCATGGCGCGCGAGATCGTCCTCTGCGACGCCGCGGGTCAGCAGCAGCTGGTCGAGGATCGAATGGTCGAGGCCGTGCACCCCGTCGCCCAGCTCCATGTTCCCGCCGCGCCAGCGCCACGCCTTGCCCGAGAGCGAGGCGGCAACGCCGAGCACCGGCGCGAGACCGGGCGAGGAGGGAAGCGAGCGGGAGGCCATCGCCTGTCGCGATAGCGCAAAGGCCCCGCGCCATACAGATGCGCGGCGTTGACAATCGACAGCCCTGCGCGGCAGCCTTCTCTCCATGAGCACCATGCCCGCCGAACCCCGCCTGCTGATCGTCTGGCACAGCCGCACCGGCGCGAGCGCGGCGCTGGCGCGGGCGGCGGCGGACGGGGCGGGGGAGGCGGGCTGGCTGGTGGCGGCGGAGGAGGCCACCTCCGCCATGCTGCTCGCCGCGCAAGGCTACCTGTTCTGCTGTCCCGAGAACCTCGCCAGCATGAGCGGGATGATGAAGGAGATGTTCGACCGCGCCTATTATCCCGTGCTCGGCCGGATCGAGGGGCGCCCCTATGCGACGATCATCGCCGCCGGATCGGACGGGGAGGGCGCCCAGCGCCAGATCGACCGGATCGCGACAGGCTGGCGGCTGCGGCGGGTGGCGGAGCCGATGATCGTCAACCTTGCGGCCCAGACGCCCGAGGCGATCGCCGCGCCCAAGACCGTGCCCGCCGACGCGCTTGTCCAGGCAAGCGACACCGGCGCGGCGCTGGCGGAGGGGCTTCGGCTCGGGCTCTTCTGAGATTGCGCCAAAACGGGACAGGTGTTCCGTTTGGGGACTCGACGATGCGCGGCAAAAGCGCCAAATGGGCAGAGGTTTTTGGTCGACAACTGCGCGACTTAGAGGGGGGCTGGACGATTTCACAGTCGCAGCGCGCTAGGGATGCCGAGCTGCACCTGCTGTTTGCCCCCGGCAAGCGGCCCGATCGTCTTGCGGTCAGGGCCTGCGCCGAACGGCTGCCCTCGCTCGGCGTAAGCCACGACCCCGTGCCCGACGATGCTCCGCATCCCGAGGCGCTGTGGCCCGGTCAGCTCCACTGGGTCGAGCTGCTGCGCGACGGCCTGACCTTCGATCTCAGCGGCCTTGCCCCCGGGCCTGCCGCCTCTTTCCCCGATCTCGCCCACCGTTTCGACCTGCCGGCCGTGCCCGCGCCTGAAGAATGCGAGGCGGTGGCGCTGCGCCTCGGCCCCCATCTCGCTGCGGGCGGCAACAGCCAGCCGCTGATGCGCGGGCTGCTCGCCGTGGCCTGCGACCTCGTCCGCCAGTTCGAGGATTGCCTCGCCGTTGCCTGGGACCCCGCCGGCACCGCGATCGGCCCGCGCTTCTTCGAATCCGTCGTCAGCGCCTGGCTCGACGGCGGGCCCTTCCCGGCGCTCGGCCTCACCGCCTTCCTCGAAACCCCGGATGGCGCGCTCGAGAGCGTCGGCCTCGGCTTCTGGATCGGGCAGGAACTGCGCATCGAACCCCCGCTCAGCGCCGACCGGGTTGCCGCCACCCGGCTCGGCATCAGGCTGGTCAACCACCTCGTCATCACCGGCGCACCGGCCGAGGACGACCGGATCATCGCACCCGACGGCACGCGCCTCGTTCTGCGGCCCTCGCGCGTCCGCGGGGTGATCAGCGTCTGGCGGGAATGAGATGGGGCGCCGGGATCACGCCGCCAGCCCTGCGATCATCGCCTTCCGCTCGGTCAATGCGCCGGGCGCGGCGGGATACGATCCCGGCCTCCAGCGCCATCACCTGCTGCCCCGCCAGCTCCTCTCGCAGCGCTGCTTCGGCCGGATGTTCGGCGAGGTCGGCCGCTCGCGCGTCGGCTTCGACGACTTCCGCCGCAACGGCCTGCTGCTGCCCGCGAGCGAGGCGGCGGCGATGCGCAGCGGGATGCCGCTCCACCGCGGCCCGCACCGGCGCTACAACGAGGTGGTGATCGCCCGCGTCGGCCGGATCGAGGCGAGCTGGTCGGCAGCGCGCGGGGCGAACGAGGAATCAGCGCTGGTCGAGGCGCTGATGCGCCTGCACCTGCTGCAATCGGCGCTCCGGCGGCAATTGCTGGCGCAGCGCCGGCGGGTCGTGCTCAACCGCAGGGACCCGCTCGGCACCGGCTTCGACTTCACCGAGCTCGACGCGATGGCCGAGCTGCTGTGGGCGGCCGAATAGGCGCTACTCGGCGGCCTCCGCCATCGCGCCCCACGAGGAATAGCCCGAATTGGCGAGCAGCTGGGCCTTGGCGGCGTGATATTCGCGCTCGAGCCGGGCGACGAGGTCTTCCACGGTGCCCACTTCCTTGATCGTGCCGATTCCCTGGCCCGAACCCCAGATGTCCTTCCACGCCTTGGCCTTGGTGTTGCCGCCGCTGCCGAAGTTCATCTTGCTCGGATCGCTTTCGGGCAGGTTGTCGGGATCGAGCCCGGCCGCCTCGATCGAGGAGCGCAGATAGTTGCCGTGCACCCCGGTGAAGAGGTTGGTGTAGACGATCCCTTCCGACGAGCCTTCGACGATGCCGTTCTTGTAGCCCTCGGTTGCGTTCGCCTCCTTCGTGGCGATGAAGGCGCTGCCGGCATAGGCGAAGTCGGCGCGCAGGGCCTGCGCCGCGAGGATCGTCGCCCCGTGCGCGACCGAGCCCGACAGGGCTACGAGCCCGTCGAACCACTCGCGGATTTCCTGCATCAAGGCGAAGGGCGAGAGCGCGCCCGCGTGCCCGCCCGCGCCTGCCGCCACCGGGATGAGGCCGGTCGCGCCCTTCTCGATCGCCTTCTGCGCAAAGCGGTTGTTGATCACGTCGTGCATCGTGATCCCGCCCCAGTTCTTCACCGCCTGGTAGACCTCCTCGCGCGCGCCGAGCGAGGTGATCACCATCGGCACCTGCCACTTCTCGCAGGTCGCCATGTCGGCCTCGATGCGGTCGTTGGTCTTGTGGACGATCTGGTTCACGGCATAGGGCGCGGCCGGACGGTCGGGGTGCGCGCGGTTGTGGGCGGCGAGCTCCTCGGTGATCTGGTGGAGCCATTCGTCGAGCTGCGATTGCGGGCGCGCGTTCAGGGCCGGGAAGCTGCCGATGATCCCCGCCTTGCACTGCGCGATCACCAGTTCGGGGCCCGACACGATGAACAGCGGCGATCCGATCAGCGGCAGGCGCAGGCGATCGAAGGGGGCGGGAAGGGGCATCGGTTTCTCCTCAAAACGCTTTTGCGATCAACCCGCGTCTCTAGCGCCGGTTCCGGACCTGCCAAGCGTGATTTTGATGGTGACGCAGCGTCAACCGAGCAGGTGCTCGATGCCGTAGAAGCGCGCGGCGGTGCCGGCAAACAGCGCCGCCTTCTCCTCCGCGCTGGCGCTGCGGGCGAGGCGCTTGAAGGCGTTCCACAGCACCGCGTAGTCCGCGCCCCAGTAATCGACCGGGTAATTGCTCTCGAACATCGCGCGGGTGGGGCCGAAGGCCTCGATGCAGGTTTCGACATAGGGTCGCCACAGTGCCGCGAGATGTTCCGATCCGTGACCGGCGGCGGGGCCACCCTCGGGCAGGGCGCAGAAGGCCATCGCGAGGCCGCCGAGCTTGACCACCACGTTCTCGCAGCGGGCGAGTTCCTTGATGTTATGACGCCAGGTGTCGAAGCGTTCGTGCAGCTTGCCCTTGTAGGCGGCGACGCCCAGCGGCGTGCCGCAGTGGTCGAGGCAGATCGGCTGATCGGGGAAGGCGCGGGCGAGGTCGATCACGTCGGGCAGCTGCGGTTCGAGCAGCCAGGCATCGAAGGTGAGGCCGCGCTTGCCAAGCTCGGCGAAGCCCTCGCGGAAGGTGGTGTCGCGATAGAGGCCTTCGGGATGGTGGAACGGCGGGCCAAGGACCTCGGGATCGGCATCCCAGGCGGCGGCATGGCGGATGCCCCGGAACCGCCCGGGCGCGGCCGCCGCGAGCGCATCGAGCACCGCCCCCGCGCCGCTCCCCAGCATCAGGTTGGCATGGCCCACGATCCCGGCGCAGTAACGCGAGGGGCCATAAAGCCCGCTCGCCGATTGCGCCGCGACGCCGTTCACGTATTCGACCTCGCCGACCGGCTTCAGCGCCTCGCCATAGGCCCCGTTGTAGAAGGCGCCACATTCCATGAAGACCGTGCCGACGATGTTGTGCCCGCTGCCCGCAATATGCGCGTGGAGCTGGTCGAAGGTGTAGTGGGCATTGTCGACCAGCGCGGCGATGAAATGGTGGTGCGGCGCCGGGAACATCGGCAGCATCGGCCGCAGGTCCCACAGGTGGTGGTGCGGGTCGATGATCGGCAGTTCGGGCTCGATGATCGCTTCGGTCATGTCTCTCTCCCCTTGCGCGGTGAGGCCCTTGTTCAGCCTTCGGAAACCCGCCTTGCCGTTTTCTGTCGCGTGGCGGCCCCGACCGCAAGGGCGGGTGCACGGCACTGGCAAATTGCGTGGGGAAGGGGATGATCGCAAGGTTGTTCGGCGTCGCGGGTCTGGCGCTGGTGACGGCGGCCTGTGCCGTGTCCATGCCGCCGCAATACATGGGCATCGTCACCGGCGTGCCTCCCTCGCCCGAGGACAGGGCCCGGATCGAGACCGCACTCGCGGACGGCAGCAGGACCGGCGAGAGGTGCCCCTGGGCGGCATCGGATGGAGGGACCAGTCAGGTGCCCTGCGCGGCTCTCCCCCTCTCGCAACTTGCCGGGCTGGCGTGGTCGGGCAACCGGCGAGCGGCCCTCGAACTCGGGATCAGATTCGAGGAAGGCCGCGGCGTGGCGCCCGACCGGGAAAAGGCGCGCCAGCTCTACCAGATGGCGGCGCTGCGGACGGGCGGCACGATCTATGTCTGGTCGCCTGGTGTCGGTGGGCGGCCCGGACAGGTCATGCCCGTTTTCGTGCCCGAGGAACCCGGCCTACCCGAAGCGCGCGCCCGGCTGCTGGCGCTGGGCGAGCCAGTCGTGCTGCCCGGCGGCGGGACAGCGCGGCTCGCTCCCGAACCCTAGCGGCCGGGGCTAGTCGACGGTTCGCACATAGAGGTGCCAGGTCGCGTGGCCCAGCACCGGCAGGGCGACCATCAGCCCGAGGAAGCCGGGCAGCATTGCCACGAACAGGAGCGCCGCGATCAGCGCGGCCCAGCCGAGCATCACCGGAAAGTTCCTCCGCACCGCTGCGAGGCTGGCGATGATCGCGGTGAGGAAATCGTGCCTGCGGTCGACCAGCAGCGGCAGGCTGATGACTGTCATGGCGTAGAACGCGAAGGCCATCGCCCCGCCGACCGCGCTTCCCACCGCCAGCATGGTGAGGCCCGAGGGCGTGAGCAGCGCGGCAAGCGGATCGCGTCCCAACCCGCTTTCGCCCACGAACACCGCGAAGATCGCGTGGGCGACGATCATCCAGAAGGAGAAGGCGACGAAGACGATCACCCCCATCGACAGGATCTGGTCGTCGCCGTGGCCCTTCAGGGCACCCAGCACCGCACGCCAGGTCAACGCCTCGCCCGCCGCGCGGCGACGGCTCGCCTCGTAGAGCCCGACCGCGATGAAGGGTGCGACCAGCGGGAAGCCGGCGATGGCGGGGATCAGCCAGGTGAGATTGCCGCCGGCGATTGTCGCCCAGCCGATCGCGAGACCGGCCAGCACATAGACCCCGCCGAAGAACAGCCCGAAGCGCGGCATGGCGACAAAGTCGCGCCAGCCTGCGGCAAGGGCTGCCGCGAGATCGCTCCAGGCGAGATCGTCCGCCACCTTCGGGGTCGGCGGGGTCGGCGGCGCGGCAAGACCGGTGGTTTGCGTTTGCATGCGTGGGCTCTCCCTCCCTCGGGGGTGAACCTGCGCGCAAATCGGGCCCTGCGCAAGAGGCGGCGGGGCTCAGGCGGGGGCGGAAGCCACAGCCGTGTTCGCCGCCGAGAGGACCGCGCGCACGCTTGCCGTGGCGATGTCCTCGTCGATCCCGCAGCCCCAGATGGTCCGCCCGTCCGGCGTGCGGCATTCGAGATAGGCCGCCGCCCGCGCATCCGTGCCTGCGCCGAGCGCGTGTTCGGTGTAGTCGACGACCTCGAGTTCCACCCCGAAGGCCTCGCGCAGCGTTCCCATCACGCTTGAGATAAGGCCGTTGCCGCGCCCCGAGACGCTCTGCTCCTGCCCGTCGACCGCGATGGTGCCGGCGAAGATGCGCGTGCCGTCCGCCGCGCGGCTTTCCTCGTAACGCACCAGTTGGAAATGCTTGGGGTGGATCTTGACGTGATAGGCGCGGCGGAAGGCGTCCCAGATGTCGGCAGCGTTCAGTTCGCGGCCCAGTTCGTCGGCCATGCGCTGGACGTGCTTCGAGAAATCGGCCTGCATCTTCTTGGGAAGCTTCAACCCCTGGTCCTTCTCCAGCACCCAGGCAAAGCCGCCCTTTCCGGACTGAGAATTGACCCGGATCACCGCCTCGTAGCTGCGCCCGAGATCGGCCGGATCGATGGGCAGGTAGGGCACGCGCCAGAGCTCGTCATTCTGCGTCTCGCGCGCCTCGAAGCCCTTCTTGATCGCGTCCTGATGGCTGCCGCTGAAGGCGGTGTAGACCAGTTCCCCGCCATAGGGGTGGCGCTGGTGGACGGGGAGGTCGTTGCAATAGGTGACGGTCTCGATCACCCGGTCGATGTCCGAGAAGTCGAGGCCGGGATCGACGCCTTGCGTGTAGAGATTGAGCGCCATCGTCACGAGACAGCAATTGCCGGTGCGCTCGCCATTGCCGAACAGGCAGCCTTCGACCCGGTCTGCGCCTGCCATCAGGCCCAGCTCCGCCGCTGCGACGCCCGTGCCGCGATCGTTGTGGGTGTGGAGCGAGATGACCGCGCTCTCGCGGTTCGGCAGGTGGCGGGCGAAATACTCGATCTGGTCGGCGTAGATATTGGGCGTCGCCGCCTCGACCGTCGCGGGCAGATTGAGGATTATCGGGTGTTCGGGGGTAGGCTGGAGCACCTCCATCACTGCCGCGCAGACCTCGATCGAGAAATCGAGTTCTGCCGTGGAGAAGGTCTCCGGCGAATACTGGAAGTGCCAGTCGGTGCCGGGATATTTTGCCGCCTCATCGCGCATCACCTTGGCGCCGGCGATGGCGATGGCCTTCACCTCCTCACGGCTCATGCGGAAGACGATGTCGCGCCAGGCAGGGCTGACGGCGTTGTAGAGGTGGATGATCGCCGCCCTCGCGCCTTCGAGGCTGGCGAAGGAGGTGCGGATCAGGTCCTCGCGGCTTTGCGTGAGGACCTGCACGATCACGTCATTGGGGATGGCATCCGACTGCACGAGGCCGGAGATGAAGTCGAACTCGGTCGCGCCTGCGCTGGGGAATCCGATCTCGATCTCCTTCAGCCCGATCTCGACCAGCAGGTCGAAAAAGCGGCGCTTCTTCACCGCGTCCATGGGATCGATGATGGACTGGTTGCCGTCGCGCAGGTCAGTCGAGAGCCAGCGCGGCGCGCGCTCGATCAGCTTTGAGGGCCACTGGCGGTTCGGCAGGTCGATCTGCCCGAACGGGCGATACTTGGCGGAAGGCTCTTTGAGCATGGGCATGAAATGTGGCTCGTCGCGAGAAGGAAGGGGGGAAGCTGCGGGTTACCCTTGGGAGCGGGCCGCCCGCGTTCCTCGCGCGCGGCTGCCTACGCCCAAGGGCGCATAAGTCGAAGCAGCGAAAGTCCGTGTCCCGTCATGGCCGCCCTCATTGCCGATTATTGCGCGGCACGCAAGCCGGGAATGGCTCCGATTTCACCCGCAGCGCGCGTCGCGGATGATGTTCTGCGCATCGAGCATGATCGACAGGCGCGGATTGGTAGGGTCGGGGTTGACGAAGCCCCCGCTGCCATAGGCGACGAAGCGCAGGTTGTCGGTGCGACCGAGCAGCCTCGCGATCTCGGCGCGGGTGGGCTGGTCGGCGAGCTTGCCGATGAAGGGCCCCATCAGCGGCGCGCCGCAGGTTTTCGAGGCCGGATCGGTCAGCGTGCCCCGCGCGAAGGGACCGGGGGCGGCACCGGGGAGCGGCTCGGCGATCTGGGGCGTGGCGGTCGCGGCGGGGGCGGGCGTCGCGACCGGTGTGGCCTCGCCTGCGCCGATGCGCGCAGCGAAGCTCTCGGCATCGTTGCCGGGCTGCGCGGGTTCGCTGCCGCAGGCGGCAAGGGCGAGGCAGAGGGCGGGGAGGGCGAAGGCGAGGGCGCGCGCGATGGTGGTCATGGGTCGGTCCCTGAAATGGAGTGTGCCCGCAAAAGCGCGTTTTGCGTTACCGGATTATGACAAGGCGCGCTTTAGTGGCGCATGCGGATGCGGTCGGGGGTCAGTTGGTCGAGCCGCGTCACCCCCATCAGCCGCATGCCCCGCTCGATCTCGTCCCTGAGGATGCCGAGCGCGCGCTCCACGCCCTCCTGACCTGCCGCCGCGAGCGCATAGAGATAGAGCCGCCCGCCCGATGCCGCCGTCGCCCCGCTGCACAGCGCCTTCAGGACATGGGTGCCGCGCCGGATGCCGCCGTCGCAGATGATTTCGATCCGACCGCCCACGGCATCGACGATCTCGGGCAGCTGGTCGAAGGGCGCGCGGCTGCCATCGAGTTGCCGCCCGCCGTGGTTCGAGATCATGATCGCATCCGCCCCGATCTCCACCGCCCGGCGCGCGTCGCCCGCGCTCATCACGCCTTTGAGCACGAAGGTGCCGCCCCAGTCCTGCCGGATGCGCGCGGCTGTGTCCCAGTCCATCGCTGTGTCGAGCATGGTGTTGAAATATTCGGCGATGCTCACCGGCTTGCCGGTGCCCTCGGCAACATGGGTGTCGAGGTTGGGCAGGCGGAATTTCTCGCGCAGTAGGTAGTCGAGCGTCCACTTCGGGCGCGTCGCATAGCTCCACACCGCGCGCGGGGTGAAGCGCGGCGGGGTGGTGAAGCCGCTGCGCAGGCACCTCTCGCGCTTGCCCGACACGATGGTGTCGACCGTCAGCGCCAAAGCGTCGAACTTCGCCGCCTGGCAACGCTGGATCATGCTCGCGTTCAGCCCCTTGTCCTTGTGGACATAGAGCTGGAACAGCTTGGGGCCGGCGGTGAGCGCGGCGATTTCCTCGATGCTGCGCGTGGCGAGGCTGGAGATGCCGAACCACAGGCCGAACTTCTCCGCCGCCTTCGCCACCGCCGTCTCGCCCTGCCAGTGAAAGGCGCGCTGGACGGCCGTGGGCGAGAGCATCAGGGGTAGCGCGGAGCGGCGCCCGAGGATGGTGCAGGAGGTGTCGATCGTCTCGACCCCCGCCAGCACGTCGGGCACCAGATCGACCCCCGCGAAGGCGGCGGTGTTGCGCGCCTTGGTCAGCTCGTCGTCGGCCGCGCCGTCGATATAGTCGAACACGGGAAAGGGCAGCCGCGCGCGCGCGAGTTTCCGGAAATCGTCGATGTTGTGGCAGTCGGCAAGGCGCATCGGAGGGCAGTCTTGAAGCAGCCTCTTCGGCAAGTCGAACATTTTGTTGAGGGCCTGTCACCGATGGCAGCGACCACGCGAAAGACGGACGACAGGCAAGGCCGACATCCCGGCCTCGCCCCGAAGCAAGGACACCCCCGATGAAACCTGCCCGCCTGATACTCGCGTTTGCCGCCTTCGCCGCCCCGCTCGCACTCGCCGCTCCCGCAGCTGCCGAGGGCGGGGTCTATGTCGCCAGTGCCCGCGAGAAGATCGCGGTCGGCGGCTACGACACCGTCAGCTACTTTCGCGGCAAGGGCGCGCCGGTGAAGGGCACCGCCAAGTTCAAGGTGATGTGGAAGGGGGCCGAATGGCACTTCGCCAGCGCCGCAAACGCCGCCGCCTTTAGGGCGAACCCGGCTGCCTTCGCGCCGCAATATGGCGGGCACTGCGCCTGGGCGATCGCTGAGGGCTATCTCGCGCCGGGCGATCCGACCGCCTACGACGTCGTTGGCGGCAAGCTCTACCTGAATTATGATCAGGGCATCCGCGCCAAGTGGCGCAAGGACATCCCCGGCTTCATCGCCAGGGGCGGGCCCAACTGGGCGAAGATCCCAGCGGGCAAGACCTATGGCGGATCATCCTGGTTCGGGTTCTGACTGGCCTGACGCCGGGTGGCTGGCGGGCTCCCCCCTTTGCGGCCCGCCAGTCGCTCCTTGTGCCTACTGCTTCTCGAAGGCGACGCTGATGTCGAGCTCAACCTCGTCGCTGACGAAGGGGATGCCGTAGTTCACGCCGAAGTCCGAGCGCTTGATCTCGGTTTCGGCCTCGAAGCCGACGGTTTCCCTCTTGTTCATCGGGTTGACGCCGGCGCCGGTGAATTCCGCCTCGAAGGTGACGGGCCTGGTGACGCCGTTCAGCGTGAGATTGCCGGTGATCGTCGCCTTCATCGCGTCCTCGGGATCGACCGTGACGGCGGTGGAGACAAAGCGTGCGGGCGCGGGGGACGCACCGAAGAAATCGGGCGCGGCGCCGTCCTTGCCGGGGCGCAGCAGGTGCTCGGTCAGGCCCTTGCTGGCGGTGGTGACACTGGCGACCGGGATCGTCACGTCGACCTTGGCGGCACCGGGGTTCGCCGGATCGAGCACCAGCGTTCCCGCAACGTCGCCGAAGATGCCGTAATAGTCGTTGAAGCCGAAGTGGTTGACTTCCCACCCGATCAGCGAGTGCGCCGGATCGGCGGCATAGGTTCCCGCGGTGACGCGCGAAGGGTCTTTGGCGCCGGGCACCTGCGGCGCGCCTTGGGCAAATAGGACCGGGGCAGCGGTGATCGCGCCGGTGACGCCGATGGCGGTCGCGGCGAGGGCAAGGACAAAACGGTTCATCGGGCATGGTCTCCTGTGGGTGCAGGGGACCAATACCCGACGCCTCGTGATGGTTCCACCGCCCGCCGCAACGGGCGGGCGGAGGAAAGCTTTCTTGCCTAGTTCTTGGCCTTGTCGACCAACTTGTTGGCGGCGATCCACGGCATCATGGCGCGCAGCTTTTCGCCGGTCTGCTCGATCGGATGGGCGGCGGCCATCTTGCGCGCGGCCTTGAGTTCGGGCTGGCCGGCGCGGTTGTCGAGCACGAAATTCTTGACGAAGCGGCCCGACTGGATGTCGGCCAGAACGCGCTTCATCTCGGCCTTGGTCTCGGCGGTGATGATGCGCGGACCGGTCGTGATGTCGCCATATTCGGCGGTGTTCGAGATCGAATAGCGCATGTTGGCGATGCCGCCTTCATAGAGCAGGTCGACGATCAGCTTGGTTTCGTGGAGGCACTCGAAATAGGCCATTTCGGGGGCGTAACCGGCCTCGACCAGCGTCTCGAACCCGGCCTGGATCAGGTGCGTGATCCCGCCGCACAGCACCGCCTGCTCGCCGAACAGGTCGGTCTCGCATTCCTCGCGGAAATTGGTCTCGATGATGCCCGAACGCCCGCCGCCGACGGCAGAGGCGTAGGCGAGGGCGACGTCATGCGCGGAGCCGCTCGCATCCTGGTGCACGGCGATGAGGCAGGGCACGCCGCCACCGCGCACATATTCGGAGCGGACGGTGTGGCCCGGGCCCTTGGGCGCGATCATGATAACGTCG
Source organism: Porphyrobacter sp. THAI-01a (assembly GCF_056868655.1). Taxonomy (NCBI): domain Bacteria; kingdom Pseudomonadati; phylum Pseudomonadota; class Alphaproteobacteria; order Sphingomonadales; family Erythrobacteraceae; genus Porphyrobacter; species Porphyrobacter sp. THAI-01a. Next base: position 1,729,049 of record NZ_CP180579.1, on the reverse strand, counting down.
ATGTCGGCAGGCGCCTCGATCAGGCCGAAGTGGATGTTGAGCCCGTGTGCGAAGGCGAGCGCGGCGCCAGGCTTCATGTGGCCCTTGAGGTCGTTCTCCCAGATCGCGGCCTGATGCTCGTCGGGCGCGAGGATCATGATGATGTCGGCCCACTGCGCGGCTGCGGTGTTCGAGAGCACCTTGAAGCCCGCCGCTTCCGCCTTCCTGGCGGTGGCCGAACCTTCGCGAAGGGCGATGGCGACTTCGGCAACGCCGCTGTCGCGCAGGTTCTGCGCGTGGGCGTGACCCTGCGAGCCGTAGCCGACGATGGCGACCTTCTTCGGCTTGATCAGGTTCAGATCGGCATCGGCGTCGTAATAGACTTTCATCACTATTCTCTCTTGTGGATTGTATTCGTTGAATTTGCTTAGGCAGGCTGCGCGCCGCGCATCATGCCCACAATTCCCGTGCGGCCGACCTCGACCAGGCCCAGCTCGCGCATCAGGGCGATGAAGCTGTCAACCTTGTCGGGCGGGCCGGTGATCTCGAAGATGAAGCTTTCGGTGGTCGTGTCGACCGGCCGGGCGCGGAAGATGTCGGCGAGGCGCAGCGCCTCGACCCGCTTCTCGCCCGTGCCGGTGACCTTGATCAGCGCCAGCTCGCGCTCGACATGCGGGCCGGCGGTGGTGAGATCGGTGACCTTGTGCACCGGCACCAGCCGCTCCAGTTGCGCCTCGATCTGGTCGATCACCGAAGGCGGCCCGTTAGTGACGATGGTGATGCGGCTGACAGCGTGGTCCTCGGTGATGTCGGCCACGGTCAGGCTGTCGATGTTGTAGCCGCGCGCGGTGAACAGGCCGGTGATCTTGGCGAGGATCCCCGGCTCGTTGTCGACGGTGACGGCGAGCACGTGGCGCTCGGAGGCCGCTTCGGCAATCTTCATGGGCATGGGGGTGTCCTTAGACCAGCGCCTTGGCTTCGTCGTCCATCGTGCCGTCGACCTTGTCGCCGTAGAGCAGCATCTCGGTATGTGCCGCGCCCGACGGGATCATCGGCAGGCAGTTGGCGTCCGGCGCGACGAGGCAGTCGACGATCACCGGCCCATTGTGGTCGAGCATCCGCATGATGCCGTCGTCCAGATCGCGCTCGTCGGTAATGCGGATGCCCTTCCAGCCATAGGCCTCGGCGAGCTTCACGAAATCGGGCAAGCTGTCCGAATAGGAGTTCGAATAGCGGCTTTCATAGGTCAGCTCCTGCCACTGGCGGACCATGCCCATGTATTCGTTGTTGAGGATGAAGATCTTGACCGGCAGGCGATACTGGCTCGCGGTGCCGAGTTCCTGGATGTTCATCTGGATGCTGGCCTCGCCCGCGATGTCGATCACCAGCGCTTCCGGGTGGCCGAGTTGCGCGCCGATCGCGGCCGGCAGGCCATAGCCCATCGTGCCGAGCCCGCCGGAAGTGAGCCACTTGTTCGGGTCCTCGAAGCCGAAATACTGCGCCGCCCACATCTGGTGCTGGCCGACCTCGGTGGTGATGATCGGACTGCGCTTGTGGGTGAGGGCATGGAGCCGCTCGACCGCCTTCTGCGGCATGATCATGCCCGGGTTCTTGGCCGAGCGATCCGGATAGGCGAGGCATTCGCGCGCACGCCAGCCGGCAATCCGCGCCTTCCATTCGCCGAGGTTCCTCGCCTGCCGCGTGCCCCATGCCTCGATCAGCTGCGCCAGCACCGTGCCGCAATCGCCGACGATCCCGAGATCGACCGGCACCGTCTTGTTGATCGAGGAGCGGTCGATGTCGATGTGGATCTTCTTCGAGTTGGGCGAGAACGCATCCAGCCGACCGGTCACCCGGTCATCGAAGCGCGCGCCGATGCAGACCATCACGTCGCACTTGTTCATCGCCATGTTGGCTTCGTAGGTGCCGTGCATCCCCAGCATCCCGAGCCAGTCGGGGTGCCGCGAGGGAAAGGCGCCGAGGCCCATCAGCGTCGAGGTGACGGGCGCGCCCGTCATGTCCTGGAACTGCCGCAGCAGGCGGCTCGCCTCGGGGCCGGAATTGATCACCCCGCCGCCCGTGTAGAAAATCGGGCGCTCGGCCGCCGCGATCATCTCGATCGCCTCGATGATCTGCTCCGCCGGGGCGACGGTCTGGGGCGCGTAGCGGTGCGATCCGGGACGCACCAGAGCGCGGCGCTCGGACGGGACGGCGATCTGCACGTTCTTGGGAATGTCGATCACGACCGGGCCGGGCCTGCCGGTGGTGGCGATCAGGAAGGCCTCCCTGATCGTCGCGGCAAGATCGGCCGGGTCCTTCACGAGGTAATTGTGCTTGGTGCAGTGGCGGGTGATGCCGATCGTGTCGGCTTCCTGAAAGGCGTCGGTCCCGATCAGGCTGGTGGGCACCTGGCCGGTGATCACGACCATCGGGATCGAATCCATCCACGCGTCGGCAATCCCGGTGATGGCGTTGGTCGCGCCGGGGCCGGAGGTGACGAGCACCACGCCCGGCTTGCCGGTGGCGCGCGCGTAGCCTTCGGCCGCATGGGCGGCCCCTGCCTCGTGGCGGACGAGGATGTGACGGATGCGCTCGTCGCCGAACAGCTCGTCATAGATCGGCAGAACCGCGCCGCCGGGATAGCCGAAGACGAACTCCACGCCCTGTTCGATCAGGCTCTGCACGAGGATCGCCGCACCGCTCATGGCGGCGGGATTGTCCGAGGGGGCAGGGGCCGGCTGACCGGGCACGGGGAACTCCATCATTGCGCTCGTCGATAAGAAAACCGGCCCGACGCAGGGGGGTGCGCATCGGGCCGAGTGACACCGCCGCTAAATGTCATAATCTGATAAGTCAACACCTATTTGCGCAATAATGATGCGAAAGCAGCCTCGATGTCGATATTTTCATGTTCCCGATCGGGATGGACGCGCGGCCAGTCTGCTGGCGGTTGGCGGCGGAACCAGGTGAACTGGCGCTTGGCGTAGTTGCGGGTCGCCTGGGCACCCGAGGTAATAACCTCGTCGGCCTCGATCTCGCCGGCGAGCCAGGCGGCGATCTCGGGCACGCCGATGGCGCGCATCACCGGAAGCTCGGGATCGAGCCCGCGCGCGAGCAGCGTCTCGACCTCGACGATCGCGCCCTGGTCCAGCATCGCCTCGAACCTTGCGTCGCAGCGGTCGTAGACCCACTGCCGCTCCGGCTCGACGATCAGGGGATGGAGCGTCACCTCCTCGGCGATCCCGCCCGCCTTGGCGAGCTGCCAGTCGCCGAGCGTCACCCCGGTCGAACGCTTGACTTCGAGAGCGCGGGCGATCCGCTGGCTGTCGCCCGGGTCGAGCATGGCGGCGCGCTCCGGGTCCTCGATCTGGAGCAGCTTCCAGGCGTCGGCCTCGTCCATCGCCCGCACCTGCGCGCGCACGGCGGGATCGATTGCGGGGATCGGGGCGATCCCCTCCAGCAGCACCTTCAGGTAAAGCCCCGTCCCGCCGACGAGAATCGGCACCGCGCCGGCCGCATGGATATCCGCGATCTCGGCCTTGGCGCGGTTCGCCCAGGCGGCGGCGGAGCAGGCCTCGCTGCCGTCCCACGCGCCGAACAACCGGTGCTCGATGCCCTCCATCTCCTCCTCGGAAGGGCGCGCCGACAGGATCTGCAGGTCGGCATAGACCTGCGCGGAATCGGCATTGACGATCACCGCCCGCCGGCCATCGGCGGCGAGGCGATGGGCGAGGGCAAGCGCGATCGCGCTCTTGCCGCTGGCGGTCGGCCCTGCAATGAGCGCGAGCGGGTTCTCAGGAGTGACAGGCATGCTCATTGCGCGGCTGATAGCAGAGACGAGTGAATGTGAAACGCGTCTCGATGCGCTTGGCGCGGCGCTGGCCCGGGCCGGGGCGCCGCTGGCGGCGGCGGCGATGCCCGGCGGCGAGGACGACGTGCTGGAACTGCACATAGAGGGCGGCGACCCTGCCGCGGTGCTGGCGGTAATCGACGCCACCTTCACTCCCCCCGCCATGCTGGTCGCGCAGGATGCCATCGAAGTGCCCGCGCTGTTCGTCTCGGACATGGATTCGACCATGATCGGGCAGGAATGCATCGACGAGCTGGCCGACTATGCCGGGATCAAGCCGCAGATCGCCGCGATCACCGAGCGCGCGATGCAGGGAGAGCTCGATTTCGAGTCCGCCCTGCGCGAACGCGTGGCGCTTCTGGCGGGGCTCGACGAGAGCGCGATCCACGCCTGCCTCGCCGAACGCATCACCGCCACGCCGGGCGCGAAGACGCTGGTAGCGACGCTCGCGGCGCTGGGCACGCGCACCGTGCTGGTGACGGGCGGCTTCCACCATTTCGCCGATCCGGTCGCCGAGATGCTCGGCTTCCACCGCGTTGTCGGCAACCGGCTCGGGGTCGAGGGCGGGAAGCTGACCGGCGGGCTTGTCGGGCCGATCACCGATTCCGCGGTCAAGGCGGCGGTGCTCGCGGAGGAGGCGTCCGTTTTGGGCGAGGGTGTCCACAGCCTTGCCACGGGCGACGGCGCGAACGACATCCCGATGATCAAGGCGGCGACCTACGGCTTTGCCTATCGCGCCAAGCCCAAGGCGCGGGCGGCCGCCAACGGCCGGGTCGACGCTTGCGATCTGACGGCGGTGCTGACGTTGCTCGGCGTTCCGCGCGGGGAGTGGCGCGAGGCTTGAGGCGCGGCGCGCGGGGAAGCGCACAAAAAGGTTTCGTCCGCGAACCGAATCGGCTATTAACACTCGTGTAAGCAAGTGGACGCTAGACAAGCCCAGCCCTCAAGGATTGCACGACCATGCCCCGAACCGATCGTGATGCCTACACCCGGATGTTCGCCGCCGACGGCACGGTGCTGCTGCACCCCGAGCGGCCGGAATCGAAGTATCGCCCCCTGCGTGCGATCCAGAATTTCCAGATGCTGATGAAGGACAAGGAAGACACGGCGGCGGTGTTCCGGATCTTCGAATCGCTTCCCTCGAAGGATTTCCTGCCGCGCATTGCGGGCCTCGCCCTGTCCGAACGCGGAACCTATCTGCGCGAGACCGAGCCGTGCCTGCCCGAGATCCTCGACGATCACGCCGCCCTGCGCCGCACGCCCAAGGGCAGTCTTGCCCATGCCTATTGCGATTTCATGGAGGCCGAAGGTCTCTCGGCCGCGGGCCTCGTCGCCGAAAGCGACCGCGCCGGGCGTCCGCGTTTCCCGGATCTTGTCGAGTGGTACATCAATCGCTCGCGCGACACGCATGACATGTTCCACGTGCTGACCGGCTATGGCCGCGACGCGCTGGGCGAGGCTTCGGTGCTGCTGTTCACCCACGGTCAGGCGCCGAGCCAGGGGCACCTCCTGATCGGCTACGCGGGCGCCGCCAACATCAAGAAGATGGCAAAGGGCACCAAGGCTCCTGTCTTCGGCGCCGTGCGTGAAGCCCATCGCATCGGCAAGGGCGCGCCGCCGCTGATCAACCAGCCGATCCGCCAGCTGCTCGAACGCCCGATCGAGGATGTGCGTGCCGAGCTGCGCATCCCGCAGCCGGTCAAGTACCGCGAATGCCACCGCGTGTGGCAGGCCGAGGGTATCGATCCCTTCAACCTCCTCGCCAGCCGCACTCCGGCCGAGCCGGAATTGCTGGCGGCCTGACCGGCCTCACAGCCAGCTGGCGATCTGCTCCAGCGGCTTCTTGACGAGCGCGCGGGCCGGCACCGTGGCATCGGCGGCGGGCCGCCCTGCTACGATGATCATCACCGGTTTCTCCCACTCGGGCCGACCGCAGAGCTTCCTCAGGAAACCCATCGGCGAGGGCGTGTGGGTGAGCGTCGCCACGCCTGCCTCGTGCAGCGTCGCCAGCAGCAGGCCGCAGGCGATGCCGACGCTTTCGTTAACGTAGTAGTTCTGCGTCATCCCGTCCTCGTCGATCCCGCCTTTGCGCTGGGCGAAGACGACGATCAGCCACGGCGCGATTTCGAGGAAGGGCTTGTCGGCATCCGTGCCCAGCGGGCCAAGCGCGGCAAGCCATTCCTCGCCCGCCTTGGGTGCATCGCCATCGGCGCCGTAGAAGCGCCGCTCTTCGGCCTCGGCGGCCTCGCGGATCGCGCGCTTGCGCTCGGGCGAGCCGATCACGGCGAAGTGCCAGGGCTGGTGGTTCGCTCCCGAGGGCGCGCTCCCCGCGGCATCGATCGCGGCCTCGATCACCGCGCGGGGCACGGGTTGGTCGGAGAAGTCCCGGCACGTCCGCCGCCCGCGCAGGCGGGCGGCAAGGGCGCGCGCGCGGGAAACGGCGTTCTCGTCGTCGAGTGCAGCAAGGGCATAAGGGAGGGCGTCGTGTTGCTGCATCCCGCCGTCCCTAGCCGATGTCCCCGCTCAGTGCGAGGACACGAGCCGGGTGTCGCCGGTTCGGGCGTTGTAGAACAGCTCGAAATGCCAATCCTCGCACAGGTCGAGGCCCTGCCAGATCGCGTGCTCGCCATCGTCGTAGACGACCATGAGATCCCAGTCGCAGGTGTTCTCGGAGCGGCGGAAGTCGATCTCGACCTCCTGTCCGTCGGTGAGCACGTCGCGGTCGAGGACGTCCTCCTCCCAGCTGCGGTTGGCCGAAGGCGCGATGTAGACTTCGGAGATGGTGTAGCCGGTCGAATTCACGACGGTGATCTTCTCGAACATCTGACCGAGCGCGGGCACGGCGGCCAGCGTCGCCATCGCAAACCCGCCGAGCGCGGCGGCAATCCTCGTCTTTTTCAAGGCCGGTCCCCCCTGTCCCGATTGTGTGCCGACTATATCGCGCTCCTTGACGGGACAAAAGCCGCTTCGCTTCCTGTCGCAGGGGCCGTCGTCATCGACAGTTAACTGACACGGATGTTAGTATGCCGGCACGAACCCGCGATTCGCGCAAAAGGACGATACCCGATGGCCGTCACCGATCTCCCGCTCGTGGCCCCCGACCGCAAGACCTCGGGCTTCCGGCCCTTCAAGGTGCTGCACCACTTCGGCAAGTTGGTCGAGGACAAGGAGGACACCGAACAGGTCTTCCACATCATCGAGGCGACCAAGGGCAGGAAGAGCCACGCCCAGGCGCACGCCTTCATCCGGTCGGACGAGGGCCAGCGATTCATGCGCGAGGGCGTGGATATCCCCGCCATGCTCGACGGTCATGCGCGCTGGGCCGATTGCGGGCCGAACACCGTGGCGGCGCATTACATCGCCTTCATGAAGCGCGAGGGGCTCTCGGCGGCGGGGCTGGTGGCGGAAAGCCACAAGTGGGCTCCGCCCGAAAGCCTCCCCAAGGACCAGACGCAGTGGTATTTCGACCGCCTGCGCGACACGCATGACCTGTTCCACGTGCTGACCGGCTATGGCCGCGATGCGCTGGGCGAGGCGAGCCTGCTCGGCTTCAGCTACGAGCAGAACCACAACAAGGGCATCCTGTTCATCGCCTATGCCGGCGCCCGCCAGATCAGGAAGGTGAGCGGCACGAAAGCGCCCGTCTTCGCCGCGATCAAGGAAGGCCGCAGGCTCGGCCGGGCGGCGGCGAAGATCGCGCATCAGGACATCGCCGCGCTGATGCGCGAGGATATCGGCGCCGCCCGCACGCGGCTCGGGATCGGGAAGCCGGAAGTCTATCGCCAGTGCCTCGCGATCCTCGCGGGCGAGGGGATCCTGAGCCAGGAACTGACGCTCGGCAGCGCGCAGGCGGCCTGAGGGGGCTCAGGCCTCCATCCACTCCTCGAAGAACCGCTCGTTCGCGGCGCGCAGCTCGGCCAGCGGCACGCCGAGCACGCTGTCGCCGCCGACCGTGCCGATGCGCTGGAAGCCGATCTGTGCCGTCTCGTCGTCGCGGGTGCCCTTGGACAGGGCCTCGTTGAGCGCGGCAACATCGGGGACGGTGACGAGATAGCGGCCCTGGTCCTCGCCGAACCACCACTGCGCGGGGGTGTAGGCGGGGTTGCCGGCAGGATCGACCTCGGCACCGATGTTCCCGGAAAGGGCCATTTCCGCCAGCGCGACCGCGAGGCCGCCATCGGAAAGGTCGTGGACGGCGTTCACCAGCCCGTCGGCGATCAGTTCGTGGATGATCTCGCCCGCAGTGCGCTCGACGGTGAGGTCGGTCGGCGGGGTGCGGCCTGCCTCCATTCCCTTGACCACGCGCAGCCACAGCGAGCGGCCGAGGTGCGAGCGGGTGGGGTCGGGCTTGGCCCAGAACTCGGGGCCGACGAGGTAGATCGCATCGCCCGCCTGCTTGAAGTGCATCGTCATCATCCTGGACAGGTCGGTGATGATGCCGACGCCGCCGATCGCCGGCGTGGGCAGGATCGCGGAGCCGCCGCCGGTCGCCTTGGACTCGTTGTAAAGGCTGACATTTCCGCTGACGATGGGGAAATCCAGAGCCCGGCAGGCGTCGGCCATGCCTTCGAGGGCGTGGACGATCTGCGCCATGATCTCGGGGCGCTGCGGGTTGGCGAAGTTGAGGCAGTTGGTCACCGCCAGCGGCCGCGCGCCGACCGCGCAAAGGTTGCGGTATGCCTCGGCAATGGCCTGCTTACCGCCTTCGTACGGGTCGGCGAAGACATAGCGCGGGGTGCAGTCGGTGGTGATGGCGAGCGCCTTGCCGGTCCCGTGCACCCGCACCACGCCCGCATCGCCGCCGGTCTGGAGCGTGTCGGCCCCGACCTGCGAATCATATTGCTGCGCGATCCAGCGGCGCGAGGCGAGATCGGGGGATGACATCATTGCGAGAAGGTCGGCCGCGATGTCATCGCTGGCCGGCACCTCGCCCAGCGGCGTCACGCCGGCCCAGGCCTTGTATTCCTCCTTGGAGAGGTAGGGCCGGTCATAGAGCGGCGCCTCGTCGGCGAGCGGGGCGAGGGGGATGTCGCACACCACCTCGCCGTTCCATTCGAGCACCATGTGCCCCGTGTCGGTCACCTCGCCGATCACCGCGAAATCGAGCTCCCACTTGCGGAAGATCGCCTCGGCCTCGGCCTCGCGGCCGGGCTTCAGGACCATCAGCATGCGCTCCTGGCTTTCCGAGAGCATCATCTCGTAAGGGGTCATGCCGGTTTCGCGGCAGGGGACCTTGTTCATGTCGAGCCGGATGCCTGCGCCGCCCTTGGAAGCCATTTCGACGCTGGAGGAGGTGAGGCCCGCCGCGCCCATGTCCTGGATCGCGACGATTGCATCGGTCGCCATCAGTTCGAGGCAGGCCTCGATCAGCAGCTTCTCGGTGAAGGGGTCGCCGACCTGCACCGTGGGGCGCTTGGCCTCGGCATCCTCGCCGAAATCGGCCGAAGCCATGGTCGCGCCGTGGATGCCGTCGCGGCCGGTCTTGGAGCCGACATAGACGATGGGGTTTCCGACGCCCGTGGCGGCCGAGTAGAAGATCTTGTCCTGATCGGCGACACCAACGGTCATGGCGTTGACGAGGATGTTGCCGTCATAGGCGGGGTGGAAGTTGGTCTCGCCCGCCACCGTCGGCACGCCGACGCAGTTGCCGTAGCCGCCGATGCCCGCGACCACGCCCTGCACCAGGTGCTTCATCTTGGGGTGCTCGGGCCGCCCGAAGCGCAGCGCATTGGCGTTGGCGATGGGGCGCGCGCCCATGGTGAAGACATCGCGAAGGATGCCGCCCACGCCCGTCGCCGCGCCCTGGTAGGGCTCGATGTAGGAGGGGTGGTTGTGGCTCTCCATCTTGAAGATCGCCGCCTTGCCGTCGCCTATGTCGATCACGCCCGCGTTCTCGCCCGGGCCGCAGATCACCCAAGGGGCCTCGGTCGGCAGTTTCTTTAGGTGGATGCGCGAGGACTTGTAGGAGCAATGCTCCGACCACATCACCGAGAAGATGCCGAGCTCGACGAGGTTCGGCTCGCGGCCGAGCGCCGAAAGGACGCGCTCGTATTCCTCGGGGGAAAGGCCGTGCTGTTCGACGATTTCGGGGGTGATGGCGCTCATGTGGGGACTCCTTGGGCAGGCCCCCTAGATCACCTGCCCTGCATCGCCAAGCCGCCGCGTTTCCTGAACCAGCGATTCTCCCCCACCCACGCCGCAAGCGCGGTGAGCACCCCGAAGGCGACCAGTGCCTGGATGTAGAGGAACGGCCCCGCGGCGGCGGGATGGGGGGCGAACCAGTTGACCAGCTGGAACAGCAGCATCACCCCCGCCAGCACCAGCGGCGGCCCCGCCGGACCACGGGTGCGGCGCAGGTAGAAGGCAAGCGCCCCGCCGGTCAGGCCCAGCTCCAGCGGCATCGCGATCCACGGCATGTTCCACAACCCGAGGCCGAGCTTGGGCGGCGTCCCGTTGAGCGTCAGGTCGGGCACGTGGACGAGGAAATCGAGCAGCCAGTGCGACAGCACCACCAGCCCCGCCAGCACCGCAAGCCGCACATCGCGCTGCCGGATCGCCACCACCCCGAGAAACGCGCCCGCCCAGATCGCCGTGCCGAGCAGGCTGTGGGTGAAGGGCATGTGATAGAGGTCGAAGGGCACCATCACGCTCGCTCCGGGATCGACGCGCATCGCCTCGATCCCGAACAGGGCGAGGGTGAAGAACCCCCAGTCGACCAGCTGTGCGGCCACGAACATCGTTCCCAGCTTCGGCCGGTCCGAGCTCAAGGCGGCAGCGACAAGCGCGGGGGCGAAGTGGCCGATGAACATCCTAGCCGGCGGCGGCAGGCGTGGCAGGGGCGAACTTCAGCACCGCCCAGGTCGCGATCGAACTCGCCGCGCCGGTCACGAAGGCGCCCCACAGGATATCGAGTACGCTGATATGGGTCGCCCACACCTTCATCACCGCCTGTGAGGTGAGGTCGAAGGTCGCATAGCAAAGCGCGCCCAGCAGGATGCCGTTGAGCATCGCGGCCTGCACCGTCCCGCTCTCGATCCCCGGGCGGATCGCGAACCAGGTGATCCCGGCGATGTAGATGAGGTAGAAGGCGACCGCCGCGGGCAGGTTGAAATCCTTGGCCATGATCTCGCCGATCACCGGCTTGTAGAGATTGACCGAGGCCCAGCGCAGCCACACCGCATCGAGCGCCAGGAACGATACGGCCGCCACGCCATAGGCGATGATCCACTTCAACATCTGTCCGGTTATCCTGTGCTGGTTGATCCGCCCGTCACGGCCAGCCTTGACCGCGCCCGCACGCCCCGTCAATGCTCCCGGCCATGGACGAGGGCACTTCATCACCGGCCGCCGCCGCGCCGGACATTTCCGCCATGAGCTTCGAACAGGCGCTCGCCGCCCTCGAGGCGATCGTGCAGCAGCTCGAACGCGGCGACGTGCCGCTCGACCAGTCGATCACCCTCTACGAACGCGGCGAGGCCCTGCGCGCGGCATGCCAGCAGCGGCTCGATGCGGCGCAGGCGCGGATCGAGCGGATCGTCACCGCCGCCGATGGCCGCGCCGCCGGCACCCGGCCCTTCGACACGGAGGGCTGAGAGCGATGCTGGCCGAGACCACGGGCGATGTGCTGGCGGACGCGATCAGGCGCACCCAGTCGGAGATCGATTCGCTGTTCGATGCGCTGCTTCCCGTGCCGGACGACACCAGCGCCCGTCTGGTCGAGGCGATGCGCTATGCCGCGATCGGCGGGGGCAAGCGGGTGCGCCCGCTGCTGGTGTGCAGCACCGCCGCGCTGTTCGGTGTCTCGCGCGACGCGGCGCTGAGGGCAGGGGCGGCGATCGAGGCGATCCACGTCTATTCGCTGATCCACGATGACTTGCCCTGCATGGACAACGACGATCTGCGTCACGGCAAGCCGACGCTGCACAAGGCCTATGACGAGGCGACCGCGGTGCTGGCGGGCGATGCGCTCCACGCGCTCGCCTTCGAGATTCTGGCCGACGATGCCACATCCGAGGATCCCTTCACCCGCAGCGAGCTGATCCTGACCCTCGGCCAGGCGAGCGGTATGAACGGCATGGCCGGCGGCCAGATGATGGACATGGTCGCGGACGAGGAGGGCGTGGTCTACGATCTCAGGACGATCACCCGCCTGCAACAGCTCAAGACCGGCGCGCTGCTGGCCGCGGCGGTCGAGATGGGCGCGATCCTCGGCAAGGTTCCGCCCGCTGGCCGCACGCATCTCAGGGCCTATGCCCGCGACATCGGCCTTGCCTTCCAGATCGCGGACGACCTGCTCGATGTCGAGGGCGATGCCGGGAAGGCCGGCAAGGCGCTGCGCAAGGACGATGAGCAGGGCAAGCAGACCTTCGTCACGCTGCTCGGGGTCGAGCGCGCCCGCGAACAGGCCCGCGCGCTGGTGGATCAGGCGGTGGAGCGCCTTGCCTCGCACGGCAGCGAGGCCGATGTGCTGCGCGCGCTCGCCCGCTACATCGTCGAACGCGACCACTGAGCGTCCGCGACAGGAGAGGAACAGCCCATGAGCCGCCGCGTCGGGATCTATCCCGGGACCTTCGACCCCATCACCCTCGGCCATGCCGACATTATCCGGCGCGGCGCCAAGCTGGTCGACTGGCTGATCATCGGCGTAACCACCAACCCCAGCAAGAACCCGATGTTCTCGACCGAGGAGCGCTTCCGCATGGTCGAGCGCGAGGTGGCGAACATGGGCCTCGGCAATGTCGAGGTGGTGGGCTTCAACGCGCTGCTGGTGAAGTTCGCCCAGAAGCAAGGCGCGAGCGTCATCATCCGCGGCCTGCGCGCCGTGGCGGACTTTGAATACGAGTACCAGATGGCCGGCATGAACCAGCAGCTCGACGACGATATCGAGACCGTGTTCCTGATGGCCGACGTCTCGCTGCAGCCGATCGCTTCCAAGCTGGTCAAGGAGATCGCGATCTACGGCGGCGACATCGCGAGGTTCGTGAGCCCGCCCGTGCGCGAGGAAGTGGTCGCGCGGGTGCGCGAACAGGGGCTCAAGGGCGACTACTGAGCGTCGCCCGCCCGGGGCCTCGCCCTTCATTCATTGCAGTGTCAGCCCGGCGGGTCTAAACGGCCCCGGAAATCCGGATGGAACCATGATCAAAGCCAAGTTCGCCGCCACCCTCGCCGTCTCCCTCGCCGCTTTCGGGCTGCTCGCCGCGCCGCAGGCGGCCTTCGCCCAGAAGCGCAAGGACGACACCCCGCCCGTGGCCTTCGGCGACAATGCCGACGAGCCCGACGAGGACGAGGCCGCCCCGGCGGCGCTGCGCACCTATGCGCCGATCGAATATGACCCGTCAGTCGATCCCGAGAACGTCTGGGTGCTCGACCTGTCGAACGGCCAGCGCGTCAAGATCCGGCTCCAGAAGGACTGGGCGCCCGGCCATGTCGAGCGCATCAAGACCCTGACCCGCGCCGGCTTCTACGACGGGGTGATCTTCCACCGCGTGATCGAGGGCTTCATGGCCCAGGGCGGCGACCCCACCGGCACGGGGCAGGGCGGCAGCGAGCTTCCTGATCTCAAGGCCGAGTTCAACCCCATGCCCCACGTGCGCGGCACCCTGTCGATGGCCCGCGCGGCAGAGGAAGACAGCGCCAACAGCCAGTTCTTCATCGTCTTCTACCCGCGCTTCAGCCTCGACAAGAAATACACCAATTTCGGCCGGGTGATCGAGAACATGGAAGCGGTCGACGCGATCAACCGGGGCGAGCCGCCGGCGAGCCCGACCTATATCGTCCAGGCCTCGCTCGGCAGCGACAACAAGGCTCCGCCCGCCATGTCCGCGCCCACCGACGACGCGCCGATCTCGGCCGACATGCTGAGCGCGCCGCTGCGCTAAGCCCCTTTTCGTGGCCGCGGCAGCGCATTATGCGCGCGGGCCATGAAAGTTGACCTGTTCGATTTCGACCTTCCGCAGGAACGCATCGCCCTGCGCCCCGTGCGCCCGCGCGATGCGGCGCGCATGCTGGTGGTGCGCGGCACAAATGCGCCTTTCGAGGACCGGGGCGTGCGAGACCTGCCGACGCTCCTCAACCCCGGCGACGTGCTGGTGTTCAACGACACCCGAGTGATCCCCGCCCAGCTCGAAGGCCGCCGCGCTGACGGGGAGGCGAAGATCGGCGCGACGCTGCACAAGCGCATCGACCTCAGGCGCTGGCAGGCCTTCCTCAAGAACGCGAAGCGCGTGAAGATCGGCGACCAGCTGGTGTTCGGCGGCGGGGTCACCGCCCTTGCCGAGGAACGCCACGATGACGGTTCGCTCACCCTGTTCTTCGAGGGCGAGGAGCCGGTCGAAGTCCTGCTCGACCGCGCCGGCACCATGCCGCTACCGCCCTATATCGCGTCCAAGCGCGGGGTCGATGCGCAGGACCACGAGGACTACCAGACGATGTTCGCACGCGAGGAAGGGGCCGTCGCGGCGCCCACGGCATCGCTGCATTTCACGGAAGCCCTCGTCGATGCGATCGACGCCGCCGGGATCGGGCGGGCGACGCTGACGCTCCATGTGGGAGCGGGCACCTTCCTGCCGGTCAAGGCGGACGATACCGACGACCACCGGATGCACGCCGAGTTCGGCCGCATCTCGCAAGAAACCGCCGACCGGCTCAACGCCGCGCGCGCGGCCGGGGGGCGGATCATCGCGGTCGGCACCACTGTCCTGCGCCTGCTGGAAAGCGCTGTGGACGAGGACGGCATCATCCAGCCCTTCGCCGGCGACACCGCGATCTTCATCACGCCGGGCTACAGGCTGAAGGCAGTCGACGGGCTCATGACCAATTTCCACCTCCCCAAATCGACCCTGATGATGCTGGTCAGCGCGCTGATGGGACGCGAGCGGATGCTGGCGGCCTATGCCCATGCCATCGCCAAGGAATACCGTTTCTACTCCTATGGTGACTCCTCGCTCCTCCTCCCCTAACCCCGGGGCATGAGCGAACCCATCCTCTCGATCCGCGGGCTGACCAAGACCTACAGGAACGGTCCGCGGGCGCTCGATTCGGTCGATCTCGACATCCGTAAGGGCGAGATCTTCGCGCTGCTCGGGCCGAATGGCGCGGGCAAGACGACGCTGATCGGTGCGGTGTGCGGGCTGGTGCGGCCGAGCGGGGGGACGATCCACGCCTTCGGGCATGACCTTTCGCGGGACTGGCGCGCGGCACGGGCGCGGATCGGGCTGGTGCCGCAGGAACTCGCCACTGACATGTTCGAGACCGTGTGGCGCGCCATCGCCTATTCGCAGGGCCTTTTCGGCAAGCCCCACGATCCCGCGCGGCTCGAAGAGATCCTCCGGAGCCTCTCCCTGTGGGACAAGAAGGACGCCCAGATCCGCGCGCTATCCGGCGGCATGAAGCGCCGCGTGCTGATCGCCAAGGCGCTCGCGCATGAACCCGAACTCCTGTTCCTCGACGAGCCGACCGCGGGCGTCGATGTCGAGCTACGCAAGGGGATGTGGGACCAGATCGCGGCGCTCAAAGAACGCGGCGTCACCATCATTCTCACCACCCACTATATCGAGGAAGCCGAGGAAATGGCCGACCGCGTCGGCATCATCCAGGGCGGGCGCATCCTTATGGTCGACGAGAAGCGCGCGATGATGGAGCGGCTCGGCACGACCGAGGCGGTGATCGAGCTTGCCGCGCCGCTCGCGGCCGTGCCCGAGGCGCTGGCGGACTTCGCCGTGGAACTGTCGGAAGGCGGCACCCGGCTCACCTATCGCGGCGGCAACGGGCAAGGGCGGGGCCGGGCGGAGATCGCGCAGCTGGTGCAGGCGCTGACCCGCGCCGGCATCGGCTTCGCCAGCCTCGACATCCACGACAGCTCGCTCGAGGACATCTTCGTCGGGTTGCTGGGCGACAAGGAGGCGGCGTGATGCATTTCAGCTTCCGCAGCGCCTATGCCATCTACCGCCGCGAGATGGCCCGCGCCTTCCGCACCGCCTTCCAGTCGATCCTCTCGCCGGTGCTGACGACCTCGCTCTACTTCGTCGTGTTCGGGAGCGTCATCGGGGCGCGGATGGAGCCGATCGGCGGGGTGCCCTACGGCGCCTTCATCATCCCCGGCCTCCTGATGCTGACCCTGCTCGGCGAGACCACCAGCAATGCGAGCTTCGGCATCTACATGCCGCGCTTCACCGGCACGATCTACGAGCTGCTCTCGGCCCCGGTGGGGGTTGCCGAGACTCTGGCGGGCTTCGTCGGCGCGGCGGCGACCAAAGGGCTGATCCTCGCCGCGATCATCCTCGGCACCGCCACCTTTTTCGTCGATTACGAGATCAGATACCCGCTGCTCGCCGCGCTCTACATCATGCTGGTGGCGGCGAGTTTCGCGCTGTTCGGCTTCGTGCTCGGCATCTGGGCGGACAGCTTCGAGAAGCTGGGGATCATCCCGCTGCTGATCCTCACGCCGCTGACCTTCCTCGGCGGCACCTTCTACTCGATCCGCGACCTGCCCGCGCCTTGGAATGCGGTCGCACTGGCCAACCCCATCGCCTTCCTCGTGAGCGGGCTGCGCTATTCCTTCTACGGCGTCTCCGATGTGCCCATCGGCCTGTCGCTGGGCCTGACGCTGGGCTTCCTCGCGGCCTGCACCATCGTCATCGCGGTGATCTTCCGCACTGGATGGCGGCTGCGCGAGTAACGGCCTTCGTCGAGCCACGGCAGGCTTTGGTCGGGGCTCAGGCACCGCTCGCCGGACATTAACGGAAAGCACTATGTTCGTTCATTGCGCAGACACGCGCCGATTCCTAATCCCTTGTTCGCGTCGCACCCCCCTTAGCGACCGGTAAAACAAGGAAAAACAGGATGAACAAGATCGCATTCGGCACGCTCGCCGCTCTGGGCGCCATCGCGCTCCCGACCGCCGCTCATGCACAAAGCGACACCCGCCCCGAGATCACCATCGGCGCCCAGGTGGGTCTCCATGATCTCGGCATCGACCTCGGCGACCTCGACGCCGACGACGGCGACTTCAACAATCTCAACATCGACGACAGCGGCGAAATCTACGGCGGCTTCATCGCGGCCGACTTCCCGCTCAGCCGGAACCTGTTCGCCGGTGTCGAAGGCAACGCCAACTTCGGCAGCGGCCCGATCGACGCCGAATACGGCCTTGCCGCGCGTCTCGGCTTCCGCACCGAGGGCGGCGCCAAGATCTATGCCCGTGGCGGCTACCAGTGGGTCGATCTCGACGCCGGCAACGTGATCGGCGTGCCCGATTTCGACGAGGACGACTTCGATCTCGACACCACCGCAGGCGACTATCTCCTCGGCGTCGGCGTGGAAGTGCCGGTGAGCCGCGTGGTGCTGCGTGCCAACCTCGACACCATCGCCTTCGACACCCTGCGCGGCACGGTGGGCGTCGGCTTCAAGTTCTGATCGTTCCGCAAAGGTATCGATCGGAGGCGGGCCGCTTGCCACGTAGGCAGGCGGCCCGTTCCGTTTGGGCGTGACACGCGCGCCCCGGCCCGTTAGCGCGCTCGCGCAATGACGAACCCGCGTTTCGCCTTCACTCTCCACGCGACCGACGGCAAGGCCCGCACCGGCACCATCGCCATGCAGCGCGGGGAAATCCGCACGCCTGCCTTCATGCCGGTCGGCACCGCCGCCACCGTCAAGGCGATGAAGCCCGAGGCCGTGCGCCAGACCGGCGCCGACATCATCCTCGGCAACACCTACCACCTCATGCTCCGCCCCGGCGCCGAGCGGGTTGCCCGCCTCGGCGGGCTGCACCGCTTCATGAACTGGGAGCGCCCGATCCTGACCGACAGCGGCGGCTACCAGGTGATGAGCCTCTCCGAGCTGCGCAAGCTGACCGAGCAGGGGGTGGAGT
The DNA here is from genome assembly GCF_056868655.1 of Porphyrobacter sp. THAI-01a. Classification (NCBI taxonomy): domain Bacteria; kingdom Pseudomonadati; phylum Pseudomonadota; class Alphaproteobacteria; order Sphingomonadales; family Erythrobacteraceae; genus Porphyrobacter; species Porphyrobacter sp. THAI-01a. The sequence continues at coordinate 1,711,353 of NZ_CP180579.1, read as the reverse complement.
TCCGCAGCCACCTCGATGGCTCGAAGCACATGCTCACCCCTGAACGCAGCATGGAAATCCAGCGCCTGCTCGGCTCCGACATCGTCATGGCCTTCGACGAATGCCCCCGCGCCGACCGTCCGCGTGACGAGATCGCCGCCAGCATGGAGCTCTCGATGCGCTGGGCAAGGCGCAGCCGCGAGGGCTTCGATGCCGGCGAGGACCACGCCTCCCGCGCCGCGCTGTTCGGCATCCAGCAGGGCGCGCTGCACAAGGACCTGCGCCGCATCAGCGCCGACAGGCTCACCGATATCGGCTTCGATGGATATGCGGTAGGCGGCCTTGCCGTGGGTGAGGGGCAGGAGGCGATGTTCGGCGTGCTCGACTATGCCCCCGACATGCTCCCCGCGGACCGGCCTCGCTACCTGATGGGCGTGGGCAAGCCCGACGATCTCGTCGGCGCAGTCGAGCGCGGGATCGACATGTTCGATTGCGTGCTCCCGACCCGCTCGGGCCGCAACGGGCAGGCCTTCACCTGGGGAGGGCCGCTCAACCTCAGGAACGCGCGCTTTGCCGAGGATACCGGCCCGCTCGATGAACGCTGCCGGTGCCCGGTCTGCACCACCTATTCCCGCGCCTATATCCACCACCTCGTGAAGTCGGGCGAGATGCTCGGCGCGATGCTGGTCACCGAGCACAACCTCAGCTTTTATCAGGCCTTGATGCAGGCCATGCGCGATGCCATTGCGGGTGGCACCTTTGCCGATTTCGCCGCCACGTTCCGGCGCGATTACCTTGGAAGTTCCGCTTGATGCCCAAAGCCCCCGAAGACTGTCAGACCATGGTCGAGGTGCGCGAGGGCGTCGATGCGCTCGACCGGGAGCTGGTCGCGCTGCTGGCGACACGCTTCGGCTACATGCGCGCCGCCGCCCGGATCAAGCCGAGCCGCGATGCGGTGCGCGACGAGGCCCGCAAGGCGAGCGTCATTGCCGCCGCGGTTGCCGAGGCCGAGGCGCGCGGCATCCCGGGCGATGTGATCGCGGATATCTGGGAGCGCCTCGTCGAAGGCTCGATCGCCTACGAATTCGTCGAGTGGGACCGGATCAGGGACTAGGCTCCCGTCCCAGAAAGGCGGCCAGACGCGGCTGCTTCTTCTCCGGCGCCTTCTGCCGCACCGAGCGCGCCAGCTTCGCCACCCGCGCTTCCCATTTCGCGATGTTGCGCGGCGGGGTGTTCTCCCCGACCGGCCCCAGCGCCAGGGTGCGCACCGGTGCGAAGCCGCAGAAGCCGAGAATCTGGCCCTTCCAGCGCCGGATTAGCGGGTTGCCGTAATACCAGCGCAGCACGAAGGGCGGGGTGTCCATCGTCGCGATCATGTCGGCCGAGCGGCCCTGCATCAGCTTGTCCCACCAGGGATCGCCGACGTGATAGGCGAAGGCGAAGCCCGGCAGCAGCACGCGGTCGATCAGCCCCTTCAATTCCGCCGGTTCCGCGCCCCACCACATCGGAAAGGCGACCGCGAGGTGATCGCAGGCGTCGATCAGTCCGGCGACCCGCTGCACGTCGGGCTCCCACTCGGTGCGGTGCCTGTAGCCTTGGCGCAGCACCGGCGAGAAGGCGAGATCGCGCACCGCCACGCGGGTCACTGTCGCCTGTGCGGGCAGGGCGGCGGCATAGGTGTCGAGCAGATGGGTGGTGAGGCGGCCCTCGTCGGGATGGCCGTCGATCAAGAGCACGTTCATCGCGATTCCCCCTGGGCGAGGGACAATCGCAGCGCGTGCCGCAAAAGAAAAGGGCGGCCCCGCAGGGCCGCCCTCTGGGGTCTCTTGCGATGCCCGAAAGATCAGCGCGAGTAGAACTCGACCACGAGGTTCGGTTCCATCGTCACCGGATAGGGCACTTCGTCGAGCTTCGGCACGCGGGTGAAGGTCACCTTGTCGTTGCCGTCGGGCATGACGTAGTCGGGGATGTCGCGCTCGGCGAGGCCCTGGGCCTCGATCACGAGGGCCATTTCCTTGGCCTTGGCGCCGAGGCTGACAACGTCACCCACCATCACGCGGCGCGAGGCGATGTTGCACTTCTGGCCGTTGACGCGAATGTGGCCGTGGCTGACGAGCTGGCGCGCGGCGAAGATGGTCGGCGCGAACTTGGCGCGGTAGACCACCATGTCGAGGCGCTGCTCGAGCAGGCCGATCAGGTTCTGGCTGGTGTCGCCCTTCATGCGCGAGGCTTCGAGGTAGTTGCGCTTGAACTGCTTCTCGGTCACGTCGCCGTAGTAGCCCTTGAGCTTCTGCTTGGCGCGCAGCTGGAGGCCGTAGTCACTCATCTTGCCCTTGCGGCGCTGGCCGTGCTGGCCGGGGCCGTAGGAACGCTTGTTCACCGGGGAATTCGGACGGCCCCAGATGTTCTCGCCCATGCGGCGATCAAGCTTGTGCTTGGCGCTCTTGCGCTTCGACATAAGTCGTATCCTTCAATGTGCTGAGCCGCCCACAGCGGGCGGCCTTGAACCCGGTATCGCTCCGCCGGGACGATATTCCCGACGCGGCCGCTGCTTCACCGGGGTGCAGGGCCCATTTGCGAAGGCGCGCCCATAGCAGGACAGGCGCGCGCGTCAAGCGCCGAACGACGGCGCGCGGGCTTCAGCGGATGTTGTTGAGGTCGCGCCATTCCTCGACGGTGCGGCACACCTTGGTCTTGCGGCGGCTCGAGGCGTCGAGCTTGACGTAGCGGCACACGCGCTTGTCGGCATCGGCCTCGGTCTCGGCACCTTCGGCAGGCTGTGTCTCGGCCTCGGCCGGTTCCTCGCGCGGCGCAGGGGTCCCCGTGGGCGAAGACTGGGCATGGGCCGGGGCGGCAAGCGGTGCGAGCAGCGCGCCGCCCGCGATCGCGAGCAGGAAGGTGCGAAACGGATTCATCAGGAAACTCGCGAGGTTGTGAGAGGAAGGCGAGGGGTAGCGCGCCGGCGGGTGCTGTCCACCCCCCAATCGACGAACGACGTCAGCGTTCGCGGTCGCGCTCGAGGCTGCTGAGGATTCCGCGCAGCGTGCGCACCTCGAGATGGTTCCAGCCGGGCTTGGTGAGCAGCCCGCGCAAGGTGCGGCGGGTCGCCTCGGCGCGGCTTTCGGGGAAGAAGTAGCCGCGCGGTTCGAGCAGTTTCTCGAAGTGGGCGATCATCGCGTCGAGCTCGTCCTGCGGGGCCGGGGGGAGGGTGTCCTCCAGCGTCGGCTGCACCAGCGCATCACCCGCATCCGCTATCTCGCGCCCGATCCGCGACCATTCATAGGCGACGAGGATCACCGCCTGCGCGAGGTTGAGCGAGCCGAACTCGGGGTTGATCGGGATGGTGAGGATGTTGCGGGCGAGGGCCACGTCCTCGGTCTCCAGCCCAGAGCGTTCGGGGCCGAAGATGATCGCGTGGCGGCCGGGAAGGGTGTGGACCTGCCGCCCGGCCTCGTCGGCGCCGATCACCGGCTTGGTGACGCCGCGCTTCCTGACGGTGGTGGCGTGGACATGGGCACAGTCGGCCACCGCCTCGGCGGTGGTGGCATAGACCTTCGCCTGTTCGAGCACGATGTCCGCGCCCGCCGCAGCCGGCCCCGCCGAGGGGTTGGGCCAGCCGTCGCGCGGGGCGACGAGCCGCATCTCGGTCAGCCCGAAATTGAGCATCGCGCGCGCCGCCTTGCCGATGTTCTCGCCCAGCTGCGGACGCACCAGCACAATCACCGGCTTGTTGAGGTCTGCCATGCTCCGCTTATTCTTTCGCGGCTTGCTGGACGGTACTGGCAAATTCCTCGAAGTCGCGGGCTTCGGAGAAATCGCGGTAGACGCTGGCGAAGCGGATATAGGCGACGGAGTCGATCTGGCGCAGGCCCTCCATCACCAGCTCGCCGATGTGCGAGGAAGGCACCTCGGCCTCGCCCGATGTTTCGACCTGGCGCTGGATGCCCGAAATGAGCTGGTCGAGCCGCTCCTGGTCGATCGCCCGCTTGCGACAGGCGAGGGCGACGGATTGTTCGAGCTTGGAGCGGTCGAAGGGCTCGCGGCGGTCCCCGGATTTCACCACCACCACCTCGCGCAGTTGCACGCGCTCGAAGGTGGTGAAGCGCGCCCCGCAGGACGAGCACTGGCGCCGCCGCCGGATCGAGGCATTGTCCTCGGTCGGGCGGCTGTCCTTTACCTGGGTATCGTCATGGGCGCAGAAGGGGCAGCGCATTCAGGGTCTTATTTCTTGATTCTCTGATAGAGCGCGAAGCCCGCCCCGGCCACCAGCCCGATCGGCCATGTGACCACCGGCAGCAAGCCCCCCGCCAGCGCCCCGATCACGGCACCGGCGATGACAGGCTTGCTGGAGGGATGGTCGAGCCCCTCCTTGGCCATGCCCGAGATTTCGGTCTTGGCGTCCTCGACCCAGTCCGGGCCTTCGCGGGGATCCTGATCCATTGCGATGGCTCCTTACATGCCGGGATAGACGGGGAAGGCGGCGCACAGGGCGCTCACCCGGCGGCGCACGCTCTCCTCGATCTGGGCGTCGCCCTCGGGGCCGTTCTTGGAAAGGCCTTCAACCACTTCGGCGATGAGCTTGCCGACCGTGCGGAACTCCTCCGGGCCGAAGCCGCGGGTGGTGCCGGCCGGGGTGCCAAGGCGGATGCCGCTGGTCACGAAGGGCGAGCGGGTGTCGTAGGGGATGCCGTTTTTGTTGCAGGTGAGGAAGGCGCGATCGAGGCCCTTCTCGGCGTCCTTGCCGGTCACGTTCTTCGCGGTGAGATCGACCAGCATCGAGTGGTTGTCGGTGCCGCCGCTGACGATGCGCAGGCCGTTTTCCTCGAGGCTCGCCGCCAGCGCGCGGGCGTTCTCGACGATCCGGTGGGCGTAGTCGCGGAAGGACGGGTCCAGAGCCTCCTTGAAGGCCACCGCCTTGGCCGCGACGATGTGCATCAGCGGGCCGCCCTGAAGGCCGGGGAAAACGGCCATGTTGAGGGGCTTGGTATACTTCTCGTCGTTCCACAGGATGATGCCCGAGCGCGGGCCGCGCAGGCTCTTGTGGGTGGTCGAGGTGACGATGTCGCAATGCGGGAAGGGCGAGGGGTGCGCGCCGCCCGCGACGAGGCCCGAGATGTGGCTCATGTCGCACAGCAGCACCGCGCCCACTTCGTCGGCGATGGCGCGGAAGGCGGGAAAATCCCAGGTGCGCGAATAGGCCGTGCCGCCGCAGATGATGATCTTCGGCTTGTGCTCGCGCGCCTTGGCGGCGACCTCGTCAATGTCGATGGTCTCGGTCTCGCGGGTGACGCCGTAGGAGACGACGTTGAACCACTTGCCGCTCATGTTCACGGGCGAGCCATGGGTGAGGTGGCCGCCCGAATTGAGGTCGAGCCCCATGAAGGTGTCGCCCGGGTTCAGCAGCGCCAGGAACACCGCCTGGTTCATCTGCGAGCCGGAGTTCGGCTGAACATTGGCGAAGTTGCACCCGAAGAGCTGCTTGGCGCGCTCGATGGCGAGGGTTTCGACCACGTCGGCATAATCGCAGCCGCCGTAGTAACGCTTGCCCGGATAGCCTTCGGCATACTTGTTGGTGAAGACGCTCCCGGCCGCTTCCAGCACCGCGCGGCTCGCGATGTTCTCCGACGCGATCAGTTCGATCTTGTCGCGCTGGCGGGCGAGTTCCTTGCCGATCGCGGCCGCGATCTCGGGGTCGGCGGCGGCGAGATCATTGTGCCAGAAGCCGTCCATCGAATGGGCGGCGGTGCGGGCGGCGAAATCGACGGGGGCGGTGCTCATTGGTGGGTCTCGATGTGGTCGGGGAAGAAGGGCGGCTTGCCGAGCTTGCCGACCCGGCGCTGGTGGCGCCCGGCCGGATCGCCGGCATCGGCGAATTCGGTATCCAGAAAGGTGGCAACGCAGGACTTCGCCATTTCGATCCCTACAAGACGCGCGCCCAATGCGATGCAATTGGCGTCATTGTGCTCGCGCGCTAGGGCGGCGGAGAGCGGCTCGGAGACCAGTGCGCAGCGCACCTCGGGGTGGCGGTTGACGCTGATCGAGATTCCGATCCCCGATCCGCACAGCGCGACCCCGAACTCCGCCGTCCCTTCCGCGAGGATCTCGGCGAGGCGGTAGCCATAGTCGGGATAATCGACGCTCTGCCCCGGTTCCGGCCCGAGGTCGGCGACCTCGTGGCCTTCCTCGACGAGCCATTCGGCAAGTTCCGCCTTCAGTTCGACGGCGGCGTGATCGGAGGCGATGGCGATGCGCATGGGAGGGCTATAGGCGCAGGCCCGGAGATTCTCCACCCCCGGCTTGCGCCTTTTCGACCGGCCTTAACCTTCCCGAGCACCACTTCATGCTATGCGGGCGGGGATGGATGCGCCTGCGCCCCGCCCGACTGCCGAACAGTGGCTCGCCCGCGTCTTCGCGGACGGGCGGCCGCGCCATTTCGGCACGGGGTGGCTGTCGGGCGTGCTGGGTATCGTGCTTGCGCTCCTGGCGCTGCTGGCGGTGCTGTGCCTGCACTTTCCGCAATACCTGACCCTGCCGGAGCTGCGCGCGCGCTATCCGCTGCCGCTGGTGCGGCTCGCGATCGACGTGGCGCTGCTGGCGGCGATGGGGCTGGCAGGGCTGTCGATGCTGCTGCGTCGCCGCAAGGCGCTGGGGGTGACGGCGCTCGCGCTGGCGGGGGCGGCGCTGGCGCTGGGGGCGGGCGGAGTGGACATCCCGCGCGGGGGCGCGAGCGCGGTCTATCTCGGGCTCGACTGGTTCGTGCTGGGGGTGCTGACCACGGCGGCGATCTTCGTGCCGCTGGAAGGGGCCTTTCCGCTGCGGCGCGGGCAGGGCGCGTTCCGGCGGGGCTGGCTGACCGACACGCAGTATTTCTTCGCCAGCCACGTTCTGGCGCAGGTGATGAGCGTTGCGGTGCTCGCACCTGCCGTGGCGTTGGGCGAGGTGCTGGCGGTGCCACAGGCGCAGAGCGCGGTGCAGGGCCTGCCGTGGCTCGTGCAATTCGCGCTCGCGGTGCTGGTCGCGGATTTCGCGCAATACGGCGTGCACCGCGCCTTCCATGCTGTCCCTTTCCTGTGGCGCTTCCACAAGGTCCATCACTCGGTCGAGACGATGGACTGGCTCGCCGGATCGCGACTTCATCTCGTCGATGTGATCGTGACGCGCGGGCTGGTGCTGCTGGCGCTGCTGGTGGCGGGGTTCGCGACGAGCGCGGTCTATGCCTACCTCGCGCTGGTGAGCTTCCACGCGGTGTTCATCCACGCCAATTTCGCGCCGCGCTGGGGGTGGCTGGAGCGGTGGTTGGCGATGCCGCGTTTCCACCACTGGCACCACGGCATCGAGCCCGAGGCGCGGGACGTGAACTTCGCGGTCCACCTGCCGATGATCGACCGCTGGTTCGGGACGCATCACATGCCCGAGGACCGCTGGCCCCAAGGCTACGGCATCGCCGGCGAACACGCGCCCGAAGGCTGGGTGCGACAGCTGGTGTGGCCGTTTCGCGGCTGACCCAGGTTAAGGCCGCCCAGTTGCGCGCGCCTAGATTGCAGTGCGATCAGGAGTACGCGCGATGCCAGCCAAGTCGAAGGCACAGCAAAAGGCCGCCGGAGCGGCCCTGTCCGCCAAGCGCGGCGAGACGCCGAAAAAGAACCTCAAGGGCGCATCGAAGGACATGGCCCAATCGATGAGCGAAAAGGAACTCGAGGAACTGGCGAGCACCAGGCGCAAATCGCTCCCCGAACGGAAGGAATGATCGCGAACGGGGACGCGAGGCGCGCTTACTGATCGAGGAACGACCGCATCTTGCGCGACCGGCTCGGGTGCTTCAGCTTCCTGAGCGCCTTGGCCTCGATCTGGCGGATACGTTCGCGCGTCACCGAGAACTGCTGGCCGACTTCCTCGAGCGTGTGATCGGTGTTCATCCCGATGCCGAAGCGCATGCGCAGCACGCGTTCCTCGCGCGGGGTGAGGCTGGCGAGGACGCGGGTGACGGTTTCCTTGAGGTTGGCCTGGATCGCGGCGTCGACCGGGATGATCGCGTTCTTGTCCTCGATGAAATCGCCGAGGTGGCTGTCTTCCTCGTCGCCGATGGGCGTTTCGAGGGAGATCGGCTCCTTGGCGATCTTCATCACCTTGCGGACCTTCTCGAGCGGCATCGAGAGGCGCGCGGCCATTTCCTCGGGCGTCGGTTCGCGGCCTTCCTCGTGAAGGAACTGGCGGCTCGTGCGGACCAGCTTGTTGATCGTCTCGATCATGTGAACCGGGATGCGGATGGTGCGAGCCTGGTCGGCGATCGAGCGGGTGATCGCCTGCCGGATCCACCACGTCGCGTAGGTCGAGAACTTGTAGCCGCGGCGGTATTCGAACTTGTCGACCGCCTTCATCAGGCCGATATTGCCTTCCTGAATGAGATCAAGGAATTGCAGCCCGCGGTTGGTGTATTTCTTGGCGATGGAGATCACGAGACGCAGGTTCGCCTCGACCATTTCCTTCTTGGCGATGCGCGCCTCGCGCTCGCCCTTCTGGACCATGTTCACGATGCGGCGGAACTCGTTGAGGCTCATGCCGGTCTGCGCGGCGATGTCGGCGATCTCGACGCGGATGCGCTCGATCGCGTCCTCCTCGCGCTCGGCAAAGGCGGCCCACTTCTTGTCCTTCTTCGCCCGCTCCTTGAGCCAGGCGTCATCCATCTCGTTGCCCATGTAGGCCCCGAGGAAGTCGACGCGCTTGATCTTGTGGCGCTCGGCGAGGCGCAGCATCTGCCCGCCCAGCGTCGTCAGCCGGCGGTTGAAGGCATAGAGGTTGTCGACCAAGAACTCGATCTTGGTCGCGTGGAACTGGACGCTCTCGACCTCGGCGGTGAGGTCTTCGCGCAGCTGTTCGTACTTGGCTTCCTTGGCCGGCGGGAAGGCGTTGCCGGCGGCGAGGGTCTCGACCCGCTCGGCCTGGAGCTTCTCGAAATCGCCGAACAGCTTGGTGATGCGCGCGAAGCGTTCGAGCGCCTCGGGCTTCAGCGCGGCTTCCATCTGGGCGAGGGAGAGGGTGTTGTCCTCCTCGTCGTCCTCCTCGCGCTTGGCGCGGGGCTCGCCGTCCTCGTCCTCGTCCGCTTCCTCGGGCTCTTCCTCGACCTCGTCGTCTTCGCGGATGGTGGGGCCGGCGGTGGCTTCGGAGATTTCGTCGTCATCGTCGTCCTCGGCACCCTCGGCCATCTTCTCGGCCGGGGGTTCCTTGGAGAGCATCGCGTCGAGATCGAGGATCTCGCGCAGCTGCATGTCGCCGTTGTTGAGGGCTTCGGACCACTGGATGATCGCGTGGAAGGTGATCGGGCTTTCGCACAGGCCCATGATCATCATGTCGCGCCCGGCCTCGATGCGCTTGGCGATGGCGATCTCGCCTTCGCGGCTGAGCAGCTCGACCGCGCCCATCTCGCGCAGATACATGCGCACCGGATCGTCGGTGCGCTCGCCGGTCGCGAGCTTCTTGTTGGCGGCGCGGGCGTCCTTGGCCGGACCGCGCTTCTCGCCGTCCTCGTCCTCGTCCTCGTCGTCGGCGACGATGTCGTCGCTCTCGCCTTCCTCGCGGTCCTCGGCCTCGGCCTCCTCGTCGCTCTCGACGATCTGCACGCCCATTTCGCTGAGCGCGGTCTGGATGTCCTCGATCTGGTCGGGGCTCATCTCGCCCGAGGGCAGCGCCTCGTTCAGCTCGTCATAGGTGACATAGCCGCGCTTCTTCGCCTTGCTGATCAGCTTCTTGATCGAAGCCTCGTTGAGATCGATCAGCGGGGCATCTTCCTTCTCGGCCATATTTTTCGTGTCTATCCGTTGCCGGGCGGCCCGCCGCGAGGGGGAGCCGCCTGTTAATCCCTGTCCGCCGCCGGGGCGGCATCGTCACCCGTGCCGGGCCCTGCCGCCGCCTTGCGGCGACCGAAGGCCTTGAGGCGCTCTTCGACTGCCATGAGCTGCGCGCGCAGACGGGTCTGCTCGGCGAACGATCCTTCGGGATCGTCCTCGAAACGCGCGATGGTGGCCGCAAGCGCAGCCTCCAGCGCCGGCCGTTCGACCAGCAGCGACACAGCTTCAGCCAGTTCCTCGCGCGCGGCGTCGGGATCGGTGCCTTCATCAAGAAAGGCGTAACGGATATCTGCCGACGGGGCGGGTTGGCCTTGCGCGTTGCATATGGCGACAGGGGCGCGCGAATCAAGCGTTTCTGCAAGCTCGAACAGCGATTCGATGTCAGCGGCCGCTGCGGGCGTGCTGCGGGCGAGGGTCGAGAGCGCCTCGGCATGGCGTGCGATCGCCTGCGGATGACGCGCGAATCCGGCAAGGACGGCGCTGAGCAGGCCCTGTCGCTGGCTCCCCGCCATGATCGCGGCGAGCCGCGCGCGCGCCTCCTCCGATAGTCCCGGCGGCGGCAGCGGCGTCCCCCGCCAGCCGCCGCGCTGGCCCGCAGGGGCGCGCGGGGCGGGGGCAGGGCGGGCTGCGCGGGGCGGATAGGCGAAGGCCGAGAAGCGGTCGGAAAGCTCGCGCCGGTAGAGCGACTTGATCTCGGGATCGGCGATGGTCTCGACATGGGCCATGAGCCGCGCCTTGAGGCCCGCCTTGGCCTCGGGCGTGTCGAGCACCTGCGCGTCGCGTTCGAAGGCCCACAGGGTGTCGATGAGACTGGCGGGCTCGGCCAGCAGCCGTTCCATCGCCGCCTTGCCCTGCTGCTTGACGAGATCATCGGGATCGAGCCCCGCCGGCAGGCGCACGATCCCGAGCGAGCGCATCGGCGCGAGCAGCGGCAGCGCCCGCGCAATCGCCCGCATTGCCGCCCGTTGCCCGGCCGCATCGCCGTCGAAGCACAGCACCGGCACCTCGACCATGCGCCACAGCAGTTCGAGCTGCATCTCGGTCAGCGCCGTGCCGAGCGGGGCGACCACATCGGCGATCCCCGCATTGGCCAGCGCGATCACGTCCATGTAGCCCTCGACCACCACCACCCGCCCGCTCTGCCGCGCGGCGGGCGCGGCGCGGTGGAGGTTGTAGAGCATGCGGCCCTTGTCGAAGAGTTCGGTGTCGGGGGAGTTCAGGTATTTCGCAACGCCATCCCGCTTGTCGAGGATGCGCCCGCCGAAGGCGATCACCCGTCCCCGCGCGTCCTGGATCGGGAGCATGACGCGCCCCCGGAAGCGGTCGTAGCGTTCGCCCTGTTCGCTCGCCGCGCGCATCCCCGCGCCTTCGAGCATGTCCTCGCCGAACTGCGACAGCGCCCTGGGGAGGGCCTGCCGGTCGTCCGGCGCCCAGCCGAAGCCGAATTCGCGCATCACCGCGGGGGAGAAGCCGCGGCGCTCGAGATAGTCCCGCGCCACCGCGCCGCTCGGCCCGGCGAGGCTCTCGACGAAAAACTTCTGCGCCGCCTCGGTCACGTCGATCAGGCTGGCGCGCTGTTCAGCGCGTTTGGCCATGACCGGATCGGGGGCAGGGACCTCCATCCCCGCCATCGCGGCGAGTTCCTTGACCGCGTCCATGAACTGGAGGCCCGCATGATCGACCATCCAGCTGATCGCATCGCCATGCGCCCCGCAGCCGAAGCAGTGGTAGAACTGCTTCTGGTCGTTGACGTAGAAGCTCGGCGTCTTCTCGTCGTGGAACGGGCAGCACCCCTTCCACTCGCGCCCCGCCCGGGTCAGCTTGACGCTGCGCTGGACAAGCGTCGAGAGCGTGATCCGCGCACGCAGCTCGTCCTTCCATTGCGGGGTGATGGCCATGGTGCCTTTACTGCGCTCCCTGACCGGTCCTGTCGAGCGACGCGCGGCTGCGATGTTGTGCACCCGGTGTGGAAACACACCCCGTTCATGCTGAGCTTGTCGAAGCACCGCTCTTCACTTCGAGAGAAAGTGCAGCCCTTCGACAGGCTCAGGGCGAACGGTTCTGAATTACGAAAGCGCCGCCTTCACCAGCCCGCTCGCGAGCTTGCCGTCGAGCACCGCGCCGTGGCGAGCCTTCAGCTCGGCCATGACGGTGCCCATGTCCTTCATCGAGGACGCGCCGGTCTCGGCCTTGATCGCCTCGATCGCGGCTCTGGTCGCGGCCTCGTCCATCATCGCGGGCAGGAATTCCTCGATTACCGCCAGCTCCGCGCGCTCGACCGCGGCCAGTTCCGTGCGCCCGCCCGCATCGTACATCTCGATCGATTCGCGGCGCTGCTTGGCCATCTTCTGGAGCACGCTCACCACCAGCTCGTCGTCCGGCGTCGGCTTGGAAGCGGTGCGTTCCTCGATGTCGCGGTCCTTGATCTTGGCGCTGATCTGGCGGAGCGCGGCGGTGCGGTCCTTCTCGCCCGCCTTCATCGCCGCGATGGTGGCGGCCTTGATATCGTCACGGATCATTTTTTGCTCATTCCTGTGGATTTGCCTGTGGCGCGCGCCTCTAACGCAAATAGAGGCACACGCCTAGGTTGACGGGCGGGGGCGAGGGGCCTAGCGGGCAAAACTTAGCACCATCGCCGGACCAACTGTAACGGAGCGCCCCATGGCCGACCCCGCATCTTCTCGCGCGCAACCCTCTGGCGCGACCGGCGTTCTGGTTCTGGCCGATGGCACCGTGATCTGGGGCCGGGGCTTCGGCCATGTCGGCGCGAGCGTCGGCGAGGTGTGCTTCAACACCGCGATGACCGGCTACCAGGAGGTGATGACCGATCCCTCCTACGCGGCGCAGATCGTCACCTTCACCTTCCCGCACATCGGCAATGTCGGCGCCAACGGCGAGGACGTCGAGAGCAAGGTGGAGGGCGCGGTCGGCTGCGTGGTGCGCGAGGACGTGACCGAGCCTTCCAGCTTCCGCTCGATCGAACGCTTCGCCGAGTGGATGGCGCGCAACGGCAAGATCGGCCTTTCGGGCGTGGATACCCGCGCGCTGACCCGCCGCATCCGCCAGTCGGGCGCGCCCAACGCGGTGATCGCCCATGCGCCGGACGGCAAGTTCGACATCCCGGCGCTCGTCAAGCGCGCGCAAGAATGGCCGGGTCTCGAAGGCATGGATCTCGCGATCCGCGTCACCCGTGACAAGCACGAAGGCTGGGAAGGCGGCTACTGGACGCTCGGCAAGGGCTATGGCCGCGCGCCCTTCGACGCCAAGCCGCACGTGGTCGCCATCGATTACGGCGCGAAGGACAATATCTTCCGCAACCTCGTGAAGGCGGGCGCGCGGGTGACGGTGGTGCCGGCCAAGACCTCGTTCGACGAGGTGATGGCTTTGCAGCCCGACGGCGTTTTCCTGAGCAACGGCCCGGGCGATCCGGCGGCGACCGGCGAATATGCCGTGCCGGTGATCAGGGCGCTGCTCGATGCGGACGTGCCGCTGTTCGGCATCTGCCTCGGCCACCAGCTGCTCGCGCTGGCGGCGGGGGCGAAGACGATCAAGATGCACCAGGGCCACCGCGGCGCGAACCACCCCGTCCAGCGTGTCGGGGAAGGCTGGGGCGAAACCGCGGGGCTGGTCGAGATCACCTCGATGAACCACGGCTTTGCGGTGGACGCGGCGACCCTGCCCGATGGGGTGGAGCAGACCCATGTCTCGCTCTTCGACGGGACGAATTGCGGCATCGCGATCAAGGGCAAGAAGGCCTTCGCGGTGCAGTACCACCCCGAGGCCTCGCCCGGGCCGCAGGACAGCTTCTACCTGTTCGAGAAGTTCGTGGGGGGGCTGTGATGGACAGGCTTCGCACATCTGCGCTGGTGCTCATCGCGTCACTTGGGGTGATGGCGTGCGACCCCACATCGACGACAGTCGCAATCGACCTTCCAAGCAAGATCGACTTCACTGACGGCTTCCAGCAATCGGACGCGGATGCGATCCTTCATGCTTGCAACGCGAAGGACATCAAGCTGACTGTCAAACCTGACGGAGAAATCAGCTTCGAACCTGATCCAGAAGCCAATTACGATGCATCCGCTTGTGTGTTGGATTACATCAAGAAATCAGGCACCACGAAGTTCGGCTTTGTCGGAAACGAAAAGTACGTGACGCCGGAAGAAGGCCAGTAAATGCCCAAAAGAACCGACATTTCCTCGATCCTCGTCATCGGCGCCGGCCCGATCATCATCGGCCAGGCCTGCGAGTTCGACTATTCCGGCACGCAGGCGATCAAGGCGCTGAAGGAGGAGGGCTACCGCGTCGTCCTCGTCAACTCCAACCCCGCGACGATCATGACCGATCCGGAGTTCGCGGACGCGACCTATATCGAGCCGATCACGCCCGAGATCGTCGCCAAGATCATCGCCAAGGAGCGGCCCGATGCGCTGCTCCCCACGATGGGCGGGCAGACCGCGCTCAACTGCGCGCTGAAACTCGACGAGATGGGCGTGCTCGCGGAATACGGGGTCGAGATGATCGGCGCCAAGGCCGACGCCATCGACAAGGCCGAGAACCGCCAGCGGTTCCGCGACGCGATGGACAAGATCGGGCTCGAATCCGCGCGCTCGGGCGTCGCCAACACGGTCGAGGAAGCCTTCGCCATCCTCGAGCGCACCGGTCTGCCCTCGATCATCCGCCCCTCCTTCACCCTCGGCGGCACCGGCGGGGGCATCGCCTACAACAAGGCCGAGTTCGAGAAGATCGTGCGCGAGGGCCTCGACGCCTCGCCCACCACCGAAGTCCTGATCGAGGAATCGCTCCTCGGGTGGAAGGAGTTCGAGATGGAGGTGGTGCGCGACCGCAAGGACAACGCGATCATCGTCTGCTCGATCGAGAACGTCGATCCGATGGGCGTCCACACCGGGGACAGCATCACCGTCGCCCCCGCGCTGACGCTGACCGACAAGGAATACCAGATCATGCGCAACGCGAGCATCGCGTGCCTGCGCGAGATCGGGGTCGAGACGGGCGGCTCCAACGTCCAGTTCGCGGTCAATCCGAAGGACGGGCGCCTGATCGTGATCGAGATGAACCCGCGCGTCAGCCGCTCCTCGGCGCTGGCGTCGAAGGCGACGGGATTTCCCATCGCCCGCGTCGCGGCCAAGCTGGCGGTCGGCTACACGCTCGACGAGCTGACCAACGAGATCACCGGCGCGACGCCCGCGAGCTTCGAGCCGACCATCGATTACGTCGTCACCAAGATTCCGCGCTTCGCCTTCGAGAAGTTCAAGGGCGCGCAGCCGGACCTCTCCACCGCGATGAAATCGGTCGGCGAGGTCATGGCGATCGGCCGCAACTTCCAGGAGAGCGTGCAGAAGGCGCTGCGCGGGCTCGAAACCGGGCTCGACGGGTTCAACCGCGTGCCCGAGCTCGAAGGCGCGGGCCTCGAGGTCATCACCGCCGCCCTCTCGCGCCGCACCCCGGACCGGCTGCTCAAGGTCGGGCAGGCGTTCCGCGAGGGCCTCAGCGTCGAGGACATCGCCGCCGTCACCCATTACGATCCGTGGTTCCTGCGCCATATCGAGGCGATCATCGCCGCCGAGAAGGCGATCCAGGCCGATGGCCTGCCGCGCGATGCCGCGGGGCTGCGGCGGCTTAAGGCGATGGGCTTCTCCGACCGCCGCCTTGCCACGCTCGCGGTGCGTTCGGTGGGCGTTGCGGGCGGGCTTGCCGAGACCCAGGCGAGGCGTTCCGGCCTGCTCCACGATGCCCTCGTGGCGATGGCGGGCGCGACCAGCGCGGAGGAAGTCCGGCAGCTGCGCCACAAGCTCGGCGTGTTCCCGGTCTTCAAGCGCATCGACAGCTGTGCCGCCGAGTTCGAGGCGATCACCCCCTACATGTATTCGACCTACGAGGCCCCGAGCTTCGGCGCGCCCGAATGCGAGGCGGACCCCTCCGAGCGCCGCAAGGTCGTGATCCTCGGCGGCGGGCCGAACCGGATCGGGCAGGGGATCGAGTTCGACTATTGCTGCGTCCACGCCTGCTTCGCCCTCGCCGAGCAGGGCTTCGAGACGATCATGGTCAACTGCAACCCCGAGACCGTCTCGACCGATTACGACACTTCCGACCGCCTCTATTTCGAGCCGCTGACCGACGAGGACGTGCTGGAAATCCTGCGCGTCGAGCAGTCGAAGGGCGAACTCCTCGGCGTGATCGTCCAGTTCGGCGGGCAGACCCCGCTCAAGCTCGCGCAGGCGCTGGAGGATGCGGGCATCCCGATCCTCGGCACCTCGCCCGACGCGATCGACCTTGCCGAAGACCGCGAGCGTTTCGCCAAGCTGGTGAGCAAATTGAAGCTCAAGCAGCCCGAGAACGGCATCGCCCGCAGCCGCGACGAGGCCGCCGCGGTCGCCGCGCGCATCGGCTATCCGGTGCTGCTGCGCCCCTCCTACGTCCTCGGCGGGCGCGCGATGGAGATCGTCGACAGCGTCGCGCAGCTCGACGACTACATCGCCACCGCGGTCAATGTCTCGGGCGACAGCCCGGTGCTGATCGACCAGTATCTGCGCGACGCGATCGAGTGCGATGTCGATGCGCTGTGCGATGGCGAGGAAGTGCGCATCGCCGGCGTGATGCAGCACATCGAGGAAGCGGGCGTCCATTCGGGCGACTCCGCCTGCACCCTGCCGCCCTATTCGCTCTCGCCCGAGATCATCGCCGAGATGGAGCGTCAGGCCGAGGCGCTGGCCTTCGCGCTGGGCGTGAAGGGCCTGATGAACATCCAGTTCGCGGTGAAGGACGGCAACGTCTACCTCATCGAGGTCAACCCGCGCGCCAGCCGTACCGTGCCCTTCGTCGCCAAGGCGATCGGCCAACCGGTCGCCAAGATCGCCGCGCGGGTGATGGCGGGCGAAAAGCTTGCGGGCTTCGAGCCCTTCAAGCGCGACCTGCCCTACATCGCCGTCAAGGAAGCGGTCTTCCCCTTCGCGCGTTTCCCGGGCTCGGACCCGGTGCTCTCGCCGGAGATGAAGTCGACCGGCGAGGTAATGGGGATCGACGCCACCTTCGAGGCCGCCTTCCTAAAGTCGCAGATCGGCGCAGGCTCGGTCCTGCCGCAGGCGGGCACGGTGTTCGTCAGCGTCAAGAACACCGACAAGCCGGTGATCGTCGCGGGTGTCCGGCGGCTGATCGAGCACGGCTTCCGCGTGCTCGCCACCGGCGGCACCCAGAGCTACCTTGCCGAACAGGGGCTTGCGGTGGAGCGGGTGAACAAGGTCGCCGAAGGCCAGCCGCACATCGTCGACAAGATTATCGACGGGGAGATCGCGCTGATCTTCAACACCACCGAAGGCTGGCAGTCGCTGCTCGACAGCAAATCGATCCGGCAGGCCGCGCTTGCGGGCAAGGTGCCCTACTACACCACCGCAACCGCCTCGGTCGCGGCGGCGGCGGCGATTTCGGCGATCCGGCCCGAGCAGCTTGAAGTCCGCAGCTTGCAGGACTATTATGGGACCTGACTGACACCTCCCCCCGACATCGAGAGTGCCTGACGTCGAGCCAGTTGGACGGCGGCAAGAGCTTTCTTTCCCGGTTCACGAGGGGGGAGGGACAACGGACAGAAAGAAAAGACATATGGCGACGATGGAAAAGGTCCCGATGCTGGCCGAGGGTTACGAGCGGCTCACCGCCGACCTCAAGGTCCTGCGCGAGGAACGCCCCCGGATCGTCGAGGCGATCGAGGAGGCCCGCGCCCACGGCGACCTTTCGGAAAACGCCGAATACCACGCCGCCAAGGAGCGCCAGGGCCAGGTCGAGGCGCAGATCGCCGAGCTGGAGGACAAGGTCAGCCGCGCGCAGATCATCGATCCGACCACGCTGTCGGGCGACAAGATCATCTTCGGCGCGACCGTGACCCTGCTCGACGAGAACGACAAGCCGGTGCGCTACCAGATCGTCGGCCAGACCGAGGCGGACGCGAACAAGGGCCGCATCTCCTACAACTCGCCGCTCGCCCGCGCGCTCATCGGCAAGCAGGCCGGCGACGAGATCGAGGTGACGGTGCCCTCGGGCGAGAAGTTCTACCTCGTCGAGAAGATCGAGTTCATCTGACGAACGGGCCGGGGGCGCGACATGGCCGTTGTTCCGGTGAGGCCCCTTGCCGAGCGCAGGGTTGTCGCCGATTTCCTCGATGGGGGCGCTGTCAGCATGGCCGATGCCATCGCCTATGCGCCTGCCCGCCCGAGCAGCCGGCGCGCCTTCGAGCGGCTGAAGGGCGCCGACGTGCTAAGGACCGACGGCCAGGGCAAGTGGTGGCTCGACGAGGAGCGCTGGAACGGCCGCCGCTCCGATCGCCGCACAAGGGTGGTGCTGACGATGCTGGCGGTTGCGGCCGCGGGAGCCTTCGCGGCCCTGCGCTAGGCGGGTCGTTGCGCGGTCGTTGCACAATCTTTGCCCGGTCATTGCCTGTTCCACGTGAAACAGGCCTGCGCCGGGCCGCCCTTCAGTCGAGCCGCTTTTCCATCGCATAATTGTGGATCGCCACTTCGCCGCCCTCGCCCGGGATGGTGAAGTCCCGGCGGTTCAGCAGCGCATAGCCCGCCTGCGCGAAGACAGGCCGGGCCAGTTCGCTCGCCTCGGCGACCAGGCGGGCAAGCCCACGACCCCGCGCCTCGGTCTCGGCGGCGGCAAGCAGGGCGAGGGCGAGGCCCTTTCCGGTGTGCGCGGGATGGCAGTAGAGCATGTCGAGATGCCCGTCCGCCTCGAGCACGGTGTAGGCGAGGGGCTGGTCATTCGCACCTGCCGCGACGAGGATCACGTCGCCCCGCGCGGCCCCGTCCAGCAATCGCTGCACCGAATAGCGCCCCGACCACGCCGCGACCTGCGCGGGCGAATAGGCGGCCAGCGCCGTCTCGCGGATCGCCGCGAGGGTCAGCGCCGCGATCCCCTCGGCATCGCCTTCACGATAGGGGCGGATTACCGCCACCCGGGATCAATCCTCGGGCGTCAGCAGCTTGTGGATGTGGACGACGACATACTTCATCTCGGCGTCATCGACCGTGCGCTGCGCCTGCGCGCGCCACGCGTCGACTGCGGCGTCATAGGAACTGAAGACCCCGACGACGTGGATGCTCTCCGGGTCCTGGAACTCGAGGCCGCGGGGGTCCTTGACGCGGCCGCCCATGACGAGGTGGAGCCGCTGGGTGGGGGTGGTTTCTGCCATGTGTTAAGCCCTTGGGGAGGAACGATGCGCGCCCCTTAGCGCGCTCGCTGCCAAGGGCAAGCCTTGCGGGGCGTGGGGGACGCTCAGTCCCCGGTCTGGCGGCGGATGTCGCGCACCACGCCGAGCGCGGCCTCGCGGGTCCGGCGGGCGAGGGCGCGGGTGCCTTCCGCCGCCGATCCGGCGGCCTCGGAGGCGTCGGCGGACAGCTTCTTCGCCTGCGCCCCGGCGGCATCGCCCAGTTCCGCGGCACGTTCCTGCCCGGTTCGCGCGGCATCGAGAAATTCGTCGAGCATGGACATGGCATAGGCGACCGCCGCCTCGCCGATCATCGTTCCCAGCCGCGATCCGCCGCGCGAGGCGACGTTCTTCACGCTTGCCGACGCGCTTGTCGCGGCACCGGAAATGGCTTCGCCCGCGCCGTGCCAGGCACGGCCCGCGACCCGGCGGCCCGGGCGGGTGAGAAGCCCGATCACCAACCCCGCCGCCACCGCCCCGCCGACCACCGTCAGCGGATGGGCGCGGGTGTAGTCGATTGCGGCGTCCGCGGCAGCGCGGGCCTGTTCCGCGAGGCTGCGCTCGGCATTGCGGCGTTCGGCGGCTTCGATCCGTGCGCGCAGCGCGTCGCGCCGGTCGAGGGGGGCAAGGTCGGTCATTCGGGGTCTCCCACAGGCGCCGGTGCGGGGGGGGCGGCGCTGTCCATGTCAAGCTCGGTCTCGTCGGAACTCTCCTCGAGAAGTCCCTCGATCCATTCGAGAATCGGCCCGCGCGCGAACCACAGGACCAGCGCGCCGATGAGCAGCGCGAGCACGCCCTTGTTGTCTCCGGCCTGGGCCTTGGCCTGTTCGAGCACGTCGCGCGCGCCGGTGCGGATGCGGTTCGATATGGTGCCGGTCACGCCCGACGACACGCGGCTCGCGATACCCTCTTCCGAGAGGCTGGCGCGCAGGTGCTCGATATCCTCGACGAGCACAGCGCGGGCGGCATCGCGGATCGCCCGGTCCTCGATGAAGCGGTCGGGCAGGCGCGTCATCGCTCCTCCCCTGAACTGAACATCGCCGCGAGCATCCGCCCGTCGGCGGCAGCGCCCATGACCAGCAAGACGACCCCGACGAGCAGCACGCCGACCACGATCGCGATCGCGCCCCAGATCGTCACCAGCGGAGCAAGCGCGATCACCGCGCCCACGGCCAGCGCGATCAGCGCAATGTGGAGCAGCACCAGTGCCAGCACCAGCAGCACCAGCGCCCGGCCGCCGCGCTTGCCGGCGAGGCTTGCGCGGGTCTTCTGGAAGGCGATCTCGGCTTCGGCATAGGTGCGCGCGTCCTCGACGAGGGCACCCACGTCATCGCGCAGCGCGGCAAAGCCCGTGCTGTCCCCGCCCGGGGGTGGCGCCGCCGCTTCGGGCGACGCGTCCTCGACCGGCCCGGTCAGGCCGGCGCGGGGGCCGGGTTCGGTGTCGTGCATCCTGTCGCCTTTCCGGCGCTATCCGTCAGCGCCGCCGTCCGCCGAGCATCCGTGCGAGGAAGAAGCCGAACACCGCCGCGATGCCGACAGCAACGCCCGGGCTCTTGCGCACCATCTCGCGCGCATCCTCGCCCAGTTCCTCGACGCTCTTGGCTTCCAGCTTGGCCGAGGTTTCCTGCAGCGTGCGCGCGGCCTTGCGGGCATAGTCGCCATACTGCTCGCCCAGACGCTCGTCGATCTGCGGGGCGGTGTCGCCCACGACCTTGCCGAGCGAGGCGATCGCGTCGGTCGCGACCTGCTTGCCTTCGACCGCGAGTTCGCCCGCCTTGCCCATCGCCTGCTCCCCATAGGTCTTCACTTCGGAAACGAGGTCGGTGCCCTTGCCCTTGGCCTGCCCGCCGACAGCCGTCAGCCGGTTTTCGGCCTCGGCCCGCAGCGCGGCGGCGCCGGCCTTGGCTTCCTCGAGCGCGGCATTGAAGCGGCTCTTGGCCTCGACCACCTGGGCCGATGCGGCCGGGGTAGCGGCAGCCGGTTCGGCATCGGGCGCCTTGGCGGTGGCGCCGGTCTTGCGCGGGGCGGCCTTGGCCGGACCTTCGCTCTTGGCGGTCGCGCCCTTGGCCGATTTGGCGGGGGTCTTCTTGGTCGGGTTGGTGTCTGCCATCGCGGTGCTCCTTGTCCTTTACGCTCGTTCCGGCCCCGCCCGCGCCGCCCGCTTGCGCGAGGCAGTTCCCGCGCATAGGGACAACTCGCGTTCGGCCTGGGCTGGAATCATCGAGCCAGAATCATGCCGTTCCCATTAGCATAGCCTTCGAGTGTCTTAACAACCTAAACCACATTACAGCCGGAGCCAAACATGACCGCGATCATCGACATCCACGGCCGCGAAATCCTCGACAGCCGCGGCAATCCGACCGTCGAGGTCGACGTGCTGCTGGAGGACGGCAGCTTCGGCCGCGCGGCGGTGCCCTCGGGCGCCTCGACCGGCGCGCACGAGGCGGTGGAGCTGCGTGACGGCGACGCCGGCCGCTATCTCGGCAAGGGCGTGCTCAAGGCGGTGGAAGGGGTCAACACCGAGATCCGCGAGCTGCTGATCGACAATTTCGATGCCGAGGACCAGCGCGACATCGACCTTGCGCTGATCGCGCTGGACGACACGCCCAATAAGTCGCGGCTTGGCGCCAACGCGCTGCTCGGGACCTCGCTGGCGGTGGCCAAGGCGGCCGCCAATGCGCGGGGCCTGCCGCTCTATTCCTATCTCGGCGGCGTCTCGGCGCATATGCTCCCGGTGCCGATGATGAACATCATCAACGGCGGCGAGCACGCCGACAACCCGATCGACATCCAGGAATTCATGATCATGCCCGTGGGCGCGGATTCGATCGCCGAGGCGGTGCGCTGGGGTGCGGAGGTGTTCCACACCCTCAAGAAGGGCCTGCACCAGAAGGGCCTCGCAACCTCGGTGGGCGACGAGGGCGGCTTTGCGCCCGATCTCGCCAGCACCCGCGCGGCGCTCGACTTCATCATGGAATCGATCACCAAGGCCGGCTTCATCCCGGGCGAGGACATCGTGCTCGCGCTCGACTGCGCGGCGACCGAGTTCTTCAAGGGCGGCAAGTACGAGATCAGCGGCGAGGGCCTGAGCCTCTCCCCGACCGAGATGGCCGATTACCTTGCCAAGCTCTGCGCCGAATATCCGATCCGCTCGATCGAGGACGGCATGAGCGAGGACGATTTCGAGGGCTGGGCCGCGCTCACCGCCAAGCTGGGCGAGAAGGTCCAGCTGGTGGGCGACGACCTCTTCGTCACCAATCCCGCGCGCCTCTCCGACGGGATCGCCCGCGGGCTGGCGAACTCGCTGCTCGTGAAGGTCAACCAGATCGGCACCCTCACCGAAACGCTCGCGGCGGTCGATATGGCCCACCGCGCCCGCTACACCTGCGTGATGAGCCACCGTTCGGGCGAGACCGAGGACGCGACCATCGCCGATCTCGCGGTCGCCACCAATTGCGGGCAGATCAAGACCGGCTCGCTCGCGCGGTCGGACCGGCTCGCCAAGTACAACCAGCTGATCCGCATCGAGGAAGAGCTGGGCGACAGCGCCGCCTATGCGGGCCGCGCCTGCTTCGGCGCGCGCGGCTAGAAGTCGACAGCCTCGAAGAAGCGGTCCATCGCCGCCAGTCCGGCACCCGTCAGCCTGACGAGCACGCGGCGGTGATCGGCGGAATCGTTCTCGCGCGTCACCAGGCCCTGGTCGGCTAGCACGCTGAGCCAGCGCAGCCCGGTGGTCGCGGGAGCGGCCGAGCCGATGCACGCGCTCGAAACCGAGACCTGCTTGCCCTCGCCTTGAGCGATGTAGAGATCGAGCAGGATGTCCCACGCGGGCTCGCCGAACAAGTCGGGATTGCCGAAGATCGCCGTGCGCTTGCGGCGCAGGGCATAGGTCTTACGGGCGAGGTCGAGACGGGAGTGGGTCGGGCGGGGCGGCCGCGCGGGGAGCGGTTGATCGGGGAGGGCGGCATCGCCGCGGTGCTCTGCCGCGCTGCGCAGCCGCTCGGCGATCGCCATCAGTTCTTCGGCGAGCGGATGGAACAGTGCCGCCGCCGCGGACGCGTCTTCGTCCCTTGCGCCCGCCCCTGTTTCGCCTGTGATCCTGCTCATCCTGCCGCCTTCGGGAGTCACCGGCGCGCACCGCCGCGCCGGTTTGCCCATGGCGCGGTGATAGGCGCTGGCTCGAGCAAAGGCTTTACGGGCTAATACGCAGGTCGTTCTTTTCTAAGCGGAAAGTGCGGGTTCCGGCGTGTGTCATCGGCGGGCGCAGTCGACCCGCAATTGCTGGATGGCCGCATCGAGATGCGCCGCCGCGATACGCGCGCCAAGTCTGTCGAGCGCCGCGAGCTGCTCCTCGAGCGCGGCGATGATGTGATGCGCGTCCGTGCCGCATGGCGCGCCCGACGAGAAGTTTTCCACGGCCAGATCCCAAGATATGCGTACCTGCCCTGCTACCCCGCGCGACCAAGGGAAGACAGCAGAAGCTGGTCGGATATCGCGTTAATGGCTTACGGAAATCTACAGAGGGAAACTACGTAGAGGCGGACGTGCACCGGAATGGCACGCCCGCCCTCGCAAGTGTCAACCGAAGCGGTCCTGCAGCGCCAGCAGCGCCAGCGCCGCCTTGGCCGCCTCGCCGCCCTTGTCCTTCTGGGCCGGGTCCGCGCGGACCAGCGCCTGGGCCTCGTTCTCGACCGTGAGGATGCCGTTGCCGATGGCGATCCCGTCCATCGTCAAGGCCATGATCGCGCGCGCGCTTTCGCCGGCGACGATCTCGAAGTGGTAGGTCTCGCCCCGGATTACCACGCCGATGGCGACGAAGGCGTCGTAGCGGTCGCTCTCCGCCGCAAGGGAGATGGCGCCCGGGATTTCGAGGGCACCGGGCACCGTAAGCACCTCGACCTTGTGGCCTTCGGCTTCGAGCGCCGCGCGCGCACCGGCGATCAGCATGTCGTTGAGATGGGCGTAGAAGCGCGCTTCGACGATGAGGATGTCGGCCATGCGAGGTTTACTCCGGAATGGGGTGGAAGTCGGTGATGGTGAGGCCATAGCCCTCGAGCGCGACGAGATCGGGGCGGCTGTTCGATAGCAGCACCATCTCGCTCACTCCGAGATCGACGAGGATCTGCGAGCCGATGCCGATATTGCGCTGCTCCTCGCCCGCAGCCCAGGTGCCCGTGCCGACGCGTCCGGTAAGGATGACGATCACCCCCGAGCCGTGCGCGCCGATGGCCTCCATGGCGCGCTGGAGCGTGCGCTTGCGCGGCCCCGGCGCGCCCAGAACGTCGTCGAACACCGAGATCGGGTGGACGCGGGCGAGGGTGGGTTCACCCGGGATGACATGGCCCTTCTGGAGGACATAGGCCTCGCTCCCCGCCACGCGGTCGCGATAGGTGATCATCCGCCACTGGCCGCCATAGTCCGAGGTGAAGGCGCGCTCGGAGAGGCGCTCGACCAGGTGGTCGTTGCGCATCCGGTAGGCGATGAGGTCGCGGATCGTGCCGATCTTCAGGTCGTGCTTGCGGGCGAAGGCGATCAGATCGTCGAGCCGGGCCATGGTCCCGTCCTCGTTCATGATCTCGCAGATCACGCCCGAGGGGTTGAGCCCGGCGAGGCGCGAGATGTCGACCGCCGCCTCGGTGTGCCCGGCGCGCACCAGCGTGCCGCCGTCGCGCGCCATCAGCGGGAAGACGTGACCGGGGGTGACGAGGTCGTCGGCGCCCTTCGCCGCATCGATCGCGACCGAGATGGTGCGCGCCCGGTCCGCCGCCGAGATGCCGGTGGTGACGCCTTCCTTCGCCTCGATGGAGATGGTGAAGGCGGTCTGCATCGATTCCTTGTTGTTGCGGCTCATCGGTTGCAGGCCGAGATGGTCGACGCGCTCCTTGGTGAGCGCGAGGCAGATCAGCCCGCGCCCGTGGGTGGCCATGAAGTTGATCGCCTGCGGGGTCGCCATCTGCGCGGGGATGATGAGATCGCCCTCGTTCTCGCGGTCCTCGTCGTCGACGAGGATGTACATCCGGCCGTTGCGCGCCTCGTCGATGATCTCCTCGATGGTGGCAAGGACGGGGCGATCGTCGTTGGCGGCGAGGAAGGCCTCTAGCTTGGCGAGGGTTTCGGCAGTGGGGTTCCAGCCATCATCGCCGCAGTCGCGCAGGGTGTTGGCGTGAAGCCCGGCGGCGCGGGCAAGGCCTGCGCGGGTCATCGTGCCCGATGTGACGAGATCGCGAACGCGTGTGATGAGCGATGTGTTCATAGACCCGCATTATCACATCACAATGTGAATGCAATGCAAGGTGATGCTGCCAAAAATGCGAGCGTGGATGAAATCCATGAAGCCGCGCAGCGACCGGTCACAGCGAGACGGCAGCCGCGATGGATCGGCATTCAGGCGCTTCGGAATGAAGAGGATGGTGGACGCACTAGGGCTCGAACCTAGGACCCGCTGATTAAGAGTCAGCTGCTCTACCAACTGAGCTATGCGTCCATTCCGACTTGGTCGGACCGCGAAAGCCGGGAGCGAGGCCGCATCCCGATTCGCGTGAGGCGCTGCATTTAGCGCGTCCGGCCCTGATGGCAAGCGCCTTTTCGCAGCTGCGGGAATTCAGACCGCAAGGCCCCGCCGCGGCGCCTCGCGGTTCCACCGGTTCACCATCATCAGCAGGCCGATGCAGATCATGTTGGTCATCATCGAGGAGCCGCCGTGGCTCATCCACGGCAGCGGAATGCCCTTGGCGGGCGCCATGCCCATGACCATCAGGAGGTTGATCGCGATGTAGAAGAAGATCGTCGCCGTCGCCCCCGCGGCGAGCAGGGCGCAGAAGCGGTCCTGGCTCTCGGCTGCGACCTTCCACCCCCAGCGCAGGATCAGCGTGTACATGGCGAGCACGAACAGGCCGCCCATCAGCCCCCATTCCTCGGCCATCGAGGCGAAGACGAAATCGGTGTGAGGTTCGGGGAGGTAGTTGAGGTGGCTCTGGGTGCCGTTGTTGAACCCCTTGCCGAAGATCCCGCCCGAACCGATCGCGATCTTCGACTGGGCGATGTGGTAGCCCGCGCCCAGCGGGTCGCTCTCGGGATCGAGGAAGGTCGTCACCCGGGCGCGCTGGTAATCGTGGAGTGCGAAGAAATAGATCAGCGGCAGGGCCGCGATCCCGAGGCCGCCCGCGGTCAGGAACCACCACAGGGGAAGCCCGGCGAGGAACATCACCACCACACCGCCGAAGGCGATGGCGACCGAGGTGCCGAGGTCGGGCTGCATCAGGACGAGGCCGATCGGCAGCAGGATCAGCATCCCCGAAGGCACCACCGAGCGCCACGAGCCGATCATGCCCGAAGGCAGGGTCTCGTAGAAGCGCGCCATCGCCAGCACCACCGCGGGCTTCATCAGCTCGGAAGGCTGGATGCGGATCGGCCCGGCCTCGAGCCAGCGCTGGCTCCCGCCCCCGACCTGCCCCACGATCTCCACCGCCAGCAGCATCAGCAGCACCACGAGATATCCGGGATAGGTCACCACCCGCACCGCCTCGCGGGGGAGCGAGGCGATCACGCCGGCCATCACGGCGAAGACGAGGAAGCGGATGAAGTGGGGCAGGGCGAAGGGCTGCATCGAACCCCCGCCCGCCGAATAGAGCACCAGCCCGCCGAAGCCGGTCAGCAGCAGCAGCGGGATCAGCATCTCCCAGGGCTGGCGGGCGATCGGTTCGGGAACGATCCCGCCGCGGGCGGCCAGCGTGTTCATGGCGTCGTTCCGACAGGAGAGGCGGCAGGCGGCGGGGGCGGTGCCGGGGTGGTCGTCGGCGCGGGTGCGGGTGCGGGTGCTGCAGGCGCGCCCGGCGGCGTCCCCGAGGGGTTGGCCTCTGGCCGCGGGGCGATAACCTCGCCGGCGATGGCCTCGGTCTGGGTGGCGGCGCGGCGGGCTTCGGCCTCGACCCGGTCGAAGATCTCCTCGTCCCGGCGCGGCGGACGGCTGACGGTCGCGCCGCGCTCTGCGGCATAGGCAGCATAGCGCCGCTCGAGCCGCTGCTGCGCCGTCCCGCCCCATCCGGCCTCGAGCGCGGCGAGCGCCTCCAGCCCCTTGGCCGGATCGAACATGAAGGTCATCACGTCGCGCGCGATCGGATAGGCCGCGCCCGATCCGCCGCCGTGCTCGATCACCACCGCGCCGGCATAGCGCGGGTTGTCATAGGGGGCGAAGAAGATGAACAGACCGTGGTCGCGATATTTCCACGGGCCCGATTTGCCGTTGGAGATCGAGAGCGAGACGACCTGCGCGGTGCCGGTCTTGCCCGCCATCAGCGTGCCCTCGACCGGCAGGCGCGCGCGGCCTGCGGTGCCGGGGCCGTTGACCACGTCGCTCATCGCCTTGCGCACATATTCGACCTGGTCGGCCGGGAAGTCGATCTTGTCGAACCCCTGCGGCTTGGTGTCGAGCGTCAGGCGCGGCATCACGTGCTTGCCCGTCGCAAGCCGCGAGGCCATCACCGCGAGCTGCAAGGGGCTCGAGAGCATGTAGCCCTGCCCGATGGTGGCGTTGACCGTGTCGAAGGCCTGCCATTCGCGGCCCCATTTCTTCATCTTCCACGCCGGGTCGGGCACGGTGCCGAAGAACTGGCTGGTGACGGGCAGGGGAAATTCCTGCCCCATCCCGCAGCGCCGCGCCATGGCGGCGATCGGGTCCATGCCGGTGCGCTGGGCCATGGCGTAGAAATAAACGTCGCAGCTCTGGTAGATGGCCTTGGCCATGTTGGTCGCGCCGTGGCCGCGGCGGTTCCAGCAGCCGAAGACGCGGTTGCCGACGCGCAGGCCGCCGCCGCAGAAAACCGTCTCTTCGGGGTCGATGCCCTGCTCCATGAGCGCCATCGACACCATCGGCTTGACCGTCGATCCGGGGGGATAGAGCCCCTTCAGGACCTTGTTGCGCAGCGGCACCCGCTCGTCCTCGCGCAGCATCGCGTATTCGACCCCGCCGATCCCGTCCGAGAAGGAATTGGGATCGAAGCTCGGCATCGAGGCCATGCAGAGCAGGTCCCCGGTCCGGCAGTCCATCACCACAACGGAGCCGCTTTCGAGGCCGATGCGGCGCGCGGCGTAATCCTGCAGCGGACCGTCGATGGTGAGGCGCACGGGGTTGCCCTGCACGTCCTCGCGCGTTTCGAGATCGCGCACGATCCGTCCGCCTGCCGTGACTTCCACCCGCCGGGCGCCGGGCACCCCGCGCAGCTCCTTCTCGAACTGCTTCTCGAGGCCGTCCTTGCCGATCTTGTAGCCGGGCGTGATCAGGAGCGGGTTGGGGTCCTTCTCGTATTCCTCGGCCGAGGCGGGGCCGACATAGCCGATTAGGTGGCCGACGCTGGAGGCAGTTGGGTAGAAGCGCGAAAAGCCGCGCTGGGGCACCACGCCGGGAAGGTCCGGCAGGCGCACGCTGAGCGCCGCGAACTGCTCGTATCTGAGGCCGCTTGCCACCTCGACCGGCTGAAACCCGCGCGAGGTGGCGACCTTGTCCTTGATGTCGGCGATCCGCGCCGGCTCGAGCGACAGCAGCTCCCCGAGCCGGTCGATCGTCGCATCCGCATCGACGAGCCGTTCCGGGATCAGGTCGACGCGGAAGTCGGCGCGGTTCGAGGCAAGCGGCGCGCCGTCGCGGTCGAGGATCCAGCCCCGCCGCGGCGGAATGAGGGTCAGATTGACGCGGTTGCTCTCGGATTCGAGCCGGTATTTCTCGTTCTCGGCCACGGACAGATAGCCGAGCCGCAGCGCCAGCAGCACGCCGATCCCGCCCTGCACCGCGCCGATCACCACCGCGCGCCGCTCGAAGGTGCTGCGCAAGATCGAGGCGCTGATCATCCGCGCCGGGCGTTCGGGGCCTTTCTGCAGGAACGGGATCTTCATCAGTCGATAGTCCGCGCCCGTGACAGACGGAAGCGGTCGAGTCCGGCTACCATGCGCGCGATTATCGGATAGAGCAGCACCGACAGCAAGGCCTGCGGCGCGGCGACCGAGATCATTTCCGGCGTGACGCTCGCGCCCGAAACCACCAGCGCCGCCAGCCAGTAGGCGAGCGCAAGCACGCTCGCGGTGAACCAGTCGTGCCAGAAATCGCGCCACGGGAAGCGGGTCTCGATGATCTCGATGGCGATCATCGTCAGCGACCACAGCAGGATCGCACTGCCGAAAGGCTGGCCGCTGACCAGATCGTCGAAGGCACCGAGCGGGGCTCCGGCCCAGAGCGGGAGCAGGCCGGGGCGCACCATGCGCCAGGCGAGCAGGACCAGAAAGCCGAAGGAGGGCAGCAGCGGCATCAGGTCGGCGATCAGCAGCACCGGCAGCAGCGAACCGAGCATGATCGAGGCATATGGCACCCCACGCACCCGCCACGGGTCCGGCGCGCGGTTGATGCGCAGCCCGTAGATATCCGAGCGGGCACGGGGATCGAGCCGCTCCATCACTCCGCGTCCGGTTCTGCCGCGGAAGGGGAGAGGGCGGGCGCGGCTGCGCTTTCCGCTGGCCCGGCGATCTCGCTGTCGTCCGCCAGCTCTGCCACCGCCGCGGGTCGCGCCACCGGTTCGACCGCAACGAAGCTGGTCGCCGCAGGTTCGGCCACGAGCCGTGCGATGCCTCCGTCGGGCGTGATCTTGGCGATCACTGCCACGGCCACGCCGGGCCGGTAATATCCGCCGGCGCCGCTCGTCACCATCATGTCGCCGACCTTGAGCGGGTTGACCCCGAGGTTGACGAGGCGGATGCGCAGCAGGCCGTCGCCGCGACCTTCCGCAAAGGCGATGACGTTGTCCGTGGCGCGGCGCACCGGCAGCACGCTTTCGCTGTCGGTCAGCAAAAGGACGCGGGCCGAGATCCGCCCGGTCTCGAGCACGCGCCCGATCACCCCGCGCTCGGAGATCACCGGCATCCCCGGCAGGACGCCGGCGGTCGACCCAGCATTGATAAAGGCGTGGCGCCGTCCGCTGGTGGCGGTCGAGCCGACGAGGCGGGCAATCGCGACAGGCTTGGTCTCGCTCTCGGCGAGGCCCAGCAGACCCTTAAGGCGGAGGTTCTCGGCCTTGACCGCCTCGGCTTCGGCAAGGCGGATGCGTGCGATCTCCACCTCGCGGCGCAGTTCGGCGTTCTGTGCACCGGCGTTGAAATAGCCGGCAATCGTGGCGAACACCCCCTGCGAGCCGGAGCGCGTCACCGCAGCAGCCTGCCCGGCGGGGGCGACGGCATCGCCCGCCACGCCGCGCAGGGGCGCAAAGGCGGAGGGCTGCCACAGCGACAGCGCCAGCAATGCCGCCCCGACCACGGCTCCCGCCCCGGCCAGCAGGTAGCCGGTGAACAGCGAATATTGCGCTTTCTTCGAGAAGCCCGAGCGGCGCGAAGAGGGGGGCGCCATGGCTTAGAGTCCCTTCCGGCTTATGGCGCTCCGCGTCACGCGGTCATCAGCACGCCGCGGTAGACCGGATCCTCCATCGCCCGGCCGGTGCCGATGGCGACGCAGGTGAGCGGATCTTCGGCGACCGAGACGGGCAGGCCCGTCTCCTCGCGCAGGTGCTCGTCGAGCCGCCGGATCAAGGCACCGCCGCCCGTGAGCACTATACCCTGGTCGACGATGTCCGCCGCCAGTTCGGGCGCGGTGTTCTCGAGCGCGATGCGCACGCCTTCGACGATCGCGCCGATGGGTTCGGACAGCGCCTCGGCGACATGCGCCTGGTTGATGGTGATTTCCTTGGGCACCCCGTTGACGAGGTCGCGGCCCTTGAGGGTGATGATCTCGCCCACGCCGTCCTCGGGGATCATGGCGATGCCGTAATCCTTCTTGATGCGTTCGGCAGTGGCGTCGCCGATCAGGAGGTTGTGGTGGCGGCGGACATAGCTGACAATGGCTTCGTCCATCTTGTCGCCGCCGGTGCGCACCGAGGTGGTGTAGGCGAGGCCGCGCAGCGAAAGCACCGCGACTTCGGTGGTGCCGCCGCCGATGTCGACCACCATCGAGCCGACAGGCTCGGTCAGCGGCATGTCGGCGCCGATCGCGGCGGCCATCGGCTCGAGGATGAGGTGAACGTCGGAAGCCCCCGCGTTCGAGGCCGCGTCTCGGATCGCGCGGCGCTCGACCGAGGTCGAGCCCGAAGGCACGCAGATCACGATTTCGGGGTAGCGGAACATCGACTTCTTGCCGTGCACCTTCTGGATGAAGTGCTTGATCATCTGCTCGGCCACTTCGATGTCGGCGATCACGCCGTCGCGCAGCGGGCGGATCGCCTCGATGCTGTCGGGGGTCTTGCCCATCATCATCTTCGCATCATCGCCCACGGCCTTCACGCGGCGGATGCCGTTGATCGTCTCGATCGCCACCACCGACGGTTCATTGAGGACGATGCCCTGATCCTGGACATAGACCAGCGTGTTGGCGGTGCCGAGATCGATCGCCATGTTCTGCGAGCCGAACTTGAAGAGATTGGACAGGAAGCTCATCGGTGCTTGGGTTCCGGTAATGGGGGGACTTGCTCCGCAGGCCGCTTTCAGGGGAGCGCGGCTGCGGGGGAATTCGACCCGGTTATGACATGACTGCGCGCGCCTAGCGAATCCGCGGGCAAAAGGCCAAAATATTTGTCCACTGTGACGCTGATTCTGGCCCGCTTGCCCTCGAAATTGCGGCGGCTCGTCGCTAGCCTTGCGTGAAATGCCGGAAATCCGCCGCCTTCCCTCCGAACTCGTCAACCGCATCGCCGCGGGCGAGGTGGTCGAGCGCCCGGCGGCGGCCCTCAAAGAGCTGGTCGAGAACGCCATCGACGCGGGCGCGCGGCGAATCGGGGTGGTGCTGGCCGAAGGCGGATTGCAGCGCATCGAGGTGGTCGACGACGGCTGCGGGATGGGGCCTGTGGCCATGGCCCTGGCGCTGGAACGGCACGCGACCTCCAAGCTCCCCGATTCGCTGATCGGTCCGGACGGTGCGATCGAGCTGGTGACGACCCTCGGCTTTCGCGGCGAGGCGCTCCCCAGCATCGCCAGCGTCGCGCGCCTCACCATCGAGAGCCGCGAGGGCGGGGCCGCGGAAGGCTGGCGGCGGGTGCTCGATCACGGCGCCCTGATCGCCGACGAGCCTGCCGCGCTCCCGCCGGGCACCCGCGTGCGGGTCGAGGAGCTGTTCGCCAAGGTGCCCGCGCGGCGCAAGTTCCTGCGCTCGGCGCGAAGCGAATATGCTGCCTGCCTCGACGTCGTGCGCCGCCTCGCGATGGCGCGGCCCGACATTGCCTTCACCCTCGAGACGCTGAATGACGGCGCCAAGCGGCCTGTGCTCTCGCTCCAGGCGGACGAGGAACTCGCGACCCGCGTTGCCCGGATCATCGCGCATGAATTGAAGGACAATTCGGTCCCCATCGACCTTGCCCGCGACACCCCGCATGGGGTCATGCGGCTGACGGGCGTGGCGGGGCTGCCGACCTGGAACCGGGGCGTTGCCGATCACCAGTATCTCTTCGTCAACGGCAGGCCGGTGAAGGACCGGCTGCTGGTCGGCGCGGTGCGCGGAGCCTATTCCGACATGCTGGCGAGGGATCGCCACGCGGTGCTCGCCCTGTTCCTCGAATTGCCGCCGCAGGATGTCGACGTGAACGTCCACCCCGCCAAGACCGAGGTGCGCTTTCGCGACAGCGCGGGGGTGCGCGGGTTCATCGTCTCGGGGCTGCGGCAGGCGCTCGCGACCGGCGACAGGCGCAGCGCGCAGGGCCCGGACCGTGCGGCGATGGCGCGCTGGGTGAGTGAGCCCGTTCTCCCCTCCCGCTCGCGGGAGGGGCTGGGGGTGGACGAGTCACAGACCCCGCTCTGGCCTATTCAGGCCCACCCCAACCCCTCCCGCGAGCGGGAGGGGCTATTGCTGCGCGAAGCCTCGCTCGCATGGTCGCAACCACTGGGACGGGCCGAGGAAGCAGCCCCCGTGCCCGCCGAAGCCCAGTCCTACCCGCTCGGCATCGCACGCG
This sequence comes from Porphyrobacter sp. THAI-01a, assembly GCF_056868655.1. Lineage (NCBI taxonomy): Bacteria > Pseudomonadati > Pseudomonadota > Alphaproteobacteria > Sphingomonadales > Erythrobacteraceae > Porphyrobacter > Porphyrobacter sp. THAI-01a. The sequence goes on along the minus strand of NZ_CP180579.1, from coordinate 1,678,339 downwards.
GGCAGGTCGCCAACACCTATATCGTCGCCGAGGCGGCGGACGGTCTCGTTCTGGTCGACCAGCACGCCGCGCACGAGCGCCTTGTGCTCGAACGCCTGCGCGCGGCAGGTGCGGACGAGGGCGTGCGTCGCTCGCAGGCGCTGCTGGTCCCCGACGTGGTCGAGATGGACGAAGTCGATTGCGACCGTCTCGAGGACGCTGCCGAGGGCCTTGCCCGCTACGGGCTCGTGATCGAACGCTTCGGCCCCTCCGCGATGCTGGTGCGGGCCGTGCCTTCGGCCATCGCCAAGGCGGATACGGCCAAGCTCCTTACCGACCTTGCCGACGACATCGCCAAGCACGGCAAACAGGAGGACAGCGGCGCGCTGCTGCTCGCCGAGCGGCTCGAACTGGTGCTGGCGACGATGGCCTGTCACGGGTCGGTCCGCGCGGGCCGCGTTCTCAGCGTTGCCGAGATGAACGCGCTGCTGCGCGAAATGGAGGCGACGCCGCGCTCAGGCCAGTGCAACCACGGCCGGCCGACATGGGTGAAGCTCTCGATGGAGGACGTCGAGAAGCTCTTCGGCCGCCACTGACCTCACGACCGGAACGACGGCACCCGTCCGTGGGGGTCGAGATCGGGGATGATCCGCCAGCGCGCCAGGATCAGGCTGAACAGCCCGAACAGCAGCAGGCCGGCGGCCACCAGCGTGAAGGCCCACCCGGTGTCGGCCAGCGCGGCGACCGCTTCGCCGAGCGTCTTCACATTGGACGCGCCCTGCGAGAGGAAGCCCGTCTCCACCAGCGACCATCCGGTGACCGCGAAGACCGCAGCGCGCGCCAGATAGCCCGCCATGCCGAGCCAGCGGGTCGCTTCGGGCGCATCGCCGGCGATGCGGCGCATGAAGCTGCCGGTGATGCCCTTCTGTGCCTGCGCGAGGGCGGCGATGAAGAAGGCGATGCCGAGAAGCCCGAGCGCGAGCGCACCGAAATCGACTGACAGCACCCCGGCCGCAGCCTGCGACGCCCCCGCTCCACCGCCGCCGGGCTCGTCGGTTGCAAAGCGGAAGGCGGTCCAGGCCAGAGCGAGGTGGGCGACGGCGCTTCCGAGATGCCCGATACGCTTGCCCCATCCCTTCGCGTCCGAGCCGTTGTGCTCGATATCGAACAGGGGCGAGGCGAGGCGGAACAGCGCATAGGCGACGAGACCGATCACCAGCACCCACAGCAGCAGGTCGCCTGCCGGCAGGTCCTCGAGGGCCCGGAAGATGCCGTCCGTCCCTTCGCGCATCCGGCTTGCGCCGGTGAGCGCGAGCAGCCCGAGGGCAATGTAGAGCACGGCACGGCTGAAATAGCCGATCCGCACCAGAGTCTCGAACTTGCCGTCTGTTCCCGCCACGCGAACGCTCCTCCCTTGGATGTGGAAGGAGCGAACAGCGGGGAGGGGGCGGTGTTCCGCGCGCCGTGCCGTCCGCCGCAAGGGGCACACGCCACGCGGTCGGAAAGAGCGGGTGTCGGGATATACCGAGGCTTCAGGGCCGAAGCGCGGCCTTCATGTCTGCCAGCCTGCCGTCGGCCTGCGCATCCTCCGGCAGGCCCAGCACCGCACGCAGCAGGGCGGCGACCGCTACATTGTCGAACACCGGCAGGCGCGCGCCCTCGGCAAAGGCGGGGCCGCTGGCGATGAAGAGGGCGAGCATTTCGGGATCGGCATTGTCGTAGCCGTGGGCACCGCCCGTCACCGGATAGGGGGAGGGGCCCGAAAGGATCGTCCAGCCCGGCTCGGCAAGGCAGATGATCGCGGCGACCCGCGGGTTGGCGCCGTAGTGCAGCCGCGCCGGCAGGTCCTCCTTGCGCGCGCAGGTCATGTGCTCGTGCGGCTTCAGCAGGGCTTCGGCGACGCGGTTGTCCGTCCCCGCCGCAGGCTCGATCGCGGCATAGGGGCCGGTCTCGACCGCGATATAGCTTGCCCGGTCGACGAGAGTGTCGAGCTGGATCACCCGCGCCTCGTCGGTCTGGCGCATCCCGTGGTCGGCGACGATCACCCAGTTGACCGCCACGCCCAGCCTCGCCGCGCCGGCAACGAGATCGCCGATCCGCGCGTCGACCTCGGCGATGGCGGCGTTGACCTCGGCGCTGTCGGGGCCGAAGCGGTGGCCCTGCGTGTCGACAGTGTCGAAGTAGATCGTGGCGAAGGCGGGGCGGATATCGGCAGGGCGGCGGAGCCAGTCGAGCAGGGTGTTCACCCGCTGCACGTTGCTCACGTTCTGGTCGAAACGCAGCCAGTCGGACGGGCGCATCCCCTGAATCGCGACCTCGCTGCCGGGCCAGAACATCGTCGCCGTGCGTAGCCCTGCCTTCTCGGCGGTGATCCAGACCGGCTCGGCCTCGTTCCACCAGAAGGGATCGAGCGCCTGCGCCGGATTGCCGAGGCTGAACATCACCCCGGATCGGCGCGGGTCGATCATGGAATTGCCGACGATCCCGTTGCGATCGGGGCGCTTGCCCGTGACGAGGGCATAGTGGTTGGGGAAGGTCTTGGTGGGAAAACTCGGCCGCATCGGCCCCGCCGCGCCGCTGTTTGCCAGCGCGGAAAGGTGCGGGGTGATGCCGCGCTCAAGATAATCGGGGCGGAGCCCGTCGATCCCGACGAGCACGGTTACGGGGCGGGATGCTTCCTGCGCGGCAAGCCCGGCGGGCAGGAACAGGAAGGCGATCAGGACGAGGATGCGGCGCATGGTGCTCGCCCTAGGCGCGGCGCGCGACAAATGCGAGACGGCGCGCGTCAGACGTTGAACTTGAAGAGCAGCACGTCGCCGTCCTGCACCACGTATTCCTTGCCCTCCTGCCGCAGCTTGCCCGCTTCCTTCGCGCCCGCTTCGCCGCCCAGCGCGATGTAGTCCTCGTAGGCGATGGTCTCGGCGCGGATGAAACCGCGTTCGAAATCGGAGTGGATCTCGCCCGCCGCCTGCGGGGCCTTGGCGCCCGCCGGGAAGGTCCAGGCGCGCGCCTCCTTGGGGCCGGCGGTGAAGAAGGTCTTGAGGCCGAGCAGCTTGTATCCGGCGCGGATCACCCGCGCGAGGCCGCTTTCGGTGAGGCCGAGGGCTTCGAGGAACTCGGCGCGGTCCTCCTCGGGCATGGCGACCAGCTCGGCCTCGATGGCGGCGGAGACGACCACTGCCTCGGCGCCTTCGGCGGCGGCCTTGGCGAAGACCTTTTCGGAGAGGGCATTGCCGGTCGCGGCGTCCTCTTCCGCAACGTTGCAGACATAGAGCACGGGCTTGGCGGTGAGCAGCTGGGCCTGCTTGAAGAGGCGCGCTTCCTCGTCGTCATTGGGTACCGTGAGACGCGCGGGTTTGCCCTCGCGGAGCAACTCCAGCGCCTGGCCGAGCACGCTCGCCATGGCCTTGGCTTCCTTGTCGCCGCCCGTCGCGCGCTTCGCCGCGGCGGGGACGCGCTTTTCGAGGCTTTCGAGATCGGCGAGCATCAGTTCGGTCTCGACCACCTCGGCGTCGGCGATGGGATCGACCTTGTTGGCGACGTGCTGGATGTCATCATCCTCGAAGCAGCGCAGCACGTGGACGATCGCGTCGACCTCGCGGATATTGCCGAGGAACTGGTTGCCGAGCCCTTCGCCCTTGCTCGCGCCCTTCACGAGGCCGGCGATGTCGACGAAGCCCAGTTGCGTCTCAATGATCTTCGCGCTCTTGGCGATTGCGGCGATCTTCTGGAGGCGCTCATCCGGCACCGCGACCTGGCCGACATTGGGCTCGATCGTGCAGAAGGGATAATTCGCCGCCTGCGCCGCCTGCGTCTCGGTGAGCGCATTGAACAGAGTGGACTTGCCGACATTCGGCAGGCCGACGATCCCGCAACGGAAACCCATGATGTGACTTTCTCTAAACCGTTCGCCCTGAGCTTGTCGAAGGGCTGCACTACTGGATGACGCGCTGCGCCTATAGAGAAATGCAATCCTTCGACAAGCTCAGGATGAACGGGGAAAAGACTGTCACCGCTGGTGGACAGCCCTCACCAACGGCCCGACCACCGGAGAGCCGCCGAGCCAGTCGGTCTGCACCCGGGCGGTGACCTCGTTGATCGGCACCTGCGGCTTGTTGCCGGGAGAGACCGGCAGGCGCAGCGGGCGGGTGCCGGGGGGCTGGGCGATCAGCCCCGCGATCGCTTTGGCGACATCCGCCGGATCGTTGCTGCGCCCCGATCCGTCCTCCGTCCCCATCCGCGCGACCTGCTGCGGGTAGCCCTCGGTATGCACCGCCTCGGCCCGCTCTTTCAGTGCCGAGGAATAGGTGTTGCGGTTGACCCAGACCTTGGTCGGATAGCCGCCGGGCTCGATGATCGAGACGTCGATATTGTGCGGCACCAGCTCGTAGGCAAGCTGCTCGCTCATCGCCTCGAGCGCGAATTTGGTGGCCGAATAGTGGCCCGACCACGGCGAGATGACGCGACCGAGCTGGCTCGAGATCTGGATGATCTGGCCGGCGTCCTTCTTGCGCATTCCCGGCAGCACCGCGCGTGCCATTCGGTGCGGGCCGAAGACGTTGGTCTCGAAGATCAGGCGGGTGGCTTCCATGTCCTGCACCTCGACCGGCGAGGTGATGCCGATGCCGGCATTGTTGACGAGGACGTCGATCCCGCCGCCCGCAATCATCTCTGCCTCGGCGACGCCCTCTTTCACCTGCTCGTCGGAGGTGACGTCGATCTCGATCACGTGAAGGTCGAGCCGATCGTTCAGCGCCATGATGCGCAGCTGCTCGGCCTCCGGGCGGGGCAGGCCCCGCATCGTGGCGAAGACCTTCGCACCCTGCCGCGCCAGCAGCTCTGCCGCGAGCCTGCCGAACCCGGACGAACAGCCGGTGATCAGCACGCTCTTGCCCTTGAAGTCGAGCTGCGGGGTGTAGACCGGTTCGGCCGCGCCTGCCCGGGCGGTGGCGGCGAGCGAGGCGGTGGCGGCGGCTCCGGCAAGGAGGGTGCGGCGATTGATGTTGCTCATGGCTGCAAGACTAGCACGTGCCCCCGCGCGATCAATGCCGCCTAGCCCTGCATCCTGAGCGCGACATCGTTCATGAAGCGCACGTCGTCGCCCTTCGCCAGCCACTCCGCCTCCGCCCCGATTGCGCCTAGCATGGCGGCAAGATCGTCTTCCTCGGCCTTGGCGAAGTTGCCGAGCACGTAACCGGTCACGCGGTCCTTGTGGCCGGGGTGGCCGATGCCGAGGCGGATGCGGCGGAAGTCGGGGCCCAGATGCTGGTCGATCGAGCGCAGCCCATTGTGCCCGGCATGGCCGCCGCCCTGCTTGACCTTGACCTTGAAGGGAGCAAGGTCAAGCTCGTCGTGGAACACCGTCAGCGCGTCGGTGCCGAGCTTGTAGAAGCGCAGCGCCTCGCCGACAGAGCGGCCGCTTTCGTTCATGAAGGTCGCGGGCTTCAGCAGCAGGACCTTCTGGCTGCCGATCCGCCCTTCCTGCGCCCACCCGCTGAACTTCTTCTGCACCGGCCCGAAGCTGTGCATGTCGGCGATCACGTCCACGGCCATGAAGCCGACATTGTGCCGGTGGAGCGCATAGCGCGGTCCGGGATTTCCGAGGCCGACCCAGATCTGCATGGCGTGTCCTTAGCGGGGGGCATGGCAAAACGAAACGCCGGACCTCTTGCGAAGCCCGGCGTTCGTATGCCGTCAAAGGCGCAGGGCGGATTACTCCGCGTCGGCCTGCGTCGTGTCGCCTTCGCTGCTCTTGAGCGCCGAGGGGGCGACGAGCGTGGCGATGGTGAAGTCGCGGTCGGTGATCGCGCTGGTGACGCCCTCGGGCAGGGTCACGTCGCTGATGTGGATCGATTCGCCCACGTCACGGCCGGTCACGTCGATCTGGATCTCTTCCGGGATGGAGTCGCTCGAGCAGACCAGTTCGAGCTCGTGGCGAACGATGTTGAGCACGCCGCCCTTCTTGAGGCCCGGCGAGGCTTCCTCGTTGATGAACACCACCGGCACGGCGACTTCGACCTTGCTGTCGGCGGACAGGCGCAGGAAGTCGACATGGGTCGGACGGTCGGTCACCGGGTGGAACGCGACATCCTTGGGGAGCGTGCGGACGGTCTTGCCACCGATCTCGATGTTGACGATCGAGTTCATGAAGTGACCGGTCATCAGCTGACGGACCAGTTCCTTCTGCTCGACGTGGATCAGGGTGGGTTCTTCCTTGCCGCCATAAATGACAGCAGGGGTCCGACCTTCGCGGCGAAGTGCTCGGGAGGCTCCCTTGCCAGCCCGTTCGCGCGCTTCGGCCGGCAGGGTAAGAGTCTCGCTCATACGGATGCCTTTCGAATGCGTGTTGTTAAAAGTAGTCAGCGATGCAACCGCCTCCAGGGATGACCGGAAGCATCGAAGCGCGGGCCCATAGAGAGACGGGGCCGGTTTGGCAACCCGTCTAGGGGATGCGGCGGATGCGGTAGCCTTGCGCCTCCAGCAGGGCGGCCAGCCCTTCGGGTCCCACCAGATGAGCCGCGCCGACCGCGATCAGCGGGCGCGGAGCCTCGGCAAGCAGCGGCACGAGCGCCGCCGTCCAGCGCCGGTTACGGCCCGTGAGCAGCGCCTCGCGCACGGTCGGATCGGCAAGAAAGCCCTCGCGGGTCGATTGTTCGATGGTTGCCGCATCGCCCGCCAACCAGGCGCGCACCAGGCGTTCGGGATCCCTTCCGGCGCTTGTGCTCTCGCGCACCACGGCTGCGAGCATCTCGCGCTGTGCGGTTTCGGGGAGACGGTCGAAGATCGAAAGCTGGCCGCGCAGCCCTTCGAGTTGGCGCACCGGGCGGCCGGAAAACTCGGCGATCAGCGCGCGGTCGACCCCGTTGGCGGGATCGCCGGCGGCTTCGATCCGCGCAAGACCGATGGCTGCCGCCCAGCTTTCCTCGGTGGCGAAGGCGCTCTCGGCCAGCTCGCCGCGGTCGAGCAGGGCGGTCAGCTGCGGGCGCAGGTCCGCGGGCAGGCGCTCGGCAAGCGGGGGCAGGCCGGGGCTCTGCGCGAGGCTTCTGTAGATCGAGGGCCCCTCGTCACGCCCCTTCGTTTCTCCGACCTCCACCACGAGCAAATCGGCCGTGTCGATGACACGGCCGATTGCAGGAGTGCGCCAGTCGGTGCCGTCGGGCAGGGCGTGTATGGTGCCGATCATCCATCCCTCCACCGCGCCATCGGCCGAGGCGATCTCGTAGAGCAGCGGGTTGGGCGGAGGGCCGTCCGCGGGGCGATTGCCGCAGGCGGCAAGGCCGAGAAGGAGGAGGGAGGCGATGACGCCCGCGGCAAGCCGCCGTGCCATCGCCCCGAAAGCTGCGCGCATCACTTGACCCGCGTCACCGCGATGCCCTTCTGCGCGAGGTAATCCTGCACGCTCCTGGCACCGGCAAGGTGGCCCGCGCCGACCGCGATGAACACCGTGCCCGGCGTATCGAGGCGGGCGTCGATCCACTCGGCCCAGTTGGCGTTGCGATTGTAGAGTAGCGCCTCGGCGACGGCAGGATCGCTCATGCCCTCGTTCATCACCTCGGCCAGCTGGTCGGCATCGCCCTCGGCCCATTCGGCGACCATGCGGTCGAGTGTCGGCTTGACCTCGTCGATGCCGGTGGCGGCCTCCATCATGAAGGCGACCTGCGCCTGCTGGGTCATGCCGTCGAAGATGCCGAGCTGGAACTCGGCGGTCTCGAGCGCGCCCTTTTCCTTGCCCTCGGCCTTGGCGAGCAGGACCTTCTCGACGCCGCTGTTCGGGTCATAGCCCTGCTGCATCAGCGGCAGGATCGAGAGCGTGAGGCCCGCGAGCCACGGCTTGACCGGATCGAAGGCCTCGACCGGAATGCCGATCTTGCCCATCGCCGCGGTATAGGCGGCGGTCTGTTCGGCATTGAGCAGCGAACGCAGGGTGGTGCCGGGGGGCAGCATGCCCTTGGCCTGGGTGAGCTGGGCCATCTGCGCCTCGCTCGCGGCATCCATCGGGATTTCGGTCACGATGGTGCCGGAGCTGTCGAAGGCCTCGGCGATCGTCGCGTCGTACCATTCGAGATCCTTGGGCAGCACGTGAACCGTGCCGAACAGGTAGATGGTGGTGTCCTCGTCGGCGACCTTCCACAGGGCGGGGCCCTTGCCGGCAGGGGCCGCGGCGGTGTGGCCGGCCTGGTCCTGCGCGAGCGCCGGGTTGGAGGCTAGTAGCGCAAGGGGAGCGACCGCGAGGCTGAACAGGGTGGCAAGCTTCATGGGCATTTCCTTTCGGGGGTGGTGTTCGACAGGGGTTGGGGGTGGAACGGTCGGGGCCGGCGAAACGATCCGCGGATCATAGCCGCCAGCGGGCGTAGAGAAAGGACAGGAGCATCGCGGCATAGGCGAGGGCGAAGATCCCGAAGGCGTGAGGCGGCGGCGTCCAACCGCCCGCATGGAGCACGGCCCAGACGGGATAGCCTGCCAGCACCGCGACGCAGCCGCCGGTGAAGGCGACGTAGTTCTGCTCGCGCTTGTAATCGTCGATCATCCGGAACCCCGAGAGGGGCAGCACCACGAAGCCGGCGAGCAGCAGAACGGCGATCCCAATGGCAAGGGCGGGTGGCAGTCTGAGGCTCTCCCAGTTGCCGGTGAAAAGGTTGCCATCGCCCTGGTCGAAGAAGCCGGTCGCCAATCCGATCAGCCCGCCGATCACGGCGGCAAAGCCGATATAGAGCCATTGGCGGATGTTGCGCTCGCGGGTTCGCGCCTCGCCGGGACCGAGGCTGGTCTTGGGCTTCCAGATCATGCAAGGTCTCCATCGTCGAAGATGTCCTCGATCCGCATGTCGAACAGACGCGCGATGCGGAAGGCGAGGGGGAGAGAAGGATCGTGCTTGCCGGTCTCGATCGCGTTGACCGCCTGGCGCGAGACATCGAGCCGCCCGGCAAGCTCGGCCTGGCTCCAGTCGCGTTCGGCGCGCAGCACCTTGAGGCGGTTCTTCACGGAGACCTCAGAACCCGAGTGCCGTGGTGATCTTGGCGAGCACGTTGCCGATCGCGAAGCCGCTCAGGCCGAGCATCAGGAACACCTGCCACTGCTTCACGCAGACCGCCTGATTGAGCTTGTACATACTGGCACCTCCTTGTGCGCTTCTGATCGGAACGACCTTTTGTCAGGTTTCCCTGACTATATGTCGCGATTCGCTGACTATGTCAAGACAACCTGACTTTGTGTCGCGCAAGCCTGACCTCAGTAACGCGCCTCCCCCGATTGCTGCGCTGCGGCATTGACGCTTGCAGGGCCTTCCGCCATGGCGAGCCGCCATGAGCGCCGTCCCTGCCTTCACCCCCGCAGCCCGCGATCCCGCGCGCTCGTTCCAGGACATGATCCTGACGCTTCATGACTTCTGGAGCGCGGAAGGCTCCTGCGTGATCCTCCAGCCCTACGACATGCGCATGGGGGCGGGCACCTTCCACACCGCGACCACCCTGCGCGCGCTCGGGCCCGAGCCGTGGAACGCGGCTTTCGTCCAGCCCTGCCGCCGTCCGACCGACGGGCGCTATGGCGAGAACCCGAACCGGCTCCAGCACTACTACCAGTACCAGGTGATCCTGAAGCCCTCGCCGCCGAACATCCAGGAGCTCTACCTCAAGAGCCTCGCCGCGATCGGCATCGATCCGCTGGCGCACGACATCCGCTTCGTCGAGGACGACTGGGAATCGCCTACCCTCGGCGCCTGGGGCCTCGGTTGGGAAGTGTGGTGCGACGGGATGGAGGTCACCCAGTTCACCTATTTCCAGCAGATGGGCGGCTTCGACTGCAAGCCCGTGGCGGGCGAACTGACCTACGGGCTGGAACGCCTAGCGATGTACATCCAGGGCGTCGACAACGTCTATGACCTCGCGTTCAACGCCGCCGGCGTGACCTATGGCGAGGTGTTCCTCGAGAACGAGCGCCAGATGTCGAAGTGGAACTTCGAGGTCGCCGATACCGACGCGCTGTTCGACCTCTTCGCCAAGGCCGAGGCCGAGTGCCGCAACGCCCTGTCGGCCGGCGTCCCCATCGCGGCCTACGAACAGGCGGTCGAGGCGAGCCATGTCTTCAACCTCCTCCAGGCGCGCGGCGTGATCTCTGTGCAGGAACGCGCCAGCTACATGGGCCGCGTGCGCGACCTCGCGCGCTCGTCCTGCGAGGCCTATGCGGAGAAGATGACGCCCGAATGGCAGGCCAAGTATCCCGGGTGGAGCCTCGTCTGATGGACCATATCTCCAACCCGTTCGTGTCGAGCGTAGTCGAGACACCGTCCTTCACCAGGCTCTCGCGTTCTGCCTTCGGCAGTGCTTCGCAACCGCTCGAGGCGAACGGAGGGTGGGCGTAATGGCCGACTTCCTGCTCGAACTGCGCTGCGAGGAAATCCCCGCACGGATGCAGCCCAAGGCCAAGGAGGACCTGGCGCGCCTCTTTGCCGACGCGCTGGCCAAGGCCGGGTTGACGGCGGGGCAGGTCGAAACATTCGCTACCCCGCGCCGCCTGTCCCTGATCGCCACGGGCCTGCCGCTCGCGACGTCTGCCGTGAGCGAGGAAACCAAGGGCCCGAAGGTCGGCGCGCCGCCTCAGGCACTCGAGGGATTCCTGCGCAAGGTCGGCCTGGCCGAGGAGCAGCTGGTCGTGCGCGACGGCGTCTATTTCGCCGTCATCGAAAAGCCGGGGCGTGACACCGCCGAGGTGCTTGCCGAGGCCGTCCCGGCGATCATCCGTGCCTTCCCCTGGCCCAAGTCGATGCGCTGGGGCGCCGGGTCACTCTCGACAGAAAGCCTGCGCTGGGTCCGTCCGCTCTCCGGCATTGTCGCGCTGCTTGATGGCGCCGTCGTGCCTTTCGAGGTTGACGGGATTGCGAGCGGACGCACCACGATGGGGCACCGCTTCCACCATTCGGGCCCGGTCGAGATCGCCGACGCCGGGTCCTACATCGAGACGCTGCGCGCGGCCCATGTGATCGTCCATTTCTCCGAACGCTGCCGGATGATCCGCGAAGGCGCCGCCCGCGTCGCCGCCGAGGCGGGCCTGACGCTGGTCGAGGACGAGGGGCTGGTGATCGAGAACGCCGGCCTCACCGAATGGCCCGTTCCGCTGCTGGGGCGCTTCGACGAGGCGTTTCTCGACGTGCCGCCCGAGGTGATCCAGCTCACCGCGCGCGTGAACCAGAAATATTTCGTATGCGAGGGCGCGGACGGCAAGCTCGCCAATGCCTTCGTCTGCACCGCCAATATCGAGCCGCGCGATCCGGCGGTGGTGGTCGACGGCAACCGCAAGGTCCTCGCCGCGCGGCTCTCCGACGCGCGCTTCTTCTGGGAGCAGGACCAGAAGACGCGGCTTGCGGTCCATGCCGAAAAGCTTGCGCGCATCACCTTCCACGAGAAGCTCGGGACGGTCGCCGACAAGGTCGAGCGCGTGGCGAAGCTGGCGCGGTGGTTGGTGGAGGAGGGGATTGTGAAACCCACCTCCGTTCGCCCTGAGCCTGTCGAAGGGCCGTCCCTGACTTCAGAAGGAAAGAACGGGGCTTCGACAAGCTCAGCCCGAACGGTTGAGGAATTGGCCGACCTCGCCGAACAGGCCGCGCGGCTCTGCAAGGCCGATCTCGTCACCGAGATGGTCGGCGAATTCCCCGAATTGCAGGGCCTGATGGGCGGCTACTACGCCGCCAAGGAAGGCCTGCCGCAGGAGGTCGCCGAGGCGATCCGCGATCACTACAAGCCGGTCGGGCAGGGCGATGATGTGCCGACCGCGCCGGTGACGGTGGCGGTGTCTCTGGCGGACAAGCTGGATACGCTGCGCAGCTTTTTCGCGATCGACGAGAAGCCGACCGGCTCCAAGGATCCCTTTGCACTGCGCCGCGCGGCGCTCGGCGTCATCCGGCTCATCCAGCGCAACGCACTGCGCCTGAACCTCTCCTCCGTTCGCCCTGAGCTTGTCGAAGGGCCGTCCTCGACTTCGGAGAAGAAAGGCAGTGCTTCGACAGGCTCAGCACGAACGGAGTTGGGAAATGACCTCCTCGACTTCTTCGCCGACCGCCTCAAGGTCCAGCAGCGCGAGGCCGGCGTCCGGCACGACCTGATCGACGCGGTCTTCGCGCTCGGCGGGGAGGACGATCTCGTCCGCCTGCTCGCGCGCGTCCATGCGCTCCAGGCCTTCGTCACCACCGAGGACGGCACCAACCTCCTCGCGGGCTACAAGCGCGCGGCGAACATCCTCAAGAAGGAGGGCTACGAAGGCCCGACGGGCACGCCCGATCCGCAGGTGCTCGCCAGCCTCAAGGAAGGCAACGAGGGCATCCCCGACACCGGGGAAGAAGACCCGCTGGCGCTCATCGACGATCCCGACGTGGGTGACATCCTCGCTGCCGAGGCGCGGGACAATGCGGCGCTTTCCTACACGCCCGAACCGGCGGAAAAGGCGCTGATCGACGCGCTCGACGCTGCTGCACCGCGGGCTGCCGCCGCGGTGGAGGCCGAGAAGTTCGCCGATGCGATGGCGGCGCTCGCCACCTTGCGCGCCCCCATCGACCGGTTCTTTGAAGAGGTGACCGTCAACGCCGAGGAGGCGAACAAGCGTGCCGCACGGCTTGCGCTGCTCGCGCGGTTCCGCGATGCGGTCCACCGCGTCGCCGATTTCAGCCGGATCGAGGGGTGATGCAGGACGTTGCATACGTCATCCAACAGCGAACTTTCTATCTGTTTAATTTCAATGTTTTAACTCCTCCCCAGCCTCCGCACCGCATGAACTAAGCCAACTAACGAGGAACCGGCATGACGATCCAGACGGTCTATGTTTTCGGAGGCAATGCCGACCACTCCGATCCGCGCCAGAAGGACAAGACCGTCACCGGAGGCAAGGGCGCGAACCTCGCCGAGATGGCGTCGATCGGCCTGCCGGTTCCCCCGGGCTTCACGATCACGACCGAGGAATGCGTTGCCTATCTGAGGGATGGTGCGGACTTCTCCGAGGGGCTGAAGGTCGCAGTTTCCGACGCGCTCGCGCATGTCGAAGCGACGGCAGGCAAGAAATTCGGCGACGCCGCCGATCCGCTGCTTGTCTCGGTCCGCTCGGGCGCGCGGGTTTCGATGCCGGGCATGATGGACACGGTGCTCAACCTGGGTCTGAACGACAGCACGGTGGATGGGCTGGCGGCGTCCAGCGGGGATGCGCGTTTCGCCTGGGACTCCTACCGCCGCTTCATCCAGATGTATTCCGACGTGGTGCTCGGGATCGATCACGGACTGTTCGAGGAGGCGCTCGAGATCGCCAAGGAAGACAAGGGCTTCTACAACGACACCGAGATGGCGGCTGAAGACTGGCAGGCGCTGGTCGGCGAATACAAGGGCATCGTCGCAGAGGAACTCGGCCGGCCTTTCCCCCAGGACGTGAACGAGCAGCTCTGGGGCGCGATCCGTGCCGTGTTCGACAGCTGGGACTCCGACCGCGCCAAGGTCTACCGCCGCCTCAACGACATTCCGGGCGACTGGGGCACCGCGGTCAACGTGCAGGCGATGGTGTTCGGCAACATGGGCGAGACGAGCGCCACCGGCGTCGCCTTCACCCGCGATCCCGCGACCGGCGAGCGGGCCTATTACGGCGAATACCTGATCAACGCGCAGGGCGAGGACGTGGTCGCGGGCATCCGCACGCCGCAATACCTGACCCGCGCGGCGCGCGAGGCGGCGGGGGCCAAGCCGCTCTCGATGGAGGAGGCGCTGCCGGAGGCCTATGCCGAACTCGCCCGCGTGTTCGACCTGCTGGAGCGGCACTACCGCGACATGCAGGACATCGAGTTCACCGTCGAGCGCGGCAAGCTGTGGATGCTCCAGACCCGCTCGGGCAAGCGCACCGCCAAGGCGGCGCTCAAGATGGCGGTCGACATGGTGGCCGAGGGCCTGATCGACGAGCGCGAGGCGGTGCGGCGGGTCGACCCGATGGCGCTCGACCAGCTGCTCCACCCGACGCTCGATCCCGACGCCGAGCGGCATGTGCTGACCACCGGCCTCCCGGCCTCGCCGGGCGCGGCGGCGGGCCGGATCGTGCTCGATGCCGACACCGCCGAGCAATGGGCCGGGCGGGGCGAGAAGGTGATCCTGGTGCGGGTCGAGACCAGCCCGGAGGACATTCACGGCATGCACGCCGCGCAGGGCATTCTCACCGCGCGCGGCGGGATGACCAGCCATGCCGCGGTGGTGGCGCGCGGAATGGGCCGTCCCTGCGTCTCGGGCGCGGGCGCCGTCTCGATCGACCGCGCCTCGCGCTCGCTGCGGATCGGCACCACGGAGCTCATGGAGGGCGATGCGATCACCCTGGACGGGGCGACCGGGCAGGTGATGCTCGGCATCGTGCCGACGGTCGAGCCGGAACTGGCGGGCGACTTCGGGACGCTGATGGTCTGGGCCGACAAGCTGCGCCGCATGAACGTGCGCACCAATGCCGAAACGCCCGACGATTGCCGCATGGCACGCCAGTTCGGGGCGGAGGGCATCGGCCTGTGCCGCACCGAGCACATGTTCTTCGAGGCAAGCCGCATCAGCGCGGTGCGCCAGATGATCCTTGCCGACGACGAAGCGGGCCGCCGCCGCGCGCTCGACAAGCTGCTCCCCGAGCAGCGCGCCGACTTCCAGTCGATCTTCGAGGTGATGGCGGGCCTGCCCTGCACGATCCGCCTGCTCGATCCGCCGCTGCACGAATTCCTGCCCCACGGCGACGAGGAATTCGCCGAGCTGGCCGATGCGACCGGCCTCGGGGTCGATCACCTCAAGCGGCGTGCGGGTGAATTGCACGAATTCAACCCGATGCTCGGCCACCGCGGCTGCCGTCTGGGGATCACCTTCCCCGAGATCTACGCCATGCAGGCGCGGGCGATCTTCGAGGCGGCCTGCGCGGTGAAGCAGGCGTCGGGGGAGGCGCCCCTGCCGGAAATCATGATTCCGCTGGTGGCGACGAAGCGCGAACTCGCGATCCTCAAGGCCTTGGTCGACAAGGAAGCCGAGGCGGTCTTCACCGAGATCGGCACGCGGGTCGATTACCTCGTCGGCACGATGATCGAACTCCCGCGCGCGGCGCTGATGGCGGGCGAGATTGCCGAGGAGGGCGCGTTCTTCTCCTTCGGTACCAACGACCTGACCCAGACGACGCTGGGCGTCAGCCGCGACGATGCGGCGCGGTTCCTCTCGGTCTATGTCGACAAGGGCATCTTCCCGCGCGACCCCTTCGTCAGCCTTGATATCGAGGGCGTCGGCCAGCTCGTCGAACTCGCGGCGGAACGGGGCAGGGCGACTCGTCCCGATATCAAGCTCGGCATCTGCGGCGAGCACGGCGGCGATCCGGCGAGCATCGCCTTCTGCGAGAGCGTCGGCCTCGATTACGTCAGCGCCTCGCCCTATCGCGTTCCGATCGCGCGGCTCGCCGCAGCGCAGGCGGCGCTGAAGAAGGGCTAGGTTCCCGCGAGGGATCGCCGCCCGGTCAGGGTGATGATCTCGAAGCTCTCGGTTGTCTTGCCGTCGGCATCGGCCCGCGCGGCGAAGGCGGCGCGGGCGCGGGCGAGGGCAGCCTTGCCGAGCGGCGCGGCGGGCCTGGCGAGCGCATTCCCGAGCCCTTGGTCGCGCAGGTCGGCCACGAGGCGGCCCAGCGAGGAATAGCGCACCGCCAGCGTGTGGGTATCGACCACCGGGTCCTTCCACCCGGCGCGTTGGAGCAGGGCCGGGGCGGCGCGGGCGTCGACCAGCGGATGCAGCCGCGCCGCCGGTCGGTCCGGCTCGGCGGCAAGCATCGCGGCGCGCAGGGCAGGGAGGCTCTGTCCGCCGATGAAGCTCGCGATTACCAGCCCGCCCGGAGTGAGTGCGCCGCGCAGGTGGATCAGTGAGCCGGGCAGGTCGTTGACGGCATCGAGCTGGCCGATCACCCCGATGAAGTCGTAGGGGCCGCCCGCAATCGGCTCCGCAGGGTTGGCTGCCACATCGACCACCACTTCGCTGCTGCCTTGCTTGAGGTGCGCCTCCAACTGGGCTGTACAGCCGCCGACGAGCAGCGCGCGCGCCGGGGTGTGGCGCACGAAGGTCAGCCTCTCGATCATGTCCTCTGCCATGTCGTCGAGGAGGAAGGTAGCTGGGTCCGCCGCGCTGCGGAGCCGCTGCGCCGAGCGCAGCGCGCGGGCCACACGGCGGCTCTCGGCGAAGATCGTGGGGACGGCGGCAGTGTTCATGTGACGCGCCCTGCCGCGCTTGCCTCGGGAGCGCAAGCCGTGCGACACCGCGAGGCGATGGCAGTGGTCGCTCAACTTGCCCGGCATCTCGCGCCCGTTGTGGATCTGGTCTATCCGCCGCGCTGCCCGTCCTGCGGCGTGGCGATCGCCAGCCAGGCCGGTCTGTGCAGCGAATGCTGGAGCACGCTCGAGGTGCCCGAAAATGGCGATGCCGCGGGCGATGGCGTGCCGGTCTACGCGGCCACCATCTACAACGACACCTCGCGCAGGCTGGTGCTGGCCTACAAGCACGGCGGGAGGATCGCGCTCTCCCGGCTGCTGGCCCGGCTGATCGCGGCGCGGCTGCCGGAGCCGGGGGAGGGCCGCGCGCCGCCCCTGCTGGTGCCGGTCCCGCTCCATCGCTGGCGGTTGTGGAGCCGCGGCTTCAACCAGGCGGCGCTGCTCGCGCGCGAACTGGCGCGGATGGGCAGGGGCGAGGCGGCGGTGACGGCGCTGGTCCGGCATCGGCGCACACCCAATCTCGGCGGCCTCGGGCGCGAGGCGAGGGAGCGGATGCTGAGCGGGGCGATCCGGCTCGATCCGCGTCAGGCGCTCCGGCTCGCCGGGCGCGACGTGGTGCTGATAGACGATGTGCTGACCAGCGGCGCGACCAGCCGGGCCTGCATCGCCGCGATCGCCGCGGCAGGACCGGCCTCGATCACCGTCGCCTGCTTTGCGCGCGTGGAGGAGGGGCACAATGGCACCATGCCCTGAAACACATAACGCCCGAGGCCTTTCGACCCCGGGCGCCACGTGACGAAACGGTGCGGATCCACCCTTGCGGGCCGAGGCAGCGACCCCCTAACTTCGCTGCCGGGATCCAGTCCCTATCGTTCAACCGGTCGCGCTGGCACCCCGCTGCCAGATCTGCGGTCCGGTCACCCCCTGAACCTGACACCGGGCGGTGCCATTGTTCGGTGGAGAACCCCTTGCGAAGGCTCCGGAGGCTTTCTTCCACCGAGTTGCATAAGGCGGAAGACGAATCCTTGGGCGTTGCGCTTTTTTGTCGTCCGCTGTTGTGTGGCTGCAACAATCAGCGCATGGGCGCCGTCCCGGCATTCTTGGAGTTGCGCGTGTGACCGACATTCCCCTCACCACCGACCAGCGCGAGAACGGCACTGTATTCGCGCCGAAATTCGATTCGGCCGGGCTGCTTACCGCAGTGGTGGTTGATCATGCCGACAGCGCGGTGCTGGTCGTGGCGCACATGAACGCTGAGGCACTGAAAGCGACGCTCGCGACCGGCAAGGTGCACTTCTGGTCGCGGTCGCGCGGGACGCTGTGGATGAAGGGCGAGACCTCGGGCCATGTGCTTCAGGTGGAGCAGGTGCTGGTCGATTGCGATCAGGACGCCCTGCTGATCCGCGCCACCCCCGCCGGCCCCACCTGCCACACCGGCGCGCGCGCCTGCTTCTACCGCGAGCTGGTGGTCGGGAGCGGCGGGCCGGTGCTGGCACGGATCGACACTTGACGCTCACGTAAACGTAAGGTAGTGGGCGGGCATGGCTACCGCTCCCGCTCATCCCACCGAATCCGCCACCGAAACGCGCCGCAACGGCGCTCATCTCGACCGGCCCGATGTCCACGCGCGCGAACAATTCACCATTTCCGACCTCACCTCGGAATTCGGCTGCACCGCGCGTGCGCTGCGCTTCTACGAGGACGAGGGGCTGATCAGTCCGGCGCGAGTCGGGCTCACCCGCGTCTATTCCAAGCGCGACCGCGCCCGCCTGGCCTGGATCATGCGCGCCAAGAACGTCGGCTTCTCGCTGACGGAGATCCGCGAGATGATCGACCTCTACGATCTCGACGACGGCCGCGTCGAACAGCGCCGCGTCACGATCGAGAAATGCCGCGCCCATATCGCCAAGCTCAAGGCGCAGCGCGACGACATCGATTCGTCGATCAACGAACTCACCGATTTCGTGGCCGAAATCGAAAAGCTCGACCTGCGCTGATGCGCTAGAGCCAACACCGCTTCAACCACGCCGCTCACCCAAGGGAACAAGTGATGCCGACCTACACCGCGCCCACCCGCGACACGCGTTTCATCGTCAACGAGGTGCTCGACCTCGCCAGCTACGGCAACCTGCCGGGCTTCGAGAACGCCACCCCCGACATGATCGACACGGTCATCAACGAGGCCGGCAAGTTCTGCGCCGAGGTGCTCGCCCCGATCAACCAGGCGGGCGACGAGCATGGCTGCACCCGCCACGAGGACGGCAGCGTCACCACGCCTCCGGGATTCAAGGAGGCCTATCAGGCCTATGTCGAAAGCGGTTGGGGCACGCTCGCCCAGCCCGAGGAATTCGGCGGGCAGGGGATGCCGCATGTGCTCGGCTTCGTGCTCGAGGAATATACCGGCACGGCCAACCAGGCCTTCGCCATGTATCCCGGCCTCACCAACGGCGCGATCGCGGCGATCATCGCCAAGGGTTCGCAGGAGCAGAAGGAGACCTTCGTTCCCAAGATGATCTCGGGCGAGTGGTCGGGCACGATGAACCTCACCGAACCGCACTGCGGCACCGATCTCGGCATGATCCGCACCAAGGCCGTGCCGAACGGCGACGGCACCTATGCGATCACCGGCACCAAGATCTTCATCTCGGCCGGCGAGCATGACCTCACCAGCAACATCATCCACTTGGTGCTGGCCAAGACCCCGGGCGCGCCGGATTCGACCAAGGGCATCTCGCTCTTTATCGTGCCCAAGTTCCTGCTCGACGAGAACGGTGAGCCCGGCGTGCGCAACGGCGTCACCTGCGGGTCGATCGAGAAGAAGATGGGCATCCACGGCAACGCCACCTGCCTCCTCAACTACGACGGGGCGACCGGCTATCTCGTGGGCGAGGAGAACAAGGGCCTTGCGGCGATGTTCATCATGATGAACGCCGCGCGTCTCGGCGTCGGCATCCAGGGCTATGCCCAGGCCGAAGTCGCCTACCAGAACGCGGTGAATTACGCGCTCGACCGGCGTCAGGGCCGCGCGCTCACCGGTCCCGCCGATCCGGAGGCCAAGGCCGATCCGATCTTCGTCCACCCCGACGTGCGGCGCATGCTGATGGACGCCAAGGTCTTCACCGAAGCCATGCGGGCGCTGTGCCTGTGGGGCGCGCTGCAGGTCGATCTCACCCACAAGGCGCAGACCCCCGAGGAGCGCGAGACGGCCGATCTGCTGATCGGCCTGATGACCCCTGTCATCAAGGGCTATGGCACCGACAAGGGCTACGACATCGCCAACAACATGCAGCAGGTGTTCGGCGGCCACGGCTATGTGCGCGAATGGGGGATGGAGCAGTTCGTGCGCGATAGCCGCATCGCGATGATCTACGAAGGCGCGAACGGCGTGCAGGCGATGGACCTGTGCGGCCGCAAGCTGGCTGCCGGGGGCGGCAAGGCAATCCAGGCTTTCTTCGCGATGATCGACGAGGAAATCGCCGCCGCCAAGCAGGTCGACGAACTGAAGTCGGTCGCCGAGCGCCTCGAGAAGGCACTGGGCGAGCAGAAGGCCGCCACCATGTGGTTCATGCAGAACGCGATGGCGAACCCGAACCACCTCGGCGCGGGCGCGCATCACTACATGCACATCATGGGGATCGTGACGCTGGGCTTCTTCTGGCTGAAGATGGCCAAGGTCGCGCTGGCGAAGCTCGCCGAAGGTTCGGACGACAAGGCCTTCTACGAGGCCAAGCTGGTCTCGGCCAACTACTACGCCGAACGCTTCCTGCCCGATGCGGGCAGCCTGCGCCGCAAGCTCGAAGCGGGCAGCGAATACATGATGAAGCTTCCGGCCGAGGCCTTCGCGACCGCCGCGTAAGCCTCGCTCGCATCATCCAAGACGGGCCGCCCTGCATGTCGCGGGGCGGCCCTTTTCCTGTGCGCCTACTTCGCGGCCTCCTCGGCCAGCACGTAGAGGTAATCGACGTAGGCCATCGTCGCCTGATCGAGCCCGTAGACCTTGGGATCGCTGCTCTCGATCAGGAACCATTCGTTGGGCGCATGGGCCCCGGCGCCGCGCCCCAGGCCGAATTGCGAGGCAGGCAGATTGAGCGGCGGGCCGTTGAAGATCACGCCCGGCCAGCTCCCCGCATTGCGCGGACGGATGGTGTAGGGAACGCCCTGCTCGTCGAACAGCCGCTTCTGCGCGCGGATCAGGGCCGAATCCTCGTCGGTCTCGTTGGGGCCGTAGCCGCCCGAGACCGTCACCTGCACATCGTCGAAGCCGCGCTTGGCGAGGTGCGCACGCAGCTTGGAAACGGCCTCGGCCTTGGTCATCTTGGGAACGAGCCTGAATTCCAGCTTCGCCTCGGCACGGCCCGGCAGGACGGTCTTGCCGCCCTCGCCGGTATAGCCCGCGACAAGGCCCTGGATGTTGACGGTCGGCTGCGAATAGAACCGCTCGAGGCTGGTGACGTAATCCTCGTCCCCGATCCAGCGCCCGACGCCGAGCGAGGTCTTCTCCTGCGCCTCGAGCCCGGGCTTCGCGCTCTCGGCGATCAGCTCCTTCTGGCGCGCGGTGAGCGGCTGCACGTTCTCGAACCACCCGTCGATCGCCGGGGTGTGGCCATCGTCCGCGACGAGCGTGTCGAGCGCCTTGACGAGCCGCCAGGCCGGGTTCTCGATCCGCGCATGGTTGGAGGAATGGACATCGGTCTTCGGATAGCGGTCGGAGGTCTCGCCGCCGACCACCAGCTGGAACTCGACCGCGCCCTTGGCCCCGAGCGTGATACCCGCGCTGCCATCCTTGGACTGGTTGGCGGCGGGGATGAACACGCCGACCGCCTTTGACAGTGCCGCCTGCACCTTGGGCACGGCCACGACCTGATCGAAATGGGTCGAGGCCACTTCCTCCTCGCCCTCGGCGACGAGCACGAGGTTCACCGGCAGCTTGCGCCCGCTGGCCTGGATTGCCTTGATCGCGGCGAGGAAGGCCATTTCCGGCCCCTTCTGGTTGACCGCCCCGCGCCCGTAGAGGACGAGCCCCTCGCCCTCGCGCTGCTTGAGCGTTCCCTCGAGCGGGGGCGTGTCCCATTCTGCGGGATCGTACTGTTTCACGTCATACATGAAGTAGACGCCGACCGTGGTCTTCGCCCCGGCATCGAGCGTCGCGAAGACCGCCGGCACCCCGTCGGTGGGAATGATCTTCGCCTGCTGGAACCCGGCGTCGAGCGCCAGCTTGCGCATGTACTCCGCGCCCTCGGGCGTGCCGCGCTTCTCGGCGGCGATGGTGGGGAGGGCGATCCAGTCCTTCAGCGCCTGGACACTGGCGTCATGCTGCGCGGCGACGACAGCCTCGATTTTCGCGCGCTCGGGCGTCTCCGCCGCGAGCGGGGCCGCCATCAGGGCGATCACCGCCGCCATGCCCGATGCTGCCAATCGTCTTGTCATGCCCTCTCTCCCTGTCCGTGACAGCGCGAGAGGTATCAGGCGACGGGTGTTTCGCAACGGCCTTTGTGACAGGCCTAGTCGAGCCGCCCCATCATGCGCTGCGAGCCGGCCTTGATCTTGAGGTTCTGGGCGGCGGCGGCGGGACGTTCCCACATGCTCGCCGATCGGGCCGAGGCGACGCGCGGCCGGGCAGGCGGGGTAGGGCGAGGGGCGGCAGGTTCGGGCTCCGCCTCGCCCTGCGACTCTGGCTCCGGCTCGGGAGCGGCCGCGAAGGGCGCGGGCTGCTGTTCGGGGGCGGGTTGGGCAGGGGCAGCGGCAGGCGCAGGCGCGGGCGCCTGTGCGACGGCCAAGGGAGGGGCAGCGGGCGCGGGTGCGGGTGCGGGTGCGGCGCTTTCGTCCCCTCCGGCAAGCCCGGCGAGGATCTTCTCGGCCACTTCCTCGATCGAACCGACCACCAGCAGCGGCTGACCGCCGACGATCCCGACATTGGTCTGCCCGTTCTCGGCCGTGCGCAGCCATGCCACGTTCGAGGCCACGACGAGATAGTTGCCGCCACGCGATTCGAGCTTGATGAACTTCATGCCTGTGCGTTTCCGGCCTCTGGCGGCGAATGGCCGCCGATTGATCCGCAGACATAGGCCCAAGCGGTTTAGCAAAGGGTTTACCCGGACGCGCTTTTCCGCCGGAGGGCCCAACGGGCGCGTGCCGAAAGGGGCTGGCCAGCACGGGCGCGATAAGCCAGAGCCGCGTTCGGAGACAAAGGGAGACGGAGCAATGGCACGGACATGGATCGCCCTCGCGGCAGCGCTGGCGGCAGCGACGCTCGCACCTCCCGCGCCGCTCGCCGCCGCGCCGGTGGAGGCGGGCCAGCTTCCGGAGTCGCTCCAGACCCAGCTCGATGCGCAATATGACCGGATCATCGCCGATCTGATCCGCATCACCGAAACCCCCGCGCCCCCGTTCAAGGAAGAGAAGCGCGCCGCACTTTTCGCCCAGATGCTGCGTGATGCCGGACTGACCGACGTGACCATCGACGAGGAAGGCAATGTCCTCGCGCTGCGCCCGGGCCGGACCGATGCCCCGGTGCTGGTCGTCTCGGCCCATCTCGATACGGTCTTTCCCGAGGGCACTCCGATCAAGGTGACGCGCGAAGGCGATCGCCTGCTTGCGCCCGGGATCGGCGACGACAGTCTCGGCCTCGCCTCGATCCTCGCCTGGGTGCGCGTGCTGGAGGCCAACCGCATCGTCACGCGCCAGCCCGTCCTGTTCGTCGGCACGGTGGGCGAGGAAGGGGCGGGCGACCTGCGCGGGGTCCGCCACCTCTTCACCAAGGGCGCCTGGAAGGACCGCATCGGGGCGTTCCTCTCGGTCGACAACGCCGATGCGGGGCGGGTGGTCCACGCCGCTGTCGGCTCGCGCCGCTACCGGCTCGGCTTCAAGGGGCCGGGCGGGCACAGCTACGGCGCTTTCGGGATCGTCAACCCGATGGCCGCGATGGCCGAGGCGGTGCGCGGGATCTACGCGATCAAGGTCCCCGCCGAACCGAAGACCACCTATGCCGCCAGCGTCGTCAGCGGCGGCACGTCGGTCAATGCGATCCCCGATCTCGTCACGCTCGAGGTCGACATGCGGTCACCCGATCCGGCGGCGCTGCGCCAGCTCGAGGCTGACCTGATGGCCGCGGTCGAGGCCGGAGTCGCGGCGGAGAACGCCGCCCGCTCGGTGCGGAGCGGCGCGATCACTGTCGAGCCGCAGCTGATCGGCGATCGCCCGGCCGGCACGACCCCGCCCGATCATCCGCTGGTGCGCGATGCGCTCGCGGCCTCGAAAGCGGCGGGCTTCGCGGCGAGGCTCGACGAATCCTCGACCGACGCCAACATCCCGATGAGCCTCGGCATCCCGGCGCTCACGATCGGAACCGGCGCCGGGGGCGGGCGCACCCACAGCGTCGAGGAATATCTCGAGACGGAGCGTCAGCGCTTCGTCGCGGGGGTGTCGGTGGGGCTGGCGATCATCCTCGCCCAGACAGGCGCCGAGGCGCGCTGAGGGCCGATCAGCGCCGCGCGACCTCGTCGATCAGTCCCATCAGCGCGCGCCATGACTGGGCGTCCGCGAGCGGGTGATAGGCCGGGTTCGGCGTGCGGGCCGGGGTGAGCGGGTTGGTGAAGCCGTGCTCGACGCCCGCGAAGGACAGGAAGTGCCAGTCGGCACCGACGCGGTCCATCTCCTCCCAGAAGGCGACCACGTCGGCGCGCGGAACGAGCGAATCGGCGTCTCCGTGACAGACCAGCAGGCGCGGCACGATCGGCGCATTGGCGGGCAGGGGGGTGGCGAGCAGACCGTGGAAACTGGCACCCAGCACGATGTCCGCCCCGTCGCGCGCGAGTTCGAGCACCGCCATTCCGCCGAGGCAGAAGCCGATCGCGATCTGCGGGAGGCCGGGTGCGGTCTCGCCCAGTGCAGCCAGCGTTGCCCGGAGCCTTCGGCGCATCGCGAGCGGGTCGGCCCGCAGCCGCTCCATCGCGGCAAAGGCGCTTTGTGCATCATGCGGGGCATCGGGACCGTAGAAGTCGCCGATGAGGGCAAGGCACCCCGCTTCGGCGAGCGCCAGTGCCTTGGCCTCGACGCCCGGCGAGGTGTTGATGAAGGTCGGAAACACCGCGACCGCCACCCGTGCCGGACCGGCCGGACGGGCCAGCCACCCCGTCAGCGGCGTCGGCCCGTCGGCATAGGCGAGACGTTCGAGCGCGCTCATTCGACCGGCAGGAAGTCGGGGACCGAGAGGTACCGCTCGCCGGTGTCGTAGTTGAAGCCGAGCACCCGCGAACCGGTGGGCAGCGATGGCAGCTTGCTCGCAATCGCGGCCAGCGTTGCGCCCGAGGAGATGCCAACCAGCATCCCTTCCTCGCGTGCGGCGCGGCGGGCCATGTCCTTGGCCTCTTCGGCATCAACGGTGATCGCCCCGTCGATGGCGTTGGTGTGGAGATTGCCCGGGATGAAGCCGGCGCCGATGCCCTGGATCGGGTGCGGCCCGGGCTGGCCGCCGTTGATGACCGGCGAGAGCGCGGGTTCGACGCCATAGGCCTTCATCGCCGGCCAGTGCTTCTTGAGCTCCTCGGCGCAGCCCGTCAGGTGCCCGCCGGTGCCGACCCCGGTGATCATCACGTCGACCGGCGTGTCGGCGAAATCGGCGAGAATCTCCTGCGCGGTGGTGCGGGCGTGGACGGCGGGATTGGCGCCGTTGTCGAACTGGCTCGGCATCCATGCGCCCGGCGTCTCGTCGACCAGCTGCTGCGCGCGCTCGATCGCGCCCTTCATTCCCTTTTCGCGCGGGGTAAGATCGAAGCTGGCACCATAGGCCAGCATCAGGCGGCGGCGCTCGATCGACATCGATTCGGGCATGACCAGCACCAGCTTGTAGCCCTTCACCGCTGCCACCATCGCAAGGCCGATGCCGGTGTTGCCCGAGGTCGGCTCGACGATCGTGCCGCCCTGCTTCAGCGCGCCGCGCGCCTCGGCATCCTCGACCATCGCCAGCGCGATGCGGTCCTTGATCGACCCGCCCGGGTTGGCACGCTCGGACTTCACCCACACCTCGTGGTCGGGGAACAGCCGCGAAAGGCGGATATGCGGAGTGCCGCCGATGGTGGCGAGGATGTTGTCAGCCTTCATGTCGATACCTCTCTCTTGAGCTCCTGCGGCTCGAAGCTGCGGGCGCGGCGCAGTTCCGGGAAGTACCACGCCCACACCAGTGTCACGAATATCGCACCGGCCCCGCCGAATACAACCGCACCGACCGCGCCGAGCAGCGCGGCGGCAAGGCCCGACTGCATCTCGCCGAGTTCGTTCGAGGCCGAGATGGCGAGGCCAGAGATCGCAGAGACCCGCCCGCGCCGGTCATCGGGCGTGAACAGCTGCACGAGCGACGAGCGGATGAACACCGAGACCATGTCGACCGCGCCCATCATCGCCAGGATCGCCAGCGACAGGACGAAGTGGCGCGAAAACGCAAAGACGATCGTCAGCGCCCCGAAAGCCGCCACTGCCCAGAGCATCTTCACGCCCACCTCGCGCTGGAGCGGGCGGAAGGACAGCCACAGCGCCACGCTCGCCGCGCCGAGCGCGGGGGCGGCGCGCATCAGGCCGAGGCCCTCGGGCCCGACGAACAGGATGTCGCGCGCGAAGACCGGCAGCAGCGCTGTGGCACCCGCGAGCAGCACCGCGAAAAGATCGAGCGTGATGCAGCCGAGCAGGAACCGCTCGCGCCAGACATAGACCAGCCCGTCGATGATCTGGCGCAGCGGCTTGAGCGGCGGGCCCTCGTGGGTGGCCCGCACCGGGCGCACGGTCAGGATCAGCAGCATCGAGCAGCCCAGCAGTCCCGCCGAAAGCGCATGGGGGAGCCAGGCGGCGCTGGCGAAGATGAGGCCGCCAACCGCAGGGCCGGCGACACTCGCGCTCTGCCACGCGATCGAGGACAGGGCGATGGCGCGCGGCAGCAGGGCGGGAGGTACGATGTTAGGCGCGATGGCGCTCATCGAGGGGCCGAGGAAGATGCGCGCGGCGCCATGCGCGGCGGCGAGCGCGAACAGGATCGGGAGATTGAGCGCGTCGGCCCATGTCATCAGCGCCAGCACCGCCGCCACGCAGCCGTCGATCCCGTTGGCGAAGGCCGCGACATGGCGGCGGTCGAACCGGTCGGCCGCCAGGCCCGCAAGGGGCGTCAGCAGGAACAGGGGGACGAACTGCGCCAGCCCCAGCAGGCCGAGCTGGAACGAGGCCTCGGCCACACTCATCCCGTAATCGTCGCGCGCAACGGCGTAGAGCTGGTAGCCGAGCAGCACCACCATCGACATGGTGGCGAACACGCCCATGAAGCGGGCGAGCCAGTAGCGCCGGTAATCACCGATCTGGAGCGGGGAGGCAGGTTCCATCGTCAGCGCGCCATGGCAGGCGGCGAGGTCCCTGCCAAGCAGGTGAAACTTGCGCGCGGTAAGGCTGGCCTATCGCGGCCGGCGCAGGCGCGGGTTGGGCTGGAGCTGGTCGATGATCGCGAGGAAATCGTCGAGCCGGATGATCCGCTCGAACTGGAAGCCCGCACGGGTGTCGCGAGTCCAGATGACATAGGCCTCGATCCGGCCGACGACGGGAAGGCGGATGATGATGCGGTCGCCGCGCTGGAGCTGGCGCGCATCGTCGACCATGAAGCCGTGCGCGGACAGGTTGCAGATGTGCAGATGCAAGTCGCCGTGCACGAAGTGCTCGACGATCGCGGGAAAATCGACCGGGTGCCGCGCCGCGCGCCGCAGATCGGTCACACTCAGGTTAGCTCCACCCGCCACGCGCTGCGATCCTTCCCTCCGCTTGGTCACGGAGACGGGGATGCCGCAGAAAGCCTGACAATTGGTAAAGGACGCGCCCCTCAGCGGTGGACGAGCGCGTGACGCTTCTTGCCGAGGCTGAGGCGCAGGGTCTGGCCTTCGGCCGGCAGGACCAGCAGCGCGGGATCGGTGACGGTCTCGCCATCGAGCTTGACCGCACCCTCGGCAAGCTTGCGCTTTGCCTCGCCGTTGGAAGCGGTGAGGCCGATCTCGGTCAGCAGCGCGGCAAGGCGCATTCCCTCCGGACCCGTGGCAAGACTGGGGAGGTCTTCACCCGCTCCCGAACCAGCAAACGTCTCGCGTGCGGTGGCTTCGGCCCGCGTCGCCGCCTCCTCGCCGCGAACGAGCCTCGTCACCTCGTTGGCGAGCACCACCTTGGCGCCATTTATCTCGGCACCTTCAAGGGCTTCGAGGCGGTTTATCTCATCGAGCGGCAAGTCGGTGAACAGCCGCAGGAAGCGACCGACGTCGCGGTCGTCGACGTTGCGCCAGTATTGCCAGAAGTCGTAGGCGGGGAGGCTGTCCTCGTTGAGCCACACCGCGCCCGCGGCCGTCTTGCCCATCTTCGCGCCGTCGGCCGTGGTGAGCAGGGGGGTCGTCAGGCCGAACAGCTCGGTCCCGTCCATGCGCCGGCCGAGCTCGATCCCGTTGACGATATTGCCCCACTGGTCGGAGCCGCCCATCTGCAACCGCACGCCAAGTTCACGGCTCAAGTGCCTGAAATCGTAGCCTTGCAGGATCATGTAGTTGAATTCGAGGAAGGTCATCGGCTGCTCGCGCTCGAGCCGCAGACGGACCGAATCGAAGGTCAGCATCCGGTTGATGGTGAAATGGGTGCCGACCTGCTGGAGCAGTTCGATGTAGCCGAGCTGGCCCAGCCAGTCGTGATTGTTGACCATCACCGCATCGGTCGGGCCGTCACCGAATTTCAACAGCTTGTCGAACACCGTGAAGATCGAGCGGATGTTGGCCTCGATGGTCTCGTCGGTCAGCATCTTGCGGCTCTCGTCGCGCCCGGTGGGGTCGCCAATCCGCGTGGTGCCGCCGCCCATCACCACCACCGGCTTGTGCCCGGCCTGCTGCAGGCGGCGCAGCATCATGATCTGCACGAGGCTGCCGATATGGAGCGAGGGCGCGGTGGCGTCGAATCCGATATAGCCCGGCACGATCTGCTTGGCCGCAAGGGCATCGAGCCCCGCCGCATCGGTCAGCTGGTGGATGTAGCCGCGCTCGTCGAGCAGGCGCAAAAGGGCGGATTCGTAGGTGCTCATGGCGCGCGGCCCTACCAGCGCAAGGGCGCGGCGGGAAGTGGCTTGCCCGCCGCCAGCGCGCGGGGCATGGAGAGGCGATGCACCCCTTGATGCTCCACCAGACCTGCGATCTCGGCCCGATCCGCGCGGTCACCGCCGCCATCTTCCCCACCCCGCAGGGCTGCGAGGCCGAATTCCGGCTCGAGGGGCATGTCCCCTCGATCGTGGTGCCGGCCCCGGCCACGCCCGCCCGGCGCGACAATTTGTGGAAGACGACCTGCTTCGAGATCTTCTGGCAGCCGCTCGGCGACACCTGGTATCGCGAGTTCAATCTCTCGCCCTCGGGCCAGTGGGCGGCCTACGACTTCGATTCCTTCCGCGAAGGGATGCGCGATGCGCCGGTCGAGGCGATCGCGGTCACCTGTTCGCATGACGACGGGGCGCTGGTCCTGAAGGCCAGCATCGCAGCGAGCCTGCCCGATCCCGCGCAGGTCGCGCTCAACGCGATCGTCGAGCATCCGGACGGCAACCTGCAATTCTGGGCGCTCGCCTTCCCGCCCGGCAGGCCCGAGTTCCACTCCGAGGCCTGCCGCGCGATCATCGTCGAACGCTAGGGTGCAGGTGCGGCGCGGCCGAAGGGGCGATTGAGCTGCACGATCTTCCAGTTGAGCACGAAGGCGAAGCTCACCCAGATGAAATAGGGCACGTTGAGCCAGCCCGCGAGACTGTCTCCCGCCAAGCGGGGAAGCACCACCATCAGCGCCGTCACCGAGAGCCACAGCAGCACGTTCTCGGCCAGCGCCCAGTCGGGTCGGCGCAGCTTGAAGAACAGCGGCGACCACAGGAAGTGGAGCACGAAATTGACGATGAACAGCGCCCAGACGCCCATGCGCGCCTCGGGAGAGGGCGCCTGCGTGAGGCCGATGTAGAAGCTCCACCCGGCAAGGGCGAGAATCACCGTCCATGCGGGGCCGAACAGCCAGTCGGGCGGCTGCCACGGCGGCTTGCGAAGGTCGCGGTACCATTGCCCGATCTCGGTCAGCGCGCCGCCCGCGCCGCCGAGAATGATCGCCCATCCGGCGGCGATGGCGGCGGCTGTCCAGTCGATGTCCATGCCACCCTAATGGCGGCGGGGGCGGCAATGTTCCCGGGGCCCTCGCGAGGCATTGCCTTTGCGCGCGGGCTGTTCCAACGCTGGCGACCATGAACAACGGCATCGACCGGCTGCTCGCCGACCCCGAACTCCTCAAGCAACTCAAGGGCCGCCGCGTGGCGCTGGTCGCCCATCCGGCGAGCGTGACGGCAGACCTCACCCACAGCCTCGATGCGCTGATCGCGGCCGGCGTGCAGGTCAACAGCGCCTTCGGGCCGCAGCACGGGCTCAAGGGCGACAAGCAGGACAACATGGTCGAGACCGCAGACGAGATGGACCCGCGCTACGGCATCCCGATCTTCTCGCTCTACGGCGAGGTGCGCCGCCCGACGGGGCAGATGATGTCGAGCGCGGACGTGTTCCTGTTCGACCTGCAGGACCTGGGCTGCCGGATCTACACCTTCGTCACCACCCTGCTGTATTTGCTGGAAGAAGCGGCCAAGGCCGGCAAGGAGGTCTGGGTGCTCGACCGGCCCAATCCCGCCGGTCGGCCGGTCGAGGGCACGCTGCTGGTGCCGGGGCAGGAAAGCTTCGTCGGCGCCGCCCCGATGCCGATGCGCCACGGGCTCACAATGGGGGAGATGGGCCACTGGTTCATCGAGCATTTCGGTCTCGACGTCGCCTACCGGGTGGTGGCGATGGAGGGCTGGCAGCCTGACGCCGCGCCCGGGTTTGGCTGGCCGACGTCACGCCTGTGGATCAATCCCTCGCCCAATGCCGCCAATCTCAACATGGCGCGCTGCTATGCCGGGACGGTTATGCTGGAGGGCACGACGCTCTCCGAAGGGCGGGGCACCACCCGCCCGCTCGAGGTGCTGTTCGGTGCACCCGATGTCGATGCGGGCGGGGTGCTGAAGGTGATGAGGAAGCTCGCGCCTGACTGGCTGGAGGGTGCCGCGATCCGCGAATGCTGGTTCGAGCCGACTTTCCACAAGCACTCAGGAAAGCTCTGCAACGCTCTGATGATCCACGCGGAAGGCGATTTCTACAGCCATCAGGCCTTCCGCCCCTGGCGCATGCAGGCGCTGGCCTTCAAGGCGATCCGCCTGCTCTATCCCGACTATCCGCTGTGGCGCGACTTCCCCTACGAATACGAGCTCACCCGCCTTGCGATCGACGTCATCAACGGTGGCCCTTCCTTGCGCGAATGGGTGGACGACCCGACCGCGACGCCGCATGATCTCGACGCCATGACGTCACATGACGAGGCGGCGTGGGTTGCCGCGGTGCGAGGGCACCTGCTTTACTGATTGGCGTCAATGCCCAGGCAACCACCGGGCCACGACATGACAAGGGATGGCGGACGAACCGCCACCGATGGGAGAGAAGACAAGATGGCCACCACAGCGGACTCCGTGTCCGGCTCGCAGTCCGTTCGATTGACCCTGTGGATCCTGCTGACGGTCTACATCTTCAATTTCATCGACCGCCAGATCGTCAACATCCTGGCCGAGCCCATCGCCGTCGACCTCGAGCTCAGCGACACCCAGATCGGGCTGATGACGGGCCTTGCCTTCGCGCTGTTCTACACCGTGCTGGGCATCCCCATCGCGAGGCTGGCCGACCGGCCGACCACGAGCCGCCCGAAGCTCATCGCGGTGGCGCTGGCGCTGTGGTCGGGGATGACGGCGCTGTGCGGGGTGGCGCAGAACTTCTGGCAGCTGCTGCTTGCCCGCATCGGTGTCGGCGTGGGCGAGGCAGGCTGCACGCCTCCGGCGCATTCGCTCATCAGCGACATGGTCCCGCCCGAAAAGCGCGCCTCGGCGCTTGCCTTCTATTCGCTCGGCATTCCGATCGGTTCGCTGCTGGGCATGGTGATCGGTGGCTTGCTGGCCGACTATCTCGGGTGGCGCGAGGCCTTCGTGGTGGTGGGGCTGCCCGGCGTCGCCCTCGCGCTGGTCGTGTGGTTCGTGCTGAAAGACCCGCGCCGCTCTGACGCCGCAGCCCAGCTGCGTGCAAGCAGCCAACCCGCCGCGCTGCCATTGGGTCAGGCGGTGGCCGAGGTCATGCGCTCGCGGGCCTTCGTGCTGCTGGTGCTGGCGGGCTCGGCGGCCGCGTTCCTGTCCTACGGCAAGACCACATGGACCACGATCTTCTTCCAGCGCACCCACGACATGACCCCGGGGCAGGTCGGGCTGTGGTTCGGGATCATCGGCGGGGTGGGGGGCATCATCGGCACGTGGCTCGGCGGTTATCTTGCCGACCGCTTCGGCGCGCGGAACCGCCGCCATGTGCTGACCGCGCCGGCGGTGGGCATGGCGCTTGCCGTGCCGCTCGCCATCGCCGCCTATAATGCGCCGAGCTGGCCGCTCGCGCTGGCGCTGATCTTCGTCCCGCAGGTGTGCAACTCGCTCTATTACGGACCGTGCTATTCGGCGGCGCAGGGGCTGGTGCCGATCAAGGCGCGAGCGATTGCGGCCGCCGCGTTGCTGTTCTTCCAGAACCTCATCGGGCTAGGGCTGGGGCCGCTGTTCTTCGGGATGCTGTCGGACTGGCTGCAGCCGGCCTATGGCGCCGACTCGGTGCGCTACGTGCTCTACGGGGCGGCGGTGCTGGGGCTGGTGCCGGCCTTCTTCTTCTGGCGGTGCAGCCTGCACCTCGATGCGGAGCTGGACCGCAAGGGCTGAGGCGGCGGCCTACTTCCCGTTTCCGAGCGGGATGATCCGCGCCGCGCCGTCGGGCCGCACGGGGAGCGGCCGGATATCGGCCGGATCGCCCTTCATCACCATCACCGCGCAGCCGTCCTGACGCCGGTCGACGGCGTAGATCAGGTAGGGCCTGTCGGGCGAGGCCGGTTCGCGCTCGAGCAGCGGCGGCTTGCCGGCAGCCTCGCGGGCATGGGTGATGCGGTCGCGGCATTCCGCGTCGGACGGGGTGACGGGCCCTGCCTCGCGCAGGGCAGCCTGCGGCCCGGCAGGCGGGGCAGGGGGCGTATCGGCGGCGCCCAGCAGGGCAAGCGCGGCAAGCGGCAGGGCAAACGGTTGCATGGCGTTCTCCTCCGACGAGGAGAATATCACGATTTCAGACGCTTCTGAAGGCCCCGGTCACGCCCCGTGCTTGCGGCTGAGTTCCCGCATCGCGTCGTCGAGCCCCTCGAGCGTGAGCGGATACATCCGGTCGCCCACCAGTTGCTTGATCATCTTGGTCGACTGCGAATAGCCCCACTGCTTCTCCGGCACGGGGTTGAGCCACACGGTCGCAGGATAGGTGTTGGTGACGCGCTGGAGCCACACCGCGCCCGCCTCCTCGTTCATGTGCTCGACCGAGCCGCCCGGATGGGTGATCTCGTAGGGGCTCATCGCCGCGTCACCGACGAAGACGATCTTGTAGTCATGACCGTATTTGTGGAGCACGTCCCAGGTCTTGGTGCGTTCCTGCCAGCGGCGCTTGTTGTCCTTCCACACGCCTTCGTAGAGGCAGTTGTGGAAGTAGAAGAACTCGAGGTTCTTGAACTCCGCGGTGGCTGCGCTGAACAGCTCCTCGACGAGCTTGATGAAGGGGTCCATCGACCCGCCGACATCGAGGAACAGCAGCAGCTTGACGGCATTCCTGCGTTCGGGCCGCATCCGGATATCGAGCCAGCCCTGCTTCGCCGTGCCTTCGATCGTGCCGGGAATGTCGAGCTCGTCGGCCGCGCCCTCCCGGGCGAAGCGCCTGAGGCGGCGCAGCGCCATCTTGATGTTGCGGGTGCCGAGTTCCTTGGTGTTGTCGAGGTTCTTGAACTCGCGCTTTTCCCAGACCTTGATCGCGCGGCCGTGCTTGGACTCCCCGCCGATCCGCACGCCTTCGGGGTTGTAGCCCGAATTGCCGAAGGGGCTGGTGCCCCCCGTGCCGATCCACTTGTTGCCGCCCTGGTGGCGCTTTTCCTGTTCCTCGAGCCGCTTCTTGAGCGTCTCCATGATCTCGTCCCAGTCACCCAGCGACTTGATCTTCTCCATCTCCTCGGGCGTGAGGAACTTCTCGGCGACGGCCTTCAGCCAGTCTTCGGGAATGTCGACGGGGTTCTGGCCATAATCGGTCATGATCCCCTTGAAGACCTTCTGGAACACCTGGTCGAAGCGGTCGAGCAGGCCTTCGTCCTTCACGAAGGTCGCGCGGGAGAGGTAGTAGAACGCCTCGGGCGTCTGCTCGATCACGTCCTTGTCGAGCGCCTCCAGCAGGGTGAGGTGCTCCTTGAAGGAGGCGCCGATCCCGGCGGCGCGAAGCTCGTCGACGAAATTGAAGAACATAGAGGGCTGCTTAACCCGCGCGCCGCAGGCTGACCAGTCCCCATTCTTGCGAGGGGAATGCCGCGCCGCTTAACGCTTCGCTTACCATCCTGCGCCTAGGGTCGCCGCACGCCAAACAGGGGCCGCGAACCGCACATGAACCAGCTCGCCATCGATACCGCCAATGCCCATGCCCTTGGGATGATCCCCGAGAGCTGCGGCGCGGTGACCGTCGGCTGCACCGACGTGGCCGGCGTGGTCGAGGCGGTGATCGCCTCGTCCAAGACCCTGCGTTCGGAACACGAGGCGCTGGCCGAGACGGTCCGCGCGCTCGAGGCCGACCAGTCCAAGGTCGCCGAGGCTAGCGACGAGGCGCGGCTGCTGTCCGAACGCGCGATCGAGCGCCTGTCGGAGGGCACGGCGCTAATCCAGTCCTCGCTCGGCCAGATCGCCTCGCTGATCGAACTGGTCGATACCCTCGGCCAGCACGTCACCAGCTTTTCGGCCGCGATGGAGCAGGTCCGGCGCTCGGCGCAGGACATCGGCGAGATTGCCGAGACCACCAACATCCTCGCGCTGAACGCCACCATCGAGGCGATGCGCGCCGGGGACGCAGGCCGCACCTTCGCCGTCGTCGCGAGCGAGGTGAAGAGCCTCGCCAGCGACACCCGCAAGGCGACCGAGGAAATCGCCGCCACCATCGACGCGCTCGGCGGCGAGGCGGAGGTGGTGATCGGCCGGATCGAGGCGGGCTCGAAGGCCAGCGGCGAGGCGCGCGCTTCGGTCGCCCGGATCGAGAGCACCATCGCCAATGTCGGCGCCCTCGTCGAGGAGGTCGACAAGCAGAACGACGTCATCGCCCGCTCGACCGGGACGATCAGCAGCCATGTCGACAAGGTCCAGCGCGTGCTGACCGGGTTCGATGCCGCAGCGCGGTCCAACGAGGACCGGCTCCACGGCGCGCACCGCAAGATGGAAGAGCTCGAGATCACGGCGAGCGAGATGTTCGACCGCATCGTCCATGCCGGCCTCAGCCCCGAGGACAGCGCGATGGTCGCCCAGGCGCAGGCGATGATGCAGGAACTCACCGCCCACACCGAGGCCGCGCTCGCGAGAGGCGCGGTGACGATGGCGGCGCTGTTCGACACCGATTACCAGCCCGTTCCCGGCACCAATCCTCCGCTGTTCCGCACGCGCCTCACCGACTGGGCCCATGCCGAATGGCGCCCCTTCCTCGACCGCGCCAAGGCGAGCGATCCCCGCGTGCTGGCTGCCGCCTGCACCGACATGAACGGTTTCCTGCCGACCCACCTCACCGAGCGCAGCCGCACCCCCACCGGCGACATCAATCACGACACCCAGTTTTGCCGCAACGGGCGGATCATGCTCGAGGCGATCGACCGCAAGGCCAAGGTTTCGAGCGATGCTTACATGATGGCCGTCTACCGCCAGGAGGGCGACGGGACGACCTACCGGGTGGTGCGCAATGTCTATGTGCCGCTGGTGATCGGCGGGCGCCGCTGGGGCGATTTCGAGCTGGCCTACAGCTTCGACTGACCCCGCCCGAGCGCCCTCAGCTCGGATTGCGCCGGGCCATGAAGGCGAGGCGTTCGAACAGCATGATGTCCTGCTCGTTCTTCAAGAGCGCGCCGTGGAGCGGCGGGATGGCGCTCGCGGGGTTGCTGCTCTGGAGCACATCCAGTGGCATGTCCTCGTTGAGGAGCAGCTTGAGCCAGTCGAGCAGCTCGCTGGTCGAGGGCTTCTTCTTCAGGCCCGGCACCTCGCGCAGGTCGTAGAAGATGTCCATCGCCTTCTTCACCAGCGTCTTCTGGATGCCGGGGAAGTGGACGTCGATGATGTCCTGCATCGTCTCGCGGTCGGGGAACTTGATGTAGTGGAAGAAGCAGCGGCGCAGGAAGGCGTCGGGCAGTTCCTTCTCGTTGTTCGAGGTGATGACGACGATCGGGCGTTCCTTCGCCGTGATGCGCTCCTGCGTCTCGTAGACGTCGAAGCTCATGCGATCGAGCTCCTGGAGGAGGTCGTTCGGGAACTCGATGTCGGCCTTGTCGATCTCGTCGATCAGCAGGACGGGCAGCTTCTCGGAGGTGAAGGCCTCCCACAGCTTGCCCTTCTTGATGTAGTTGCGGATGTCGTGGACCCGCTCCTCGCCGAGCTGGCCGTCGCGCAGGCGGGCGACCGCGTCATATTCGTAAAGGCCCTGCTGGGCCTTGGTGGTGGACTTGATGTTCCACTCGATCAGCGGCGCGCCCAAGGCCTTCGAGATCTCGTGCGCCAGCACGGTCTTGCCCGTGCCGGGCTCGCCCTTGACCAGCAGCGGGCGGCGCAGGGTGACGGCGGCATTGACCGCGACCTTGAGATCCTCGGTCGCGATATAGGACTTGGTGCCTTCGAAACGCTGCTGCTGCTCTGACATCGGGTTTCCTTGTGAGACTGAATTCGGCGCGCCAGCGATAAGCGGCACGCTGGCGCTGCGCAAGGGGGCTCCCCCTCGCAAATCAGCGAGGCAGTAGCAGGATTCGCTGGGCGAGCGCCTCGAACTTGCCCTGGTCCACCACCGCCGCCGGGTCGTTCCACCCGAGACTGAGCACCCAGTCGCGCCCGTCCTTGCCGGTCAGCAGCCAGGTGAGATTGATCACCCCCGGCTCGCTGCCGCCCTTGAAGCCGATATAGGGCCAGTTGGCCTTGATCGTTTCGGTGGCCGAGGGGTTGATCGCCATGATCCGGAAGGCTTCGGGATCGGCGGTGCGGCGCATGTGGGCGAACAGGCGGGCAAGATCGGCCGGAGCGGCGAACCATTCGATGTCGAGCGCCTTGGGCCCGCCCGCGAAGGCGGCGTTGATGGTGTCGAGCGGCAGGTCGGTCTGCCCGGCCTTGGCGGCGATGGCGGCGCGGCTGACGGCGCTGCCCCCGCGCCACTCCTCGATCTGCGCGGGCGATCCGGCCTTCAGGAGGAACATCTCGCGCGTTGTCAGGAAGGGATCGTTCGCGGCCGGGTTCGCATGGCCGCTGTCGCGCAGCATCTTTTGCAGCCGCTCCTGCCCGAGCAGCCGGACAAGCTGGTCGGTGGCGGTGTTGTCGCTGATCGAGATCATCAGGGCGGCGAGGGTATGGAGCGTCACCGGCGCGCCCTTCGGCCAGTCCTGCAACCGGCCGCTGGGATAGCTCTTCTCCGAGAGCGGCACGACATCGCTCCACTTGCGCCGCCCCGCCTTCACGTCCTCGGCGAGCGCGGCGAGAACATAGAGCTTGAAGGTCGATCCGAGCGCCAGCGGCCGCGCGGCTTCGAGGCCGATCACCGGCGCGCCCTCGCCGAGCGGGGCGAACAAGGCGTTGACGGTGCCGGGGAGCGCGGCGAGCTCGGCGGCGATGGCATCGGGCGTGTCTCCCGCCACCGCCAGCGAATCCACCTGGGTGAAACGCAATTCGCTTACCCGGTTGTCCTCGGCCGGGTCGATCGCGATCCCGCCGCGGGCGATGCCGCGTTCGAAGCGGATCTCCAGCGCGGCGCGGGTGCCCTCGCGCGGGGCGAGCAGGGCGACCTCGCGCGCGGGGCCGAACTGCGAGACGAGGCTTGTGGCGAGCGCCTTGATCTGGGCGTCGGCGATGGCGGCGCGGAAGCCGGCGGTGAAGATGTCCTCGGGCCTGGCCGTGCCGTTCAGAAGGTCGACCACTTGGCCAGCACGCGATTCGAGCGCGGTCTGCTCCTGTACAGCAGCGGGCGCGGGCCCCTGCGTCTGCGCGCCGAGCGGGGCGGCGAGCGGCGTTCCTGCCGCCAGTGCGAGGCCGAAAAAGACTCTGCGGATCATGGGCTTCACTCCTCTCGCGTCTGCATGGTCTAGGTCGATTGTCCGTCCGGCGCCAGCGCCCTGATCCGCGCGATGTCGGTCGCGATGGAGCGCGCGGCGAGGCGGTTGAGCAGTATCACGGCGAGGAATATCCCGAAGGTCACGGCAAAGGGAACGACCGCCCCCTCCAGCGCGGCGCTCCAGCCCCTGCTTTCGGCCACCCGCGCGGTGACCGCGGCGAAGAAGGCCAGCGTGCCGGGCACCAGCGGGCCGATATACCACAGGGGAACGCTGCGGAGCGCGGCGAGCTGGTGGCGGTATTGCCGTTCGAGGTGGGCAAGGCACGGCTCCTCGGGCCGGGGCGGGAGATTGTCGGCGCGGCGCGCGAGGTTGCGCAGCACCAGCAGCACGCCAGCGCCGGTCAGCAGCAGCGACAGCGCGGTGAGCCATTCGCCCTGCCACAGGAAGAACCCCGCCATTCCGGCCCAGACCGGAAGCTGGATCCACCCGGCAAGCCTTTCGCGGCGGTTGCGGCGGGCGATCTGGCGCTCGAAACTGCCCGCCCGCGCGGCGCAGGCGGCAGGATCGGTGAAGGCCGCGTCTTCGGCAGCGGCGGTCCACAGGGGGAAGGGGGCGTTGCTCATGCGTCGCTCTCCGGCTTTTCGTCGGGGTTGAAGTGGCGGGCCAGCAGGGCCTTGATGCGGTGGACGCGGACATTGACCGCGCCGGGCGAAAGGCCGGTGATCTCGGCGATGGCGGCGGCGGTCTCGCCTTCGAGCCACAGCACGATCACCTGCATGTCGACGGGGGGCAGCCGGCGGATCAGCGCGCCGACCTGCGCCAGCACCAGCGCCTCTCCGGCCTCGGCCTCGATGTTGCCCGGCGAGGGCAAGGCCTCGATTTCCTCGAGCGGCACCCGCCTGAGCCCGCGCACGGCCTGCGCGACATGATCGGCAGCGACATTGTGGGCGACGCGGTAGACCCAGGTCTTCAGCGCACATTGCCCCTCGAACCGCGCGAGGCTGCGCCACAGCGCGCAGTGCATCTCCTGCTCGAGATCGCGCGCCTTGTCGGCGTCACGCTCGACCGAGCGGGCGAGACGCGCCAGTGCCGGGGCGAATTGCGCGCCGGCCTGCCGGTAGAGCTGTTCGATCGCTTCGGTCATGCCCCCTTAGTCCCCGCCGGAGCGGATTCCTTACACGAGGGGGCGATTTTTTCTGTGGCGGGCGGAAACGCCGCCTCAGGCGTCGATCAGGTCGCGGTCAACGTCGCCCGCGCGGTTCTGGATGAAGTTGAAGCGGTGTTCGGGGTTGCGGCCCATCAGCTCGTCGACGAGCCGCGCGATCCCGGCGCGCTGCTCGAATTCCTGCGGCAGGGTGATGCGGATGAGGCTGCGGGTCTCGGGCGCCATGGTGGTCTCGCGCAGTTGCTGCGGGTTCATCTCGCCGAGGCCCTTGAAGCGGCTGACCTCGACCTTCCGGCCCTTGAACACCGTGGCCTCCAGCTCCGCCCGGTGCGCATCGTCGCGGGCGTAGCGGCTCTCCTTGCCCGCGGTCAGGCGGTAGAGCGGGGGCTGCGCGAGGAACAGGTGCCCGCGCCGCACGATGTCGGGCATTTCCTGGAAAAAGAAGGTCATCAGCAGCGTCGCGATATGCGCGCCGTCGACGTCGGCGTCGGTCATGATGATGATGCGATCGTAGCGCAGGTTGCCCGCGTCGCAGTCCTTGCGGGTGCCGCAGCCCAGCGCGAGGATCAGGTCGGCGATTTCACTGTTGGCGCGGATCTTGTCGGCGGTGGCGCTGGCGACGTTGAGGATCTTGCCGCGGATCGGCAGGATCGCCTGGCTCTTGCGGTCGCGCGCCTGCTTGGCGCTGCCTCCCGCGCTGTCGCCCTCGACGATGAAGAGTTCGGTCTCGCGCCCGCCTTCGCCGGAGCAATCGGTGAGCTTGCCGGGCAGGCGCAGCTTCTTCGCATTCGTGGCGCTCTTGCGCTTGATCTCGCGCTCCTGCTTGCGCTTCAGGCGCTCGTCCATGCGATCCATCACCTCGCCCAGCAGCGCCTTCCCGCGCTCCATGTTGTCGGCGAGGAAATGGTCGAAGTGGTCGCGGACCGCGTTCTCGACGAGGCGCGCGGCCTCGGGCGAGGTGAGGCGGTCCTTGGTCTGGGACTGGAACTGGGGATCGCGGATGAAGACCGAGAGCATCACTTCCGCGCCTGTCATCACGTCATCCGCGGTGATGTCCTTGGCCTTCTTCTGGCCCACCAGCTCGCCGAAGGCCCTGAGGCCCCGGGTGAGCGCGGTGCGCAGGCCCTGTTCGTGCGTCCCGCCATCGGGGGTGGGGACGGTGTTGCAGTACCAGCTCGTCGCACCGTCGGAATAGAGCGGCCAGGCGATTGCCCATTCGACCCGGCCCTGCTGGACGCCGTCCACCTGCGGGAAGTCCTGCGAGCCGGTGAAGGGCTGGGCGGTCACGCATTCGCGCGTGCCGACCTGTTCGGCGAGGTGATCGGCAAGCCCGCCGGGGAACTTGAACACGGCTTCCGCCGGCACGTCCTCCGACGCGAGGCTGGCTGCGCATTTCCAGCGGATCTCGACGCCCGCGAAGAGGTAGGCCTTGGAGCGCGCCAGCTTGAACAGGCGCTTGGGGTTGAAGCTGCGCTCGCCGAAGATCTCGGTGTCGGGGACGAAGGTGACGGTCGTCCCGCGCCGGTTGGGCGTCGGGCCGAGGTTCTGGATCGGGCCCTGCGTCACCCCGCGCGCGAATTCCTGCGCGTAAAGCTGCTTGTCGCGCGCCACCTCGACACGGGTGTGGGACGACAGCGCATTGACAACGCTGATCCCGACCCCGTGGAGGCCGCCGCTGGTGGCATAGGCCTTCCCGGAGAACTTGCCGCCCGAGTGGAGCGTCGAAAGGATCACCTCCAGCGTCGACTTGCCCGGAAACTTCGGGTGCTCGTCGACCGGGATGCCGCGGCCGTTGTCGGCGATGGAGAGGCGGTTGCCTTCGTCGAGGCGCACCTCGATCCGCGTCGCATGGCCCGCCACCGCCTCGTCCATCGCGTTGTCGAGCACTTCGGCGGCAAGGTGGTGATAGGCGCGGTCGTCGGTACCGCCGATATACATCCCCGGTCGGCGGCGGACGGGCTCCAGCCCCTCCAGCACCTCGATGGCGGAGGCGTTGTAGTCGCCGCTGGAGGTCGGGGTGTTGGCGAAGAGATCGTCGGGGGAGGTATCGGCCATGCGCGCGGTTATAGGGCCGCCGCGCGGAGCCTCACAAGCCACCCCCCGCGATTATACTCACTTGCCGAAGCCGGTCGGGGCCGGATCGACCGGCACGACCTCGCCGCCGCGGACCTCGCGCACCTCGAGCGCCCGCTCGATCACGCCGCCCCGCCCGAACCGGAACGCCCCGTCGACCCCGAGGAACCCGCCCTTGTCGTAGAGCTCGTTCTTGGGGAAGGGCGTGCCCACCTTCCAGTCGCGCGCCACCCTCAGGGTCAGCAGCACGGCATCATAGCCGAGCGTCGCCACCCGGTAGGGCTGGGCGCCGAAGCGGGCGGCGTAGCTGTCGGCGAAGCGGGCGTAGCGCTGGTCCGAGACGGCGGCGAACAGCGCGCCTTCGAGCGAGGCCGCCCGGGTGAGCACGGCATCGCCGCTCCACAACTCGGTGCCGAGAATCCGCGTGCGATTGCGGGCGGTCTTGTTGAGCTCGCCCGCGGCATCGACCCCGAGCCGGGCGGAATCGGCGATCAGCACCGTGTCGTAGCCCCCCGCCGCCCGCAGCCTTGCGGCCGCGCTGACGATCGAGGTGTTGCCGCGCGCATAGCTCTCGCGCCGCACCAGTGCGCCGCCGAAATCCCTGAGGGCGTTCTCCAGCACCGAGACGGCGCGGGTGCCGTAGTCGCCTTCGGGGGCGAGCACGGCGAAGCGGCCTGCGCCCTTGCCGCGCGCATATTGAACGGTGCGGCGGATCGACTGTTCGGGCAGGTGTCCGATCACGAAGACATCGGCGCTGGCGACCGAGGCGTCGTTGGCGAAGGCGATCACCGGCACGCCGGCCGGACGCGCCGCCATCTGCACCGCGGGGACGGCATCGGAGGTCAGCGGGCCGAGGATCAGCTTGTTGCCGTCGGCGATCGCTTTCTGCGCCGCTCCGCCGATGCCGGCCGAGGTGTCGTAGGTGGTGATGCGCAGATTGTCCGCGCCCGTATCGAGCAGCGCCATGGTGGTGGCATTGGCGATCGCCTGCCCGACAGGCCCGGTATCGCCCGACATCGGCACCAGCAGGGCAATGCGGTGGCGGCCCGTGTCGGTCGGGAGCGCGGTCGCCGAGGGTTCGGGCGCGGGCGCGGGCGGGGCGGTGGTCGCCACGTCGGTCTTGGGGATCACCTGGCACCCCGCCGCCAGCAGCGCCGCGCCGGCCAGTGCCACGTTGCGCGCCGGAACGGCAGGCGCGATGCGCTGCGCCGCGTGCCCGAGCCGTGCGGCCCAATTCGATCCCGCCCAAAGCTTCATTCTTGCCGACCCCTCAGCCGTGCTCCATGAAACGTCCCGTGAGACCCTCGGAGCTTTCTTCCATTCCCGCGTGGGAACCCGTCCCCGGGCTGTATATCGTCGCGACCCCGATTGGCAATCTCGGCGACATCACGCTGCGCGCGCTGGCGGTGCTCGCAGGCGCCGCGCTGATCGCCTGCGAGGACACGCGGGTGACGGGCAAGTTGTTGAAACATTACGGTATCAAGGCGCGGCTCCAGCGGCTCGACGATCACGCGCCGCCCGAGATCCGCGCGCGGGTGATCGACGAGGCGAGGCAGGCGCCGGTCGTATTGGTGTCGGATGCGGGCACGCCGCTGGTGTCCGATCCGGGCTATCGCCTGGTGCGCGAGGCGCGCGCGGCGGGCGTGACGGTGACGAGCATTCCGGGCGCCTGCGCCGCGGTCTCGGCGCTGGCGATGGCGGGCCTGCCCTCCGACCGCTTCCTCTTCGCGGGCTTCCTGCCGGTCAAGGACAAGGCCCGCCGCGAGGCGCTGGAGGGCGTGGCGGGCGTGGGGGCGACACTGGTGTTCTACGAGACCGCGCCGCGGCTCGAACGCTCCTTACAGGCCATCGCGGAGCTGTGGCCGACCCGCGAGGTGGCGGTCGCGCGCGAACTCACCAAGCTCCACGAGGAGTGCCGCAGCGGCACCGCCGCAGCCTTGGCGGAACACTACGCCGCGCATCCGCCCAAGGGCGAGATCGTGCTGCTGGTCGGTCCACCCGCCGAGGCGGAGGCGCCTGTCCACGACACCGACGCCCTGCTGCGCGCGGCACTGGCCGGGGCAGGGCCGGGCAAGGCAGCGGGCCAGGTGGCGAAGCAAACCGGTATCGACCGCGCGACGCTCTATGCCCGCGCGCTGGAGCTGAAAGGCGAATGAGCGCGCCCCGCACCCCGGAAGATCGCCACGAGGCCGACGCCCGCGGCCGCGAGGGCGAAGCCGAAGCGGCGATGTTCCTCGCCCAGCGAGGCTGGCGGATCGTGGCCGAGCGGGTCAAAACCAAGGCGGGCGAAATTGATCTCGTCGCCAGGAAGGCCGGCCTCGTCGCCTTCGTCGAGGTGAAGTGGCGGGCGCGTGCCGCGAGCCTTGCCGACGCCATCGACGAACGCCGCTTGAGGCGCGTCGCGGCGGCGGTGGAATGCGTTTGGCAGGACTATGCGACAGGCGGGGAGGACATCCGCATCGACGTCATCCTGCTCGCCCCCGACCGCAAACCGACCCACATCGAAAACGCATGGATGCCTTTCGGGTAACGGCCCGCTCTTCCGTTTCCACCAACCTTGTCGAGGGGCCGTCCTTCCTTCTAAACCGCCGCACCTGAGAAACACGGTGCTTCGACAAGCCCAGCACGAACGGATTTGGGACATGACCCTGAAAATTGCCGTCCAGATGGACCCCATCGACCGCATCAAGATCGCGGGCGACAGTTCCTTCGCCCTGATGCTCGCAGCACAGGCGCGGGGCTACACGGTCTATGAATACCATGTGGAAAGCCTGACGCTGGACGAGGACGACCGCCTGTTCGCCCACGCCTTCCCGGTGACGGTGCAGCGGGTCGAGGGCGATCATTTCACCCGGGGCGAGCAGGTCAGGCTCGATCTCGGCAAGGATGTCGATGTCGTGCTGATGCGTCAGGACCCGCCCTTCCACATGGGCTACATCACCGCCACGCACCTGCTCGAACGGATCGGGCACGAGACGCTGGTGGTCAATGATCCGGCCAATGTCCGCAACAGTCCCGAAAAGGTGATGGTGCTGAACTACCGCCGCTTCATGCCGCCGACGCTGGTCACGCGCTCGGTGGACGAGGTGCGGCGCTTCATGGCGAAGCACGGCGCGATCGTGGTCAAGCCGATCCACGGCAATGGCGGCAAGGCCATCTTCCGCATCGGCGAATCCGGTGAAAACCTCACCGCGCTGTTCGAGGTGTTCAACCAGACCTGGCCCGAGCCGCACATGGTCCAGCCATTCCTTCCCGATGTGGCGAAGGGCGACAAGCGCATCGTGCTGGTCGACGGGGAGGTCGCGGGCGCGATCAACCGCATCCCGGGCGAGGGCGAGTTCCGCTCCAACCTGGCGATGGGCGGCTCCGCGCAACCGACGGAGCTCACGGAGCGCGAAAGGGAGATCTGCGATGCCCTCGGGCCGGACCTCAAGCGGCTCGGCCTCACCTTCGTCGGGATCGACGTGATCGGGGGCAAATGGCTCACCGAGATCAACGTGACGTCCCCCACGGGCATCGTGGCGATTGACCGCTTCAACCAGACTGATACGGCGGGCATGATCTGGGACGCGATCGAACGGCGCCTCGCCGCGCGCCGCGCCGCATAGACCGATCCGTCCCGCAACCTCTCGACTGGGATCACATGACCGAATTCCTCCTCGAACTGCTCGACAAGGGCGGCTACCTCGGCATCTTCCTGCTGATGATGGCCGAGAACGTCTTCCCGCCGATCCCGTCGGAGGTGATCATGGGCGGGGCGGGGCTGCTGGTCGCCAGGGGCGAGATGACCTTCTGGGCGGTGTGGATCGTCGCCACGCTCGGCACGGTCGCCGGCAACCTGTTCTGGTACTGGATCGGAGTGCGCTGGAGCGAGGAACAGCTCAAGGCGATCATCGACCGCTGGGGCCGCTGGCTGACCTTCGAGTGGGACGAGTTCACAAAGGCGCGCAACATCTTCCGCAAATACGGCGACGGGATCGTCTTCGCGCTCCGGTTCTCGCCGATCCTGCGCACCATCGTCTCGCTGCCGGCGGGGCTGGCGCAGATGAAACTGTGGCGCTTCTGCCTGTTCACCTTCCTCGGCTCGGGGATCTGGAACGCGGTGCTGATCTTCGGCGGACGGGCGGCGGCCCCGCTGGTCGAGCGGTTCGAGAAGCTCGCCGGCTACGGCGTGGTTGCTTTCGTGCTCGCCGGGGTGGCGTTCTACATCTACCGCGTGGTGACGTGGAAGCCGGTCAAGGCGCACGAGGCCGAGGACA
This sequence comes from Porphyrobacter sp. THAI-01a, assembly GCF_056868655.1. NCBI lineage: Bacteria > Pseudomonadati > Pseudomonadota > Alphaproteobacteria > Sphingomonadales > Erythrobacteraceae > Porphyrobacter > Porphyrobacter sp. THAI-01a. The sequence goes on along the minus strand of NZ_CP180579.1, from coordinate 1,633,395 downwards.
AGGCCTAACCCCTCGGGTGGGCCTTACGGTAGTTCTCCAGCAGCGCCGCCGCATCGACGCGGGTGTAGATCTGGGTCGATCCCAGTGAGGCGTGCCCGAGCAGTTCCTGCAAGCTCCTGAGATCCGCCCCCGCCCCCAGCAGGTGGGTGGCGAAGGAGTGCCTGAGCGCGTGCGGCGTGGCGGTGTCCGGCAACCCTAACGCGCGCCGCGCCTGTGCCATCGCGCGCTGCACCATTCCGGGCGAGAGCGGCCCGCCCTTGGCGCCCCGGAACAGCGGTTCTGCCGGAGCGAGCGGCCAGGGGCACTGGCGCACATAGTCTGCCACCGCCGCGCGCGTGATCGGCAGCACCGGCACCATGCGCTGCTTGCCGCCCTTGCCGGTCACTTGCAGCACCTCGCCCATCGCCCCGTCGCGTCCCTTTAGCGAGAGCGCCTCGGCGATGCGCAGGCCCGATCCGTACATCAGGAGCAGCACCGCCCTGTCGCGCGCGCCGATCCAGTCCTCGCCCGCGAGGCCATCGACGAGGTCGGCGAGGTTCGCGGCCTCGTCGGGGGTGACGGGGCGGGGGAGGCCCTTCTTGAGACGCGGTCCGCGCAGGCGCGGTGCGGCAGGGTCCGGGTCACCCGATTGGGTGCGGGCAAAGGCGATGAAGGCCTTCAATGCCGAAAGCTCGCGGGCGGTGCTGGCGTTGCCGAGCCCTTCGGTGCGCCGCGCGGCGAGGTGGGCCCGCAGGTGATGCGCCTCGGTCCGGGCGACCGACGGCCAATCCTCCAGCGCGTTTGCCGCCATCAACCGGGCGGCGGCGGCGACATAGGCGCGCACCGTATGGGGCGAGCGGCGGCGGTTGTCGGCAAGATGCGCGCGCCAGGCCTCGAGCAGGTCGGCAGCGCTCATGCCGCGACCAGCGTGTCGGCGACGAGTTCGGCGAGCAGCGCGTCGAGCACCCCCCGCCCCGGCGGCGCGACCCCGATCCGCGTGCCCTGCCTCCACATCATCCCGAGGCCGGCAAGCCGTGCGAGGGCGCCCTCATCGACAAGGCCGGCGACCGGCAGACCGAAGCGCGCCGAAAGTCCGGCAAGATCGACCCCCTCGGTCAGGCGAAGGCCCATCAGCAGCGCCTCGGCGGCCTGTTCGGGGATGGCCAGCGCGCGGGCCTCGGCGATCCCGTCGCCCTGCCGCGCCACGGCGGCGAGGTAGTTTTCGGGCTTCCTGTGCCGCACCGTCGCGATGCCGCCCCGCCGCCCGTGCGCACCCGGGCCGATCCCGGCGTAATCCTGATAGCGCCAATAGACGAGGTTGTGGCGGCTTTCCTCGCCCGGCCTTGCGTGATTGCTGGTCTCGTAGGCCGGCAGACCCGCCGCGCCGGTCAGGCTCTGGGTAATGTCGAAAAGCTCGGCCGCGGCGTCGTCATCCAGCGGCACGAGCCGCCCGCGCCGCACGTCGCTGGCGAAGCGCGTTCCCGGCTCGATCGTCAGCTGGTAGAGCGAGAGGTGACCGGTCCCGAAGCCCAGCGCGCGGGTCAGGCGCTTCTCCCACAGCTCCGGCGTATGGCCGGGCAGGGCATAGATCAGGTCGAAGCTAACCCGCCCGAAATGCGCCTGTGCCGTCTCCAGCGCCGCCAGCGCCTCGCCGGCCCCGTGGAGCCGCCCGAGGAACCGCAGTTCCGCATCGTCAAGCGACTGCACCCCCAGTGACAACCGGTTCACCCCCGCCGCCGCGAGTCCGGCGAAGTTCGCCGCCTCGACCGAGGAGGGATTGGCCTCCAGCGTGATCTCGATGGCCGGATCGAAGCCCCAAAGGCCTTCCGCCTCGGTCAGCAGCGCGGCGACGAGGGCAGGGGGCATTAGCGAGGGTGTGCCGCCGCCGAAGAAGATCGAGGTCAGCGTCTCCCCGCCGGCGACAGCCGCCTCTGCCCGCATGTCGGCGATCAGCGCGGCCTGCCACGCGGCAATGTCGACGCCCTCGCGCACGTGCGAGTTGAAGTCGCAATAAGGGCACTTCTTCGCGCAGAAGGGCCAGTGGATGTAGAGGGCGCGGGCCATGCCGCCAGTCTAGCCGCCGAACTGCTCCGCGACCAGCTTGGCGAAAGCATCGGCGCGGTGGCTGATGGCGTGCTTTTCCTCAGGCGGGATTTCCGCGAAGGTCAGCGCGCTGCCGGTCGGCACGAAGACCGGATCATAGCCGAAGCCGAGCGTGCCACGCGGCGGCCAGGTGAGGCTTCCGTTGCAGCGGCCCTCGTAGATGGCGTGCTCGCCGTCGGGCCACGCAATCGCCAGGACGCAGTGGAAGGCGGCGGCACGGTCCACATCGGGGCCCTTCTCGGCGAGCATCCCCTCGACCTTGCCCATCGCCATGTACCAGTCCCGCCCCGGCGCGCCCTCGAACCACTGCCGCTCGGCCCAGTCGGCGGTGTAGACGCCGGGGCGGCCATCGAGCGCCGCGACCGAAAGCCCGCTGTCGTCGGCGAGCGCGGCGAGGCCCGAAGCCTCGGCCGCCGCGCGCGCCTTGATCATGGCGTTCTGGGCGAAGGTGGTGCCCGTCTCGGCCGGCTCGGGCAGACCCAGCGATCCGGCGGAGATGCACTTCACCCCGTAAGGATCGAGCAGGGCACTGATTTCCTTGAGCTTGCCCGCATTGTGCGTGGCAATGACCAGCGTGCCGGAGCCAAGCCTTCTGGTCACTTCACGGCGTCCAGCTGTGTCGCGAAGATCCGGTCGCAGCCGATGCGGGCGAGGCGCAGGAGGCGCAGCAGGCCTTCCTCGTCATAGGTCGCGCCCTCGGCGGTGGCCTGCACCTCGGCGATCTTGCCGCCCGACAGGAGCACGAAATTGCCGTCGGCTTCGGCGTTCGAATCCTCGTCATAGTCGAGGTCGAGCACCGGCGTGCCCTTGTAGATGCCGCAGGAAATGCCGGCGACCTGCGCGGTGATAGGATCCTGCTTGATCTCGCCCGCTGCCATCAGCCCGTTGATGGCGAGCCTGAGCGCGATCCACGCGCCCGAGATCGCGGCGGTGCGGGTGCCGCCGTCGGCCTGGATCACGTCGCAATCGAGCGTGATCTGCCGCTCGCCGAGCTTCTGCAAGTCTACCACTGCGCGCAAGCTTCGACCGATAAGCCGCTGGATTTCCTGCGTACGGCCCGACTGCTTGCCCTTGGCGGCCTCGCGTGCCCCGCGGGTGTGGGTGGCGCGCGGGAGCATCGAATATTCCCCCGTCACCCAGCCTTCGCCCTTGCCTCGCATCCACGGCGGCACGCCTTTCTCGACGCTCGCGGTGCACAGCACCCGGGTGTCGCCGAAGCCGATCAGGCACGAGCCTTCCGCGTGCTTGGTGAAACCCGTCTCGATGGTGATGGCGCGCATTTCGTCGGGCGCGCGTCCTGAAGGGCGCATGATCTCTTGTCCTTTGATCCGTTCGCCCTGAGCTTGTCGAAGGGCTGTTTTTCTTTCGTCGCCATGCGCTAGAAGAAAGTGCAGGGCTCGGGCAAGCTCAGCCCGAACGGATTGAAAGAAAGTTGGCGATAGGGCCTGCACATCCATGACCTCGCTCCCCGTCACCGAACTGACCCAGCGCGCCCGTGAGATCTTCCGGCGCGTGGTCGAGGAATATATCGAGAGCGGACAGCCGGTCGGCTCCAAGACGCTGGCGGCGGACGGCACGCTCAACCTTTCGCCCGCCTCGATCCGCTCGGTGCTGGCCGACCTGGAAATGCTCGGCCTGCTCGCCGCACCGCATACCAGTGCCGGACGGATGCCGACCGATGCAGGCCTCAGGATCTTCGTCGACGGGATGATGCGCGTGGCCGAACCGACGCGCGAGGAACAGGCCGCGATCGAGGCGCGGCTCGCGGAGGCAGGGCCGGTCGAGGCCGCGCTGAAGCAGGCGAGCGCGATCCTCTCCGACCTGTCGGGAGCTGCGGGGATGGTGCTGGTGGCTCCGCGAGAACAGCGGCTCGCCCAGTTCTCCCTCGTCGACCTCGGGCAGGGCCGCGCGCTCGCGGTGCTGGTGGGCGAGGACGGGGGGGTGGAGAACCGCGTCGTCACCATCGGGGGCGCCCTGAACCCGGGGGCGCTCGATCGGGCGTCGAACTACATTACCGCGCGCCTCGCCGGGCGCACCCTTGCCGAGGCGGCGCAGGCGATGCGCGCCGAGATCAGCGCCGGACAGTCGCAGCTCGACGATGCCTCGCGCGATCTGGTCGAACGCGGCCTCGCGGTGTGGAGCCAGGACGCAGCCGCACGGCCCGTGCTGATCGTTCGCGGCGCGGCGAACCTGCTCGACGAGGCGGCGCTCGGCGATATCGAGCGGGTGCGGATGCTGCTGGAAGACCTCGAGAACAAGCAGTCGGTCGCCGAGCTGCTCGATTCGGCGCGCGAGGCCGAGGCGACCCGCATCTTCATCGGCTCGGAGAACCGCCTCTTCGCGCTTTCGGGCTCATCGGTGATCGCCTCGCCCTATCGCGACCGCGAGGGGCGGGTGGTCGGCGTGCTCGGCGTGATCGGCCCCACGCGGTTGAATTATGCGCGGGTTGTCCCCATGGTGGACCTCACCGCCCGTTCGCTGGGCAAGCTTATCGCTTGAATGGAAAGCCACACGACATGACCGACAACGACAAGCCGCTGGATCAGGCGGCGGAAGACGAATTGAAGGGCGTGCCCGAGCACCTGCGCGAGGGCGGCGAGGAAGCCGAGCCGCTGGCCGAGGCGCTCGAATCGCTCAAGCGCGATCTCGAGGCGGCGAAGCAGGAGGTGCTCTACGCCCAGGCCGAGACGCAGAACGTGCGCCGCCGCCTCGAGCGCGAGAAGGACGAAGCGCGCGCCTACGCCGCGACCGGCTTTGCCCGCGACATCCTGAGCGTCGCCGACAATCTCGCGCGCGCGATCGACGCGATCCCGCAGTCCCTGCGCGAGGACGAGAGCATGAAGGGCCTCGTCATCGGGCTGGAGGCGACCCAGCGCGAGCTCGAGAAGGTATTCGCCTCGAACGGCATCACCCGCATCGCCGCGGTCGGCCTGCCGCTCGATCCCAACCAGCACCAGGCGATGCTCGAGGTGCCGACCACGGATCACGAGCCGGGCACGGTGGTCTCGGAAATGCAGGCGGGCTGGATGATCAAGGACCGCCTGCTGCGCGCGGCGATGGTCGCGGTGGCGAAGGCGCCCGAATAACCGGGCTTTCGCGCCGCACGCACCCTGCGGCGCGGCGAGCCGAGGAACATCGCTGTCCCCTCTCCGGTAGGCTTGGGCCTAACCCGATCCATCGGAGAGATGACATGAACTATCGCCTTGCAACCCCGATCCTCGGCGCGGCCGCAGCCCTCTCGCTTGCCGCCTGTGCCGACAACTACGCCGTCGAGGGCGCCGGCGTCGGCGCTGCCGCAGGGGCCGCCGTCGGCGCTGTGACCGGCGGCGACATCGGCACGGGCGCCGCCATCGGTGCTGCCGCAGGCGGCGTTGGCGGCACGCTGATCAAGAAGCGCGACAACGGCGATTGCTACCGCGTCGACGCACAGGGACGCGAATACGCGGTGCGCTGTCCCGACTAACCCGCCCGGAAGGGCAGAATTCCGGCGTAGGTCGCGAGGTCGGGTGCCCCCCCCGCGACCTCGCCGCCTTCGCGCAGCAGGAAGGCATGGCGCACGATCTCGGCCTGCTGCTCGATCCCGTAGCGTTCGAGCGGCCAGCCCGGCTTCAGCGCATAGTCGTAGCGGCACCACGGATGGCGGCGCGTCACCAGATACCACCGCCCGCGGGTCTGCGTCTGCCAGACATGCACCATCTCGTGGATGAAGTGCGCCTGCCGCTCCAGCGGGGCGGCGGCGAAGTCGTCGCAGTAATGGGCGGCGAGCGGGTGGAAGTGGAGATGACCCATCGGCGCCATCGTCACCCCGCGCGGGTGGAGGGCAAAGAACTTGCGGCGCCGGATGCGCACCGGCGCGTAGTCGATCGCATCGCCGAACACCGAGCGCGCAAGGGCGACCTCGCCCGCCGTCAGGGGCCGCTCGCCGCCGACCGGGCAGGCAGGGGCGAGGACCTGAGCCTCGTTCAGCGTTCGTCCCCGGCGGCGCGCACCGGTGCATCGACGGTGGTGGTGCTGCCGTCCGACAGGGTCAGGGTCACCTTCGCGGTGCCGCCCGGCTTGAGCGCGTCGGTCGGCTCCATCGCCATCACGTGCAGACCGCCAGGCGCAAAGCTCACCGGCGCACCCTCGGCGAGGGTCACGGGCCCCGCCATGGTCATCTCCATCTTCCCCGCTGTCTCGGCATAGTCGTGGATCATGGTCATGCCTGCGCCCTCGACCGTCACATCCTCGAGCGTGACGCCCGCTGCGCCCGTATAGGCGAGGTCGAAATAGACCGCCGCCGGATTGCCCGCGACGGGCGGGAGCACGACGCGCGCATTGCTCACGGTTAGGCCGCTGGCTGCGGGGCTCGCGGTCTCGCCTGCAGGCGCGCCGGCCTCGGGGGCGCAGGCGGCAAGGCCGGGCAGGGCGAGGACAACCAGAGCGGCACATGCGACGGGTCGAAGGGAAATCACGCTTCAGTCTCCTTGTGGAAGGGCTCTGAATCTAGGGCGGGGCCTCTCTTGTGCCAAGCGAAACCACACCTATATCGCCGTCACAAACGAGCCGCCGAGGTGCTTTGCCGATATCCGGGAAGCCGAAGGCAGCGGTGTCCAACAATTGTCCTTATGGATGGGGAAACAATGGGTAAAGTAATCGGTATCGACCTCGGCACCACCAACTCCTGCGTTGCTGTCATGGACGGCGGCAAGCCCAAGGTCATCGAGAATTCGGAAGGCGCGCGCACCACGCCCTCGATCGTGGCCTTCACCAAGGATGGCCAGCGCCTGATCGGCCAGCCCGCCAAGCGGCAGGCGGTCACCAACCCCGACAACACCCTCTTCGCGATCAAGCGCCTGATCGGCCGCCGGTTCGACGATCCCATGACCAAGAAGGACATGGAGCTCGTTCCCTACAAGATCACCAAGGGCAAGAACGGCGATGCCTGGGTCAACGCCGGCGGCGAGGACTACAGCCCCTCGCAGGTTTCGGCCTTCATTCTCCAGAAGATGAAGGAAACCGCCGAAAGCTACCTCGGCGAGAGCGTGACGCAGGCCGTCATCACCGTGCCCGCCTATTTCAACGACGCCCAGCGTCAGGCGACCAAGGATGCCGGCCAGATCGCCGGCCTCGAGGTGCTGCGCATCATCAACGAGCCGACGGCCGCAGCGCTCGCCTATGGCCTCGACAAGGAAGACGGCAAGACCATCGCGGTCTACGACCTCGGCGGCGGCACCTTCGACGTTTCGATCCTCGAGATCGGTGACGGCGTGTTCGAGGTGAAGTCGACCAACGGCGACACCTTCCTTGGCGGTGAAGACTTCGACAACGCGATCGTCGAGTTCCTCGCGGATTCCTTCAAGAAGAAGGAGCAGATGGACCTCAAGACCGACAAGCTCGCCCTCCAGCGGCTCAAGGAAGCCGCCGAAAAGGCCAAGATCGAGCTGTCGAGCGCGGCGACCACCGAAATCAACCTGCCCTTCATCACCGCGCGCATGGAAGGCGGCAGCACCACCCCGCTGCACCTCGTCGAGACGATCACCCGCGCCGACCTCGAGAAGATGGTCGACGGGCTGATCCAGCGCACGCTCGAGCCCTGCAAGAAGGCGCTCGCCGATGCGGGCATCACCAAGGATCAGGTCGACGAGGTGATCCTCGTCGGCGGCATGACCCGCATGCCCAAGGTGCGCGAGGTCGTGGAGCAGTTCTTCGGTGCGAAGCCCCACACCGGCGTGAACCCCGATGAAGTCGTCGCGATGGGCGCGGCGATCCAGGCGGGCGTGCTCCAGGGCGACGTCAAGGACGTGCTGCTGCTCGACGTGACCCCGCTCTCGCTCGGCATCGAGACGCTGGGCGGCGTGTTCACCCGCATGATCGACCGCAACACCACCATCCCGACCAAGAAGACCCAGACCTACTCGACCGCCGAGGACAACCAGAACGCGGTGACGATCAAGGTCTATCAGGGCGAGCGCGAGATGGCGGCGGACAACAAGCTGCTCGGCAATTTCGACCTGATCGGTATCCCGCCGGCCCCGCGCGGCGTGCCGCAGATCGAAGTGACCTTCGACATCGACGCCAACGGCATTGTCTCGGTCTCGGCGCGCGACAAGGGCACCGGCAAGGAACAGACGATCAAGATCCAGGCCTCGGGCGGTCTCTCGGATGCCGACATCGATCAGATGGTCAAGGACGCCGAGAAGTTCGCCGAGGAGGACAAGAAGCGCCGGGCGGCCGCGGAAGCGCGCAATCAGGCCGACAGCCTTGTCCACGCGACCGAAAAGCAGCTCGAGGAGCACGGGTCCAAGATCGACGCCGCGACCAAGAGCGACGTCGAGGCCGCGATCGCCGCGGTCAAGGCCGCGCTCGAAGGCGGCGATCCGGATGACATCAACGCCAAGGCGCAGGCGCTCACCCAGGCGGCGATGAAGATGGGCCAGCAGATCTACGAAGCCCAGCAGGCCGCCGGCCCCGAAGGCGAGGCCGCGCCGGCCGACGAGGCTCCGGCCGAGGACGTGGTCGACGCCGAGTTTTCCGAGGTCGACGAAGACAAGAAGGGCTAAGGCCCCGATGCAACCCACAGGCCCGTCGCAGCGCCCGGATCACGTATCCGGCGCGGCGGCGGGTGGTGGTCACGGGGATTAGGTCACGCACATGTCCAGCGCCCAGCTCGATTATTACGCCACGCTCGAGGTCACCCGCGATTGCGACGGGGCGACCCTCAAGAGCGCCTACCGCAAGCTCGCCATGAAGTATCACCCGGACCGCAATCCGGGCGATGCCACCTGCGAGGCCAAGTTCAAGGCGATCAACGAGGCCTATGACTGCCTCAAGGACCCGCAGAAGCGTGCGGCCTATGACCGCTACGGGCACGAGGCCTTCACGCAGGGGATGAACGGCGGGGGCGGGGGCGGCCCGTTCGGCGGCGGCTTCGGCGGCCGGGGCGGCGGCGACTTCGCCGATATCGGCGACATCTTCGAGACGATCTTCGGCGGCGCCTTCGGCGGCGGCGGGGGCCAGCGCCAGCAGAACCGGCGCGGCGCGGATCTGCGCTACGACATGCAGGTCACGCTCGAGGAGGCCTTCCACGGCAAGTCGAGCGAGATCGAGATCGAGGTCTCGCAAGCCTGCGACACCTGCGACGGCACCGGCGCCACCCCTGGCACCAGCGAACGCCAGTGCAACCTGTGCCACGGCATGGGGAGCGTGCGCGCCAAGCAGGGCCTGTTCGTGATCGAGCGCCCGTGCCCGACCTGCAACGGCCGCGGCACGGTGATCGAGAACCCCTGCCGCGTCTGCCGCGGGGAAGGCCGCGTCGACAAGGCCCAGACCCTCAAGGTCGACATCCCCGCAGGGGTCGACACGGGCACCCGCATTCGCCTTCAGGGCAAGGGCGAGGCCGGCCAGCGCGGCGCGCCTCCGGGCGATCTCTACATTTTCCTCCACGTGAAGCCGCACCCCGTGTTCGAACGCGAGGGCACGACGCTTGCGACGCGTGTGCCGGTCAGCTTCACCACCGCCGCGCTCGGCGGCTGTGTCGAGATCCCCGATCTCGACGGCTCGACCAACCGGCTCGACATTCCGGCGGGCATCCAGTCGGGCAAGCAGCTACGCATCCGCGGCGCCGGGATGCCCGTGCTCCAGGGCCGCGGACGCGGCGATCTGGTGGCGGAGATCGTGGTCGAAACGCCCACGAGACTCTCGCGCCGTCAGAAGGAGCTGCTCGAGGAGTTCAAGGCGACCGAAACGGGCGACGAATGCCCCGAAAGCCGCAGCTTCTTCGCCAAGCTCAAGGACGCGTTCGGTAGCTGAGCGTGCTGCCCTCGCTCCTCATCATTGACGATTTCCTTGCCGACCCCTGGGCGGCGCGGCGGGCGGCGCTGGGGCTGGACTATGATCCGGCGCGACAGCACGGCAATTTCCCGGGGCTCAACTCCTCGCAGCCGCTCGATACCGCGCCAATCGACACTGCGGTCTCGCGCCTGCTCGGGGTGAGGCTCACCTCCGCGCCCGGCACGCAGCACGGCCATTGCCGTCTTACCCGCAAGGGCGCGAAGGGCCGGAGCGGGGTGCATATCGACCCGGCCGCCTATTCGGGCATCCTCTATCTCTCGCGCCCCGAGGATTGCGCCAAGCCGGATGCGGGCGGCACCGATTTCTTCCGCCACAGGCGCACCGGGCTCGAAGCCGTGCCGCAGGACGCGGCGAAGATCGCCGCCTCGGGCTATGGGGACATCAACGCGCTGGTCGAGGACGTGGTCAACAAGGACACCACAAGTCCGGCCAAGTGGGAGCGCGTCATGCGCGTGCCCGCCCGCTTCAACCGGCTGCTGCTGTTCTCGCCCTGGCAGTTCCACGATGCCGCCCCGGGCTTCGGCACCACGCCGGAGGATTCGCGCCTCGTGATGCTGCTGTTCTTCGGGGTGGTCAAACCTTAGAACCGTTCGTGCTGAGCTTGTCGAACCACTGCTTTTCCTTTTCGATAGCGGGGTTTGTAAGCGAAAGGAAAGACGGCCCTTCGACAAGCTCAGGGCGAACGGAAGCCGAGCGCAATTGCTAGCCCATCCGCTCGCGCACTTCCAACCGCACCTGTTCGACCAGCCCGCGCTGGCAGCGACCGGCGCTCTCCTCCTCGTCGAGCACCGCAAGGAACACCGACCGCTTGGCGGCGCGCACCGCTTCGCCCGAGACGCCGCCGGTGACGGTCGATGCGACGAGATCGATCATCCGCTCCGCCCCGTGCAGGCGGCCCCAGAGGTAATCGTTCTCGCGGTAATCGCGGCTGAAGAAGGCGCCGAAATTGTAGAACTCGATGCCCCTGAGCGTCGCCGTCGTCCCGCCGCCGCGGATGCTGAGCGCATCGTCGGGGGAGATGCGGTCGATCTTCACAGGATTGAACTCGTCCAGCCCCTCGCGCCGCGACAGGGGCAGGGTGGCGACATCGTAGAAGGGAAAGCCGAGATAGGTGAGCAGCATCCGCCGCTTGAGGTTCTTCGGCATGTCCTCGAGCGCGTCGATCAGCTGCTCCTCCGCGGCCAGATCCGTGGCGGGCAGGAGCCGCTGGGTGGCGAGCAAATCGAGCACCGCGCCCGGATTGCGGATCCCGTCTACGGCAAGCTCGCGGAAACGGGACGCGCGCAACACGTCCTCGTCGGCGCGATAGTAGAGCGCGAGGATCTCGTAGAGCCGGTCGCGCGCGCGGTCGAGCGCGTCCTCGGCGATGTCGGGATCGACCTGCCAGTCGCGCGCGAGCTTGCGGGCGAGGAGTTGCAGGCGGCGGATGCGGAAGCCTGTGTCGTGGGCGCGGAAGAAGGCGATCGCGCCGGCCGTGGCGCCGCCTTGCGCATCGGTCAGCCCGTCGAGCCCCCGCGCCTCCAGCTCGCACCGAAACGCCCGCACCAGCGGCGCCGTGTCGCCGAGCGGCTGACCCGCGGCCTTGAGCGTCAGGCGCGCGAGCTGGTCGAGGATGCCCTCGAACTTGGTCAGCGCATAGGCCCCGAAGGCATAACCCGCGCGCTCGGCGGCGGCCTGCTGTGCCTTGGCGCGCCACCCGGCGAGGCGCTTGGGCGTGGGGCGGTCGAGCAGGAAGGTGTAGCCGAACAGCTTCTCCACCGCGCGGTCGATATCGCCCTGGAGGTCCATGACGATGCGCTTCAACCGGGCGGCGTCGCGCGATTGCTGTTCGATGCGTTCCAGATCGTCGCGGATCGGCTGTTCGCGCGGGATGGTCGAGAGCGAGCCGAAGATCGCGCCGAAGAAGCCGACCTTGCGAGACGCAGGCCCCGTCATCGCCGCGCCGCCTTCCGGGCGCGGGTCGAGATAGACGAAGCGCCGGTCGACCTCGCGCTGGGCCGGACGGCCATAGAGCGCCGCAAGCGCGGCTCCGAAGGGCGCGTTGACCAGCACCGCCCCGTCGATCAGCGCGACCTCTCCCACGGTGCCCCGCGCGACGTGCGCGGGCATGATGCGGGCAAGGAACGCCTCGCGCGTGGCCCAGTGATGCCCCTCGGCCTCGGCCAGACGGTCAATCTCGGCGAGCGTGAGCGGCGGGAAGGCGCCCGGGAAGCTCGCGGTGGCGCGGGCCGCGAGCACCAGTTCGAGCGGATCGGCCAGCACCCCGCCATCGCCGGTGCGCGCGCGGAAATTGATCGGCAGGCGGTGCTCGGTCTCCTCGACCTCGAGCGGGGAGTTGAGGCGCAATGTCTCCGGGTGCCCGCGGAAGTCGGTGACCGTCACTGCGAGGTCGACCGGATAGCCGGGGGGCAGCAGCGGGATGCCGTCGCCTTCCGCCTCCATCTTCCTGAAGGCCTCGTAGAGCATCGCCGAAAAGCGCGCGCCCGAGAAGGGCGGGCTGAACCAGCGCCCGCGCACGAGGCGCGAGACCTTGGCCCGCACCTCGGCCCGCGTCTCCGGCGAGACGGTCGCACTGACAGCGTTGCCCGGCCGCGAGAGGAACCATTCGGCGATCGGCTGGGCCCAGAGCTTGGCATAGCGCCACATCGGCTCGGCCTCGGGATCGGTCAGCTCGCTCACGTCGGCATTGGTCAGCCACAGGTCGGTCAGCGGCTCCAGGCTGTGCCCGGCGTGGATCGCCTGGGCGAGGAACACCGCGTTGATCCCGCCCGCGCTCGCCCCGGTGAGGATGTCGGGAAGCACGCGCAGGCGCAGGCCCTGCTGCTGCTCGATGGTGCGCAGGAAATCGCGATAGGCCGCCGCCACGCCCTCGAGCGGCACCGCGGCGGGGTGATGGAAGGCACGGCTCGCGCGGGCGAGGTGCCAGACCTCCTTGGTGATCCCGTGCATGTAGACCGCAAGGCTGACCCCGCCATAACATACCAGGGCTAGGCGCAATTCCTTCTGGCGCATGGCGACTGTCTAGCGGGGAAGACAGGCGGGATGCAATTGCGTTCAGCATCTGTTCTCGTTATGGCGCGTGCCTATGGCAAAAACCAAGCGCCGTTACGTGTGCCAGGAATGCGGCTCGGTCTCGCACCGCTGGCAGGGGCAATGCGCCGATTGCGGGCAGTGGAACACGCTGGTGGAGGACGTCCCGGCGACGGTGTTCTCGCAAAAGCACGACCTTTCGAGCGGCGGACGGCCGGTGGCCTTCGAGCCGCTCAACGCGCCCGCGACCCTGCCGGTGAGGAAGTCGACCGGTCTTGCCGAGTTCGACCGCGCACTGGGCGGCGGGCTGGTGCCCGGCTCGGCGGTGCTGCTCGGCGGCGATCCGGGGATCGGCAAGTCGACCCTCCTGCTCCAGACCGCGGCGACCATCGCGCGGGGCGGCAATGATGTCGTCTATGTCAGCGGCGAGGAGGCGGCCGGGCAGGTCCGCCTGCGCGCCTCGCGCATGGGCGTGGCCGACGCGCCGATCCGGCTCGCCTCGGAAACCTCGGTCCGCGATATCCTGACCACGCTCGGGATGGGCCCGCCGCCCGCGCTGCTGGTGATCGATTCTATCCAGACGATGCATTCCGACACGATCGAGGGCGCGCCCGGCACGGTGTCGCAGGTCCGCGGCTGCGCGCTGGAGCTGATCCGCTACGCCAAGGAGAGCGGCTGCGCGCTGGTGCTGGTCGGCCATGTCACCAAGGACGGCACCATCGCCGGCCCGCGCGTGCTGGAACACATGGTCGATGTGGTGATGAGCTTCGAGGGCGAACGCTCGCACCAGTATCGCATCCTGCGTGCGCTGAAGAACCGCTTCGGCGCGGTCGACGAGATCGGGGTCTTCGCCATGGCCACCGAGGGGCTGGAGGAGGTCGCCAACCCCTCGCTGCTGTTCCTCTCGGGCCGCGAGACGCCGCTCGCCGGGAGCGCGGTGTTCCCGGCGCTGGAGGGCACGCGGCCCGTGCTGGTCGAGATCCAGGCGCTGATCGTGCGCCTGCAATCGGGCGCGACCCCGCGGCGGGCGGTGGTGGGGTGGGACAGCGGGCGCCTCGCCATGCTGCTCGCCGTGCTCGAATCGCGCTGCGGGCTGAATTTCTCCTCGGCCGAGGTCTATCTCAACATTGCCGGCGGCTATCGCCTGACCGACCCCGCCGCCGACCTTGCCGTCGCCGCCGCGCTGGTCTCGGCGCTCGCCGACCGGCCGCTGCCCGACAAGGCCGCGTGGTTCGGCGAGGTCAGCCTTGCAGGCGAGATCCGCCCCGTCGCCCACGCCCCGCTGCGCCTGCGCGAGGCCGCCAAGCTCGGCTTTGTGCGCTGCTACGGCCCGGCGGGCGCAGCGACGGGCGACAAGGGCGCGCAATATCGCGGTTTGCCGGCGCTTGCGAACCTCGTTGACCAGGTGATGGGCAGCGCATAGACCTCGCGCCCATGGCCGGTCTCGACATCATCATCGCCATCATCGTGGGCGTCGCCGCCATCGGCGGATTCATGCGCGGGCTCGTGCAGGAAGTCCTCAGCCTCGCCTCGTGGATCATGGCGGCGATCGCGCTGCACTTTCTCCACCCCGGCCTGACAGAGGGCCTGCGCAATTTCTACCGTGCCGAACCGGCCGTTTCGCTGCTGGCCTTCGCGCTCCTGCTCCTGATCCCCTATGCGGCCATGAAGGTCATCATCGGCAATGCCAGCAGCGCATCGGACGGCGCGGTGCTGGGACCGATCGACCGGGTGCTCGGCTTCGGCTTCGGCGCGGTCAAGGGCGCGCTGATGGCGGTCTTCGCCTTCGCGATGCTGGTCACCGGCTTCGACGAGAGCTGGGGCTACACCGGCCGCCCGCAATGGATCACCGGTGCACGCACCTATCCGGCCGCCGATGCCTTCTCGCGCCAGCTGCTGCCCTCGATCGCGATCCGGCGCGACCGGCTGCGCGGCGAGAACGAGGCGCGCGAGGCGGCGGCGGCCCGGTTCGCCAAGTAAGCGCCGGTGAACGCGCGCGCATCGACAAGGCTCTATTCGCCCGAACTCCTGTCGCTGGCGACGGCGCTGGCAGCATTTCCGCTCGCTGACGACCTGCCGCTCCGCGCCGAGGCGCGCTCGCGCAGCTGCGGCAGCGTGATCGCGCTCGGGATGGCGCTGGACGGGGCGGGGCAGGTCGCAAGGGTCGGGATGCAGGTCAGCGCCTGCGCGATCGGACAGGCTTCGGCGGCGCTGCTGGCGCAGGGCGCGCCGGGCGCTCCGGCAGAGGACCTCCACCGCACCCTTTCCGCGCTCGAGGCGTGGCTGGCGGGCGAGGGCGCGCTGCCGTCATGGCCGGGAATCGCGGCGCTCGCTCCCGCACAGGGGCACCCCGGGCGCCACGGCGCGCTGCTCTTGCCGTGGAAGGCCGCCGTCGCGGCGCTTTCAAGCGGCGCGGACGCGCGCTAGGGACGTGTCCCGAGAAGCTGCCTCGGGCGGCAAAGGGGATAAGAGAAACATGGCAGAGGCGCAGGCGCTCGCTGACCGCGAGCCGTCAGAACAGGAAATCCGGCTGGTGATCGGCGCATCGTCCGCCGGCACCATCTTCGAGTGGTACGATTTCTTCATCTACGGCACGCTCGCCTACATCCTCAAGGACGCCTTCTACGCCACCGACAACGAGACGCTGGGGCTCCTGCTGGTGTGGTCGACCTTCGCGGTCGGCTTTGCCTTCCGCCCGCTGGGTGCGGTGCTGTTCGGCTTTCTGGGGGACAGGCTGGGGCGCAAATACACCTTCCTCGTCACCGTCACCCTCATGGGGATCGCGACCGCCGGCGTGGGTCTGATCCCGACAGTCGACACCATCGGCATGGCGGCGCCGATCATCGTGATCCTGCTGCGGGTGATTCAGGGCCTTGCGCTCGGCGGCGAATATGGCGGTGCGGCGATCTATGTCGCCGAGCACGCCCCGCCCGAAAAGCGCGGCTTCTACACCAGCTTCATCCAGGCCAGCGTGGCAGGAGGCTTTGTCCTGTCGATCATCGTCGTGCTGGCCTGCCGCGCGCTGATCCCCGCCGATGCCTTTGCCGCATGGGGCTGGCGCGTGCCCTTCCTGCTTTCGATCATCCTCCTTCTGATCTCGCTGTGGATGCGCCTCAAGCTGTCGGAAAGCCCGGTGTTCCAGGCGATGAAGGCGGCCGGCGAAACCTCGGGCAACCCCTTCGTCGAGAGCATGACCTATCCCGGCAATCCCAAGCGTCTGTTCGTCGCGCTGTTCGGGATCACCGGCATCCTTACGACGATCTGGTACACGGCCTTCTTCTCGGGGATGAGCTTCCTGCGCGGGCCGATGCATGTCGATGATCTGACGGTCGAGCTGGTGCTGCTGGTGTCGGGCCTGATCGCCATGAGTTTCTACATCGTGGTCGGCAAGTGGTCCGACCGGGTCGGGCGCAAGCTGCCGATCATCGTCGGATCGGTGCTGACGCTGGCGCTGCTTTTCCCGCTGTTCTGGCTCATGGGGAGCCTCGCCAACCCCGGAATCGCCGAGGCGGCAGAACGCGCCCCGGTGGTGGTGAGCGGCCCGGCCTGCGAGACCGATCCCTTCGCCGAGCTGTTCCAGCGCGACCAGACCGATTGCGGCAAGGTGCTCGAGACCCTGACCGCCGCGGGCGTGCCCTACACCCTGACCGCGGGCGATGCGGTCACGCTCAGCGTCGGCGGGGAGCCGGTGCCGGTCGATCCGGCATGGTTCGCCGACGGAGCGGCGCGCAAGGCGGGGATTCAGGGCGCTCTCGGGCAATACGGGTTTGACTTCGCCAAGCAGCAACCGCCTCTCGCCAACATCATCGGCATCGTCGGCGTGCTGCTGGTGCTGGGGCTGCTCTCGGCGCTGACTTATGGTTCGGTTGCCGCGCTCCTCTCAGAGATGTTTCCGGCCCGCATCCGCTATTCCTCGATGTCGATCCCCTACCACATCGGCGCGGGCTATCTCGGCGGGTTCCTGCCCCTGATCGCCGGCGTGATCGTGGCCCGCACCGGGGATATCTATTCGGGCCTGTGGTACACTTGGGCGGTGGTCGCCTTCGGCCTGCTGGTCGCATGGTGGGGCATTCCGGGAGGCCCGCCGCGAGACTTTGTCGATGAATGAAAGCTATCGGGCAGCGATGGGCACCGTTCCAGACCCCCTGCTGCCTCCGCCCAGTCTGCGCCTGACCGTCGATCGCGAGGCCCTCGCGGCCAATTGGCGGGCGCTCGATGCGCTCTCGGGCGCGGCGACCGCGGGAGCTGCGGTCAAGGCGGACTGCTACGGCCTCGGTGTGGACACCTGCGTTCCGGTGCTCAGGGATGCGGGGTGCGAGACCTTCTTCGTCGCCCACTGGAGCGAGGTTGCGGGGGTGATTGCCCACGTCCCCGCCGAACAGGTGGCAGTGCTCCACGGCCCGTTGACGAGCGAAGATTGCGCCTATGCCCGCGCGAGCGGGGCGGTGCCCGTGATCAATTCGCTCGAACAGGCCGCAATGTGGACAAACAGCGGGGGCGGGCGCTGCCATCTGATGGTCGACACCGGGATCAACCGGCTCGGCATCGCGCTGGCCGAAGCGGGCGATCCGCGGATCGCCGCGCTCGAGATCGACTTACTGATGAGCCACCTCGCCAGTGCCGACGAGACCACGGCGATGAACCGGATGCAGGCCGAACTGCTGCGCGAGGCGGCCGGGATCGTTCCGCACCGGCGGCTCAGCCTCGCCAACAGCGCAGGCATCGCGCTGGGAGAGAACTTCGCCTTCGACGTGACGCGCCCGGGCCTTGCGCTCTACGGCGGGGTGCCGCGCCCGGAACTGGCCGGCACGATCCGCCCCGTCGCCCGCGTCGAGGCGCGCCTGCTGCAATGCCGCCAGCTCGCGCCGGGCGAGGGCGTGGGCTACAATTCGGTCTTCATTGCGCCAACCCACATGCGGGTCGGCACTGTCTCGATCGGCTATGCCGACGGGTTCCTGCGCAGCCGCGGCCCGGGCAACGCGCTCCATCATCAGGGCCGGCCGCTACCGATCCTCGGCAAGGTGTCGATGGACATGGTGGTGGTCGATCTGGGTGCGGCACCCGATCTTGTGGCCGGAGACTGGCTCGAGGTTCCCTGGGACATCGCCGATGCTGCGCAGCAAAATGCTCTCTCGCCTTACGAAATGCTGACGGTGATCGGCGCGCGCCTGCGCCGCGGTTGACAGATTCCGGCGCGGTTGTTGCACCGCAGCGTGTGCAGGTGCTAAGGAGCAACTAACGGGACGCAATTCGGGATCGAAACACAATGGCGGGCAGGGCGAAATCGGCATCGGGCGAAGCAGGCGATGCCATCATCATCAAGAAATACGCCAACCGGCGGCTCTACAACACGGCATCCTCGAGCTACATCACGCTCGAGGATCTGGCCAAGATGGTTCGCGAGAATGTCGAGTTCCAGGTGCTCGACGCCAAGACCGGCGATGACATCACCCACCAGATCCTGACCCAGATCATCATGGACGAGGAAGCCAGCGGCGGCCAGCAGATGCTCCCCGTCAGCTTCCTCAGGCAGCTGATCGGCATGTACGGCAATTCGATGCAGGCGATGATGCCGTCCTATCTCGAAGCCAGCATGGCCAATTTCCGCGAGAACCAGTCCAAGATCCGCGAGGCCTTCGAGAAGGGCCTCTCCACCGGTCCCTTCGCCGCCATCCACGAAACCAACATGGCGATGATGCGCGCGGCTGCCGACGTCTTCATGCCCGGGATCGGCAAGCCCAAGGACAAGCCGCGAGCGTCCGCGGGCGAGAGCCGCGACGAGATTGCGGTGCTGCGCGAACAGATGGCGGCAATGCAAAAGAAGCTGGACGAACTCGGCAAATAGCGCATAGCGCCCTGCCGCAATTCCAAGCAGGAAAGCCCGACAGTGTCCCAGATCCGCCACGCGCTCACGGTCAAGCGCGAAGACGACTTTGCCAAGTGGTACCAGGAGGTCATCTCCGCCGCCGACCTCGCCGAGGAATCGGGCGTGCGCGGGTGCATGGTCATCAAGCCGTGGGGTTACGGCATCTGGGAACGCATCCAGCGGTTGATGGACGACCGGATCAAGGCCGCGGGCGTGCAGAACTGCTATTTCCCGCTGTTCATCCCGCTCGCCAACTTCACCCGCGAGGCCGAGCATGTCGAGGGCTTCGCCAAGGAGATGGCGGTCGTCACCCACCACCGCCTGATCGCTGACGGCAAGGGCGGGCTGATCCCCGATCCCGAAGCTAAGCTGGAAGAACCGCTGGTGGTGCGCCCGACCTCCGAGACGATCATCGGCGATGCCATGGCGCGCTGGGTGCAGTCGTGGCGCGATCTGCCGCTGCTCACCAACCAGTGGGCCAACGTGGTGCGCTGGGAAATGCGCACGCGGATGTTCCTGCGCACCAGCGAGTTCCTCTGGCAGGAGGGCCACACCGCGCACGAGACCCGCGAGGACGCGCTCGCCGAAACGCACCGCGCGCTCGAGATGTATCGCGCCTGTGCCGAGGATGACCTCGCGCTCCCCGTGATCGCGGGCGAGAAGCCCGAGAACGAGCGTTTCCCGGGCGCGGTCGAGACCTGGTCGATCGAGGCGATGATGCAGGACGGCAAGGCCTTGCAGGCGGGCACCTCGCACTACCTCGGCACCAATTTCGCCCATGCGGCGGGCATCCAGTTCCAGGACCGCGAGGGCACCCAGCAATATTGCCACACGACCAGCTGGGGCGTTTCGACCCGCATGATCGGCGGGGTGATCATGACCCACGGCGACGACGATGGCTTGCGCGTGCCGCCCGCCATCGCGCCGCAGCAGATCGTCATCATCCCGATGCTGCGCGAGGCGCCGGAGGATGCCGAGCTGATCGCCTATTGCGAAAAGGTCCGCGCCGCGCTCGCCGCGCACACCGCGCTCGGTGAGCGGGTGCGCGTGCTGCTGGACACCAAGCCGGGCAAGGCCGCGGCCAAGCGGTGGGACTGGGTGCGGAAAGGCGCGCCCGTCATCATCGAGGTCGGCCCGCGCGACATGGCCGAGGGCAAGATCGCCGTCCTGCGCCGCGACCGGCTGTGGAATGAGGCCAACGGCAAGCCCGCCTTCACCTATCCCGCCCATGCCGATTTCGTGGCCGAAGCGGGCGCGCTGCTCGAAGCGATCCAGCAGGGCCTCTATGAAGAAGCCCGCGCGCGGCGCGATGCCAACATCACCCGCGGGGTGACCGAGTGGCAGCAGGTCGTCGACCACTTCGAGAAGGGCGGCAAGTATCCCGGCTGGGTCGAGGTCGAATGGGCCAAGCCGACCGGCGCGGCGCTCGAAGCGGTCGTGGAGAAGCTGAAGGCGGTGAAGCTCACCATCCGCAACGTCCCGCGCGGCGCGGAGCCTGCGGGCGGCGCCTGCATCTTCACGGGCGGACCGGCGGTCGAGCGCATTCTGGTGGCGCGCGCCTACTAGGGTTGCGCCCGCGCCAGCGGGCAGGCAGACAGGAGGCATGATCAAACGTGCCCTCCTGCTCGCCGCCGTCCTTGCGGCTCCGCTTTCCGCCCAGAACCACCCCGCCGACAACGTCTCCGCCGAAAGGCTGGAGCAGGACGTCGCCAAGCTCGTCAGCTTCGGCACCCGGCACACCCTGTCCTCGCAGACCGACCCCAAGCGCGGGATCGGCGCCGCGGTTGACTGGGGGCTGGCCGAGTTCAAGCGCATCGGGGCGAAATGCGGCGGGTGCCTCGAAGTGCTGCCCGTCGGCGAGACCGTCACCGGCCCGCGCATTCCGACCCCGACGCTGGTGCGCAATGCGGTCGCGATCCAGCGCGGCACCGAGCGCCCGAACGAGGTCGTGATCGTTCAGGGCCACATTGATAGCCGCGTTAGCGACGTGATGGACGCGACCTCCGACGCGCCCGGCGCCAATGACGACGGCAGCGGCACCGCGCTGGTGATCGAGGCGGCGCGGGTGCTCTCGGGCACGAAATACCCCAGCACGATCATCTACGCCCTGCTCTCGGGCGAGGAGCAGGGCCTCCACGGCGGGCAGATTCTCGCCAACTGGGCGGCGGCGCAGGGCTTCACCGTCAAGGCCGTGCTTAACAACGACATCGTCGGCAATTCCTGCGGGTCGGACGGCTATTGCGAGCCCAAGGTGGTGCGCGTCTTCTCCGAAGGCCCACGCGCCGACCTCACCGAGCGGCTGCGCGCCGCCGCCACGCGCTTCGGGGGCGAGAACGACACGCCCTCGCGCAACCTGTCGCGCTGGGTGGCGGACCTTTCGGCCAAGCACCCGGAGGAAATGCAGGTCCGCCAGATATGGCGCACCGACCGCATGGGGCGGGGAGGGGACCAGGTGCCGTTCCTGCAGAAGGGCTACCCGGCGATCCGCTTCTCCGTGGGCGTCGAGGACTACGACCACCAGCACCAGGACCTGCGGACCGAGAACGGCGTGGTCTACGGCGACACCATCGACGAGATGGACTTCGCCTATCTCGCCGGGGTGACCAAGCTGAACGTGCGTGCATTGGATGCGCTCGCCCGCGCACCGATGCCGCCCAAGGTGACGGTGGATGCCGCGGTGCGGGTCGATACGGAGCTGACGTGGAAGGCCGTTCCCGGCGCGCAAGTCTACGCCGTCGCCACCCGCGCGACCGACGCGCCCGAATGGGGCAAGGATGTCGCACTGGTCACCATCGACGGGCCCCAGGCGGCCAATGATGCCGCCGCCAGTGAGGGCCGCGAGTTCAGGCATGTGAAGAAGCTGCGCGGCGACGACTGGATGTTCGGCGTGGCGGCCTGCTCCGGCGAGTATTGCTCTCCCGTCTCCAGCGCGGTTCCGGGCGGGGCCTTCGCGCCGGTGGGGAAGGAATAACCAGACCCCTAACGGCATGAAATTTCCTACCCAAGGGATTCGTGCCATAAAGCCAGAATGTCCGGCCAGAATGCGAAAACAAGCCTGCGCTCCCCTGTCCGTCCGCTCTGGGCGGTCGTGAATATAGATCTGACTTTGAACGACATTATTTCTTGCGACGAGGCGGACAGGGTGTCCGCTTTGTCCGCTTCACGCGCGACATTCGCGCCTCGACCGGATTTTTCATGAACAGCAAATATCCCAAGCTCCCCCAGGGGATGCCGACGCGCCAGCAGGTGCTCGACTTCATCCAGTCCTCCGACATTCCCGCCGGCAAGCGCGAGATCGCCAAGGCCTTCGGCCTGAAGGGGCAGGAGAAGATCAAGCTCAAGGCGCTGCTCAAGGACATGGCCGAGGAAGGCCTGATCGACGGGAAGAAGAGCGCCTATCACCGCATGGGCGGGGTGCCGAAGGTGACGACGCTCAGGATCGTAGACGTGGACGAGGGCGATCTGATCGCCGAGCCCGACAACTGGGACCCCGAGGCCCCCGGCAAGCCGCCGCGCCTCACCATCCGCGAGCCGAAGATGCGCGGGGCGAAGCGCCCGCCCGCCCTGAAGCGCGGCGACCGGGTGCTGGCGCGCACCGAGGAGACCGAGCGGGGCTGGGTCGCCCATGTGATGAAGAAACTCCCCGCCCGGACGGAGGGCCTGATGGGGATCGTTGAGATCGACAAGACCGGCAAGGCCTGGCTCGCGCCGGTCGACAAGCGCGTGCGCCAGTCCGCTCCGATTGCCGATCGCGGCGAGGCCGAGGAAGGCCAGCTGGTGATCGCCGAGCGGGTGGGGCGCTCCGAGCGGGCTGGGGTCAAGGTGATCGAGGTGGTGGGCGATCCGCTCGCCCCGCGGTCCTTCAGCCTCATCGCCATCGCCAAGCACGGCATCCCGCACATCTTCCCCGAGGAAGTGCTGGAGGAGGCGCCGCGCGCGGCGAAGCTGAAGCTGTCCGAGAAGGCGCGCGAGGACCTGCGGCACCTGCCGATTGTCGCCATCGACCCTGCCGACGCCCGGGATCATGACGATGCGATCTGGGCCGAGCCCGACGGGCAGGGCGGGTTCAACGCCGTGGTCGCGATTGCCGACGTCAGCTTTTACGTCCGCCCCGGCTCCGCGCTCGACCGCGAGGCGAGGAAGCGCGGCAATTCGGTCTACTTCCCCGACCGGGTGGTGCCGATGCTTCCCGAGGTGCTCTCGGCCGATGTCTGCTCATTGAAGGAGGGCGAGGACCGCGCGGCGATGGCCTGCCACCTCCACATCAACGCCGACGGCAAGGTATCGAGCTACCGCTTCACCCGCGCGCTGGTGCGGATTGCGCACAACATCGCCTACGAGGACGCGCAGGCGCAGGTGGACGCAGGCAATCCGCCCGAATACCTCGCCAACCTCTGGGCGGCGTGGCGCGCGCTCTCGGCGGCGCGCGAGGCGCGCGATCCGCTCGAGCTCGAACTGCCCGAACGCCGTGTGGTGCTCGACGAGCAGGGGCGCATCGCCTCCATCGCCATCCGCGAGCGGCTCGATGCGCACCGCGTGGTCGAGGATTTCATGATTGCCGCCAACGTCGCCGCGGCCAAGGCGCTCGAGGCCAAGACCGCGCCCGTCGTTTACCGCATCCACGAGCCGCCGAGCCGCGAGAAGCTGATTGCCCTGCGCGATTACCTGGCGACGATGGGGAAGAAGCTTGCGCTCGGGCAGGTGGTGACTCCCGGCCTGTTCAACCGGATGCTCAAGGACATTGCCGACGAGGCCGAGAAGGCGCTGGTGATGGAGGCGGTGCTGCGCAGCCAGACGCAGGCCTATTACGGGCCGGCGAACGCGGGGCATTTCGGGCTGAGCCTCGGCTCCTACGCGCACTTCACATCGCCGATCCGCCGCTATTCCGACCTGCTGGTGCATCGCGCGCTGGTCGATGCCTACAAGCTCGAACAGCCTGCCCCGCCGGGGTCGATCCCTGCCACCAGCGGCCTGTCCGACCGCGACCGCGCCTCGCTGCAACAAGTCTCCGACGCGATCAGCCAGACGGAGCGCCGCGCGATGGAGGCCGAGCGCGACACAATCGACCGCTATGTCGCGGCATGGCTTTCGGGCCGCGTGGGCGAGGTGTTCGACACCCGCATCACCGGGGTGCAGGCCTTCGGCTTCTTCGCCACCATCGTCGGCCTCGGCGGCGACGGGCTGGTGCCGATCTCGACCCTCGGGGGCGAGTATTTCCGCCATGACGAGGCGGCGCAGGCGCTGGTCGGCAGCGACAGCGGGACGACCTATGCCAGCGGCGACAGGCTGAAGCTGAAGCTCGCCGAGGCCAATCCGCTCACCGGCGCGCTCAAGTTCGTGCTGCCCGATGCCGATGCGAACGCGATCGAGCCGCGCGGCAACCGTCCGCCCGAGCGCCGCCGCGCCCCCGGCGGAGCGGGGCCGAAGACAGCCGGCAAGTTCATGGTCGGAAAGCGCGGACGGCCCGGCAACATCCGCCATCAGGGCCGCAAGAAGTAGCGCAGCGAATCAGACCTGATGGTCGCTCTTGGTCTCGTCGTAATCGGCGGGGATGATGTAGAGCGGGCAGGGCAGTGATCCGGCTGCGGCCGAGAAGTGGGTGACAAGCGGCCCCGGCGCGGCGCCCTTCGCGGCGCCCAGCACCAGCGCGGCGACCTCGGCGTGTTCGGCGAGGAATTCGCTGACGATCTTCTGCCCCTGGCCGATCTTGACCGAGATCGTCGGCATGATGCCGCTTTCGGCGAGGAGGTTGCCCGCCACGCCATGGGCGAGCATCTCCGCCCGGTCGCGCGCCTCGGCCTCGATGGTCGCCTGAACGGCACCGAAGGCGCTGAAGTTCTGCTGCGGCACCAGCGCCAGCAGATGCACCGCGCCGCCCACCGCCACCGCCCGGCGCGCGGCATAGCGCAGCGCGGCGGTCGCCTCCTCGCTCTCGTCGATGATCACCAGGAATGTGCGCATCTCTCAGGCCCCGTTATCGCGCGGGTATCAATGCATTCGTATGGAATGGCAAGTCCCCCGCCGCTCGGGGCTTGCCCGACGCTAGGGAATTGGCCAGAGACAGCCCCAAGGATCGATTACGGGAGTTACATCGGATCATGGCCCTCGACATCAAGATGCCGGCTTTGTCGCCCACCATGGAAGAGGGCACGCTCGCCAAATGGCTGGTGAAGGTCGGCGACACGGTCAGCTCGGGCGACGTGATGGCCGAGATCGAGACCGACAAGGCGACGATGGAGTTCGAGGCGGTCGACGAGGGCGTGATCGCCGAGATCCTGATCGAGGAAGGCACCGAGGGCGTGAAGGTCGGCGCGGTGATCGCGCGGCTCGCGGTCGACGGCGAGGAGGCCGCCCCGGCACCTGCCCCTGCCGCCGCGCCCGCAGCTGCCGAGGCGCCTGCCGAAGCTCCCGCTGCCGATGGTCCCGCCGCCACGCCGACCGCGCGGAAGATGGCCGAGCAGGCCGGGATCGACCTCGCCGGCGTGACCGGGACCGGCCCCAAGGGCAAGATCACCAAGGAGGATGTCGAGGCCGCGATCGCCAAGGGCAGCGGCTCGCCCGCGACCGCGCCGGCTGCGGCCCCCGCCGCTGCCCCCGCAGCCGCGCCTGCGCCTGCGCCTGCCGCTTCGGGCGAGCGCATCATCGCCTCCCCGCTCGCCAAGCGGATCGCCGCCGACAAGGGGATCGATCTTGCGCAGGTGAAGGGCACCGGCCCCAATGGCCGGATCGTCAAGGACGACGTTGAGAACTTCACCCCCGGCGCCGCCCCGGCTGCTGCTGCGGCGGCTCCGGCTCCTGCGGCATCCGCCGCTGCCCCTGCCGCAGCCCCGGCACCCGCAGCCATTCCCAGCCTCGGCGGCGATCTCGATGCGCCTTACGAGGTCCAGAAGCTCAACAACGTGCGCAAGGTCATCGCCCGCCGCCTCACCGAGGCCAAGCAGACCATCCCGCACATCTACCTCACGGTCGACATCCGGCTCGATGCGCTGCTCAAGCTGCGCGGGGAACTGAACAAGAGCCTTGAGGCCGACGGGGTGAAGCTCTCGGTCAACGATCTCCTCATCAAGGCGCTCGCCCGCGCATTGCAGCGCGTGCCCAAGTGCAATGTCAGCTTCCAGGGCGACACGCTGCTGCAATTCACCCGGCAAGACATTTCGGTCGCGGTCGCCGCGCCCTCGGGCCTCATCACCCCGATCATCCGCGATGCCGGCCGCAAGGGGCTCGCCGAGATCAGCACCGAGATGAAGGCGCTCGCGAACAAGGCCAAGGACGGCAAGCTGCAACCGCACGAATTCCAGGGCGGCACGGCGAGCCTTTCCAATCTCGGCATGTTCGGCACCAAGCAGTTCGACGCCGTGATCAACCCCCCGCAGGCCATGATCCTCGCGGTCGGCGCGGGCGAGCAGCGTCCGTGGGTCGTGGACGGCCAGATCGTCCCCGCCACCGTGATGAGCGCCACCGGCAGCTTCGACCACCGCGCCATCGACGGCGCCGACGGGGCGCAGCTGATGGAGGCGCTGAAGAGCCTCGTCGAGAACCCGATGGGGCTGGTGGTCTGAGAACCGGAGCCCCCGTCGCGACGCAATTTCCTCCCCAAGGACAACGACAATGGCCAATGACTATGACGTGATCGTGCTCGGCTCGGGCCCCGGCGGCTATGTCGCGGCGATCCGCTGCGCGCAGCTCGGGCTCAAGACCGCGATCGTGGAACGCGAGAACCTCGGCGGCATCTGCCTCAACTGGGGCTGCATCCCGACCAAGGCGATGCTGCGTTCGGCCGAGATCTTCCACTACATGCAGCACGCGGGCGACTACGGCCTCAAGGTTGCCGGGCAGATCGAGGCGGACCTCGCCGCCATCGTCAAGCGCAGCCGCGGGGTGGCAAAGCAGCTCAACCAGGGCGTCACGCACCTGATGAAGAAGAACAAGATCACGGTGCATATGGGCGAGGGTCGGCTGACCGGCCCGACGAGCCTCACCGTGAAGTCGGACAAGGGCGAGGAAGCCCTCGCCGCCAAGCACATCATCGTCGCCACCGGCGCGCGCGCCCGCGACCTGCCCTTCGCGCCCGCCGACGGCAAGCGCGTGTGGACCTATCGCCACGCCATGACCCCCGGCGAGCTTCCCGCCAAGCTGCTGGTGATCGGATCGGGCGCGATCGGGATCGAATTCGCGAGCTTCTACAACGATCTCGGCAGCGAAGTGACCGTGGTGGAAATGCTCGACCGGATCGTGCCGGTGGAGGATGCCGACGTCTCGACCTTCCTCGAAAAGTCACTGAAGAAGCAGGGCATCACGATCATGACCGGCGCCGGGGTCGAAGCGATCAAGGTCTCGGACAAGGGCATCACCGCCACCATCAAGGACAAGGCGGGGTCCAGCACCACCAGCGACTTCACCCACGTGATCGTCGCCATCGGCATCGTGCCCAATACCGAGAACATCGGGCTCGAGGGCCTTGCCGACATGGACCGCGGCTTCATCCAGATCGACCCCTATGGCCGCACCAAGACTAAGGGCCTGTGGGCGATCGGCGATTGCACCCCCGGCCCGTGGCTCGCGCACAAGGCGAGCCATGAGGGCGTTACCGCGGCCGAGGCCATCGCCAAGGAGCTGGGCAATACCGAGGTCCACCCGCATCCGCTCAACCGAAGCAACATTCCGGGCTGCACCTATTGCCACCCGCAGGTCGCCTCTGTCGGCATGACCGAAGCGAGAGCGAAGGAGGCGGGCTACGAGGTCCGCGTAGGCAACTTCCCCTTCATCGGCAACGGCAAGGCCATCGCGCTCGGCGAGGCGGAGGGCTTCATCAAGACCGTGTTCGACGCGAAGACCGGCGAGCTGCTCGGCGCGCACATGGTCGGCGCGGAAGTGACCGAGCTGATCCAGGGCTACACCGTCGGCAAGACGCTGGAGACCACCGAGGCGGAACTGATGCAGACCGTTTTCCCGCACCCGACCCTGTCGGAAATGATGCACGAAAGCGTGCTCGACGCCTACGGGAGGGCGCTGCACTTCTGACGAAAGGACCCGCATGGCCGAAAGCGCACCCGATGCCCTGAAGGACGAGGACTGGGCGGGCGAGATGGGCGAGCGCTGGCTCGCCAGCCTCGACCGCTTCGAGGGCATGATCGCGCCCATAGGAGCGGCGCTGCTGGCGCGCGCGGATTACCGCGCCGGCGAGAAAGTGCTCGATCTCGGCTGCGGGGGCGGGGCGACGACGCTCGCGATTGCGAAGGCTGTCGGCCCGGACGGCGCAGCGGTCGGGCTCGATATCGCGCCGATGCTGGTCGAGGCCGCCACCCGCCGCGCCGCCGCTGCACACAGCACCGCGCGCTTCGTCTGCGCCGATGCCGCCACCGTCACGCTGGACGAACCGCCCTTCGACCGGCTGTTCTCGCGCTTCGGTTCGATGTTCTTCGCCGAGCCTGTGGCAGCCTTCGCCAACATCCGGGCCATGCTGAAGCCAGGGGCGCGGATCGACCTCGCCGTGTGGGCGCACCCGCGTGACAACGCGTGGATGATGGAGGTCATGGGTGTCGTGCGCGCGCATGTCGAGGTGCCGCCCGCCGTCCCCCGCACACCCGGCCCCTTCGCCTTCGAGGACCTCGGCTATCTCGGAGAGGTGCTGACCGGTGCCGGTTTCGGCGGGATGGCGGTGGAGGCCTACGAGGGAAGGCAGCCGGTCGGCGGCGCGGGCGCGAACCCGGTCGAGGCGACCCACTTCGTCCTCGCCTCGATGGCCGCAGGACGCATCCTCGCCGAGCAGGGCGAAAGCGTGCTGGCGGCGGCACGGGCCGATCTGGAAGCCATGTTCGCCCGCCATCATCGCGCAGGCGAGGGGGTCATGCTGGCCTGCAAGGCATGGCTGGTGAGCGCCAGCGCCTGAGCCTGAACCTGAGCCTTCGGGGGCTCGCCGCCTTGCGCCTGTTCCTAACATAGGTCAGTATCCGGGGCGTGACCGTCATCGCCCCCGACCTTTCCGACCGCATCGCTGCCGCCGACCGCGCGCTTGCGGGCGGCAAACTCGCTGAGGCGCGGCATATCCTCGAGGAGGCGGCGCGGCGCGACCCGCCGGCGCCCGATTTCTGGCAGCGGCTCGCGACGGTAAGGAAAATGGCCGGCGCCACGGGCCTCGCGATCGAGGCGATCGACCGGGCGCTGGCGCTGGCGCCGCTCGATTTCGTCAACCTGCTCATGCGCGCCCATCTGCTAGACGGCGCGGGCCATCCCGAGGCAGGCGAAGCCTATGGCCGCGCCCTCGCGCAGCCGCGCCCCGATCCGATGCCGCCGATGTTCCAGCGCACCATCGCGCGGGCCGAGGCGCTGTGGGCCGCGCACCAGCATGACTTGACGGCGCGCCTTGCCGGAGCGGTTGAGGCGAGCGGCGCCGACCTGACGCCCGCCGAGCGCGCTCGGGCGGAACGTTTCGCCAGCAACATCGCCCGCACCACGCGGCCCTATCACTCCGAGCCAACCCACTTCGCCTGGCCCGGCTTGCGCGAAGCCGAGTTCCACGATCGCGCCGCCTTCCCCTGGATCGAAGAACTCGAGGCGCTGACCCCCGCCATCCGCGCCGAGATGGACGCCGTGGCGAACGCCCCCGATGCGGCGCTGGTGCCCTACGTCAAATATGCCGAGAGCGAGCCGCTCGCCCAGTGGCGCGACCTCAACCACAACCGCGACTGGACCGCGATCCACCTGATCGAGCGGGGCGCAGCGGTTGCCGCCAACAGCGCGCATTGCCCCGTGACGATGGACTTCCTCGCGCGGATGGATCAGCCACAGATCGCGGGCTGCGCGGCGAACGCGATGTTCTCGCTGCTCGCCCCGCGCACCCATATTCCGCCGCATGTCGGCGTCGCCAATTTCCGGCTCCTGTGCCACCTGCCCCTGATCGTGCCGAACCGCTGCTGGTTCAGGGTCGGCGCCGAAACGCGCGATTTCGCGGAAGGGCAGGCATGGGTGTTCGACGACACGATCGAGCACGAAGCCATGAACGAGACCGTTGCCCTGCGGGTGATCCTGATCTTCGATCTCTGGCACCCGGACCTGTCACCCGCCGAGCGCAGCGCGATACAGGCTGCCGTGAGCGCTGCGGCGATGCCGGTGGGTGCGCTTTAGGAACTGGCGGACAGGGTGACAGTCACAGCCTTGAGGAGTTTTGGCGGAAATCTGCGATTATAGTTTGATGATGCCCCTAGAGGTCCGCGAGCGGGCGGCGCGCGGTGTCAGACCTGGCCCGCGCCGCCGTCGACGAAATACTCGGCCCCGTTCACGAAGCTCGCCTCGTCCGAGGCAAGGAACAGGGCGAGCGCAGCCACTTCGGACGGCTGGCCGAGGCGACCGAGCGGCACCGAAGATGCCATCGCCGCCTTGAACGCGGCCGCTTCCTCATCGGTCTTGCCGAGCCCGTGCAGCCCCGGCGTGTCGATGGGGCCGGGGCTGATCACGTTCACCCTGATGCCGCGATCCTTCAGGTCCAGCGCCCACCCGCGGGCGAAATTGCGCACCGCGGCCTTGGTCGCGCTGTAGACGCTGAATGCGGGAATGCCGCCGGAGCCTGCAGTCGACCCGGTGAGAATGATCGCGGCACCGTCACGCAGGAGCGGCAGCGCCATCTGGGCGGAAAACAACACCCCCTTCACGTTGGTGCCGAAGGTCGCGTCGAAGTGCTCTTCGGTAATCGCACCGAGCGGCGCGAACTCGCCGCCGCCCGCATTGGCGACAAGTATGTCGATCTGCGCGTGGCGTTGACCGACCGCGTCGAACACCCGCTCGATGTCGGCCAGATCGGACATGTCGGCTCGGATGCCGACCGCCGCATGGCCGACCGACGCGGCCGCGGCGTCCAGCTCGGCCTGCCGCCGCCCGGTCAGGACGACATGCGCGCCTTCCGCGGCGAAGCGCGTCGCGATCGCCAATCCGATCCCCGTGGTTCCGCCGGTGATCACGGCCACGCGTCCCGAAAGTGCTCCGTTCATGTGATTGTCTCCGTCATTCTCTTGACCCCTTCAGGGCGGCCACCTCGGCCTCAAGCTCTGCAAGTCGCGTGCGAAGCGGAGCCATGTCATTCTCGGTGAAGCGCGGCGTGATGTATTGCGGGCAGTTCCAGTCGAAGCCTTCGAGCGCGATGACGACCCGGCGTGCGGCATCGGCGGTGCCCGACCGCTCGGCCAAGGCCGGATCGCTCCAGGCATCCATGACCCTTGCATGGCCAAGCAGCTTCAGCCGGCGACGGTTGGGATAATCCATCAGGATCAGCGCGACCCGATCGCTTGCCGCCATGTTCCCGAAGCTGACGAACTGACGGTTCCCCGGATAGTCGGCAAAGGCGAGGGTGCGCTCGTCGATCACCTTCAGGAACCCCGGCGCTCCACCGCGATGCTGGACATAGGGCCAGCCGGTTTCCGAGACGGTCGCCATGTAGAAGCTGTCCCGCTCGGAAATGAACTCGGCCTCCTTCGGGGTGAGGCGATCACGCGCAGGAAAGCCCGGTTCCTCAAAGCGGGCATAAGAGGCGCGCGAGCCGTCCTCCGCCTGCATTGCCTTGACGTGGGGCGTGAACATGAGCTCGGCGAAGCGGTGGGTCATCGGGCCGCGCCCGCCGCCCGCTTGATGATGGCGGAGACCACCTCGGAGTGGGAGATCATCACCACATGCGATCCGCCCGGCACCTCGACTGCCTCGCGCGCACCGGCGCGTCTTGCCATGAAGCCGTGCAGCGCGGCCGGGATGTTGCGATCGAGCTCGCCCCAGACGAACCAGCTCGGTATCTTCCGCCAAGCCAGCGCGGCCGCAGGTTCGGCGAGCGCCGCCTGCGCGATCGGGCGCTGGGTCGCGGCCATTTCGGCCGCCTGGCCTTCCGGCACGTCGGCGGCGAACTGCTTCCAGTATCGCGCGCGGAGGATGTAGAGATCGGCCGAACCGTCCGCGAGCGGCACCGGGGGAGCGAGGTTCTCGGCCAGCGTACCGGTCGGGAAGCGGGCGCCGAGGCTGGCCGGGCTCTCGCCGATCTCAGGGGCAAATCCCGCGACGAACACCAGCGCCTTGACGTTGGGTTGTTCGGCCGCCGCGACCGAGACCACCCCGCCGCCGTAGGAGTGACCGACCAGCACGACCGGCCCGGCAATGTTGGCGGCAAGGCTGCGCACATAGGCCGCATCACCCGCAAGGCTGCGCAACGGCACCGCAGCGGCGATCACCGGGTAGCCGTCGCGCGCGAGGTCGGTGATGACCGCGTTCCAGCTCGAGGAATCGGCAAAGGCACCGTGGACGAGGATGATCGTCGGTTTGGGCGGCATGGGCTCCTGCGCGGGCGCGGCGCCCGACAGGCTCCCGGCGAGAACCAGGACAAGGACGAGGAATCTGCTGCGCATGGGTCGGCTCCGTGACGGTGGGGCTAGGGGCGCAAGATCAGGCCGACGGCTGATGCCCGCCCGATTGATCGAGCGGGATCTGGACGATCCCCGAGGGTTCGAGATCCTCCCGGATGAAGGCAAGAATGTCCTGATTGATCATGTCGGCATGCGTGGTGGGCATGCCGTGCGGCAGGCCGCTGTAGGTCTTGAGCGTGCCGTGCTTGAGCAGCTTGACCGCTAGCGGCGCGGACGCGGCGTAGGGCACGATCTGGTCGTCGTCGCTGTGCATTACCAGCACCGGCACTTCGATCGCCTTCAGATCCTCGGTCAGATCGGTTTCCGAGAAAACCTTGATGCAGTCGTAATGGGCCTTGATCCCGCCCATCATGCCCTGCCGCCACCAGTTGCGGATCACGCCCTCGATCGGCGGCGTGCCCCTCCGGTTGAACCCGTAGAAGGGCCCCGAGGCGACATCGAGATAGGTCTGCGCGCGGTTGGCCGAGACCGCCTGCCGGTAGCCGTCGAACACCTCCATCGGCAGTCCGCCCGGATTGCTGTCCTTGCGCACCATGACCGGCGGGATCGCACTGATCAGCACCGCCTTGGCGACGCGCCCCGGCTCCGCGCGGGCGACATAGCGCGCCACTTCGCCTCCGCCGGTCGAGTGGCCGACATGGATCGCCCCGCGCAGGTCGAGCGCGCGCGCGAGTTCGATCACGTCGGCAGCATAGGTGTCCATGTCGTTGCCGGTATCGGTCTGGGTCGAGCGGCCATGCCCGCGTCGGTCGTGCGCGATCACGCGGTAGCCTTGGCCGAGGAAGAACATCAGCTGGTTGTCCCAGTCATCCGCGCTGAGCGGCCAGCCGTGATGGAAGACGATCGGCTGCGCGTGCTTCTCGCCCCAGTCCTTGTAGAACAGGCGGGTTCCGTCGCTTGTGGTGAACATATTCATGGCCAATCTCCGTCGGGGCGCCGGGGGGAGCGTTCCGGCCGCGGGGCGCGCGGCGGCCGAATGGGGGTGGGTCACATGCTCATCGCTGCCCCGGCGCAGGCGGCGGGACGGTGAAGCGGACACGCTCCTGCGCGAGCACGCGGTGAGTGGGATCGGCGAGTTCGACGAGCACTTCATGGTCCCCCGGGGCGAGGCCGACGAGGATGATCGTCTCGCCGCTTGCGTCGACGAAGTGCCACGGCGCTCCGTCGACGCTGATGTGCACGTGTCCGATGCGCGGCGAGACATCGAGCGCGCCGACCCCGAACACCGGCAGGATTCGCATGTTCTCGGCCCGGTATTGGATGAAGACGCGCCCTGCCGCGAGCGGGCCGGGGAGCGGCGGGTCGACGATCAGGCGCGGCGGCGGTTCGTTCTCGATCGCGAGCAGCGGGGTGGGGCCACGAACGTCGCGCGCGCTCTGGGCGTTGGCAGCTGCGGCGGGGGCAATCACCATGATCAGGCTCCCTTTCAGGCGAGCGCGCATCAGCATCCGGGCAACGTACGATCGAGGAAGTCGCGGATCAGCGGCGCGATCTCGTCGAGCTTGTCCTCGAGAGCGAAGTGGCCGGTGTCGAGCATGTGCAGCTCGGCCTTCGGAAGGTCGCGCAGATAGGGGGTCGCGCCCTCGGCGGGAAAGATCGTGTCGTTCTTGCCCCACACGATCAGCGTTGGCGGCTGGTGCTGGCGGAAATAGGCCTGGAATTGCGGATAGAGCGGGATGTTGGTGCCGTAGTCGCGGAACAGATCGAGCTGGATGTCGCGATTGCCGGGTCGATCGAGCAGCGTCTGGTCATGCAGCCAGTTGTCGGGATCGATGCGAGAAACGTCGCTGACGCCGTCGACGTACTGGAACTTCGTCACTTCCGGCGTGACCAGGCTGTTCAGGGCATCCCTCTTTTCCTGCGACCCGTCGGCCCAGTAGGCCTTGATCGGGTCCCAGAATTCCCTGAGCCCCTCCTCGTACGCATTGCCGTTCTGGACGATCAGCGCGCTCACGCGGTCCGGATGCTTGAGCGCAAGCCGGTAACCCACGGGGGCGCCGTAATCCATGACGTACATGGCATAGCGCGGCACGTTCAATTGCTGCAGCAGACCGTCCATCAGGTCCGCGTAACGCGCGAAGCTGTATGCGAACTGTGCATGATCGGGCGCAGCGCTGTGACCGAACCCCGGATAGTCGGGAGCAATCACATAGTATTTGTCCGACAAAAGTGGTATGAGATTGCGGAACATGTGCGACGAGGTCGGGAAGCCGTGCAGGAGCACGAGAGCGGGCCTCTCTGGCGAACCTGCTGCCCGGTAGAAAATCTCGACGCCGTCTACCGTCGCCGTCCGATAATGCGTGACTGGCACCGCGATGGACGAACAGGCACCGGCTGGCGGGGCCGCAGCGGCGATGGTGCCGCTTGCTAGCAGGCCTGCCGCCAGTGCTGTCCTGATGATGCGCGTTGCCATGCTGATGATCCTTTCGGCGAGTGCCTGCGCCGCTGGGCAGATTAGGCCGGCCATGGAGGACATCGGAATGCCCGACGCACGACAGCTTGGCTTACGCAGCGCGAAACGATGATCGACCGCCTCGACAGCATGCGCGTCTTCGTGACCGCGATCAGCGAGGGCAGCATGGCGCGAGCCGGGCGACGTCTGGGCCGCTCCCCTGCCGCGGTGACCCGTGCCGTCGCCGCCCTGGAAAACCACGTCGGCACGGCGCTTTTGCACCGGACCACGCGCCGGCTCCATCTGACAGAGGCGGGCGAACGCTACGCCGCCGTGTGCCGCAGTGTGCTGGCCGAGCTGGACGAGGCCGACCTGTCCGCGGCCGGTGAAGGCGTCACGCCGCGGGGCGTGCTGACCGTCACTGCGCCCGTCATGTTCGGGACCCGTCTACTGCGCCCCGTCGTCGGCGAATTCCTGCGGCAGCATCCCCTTGTGCAGATCAGGTACCTTCTGCTCAACCGCATGACCAACCTCGTCGACGAAGGCATCGACATCGGACTGCGCATTGCGGCACTCCCGGATTCATCGCTGATCGCGCTCAAGATCGGCGAGGTTCACAAGGTGCTGTGCGCCTCGCCCTGCTATCTCGCCCGCCGCGGAGAACCCGCGAGCATTGCCGAACTGGCCGTCCATGATTGCATCGCGATCGAACCTTCCAGTCCCGAGGACATCTGGAGCTTTCCGCCCTCGCCAGGCCGGAAGATGGCTAGAACGGTGCGCTTGCGGCCGCGCCTCATGGTCAATTCGGATGAGGCAGCAGTGAGTGCGGCGCTCGACGGCGGAGGCATCATCCGGGTGTTCAGCTACAAGATCCAGCAGGAGGTGTGCGACGGCCGTCTGGTGGTGCTGCTCCCGGGCGATCAACCGCCTCCTGTGCCCGTCAGCCTCGTCGCATCCGAGCATCGGCTGACAATACCGAAGGTGCGCGCTTTCATGGACTTTGCCGGACAAAGGTTACGGGCAAGCTTCCGGGAAACCGAGCAGCCCGCAGCCGGGCTGAAAAATCCCGCTTAGGCCACGCCACCGCTCAACCTGGAGCGTGCGGGGCCTTGAACTCAGGTCTATCTGCAACCGACACGCTCAGTGGCTTTCCTGTTGATCAGGCTCGGAAATTGCGACCCTTGAAGTTGCGCATCTGTCCCGAGGCGGAGCCTCGATCGACGGTCGAACCCGCACGCAAAGGATGGAGGACCGGAGGGGGCATGCAAGCGGACTTCAGCTGACCAGAGGCATGAGGGCTAACCCTTAAGGGCCATTCGGCTTGCCGTTCAGTCCTATGGCTTATCCTGCGGGGGTAAATCCAAGGACAGCCTCATGTCACCAAGAATACTGGCCGCACTGGCAATCAGCTTCGGACTTCTTCCATCATCCGCATGGGCCCAATCCGCGCAAACGACGATGGATGTGTCGGCAACGGTGGTGAAGGCCTGCGTGGTCAGCGCCACGAACCTCGCCTTCGGAAACTACGACCCTACATCGGCCACTCCCACCGATGCTTCGAGCACCATAACGGTAACCTGCACGCCGGGAACCAGTTTCACCGTGGGCCTCAATGCCGGGACCACCGCTGGTACGACAGTCACGAGCCGCAAAATGGCAAGCGGCAGCAATCGTCTCGACTATGCCCTGTACAGCGACGTCGCCCGCACCACGAACTGGGGAAATACGCCCGGAACAGATACCCCTGCAGCAGCCACGGCATCGACTTCGCCATTGGCCTTGACGGTCTATGGCCGGATCGCTGCCCAACAGGCTGCGGCGGTCGGCAACTACACGGACACGGTGACCATCACCGTCAGCTACTGATCCGATGATGCAGGGGTCGATCATTTGCCGCGGCCTTGCCGTGTTCAAGCTGGCGTGCGGCCTTATGGGGCTCTTGCAGGCGCAGGCCGCTTTGGCCGGATCACTTTCCGTCCTGCCGGTCCGCGTCGAGGTTGCCGCCAACCAGCAGTTCTGTTCGATCAACATCGGCAATGACGGAGCCAGCGACGTCACGGTCCAGGTGCGCGGATACCGCTGGCACCAGGATCACGGCAGCGATGCGCTCGACGAGAGCCAAAGCATAGTCATCAATCCCGCGATCGTGACGATCGCGCCGGGCACGAAGAGACTCGTGCGTTGCAGCCTGCCTCAGCAGACGGGCCAGGTCGAAAGCACCTATCGCCTGATCGTGAGCGAACTGCCGCGCGCTTCGGCGGAGCCCGGCACGCTCCAGACGCTCCTGCAGCTCAGCATTCCTGTGTTTCGCGGGTTACCGGATGCCAAACCCTTGCTTTTCTGGTCTGCGGCGGAGGACGGCCGTCTGGTCGTCTCCAACACGGGCACGCGCCACGTTCGCATCGCGGATCTCGTCGTCCATCCGGGCGCGTCCGATCCGGTGCGCACAGGCGCGAGTTTCTATCTGCTGGCCGGTGCCAGTCGCACCGTCGATGCCCGCTTGGGTCGCGCGGCGATTGCAGAGGTGGAAGCGATGACCGAAGACGGCTCTCTCCTTGCCGTGCCGC
This sequence comes from Porphyrobacter sp. THAI-01a, assembly GCF_056868655.1. NCBI lineage: Bacteria > Pseudomonadati > Pseudomonadota > Alphaproteobacteria > Sphingomonadales > Erythrobacteraceae > Porphyrobacter > Porphyrobacter sp. THAI-01a. The sequence goes on along the minus strand of NZ_CP180579.1, from coordinate 1,596,228 downwards.
GCGCGCCCACGCCACAACCGTGAGTGGGTGCGGCGATGCTCGCCATGCGGCTATGGCGCGCCGGGGCATCCGCCTTGGCGGCGGCGGCGGCGGCGATCATGTGCGCCTCCTGCTTGCGGGCCGAGGACGCCAGCGGTGGCGCGGTCCCTGCGAAGCACGCCAGGCCTGACGGGCGAAGCGGATTGCCCGAACCCAGACCGGTAGGCGTGATGATCAACGGCAGGCCGACGCAGCATCAGGCTCTCGTGGTGGTCATGGACGATGCCCTCTTCATCAGGCGCTCCGATCTTGCACTGACCGGCCTGATCCTTCCCGAGCTGGCGAGCGCATTTGCGCTGTCGGGTCAGGATTACGTCTCTCTCCCGGTCGTGGGCGGCGTCTCGGCAGCCCTTGAAGACGGCGGAAGCCTGCTGGACATCAGCGCCGATCCCGCCGTCTTTCCTCCGGCAAGATACGGCAGATCTGCCCAACCTGTCGCGCTCGATGAAATCGTGCCGGCCGTCTTCCTCAGCTACGATCTCACCTTCAATCGCTGGAACGGGCAGAACTCCGCCTTCGCATTTCTCGATGCGGGGGTTTCGGGCGGATGGGGCCTTATCGGCACCACGGCCGCAATCCAGAATGCAGGACGCACGACCGTGCGGCTCGACAGCTATTTCCAGCGCGACTGGTCCAACGAACACCTTAGGCTCGTGGTGGGCGATACTGTCACCAAGCCAACAGAATGGAGCGCACCGACACGATTTGCGGGCATTCGCCTCGGCACGGACTTCTCGCTCCAGCCCACCCTTGTCACCTTTCCGGTGCCGCAGCTCACCGAAGCGGCAACCATACCGTCCACCGTGGACCTCATCTCGGCAGTGAGCCGCCAGACTATTCCCGTGCAGCCGGGTGCCTTCATCATCGATTACCAGCCGGTCTTCTCCGGGGCCGGCGAGGTGACGATGATGATCACCGATGCCAATGGCCTGTCGCGGCAAGTGACCAGCAGCATCTACACCAGCCCGCGGCTGTTGCGGCCCGGGCTGGTGGACTTCTCCCTCGAGGCCGGTCTGGTCCGGCGGAACTACGGCACCGCGAGCTTCGATTACGGTGCGCCCTTCGCTGCGGGTTTCCTGCGCTTCGGCTTCAACGATGCGCTCACGATCGGTGGGCGGCTCGAGGCCAGTCCGGATGTCCAGATGGGCGGGATCGGCATCGGATGGGTGTTCTCCCCCATCGGCGAGTTCGTGGTGGCTGGCGCGATCTCCCGAAGCGCGCAGGGGCAGGGGACGCTTTGGCGTGCCCAATTCCAGAGGATCGCACCGACGCATTCGCTCACCTTGAGCTACCAGCAGGATAACGGTCGCTTCACCCAGGTGGGCAGCGACGAGGCGGGTGCCTTGCCTTTTGCCGCTACGCGGCGGGAAATCGCGATCGCGGGCAGCCTGTCGCTCGGCGTGCTCGGCGATGTCGTGCTCGGACACGCCGAAACGCGCACTGCGGCAGGGCAGAGCTTCAGGACGACAAGCCTCAGTCTGAACGGCGATTTCAGGACCGCGTTCTACAACCTCGGCCTCCGCCGAAACGAGTTTGGCGGGCGAACCGATAACGGTGCGTTTCTTTCGGTCAGCATGCCGCTGGGGGCTCGCACCAGCGCGAACGCGCGGATCGACGACAAGCGGTTCATCGCTGTGGCCGGAATTACCCCGCCGAACGATCCGGGTGCCGGATACCAGTTCGCCGCCGGATATGACATGGTATCGGATCAGCCGATCATCGACGTCTCGGCGCTGCTTCGCACGCGCGTTGGCGACCTGGAACTGGCTGGCGGTCGCAACGGTGCAGGACAGGGGATACGGCTCAGCGCCAGAGGCGCAGTGGTGGCGGTGGGCGGCAAGGTCGTGGCCACGCCGCGACTGGAAAACGCCTTTGCCGTGGTCGATCTGGACAGCGAGGCAGACGTCACGCTCTACCTCGAAAACCGGCCGGTGGTTGCGAAAGGGGGAGCGGGCAAGGTAGCGCTCCTCACCGGTCTTCAGCCCTATGCACCGAACCGGATTGCGATTGACGTCGCTTCGCTTCCGATCACGGCCGACGTCGACGCCGGTGAACGCCATGTTGTCCCCGGCTTCCGGCAGGCAGTGCGGGTCTCGTTCGGTGGCGCTTCGCAGGTCCCGGTGACCTTCAGGCTGATAGGACCCGACGGCGAGCCGCTGCCCCCCGGGCTGGAAGTCCTGTCCTGATCGCAAGTCGCGGCAATCACCGGATATGACGGCCTTGTTTTCCTGCCTGATCTTGAAGGAGGCGAGCGCCTTTCCGTCTCCACTCGAACCTATCGCTGCGAAGCGCAGATCCCTCCGGCGCCGCAAATCGACGAAAACCGGCAGCTCGCGCCTGTCGCCTGCCTGCCACGGCCAACCTTGGAGCCTTTCCCATGAACCAGAGTTTCGCTCGCGCCCTAAGGCTCTCCGCAGCGCTTCTTGCCGGGCCGATCGCGATCGGCATTGCCGCGCCAAGCCCGGCGCTCGCCTGTACGCTGTGCTCGTGCACGGCGACAGCAACCAACATCGCGTTCGGAACCTACGACCCGACATCGTCGACCCCTTCCGACACATCGGGCACGGTGACAGTCAACTGCACAGGGCTCGTGTCGCTGTTCGGGTCGGTCGACATCGCGTCCAGTGCGGGCAGTTCGGGCAATGCGGCTCAGCGCACGCTGCGGCAAGGCACGAACACGCTGAGCTACAATCTCTACGTCAATGGCGCGCGCACGATCGTCTTCGGCGACGGGTCGGCAGGGACACAGAAAATCACCACACCGCTGAACGGACTTCTGTTCTTCGGCCAGAGCGTCTTCATTTATGGCCGGATACCGGCGCGACAGTGGGCAAGGGCGGGGAGCTATTCCGACGCGGTCGTCATCACGATCACCTATTGATCGCCTAATGAGGCTCTCCGTCAAGGTTAAGCGGTCACCATCTTCGGCCCTTATCCGCCATTAAGTCCCGCTTAGCCTTCCCTCTTTAGGTGCCTTAAGCGCCTCCGGGCTAACGGCCGGCAGAGAAGGATCCTGTTTGCGCGTTCTGACTTGCCTCGCTTACGACCACAACGCGCTGCTGGTGCTGCTGGCAGCCCTTGTGTGCCTGCTTGGCTGTTCGGTAACCATCAGGCTCGCGCATCGTACTGTCCACTCGCGTGGATCAACCGGGCTACACTGGCTGTTCCTCGCATCGGTATGTGCCGGATCCTCGACTTGGGCCACCCATTTCATAGCCATGCTCGGCTACCGTCCCGGCGTGCCAGTCCACTTCGATGCGACTCTCACCATCGTGTCAGCCCTGATCGCCATCGGCGGGTGCGCGGTGGGCTTTGCTCTCGTTCGAGTGCGTACCAGCAGGGTTGTCGGCCTGTGTGGCGGAGGCGTAATCGGCCTCGCGATTTCGACCATGCACTACGTTGGCATGTTCGCCTACCGGCCCGACAGGATCGTAACCTGGGAGCCCGGCTATGTGGCTGCCTCCATTGTGTGTGCGGTCGTCATGTCGGCGTTGGCTGCCCACAGGCTCCAGCGGCTGGACAAGGACGCTCACGGCAACGCATGGAGGACGACGCTGCTTCTAGTCGGGGCAATCATTCTGCTCCACTTCACAGGGATGGCCGCTTTCGCCGTAACCCCCATTGAAGGCGTTGACGCCAGTTCGAACAGCGAGGTTTTCACCGCGATGGCGGCGGCAATCGCGGTGGCGGCGGTCATGATCGTGGGGACCGGCATCTCCACCCATCTATTCGAGCTTGGTCGTGCGAATGCGCAGCAGCGCCTTCATCAGATGGCCATGCACGACATGCTCACCGGTATCGCAAATCGCCACAGCTTCGTCACGCAGCTTGCCGAACGGTGCGCACATTTGAAGAGCGGGGCGCCGGAGCCGTTCGCCCTGCTGCTGATTGACCTCGACCGCTTCAAGGCTGTCAATGACACGATGGGCCATCCGGTCGGTGACCTTCTCCTCCAAAGCGTCGCCAAGCGCCTGCAACAGGTGGCGCGATCCGGAGACGTCATCGCACGTATCGGCGGCGACGAGTTCGCGATGATCGCCCGCGGTGTTAACGGTGCGGGCGACGCGCAGAAACTCGCCGAGAAGATCGTTGAGACCCTCTCCAGCCCGTTCAAACTCGGGGACTGCACCGCGGAGATCGGCGCGAGTGTGGGGTTGACGCTTGCCCCCGCCGACAGCGATGACGCCGAGGTTCTCACGCAGCAGGCAGACGTGGCGCTTTATCGCGCCAAGCGCGAGGGGCGTGGACGGGTGTGCGTCTTCAATCCCTCGCTGACACAGGCAATGCTCGAACGTTGCGCCCTGGAGAACGATCTGCGCCAGGCGTGGGCAAGCAACAGCTTCGAGATCCTCTATCAACCGATCTTCGATGCCCGCTCGCGCCGTTGCACGGGGGCCGAGGCGCTGCTGCGCTGGCAGTCTCCCACCCATGGCGAGGTGCCGCCCGAAACGTTCATTCCCATCGCCGAAGAGCTCGGCCTGATCTCGGCGATCGGCGCGGACGTGCTCGGAAAAGCCTGTGCGGTCGCCGCCGGCTGGCCGCCGTCACTGACCATCTCCGTCAACGTCTCGCCGGTGCAGATTGCCAGCGGCGGGTTCCTTGTGACGGTCAAGAATGCCCTGGAACTTAGCGGACTTTCTCCGGAGAGGCTCGAGATCGAGATCGTCGAGTGCTCGCTGCTGTCGGACGACGAGGTTGTCCGCAAGACGCTGGAAGATCTGTCTGCGATGGGGGTGAAGATCGCCCTCGATGACTTTGGCAAAGGCTATTCGTCACTGTCCTATCTGCGCCGCTTCCCGATCGACCGGATCAAGATCGATCGCAGTTTCATTTCGCGGTTGCTTGAGGACACAGGCAGTGCATCGATCGTTCGTGCGATCTGTCAGCTTGGAGAAAGTCTCGGTCTTGAGGTCACTGCAGAGGGGATAGAGGACCTCGCACAGCTGACCTTCGTCGCGGCAAACGGCTGCACGAATGTGCAGGGCTTTTTTCTGGGCGCGCCGCTGCCAGATCAGATCGCGAGCGAGATGTTCGCTGCAAATTTGCCGGGCGCAATCGAAGCACCGTCGGCAGTTCGGCCCGAGCCCATCGCGAAGGCCATCTGAAACATGGGCTGAACACGTTCGGCCCACGACGGAGTCGACGCATCATGCGAAAATCCGCGGTCGCACTCCCGCTGATGAGCCGCGAAAGGGAACTTCAGCATTGATTTGCGGCGGTGCAATGGCCGCTCCGGGCATTTCGTGGCAGCGGGTGGCGCGGGCCGGTGGCGGACAGGGTGGGATTCGAACCCACGGTAGGCTTGCACCTACGGCGGTTTTCAAGACCGCTGCCTTAAACCACTCGGCCACCTGTCCGGTGAATCGCCCCTAGCCAGACTTGCCCTTCAAGTCATCCCCAGTTCGGTTGTTGGGAATTCAGCCAAGGTGTGACACCTTGCCGAACATCATGATTCCCCGTCCGCTTCCCTTTGCCGCGCTCGCTCTCGCCCTGTCTGCCACGCTCGGCGCGCCGCCTGCTTCGGCGCCGGCTGCGGCGCAGGTCAGCCGAGACGGGATGCCCTTCGATGCCTATCTCGAACTGCTCAAGGCCCGCGCGCGGGGGGAGGGGGTGTCGGAGGCAACCATCGAGCGCATGACCGCCGGGCTCACGCCCAATCCGCGGGTGATCGCGCTCGACAACAACCAGCCCGGCAGCGCCACGACGCGCGGCTATCCGCCGATGTCGAACTATATCGCCACCCATGTCGATGCCGCGCGGATCGGCGGCGGGCGGGCCGTCTGGCGCCAGCACCAGGGGACGCTCGCGGCGATCGAGGCGCGCTACGGCGTGCCGGGGCCGATCATCGTCGCGATCTTCGGCCACGAGACCAGCTACGGACGGGTGAAGGGCGACTTCGATCTCGCCCGCAGCCTCGCGACGCTGGCATGGGAAGGGCGCCGCCGCGAGCTCTTCGCCGGCGAATTCGTCGCGCTGATGAAGATCGCCGAGAAGGGCTACGACCGCTCGCAGCTGGTCGGATCCTACGCGGGGGCTTTCGGCAATCCGCAGTTCCTCCCCAGCGTCTACCTGCGCCTCGCCACCGACGGCGACGGGGACGGGCGCGCGGACATCTTCACCAACCGGGCCGACACCTTCGCCTCGATCGCCAACTACTTCCGCGATGCCGGGTGGCGGACGGGCCAGCCCTGGGGCGTGCGGGCGAGCGTGCCCGCGGGCTTCGATGTCTCGCGCTACCGCACCCGGCTGGTCTCGCCGGTGTGCCCGCGTGTGCACGAACGGCTCAGCCGCTGGATGACCGTGGGCGAATGGCGCGCCGCGGGCGTGGTCGCCCAAGGGGGGCTGGCCGATGACGTCATGGTGTCGTTCTTCCAGCCCGACGGCCCCGGCACCCCGGCCTTGCTGCTCACCGGCAATTACCGCGCGATCCTCGAATACAACTGTTCGAGCTACTATGCGATGAGCGTGGGTCTGCTCGCCGACGAAATCGTGAACTGATCCGTCCCGCTGCCTCGCCAAGCGGGAAGGGCACGGGTATAGCAACCCGCGTGATGCCCCCCTTCCGTTTGCGCCCGGCGCTTCGTCTGCTTGCCCTCGTCCTTGCCGCTGCCGCACTGCCGGCGCGCGCGCTGGTGCCCGATCCGGGCGCGGTCCCGCCCGCAGTTCCCACCGCCGCCGAGGCGCCCGTCGCGCTGCTGGTGGATCTGGGGAGCGGACAGATCCTCCACGCCCGCGCCCCCGACCGGCGCTTCATGCCGGCCTCGGTGACAAAGGTGATGACGCTCTACCTCGCATTCGAGCTGATCGCGGCGGGGCAGCTCGATCCGGCGCAGGTCTTCGTGATGAGCCCCGCCATAGCGCGCGAGTGGCGGCGCAAGGGTTCGACCATGTTCCTCGATGCAGGCGAGCAGGTCAGGGTCGACGACCTCCTGCTCGGCATCGCCAATGTCTCGGCCAATGACGGGGCGGCGGTGCTGGCCGAGGGGCAGGCGGGATCGGTCGCGGCCTGGACCGCGGCGATGAACCGCACCGCGCTCGGCCTCGGGATGACGGGGAGCCACTTCGCCAGCCCCAACGGCTGGCCCGACGAGGGCAGGACCTTCACCACCGCGAGCGATCTCGTGACGCTCGCCCGGGCGATGATCACGCGGCACCCGGACAAGTTCGGCTATTACATCGGCCGCAGCGGGTTCGACTACAAGGGCATCGCGCAGGTCAATCACGATCCGATGATCGGCCGGGTTCCCGGGGCCGACGGGATCAAGACCGGCTTCACCAACGAGGCGGGCTTCTCCTATCTCGGCACTGCCCGGCGCGACGGGCAGCGGCTGGTGCTGGTGCTCGCCGGGGTCGAGAACGGGCGCCTCCGGGCACGGCTCGCCAAGGCCTATGTCGAATGGGGGTTCACCGCCTTCGACCGCCGGCAGCTCTTCGCGCCGGGGGCGGTGGTGGGCGAGGCCCGCGTGCAGGACGGCGATGCGCGCAGCATCGCGCTGAAGGCGGCAGGGCCCGTCACGATCAACCTCCCCAAGGGGAGCGACGCGCGGCTTGCCGCCACGATCCGCTACGACGGCCCCCTGCGCGCGCCGATCGCGGCGGGGCAGGAAGTCGCGGTGCTCGAGGTGACCGCGCGCGGCGCGGCTCCGGCCCGGATTCCGCTCTATGCCGCGGCCCCGGTGGGCAAGGCCGGCCCGATCGACCGGATCGTCAACGCGGTCGCGGGGATCTTCTCGTGAGCGCGGCGCAGGGCAGGTTCATCGCCTTCGAGGGCGGGGAGGGGGCGGGCAAGTCGACCCAGGCCCGGCTGCTCGCCGCCGCACTCGAGGCGCGCGGGCTTCCCGTCGTCGTCACCCGCGAGCCGGGAGGAACCCCGGGCGCCGAGGCGATCCGCCAGCTCCTGCTCGCGCCCCCCGGAGAAGGCTGGCCGGCCGAGGCCGAGGCCCTGCTGTTCGCCGCCGCCCGCGCCGATCACGTCGCCCACCTGATCCGCCCCGCGCTCGCCCGCGGGGCATGGGTGATCTGCGACCGCTTCGTGGATTCGAGCCGCGCCTACCAGGGCGGGGCAGGGGGCCTCGGTGACGAGGCGATCACCGCGCTCCACGCCTTCGGCAGCGGCGGCCTGCGCCCCGACCGGGTGATCCTGCTGGAGGGTGACGAGGCCGCCCTCGGCGCCCGCCTCGCCGCGCGCGGGGCCGAGGCCGACGCGATCGAGGGCCGCCCTGCCGCCTACCACCGCGCCGTCGCCGCCGCCTTCCGCACCCTCGCCGAGGCCGACCCGAAGGGCTTCGCGCGCCTCGACGCGATCGGCTCGCCCGAGGCGGTCCACGCCCGCATCCTCGCCGCGATCTCGGACCTTCTGCCGTGACCGACTGGCCCAACCATGCCGAGGCCTGGCGCGCCTGGCGCGATGCGCTGGGCGGCGAGCGGATGCATCACGGCTGGCTGCTGGCGGGCAAGGCAGGCCTCGGCAAGCGCGACTTCGCCCTTGCCGCCGCGCGCGAGCTGGTCGCCGAACCGGGGGTGCCGCAACCGGCGGGGGACCACCCGGACATCATCACGCTCACCTACGGCCCCAAAGAAGAGAAAGACGAGAAGGCACAGGCCGAAGGCAAGCCTTTCGCACTCGCGCGCTCAATCCGCATCAAGCAGATTCGCGCGATGCAACGACGCCTGAACACCCGGCCGACACTTGGCAGCCGCCGCGCCATCATCATCGACCCGGCCGACGATCTGGAACGCAACGCCGCCAACGCGCTCTTGAAGAGCCTTGAGGAGCCGCCCGTCGGAACCTTCTTCCTGCTCGTCACCCACCGGCCCGCCAGGTTGCTGCCGACGATCCGCTCGCGCTGCCGCACGCTTCGCTTCCCGGTGCTGAGCGACAGCCAGCTAGCCGCGATGCTGGCCGAGGCGGGGCTGAACCCCGATCCGCAGGCGATCGCCGCGGCCGAGGGCTCCTTCGGCGCGGCGCTGCGCTTTGCCGAGGAGGATCTCGCGCCCGTCGCCCGCGTGATATCGGGCCTGCTGGCAGGGGGCGACAGCGGCATGACCGGGCGCGGCGAACTCGCCCGCCTGATCGGCCCGCGCGCCTCGCGCGAGCGGGTGCAGGCGGTGCTCGACCTTGCCCAGTCGCTCGCCGCGCGCGCCGCCCGCGCCGCCGAGGATCACGAGCGCCGCGCCCGGCTGGTGGAGACCCACGCCGCGCTGGTCGCGCTCGCGGTCGAGGCGCCCACGGCCAATTTCGATCCCGCCATGCTCCCCTTCGAGATCGGCAGCTTGCTTGTCGCCGCCGCCCCCGCTAGCGAACCGGCCCATGGCTGACACGACCCCCTTCTACATCACCACCGCGATCAGCTACCCCAACGGCAAGCCGCATATCGGCCATGCCTACGAGGCGATCGCCGCCGACGTGATCGCGCGCTTCCAGCGCCTCTCGGGCCGCCGCGTGCGCTTCCAGACCGGCACCGACGAGCACGGCCTCAAGATGGCCCGCAAGGCCGAGGAACAGGGCCGCACGCCGGCCGATCTCGCCGACGAGATGTCGGGCTATTTCCGTGAGATGTGCGACGCTCTTAACGTGTCCTATGACCGTTTCATCCGCACCTCCGAGCCCGATCACCACCGTGCTAGCCAGGCCATCTGGCAGGCGATGGAGGGGTCCGGCGACCTCTATCTCGATCGCTACGAGGGCTGGTACTCGGTCCGCGACGAGGCCTATTACGACGAAAGCGAACTCGTCGAGGGCGAGGGCGGGGCGAAGCTCTCGCCGCAGGGCACGCCGGTTGAGTGGACCGTCGAGGAAAGCTGGTTCTTCCGGCTTTCGAAGTACGAGAGCCAACTGCTTGAATTGCTCAAGACTCCGGGCTTTCTCGAACCGGCAAGCCGGCGCAACGAGATGATCGCCTTTGTCGAACAGGGCCTGCGCGATCTTTCGGTCAGCCGCACCTCCTTCGACTGGGGGGTGAAGGTGCCCGGGTCCGAGGGCCATGTCATGTATGTGTGGGTCGATGCGCTCACCAACTATCTGACGGGGCTGGGTTATCCCGACGACATGGGCGATTTCTGGCCCGCCAGCCTGCACCTCATCGGCAAGGACATCGTGCGCTTCCACACGATCTACTGGCCGGCCTTCCTGATGAGCGCCAATCTGCCGGTGCCGCAGAAGGTGTTCGGCCACGGCTTCCTGCTCAATCGCGGGCAGAAGGAATCGAAGTCGCTCGGCAATGTCACCGATCCGTTGGCGCTGGCCGAGCAGTTCGGGATCGACGCCTTGCGCTACTTCCTGATGCGCGAGGTCGCCTTCGGGCAGGATGGCAGCTATTCGCCGGAAGCGATTGTTTTGCGGGCCAATGCCGAGCTGGCCAACAGCTTCGGCAACCTCGCGCAGCGCACCCTGTCGATGATCGCGAAAAACATGGACGGGGCGCTGGAGGCGTTCGATCAGGGCGAAGCGGACGCGGCGCTGCTGGCGATGGTCAGGACCGCGTGCGCGAGCGAACTCCCGCGTGAATTCAACGACCTCGCCTTCTCGACCGGCATCGAGGCCTGGATGCGCGCGGTCTATGCCTGCAACCAGTATGTCGACGAACAGGCTCCTTGGGCGCTGAAGAAGACCGATCCTGCGCGGATGAAGGCCGTGCTCCAGACGCTGTTCATGGCGCTGAGGGATCTCGCGATCGCGATCCAGCCCGTGGTGCCGGAAAAGGCGGCCGCGCTGCTCGACCAGCTCGGCATTGCCGAGGGCGAGCGCACCTACGCGGCTCTCGCAGACGACGGCTGGTTCGAGCGCCTCGTCGCCAGCGGCTTCACCGTCGCCCCGCCGACCCCGCTGTTCCCGCGTCTCGAACTCCCCGCCGACGAGGCCGCGTGATGCTGGTCGACTCCCACTGTCACCTCGAATACAAGGGCCTCGTCGAGGACCGCGAGGGCGTGCTGGCCCGTGCGCGGGCGGCGGGGGTGGGCGCCTTCCTGAACATCTCGACCCGCCAGAGCGAGTGGGACCAGGTCGTCGGCACCGCCGCGCGCGAACCCGACGTCTTCGCCAGCGTCGGCATCCACCCGCACGAGGCCGATGCGCATCAGGACCTGGGCTGGGCTGCGCTGCTTGAGGCGACGCGCCATCCCAAGGTGATCGCGATCGGCGAGACGGGGCTCGACTACTATTACGACAAGTCGGACAGAGAGGCGCAGAAGTCCCTGTTCCGCATGCATATCGACGTCGCGCGCGAAACACAGCTGCCGCTGATCATCCACACCCGCGATGCCGAGGAAGATACCCACGCGATCCTCGCCGAGGAGATGGGGAAGGGGGCCTTCCCCGCGCTGATCCACTGCTTCACCGCCTCGGCGGATTTTGCGGAGAAGGTGCTGGCACTGGGGCTGACGATCTCGCTTTCGGGCATCGTCACCTTCAAGAACGCCAAGGACTTGCAGGACGTTGCGAAGGTCATTCCCGAAGACAAGCTGCTGGTCGAGACCGACAGCCCCTTCCTTGCCCCGGTCCCGCATCGGGGGAGGGTGTGCGAACCGGCCTATGTCGCCGACACGGCAGGGTTCGTTGCGGGTTTGCGCGGAACGGATGTGGAACATCTCAAGCGGGTGACCACCGCCAATTTCTTCAACCTGTTCAGCAAGGCGCGCCTGTGAAGCTGGTGATGCTCGGCTCTGGCACCTCGACCGGGGTGCCGCGGCTGGGCGGGCCGGACGGCGCGGGCGACTGGGGCGACTGCGATCCGGCCGAGCCGCGGAACCGCCGCACGCGGGTGTCAATTCTGGTCGAGAGTGCCGAAGGTCGTCGGCTGCTCGTCGACACGTCGTCCGATTGTCGTGCGCAGCTGCTTGCCAACCGGATCGACGGGATCGACGCGGTCTTCTGGACCCATGATCATGCCGACCACTGCCACGGCATCGATGACCTGCGCGTGCTGCGCTATGGCCGCGCGGGGCCGATCCCGGGTTTTGCCTCCACGGAAACCGTGCGCCGGCTGCGCCAGCGCTTCGGCTATGTCTTCGCCGGACAGGACGGTTATCCGACGATATGCACCCTCGACACGCTCGACCGGCTGCGCATGATCGCAGGGTTCGGGGTCGACTGGTGCCAGATGGCGCATGGACCGGGCGAAACGACCGCCTTCCGTTTCGAAGCCGATGGCAAGTCCATCGCTTATGCAACGGATTTCAGTGCCATTTCCGACGAGATGATCGATCTGTTCTACGGCGTCGACATTCTCGTGAGCGATTGCCTGCGCCGCGAGCCGCATCCGACCCACGCGCATCTCGGCATGGCGATCGAACTTGGGCAGAGATGCAAGGCGGGCCGCGTCGTCCTGAGCCATCTCGACAAGAGCATGGATTACCGATCCCTGTGCGCGGAAGTGCCTGATTTCGTGACGGTCGGCTATGACGGGCTGGAGATCGTCGCATGAGCCCGGAACTGCTGCTGCCGGTGATCACCAGCATCGGCTGGCTGATCCTCGTCGGTTCCGCGCTGGCGTCGCACCGTCTGGGATGGGGGCCGATCGTGAAGATGATGCTGGTGTGGGTGGCGATTTTCGTCGGCATCTTCCTGGTGGTGGAGTGGTTCCTGATCGCCCGCGACACCGCCTCGGGCCTGATCTAGATTTTACATAATATATATTATCCATCTTGAGGATCGGATGAGCGAGACGCCGCACCAGCCCCCCATCACCCGCCTCCTCGGCATCATGGCCCGCCTGCGCGATCGCGAACATGGCTGCGAATGGGATCTCGCGCAGGATTTCGCGAGCATCGCCCCTTACACGATCGAGGAAGCCTACGAGGTCGCCGACGCGATCGCCCGCGGCGACATGGCGGATTTGAAGGAAGAACTCGGCGATCTGCTGCTCCAGGTAGTCTTCCACGCGCGGATGGCCGAGGAAGCCGGACACTTCGCCTTCGACGACGTGGCAGCAACGATCAGCGGCAAGATGGAAGCGCGCCATCCGCACATCTTCGGCACCGAAAGCGGCACGATGGACGAAGCGCGCTGGGAGGACATCAAGGCCAGCGAGCGCGCATCGAAGGGCGTGGCCAGCGCGCTTGACGGTGTCGCCCTCGCGCTACCCGCGCTGATGCGAGCCGAGAAGCTCCAGAAGCGCGCCGCGCGCACGGGGTTCGACTGGCCGGACCCGTCGGGCTCGGAAGCCAAGATTGCCGAGGAAATAGAGGAGCTCAAGTCCGCCACCTCGGACGCGGCCAAGCTTGAGGAAGCCGGCGACCTGCTGTTCGCCGCAGTCAATTTCGTGCGCGCTCATGGCATCGCCGCCGAGGATGCGCTGCGCGCGGCCAATGCGAAATTCGAGGCGCGCTTCCGGGCGATGGAGCAGCTGGTGGGTCCGGAGACCTTTGCCACCCTGACCCTCGAGGCTCAGGAAGACCTCTGGCAGCAGGTCAAGAAGCAGGGCTAGGCTTCAGGAAAGACTGGCGAATTGGCCTAGCTCCTTTGGATTGAGCCGCACCGTCACGCGCCGCATCGGACCGTCCCCGCTTTCGCCTGCATCCTCGTCGGCGAGCACCTCGCCATGGGCGTGGAGCCACGCAAGCCGGCGGCCATCGCTCACCGGCAGCACGAAGCTGACCTCGCGCGCGCCTCCCGTCAGCAACCGGGCGAGTTCAGCCTCGAGCACTTCCACGCCCTGCCCGGTCGCGGCGGACAGGATCACCGCCCCCTGCCCCTCTGCCGCCTCGCGCAATTCCGCAAGATTTTCAGCATCAAGCAGGTCACACTTGTTCCAGACTTCGAGGATCGGGATCGAGCTTGTCCCGGTCTCCGGATCGACCACGCCGAGATCGGCCAGCACCTCGAGCACCTGTTTCTTCTGCGCTGCGTGAGAGGGATTGGCCATGTCGCGCACGTGGCAGATCACATCCGCTGCGGTCACCTCTTCGAGGGTGGCGCGGAAGGCCGCAACCAGCTGTGTCGGCAGGTCGGAGATGAAGCCCACGGTGTCGGAGAGGATCGCCTTCTCCACACCAGGCAACCGGATCGCCCGCATCGTCGGGTCGAGCGTGGCGAAGAGCAGGTCCTCGGCCATCACCTCGGCGCCGGTCAGGCGGTTGAACAGCGTCGACTTGCCCGCGTTGGTATAGCCCACGAGGGCCACCACCGGCCAGGGTGCCCTACCCCGCCGGTCGCGGTGAAGCGCGCGGGTCTTCCTCACCTGTTCGAGCTCGCGGCGCAGGCGGCCCATGCGCTGGCGGATCATCCGCCGGTCCGCCTCGATCTGGGTTTCCCCCGGCCCGCCGAGGAAGCCGAAGCCGCCCCGCTGGCGTTCGAGGTGGGTCCAGCTGCGCACAAGACGGCTCTGCTGGTAGTCCAGATGCGCGAGTTCGACCTGCAAGCGGCCCTCGGCGGTCGCCGCGCGTTCGCCGAAGATCTCGAGGATCAGTCCGGTCCGGTCGATAACCTTCCGCTTGAGCCGGTCTTCCAGGTTGCGCTGCTGGATCGGGGTCAGCGCGCCGTCGACGATCACCAGCTCGGCCTCGTGCTGTTCGCACCAGATCGCGATGTTCTCGACCTGGCCCGAGCCGAACAGGGTGTTGGGCTGCATCTGCCGCACCGGCAGCACCGCCGAATGCGCGATCACCACCCCGATCGCGAGCGCCAGCCCCTCGGCCTCGGCGAGCCGCTCGGCCGCGTCGAGATCGTAGCGCAGCGCGCGGATGTCCGGGCACAGCACAAGGGCCCGCGCCCCGCGGGTCACCTCATCCTGAAGATCGCTGTCGAAGCTCAGTCGTCGGTCCCGTCGTCGTCGCCATCCTCGTCATCGACGCTGAGGTCGACGGGGCTGGCGGGCTGAATGGTCGAGACGGCATGCTTGTAGGCAAGCTGCACCGCGCCGTCGCGTTCGAGCAGCATACAGAACAGGTCGTAGGCGGCAATCCGCCCCTGGAGCATCACACCGTTCACCAGGAACATCGTGACCTGAACCTCGGCCTCGGCGACGCGGCTGAGGAACACGTCCTGCAGCAGCTTCTGCTTGCGCCCCCCGGCCTGGCTGCCGAACTGCGCCGGATCGAGCGACTGGCCGGGCATGATCGTGCTGATCGCGTGCTTGTAGACAAGCTGCGACTGACCGTCGCGGCGCAGCAGGATCGAGAAATTGTCGAACCAGGTGACGATACCCTGCAGCTTGACGCCCTTCACCAGGAACATGGTGACGGGAATCTTGTTCTTGCGCAGCAGGTTGAGGAAGGCGTCCTGAAGATTGCCGCTCAGCCGGACGGCGGAACCGCCGCCCTTGCCTTCGGCCTGTTCGGGCGCTGCCGGGCGGGGAATCGGACGTGGGGAGAGCGTTCGCCCGCTGGACATGGTCTTGGCTCCTGTTCTTGGCGGCCGATGTTGCGGTCCGCGTTGGTCAGGCTGCCGCAAGCTCGGGGAACGGCAACCCTTCTTGCGCCATAATGGCGACTGCGCCGCCCGGCGACAAGAATTGATTTTGCCCAAAATTGCCGCGGCCCGCGCCCGGCCTATTCCTCCCCGTCGCGGCGGTCGGCCATGCCCAGCAGCTTCAGCTTGCGGTGCAGCGCCGAGCGTTCCATGCCGATGAAGCTCGCGGTCTTGGAGATGTTGCCGGAGAAGCGGCGGATCTGGATCGAGAGATATTCGCGCTCGAAGCTCACCCGCGCCTCGCGCAGCGGCACGCCCATGATCGCCGAGAGGCTGTCGCTGGCAAGGCCGATCTGGCCACCAATGATCTCGGGCGGCAGCATGTCGGGCTCGACCGTGCCGAGCCTGTCGCGCGGGGTCATGATGATGGTGCGCTCGACGACGTTGCGCAGCTGGCGGACATTGCCCGGCCAGTCATAGGCCTGGAGCGCGGCCATCGCCTCGGAGGAGATTTCCGGCGGAGCGAGCCCCTGATCGTTCGAATAGCGGGTGAAGAAATGCTCGGCGAGCGCGGGAATGTCCTCCCGGCGCTGGGCGAGCGAGGGGATCGTCACCGGCACCACGTTGAGGCGGTAGAACAGGTCCTCGCGGAACCGCTTCTCGGCCATTTCCACGGTGAGGTCGCGGGTGGTGGAGGAGACGACCCGGACGTCCACCCCGATCTGCCGCGTGCCGCCGACGCGCACGAAACTCTGGTCGGTCAGCACGCGCAGGATGCGGGCCTGGGTGGACAGCGGCATGTCGGCGATCTCGTCGAGATAGAGCGTGCCGCCGTCGGCCAGTTCGAGCAGGCCCGGGCGCACCTGCTTGCCGTTCACTTCCTCGCCGAACAGTTCCTGCTCGAAGCGTTCGGGGGTGATCCGCGCCGAATTGACCAGCACGAAGGCACCGTTCGCCCGTGCGCTCCAGGCATGGAGCAGACGCGCGGCGACTTCCTTGCCCGCGCCCGCCGGGCCGGAGATCAGCACGCGGCTGCCGGTGCTGGCGACGCGCTTCAGGGTCGCGCGCACCGCGTTGATCGCGGGCGAATTGCCGGTGAACTCGGCGCTTCCCCAGCTGCCTTCGCGCAGGCGGCTGTTCTCGCGGCGCAGGCGCTCCGTCTCGGTCGCGCGTTCGACCAGCAGCAGCAGGCGCTCGGCCTCGAACGGCTTCTCGATGAAGTCCATCGCGCCCCGCCCGACCGCGGCGACCGCGGTGTCGATATTGCCGTGGCCCGAGAAGATGATCACCGGCAGGTTCGGCTCGCGCGTCTTGATCGCATCAAGCAGTTCGAGCCCGTCCATCGGGCTGCCGTGCAGCCACACGTCGAGCAGCACCAGCGAGGGCCGCCGCTCGTCGATCGCGGCGATCGCCTCGTTGCTGTCGGCGGCGGTGCGGCAGGCATAGCCTTCGTCGCCGAGCACGCCGGCCACCAGTTCGCGGATGTCGCGTTCGTCGTCGACGATCAGGATTTCGAGGGCCATCAGGCGGGTCCTTCGTTTGGCGGGTCTGGAAAAACCGAAAGCGTCCTCATGCCGGGGCGCCTTCAATTGGGTTGGGATTGCGGGCGAAGCGCAGGGTGACGCGCGTGCCGCCGCTGGCCGCGCTGGCAAAGCTCATGTCGCCGCCATGCTCGTCGACGATCTTGTTGACGATCGCGAGGCCGAGGCCGGTGCCTTTCTCGCGCGTGGTCACATAGGGTTCGGTGATGCGCTCGCGATCGGCGGGCAGGCCGATGCCGTTGTCCTCGATGGTGACGACGATCGCCTCGCCTGCATCGCGCAGTGTGACCGCGATCTCGCCGGCGAAGGCGCCCTTGGCATCGGCGGCGCGCGCCTCGACCGCCTCGACCGCGTTCTTGAGCACGTTGGTCATGGCCTGGCCGAACTGGTGCCGGTCGCAGCGCACCTCGCGGTCGACGAGCTCCGAGGAGGACACGCTGAACGCGATCCCCGAATGGGCGACCTCCTGCAGGAACACCGCCTGCCGCACGAGATCGAGCGCGTCCTCGTCGCGGAACACCGGCTTGGGCAGGCGCGCGAAGGAGGAGAACTCGTCGACCATCTTTCTGAGATCGCCCACCTGGCGGACGATGGTGCTGGTGAGCTCGTCGAACAGCTCGCGGTCCTCGCCCTCGACGCTGGTGCGGTAGCGGCGCTTGAGGCGCTCGGTCGCGAGCTGGATCGGGGTGAGCGGGTTCTTGATCTCGTGGGCGATCCGGCGGGCGACGTCGGACCATGCGGCCTGGCGCTGGTCGAGCAACTGGCGGGTGATGTCCTCGAAGGTGATCACGTGGCCCCCGCTGCTGCCGGGTGCGACCTTCACCGCGAGGGTGAGCAGCTCCGTGCCCTTGGCGTGAGTCACGACCGCGCGTTCCTTGCCCTCGCCGATCACGCGCACCAGTTCGGGGGAGAGCGCCTCGAGCGCCTCGCCAATCATGCTCGCCGCGCCTTCGGGGGCCAGCAGGGCCTGGGCCGACGAGTTCATCAAGGTCACGCGTCCCTCCGCATCGACCGACACCACGCCCGCCGTTACCGATTCGAGCACCGCCTCGGTGAAGGCGCGGCGGTCGTCGATCTGGCGGTTGGCGCTGACGAGGGCCTGGGTCTGCTTCTCGAGCTGCGCGGTCATGCGGTTGAAGGCGCGGTTCAGAAGGCCGATCTCGTCCGCGCCGGTGCGCCCCTCGAGGCGCAGGGCGAAGTTCCCCTGCCCCACCTTGCGCGCCGCGCCGACGAGGTCGGTGAGCGGCTCGACCTGCCGGTCGGCGAAGCGCAGGCCGAACCAGATCGCGAGGCCCACCAGCAGGAGGCTCACCGCCACCAGCGCGATGTTGAAGCGCAGCTGGAGCGTGCGCGCGCTGCCGGTCAGCCGGTCATAGGCGGTCACGATCGACTGCGCGCGCGACCACGAGTTGAACATCGTCTCCTCGGTGGTGCGGGCGTTGTAGAGATAGACGCCGGTCTGCGCGTCGATCGGCACCAGCGCCTCGATCCTTTCGGGGCTGCCGATCACGACGGCGAACTCACCCCCATCGAGCCGCGGCAGGGCCTCGCGGGTGAAGGCGAGCGGGCTGTTGTCCTTGGTGAGGTTGAGGGCGGCGGCGGTGCGGAACGAGCCGTCGGGCATCCGCTGCAGGATTGCACTTTCGGAAATCTCGCGGGCCTGGGCCTGATAGGCATAGAAATCGGGAAAGTCCGGATCGGTGATCGGCACCCGCGCAAGGGTCTCGCGCATGTCGGTCGCCATGGTGATGGTGTTCTGTTCGACGTTGCGCTGGTTGGCGTCGTAATAGTTCTGCGCCAAGGCATTGGCATTCTGCATCAGCCCGCGGGATTCGTCGGAGAACCAGAAGTCGACGCCGGTCTGGAACAGGAAGGCGGCAAACGCCGCCACCAGCAGCGTCGGCACGGCGGCGACCATCGAAAAGAAGAAAACAAGGCGCACGTGCAGCCGCGCGGTGCTTCCCGCCGCGCGGCGCAGCGCCAAGCGGCGGCCGATCAACACCAGCAGCGTCATCGCCGGCACCAGCGTCGCCATCAACAGCAGCGAGACCTGCATCGTCGGGAGCAGATCGTCGGGCCTGCCGGTGCGGCTGTAGGCCGACCAGGTGGCGAACACCGCCGCGACCAGCGCCACGACCGCCCCGCCCTCCAGCCAGAGGAACAGGTTCGCCCGTCGCGCAGCCAGCATGAAGCGCCGCCACCAGCGCGGCGGCTGACGGAAGGCGAGGCTCGGTGCTTTGGGCGGCAACTGCTCCATCGTTGCCGCTTTACAACAATGGTGTGGCAAAGATGCAAGATGAAACCGCGAAAATGTCGCAGTCATGCGCCATGACGTGCCGCGCTTGCGCCGGTCAGGAGGGCGAGAACCGCTCCGGCTCGAGACCCAGCTCGCCGATCCGCTTGCGCAGCGTGTTGCGGTTGATCCCCAGCAATTGCGCCGCTCGCAGCTGGTTGCCGCCGGTGCGGCCGAGCGCATATTCGATCAGCGGCTTCTCGAAGGCGGCAAGCGCGCGGTGGTAGAGGCTGCCGGGCGGTGGGCTCTCGGCCGTGAGCCAGCCCGCCAGCGCCGCGCCGAAGCCGCCCTGCCCGCCCTCGCCCGGAACGCTCGCCGGGGTGATCTCGGGGCCGATGATGTCGCCCACGCTCTCGGCGTCGATCCGCTCCTCGCGCGCCATCAGCGCAAGGCGGTAGACGACGTTGCGCAGTTCGCGCACGTTGCCGCGCCAGGTGCGCTGCTCGAGCCGTTCGAGTGCCTCGGCGCTCAGCACGCGGCGCGGCAGGCCGTCTTCCGCCGCCTGCACGAGGAAGTGCTGGGCCAGCGCGGCGATGTCCTCGCGCCGCTCGCGCAAGGGGGGCAGCACGATCGGCACGACGTTAAGGCGGTAGAACAGGTCCTCGCGGAAGGTGCCCGCCGCGATCATCGGCGTGAGGTCGCGGTGGGTTGCGGCGATGATCCGCACGTTGACCGCGATTTCCTGCCGCCCGCCCACACGCCGGATGCGCCCGGATTGCAGCGCTCGCAGAAGACGGGTCTGGGCCTCGGCGGGCATGTCGCCGATCTCGTCGAGGAACAGGGTGCCGCCATTGGCCTGCTCGAACTTGCCGATCGCCTGGGCGATGGCCCCGGTGAAGGCGCCCTTTTCGTGGCCGAACAGCTCGCTTTCGATAAGGTCGGCAGGGATCGCGGCGGTGTTGACCGCGACGAAGGGCCCGGTGCGGCGGTTGCCCAATTCGTGGATCGCCTCGGCCACCAGCTCCTTGCCGGTGCCGCTCTCGCCGGTGATCAGCACGGTGAGGTCATTGCGCAGCACCCGCGTGATCATGCGGTAGACGCCCTGCATCGCCGGACTGCGCCCGACCAGCGGCATCCGCTCGCCCTCGCCCGGGATCGCGGCACCGGCCTCCTCGCCCGCAGGCGCGCGCGATCCGGCCGCCTGCCGCACCGCCTGCACCAGCTCGTCGAGATCGAAGGGCTTGGGGAAATATTCGAAGGCGTCGCTCTCGCTGGCGCGCACCGCCGTATCGAGCGTATTCTGGGCCGAGAGCACGATCACCGGCATGTCCGGCGCGCGCTCGCGCACCGCGGCGAGGCTGGCAAGGCCATCGCCGTCCTCGAGGATCACGTCGGTCAGCATTACCCCGAAGCGTCGCTGATCGAGCTGGCGGTCGCGGGCGGCGATGCCTGTGCAATGGACGATGGTGAAGCCCTCGTCCTCGAGCGCGGCGATGATCACCGTGGCGATCGCGGCGTCATCTTCCACCAGCAGGATCGGGCGCGAGGTCGGCATCCTCTCAGACCTCGTCCGGCGCCTGCGGCAGGTGCAGGCGGAAATGGGTGAGCCCTGCACGGGCATCGCGATCGTGGCTGACGTTGCCGTTCATGTCGCGCACCAGCTTGCGCACCAGCGACAGGCCGAGGCCCTGCCCCGAGGGCTTGGACGAGACGAAGGGCTCGAACACGTGATCGCGCAGGGCCGGATCGATGCCTCCCCCGTTGTCGGAGACCGTGATCTCGATCGGCAGGGGCACGGCGCGCCCGTTGCGGATGGCGCTGAAGGCGAGGCCGCTGACAAAGCGGGTCTGGACGGTCACCACCCCGCCGCCCGCGCCGGGACCGCCCGGTCCCAGGGCGGCGTCGCGGGCGTTCGAGACGAGATTGATCAGCACCTGCTCCAGCGCGTCGCGGTTGGCGAGCACGGGTGGGAGCGAGGGATCGAACTCCTCGCGGATCTCTACCTCGCCGAGCGCGCTGCCCGCGGCGCGCATCGTGGCGACCGCAGCCCGGATCGCCTCGTGCGGGTTGCAGGCCTCCACGGGGCCGGTGCGGGTGCTGCCCAGCTGCTGCATCCGGTCGATCAGCCGGGCGATCCGGTCGACCTCGTCGGTGATCATTCGCGCCAGCTTCTTGTCGGCGTGGGGGAGCTTGCGCGCGACCAATTGCCCCGCCCCGCGGATCGCGGCGAGCGGGTTCTTGATCTCGTGCGCCAGCACCGCCGGCGCGCCCAGCATCGCCTCCCCGCCGGCTGGACCTGCCGACTCGTCATGGCCGATCTGCGAGAGCGTCACCACCCGCCACCCCGGGTAGCCGCCGAGCGGCGAGGCGGTGATGTTGACGCGGACCTCCTGCGCACCGCTGCGGATCGCCTGATCGCGCGCCACCAGCGCCTCGTCACCCGCGAGCAGCCGCGCCTCGACGCGGGGATCGAGCGGGCCGATGCGGTCGGTCAGCCGGGTGCCGACGAGGCGCACCGCGCTGGTGCCGAGCAGGTCTTCGGCGGCATGGTTCACCTCGGCGATGCAGCCCTCGGCATCGACCAGAACCACGGCGAAGATCAGCCCGGCAAGCTGCGCGCGGGCATCGGGCCTGGCCTCGGACTGCGGCTCAGCGGGAATGCTGGCCACGCTCAGGCGGCCTGCTGCATCAGGAAGGGGGCGTAGAACCGCTCGAGTTCGCCGAGGACCTGGTCGGCATCGTCGATGAAGTTGACCTGGTTGCGGAACTCGGCTGAGCCATGCAGCCCCTTGGTGTACCAACCGAGGTGCTTCCGCGCCATCTTCACGCCGGTGTCGCGGCCATAGTGGTCGAGCATCCGGTTGTAGTGCTCGACGACGAGGGCATATTGCTCGTCCATACCCGGGGTGGCGCGGGCCTCGCCGGTGCGCCACCAGTGCATCACCTGCCCGAGAAGCCACGGCTTGCCGTAGGCACCGCGCCCGATCATCAGCCCGTCGGCGCCCGATTGCTCCAGGGCCTTGGCGGCGTCGTCGATGGTGCAGATGTCGCCGTTGACGATGACGGGGATGTTCACCGCTTCCTTGACCTTGCGCACGAAGGCCCAGTCGGCGCTCCCCTTGTACATCTGGTTGCGGGTGCGGCCGTGGACGGTGATCATCTGCACGCCGAGGTCTTCCGCCATGCGGGCAAGCTCGGGCGCGTTGAGGCTGTTGTGGTCCCAGCCCATGCGCATCTTGACGGTGACGGGCACCTTCACCGCCTTGACCGTCGCTTCCATTAGCCTGACCGCGAGCGGCACCTCGCGCATGAGAGCGGAGCCGGCGAACTGGCCGACGACCTTGCGGACCGGACAGCCGAAATTGATGTCGATGATCGCGGCGCCGTTGCCTTCCTGGATCTTCGCCGCCTCGGCCATGCTGGCGGGGTCGCAGCCGACCAGCTGCATCGAGACCGGCTCCTCGATCCGGTCCCACGCGGTCTTCTGCGTGCTGACCCGCGTCTCGCGGATCGCTGCCTCGCTCGCCACCATCTCGGTGACGTTGAGCCCCGAGCCGTAGCGCCGCACCAGCGTGCGGAACGGCATGTCGGTGACGCCGGTCATCGGCGCGAGCACGACGGGCTCGGCCACGGTGACCGGGCCGATGGCGATCGGCTTCAAGGGCGGCGGAGGGGGAAGCGTGGTCATGTCGGGGGCATTGCCTAAAATATGGGCAGGCGCATAGTGGATTGCCGAAAGGCCGTCCAGTGCCTAAGCGAAGGTCCCGATGCCCGGTCCCGCCCCCCTCCCTCCCTTCGCAGCGATCGTGGTGGCGGCAGGCAAGGGCCTGCGCGTTGGCGGGGATAAGCCCAAGCAATTCATAAACCTGAACGGCAAGCAGGTGATCCGGTGGTCTATCGAGGCACTCGCACACGCGGGTGCGGACATGATCGTAACGGTGATCGCACCCGAGACCCTAGCCGAGGCCGAAGCGGCGCTGGCGGGGATTGCGGGCATCGTGTTCGTCCCCGGCGGAGCGACCCGGCAGGACTCGGTGCGCGCCGGGCTGGAGGCGCTGGCGGAGCGCGCGCCTGCCCGTGTCCTGATCCACGACGCGGCGCGGCCTCACCTGCCACGCGAGGTGATCGCCCGCCTGCTGTCGGCGCTGGAGGAGCACCCGGGCGCGATCCCCGTGCTGCCGGTGGTCGACAGTCTCGCGGTGGCAGGCGAAGGCGGTGTCATGGCCGGAAAGGCAACCCGCGAGGCGCTGCGCCGGGTCCAGACCCCGCAGGCCTTCCGCTACCCCGAGATCCTCGCCGCCCACCGCGCTTGGGAAGGCCCGACCGACGCGGGCGACGATGCCCAGGTGCTGACAGCCAGCAAGGGTTCAGTCGCGCTGGTGGATGGGGACGAGCGCCTGAAGAAGATCACCTTTGCCGAGGACCTCATGGACCAGACCACCCTCCCCGCCTTCCGCATCGGCCAGGGCTTCGACGTCCACCGGCTCCAGGAAGGCGAGGAGCTCTGGCTCGGCGGGGTGCAGATCCCCCACGACAAGGGCCTTGCCGGCCACTCCGACGCCGACGTCGCGCTCCACGCCATTACCGACGCGGTGCTCGGCGCCGTGGGCGAAGGCGACATCGGCACCCATTTCCCGCCCAGCGACCCGCAATGGCGCGGGGCGCGCTCGGGGCAGTTCCTCGAACACGCGGTGGGCCTCGCGCGCGGCGCGGGCTATGCCATCGCCAATGTCGACCTCACGCTCATTTGCGAGGCGCCCAAGATCGGCCCCCACCGCCCCGCGATGCGTGCCGAGGTTGCGCGCCTGATGGGGCTTGCCGAGAGCGCCGTCAGCATCAAGGCCACCACCACCGAAAAACTCGGCTTCACCGGCCGCGGCGAAGGGATCGCCGCCCAAGCCATCGTCCTTGTCACCCGCACCGCTTGAGGAGCCCCGCCATGACCCACCGGATGATCGCCCCCGCCCTCGCGCTCGCCGCCCTTGCAACGGCGCACACCGCGCAGGCCCAGCAACAGGCCTGTGTCGCCCCTGCCGACCTGTCGGATGCGGTGGTCTACGCCATGCCTATCGCCTATGACGCCGCGCGCACCTCCTGCGCCAACCGCCTGTCCGCAAACGGCTTCATGGCACGCCGGGGCGAGAGCTACATCGCCCCCTTTCGCGCCGGGCAGAGCAAGGCATGGCCCGGCGCCTTCCGCTTCCTGAAGACCTTCATGGAGCAGGACGCCGCAGCGGGCGAGGCCAGCGGCATGGACATGAAGGCGACGCTCTCGGCCATGCCGGAAGACTCGCTGCGGCCCTTCGTCGATGCGCTCGTCGGCCAGATGATCGCCGAGCAGATCAAGGGCGACAGCTGCGGCAAGATCGAGCGCGGGCTGGAACTCCTGAGCCCCCTGCCGAGCGAGAATGTCGGCGGGCTGATCGCCTTCGTGGTCGAGCTTGCCGATCTCAAGAACCCGCCCGTCTGCACCGCTCCCGCTCCGGCGCGCGCGGCCCGTTAAGCGCCATGCCGAACGCGCTCCTGCCCGACGATATCGCCGCCCTTGCCGAGCGCGTAGTGGCAGAGAACACCGCGCTCGGGCGCAAGCTCGCCACGGCGGAAAGCTGCACTGGCGGGCTGGTGGCGGGGGCAATCACCGAGATCGCAGGCTCTTCTGCGGTGCTAGACCGCGGCTTCGTGACCTATTCGAACGAAGCGAAGATGGAGATGCTCGGCGTCTCGCGCGACATCATCGAGACCTTCGGCGCGGTCTCGATTGCCTGCGCCTGGGCGATGGCCAGGGGCGCGCTGGAGCGGTCGAAAGCCGATGTTGCGGTGGCGATCAGCGGGGTTGCCGGCCCGGGCGGCGGCACGGCGCTCAAGCCGGTGGGAACGGTTGTCCTCGCCCGCGTTGTGCGCAATTCGGTCGGCGAGCCGGAGGGCGAGCTCAGGTTCTTCGAGGGCGGAGATGGCCCCGGCGGCCGGGCCGAGATCCGCCGTCAGGCGACGCTCTGCGCGCTCGAACTGCTGCTGCCGTAAAGCTGCGCCGCGCGTGCCTCGAAGGCCTCGACCATCTTGCGGAAGGCCTTGTCGAAATACTGCCCCGCGATCCGTTCGAACAGGCGGTTCTTGAAGGTGAAGTCGACGAGGAAATCGATCTCGCAGGTGTGATCGTCCACCGCGCGGAAGGTCCAGACATTGTCGAGATCGCTGAGCGGACCGTCGACATAGTGGACGTCGATCTCGCGCGGTCGATCCTTCTTCACGCGCGAGGTGAAGCTCTCGCGGATCGCCTTGAAGCCCACCACCATGTCGGCGACCATCTCGGTTTCCGAATTGCTGCGAACGCGGGTGGCGATCACCCAGGGCAGGAACTCGCCATAGCGACCGACATCGGCGACCAGATCGAACATCTGCTCGGCGCTGTAGGGCAGGCGGCGGGTCTCGCGTATGCCGGGCATCTGGCCTTACGCCTTGGCCCCCGAACGCGCCGCTTCGCGCGCGAGCTTCTCCTCGCGGGCGGCGCGCATCTTCGCGAAATCATCGCCCGCGTGATAGCTCGACCGGGTCAGCGGGCTGGAGGCGACCTGGAGGAACCCCTTGGCCCGCGCGATCGCGCCATAGGCGGCAAAGGCCTTGGGCGTGACGAATTCCTCGACCTTGGCGTGCTTGGGCGTCGGCTGGAGATATTGTCCCATGGTGATGAAATCGACCTCTGCGCTGCGCATGTCGTCCATCACCTGGTGCACCTCGAGCCGCTGCTCGCCGAGGCCGAGCATGATGCCCGACTTGGTGAAGATCAGCGGGTTGTGCGCCTTCACCTCCTCGAGCAGCCGGAGCGAGGCATAGTAGCGCGCGCCGGGGCGGATCGTGGGGTAGAGCCGGGGCACGGTCTCGAGGTTGTGGTTGTAGACGTCCGGCCCTGCCTCGCAGATCATCTCCACCGCGCGGCGCATCTTGCCGCGGAAGTCGGGGGTGAGAATCTCGATCGTGGTGTTCGGCGTGGTGCGGCGCAGCGCCTCGATCACCTTGACGAACTGCGAGGCCCCGCCGTCGGGCAGGTCGTCGCGGTCGACGCTGGTGATGACGATGTGCTCGAGCCCCATCTTCGCCGCGGCGATGGCGGTGTTCTCCGGCTCGAAGGGATCGACCGCGCGCGGCATCCCCGTCTTGACGTTGCAGAAGGCGCAGGCCCGCGTGCAGACATCGCCAAGGATCATCACCGTCGCGTGCTTCTTGGTCCAGCACTCGCCGATGTTCGGGCAGGCCGCTTCCTCACACACGGTGTTGAGATTGAGCTCGCGCATCAGGCGGCGAGTCTCGTTGTAGCCCTCGCTCACCGGCGCGCGGACACGGATCCAGTCGGGCTTGCGCTGGCGGGCGGGCCGCTCTTCGGACGGGACCGGCTGCGGCGGGCTGGAGAGGTCGTTCATGAGGGCCATTTAGGCGCGCACGCGCTGTCCCGCAAGCGCGGGGGAAGTGCCATTCTTGCGAAGTGTGCAGCCGTGCTGCACGGCGGCGCAAGGAAAGAGCGCCGGAGCGGTTGCCCGCCCGGCGCTCTTTCCTGTTTCAACCTGCAACGGGGGACGTTCAGCCGCCCGTGGCGCCGCCGGCCTGCTCGGCATAGGCGGTCCACAGCATCGCGATCGGCGCGCGCGGACCTTCGACCTTGGCGAGCGTCGCGCGGGCCGCGGCGACATCGCCGGCCCCGATCTGTGCGATGCCCAGACGGGTGAGCGCAAGGTTGCGGTCGACCTCGGGCATCGTCAGGCTGCGCTCGTAGAAGCCGGCGGCCTTGGCGTATTCGCCGTAGCTGAGGAAGGTGTCGCCCGCAGCGATCACGGTCCGCAGCCGCGCGGTCGGCGCGTTGGCGTCACGCTCGAGCACCGGCAGGGCCTTCTGGTCTTCGGCGATCAGACCGCTGGCGGTCTTGAACTGCTCCTCGACCCAGCTGTCGCTGCCCTTGGGGATGACGCCGGTGGCATAGGCGTCCTCGATCACCGCCTTGACCTCGACCGGCAGGCGGCGCGTGTCGGCGGATTCGATGTAGAAGATGTAGTCGTTCTTTTCCTTCAGCGTGCCGACCTTCTTGCCGAGGCGCAGCAGGTCGAGCAGCACCGGGCCGTCATACTCGTTGAGGTTGCGGGTGAGGTTGACGGCATCGCGCCAGTTTTCCGGCGTCGGGTAATCGCTCACCCAGGCCTGGACGAAGTCGTAGACCTGCGGGACGATCTCGTTCGTGTAGGCGACCGAGACGCCGCGCTTGTACCAGCGCACGTCGACCGGCTGGCCGGCAGCCTTCTTCGCGGCGATCGCGTCGCTCAGATACTTGAGGCCCTCGGTGAAGCGGTCTTCCGAGAAGTAGAGCTCGGCCATGTTCATCTGCAGGTCCGAGGTCGAGACGTTCGGCGCACTGTAGCCGAGGTCGATCGCCTTCTGGAGGTAGCTGCGGGCCTTGTCGTACTGCTTGAGTTCGTTGGCGATCTGGAAGGCGACCAGGTTGAACTTGCCCGTTTCCTCGGGCTTGACCTTGCCGCTCGCCAGCATCAGCTCGACGCCCTGGAACTGCAGCGGCAGATCCTTGGCGTTGATTCCCGTGTTGAACATCATGCCGCCCAGCGCCAGCTGCTCGTCGGGCGAGGTGGCCAGCGGCAGGAGCGCGAGAACCTGCGGCTTGAGCGCCGCGAGGTCGGCCGTCGGCGCGCGCAGGGCCGTGTCGATCGGCTGGTAGGCCGCAACGAATTCCTTCGAATAGACCGGCTTGCCGGCGTCGGCCTTCTCGTCCTTCTTCTTTTTCTGGGCATAGGCCGCGTCGGCAAAGCCCGGCACGGCCAGCACGGCGGTGCCGCCGGCGAGCGCCATGGCCAGCGCAAGCTGGCGCGCGAGGCGGGTCGAGGCACGGGGCGAAGACATATTGGTCACTGCATCCTCCACAAGTAGCGCAGCCGGGCGCCCCTTGCCGGAGCACGCCCTGCGACGGAATCCGGACGGACCTTTGAACGGCTCGCGCGGGATTTGCAATTGCCGCTAGCCGCGCCGTGCTGAACGGGCTTTGAATGCCGTCGCGGCGAATGGCGCGGCCGGGGCTTCCAAGTGTGGAAAAATACACCCCGTTCCCGCTGTGTTCTGCCCGGGTGGTGGCGAAGTCCCCGTCATGTGCCTAAATGGTGGGAACCCCCCGGCCCTGATATGGCCCGGCCCGCCGAACGCGGCACCAGACACAAGCAGAAACGGCCCCGACCTTGAGCGACGACAGCGACATCCTCGATTCCACCCCGCCCGCACCCATGGGCGGCTTCGACCGCATCGACATCGTCGACGAGATGAAGTCGAGCTATCTCGACTATGCGATGAGCGTGATCGTCAGCCGCGCGCTGCCCGATGTGCGCGACGGTTTGAAGCCGGTGCACCGCCGCATCCTCTTCGCCAGCCAGGAAGGCGGCTTCGTCGCCGGGCGGCCCTATCGCAAGAGCGCCAAGATCGTCGGCGACGTGATGGGCAACTACCACCCGCACGGCGACGCGGCGATCTACGATGCCCTCGCCCGCATGACCCAGCCCTGGTCGATGCGCGTGCCGCTGATCGACGGTCAGGGCAATTTCGGCTCGATGGACCCCGATCCGCCGGCCTCGATGCGCTACACCGAGGCGCGTCTGGCGCGGGTGGCGAACTCGCTGCTCGACGATCTCGACAAGGACACGGTCGACTTCACCGACAACTACGACGGCAGCCGCAGGGAACCGGCCGTCCTGCCTGCCCGCTTCCCCAACCTGCTGGTCAACGGCGCGGGCGGGATCGCGGTCGGCATGGCGACCAACGTGCCGCCGCACAACCTCGGCGAAGTGATCGACGGGTGCCTTGCCTTCATCCAGAACCCGCACATCACCTCGGAAGAGCTGATCCGCTACATCCCCGGCCCCGACTTCCCGACCGCGCCGCTGATCCTCGGCACCCACGGCGCGCGCATGGCCTACACCACGGGCCGCGGGTCGATCCTGATGCGCTGCCGTCACGAGATCGAGCGCGGCCGCAACGAGCGCCAGTCGATCGTCTTCACCTCGATCCCCTACCAGGTGGGCAAGTCGAACCTCGTCGAGAAGATCGCCGAGGCTGCCAAGGACAAGCGCATCGAGGGCATCGCCGACATCCGCGACGAGAGCTCGCGCGAGGGTGTGCGCGTGGTGGTGGACCTCAAGCGCGACGCCACACCGGAAGTAGTGCTGAACCAGATCTGGCGGCACACCCCTGCCCAGTCGAGCTTCCCTGCCAACATGCTGGCGATCCGCGGCGGGCGCCCGGAAGTGCTGACCCTGCGCGACATCGTGCAGAGCTTCATCGCCTTCCGCGAGGAAGTTATCACCCGCCGCACCAAGTTCGAACTGAACAAGGCGCGCGAGCGGGCGCACCTGTTGCTCGGTCTCGTGGTCGCGGTCTCGAACCTCGACGAGGTGGTGGCGATGATCCGCTCCGCCCGCAACCCGGCCGAGGCCCGCGCGCGGCTGCTCGCCAAGGAATGGCCGATCGGCGACATCGCGCAGTATATCCGTCTGGTCGAAGCGATCGAACCGAACGCGGACGAGAGCGGCGGCACCTACAAGCTGTCGGAGCGGCAGGTGAAGGCGATCCTCGAACTGCGCCTCCACCGCCTCACCGCGCTCGGCCGGGACGAGATCGGCGACGAGTTGAAGGGCCTTGCCGCCGCGATCGAGGAATATCTCTCGATCCTCGCCGACCGGGTGAAGCTCTACGGGGTGATGCGCGGCGAGCTCGAGGAGATCAAGGCGACCTACGCCACCCCGCGCCTGTCCGAGATCGCGCCCGCATGGGACGGGCTCGACGACGAGGACCTGATCGAGCGCGAGGAGATGGTCGTCACCGTCACCCACGGCGGCTACATCAAGCGCACCCCGCTCGCGACCTTCCGGGCACAAGCCCGCGGCGGCAAGGGCCGCTCCGGGATGGCAACCAAGGACGAGGATGCCGTCGTCGAGCTGTTCGTGACCAGCACCCACAACCCGGTGCTGTTCTTCACCAACACCGGGCGCGTCTACCGCATGAAGGTTTGGAAGCTTCCCGAAGGCGGCCCCCAGACCAAGGGCCGCCCGATGGTCAACCTCCTCCCGCTGGGCGAGGACGAGCGCGTCACCAACGTGCTGCCCCTGCCCGAGGACGAGGCCTCCTGGGCCGACCTCAACATCGTCTTCGCCACCGAACAGGGCATGGTCCGGCGCAATTCGATGGATGCCTTCGCCAACATCCCGACGGCGGGCAAATATGCGATGGGCTTCGTCGAGGGTTCGGGCGACCGGCTGATCGGCGTGCAGCTGCTTACCGAGGACCAGCAGATCTTCCTCGCAAGCGACAGCGGCAAGGCGATCCGCTTCTCCGCCACCGACGCGCGCGAGACCAAGAGCCGCACCGGCATCGGGGTGCGCGGCATGAGCCTCAAGAAGGGCGGCAAGGTGGTCAGCATGGCGGTGCTCGCACCCCTCACCGCCGACCTCGAGACCCGCGAGGCCTATGTCCGCGCGGCGGCGTGGAAGAACAACGGCGCCGAGCCGAGCCTGCCCGCCGAGCGGCAGGCAGCGATGGCGGAAGCCGAGGAATTCATCCTCACCATCACCGCCAACGGCTATGGCAAGATCTCCTCGGCCTACGAATACCGCACTACGTCGCGCGGCGGGCAAGGCATCACCAATATCGGCACGCCCGAGAGCAATCCGGAGCGCAATGGCCCCGTGGTCGCCAGCTTCCCCGTCAAGCACGGCTCGCAGCTGATGCTGGTGACCGACCAAGCCAAGCTGATCCGGCTCGGGATCGACTTCCGCCACTTGATCGACGGCGGTTTCGAGAGCCTCAAGGGCTTCAGCATTTCGGGGCGCGGCTCGTCGGGCATCCGCATCTTCGATGTCGCCAAGGGCGAGCACATCGTCGGCGCGGCGCTGATCGACGAGACCGAGGAGCCGGAGAACCCGGCCGAGGAAGCCGTGGCTGCCGAGATGAACGAGCATGGCGCGGACGCTGCGGCGCCCGCAGACGGTGACGGCGGGGCGGCAAGCTAGGCTTTCGTCCGGCAGACCGCCTCGAGGTTGATCCCGTCCGGATCGAGCACGAAGGCGGCATAGTAGTCCGGTCCGTAATGCTCGCGCAGGCCCGGCGCGCCGTGATCGCGGCCGCCGGCGCCGAGGGCTGCGGCGTGGAACGCATCCACAGCGGCACGGCTCGGGGCGGCGAGCGCCACATGGGTGCCCTCCCCTACGGCCTCGTTGTCGCCGATCCAGAAGAAAGGTTCGCCTTCGCGCCCGTAGCCGAGCGCCGTCCCGCCGCTTTCCGTCCGATCCGGCCCCATGTGCATGACAAGGCCCAAACCGAGCGGGGCAAGTGCGGCATCGTAGAAGGCACGGCTGCGCGCGATATCGCTGACGGAAAAGCCGATGTGGTCGATCACGGGGCACCTTTCGGACTTGGCCGACCCCGTCATACCACGCCCGCAGGCCGCCCGCCTCGCGGCCCGCCGCAAGCCCTGCCCTACCTGACCGGTTGTTCTCCGCGCAGGCATTGCACGATCCCCGTGGCGATCATGACCTGCCCGGCATAGTAGAGCGGCCAGATCAGCAGATCGGGCAGCGGAGCGAGGTTGATCGGTCCCATGCGCGAGAAGATCAGCCAGTCGCTCACCACGAACAGCACCGCCCCGGTGCCGACCCGATAGCGGGGATAGTGGCTCATCCAGGCGGCGCTCCCCATCGCGCCCAGAAAGACGCCATAGAGCGCGACCTCGGCCGCCCCGCTCAGCAGGAAGCTGGCCAGCGGGGTGCCGATCAGCAGGCCCGCCCCGATCAGCTTCTGGGTTGGCGAGGGGCGCGGGTGGCGGTTGGTCAGGTAGAGGATCACGGACACCACGTGGGCAGAGGCGAAGAAGGCACCGCCGGTCAGGAAATCGAGCTCGATCGCCACGTCGCCTGCCGCCGCCAGCGCCAGCGCCACGACCAGCAGTATGCCGTCGCGCCCGCGCCAGTCCGACGGCACGCGGACCCAGCAATAGACCGCGAGAAGACCGACCGAAGCGCCCTTGGCGAGGAGGCCCCAGGTGCCCTCGCCCACCGGATTGTCGCGCAGGAAGTAGTAGGCCACCGCCGCGGCGATGCTCGCCAGCAGCCACGGCCTTTGTTCGATCAGTGCTTGCCTCGCCATTCCGTCCCGTCCCTGTCGCAACCCCTTTGGGCTTGCCGGGGGGCTAACACGCAATTACCTGCCTCGCCATGACCGGACCTGCGACTTCCCACGATGTGCACATAATCGGCGGCGGCCTCGCCGGGAGCGAGGCGGCCTGGCAGCTCGCGCAGCGCGGGGTGCGGGTGCGCCTGTCGGAGATGCGCGGCAGCGGCGACATGACCCCGGCGCACCAGACCGATGGTCTCGCCGAACTGGTCTGCTCCAACTCCTTCCGCTCCGACGATGATGCGAAGAACGCCGTCGGCCTGCTGCACCACGAGATGCGCGCCCTCGACAGCCTCGTGATGCGCGCCGGCGAAGTCGCGCGCGTCCCGGCGGGAAGCGCGATGGCAGTCGACCGGGACGTGTTCTCGGCCGAGGTCGAAAAGGCGCTCTCCCAGCACCCCAATGTCACCATCGTCCGTGAGCGGGTGGATGCCTTGCCCGAGGCGGGCCTCACCATCGTCGCCACCGGCCCGCTGACGTCCGAGGCGCTGGCGGGCAGCATCGTGCGCGCAACCGGTGCAGAACGGCTCGCCTTCTTCGATGCCATCGCCCCCATCGTCCACCGCGATTCCATCGACATGAGCAAGGTCTGGATCCAGTCGCGCTGGAACAAGCGGACCGAGGCCTCGAACGAGGGTGGCGACTACATCAACTGCCCGATGAACAAGGAGCAATATCTCGCCTTCCACCGCGGGCTGATCGAGGGCGAGAAGACCGAATTCAAGGAGTGGGAGAAGGACACGCCCTATTTCGACGGCTGCATGCCGATCGAGGTGATGGCCGAGCGCGGGGTCGACACGCTGCGCTTCGGGCCGATGAAGGGCGTCGGGCTCGACAACCCCTTCGATGTCACGCCCGAATTCCCGCAAGGCCGCTGGCCCTATGCCGTGGTGCAGCTGCGGCAGGACAACAAGCTCGGCACGCTGTGGAACATGGTCGGCTTCCAGACCAAGCTGAAATATGCCGCGCAGGTCGAGCTGTTCCGCACAATTCCGGGGCTCGAGAACGCCGAGTTCGCGCGGCTTGGGGGGCTGCACCGCAACACCTTCCTCAACTCGCCGGAAGTGCTCGACCGGCAGCTGCGCCTTCGGGCAGCGCCGCATATCCGCTTCGCCGGGCAGGTCACGGGCTGCGAGGGCTATGTCGAAAGCGCGGCGATCGGCCTTGTGGCGGGCATGATGACGGCGGCGGAACTGGCGGGCGGGGCATGGCAGCCCCTGCCCGCGACAACCGCCTTGGGCGCGTTGCTCAGCCACATCACCGGCGATGCCGAGGCCGAGACCTTCCAGCCCATGAACATCAATTTCGGCCTTTTCCCGCCGCTCCACGAGGTCGGCAAGAAGGTGCGCAAGGAGGCCTACACCACCCGCGCCAAGGCCGATCTCGAACGCTGGATCGGCGAGACCCGCGCGGCGGTGCCGGCCTAGCGGCTCAGCACTTGCAGGCCGGCTTCTTCGCCGCGGCCTTGGGAGCCGTGGCAGCGAATTCGCGCGGGGTCAGGCGATCATCGCCGTCCTTGTCGGCGCTTTCGAAGCGGTCGACCGTGGCAACCGCCCATTCCTCGAAGGTCAGCAGGTTGTTGCCGTCCTTGTCGAGCTTGCGAAAGCCCTCGGTGCGACTGGCGAGCATCTCGTTGCGGCTGATCAGCCGGTCGCGGTTGCGATCATAGCGGAAGAAGCGTTGCTCCTCGCGGCTGAGGTCGCTGAGTTCGGGCGGCGCGGGGCCTTTGAGGCTGCCCGGATCGGCAAGCGGAAGTTTTTCGGGATCGGTCGGGGGCGGCGCGGCAGCAGGCGGCGGAGCGCCCTGTTCAATCGCGGCGCGGCCCTGCCACCAGAACACGCCCACCCCGGCGAGGACCAAGCCCCCCAGCACTCCCAGCACCGCCTGTCGCAAGGGTCTGCCCCCCCTTCATGCTACGATCCCGCCCCGTAAATATACGTAATCATGCGCGAAAGATAGCGGCCCCGAGCGCCGCCAGCGGCGCGCCTCGCCCGAGCATCAGCGGATGCCCTCCGCCGCGCAGGGCCCGAAGCGCGAGCGCCTCGAGCACGGCAAGACCGCGCAGGGCACGCGGTATCCGGCCCTCGCCCTCCCCCGGCGCGAGCCCGGCCGCGACCAGCACCGCACGTTCGGCAGGGTCGGACACGCCCGCCGCCGCATCGGCCAGCGCCCAGCGCAGTCCGGCCAGCCCGAGCCGCGCCGCCACCGCTCCAGGGACCTCCGCAGCACCCAGCCCGGCAAAGAATGCCCCCCGCCCGGCGCCGAAAGCCGCCGCCTCGTCCGGGCCGAGCCTTTCGGCGGTAACCAGCACCTCCCAGGCGTCAACCATAGGCGCGAGCGCGCTCTCCCGCCCCTGCCAATGCATCCCGATCCCGTCGAGCACCGCATCCCCGCGCGGGCGCTCGTCCAGCGGCTTTGCCAGCGCCTCGCGCCACCACGCGAGCCGCATCTGGCCGAGCATCGGCTCGCTGGTGCGGGCCACGATCCGGGCCAGCCTGCGATCAAGCTGAAGAGCTATGCTTAACGGCCCGCGAACCTTTGGGCCGGACCAGGCCAGCGCCAGTTCAGCCTCGGGAGGCAGGGGATCGGTCGGTTCCGGGGTCACGGCATCGCGCCTAACCAAGGCTTTGCGGGATTGGCAAGCAAACTGTCCCGGCCCGGCACGCAAAGGGCGAAAGCCGGCCCCTATCGGCCATTAGGACTTCGCTAACCACGAACTTTGGCAATCCGCTTACCAGACCGGATTAAGGCCTCAGGCTGCATCTGGAATGCCTGCGCGATTTTTGCGTGCGGCATCAGGAAGGGGCACCGATCCGATGGGGCGAGAAATGCAGACAAGAATGTCGTTCATGCGCAAGCTGCTGCGCGACAAGTCCGCCAACACGCTCGCGATTTCGGCAGCGGCGATGGTTCCGCTCATGGCGATGGTGGGCGGCGGTGTTGACGCCAGTCGCTACTACATGGCGGCCGCGCGCATGCAGGCGGCCTGTGACGCTGGCGCGCTGGCCGCACGCCGGGCGATGACCGACGACACCTTCACCACCGCGCACCGCCAGATCGGTCTCAACTTCTTCGACCAGAACTTCAACGAAGGGATCTACGGCGTCACGGGCCGCACGCGCAACTTCACCACTGACGGCAACGGCGTGGTGTTCGGCAATGCCAGCGCCACCCTGCCGACCACCATCATGGGCGCCTTCGGCTACAACGAGTTCAACGTCACCGTCTCGTGCAGCGCCGAAATCAACATCTCGAACACCGACATCATGTTCGTGCTCGACGTGACCGGATCGATGTCCGAGTGCCCCGACGGCACCCAGTGCAATTCGGGTTCGGGCTCCAAGATCGTCGCGCTGCGCACCGCGGTGATGAACTTCTACGACACCGTGCAGGCCGCAACCTCGGCGAGCGCGCAGGTGCGTTACGGGGTGGTGCCCTATTCGCAGCAGGTCAATGTCGGCTTCTCGATTCCGCGCGAATACATGGCCAACAGCCACACCTACCAGTCGCGCGTCGCACGTTACAACCCCGCGCCCTTCCCGAACGCATCCAATCCCAATGTCACAAGGGTTGGCGACACGATCGTCCTTTCCGACACGACCGAGTGGCTGCCGCGTTCAACCTCGAACTTCAATTCGACCAACACCGATCACTACCGCTTCCGCACCGACGGTTCGGCCGGCACGACCGCGCAAAATGTGTGTACCAACTATCCCAACACCTACAGCGTATCTGTCAGCGGCGTCACGCAGACATGGCAGGTGTTCGCTTCGACCCAGTTCGTGCTGAACCAGTGGTCGGGCGGCGATTCCTGGAACCGCGCCGGTTGCCGCGCAAGGGTTCGCAAGACCCGTCTCGCTACCGCAGCGGACGTGATCCCGCAGTTCCGCGAGTGGATCTATTGCCCGGTCACCCCGGGAGTGGCCAACCCGTGCAACGTCAACAATCCGGCTGGCAGCCCCGCTGGCTGGGAGACGGTGAACCTTTCCTCGATCTACGCCAACAACACGCTGCAGATCCCGGTCGGCACCAACGGGGCGATGACTACCCAGACATGGAGCGGCTGCATCGAGGAGCCGGTGTGGATGGACACCACCGGCAACTACAGCCCGATTCCGACTGCCGCCCATGATCTCAACATCAACCTCGTCCCGCAGAACGAGGCCCAGCGGTGGAAGCCCTCGCTCAACAGTGCAGTCTACGAACGTCGCGACGGCAGCGGGAACCGCACCACCTCCTGGGTGACTTCGACCGGCAACCAGGACCGCCCCGGCTGGGTCTGCCCGCGTGCGGCCATGCGGCTCCGGGAAATCGGCACGGGCAAGTCCTTCAGCCGCACCGACCTGCAGAACTACGTCAACAGCCTCGCTGCAAGCGGCAATACCTATCACGATATCGGCATGCTCTGGGGCGCACGCTTCATCTCGCCGCGCGGGATGTTCGCCGCCGACAACGCCGAAGCGCCCAACGGCGATGCGATCGCGAGGCACATCGTGTTCATGACGGACGGTCTTCTGGTCACCGGGGTCGAGAACTATTCGACCCAGGGGATCGAATGGTGGGATCGCCGCGTCACCGGCAATGGCGACTCCACCCGTGAAGCGACTCGCCGCGCCGCGCGTCTGCAGGCCATCTGCCGCGCTGCCCAGCAGGAGAACATCACCGTCTGGGTGGTCGCCTTCGGGACAACCCTGACGCAGAACCTCCGCGACTGCGCCTCGCCCGGACGCGCGTTCCAGGCCAACGACAACGCCACGCTCAATGCGCAATTCCAGGAAATCGCGCAGAAGATCGCCGCGCTGAGGCTCACCTCGTGATGCGCCGCCTGTCCCGCCTGGGTGACTTCCTCCGGCAGCTGCGCGACGACCGCAGCGGGGTCACCCTCGTCGAGTTCGCCTTTGTCGGGCCGGTCCTGATCCTGATGGTCATCGGCCTGTTCGACATCGCGCACACGCAATACACCAGTTCGGTGCTGCACGGCGCGTTGCAGAAGGCAGGTCGCGATCTCACCCTCGAGAACGCGAACAGCCAGGAGGCCAACATCGACCAGCGCGTCGCCGACCAGGTCCGCTCGCTGATGCCGGCCAGTGCCACGATCGTGTTCGAGAAGGTCTCGCACTTCGACTTCGC
Organism: Porphyrobacter sp. THAI-01a; assembly: GCF_056868655.1. Classification (NCBI taxonomy): domain Bacteria; kingdom Pseudomonadati; phylum Pseudomonadota; class Alphaproteobacteria; order Sphingomonadales; family Erythrobacteraceae; genus Porphyrobacter; species Porphyrobacter sp. THAI-01a. The sequence goes on along the minus strand of NZ_CP180579.1, from coordinate 1,558,736 downwards.
CGACATCGGCGAGCCCGAGGAATTCACCGACCAGAACGACGACGACATCTGCAACAACAACGAGCCCTATGTCGACACGAACGACAACGGCCAGTGGGATGCGGATCGCGGCAAGGACGGGATCGGGGGCGCGCGCGACGCCGTGCTCTACACGGCGCGTGTTACCTATCCGCGCATGTTCCCGCTCTACGGGATGATCGGACTGTCCCAGGAGGTCACGCTGGAGGCCTCCACGGTGCTGCGCAACCAGCCCTTCGACGAGCAGAACGACCGTATCACCACGACGAGGAACTGCCCATGACCGACACCAAACCGGCCTCGCCGCTGGCAAAGGCGCGGGCCTTTGGCCGCCACCTCGCAGGGGACCGCTCGGGTCTCGCCATGGTCGAGTTCGCCTTTGCCGCACCGCTGGTGCTCGGCATGGGGATGCTTGGCACCGACACAGCGCTGCTGGTCATCACCCACCTGCAGGTCAGCCAGATCGCGATGCAGGTCGCCGACAACGCCTCGCGCGTCGGCGAGCAGGACGTGCTGACAGCGCGCAAGGTGTTCGAACGCGATATCGCCGAGACCCTGATCGGAGCCGAGAAGCTCGGCGACAACATCAACATCTTCGGCCAGGGCCGGGTGATCATCTCCAGCCTCCAGCGCAACGCGCAGGGCGGTCAGTGGATCGCATGGCAGCGGTGTCGCGGCGCGAAGCGCCATGACTCGACCTATGGCCGCGAGGGCGACGGCGCCACCGGAACCTCCTTCCCGGGCATGGGCGAGCCCGGTCGCTACATCACCGCCTCGCAAGGGACAGCGGTGATGTTCGTCGAAGTCTCCTACGACTTCACCTCGCCCCTGCCCGTCGAGATCTTCGAGGGCAAGACGATCACCTACACTGCCGCCTTCAACGTGCGCGACAACCGCGACCTCACCCGGCTCTATGCCGGGGGGCCGGTGGCGAGCTGCAACACCTATTCGGCAGCCCGCCCGACCTGATTGCGGCCGGGCGGCCCTGCCGGGCGGGTTTTACCTGTAGCACACCTTGCGCGCCGCCTCGGCGATCCGCGGCGCATCGATCAGCGCGAGCTTCTCGAGGTTGGCGGCATAGGGCAGCGGCACGTCCTCGTTGCAGACCCTCAGGACAGGCGCATCGAGGTGGTCGAAACCCTCCTCCATGCAGATGCTGATGATCTCGCTCGCGATCGAGCAGGTCGGCCAGCCTTCTTCGGCCACGATCAGGCGGTTGGTCTTGGCGAGGCTCTTCAGCACCGTCTCCTTGTCGAGCGGACGCAGGGTGCGAAGGTCGATCACCTCGGCATCGATCCCCTCGCCCGCCAGCGTGTTCGCCGCCTCGAGCGCGAGCCCGACCCCGATCGAATAGCTGACGATGGTGACGTCCTTGCCCTCGCGCACGATCCGCGCCTTGCCGATGGGAAGGACGTAGTCATCGACATCGGGCACATCGAAGCTGCGCCCGTAGACGAGTTCGTTCTCGAGGAAGACCACTGGGTCCTCGCTGCGGATGGCGGCCTTCATCAGCCCCTTGGCATCGGCCGCGTCGTAGGGAGCGATCACGATCAGGCCCGGCACGCTCGCATACCAAGGCCCGTAGTTCTGCGAGTGCTGCGCGGCGACGCGGCTCGCCGCGCCGTTGGGGCCGCGGAACACGATCGGGCAGCGCATCTGGCCGCCCGACATATAGTTGGTCTTGGCGGCCGAGTTGATGATGTGATCGATCGCCTGCATCGCGAAATTGAAAGTCATGAACTCGACAATAGGGCGAAGACCGCCCATCGCCGCACCCGTACCGATGCCGGCAAAGCCGTATTCGGTGATCGGCGTGTCGATCACGCGCTTCGGGCCGAACTCGGCGAGCAGGCCCTGCGTGACCTTGTACGCGCCCTGGTATTCGGCGACTTCCTCGCCCATCACGAAGACGCGCGGGTCGGCGCGCATTTCCTCGGCCATCGCATCGCGCAGCGCCTCGCGCACCGTGGTGCTGACGAGGCTGGTGCCGGCGGGAATGGCCGGATCGGCAGCAGGCGCGGCCGCAGCAGGCTTCTCGGCCTTGGGCGCCGGAGCAGGCGCTGGCGCAGGAGTCGGTTCAGCTGCGGGCGCAGGTGCCGGATCGGGAGCAGCCGCCTCGCCTTCCCCGGCGATCAGCGCGATCACCGCGCCGACCGCCACGTCCTCGGTTCCGGCAGGAACGAGAATCTTCTCGAGCACGCCTTCATCGATGGCCTCGAACTCCATCGTCGCCTTGTCGGTCTCGATCTCGGCGATGATGTCGCCCGGCTCGATCCGGTCGCCTTCCTGCTTCAGCCACTTGGCGAGCGTGCCCTGCTCCATCGTCGGCGAGAGCGCCGGCATCTTCAGTTCGATCCCCATGGCTCAGTACTCCTCCACGAGAACATCGGTGTAGAGTTCACCCGCACCCGGCTCGGGCGAAGTCTCGGCGAAGTCGGCGGCCTCGGCCACCTCGGCGCGGATCGCCTTGTCGATCGCCTTCAGCTCGTCCTCCGTCTTGCCGGCCTCGATCAGGACCTTCTTGAGCCCCTCGATCGGGTCGTGGTGGTCGCGCTGTTCCTGCACCTCCTCGCGGGTGCGGTACTTGGCGGGGTCGGACATGGAATGGCCGCGGTAGCGGTAGGTGTTGCACTCCATCAGCACCGGGCCCTTGCCAGCGCGGACATGGGCGAAGGCGACCTCGGCCGCGGCGCGCACCTCAAGCACGTCCATGCCGTTCACTTCCATCCCCGGAATGCGGAAGGCGGTGCCGCGGCGGTAGAAGCGGGTTTCGGCGGACGACCGCTTGGTCGCGGTCCCCATCGCGTACTGGTTGTCCTCGACCACGAAAACGATGGGCAGGTTCCATAGGGCCGCCATGTTGAAGGTCTCGTAGACCTGACCCTGGTTGGCCGCACCGTCGCCGAAATAGGCAAGGCACAGGCCGCCGTCGCCGTTGTACTGGTGCGCGAGCGCGAGGCCTCCGCCGAGCGCCACCTGCGCGCCGACGATGCCGTGGCCGCCGTAGAATTTGTGCTCGGTCGAGAACATGTGCATCGACCCGCCCTTGCCCTTGGAAATCCCGGCCTCGCGGCCGGTGAGCTCGGCCATGATCACCTTGGGATCGATGCCGTAGGCAAGCATGTGGCCGTGATCGCGGTAACCGGTGATGACGCTGTCGCGCTCGTTGTCGAGCGCCGACTGCAGGCCGATCGCGACCGCCTCCTGGCCGATGTAGAGGTGGCAGAATCCGCCGATCAGGCCGAGGCCGTAGAGCTGGCCCGCCTTCTCCTCGAACCGCCGGATCAGCAGCATCTGGCGGTAGAATTCGAGCATCTCCGCCTCGCTCGCCTTGTAGCGCTTGTTCGCCTCGAAGGCGTCCTGGAGCGAATGGAGAATGAAATCGGCATCGTCCGCAGGCTTGGCGGACTTTTTGGCAGGCTGTTTGGCCAAGACAGTATCCCTCTCTCTGGCGCGCTCATGGGGAGGAGAAGCGCCGTCCAACTGTTTGCTCTATAGGCAGTCGGACGGGGTTGACGCAACGGCAAGGCGTTGCAGAAAACCGAACGCGCATACGAAATCAGCGCGGCTTGCGCGTGCGGATCGGATCACTCGTCCTCGAGCGTGAGGACGACCTCGTCCTCGCGCATCACGCCGAGCTGGTCGCGCACCAGCTCACTGGCAAGATCGGGGTCGGCGGCCTCGGGGTCGAGCAGCATCACGCGGTTGCGCAGGCCATCGCGCTTCGCGGTGAGCTCGGCGATCTCGGCCTTGCGCTGTTCGAGCGCGGTCGCGTTCTCGCTCCAGGCGAGCAGGCCCGTCGGCCCGGCCACGGCGAAGCCCGCGAGCAGGAGCAGGCCACCCAGCGCCGCCACCTTCTTGAGCCTGTTGTCCGTCGCCGGTCTGCGCATGACGCGATTTGTCCCCTTGCCGCTGGGTTCGACAGAATCACACTTGGCCTGTCGCTGCAAGAAGAATGCGCCACAATGCGCAGGAATCCGGTGGGGAATCGCCCCGTTTCAGTAGGAGCGAGGCAGCCCGAGCACGTGTTCGGCAAGATAGGAGAGGATGAGGTTGGTCGAGATCGGCGCGACGGTGTAGAGCCGCGCCTCGCGGAACTTGCGCTCGACGTCGTATTCCTCGGCGAAACCGAAGCCGCCGAAGGTCTGCACGCACATGTCGGCCGCCGCCCAGCTGGCCTCCGAGGCAAGGAGCTTGGCCATGTTGGCCTCCTCCCCCGGATTGCCGCCTTCGTCGTAGACCCGCGCGGCATGGTGGACCATCAGCTCGGCAGCGCGCATCTGGGCATAGGCGCGCGCGATCGGGAACTGGACGCCCTGATTCTGGCCGATGGGCCGGGCGAAGACATTGCGATCCTTCGCATAGCCGCAGGCCTTTTCGATGAACCACTTGGCATCGCCGATGCACTCGGCCGCGATCAGGATGCGCTCGGCGTTCATGCCGGAGAGGATGTAGCGGAAGCCCTTGCCCTCCTCGCCCACCAGTGCCGAAGCCGGGATGCGCAGGTCGTCGAAGAACACCTCGCAGGAGGAATGGTTCATCATCGTGCGGATCGGCTTCACCGTCATGCCGTTTCCGAGCGCCTCGCGCATATCGACGAGGAAGATCGAGAGGCCTTCGGTCTTGCTGGCGGCCGCCTCGCGCGGGGTGGTGCGGGCGAGGAGGAGCATGAGATCGGAGTATTCGGCGCGGCTGGTCCAGATCTTCTGGCCGTTGATGACGTAGGTGTCGCCGTCCCGCACCGCGCGGGTCTTGAGCGAGAGCGTGTCGGTGCCGCTGGTGGGCTCGCTCACCCCGAAGGCCTGCAAGCGCAGCTCCCCGCTGGCGATGCGGGGGAGATAGGCAGCCTTCTGCTCCGGTGAGCCATACCGCAGCAGGGTGTTCATGATGTACATCTGCGCGTGCGCGGAGGAGCCGTTGCACCCGCTTGCCTGGATCTCCTCCATGATCACGCAAGCCGCTTCGAGGCTGAGACCGCTGCCGCCGTGCTCGACCGGGATCAACGCCGCAAGGAAGCCCGCCTGCGTCAGCGCATCGACGAACTCCGCCGGATATTGGCGCGCCGCATCCTTGGCGCGCCAGTATTCCCCCGGAAAACCGTCACACAGCGCGCGCACCGCGCGGCGGATCTCGGCCAGTTCCTCGGGCTCGTGGGCGGACATCGACACGCGTTCTCTCCTCCTGATCGGCGACGGCTTGCCTTCGCCGCGCGTGCAAGTCCACCTCACCAATTTGCGCGCTTTCGCGAAAGACGCGGGGTCTGGCAATCCCGTTTCGATCTGCTACCGACTGACCAGAGAGGGAGGACCCATCCATGCAGATCATCGCCCACGATCCCGCCCGCTTCGCCGACCTGCCGGGCTACGACTTCGCCGAGAACTGGCTGACCATCGACCTCGGCGAGGGCCTAAGCGCCCGGATGCACTACCTCGACGAGGGTCCGAAGGACGCGCCGCCACTGCTGCTGTTCCACGGCGAGCCTTCGTGGTCCTATCTTTACCGCAAGATGATCCCTCTCCTTGTGGACGCGGGCTTCCGCTGCCTCGCGCCGGACCTGATCGGCTTCGGCAAGAGCGACAAGCCGGACGAGCAGTCCTTCTACACCTATGCCCGCCATGCCGGGTGGCTGAAGCAATGGCGCAACGCGGTCGTTCCCGAGGTCGCCGGCCTGTTCTGCCAAGACTGGGGCGGGCTTCTGGGCCTGCGCCTCGTCGGGCAGGAGCCGGAGCGTTTCGCCTTTGTCGTTGCCAGCAACACCTTCCTGCCGACCGGCGGCGGCACGGCTTCGCCGGGATTCCTCGCGTGGCGGGAGTTCGCGCGCTCCTCGCCCGACTTCCGGATCGGCGGGATCATGCACCGCGGCTGCCAGAGCGGCCTCTCCGAGGCGGAGATCGCCGCCTATGACGCCCCCTTCCCCGATGAGGCGAGCAAGGCCGGTGCGCGCGCATTTCCGCAGCTGGTGCCGGTCGAGGACGACAAGGACGGGGTCGCCGACAACATCGCGGCGTGGGAGGGGCTCGCCGCTTTCGACAGGCCGTTCCTGACGCTGTTCGGCGAGGATGACCCGGTGCTGGGCAAGGCAGCGCCGCTGCTCACCTCGCGGATCAGGGGCGCAGCCGGTCAGCCCCACGCAATGCTGCCGAAATGCGGCCACTTCAGCCAGGAAGACCACCCCGAGGCGCTTTCGCAGGGCGTGATCGCGATGGCGCGGAAGGCAGGCTTCCTGACTTGACCCAAGCCGGCCCTGCCCCTGCCTACCTGACCCGCACGCAGGAGCGGGCGCTCGCGCTCACCATCGCGGTGGTGACGGCGAATGCCTATTACATCCACCCGATCATCGGCGAGGTCGCGCGGGGCTTCGGCGTGGGCGAGGCGGAGATCGGACTGGTGCCGGCGCTGAACCAGCTCGCGCTGGCGCTCGGCATCCTGCTGCTGCTGCCGCTCGGCGATTTCTATCCGAACCGGCGCCTGTGCCTGATCTTCGTCGCGGGCCAGACCCTGTGCCTCGGCGGGATGGTGCTCGCCCCCGGCTTCATTTCCTTCACCGCCGCCTCGACCCTGCTCGGCTTCGTCACCATCGCGCCTTACCTCATCCCAGCCTTCGCCTCGAAGCGGGTCGCACCCGAGCGGCTGGGGCAGGTCACGGCGCAGCTCACCGCAGCGGTGATCTTCGGCATCCTCGTGGCGCGGGTCGGGGCCGGTATCATCGCCGCGCGCGCCGACTGGCACACGGTCTATGTCTGCGCCCTGCTGCTGATGGTGGCGGTGACTGCGTTGCTGCCCTTCGCCATGAGAAGCGAGGCCACCGCCAAGCAGCCCCCGGCAGGCTACGGGGCGCTGATCGCATCGGTCTTCACGCTAGCCGCCAGGCACCCCGACATGCGCCTGTCCGCCGCGATCCAGGGCCTGAACTTCGCGATCTTCACCGCGACCTGGCTGGCGCTGGCGCTGCATCTGACGAGCCCTGCGATGGGCTACGGCACCGACGATGTCGGCTATCTCGCAGCCATCGCTGCTGTCAGCGTCTTCAGCACGCCGCGGCTCGGGCGCTGGGCGGACAGGATCGGCCCGCGCCGTGCGCGGCTCGGGGCGGCGATGGTGCAGTTGACGGGCGTCGCGCTGCTCTATCCGCTCGGGCACAGCATCTGGGGGGTGATGGTGCCGCTGCTCGTCACCAACCTTGTCGGGCCGACGATCGACGTGACGGGCCGGATGACGCTCTTCACCCTCGCGCCCGAGATCCGCACGCGGCTCACCACCAGCTACATCGTCGCCATGTTTATTGGCGGGGCGATCGGCAGTGCGCTCGGCACGGCGGTCTACGATCTGGGCGGATGGGGAGCCACCTGCTCGCTGCTGCTGACCATGTCGGCGGGGGTTCTTGGCCTGTCCGCCCATGCCGAACGCCGCTGGCGGATCGCACAGAGCGGGTGATGGTGACCCCGGCGCGATTCGAACGCGCGGCCCTCAGATTAGGAATCTGATGCTCTATCCTGCTGAGCTACGGGGTCCCGCGGCGAGCAATAGCAGGGTCAGCGCGTGGCGCAATATCAGCCCGCTGGGCCGCAAGCCCGAACGGGCACCCGCAACAGGCGCAGCTTTGCTGCGCGTCTAGCGGGGACCGCATCGCGGAGGCGATGCGGAGGAATCAATTGAGTTTGTCGGGCGGCGCCACAGGGAACGGCAGCGGGGCGACCGGCACGCCTTCCTCGATCAGCGCCTTGGCCTCGGCGAGGCTCGCCTGCCCGTGGATCGGGGCCTCGTCACGCTCGCCATAGTGCATCTTGCGGGTTTCCTCGGCGAACCTGTCGCCGACCCAGGTGGAGTTCTTCAGCGCCTCCGCCTGCGCCTTTGCAAGAGCCGCCAACGCCTTCTGCACCTCGGGCGGCATCGGCGTATTGGCCATGGGCCGCGGTTCGGGCGGGAGCACTTCCTCCCGGCTGTTGCCCTTGGCAGGCACGGCGGGGGCCATCGGGGCCTTGCTCACATCGGCCGCGCCGCAGGTGGGGCAGGCGAGCAAGCCCCGCGCGTGCTGGTCCTCGAAATCGGCCGAGGAGCCGAACCACCCTTCGAAGCGGTGGCCTTCATGGCAGGCGAGGTCGTAGACGATCATGACAGATCAGGATTTGGCGATTTCCCGCCGGTTGGCAAGAGCCGGAACCTGCGCGCGCACCTCCCTGATGCGGCGAAGGTCGACGTCGCAGAAGGCCAGCCCCGGCGCATCGCCGCCCATGTCGAGCAGCACCTCGCCCCACGGGTCGACGACGAGGCTGTGACCATAGGTCTCGCGCCCGTCCTCGTGCATGCCGACCTGGGCTGCGGCGATGACGAAGGCCTGCGCCTCGATCGCCCGGGCGCGCAGCATGACGTGCCAGTGCGCCGCGCCCGTGGGCCGGGTGAAGGCGGCGGGCACGGCGATGGCGTCGCAGCGGCATTTGCCCAGTTCCTCGAATAGGGCAGGAAAGCGCAGGTCGTAGCAGATCGTGAGGCCGAGCCGCCCGAGCGGCGTGCCCCTGATGGTCACCACCTCCCTGCCCGGATGGTAGGCATTGCTCTCGCGCCAGCTTTCGCCGTTCGCAAGATCGACGTCGAACATGTGGATCTTGTCGTAACTGTCAGGAGCCTGGTTGTCCTGCCGGAAATAGAGTGACCGGTTGGCCCATTTCCCGCTCCAGTGCGGCATCGCCATCGAGCCGAGCGCGATATCGATCTTCGCCTTGGCCGAGGCGAGCGCCAGTTCATCCTCGAACCGCTGCGCCCAGTCCTCGGTGATCCACTTCCCGGCGCGCTGCCGGTCGCGGTCGAGCAGCACCGACATCTCCGGGGTGAACAGCACCTGCGCTCCGTGCTTCGCCGCCGAGCGTGCGGCATCGACGATGGTCGCCAGATTCGCCTCGGGCTCCACGCCCGAGGTCATCTGGAGAACCGCAATCTTCGGCATCAGCCCGCCAGCCCCTATCCCGCCAGCAGCGCGTCGAGCTTGCCTGCGCGTTCAAGCGCGGCGAGATCGTCCGACCCGCCCACGTGCACATCGCCGATGAAGATCTGCGGCACCGTCATCGCGTTAGGGGCGCGGGCGAGCATTTCCTCGCGCTTCGGCCCGCCCATCGTGATGTCGTGTTCGTTGAAGACCGCGCCCTTCTCGGTCAGCAGGCGCTTGGCGCGCACGCAGAAGGGGCAGGCGAACTTGGTGTAGATGTCGATCTGGGGGGCGGCCATTTGCACCTCTTGAAACCTCTCGTCGGAAAACCAGATAGGGCCTGTCGCCGCGTTTCGCCAGTCTCGGGAAACGGGAACGGCGGCATGGCGGGCGCTGCATCCGGCAGGCCCGCGCCAGAACCAAATTGCTCCAGAGGAGGATTTGCCAATGTCGCGTTTCGATTTCACCCCCTATCGCCGCTCCACCGTGGGCTTCGACCGCCTGTTCGACCTGCTCGAGAACCAGGCGCGCCTCAATGCCGGCGACAACTACCCCCCCTTCAACATCTCGCGCCGCGGCGAGGACAATTACCGCATCACCCTCGCGGTGGCGGGCTTCCGGCCGCAGGACATCGACATCACGGCGCAGCAGAACCTGCTCGTCGTGCAGGGTCGCAAGCGCGAGGAGGCCGAGGACGGCTCGGAGCTGATCCACGTCGGCATCGCCAACCGCGGCTTCGAGCGCCGCTTCGAACTCGCCGACTTCGTGCGGGTGGAGCGCGCGGACCTGGCTGACGGGCTGCTGATCATCGATCTCGTGCGCGAGGTTCCCGATGCGATGAAGCCGCGCAAGATCGCCATCGGCGGCGCGGCGACCCTGACGGCAGTCCCCTCCCCCGACGACAGCGACGCGGCCAGCGCCGCCTGACCCCCGGGCCGCAAGCCGGCACGAATCAAAAGGGGGCGGATCTTGCGATCCGCCCCCGCGACTTTCGTCGCCCTGTCTGGTCCTGTCCGTCCGGGTCGCAGAAGACGGACAACACCACACAAGCTCGTAACCGGCAAAGCCCCGGTTGGACCCTTCCGGCCTGCTGACCCGAAGGTCTGCGGCATCCCATGGTCCTAACGGGCGGTTTACTGAGAAACCGTCACCGCGCGCCAGCGGTCTAATGCGGAATCGCAACAAGACGCAAGGGCAATCTGCACAGCTTGTAAGGATACGACACCAGGCCATCCGGCCAGTGAAACAAAGGATTGCAGCGGTCGCTTTGCCGCCTTGCGAGCGCCCCTGATGACCGGCACCGCGAGCGCGGTCCGGTTGCCCCTGCCCCCCTGCGAAAATCGCTAGGCGTGCGCCTAGACGAGCCGCGACTGCTGCAAGGCCGCGGCGATGAACCCGGCGAAAAGCGGGTGCGGATCGAAGGGGCGCGACTTCAGTTCGGGATGGAACTGCACGCCCACGAACCACGGGTGATCGGGCCGCTCGACGATCTCGGGCAGCAACCCGTCGGGGCTCATGCCGGAGAAGATCAGCCCCTGCTTCTCGAGCGGTTCGATGAAGGCGCTGTTCACCTCGTAGCGGTGGCGGTGGCGCTCGGAGATGGTCTCCGCGCCGCCATAGATGCGCGAGGTGTGGCTGTTGGGGCTGAGCTTGGCCGTGTAGGCGCCAAGCCGCATCGTGCCGCCCAGGTCGCCGCCTTCGGCGCGGCTCTGGAGGCCTTCCTTGCTCATCCACTCGGTGATGATGCCCACCACCGGCGTGTCGGTCGGGCCGAATTCGGTCGAGGACGCCTTCTCGAAGCCCGCCGCGCGCGCGCCTTCGATGCAGGCCATCTGCATCCCGAGGCAGATCCCGAAGAAGGGCACGCCCCGCTCACGGGCGAAGCGCACGCTCGCGATCTTTCCCTCGCTCCCGCGCTCGCCGAAGCCGCCGGGCACGAGGATGCCGTGCATCGGTTCGAGCTGGGCGATGATCTGGCTGTCGTCGTCGCCCTCGAAGATCTCGGCGTCGATCCAGCGGATGTTGACTTTCACGCGGTTGGCGAGCCCGCCATGCACGAGCGCCTCGTTGAGGCTCTTGTAGGCATCGGGAAGGCCCACATACTTGCCCACCACCGCGATGGTGACTTCGCCTTCGGGGTTGAAGTGACGGTCGGTGACGTCCTTCCAGGCCGACAGGTCCGGCTCGGGCGCATCGGTGATGCCGAAGGCGCGCAGCACCTCGCGGTCGAGCCCCTCGGCGTGATACTGCTGGGGGACGGAGTAGATCGAAGGTGCATCGAGCGCGGGGATCACCGCCTCGGCGCGCACGTTGCAGAATTGCGCGATCTTGCGCCGGTCGCTTTCGGGAATCGGATGCTCGGCGCGGCACAGCAGGATGTCGGGCTTGATCCCGAGCGCGGCCAGCTCGCGCACCGAGTGCTGGGTCGGCTTGGTCTTCAGCTCGCCTGCGGCCTTGATGTAGGGCACCAGCGTCACGTGGACAGAAACCGTCTGGAACGGTTCGAGCTCGTTACGCAGCTGGCGGATCGCTTCCATGAAGGGCAGGGATTCGATGTCGCCCACCGTCCCGCCGATCTCGCACAGGATGAAATCGTGGTCGCCCTGGTCGGCGAGAGCGAATTCCTTGATCGCGTCGGTCACGTGCGGGATCACCTGCACGGTCGCGCCGAGATAGTCGCCGCGGCGTTCCTTGGCGATGATGTCGCGGTAGACGCGCCCGCTCGTGATGTTGTCCGACTGGCGCGCCGAGACGCCGGTGAAACGCTCGTAGTGGCCGAGATCGAGATCGGTCTCCGCACCGTCGTCGGTGACGAAGACCTCGCCGTGCTGATAGGGGCTCATCGTGCCCGGATCGACGTTGAGATAGGGGTCGAACTTGCGGATGCGGACCTTGTAGCCGCGCGCCTGCAGGAGGGCCGCCAGAGAGGCTGCCATGAGACCTTTGCCGAGCGAGGAGACCACGCCGCCGGTGATGAAAATGAACCGCGCCATGGGATTCGGGCCTTAAGCAACAGGAGGGATTCGGGGCAAGCGAATTGCGCCCCGCACGGGGGCGCCATCCACAGCGGTGTGGGTTGACCAGCGGCCAGACCGGGCGCAGCGGCGCGCGCCCGGCAGCAAGGGCGTTACTGCGCGCCCTCGCCTGCGGCTTCGGGTGCCGCCGGTACCGCAGCCGGTTCTGCCGGTGCGGGGGCCGGAACCGGATCGGCGAGCAGGTCGGGCTTGGCCGGTGCCGGGGCCGCACGGTCGAGCGTCGTCGTCACCCCGCCCACCCGGCTTTCACGCACCGCCAGACCTGCGAGCACGATCGAGAGCGCGACGAAGGCGATGGCCAGCCACTTGGTCGAACGGGTCAGGAAATCCGCCGCCCCGCGCGCGCCGAAAGCGCCGCCCGGGCTGCCGCCGATGCCGAGCCCGCCACCCTCGGAACGCTGCATCAGCACGACGCCGACCAGCGCGGCGGCCACTAGGGCCTGGATCACGGTGAGGAAGATGAACAGCGACATGAAGACTTCTCGTGGCAGGGGCGATCGGGTCGCCCGGTTGCGGATGTTGCGCGCCATGTAGGCGCGAGACGCGCGCGCGGCAAGCCCGCCCGCAGGCGGAGCCCCCGACGTACGCGCCGCGAGGGCGCGGGATCAGTTCTCGAAGGGCTCGCTTGCGGCCAGCGCGATGCCCATGAAGCTGTCGGCGGTGAGGCTCGCGCCTCCGACCAGGGCCCCGCCGACTTCGGGCACGGCGAAGATCTCCGCCGCATTGTCCGGCTTGACCGAGCCGCCGTAAAGAATGCGGACCTCCGCACCCTGCTCCTCGCCCAGCAGCTCGACCAGCAGCGCGCGGATTGCGGCGTGCATCTCGGCGATGTCGTCGGTGGTGGCGGCATTGCCGGTGCCGATCGCCCAGATCGGCTCGTAGGCGACGGTGATGCGGTCGGCGATCTCGCCCGGGATCCGGTCGGCGGGCGGAAGCGAGGCCTCGAGCTGGCGCTTCACGAAAGCCACAGCCTTGCCCGAATCGCGGGTCTCGGCGCTCTCGCCGCAGCACATGATGATGCGCAGCCCCGCCGCCAGTGCGGCTTCGGCCTTCGCGCGCACCAACGCATCGCTCTCGCCATGGTCCTGCCGCCGCTCGGAATGGCCGAGGATCACGAACTTGGCGCCGGCATCGGCGATCATCGCCGCCGAGATGTCCCCGGTGTGCGCCCCGCCCTCGGCATGATGGCAATCCTGCGCGCCGACCGCGATCTGCTCGGCCTCGCGGTGGATCGGGTGGATCAGCGTGTAGGGCGGCGCGAGCGCCACCTCGACCTTCATGTGACGCTGCGCCGCACGGTCGATCGCGCGGGCTTCGGACAGCATCGCGCGGGTGCCGTGCATCTTCCAGTTTCCGACGATATAGGGTCGGCGGGTCATGATCTGCCTTTGCACTTCTATATTATTGAGAGGGATAGGCCCGGCGGGTCGTGATTCTGTGTTCTGCTGTAGAGCGCCGGGGCCGCGTCCGCTAGCCGAGGAAGCCCCGCTAGTCAAAAGGCGCTGACACCTGTTGCCGCGCAGTCGCAGGGCCTCTAAAGCGCGCGGAGCGTCGCGGCGGTTCCCGCGATGCTTGCCCGAGACATCCCGGCCCTCCCCGGCCGGCCCCGGATGGGATCCGTAACGCCGATGATTTCCTTCTTCCGCCGCTTTTTCGCCTCGAAGATCGGTCTGCCGATCGTTCTGGCCTTCCTTGCGCTGATGGCGCTGGCCTTTGCGGCCTCGGACATCACCGGCAGCACCTTCGGCGGCGTGTCGGGCGGCGACCGTCTGGCGGTGGTGGGGGGCGAGGGGATCCCTATCTCCGAGCTGCCGGTGGCGGCAAATGCCGCGCTCGACCAGGTGCGCGCGCAGAACCCCACCCTCACCATGCCCGAATTCGTCGCCGAGGGCGGGCTCGACGAGGTGATCAATCAGCTGATCGACCGCTTCGCCGTGGGCGAATACGGCCGCCGCTACGGACTGCGCGCGGGCGAGAACCTGGTGAACAGCGAGATCCTCAAGATCCCCGCCTTCCAGGGCGTGACCGGCAATTTCGACGAACAGACCTACCTCGCCGCGCTGCGCTCGCGGAACCTGAGCGATGCGACCTTCCGCCGCGACCTGCAGGACGGCCTGCTCGAACAGCAGCTGCTCCGCTCGGCAGTGGCCGCACCGCAGCTGCCCGAGAAGATCGCCCGCCAATATGCCGCCCTGGTGCTGGAAAAGCGCAAGGGCGAGATCGCGCTCATCCCCTCGGCCGCCTTCGCGCCGGCGGGCAATCCGTCCGACGCGCAGCTGGCCGCGTGGTACAAGGACAACCGCACCCAGTTCATGCGCCCCGAGCGCCGCACCCTGCGCTTCGCGGTGTTCGGTGCCGACACGCTCAAGGTCAACGCCACCCCCACCGCGGCCGAGATCGCCGAACGCTACAAGCGTGACGCCGCCAAATATGCGGCGAGCGAGAAGCGCGCGGTCACGAGCTTCGTGGTCCCCACCCAGGACGCCGCCAAGGCGCTCGCCGCGCGCATCGCCGGCGGCGCCTCGCTCGAAGCCGTTGCGCGCGAGGCGGGCTTCACCGCCTCGTCCTCCGAGGCGCGCGAGCGCGAGGCGATGGCGGGGGCGACCAGCTTCGCCTTCGCGCAGGCCGCGTTCAAGGCCGCGCAGGGCGGCGTGATCGAACCGGCGCAGGGCACGCTCGGCTGGTATGTCGCGCGCGTCGACCGGATCGAGCGAACCCCGGCCCGCAGCCTCGCCCAGGCGACGCCCGAGATCACCGAGCAGCTCACGGGCGAGAAGCGCGTTGCCGCGATCGCCGATCTCGTCGCCGAGATCGAGGGCGAGGTCGACGGCGGCACCGCGCTCGCCGAGGTCGCCAAGGCCTATGGGCTCAAGGTCGAGACCACCCCCGCCCTGCTCGCCAACGGCCGGGCTTTCGGCAGGCCCGACGTGCAGATCGTGCCGCAGCTCGCGCCGGTGCTCCAGACCGCCTTCCAGATGGAGGAGAGCGAGCCGCAGCTCGCCGAGGTGGTGCCGGGCGAACAGTTCGTGGTCTTCGAGGTCGCGCGGGTCGAGGAAGCCAGCGCCCCGCCGCTCGCCGAGGTCAGGGATGCCGCAACCGCCGGATGGAAGCGGGCGCAGGGCGCGGCCCTCGCCAAGCAGGCGGCCGAGCGCATCCTCGCCAAGGTGCGCGGCGGCACCCCTCTGGCCGCAGCGATGGCGGCCGAGAACAAGCCCGGCTTCGAGCGCGAGGTGATCGATCTCGAACGCCGCCAGCTTCTCGCCCAGCAGCGTGGCCGCATCGCCCCGCCGCTGGTGCTGATGTTCAGCATGGCCGAAGGCACCGCCAAGACGCTCGAGGCGCCGCGCGACATCGGCTGGTACATCGTCAATCTGGAGGACATCAGCACCCTGCCGCTCGACCAGGAGGGCCAGATGATCGCCCAGACCCGCCAGCAGCTCGGCCAGACCCTGTCCGAGGAATACCGCCGCCAGGCCACCGCCGCGATGCGCAAGGAGCTCGGCGTCACCCGCAACGACAACGCCATCGCCGCCGTGCGCCGGCAGCTGGTCGGCGAGCAGTGAGCCCAAGCGACCGCTTCGTGATACCGACTGCCGCAGGCCTGCCCGAGAACGCCGCTGCCGCCACCGCCGCGCTGGCGCAGGGACGCCCCGCGCTGGTGTGGCGACGGATCATCGCCGACAGCGACACGCCGGTCGGCGCAGCGCGGCGGCTGATCGTGCCGGGGCGCGGCGATTTCCTGCTGGAAAGCGTCGAGGGCGGCGAGGTGCGCGGGCGCTACAGCCTGCTCGGGCTCGATCCCGATCTGGTCTTCCGCGCCGAGGGCGCACGTGCGGCGATCAACCGCGAATGGCGCACCGACCGCGAGGCCTTCGTGCCGCTCGCGGGCGATGCACTGGCCGAGTTGCGCGCGCTTGCCGCCGCCTGCCGTATCGATCCCATGCCCGAGGGCCTGCCCCCGGCTCTCGCCTGCCTCGTCGGCTATTTCGGCTACGAGACCATCGGCCTCGTTGAGACCCTGCCGCGCGCGCCGCAAAGCGCGCTCGACCTGCCCGACATGCTGTTCGTGCGCCCGACGGTGATCCTCGTCTTCGACCGGCTGACCGACGCGCTCTTCGCGATCGCCCCGATCTGGGAGGCGACCGATCCCGACGCCGCCGTCGCCCGAGCGGGCGAGCGGATCGATGCGACGCTGAGCCAGCTCACGCAAGCCGCCCCGGCCCGGCAGAACGAGGCCCTGCCCGAAAGCGTGCCCGACCTTGCCCCGGTGATCGCGCCCGAGGACTACAAGGCGATGGCCCTGCGCGCGAAGGACTACATCGTTGCGGGCGACATCTTCCAGGTGGTGCTTGCCCAGCGCTTCACCTGCCCCTTCACCCTTCCCCCGCTGGCGCTCTACCGCGCATTGCGGCGGGTGAACCCCTCGCCCTTCCTCTATTTCCTCGACCTGCCGGGGTTCGCGCTGGTCGGCTCCTCGCCCGAGATCCTCGTGCGGGTGCGCGACGACGAGGTGACGATCCGCCCGATCGCCGGCACCCGCCCGCGCGGGAAGACGCGCGAGGAGGACGAAGCCAACGAAGCCTCGCTGCTCGCCGATCCCAAGGAGCGGGCCGAGCACCTGATGCTGCTCGATCTCGGCCGCAACGACGTGGGGCGGGTGGCGGCGGCAGGTACCGTCGAGGTCACCGACAGCTTCACCATCGAACGCTACAGCCACGTCATGCACATCGTCAGCAACGTGGTCGGGCAGCTGGACGGATCGAGGGACGCACTCGACGCGCTGTTCGCGGGCTTCCCGGCGGGCACCGTGTCGGGCGCACCCAAGATCCGCGCCTGCGAGATCATCGCCGAACTCGAGCCCGAGACGCGCGGCGCCTATGCCGGGGGCGTCGGCTATTTCGCGCCCGACGGCAGCCTCGATTCCTGCATCGTCCTGCGGACCGCGGTGGTGAAGGACGGGGTGATGCACGTGCAGGCGGGCGCGGGGATCGTCGCCGACAGCGACCCCGACTACGAACTCGCCGAATGCCGCGCCAAGGCCGGCGCCCTGATCGCCGCCGCGCGCGAGGCGGTGCGCGTCGCGGGCGAGCCGGGATACGGCCAATGAGGCGCGTTTTGCTCGCGGTGCTGCTGCCGCTCGCATGTCTCGCCGCCTGCTCCGAAGCCCCCGAGGGCGAGGCTCTGGTGCGCGTCAATCTCGATGGCTCCGACGTCGAGGAAACCGCCGCCCCCGATCCGGCCCCGACCGCGACCGAGCCTGCGGTGCCCTCGGCCTGCAAGAGCGTCACCTTCGAGGGGGCCGCCCTCACCCATTGCATCGCCGATCCCGCGCAGCACCGCATCCAGATGGCGAATGTGGGGCCGGACAAGCAGCCCTTCGCCTCGCTTTCCGCCTTCGCCGCCAGCGTCGATCCGGCAACCATCGCCTTCGCCATGAACGGCGGGATGTACGGCGATGACCTCAAGCCCATCGGCTATTATGTCGAGAAGGGCGAGCGGCTCGCTCAGCTCAACCGCGAGACCGGCGAGGGCAATTTCTACATGAAGCCCAACGGCGTGTTCTTCGGCTCGGGCGGAAGCTGGCGCGTGCTGGGGAGCAACACCTTCTTCAACACCGTGGGCGACCGGCCCGAATTCGGCACCCAGTCGGGCCCGCTGCTGCTCGACGGCGGCAAGCTCCACCCCGATATCCAGGACGACGGGCCCTCCAAGGCGATCCGCAACGGCGTGGGCGTGGACGCGGGCGGCAAGGCGCATTTCGTGATCGCCGACGCGCCGGTGAGCTTCGGCCAGCTCGCCCGCTATTTCCGCGACGTGGTGAAGGTGCAGAACGCACTCTATCTCGACGGGCAGGTATCCTCCCTGTGGGATCCGGCGACCGGCCGCATGGACAAGGGCCGCGTCGGGCCGATCATCGTGGTGACGAAGCGGGCAGAGAAGGCAGAGGCGGCAAGCGAATGATCCTCGTCATCGACAATTACGACAGCTTCACCTTCAACCTCGTCCACTACCTCATGGAACTGGGCGCCGAGGTGCGGGTGGAGCGCAACGACGCCCTCACCGCTTCCGAGGCGCTGCGGACCAATGCTTCCGGATTCCTGATCTCGCCCGGCCCCTGCACGCCCAACGAGGCCGGGATCAGCCTCGATCTGGTCGCGGCCTGCGCGGATGCGGGCAAGCCGCTGATGGGCGTGTGCCTCGGGCATCAGGCGATCGGCCAGCACTTCGGCGGCACGGTGCAGCGCGGCGGGCTGATGCACGGCAAGACCTCGCCGGTGACGCATGACGGGTCGGGGGTGTTCGCCGGGCTCCCCTCGCCCTTCATCGCCACGCGGTATCACAGCCTTGAAGTGGTGGACGTGCCCGAGACGCTGGTCGCCAATGCCCATGCCGAAACGCCCGGCGCCGATCACCCCAGCGTGATGGGCTTCCGTCACGCGGGGCTGCCGATCCATTCGGTGCAGTTCCACCCCGAAAGCATCGCCACCGAGTACGGCCATGCCTTGCTCGCCAACTTCGTGCGGCTGTGCGGGCTGGAGCCGGTGCTGCCCGAAAGGCTGCGCGCATGAGCCTCCTGCCCGACATCGCCACCCCCCTGACCGAGGCCGAGGCCGAGGCCGCCTTCGGCACCCTGCTCGACGGGGCGCCGTCGGAGGAGGAGATCGCGCAGTTCCTCGTCGCCCTCTCGGCGCGCGGCGAGACCGCCGACGAGATCGCGGGCGCGGCGCGGGCGCTGCGGGCGCGGCTGATCCCCATCGCCTCGCCCGAGGGTGCGATCGACGTCTGCGGGACGGGGGGCGACGGGCACCACACCCTCAACGTCTCGACCGCGGTCAGCCTCGTGGTCGCGGCCTGCGGCGTGCCGGTCGCCAAGCACGGCAACCGCGCCGCCAGCTCCAAGGCGGGGGCGGCGGACACACTGGAAGCCCTCGGCCTCGACATGGACGCGGCCGGACGAACGGCGGAAAGGACGCTCGCCGAGATCGGCATCTGCTTCCTCTTCGCGAAGAACCACCACCCCGCGATGGCGCGCATCCAGCCCATCCGGGTGAAGATCGGCCAGCGCACGATCTTCAACCTGATGGGCCCGCTGTCGAACCCGGCAAAGGTCAGGAGCCAGCTCATCGGCATCGCCCGGCCCGCCTATGTCCCGATCTATGCCGGCGCGATGGCGCGGCTCGGCACGGGACGGTCGCTGATCGTCTCGGGCGACGAGGGGCTGGACGAACTCAGCCTCGCCGGCGGCAACGAGGTCGCGATCGTCACCGGCCACGGCTTCACGATGGAGCGCGTGGATGCCTCCGCCGCCGGTCTCCCCCATGCGCCTATCGAGGCGATCCGGGGCGATGATGCGCGGCACAACGCCGCCGCGCTCAGGGCGCTGCTGATGGGCACCCCCGGCCCATACCGCGACGCGGTGCTGTTCAACGCCGCCGGCGCGCTGACAGTCGCGGGTCGCGGCGAAAGCTGGCCGGAGCGGGCGGCCATGGCCGCCGAGGCGATCGATTCGGGCGCGGCCCTGGCCTTGCTCGAACGCTGGATTGCTTTAGCGAAGTGAGACGATGAACAAGCTCGAGGAAATCTGCGCCGCCAAGCGCGAGATCGTCGCCGCCCGCAAGCTGGCGATCAGCGACGACCAGCTCGCCCGCGCCGCGCGCATCCAGACCGCCCCACGCGGGTTCGAGGCCGCCCTGCGCGCGCGCGCCGCCTCGGGATTCGCCCTCATCGCCGAGATCAAGAAAGCCAGCCCCTCCAAGGGCCTGATCCGCGCCGACTTCCGCCCGGCCGAGCACGCCGCGGCCTACGAGGCCGGCGGTGCGGCCTGCCTCTCGGTGCTGACCGACGCGCCCTATTTCCAGGGCCACGAGGATTACCTGATCGAAGCCCGCAGCGCCTGCACCCTCCCCGTCCTGCGCAAGGACTTCATGGTCGATCCCTGGCAGTGCCTCGAAGCGCGCGCGATCGGAGCCGATGCGATCCTGATCATCGTCGCTGCGCTGGACGACGCCCTCATGGCCGAAATCGAGGCCGCCGCCCGCGAACTGGGGATGGACGTGCTGGTCGAGGTCCATGACGAGGCCGAGCTCGAACGCGCCACCCGCGTGCTGCAATCGCGCCTGATCGGGGTCAACAACCGCGACCTCAAGACCTTCACCACCTCGCTCGCCGTCACCGAGCGCCTCGCCCCGCTGATGCCCGAGGGCACGCTGGTGGTCGGCGAGAGCGGGATCAACACCCATGCGGATCTCACCCGTCTGGCCGCATCGGGCGTGCGCACCTTCCTCGTCGGCGAGAGCCTGATGCGCGCTGACGATATCGCCAGTGCCACCCGCGCCCTGCTCGGGGCAGAACAGGCGGCATGAGCGGGCTTACCCATCTCGGACCGGACGGCGCGGCGCACATGGTCGATGTCGGCGGCAAGCCCGCCACCGCCCGCCGCGCGGTCGCCGAGGGGCGGATCGCGATGCGGCCTGAAACCCTCGCCGCGATCCGCGCCGGCAATGCCCCCAAGGGCGACGTCCTCGGCACCGCGCGCATCGCCGGGATCATGGCCGCCAAGCGCACCGGGGAGCTGATCCCGCTGTGCCACCCGCTGGGGCTCGAGGCGGTGAACATCGAATTCGATTACGAGCAAAGCGCCATCCGCGCCGTCGCCACCGCCTCGCTCACGGGCAAGACCGGGGTGGAAATGGAAGCGATGACAGCCGTTTCCATCGCACTCCTCACAATCTACGACATGGCCAAGGCGCTCGACAAGGGGATAGTGATCTCCGCCGTGCGCCTGATCGCCAAGTCGGGCGGCAAGTCGGGCGACTGGACTGCGCCCGAATGACCGCGCCGCTCGGTCTCGAGGACGCGCAGGCCCGCCTGCTTGCCCTCGCACCCGTGCTCCGTTCCGAGACCGTCCCCGCCGATGCCGCGCTCGGGAGCGTGCTTGCCGAGGAGGTGCGCGCCGCGCGGACCCAGCCCCCGTCCGACCTTTCGGCGATGGACGGCTATGCGCTCGCCCCCGGTGAAGGGCCGTGGCGGCTGGTCGGCGAGAGCCGCGCCGGCGCGCCGTTCCGCGATGTCCTCTCCCCCGGCGAGTGCGTGCGCATCTCGACCGGCGCGATGGTGCCGGCGGGAGCCGACCGGGTGCTGCTGCAGGAGGACGCGGCCGACGAGAACGGGCGGATCATCGCTACCGACATGCCCCCGCCCGGCCGGCACATCCGCGCGCGCGGGTTCGATTTCCATGCCGAGGACCTGCTGCTCGCGAAGGGCTCGCGGCTCACCCCCGCCCGCCTCGCGCTGGCCCTCGCGGGCGGGCATGGCACGCTCCCCGTCACCCGGCGGGTGCGCGTGGCGGTAATGGACAGCGGCGACGAGCTGGCGCCGGACCCCGCCCGGTGCCTCCCCCACCAGATCCCCGCCAGCAATGCCGCAATGATCGCCGCCATGCTCGCGCCGCTGGGGTGCGAGGTCACGCGCATCGGCCCCGTGCCCGACGAGCGCGAGGCGCTGGCCGGGGCGCTGGCTCTGGCCGAGGGCGCGGACATCCTTGTTACCTCGGGCGGGGCCTCGGTCGGCGACCACGACCTGATCAAGCCCGCGCTCGCCGACTGGGGGGCCGGGATCGCCTTCTGGAAGATCGCGATCAAGCCGGGCAAGCCGCTGCTGGTCGCCACGCGCGGCAATCAGGTCATCCTCGGCCTGCCGGGCAATCCGGTGTCGAGCTTCGTCACCGCCTTCCTCTTCGCCCTGCCGCTGGTGCGGGCGGCCCAGGGCGATCCCGATCCCCTCCCCCGCCCCGTCATCCTGCGGGCGGGCGAGCCCCTGCCCGCCGTCGGCCCCCGGCGCGAGTTCCTGCGGGCGGTGAGCGAGGGGGACGCGGTGCGGCTTGCGGGATCGCAGGATTCCTCGGCGCTCTCCGCGCTGGCCGCCGCCGATTGCCTGATCGACCGCCCCGCCGGCGCCCCGCCCGTCCCCGCGGGTGCGCCCGTTCCGGTGTTCCGCCTCCAGAATGGCTGAATTGCGCGGGTTTGCTGCGGGGCGCGCTTGACTCGGGCAATTTAGTTTCCTAATTGTTCCTTGTTCGTTCACCTTAATGGCGGGCGGCCAGTGCAATCAACGCACCTGTTCGGGGTGCCTCTTGGCGCACGCAAGGGATTGGCATGGTGCGCTCTGACCGGCGCACCGTGGGTGCGACCACAGGAGACTTGACCAATGCTGACGGCAAAACAGCGCGAGCTGATCGTCTTCATCCAGCAGCGGCTGGAGGAGACCGGGATCTCGCCGAGTTTCGAGGAAATGAAGGAGGCGCTCGATCTCAAGAGCAAGTCGGGCGTGCACCGGCTGATTTCCGCTCTCGAGGAACGCGGCTTCCTGCGGCGCCTGCCCAACCGGGCGCGCGCGCTCGAGGTGATCCGGGAACCGGGCGACACGACGCCCTCTCGTGCTGCGCCGGCCGGCGACAATGTGGTGGCCATGCCCTCGCCCGCGCCCCGCGCGCCCGAGGCGGCGAACGACGTGATCGAGCTGCCGCTCCACGGCCGCATCGCCGCCGGCGCCCCGATCGAGGCGCTGGAAGGCCAGTCGACCCTGCCCGTTCCGGCCGCGCTGCTCGGCCCGGGCGAGCACTATGCGCTCGAGGTCTCGGGGGATTCGATGGTCGAGGCCGGCATTTTCGATGGCGATTTCGCGCTGGTGCGGCGCACCAATACCGCCCGCGACGGCGAGATCGTGGTCGCGCTGGTGCGCGGCGAGGAAGCGACGCTCAAGTATCTGCGGCGCGAGGGCGGCCAGGTCCGGCTCGATCCGGCCAATGCCGCCTATGACCCGCAATACTACCGCCCCGACGAGGTCGAGGTGCAGGGCAAGCTCGCCGGCCTGCTGCGGCGCTATCACTGAGGCGATCCGGGCCGGATGGCTTTGAACCTGTTGGAGTTCAAGGGGCGCTTACGGCGCCCCTTTTTCATGCTGTCGTAGCCCGGCGAGTGCCGTCCCAAGGCGATGTCGTGCCGATGTCATTGCCGCTTCATCGCCCGGTTGTTGCTGCTTGTGGTGCTGCCTGACCGGCCGATGCATCGACGCGGGCTTCGGGGCGCGGCGTTCCTACCCGTTCCTTGCCGCCCCGCCACCACCCGTGCTCGCCCTGGCTCGCGGCGACAGTGGCGATCCGCTCGTTCGCGAGGTCGATCGCGAGGCCTCCCGTCTGCTCCAGATACCGCCGGTCCGCCTTGAGCCAGCGCGGACGGCACGAGCGTGGGAGAAACCGCTCGGCCACGACGATGTCCGCCTCGGCGCAGGCAGCGGCAAGCGCGCGCTCCTCGACCTGCTCGCGCCCCCGCCCCAGCAGCAGAACCCGTTCCCGCCCCCCGCGCTTCAGGCTCACGGTGCAGAAGGCCGAGGAACAGCGCGCTCCCGGCCACTCGGCCAGCGGCACGGGCTCGGCCGCGACGCCGGCGAGTTCCATCAGGTTGTCTCGGGTGTAGGACGAACGGCTGTCGCGCAGGGCAAGCAGGCGGGGGTTTCCTTCATCGTCCTCGATCGTGATCCCCACCTGCCGCCCGTCACCCGCCACCAGCACGTCCGGGATCGGGGTCGCCGCCGCCATCGAGCTTGCGACAGCGACGGGCAGCAGACCGGCAAGTCGCACCCGCCCGCGCCATAGCGCGAGCCACAGCCCGCCGGCCGCGAACAGCGCCACCGTGAGACCGCCGATCTGCGGCATCAGCCGCACCGCGCCGGCTTGCGAGGCGGTGAGATGCGCGATGGCAAGTAGCAGCTCCAGCGCGCGCGCGACCAGCCACCACACGGGCGCTCCCAGCCCCAGCGTGTCGAGCAGAAGTCCCAATGCGATCAGAGGCATGGCCATGAAGGTGACCAACGGAATGGCGACCACATTGGCGAGCGCGCCGTAAACGCCGGCGCGGTGGAAATGGAACAGCACGATCGGCATCAGCGCGAGCTCGATCACCACCCCGGTCACGAAGAGCATCACCACCCGCCGCCCGCCCCGCGCCCACCACGGCTCCTCGCGCGGGGCGAGGAAGGCCTGGACGGGCGCGCAGCCCGCCAGCGCGACGATCGCCAGCACCGCGGCAAAGCTCATCTGGAAGCTCGGCCCGATCGCGCTTTCGGGCCACAGCAGCAGCACGAACCCCGCCGCCAGCGCCACCATCCTCAGTGACAGCGCATCACGCCCCAGCGCCAGCGCGCCGAGCACCAGCAGGGCGGCGACGCAGCTGCGCACCGTCGGCACCTCGGCGCCGGTCAGCAGGGTATAGCCCACCCCCACGAGCGCCCCCGCCCCCGCTGCCACCACCGGCAACCGCACCCGCAAGGCAAGCGAAGGCCATAGGGCGAGCAGCCGCAAGGCGAGGAAATAGGCCGCGCCGATCACCGCGCTGACATGCAGCCCGCTGATCGAGAGCAGATGGGTAAGCCCCGAATCCCGCATCGCCGCCTCGTCCGCCGCCGCGATCCCGCCGCGGTCGCCGCTCGCAAAGGCCGCCGCGATTGCTCCGGGCGACCCCGCCACCTGCCTGCGCACATGGTCGGCAAGCCCGCGTTGCAGCGCCGCGATCCCACCACTCCCGGGGGCAGGAGCGATCACCGCGAGCGGTCCGACCATCGTCCCCGTTGCCGAGAGCCCCTGGAACCACGCGGCCCGCGCGAAGTCGTAGCTTCCCGGCAGCATCGGGTGTGCCGGCGGCATCAGCCTTGCTCGCAGCCGCACAACCGCGCCCTCGGCAAGGCCGGGGGGCGGCCCGCCCTCCCCGAGCGCCGCGAGCGGCACATTGATCCGGACCTTGCGCGCCGCCTCGTCCGGTGCCTCGCGCATCGCGAGGGTGAGCCGCAGGCGGCCTTCCGCGGGCTGGTCCTCGCGGGCGAGCACCCGCCCCTCGATGGGCATCACCGCGGGCCGCGCGATCGGCGCGGCGCCGACGATCGCCGAGCGCGCCCACACCACGGCCACGCCGAGCGCCAAGACCAGCCCGCAGGCGACCACCGCCGTGCGCAGGTTGGCCCGCGTTTCGTCCGCCGCGCTGCCGGGCGGCCAGAGCGCCAATGCGGCGAGCGCCGCCCCCGCTCCGCCGGCCATCACCGCGATCCAGTGCGCCGGCGTCGGCAGCGCGAACCAGGCGAGGATGCCGCCCGCGAAGACCACCGCCAGCCATGGTGCCCGGTCGAACCCGGCTGCGGCGAGGAACCCCTCGGCCGCATCCAGCCCCCGCCCGCTCCAGCCCCCACCCCTGCCGGTGCTGGACAAGCCGCGAAGGGTTTGCCAAGGGCGCGGGCGAGGTTCTCCGGGGGCCTCGCCGCCGCCCGGATCGTCCCCCATCGGTATGATCGGCACATCGCGCATCGGCTCGCCCCCGATCGGCCCGGTCAAGGCCCAAACCGCTCGAAATGAACAGGAAGTCAACGCCCATGGCAAGCGAAAGCAGCACCCCCGCCGACAGCCCCGCCGGCGAAGTCGTGACCCGCTTCGCGCCCTCGCCCACCGGCTTCCTGCATATCGGCGGGGCGCGCACCGCGCTGTTCAACTGGCTCTATGCCCGCCACCACGGCGGACGCACCCTGCTGCGCATCGAGGAC
Organism: Porphyrobacter sp. THAI-01a; assembly: GCF_056868655.1. Classification (NCBI taxonomy): domain Bacteria; kingdom Pseudomonadati; phylum Pseudomonadota; class Alphaproteobacteria; order Sphingomonadales; family Erythrobacteraceae; genus Porphyrobacter; species Porphyrobacter sp. THAI-01a. The sequence continues at coordinate 1,533,179 of NZ_CP180579.1, read as the reverse complement.
ACCGACCGCAAGCGCTCCACGCAGGAGGCGATCGATGCGATCATCGAGGGGCTCGACTGGATGGGCCTCGATTACGACGCGCCCCCGGTGTTCCAGTCCGACCGTGCCGAGCGCCATGCCGAGGTCGCCTGGCAGCTGCTGAACGCGGGCCACGCCTACAAGTGCTTCGCCACCCCGGAGGAACTCGAGGCGATGCGCGAGGAGCAGCGCGCCCAGAAGAAGCCGCTGCGCTACGACGGGCGCTGGCGCGACCGCGACCCTGCTGAGGCCCCCGAAGGCGCTCCTTTCGTCATCCGCCTCAAGACGCCCACCGAGGGCGAGGTCACCATCCACGACCGCGTCCAGGGCGCGGTGACGGTGAAGAACGAGGAAATCGACGACTACATCATCCTGCGCGCCGACGGGACGCCGACCTACATGCTCGCGGTGGTGGTCGACGATCACGACATGGGCGTGACCCACGTCATCCGCGGCGACGATCACCTCAACAACGCCTTCCGCCAGCTCCCGATCATCCGCGCGATGAACGAAATCGAGGGCAACTGGCCCGATCCGGTCTACGCCCACATCCCGCTGATCCACGGCAGCGACGGGGCCAAGCTTTCCAAGCGCCACGGCGCGCTCGGGGTCGAGGCCTATCGCGACGAGTTTGGCATCCTGCCCGAGGCGCTGTTCAACTACCTGCTGCGGCTCGGCTGGGGCCACGGCGACCGCGAGGAGATCACCCGGAAAGAGGCGATCTCGCTGTTCGACCTCGACGGGGTGGGCAAGAGCCCCTCGCGTTTCGACATGAAAAAGCTCGAGAACCTGAACGGCCACTACCTGCGTGAGGCGGACGACGCGCGCCTTGCCGCGCTGGTCGCCGCGCGGATCGGCGAGAACGCGGACGAGGCGCTTCTCGCGCAGGCCATGCCGGTGCTCAAGGTGCGCGCGAAGAACCTCAACGAAGTGGTTGAAGGAGCAGGATTCCTTTTCGCCAAGCGCCCGCTCGCAATGACCGATAAGGCGCAGGCCCTGCTCGAAGGCGACGCCCGCACCATCCTGCGCGCGGTTTGCAACGCACTTGCAGCGCAAAACGACTGGACAAGCGAGGCACTGGAAGCCACTACGAAGGCGCTCGCCGAGGAGCAGGGATTGGGCCTCGGCAAGCTGGCGCAGCCGATGCGCGCGGCGCTGACCGGGACGACGACATCACCCGGTATCTTCGACGTGCTGGTCCTCCTGGGCCGGGACGAGGCGCTCGCCCGGCTCGAAGCGCAGGCCGCCTGAGGCAGGCTGCGCGGGCACAGAGCGCCAAACAGGGATTTAGGACAGGAGACAGATCTTGGCAGACAAGACGGCGAAACTCGAAATCGGCGGCCAGAGCTACGAGTACCCCGTGCTCGAAGGCAGCACCGGCCCCGACGTGATCGACATCCGCAAGCTCTACGCGCAGACGGGGGCCTTCACCTTCGATCCCGGCTTCACCTCGACCGCCGCTTGCGAGAGCGCGCTGACCTATATCGACGGTGACGAGGGCGTGCTGCTGCACCGCGGCTACCCGATCGGCCAGCTGGCCGAGGATTCGAGCTTCATGGAAGTCAGCTACCTGCTGCTCAACGGCGAACTGCCGAGCAAGCAGGAACTCGACGACTTCACCTACACCATCACCCGCCACACCATGCTGCACGAGCAGCTGATGACCTTCTACCGGGGCTTCCGCCGTGACGCGCACCCGATGGCGATCATGTGCGGCGTGGTCGGCGCGCTGTCGGCCTTTTACCACGACAGCACCGACATCTCCGATCCCGAGCACCGCAAGATCAGCTCGCACCGCCTGATCGCCAAGATGCCGACCATCGCGGCGATGGCCTACAAGTACTCGGTCGGTCAGCCCTTCATGTATCCGGACAACCGCCTGTCCTATACCGGCAATTTCCTGCGCATGACCTTCGGCGTTCCGGCCGAGGAATACGAGGTGATCCCGGCCGTCGAGCGCGCGATGGACCGGATCTTCATCCTCCATGCAGACCACGAGCAGAACGCCTCGACCTCGACGGTGCGGCTTGCCGGTTCCTCGGGCGCCAATCCCTTCGCCTGCATCGCGGCGGGCATCGCCTGCCTGTGGGGCCCGGCGCATGGCGGCGCGAACGAGGCGGCGCTCAACATGCTGAAGGAGATCGGCACCCCCGATCGCATCCCGCACTACATCGAGCGGGCCAAGGACAAGAACGATCCGTTCCGCCTGATGGGCTTCGGCCACCGCGTCTACAAGAACTACGACCCGCGCGCGACGGTGATGCAGAAGACCGTGCGCGAGGTGTTCGACGCGCTCAAGGTCAACGATCCGCTGTTCGAGACCGCGCTGCGTCTGGAGGAGATCGCCCTCAGCGATCCCTACTTCATCGAGAAGAAGCTGTTCCCGAACGTCGATTTCTACTCGGGCATCATCCTCTCGGCGATCGGCTTCCCGACCACCATGTTCACCGCGCTCTTCGCCCTCGCCCGCACCGTAGGCTGGGTGGCGCAGTGGAACGAGATGATCAGCGACCCCGGCCAGAAGATCGGCCGTCCGCGCCAGCTCTACACCGGACCGACGCAGCGCGACTACGTGCCGCTCAGCGCGCGCTGAGAGGCTGAAAAGCGATGTTGATGCTGAGGGCGGCAGGGATGTTCCTTGTCGCCCTCGGTCTTATCTGGGTGCTGCAGGGCACCGGCGTGCTGCACTGGCCGGCGGACAGCTTCATGCTCGGACAAGGGGACTGGGCCTGGCGCGGGGCGGGAACGGCGCTTGCGGGCGCCGCTCTTATCTGGCTTGCGGTCTGGCGCGCGCGCCGCTGAGCGGTGCGGATCAGGCGGCCGGCAGTTCGAGCCGGAACACCGCCCCCCCGCCGGGCGCACTCCCGACCGTAAGGCTCCCCTCCATCGCCTCGGCAAGCCGGCGCGAGATGTAGAGGCCGAGGCCCGATCCCTTATCGCGCCCGCCGTCGCTGTCGCGACCGAGGCGCTCGCCCTTGTCGAATATCCGCTCCGCCTGTTCGGGCGTGATACCCGGGCCCTCGTCGGCGACCGTCACCGCCACCCGTCCCTCGCCTGCGGCACAAGCCGAGATTGTCACCGTGCTCGCCGCCGGGGCATAGGCGATGGCGTTGCCGACGAGGTTGATGAGGATCTGCAGCACGCGCCGGAACTCGGCCGTGGCAACCGCCGCCCCGCGCTCGCCCTCGACCACCAGCACCGTCTCGCGGTGCTGGGCGCGCACGCCGAGGATGCCGGCCGCGCGGGTGGCGGCATCGGCAAGGTCGACCGGCTCGCGCGCCGTGCTGAAGCCGGGCGTTTCGACCACCTCGAGATCGGCGAGGTCATCGAGCATGGCGGCAAGGTGCTGGCCGGCGCTGGCGATGGTGCCGGCATATTCGCTGTATTCCTCGCGCAAGGGCCCGGCGAGGCGCGCGCGGATGGTCTCGGCATTGGCGATGATCCGCGCCACCGGCTGGCGCAGCACCGGGGCGAGCGCGGTGCCGACGAGGCGGGTCGTCGCGGTCTCGGGCGCCTCGCTGGCGCTGTCGGCCGGCGGCGCCTCGGCGAGCGGTTCCTCGGCGATCAGCAGCAGTTCGAAGCCTTGCGGGTTGTGCAGGTCGGACCCGAGCGGGATCAGCCGCGCGCGCCAGTGCCGCGCCGAGCCGGGCAGACGGCAGGCCGCGCCGTCGAGCAGCCGCCAGTGGAGCGGCTGGTGGTGGCTGATGCCGGTCAGCTCGATCAGGTCGCTCCACACCCGCCCCGGCGTCGCGCGCGCGGCGGCCTCGAGCGCGGCGGCATCGCGGGCGCGCGCGCTCAGCACCTGGACCTGCTGGCGCGCGTCGAGCCGCGCGCTGACCTCGGCTGTGGCCCGGTCGATGGAATCGATGCGATCGGCGAATTCGCGCGGGTTCGGCGAGGTCACGGGACTGCGCTGCCAGTTCTCCACCAGCACCTCGCAGCCACCCCCGTCGTCTTCGGCGATCGGATGGATGCGGGCGAAGCCCGAGACCTCGGCATCGCCGTCATAGGCGGAAAAGCCGCGCGCGATCCTGAGGCCCATGCGCCGCGCCTGCTGCACCAGCGCGAGCAGTTCGGGGATCGCCAGCGTCCCCGGCAGATCGCCCCCGCAACGCTCCTGCAACTCGGCGAGCGGTGCATCGGCGCTGAGCAGCCGGTCGCGCGCGTCGGTCAGGCCATAGGCGCCGAGCAGGCTGTCGGTGCGGTCCATGCTGTTCATCACCCGCCCTGCTCGCCGCCGAGCAGCGCGGCGGCGCGCTCGGGCGAGACGGCGGCGAGCATGCGCGGCAGGCGGCCGGCGGGCTCGACCAGCAGCAACTGGCGTTCGATCGCCGGCGGTGCGAGACCCGCGGCGCGCAGCAGCAGGGCAAAGCGCATCCCCTGCCCTTCATGACAGGCCAGCACCGCCGCGCCGCGGGGCGTGGGGGTCGTCACCGCCAGCGCGCTTGCGAACATGGCCAATCCCGCGTGATCCAGCGCCTGCGCGGCAACAACACCCCGGCGCAGGCTTGCCACCAGTCGCGCCATCAGGCCGAGGCGCGAGGCGCCCTCGTCATACGCCGCCACCAGCCCTGCGCGCCCCGGCCCCTCCGGCAGCCGCGCGAGCAGGGTGTGGAACAGTTCGGCGGGTAGCTCGCCGAGCGGCAGCTCCATCCGCCGCTGGCCCTGCACGAATCGCGATTGCGCGGCCAGGGCCGCCATCGCCAGCGCGGAGACGGCGGTGTCCTCGGACGCGATCAGCTCCTGCAGCAGCGGGCTCAGCACAGGGTCGATGGCGTGGCGCTGGTGCAGGCGCTCGGCGGCAAGGCTTTCGGCGGCGAGCGCATGGCAATGGGCGAGCAGCGCCGCATCGGTCGTCAGGGTATCGGCAAGGGCTTCTGCCGCGAGCGGATCCCCGCCGATGGCGCGGGTCGCCGGATCGTGGCCGGCTTCTGCGGCGATAAGCTGGGCGGCGAGATCGGCGATCATCCCGCGCACACGGGCAAGGATCGCCTCGCTCAGAAGGGCCTGGGCTTCCGATCCGAGCAGGTGACGCAGGACCGGGACGACAGCCGACAGCGCGCGGGCTTCCCGCGCGAGTTCGTCCCGCAGGATCGCCTCGACAGCTTGGTCGGCGGCAAGGTCCATCGTCTCTTCGCCCATTGTCGCATCCGGCCTAGCGCCGGCATAGTTAAGGACGGGTTAGATCAATCCCGTCAGCGGCGCAGCAGCAAAGCTGCGACCAGCCCCAAGGCGAGACAGGCGAACGCTTCGGGTAAAAGGCCGAAGGCGGCGGCAAGAGCGAGGACGAGGAGCATCGCGGGCCGGTCGGCGGCGGTGGTCGCGAGGTTCGCGGCGGGCGGGCGTGAGACGGCGCGGGCAAGGCCGACGACCACCGGTCCGAGCACGGCGAGCGGCTGCCATTCGGGCCAGGGCGCGAGGGCGAACCACGCAGTGGCGGCGGCAAGCGCGTCGGCCGCAGCCCCCAGAACCGCCCCGCCGCGCGGCGTCCGGTCCTCGCGCAGCAGCCGTGCGGCGAGAGCGCCGAAGGTGCGTGCGGCCTCGGCGCCGAAGGCTCCGGCTGCCGCCAGCGCGAGGCCTGCCGCCGGAAAGCCGAAGGCGGCGAGCATCACCGCTGCAAGGAGCGCCACCAGCGCTAGGCTCCCGGCGACCAGCCCGCCCTGCGCCAGACCGCGCGGAACCAGCGCCCGCACCAGCATCGCCGCGAGCGAGGCGGAGGGCGCGCGCCAGTCCGAAACGGGGGCGGCGCGGGCGACGAGGTCTGCCTCGTGCCGCTCGACCGCCGTCGCGCTCTCGGCCAGCAGCCAGCTCTCGGGCACCAGTTCGCGCGCGGCGAGTTCGCGCGTCGGTGTTCCGGCCTGAAGGGCAAGGCGCAGCAGCAGCGAGATGGCGTCGGCATCCTCGGGGAAATCGGACAGGTGCTGCACCGGCGCGCCGCGCATGGCCAGAACGCCCGCCCAGTGGCGGCTCGCGTCGATGCGCTCGAAATCCTCTGGGCGGCTCACGGCCAGCGGATGATCGGCGGAGATGGTGGCCACCGCGCGGCTCAGGCGGTCCTCGCCGCCCCCGCCGAAGACAGCGCGCACCACCTGCGGATCGGGAACCAGCCCGTCGAGCAGGACGACGAGATCGTCCTCCGCCCGCACCAGGGCGGGCAGTGCGGCAAAGCCCTTGAGCGCGTGGAACTGCACCCCGCCCGCCTCGAGGGCCTGCTGCAGACCGAGGATGTCGTCGGTGGCGGCAAGGTTTTCGGTCAGGCAGAGCACCCGCTCGACCCCGAGATCCGTCAGCAGCGCCGCCTGCCAGGCCAGCACGCTGCGCCCCGCAAGCGGCATGGCGGCGCGCAATGTGCCGTCATCGCTTCGCCGGAGCGCGGCGATCAGACCGATGCGCATGGCTCCACCCTTCCCTTCTCTCTCCCGCGGGGAGAACAAGGGATTGGCGGTTTCGGCGGCGCGGTTCAAGCGGGAGCCGCGGGGTTGCCCCCATGCGCGGCCCGGCGCGGCGGATCAGCGGAACTTCGGATCGCGGCTGTGGGCGCGGTTAAAGCGGGCGAGCACCGCTTCAACCTCGCGGATCGCCATCGGCTCGCCCGGGGCGGCGTGAAGCGCGATCTCGGCGGCCTGGAGCAGGTCGTCGGCGTGGAAGCTTGCGGCAAGGCCCTTCAGGCGCATCGCCGCGACGTGCCAGTTGCCGTCGCAACGGGCGCGCTTCAGCAGATCGAGCTGCTTGGCCGCGCTCTCGAGGAAGGCGCTGCGCAGCTCGCGCAGCAGCACGGCATCGTCGCCGGCCGCAGCCGCAAGGGTCGCATCGAGGGCACCGTGGTTGAACGCCATGCGGCAGGGATAGGCCTGATTGGGTTAAAGCGGGGTTTATCCCGAGTCGCGCTGTGGTATGGAGTGTCCCATGGCAGGACGGCACCAGATGCGCGCCTTGGGGCGCAAGAGCGGCGATGACGGCGCAGGGGACATGGTTTCCGGCGAAATCGAGGCAGGCGAGGAGGCTCTCGATCTCGCCGACACCTGGGTCGAGGACGAAGAGGCCTCAGAGGCCCCCTCCCCTGCCCGGACGGGCTGGATGGCGCCCGCCCTTGCGCTGCTGGTCGTTGCCGGCTGGACGGCGTTCTTCATCTGGGCGCAGCTCCCTTCAATCACCGCCGGGATCACGCCCGCGCAAGGGGCGGAATGGGTCGTCGCCTGGGCGGTCCCGGTCGTGCTGGTCGGGATCGTCTGGCTGCTGATGCTACGCACCTCGCGTGCCGAGGCGCACCGCTTCGCCGCCACCGCCGCATCGATGAACCGCGAAAGCGCGGCGCTCGAGGCACGGCTCAAGGTCGTCAACCGCGAACTCAGCCTCGCGCGCGAATTCCTCGCCGCCGAGGCGCGCGATCTCGAGGCGCTGGGGCGGATCGCGGCCGAGCGGCTGTCGACCCACGCGGGCGAGTTGCAGGCACTCATTCGCAACAATGGCGCCGAGGTCGAGACCATCGCTACCACCAGCGAAACGGCCCTCGGCAACATGAACCGCCTGCGTGACGATCTGCCGGTGATCGCCAATGCCGCGCGCGACGTTGCGAACCAGATCGGCGGCGCGGGGCGCGTGGCCGAGGAGCAGCTCGGACGGCTCGCGGGCGGGTTCGACCGGCTCGCCGCCTCTGGCGCCGAAAGCGAGACCCTCGTCGCGCGGCTCGGCGGCAATGTCGGCGAGACACTGTCCGCTTTCGAGGACCAGCTGGCACGGATCGAGGCGCTGGTGACCCAGCGTTTCGCCGCCTTGCAGTCGGAGGCCGAGACCTATCGGACCCGCGTCTCCGAACTCGAGGAGGCGGCGCTTGCCGCCCTGCGTGAGCGTGCGGGCACGGCGGCGCAGGAGACCGAAACCATCGCCGCGCGCCTGCAAGAGGCCGGCGAGACCGCCCAGACGCGCTTTGCCGAAGCGATTGCGGCGCTGCATGAAGGCCTGCTCGAAAAGCTCCGTCTGGTCGATGATCTCGACCGCAGCACCAGCGCGGCCTCGGGCGAACGCATCACCCAGCTACGCGACGAGGCGATCCGCTTCGACGAACAACTCGCGGCCCGCAACCGCCGGTTCGACGAGCTGATCGAGCAGCGCCAGGCCGCCTTCGAGACCCACGAGGCACAGGCCAGCGAAGTGCTGGCACAGCGCCTCGCCGCGCTCGACGATGCCCTCGCCCAGCGGCGGGAGGCGCAGATGGCCGAGATCGAGAAGCTGGTCGCCCAGAGCGAGGACATGGCCGCGCGCGTGGCGGAACTCGGCCGCGTCGTCGGCGAGGCCGGACAGACCGGCGAGGCGGCCCGTGCGAGCCTGACGGGTGCGCTCGAGGGCATCTCGCAGCAGCTCGCCGAAAAGCGCGTTGCCCTGGCGACAACCGAAGAGCAGATGGCACAGCTGACCGACCAGAGCGTGCGTCTGCTCGAGATCCTGCAATCGGGCGCGCGCACCTGCCGCGAGGACCTTTCGGCCGCGATCGGCAATGCGAACGCCGCGCTCGAAGGGGTCGAGGCCCGGGCGGACAAGGTCGGGGCGCTGATGCTCCGCAGCACCGAGTCGGGCAGCGACCTGTCGGACTACCTCGTGAAGACCCGCGCCGAGATCGATGCGGCGGAAGTCGCCATCGCCGGTTTCAAGTCACGCCTTGCCGAGGATACGGAAGACGCCCTCGCCCGCCTGCAGGGCCTGCGGGGCGGGTTCGCGCGCCTGGCCGAGGAGAGCGGCACGCTCGGCGGCGCGGCGCAGGAGAGCCTGCGCGACGCGCTCGGACAGCTTGAAACCGCGATTGCACAGGCCTTCGCCACGCTCGACGAGGGCGCGCGCGAGCGGATGCTGGCGGCGGCGGGCGCTCTCGGGACCGAAGCTGTCGAGGCGCTGGAGCGCACCTTGCGCAACGAAACCGCGGCGACGCTCGGCAAGCTCGAACAGTCCGCCGCCCACGCCTCGGGCGTCGGACGCGAGGCGGCGATCCAGCTGCGCGACCAGCTGGTGAAGGTCAACGAGCTCACCGGCAATCTCGAACAGCGCATCACCCGCGCGCGCGAACTGGCCGAGGAGCAGGTCAACAACGACTTCGCGCGGCGCATGGCGCTGATCACCGATGCGCTCAATTCGGCCGCTATCGACATCGCCGGCGCCCTGTCGAGCGAAATCGCGGACACGGCTTGGGAGGCCTATCTCAAGGGCGACCGGGGGATATTCACCCGCCGCGCGGTCCGGCTCATCGACAATGGCACCGCGAAGGAGATCGCCACGCTCTACAGCGCCGACGAGACCTTCAGGGCCAATGTCAGCCGCTATATCCACGATTTCGAGGCCCTGCTGCGCCAGACGCTCTCGACCCGTGACGGGCACGTGCTGAGCGTGACCATGCTCGGATCGGACATGGGCAAGCTCTACGTCGCGCTCGCCCAGGCGATCCAGCGCTTCAGGACCTAGCGGCCCGCGCCCGGCGGCTTGGGCAGGAAGTCCACATCGGCGGCGGTGATCCAGCCATTGAGGTAGTTCGCGACGAACAGCGCGGTGAGCACAGCCGCGATCACCGTCGCGCGCAGGGCGAGCCGGCCGGGCCGGAAGTTGACCGGCGCACTGTCGGCCTGTCCCGGCACCTTTTCGACCCCCGCCTCTTCGGCCGTGCGCACTCCGAAGGGGAGCATGACGAAGGCGCTCATGACCCAGAACAGGAAGTAGATCGCGGCGATCGATGTGATCTGCATCAGGCTGCAGCTCCCGGCATCACCACCCGCACCTGAGGCCGCTTGCCCGACCAGCGCTGCGCGGCGCGGCGGGCGGCAAGGCGCGCAGCCTCGCGGACCGCCGCCTCGTCCCGCGCGTCTTTGCCCTTGAGGCGCTTGATCGCGTTGAGAACATCCTGCGAGGCTTCGGCGAGGAATTCGGGCAGGTCCTCGTCAAGCGGCAGGCCCACCGCCTCGATCACCGGCTCCGCGCCGCGCGCCAGGACCACCACCAGCACGCCCTCGCCCGCGATGCGGCGGCGCATGGTGATCGCATCGCCATCGGCAGGCGCGATGATATCCCCGTCGAGCACGAGACGGCCCGCGCGCACCTCGGCGACCTTGCCCGGCTTGCCCGGAGCGAGGCGCACGAGATCGCCGTTCTTCTGGACCACCTGCGCAGGAATCCCGGCTGCCTTCCCAACCCGCGCCTGCTCGGCCATGTGGCGAATCTCGCCGTGGACGGGAACGAGAACTTGGGGCTTGAGCCACTCGTAGAGCGCCTCCAGCTCCGGCCGCCCGGGGTGGCCCGAAACGTGGATCAGCGCCTGCCGGTCGGTCACCATCGTGATCCCGCGCGCGGCGAGCTGGTTCTGGATGCGGCCGATGGCGATCTCGTTGCCCGGGATCTGGCGCGAGGAGAACAGCACGACGTCACCCGCCGTCAATTCGATCGGGTGATTGTTCTCCGCCATCCGCGCCAGCGCGGCGCGCGGCTCGCCCTGCCCGCCGGTGGCGAGGATAAGCACCTCGCCGCGGGGGAGGCCCATCGCGGTGTCGAAATCGACCGGCGTCGGGAAGTCCTGAAGATAGCCGTTATCCTGCGCGACCTCGATGATCCGGTCGAGCGAGCGGCCCGCGACGCAGATCTGCCGCCCGGTCTCGCGCGCGACCTCGCCCAGGGTTTGCAGGCGCGCGACGTTGCTGGCGAAAGTGGTGACGACGACCCGCTTGCCCGTGTGGCGCGCGACCTCCTCCATCAACGCGCGGTGCACCGCGCCTTCGCTGCCAGAGGGATTGGGGTTGAAGACGTTGGTGGAATCGCAGACCAGCGCGAGCACGCCCTCCTCGCCGATTTCGCGCAGTTCCTCCTCGGTGGTCGGCTCGCCGATGATCGGTTCCTCGTCGAGCTTCCAGTCGCCGGTGTGGAAGATGCGCCCGTGGGGCGTGTCGATCAGCAGCGCGTTGCCTTCCGCGATCGAGTGGGCGAGCGGCAGGTAGGTGATGGTGAAGGGCCCAAGCTCGAGCGTCCCGTGGTCCTCCTCGATGATGTTGAGTTCGACCTGCCCCAGCAGCCCGGCCTCTTCCAGCTTGCGGGCGACCAGATCGGCGGTGAAGGGCGTGGCATAAAGCGGCACGCCGAGATCGCCCGCGAAATAGGGCACCGCGCCGATGTGGTCCTCGTGCGCATGGGTAAGGACGATGCCGAGCAGGTCCTTGCGCCGTTCCTCGATGAAGTCGAGATCGGCGAAGACCAGTTCGACCCCCGGATATTCATTGCCCGAGAAGGTCATGCCCAGATCGACCATGATCCACTTGCCCTGTGTGCCGTAGAGATTGACGTTCATGCCGATCTCGCCCGAGCCGCCGAGCGCAAGGAACAGGAGTTCGTCTTCGGGAGTGTAATCGTTCTTCAAGGTGTGTCCGGTTCTGTCTGAGAGGATCAACCGCCCTCGGCCTGGCGGGCGAGGATGGCGAGGCCATCGAGGGTGAGGTCGGCGTCGACGTGATCGAAGATCTCCGTCGCGTCGTCGAACAATATGGCGAGCCCTCCCGTGGCGACAACCTTTGCGGGCCGTCCGATCTCCGATTTCATCTTCGCGACCATGCCTTCCATCATCGCGACATAGCCCCAGAACACGCCGATCAGCATCTGGTCCTCGGTATTGCGACCGATGACCGAGCGGCTGGCGGGCGCCTTGATCGCGATGCGGGGGAGCTTGGCGGTCTTGCCGACCAAGGCATCGAGGCTGAGGTTGATCCCCGGCGCGATCGAGCCGCCCTTGTAGGCGCCGGTGAAGTCGACCGCCTCGAACTTGGTCGCGGTGCCGAAGTCCACCACGATCAGGTCGCCGCCATACTTGTGGTGCGCGGCGAGAATGTTGAGCGCGCGGTCGGCGCCAAGCGAGGACGGCTGGTCGACGTCGATCTCGAAGCGCCAACGCGCCGCGCCCTGCCCGGCGAAGAGCGGGGTCTTGCCGAAATACTTCTGGCACAGGACGGTGAGGTTGTGGTCGGCGCGCGGCACGACCGAGGCGACGATGATCTGGGTGATCTGCTCGCGCTCGATTCCCTCGATCTTCAGGAGCTGGAGCAACCAAACCGCATATTCGTCGCCGGTGCGGCGCGGGTCGGTAGCGATCCGCCAGCGCGCGCGGATCGTGTGCGTGCCGTCCGCGGCAAGGTCGAACAGCGCGAAGACGACATTGGTGTTCCCGACATCGGCGGCGAGCAGCATTTCGTGGGTCCTCGGATTAGGAGATATCGCCTGCGCGAATGACACGTTCGCGGCCATCCGCCAAGCGCAGGCGCAGGGCCCCGTCGGATTCCTCGAGCCCCGCGAAGGTGCCGGACAGCACCGAACCATCGGTATCGTGGACCGTGAGGGGCGAGCCCTGAGCGTGGATCGAGCCGGCAAGAAAGGCCTGAAGCGTCGCCTCGAGGCCGTAGGTGCGCCAGGCTTCGAGCCGGCGGTCGAAGGCGGCGGCCAGGCTGGCGGCGAAATCCTCGAGCGGCGGGGGCGCGGCGATGTCGCCAAGGGCGGCGGTCTTGCGGTCGGGCAATTGCGGCGCGCGGACGAGGTTGACGCCGATCCCGACGATGATGTGGCCGCGCACCATCTCGAGCAGGATGCCAGAGAGCTTCCCGCCCTCCAGCAGCACGTCGTTGGGCCACTTGAGCGAAAGCCCGGCGCCCTCGCCAATTGCGGTTGCGCAGGCATCGCGAACGGCGAGTGCGGCGACGAAGCTCAGCGAGGCGGGCGGCGGGGCAGGTTCCCCCAGCGCGACGACGGTCGAGCCCATGAAATTACCCGCCCCGTCGAACCATTCCCGCCCCTGCCGACCGCGCCCGGCGGTCTGGCGGCGGGCGACCAGCCATGACCCTTCCGCCCAGCCCTCGCCCGAGCGTAGACGCGCGGCGAGGTCGGCGTTGGTCGATCCGGTCTCTTCGACGAGGTGGATCAAACCGCGAGGAACAGCGATGCGGCGGCCTTGCCGGCCAGATCGGTCAGCGAGGGCGTCAGCAGGTAGCCCAGCGGCGAGATGATCAGCGCGGTCAGCACGAGCAGCACCCAATGGCCCGCCTCGCTCTTGCCGGTGACAAGGCCCGCAGGCTCGTCGAAGAACATCACCTTGACGAACTTAATATAGTAGAAGGCCCCGATCACGCTCGCGGCAATGGCGATGGCGCCGAAAGCGACAAGGCCGGCCTCGATGGTCGCCTGGAACACCACGAACTTGGCGTAGAAGCCGAGAAGCGGCGGGATGCCGGCGAGGCTGAACATGAAGAGCAGCAGCGCCCAGGCGATGGCCGGCCGGGTGACCGAGAGGCCGCGGATGTCGGCGAAGGTCTCGTAGAGCGCCCCGTCCTCGGCCCGAAGCATCAGCAGCGCGACGAAGCAGCCGATGCTCATGGCGACATAGATGAAGAGGTACACCAGCATCGCTGCCGCCCCATCGGCATTCGCCACGGCCAGACCGAGCAGGATGAAGCCGATGTTGTTGATCGAGGAATAGGCGAGCAGGCGCTTCAGGTTCTCCTGCCCGATCGCCCCGAGCGCGCCGAAGACGATCGAGGCCAATGCCATGAACATGACGATCTGCTGCCACGCGGCGACCTGGCCGCCGAACACCTCGAACACCACGCGGGCAGTCAGGCCCACGGCGGCGACCTTGGGCGCGGTGGCGAAGAAGGTGGTGACGGGGGTCGGCGCGCCCTCGTACACGTCCGGAGTCCACATGTGGAACGGCACGGCGCTGATCTTGAAGGCTAACCCTGAGAGCACGAAGATCACCCCGAACAGCGCCCCGTAGCCCATCTCGCCGCTCAGCCCCGCGCGCACCGCGGCAAAGGAGGTGCCGCCGGTGAAGCCGTAGAGCAGGCTCATACCGTAAAGCAGGATGCCGCTCGCGAGCGCGCCGAGCACGAAGTACTTCAGTCCCGCCTCACCCGAGCGCGTGTCGCGGCGCAGGATGGCGGCGAGGACGTAGGCAGAGAGGCTGTTGAGCTCGAGCCCGAGATAGAGGCTCATGAAGTCGTTGGCCGAGACCATGATGCTCATGCCGACCGCGGCGAAGATTACCAGCACCGGATATTCGGCGCGCATGCCTCGCTCCGTGCCTGCGGCGGGGCCGGCGAAGAAGGCCGGCGCGATCATCAGGGCGGCGATCGCCGAAAGGTAGATCAGGGCCTTGGCGAAGAGCGCGAAGCTGTCGATCTTGACGAGGCCGCCGAAGGCGAGCGTCGCCGGGCCGTCGCTGCCGGTGTGGAGACCCGGGACCAGCATGAGGCCCGCGCCGAACAGCGCGGCAGCGGCAGCAATGGCAATCAGCCGCGCGGCCCTGTCTCCGCCCCACGCGGCGACCAGCAGCAGGACGAGGCCGGTGAAGCTCAGCAGCAGCTCGGGAATGACGAGCGCGAAGGAAGCGGCGAAATCCATCAGTGCGCGCCCTCCTCGGCGCTCGAATGCTCGGAAGCCCCGTGATGCGACAGTGCGTTGGCGGCCTCGGCGCGCGGAGTGCCCGGCGCGAGGCGGGCGTCACCCGCCGGGGCGGCGCTCGCGAGCCGCGCGTCGAGCACGGCGATGTCGGCCCGCATCGGGGCAAGGAAGCTCTCGGGATAGACGCCCATCCACAGCACGGCGGCGGCGATGGGGGCCATCATGATCCACTCGCGCGCCGTGATGTCGGGCATGGCGGCGGCGTCTTCGTTGGTCTGCCCGCCGAAGGCGACGCGGCGGTAAAGGTAGAGCATGTAGGCCGCGCCAAGGATGATCCCGGTGGTGCAGATCAGCGCGACGAGGCTCGAGGTCTGGTAGATCCCCGCCAGCGACAGGAACTCGCCGACGAAACCGCTGGTCCCCGGCAGGCCGATCGAAGCCATCGTGAACAGCAGGAAGAACAGCGCGTAGTAGGGCATGTTGATCGCCAGGCCGCCGTAACGGGCGATCTCACGGGTGTGCAACCGGTCGTAGATGACCCCCACACAAAGGAACAACGCCCCCGACACGAGCCCGTGACTGAGCATCACGATCATCGCGCCTTCCAGACCCTGCACGTTGAAGGCGAAAAGTCCTACGGTGACGATCGCCATGTGCGCCACGGACGAATAGGCGATCAGCTTCTTCATGTCGGCCTGCACCAGCGCCACCAGCGAGGTATAGACCACCGCGATCATCGACAGGGCGAACACCAGCCAGGCGAACTGCGCGGAAGCCTCGGGGAACATCGGCAGGCTGAAGCGGATGAAGCCGTAGCCGCCAAGCTTGAGCAGCACGCCCGCCAGGATCACCGAACCGGCGGTCGGCGCCTGCACGTGGGCATCGGGCAGCCAGGTGTGGAGCGGCCACATCGGAACCTTGACGGCAAAGCTCGCGAAGAAGGCCAGCCACAGCCAAGTCTGCGCGCCTGCCGGGAAGCCGTATTCCATCAGCGTCGGGATGTCGGAGGTTCCGGCCTCGGCCACCATCCAGAACATCGCGACCAGCATCAGCACCGAGCCGAGCAGCGTGTAGAGGAAGAACTTGTAGCTCGCGTAGATGCGGTTGTCCCCGCCCCACACCCCGATGATGAGATACATCGGGATCAGGCCCGCCTCGAAGAAGACGTAGAACAGGAACAGGTCCTGCGCCGCGAAGGTGCCGATCATCAGCACCTCCATGAACAGGAAGGCCGCCATGTATTCGCCGACGCGCTTCTCGATCGAATCCCAGCTGGCCAAGATGCAGACCGGCATCAGGAATACGCTGAGCATGATCAGCAGCAGCGCGATCCCGTCGATCCCCAAGGCATAGCTGAAGCCCGCGAAGAGCTCGGCGCGTTCGGTGAACTGCCACTGCGGGCCGCCGATCTCGTAGTTGGACCACAGGACAACGCCGAGCGCGAAGGTGACGAGCGTCGCCCCGAGCGCGATCCAGCGGGCGGCATTGGCGCCCGCGAACAGGCACGCCGTCGCGCCCGCCAGCGGCACGCACATCATCAGCGACAGGATGGGAAGGCCTTCCATTACGAAGCGCGCTCCTAAAGCAGAACGTAGGTGACAGCGGCGACCAGCCCGAGGAGCATGATCAGCGCATAGGTGTAGACGTAGCCCGACTGGATCGACTTGGCCGCGGTGGCGCTGCGATCGACCACCCAGGCGATCCCGTTGGGGCCGAAGCGGTCGATCGTGCCGACATCGCCGAGCTGCCAGAACCAGCGACCGAAGGCGAAGGCGGGCTTCACGAAGATCGCGTCATAGAGCTCGTCGAAGTACCACTTGCGATAGACGAAGTTGTGCAAGGCCCCGAAGCTGGCGACGAACCTGCCCGGGATGTCCGGCTTGGCGATATAGGCGAGGTAGGCGCCCGCAAAGCCGAGGATCATCACCACGAAGGCGGTATACTTCACCCAGTAGGGCACCGCGTGCATCGCGTGGATCAACGCCTCGTTGTAGAAGATCGAGCCGTTCCAGAAGGCCGCGCTGTCGAGGAAGGCGGGCGCGAAGACCTGCCCTGCCGCGATCGCGCCGAGGGTCAGGATACCGAGCGGGATGAGCATCGACACCGGGCTCTCGTGCGGGTGGTAGCCCGCCGTGCCCTCGTGATCGTCCGGCGAGGGGACATCGTGCACCGCATCGTGTCCGGCATGCTCCTGCCTCGGCGCATTGTGGTGGTCACCGTCGTGGTGGCCGTCATGCACCGCGTGCTGGATGTGCTCGGACTGCGCCCAGCGTGGGCGGCCCCAGAAGGTGAGGAACATCAGGCGCCACGAATAGAAGCTGGTGAGCAGCGCCGCGCCCGCGCCCGCCCAGAAGGCGGCCTGCCCGGCCCCGTTGCCGCGCGCGAAGGCGACTTCGAGGATCGCGTCCTTCGACCAGAAGCCCGCAAAGCCCGCGCCGAGGTGATAGACCCCGAGTCCCGTGATGGCGAGCGTGCCCGCCAGCATGGCGTAGAAGGTGAGCGGGATGTGCTTCCGCAGGCCGCCATAGTAGCGCATGTCCTGCTCGTGGTGCATCGCGTGGATCACCGAGCCCGCACCAAGGAACAGCAGCGCCTTGAAAAAGGCGTGGGTGAAGAGGTGGAACATCGCCGCGCCGTAGGCGCCGACGCCCGCGGCAAAGAACATGTAGCCGAGCTGCGAACAGGTCGAATAGGCGATCACCCGCTTGATGTCCCACTGCGTCGTGCCGATCGTGGCGGCGAAGAAGCAGGTGGCGGCGCCGATGATGGTGACGATCATCAGCGCGGTCGGGGCGGTCTCGAACATCGGCGAGAGGCGGCACAGCATGAACACGCCCGCCGTCACCATGGTCGCGGCGTGGATCAGCGCAGAGACCGGCGTCGGGCCTTCCATCGCGTCGGGCAGCCAGGTGTGCAGGCCGAGCTGCGCGCTCTTGCCCATCGCGCCGATGAACAGGAGGATGCACAGGATGTCCATCGTGTAGAGGCGCATCCCGACGAAGGTGATCGTCGACCCGCTCATGGCGGGGGCAGCGGCGAGGATTTCGGGGATCGAGGTCGTCTGGAACACCAGATAGGTGCCGAAGATGCCGAGCATGAAGCCGAGATCGCCGACGCGGTTGACCACGAAGGCCTTGATCGCCGCGGCGCCCGCCGAGGGCTTCCTGAACCAGAAGCCGATGAGGAGGTAGGAGGCAAGGCCCACCCCTTCCCACCCGAAGAACATCTGGACGAGGTTGTCGGCCGTCACCAGCATCAGCATCGCGAAGGTGAACAGCGAGAGGTAGGCGAAGAAGCGCGGCTGGTCCGGGTCTTCCTCCATGTACCCCCAGGAATAGAGGTGCACGAGCGCCGACACGGAGTTGATCACCACCAGCATGATCGCGGTGAGGGTGTCGACCCGCAGCGCCCAGTCGAAGCTGAGCGTGCCGCTCTCGACCCACTTGAGCACGGGCACGACCGCAGCGGTTTCCGTCCCGCCGAGGAAGCCGAGGAAGATCGGCCACGAGAGGCCCGCCGAAAGGAACAGCGCGCCGGTGGTCACGGACTTGGCCGCGACGTTGCCGATCATGCGGTTGCCCAGCCCTGCGACGAGGGCAGCCACCAGCGGCGCGAAAACGATGATAAGGATCGGATGCATCGGAGCCTTACCCCTTCATCCGGTTGATGTCGTCGACCGCGATCGAGCCGCGGGTGCGGAAGTAGATCACCAGGATCGCAAGGCCGATGGCGGCCTCGGCGGCGGCGACGGTCAGCACCAGCATGGCGAAGACCTGGCCGGTCAGGTCCTGGAGGAAGGCGCTGAACGCGACGAGGTTGATGTTCACCGCGAGCAGGATCAGCTCGACCGCCATCAGGATGACGATCACGTTCTTCCGGTTGAGGAAGATCCCCAGCACGCCCAGCACGAACAGGATCGCGCCGACGGTGAGATAATGTTCGATGCCGATCACAGCTCGACCCCCTGGCCCACTTCGGGGCTCTTCATGACGGTTGCATCTTCCGGGCGGCGACGGATCTGCTTCGACACGTCCTGCCGCGCACGGGCGCCGGGCTTGGGCGGCTGGAAGGTCAGCACGATCGCGCCGATCATCGCGACCAGGAGGATGATCCCCGCGATCTCGAACAGCGCGATGTAGCGGCCATAGAGCAGCGCGCCCAGAGCCTCGATGTTGGAGGTGCCCGCCGCCTGCACCGCGCTGCCATCGGCGGTGCCGAGGGTCAGCCCGCCGGCGTTGTAGGCGCCCACGCCCAACAGCAGCTCGGCGAGCAGCACCGCGGCGATCAGCAGCCCCAGGGGCGCGTTGCGGCTGAAGCCTGCGCGCATGGCGGCGAAGTCGATGTCGAGCATCATCACGACGAACAGGAACAGCACCGCGACCGCGCCGACATAGACGATCACCAGCAGCATCGCGATGAACTCGGCGCCGAGCAGCACCATCAGGCCGGCCGCGTTGAAGAAGGCGAGGATCAGCCACAGCACCGAGTGCACGGGGTTCCTCGCCATCACGACCATGACGGCGCTGGCGACGACGATGGTCGCGAAGAAGTAGAAGGCGATGGCCTGTATCATGGCTTTACTCCGCCGATCCGTCGTCCCGGCGAAGGCCGGGGCCAGAAAGCGGCTATGTGATCCCTTAGTCCAAGCTGGATCCCGGCCTGCGCCGGGATGACGACGTGTTATTCGTTAGACCCCAATTCCGTCCGGCGCGCCCTAGCGATAGGGGGCGTCGGCTTCAAGATTGGCCGCGATGGCCCTTTCCCATTTGTCACCATTCGCAAGCAGCTTGGCCTTGTCGTAAAGCAGCTCCTCGCGGGTTTCGGTCGAATATTCGAAGTTCGGCCCCTCGACGATCGCATCGACCGGGCAGGCTTCCTGGCAGAAGCCGCAATAGATGCACTTGGTCATGTCAATGTCGTAGCGGGTGGTGCGGCGGCTGCCGTCCTCGCGCGGTTCGCTCTCGATGGTGATCGCCTGCGCGGGGCACACGGCCTCGCACAGCTTGCAAGCGATGCAGCGTTCCTCGCCGTTCGGATAGCGCCGCAGCGCATGCTCGCCGCGGAAGCGGGGCGAGAGCGGGGCCTTCTCGAAGGGGTAGTTGATCGTCACCTTGGGCCTGAAGAAATACTTCAGCGTCAAGGCGTGGGCCTTGAGGAATTCCCAGAGGGTGAACGACTTGATGAGGTGGGAGACGGTGGTCATGACTGGCCTCTCACAGCGGTCTGCTGCGCGGGGTTGGACTGGACGAATTCGGCGGGCGAAGCGGCGGTCTCGGCCGGGCTGAACCGGTCGAAATGCCCCGTCGCCATCAGGTAGCCGCTGGTCGCCGCCACGAAGAGCAGGCTCATCGGCAGGAACACCTTCCACCCGAGGCGCATCAGCTGGTCGTAGCGGTAGCGCGGCACGGTCGCCCAGATCCAGCTGAACATGAAGAAGAACACGAAGGTCTTCAGCAGGAACCAGATGATCCCCGGCACGGCGTAAAGCGGCGCCCAGTCGATCGGCGGCAGCCACCCGCCCCAGAACAGCAGGGTGTTCAGCGAGCACATCAGCAGGATGTTGGCATACTCGCCGAGCCAGAACAGCGCGAAACTCATCGAGGAATATTCGGTCTGGTAGCCCGCGACGAGCTCGCTCTCGGCCTCGGTGAGGTCGAAGGGCGCGCGCGCGGTTTCGGCCAGCGCCGAGATGAAGAACACCACCCACATCGGGAAAAGCAGCGGGTGGATCGCGTAGGCGTTGATGAGGCCCAGCCCGAAGCCCTGCTGCGCGTTCACGATCCCGCTGAGGTTGAAGGTGCCGGCAAACAGCACGACGCACACCAGCACGAAGCCGATCGAGACCTCGTAGGAAATCATCTGCGCCGAGGCGCGCATTGCCGAGAAGAACGGGTACTTGGAGTTCGACGCCCACCCGCTCATGACGACGCCGTAGACGCCCATCGAGCTGATCGCGAGGATATAGAGCAGGCCGACATTGATGTCTGAGAGCACCACGCCCGCATCGAAGGGGATCACCGCCCAGGCCGCCAGCGCGACCGTGAAGGTGATGATCGGCGCGATCAGGAAGATGCCCTTGTTCGCCGCGCTCGGGATGATCGTCTCTTGCAGGAAGACCTTGAGCCCGTCCGCGAAGGACTGCAGCAGGCCGAAGGGGCCAACCACGTTCGGGCCACGGCGCAACATGATCGCGCCGAGCACCTTGCGGTCGACATAGATCACCATCGCCACGGAGAACATGACGAGCAGCGAGATCACGATGATCCCGGTCAGCGTCGCGACGGTCCAGGCCCATTCGTAGGGCAGGCCGAGGGATTGGAAGAAGGCGGTCATTCCGCGGCCTCCCTGATGTCAGCGCCGTGCAGCAGCTCGTCCGAGCAGCGCTGCATCACCTCGCTCGCGCGGGCGATGGGGTTGGTGAGATAGAAGTCCTTGATCGGATAGCCCGCGATCTCGCCCTCGAACTTGGCGGAGCTGTCCGCCTTGGGGAGCGCGCCGTAATCCGCGAGGCCCTCCTCGCCCAGCGCAGGCGCTGCGGCGATCATCCTGGCCTGAAGCTCGGCGAAGCTGTCGAAGCCGACGCTGACGCCCAGCGCATCGGCCAGCGCGCGCAGGATCGTCCAGTCCTCGCGCGCATCGCCGGGGGCGAAGACCGCCTTTTCGGCGAACTGCACCCGGCCCTCGGTGTTGACGTAGGTCCCGTCCTTCTCGGCGTAGGATGCGCCCGGCAGGATGATGTCGGCGTGATGCGCGCCCTTGTCGCCGTGGTGGCCGATATAGACCTTCAGCGACCCTGCGTAGGGCGCGTAGTCCATCTCGTCCGCGCCGAGGCTCAGGAGAACCTTCGGCGAAGCGGCGGCGATGTCGCCCATGCCGCCCGGCAGCGTGAAGCCGAGCATCAGCGAGGCCATGCGCGCCGCCGAGATGTGCAGCACGTTGAAGCCGTTCCAGCCCTCACGGACCAGATTGAACTTGTCGACCAGCTTCAGCGCCGCGGGAAGCGCGCCCTTGGCGAGCGCCGCCGCGCCGACGATCACCGCCGGGCGCTGGGCCGACTTCATGACGTCGCCCAGCTCCTTGGGGATGCGGTTGAGGAGCTTGAGATCGCTGCCGAGGAAGGTCGCCGGATAGGTCGGGTCCCATTCGGGGCCGATGATGTAGACCTTGGCCCCCGCCTTCACCGCCTTCCTCAGGCGCACATTGAGCAGCGCCGCTTCCCAGCGGACATTGCTGCCGACGATCAGGATCGCGTCAGCCGTCTCGATCCCGGCGAAGGTGCTGTTGAAGTTCACCGCCGCGAGGTTCGACACGTCATAGGTCATGCCGGTCTGGCGCGCCTCGGTGAGGTTCGAGCCGCAGGCATTGACCAGCGCCCGGGCCGCGAACATCGTTTCGGCATCGACGAGGTCGCCCGCAACCGCCGCGATGCTGGCCTTGTCGCCCTCAAGAGCACCCGCGATCATCCCGAATGCCTCGGCCCACTCGGCGGGCTGGAGCTTGCCGTCACGGCGCACCCACACGCGGTCGAGGCGGCGCTTGGTCAGCCCGTCGACCTGGTAGCGGCCCTTGTCCGACAGCCACTCCTCGTTGACGTCGTCGTTGATCCGCGGGAGCGCGCGCATGACTTCGCGGCCCTTGGAATGGAGCGTGATGTTGGCACCCACCGCGTCCGAGACGTCGATCGAGAGGGTCTTCTTCAGCTCCCACGGCCGCGCCTCGAAGGCATAGGGCCGCGAGGTCAGCGCACCGACCGGGCACAGGTCGATCACGTTCGCCGAAAGCTCATGTGCCGCCGCCTTCTCGAGATAGGTGGTGATCTGCATGTCCTCGCCGCGGTAGAGCGCGCCGATCTCGTCCACGCCCGCGATCTCCTCGGAGAAGCGCACGCAGCGGGTGCAGTGGATGCAGCGGGTCATGATCGTCTTGATCAGCGGGCCCATGTATTTCTCGGTCACCGCGCGCTTGTTCTCGTGATAGCGCGAGCCGCCGCGGCCATAGGCGACCGCCTGGTCCTGCAGGTCGCACTCGCCGCCCTGGTCGCAGATCGGGCAGTCGAGCGGGTGGTTGATGAGCAGGAACTCCATCACCCCCTCGCGGGCCTTCTTGACCATCGGGCTATCGGTGCGGATTTCCTGGCCCTCGGTGGCGGGCAGCGCGCAGGAGGCCTGGGGCTTGGGCGGTCCGGGCTTCACCTCGACGAGGCACATGCGGCAGTTGCCGGCGATGGAGAGGCGCTCGTGATAGCAGAAGCGCGGGATTTCCTTGCCGGCAAGCTCGCAAGCCTGCAGCACGGTCGCGCCCGCGGGAACCTCGATTTCCTGACCGTCTACGGTGACTTTAGGCATTATCGAATGACCTCAATGTCTTTCCAGCAAAGCGAGGGCGTCGTCGTGTAGGGACCGACCATCCGGATACCCCAACCTTTTTCAATCAATTCAGCCGCTTCCTCTAAGGTCGCCACTGAACGAGAATTGGGGAGCCGATTGTAGTGGCGCTTTCCATCTTCCCCGAGGACGCCCTCAGGAGAGAAAAGACGATACAAGCCGTCGCTGTGCTTATGGGGCCGCCGTTCTTCCACCAAGCCCTTACGCGGGCCACGGTCGAAAACGTGCTTCTTACGAATAATCGTCACTCCGCCGCCTCCGCGAACTTCGCGTTGTGCTCGTTGATGCGCCGTTCGAGCTCGGGGCGGAAGTGGCGGATGAGGCCCTGGATCGGCCACGCGGCGGCATCGCCCAGCGCGCAGATGGTGTGGCCCTCGACCTGCTTGGTCACCTCGTGGAGCATGTCGATCTCCTCGATGGCCGCATCGCCGGTGCGCAGGCGCTCCATCATGCGCCACATCCAGCCCGTGCCCTCGCGGCAGGGGGTGCACTGGCCGCAGGACTCGTGCTTGTAGAAGTAGGAGAGGCGGCTGATCGCGCGGACGATGTCGGTCGACTTGTCCATGACGATGACCGCCGCCGTGCCGAGGCCCGAGCCCAGTTCCTTGAGCCCGTCGAAGTCCATCGGCGCGTTGCGGATCTGCTCGGCGGGGACCAGCGGCACGGACGAGCCGCCGGGGATCACCGCGAGGAGGTTGTCCCACCCGCCGCGGATGCCGCCGCAGTGCTTCTCGATCAGCTCCTCGAAGGAGATGCTCATGGCCTCTTCGACGACGCAGGGCTTTTCCACGTGGCCGGAGATCTGGAACAGCTTGGTGCCCTTGTTGTTCTCGCGCCCGAAGCTTGAGAACCACGCCGCCCCGCGCCGCAGGATGGTGGGGGCGACGGCGATGGACTCGACGTTGTTCACCGTGGTGGGGCAGCCATAAAGGCCCGCGCCCGCCGGGAAAGGAGGCTTCAACCGCGGCTGGCCCTTCTTGCCCTCGAGGCTCTCGATCATCGCGGTCTCTTCGCCGCAGATATAGGCGCCCGCGCCGCGGTGCATGAAGACGTCGAAATCGTAGCCCGACCCGCAGGCGTTCTTGCCGATCAGCCCGGCGTCATAGGCCTCGGAAATCGCCTTCTGGAGCGTCTCGGCCTCGCGGATATATTCGCCGCGGATGTAGATGTAAGCCGCGCGCGCACGCATCGCGTAGCCCGCGACCAGCGCGCCTTCGACCAGCTTGTGCGGATCGTGGCGGATGATCTCGCGGTCCTTGCACGAACCGGGTTCGGATTCGTCGGCGTTGATGACGAGGAAGCTCGGCCGCCCGTCGCGGCTTTCCTTGGGCATGAAAGACCACTTCAGCCCCGTCGGGAAGCCCGCCCCGCCCCGCCCGCGCAGGCCGGAAGCCTTGATTTCCTCGATGATCGCGTCCTGCCCGCGCGCGAGCAGCGCCTTCGTGTTGTCCCAATCCCCGCGCTTCTGCGCCGCCTTCAGGCTCCAGTCCTGAAAGCCGTAGAGGTTGGTGAAGATGCGGTCCTTGTCAGCCAGCATCACTGCATTCCCTTGTTCTTGGCGCGCTTGATGCGCACCAGCGAAATCACCTGGAAAACGAGGCCTAGGCCCATCACGATCACGCCCATCTCATAGGGCCCGGTAACGGTCAGCACGGCGCCCAGCGCAAAGCCGGTGAGGCCGAGGATCGCGAGGAGAAGCGTCAGCGGGTTCATCCGATCGCTCCCGACTGCCACAGGCCGGCCAGCACCGCGATAATCAGCAGGATCACCCCCACGCGCACGAGGCCCATCAGCACCTTGTAGGCGATGAAGGCCAGCAGCAGCGCGCCGAGGATGGATGCGACCGCTTCCACCTTACCACTCACCTCGGTAGTCGTGGTTCTCCGTCACCATGTCCTTGAGCGTGGTCGGCCCGCCCGAAGGCTCGGAGGTGTGACGCCCGGGCTCCTGCGTGCCAGTCTTGGGCTGCTGGCCCGCGGCAAGCGCATCGAGCACCGCATCGAGGCGTTCCGGCGTCAGGTCCTCGTAGTTGTCGTCGTTGATCTGGACCATCGGCGCGGTGGCGCAATTGCCCATGCATTCGACCTCGGTGAGGGTCCAGAGGCCGTCCGCAGAAACCCCGCCCTTCACCATTCCGCGCTTCTTGCAGGCGGCCATGATGTCGTCGCTCCCGCGCAGCATGCAGGGCGTGGTGCCGCACACCTGCACGTGGAATTTACCCACGGGCTTGAGGTTGTACATGAAGTAGAAGCTGGCGACCTCGAGCACGCGGATCACCGGCATGTCGAGATATTTCGCGACATATTCGATCACCGGCAGCGGCAGCCAGCCCTGCGTGTCAGTCTCCGCACCGACCTGCCGCTGGGCGAGATCGAGCAGCGGCATCACCGCCGAACGCTGACGCCCCTCGGGATACTTGGCGATATGCCAGTCGGCGGTTTTCTTGTTCTCCGGAGTCCACGCGAAGCCGCCCCAGCGGGCGCGCAGTTCGGGAGTGTCGGGAGCGGGGGTACGGTCAGCCATGGTCGTGATTCTTCTTCAGACTGGCGTTGATGGCCAGGATTGATGCACCAAGCGCAATGCACACCGCCCCGATGGCTGGCCAACTGATGACGAACATCAAAATTCCCACCGCGAACATCACGATGGCCATCCCGACCATAAACGAGCGCCAAGCTTGAAGTTTCACCGGTCACACTCCCCGAACACCACGTCGATCGCGCCGAGAATGGCGGTCGCATCCGGCAGCATGTGGCCCTTGGACATGAAGTCCATCGCCTGGAGGTGCGAGAAGGCCGTGGGCCGGATCTTGCAGCGGTAGGGCTTGTTGGTGCCGTCGCTGACGAGATAGACGCCGAACTCACCCTTGGGACTCTCGGTCGCGACGTAAACCTCGCCCGCGGGCACGTGGAAGCCTTCGGTGTAGAGCTTGAAGTGGTGGATCAGCGCTTCCATCGACTGCTTCATCTCGCCGCGCTTGGGCGGCACGACCTTGGTGTCGGTGGAGGCAATCGGCCCGCCCGGCATGTCGCGCAGGCACTGCTTGATGATCTTCGCGCTCTCGTAGACTTCCTTCACGCGCACCATGAAGCGGTCGTAGCAGTCCGAATTGGTGCCGACGGGGATGTCGAACTCCATGCGGTCATACACGTCATAGGGCTGGCTCTTGCGCAGGTCCCACGGGATGCCGGCGGCGCGGATCATCGGGCCCGAGAAGCCCCACGCAATCGCGTCCTCGCGGCTGACAACGGCGATGTCGACGTTGCGCTGCTTGAAGATGCGGTTGTCCATGACGAGGCTCATCGCGTCCTCGAACAGCTGGAAGAAGCGGTTGTCGAGCCAGTCGCCGATGTCGACCAGCAGCTTCTCCGGCACGTCCTGATGGACGCCGCCCGGGCGGAACCACGCGCTGTGCATCCGCGCGCCGGACGCCCGCTCGAAGAAGTTGAGGCAGTCCTCGCGCAGGTCCATGATCCACAGGTTCGGCGTGAAGGCGCCGACGTCGAGGATGTGCGCCCCCATGTTGAGCATATGGTTGCAGATGCGGGTCAGCTCGGCGAACAGCACGCGCAGGTATTGGGCGCGCAGCGGCACCTCGAGGTTCAGCAACTTCTCGATCGCGAGCACATAGGAGTGCTCCATGCACAGCGGCGAGCAATAGTCGAGGCGGTCGAAATAGGGCAGCGCCTGAAGATAGGTCTTCTGCTCGATCAGCTTCTCGGTGCCGCGATGGAGCAGGCCGACATGGGGGTCAATCCGCTCGATCACCTCGCCGTCCAGCTCCATTACCATGCGCAGCACGCCGTGCGCGGCCGGGTGCTGGGGGCCGAAGTTGATCGTGTAGTTGGTGATGACCTCGCCCTCGGTGGTGGGCGACTGTTCGAGTTGCATGCTCATCGGCCACCCTCCTTCGAGGTGGGATCGGGGGCACCGGGGGCGTCCTTGCCGGTGTCCTTCTGCTCGGGCCCCGGCGGCGAGACGCGCGTGGCGGCGGCCTTGTCGGCGTCCTTGCCCGCGCCGGTCTGGGCCGGGCTATCGGTGGTCTTGGGCTCGGCGACCGGCGGTGCGCCGCGCGATTTCTCGTCACCCGGCAGCACGTAGTCCGCGCCTTCCCAGGGGCTGAGGAAATCGAAGGTCCGCATTTCCTGCGCCAGCACGACGGGTTCGTACACCACGCGCTTTTCCTCCTCGGAATAGCGCAGTTCGGTGTAGCCCGTCATCGGGAAGTCCTTGCGGAACGGGTGCCCCTCGAAGCCGTAGTCGGTGAGGATGCGGCGCAGATCGGGGTTGCCGGCGAAGGTCACGCCGAACATGTCAAAGACCTCGCGCTCAAGCCAGCCCGCGTTGGGCCACAGGGTCGTCACGGTCGGCACCGGCGTGTCCTCAGAAGCCGAGCACTTCACCATGATGCGGTGGTTCTTCGTCAGGCTCTGGAGCATGTAGACTACCTCGAACCGCTCCTCGCGGCTCGGGTAGTCGGCCCCGGCGATTTCCATCAGCTGCTGGTAGGCGTGATCGTCGCGCAGGATGCGCAGCACCTTTTCCACCGCATCGCGCTGGATGCGGAAGATCACCTCGCCGTGGGCCTCATGCGCCTCTACCAGCCAGACGCTGATGGTCTCGCTGATGGCGTCGATCACGCCCTCGTTCGAAGCGAACTTCGGGGCGGAGTGGAGAACAGCCATGTCCTGACCCTTACCTCTCGATCGTGCCGACGCGGCGGATCTTCCGCTGCAATTGCATGACGCCGTAGAGCAGCGCCTCGGCGGTCGGCGGGCAGCCGGGGACGTAGATGTCGACCGGCACGATGCGGTCGCAGCCGCGCACCACCGAATAGGAATAGTGGTAATAGCCGCCGCCATTGGCGCAGCTGCCCATGCTGATCACATACTTGGGGTCCGACATCTGGTCGTAGACCTTGCGCAGCGCCGGAGCCATCTTGTTGCACAGCGTGCCCGCGACGATCATCACGTCCGACTGGCGCGGGGAAGCGCGCGGCGCGGCGCCGAAACGCTCCATGTCGTAGCGCGGCATGTTGACGTGGATCATCTCGACCGCGCAGCAGGCGAGGCCGAAGGTCATCCACCACAGCGAGCCGGTGCGCGCCCACTGGAACAGCTCTTCGGTCGAGGTGACGAGGAAGCCCTTGTCGGTGACCTCGGTCTGGAGCGCCTTGAAGAAATCGGCATCGGGTGCGCGCACCTCGCCGCCCTGAGCGGTCGCGAGCTTCGACATGTCCGGAAGTCCCTGGGGAGGAGAAACGATATTGGTCATTCCCAGTCCAACGCCCCTTTCTTCCATTCATAGGCAAGGCCGACCGCGAGGATGAACAGGAACACCATCATGCCGCTCCATCCGATCCAGCCCGTCTTTCCGAGGCTCACCGCCCAGGGGAACAGGAAGGCGGCCTCGAGGTCGAAGACGATGAAGCTGATCGCGACGAGGTAGAAGCGCACGTCGAACTGGCTGCGCGCGTCCTCGAAGGCGGGGAAGCCGCACTCGTATTCGGACAGCTTCTCCGCATCCGGATTGTGCACGCCGGTCAGGCGCGACACCGCCATCGGCGCCACGACGAACAGCACCGAGAGCCCGAGGGCGACAAGCACGAATAACAGTATCGGCAGATACTGGCTGAGGTCGATCACAGCGATGTCCAAGCTATTAATCCCTGGCGCCGCCCTAGGCTTCTAGCGCGCGGCGCGCAAGGGTGCGACTCGGGGAAAACCCCTCAGGAATGTTGCAGGAAATCGAACAAAGGTTGCGGGAAACCGCCTGCCTTGCCCTTGCCCTACTTCATCATCCGCGCCGCCGCCTGCTCGGTCGCCTTGCCGTAGGGCGGCTTGAGCCCGCCGAGCTTGGCGATGTCGATCTTGGGCTGGTGGTAGACCGCGCGGGCATGGCTGAACTCGCGGAAGCCTTCGATGGCGTGGTAGCTGCCCATGCCCGAGGGCCCGACCCCGCCGAACGGCAGGTCCTCCATCGAGACGTGGAACACCACGTCGTTGGTCGTCACCCCGCCCGAGATGGTGCGGGTCAGCACCCGCTCCTGCTCCGCCCGGTCCTCGCCGAAATAGTAGAGGCCGAGCGGGCGGTCGTGCTCGTTGATGTAGTCGACCGCCTGATCGACCGCCCTATAGGTCATCACCGGCAGGACAGGGCCGAAGATCTCCTCCTGCATCACGGTCATGGCGTCGTTGACGTTGCGCAGCACCGTGAGCGGCATCTTGCGCTGGTTGGCATTGGTGAAATCCTCGCCCGCCGGGTTCACCTCGATCACCTCGGCGCCCTTGTCGCGCGCGTCGGCGACGAGGCCCTGCAGCCGCTCGAAATGGCGGTCGGAGACGATCGAGGCGTAGTCGTCATTGTCGAGCAGGCGCGGATACATCGCCGCCGCAGCGCCGGTGACGCCGGCCACCGCCTCGTCGGCCTTGTCCTCGGGCACCATCAGGTAATCGGGCGCGAGGCAGATCTGGCCTGCGTTCATCATTTTGCCGATGGCGATACGCTCGCCCGCCTTGGCGAAATCGGCGCTGCGGCCCATCACCACCGGCGACTTGCCGCCCAGTTCGAGCGTGACCGGAACGAGGTTCTCGGCCGCCGCCTGCATCACCCGCCGCCCGGTGGCAGTCGAGCCGGTGAAGACAAGATGGTCGAAGGGCAGCGAGGAGAACGCCCCCGCGACCTCCGGCCCGCCGGTGACCACCGCCACTTCCTCGAGCGCGAAATACTCGGCGGTGAGCTGCGCCATCAGCTCGCTGGTGCGCTCGGTGAACTCGGACGGCTTGATCATCGCGCGGTTGCCCGCTGCCAGCACCTGCATCAGCGGGCCGAAAGCCAGCTGCACCGGGAAGTTCCAGGGCGAGAGAATGCCGATCACCCCCTTGGGCTCGTAACGCAGCTCCGCCTTCGCGCCGAGCAGGCCGAGCGGGAACTGCACCTTGCGCTTTTCCGTCTTCGCCCAGCCATCCATGTGCTTCAGCGCATGATTGCCCGCGCCCACCGTCGCGGCGATGTCGGTCAGCATCGACTGGTGCATCGAGCGGCTGCCGAAATCGGCGCTCATCGCCTTGGCGAATTCCTCGCCGTGGTCCTTCACCAGCGCGATCGCGCGGCGGATGCGGTCCTTGCGCTGGCTCATCGGCTCGGGGCGCGAGGCGGTGAAGGCGGCGCGCTGGCGCGCAAGAAGGCTCTCGAGTTCTGCGCGGCGATCGTCGGCCATGTCGTTCTCCCAATCGGACATATGCGTTTTGATTTGCGACGCGTTGTCGCGCAAAGCGCCGCCCGACGCAAGCGCGACACCTTGGACCAATTGCCATTACTGCAATGCAGCATTACATGGCCCCCGACACCCACACCCGTCAGGCAAGGAACAACGCCATGAGCCAGCTGTCCCCCTCCGATCCGATCGTGATCCTTTCCTACGCCCGCACCCCGATGGGCGCGATGCAGGGCGCGCTGGCCGAGGTCGCCGCGACCGATCTCGGCGCGGTCGCGGTCAAGGCTGCGGTCGAGCGGGCAGGCGTTTCGGGCGAGGACATCGACCGCGCCTACATGGGCTGCGTGCTGCCGGCCGGGCTCGGCCAGGCCCCGGCGCGCCAGGCCGCGATCAAGGCGGGCCTTCCGCTCTCGGTCGAGGCGACCACCGTCAACAAGGTCTGCGGCAGCGGCATGCAGACCGTCATCATGGGCAGCGAGGCTTTGGCGAGCGGCACCGTCGACGTGGTCGTCGCGGGCGGCATGGAGAGCATGACCAACGCGCCCTACCTGATGAAGAAGCACCGCTCGGGCGCGCGCATGGGTCACGACACGGCCTATGACCACATGTTCCTCGACGGGCTGGAAGACGCCTACGAGCCGGGCCGCGCGATGGGCACCTTCGCGCAGGAGACCGCCAACGCCTACCAGATGACCCGCGAGGAGATGGACGCCTACACCATCGAGAGCCTCGCCCGCGCCAACAAGGCGATCGCCAGCGGCGCCTTCGCGGACGAGGTCGTTCCGGTGACGGTGAGCACCCGCGCCGGCGATGTCGTGGTCGAGCATGACGAGCAGCCCGGCAAGGGCCGCCCCGACAAGATCCCGCAGCTGAAGCCCGCCTTCGCCAAGGACGGGACGATCACCGCCGCGACCTCCTCTTCGATCTCGGACGGTGCCGCCGCGCTGGTCCTGACCCGCGCGAGCGTCGCCGAGGAGAAGGGCCTCAGCCCCGTTGCCCGCGTCGTCGCGGTCGCCGCCCATGCCCAGGCCCCGGCCCAGTTCACCACAGCGCCGATCCCGGCGATCCAGAAGGTGCTGGCGAAGGCCGGCTGGGGCGTGGACGATGTCGACCTGTTCGAAGTCAACGAGGCCTTCGCCTGCGTCGCGATGTTCGCGATGCGCGATCTCGGCATCCCGCACGAGAAGATCAACGTCAACGGCGGCGGCACCGCGCTCGGCCACCCCATCGGGGCGAGCGGCGCGCGGATCATCGTCACGCTGATCAATGCGCTCAAGACCCAGGGCAAGACCCGCGGCGTCGCCTCGCTGTGCATCGGCGGCGGGGAAGCGACCGCGGTCGCGGTCGAGCTGGTCTGACGGTCGGATTTGGCGCTGCGCCAACCTTCGTGATACACCCCCTTCCGGGTCGCAAGACCAGAGGGGGAAACATCATGAAGAAATTGGCGATCATCGCGGGCCTCGGCCTGCTTGCGGCTTGCAGCAAGCCGGCACCGAGCGAGCCTGCCGCGGAAGAGACCGTGGCCGCGCCCGAAGCGGCTGCGGCGACCACGGCGAACGGATCGGCCGCGGGCACCTACACTGTCGTCACCGCCGACGGCACCACAGCCACCAGCGTGCTCAACGCCGACGGCACCTTCACGGATACCGCCGCGGACGGAACGGTCGCGGAAGGCACCTGGGCGGTGGTCGACGGGAAGACCTGCTTCACCGGCAAGGAAGAGGGCGCGAAGCCCGAATGCTGGACCGAAAGCGCGCCGGGCGCCGACGGTTCCTTCACCGCAACCTCGGACAGCGGCGAGACCATCACCGTGAAGCCGGCACCCGCCGCAGCGGGCTGACGGACGGCAGACAGGCCGGGCGGCGCGCTACTCGTCGCCCGGCAGGTCCTGCGATCCCCACAGGCGCGCGGCGCTGATCCAGCCCCGGCGGCCGGCGATATCGACCTCGCACCAGCCCTCGCGGCATTTCTTCATCCGCGCGACAACGCCCGGTGCGGCGCGCCACTTGATGGCGGCGGCCCCGGAGGCGGCGGCGCGCACCTCGGCGGTGCCGGAGCCGGTCACCATCCCGCCGCGCGCCGGATCGAGCTGGTTCTGCGAGATCCACCCCTGCGTGCCCTCGTGGTCCTCGACCAGGCGCCAGCCCTCGCGGATGCGCACCACCTTCACCGGCAGGCCCTTGCGCTTGTAGACCCAGGTGATCGGATACTCGACGCTCGGCCCGACGCGCATGTTGACCTCGTCGTAGCGCAAGGTCGCCCAGTAGGGCAGCTGCCGGTCCTGCGCCCATGCCGGAGCGGCGGCGAAGACCATGGCGGCCAGCGCGGCAAGGCCCGGAGCGGCGAACTTTCGGAAATCCCTCATCGCCGCGACGATAGCGTCCAAGCCCTTGCGGATTCAACCCTCGCCGACACATCCGCGCCTTGACCGCGCGGGGCCTCAGGCATTAGCCCACAGCCCATGACCCAGCGCCCCCCTCGCCCGCTTGCCGCGCCTGCGCGCGTGATCGTCACCCGCCATCTGGTGCCCGCCGTCGAGGCGCGGATGCGCGAGCTGTTCGACGTGGTGCTGAACGAGGCGGACGTGCCGCTGACGCGCGACCAGCTCGCCGCGGCGATGCAGGATTGCGACGTGCTGGTGCCGACCGTCACCGACCGGATCGATGCCGATCTGATCGCGGGCGCGGGCGAGCGGCTGGGCCTCATCGCCAATTTCGGGGCGGGGACAGAGCATATCGATCTGGCCGCCGCAGCCGAACGCAAGATCATCGTCACCAACACCCCGGGCGTCTTCACCGACGATACCGCCGATCTCGCCATGGCGATGATCATCGGGGTGCCGCGCCGCATCCGCGAGGGCACCGCACTCGTCAGGCGCGGCGAGTGGACGGGCTGGACGCCTTCGGGGCTGCTCGGGCGAAAGCTGGCGGGCAAGGTGCTCGGCATCATCGGCATGGGCCGGATCGGCCAGGCCGTCGCCCACCGCGCCCGCGCCTTCGGGCTGGAGATCGCCTATTACAACCGCAAACGCCTGCCCGAGGCGCTGGAGCGGATGCTCGGCGCGCGCCACGTCGAAAGCGTCGATGCGCTGATGGCCGAGGCTGACATCCTCACCCTCCACTGCCCGCTGACCGAGGAGACCCGCCACCTCGTCGACGCGCGGCGGATCGCGCTGATGAAGCCCGGCAGCAGCATCGTGAACACCGCGCGCGGCGAATTGCTCGATCAGGAGGCGCTGATCGCGGCACTGCAATCGGGCCACCTCGCGGGCGCCGGCCTCGATGTCTATCCAGACGAGCCGAACGTCGACCGCCGGTTGATCGATCATCCCAATGTCATGACCCTGCCGCACATCGGCAGTGCCACGGCAGAGGGCCGCGAGGATTCGGGCCACAAGGTCATCGCCAACATCCGCATGTGGGCCGACGGCCACCGCCCGCCCGATCAGGTGCTGACGGCGCTGGTGCGGGGCTAGGCGCCCCGCCCCGCCTCAATCCCCCGTCAAAATCCGCTCGACCAGTTCCCCCACGCTCGGCGTGTAGCCGTTCGAGAAGAAGGGGTCGGTCTTGAAGCGGTAGGCCGCGTGGCCCGCGAAGGCGAGGTTCTTGTCCGGATCGTCGCCGTGGGCGATGTCCTGCAACGTCTTTTGGATGCAGAAGCTGCGCGGGTCGGCCAGACGCCCTGTGGTGTAGTCGTCGTGGTCCTTCCACGCCGAGAATCCGCAATGCGACAGGCAGCCCATGCAGTCCTGCTGGTCCTTGCGGATCGTGTCGCGCGAGTCCGGCGTGACAAAGACGATGGTGTTGTCGGGGGTCTTGAGCGGCTCGGTGTGACCGGCGCGCATCCACATCTCGGCGCGGGCCTTGTCCTCGGGTCGCACCCAGAAATTGCGGGCCTTGCCCTCCTCGCCGAGCTGGACCGTGCCTTCCTCCTCGCCGCGCTTGAAGAACGGGATCTGGCGCTCCGAACGGTGCATCAGGTCGTAGAGGAACGGGGTCTTGACCGCGCTCGAATAGAAGCCGGTGGGCGAGAACTTGTGGAGCAGCACGTCGCCCGGCTCGACCGTGCGCAGCATGTCCTTCCAGATCTGCGGGATCGGGCTTTCGCGGGTGAGCAGCGGACGCGTTCCGAACTGGAAGGCGATCTTTCCGAGTTCGGGATTGTCGATCCAGTTCTCCCACTCGCGCAGGTACCACACCCCGCCCGCCATCACGATCGGCACGTCGTCGGAGACGCCCTCGGCGCGCATCGTTTCGCGCAGCGCCTTGACGCGCGGATAGGGGTCTTCGGGCTTGGTCGGGTCCTCGGCATTGCTGAGGCCGTTGTGCCCGCCCGCCAGCCACGGATCCTCATAGACCACCGCCGCCATCAGCTCGGCGACCTTGTGGTAGGAGCGCTTCCACAGCGCGCGGAAGGCGCGTGCGGAGCTGACGATGGGGAGGTAGTGGACGTTGAAGCGCGCCGCGATCTCGGCAAGCTTGTAGGGCATCCCCGCCCCGCAGGTGACGCCGGTCACCAGGCCGCGGGTGCGTTCGAGCACGCCTTCGAGCACGGCCTGCGCCCCGCCCATTTCCCACAGCACGTTGATGTTGATCGCGCCCTTGCCGTTCGCGATCTCGTAGGCCTTCTTCACCTGCGTGGTCGCGCCCTCGATGGCGTAGCGGATCAGTTCCTGGTGGCGCTCCTCGCGGGTGCGGCCGTGATAGATCTGCGGAATGACGTTGCCGTTCTCGTCATAGCTGTCGGCGTTGACCGCACTGACCGTGCCGATCCCGCCCGCCGCAGCCCACGCACCGGAGCTGGCATGGTTGGTTGCCGATACACCCTTGCCGCCTTCGACCAGCGGCCAGACTTCACGCCCGCCGTAGACGATCGGGCTCAATCCCTTGAACAATGAACAATCCCCTTTGCGCCCCAGCGGCGCCATCTTGCATGAACTTGCCATAGTGCGGGAGGTCCTGCCCCGCAACCTTGCGGGGGGCGCCCTGCCTCAGCCCGCCTCGCACACCTTGATCGCCTCGGGTTCGGCCCGCTTGGGACCGCGTTCGAAGCGGGCGAAATAGCCCTCGATGTCAGGGCGTTCGGCGTAATCGACCAGGACGTAGCCGACCGCCTCGAACTCGCAGAACAGCAGGGTGTGCGGCAGGCCGTGCCCCCCGACCGGACTGTCTCTTTCCACCACAACGATCTGCCCACCGGCATTGAGCGCCGGCCACAGGTTCCAGAGGAAGGCGTAGGGTTCGGTCACCTCATGGTACATGTGCACCATGAACACCCGGTCGAAACTGTCGGGCGGAAGCTGCGGGTTGTCGGCATCGCCGAACTTGATCGAGATGTTCTCGAGCCGCTCGCGCTCGACCCGGCGGCCGAGCCGGTCCAATGCCTCGCGGCTGATGTCCTGCGCCAGCACGCGCCCGTCGGCGCCGACCCGCTCGGCGAGGCGCACGGTGTAGTAGCCCTCGCCCGCCCCGATGTCGGCGACGGTCATGCCCGGGCGGATGTTGGCGAGGTCCATCACGACCTGCGCCTCGTTGCGCTCGTCGCGGGCATCCTCGTTGGAGAACTGGTTCGAGACGACCTTGGCGACCGGCCGGTCCGGCGACGGAAAGGCGAGCGCGCTCTCCGGCCTTGCGGATTCGGCGGGGACAAGGCCGTCGCAGCCACCGAGCATCGCCGCCCCGACGAGGCCTGCACCGGCGATGATTGCATGCCGCAGCCGCATCCGCGCCTACTCCACGTCCTCGATCTCGACCTTCTCGCCCGTGACGCGCTGCGCGAGCGCGGCCGAGATGAAGGGATCGATGGCCCCGTCGAGCACCGCGTCGGGCGAGGTCGAGACCACCCCGGTGCGCAGGTCCTTGACCATCTGGTAGGGCTGCAACACGTAAGAGCGGATCTGGTGGCCCCACCCGATGTCGCTCTTGGCCGAGTGCTCGGCATTGGCCGCTTCCTCGCGGGCGCGCATCTCGGCCTCGTAGAGCCGCGCCTTGAGCATGTTCATCGCGATCTCGCGGTTCTTGTGCTGGCTGCGGTCCTGCTGGCTCGCCACCACGATGCCGGTCGGCTGGTGGGTGATGCGCACCGCAGAGTCGGTGGTGTTGACGTGCTGCCCGCCCGCGCCGGACGCGCGGTAGGTGTCGATCTTGAGATCGGCCGGGTTGATCTCGATCTCGAAGCTGTCGTCGATCACCGGATAGACCCACACGCTCGAGAAGCTGGTATGGCGGCGGGCCGAGCTGTCATAGGGGCTGATGCGGACGAGGCGGTGGACGCCGCTCTCGGTCTTGGCATAGCCATAGGCGCCGTCGCCCTTGATCAGCAGCGTCGCCGACTTGATGCCGGCCTGTTCGCCCGCCTGGTATTCGACCGTGTCGACCTTGAAGCCGCGCCGCTCGGCCCAGCGCGCATACATGCGCAGCAGCATCTCGGCCCAGTCCTGGCTTTCGGTGCCACCCGCCCCGGCGTGGATTTCGAGGTAGGTGTCGTTCCCGTCGGCCTCGCCCGAGAGCAGCGCCTGGACCTTGTCGGCATCGGCGCGGTCGGCGAGCGCGGCGAGCGTGGCAAGGCCATCCTCGACGATGGCATCCTCGCCCTCGGCCTCGCCCATCTCGATGAATTCGATCGCGTCGGCCATCTCGGCGGCGATCTCGTTGACCGTGTTCACCGCCGTCTCGAGCGTCTTCTGCTCGCGGCTGATCGCCTGCGCCTGCTTGGGATTGTCCCAAAGGTTCGGGTCCTGCACCCGCGCGTTCAACTCGTCGAGCCGGCGCAGCGCGCGCTCCCAGTCGAGCGACAGGCGCACCAGCGCGAGCGCCGCTTCGATCCGGTTGATGTAAGCCTGGGCCTCGGCCCGCATGGTCTATCCTTCAGTCACGCGAAAAAGTCGGCACCGCTTAGCGTCGGCGGCGCGATTGTAAAGCGCCCCGCCCGCCTCACTTCTTCAGCGCGCGCACCGCCGCCAGCGTCTTTTCGACATGGCCGCGGTAGTCGGCATCGGAATGCACCGCCACGATCCGGCCGTCGCGGGCGATGACGTAGGAGGTGCGGGTGGTGAGCCCCGAATTGCCCATCGCCACGTCATAGGCCTGGGCGATCTTCGCCGAGGCGACCCCGACCGGAAAGGCATCGCGGCATTCCTCGCGGCTGAAGCGCCGGAGCGTGGCGATGTCGTCGCCCGACATGCCGATGACGCTCGCCCCTGCGGCCTTGAAGCTCGGCATGGCCTCGGCAAAGGCATTGGCTTCGAGCGTGCAGCCCTTGGTGAAGGCCTTGGGGTAGAAATAGAGCACCACCGGCCCCTTCGCGAGCGCGGCGCTGAGGGTGAAGCCGAACTCCTCCCCTGCGAGCGCGGCGCGGGTCGAGAAGGCCGGGGCCTTCGCGCCCGTCGGCAGTTCGGCCGAGGCGGTGGCGAGAGGGACGGCGGCAAGCCCGGTCAGGGCAAGCGCGGCGAGCGGGGCAAGGATGCGGCGTGTCATGTCTGTCAAACCTCCGATGGGCGCGGGCGGTTCCGGCCCGGATCAGTCGATCCCGCCCTCTTCGTATTCCACGTCGTCCGCCGGGGCATCGACCACCGCGCTCTCGGCGTTCTGGCGTCCGGCGCGGATCAGCGCGAGGATCTCGTTGCGCTTGGCGGCGATGGCATCCTGCCGGGTGTAGCGTTCGGGTTCGGTGTCGGGCTTGAAGGCTTCCCAGATGATCGCTGACCTGGGATCGTCGGTCGGCCAGCCCTCGAAGACGCGCTTGCCCGAACGGCGATCGACCCGGACCATCCGCACCCCTGCGGGCGCGACGGCGGGAAGATCGGACCACTTGTCCCGGGTCTTCTCGATCAGGCTCTTGATGATCGGCGCGGCGATGGTGCCGCCATAGGCATAGCCGCCCATGTTGCGGGGCTGGTCGAAGCCGACATAGGCGCCCGCAATCATCGCCTGCGTGCCGCCGATGAACCACACGTCCTTGGGGCCGGTGGTGGTGCCGGTCTTGCCGAACAGCGGCAGGCCGAGCGGGTTGAGCACGGTCGCCGTGCCGCGGCTCACCGCGCCGCGCAGCATGTGCATGACCTGGAAGGCAGTGCGCGCATCCATCGCCTGCGTGCCCTTGACCCCGAAGCGCGGCATCGGCTTGCCGTCCCACTGCGCCATGTTGCAGCCGCGGCATTCGCGGTTGTCGGCGCGCCACAGCACCTTGCCGCGGCGGTCCTGCACGTAGTCGATCACCGTCGGCGGATTGAGCCGCCCGTGGTTGGCGAGCGCGGAATAGGCGGCAACCATCTTCACGAGCGTCGTCTCGCCCGCCCCGAGCGCGGTCGAGGGATAGGCCGCGAACTTGCCGATCCCGAGCTTCTCGATCCCCTGCACGACATTGTTCATGCCAGCGGTCATGCCGATCTGCACGGTCATGATGTTCTGCGACTGCTCGAGGCCGTAGCGCATCGGGTGCTGCCCGCCGCTGCCCGAGCCGCGGATGCACTTCTCGCCGAGGTTTGCGCCCTGGTAGTAGCAGAAGCGCGAGTTATCGACCTGGGTCGAGGGGGTCATGCCGGTGTCGAGGCCCGCCGCATAGACGAAGGGCTTGATGGTCGAACCCGGCTGGCGATTGGCCTGCGTGGCGCGGTTGAAATCGGACAGGCGGTGGTCGAACCCGCCCTGCATCGCCAGCACCCGGCCGGTCTGCGCGCTCTCGACCACCAGCGCACCCTGCGCCTCGGGAATGGTGCGGACGTTCCAGCCATTGCCCGAGGGGCTGGCGGCGATGACGTCGCCCGCCTTGAGGGCGTTGGGCAGGTTGCCGAGCGGCGCCTCGGTGCCATCGGAGAAGCCGATCTGCGCCGATTGTCCGCTGCGCTGGGTGACGACGCCCACGCGCCAGTCCTTGTAGCTGATGCCGAGCGGCGAGGATTGCAGCTGGCTCGCCCAATTGCCCTCGGACACGTCGATCGTCGCGATGGGCCCCGCCCATGCGCGCCCGCCGTGATAGCGCAGCAGCCCTTCGCGCAGCGCGTCGCGCGCGGCCAGCTGCATGTCGGGATCGAGGCTCGTTCGCACCCAAAGCCCGCCGGCATAGACCGAGTTCGGCCCCTCCTCCGCGGTCTCGCCGAAACGTTCGATCAGCTCGCGGCGCACTTCTTCGAGGAAATAGCCCGCATCGACGCTGCGTTCGCGCCGCTGGGTGACGAGCCCGAGGGGCCTCGCCGCCGCCGCGCGCCGCTCGGAACCGGTGATGAAGCCGTTCGCCTCCATCTGGCCGAGCACGAAATTGCGCCGGTCGAGCGCGGCCTGTTCCTGCCCCTTGCGGCCATAGCGTTCCGGCGCCTTGGGCAGGATCGCGAGGAAGGCCATCTCGTGCAGTTCGAGCGCGTCCACGTCCTTGTCGAAATAGGCCCGCGCCGCCGCCTGGACCCCGAAGGAGCGCCGCCCGAGCGGGATCTCGTTCAAGTAGAGCTCGAGGATCTCCTGCTTTGTCAGCACCTGCTCGATGCGCCCGGCGAGGATCATTTCCTTCAGTTTGCGGGTGACGGAATATTCGTCGCCCAGCAGCAGGTTCTTGGCGACCTGCTGGGTGATGGTCGATCCGCCCACCGCGCGCTCGCCCGTGCCGGCCTTGCGCGCATAGTCGAACACGGCGTTGGCGGTGCCGAAGAAGTCGATGCCGCCGTGGCTGAAGAAGGTCTTGTCCTCGGCGGACAGATAGGCCTCGATCAGCTTCTGCGGGAAGTCGGCATATTGCAGCTGCACCCGCCGCTCGCGGGCATAGGAATGGACGATCTCGCCATCATAGCCGCGCACCACGGTGGGCAGGGGTGTCTCGTAAGTGAGCAGCGCCTCGGCCTCGGGCAGGTCGCTCGCCAGCCACACGAAGACCGCGATCCACAGGGCGAGGAACAGTCCGAAGGCGATCGCCACCGCCTTGAACAGCCGGCTCTCGCGCCAGCGCGCGCGGAACCACTCCAGCGCGCCGCCGACATCGCGGTTCACGCGGTAGCGCAGATAGGCCCAGGTCGAAGTCTGGTCGGGGGCGGGGGCAGGCTCGGTCATGGACCGGGGGCAACTAGCACGCGAGGCTCGGCCAAGGCTAGCCGCTTTGCGAACCTATCCGCCGCCCGGCGCCGTCTCGCGGCGGCGGGCGAAATGTACCCGGATCGCCCGGGCCAGCACCGCGGCATACTGCGCCCTGCCCTCGGGCGTGGTGAGCCGCGCGCGATCGGTGAGGTTGGTGACGAATCCGCTCTCGAACAGCACCGAGGGCACATCGGGCGCGCGCAGCACCGCCAGCGAGGCCGAACGGCGCGGCTGGGGGACGAAGGCGAGCGCGCCCTCCCCCTCACGCATCACAATGCTCGCAAAGGCGATCGAATCCTCAAGGGTGCGCTGCTGCGACAATCCGACGAGGATCGCGCTCACCGCTGCGCTTTCGCCGTCGATGGCGATGCCGTTCAGCCGGTCGGCATCGTTCTCGCGCGCAGCAAACCGCGCCGCCGCCTCGCTCGAGGCCTCGTCCGACAAGGTATAGATGCTCGCCCCGGCGACATCGGCGTTCTCGCCGGCGGAATCGGCATGGACCGAGATGAACAGGTCGGCCTCGAGCCGCCGGGCGATCTCGGGACGGTGCGCCAGCGGCAGGATGCGATCGTCGGCGCGGGTCAGCGCGACGCGGATGCCGCCCTGCCGCAGCAGCTCGTCGCGCAGCGCGAGCGCGAGGGCGAGCGTGATGTCCTTCTCCCGGAAGCGCCGGCCCTGGTCGTCGGTCCCGATCGCGCCGGGATCGCGCCCGCCATGGCCCGCATCGATCACCACCAGCGGGCGCGAGGGATCGGACGGGCCGGCGACCGGCGGCAGCTCGACCGGCGCCTGCCCCTCGTCGAGCACGAAGCGCAGCACATAGTCGCGCCCCCAATGCGGCACCGGGATCATCACCCCCAGCGCCGCCGCCCCGCCCAGCAGCGCGGCCGGCACCAGCACGAGGATCAGCAGAAGCGTGCGATAGCTCATTGCCGCTGCGGCTTACGTTCTTGGCGCTCGGAAACGCAATAGAGTTGCGGGGTTTGCCCCACAGTGCTAGCAGTTCTGTCATAGAGGCCGGATCATGGCGCAGCCTTGCGCCCGCGCCCGGCTCTTGCGCCGGGGCACACTCCTTTCTTCGCTCCCCGGTCCAGTACAGGTTGATGCAGTGACAGATCGCTTTTCCCGGACAACGAGCATGATGCGCCATGTGCGCCCCTGTGCCGTTGCGGGAGAAGGCGCGGCGCTAGCCCGCACATCCGCCACCGCAGACACGAGCTTCGCGCCGAGCGGCTTTGCCCCTCACAGCGCGATTTCCCCTTCCGGCACCGCCTTCGGGCTCGCCGGTTCACCACACAATGCGCGCCCCCTTCGCGTCCGTTCGCGGACCAGGCCGGGCGCATGGAGACTATTCAATGGCAACGCGCATGCTCATCGATGCGC
This sequence comes from Porphyrobacter sp. THAI-01a, assembly GCF_056868655.1. Classification (NCBI taxonomy): domain Bacteria; kingdom Pseudomonadati; phylum Pseudomonadota; class Alphaproteobacteria; order Sphingomonadales; family Erythrobacteraceae; genus Porphyrobacter; species Porphyrobacter sp. THAI-01a. Next base: position 1,491,714 of record NZ_CP180579.1, on the reverse strand, counting down.
GCCACCCGGAAGAAACCCGGGTGGCGGTTCTGCAAGGCAACCGGATTGAGGAATTCGATTTCGAATCTGCCGAACACAAGCAGATCAAGGGCAATATCTATCTCGCGAAAGTAACCCGGGTCGAACCGTCGCTGCAGGCGGCTTTCGTCGACTTCGGCGGCAATCGCCACGGCTTCCTCGCCTTCAGCGAAATCCATCCCGATTACTACCAGATCCCCAAGGCGGATCGCGACGCGCTGCTGGCCGAAGAAGCCGAGGCCGCCGAGGAAGAGGAACGCCTGCGCGCCGAGGAAGAGGACGAGGGCATCGCGCCCGGCGCCGAATACGACGCCGAGGACGAGAGCGGCGAGGCGCTCGCCGAGGACTTCGCCGAGAACGGCGTCGAAGAAGTCGACACCTCCGACAAGGACGATGTCGCCACGATCGAGGGCGGCGCTTCCGACGAGGAAGACAGCGCCGACGAGGACAACGGCGATGACGAAGGCGGCGAGGAAGCCGCCGGGGACGGCGACAGCGGCGAGGAACGCGGCCGTCGCGGTCGCGGCCGCCGCCGTCAGGGCAAGGGTGACAAGGGCGGCGAGCGCGGCCGTGCCCGCGCCAAGCAGGTCGACGAGGTGCGCGCCAAGCGCATGGCGCTGCGCCGCCGCTACAAGATCCAGGACGTGATCCAGCGCCGCCAGGTGCTGCTGGTGCAGGTGGTCAAGGAAGAGCGCGGCAACAAGGGCGCGGCGCTCACCACCTATCTCAGCCTCGCCGGGCGCTACACCGTGCTGATGCCCAACAGCACCAGCGGCGGCGGCATCAGCCGCAAGATCAGCTCGACCAGCGATCGCAAGCGGCTGAAGGAAATGGTCTCCGACCTCAAGCTGCCCAAGACCATGGGCCTGATCGTGCGCACCGCCGGCATGAGCCGCACCAAGCCCGAGATCAAGCGCGACTTCGACTACCTAGCCCGCGTCTGGGACGAGATCCGCGAGAAGACCCTCGCCTCGGTCGCACCGGCGCTGATCCATTCGGACAGCGACCTCATCAAGCGCGCGATCCGCGACATCTACAACAAGGAAATCGAGGAAGTCGTCGTCGAGGGCGAGGAAGGCTACAAGTCGGCCAAGGCCTTCATGAAGCTCCTCATGCCCAGCCACGCACGGCGGGTGAAGGCCTATTCGGACCCCGTGCCGCTGTTCCAGCGCTATGGCGCCGAGGACCAGCTGCGCGCGATGTACGACCCGATGGTGCAGCTGAAATCCGGCGGCTACCTGATCATCAACCCGACCGAGGCGCTGGTGTCGATCGACATCAACTCCGGCCGCTCCACCAAGGAGCACGGGATCGAGGCGACGGCGCTCCACACAAATCTCGAAGCCGCCAAGGAAATCGCGCGGCAATTGCGCCTGCGCGACATGGCCGGCCTCGTCGTGATCGACTTCATCGACATGGAGTACCCCTCCAATGTCCGGAAGGTCGAGAAGGCGATGAAGGAGGCGCTGAAGAACGACCGCGCCCGCATCCAGGTCGGCCGGATCAGCTCCTTCGGGCTGATGGAGATGAGCCGCCAGCGCCTGCGCACCGGCGTACTCGAGGCGACCACCCGCCCATGCCCGCATTGCGACGGCACCGGCCTCGTGCGCACCGCCTCCTCGGCGGGGCTCTCGGCGCTGCGCCTGATCGAGGACGAGGCGGCCAAGGGCAAAGGCACGATCATCCGCCTCGCGGCCTCGACCGAGGCGGCGATCTACCTCCTCAACGAGAAGCGCGCCGACCTTGTCGAGATCGAGCAGCGCTACGGCGTCACCGTGTCGGTTGTGCCGGAAGGCGAGGACGAAGGCGCGAAGATGAGCGTGTCGAGCTCGGGCCCGCGCCCGGCCCACGCGCCCAAGTTCGAGCCGATCATCGACGATGACGATGACGACCTGCCCGAGGAGGAGGACGAGGACTTCGCCGAGGAAGAGGCCGAGGAGCGCCAGGAGCGTCAGCCGCGCCGCGAACGCGGTGAAGGCGACGAGGACGGCGGCCGCAAGAAGAAGCGCCGGCGTCGGCGCGGAGGCCGTGGCCGCAACCGTGATCGCGAGGATGGCGTCGAGGGCGAAGCGGGCGAGGACAGCGCCGAGACCGAGACCGAGATCGACGCCGACGGCGAGGACAACGGCGAGACCGCCGCTCCCGAAGCCGGCGACGACGGCGAAGGTCGTCCCAAGAAGCGCCGCCGTCGCGGCGGTCGCGGACGCAAGCGTCGTTCGGAAGACGGCACCGAGGAAGGTGCGCAGGGCGCCGAGGGCGAGGCCGACAGCGATGCCGTGACCGGCGACGAGGCCGAAGCCCAAGCGGAGCCCGAACCCGTGGCCGAAGCGCCTGCAACGGAAGCCGAACCCGCTCCCGAAGCCGAGGAAGCGCCCGCCGCCAAGCCCAAGCGCGTCCGCGCACCGCGCAAGAAGAAGGAGGCCGAGCCGGTCGTCGCCGAAGAAGCGCCGGCCGAACTCGCGCCCGAAGTCGCAGCGGCCGCTGCCGACGAAGCCGCTCCTGCCGAGGATGCGGAAGCGCCGGCCGAGAAGCCCAAGCGCAAGCGCGCGCCGCGCAAGACCAAGGCGGCGGCCGCGGAGGCGACCGAATCGCTCTCCGAGCAGGTTGCCGAGGACATGGCCGTGATCGCCGGTCCCGACGACGCGCCCCAGACCGCCGAGGCCATAGCGGCCGAGACGGCGGACAAGGACAGCGCCGGGGATGCCGACGCCAAGGACGAGGCCAAGCCGCGCCGCGGCTGGTGGCAGCGGACCTTCGGCGAATAGGTCATCGGCAAACGGACAGAAAAAGGGGCGGGAGCGGGCAACCTCTCCCGCCCTTTTTCATGCCCGCTTGCGCGCCACGCCCCACTCCATCCATCCGGCAAAACGCGGGGCCTGCGGCGTGTAGCCCTCGCCCAGCCTCTCCACCGCGAAACCCGCGCCTTCCAGCGCAGTTGCGATGGGCCGGGTCAGATGGCAGCCGCCCGCAAGGCGTTTCCAGACCGGTTCAATGCGCTGCTGCCAACCCCGCACCGCGGCATCGGGCGCGCGCCCGTGTTCGAGGAACAGCGCCTCGCCGCCGGGACGCAGGATCCGGCGCAGTTCGGCCATGACCTGCGCGGGGTCCTCGACCGAGCACAGGGTGAAGGTGCACACCACGCAGTCGAAGCTGTCATCGGCGAAGGGGATCGCCTCGCCCCGCCCCTGCCTGAGGTCCGCCGCCCAGCCCTTCTCGCGCGCAGCCGCCCGCGCGCCGTCGAGCAACCCTTCGTGCGGGTCGATCCCGGCATAGGAAGTGATCGCCGCGGGGTCGTAGAAGGCGTGATTGATCCCGCCGCCGCACCCCAATTCGAACACATCGCCCCGCGCGCGGGGCACCACCGCCGCGCGGCGCTTCATCACCTGCCCCTGCGAACAGGCACAGGTGATGAGGCGCGGCATGATGTTCGCCTCGTACCAGCTCTTGATCCCCATTCCCCGCCTCCCTGCGGTCGCAGTCTAGCCGCTCGGCGCCGCAAGGGAAGCGCGATCAGGCGGGAACCTCGGCGCCCCGGAAGTCGAATACGCGCCCGGAATCCGCGGGACCGAGGCCGGCCAGCACCCCGAGGAGGTTGGCGGCAGCGGAATCCGGCGCGGTCAGCTGACCCTCGGGCAGCCCGGACTGGAACGGCGCCGACAGCGCGCTGTCGACCGTGCCCGGGTGCAGCCCGACGATCACGCTATCGGGATGGGTGCGCGCCATCTCGATCGCGAAGTTCCGCAGCAGCATGTTGAGCGCCGCCTTGCTCGCCCGGTAGGAATGCCATCCGCCGAGGCGGTTGTCGCCGATCGACCCGACCCGCGCCGAAAGCGCCGCGAGGGTGAAGGCCCGCCCGCGCGGCATCAGGGGCAGCATGTGCTTGGCGATCAGCGCCGGGCCGATGGTGTTCAATGCGAAGACCTCGGCCATCGCGGCGGGATCGAGCCGCTTGTAGCTCCGCTCCGGTCCGGTGCCGTCCGCCAGGGTCAGCACGCCGGTGGCGATGATCACCCATTCGGGCGGGGCATCCTTCATCGCTACTGCGGCGGCGGCGATGCTCGCTTCGTCCGCGAGGTCGAATGCGAAGGGACGGATCGCCGGCCCCTGCGGCCCCTCCCCCCGCCGCGATCCCGCATGGATCACCTCGGTTCCGCCCGCCGCCAGCCCCGCGCAGAGCGCCGCGCCGATCCCGCCGCTCGCCCCGAACACCGCCGCCACCCGCGGGAAGCAGGCTACCTTTTCCGATACTTGTCCGCTCTGTGCCATTGCTGCTCAAAGCGCGCGGACCCGCGCATGGTTCCACCGTGTGAGGCGCATTCAACCCCTGTGCGAAAGCGTGCAACACCGCCCGCTTGCGCGGGCGCGCGATGCCGCTAGATAGGGTGCAATTCGAAACCGGGATCAGTTCATGGCGACCTTCACTCTCCCCAAGAATTCCAAGATCAGTGCCAACGGCAAGGTGCACAAGGCATCGGGCGGCCGCGTGAAGTCGTTCAAGATCTACCGCTACGATCCCGACTCCGGCCAGAACCCCCGCTACGACAAGTTCGAGATCAATCTCGACGAATGCGGGCCGATGGTTCTCGACGCCCTGTTCAAGATCAAGAACGAGATCGACCCGACGCTGACCTTCCGCCGCTCGTGCCGCGAGGGGATCTGCGGGTCGTGCTCGATGAACATGAACGGCAAGAACGGCCTCGCCTGCACCACCGCGATCGAGGACCTGAAGGGCGAGATCCGCATCACCCCGCTGCCGCACATGGACGTGATCAAGGACCTCGTGCCCGACTTCACCCATTTCTACGCCCAGTATGCCTCGATCCGCCCGTGGCTCCAGACCGTCAGCCCGACCCCTTCGGGCAAGGAGCGCCTGCAATCGCCCGAACAGCGCGAGAAGCTCGACGGGCTCTACGAGTGCATCCTGTGCGCCTGCTGCTCGACGAGCTGCCCGAGCTACTGGTGGAACTCCGACAAGTTCCTCGGGCCGGCGATCCTTCTCCAGGCCTATCGCTGGCTCGCCGACAGCCGCGACGAGATGACCGGCGAGCGGCTCGACGACCTCGAAGACCCCTTCCGCCTCTATCGCTGCCACACCATCATGAACTGCGCGAACGTGTGCCCCAAGGGCCTCTCGCCGGCCAAGGCGATCGCCGAGACCAAGAAGATGATGGCAGAGCGCGCGATCTGATCCGGTGAGCTTCAAGGACGACGTGTTCGAACACGGGCCGGACCCGGACAATCCGGGCTGGCACCACTGGAACCTCAAGGACGAGACGCTGTTCAACGGCGCGGTGATGGGCAAGCTCATCACCCGCGTCGACGAGGACGGGAAGGCGCGCCTGCGCATGTTCCCCGAGCGGCGGCACATGAACCTGCAAGGGGTGATCCACGGCGCGGTGACGCTGTCGCTGATCGACATCGCCCTGTTCGTCACCATGCACCGCATCGGCACCGGCAATGCCGGACCCTCGGTGACGCTCGAGCTCTCGACCCAGTTCGTCGGCGGCGGCGATCCGCAGCGTCCACTCGATGCCGTCACCGAGATCGTGCGCGAGACCGGCAAGCTGGTCTTCATCCGCGGGATGGTGGTGCAAGGCGAGGATACCGTCGCCAGCTTCTCGGGCATCGTGCGCAAGATGCAGCCGCGCGGTTAATGTGCCGGGGTTGCTCGCCCGCTACGACGCGCTGATCGCCAGCGGCGAGCTGCGCGCCGACCCCGACCAGCGGGCGGCGGCGGAGCGGCTGGCGCGGTTGCAGGACGAGCTCGAGGCCCCGCCGCCCGCGGCCGGACTGTTCGGCAAGCTCTTCGGAAAGCAACCTGCCCCGGATCCGCGCGGAGTTTACCTGTGGGGCGGTGTCGGGCGCGGCAAGTCGATGCTGATGGACCTGTTCGTGGAGACGCTCGGGATCGAGAAGAAGCGCCGGGTCCACTTCCACGCCTTCATGCTCGAAGTCGATCGCCTCGTCGCTGCGGAACGCAAGGCCGAACGCGGCGACCCGCTGATCGCGGTGGCGCAGGCGATGGGCGCCAAGCTCAAATGCCTCGCCTTCGACGAAATGGTGGTCACCAACACCGCCGACGCCGCGATCATGGGCCGCTTCTTCACCGCGCTGATGGAGGCGGGCACGGTGATCGTCACCACCTCCAACCGGCCCCCGCGCGATCTCTACAAGGACGGGCTCAACCGCTCGCTGTTCCTGCCCTTCATCGATCTGGTCGAGGCGCGGATGGACGTTCTCTCGCTCAACGGCCCGACCGACTACCGGCTCGACCGCATCGGCGGCCTCGCGATGTGGCACGCGCCGCTGGGGGACGCAGCGACCGCGCAGGTGCGCGAGGCCTTCTTTCGCCTCACCGACTTCGCGCCCGAGGATGCCGCCAACGTCCCGAGCGGCACCCTCGACCTCGGCGGCGGGCGCACGCTCCACGTGCCCAAGAGCCTCAAGGGCGTGGGCGTGTTCAGCTTCAAGAAGCTGTGCGCCGAGAACCGCGGGGCGGCCGATTACCTCGCCGTAGCGCAGGCTTTCCACACCGTGATCCTCGTCGGCATCCCGCGCATGGGCCCGGAGAACCGCAACGAGGCGATCCGTTTCACCAAACTGATCGACGCGCTCTACGAACACCGCGTGAAGCTGTTCGTCACCGCCGCGGCCGCGCCCGAAGAGCTATATCAGGCGGGCGACGGCGCCTTCGAATTCGAGCGCACGGTGAGCCGCCTGAACGAAATGCAGAGCGCCGACTACATGGCCAAGGGCCACGGGACCGAGGATTAGCACCCCAACCCGTTCGCCCTGAGCTTGTCGAAGGGCCGTTTTTCTCCTCCTTGCAAAGCCAGGAAGAAAGTGCGGTGCTTCGACAAGCTCAGCACGAACGGAATTGGAAACGGGTCAGCCGCTCACCCCGAGCTGGCCCAATGACTTCTCCAGCATCAAGAGCTGCCACAAGGTGCGCGAATGGTCGGCGCGGCCCGCGATATGCGCCTCGGCCAGCGCGGCGATCGCCTTCGCATCGAAGAACCCCGTCTGGGCTAGGCTCCCGGTCGCGATCCCCCGCGAAGCCCCGGCGAGCGGCCCCCTCAGCCATTCGGCGATGGGCGTGACGAAGCCCTGCTTGGGCCGGTAGAGGATGTCGTGCGGCAGGTAGCGTTCGAGCGTCTTCTTGAGCAGGTGCTTGCCCACGGACCCGTGCACCCGCATGCCCTCGGGCAGGCGCGCGGCGAATTCGACGAGGCGATGGTCGAGCAGCGGCTCCCTCGCCTCGAGGCTCACCGCCATGCTGGTGCGGTCGACCTTCGTCAGAATGTCGCCGGGCATCCAGAAGGTGAGGTCGGCATATTGCGCGCGGTCGAGCCCGCTGCGCCCGGGGGCGGTGCGCATCAGGGCGATCAGCTCGTCCTCGGCGCGAAAACCGGCGAGGCTGGCGGCGAAGCTGTCGGAATAGAGCGCGGCCCGCGCGCCCGGCAGGGTCACCGAGAGGCCGCGGGCATAGCCCTCTTCTCCGCTCTCCGCGAGCGCCAGCAGGGTCGACTTGGCGCGCAAGGGGCGCGGGGCCCAGTCAGCCTTGGGCCATGCGCGGCCCAGCGCACCGAACAGCGGCGCGCGCAAAGCGGCAGGGAGCACCGAACGCGCCCGCTCCTCGTGGTGGTGGAAGACCTGGCGGCGGTATCCGGCGAAGGCCTCGTCCGCCCCGTCGCCCGACAGCGCCACCGTTACCCGCTCGCGCGCCAGCTGGCACACGCGCCAGGTGGGCAGCGCCGAGGCATCGGCGAAGGGCTCGTCGAACATCGCGGCGAGGCTGTCGATGGCGGCGAAATCATCGGTCGCGACGATCCGCTCGGCATGGTCGGCGCCGAACCTGGCGGCGACCTGGCGGGCGTAGGAGGTCTCGTCATAGGCGGCGACGTCGAAGCCGATCGAGCAGGTCTGCACCGGCTGGGCGCTCGCCTCGGCCATCAGCGCGACGACGCCCGACGAATCGACCCCGCCCGACAGGAAGGCGCCGAGCGGGACATCGGCGACCATCCGCGAACGCACGCCCTCGCGCAGCAGGTGGACGAGCTGGGCGGAGAGATCGGCCTCGCTCCCACGCTCGCGGTGAGTGAAGTCGATGTCCCACCAGCGTTGCGGCCGCCCGGGCGCCTTGCCCTGCTCCATCAGCCAGAAGTGGCCGGCGGGCAGCTTCTCGACCCCGGCGAGGATCGCATGGCTGTCGGGCACGTAGCCCCAGGCCATGTAGGCCTCGATCGCCTGCGGGTTGACCCGGCGGCGCAGCTGCGGGTGGGCGAGGAGGCCCTTCAGTTCCGAGGCGAAGGCGATGGAGCCGTCCGAGAGGTGTGCGCAGAACAGCGGCTTCACCCCGAAGCGGTCGCGGGCGAGCAGCAGGCGGCGCGTGTCGCGGTCGAACAGCGCGAAGGCGAACATCCCGTCGAGCCGCGCGAGGCAGTCCACGCCCCAGCGCTGGTAGGCGGCGAGGATCACCTCGGTGTCGCCCGAGGTGCGGAAGGTGAAGCCCGCCTGCTCCAGTTCGCGGCGCAATTCGCGGAAATTGTAGATCTCGCCGTTGAAGACGATCACCGCCCGGCCGTCGGCGGAATGCATCGGCTGCGGGGAACCGGCGAGGTCGATGATCGAGAGGCGCCGGTGCCCGAGGCCCACCCCGCGGTCGGTCCACACGCCCGCGCCGTCCGGCCCGCGATGTGCGAGCGCGTCGCACATCCGCTCGACCCGCGCAGGGTCGACCGGCTTGGGGGTTTCGGCATGGAATATCCCGGCAATCCCGCACATCGCGACGTCTGGCCTAGAGCAGCAGGCCGAGCGCGGCAATCGCGGCAAGGGCGATGATCGCAAGCACCGCGCCGATGGGCGCAATCCGGAAGGCCTCGGCGCGCGCGACCCAGCGCCACCCCGCGATGGCGGCGAGCGGCCAGCCATGTGTCTCGGGCTCGCGCGTGGCGAAGCGCCATGCCGCCCCGAGCAGCAGCGCGACGATGATTGCGAAGAAGATCCAGCCATAGACGATGTGGTCGAACCCGGTCGCCCGCTCGGCGCCGATGACCTGCGCGACCCAGATCGTCGCGAAGGCGCGCACCCCGTTGGCGAGGATCGGGACGATAATGCAGGCGGCCATGAAGGCGATCCGGACCCGCCACTGCTCGAAGCGGACGGCGCAAACCAGCACGCCCAACTGGACCATCGCGATCAGGAACTTCACCCCCGAACAGGCCTCGGCGACGATGAACAGGCCGGCGGGGGTGTGGATATGGATCCCCTCGATCTGCGCCGCGACGCCGCTCCAGCGGGTCAGCGCGATGGCAATGTCGGCGGTGAGGTATTGCAGCGGCGCGATGATCTCGTCGCCGAAGGGCACGAGGAAGCTGGCGAAGGCGAGCGGCACGGCCAGCACGAGGCTGACGCGCAGCCCCAGCACCGCCACCACCGCCGCCTGCAAGGAGAGCACCGCGCCCGCCTGCGCGACGAGATCGATGCCCAGCCTCGCGCCCCAAACCCACAGGCCGAGCGCAGCTGCCACCGCGAGGAGGGCGGGCGCGAAGGGCTGCGGGGCGAGGGAGGCAAGCTCGCGCTCCTTCAGGGCCACCAGCCAGGCCACGATGAAGGGGACGAGCAGCAGGTGGTTGTAGGTGTCGATGTTCCACCACTGGTGGACCATCGCGCCCCAGGCACCGGCGGTCACCGCGACCAGCGCGAGCGCCGCCAGGGCGAGGGCGGCGAGCGGCGCGCGCCACGCGGCGGGAAGGCCCGCGGCGGCAGGTGCGGGCGGGAGGGTCGCGGTCTCAGGCGGCATCGCGCTCACCTGCCCTGCCCCCAAGCCCTGCCGAGAAGCTCCGCCAGCGGCGCCGTCATCACCGCGTCCCATCCGTGATTCGAGAGCACGAAGCGGCGGGCGGCGGCGCCAATGCGCGGCCCCGCCCCGGGCTCGGCGAGCAGCGCGGCGATCCGCGCGGCCATGGCCTCCGGGTCGGGCGGGACGACGAGCCATTGCGCGCCGTCCTCGGCGGCGATGCCGGTCGCGGCCTCTGGGGTGAGGATGACGGGCCGCGCCATCGCCATCGCCTCGAGCACCTTGTTCTGCACCCCGCGCGCGATCAGAAGCGGAGCGAGCACCGCATCGGCGGCAGCAATGAAGGGGCGCACGTCCGCCACCGCGCCCCACACATGCATGCCGGGCGCGCCGTGGCGGGCCATCAGCGCCGCGGTCGGATTGCGGCCGACGACGTGGAACACCGCCTGCGGATGCGCGGCGCGCAGGCGCGGCAGGAGGGCGTCGATCACCCACAGCGCGGCCTGTTCGTTGGGGCGGTAATCCATCTGTCCGGTGAAGACGAAGTGCGGACCCGGCTGGCCCACGATCGCCGGGTGCGGGGCGGCGGCGGCGGGATCGAAGAAGGCGGCGTCGATGCCGTTGCCGATCACCTGCACATCGACCCGCCCCGGATCGGCGAGCCGCCTGCGATAGAGCGCCGCCTCTGCCCCGGAGATCAGGATCGTCGCGTTGGCGCGGCGTCCCAGACGCTCCTCCTCGGCGGCAAGCAGCCGCGCCTCGCGGGCGTTGAGCCACACGCGCTCGCCCGCGGCGGCGTAGGATTCGAACTTGGCGCTGTCGACATCGCACAGGTCGACGATGACGCGCCCCGCAAAGTCATCGGGGACGTATTGCCCCATCTGCCCGGAGAAGACGACGATCGCCTCGATCGCCTCGCGGGCGATGGTCGCGCGCACCCATTCGTTCAGTCGGCGGCTGTGGAAGGCGGTGAGGCTGACCGGCTTGCCCGAAAGCACCGCCTGCACCCCGGCAAGCGGCAGCGGCATGGTGCGCGCCACGACGCAAGCCGAGGCCGCCAAGGCGGCGAGCGCATCCTCGCCCCCGCCGTCCTCGTTCGCGAAGCAGCCGACATGGACCGGCCCGAGCCGCGCCAGCGCCTTCAGCAGGTGGTGCGAGCGGATGCGGTCGCCGCGATCGGGCGGAAAGGGCACGCGGTGGGCGAGGAAAAGGATGCCCCCCATCACGCCAGTCCGCGCGCGATCCACGGCCCCAGCGTGTTCGCCACCGGCAGCGGCAGCTTCTTCCACAATTCGATCTTGCGCGAATAGCTCGCGTCGGTGGGGTCGATGTTGCGCGCAGGCTGCCCCGGCGCGGTCCACCCCGCATAGGTGAGCGGCTGCGGCTCGAAGCCCCAGTTCTTCTTGAAGGCGAAGGGTCCGCTGCCCGTCTTCGAGCGCCCGAAATCGAAGCGGTCCATGCCCTGACGGCGGGCGTGGAGCATCAGCTCGTAATACATCACCTCGTTGGCCCGCGCCGCGCGCGCGGCGAAGATCCCGCCGCCCCAGAACGGCATGACCGCGCCCTCGTGGTAGAAGCTCAGCACGCTCGCCAGCGGGGTTTCGCCCTGCCACACGGTGAGGATGTCGCTGTTCTCGGAGAAGGCGTCGAGCATCGCGGCGAACAGCGTGCGCGGGAACACGGGGGTGCCGAGATTGCGCACGCTCGCGGCATAGCAGGCGTAGTGCGCCGCGAGATCGTCCCGCCCGCGGCCGATGGTGATGCGGTGGCCGAAGCCCAACCCCTTCCTCACCTCAGCCCTCGCCTTGCGGGGAATGGCGAGGAGTTCCGCCTCGTCGTCGGCGGCAAGCCCGCGTTCGAAACCGCAATGCTTGTCGGACCAGCTGTCCCAGCCTTCGGGCACCGGTCCGCCGCGCAGTTCGATCCCGGCAAAACCCCCGCGCATGGCATGGGCCTGCGCCGCCTCGGCAAGCGCGCGCGCGGCATCCTCGCTGGCAGCGATGATGCCGCCGCCGACCCCGAAGCCGCTCGACACCAGCGCCTTGCCGAACAGCGCCGAGCGCACCTCGGTCAGCGGCAGCCAGCCTGTCACCGTGCCGAGCCGTTCCGCCACGAACCCGGAGGCGCGCTGGCCGGTGCCGGCTTCCACGGCGCGCAGCCAGGCCGGGCGGTGGAACAGGCTCCCGCACGCCTCGGCGAGGAAGCCCTCGATCCGCCGCACCTCGCCCGCATCGCGGAAGTCGAGCGGTCGCAGCGTCGTCGCGGCCCTGACCGGCGCGTTCATTCCGCCGCCTCCGGCAGCACCAGATCCTCCGCTCTTGCCGCCTCGCGGTGGGCGACGAGGTCCATCCGGCCCCAGCGGAATTCGTGGACGAGCTCGCGCAGCTTGCCCGCCATCTTGGCGAGGCCCGTGTAGTGCCGGAAGCGCGAACGCAGCGGCGCATGGCCGACGCGGGGCTGGTCGGGATCGACCTCCCAGGGGTGGAAATAGAACACCGCCGGGCGCCGGTCGCGGCGGTTCACCTGCCGGATCGCCCAGCGCGAAAAGCCATAGGGCAGCACCCGGAAGAAGCCCCCTCCCCCCGCCGCCACGCGCCGGCCGCCGAGGATCGCGGTGGTCACGGGGATCTCGATCATCGAGGACCACGGCAGCGGGCGGAAGGTGAAGCGCGGCGCTTCGGGCCAGCCATAATGATCGTGCACGACCGGCGCCACGCTGGAGGAATAGGCATAGCCCTGCTCGGCCAGCTCGGCGAAGGCCCAGGGAGTGCGGTGATCGATCGAGAAGCTCGGCGCGCGGTAGCCGGTCACGGCTACGCCCGCGCAGTCCTCGATGATCGCACGCGCCTTGCGGATATCCTCGGCGAATTCCCTGCGGCTGAAGGTGAAGACCCGCGCATGGTCATAGCCGTGGCTGGCGATCTCGTGCCCGGCATCGACGATGCGGCGGATCATGTTGGGATGACGCCCGGCGACCCAGCCCAGCGTGAAGAAGGTCGCGGTGACATCGGCCTCGGCGAAGAGGTCGATCACGCGGTAGACATTGTCCTCCACGCGGGTCTTGATCGAATCCCACTCGCCGCGCGCGATCACGTTCTCGAAGGCGCCGACCTGGAACCAGTCCTCGACATCGACCGACAGGCCGTTGACGATTCCGGGGGCGGCAGACGCGATGCCGGAGGGATCGGGAAAGGGAGCGTTCATGGCCTCAGGCGGCCCTGCGCGACGGGTCTTCCTCGAGCCACTCGATCAGCATGGTGAGCACGTGGCGGAAGGATTGCTCCTGCTCCTCGAGCCGCGCCTCGATCCGCTCGAGCGCGGCGGCGAGACGGGCTTCGGCAAGGGCTGCATCCTCCGGCGAGACGCCCTCGCCCGGTGCCGGACGCTGGCCGAGGCCGGCCGCCTGCAATTCGCCGATCGCCGCTTCGAGCTCGGCGGTGCGGGCATCGCGCTCGGCGAGCAGCGCGGCGACCTCGGTCGCGGGCAGGCTGCCCTGCGGCGCGGCGGCGGCGGCGGGCGCGCTGCGCAGGTCGCTGCCGGCGCGCGCGCCGCGGTTCTGGTCGGCGGCCATTTCGGCGATCACGTCGTCGAGCATGCCGAGGCTGAGCTCGCCGCGCTCCTCGATCGCGCCGAGCAGCAGCAGGCGGTTCATCACCTGGTTCACCCGGCGCGGAATGCCGCCGGTCTGACGATAGAGCGCATCGAGCAGCCCCGCCTCGAAGCCGGGGCGGCCGTTCCACCCGACATGGGCGAGGCGGTGGCAGACATAGTCCTCGACCTCCGAGGCATCGAGCGCCTCGAGGTGGTGCGAGGCGATGATCCGCTGGCGCAGCTGTTCGAGCCCGGGGTGATGGGCCACGGTGCGCCGGAACTCGGGCTGGCCGAGCAGCAGGCTCTGGAGCAGCGGGTGCGAGCCGAGCTGGAAGTTCGACAGCATCCGCAGTTCCTCGAGCGCGGTCAGCTCGAGGTTCTGGCACTCGTCCACCACCAGCAGGCAGCGGCGACCGGCGCGGGCCTCGTCCTGGAGGAAACGCTCGATCGCGCCCAGCGCGCCGGCCTTGTCGTGGCCCTCGACCGCAAGGCCGAAGGCCTGCGCTACGACATGCACGATCTCCGCCCCGTCGAGCGCCGAGGTGACAACCTGCGCCACGGTGAGCGCCGCCGGGTCGATCCGCTCCATCAGGTGCGCGACCAGAGTCGACTTGCCCGCGCCCACCTCGCCGGTGATGACGATGAAGCCCTCGCCCTGGCCGAGGCCGTAGCCGAGATAGCTCATCGCCTTCCGGTGGCTGATGCTCTCGAAGTAGAATTGCGGATCGGGGGTCAGCTGGAAGGGGCGCCCGCTGAAGCCGTAGAACTGTTCGTACATGAGCCGCTTACCCCTCAGAAATTGTAGCGCAGGCCGACCAGCGCGGTGGCGAATGCGAAATCCTGGGCGGTGAACTCGCTGTCGAAGTAATCGACCGCGATCGCCGCCCGGCCCACGAGACGCTGCGTGATCGACTGGTTGTAGGCGAAGGTGCCGCCTACGGCTGTGACGTTGTCGTTGGCCCCCGCCCCGTCGAACCAGTTGACATAGGCGTTGGTGGTGATGTTCGCGGCCTGCCCGATCTCGCGGGTGAGACCGCCGATGACGTAATAGGTCTCGTCGGTCAGCCCGTTAACCGGCGCGAGCGCCGTGCCCGCCGCCGCGATAAAGGTGCGCCGGTCGTAGCCCGCGCCGAGCGCCGCGGTGGTGCGGCCCATGATGCGCTGGTAGGAGGCGCGCACGCCGCGGCCGCGGAACGCCGCCGAGCGGGTCGAACCGAGGCCCCCGATCACCGATTGCCCCTCGGTGCCGGTCACGAGGCCGCCGAAATCGCCGGTCACGGGATTGCGGATCGCCTGGAAGTCGCTGTCGAGCCCCGCGAGCGCGTTGTTCAGCACCCCGCCGAAGCCGCTCACCCCGTCATAGGCCGAAAGCGCGAAGGCGCTGCGCTGGCTCGGGACATAGGTGAAGGTGCCGTAATAGGTGGTCGAATCGTAACGCCGTCCGACCGCCGCCTGGAGGTTGGTGCGCGACGAGGGGCGCCACAGCACGCCCACGTCCCACAGCAGCCCGTCGACATCGAAGGCGATCCGGCGCGGCGCGGTGGGATCGGTGACGAAGCGGCCGTCGGCGCCGATCACCGGGTTGCCGTTCGCATCGCGCACCGCATCGCGGCTTGAGATCTCGACATCCTCGTAGCCCGCACCCGCCACCAGCGCGAGGCTGGGCGAGAGCGGCACGGTCACGTCGCCGCGCACGTAGAGATCGCGCACGCGCTGGTCGAGGTTGCCGATGTCCTCCTGGAAGCCGCCCGCGGTTACCGCAAGGCCGACCGGCAGCACCGTGTCGGGGCGCACCCCGGCGCGCAGCTGGCCGAGATAGGTGACGCTGTCGTCGAACACGTCGACGCTGTTTCCCGCCTGGGTGACTAGCGCGTTGTCGGCCTCGAAGCGGTTGTAGCCGATGCGGCCCACGCCCTGCACGTCGACAGCGCCGACGCGGGTGTTGAGGCTCGGCCCGGCATAGGCGGAATAGATGCGGCTCTCGGCATCCTCACGGACCAGCGGGTTGGCGCTGGTGCCGCCGCCGGCATCGATCCGGGTGCGCGAGGCCAGACCGCCGGCCTCAAGGCTCAGCGTGTTGGGGACGAGCGACAGCGTGGTGCGCGCGATGCCGCTGATCGTGTCGCTGTCGATGCTGTCGTCGCCGTAGCCGATGTTGCGCTCGTAGCGCAGCGAGACCGCCGCGCCGCTGTTGCGGCCCTGGACGTTGATGTCCACGCCCGCCGCGATCTGGGTGAAGGTGACGACATCGTTGCCCGGGCTAAGCTCGGCCGAGACGACCTGGCCGACCTCGATATAGGGCTGGACCACGCGGTTCGACCGCTGGCCGGGGGTGCCGCCCCCCTGCCCCTGGCCCTGATTCTGGGCGATGGCCGGTGCGCCGCCCGCCGCCGCAAGGACGGCGACGATCAGCCCGGCTGCGAGGAAGCGGGGACGCATTCTCATTTCCCCTTTGATCCATAGGAGCCGAAGCGCCGGCCCGAGGGGCTGTAGCGCGCGGCATTGAGAAGCAGCTTGATGTCGCCGCAGGCCGAAAGCAGCTGCTGCGCATCCTCGAGCGCGGCGCGGCTGGTCTCGTCGGCGCGCACCACCAGCAGCGCCTGGCCGACATGCTGGGCGAGTTCGGCGGCGGGCGAGGCGGCGAGCGCGGGCGGCGTGTCGAAGATCACGATCCGCTCGCCCGCCCCGGCGGTGAGGCGGTCCAGCACCTCGGCGGTGCGGGTGCTGGCGAGCCATTCGGCATCGCGCGCGCTGGCAGTGCCGGCGGGGAGCACGAACAGGCCCTCGATATCGGTGCGGATCACGAGGCTCTCGGGCAGGATCGAGGGATCGGCGAGCGCGTCCATCAACCCCTGCTCGGCTTCGATCCCGAGCCGCGCGGTGACGCTCGGCTTGACCACGTCGGCATCGACCAGCAGCACCTCGATCCCCCGCTCGGCGGCGAGCGCGATGGCGAGGTTGGTCGCGCAATAGGTCTTGCCCTCGCCCGGATGGGGCGAGCAGACGAGGATGCGGCGCGACAGCGCGCTCTCGTCGGCGCGGGCATCGGCGAGCAGCTCGCGCTTGACGATGCGGAACTCCTCGAGAAGGCCGGTCACCGGGTCCTCGGGGACGATCAGCCCGCCGTCGCGCAGGTGATCGCGGTCAATCGCGGCACGGGGGCCGCAGAAGGCGACGGCCTGCGGGGCTGGACGGGCCGGGGTGGCATTCTGCGCTGGCGCGGGGGCACCCTGAGCTTGCGGCGCGGCCGCCGGGGCGGGTGCAGGCGCGGCGGGGCGGCGCAGGCCGTGGGGAACAGGCGGCACATCCAGCGGCACGGGCGGCAGCTTCACCCCCGATGCACGCGGATCGAGGCCATAGGCCGCATCCGCCCGCTCGAACAGCGATGCCGGCCTTGCGCCCTCGCGGTTGATCTTGCCCTGATCGGTCATCGTCTTTTCCCGTCCTCAGGCCGTCGTCCCGACCGAGACGATCTCGATCGCGAGCAGGATCACGAACATCGCACCAAGACCCGCACAGGCCCCGGCGAACTGCTTGAGCCGCCGCCGCTCGATCACCCGCGCGGCATCGGAAACGGTCAGCGAGATCGCGCCGATCACCGGCAGATCGAAGGCGCGTTCGAGCTTCTGCGGCGTTGCGAAGCTCGACTTGAGCTGGCCCATCGCATAGGCCGCCGCCACCCCCGCGCCGAGCCCGACCACCAGCACACCGAGCAGCAGCAGCGGCCGGTTGGGCGCGGCGGGCTTCTGCGGCACGGTGGGCTGCTGGATGATATCGAAGCGGAACTGGCTGGCCTTGTCCTCGACCTTGCCGCGGGTGCGCAGCGCCTCGCGGTCCTGGAGCAGCTTCTCGTAGTTCTGGCGCAGCACGTCGTAGTCGCGGCTGATGCGGTTGGCCTCGGCGGCGACGGCGGGCTCGCTCGCCTGGCTCGCCATCAGCGCGGCGAAATTGCTCTGGAGCGCGGCGCGGCGCGCCTGGAGCGCCTCGACGCTGGCCTGCCGTTCGGACCGGATCGCGATCAGCGAGGCATAGGCGGGGTTGGGCGTGCCGCCCGCATCCTCGCCCGCCCCTGCGGCCTGCTTGGCGAGCAGCGCCACCTGCCGGGTCATCGCGACGATGTCGGGGTGGCTGTCGGTCAGCCCGCGCGCGCGCAGTTCGGCGAGCTGGGTCTGGGCCTGGAGCAGCGCGGCGCGCGGACCGCTGGCCTGCGGGCCGCCCGCAAGCGCGCGCGGGGTGCTGGCGAGCTGGGCGGAGATCGCCGCCAGCCCGCTTTCCGCCGCCGCCAGATCGGCATCGACATTGCGAAGCTCGGTGCGCGCCTGCTGAACCTTGTTCGACAGGCTCTCCGAACCGCCGACGAGATCGGGATACTGCGCCTCGAAGGCAAGGCGGCGCTGTTCGGCCTGTTCGAGCTCGAGCTTGCGCTCGTCGAGCTGGCGGTCGAGATCGCCGATCGCGGTGCTGATCCCGGTGCGGTTGCCGATCACGTGCTCCTCGCGCAGGATGTCGAGCAGCTTCTGCACCACATCGCGCGCCAGCACCGCGTTCTCGGCGTCGCCAAGGTCGCCACGGCCGATCTCGGCGGTGATCTCGAACAGGTTGTCCTGCTCGCTCGTCACCTTCACCTTCTTCTCCAGCTCGGCGATCGCGGCATCGAGCGCGCCGCGCTCGGTGATGCCCTCGCCGAGGCGCGTGGAGGTGATGACCTTCTCGAGGTTCTTGGCGCTCGAGAGCGTCTGGCGCACGCGCATGATCTCTTCCTTGCCGTCACCGGCAATACCGAGCTGCTTGGAGAGCACGTCCTGCACGTCGACATAGACGCGGGCCTTGGATTCGTACTTGTTGGGGATCATCGCGATCACCAGCCAGCCCAGCAGGCACACGCCCCAGGCGGTCGCGATCGCGATCCAGCGCCGGTGCCAGACCGACCACAGCGCGGCGCGCAACTCGTCGAAGATCTCGCTCATGCCCCCGCGTGCCCCTTAGAACCGGCTTTCGGGAATGATGATGGTGTCGCCGGGCTTGAGCATGACGTTGGCGCTGGAATCGCCTTTGCGGATGAGATCGGACAGGCGCAGGCGGTATTCGATCTGCGTGCCCTTCTCGCGGTCGAGACGGATCAGCTTGGCGCGGTTTCCGGCGGCGAACTCGCCCAGACCGCCGACCGCGATCATCGCGTCGAGCGCGGTCATGTTGGCGCGGAACGGCAGCGAGGCCGGCTGCGGGGTCGCGCCGATGACGCGCACCTGCTGGGTGAAGTTGCCTTCCGGCGTGTTGACGATCACCGAGACGATCGGCTGCTCGATATACTTCGACAGCTCGCCGGCGATGTAGTCCTGCAGCTGGGTCGCGGTCTTGCCCACGGCGGGGATGTCCTGGACCAGCGGGATGGTGAGGCGCCCGTCGGGGCGCACGCGCACCTTGTCGGCGCTCAGTTCGGGGTTGCGCCAGACATGGATGGTGATCTCGTCGAGCGGGCCGATGGTGTATTCCTCGGACGGCGCGACCGAACCGTCGCCGTAGCTCGCCGGGGGCAGCTGCTTGCCCCCGCCCGCACAGGCCCCGAGCAGGGCCGAAGCGAGCCCGAGAGCCGCGAGGTGCTTGAGAGGCGGACGATGCAACATCGGTAATGGATCCTTGGCCGTTCCTGGGGGGGGCCCCGTTAACCCGCAGGAGCGACCTGCGACACGAAAGCGCCCGGATATCGGGGCTCTTGTCGCCGGAAATGGTGAACATCTGGTTAGTTATACAGCGCCAAAACCGGCCCCATCCCGGATCGGGACAGCGCCCTTTCGGGAGTTAACAACGCGGGTTCAGACGAGCATTTCCGCAGCCGGACCGTGGCCCAGAAAGGCGCTCGGGGAGGCGCTCGCGCCATAGGCCCCGGCGCAGAACACCGCGACCAGATCGCCGACCTCGGCGCGGGGCATCATGGCATTGTCGGCAAGCCGGTCGAGCGGGGTGCACAGGCAGCCGACGATGTTCACTTCCTCCGTCGGCTCCGCCCCGTAACGCGTTGCAATGGCGGAAGGATAGTTGCGGCGCACCACGGTGCCGAAATTTCCCGAAGCGGCGAGCTGGTGGTGGAGCCCCCCGTCGGTGACGAGGAAGATCGCCCCGTGGCTCTCCTTGCGGTCGATCACGCGGCAGAGATAGACCCCCGCCTCGCCCACGAGGTAGCGGCCGAGCTCCATGCACAGCTCGGTATCGGCCAGTTCGGGCGGCAGGTCCGCGACCCGCTCCGCCAGCGCCGTGCCGACCCGCGGCAGGTCGACCGGGGTGTCACCCGGGAAATAGGGTATGCCGAGCCCGCCGCCCATGTTGAGCTTGGGACAGGCATGGCCGATCGCGCCCGTCAGTTCGGCGGCGAGCGCGAGGACGTTCGCCTGCGCCTCGATGATCGCATCGGCGGAGAGGGTCTGGCTGCCGGTGAAGATGTGCAGGCCCCGCCACTCGGCCCCTGCGGCGATGAGGTGGCGGGCAAGCGCCGGAACGCGCTCGGCATCGACGCCGAACTGCTTGGCCCCGCCGCCCATCTTCATGCCGGAACCGGTCATCACGAAGGAGGGATTGACGCGGATCGCGATGCGCGGGCGCACACCCAGACGCTCGCCGATCGCCAAAGCCCGCGCGCCCTCGCCCTCGCTCTCGCAGTTGAGCGTCACGCCGGCGCGGATCGCGGCTTCCAGCTCGTCGTCGCGCTTGCCCGGGCCGGCAAAGCTGATGCGGCGCGGGTCGATGCCCACGGCGATGCACAGCGCCAGCTCGCCCGCCGAGGCGATGTCGAAGCCGTCCACGAGCGGTGCCATGTGGCCGATCACCGCGAGATGGGGGTTGGCCTTGACCGCGAAATTGACTCCGACGCGCGCCGGCAGGGCCGCACGCAGCGCCGCCACCCGGGTATCGAGATGGGCGCGCGAATAGACGAACAGCGGTGTGCGCCCGGCTTCGGCGACAAGCTGGCTTGCGCGGCGTCCGCCGATGGCGAGTTCGCCTGCGATCGTCTCGTAACCGGCAGGGATCGGGCCGACGGGCTTCATTCGCCGAATTCCTCGTTGAGTTGGCTCTGCAAGGCGGTGCGGTCGATCTTGCCGTTCGGGTTGAGCGGCATGGCCTCGCGCCAGTGGATCTGCTGGGGCTGCATGAAATTGGGCAGGTCGCGCTGGAGCCGCTTCGTCAGCTCCTCGCCCCCCGCCGCATCGCCGCGCACGACCAGATGCACCGCCTGACCCAAACGCGCGTGCGGCACGCCGAGCGCCACCGCCTCGGCGACGAGACCGGTGGCGAGCGCGGCCTCCTCGATCTCCTGCGGGCTGATGCGGTTGCCCGCGCTCTTGATCATCGCGTCGCGCCGACCGGCGAAGTAGAGCAGCCCCTGCGCGTCGCGCTTCACCCGGTCGCCCGAGAACACCGCCATTCCGCCATAGGTGGAGGCCGACGGCGCGGGCTTGAAGCGTTCCGCCGTACGCTCCGGGTCCTGCCAGTAGCCCTGCGCCACCAGCGGACCGCAGTGGACCAGCTCGCCCTCTTCGCCATCGGCGGCGATCTCGCCCGCATCGTTCACGACGAGGATCTCGGCGAAGGGGATCGCCTTGCCCATTGAGGTCGGGTGGGTGTCGACCAGCGCGGGATCGAGATAGGTCGAGCGGAAGGCCTCGGTCAGGCCATACATCGGGAACAGCTGCGCCGCGGGGAACATGCCGCGCAGGGACCGCACCAGATCGGTCGTCAGCGCCCCGCCGCTATTGGTGAGCCGTCGCAGCGGCTTGCGCGCCTCCTCGGGCCAGTCGGTCTCCGTAAGCTGCACCCACAGGGGCGGCACCGCGGCAAGGGTCGTCACCCCATGCCTGGCGCAGGCCTTGGCGACATCCTTGGGGAACAGGAAATCGAGCGGCACCACACAGCCGCCCGCATACCATGTGCTCAGAAGCTGGTTCTGCCCGTAATCGAACGACAGCGGCAGCACGGCGAGCGTCACGTCGTCGTCCGCAAGGCCGAGGTAATGCGCCACGCTCACCGCACCCAGCCACATGTTGGCATGGCTCAGCATCACCCCCTTGGGGCGGCCGGTGGAGCCGCTGGTGTAAAGGATCGCCGCAAGCTCGGAAGGATCGGCCTCGGAGGGTGGCAGTTCCACCCCCGCCGCCTCGGCCGCTGCCAACGCCTCGGTCTCGCCCAGCGCCGCGCAGCCCGGGGGCAGATCGCCCGGCTCCAGCCCGGCAAGCCGCGAGCCCGTGCCGATCAGCAGCTTCGCTCCGCTGTCGGCGAGGATATGCGCCACCTGCGCGCGCTTCAGGAGCGGATTGACCGGCACATGCACCAGCCCCGCCCGCGCCGCGGCGAGCGGAAGGAGGCAGGTCAGCTCGCCCTTCGCGGCCCAGCTCGCCACCCGCGCGCCCTTCTCCGGCACCATCCGAGCCAGCCATCCGGCGAGCAGAGCAACACGCTGTCTTAACCGGTTGTGGTTAAGCGTGCCCTCGCGCAGCACCAGTGCCGGTGCCTCGCCACGCCCCGCCGCCACCGCCAGTTCGGCGAGGCTGTCGAGCGGACGCGGGAGAGGATCGGGAAGCTGCGGCATGATCGGGAGTGTTCTTTCAGGTGATCGAAGCGCGGTATCACGATAGCGTTAACGTCTTGCAAGCGCTGACTGCGCAAGGCGTGGCCGCGCCCTTCGACCGGGCGGAGTGGTTCGCGCTGCTCGCCGAGACCGGCCTCGTTCCCCTGATCGCGATGGCGGGCGACGGGGCCGATACCGCCGCTCTCGCCCTCACGGAGGCGGACGGGCGAATCACGCCCTTGCGCAACTGGTACAGCTTCACCTGGCGCGAACTCGCCCCGGCGGGTCCGGCGGGCGAGCGCCTGCTGGTCGCGATCGCCCGGCAGCTCAAGCAGCGCGGGTGGCGGGTCACGCTCGAACCCGTGCCCGGCGAGGACGGATCGGCGACACGCCTCGCCCGCGCCTTCCGCACCGCCGGCTGGCAGGTCGCGGTCGAGCCCTGCGACATCAACCACATCCTGCCAGTCAAGGGCCGCACCTTCGCCGAATACTGGGACAGCCGCCCCGGTCCCTTGCGCACCACGCTGAAGCGCAAGGCGAAGAAGGTCGAGACCGAGGTGCTGACCCGCTTCGATCCACAGGTCTGGGCCGATTACGAGGCAATCTACGCCGCCAGCTGGAAGCCGGCCGAAGACCAGCCCGCGATGCTGCGCGCCTTCGCCGAGGCCGAGGGCGCCGCCGGGCGGCTGCGTCTGGGGGTGGCGCGCGCCGACGGCGTGGCGGTCGCGGCGCAGGTCTGGACCGTCGAGAATTCCATCGCCTACATCCACAAGCTCGCGCATCTCGAAAGCCACAAGAACCTCTCCGCCGGCACCACGCTGACCGCGGCGCTGTTCGAGCACGTGATCGACACCGACAGGGTCGCGCTGGTCGATTTCGGCACCGGCGACCAAAGCTACAAGGCCGACTGGATGGAGGAGGTGCGGGAACGTTTCCGCATCGATTGTCTTGCTCCGGCACGCCCGCAGAGCTGGCTCCCGCTCGCCAAGCGGTGGCTGCGGCGCGCGGTGGGCTGACGCCTGCTCCCGCGCGCGGGCAATGCTTGCACGCGGCCCTGCGCATGGCTAAGCCCCGCCGCCACGGCCTGCAACAGGGATTTTGGGCACTGATGACCACCTCTTCGAACCTCGACAGCGACGCCGCAGGCAGCGCAATCGACAGCGAACTCAAGGCCCTGATCGCCGACGTGCTGGGCCTCGATCCGGCGCAGGCGGCGGGCTTCGGGCCGGACTCGGGGCTGTTCGGCCACTTGCCCGAACTGGATTCGATGGCGGTCGCAGGGCTGCTCACCGAGATGGAGGACCGGCTCGGCATCGTGATCGAGGATGACGACGTCGACGGCGAGATGCTGGAAACCTATGGCGGCCTCTTCGCCTTCGCCCGCGCGAAGCTCGAGGCGCGCTGACCTGCCGCCCGCCCCCTTCCGAGATCGCTCAGCGTGATTTCCACGTGGACCATTACGGCTGCCGGGGGGGCTGATACGGCCGAGGAAATGCTCCTCGCCTTCGACCGGGGCCGGACGCAGCGTGTGCTCGTCTGCCCCGCCTGGTTCGACGAGGCGAACAAGCTCCGGCGCTTCACGGTGGAGGTGATGCGGCGGTTCGATGCGGCCGGGATCGACAGCCTGCTGCCCGACCTGCCGGGCTGCAACGAGAGCACCGTCCCGCTTCAGGATCAGACGCTTGCAGGCTGGAGCGAAGCAATGGCGACAGCGGCGCAGCACCTCGGCGCAACCCATGTGCTGGCGATCCGCGCGGGCGCCCTGATCGCGCCTGCGAACCTTCCCGGCTGGCACTATGCCGCACAATCTGGCCCGAAACTGCTGCGCGGCATGATCCGCGCGCGCACCATCGCCGCGCGCGAGGCGGGAATCGCCGAGACTTCCGAAGGCCTGATGGACGAGGGCCGTGCGCGCGGGCTGGTGCTCGGCGGCTGGGCCATAGGGCCGGCGATGTTCGCCGCGCTGGAGAGCGCCGAGCCCGCCCTCGCCCCCGGCCAGTCCGACATTGCCCAGGCGCAGGTCGGCGGCCCCGGGCTGTGGCTGCGCGCCGAGCCCGACGAGGACGCAGGCCAGGCCGATCGTCTTGCTGCCCTGATCGTCCAGAACCTCGCGGATTCAGGCGCGTGACCCGCCTTTCCCACACCTTCGGCTGCGGCAGCCTGATGCTCGCCGGCACGCTCGACACCGCGCCGGGCACCACCGGCCTTTTGATCGTCAGCGGCGGCAACGAGATCCGTAGCGGGGCCTTCGGCGGGCAGGCCGACATGGCCGCGCGTATCGCGGCAGCAGGCTTCCCCGTCTTCCGCTTCGACCGCCGCGGGATCGGCGACAGCGAGGGCGATAACCGGGGTTTCCGTCATTCGGCCAAGGACATAGGTGCCGCACTCGACGCCTTCCGGGCGATGGCCCCGCAGGTCTCGCGGGTGGTGGCCTTCGGCAATTGCGACGCCGCCTCGGCGCTAATGCTGGCCAAGGGCGCCGGGTGCGACGGGCTGGTGCTCTCGAACCCGTGGACCATCGAGAGCGACGGCGACGGCATGGCGACGAACGGTACCCCGCCCCCGGCCGCAATCCGCGCGCGCTATCTAGAGAAGCTCACGAACCCGCGCGAAATCATGCGCTTGCTCGGCGGAGGTGTGGATCTACGCAAACTCGCGCGCGGACTGGTTCACGCCGTCAGCCCGCCCCCGCCGCCCTCGAGCCTCGCGCAGGACATGGCGGCGGGTCTCGCGCAATTCGCCGGCCCGGTGCGCATCCTGCTCGCCACCGCCGACCGGACCGCGCAGGTCTTCGAGAGCGCGTGGGACCGCAGCGACGCGCGCATCCGCCGCTGCGAGGGCGCGGGCCATGCCTATGTCGAGCCCGCGCACCGCGCATGGCTCGAGGCGCAACTCGTCGAAATGCTGCGCGCCTAGCGTTCGAACAGGCTGACCAGTTCGACATGGTTCGACCAGCGGAACTGGCCGACCGGGCGCAGCTTCGCGAG
The DNA here is from genome assembly GCF_056868655.1 of Porphyrobacter sp. THAI-01a. NCBI lineage: Bacteria > Pseudomonadati > Pseudomonadota > Alphaproteobacteria > Sphingomonadales > Erythrobacteraceae > Porphyrobacter > Porphyrobacter sp. THAI-01a. Next base: position 1,466,762 of record NZ_CP180579.1, on the reverse strand, counting down.
CCGGAAGCCCGCTCCCGCCAGCACGGCCGCATCTCGCGCCCAGCTTGACGGATTGCAGCTGACGTAGACCACCCGCGACAGCGTGCTGGCCGCGATTTCGGCCACCTGCGCCCGCGAACCGGCGCGCGGGGGATCGAGCAGCACCGCGTCGAAGCGGTTCAGTTCGGCCGGCTGTAGCGGGGCGCGGAACAGGTCGCGGTGAAGCGCGAGCACCTGCCCGCCGCTGCGCGCGCCCGCCGCCTTGCACGCCAGGTGCGCTGCCTGATCGGCCTCGACCGCCAGCACCTTGCGAGTTTCATGGCCCTTGGCGCGCAGGCCGAAGGCGAAAGTGCCCAGCCCCGCGAAGAGATCGGCCACCATGCGGGCATCGCCCAGCCATTCCGCCGCGTCGGCGACCATGCGGCTCTCGGCGTCCTGTGTCGCCTGGAGGAAGGCGCCCGGCGGCAGGCCGACGGGCACGCCGGCGAGGGTCACCGTCACCGGCTCGGGCTCCCAGACCGTCTCGGCCCCGTAGCCCTGATCGAAGGAAAGGCGCGCAAGCCCCTGTTCGCGGGCGAAATCCAGCGCCGCCTCGGTGGGGCCAAGGCCCTCCAGCGGGAAGTGCGCAAGGCTCGCCTCCACCCCCTGATCGGCCAGCGTGAGGTCGATCCCGACCATCGCCTTGGGCCCATGCGCCGCGACGAAGGCCCGCAGCGGCGCGATCAGCGCGGCGAGCTGCGGGTGAAGCACCGGGCACTCGGCAAGATCGACGATGCGGTGCGCCCCGCCCTCGCGATAGCCGAGCACCGCCCCCTTCGCCGTCCGCAGCCCGTGCAGCCCGGCGCGGCGGCGGGTGTGCGGGGGCGAGAGGTGGACGGGCAGCACCTCGCCCGCCTCCAGCCCCTGCCCGCGCGCTGCATTGACCACCCGGTCCGTGACGAAATCGCCGAGCGCGGCATCGTCGGCATGTTGCAACTGGCACCCGCCGCAATGCGCGAAATGGCGGCAGGCCGGCGCTATGTGGTGCGGACCGGGCGTGACCTCGCCCGCCTCGTCCACCAGATCGCCCGGCACCGCGCCTGCGACATGGCGGCCGGAGGGGGTGACGCCGTCGCCCTTGGCGGCGAGGCGGAGGATCTGTTCGGTGCTGCTCACAGGGAGGCCGCTAGCGCCTCGGGCACCCTTTCGGCAAGCTGCGAGGGTGTGAAGGCGGCTCCTGCCCGCCGCGCCGCCTCGCCGTGGAGCCAGACGGCCTCGCAGGCCGCCGCGAAGGGATCGCTGCCCGCAGCCATGCGGCTCGCGGCGATCCCCGCCAGCACGTCCCCGGTGCCCGCGACCGACAGCCAGCTCGGGGCCGGCGGCGCGAGCGCAAGGCGGCCGTCTGGGGCTGCGACGCAGGTGTCGGGGCCCTTGGCGAGCACCACCATGCCGCTGACCCTTGCGAGGGCCAGCGCCCGGGCGCGGCGTCCTTCGGCGATCACCCCGAAGCTGCGGCACAGGGCCTCGAGCTCGCTATCATGGGGCGTGGCGAGGATCGGCTTGCCCTCGGGGAGCAGCGCCGGGGCCAGCAGCACCAGCGCATCGGCGTCGATCACCAGCGCTCGCGCGTGCTTCAATGCCGCCGCAAGGGCATCGCGCGCGGGATCATCCCGCCCCAGTCCCGGCCCGACCAGCACCGCCGCCATGCGGGAGTCGGCAAGCGCCTCCGCCAGCGGGGCGCTGTCGGTCACCACGTCGGGAGGCGTGCGGGGATCGGGGCTTGCGGCGAGGAGCTTCACATAGCCCGCCCCTGCATGCTGCGCCGCCATCGCCGCCAGCAGGCTCGCCCCCGGCATCGCGCCAGCCACGATGCCGAGCAACCCGCGACGATACTTGTGGCTGTCGGCCGCAGGCGGAGCGAGGTGCGGCCGCCCGATCAGCTGCGCGGCGCCCTCGACGCCCGCGATCCCGATCGGCACGAGCCGCATCTGCCCCATCAGCGCGCGGCCCGGCAGGCTCCAGTGCGCGAATTTCCATGCCCCGAGCGCGAGGGTCAGGTCGAAGGCCGGCAGCCGCTCGCCCAGCACCGCGCCACTGTCACTGGCGATGCCCGAAGGCACGTCCACCGCGACCCGGTAGCGGTGGCGCGCGGCCAGATCGCGCAGCAGCAGCGCGTGCTCGGGCACCAGCGGGCGGGCGAGCCCGGAGCCGAACAGGCAGTCGACGAAGACCTCGCCCGGCCCCTTCGTCGCCCCGCTGGCGACCGGTCCGCCCCAGCGGCGCCGCGCCTCGCGGGCGGCATCGGTCGCGGGGTCGAGCGGGGCGATCACGGTGACGGCATTGCCGCTCTCGCGCAGGCGACGGGCGATGACATAGCCGTCGCCGCCATTGTTGCCCGGGCCGCACAGCACGGTGACGCTCCGGCCTGCAGCCACGCGGCGAATCCACTCCGCCGCACCGCCCGCGGCGATCTCCATCAGCTCGGAAACGCTCGTGCCGGCATCGAACAGCGCCTGCTCGGCGGCGCGCATCTCGGAGGCGGTAAGGACTTGCGCGGCGCTCACGAGGCGTTGAGGAGCGCGAGCGGGATGCGGTAGCGATCGCCCGCGATGCTGAACTGCACCGCATCCTGCGCGCCCTGCTCCATCACCACCGGCTCGGCCCCGTCGCGGGTGGCGAGCGCGCCGCTGGCGGGATCGCGGGTCAGCCGCCGGAAACCGCCGTCGGGATGGTAGAGGATGATCTCCGAGGTCCCCGCGACGCGCTCGACGAAGCAGCCCGGGGATAGCGAGGCGCCCGCCCCGATGGCGCAGGTCATCACCGCGCCCGAGGGCGAGGCCGAGGCGGAGGCCGCCGGCGAAGGAGGCGCGTCGCTGTCGGACCCGCAGGCCGTGAGCAGCGCCGCCAGGGGCAGGACAGTCGCGCTAGATGTCCGCAAACACATGGGTCTCCGCCTTCGCGCCGGGATGCGTGATCGCCCCGTAGCGCGCCTGTCCGACGACCTGTTGATAGCGCCAAAGCGCGCCCGACTGATAGTCGTTGGTGCGGGGCTGCCACGATTCGAGACGCTTGGCGAGCACCTCTGCGGGCACTTCGAGCTCGATCCTGCCGGTCTCGGCGTCGATGGAGATGATGTCGCCGTTCTCGACCAGCGCGATCGGGCCGCCGTCGGCGGCCTCGGGGCAGACGTGGCCGATGCAGAAGCCCCGCGTCGCGCCCGAGAAGCGCCCGTCGGTGATCAGCGCCACCTTCTCGCCCATGCCCTGCCCGTAGAGCGCGGCGGTGGTGGAGAGCATTTCGCGCATCCCGGGACCGCCCTTGGGCCCTTCGTAGCGGATGACGATCACGCAGCCCTCGGCGATGTCGCGGCTCTCGACGGCGGCGAAGGCGTCCTCCTCGCAGTCGAACACCCGCGCCGGGCCGGAGAACTGGAGGCGCGCCATGCCCGCGACCTTCACGATCGCGCCATCGGGGGCGAGGCTGCCCTTGAGGCCGACGACACCGCCTGTAGGGGTGATGGGGTTCTTCACATCGTAGAAGACCTTCTGGTCGGGGTTCCAGGTGATCTCCTCGAGGTTCTCGCCGATGGTCTTGCCGGTGACGGTGATCGGGTTCGGGTCGATGAAGCCGCCGTCGAGCAGCGTCTTCATCGCCATGTAGACCCCGCCCGCCTCGTGCATGTCCTTGGCGACATACTTCCCGCCGGGCTTCAAGTCCGCGATATAGGGCGTTGATTTGAAGACCTCGGCAACGTCAAACAGATCGAAGTCGATGCCGCATTCGTTGGCCATAGCGGGCAGGTGGAGTGCGGCATTGGTCGAGCCGCCGGTGGCCGCGACCACGCGGGCGGCGTTCATGAAGGCCTCGCGGGTGCAGATGTCGCGCGGGCGCAGGTTGCGGGCGACGAGCTCCATCACCTGGCGACCGGCCGCGACCGCGATATCGTCACGCGACCTGTAAGGAGCGGGCGCCATGTTACTGTTCGGCAGGGACAATCCAATCGCCTCGCCGACGCAGGCCATGGTGTTGGCGGTGAACTGGCCGCCGCAGGCGCCATGGCCGGGGCAGGCGACTTTCTCGAGCGCGATCAACTCGGTCAGCGGGCAATTGCCGGCAGCGAACTGGCCCACGGCCTCGAACACGTCGACCACAGTCACGTCGTTGCCGCGATGGGTGCCGGGGAGGATCGAGCCGCCATAGACGAAAATGGAAGGCACGTTCAGCCGCAGCATCGCCATCATCATGCCGGGCAGGCTCTTGTCGCAGCCCGCAAAGCCGACAAGCGCATCATAACAATGGCCTCGGACCGAAACCTCGATCGAATCCGCGATGATCTCGCGGCTGATCAGCGAGGATTTCATGCCCTGGTGGCCCATCGCGATGCCGTCGGTGACGGTGATGGTGTTGAACCGGCGGGGGGTGCCGCCGCCGGCGATCACGCCCTCGCGGCAGATATCGGCCTGCGCGTTCAGCGTCGTGTTGCAGGGGGCCGAATCGTTGCCAGCGCTGACCACCCCCACGAAGGGCCGCGCGATCTCCTCCTCGGTCATGCCCATCGCGTAGTAGTAGGAGCGGTGCGGCGCGCGCTCCGGCCCGACCGAGACGTGGCGGCTGGGGAGCTTCGACTTGTCAAACTTCTGCGACATAAGATTTCCCGATGAAGGCGATTTGCGACACGCCCTTGCCCTCAGGTGAGCGCCGACGCAACCCTTTGCGCAATTTTCGCCAACAGCGCGGCCCAGCGGGCGTGGTCGGCGGGAGTGGCGGTCAGGTCCTGCCTGAGCTCGATGCCGAGATAGGCGCGGCCCTCTGCCTCGGCGTGGCGGTTCATGGTGTAGTTGAGGTCGCGCCCCGAATAGGGGAGGTTGTCGCCGACCATCAGCCCCTCGGCTTCGAGCAGCGGGATGGCGATGCGCGCGGCGCGCTCGTCCCGGTTGTAGAGCACCCCCACCTGCCACGGCCGCGCGGCGTCCGAGGTTTCGAGGCGCGGTGTGAAGGAGTGGAGCGAGAGGATCAGCGCCGGTTGCGCGGCCTCCAGCCACGCGGCCAGCGCCGTGTGGTATGGGCGGTGGAAGCGGTCGAGGCGCTCCTCGCGGGACGCGCCGATATTGCCGGGGATGAGGTGCCCGTCGCTCGCTTCGGGGACAAGGCCGGGCGCGTCCTCCTCGCGGTTGAGATCGCAGACCAGGCGGCTGACGGCGGCGATGTGGGCGGGGATGGCGTGGTCGCGGGCGAGGATTTCCGCGATGGCCTCGGTGCCGATGTCGAGGGCGATGTGCTCGTGGAGCAGGTGCGCGGGGATGCCGAGGTTGATGTCGGCGGGCACGGTATTGGAGGCATGGTCGGCGACGAGCACGATGCCGCCGGGGACGGGCGTGCCGAGCTGGCAGAAGACTTCGTTCATGCCCCCACCTCCGTTCGCCCTGAGCTTGTCGAAGGGCCGTCCTTCACTTCGGCCGCAGGAAAGAAGAAGTGCGGTGCTTCGACAAGCTCAGCACGAACGGAGATTTGCGTGCTCACCGCAGCCGCCCTGTCATGGTCCACCAGCCCTCCGGCATGGCCGCCGCCGCCGCGTCGCGGGCCTCCGGCGTGTCGTAGAGCGCAAAGCAGGTCGCGCCCGAACCGGACATGCGGGCGAGCCATGGGTCGGTGTCGGCCAGCGCGGCCAGCACCTCGGCGATCGCCGGGCACAGGGATACGGCGGGCGCTTCGAGATCATTGCGCCCTTCCCGCGCGATCCGGCTGGCGGAGCCCGACGGGAGCGCGCCCCTGTCCTCCCCGTCCCACGCCTTGAACACGGGCCCTGTGCTGAGCGGCACGCGCGGGTTGACCAGCAGGACGGGGGTGCCGGCGAGGTCGTCTTCGACCGCAAGCTGCTCGGTGCCGGTGCCGAGGCCGATATGGGTGCGGCTGAGGACGCAGGCGGGCACATCCGCGCCAAGTTTTGCCGCGCGCGCCTGCCAGTCCTCCGGCAAGCCGTACAGCGCCTCGACCATGCGAAACACCGCCCCCGCATCCGCCGACCCGCCGCCGAGGCCAGCCGCGACGGGGAGGTTCTTTTCGAGGGTCACCGCAAGGCCCTGAGAGCGCGGGAGGGCGCCCAATGCGCGGGCCACCAGATTGTCGAAGGGATTGTCGAGCACCCCCGCGAACTCGCCCAGCGTGGTGACGCTATCCTGCGCGGCAAGCGTCGCCGTCAGGACATCGCCCGCATCGACGAAAGCGAACAGGGTTTCGAGCTCGTGATACCCGTCCTCCCGCCGTCTCCTGACATGCAGCGCGAGGTTGATCTTGGCGTAGGCGGTTTCGGCGAGGGTCAAAGCCCTCGCCTCACATATTCGGATAGTTCGGTCCGCCGCCGCCTTCCGGCGTCACCCAGTTGATGTTCTGGTTGGGGTCCTTGATGTCGCAGGTCTTGCAGTGGACGCAATTCTGCGAGTTGATCTGGAACTTGGGCTCGCCGGTCTTCTCGTCCACCAGCCATTCGTAGACCCCCGCCGGGCAGTAGCGCGCCGAGGGCCCGCCGAAGACGCCGAGTTCGCTCGCCTTCTGGAGTTCCAGGTCCTTCACCTGCAGGTGGCAGGGCTGGTCCTCGGCGTGGTTGGTGTAGCTGTAGGCGACGTTGGTGAGGCGGTCGAAGGTGATGACGCCATCTGGCTTGGGGTAGTCGATCTTCGGGTAGAGATCGGCGCGGCCGGTCATCTCGTAGTCGCGGTGGTGCTTCATCGAGATGGGCAGGCCGATCTTCAGCGTGCGCATCCACATGTCGATGCCCGCGAGCGCAGTGCCGATGTCGCCGCCGTACTTGGCGACCGCGGGCTGGGCGTTCTGGACCAGCTTCAGCTCGGTCGCGATCCAGCTGGAGCGCACCGCGGCGTCATAGTCCATCAGCTCGGTCTTTTCGTGACCGGCAGCAATCGCCGCCGCGATGCTCTCGGCCGCCAGCATCCCGCTCTTCATCGCGGTGTGGCTGCCCTTGATGCGCGGCACGTTGACGAAGCCCGCCGCGCAGCCGATCAGCGCGCCTCCGGGGAAGGCGAGCTTGGGCACCGACTGCCAGCCGCCCTCGTTGATCGCGCGCGCGCCGTAGCTCACGCGCTTGCCGCCTTCGAGATATTCGCGGATCGCCGGGTGCTGCTTCCAGCGCTGAAATTCCTGATAGGGCGAGACCCAGGGGTTCTTGTAATCGAGCGCGGTCACGAAGCCCAATGCCACCTGCCCGTTCGCCTGATGGTAGAGGAAGCCCCCGCCCCAGCTCTCGCTTTCCGACAGCGGCCAGCCCTGCGTGTGGATCACGCGGCCCGGCTTGTGCTTCTTGGGATCGATGTCCCACAATTCCTTGATGCCGAGGCCGTAGACCTGCGGCTGGCAGTTCGCCTCGAGGTCGTACTTCGCCTTCATCCGCTTGGTGAGGTTCCCGCGCGCGCCTTCGGCAAAGAGCGTGTACTTGGCGTGGATCTCCATGCCGGGCTGGTAGTCGCCCTTGTGGCTGCCGTCCGCCGCCACGCCCATGTCCTGCGTGATGACGCCCGCGACCGCGCCGTTCTCGTCGATCATCACGTCCGCCGCCGGGAAGCCGGGGAAGACCATCACGCCCAGCCCCTCGGCCTGTTCGGCGAGCCAGCGGGTGAGGTTGCCGAGCGAGCCGGTGTAGCAGCCGTGGTTGCTCATCAGCGGCGGCATGATCGCGTGCGGGAGCGAGGTCTTGCCGGTCTTGGAGAGCACCCAGTGCCAGTTGTCGGTCACCGGGGTCTCGGCCATCGGGCAGCCCTGTTCGCGCCAGTCGGGCAGCAGTTCGTCGAGCGCCTTGGGATCGACCACCGCCCCCGACAGGATGTGCGCACCGATCTCCGAGCCCTTCTCGAGCACGATCACTTCCAGTTCCGGATTGATCTGCTTCAGCCGGATCGCCGCCGACAGACCCGCCGGACCGCCGCCGACGATGACGACGTCGCAGGGCATCGATTCACGTTCGCTCATGGGGATTCCTGATCCTTGTTGGTTTTTGCCGCGCGGGCCGCACAGTCTGGCGATATGCCTTGTCCGTCCACTTGCTAACGGGGACAGGGACAGTCAAGACCCGCATTGGATAGCAAGACCCCCCGATGAGTTGGCCCGACCCCTCCCTAGCGCGCGAATGCGAAGCGGCGCTCGCCTGGTGGCACTTGGCCGGGGTCGATCACGACTTCGCCGATGACGCTACGGCGTGGTTGGGAGAAGCCGCTCCCGCCGCAGCAGGACAGGCCGAGGTCGCGGGTCAGGCTGCCGCAGCGCGGGCCGCCCCGGGCGATCACCGCCCGGTTGCGGACAAGCCGGGCCGCCACGCCGCCCCCGCGCCGGAAACGCCCCCTGCGCCCGCCGCGCCGCGCCGCAACCCGCTGGGCGATTCGCCCCCCGCCGACCTCGCCGCCTTCCGCCAGTGGTGGATGGAGGCACCCGACGCGGGCCTCGCGCGCGGTGCCCCCCGCGTGCCGCCGCGCGGGCCAGCGGGCGCAGCGCTGATGGTGCTCGTCCCCCAGCCCGAGGAAGGAGACCGCGAGGTGCTGATGAACGGGCCGCAGGGGCGGTTGCTCGCCAACATCCTCGCCGCGATGGGCCTGGACGAGAGCGCAGTCTACATCGCCGCGGCCCTGCCCTCGGTCATGCCGATGGCCGATCTGGCGGCGCTGGCGGCCGGCGGCCTGGACATGGTCACCGCCCATCATGTCGGCCTCGTCGCCCCTGCCCGCGTGCTCGCCTTCGGCACCGGCCTCGCGCCGATGCTGGGATTTGTTAACCGTGATGATTCAAGCGGGAATAACCATGACAATGTTAACCGACCGGTCATCATGAGCGAAACGCTCGAAGCCCTGATGGAAAGCCCCCGGCTCAAGGCCCGGTTCTGGCGGAGATGGATCGAATGGTCGGCCACACATTGATGCGCAAGGCAGTGCTTCTGGCAGGACTGGCGCTGGCGGCGACGGCAGCGGCGTCGCCGGCTGCGGCGCAATCGGGCGATCTGGTCGCGCGCTGGAACGGCGCGGTGCCGGGCGAGCGCGCGCTCTCCGCCGTCCTCGCTCCGGAGGAGCGCGAGCATTACCGCCAGCTCTTCGCCGCGATCGACACCGAGCAATGGGGCCTCGTCGAGAGCCTGCTGGCCCAGCGGCCCGCCGGCGTGCTGACACAGATCGCCCGCGCCGAATACTACACCCACGCCAAGAGCCCCAAAATCTCCGCCGAGCAGATCGCCGCATGGTTCAGCGCCGGCACTGATCTGCCCCAGGCCGAACAGCTCGCCCGCATGGGCGCCAAGCGCGGCCTGACGACCCTGCCGCCGATCCCGGGCGAACAGGGCTTCGCGCGCCAGCCCTATGCGCCCAAGCGCATCCTGCCGCGCACCGTGAACGACGGCACCATGCCGCCCGCCACCGCGACCGCGATCCTCGCGGCGATCAAGGCCGACAATCCGGGCGAGGCCCAGCGGCTGCTCGCCGAGGTCGACTGGCAGCTTTCGGGTGATGCCCGCGCCGAATGGCGCCAGCGCGTGGCGTGGAGCCACTATATCGAGAACAACGACAACGCCGCGCTCGAACTGGCGCGCACCGTCGCCGAAGGCACCGGCGCATGGGTGGCCGAGGGCGCCTGGGTCGAGGGCCTTGCCGCATGGCGCATGGGCCACTGCTCGCTCGCGGGCGAGGCGTTCGCGCGGGTCGCCGCGATCGCCTCCAACGTCGAACTCGCCGCCGCAGGGCACTACTGGGCCGCGCGCGCGGCGGTGCGCTGCCGCGAGCCGGGGCAGGCGCAGCAGCACCTTTCCGCAGCCGCGCGGATGGACGAGACGCTCTACGGGATGCTCGCCGCCGACCAGCTCGGGATCGAGCTGCCCCAGCACGCCCCGCCCGTGCCGATGAGCCGCGAGGACTGGAGCCAGCTTCAGCAGCGCCCCAATGTCCGCGTCGCCGCCGCGCTGATCGAGATCGGCCGGCCCTCGCTCGCCGACGAGGTGCTGCGCCACGAGGCGAAGATCGGTCCGGCCTACCAGTATGGCGCCCTCGCCCGCCTTGCGCGCGAACTGGGCCTGCCCTCGACCCAGCTGTTCATGGCGCACAACGCCCCCTACGGCACCAGCAGCGACCCCTCCCTTCGCTTTCCGGTCGCCTATTGGCAGCCGGTGGGCGGGTGGCAGGTCGACCCGGCGCTGGCCTTCGCCCATGCGCTGCAGGAATCGAACTTCCGGGCGGCCGCCGTCAGCCCCGCCAATGCCCGGGGCCTGATGCAGATCATGCCGGCGGCTGCCAAGGACCATTCCGGGCGCCTCAACCTCGGGATGAGTTATGCGGACCTCAACGATCCGCAGGTCAACCTCGCCTATGGCCAGCGCCATCTCGAGATGCTGCGCGACCATCCCGCAACGGGCGGCGCGCTGCCCAAGATCATGGCGGCCTACAACGCGGGCCTCGTGCCGGTCGGGCGCTGGAATGGCGAGATCAACGACCAGGGCGATCCGCTGCTGTGGATGGAATCGATCCCCTATTGGGAAACCCGGGGCTATGTCGCGATCGTGATGCGCAATTACTGGATGTACGAGCGCGCCGCCGGGGTCCCCTCGCAGAGCCGCCGCGCGCTTGCGCAAGGGCGCTGGCCCGAATTCCCGCGGGCTGCTACGACCCGTTCGGCACGGTTGGAGCCGTAGCGGGGAGCGGGCAAAGTGGCGATTGACGAAACGCGCGAATTCAAGCCTATAAACATCGCTGTTCTCACCGTTTCCGACACTCGCACGCCCGCGACCGACACCTCGGGCGACATTCTCGCAAGCCGAGTGACCGGCGCCGGGCATCATCTAGCCGCCCGCACCATCGTGAAGGACGATGCCGCGCTCCTTGCCGCGCAGTTCGAGGCCTGGATCGAGGATCCCGCCATCGACGCGGTGGTCAGCACCGGGGGCACCGGCCTCACGGGCCGCGACGTGACCCCCGAGGCGCTCGCCCGGATCGAAGGCGCGCGCGAAATCCCCGGCTTCGGCGAGCTGTTCCGCTGGCTGAGCTTCAAGTCCATCGGCACCAGCACGGTGCAATCGCGCGCGATGGCCGTGGTGGCACGGGGAACCTACATTTTCGCCCTCCCCGGATCGAACGGTGCGGTGAAGGACGGCTGGGACGGGATCCTCGCCGAGCAGCTCGACAGCCGCAACCGGCCGTGCAACTTCGTCGAGCTGATGCCGCGGCTGCGCGAAGTCTGACCCGGGTTCATTGCGCGCCCGTCGCTATGTCTTCGTCACGTCATAGCGGTGCGCTTGCCGATCAGCGCGGTGGACATGGGACTTGGCAGACGGGCTTTTGTTCCGTAAATGTTCCACGTGAAACATTCGCCGATCAAGGGGCGCGGTGCGCAATCGGGGCAGGTCCCCACCCGCTTCGGACTGGCCGAGCGCGAGATCGACGGCGACTGGCGCGACCATGTGGCGACACTGGACGGCCCGCCGGTGAAACTGCACACCACAGTCACCGAGGAGCGCCCGAAGTCGATCCTCACCTTCAACCAGTCCCCCGACGTGCCCTTCGACCGCTCGATCAACGCCTATCGCGGCTGCGAGCACGGCTGCGTCTACTGCTTCGCGCGGCCAACCCATGCCTATCACGATCTGTCACCCGGCCTCGACTTCGAGACGAAGCTTTTCGCCAAGCCGGAAGCGGCCGCTCTGCTGCGCAAGACATTGGCGAAGAGGGGTTATTCGCCGAGGCCCATCGCGCTCGGCACCAACACCGATCCCTATCAGCCGATCGAGCGCGACTGGCGGATCACGCGCCAGATCCTCGAAGTGTGCCGCGAAACCCGCCATCCGGTGACCATCACCACCAAGTCAGACCGCGTGCTGGATGATGCCGACCTGCTGGCAGAGATGGCCCGCGAGAAACTGGTGGCCGTGTCGATCTCGGTGACGAGCCTCGATCCCGTGCTGTCGGCAAAGCTCGAGCCGCGCTGTGCCGCGCCCGCCAAGCGGTTGGCGGCGCTGGGAAAGCTGGTGGAACGGGGCGTGCCGGTACACTGCTCCTTGTCGCCCGTCATCCCCGCGATCACCGACGAGTTCATCGAAGGCATCATTGCCCGCGTGGCGGAACTCGGGGTGCAGAGCGTCGGCTGGATCCCCTTGCGCCTCCCCCACGAGGTCGCCCCGCTGTTCCGCGAATGGCTGGCGGTTCACTTCCCCGAGCGGGCGGGCAAGGTGATGGGGATCGTCCGCGAGATGCGAGGGGGCCGCGACAATGATCCCAACTTCCACAGCCGCATGAACCCGCAAGGCGTGTGGCCCGACCTGATCCGCGCGCGGTTCCGGGTGGCGTGCAAGAAGGCGGGGATCGGCAAGCACCGCTTCGAACTCGATTGCTCGCGGTTCCAGGCACCGGAGGCGGGTGGGCAGCTCAGCCTGTTCTAGATCACCCGAAGCCCTCGCCGACCTCGCCCGGGGCGAAGCGCACCAGGCGGCTGTCGACCAGCGCGGCGCTGCGGTTGACGACGGCCTTCTGGTAATCCGGGTCCTTGATCATCGCGAAGAACGCCCCGGCGTTCGGGTATTGGGCGATGAAGGCGTCGTGCCAGCGCTCGCCCTCGGGGCCGGTCACCACGGTCTCGAACCGCCCGCGCCACAGGATCTGACCGCCGAGCCGCCGGAAGATCGGGCCGCTGGTGATCCCGTATTCCTCGTAGGCGCGCCGCCCGCTCCAGCCCTTGCCGGCGTGCTCGTGGCCCTCGGGATATTCGGCGAGATCCCGATAGAGCAGCATGTTGAGCATGTTGATCGGCGTGTCGCGCGGCAGGTCCTTGAAGGCTTGGAAGTTGACTGGCGATGGGTCGATATAGGTTTCGCAGGTCATGGGTTCGGTCCTCCTCCCGTGAGGTCGCATTGCATGTAGACGGTATCGAGCAAGCGCCCGAACTTCCTCCCGACATTGCGCATCCGCCCGGCGTGGACGAAACCGCAGCGGGCGTGGAGCGCGACCGAGGCCGGCTCGCCGCCGCCGATGACCGCGATCAGCTGCTGGAACCCGCTCGCCCGTGCGGCCTCGATCAGCGCGGGCAGCAGCACGCTGCCGATCCCGCCCCCGCGCGCGTCGTGGGCGACATAGATGCTGTCCTCGCAGGTATGGGCATAGGCGGCGCGGTCGCGGAAGCGGGCGGCATAGGCATAGGCGACCACCCCGCCTGCCCGCTCGGCGACGAGGAAGGGGAAGCCGCGCGCGGCGAAATCGGCGAGCTTTTCGGCCCAGGCGCCCGCATCGGGAGCGACGGTATCAAAGGTCGCCGTGCCGTTCGCCACGTGCCAGGCATAGATTGCGGCGATGGCCCGCGCGTCTTCGCAACGCGCAGGCCGGATCGTCACATCAGGCAAGCGTGTAGTCCGCAAAGCGGTCGCGCAGGTCCTTCTTGCTGATCTTGCCGGTGGCGGTGTGGGGAATGTCGTCAACGAATTCGACGGCATCGGGCAGCCACCACTTGGCGATCTGGGGCCTCAGGTGCTCGATGATGTCCTCGGACGTCACCTCGGCCCCGGCCTTCTTGACCACGAACAGCACCGGGCGCTCGTCCCACTTGGGGTGGTATATCCCGATGCAGGCCGCCTCGGCGACGCCAGGGTGGCCGCAGGCGGCGTTTTCCAGCTCGACCGAGCTGATCCACTCGCCGCCCGACTTAATCACGTCCTTGGTGCGGTCGGTGAGCTGGAGCGTGCCGTCGGGGTGGAGGATGCCGACATCGCCGGTGTCGAACCAGCCGTCATTGCCGACCGCGTCCTGCTCCGCCTTGAAGTAGCGCCTGATGATCCACGGCCCCCGGATCTGGAGCGCGCCGGAGGTCTTCCCGTCGCGCGGCAGTTCGGTGGTCATGTCGTCGAGCGCCACGGTGCGCAGCTGCACGCCGAAGATCGGGCGGCCCTGCATCGCGGTCTTCTCGACCTTCTCCTCGAGCGTCAGCTGGTCCCAGTCCCAGGTCGGGCCGCCGACCGTGCCGATGGGCGAAGTCTCGGTCATGCCCCATGCGTGCTGGACGCGGGTGCCGTTCTTGAGCAGCCGCTCGATCATGAAGCGCGGTGCGGCCGAGCCGCCGATGGTCGCGGCCTTCAAAGGCGGCAGCTCGAGCCCGTTGGCGTCGCAATACTGGAAATGCGCCAGCCACACGGTCGGCACGCCCGCGCTGTCGGTCACGCCCTCGCGGATCATCAGGTCATGCAGCACCGCCGGATCGTTCACGGCGGAGAACACGAACTTGATCCCCGCCATTGCGCCAGCATAGGGCAGGCCCCAGCTCGCCGCGTGGAACATCGGCACGACCGGCAGCATCACCGAAGCCGCGCTGAAGTTGAAGGCCGCGGATTGCAGCCCGGCGAGCGCGTGGAGAACGGTCGAGCGGTGCTCGTACTGCACGCCCTTGGGATTGCCGGTGGTGCCCGAGGTGTAGCAGATCATGCAGGGGTCGGTTTCGCCCCCGGTCACCCACTCAAAATCGCCGTCCTCGGCCGCGATCCAGTCCTCGAAGGCCGGGGCGTGAGCGCCGCTATCGTAGCAGATGTAGTGCTCGACCGTCGGCCAGCGGCTCTTCATGCGGTCGACGATCGGCTGGAAGGCCGCGTCGTAGCACAGCACGCGGTCCTCGGCGTGGTTGACGATATATTCGAGCTGGTCGTCGAACAGGCGCGGGTTCACCGTGTGGAGCACACCGCCCATCCCCGCTACGCCATACCAGCTGACGAGGTGGCGCGAATGGTTCATCGCGAGGCTCGCGACCTTTTCGCCCGGCTTGAGGCCCAGTCGCTGCAATGCCTGCGCCATCTTCAGCGCGTCGCGGCGGATGCCCGCCCAGTCGGTGCGCGTCTCGCTGCCGTCGGCCCAGCGGCTGACGATCTCGCGTCCGCCCGCCTCGCGCGCGGCGTGATCGATCACCGCGGTGACCCGCATCGTCCAGTCCTGCATTGCCCCGAGCTTGCCTGCGGCCATGTTTCATCTCTCCTGCGATTGCGTGTGGGTCCGCCGCGGTCGGTGCCGGGCGGTTCGGCCCGTTCATGCCTCTGGCGATACCGATTGGCAATCGCTTCGCCCAACGGCGGGCACGATTCGCCGCGAGCGGTTGAACCATTTGCATCTCCGCAGGCTTGAGCCTGCCGTCAACGGACCGGACTTCCGGCCGGTCCGGCGACGCCACGGCCTGCTGACCCAGCGGGTGGACACGAATGCAGGGAAAACAAGAAATGAGAAAAGCAGCATTTCTGCTCGTCGGCGCCGCGACGATCATCGCAGTGCCTGCTCAGGCGCGCGACGGCCGGGTCTATGCCGGCATCAACGGCGGGATCGTCTTCGAGGACCAGGCGGAGATCGAGAGCGAGCCCTTCCGCAGCGACACGCCCGGCAACCGCGCCCTCGTCAACACCGGCACGGGCTGGGAGGTGGACGGCGTCCTCGGCTACGATTTCGGCTGGTTCCGGCTCGAAGGCGAAGCGGCCTTCAGGAACCAGGACCACGACACGCTGATCATCACCAGCGCCAACAGCCTTCCCGGCCTCGTTCCGGGCCGCCGGTTCGGGCCGGACAGCACCCAGAAGACCTATAGCGGGATGCTCAACCTCCTGCTCGACTTCGGCAATGACGACGGCCTCCAGTTCTTCGTCGGCGGCGGTGCCGGCATCGCCCATGTCGATTTCGAGTTGAGCACGCCGGAAACGGGCCTGCTCGCAAACGACAGCGACACGACCTTCGCCTATCAGGGCCTCGCCGGCGTGCGCTACGCGCTCAGCGACAACGTCGATCTGGGCGTGAAGTACCGCTATTTCAGGGCCGACAACGTGAATGTCGACGGCTTCGGCGGCAATCCGCTCGAGATCGCGCTGGAATCGCATTCGGTTCTCGGGAGCCTGATCTTCAATTTCGGTGGACGGGCCGAGCCAGCGCCGGTCGCGGCACCCCCGCCCCCGCCGCCTCCCCCTCCGCCCCCGCCGCCGCCCCCACCGCCTCCGCCGCCGCCGCCGCAGGCGCAGTGCAACACCGGGCCCTACATCGTCTTCTTCGACTTCGACCGGTCGGACATCGGTGCGGAGGCCGCCAGCGTCCTCAACAATGCCGTCAGCGCCTATGCCAATTGCGGCAATGCGCGGGTGATGCTCGCCGGACACACCGACAAGGCGGGCAGCGCGCAGTACAACATGGCGCTGGCTGGCCGCCGCAACGAGGCGGTGCGCAGCTACCTGACCGGGCGCGGCATTCCGGCCGGGCAGATCAGCGGCGAGGCCTTCGGCGAGAGCCAGCCGCGCGTGCCGACCGCCGATGGCGTGCGCGAGGCGCAGAACCGCCGGGTCGAAGTGACCTACGGTCCCGGATCGGGGATGTAGTCGAGGCCGCAAGCCCCGCCATCCCGGACAGGTGCCGGCATCATCCGCCGCCGATCCCCACCTAGGTTGGGGCCGGCGCGGGCCGGGCCTGTCACACGCGCGAAACAGGATGTGCCTAGCTTCATCCGGAACCCAAGAAGAGGGACAAGACCCATGAAAAGAACAACAATCTGGCTCTGCGGAGCGGCCGCGATCATCGCCGCTCCGGCGCAGGCACGCGAAGGCCAGCCCTACATCGGCATCAACGGCGGCGTCAGCCTCAAGGATCAGGTGACGCTCGACATCGATAACGACCGCGCCGACGGCCGCCTGGAAAGCGCCGCGATTGCCGATACCAAGCTCGGGATCGATGCCGATATCGTGGTCGGTTACGATTTCGGCGCTTTCCGGCTCGAGGCCGAGGGTGGCTACAAGCGCAACGGCTATGACCGCCTGACCGTGGTGAATTCCGCCATCCTCCCCGGCGGACTCACGGTTGCACCGGGCACTGTCGTCCAGAACGAGGAAGACCTCGAGATCTGGAGCGGCATGGTCAACGCCCTCGTCGAGTTCGGCAGCGATGACGGCTTCCAGGTCTTCGGCGGCGGCGGGGTCGGCATTGCCCGGCTCAATCTCCCCGTCGAGGTCGCGGGCGTCGGGACGGTGATCGACGACGGCACCACCGATTTCGCATGGCAGCTGCTCGCCGGTGCGCGGGTCGCGCTGTCCCGCAGCGTCGATCTCGGGGTGAAGTACCGCTATTTCGTGATCGACAACTTCGAGATCGAAGCCGCCAACGGCCGCGATCTGCGGGCGGACTATTCGTCCCACTCGATCCTCGCGAGCCTGACCTACAACTTCGGCGGTCAGGCGGCACCCGCACCGGTCGCGGCACCCCCGCCGCCGCCGCCGGCCCCGCCGCCGCCTCCCCCGCCGCCTCCGCCCCCGCCTCCGCCGCCGCAGGCGCAGTGCAACACCGGGCCCTACATCGTCTTCTTCGACTTCGACCGTTCGGACATCAGCCCCGAAGCGGCGAGCATCCTCAACAATGCCGTCACCGCCTATGCCAATTGCGGCACGGCGCGCGTGATGCTGGCGGGCCACACCGACAAGGCGGGGAGCGCGCAGTACAACATGGCGCTGGCCGGTCGCCGCAACGAGGCTGTTCGCGGCTACATGGTCTCGCGCGGGGTTCCGGCGGGCCAGATCAGCGGCGAGGCCTTCGGCGAGAGCCAACCGCGCGTGCCAACCGCCGATGGCGTGCGCGAGGCGCAGAACCGCCGCGTCGAAGTGACCTACGGCCCGGGTTCGGGGATGTAAGGCTTACCGCCCGATGCAATGAAACAGGAGGGGCCGGAGCGATCCGGCCCCTTTTTCGTGGGCCTCAGGCAACCAGCCTGAGATTGCCGCGCTTCTTGAGGGGCACCAGCGCAACGCGGGAGATGCCCTCGACCGCAGCGAGCCGTTCGGCGAGTTCGCCGGTCAGCACGAAGCTGCGGCCCAGCCGCATCTCGGCCTGCCCGCCATCGGCCAGCGCCAGCCGCACCACCACCTCGCCCGCTCCGGTGGGCCGCTCGCCGCGCGCCGCCGAAAGCTCGATCTCGAGTTCGCGCAGGGCCTCTGCATGGGCGATGTCGGCGGTCAGTTCCATTGCCGTCGACCCGCTGACCGCCGCCAGCGGTCGCGCGCCGCGCACCGTGAGGCGCGGCGGTTCGTCGGGATTGGGCGAATCCAGTTCCACCGTCAGCAGAAGGCACTCGCCCGCCTGCGCCCAGCGTTCGAAATCGGGCACCAGCGCCTCCTCGAAGCAGGCGGCGGAGAACTGCCCCGATGCGTCGGAGAAATCCGCTCGAACGAAGGTGCCGCCCTTGCGGGTGCGCGCCTTGGTGATGCCTTCAACCAGCACCGCCATCACCGCCGACCCGCGCCCGCCCACCGGCGCCCCGGCCTCCATCAGGCTCTGATAGGTCCGCGCGCCGTTGGCCGAGGCAACATCGCGGTATTGCGCCACCGGATGGGCGGAGAAGTAGAAGCCGAAATTCTCGCGCTCCTTGGCCATGCGGTCGGTGCGCGACCACGCTTCGCAGGGCTGAAGGCGCAGATCCTCGGCAGGTCCCGCATCGCCCCCGAACAGGCCCGCCTGCCCGCTGCTGCGTTCGCGGATCGCGGCATCCGCCACCGCCATCAGGTGCTCGGCATTGGCAAACAGGAGCGCGCGGTCGGGCTCGAGCGCATCGAGGGCGCCGGCGCAGATCAGCCCCTCGAGCTGGCGGCGGTTCATGGTGCCCTGCGGCAGCCGCTCGAACAGGTCCTTGAGGCTGGCGAAAGGCCCATTCGCCTCACGCTCGGCGACGATCGCTTCCATTGCCTTCTCGCCGACATTGCGGATGCCCGCGAGCGCGTAGCGCACGGCATAGCCGGTGTCGGTCTGCTCGACGGTGAACTCGGCCTCGGAGGCATTGATGCAGGGTGCCAGCACCTCGACCCCGCCGTGCCCGTTCGGATAGCGCCGCGCATCGTCGACAAAGACATTGAGCTTTTCCGACTGGTGCATGTCGAAGCACATCGAGGCGGCGTAGAACTCTTCCGGGTAATGCGCCTTCATCCATGCGGTCTGGTAGGCGAGCAGCGCATAGGCCGCCGCGTGCGACTTGTTGAAGCCGTAGCCGGCGAACTTGTCGATCAAGTCGAACAGCTCGTTGGCGCGCTTGGCTTCGATGTCGGAGACCGCCTTGCAGCCCTCGACAAAGCGGCCGCGCTGGGCGTCCATCTCGGCCTGCACCTTCTTGCCCATCGCGCGGCGCAGCAGGTCCGCGTCGCCGAGCGAATAACCCGCGAGCACCTGGGCGGCCTGCATCACCTGTTCCTGGTAGACGAAGATCCCGTAGGTCTCGGCGAGGATGCCTTCCAGCTTGGGATGCGGATACTCGATCGGCACCACGCCCGCCTTGCGCTGGCCGAACAGCGGGATGTTGTCCATCGGGCCGGGGCGGTAGAGCGAGACGAGCGCGATGATGTCGCCGAAATTGGTCGGCTTCACCGCCTTCAGCGTCCGCCGCATCCCTTCGGATTCCAGCTGGAACACGCCGACCGTATTGCCTGTCTGCATGAGGTGGTAGACCTGCGCGTCGTCGAGCGGCAGCGCGCCGAGGTCGATGGCGATCCCCCGCTTCTCCAGCAGGTCGACCGCCTTCCTCAGCACCGACAGGGTCTTCAGACCGAGGAAGTCGAACTTCACCAGTCCGCTTGATTCGACATATTTCATGTCGAACTGCGTCACCGGCATGTCCGAGCGCGGGTCGCGGTAGAGCGGCACCAGTTTCGCCAAGGGCCGGTCGCCGATCACCACGCCCGCCGCGTGGGTCGAGGAATTGCGCGGCAGGCCTTCGAGCTGCATCGCGAGGTCGACGAGGCGCTTCACCTCCTTGTCATTGTCGTATTCGCGCTTGAAGTCCGCCGCGCCGTTCAATGAGCGCGGCAGGGTCCAGGGGTCGGTCGGATGGTTGGGCACCATCTTGCACAGCCGGTCGACCTGCCCGTAGCTCATCTGCAGGATGCGCCCGCAGTCGCGCAGCACCGCGCGGGCCTTGAGCTTTCCGAAGGTGATGATCTGCGCGACGTGATCGCCGCCATACTTGCGCTGGACGTAGCGGATCACCTCTCCGCGCCGCGTTTCGCAGAAGTCGATATCGAAGTCGGGCATCGAGACGCGTTCTGGGTTGAGGAAGCGCTCGAACAGCAGGCCCAGTTTGATCGGATCGAGATCGGTGATGGTGAGCGCCCAGGCCACCGCCGAGCCCGCGCCGGACCCGCGCCCCGGGCCCACCGGAATGCCCTGTTCCTTGGCCCACTTGATGAAGTCGGCAACGATCAGGAAGTAGCCGGGGAAGCCCATCTTCACGATCACGTCGATCTCGAACTCGAGGCGGTCGAAATAGACCTTCCGCTCCTCCTCGGTGAGATCGGGATAGGCGGCGAGGCGCGCTTCCAGCCCGGCGCGCGAATCCTCCGCCAGCATCCGCGCCTCCCCCGCCAGATCGCCTGCAAGGCTCGGCAGGATCGGCTTGCGATAGGGCGGCGCGAAGGCGCAGCGCTGGGCGATGACGAGCGTGTTGGCCGTCGCCTCCGGAAGATCGGCGAAGGCCTCCTCCATCATGCTCGCCGACTTGACGAAAGCCTGCGGGTTGGAGCGCGGACGGTCCTCCGCCTCGATCTGGGTCGAATGGGCGATGCACAGCATGGCGTCGTGCGCCTTGTGCATGTGCGGTTCGGCGAAGTTCGCGGGGTTGGTGGCGACCAGCGGCAGATCGCGGGCATAGGCGAGATCGACCAGCGCATCCTCGGCCCGCTCGCAGACCGGATCGCCCGCGCGCGCCAGTTCGATGTAGAGGCGCCCGGGGAACAGCGCCTCCAGCCGCTCGGCGAGACGCTCGGCGGCCTCCTGCTGCCCTTCAGCGAGCAACCGGGTGAGCCCGCCCTCGCCCGCGCCGGTGAGCGCGATCAGGCCGTCGGTGCGGCCCTCCAGATCGGCGAGGGTCACATGCGGATCGCGCTCGAGCGGACGATCGAGATGGGCTGCCGAGACGAGGTGGCACAGGTTGTCGTAGCCCGCATCGTCCTGCGCGAAGAGCGGCAGGTAGTCGACCGTCCCGCGGGTCTCGTCCCGCGCGACGCCAAGCAGCGCGCCGATGATCGGCTGCACGCCCTCGCCCTTGCAGGCGGCGGCGAAGGCCATGATGCCGTAGAGCCCGTTGCGGTCGCAGATCGCGATCGCCGGAAAGCCGCGCTCCTTCGCCAGCTTGGCGATGTCCTTCGGATCGATCGCCCCTTCGAGCATCGAATAGGACGACATCACGCGCAGGGGGACGAAGGGGGCGAAGGGCATGGGCGGGAATATGCGCACATGCCCCGTCAGCGCCAAGAGGCGCTTCCACAGGAAAGTCGGCTAGAGCAGCGCCTCGATATCCCTGGCGATGGCCGCGGGGGTGTCGGTCGGGCCGTAACGCTTCACCACCTTGCCGTCGCGGCCGATCAGGAACTTGGTGAAGTTCCACTTGATCGAGGTCGAACCCATCAGCCCCTTCTTCTCCGACTTCATCCAGTCGTAGAGCGGCGAGGCATTGGCGCCATTGACGTCGATCTTGGCCATCAGCGGGAAGGTGACGCCGAAATTGACCTTGCAGAACTCGGCGATCTCGTCGGCGCTGCCCGGCTCCTGCGCGCCGAACTGGTTGCAGGGGAAGCCCAGCACCTCGAAGCCGCGATCCTTGTAGGTCTGGTAGAGTTTCTCCAGCCCGTCGTACTGCGGGGTGAAGCCGCATTTGCTGGCGGTGTTGACCACCAGCAGCACGGTACCGAGCTTGCTCGACAGGTCAAGCGGCTCGCCCCGGTTGGTGGTGACGGTGAAATCGGCAATCGTGGTCATGCAGCCCCCGCTGGTTGGATCAACCGGGGTCTTGTGCGGGAAAATCGGGGCGGCTGGCAAGCGCCATCGCTTCCTCGGCGCTGTAGATGCGGTCGCCGGCCTTCTCGATGACGTAGCCCTGCCGGTCCTCCTCGGCGAGCAGGGCGATGCGGCGGATCATCTCGGCGAAGGTCCCGCGCAGCAGCACGATGCCGCCGCCGCCGAGCCTGTCGCTCTGGTCGGCGGAGACGATCCGCGCGCGGTCGTCCCATGCGTGTTCGCCCGAAGGATTGGTTTCGCTGCCGAAAGTGCTGGGATGGTCTGACATCGATAGGGCCTCCTTGCCGGGCATCCTGCGCCGCGAGAATGCCATGCGACCTAATCTAGATCAGCACGCCGTCCTTGAGGCGCACGACGCGGTCCATCCTCGCTGCAAGGCGCTCATTGTGCGTGGCGACCAGCGCGGCGCTGCCCTCGCCCCGCACCAGCTCGAGGAACTGGGCGAGCACCGCATCGGATGTGTGCTCGTCGAGATTGCCGGTCGGCTCGTCGGCCAGCACCAGCGTCGGCCGGTTGGCGAGCGCGCGGGCGACCGCGACGCGCTGCTGCTCCCCGCCCGAGAGCTGGCTGGGACGGTGCGTCAACCGCGCCCCGAGCCCGAGGCTCGAAAGCAGGCTGTCCGCCCGCGCCTCCGCCTCGGCGCGGGGCGTGCCGAGGATCATCTGCGGCATCACCACGTTCTCGCGCGCGTCGAAGTCGGGGAGGAGATGGTGGAACTGGTAGACGAAGCCGAGATGCTCGCGGCGCAGCGCCGTGCGCTCGTCCCCGGCGAGGTGTTCGGCCTGCTGGCCGGCGATGGTGATCGAACCCTCGAACCCGCCCTCGAGTAGCCCGATGGCCTGGAGCATGGTCGACTTGCCCGAGCCCGAGGGGCCAAGCAGCGCGACGATCTCGCCCGGCATGATCGCCAGATCGACCCCGCGCAGCACGTCGATGCGCTGCCCGCCCTGTTCGAAGGAGCGCCTCAGGCCGTGAAGGCTGACGATCGGCCCGCTATTCATAACGCAGCACCTGCACGGGATCGGTATTGGCTGCCTTGAAGGCCGGGTAGAGCGTGGCGAGGAAGCTCATCGTCAGCGCCAGCATCACGATCCCGAACACCTCCCACGGATCGGTGCGAGAGGGCAGCGTGGAGAGGAAGCGCACCTGGGGATCCCAGATCTCCTGTCCGGTGGCGAAGGCGATGAAATCGACGATCGGTTCGCGGAAGAACAGCACCACCGCGCCGAGCAGAAGGCCCGCCATCGTGCCGATCGCGCCCACCGTGGTGCCGGTGGTGACGAAAATCTTGAGCAAGGACCGCCGCGTCGCGCCCATCGTGCGCATGATCGCGATGTCGCGGGTCTTGGCGCGCACCAGCATGACGAGGCTCGAGAGGATGTTGAACGCGGCGACCAGCACCATGAAGCTGAGCGCGAAGAACATCGCCACGCGCTCGACCTGCAGGGCCTCGAACAGCGCCGAGTTCATCGTCTTCCAGTCGGCGATCACCGCGCGGCCCGTGAGCCGCTCGGCGACGGGGGCGAGGATTTCGCCGACGCGGTCGGGATCGGTCACGGTGACCTCGATCTGCGCCACCGAATCGCCCATCAGCAAAAGCTGCTGCGCATCGGCGAGCGGGAGCATCACGAACTTCTCGTCGAAGGTGAAGATGCCGACCTCGAAGATCGCGCCGACCTCGTAGGGCACCTGGCGGATGGTGGTGCCGAAGGGGGTGGAGCGGCCCGCGGGATTGATGATCGTGATCGTGTCGCCGACGCGGATGCCGAGGTTCTGCGCCAGCCGGCTGCCGATCGCGACCTTGCCCGATCCCCTGCCGAGCGTGCGGATGTCGCCGAGCAGCACCTTCTCGCCCAGCCCGGCGATGTCCTTGTCGGACTGGCCGCGCAGGAAGATCGCCTCGACATTGCCGTTGAAGCTCACCAGCAGCGGCTTCTCGATCATCGGCGAGGCTTCGACGACGCCTTCGGTCTTCTCGAGATTGGCGAGAACGCTCTGCCAGTTCTCCAGCCGGCCGCCATAGGCCTGCACCACGGCATGGCCGTTGAGGCCCGTGATCTTGTCGAGCAACTCCCCGCGAAAGCCGTTCATCACGCTCATCACCACCACCAGCAAGGCGACGGAGAGCGCCACCACGCCCACCGAGATGCCGGCGACCAGCGCAATGAAGGCCTCCCCCTTGCCGGGCCAGAGGTAGCGCTTGGCGATCATCCATTCGAAGGGGGAGAGCATGGGTGCGAGGAGGTGCCCGTTGTTGGCTGAATGCCGCCTGTAGTGCGGCAATGCCGCCCCCGCAATAGCTGCACCCGCGACCGCCTGTCACACTCCGGTCGGCAAAAAGGCGGGCACGCCGGGCCTGCTTGCCCTTGTAATTGATCCGTCACATCGCCATTGGGGCGGTGCACCGCAGGGGCCAACTTTCCGGGACTAGTCTGGTGATGCCGACGACACCGCTCAATGTGACCCACCCCTTCCTCGATGCCGATGGCGACAAGCTGCGGGAGGAATGCGGAATCTTCGGCGCGATCCGCGCCAACGATGCCGCCGCCACCACCGCGCTCGGGCTCCACGCACTGCAGCACCGCGGGCAGGAAGCGGCCGGGATCGTCAGCTTCGACGGGCAGGAATTCTACGCCAGCCGCGGTCTCGGCCATGTCGCCGAGAACTTCTCCTCCTCCGAGGCGATCGCCGCCCTGCCCGGCCACATGGCCGCCGGCCACGTGCGCTATTCGACCACCGGCGGATCGGGCCTCAGGAACGTCCAGCCGCTCTATGCCGATCTCGCCAGTGGCGGCTTCGCCGTGGCGCACAACGGCAACATCTCCAACGCGATGGCCCTGCGGGCGGACCTCGTCAGCAAGGGCTCGATCTTCCAGTCGACTTCGGACACCGAGGTGATCATCCACCTCGTCGCAACCTCGCGCTATCCCACCATCGCCGACCGGCTGGTGGACGCGCTGCGGCTGGTCGAGGGCGCCTATGCGCTCATCGTCATGACACCCGAGGGCATGATCGCCTGCCGCGACCCGCTCGGCATCCGTCCGCTGGTGATGGGCCGGATGGGCCCGGAAAATGGCGGCGCGATCCTGTTCGCCTCGGAAACGGTCGCCTTCGACGTGGTCGGCGCCGAGCTGATCCGCGAGGTCGAGCCGGGCGAGCTGGTGCTGGTCGACTTTGCCGGCGATATCCGCTCGGTGCGGCCCTTCGGCAGCCCGGCCCCGCGGCCCTGCATCTTCGAACACGTCTATTTCAGCCGCCCGGATTCGGTCTTCGCCGGCCGCTCGGTCTACGAGGCGAGGAAGGCGATTGGCACCCAGCTCGCCATCGAGGCGCCGTGCGAGGCCGACCTCGTCGTGCCCGTGCCCGACAGCGGCGTCCCCGCCGCGATCGGCTTTGCCCAGCAATCGGGCCTGCCGTTCGAGCTCGGCATCATCCGCTCGCACTATGTCGGGCGCACCTTCATCCAGCCGGGCGACGGCGCGCGCCATTCCAGCGTCAAGCGCAAGCACAACGCCAACCGCGCGCTGGTGGAGGGCAAGCGCATCGTGCTGATCGACGATTCGATCGTGCGCGGCACCACCAGCCTCAAGATCGTCGAGATGATGCGCGAGGCGGGCGCCAAGGAAGTCCACTTCCGCGTCGCCAGCCCGCCGACGGCGCATTCCTGCTTCTACGGGGTCGACACGCCCGAACGCTCCAAGCTCCTCGCCGCGCGCATGGAGCTCGAACCGATGCGCGAGTTCATCAAGGCCGACAGCCTCGCCTTCATCTCGATCGACGGGCTCTACCGCGCGGTCGGCAAGGAGAAGCGCGACAAGGCCTGCCCGCAGTTCTGCGACGCCTGCTTCACGGGCGAATATCCGACCTCGCTCACCGACCTCGCGCTCGCCGAGGCCAAGAGCGCCCAGCTTCCTTTCGCTGACCCCAAGGCTGCCTGACCCGCCATGACCGAAACCACCGCCAAGCCGCTTTCCGGCCAGACCGCGCTCGTCACCGGCGCAAGCCGCGGCATCGGTGCCGCCACCGCCAAGGCGCTCGCCGCCGCGGGCGCGCACGTCATCCTCGTGGCGCGCAAGGTCAAGGCGCTGGAGGCGGTCGAGGACGAGATCCACGGCCTCGGCGGCACCTCGACCATCGCGCCGATCGACCTGACCGAGCCCGACGCCGTCACCCGCCTCGCGGGCGCGATCGCGGGGCGCTGGCAGACGCTCGACATCATGGTGCTCGCGGCCGCCTACCTGCCCGAACTGACCCCGGCCTCGCAGATGGAGCCGAAGCAGTTCAACCAGGCGCTGCTCACGAATGTCGTGGCGACCCAGGCGCTGATCGCCGGGTTCGACCCGCTGCTGCGCCGCGCCGCGGCGGGGCGGATCATCGGGCTCACCAGCTCGGTCGGTGCCACCCCGCGGCCCTACTGGGGCGCCTACGGCGCGACCAAGGCCGCCTTCGAGAACCTTCTCGCGACCTACGCCGCCGAGGTCGAGCGCCTGTCGCCCTTGCGCGTTGCCATCATCGATCCCGGCGCGACCCGCACCGAGATGCGCGCGCGCGCCTATCCGGGCGAGGATCCCGAGACGGTCAAGCCGCCCGAGGTGGTCGCCGACCGGCTCGTGGCGCTGCTCGCCCAAGGCTTCGACGGGCTGCACCGCGAACGCATCGGCTGACCGGCGCAAGGCAAGGTTACCGCGCCGTTTACCTTGATCGCACACCTGTTCTTAAGGCTCATGGGCGCAGACCTGCGCGCGGACCAATCCGCCCCCGTGAGACCGCAGGCTTCGATTCCAAGGTAGACAGCGATGCCGCTGAATTCTGATCCCTATCGCGCCGCCGCGCAGGAAGACCGTTGCAGTCCGCGCACGCGGCTGACGATCCCTGCGACGCTGCGTGCCTCGGGGGGCCGCGCCTTCCAGAGCGTGGTCCACGACCTGTCGATCTCGGGCTTCTCGGCCGCCTCGATCAACCGCATGCACGAAGGCCAGATGTGCTGGCTGACCCTGCCCGGGCTCGAATCGCTCCAGGCCGAGGTGGTGTGGTGGGACAACTGCATCGTCGGCTGCGCCTTCTCCGAGCTGCTGAGCCCGATCGTGCACGACAACATCCTGCAGCGTTACAGCAATGTCGGGGTCTACCGGCAGGTGATCTGAGGCATTCCCGCCGCCGGGTTTACCTGACCTCGGCGGCGACCTTGCGGCTCAGATCGAGGAACTGGCCCCGCATCGGGCCGCCGCTCGCCTGTGCCCAGTTGCCGACATAGGCAAAGACCACCTTCCTGTCGGGGAAGATCGTGATCCCCTGCCCGAAGATCCCCTGCGCGCCATAGGTGCCCTGCGGGTAGGTCCACCACTGGTAGCCATAGCCGAAGCCGCTGTCGCCGAAATCGACCGCACTGCCGGTCGCCTCGGCGAACCAGCCCTCGGGGACCGTGCCCCTGCCGCCTTCAAGCGCGAACTGCCCCATGCGGGCATAGTCCGCCAGCGTGATGGACAGGCAGCACCCGCCGATGTTCCCGCCGCGCGGATCGACCATCCAGAACAGGTCGCCGGCAAAGCCCGCCGGATCGACGATCTTCGCCTTGGCATATTCGGCGAGCGGCTTGCCCACCGCATTCTCGACCAGGAGGCCGATGAGGTTGGTCTCGCCTGTCTTGTAGACCCACTTCGCCCCCGGCTCCGCCTCGCGCGGCAGCGCCTTCATCTGGGCGACGATCGCCTCGGGGCCATACTCGACCACGAAGCGGTTCATCTGGGCAACGTCGGACCTGGGATCGGTGTAGTCCTCGTTCCACTTCACCCCGCTCGTCATGGTGGCGAGCTGCTTCACCGTCACGCCCTCGTAGGCCGACCCGGCAAGGCCCGGGATATACTTGGTCACCGGATCATCGAGGCTGGCGATATGCCCGTCCTTCACCGCCGCGCCGAGCAGGGTCGAGGTGAAGCTCTTGGCGACCGAGAAGCTGGTCCAGCGGTCCTTCGGCCCCAGCCCGAGACCATATTCCTCGTGCACCACCTTGCCGTCGACCAGCACCATCACCCCGGCGGTGCCGGTGGATTTCATCAGCGCCGTGATCTCGGCCTGCAATCCGGCCGACAGCGCCTTGCCCCTCGGCAGCGCGCGCGGATTGGCGGCGGCGGGGACTTCGTGGCCGGCGAACCACTGCTCCATCGCCCGGAAGCGTTCGGCCCGCTGGGCATCGGTCCAGAACAGCACCTGGAGTTCGGCCTGATCGCGCCCCGGAGGCTGCACGAGCCGCGCGACCGGAGCCTCGGGCCCCTGCTCTTTCGCGCCCGCGCCGCCTGCTGCCAGCAGCACAGCCAGCGCCAGACCCGAAACCGCGCCCTTTACCACACCCATCTCTCACCCTCCGCTTGTCTTGTGAGCGGGTGCATAGGCGCACGCGGGCGGCGCGGGCAAGCCCTCCTCAGCCCTGCTTGATCGTCCGGAGCGCCGCCAGCGCCCGCTCGCGCGCGGCCTTGTGGGGGACGATCTTGCGCGGATAGCCTGCGGGCCTGCGGCCGAACTCCTCGGGATCGTGGACGTAGGGCTCCTCCAGCCCCTTCAGTTCGGGCACCCAGGTGCGGATGTAGCGCGCCGCGTCGAATTTCTCGGACTGCGAAAGCGGGGCCATGATCCGGCTGAACATGTTGCTGTCCACCCCTGTTCCCGCCGTCCACTGCCAGTTGGTGGCGTTGGAGGCGTAGTCGGCATCGCATAGCGTGTCCCAGAACCACTTTTCCCCTTCGCGCCAGTCGATCAGCAGGTGCTTTATGAGAAAGCTCGCGGTGATCATCCGCACCCGGTTGTGCATCCACCCGGTCTGCCACAGCTGGCGCATCCCGGCATCGACGATCGGATAGCCGGTGCGGCCCTGCTGCCATGCCTTGAGATCGCGCGCAGCGGCTTCGTCGGTGGCCGGATCGCGCCAGGGGAAGCGGTCGAAATCCTCGCGGTAGTTTTTCGTGGCATAGGCGGGGAATTGCAGGACCGCATTGGCCGAATAGTCGCGCCAGATCAGCTCGCCCTCGAAGGTGCGCCAGCCGACAGACGAGCGGTCCTTGAAGCGGTGCCAGATCTGGATCGGCGAGATTTCCCCGAAATGCAGGTGCGGCGAGAGGCGCGAGACCTTGCCCACCGAGGGGAAATTGCGCTTGTCCTCGTAGTCGTCGACATCGGCTTCCCATGCGGCGAGGCGCCGGTGGGCGGCCTCCTCACCGACCTCCCAGAACTCGCGCATTCCGCTTGCCCAGTCGGGCTTGGTGGGCAGGAGGTTCCACGCGGCGAGATCGTCCGAGGCGGGCCAGTGCGAGGGGGCTTCCAGCTTTTCGGGCACAGGAAGTTCGGGGCGCGGCGGGAACTCGGCCCGCACCGCGCGGCTGAAGGGCGTGTAGATCTTGTATTGCCCGCCGGTGCCGGTGGTGATGGAGCCCGGCGGCATGAGGTAGTTGCCGTGGTGGAGCTGGAGGTCGACGCTCTTCGCCAGCTTGCGCTCGGCATTGAGCCACCAGGGTTCGTAATGGCAATTGGCGTGGATGGCTGCGGCGCCGACCTCAGCCGCTAGCTTGGTGAGCACCTCCACGGCTTCCCCGCGCCGCAGGATCAGGCGGCTGCCGTTGGCCCCAAGGCTCTTGGCGAGGCTCGCAAGCGAATGATGCAGCCACCAGCGCGAAGCCCCGCCATAGGCGTGGTGCTTCGGGCTCTCGTCGTCGAGGACATAGACAGCGATAACGGGGCCAGCCTTGGCGGCGAGGTAGAGCGCGGGATTGTCGGCCAGGCGCAGATCGCGCCGCAGCCATACGATTTGAGGGGAACTCAAAAATTACCTCCGTTCGCCCTGAGCCTGTCGAAGGGCTGCACTTCTTTCTCACCCTCGGTCCCGAAGAAAGGACGGCCCTTCGACAAGCTCAGGGCGAACGGGTGTGGGGAGGTAATGCGCCTGACCCGATGTCGGTTCCTAGTTCAAGGGCTTGCACCGCACATCCGGCAGCGCCAGACTGAACCTGTCCCCCACGCGCGGGTCGGTGAAGCGCGCATCGCGCAGCACCACCGAGCCATCGGGCGCGCGGGTGAGGAAAGGCGCACGCGACCAGAAAAGGAAGGCGTCGAGCTGCGAATTGGTGCGGCGGGCCTCGGTCAGGTCGGGGAGCGTGCACATCTGTTCGTCGATCGGATCGAGTGCGGCATCGTCTGGGCCGATTGCGCGGCGGACGAACCAGCGGCCCTCGCCACCAAACAGCACCTCGCGCGCAAGAGGATTGAGTGGCACGGGGCTGCCGATGCTAGCGGCCTCGCCCGGCGGAAAGCCTCGCATCTGCGCGTATAGCGCGCCGTTCGCTTTAGCTGTGTGAGTGATCGCCCCATTCATCCCAATGTAGCCCAGCACCGCCACAATCCCCACTCGCGCAGCCCGCACCCAATTGCCTCCCGCCTTCTCCCGCCGCCGCGACCACCACAGGCTCGCGACCAGCAGCGCCCACAGCCACGGGTCGATGATGAACAGGGTGTCGCCGTAGAACCATTGCGAGGAAAACGGCTCCAGCAGCCGGATGCCGTAGACGTTGAGCCAGTCGACGAAGGGGTGACTGAGGCAGCCGACGAAGGCCATCGCGTAGAGCCAGCCGAAGCGCACCGGCAGCCGCGCCTTGGGCCGGGTGCCGCGTTTCGTCTGCCAGCGATCCCAGCCCCACAATATCCCCGCCAAAATCAAGGGCAGCAGCACCAGCGCGGGCGGGCCGTGAGTGATGCCGCGGCGGAAGGCTAGATGCTCGGTGCCCTCCAGCCAGAAGAAGCACGCCGCGTCCACGTCCGGCAGGTTCGCGCCGATGATCAGGGCAGGCATCGCTAGCCCGGTCGTGCGCTTCAGCCCCGCCTGCCCCAGCACCGCGCCGACCAGGCTATGTGTCAGATTGTCCATATGTTTCGAGGCTAGCGCGCCGCTTTGCCCAAGGGAACCGCAAATGCGACTGGAAATCGCGCTTGGAAGTTGGGGGCGCCCTCGCCTATCGCATCGCCGCAAGACCAAGGGAGAGAACCACGATGACCGACGCGCCATTCATCCGCCCCGACATGAAGGCCTTCCTCGACATGATGGCGCAGGTGAACGGGCCCAAGCTCGTCGACATGACGCTGGAAGAGGCGCGCGCGTCATACGTGGCGATGCACAACCTCGCCGATCGCCCGGCGCGCGACCTCGCCGTGATCCGCGACCTCGCCTGCCCCGGCCCGGCGGGGGACATTCCGCTCAGGCTCTACGATGCGCGCGAAAACCGCGATGGTGCAACACCGGTGATCGTCTTCTACCACGGTGGCGGTTTCGTGATCGGCGATCTCGACACGCACCATGCGCTGTGCACCGAAATCGCGGCGCTGATGGATCTGCCGCTGGTCGCGGTCCACTATGCCCGCGCGCCCGAAGCGCCCTTCCCCGCCGCGATCCTCGACTGCGAGGCGGCTACGCGCTGGGTGGCGGGCAGCCCCGCCGAACTCGGCCTTGCCGCAAGCGGCATCGTAACCATCGGCGACAGTGCCGGGGGCAATGCCACGGTGGTCGTTAGCCAGCTTCTCGGGGCCAATCCAGCCGCCGTGCCGGTTCTCCTGCAAGTGCCAATCTTCCCGCTGGTCGAGGACGCCATCGGCTCGGCAAGCATGGCGGCCTTCTCGGAAGGCTTCCTGCTGACCGCCGACACGATGGGCTTCTTCGACGCGGCCTATGGCGCCGACCGCGCCGACCCGCGCGGGTTCCCGATCCTTGCCGATCACAGCAACGCCCCGCCCACCATCGTCGTCACCGCCAGCCTCGATCCGATCCGCGATTCAGGCCGCGCCTATGCCCGCGCGCTGGTCGATGCGGGCCGCGACGTGGTGTTCCTCGAGATGCGCGGGGTCACCCACTCCTTCACCAACCTCAGGCAGATGGTGCCGAGCACCCAGAAGGACCTCGAACGCGTGATCGCCGCGATGCGCTTCATGCTGGAGAACCCCGCATGATCGATCCCGAGACCCTCCCCTATCGCCCCTGCGCGGGCTTCATGCTGTTGAATGCCGAGGGCCTCGTCTTCGTCGGCCAGCGCATCGACCCCACGGCCCACGGCTACTGGCAGATGCCGCAGGGCGGGATCGACAAGGGCGAGGACATCCGCGCCGCCGCTCTGCGCGAGCTCGAGGAGGAGACCGGGATCGCGGAAGGCCTCGTCGAGGTGATCGCCCCCGCATCGCGGCCGCTGCTCTATGACCTGCCGCCCGAGCTGCTGGGCAAGGTGTGGAAGGGGAAATATCGCGGGCAGGCGCAGCACTGGTTCCTCGGACGGTTCCTTGGCGAGGACGCCGACGTGAACCTCGAGGCGCACGATCCGCCCGAATTCAACGCATGGCGCTGGATCGACCCGGGCCTGCTGCCCGAGGTGATCGTGCCCTTCAAGCGGGCGGTCTACGAGGCGGTGCTGGCGGAGTTCAGGGACCTGATCTGATTCGGTCAGTTCGAGGTCGGCCCGCCGTCGGCCTTGCTCTCGACCGCCAGCCGCGCCGGAACGCCACGCGCGATGGTCGATTGCAGCGCCACCGTCTCGGGGCACTGATCGCCGCACAGCGATTGCAGCTTGGCGAGGTTGCGCTTCGCCTTCTCTACCGCGCCCTTCTCGACCAGCGCCGCCCCCTCGCCCGAGATCGCGGCGAAATTGCCCGGATCGCGCTCCAGCGCCTCGCGGTAATAGCGGATCGCCTTGCCCTGCAGCCCGCTCTGGCGCGCGGCTTCGGCGAGGTCGATGAAGATCGGGGTGTAGGCCGGGTCGACTGCCAGCGCGGCCTCGAAGGCGTCCACCGCCGCCTGGGTCTCGCCCGCGCTGAGCGCCGCCTGCCCCTGCGCGATCAGCGCCGCCGCGCGCGGATCGGGCTTTCCGACGGCGCCGGCGCTGGTGATGCTCGCAGTGATCGCGAAACAGAGCGAGAGAGCGGCAGCAGCGGGCGCGAAACGCATCAGGAGCTCCTTCAGGGCGTGAGTCCGGGAACCGGGAGGCTCTTGCATATCATGCGAGGCTATCATGGTGAACGCAAGCACGCGACGAAAAAACCATCCGTGCCGTCGCGGAGCGGTTCGAGACGGGTTCCTGCGCCCCGCGGCGCGCCGAGCGGGAGCACCAGTGGCTCGGCTCTCCAGCCGGGATGGCGCGCGAGAAACGCGGCAATGCGGTCGGGCCCTTCGGCATCGAGCACCGAGCAGGTGACGAAGGCGATGCTGCCGCCGGGCCGCACGAGCTGCGCCGCCACGTCCAGCACGTGATCCTGCAAGGCATTGAGCCGGGCGAGTTCCGGCGGGTCGAGCCGCCAGCGCCCCTCGGGGCTGCGCCGCCAGGTGCCGCTGCCCGAACAGGGCGCGTCGACCAGCACGTGATCGGCTCTGCCCGCGAAGGGTTGGAGTGCGCGCATCTCGCGGCCCGGATCGAGCAGCACGGTGTGGTCAACCGCCGCCCCGGCGCGCGCGGCGCGGGGGGCGAGATTGCCGAGGCGGCGCTTGTCGGTGTCGGCGGCGACGAGGCTCCCCGCGTTGCCGAGGCGGGCCGCGAGCGCGAGCGTCTTGCCTCCGCCGCCTGCGCACAGGTCGATGATCGTGTCGCCGGGGGACACAGGCAGCGCCTCGACGATCAGCTGGCTGCCGAGGTCCTGGATCTCGACAAGGCCCTGATCATAGGCCTCCCATTGTTCGACCGGCGTGCCCGAGGCGAAGCGCAGGCCCTGTGCACTGGCGAGGGGTTCACCCGTTTCGGGGAGCGACAATCCATCGCGGTCGGCCTTGAGCGCATTGACCCGCAGATCGAGCGGCGCGCGGTCGAGCAGCGCGGCAATCTCCCGCCCACCCAACCCCGAGGCCCGCAAGGCGGCGGCGAGCCACTTGGGGGCGAGGCCCGTGTTGGCCGCTTCCTCGCCCTCCCCACGCGGTGCGGGGCCGTGGGGGGAACCGTCGAACAGCGCGGCCACGGTGTCGTCCTGTCCCGCCACCGCCAGCATCGCCGTCCGGCCGCTGGCAGGCACCGGCCCGCATAGACGGATGGCGCGATAGACCAGATCGCGCACCGCGCGGCGGTCCTTGGAACCGGCATAGCGGCGCGCGCGGAAATAGTCGGCGATCAGCCGGTCGGCAGGCGCACCCTTGCTGCGCGCGGCGGCGATGATCGCATCGAGCAGCTCGATCGCCGCCTGAACGCGGGCGGCGGGGGTCATATCCTCCCCCACCGGGGGAGGGGGACCACCCGCAGGGTGGTGGAGCGGCAAGTGCGGCTTTCGAAAAGGCGAGCGGCCGGAAAGCCGCACGTGCCCCTCCACCCCGACCCTGCGGGTCGCGGTCCCCCTCCCCGTTCCGTGGAGGATTTAGCGCGTCGGGTAATTGGGGGCCTCGCGGGTGATCGCGACATCGTGAACGTGGCTTTCGGAAAGCCCGGCATTGGTTATCCGCACGAACTGGGCGCGGGCTTGGAGGTCGCCGATCGTTTCCGAACCGGTGTAGCCCATCGCTGCCTTGATCCCGCCAACGAGCTGGTGGACGACATCCGCCGCAGGACCCTTGAACGGCACCTGACCCTCGATCCCCTCGGGGACGAGCTTCATGGCGGAAACGTCCTGCTGGAAGTAGCGGTCGGCCGAACCGCGCGCCATCGCGCCGACAGAGCCCATGCCGCGATAGGCCTTGTAGGAACGGCCCTGGTAGAGGAACACCTCGCCCGGGCTTTCGGTGGTGCCCGCGAGCATCGAGCCGATCATCACGCTCGAGGCACCCGCCGCCAGCGCCTTGGCGGCATCGCCCGAGGTGCGCAGGCCGCCATCGGCGATCACCGGCACGCCGGACTTCGCAGCCTCTGCGGCGCTTTCCATGATCGCGGTCAGCTGCGGCACGCCCACACCGGCAACGACGCGGGTGGTGCAGATCGAGCCCGGGCCGATCCCGACCTTGACCGCATCCGCCCCGGCATCGACCAGCGCGCGGGTCGCCTCGGCGGTGGCGACATTGCCCGCGACGACCTGCACCGCGTTCGAGAGCTTCTTCACGCGTTCGACCGCGCGGGCGACCTCGATGTTGTGGCCGTGGGCGGTGTCGATCACGATCACGTCGACCTCGGCATCCACCAGCGCCTCGGTGCGCGCGAAGCCGGCATCGCCGACCGTAGTCGCCGCTGCCACGCGCAGACGGCCCGCGCCGTCCTTGGTCGCGTGGGGATAGTTCACGGCCTTCTCGATGTCCTTCACCGTGATGAGGCCGATGCAGCGGTAGGCCTCGTCGACCACCAGCAGCTTCTCGATCCGGCGGGCGTGGAGCAGGCGGCGCGCCTCTTCCTGCCCGGTGCCGAGCGGCACGGTGGCGAGGTTTTCGGTGGTCATCAGCTCGCGCACGGGCTGGAGCGGGTTCTCGGCAAAGCGCACGTCACGGTTGGTCAGGATGCCGACCAGCTTGCCCGCGCTGTCCGTCACCGGGATCCCGCTGATCCGGTGCGCCTGCATCAGCGCCTGCGCCTCGCCCAGCGTGGCATCGGGCTGGATCGTGATCGGGTTGACCACCATGCCGCTCTCGTAGCGCTTCACGGCGCGCACCGCGGCGCACTGCGCCTCGATGTCGAGATTGCGGTGGAGCACGCCGATGCCGCCCAGCTGCGCCATCGCGATCGCCATGTCGGCCTCGGTCACGGTGTCCATCGCTGCCGAGAGGACGGGGATGTTGAGCCGTATGTCACGCGTCAGCCGGGTAGAGGTATCCGCCATGCTCGGCAGCACGCTGCTTTCCGCGGGGCGGAGCAGCACGTCGTCGAAGGTCAAGCCGAGCGGGATATCCATGAGCGCCACTTCCTGATCAGAGAGGGTTCTCCTCTGGCGGGAGAATCGTGGCGGCCCATGTAACCGCAGTTGCCGCGCAGCGCTAGGGCCGCGCGGGCGCAGGTGCCGGATAGCGCGCGGGGTCGGCGATCCGGCGGACCAGCGCCTCGTGCAGCAGCAGGTCCTCGACCGCCCCGCCGAGCTCGACCTTGTCCGCCTCGTCGCCCGGCTTGTGGTAGCGCGCCACGAGGAAGGGATCGAGCACCGCGCGGCTGCCGTAGGTCCCCGAAAGCAGCACCGCCGGCACCCCGGCCTGGACCAGCGCCCAGCCGTCCTGCCTTTGCAGGAAGCTGTCGGCGAGCGCCTGGTCGCCGATCCGCCGCCCGCTCGCCGCCACCACTTCGAGGATCGCGGCATCGAGCGCCGGGTTCTGCCCGCGCCCGATGAAGCCGACCGGGCTGCCCGCCGGGGCAACCGCCATCATGTCGAGGTTGAAGGCGGCGACGATGCTGGCGAGCGGCATCGGCGGGTTGCGCACGAAGGACCAGGCGCCGAGCAGACCCGGCTCCTCGGCGGTGGTGGCGAGGAAGTAGATGTCCCGCTCCATCGGCGGCCCGGCCTTGAGTCGCCGCGCCAGTTCGAGCAGCATGGCGATGCCGCTGGCATTGTCCGCCGCGCCGTTGCAGATCCGGTCCGCAGCCTCCGGCGCCCCGCATTCGCCGAGGTGGTCCCAATGCGCCAGCAGCAGCACCGCACCCGAACCCGGCGCCTTGCCCGGGATCTTGCCGATGATGTTCTGGCTCGGAAACTCGCGCCGGTCGGAGGTCGCCTCGAGGCTGACCGAGAGATTGAGCTCGATCGGGGCGAAGGCGCTGTCGTCGGCCTCGCTGCGCAGGGCCTTCCAGCGCCGCGCGCCGACGAGATCGGCAAAGGCCTTGTCGGTGATGTAGGCGGCAAGATGGTCCTTCTCGTCGCTGGCGAGCTGGAGCCGCGGGCGCTCTTCGTGGCGGCGCACCCGCGCGAGTTCCTCGGCATCGGGCAGCACGGTCAGCACCGCGGTTGCCCGCTGGCGGAACAGCGCCTCGCGCCGGGCGGCGTCGCGGCCCGGATCAGCGAGCATCACCGCCACCGCGCCGGCCAGGGCATCGCCGAGCACCGACCCGTCGCCATAGCCGACGAAGACCACTGGCACGCCCGTGCCCGGCCCGCCGATCGCCAGCGCCCGGCGGCGCGGGGTGTAGACCGCGGCATCGCTCTCGGGCACCACCACCCGCCGCCGTCCCTGCGCCAGCACCAGCTGCGCGCTCTGCGGCTCGGTCTCGAGCAGGTCGACCGGCAGGCGCCAGTAGGACCCCGGGTCGTTGGTGCCTGACACGAGACCGATCTCGCCCATCCGCCGCTCGATATAGGCGTAGGTCGCGCGCCCGCCGGCCGTGCCCGGCTTGCGGCCCATCATGGCATCGTCGGCAAGGGCCGCGATGTCCGCCTCGAGCCGCGCGGCGATTTCGGCGCTGTCGTCGACCCGCACGTTCAGCGCCGGAGCGCGGGCGCAGCCGGCCAGCATCAGGCTCGCCAGCAGCAGCGCCAGCAGGGGCCGCCCGAACAGGATCATTCGGCGGTCCAGCCCCCGTCGATCGCGTAGTTCGCGCCGGTGATGTTGCGCGCCGCCTCCGAGCACAGGAACACTGCCATCGCCGCGACATCCTCGGGCAGGACAAAGCTCTTGGTGGGCTGCTTCGCCAGCAGCACGTCGTTCATCACCTGCTCGCGCGTCATTCCTCGCGCGGCCATGGTGTCGGGGATCTGGTTCTCGACCAGCGGCGTCCAGACATAGCCGGGCGAGATGCAGTTGGCGGTGATGCCGTGGGTGGCCAGTTCCAGCGCGATGGTCTTGGTGAAGCCGGCAAGGCCGTGCTTGGCCGCGACATAAGCGCTCTTGAACGGCGAGGCGACCTGCGAATGGGCGCTCGCGGTGTTGATGATCCGCCCCCATCCGCGGGCCTTCATCCCCGGCACCGCGAGGCGCGTGGTGTGGAACGCCGCCGAGAGGTTGAGCGCGAGAATCGCGTCCCACTTCGCAGGCGGGAAATCCTCGATCGGGGCGACGTGCTGCATCCCGGCATTGTTGACGAGGATGTCGACCGGGCCGACCTCCTCCATCATCGCGGCGATAGCCGCAGGGTCCATCAGGTCGGCCCCGTTGTAGGTCGCGCCGAGCTCGTCGCACAGGGCGGCGATGGCGGCGGAATCGCCGAGCCCGTTGAGAATCACCGTCGCCCCCTCGGCCGCCAGCGCGCGCGCTATCGCAAGGCCGATGCCCGAGGTCGAACCAGTGACCAGAGCACGCTTGTCCTTGAGCATTCGCCGCATCTCCTGCACGTTCGGGCTATTGGCGTTCGCTTTTGCCGTGGCAAACGCGGCTGTCCAGCAAATTGCTTTGGGAAAAGGGACGGCAGGGGGAGAATTTTTCATGCGTCTGGGGCCGTTCGACACCTCGCGGATCAATGTCCGTTCCAGCGCCGACGGCGGCGGGGGCGGCGGCGGCCTCGGCGCGGGCGGGATCGGCTGCGGGACGCTGGTGATCGCGCTGATCGGTGCGCTCGTCTTCGGGTTCGATCCGATGCAGACTATCGGCATGGTCGAGAGCGTCCAGCAGCAGTCGGCCCCGGCAGGCGGCGCGGGCGGCGGGCGGGAGCTGTCGGAGGAGGAGATCTGCACCAGCAGCGCCTATGCGACCGAGGCCTGCAACGCGCTCACCAGCCTCGATGCGACCTGGGAGGCGAGCTTCGCACGCGCCGGAATCCCGTTCGAGCAGCCCTTCCTCAACCTATACCGCACCGGCGTGGTCCGCACCGAGGGCTGCGGCAGCGCGTCCTCGGCGGCGGGGCCGTTCTACTGCCCGGCCGACAAGGGCATCTACATCGACACCACCTTCTACGACCAGCTCGCCCAGATGGCGGGCACCGGCGGGGATTTCGCGCGGCTTTACGTGATCGCCCATGAATACGGGCACCACATCCAGAACCTCACCGGTCTCGCGCGGCAGGTGCGCAGCGCGCAGCAGCGCAACCCGTCGCAGGCCAACCGGCTGCAGGTCGCGATGGAACTTCAAGCAGATTGCTATGCCGGGATGTGGGCGGGCAAGAACCGCCAGCTTATCGAACCGGGCGATCTCGAGGAGGGTTTGCAGGCCGCCAGCGCGATCGGCGACGATACGCTGATGCGCAATGCCGGCCAGTCGATCAATCCCGAGAGCTTCACCCACGGCACCAGCCGCCAGCGCATGGCCGCGCTCAGGCTCGGGCTGGAAGCGCGCGACGACAGCGCGTGCGATGTGTTCTTCGAAGGAGGCTGACCCGATGCGAACCCTGTCTCTCGCCCTTGCAGCCCTTGCGGCAAGCACGCCTGCCGCGCCGCTCGCCGCACAGGTCATGCCCGAACCCGATGCTACGGAGGTCGCCAAGACCCCTTTGCGCGATCTCAACATCGACGGGCGCGACATTCCCGAAGTGCTCAAGGCCGCCGCCGCCGATCCCTACGCCACGGCAGGGCTCGGCCGGTGCAATGCGCTGGTCAGCGCGATCGCCGAACTCGATACGGTGCTGGGCGCCGACTACGACATTGCCGTGGACGACGGCGAGAAGCGCTTCAGCGAGGGGCGGATCGGGCAGAGCGTGGTCGGATCGGTGATCCCCTTCCGGGGCATCCTGCGCGAGGTGACGGGCGCGGCCGGTAACGACCGCGCCCTGCGCGCCGCCTATACTGCGGGGATGGTCAGACGCGCATTCCTGAAAGGCTGGGGCCTGGGGCGCGGCTGCGCCTATCCCGCGCGGCCCAAGGCGGCGACGGCGGCGGCGGGCCGGAAATAGCGCCCGGGCGCCGCGCGCCGCCTCCCGATCAACCTTCCTTGTCCTTCCAGCGGGCGATCTGGCGGTCGAGCGTCTCGAGGATCTGCTTGCGGGTATCCTCGGGAATGTCCTTGTCGCGGGCGATCTCGGCGCGGGCTTCCTCGAGACCGTTGCGCGCCGAGGCCATGATTCGGCGCTGACAGATGCGGACGACCTGGGTGCCGTCCTTGCCGGTGGTCTCGCTGACCTCCTCGCCGCCGGGCGCGCAACCATGCTTGACCACGACACGCGGATGGCCGGCAGCGCGGGCGGCCTCGGCCTCCGCCCGCGCCTCGCCGATGATGCGCGGCAGATCGGCCAGCGCAAGGTCGGCCTCGGCGAGACCTGCGCGCAGCTCGGCCAGCATCTCGGCGCGCTCGGCCCGGTCGGCCGTGCGGACGCCTTCGAACCGGCGCGAGAGCACCTTGGCATCAGGGGCGTCGCGGAACACCATGCGCACGCGACGTTCCTTGCCTTCGCCATCGCGCCAGACGTGCTCGGTGACCTCGGTGCCACCATCGCCCTTGCGCTCGAGCATCATGATCGTCGGCGGCTCGGGCGCTTCCGGGGGCTCGGGAGCCTCGGGCGCCTCGGGGGCCTCCGGCGCGAGCGGCGGCGACGGGGGGGCAGGCGGTGCGGGCGGAGCGGGCGGTGCCGGCGGCTCGGGCGCCTCCTGCACGCTCTCGCTCGCGGCATAGGTGATGCTCGCGGTCAGCGGCAGCACCAGTAGCCCTGCGCCGAGGAGCGCACGGCCCGCCAGGCGGCGGCGGGGGGACAGGTCGGACATGGAGAGACTCCTCAGGCGGTGAATGATCGACTTCTCGCCCAGCACCGGACACGCCATCGGCGCGGTGAGAGCGGCATGGTGGGCGGTCCCCGGCGCGGCGGCGAAGCGGGCGATGAGCGCGGCGTAGGCGGCGCGCTCATGGGCGCTGCGACGGGCCATGACCCGCGCATCGCAGGCCGCTTCCTGGTCGCGCCGCAGCGCCAGCCAGCCATAGCGGCCGAGCGGGTTCCACCAGTGCAGCGCGAAGAGCGGCTGCACCAGCACGTTGACCAGCAGGTCCCCGCCGCGGTGATGGGCCAGCTCGTGCGCCAGCGCGAGATCGCGCGCCTCGCGGTCATGGAGCGCAAGGAAGCCCGGCGGCAGCACGATCACCGGATCGAGCACGCCCATCGCCAGCGGGGCATTGGTCGCCGGGGTCTCGATCAGCCGCACCTTACCGAACAGGCCCGGGGTGCGCCCGACCTCGCGGCCCTCGGCCAGCAACTGGTCGCGCAAGGTGAAATAGGCGGCAAAGCGCAGCGCGAGGAACACCCCCGCCCCGCCCAGCCAGAGCAGCAGCAGGGTCTCGGCGATGGGCCATGCGGCGAGCGCAGCGAAAAGATCGAACCCGGCAGGCTCGACCGGCGCGGGCGGTATCGACGGCGCGGCGACCGCTTCCCACACGACAGCGTCGGCCGGCGGGGCGGCCTGAAGCGCAGGCAGCTCGGGCGCGGCGGCGGCCTCGACGGGAACGGGCTTGGGCGCCATCCACGCGGGCAGCACCACCGGCGGCACGATCAGGCGCAGCAGCGGCAGTGCCCAGAGGGCATAGGCCGCCTCGGGGCCGAAATGGCGCGACACGGGGCGGCGCAGCACCAGCACGGCGGCGATCAGCACGCCGGTCCAGGCCAGCGTCTGGAGCAGCACCGCGCTCATGGCCGCAACTCCTTCAGCAGGGCCTCGATTTCGGCGAGATCGTCCTCGGTCAGCGCCTCGGTCTCGGCGAGATGCGCCACCAGCGAGGCCGCGCGCCCGCCGAACAGGCGATCGACCAGCCGGCGGCTCTCGCCCTCGACATAGTCCTCGCGCGCGATCAACGGGCTGTAGAGGAACCGCCGCCCGTCGGGCTCGGCGGCGAGCGCGCCCTTCTGGACGAGGCGCGAGAGCAGGGTCTTGACCGTGGCGAGGCTCCAGCCGCGATTGCCGCAGACTTCCTCGCACACCTCGGCGGCGGTCTGGCGCGGGCGATCCCACAACACTTCCATCACCGCGTGCTCGGCATCGGTGATGCGTTCGCCGGGGCGGTCGGCCGGATTGTCGTCGGGCGGATTCACGGGGCGTCTCCCTCGCTCATGATTACACCTGTAGTCATGGCGATTACATCTGTAAACCTTGCCCGAGGCTGAACAGGCGCCACAGCGCTTGCGCTTCGTCGAAGCGGCTATACACCCGGACGAATGACATGGATGCGCGCTCCCCTTGCCTCTGGCCTCGCCATTGCCG
Organism: Porphyrobacter sp. THAI-01a; assembly: GCF_056868655.1. Lineage (NCBI taxonomy): Bacteria > Pseudomonadati > Pseudomonadota > Alphaproteobacteria > Sphingomonadales > Erythrobacteraceae > Porphyrobacter > Porphyrobacter sp. THAI-01a. The sequence goes on along the minus strand of NZ_CP180579.1, from coordinate 1,425,066 downwards.
CCCTGCTGCTCCCGGCCCCGCTCGCCGCGCAGGCCGATGATGCCTTCCTGCCGATGACCGAAACCGTGACGCTGGCCGAGGGCGAGCCGGACGTGAAGGTCGGCGAACTGGTGTTCCGCGGCGGGGTGGAGATCGCCCCCGACAAGGCCGACATCGGCGGCATATCGAGCCTCCACTGGCACGACGGCGCGCTGTTCGCGGTGGCCGACGACGGGCGCTGGCTCGAGATGAGCCTTAGCGAGGTCGGCATCAGGCTGGTCGATGTCAGCGGGGTGCGGCTCGGCCCCTTGCGCGATGCGGGCGGCAAGGCGCTCGACGCCAAGAAGCGGGGCGATGCGGAAGGCCTGACCCGGCTGGCCTCGGGCGAATGGCTGGTCGCCTTCGAGCAGGAGCACCGCATCTGGCGCTATGCCGACCTCGAAGGCCCCGCCACCGGCGCGGAAACGCGCGCCGCTGCGCTCCTCGCGGGAGCCGCGGCCAATGCCGGGATCGAGACCCTCGCCGCCTACGAGGGCGGCCTTCTCGCCTGCGGCGAATGGAGCGATCCGGCGCGGCCCAACTGCCTGCGGATCACCGATGCGGGCAGCGAAAGCTTCCACCTCGCCGCACCCGAAGGTATCGCCGCTTCCGGCGGCGTGCCGACCGATGCGGCCTGCAAGGCCGAGGGCACCTGCTTCGTCCTGTTCCGCAGCTTCACCCCCGGCCAGGGCAACCGCGCCGCCGTGGTCGAGGTTGCACCCGACGGGACAAGCCGCACCCTCGCCCTCCTCGCGCCGCCGCTCAGGCTCGACAATTTCGAGGGGCTGGCCCTGCGCGAGGAACCGGGGCGGACCTTCCTCTACCTCGCCTCGGACGACAATTTCCGCAATTGCGAGACCGTGAAGCGCGCCGATTGCCAGCGCACCTTCGTGATGAAGTTCGAGCTGCCCCGCCCGCCCGAGGCCGCCCCGCCCGCGCCGGCGGAGTTCGCCAAGGCTCCCACGGGGCGCCCCGGCATCCGCCCCTTCCCCGAGGCCGCCCACGTCGATGTCGTGCTCGAGACCGATCTCGGCCGCGTCACCATCGCGCTCGAAACCGAACGCGCGCCCGTCACCGCGGGCAATTTCCTGCGCTATGTCGACGAGAAGCGGTTCGACGGGGTGACCTTCTACCGCGCGATGGAACTGGGCGGGGAGCGCCAGCCAGCGGGTCTGGTGCAGGCCGGCGTCATCAATGATCCCAAGCGCGTCCTGCCCAAGATCACGCACGAGCCGACCACCGCCACGGGCCTCACCCACACCCACGGCGCGCTGTCGATGGCGATGCTGGCGCCGGGCGATGCCGACGGCGATTTCTTCATCCTCGTCGAGGACCAGACCGGCTTCAACGCCGATCCCGCCGCGACCGACCCGGCGTGGCAGGCAGGCTATGCTGCCTTCGGCTATGTCACCGAAGGCATGGACGTGATCGCCGCGATCCTCGCCAGTCCGCGCGATCCGCAGGGGGGCGAAGGGGTGATGAAGGGGCAGATGATCGACAAGCCGGTGAAGATCCGTTCCGCCCGCCGCCTGGAGCCGAAGCCCTAGAGCACCAGCTGGGTCTGGATCACCACCGCGACCACCTTGCCCTCGGCGGTGGTGATGGTGGTCTGCCACACCGACATGCGCCGGCCGGTCTTGAGCGGCCGTGCCACACCCCTGACCGTGCTGCCGACCGGCGCCGCGCCCAAGAAGTTGGTCTTGCTCTCGATCGTGGTCGTGCCCTTGGCGCCCTCGGGGAGGCAGGTGACGGCCCCGACCGCGCCGAGCGCGTCGGCGAAGGCCATGATCGCGCCGCCATGCATGATGCCGCCCGCGGTGCACAGGTCCTCGCGCACGGTGATCTCGCCCTCGACCGCCTCGGCCGAGGCGGCGGTGACGGTCACGCCCATGAGCTTCGAGAAGGGCATGGCATCGGCGGGATTGGTGGTCATGTCAGGTCCTCCTTGGGGCCGCGCCAGAGCGGCTGGCCGGGTTGCGGCGCATCGGGAGCGAGCCCCGCGATGCGCAGAATCTCCGCGACGAAATCAGCATCGCTGCGCAGCCGCAGCACGCCCGCGCGGTGCAGGCCGATGCCGCCGTGGGCGAGCATCCACACCCGCATCACCTCGCGGCGGCGGGTCTCCTCGTCCGCACCCGGGGTCGAGAGCACCGCGAGCGACACCGCGATCACCCGGTCCGCGGCGCGGCGCAGCGCGGGATGGCCTTCGAAGCGGTCGTAGGTGCGCGCCGTCATCACCGCGTAAAGCCCGGGATGGGCGAGCGCGAAGCGGGCATAGGCGGCGAGGAAGGCGGCCGGATCGGGAGCCGCAGCAAGCGCATCGGCGAGCTGATCGAAGCCGCGCGCGGCGATGGCGGCGAGCAGATCCTCGCGGGTGGCGAAGTGGTTGTAGAGCGCCCGGTGCGCCACGCCGAGCCGCTCGGCGAGGGCCCGGAGCGAGAACTGCGCGGCGGGATCGTCCGCAATGAGCCGCAGCGCCTCGTCCACCGCCGCCGCGGCAAGATCGCCGTGGTGATAGGTGGAACGGCCTGCCATCAGGCGGCGCGGGCCAGAGCCGCAACGTGCCAGTCGACGGTCATGCGCGCGACCTCGCGGCCCTCGGCATCTGCGATCCGCACCGTGACGGCGAAGCGCACCTTGCCCTCGGAATCGAGCGCGGCGAACAGCGTGTCCCTGCCCTCGTCGACACTCGCACGGGCGGTGACGGCGCCGCGCGCGGGCTTGAGGTAGTCGATGGTCGCGCTCGCCGCGACGGGGCGCAGGGCCGCGAGGCGTTCGAGGAACATCCCCGCCATCGCCGCACCCGAGGCGGCTTCGGCCAGCGTGAACAGGGCGCCGGCGTGGAGCGTGGCGATGTGGTTGCTGGTGCTGTGCGACTGGTCGAGCGTGGCGGTGGCGCGGCCCGCGTCGATGTCCTGCAAGGCAATGCCGACATGGGCGGCGAAGGGAACGGCGACGGAAAGCTGGGCCTTGAGAGCGTCGAAGGGGGTCATCCGGGTTCCTCGTGCGAGTCTATGTATCCACTGGATACATTGCCGGCGAACACCGTCAAGGGCCGGTGCACCGGGACCACGGGAAACCTAGTTCGCTGCTGTCCTGAGCGCCGCCTCGTCGAAGGCCGGGCGGCCCACGGAGGCGCTGGCGATGCGCGGCATCCCGGCCTCGATCTGCGGCAGCCAGCCCCGCGCGCCCGCGCCGATGCTGACCTGCGGCAGCGAGGCGAGGAAGCGCGCGCGCGTCTCCCATTCCGCGACCGAGCGCCCCGCCATCCTCGCCGCCTCCTCGAGGGCGACCGGCTGGCGCAGCGCCCGGTTGATCAGCGCGTCGCCGTAGAAGGTCCAGTCGTTCTCCGCCACGCAGCCGAAGGACGAGCGCGTGCTCGCCGCGGCGGTGAGGATCGCGGTGTCGGGACTGGCGAGCACGGGCACGAAGACTCCCGAATAGCACGCCGAGATGATCAGCACCCGCCGCGCGATCCCCGCCTCCTCCAGCGCCGCCTTGAGCCGCTGGGGGGAGAGGATGCCGTAACCCGTGTCGCCGTAGTGATAGGCCAGCCCGATGTCGCTGCCGTGGCTGGTGGTGTAGAGCACCAGCACGTCCTCGCGGCCGTCCATCAGCGTGCCGAGATGGGCGATCGCCAGCAGCAGCGCGCTGATCGAGCCGTGGGGCGCATCGTCGCGGGTCCCGTCGGGCCCGGCGAGAGTGAGGGAGCGCGCCCCTGCCCCGTAGCGCGCGCCGAGCACCCGCGCCGCCTCGCGCGCCTCGCGGGCAAAGACGGGATCGCTGTCGAGCGCGACGGTGAGGACATAGGCCTCGGCCACGCCCGGCGTATGCCCGGGCAGCGCCCCCAGCGCGGCATCGAGCCGGCGCTGCTGGGCCCGCACCTCGCCCGCGCTCACCCCGCGCCGCAGTTCGGGGGAAAGCTCGTAGCTGCGGCTGCGCTCGGCCGGGGTCTTGCCGCCGGCGAGTTCGGGCCAGGGCGCGGTGTGCGGCGGGGGCTGGAAAGGGTTGGCGGGGGCGGACTGCGAAAGCGCAGGCACGGCAAGCAGCGCCGCCAAGGCTCCAGCGATGATCCTGCCCCTGTTCATGCAGGGGGCAAGCTGCCGTGCCGCCTTGCAAGGGTCAAGCGGGCATCGCGCCGCGCCCGCCAAAAGGAAAGGCCCGGTCCCTCACGGAACCGGGCCTTCTTTTGTGTCTGGGCCAAGCGCCCGATCAGTACACCCGCGCCTTGGGCTCGATGTACTTGATGTCGTCGGTCAGCGTGTATTCGTGGACCGGGCGGTAATCGATGCGGATGTTCGAGCCGCGCCCACCCCAGCCGTCGAACCAGGCGATGGTGTGCTTCATCCATTCCTTGTCGTTGCGCTCGGGGTAGTCCTCGTGCGCGTGGGCGCCGCGGCTTTCCTTGCGGTTGGCGGCCGACGCCATGGTGACGTTGGCCTGCGCCATGAGGTTGTCGAGCTCCAGCGTCTCGATCAGGTCGCTGTTCCAGATCAGCGACTTGTCGGTGACGTGGATGTCCTCCATCCGCTTGTTCTGCTCGGCGAGCTTGGCCACGCCCTCGTCCATCAGCTTCTGGTCGCGGAACACGGCGCAGTGCTTCTGCATCGCCTTCTGCATCTCCGCCCGGATCTGCGCGGTCGGCGAGCCGCCGCTGGCGTAGCGGAAGTGGTCAAGCCGGGTCAGGGCAAAGTCCGCGCTGTCCGCCGGAAGCTCGGGCTGCTTCGCGCCGGGCTTCAGGTTGTCGCGCAGGTGATGGCCGGTCGCGCGGCCGAACACCACGAGGTCGATCAGCGAGTTGGAGCCGAGGCGGTTCGCCCCGTGCACCGACACGCAGGCCGCCTCGCCCACGGCATAGAGACCCGGGATGACCTGATCGGGGTTGCCGTCCGGCCCCAGCGTCACGACCTGCCCGTGATAGTTACAGGGGATGCCGCCCATGTTGTAATGCACCGTCGGGGTGACGGGCAGCGGCTGGCGGGTGAGATCGACGCCGGCGAAGATCTTGCCGCTCTCGGTGATGCCCGGCAGGCGCTCGGCGAGCACCTTGGGATCGATGTGGTCGAGGTGGAGGTAGATGTGATCGCCCTCCGGCCCGACACCGCGGCCCTCGCGCATCTCGAGCGCCATCGACCGCGACACGACGTCGCGGCTGGCCAAGTCCTTCGCCGACGGGGCGTAACGCTCCATGAAGCGCTCGCCTTCCGAGTTGGTGAGGTAGCCGCCCTCGCCGCGCGCGCCTTCGGTGATGAGAACGCCCGCGCCGTAGATGCCGGTCGGGTGGAACTGCACGAACTCCATGTCCTGCAGCGGCAGCCCCGCGCGCAGCACCATCCCGCCCCCGTCGCCGGTGCAGGTGTGGGCCGAGGTCGCGGTGTAGTAGCAACGCCCGTAGCCGCCCGTCGCCAGAACGACCGACTGGGCGCGGAAGCGGTGGATCTTCCCGTCGTCGAGGCACATCGCCATCACGCCGACGCACTGCTTCACCCCGTCGCGCTCGGACATGATGAGGTCCAATGCGAAGTACTCGATGAAGAAGTCCGCGTCGTACTTCAGGCTCTGCTGGTAGAGCGCGTGGAGCATGGCGTGGCCGGTGCGGTCGGCGGCGGCGCAGGTGCGCTGCACCGGCGGGCCGGCGCCCATGTTCTGCATGTGCCCACCAAAAGGCCGCTGGTAGATCGTGCCGTCGGCATTGCGGCTGAAGGGCACGCCGGCGTGCTCCAGCTCATAGACCGCCGCCGGGGCCTCGCGCGCGAGATATTCGATCGCGTCCTGGTCGCCCAGCCAGTCCGACCCCTTGACGGTGTCGTACATGTGCCAGGTCCAGTGGTCGGGCGAATTGTTGCCGAGCGAGGCGGCGATCCCGCCCTGCGCCGCGACGGTGTGCGAGCGGGTCGGGAAGACCTTGGAGATGTTGGCGGTGCGAAGGCCCGCTTCCGCGGCGCCCATCGTCGCGCGCAGGCCCGATCCGCCAGCACCGACCACGACGACGTCATAGGTGTGGTCGACGATGGTGTAGGCGCCCTTCAGGTGGGCGCCGCCGACGTCGTTGGCGGTTCCGTATGCTGCCGACGTTGCCATCAGGCGTTACCTCCGAATGCGAGCGCGGCGACGCTGAAAATCCCGAAGGCGCCGCCGCCGATGGTTGCAAGATTGAGCGCGGCGATCGCGCCGAACTTGGTGCCGGCTTCGTGGACATAGTCCTCGATCAGCACCTGCAGCCCGAGCCGCGCGTGCCAGAACAGGCTGATGACCAGCAGGATCATCGCCGTCGCCGACAGCGGATGGCTGAGCCACTTGACCACGTTGGCATGGCCGAAATCGCCGAGCATGACGAGGCTGACCAGCAGCCAGCTCATCAGCACCACGTTGCCGATCGCGGTGAAGCGCTGGAGCAGCCAGTGGTGCGGGCCCTCATGCGCGGCACCGAGCCCGCGCACGCGTCCGATGGAAGTTCCGTTACCCATTTTCCGTCCCCCTCAGCGCGTCAGGATCAGGGCCCAGAAGGCCGCGGTCAGGACGATGGCGATGATCGGCGAGGCCACCGACCACAGGCGGTTGGTGTCGAGCTCGTAGCCCGCACCGATATCGAGCACGAAGTGGCGAAGGCCGCTCATGAGGTGGGTGAAGAAGGCCCACGACAGGCCCACCAGCACCACCATCCCCAGCGGCGATCCCATCACGGACTGGAAGCTGGCATAGGCTTCCGGCCCGCTCGCCAGTGCGCCCAGCCACCAGACCAGCACGGCCAGACCCACCAGAGCCATGCCGTCGCCGGTCGCGCGGTGGAGGATCGATACGAGCATGTGCGGCCCCCAGCGCCAGATCTGGAGATGGGGAGAAAGCGGTCTTTGGTTCATGGTGATCCCGTCTGGTCCCTGTTTTGTGCCCCTCACTTAGCGCCGCTGGCGCATGAGGCAAGCGGCGAGCAGTGGACATGGCTTGCAAAGTTTCGGATAGGCGATTGCATGGGACACATTCTCGTAACCGGATCAAGCCGCGGAATTGGCAGTGCGGCGCTTGCAGCCCTCGCGGCGCGCGGGGCCAAGGTCATCGGCCATGCCTCGCGCGGGGGGCTTGAAGGCCCCGGCGGCGCGCCCGTGATCGCCGCCGATTTCGGCGATCCGCTCTCGGTGCAATCGCTGTGGGATCAGGCGCTCGACATCGCGCAGGGCGAGATCGACGTGGTGGTGAACAATGCCGGGCGGTTTGAGGCGAACCGGCTCGACCGGTCGGACATCGAATGGCTCGATGCCTGGGAAGACACCATGCGGGTGAACCTCACCAGCGCCGCCCAGCTCTCACGTTTCGCCGTGCTGCACTGGCAGGAGCGCGGCTTTGCGGGGCGACTGGTGCATGTGGCGAGCCGCGCGGCCTATCGCGGGGACAGCCCGGCGCACTGGCATTACGCGGCGGCCAAAAGCGGCATGATCGGGGTGCACAAGACGATTGCCCGCGCCTATGCGAAGGACGGCATCCTGAGCTTTGCCGTGACCCCCGGCTTCACCGACACGAGCATGGCGGGCGACTACCTCGCCAGCCGCGGGGGGCCGGGGCTGCTCGCCGACATCCCGCTCGGCCGGGTGGCGACGCCCGAGGAAATCGCCGCCATCATCGCCTTCTGCGCGCTCGATGCGCCGCCAAGCATGACCGGCGCGGTGATCGACGCCAACGGAGCGAGCTTTGTCCGCTGACGCAGCTACGATTGCATACTAGTATCACACAATCTGCTTCATCTTCTCCACGGCATTACGGAACCGTTGAGGGTCCTCAGTAGATGTCCCAGCGGCGCCAGCGACAGCCTCGTTATACAGCAATGCAATTCCCGGAAGGATTGCAAGAAGCTCGCCAAATATTGTTGCCCTTGCCTGACTATAGACACAGCTCTCTTCAGAGTAATCTCGTAATTCATCATGGAATTCGGCGAGCTGCGAAAATATGGCCGCAGCATCCTTGAGATGTCTGCCCAACTCATCCATATCATTCATGTTTTTCGCAACCGTCTCAAAATTGGCCGAAAGCAAGCCGATACTTTTTCTGACGGATTCAGAGGAGGAATGAATTTTCTTTTCAGTTTCCTCGATTCTAGAAATGTTATCCTGATTCAACAAATTTATCGCTGAGTGCAGAGCTTCTACGGTATTAGATACAGTTGCAGCGCGCTGCATGTTCTTCTGTATCTCTATTCCTTGTATCATGGCTTCATAGACACCCCGCTGGATATCAAGGTTTTCACTCATAACATCGACAGCATCTCGTTGCGTTTCGAGATTCGCCGACATTGTTTCATGCATTTTCCTCTGGATCTCCATGTTTTCTTTGATGTTTTCGATCTCATCGCGATGTCTCTTTTCTTGCTCCTGTGCATCCTCGTGTTGCCGGAGCAAAGTTACCAAGACGGCGGCGAAGGCGAGAGCCGAAAACAGGGTGCCAAGCGCCGTGTAGCCCTGGTCCTTGTACGGAAAACCGGTAAAAAATGGGACCAGCCAGACGGTAATGCACAACAAGATTGCCAGCACAAGGATCGTGAAGTGACGCATTGCTTTGCCCCATATAGCGCAGAAAAAAGGATGATTAACTCCATTTTGCTTAGGAATTTAGCTCGAATTTTGGTTCAGACAAGTCGACAGATTGGGGTCATGAGAACAGTGACCGAGACGAAAATGCTTGAGGACGCCTGATCGTGGACACAACGTGGAAACTCTCGCTCTTCGCTCCCAAGCCCGTCGTGCAGGCAGCACTGCTCGCGCATGACCTTATCGAGGACTGGGACTTCGAGCTCGTCATCGCGGGCCGCGAAGTCGCCGAGGACCGGCCCGAGGACTGGGTGCTCGAAGGCTGGTATCCGAGGAAGCCCGGCAAGGCGGAGAAAGCGGCGCTCGCAGGCCTGTTCGAGGGGACGGCACCGAAGATCACCGCCGAGGAGCTCCCGCCCGCCGACTGGGTGACGCTGAGCCAGCACAACGCGCCGCCGATCCGCGCCGGGCGCTTCCATGTCCACACGCCCGACTATCCCGCCGATCCCGACCTTATCGACTTCACCATCCCCGCCTCGCAGGCCTTCGGCACCGGCCAGCACAAGACCACCGCCGGCTGCCTCGAGATGCTGGGGCACATGAAGGCGAGCGGCGTGGTGGCGCGCAACATCGCCGACATCGGCACCGGCACCGGCCTCCTCGGCTTTGCCGCCCTCGCCCTGTGGCCGCGCGCGCTGTGCACCCTCACCGACATCGACCCGGTGTGCACCGGCGTGGTCGAGGAGAACGCCCGCCTCAACGCCGTAGCCATGGGCCCCGGCCCGGGCGCGGCGGTGATGATCGTCGCCGACGGGATGGACGACCCGCTGCTGCGCTTGCGCGGGCCCTATGACCTGCTGATCGCCAACATCCTCGCAGGGCCGCTCGTAAGCCTCGCCCCCGACTTCGCCAGGGCCGTGCCGCCCGGCGGGAACCTGCTGCTCGCGGGCCTGCTGGCGGGCGAGCAGGAGGCGGCGGTCAAGCGCGCGATGCATCTGGCCGGCTTCCGCATGGCCGCCCGCCTCCAGCGCGGCGACTGGGCGATCCTGTGGCTGCGCCGCCGGTCGATGCGCGCGCGCGTCACGTAAGCCCGGCGCGCCATTTCTCCAGCCACAGCCGCTCGGCCCGCGGCGGATCGAGCGCCAGCGCGGCATCGAGCGCGACGACGGCCTCCCCTGCCCGACCCGCCTTCGCCAGCAGATCGGCGCGCGCGACATGGAACGGCCGCGCCAGCGCCAGCCGGTCGGCGGGGAGCGCCGCGAGCGCGGCCAACCCCGACTCGGCCCCCTCGACCTGGGCCAGCGCCAGCGCCCGGTTCACCGCCACCATCGGCGAGGGGCGCAGCACGACCAGCACATCGTAAAGCCGCAGCACAGCGTGCCAGTCCACCACCCCGTCGAAGGCGCGGCGGGTATGGGTCAGCTGGATCGCGGCCATCACCTGATAGGGCCCGGACCGGCCCAGCCGCCCGGCCCGCACCATGAAGGTCTGCGCCAGTTCGATCCGGGAGCGGTTCCAGCGGTCCGTGTCCTGCTGCGAGAGCGGGACCATCGCCCCCTCCCCGTCCAGCCGCGCCCCCTTGCGCGAGCGCGCCAGCATCACCAGCGCGGCAAGGCCCAGCGCCTCGGGCTCCTGCGGCAGGAGTTCGGCGACGAGCAGGGCCAGCCGTTCGACCTCCCCGCCCAGATCCGCATCCATGTCCTCCGGCAGCGCCGCCGACAGCTCGCCGCCTGCGTCAGAATAGGCGGCCGTGAAGGCCAGTTCGAGCGCCAGCAGCACCGCCTCGAGCCGCTCGGGCCACTGCTGGCGGGGCGGAAGCTCGAAGGCGATCCCCGCCTCGCGCACCTTGGCCTTGGCGCGGGTGATGCGCTGGAACATGGCAGGTTCGCTCACCACGAAGAGCCGCGCGATCGCGGCGACCGGCAACCCGCAGATCACCTTCAGCGCCAGCGCGGCGCGCACCTCCGCCCCGAGCGCAGGGTGACAGCAGATGAACAGCAGTCGCAGCCGCTCGTCGGGGATCGCTTCTGGAAGCGGGATGACATTGGTCATGTCGGCAACCTCCGCCGCGGCCTCGGCCGTCCGCGCCTCGGAGCGGGCCTTGCGCATCCCATCGAGCGCGCGGCGGCGGGCGGCCACGAACAGCCATGCGGCGAAATCGCGCGGAGGCTCGGCCAGCGCGAGGCAGCGCGCCGCGCTATCTGCAAAGGCCTCCTCCGCCGCATCGAGATCGCGAAAGCGCGCGGCGAGCGCGGCCACCACCCGGGGCCGCGCCGCCATGATCGCCAGCGCCGTCTCGCGCGCGGCGGCGGAGGCCGGCGACGTCATCCCTCCATCGGCCAGACGGGGCGAACCTCGATCGCGCCCTTGGGCACCGGAATGCGCTTCGCCCATTCGAGCGCCTCGTCGAGCCCCGCGACATCGATGACGTAGAAACCGCCCAGTTCCTCGTGGGTCTCGGCGAAGGGACCGTCGTGGATCGTCGTCGTGCCATTGTCGAAGCGGATGGTGGTGGCTGTCGCGGCGGGCTTGAGCCGCTCGCCCGAGAACCATACGTTCGCGGCGGCAAGGTCCTCGGCGAGCTTCATGTGCCCGGCGATCACCTGCTCCATCAGCTTCGCGCCATCGGGGCCGGCATAGGCGCTCTCGTCCTCGTTGATCATCAGCATGAATTGCATGGGTGCATCTCCGTCATTGGCCCTGCCGGAATGGCAAGGCTCCGACAGGAAGACGCGCTTGCCAAGCCGGATTCGACAGGCCCTCCGCAAAAATGCGCCGCGACCCGCGCCTAACCCACGTTAATGCGGGAACGCCGCAAGCCATCACTTCATCGCACGTCGAAACGGCGGGGGGATGCGACAAGATGCGATACCGCAGCATAGCGGACATGACCGACCTGATCAGGCGCAGCCTGCATCTGGTCCCGAGCGATGTGGATCTGATCGTCGGCGTGCCGCGCAGCGGAATCCTGCCGGCGATCACCCTCGCGCTGCTGCTCAACCTGCGCTTTGCCGATTTCGACAGCCTGTGCGAGGGGCGCCTGCCGGGCGCGGGATCGACCAAGCCGGGTACGCGGCTGATCGCCAAGCTTTCCGAAGCGCGCCACGTGCTGGTGGTCGATGACAGCCTCAACCGCGGCTACGCGATGCGCGAGGTGCGCGAGAAGCTGGCGCGTGCAGGGGTCACCGCGCAGGTCTCGCTGGCCGCGATCTACGTGGTGCCCGACGGGGTCGAGGAGGTCGACATCGCCTTCGAGGTCCTGCCGCTGCCGCGCATCTTCGAATGGAACTTCTTCCACCACACCTACCTCTCGCGCGCCTGCATCAGCGTCGAGGGGGTGCTCTGCCCCGCCCCGTCCGAGACCGAGCGGCAGAGCGCGACGGACTATGCCGCCTTTCTGGAAAACGCGCCCGCGCTGTGCTGCCCGACCCAGACGGCCGCCTGCCTGCTGTCCACCCAGCCGGAATCATGCCGCCCCGCGCTCGAGGCCTGGCTCGCCCGCCACGGCATCGGCTGCGAACGGCTGGTGATGCTCGATTGCGCCGGCCAGCCAGCCGCCGCCGAGATCAAGGGCCGCTTCTACCGCGAGGCGCGCGAGATGCTGCTGGTCGAGGAAGAACCCGCGCAAAGCGCCGCGATAGCGCAGATCGCGGGCAAGCCGGTGTTCTGCACGGACCTTCAGGAGATGGTGAGCCCGGGCGCATGGACCGGCACCGCCACGCTCCAGCGGCTGCGGGGGATGCGCCGTCTCGCCGCGATGAGCGATTCGCCGCTGCTGAGCCGGCATGCCCTGAAGCGCAGGCTGCGCCGGCTGCTCCCGCAATGGGCCTATCGCGCGATGACCCGGATGGTCGCGCTGATGAAGGGCAGCGACGGCGCCGGGGCCGGGGAACGGCCAGCCGCGCCCGATCAGGTCGCGCCGCCGCAGAAGCAGGCCGCCAGCCCCCATCCCGCGGACTGATCGCGGCAAGGCCCGCCCGCACCTAGCCCGCCAGCACGTCCTCGAGCAGCGCGAGCGCGTTGCGGGTGAAGGCGGCCATGTTGGCGATCCGGTCGTCGGAGGCGGTCTCTAGCAGGCGGGTATGCTCCCCGCCCGGCCCTGCCAGCGCCGCGACACTGCGGCCCGCAGGCGCGCCGCTCGGGTGGCTGGAGCCGCCGACCGACCCGCTCTCCGCCAGCCCCCACTCGGCGCCGAAGTTCTCGCGGATCGCGCGGGCTTGCAGCAGCGCATAGTCCTCGCTCGCCCCGCGCATCCCCTTGTAGGCCTCGCGCGGGAGGGCGAACAGGACGTCGCGGGCGCGGAAGGAATAGACCACCCCGCCGCCCACGAAGAATTCGAGCGCGCCGGGCACGGTCAGCAGGCTGGCTGCGATAAGGCCGCCGGTCGCCCCGTCTGCCACGGCGACCTTCTCGCCCCGGTCGCGCAACAGAGCGGCGATGCGCAAGGCCTGTGGGTGGAGTTCATGCAGCAGGTCCATCAGCCGCCGCCTCCCAGCGCCTCCGCGACGATCGCCGCCCAGCCTGCCTCGTCGGTGGTCTCGATGCCGAGTTCGGCCGCCTTCTTGAGCTTGGACCCTGCCCCCGGCCCCGCCACAAGCAGGTCCGTCTTGGCGCTGACGCTGCCGGCCGCCTTCGCGCCGAGGCGCTCGGCCTGGGCCTTGGCCTCGTCGCGGCTCATCGTCTCGAGCTTGCCGGTGAACACCACGGTCTTGCCCGCCACCCGCGAGGCGACGGTCCTGACCTCGTAGCGCGGCGGGGTGACCTCGGCGAGGAGGTCTTCCCACACCGCGACATTGTGCGGCTCGTGGAAGAAATCGCCCAGCGCCTCGACCACCGAGGGGCCGATGCCGTCGATGGCGGTGAGTTCGGCGCGGGCCTGCGCCGCGATGTCTCCGTTCGTGTCGAGCGCAGTCGAGACACTGTGCATCTGCCTCTCGACTTCGCTCGAGGCGAACGGGAGACGATCCGCGTTGGCGAGCGTCGCCATCGCGCGCAGCGCCGGAAGCTCGTGGACATGCTTCATCAGGTCGCGCGCGGTCACCTCGCCGACATGGCGGATTCCGAGCGCGAAGAGCAGCCGCGCGGCGTCGGGCGCACGCTTGGCCTCGATCGCGGCGAGGAGGTTGTCGACCGACTTTTCCTGCCAGCCCTCCAGCGCGAGAATGTCGGCGCGGCGCCTTCTCAGGCGGTAGATGTCGGCGGGGCTTTCGAGCCAGCCGAGCGCGAAGAACTGGGCGATGGTCTTCTCCCCCAGCCCCTCGATGTCCAGGGCCTTGCGGCTGACGAAATGTTCGAGCCGCTGGGTGCGCTGCGCCGGGCAGATCAGGCCCGCGGTACAGCGCACGTCGACCTCGCCTTCCTCGGCGACGGCCTCGCTGCCGCAATCGGGGCAGTGGTCGGGGAAGGCGAAGGCGGGACGATCTTCCTCGCGGGTGAGGTTTTCGACCACCTGCGGGATGACGTCGCCGGCGCGCTGGATCACCACGCGGTCGCCGACGCGAAGCCCGAGCCGCGCGATCTCGTCGCGGTTGTGGAGCGTGACATTGGTGACCGTCACCCCGCCGACCAGCACCGGCGCAAGGCGGCCCACGGGGGTGAGCTTGCCGGTGCGCCCGACCTGGATGTCGATGCCCTGCACGATGGTTTCGGCGCGCTCGGCCGGGAACTTGTGCGCCAGCGCCCAGCGTGGGGCCTTGGCGACGAAGCCGAGGCGCTCCTGCCAGTCGAGCCGGTCGAGCTTGTAGACGACCCCGTCGATGTCATAGGCAAGGCCGGGGCGCGCGGCGCCGATGGCATCGAAATGGGCGATAAGCGCGTTGGCATCGCCCTCGATGCGGGTGAACAGCGGGGAGACCGGGAAGCCCCACTCCCGCAGCTTTGCCACCACGTCGCTCTGGGTTGCCCCCGGCACCTCGGATGCCGCACCCCAGCCATGCGCCCAGAAGCGCAAGGGGCGCTTCGCGGTGACGCCGGCATCCTTCTGGCGGAGGCTTCCGGCGGCGGCATTGCGGGGGTTGGCGAAGATCTTCCCCCCTGCCTCATGCTGCGCAGCATTGAGTGCGGTAAAAGCCTGTTTTTCCATATAGACTTCCCCGCGCACCTCGAAGATGGCGGGGACCCCCGCGGGGAGCTGCTGCGGGATATCGGGGATGTGCGCGACATTGGCCGTCACGTCCTCGCCCACCTGCCCGTCACCGCGCGTCGCGGCGCGCACCAGCCTGCCGCTCTCGTAGCGCAGCGAGCAGGACAGCCCGTCGATCTTGTCCTCGGCCGTGCAGGCCAGCGGCTCGTCGTCCGGCAGGTTAAGGAACCGCCGCATCCGCGCCAGCCACTCGGCGACCTCCTCGGGGGAGAAGGCGTTGTCGAGGCTCATCATGCGAACCTCGTGGGTGACCTTGCCGAGCGGCGAGGCGGCGATGGCGTGGCCGACCTTCCGCGAGGGGCTGTCGTCGCGCACCAGATGCGGGAAGGCCGCCTCGATCTCGGCATTGCGCCGCACCAGCGCGTCATATTCCGCGTCGCTGATCTCGGGCGAATCCTCGGCGTGATAGAGCCGGTCGTGCCGCGCGATGGCGCGCGCGAGGCGCATCAGTTCATTGGCGGCTTCTGCTTCCGAGAGGGTCTGAACGTCGGTCATGGGGTGGGTTACCGGCCCTTCAGCACCGCCAGCATGGCAGGCTCGTTCGCGTCATGGACGGGGTTGCCGGGCGTGATGATCGCGAAGTGGCTTTGCCCGATGTTCTCGCGGACGGTCACCTCGGCCCCGCCCGCACCGAGCGCCGAGAGCGTGGCGGCGGAGGGAGCGGGGAGCCTCGCCTGCACGAAGAGGATCTGCGCGAGCTGCGGTGCATGGGCTGCGGGAGATATCGCGCCGTAACGTGAAGGGTTCGCAGCCGGCGCCGCGCCCATGAAGGGCTCCACGGCCGAGAACTGGCACAACGCGTCGAAGGCGGGCTGCCCGGCGCCGACATCCCCCGGCCCGTCGAGCACGATCGCCGCGCGCGCCTTGAGGGCGGCGCGCTTGCCGACCGGGCCGCCCGCGCCGCTCGCGCGCGCCAGCCACACCGCCGGCAATCCGCCCGCCGAATGGCCGACCAGCGTGACGCGGGCGCTGTCGATGGGGTATTTCGCTGCCACCTCGTCGATCAACCGCGTCGAAGCGGCCCAGTCGGCGAAGGACCCCGGCCATCCGCCCCCGTCGCCCACCTCGCGGTAATCGACATTGAGCGTGGCGATGCCCTCCTGCTGCCAGCGGGTCGCCAGCGGGGCCATGTAGGCCTGCGAGGCGATGCCGGTTTTCCAGCACCCCCCATGATAGATCACCGCCAGCGGAAACGGGCCGTCCCCTTGCGGCAGCCGCAGTTCGGCGAACCCGCGCGGGTGATCGGCATAACGCAAGATCCCGTCCGGAGCGGAGGCGGCGAGATTGGCGTCGGTGCCGTAGGTCGAATGGTTGGGCTTCACGCTCGTCGATGCCTCCTCGGACGCGGAGATGGCCGGCGCGCAGGCGGCGGCGGCGAGCAGCAGGGGCAGGAGATGCCTCACACCCCCTCCAGCAGCCGGTCGGCTTGTGCGCGTGCCTCGGGCGTCACCTCGGCGCCGGAGAGCATCCGCGCGATCTCCTCCTGACGGCCCGCATGGTCGAGCAGCACCACGCTGGTCCGCGTCACCGTGCCGCTCGAGGCCTTGGCGATGAAATAGTGCCGCTGCCCGCGCGCCGCGACTTGGGGCGAGTGGGTGACCGCCAGCAATTGTCCCTCGTCCGCCGCCAGCCGGGCGAGGCGCTCGCCGATCGCCGAAGCGACCGCCCCGCCCACGCCGCGGTCGATCTCGTCGAAGATGATCGTCGCCGCCCCGCCCTTCTCCGCCAGCGCGACCTTCAGTGCGAGAATGAAGCGCGACAGCTCCCCGCCCGAAGCGATCTTGGCGAGGGGGGCGAAGTCCGCGCCCGGATTGGTCGAGATCAGGAACTCCACCGCGTCCATGCCCTGGGCGCCCCAGCGGTCCTCGGGCAGAGGGGTGACGGCGGTGCGGAACTTCGCGGCATCGAGCTTGAGCGGCGCAAGCTCCGCCGCCACCGCCGCATCGAGCCGCCCGGCCCCCGCCAAACGCGCCGCGCGCGCGGCCTCGGCGGCGGCGACATAGGCGACGCGGGCTTCCTTCGCCGCCGCTTCCAGCGCATCGAGCTGCGCCTCCCCGCCCTCAATCGCGTCGAGGCGAGCGCGCATCGTCCGCATCAGCTCGGGCAGATCGTCGACATCGCAGCGGTGCTTGCGCGCCGCGGCGCGAAGCTCGAACAGCCGGGTCTCGGCGCGTTCGAGCTCCATCGGGTCGTGGACCAGCGCCTCGGCGGCCTTCGCCAGCTTGTCCTCCGCCTCGCTCGCCTCGATCACCGCGCGGTCGAGCGCCGCCAGCGCCTCGACCAGCAGGGGATGCTGCTCGGCGATCCGGTCCAATCGCCGCGCCGCGACGCGCAAGGAAGCGAGCGGCGAATCCGATCCCTCCCACAGGTGGCGCAGATCCTCGAGATCGCCCGAGAGCTTCTCGCCCTTCTGCATGTCCGCACGGGCCAGCGCGAGGCGTTCCTCCTCGCCCGCCACCGGCTCGAGCGCGGACAGCTCGGCGAGATGGGCAATCAGCAGGTCCTGATCGGCCTTGGCCTGCTCCACCGCATCGCGCGCTTCGGCGAGCTGTGCCTCGGCGCGCGCCCAGTCGGCATAGGCGCGCTCCAGCCCCGCCACGTCCGTCCCGGCATAGCGGTCGAGCAGCATCCGGTGCCCGCGCGGGTTCACCAACCCTCGATCATCGTGCTGGCCGTGAAGCTCGACCAGCGCGGGCGCGAGTTCGCGCAGCAGGGCGACGCTCGCCGGCTGGTCGTTGATGAAGGCCTTGGAGCCGCCGTCGGCGCGCACCTGCCGCCGGATCATCAGCGGCTCGCCCGGCTCGATGGCGATTTCCGCCTCGCCGAGCGCGGCGGCGATAGCGCGCGGCAGGCTCGCGAATTCGAAGCTGGCGGTGACGGACGCCCGCTCCTCCCCGGCGCGCACCAGCGAGGTTTCCGCGCGGTCGCCCAGCACCAGCCCGAGCGCGTCCAGAAGGATCGACTTGCCCGCCCCCGTCTCCCCCGTCAGCACGCCCAGCCCGCGCGCGAAATCGAGATCGAGCGCTTCGATGAGGACGATGTTGCGGATCGACAGGCGGGTCAGCATGGGCGGGGGAACAGATAGCGCACGGCCTTTCGCGCGTCACCTGCGGATGAAGGGCCAATCCCCAAGCTGCGGCGGGCCGAAACGGGGCGATGGCTCAGGTGCCGGCGGTCCGTCTGCGCGGCGCGATCTTCGCATCGTCCCGGCGCGGCGGACGAAGAAGCCGCGACTTGGAAGCATCGGTCGGGCCGCGCGCGCGCGTGCGGCCGTGCCGGCACGCCACGACATGCCAGCACCGGGCAACATCGCGATAGGGGTCCATCGTCCCCGCCAGCGTCTCCACGGCGACCGCAAGCGCATGCTCCTCCTCGCTCATGGCGACCGGGCCGCGCAGGTGATCGATGAAGATGCCGAGGCCGAACCAGGCCTCGATGTCGCAACCGCGCGCCGCAAGGCCCGCGCAGCACGCCTCGCGCGCGTGGTTGTGGGTCGGCGCCTCGTCCGGCAGGGGCCGGCCCTGCAAGGCGGCGAGAGCCGAGGGCCAGCGCTGCTGCAACCCGGCCCGCATGGCCGAAGCCTGCCCGTTGAGGCTGATGAGAGAAATGGCCCCGCCCGGGCTGCACGCGGCAACGCAGGCATCGAGGATCGGTCCGGGGTCCGGCTGGTACATCAGCACCGAATGGCAGCAGACCAGGTCGAAGCCCGTCAGGCGGCAGGTCGCCGCCTCGCCCTCTATGATGGTCACATGCTGTTCGAGGCCGCGCGCCCGCAAGCTCGTATCGGCTGCGGCGAGCATCGCCGGATCGCTGTCGACCAGCGTCACCGCCATCCCCGCCTGCGCGAGCGCCGCTGCCAGCCGGCCGTCGCCTCCGCCGAGGTCGAGGACCCTGCCCTTTTCGGGGATGACGGGGGCCAGCATCCGCATGACGACAGCGAGCGTGAGGTTTCCCGAGCCCGCAAGGAAAGCCGGCCGCAGCCGTTCCGCATGGGCATGCCAGGCATTGCCGTCCCGCGTCACGCCGGCAAGGGCCCCTCGCGGCCCGGCGGCAGAACGCAGACCCCGCCGCCGCAGCAGTCCGCCTCCTCCTCGATGCGCACTTCGCCGGGGGCGAACACATCCTCGTCGTCGATCCGCAGACCATCGCCGAATTCGTGGCTGCCGCCCTCGTCGGAGAGGTTGGCGAGGTCGCACAGGAGCGTCCCTTCGGCATCGTGAACCAGCCCGTCGCTGGCGATCAGGTCAAGGTGCATCGGGCAGTAGTAATCGACCACCGCGCCATCCTGGTTGTGCTGGCCGAGGCCGAGATGGATGCCGCAGCGCCGCTCGTTGATGTGCGAGTTTGCCGCCAGCGCCTCGCGGATGAAGGGATTGGTGCCGAGGCCCAGTTCGCCGATGCGATCGCCGTTCGGCTCGGCCAGCACCTGCCGCACGAGGGCGCTGACCGTTTCCGAGGCGCAGGTGAAGCGCGTCACGCGGCCATCGAGGATGTCGAGCGTGACCGGATTGGCGCCGAGCCGGGCATCGACGTCCGTGTGGCAGTTCATGTTGTAGGCAAAGTCGGCCACGAACCGGCCCGAGACCGTTTGCGGATATGTCGCGACCTCGCCGGCGGGCAGGATGACCGCCCGTCCGGATCGCGATGCGCCGCGGTTGCTGATCCAGCGGTGCCGCCGCGAATCGAGCCCGATCTCGAGATCCGAGCCGCTCGAGGTGGTGATGCGCAGCCGGTCGTGGGGGATGATCGCGTGCAGCAGCCGCGCGTTGCGGGCCTGGAGTTCGCCGGGGGTTGCGAGCAGCGCGGTCGCGAAGAGTTCGGGGCAGGCGCTGATCATGCGGAACAGCCGGGCACAGGTTCGTCCGGCAGCGGCCAGACGGGCGGCGATCGTTTCGGAATGGGAGAAGGTCTCGCGCTCCATGGTGACGACCACGAGGCCGGGTGCGGGGTCCCCGGCACGCTCAGCGGCAAGCCCGGCGAGCGCGGCATCGAGCCGGCCACCGAGGCCGGGGTCGTGAATGGGATGCATCCAGGTCCGGACATGCCGGGTCCTGCGCAGGTGCAGCTCGACACAGAGCATCACCAGCGCCTCCTGACTTTCGGACGAATAGACGATGAGAACTTCCTCGTCGGGCCGCAAGCCCACGTAATCATCGAGAAAGCGGCGCACCCCGTCAGCTGGAGACAGCATCCCATTCACTCCCTTGTGCTCGGCGTTACTTGGGGTTCCTGTTCACCAGGTCCGCGGCGACGCTGCTGGTCTTGTAGGAGATCTCCCAGGCGACCTTGTCCTTGAGACCGGCCGCCAGGGCCTCGGCCGAGGTGGTCTTGTAGGAGATTTCCCAGAGATTGTCCTTCGGGCCGAAGCCCTTGATGCTGGACTGGAGATCGTGGACGAAATAGCCCCGCTCTGCGATTCTCGTGTCGGCAAGCACCTCGTTGCGCACCCGCGCGACAAGATCATTCATTGAATTGTCATCAGGTTTCGACGCCATAACTGCCTCCTCTATTTGGTCTTGAAGACCTGCTCGGCATTTGAGCGACTCGATATTCTCATTTTAATAATAGGTTAGTCAATAAAGGGGCATTTTAACTTATAGTTTTTGTATGTTCGCGACAATTACTTGTCATGATTCTCGTGCAGCAGTAGCGGCTGCGCGTTCACCTTCAGGGCGAACGCGCAGCGCAGCCGAAGGCGGTGCCTTCAGCGCATCGGAAATGCGGATTCAGCCGGGCGGACTTGGGGGAGGACAGAGCCGGGCTGGTCGCCGGCGATCGCCGTCCATGAGGCGGCAGGCATCGCCCGGCAGGCGGCGCGCTGCAACGCGCCCGGCAGGGCTCAGGAGGCGGTCACGCCCTCGGCGTGCTTGCCGACGAGCTTGTAGGCGCGCTCGTACCACTCGGAGCCGGGGTAGTTCGCGCCGAGCACCGCGGCATATTTCACCGCCTCTTGCGGCACGCCGAGTGCAAGGCTGCTCTCGGTCAGGCGGTAGAGCGCCTCGGGGGTGTGGCTGGTGGTGTCGAACTTCTCGACCACGTTCCTGAACCGCATGTCCGCCGCCAGCCACAGGCCCATGCGCTGGTAGTGGCGGCCGATCTCCATCTCCTTGCCCGCGAGGTGATCCGCCACCAGATCGAGCTTCAGCCGCGCGTCGGCGGCATATTCGGTCTGGGGGAAGCGCCGGTTGACCTCGCGCAGCGCGGTCTGCGCCTGCTCGGTGATCTTCTGGTCGCGGTTCACGTCGCTGATCTGCTCGTAATAGCTGAGCGCGATCAGGTAGTAGGCATAAGGCGCGTCCTTGTTCCCCGGGTGGATCGACAGGAACCGCTGCGCGTTCTGGATCGCCTTGTTGTAATCGCGCGCGATGTAGTAGCTGAAGGCGCTCATCAGCTGCGCGCGGCGGGCCCAGGGCGAATAGGGGTGCTGGCGCTCCACCTCGTCGAACAGCGCCGCGGCCTGCAGCGTGTTCCCCCGGTCCAGCCGCCGCTGCGCCTCGGCATAAAGGGTTTCGACATCGCGCGCGACATAGGCGACGTCCTTGCCCTTGGAGCTGCCGGCACAGGCCGGGAGCGTGAGCAGCGTGGCGGCGGCGAGCGCGGCGCCGAGGGTCCGAGTGGTGAGCTTTGTCGACATGGGCCGGACCTATAACGGCGCCTCCGGTGAATGGGAAGTGAAGCCGCGCGCCCCCTCCCCCGCGCCTGCGCATTTTCCTACCCGGGAAAAATGTGATCCTCTCCCCCCATGACCCGCCGCAAGGACCCCCGCACCGCCCGCCTCCCCGTCCCCGCCGGAGAGCTGCCCCCCTTCACCCCCGTCCCGCGCCAGTGCAACCGGCACGACGGCTGGACCCCCGAACGCCAGCGCGGCTTCATCGAGGCGCTCGCCGACACCGGCTCGGTCGAGGCCGCGTGCAAGGCCGTCGACATGGCCCAGCGCGGCGCCTACCACCTGCGCCGCCAGCCCGGGGCCGAGAGCTTCCGCGCCGCCTGGGAGGCCGCCCTCCAGCTCGGCGTGCAGCGGGTCGAGGACGTGGTGATGGACCGCGCCCTCAACGGCGTGGAGGAACCGCTCTACTCCTACGGCAAGCTCGTCGGCACCCGCCGCCGCTACAACGACCGGCTGCTGATGTTCATCCTCCGCAACCGCGCCCCCGAACGCTTCGCCGCCGGTGGAGGCCCGCGCGGATTGAACGCGGTCGGCCAGATGGAGCTCGAGCGGCTCAGGAAGCAGTGGCGCAAGGAATGGGAGGCCGAAATGGGCTTCGTCTCCGCCGCCGAGGTCAAGGCGAGCATCGACCGCAAGATCGAGAACATCCGCCGCACGATGGAGCCGCGCCGCATCGCCCGCTGGGCCGCCATGTCCGAGGAAACCCGCGAGGCCTTCGCCCGCTTCATCGCGCTGCGCGACCGCGACCTCGCCGCGATGAAGGCCGAAGAGGCCACCCGCGCGCTGATGGCGGTCGACTACGACACCCCCGCCACCCGCTTCGAGGCGACCGGCCCGATCTCCGAAACCCTGCTGCGCGCCGAGATGGCGGAGTACGACCCGCCCGCCCGCAACGAGATCGTGGTTCCCTTGTGGAAGAAGCCGGAGCCGGAACCGGAGCGGGAGCCGAAGACGGTGTGGACGTTGAAGGATGAGGAGTGGTGAAGGCGCCCAGCGCAGGCGTTCGCGAAGCGAAGGCCAAGCTGGAAGCCGGTGCGCGCCAGCGCATCACCCGACCCGGCCGACGGGTGGCCCCGAAGCGAAGCGAGGGGTGAACCCGTTCGACGTCATGGCCGCGGCTTTGCCGTGGCTGTGTCCAGCCATTTTTCGAACCCTAGGTCCTCGGCAGGGGATCATAACTGAGTGCCTGACCTATCTTCCGGCACCAGAAGTGCAGAACGGCGTATAAGAAGAAATTGGCCGTGCAATTGCGCTTTAAGATGTGACTTAGTACCACTCTCGGCGGTAAAAGCGATCGATGTCTGTCAGAACTTGTTCCTGGGCCGGACTCCACCCGAAATGGTCGAAAATCTCGAGAGCTATTCCGGCAGCAAGTCTTCTCTGATCATCAGATAAGTCGAACCGAGTGAGGTTTCGCTCTATCGAAATAACCTCAGCTTCAGTCGAAAAACGACCAAAGAATGGAATCCTGCCCCGGCCAGCGCGAAGATATCTTCCTCTGGTATTCCTTAACTCGATCGAAACAGAAACTCCGCTTTCGTATAAGCCATGCGAACGAAGTCGGAAAAGAAACTCCACGAATTCTGTGACAGAATAAACAGTGGAAAGCGCATCTAAAATCGGTACATTCGGATTACCGTAATCCGTACGATTTGTATCTTCATGAAGAGCAACATATGACAAAAACTGGGTGCTACGATAGAGCCGAGAAAACTCTAAGAAGCCAGACCAATTTGTCCAGTGCTCGATATAGTTCCCTACGTTTGCAGACCCACCAGTGTCATCATTGCGGTTATTCACATGCGGAAAGTCCCAACCCCGTATTGATACAGAAGACCTCTGAACAACATCTCGGCAACCAACCAAGGAAAGCGGCTCCGCACGCCGTCCGACCGGCCGAAAGTTAATTCTCCAGTGGCCAACCGCTCGAATTTTCTCAAGCAAACCTTCCTGCATCACAGGCCGCCCAACTCTGCCTCAAGTTCGTCATTTATTTGCAGGTCGGGGATGAAACCAGCCCGACGCAGACCGCGGTATCTCCTTGAAATAGAAGATTCAACGATTTCACGCATGTCTTCAGCCCGATCAACCCGGGCACTCGCCGGTTTCCGAGAACGGCTTCGAAAATAAATCGAGCCCGCACTTACGTCATGGCCATCGCGTGCACATATGACAGGTATTTCTTCAAACGGAGCGATTTCAATTACAACGTATCGCAACCCTCCACTATCGCTGATAATCTGTTTGGAGAAAATCACTCTGGGATCGGCGTAGGGATCAATCTGATCTCGCATATGATCGATATTATACGTTTCGATTTGCTGCTCTGTTAAACCCTGCCGTGTGAACGTTTTATCTTCGACCCCTACGATAATCACCCCGCCATCGATGACGTTTGCCATTGCGAGTATATCTTTTACGAAAGTCTTCGCATCCCAATCCATAGCCGCCTTGAACTCAATTGAATCCGTCTCTTGAGCCCCCACCAAGGCAGCTTCGAGAGCTTCAGGCGTCATTTCTCAGTCTTCTCCAACAACCGGAGAAACCTTTTCTAACGATCAGCGAGTTGTCAGTCGAGTGGCTAGCGACAGTTTAGGCCGCTAACGAAGAGAAAAATCAGCCGCGGCAAAGCCGCGGCCTACGTCGAACGAGTTGGCCTGCGGCCACCCGCCGGCCGGAGTTACAGCCTCTCGCTCACAAGCCTGCGGCTTGTTCGCGGGGCTTCACTCTCGCATCCTCAGAATGAGAGAGGTTACTCTTCACCCATGCGTAGAGCGGCGATGAAAGCTTCCTGAGGAATACTGACGTTGCCGTATTCTCTCATTCTGGCCTTACCCTTCTTCTGCTTCTCCAGCAGCTTCTTCTTCCGGGTAATATCCCCGCCATAGCACTTCGCGGTCACGTCCTTGCGCAAAGCCGCAATCGTCTCGCGGGCGATCACCTTGCCGCCGATCGCGGCCTGGATCGGGATCTTGAAGAGGTGGCGGGGGATCAGGTCCTTCAGCCGCTCGCACATGCCGCGGCCGCGTTCCTCGGCGTTGGCGCGGTGGACGATCAGGCTGAGGGCGTCGACCGGCTCGTTGTTCACGAGGATGTTCATCTTCACGAGGTCGCCCTCGCGGGTGCCGATCTGTTCGTAGTCGAAGCTGGCATAGCCGCGGCTGATCGACTTGAGCCTGTCGTAGAAGTCGAACACCACTTCGTTGAGCGGCAGCTCGTAGGTCACCTGGGCGCGGCCGCCGACATAGGTGAGTTCGGTCTGGATGCCGCGGCGGTCCTGGCACAGCTTCAGGATCGCGCCCAGGTATTCGTCGGGGGTGTAGATCACCGCCTTGATCCACGGCTCCTCGATCGACTCGATCCGGTTGGTGTCGGGCCAGTCGGCGGGGTTGTGGATGTCGATGGTCTTGGCGTCCTCGGTCTTCGAATGGCCGAGGTGGATGCGGTAGACCACCGAGGGCGCGGTGGTGATGAGGTCGAGGTCGTATTCGCGGCTGAGGCGTTCCTGGATGATTTCCAGATGCAGCAGGCCGAGGAAGCCGCAGCGGAAGCCGAAGCCCAAGGCCGCGGAGGATTCCATCTCGAAGGAGAAGCTCGCGTCGTTGAGGCGCAGCTTGGCAATGCTCTCGCGCAGTTTCTCGAAGTCGGCGGCGTCGACCGGGAAGAGGCCGCAGAAGACGACCGGCTGGACTTCCTTGTAGCCCGGCAGCGCCTCGGTCGCGCCGCCCTTCACGGTGGTGATGGTGTCGCCGACGCGGGCCTGTTCGACTTCCTTGATCTGCGCGGTGATGAAGCCGATCTCGCCCGGGCCGAGCTCGGTGAGGTCGGTGCGCTTGGGGGTGAAGCAGCCGACGCGGTCGACGAGGTGCTGGGTGCCGCCCTGCATGAACTTGATGTTGAGGCCCTTGGTGAGCTTGCCGTCGATCACGCGCACGAGGATGACGACGCCGAGATAGGGGTCGTACCAGGAATCGACGAGGCTGGCCTTGAGCGGCGCCTCGGTGGTGCCCTTGGGCGGCGGGATGCGGGCGACGACGGCCTCGAGCACTTCCTCGATGCCGATGCCCGACTTCGCCGAGGCGAGGACAGCGTCGGAGGCGTCGAGGCCGATGATGTCCTCGATCTCGGCCTTGACCTTGTCGGGCTCGGCGGCGGGCAGGTCGATCTTGTTGATGACGGGGACGATCTCGTGGTCGTGCTCGATCGACTGGTAGACGTTGGCGAGGGTCTGGGCCTCGACGCCCTGCGCCGCGTCAACCACCAGCAGCGCGCCCTCGCAGGCGGCGAGGCTGCGCGAGACCTCGTAGGCGAAGTCGACGTGGCCGGGGGTGTCCATCAGGTTGAGCTGATAGGTCTCGCCGTTCTTGGCCTGGTAGGTGAGGCGCACGGTCTGTGCCTTGATGGTGATGCCGCGCTCCTTCTCGATGTCCATATTATCAAGGACTTGCTCGGACATCTCGCGCGCGGAGAGGCCCCCGGTGAACTGGATCAGACGGTCCGCGAGGGTCGACTTGCCATGGTCGATATGCGCGATGATGGAGAAATTGCGGATGTGGGAGAGGTCGGTCATCGCCGCGCGATGTAGCGCCGGGTCACCGCATTGTCATTCGCCAAAATCGCAACAGCCTGAAGGCTGTCACCCCCCATCGCGAACCGGGGTTGCATAGCCGAACTTGGGCACCGCCCCGCCCTGCTCAACCCCGAGGAACTTGCCCGCTCCCAGCGGAGCGAGCGGTGCTCCCGCCGCAGCCAGCGCGTAGGGCGAGACGCGGTTGCGAGTGCACAGCCCGCCCGATCCGTCCTCGACCAGCGACTGCTCGAACTCGAGGCCCTGCACATCGCCGTTGGAGCGCGTCACCGTCGCCACAGCGAGCTGCCCTCCGCCCAGATCGACCACGAACTGCGTGCCCTTGGGCACGTCGGCCAGCCCCTGGATCAGCGCCCCTGTCTTGGAAAGGTTGCGCAGCGTGACCTCGTACGCATAGTCGTCGTGGATAACCTGGATCTTTCGGAACACCGTGCGCCGGCGGGCACGGCGCGTGCGCTCGGCGCCAGGATCGATCTTCCACGCGCCGCCGGCCATTTCCTGGTCGAGCGTGCTCTCGTCGACCGGCTCGCTGAAGATCGGCCCTTCGAGATAGCGCACGCCGCAATCGGTGAGCGCGGCCAGCAGGCCCGCACTCTCCACGCCGCCCGCCATCGTGTCCATCTGCAAGGCCCCCGCAAGCGCGACGATCGCGCGCACCAGCCCCAGTTCGCGGCTGTCGTGGCGCTCGGCCTCGGCGACCAGCTTCTGGTCGATCTTGATCGCGTCGAACGGCGCGCGGCGCAGATAGGCGAGCGAGGAATAGCCGCTGCCGAACTCGTCGAGCGTCAGGCGCACACCGAGCTTGAACAGCGCCGCAAGCGTGCGGTCGACGATGTTCGCATCGCCGAAGAACACCGCCTCGCTGATCTCCAGCTCGAGCCGTGCGGGCGCGATGCCGGCAGCCTCGACGGCAGCACCCACGACCTCGACGAAGTCGTCGGCGAGGAACAGCACGACCGGCACGTTGACCGCGATCCGGACGCTCTCCGGCCATAGCGCCGCACGGGCGCAGGCGGCGGCGATCGCCCAGCGGCCGACATCGCCGAGCAGCGCCGAGCCCTCGACGATCTGGGCGAACTCCTCCTCGTCGATCACGCCGCGGTCGGCATGGTTCCAGCACACATGCGCCTCGAGCGAGGCGACCGCGCCGCCCGTCGCCTCCACGATCGGTTCGAACCGCAGGAACAGCTGCTGCTCGCGCAGCGCGGTGCCGAGGTCCTGTTCGAGCCGACGGCGGAAGATCGTCTCGTTCTCGAGATCGCCCGAGAAGAAGCGGTACTGCGCCCGCCCGCCGTTCTTGGCGGCATAGAGCGCAAGGTCGGCCGCGCGCACGATCTGATCGCGGGTGACGCCGTCGTGCGGAGCGATGGCGATGCCGACCGATGCACCGATGACGCAGCGCCCGTCCTCGAGGCTGTAGGGCTGGCGCAGCATGGTGATGATCTTCGTCGCCAGCTCGCCCAGCACCCCGCGGTCGTCGATGTCGGGCAGCATCACCTGGAACTCGTCGCCGCCCAGTCGTCCGATCTCGCATTCGCGGTCGATCGCGCGGGTGAGGCGGGTCGCAACCTGCTTGAGCAGGGCATCGCCCGCTGCATGGCCGAGCGTGTCGTTGACGTGCTTGAAGCGGTCGAGATCGATCATCATCACCGCGCAGTTGCGCCGCGCCGCCTTGAAGGCTGTCAGCGTCGCCTCGATCTGGTGCGCCATGCGGTGGCGGTTGGAGAGGCCGGTGAGCGAATCGTATCGCGCCAGCCGCGCTGTCTCCTCCTCGCGGTGGTACTCCTCGGTGATGTCGGTCCCGGTGCCGCGGAAGCCGAGGAACTCGCCGGTCGCGCCGGTCACCGGCTGGCCCGACAGGCGCAGCACCGCGCCCTCCGGCCGCCGCGCCGCGCGCACCGCCATGCCCGCAAAGGCCTTGTGCGCGCCCAGCATCAGCGCGAGCGACTTGCCGCGCTCCTCGCGGTCGGCCGCAGCGAAGATCGCGGTGAGCGGCTGGCCGATCAGCTCGTCGAGTGGCAGATCGAGCCGTGTCGCGATCGCGCCGGAAAGGTAGGTCAGCTGGCCATTCTCATTGCTCGCCCAGAACCAGCCGAGGCCCGACTGCTCGAGCTCGTCGAGCATGGCGAGCCGCTCGCCGTCCGACAGCGCCGAGACGGCGACCGGCGCGCCCGCGCGCGGGGCGGCGGGACTGCGGGAAGACAAGAGACCCTTGAGGGACATCTCGCGGTCGAACCTCCAAACCTCGGACGACAGGCGCTGCCACGCCGCCGCGCCGTGTTTGCCAAGGCCTAAACCCCGATGGTTATTATTCCGCTAAAGCGGCTGGCTAACGCGCCGCTAACCCCGGAGGAGCTACCAGCCGCCGGTGCCGGTGGCCTGGGCCTGGCCCTTGAGCACGGCGAAGGACCCGTCGGCGCGGCGCTTAAGCGGAGCATGGAATTCGATCCCGACACGGTTCTCGCGCGACCAGCGCACCTGTGCCGTGACCGACTTCTCGGCCGAGAATTCGACCCGCACCGCGCTGCCTGCGGGCATGTTCCACAGCCCCTCGATCATCGCGCCGCTTTCGGAGATGTTGCGCAGCGTGGCGTTGAGGCGGTTGCCGTTGTGCACCACCACCACCCGGCGCAGCAGGTTCTGGCGCGGCGCGCGGGCCGACTGCGGGCCATCGGCCTCGGCGACAAGATCGCCGGAGACGAGCGCGGTCGCATCCGAGGCGTTCATCGGCTTGAAGTAGATGTAGCCCTGCACATGGCTGCACCCGAGCAGGCGCACGAGTTCGAGCTCGTCGAGCGTCTCCACGCCCTCTGCGGTCGTGTCCATGTGCAGCGCCTCGGCGAGGCTGGTGATCGAGGCGATGATCGCGCCGTTGCGGCTGCCCTCTTCGGTCGCGCCCTGCACGAAGCTGCGGTCGATCTTGATCTTGTCGAACGGCGCCTTCTTCAGATAGCCGAGCGAGGAATAGCCCGTGCCGAAATCGTCGAGCGCAAGGCGCACGCCCACCCGCTTCAGGGCCTTGAACATCGCGTCCGTGCCCTGGCTGTCGTTGAGGAACACGCTTTCGGTGATTTCCAGCTCGAGCCGCGAAGGCGCGACTCCGCTGTGCGCGAGCGCGTTGGCGACGATGGTCGGCAGGTCGGGGTTGGCGAACTGCAGCGCCGAGACGTTGACGGCGCAGCGGATCGCGCGCGGCCAGCGGGCAAGGTCGGCGCAGGCGGTGCGCAGCGCCCATTGGCCGATCCGGTCGATGAGCCCCGCATCCTCGGCGATCGGCACGAACTTGGCCGGGCTGATCCAGCCGCGCTTGGGGTGGTTCCAGCGCATCAGCGCCTCGAAGCCGACGATCTTCTCGTTCGCGGCATAGACGACCGGCTGGTAATAGAGTTCGAGCTCGCCCTTGGCGATCGCCTCGCGCAGGTCCTGTTCAAGCTCGGCGCGTTCTTCGGCGGCGGCGTGGAGGTCCTCGGCATAGAAGCGGAACACCCCGCGCCCGGCATCCTTGGCGGCGTAGAGCGCGAGGTCGACGTTGCGGATCAGCTCGTCGCTGTTGGCACCATGCTCGGGCGCGAGCGCGATGCCGACCGATGCGCCGATCACCACGCTCTGGCCCTGGATCGAATAGGGCTGCGAGAGCGAGGCGATGATCTCCTGCGCCATGTTGCCCAGCGCGTTGCGGCTCTGATGGCCGGGAACGATCACTTGGAACTCGTCGCCGCCCAGACGTCCGCAGCGCCCCGCCCCGCCGATGGCCCGCTCTAGGCGCTGGGCGACCTGCTTGAGCAGGGCATCGCCCGCCGGGTGACCGAGGGTATCGTTGACGTGCTTGAAGCGGTCGAGATCGAGCATCAGCACTGCGCAGGCGCGTTCGCGTCCGCTCGGCGCGGCGAGGATCTGTTCGAGCGCCTGGCTCATCTGCACGCGGTTGGCGAGGCCGGTGAGCGAATCGTAATGCGCGAGGCGCGAGACCTGCTGCTCGGAACGGCGCTTCTCGGTCAGGTCGGTGCCGTGGCCGCGGAAGCCGCAGAAGTTCTTGTAGCTGTCGTAGACCGGCCGGCCCGCGAGCGCCCACCAGCGTTCATCGCCCGTCGTCGCGGCGCGCACCTCGACATCGTGGAAGGCCGAACGGGCGGACAGATGGAAGGCCAGCGTGCGCTCGGCATCGGCGGCGCCCTGGGAGGGATCGACGATCTCGCTCAGCGGGCAGCCGACCACCTCGTCGGCGGTCTTGCCCAGCACCAGCGCGGCCTTGGGGGATATGTAGGTGATGAGCCCGCGGCGGTCGGTTTCCCAGAACCAGCCCTGCCCGGTCTCCTCGAAGCTGCGCAGGATGTCCTCGGCGCGGGCGGCAACGCGCTCGCGGGCCTCGCGGGCGAGGCGGCGGCGCTGTGCGGCATTCCATTCGAGCCGTGCGATCAGCGCGAGGGTCAGCGCGGCGGCGAAAACCGCGGCGAGGGTGACCGCCTCGGGCACGAGCAGCGCAAAGCCCGCCCAGCTTGCGATCTTGGCGCAGAACAGCGAGATGATCCGCATGTCGAACAAGGCGGCGGCGGCGGCGTTGATGCACACCAGCGTGCCGATCGCCCATTGCCAGGGCAGCCCCTCGCTCACCCACATCGCGAGTGCGATCCCCGCGCAGGCCATCGGCAGCACGATCCCCACCCCCACGATGGCGAGGCGCAGCGCGCTGGCCTTCTCGGCCTGCCGCTCGGTCGCAGCAAAGAGCGAGCCGCAGGCGAACAGCGCCGCCGATGCGAGCGCAAAGCTCAGCGTGATGGTGGAGGGAAGACCCTGGTGCACCACCAGCGCCATTCCGAAGGCGGCAAGCAGGAACATGGTCATGCCGCCCGCCTCGCGCGGCAGGAAGAAGTTCTGCTCGCTTGCGGGTTCGTCGATCGCCTGCTGGAGGCCGCCTGCGCGTTCGGCTTTCAGGCGCTCCGGACCGCGACGCTCCCCGCGGCCGCGCTGGTCCGAAGCTGCGGCCTCGCCCGCGGCCTGCCGCGCGGTGGCGACGGACCGCAGATCGCGTCCCGAACCAAGCGGGCGCGGATTGTGCGTTGCGAATTTGCGGATTGGTTCCCCGGCCATCACCCTCCCATGCCATGGGTTCGCCTAGAAAATCGTTAATGACGATCGATGATTCCGGGCGCTTTGGCATCTTTCCCGCGCCCCCGATCCGTGCCCTCGCCCGCTTGCAACTTGGGTCGCCGCGATGCATTCTGAGCGCCGAGACCGCGTTAACCCGGTGCCGCTCAGGACGGGTGAAACGCAAGGTCGTGAGAAAAGGGGATCCCATGGCAAGCAGCAAAGTGAAGCTCGAGAACGAGGCCGCCCAGTCCACCAATGCGCTGGGGCCGCTGATCGGGGTGGCGCGGGAGGATTTCGTCAGCGCCGTCGCCCTGCTCCTGCGCGAGACCGCCTCCGATCCTTCGCGCTTCATCCGCCATTCCACCGCGATGGCGCAGGACATGGTCAAGATCATGACCGGCAAGAGCGATCTCGCCCCCGATCCCAAGGACAAGCGGTTCATGGATCCGGCCTGGCAGTACAACCCCTTCTTCCGCGCCGGCGCGCAGTATTACCTCGCCGTGCAGAAGGGGATGAAGAACTGGCTCGAGGACCTCGAACTCGACGAGCTCGAGCGCAACCGCGCGAACTTCATCGCCAACATCATCCTCGACGGGCTTGCCCCCACCAACACGCTGGTCGGCAACCCCACGGCGCAGAAGCAGATCATCAATTCGGGCGGCCTCAGCCTCATCAAGGGCCTGCAGAACGCCTATAACGACATCGTCCACAACAAGGGGATGGTGAGCCAGGTCGACAAGCGCCCCTTCAAGCTGGGCGAGAACGTCGCGACCTCGAAGGGCGCGGTGGTCTATCGCGACGAGATGATGGAGCTGATCCAGTATGCCCCCTCCACCGAGGAGGTCTACGAGGTCCCGCAGCTGACCATCCCGCCGCAGATCAACAAGATGTACATCAATGACTTGAGCCCCGACAAATCGGTGGTCAAGTGGCAGGTCGACAACGGCATCCAGACCTTCGTGATCTCGTGGCGCAACCCCAGCAAGGATCAGGGCCACTGGGGCATGGACGCGTATATCGCCGCCTGCGAGAAGGCACTCGAGGTGGTGTCCTCGATCACGGGCTCGAAGAAGGTCAACGTCTCGGCCGGGTGCTCGGGCGGGCAGACCGCTTCGGTGCTGGCCTCCAAGCTCGCCGCGACCGGCAACCCGATCCTCGGCACGCTAACGCTGATGGTCTGCGTGCTACACCCCAAGCCGACCGACATCGAGGCCGGCTCGCTCGTGTCCGAGAACGGGATGCAGCTCGCCCGCCAGCGCGCAATGAAGCAGGGCGTGATCAAGGCCGATGACCTCGCACGCGGCTTCGCGTGGCTGCGCCCCAACGACCTCATCTGGAACTACGTGATCAACAACTACCTGCTGGGGCAGGACCCGCCGGCCTTCGACGTGCTGTTCTGGAACGCGGACGCGACCAACCTGTCCTCAAGCCTGATGGGCGATTTCCTGACCCTGTTCGAAACGCTCGCCTTCACCAAGAAGGGCGAAGTCGAGATGGCGGGGCACAAGATCGACCTCAGCAAGGTGACCGCCGACCTGTTCATCCTCGGCGGGGTGACCGATCACATCACGCCGTGGAAGGCGACCTATCGTTCGACCCAGCTGTTCGGATCGAAGGATGTGACCTACGTGCTCTCGCAGAGCGGCCACATGCAGGCGATCCTCAACCCGCCGACCAACCCCAAGGCCAAGTATTTCGTCCAGAAGAAGGCCGGCAAGCTCCCCCCCACCGCCGACGAGTGGCTGGCGGGGGTCGAGGAGGTCAAGGGCAGCTGGTGGCCGCGGTGGATGGAGTGGGTGCAGAAGCGTTCGGGCAAGAAGAAGCCTGCCCCCGCCGCTCTCGGTAACGACACGTTCCAGCCCGGCGACCCGGCCCCGGGACTCTACGTCGTCGAAGAAGTCTGATACAGGATCGGCGCGCGAGGTCCGTTCCGGCAGCGGAACGGCGGCGCGAAATTTATGGGCGCGCGCGCTATGGGATCGGTGTGCGCGCCCAACCCGCCCTCACTCTCGAGGGCGCAGAAAGGACGTGAATACGTGACCAATCCCATGGACGACGCGGTCGTCTCGATGGTGCAAGTGGGCGGCCGGACGCTACGGACTGCGGCCTGGCGGCTCGACATGCCCTCCGATCACCTGCCGGTGCTGTTCTTCAACGGCATCGGCGCGAACATCGAGGCCGTGGCCCCGTTGGCCGCCTCCCTGCCCGAGCGCGGGTTCCTGATGTTCGACATGCCGGGGACGGGCGAATCGCCCGATCCGCTGATCCCCTACAACCCCTTCACCATGAGCTGGACCGCCGCCGAACTGCTCGGCAAGTACGGGCTCGATGAGGTCGACGTGATGGGCGTCTCGTGGGGCGGCGCGATGGCGCAGCACTTCGCGCTCCAGCACCCCAAGCGCACCCGGCGGCTGACGCTGATCGCGACCACCCCGGGGATGCTGATGGTGCCGGGCAATCCGGCCGCCTTCACAAAGATGGCCGATCCGCGCCGCTATATCGACCCCGAGTTCATGAACGAGCATTTCGCCACGCTCTACGGCGGGGTGGACCGGGACGGCGCCAGCCACCAGAAGGACAGCCACATCGGGCGGCTGAAGCCCCCTTCCCCGCGCGGCTACATGTACCAGCTGATGTGCATGATGGGCTGGACCAGCCTGCCTGCCCTGCCCTTCATGAAGAAGGAAACCCTGATCATGATGGGCGAGGACGACCAGATCGTCCCCGTCATCAACGGCCGGATCCTGAAGGCGATGATCCCCAATTCGCGGCTCGTCACCTTCGCCGGCGGCGGGCACCTGTTCCTTCTGACCCATGCCGACGAGAGCGTCGCCGCGATCCGCGAATTCCTGGATGCGCCGGAGACCGCGAAGGAAGCGAAACGCGCAGCCGCCTGACGCTGCGTGCGGGCTCCCGTCAGCTCACCACCACCCCGCGCCAGAAGGCGATGCGGCCCCTGATCCCGGCAGCAGCGTCCTTCGGCTCGGGATAGTACCACGCGGCGTCGGTGTTGGTCGCCCCGTCCACGACAATGCTGTGGTAATGCGCGGTGCCCTTCCACGGGCAGACCGTCGTCTTGGCGCTGGGGGCCAGCACGGCGGGATCGACGGCTTCCCTCGGGAAGTAGTGGTTACCTTCGACCACCACGGTCTCGTCGCTCTCGGCGATGACGACGCCGTTCCATGTTGCCTTGACCACTGCCCGCTCTCCTTGCGCCCTACTCGCCCCGGTTGACCCCGCATTGCCCTGCCTTGGGCAGCCGCCCCGCCTCGGCAAGCGCCGCAGCGGCCTCGCGCGGGCGGTCGGTGGCGAGGATGTCAACGCCTTCCTTGCCGAGTTCGGCATAGCGTTCGTCCATGCCCAGCCGCGCGATCACCGCATCGATCGAACGCGGCGGGCGGCCCAAGGTGCCGAAGATCACCTCGATATCGGCCTTGTCGAGTTCGCTGTAGAGCTCCGGCCGCGGCAGGCGGGTGCCGGTGAAGGCGACCATCCGCTCCTCGGGGATGCCCGCGGCCTTCAAGGCGGCGACATCTGCCGGAGCATCGACCGACACGGAGATCAGCATCTCCGGCGCGGCGCGGTGCAAGGCGGCGGCCTGTTCGACCGAATAGGCGATCAGGATCACGCTGCGCTCCATCCCCGCCGCGCGGATCGCAGCGACGACCTTCGCGTAATCGGCGGAGCGCTTGAAATCGATCTGGAGCACGGTGCGCCCCTTCGCCCATTGCAGCGCCTCGGCCAGCGTGGGGATGGCGTAGGGCGTGACCCAGCCCCAATTGTCCTTCAGCTTCAGCTGGCTGAGCGTCGCCCAGCTTTGCGCCGCCGCCTCGCCCGTGCCGGTGGTGGTGCGATCGAGCCGGTCGTCGTGCAGCAGGAACAGCACCCCGTCGGCACTCTGGCCGACATCGACTTCCATGATCGCGGGCGCGGCCATCAGCAGCGCGTCCATCGTCGGGATGGCATTCTCGGGCAGGCCCGGCGTCGGCCCGCCGCGATGGGCGGACACCAGCGTCTGCCCGGCGGCCTCGAAGCAATCGAGCATGGCCGATAGATCGCTCTCCGGCGCCAGCCGCCATGCGCCCGTGTCCTGCGCGGCGAGGGGCGCCGAGAGTGCGGCCCATGCCGCAAGTCCTGCAAAACCGATGCGAAAAACCCCTTCGCGACCCATCTCGTCACCCTTGTCTCACGATGCACTGTGTCCGCTGGCGCGAGGCCCTCTTGCCGGGCCGCCCGCTTTGCGACATCCTCGCCCCCATAAGGGAGAGACAGAATGGCGCAATACGACCTGATCATCAGGGGCGGCACGATCGTGGACGGGACCGGGGCTGCGGCCTTCACCGGCGATGTGGCGGTGAAGGACGGGCTGATCGCCGCGGTGGGTCGCATCACGGGCAGCGCGCCCGAGGAGATCGACGCCGCCGGCATGATCGTCGCGCCCGGGTTCGTCGACATCCACACCCACTACGACGGGCAGGCGACATGGGATCAGGAGATGGCGCCCTCGAGCTGGCACGGGGTGACGACGGTCGTCATGGGCAATTGCGGCGTCGGCTTCGCCCCCGCCCGCCCCGATCGCCACGAATGGCTGATCAGCCTGATGGAAGGCGTGGAGGACATCCCCGGCACGGCGCTCGCCGAAGGGATCACCTGGGACTGGGAGACCTTCCCCGAATATCTCGATGCGCTGGAGAAGCTCCCCCGCACGGTCGATGTCGGCACCCATGTGCCCCACGGGGCGGTGCGCGCCTATGTGCTGGGGGACCGCGAGCAGCCCGGCGCCGTGCCGACGGCGGAGGACATCGCCGAGATGAGCCGGATCGTCGAGGAGGGTGTGCGCGCGGGCGCGCTCGGCTTCTCGACCTCGCGCACGGTGCTCCACAAGTCGGTCGACGGCGAACTCGTCCCCGGCACCACCGCCACCGCCGAGGAGCTGATCGCCATCGGCCGCGCGATGGGCCGCGCCAGGGCAGCGGGCGGCCATGCGGTGTTCGAGATCGCCAGCGACCTCAAGCGCGAATGGGACGAATTCGGCTGGATGGGCCAGCTTTCGCGCGAGGCAGGCATCCCCGTAACCTTCGCCGCGCTGCAATCCATCGCCAAGGAAATGTCGCTGGGCGAACAGATCGACGCCATGCGCGCCGAGAACGACAATGGTGCGAACATCGTCGCCCAGATAGCACTTCGTGGCAATGGCATTGTCATGGCATGGCAAGGCACTGTCCAACCCTTCCGCTTCCGCCCGAGCTGGATGGCGATCGCCGACCTGCCGTGGGAAGAACAGAAGGCGAAGCTCCTCGACCCCGCCTTCAAGGCGCAGATGCTCGCCGAGCCGAACGACTACGCCGATGCCCCCAAGGACATTGGCGGGGTGGTGATGGCGATCAGCATGGGCTGGACGCTGCAATACGAGATGGACCCCGATTTCGACTACGAACCGGGCCCTGAGGCGAGCATCAATGCCCGCGCCGCGGCCGCGGGGGTCTCGCCGCAGGAATATGCCTACGACCTGCTGTGCCGCGACGATGGCCGGGGCTTCATCTACCTGCCGATCCTCAACTATGCCGACGGCAATCTCGATTTCCTGCACCCGCTCCAGCATGCCGACGACACGGTGAATTCACTCTCGGACGGCGGTGCGCATTGCGGGACGATCTGCGACGCGGCCTCGCCGACCTTCATGCTCGAACACTGGGTCAAGGGCCGCAGGCGGGGCCAGCGCATTGCCCTCGAACAGGCGATCAAGCGCCAGTGCCGCGACACGGCGGTGCTCTACGGGCTGGAGGATCGCGGGCTGATCGCCCCCGGCTATCTCGCCGACATCAACGTGATCGATCTGGAGCGATTGAAGCTCGGCAAGCCGTGGCTCGCCTTCGACCTGCCGGCGGGCGGCAAGCGCCTGCTGCAGAAGGCGGAAGGCTATGTCGCCACGATCAAGAGCGGCGTCGTCACCTTCCGGGGCGGGCAATGGACCGGCGCGACCCCCGGCGGCGTGATCCGCGGGCCGCAGCGGGTGGAACTGGCCGAAGCGGCGGAGTAGGCTGCCCTCAGGGTTCGATCACGATGCCCTTGGCCGGGTCGATCTGCCCGGCCACCATCGTGGTGAACACGTCACGCGCGGCTTCGAGCCCGGCGTGCCGCTCGATCGTGATCGTGCCTTCGGTGGCCTCGAGAAATTCGCGCCAGGCGGCCGCGACCAGCCTGCCGCCTTCCTCGGCACCGTGCGCCTTGAAAAAGGCGACCGCGTGGTCGGGGGCGAAGAACAGCTGCGGCTTGGGACCGGGCAGCGGCTCGTGCTTGCCGAACACCGAGCGCGCCTCGATGTGGGTCGCGCCGACCAGCACCGACTGCGCCAGCGCGTCCTCGAAATGGCGATGGATGCGGGCGAGGAGATCGGCATTCCCCGCAAAGTCGACACTGACGCTGCGCACCACTGCAAGCTTGTCGAGATCGTCATAGGCGAGCACCTCGTCATACAGCCCGCTCGCTTCGACGAAGGCGACATTGCCTATCGAGGTCAGCCCGATCCGCCTGATCTGCGGCGAGGATTGGCGCGCGACGCTCGCCAGCCCAAACGCGGTCTTCGACGAGGCGCTGGTCACGACCAGCTGCTCCGCCCCGAACCAGCCTTCCCCGCGCAGGAAGTATTCGATCAGGAACCCGGTGCGGAACAGCGGCCCGAAGATCATCCGCTCTGCCTCGCGCGCGGGATCGTGCTCGGGATCGGCGGAAAGGCGGGTGTAGCTGTTGTAGACCGGGCTCATCGGCTGGCGATGCTCCGCGGTGTCGGAGAACCCGCCCGGCGTGACGCGGCCGGGGATCACGTCGAGGTGGCTCGCCATCGGCAGGTAGCCATAGACCCGCTCGCCCACCGCGATCTCGGGGTGGCTGCTCTCGATCACCCGGGCGTGGCCCCACATCGGGACGATACCGAAGCCCTGGGGGGCGGGGAAGAAGTCCCAGTATTTGAACCCGTCGCCGACCACCGCATAGGTGACGTTGTTGGCGGTGACCGAGAAGCTCTCGATCGCCAGCCTCACGGCACCCTCGGCGAGCGGGCCGAGCGGCACCTCGGCGAGTGCCGCCTCGGTCAGGGCGGCCTTGGGGACGTGGACTTGCGTGATGTTCATGGTGTTTCTCCCTCTGCCCCCCGCCCTAGCCGCTCAGGGCTCGCTTTCCCAGCGGGTCGCGGCGATCGACGGACGCGCGCGGCACATCTCGAGCCACGCCAGCAGCCGGTCGCATTGCGAAATCCCCGCCTGCCCCTGCGGCGTCAGCTCGACCGCACGCACCATCGGATAGAGGAACACGTCGGCAAGCGTGAAGCCGTGGCGGGTCCATGCTCCGTCCGCCGCCAGCTCGCCCTCGAGGAAGCCGAGCGCGCGGCTGATCGCGGGCAGCGCGCGCTCGATGGTCTCGCGCTCGAGCGGGAAGCCGGCGACGCGGTGCATCACCCAAGGCATGACCAGCCCTCGCTCGAACAGCGGAAAGAGGTAGTTGTTGGCGATCGCGATCCACTTGTCGGTCACCGCCCGCGCCGCGGGATCGGCGGGCTGGAGCGCGCCGCCATTATGGGCATTGTCGATGTATTGGGTGATCGCGACGCTCTCGATGAGCTCGAGGCCGTCCAGTTCGACCACCGGAACCTTGCCGAAAGGGTGGCGGTTGGCAGGCGAATGGGCGGCGGTGGCGATCACCTCATGCGACAGCCCCGCCTCCTCGCAGCCGATCTGACAGATGCGGGTATAGGTCGAGATGACCGTCCCGAAGATGCGGACCTGCGCGGGCGCCGTCACACCCGCATCGGCATCAGCACATAGAGCGCCCGGGCCTGCTCGTTCTCGCGGATCAGGGTCGGCGCGCCGGCGTCGGCAAGGTGCAGTTCCACGGTATCGCTGTCGATCTGGCCGAGGATGTCCTTGAGGTAATTGGCGTTGAAGCCGATCTCGAGTCCTTCCGCCTTGTAGTCAGCCATCAGTTCCTCGGCCGCCGTGCCGTTGTCGGGCGACGTGACCGACAGCGTGACGCGGTCATTGTCGAGCCCGATCTTGACCGCGCGGGTCTTTTCCGTGGCGATCGTGGCGACGCGGTCGACGCCCGAATAGAACAGCTTGGGATCGACCTTCAGGAGCTTGTCGTTGGCGGTCGGGATGACGCGGCTGTAATCGGGGAATGTCCCGTCGATCAGCTTGGAGGTCAGCACCACCCCGCCCTCGCCGCCCAGCGTGAAGCGGATCTTGCTCGCGGAAAGGTCGACCAGCACGTTACCGTCCAGTGCCTCTTCAAGCAGCTTGCGCAGTTCGCCGACGGCCTTTCGCGGCACGATCACGTCAGGCATCCCGGCGGCGCCCTCGGGGCGCGGCAGGGTAAAGCGCGCGAGACGGTGGCCGTCGGTCGCGGCGGCCTTCAGGAGCGGCTCGTCCTCGTCGGTGACGTGCAGGAAGATGCCGTTCAGGTAATAGCGGGTTTCCTCGGTCGAGATCGCGAAACGGGTGCGGTCGATCAGCTCGGCCAGCATCCTCGCGGGCAGTTCGAAGCTGGTCGGAAGGTCCCCCTCGACGATCACCGGGAAATCGTCACGCGGCAAGGTCGGCAGCTTGAAGTTCGAGCGGCCCGCCTTGACTTCCAGACGGTTGTCGTTGGTGGTGAGGCTGACCTGGCTCCCCTCGGGCAGCTTGCGGGCGATGTCGAACAGGAGGTGCGCCGAGACGGTGATCGCGCCGGGCTGGTCGATCGACGACGCCACCATTGTCTCGACCACTTGCAGATCGAGGTCGGTCGCCATCACACGCACGCTGCCGCCGTCGCTGGCGTCGATCAGCACGTTCGACAGGATCGGGATGGTGTTGCGGCGCTCCACCACGGATTGAACGTGGGAAAGGCACCGCAGCAGCGTCGCGCGTTCGATCGTGGCCTTCATCGCTTGTCCCTATCGGTCTACGGGTCTTGCGCGGGGGGACGAGGAATCGCCCCCAAGCGCCGGAAAGTGCGCAAAACCTTAGCGCGCGCGACAATACGGGCAAGCAGGCGCAATTGCGAGGGGCGACTCCGTTGGGGATAAGGGGCCCGGGGAGGCCCCCGCCCGGCTCAGAGCATCGCCATTCCGCCGTTCACGTGCAGGGTCTCGCCCGTCACATAGGCCGCCTCGCGGCTGGCGAGGAAGGCGACTGCGGCGCCGATCTCGGCGCCCTCGCCCATCCGGCCCATCGGGATGCGGCCATTGATCGCGGCCTGCTGCTTCTCGTCGAGCGCGGCAGTCATGGCGGTGCGGATGAAACCGGGCGCAACGCAATTGGCGGTGATTCCGCGCGAGGCGACTTCCTGCGCGAAGGCCTTGGTCATGCCGGTGAGGCCGGCCTTGGCGGCGCAGTAGTTCATCTGGCCCGGGTTGCCGGTCGCGCCCACCACCGAGGTGATGTTGACGATGCGACCGAAGCGCGCCTTCATCATCGGCTTGGCAGCAGCCCGCATGAGGCGGAAGGCGGCTTCGAGGTTGATGCGGATCACTTGGTCCCATTCCTCGTCCTTCATCCGCATCCCCAAGTTGTCGCGGGTGATGCCGGCGTTGTTCACCAGGATGTCCATGCTGCCGAGCGTGTCGAGCATCGCCGGCACGAGTTCCTCGACCTGGGTGGTGTTGCCGAGGTCGCAGGTGATCTCGACATGGCCGTCGTGATCGTGATGCGGATAGGTCTCGTTCAACTCGTCGCGGAAGGCGCGCAGCTTCGCCGCGTTCGACCCCGACAGCGCGAGGCGCGCGCCCTGCGATGCCAGCGCATGGGCGATGCTTGATCCGATCCCCCCGCTCGCGCCGGTGACCAGCGCATTCATGCCCTTCAACGAAAACATCACAGGGTCTCCTTGGCGAAGGCCTCGAGGTCCTGCATGGTCACGAGGCTGGTCACTTGCGCCTCGCGGTCGGTGCGACTGACCATCGGGCCGACCACCTTTCCGCCAAGCTCGACGAAGCTTTCTACCCCGTCCGCCCGCATGGCAAGCACGCTTTCGCGCCAGCGCACGCGGCCGGTGA
Organism: Porphyrobacter sp. THAI-01a; assembly: GCF_056868655.1. Taxonomy (NCBI): domain Bacteria; kingdom Pseudomonadati; phylum Pseudomonadota; class Alphaproteobacteria; order Sphingomonadales; family Erythrobacteraceae; genus Porphyrobacter; species Porphyrobacter sp. THAI-01a. Next base: position 1,384,017 of record NZ_CP180579.1, on the reverse strand, counting down.
CCTGCTCGACCAAGAGCTTGCGCTCTTCCTCCGGGTCGGTGACGGGCGCAGCGGTCACGTTGGCGTAGAGCGGCAGGGCGAGCGGCCCGGGCGGGGTCGCGGCAAGGGCATGGGCCATGCGCTCGGCGGCGGGGGCCATCAGCGAGGAATGGAAGGGCGCAGAGACGTTGAGGATCATGCCGCGCTTGATCCCGTGCTCCTTGGTCAGCGCCACGGCGCGCTCGATCGCGCCGGTGTGGCCGGAAAGAACGACCTGCGAGGGATCATTGTCGTTGGCGACCTCGCACACCTCGCCTTGCGCGGCAGCCTCGGCCAGCGCATTGGCCTGTTCGATGTCGGCGCCCAGCAGCACCGCCATCGTGCCCTCGCCCACCGGCACCGCCGCCTGCATCGCCCAGCCGCGCAGCTTGAGGAGGCGCGCGGTGTCGGCAAGCTTGAAGGCGCCGATCGCGGCAAGCGCGGTGTATTCGCCGAGGGAATGGCCCGCGACGCAGTGCCCGTGCTCGGCCAGCTTCACGCCGAAGTCCCGCTCCAGCACCCGCAGTGTGGCGATGGCATTGGCCATGATCGCCGGCTGCGCGTTCTCGGTGAGGGTCAGGCGGTCTTCAGGCCCATCGCACATAAGGGCAAAGAGGTTCTGCTTCAGTGCCTCGTCGACCTCGCCGAAAACGTCGCGGGCGGCTGCACTCGCGGCAGCGAGCTCCGTGCCCATGCCGACCTTCTGGCTGCCCTGCCCCGGAAAAAGAAACGCGCGCATGTCTGGCCCCGTCCGTTGTCGTTTTGTGGGGCGCGCCGTTACGTCCGCGCGGGCGGGCTGGCAAGGCCGAAGGGCACAACCCTGTTGGCAGAGGTATGCCCGATCAGCGCCCGGCCGAGATAGGGAATGCCGGCGCGCGCGCACCAGTAGCGGGCGATGTCTTCCTCGCTCTGGCCGAATCCGACGTAGTTTTCCGGCACATCGGTCACCGAGCCGAGCCTGAGACCGGCGATCCGCGGGAGCGTCCCGGCGAGATGGAAGAACAGACGGTCGACCGAATAGAGATGTTCGCTCACCTCCTCGACCATCAGCACATGGCCGGTGAGATCGGGCATCATCGGCGTGCCTGTCAGCATCGCGAGGGTGATGAGGTTGAAGGCAGCCGCCGGCGTCGTCCCGTCGAGGCTGGGCTCGACCCCGCTGGTATCGCCCTCGAGCCAGCGCAGCACGCGCCTGATGGCCTCCTTCCCGCCTTCGGAGCGCGCGCTGACGGGCATGTGGCCGTGGACGCATTGTCCGATCCGATCGCGATAGAGCGCGGCGAGCAGGTAACCGGCGTCCGAGAAGCCGATATAGGTCTTGGTCCGCGCCGCGCGGTTCATCTGGCGGGTCGCGGCCTCGGCGATGCGGTTGGAGCCATAGCCACCCTTGGCGAACCACACGACATCGAATGCCGGATCGTTGGCGCATTCGAGCAGCGCGGTCAGCCGCCGCAGATCGTCGCCCGCGAAATGCCCCGCACGCTCGAAGCATTGCTCGTGGAAGGTCACGCGGTGCCCCGGAAATTCGGCAGCGACCAGAGCTTCCAGCGCGACCTGGTGCTCGCGGTCGATCGGGGTTGCCGGGGCGCAGATGGCGATATTCGTCATGGCACCGCAGCCTATGGCGCTTGTCAGGCGGGGCGCAAGCCAATAACCAAGCGGGATATGGATAACGGGGTCGAAACCGGGTCGCTGGCAGGGCGGCCGCTGTTCTTCTGCGGCATCGGCGGGTCCGGGATGCTGCCGCTCGCGCAGATCGCGCGCGGGCTCGGGCATCCCGTCGCCGGGTCCGACCGCAGCCGCGATCAGGGCCGCACGCCCGAGAAGTTCGCCTGGCTCGAGGGCAACGGCTTTGCCCTCTACCCGCAGGACGGCAGCGGGGTGACCTCGCCCGACCAGGTGCTCATTGCCTCGGCCGCAATCGAGGACACCGTGCCCGAGGTCGCCCGCGCAAAGGAGCTGGGATGCGCGCGCCTGAGCCGCGCGCAGCTGCTCTCGCGCCTGTTCAACGCTGCCGATTTCTCGATCGCGGTCGGCGGCACCTCCGGCAAGTCGACCGTCACCGGCATGATCGCTTGGATCCTGACCGAGGCAGGGCACGATCCGACGGTGATGAACGGCGCGGTGATGAAGAACTTCATCAGCCCGCAGAACCCCTTCGCCAGCGCGCGGGTCGGCGGCGGCAAGGTCTTCGTCAGCGAGGTCGACGAGAGCGACGGGTCGATTGCGCTCTACCGGCCGACCGTGGGCGTGCTGCTCAATGTCAGCCTCGACCACAAGAGCATCGAGGAACTGCGCGTCCTGTTCGGCGATTATGTCGCCACGGCAGGAACGGCGGTGATCAATCTGGACAGCCCGGAAGCGGCCTATCTCGCGCCGCGAACCGAGGGCGCGGTCACCTTCGGGATCAGGGTGCCGGAGGCCGACATCACGGTCGATCCAGAGAGTGTCGAGCAGGACGAGCGCGGGATCCGGGCGGCCGTCATCGACAACCGCGCGCGCGAGGCCTACCCGCTGATCCTGCCCATGCCGGGGATGCACAACCTCTCGAATGCGCTGGCCGCGATCGCGGCGGCGAGCGCGGCGGGGATCGGGGTCGGCCATGCCGCCTATGCGCTGCGCAGTTTCGCCGGGCTGGCGCGGCGCTTCGACGTGATCGGCACCTCGGCGAGCGGGATCACGGTGATCGACGACTTTGGCCACAATCCCGAAAAGTGCGCCGCCACCCTGCGCACCCTCAAGGCGACGCCGGGGCGGGTGATCGCCTTCTTCCAGCCCCACGGCTACGGGCCGCTGCGCCAGATGGGCACGGAGCTGGCGCAGACCTTCGCGCGGGAACTGGGACCCGAGGACATCACGATTTTCTGCGATCCGGTCTATTTCGGCGGCACCGTCGACCGCAGCGAGGGCAGCGGGCGAATCGTCGAGCTGATCAATGCCGCAGGCGGCAGCGCCGAACATATCGCCAGCCGCGAGGCCTGCGGCGAGCGGATCGCCGCCCTCGCCCGCCCCGGCGACCGGATCGCGGTGATGGGCGCCCGCGACGACACGCTCACGGAGTTCGCCCGATCGATCCTCGCCCGCCTGCCCTGACGCTCTACCGCCGCGCCGCGCGCCATGCCTGGAGGATGATGGGCGTGCTCGCGCTCGCGGTGATGCTGGTGCTGGCGGTCGACCGCTTCCACGGCCATTCGAGCTTCGCCTTCGCGGCGGCGATCATGCTGCTGATCTTCGCCAATGCGCCGATGATGCGCTTCAACTGTCCGCAATGCGGCAAGAACGCTTTTTTCCGGGGCGTGTTCGTCGTCCCCTGGCCGAACCGGACCTGCACCCGCTGCGGGACGGATCTGGACGGACCGCTTGCCAAAAACGCTGATGGCTGAGGGCCCTGTCCCGCGCTAGCCTGCCGTCATGCACCCCCGCGACTTCTCGCTCGACACGCTGCTGGCGAACTGCGCCGCGCGCCACGCCCACCGCCTTGCCACCGTCGACGGCAGCCAGCGCCTGACGTGGCAACAGCTCGACGCCCGGGTGATCAATCTCGCGCGCTGGATGCTCGCGCGCGGGATCGCCCCGGGCGACCGGATCGCGCTGCTGCTGACCGACGGCGCGCCGTTCCTCACGGTGCTGCTGGCCTGCGGCAGGATCGGGGCCATCGCCGTCCTGCTCAACTGGCGCCTTGCCCCTGCCGAGATCGCCTGGATCTGCGGCAATGCCGAACCGGCGATGACCTTCGCGAACCCCCGTTTCGCCGTCCTCCTCGCCGAGGCCGCTGCGGGCGAGGTGCACGAGGTCGACGAGGGCCACGCTGCCGACGGCATGTTCGAGACTGCCGCTACCACCGCACACGGACCGCTGCCCCACGCCTATGATCCCGGCCTCGACCTCGCCCCCGAACGCCCGCTCTACATGATGTACACCAGCGGCACGACCGGACGGCCCAAGGGCTGCCTGCAAGCGGGCAGCGCGGTCGCAGCGAGCGCGCTCGGCTTCGCCCAGCACCGGCGGTTCACCCACGAGGAGGTGCTGCTCTCGGTCAATCCGCTGTTCCATGTCGTGGGGATGCAGCAGGTCGCCGCCATGCTCGCCTGCGGGGGCGCGAGCGTTTTCGCGGGCCGCGACGACGACAGCGCGGCGATCCTCGACCTGCTCCACCGCGAGGGTTGCACCACCACCAGCGCCTTCCCGACCATCTCCTTCCCGTGGCAGGCGATGGAGCCCATCCGCAACGGGGTAATGCCGCTGACCAATTACACCGGCGGGGCGGGCATGGGCCGCCCGCAGATGTACGAATTCATCGAGAAGGAATGGAACGCCCGCGTCGTGGGCGGCTACGGCCAGACCGAGATCTGCGGCTTTGCGACCTTCATCGACTATCCCGACATGCTCGAGGCCCCGCGCTCGATCGGCTGGACGCTGCCGCATGTGACCATGACAGTGCTGGATCCCGAGGGGAACCACCTGCCCCCCGGCGAGGAAGGCGAGCTTTGCCTGCGCGGCCCATCGGTGATGCTCGGCTACTGGCGCAATCCCGAGGCGACCGAGGCGGCACTGGGCCACGGCTGGCTGCGCACCGGCGATCTCGGCACGATGGACGAACGCGGGCGCGGCTACCTGCTCGGACGCGCCAAGGAGCTGATCAAGACCGGCGGCGAGAACGTCTACCCGGCCGAGGTCGACGCGATCTTCGCCGCCATGCCCGAAGTCGCCGACGCGGGCTGCTGCGGGGTGCCGGACAAGCAGTGGGGCGAGGCGGTGAAGGCCTTCGTCGTGCTGAAGCCGGGCATGAGCCTGACCCGCGAGGAGATCACGCATCGCTTCAAGGGCCAGATCGCGGGCTACAAGCGCCCGCGCTACATCGAGTTCGTGGACAGCCTGCCGCGCGACCCCATCGGCAAGCTGCTGCGGCGGGAGCTTTCGGCGCGGCCGGTGACGCCCGACCAGGCGGCCTAGCGCGCTTCGAGCGCCTTCCTTCCCTCCTCCTCGCGCGCGAATGCCCTGCGAAAGGCCTCCCGCGCCGTCAGCCGTGCGCGGTATCGCTTGAGGCTATCCGGCACGCCCTCGTCCAGCCCGACACTCTCGGCCAGGATCAGCGCGTATCCGACGCAGATGTCCGCCACGGTGAACCTGTCGGCGCACAGATATTCGCGCGTGGCGAGGCGTTCCTCCACCTTGATCAGGCGCTTGTGGAACCACTTGGCATAGGCGTGGCCGGCCTCCTGCAATCCCTTGTCCTTCTCGAACAGGCAGAAGCGCATGTAGACCGTCTGGGGGAAGGTGATCGTCGCGTCGGCGTGGTAGGTGTAGTCCAGATACTCGCCGTAATCGCGCTCGCCGGGCGCCACAGCCAAGTCGGTGTAGCCGCCCCGCGTGGCGAGGTAGTGCGCGATGGCGCAGCTTTCGGTCAGCTTCGTCTCGCCATCGACCAGCATCGGCACCGTGCCGAGCGGATTGATCGCCATGTAGTCGGGCGCGAGGTAGCGCGGCGGGAAGGGAAGGATGCGCAGGTCGATGTCGACCCCCGCTTCCTCCGCCGCCCAGGTCGCGCGCAGGCCGCGCGAGCGGGCGCAGGTGTAGAGTATCGGCTTGGTCATCCGGAGCGGTCTAGTGCCCCTCGCCCGCGCCCACACCCAGCACTTTGTGCAGGACGAAGGCGATGATGCCGCCGAGGATCAGGCCGACGACCGCCGAAAGCGCCGCGTAGGTCGCCCAGCCCGCCACACCGCCGAGCATGCCCGCCGCCGCTGCCACCGCGCCTTCGGCACCGTGGATGAAGTCGTAGAGCCCGTGGAACCCCACCTCGTGCGAGCCGTGGACGATGATCCCGCCCCCGACCCACAGCATCGCGATCGTGCCGATGATCGACAGGGCCGTGAGCAACTTCGGCACGAAGGCGAGCAGGAAGTGGCCGAAGTTCCGCTTCCAGCTTTCCGCCTGCTTCGTGAGATGGAGGCCGATGTCGTCGATCTTCACGATGACCGCCACGGTCCCGTAGACCGCCACGGTGACGACGATGGCGACGAGCGCGAGCGCAAGGCCCCGCTCCCACCAGCTTGGCAGCTCGAGCGCGGCGAGCGTGATCGCCATGATCTCGGCCGAGAGGATGAAGTCGGTGCGGATCGCCCCGCCGACGCGCTCGTTCTCGAAGGCGACCGGATCGGTGATCACATCCTCGAGGGTCTTGCCGTGCTTGTCGCCCCCGATTTTCTCCAGGACCTTTTCCGCGCCTTCGTAGCACAGGAAGGCACCGCCCAGCATCAGCAGCCAGATGATCGCCTGCGGCAGGAACTCGGACAGCAGCAGCGCGCCGGGCAGCAGGAACAGCAGCTTGTTGCGCAAACTGCCCTTGGTGATCTTCCAGATGATCGGCAGCTCGCGCGCCGGGCTGAGACCGGTGACGTAGCTCGGGGTGACCGCCGCATCGTCAATCACCACGCCGGCGGTCTTCGTTCCGGCCTTGCCGGCGGCAACCGCGACATCGTCGATCGAGGCAGACGCCGCCTTGGCGATCACCGCAATGTCGTCGAGCAATGCGACCAGTCCTGACGGCACGTGGTTCCCCCTTCGCGATTCGTGCAACGTGAACCTGCCGCCTGCCCGTCCGGTTCCCGACGGACAAGACTTGCAATTCACCGGCAAAGCTGTAAGGGGCCGCGCTTCGCTTGGGATGCGCCCTTGCGGATATGGAAGAAAGCCGGAGGGGCCCCGGACGCATCGGCGTCGGATCAGCCAGCGATCGGCAGGTAGTGAAAGGACGCAAGATGGCGCTCTACGAGCACGTCTTTCTTGCGCGTCAGGATCTGAGCCAGGCTCAGGTCGACGCGCTGGCGGCGCAAGCCACCGAAATCGTGGAAGCCGGCAACGGCAAGGTCACCAAGACCGAGACCTGGGGTCTCAAGTCGCTCGCCTACAAGATCGAGCGCAACCGCAAAGCGCACTTCGTGCTGCTCAACATCGACGCCCCCGGCTCGGTGGTCGCCGAGCTCGAGCGCCAGACCCGCATCAACGAAGACATCATCCGCTACATGACCATCCGCGTGGACGCCCACGAGGAAGGCCCGAGCGTCATGATGCGCAAGAACGAACGCGAGCGGAAGCGCCGCGAAACCCGTGAGGAGCGTGACTGATGGCCCGCCCGTTTTTCCGCCGCCGCAAGTCCTGCCCCTTCGCGGCCAAGGACGCCCCCAAGATCGATTACAAGGACGTGCGCCTGCTTCAGGGCTTTATGTCCGAGCGTGGCAAGATCGTGCCGTCGCGCATCACCGCCGTCTCGGCGAAGAAGCAGCGTGAACTGGCCCAGGCGATCAAGCGCGCGCGCCAGATCGGCCTGCTGCCGTTCATCGTGAAGTAAGAGGAGAAAGAGACATGGACATCATTCTCCTTGAGCGCATCGAGAAGCTCGGCTCGATCGGTGACGTCGTCACCGTGAAGGACGGCTATGCGCGCAACTTCCTGCTGCCGCAGAAGAAGGCTCTCCGCGCCAACGAAGCCAACAAGAAGGTCTTCGAAGCCAACCGCGAGCGCCTCGAGAAGGAAAACGCCGAGCGTCGCACCGTGGCCGAAGGCCTCGGCGAGAAGGTCGCGGGCGCAGAAGTGGTGCTGATCCGCGCCGCCTCGAACGCCGGCCAGCTCTACGGCTCGGTCAGCGTGCGCGACATCGTCGCCGGGCTCGCCGATCAGGGCCACTCGGTCGACAAGCGCATGGTCATCATGGGCTCGCCGATCAAGACCATCGGCATGCATGACGTGACCATCGCCCTGCACCCCGAAGTGCGCGTGACCGTGAAGGCCAACGTTGCCCGTTCGGACGACGAAGCCAAGCTCCAGAGCGAAGGCGTCGACGTGCTGGCCCAGATGTTCGCCGACGAACAGCGCGAGATCGAGGAACAGGCCGAAGCGACCCGCATCGACACCAGCCTCGAGCCCGGCGAGATCCCGGCTGAGCTGCTCGAAGGCGGCGACGAGGCGTAAGCCATCCGGCCCTCACCAGCCTGAAACACAGCAGGGCGCGAAGATCACCTCGATCTTCGCGCCCTTCTTGTAAACAGCGCCCGCACACGCAAAGGTGCTGCCACACAACGATAACAACAAAGGAGCAGAGCAACTGCCATGATCGACATTCCTGCCATTCTCGCCGAGCTTCAGCAGCATTACGACGACGCGGTCCGCACCCTGCGCGACGACGTGATCGCCTTCGGGCGCGACGGCACCCTGCCCGCCCCGGCGAAGCGCGCCGACGGCTCCTATGCCTATCCGCAGATCACCCTGCGCTACAACGGCATCGGCGCGCCGCGCGATCGCAGCCGCGCCTTCGGACGGCTTGAGCTGCCGGGCACCTACACCACCACCGTCACCCGCCTGGACCGCTTCGCGCAATATCTCACCGAACAGCTCCAGCTGATCGCCGCCGAATACGAGGTCGATGTCACGGTCAGCCGGTCGCGCCAGGAAATCCCCTTCCCCTACGTGCTCGACGGCGAGGCCGGGGCGGCGATGGTCGGCATCGCGCCGCAGGACATCGCCGCGCACTTCCCCTCGACCGACCTTGCGCTGATCGGGGACGAACTCGCCGACGGGATCGAGATCGACGGCGAGCACGCCATGCCGCTCTCGCTGTTCGACGGTCTTCGCACCGATTACTCGCTGGCACGGCTCAAGCACTACACGGGGAGCGAGGTCAGCGACTTCCAGGACTTCATCCTGTTCACCAACTATCACCGCTATGTCGATGAATTCGTGAACTGGGGCGCAGGCCAGATCGGCAAGGACGGCTATGTCGCCCTGACCGGCGCGGCCGGGCTCGACATCCGCGAGCCCACCGCCCACGCGCAAGGCCAGCTCAACGACACCGCCTGGCGCCGCCACCAGATGCCCGCCTATCACCTGATCCGCGAGGACGGGCGCGGGATCACGCTGGTCAACATCGGCGTCGGCCCGTCCAACGCCAAGACGATCTGCGATCACCTCGCGGTGCTGCGGCCCCATGCCTGGCTGATGATCGGCCACTGCGGCGGCCTGCGCTCGACCCAGAAGATCGGCGACTTCGTGCTCGCCCACGCTTACTTGCGCGACGATCACGTGCTCGACCCGGTGCTGCCGCCCGAAGTGCCGATCCCGCCGATTGCCGAAGTCCAGCAGGCGATGGCGAGCGCGGCCGAGGCGGTGAGCGGCGTGCAGGGCGCGAACCTCAAGCAGCGGATGCGCACCGGCACGGTCGTCACCACCGACGACCGCAACTGGGAGCTGCGCTATTCCTCCTCGGCCAAGCGGTTCTCGCAGAGCCGCGCCATCGCCATCGACATGGAGAGCGCGACCATCGCCACCCAGGGCTACCGCTTCCGGGTGCCCTACGGCACGCTGCTGTGCGTCTCGGACAAGCCCTTGCACGGCGAGATCAAGCTGCCCGGGCAGGCCAACAAGTTCTACGAGGAGGCAATCGCCGCCCACCTCCAGATCGGCCTCGTCGCCTGCGCGATGCTGAGGGACGAAGGCGACCGGCTGCACAGCCGCAAGCTGCGCGCCTTTAACGAGCCGCCGTTCCGGTGAGCCTCTCGCGCTCCATCGCGGGCCGCGTCGCCATCGTAACCGGCGCGGCGAGCGGCATGGGCCGGGCGACGGCGCGGCTGTTTGCCGCCGAGGGCGCGCAGGTGGCGGTGATCGACCTCGATCGGACTGCCTGCGAGGCGGTGGCGGGCGAGTGCGGCTCCAGCGCGCGGGCCTATGCGCTCGATGTGGCGGACGGCGCGGCGATTGGGCGCGTGGTGGCCCAGATCGCGGAGGACTTCGGCGGCATCGATATCCTGGTGAACAATGCCGGGGTGTCGAGCTTCTGCGGGCTCGACGATCCCGCCTACGACGATGTCTGGCACCGCGCCATCGCGGTGATGCTGACCGCACACCAGCGGATGGTGCGCGCCGCCCTGCCCTGGCTCCGGCAGAGCGATGCGGCGCGGATCGTCAACATCGCCTCGACCGAAGGATTGGGCGCGACGCCGGGCGACACGCCCTATGTCGCCGCCAAGACCGGCGTGATCGGGCTGACGCGCGGCCTCGCCGTCGATCTCGGCCCTGAAGGCATCACCGTGAACTGCATCTGCCCCGGCCCGATCCGCACCGCGATGACCGACGCCGTGGCTGAGGAGCACAAGACGATCTTCGCCAAGCGCCGCACCGCACTCAAACGCTACGGCGAGCCCGAGGAGGTCGCACACGTTACCCTGTCGCTGGTGCTTCCCGCCGCGAGCTACATCACCGGCGCGGCGATCCCGGTCGACGGCGGCCTCAGCATCCGCAACGCCTAACCCCGGCCCTTGGTCTTGGTCGCCCCGCCCTTGGCGTTGGCGGCGATGAAATCGATGATCTGGCCGGCCACGTCCTTGCCGGTCGCACTCTCGATGCCTTCGAGCCCGGGAGAGGAATTGACCTCCATGATCACGGGGCCGTGATTGCTGCGCAGCATGTCGACGCCGCACACGTTCAGCCCCATGCGCCTGGCGGCGCGCACCGCAGTCGAGCGTTCCTCGGGCGTGATCTTGATCACCTGCGCACTGCCGCCGCGGTGGAGGTTCGAGCGGAACTCGTCCGGCGCCCCGGTGCGCTTCATCGCCGCGACCACCTTGCCGCCGACCACCAGCGCGCGAATATCGGTGCCGCCGGCCTCCTTGATGAATTCCTGCACGAGGATGTTGACATTGGCCCCGCGGAACGCCTCGATCACCGACTTGGCGCTCGACATCGTCTCGGCGAGCACCACGCCGATGCCCTGCGTCCCCTCGATCAGCTTGATCACCACCGGCGGGCCCTTGACCGCCTTGATGATCTCCTCGGCGGCCTTGGGATCGTTGGCATAGGCGGTCAGCGGCAGCCCCAGCCCGTGCTTGGCGAGGATCTGGAGGCTCCGCAGCTTGTCACGGCTGCGGCCAATGGCGACGCTCTCGTTGAGCGACCAGATCCCGCGCATCTCGAACTGCCTGAGGATCGCGAGGCCATAGTTGGTGATCGAGGCGCCGATACGCGGGATCACCGCGTCATAGGCGGCGATGGGGGCACCGTTGTAGAACACCTGCGGGCGGTGGCTGGCGATGTGCACCGTGCAGCGCAGCGTGTTGAGGATGTCGAGCGTGTGCCCCCGCGCCTCGGCGGCCTCCTTCAGCCGCTGGTGCGAGTAGAGGTTGGCGTTGCGCGCCAGCATCGCGATTTTCATGAAGACCCTTTCAAGACCGGCCCGGACCCTTGTTGACGCGCATTCCGGACCGCCGGGTCATGCGACCCGGCTGGAAAGCGCGCTACCGGCGGAGGCGCCCCTTATGCGACATCGCAGGTGATTGCAGCCAAGAATGGCCACTATCCACCACCATCCGCCGCCTGAGCGCGGTGCGCCCGATCAGCATCGGGAACTGCATCTGGGACCGGTCCGCCAGGCTGATTTCCGCCCGGAAGGTGAGATTACCGATGGAGAGCGGCGTCTTTATGACAAAGCGCGTCTGCTGGTCGCCGTTCGAGGAGGTGATGCCGCGCACGTCGACGTGCACCGCCTCGCAGAAGTGCCGCTCGCCGCCCCAGTCGACCGCGAAACGCACGAATCGCTCGCCCTCGCGGCGGAAATCCTCGAGCACATGAGCGTGGAGCGAGGAGGTGCGCGCGCCCGTGTCGATCTTGGCGGGAATCCCGGCGAGGCCCAGTTCGGGAAGGCTGACCATCTCGCGCCAGCCGACCACCATCGCGGGCCTCGGTTCCTTCAAGGCAGGATCGCCATCCCGTCGCCGCCCTCGCCCACCTTCAGGCGGCGCAGCACGGTGCCTGCGGCGTAATCGACCTCGGCCACGGTGTCGCTGGCGGTCTCGGCCACATAGATGCGCTTGCCGTCAGCGGACCACAGGATCGTGACCTGGAACCGCGCCTCGGCCTCGGCGGGGCCGGAGACGGCGATGGTGCGGATCACCTTGGCTGTGGCGGTGTCGATCACGCTGAGGCTGCCGTCCTGAAGATCGGAGGTCACCGCGACATCGCCCTGCGGGCGCACCGCGATGCGCAGCGGGAAGCGGCCCGTCGCAACGGTCGAGCGCACCTCCATCGTCTGCGGATCGAGCGCGAAGGCCTGATTGGACCCCCGCGCGGAGACCCACAGGGTTTGCCCGTCAGGCGAAAGTGAGATGCCTTCCGGCTCCTCGCCCACCGTCACCGACAGCGGCGCACGGCGGGTGACGAGGTCGATGCGGGTCACGGTGCGCGAGCCGAGATCAGTCGTCCATGCCGTGCGCGCATCGGGGCTGACGGCGAGCATGTGGCTACCCTGCTTGCCGGTGCCGAACTCGAACAACTGGCGGGCGGCGGCGAGGGGCGCGGCGATCCGGAAGATCGACTTACGCCCTTCCGCCGTAACGAAGAGATCGCCCTGCCCGTGCCAGACGATCCCGTGCGGACGCGCGTTCTCGCCGAGGTCGATGCTGGCGACCTTTTCGAGGCTGCCGGTCGAGAAGATGTCGACCGTCGTCCCGCCATAGCAGGCGAGCGCCACGTGCCGCCCGTCCGGCGAGGTCGCGAGCTCGTGCGGGTTGGTGCAGCTCGGCAGGCGCAGCACCTCCCTTCCCGTGGCCAGATCGACTTTGGACAGGGTGTTGCCGCGCTTAGCCGCGACGAACAGGGTCGGCGGCATCGCCGCGCCCGCAGACGCCTCCGGTGCCGTGGCCGGCGCGCAGGCGGCCAGCACCATCAGCGCCGCCGCCCCCGCCGCGATGCGCCCCGCCAGGCGCATCACCAGCCCGCCTTCTCGCCCTTGTTCTGCTGGTCGAGCCACTTCTTGAGCGGGGCGAAGTATTCGACCATCGCCTTGCCGCTCATCTGGCGCTCGCCGGTGAAGGCTTCGAGCGCGTCGGGCCAGGGCTTGGAGGCGCCCATCTCGAGCATCGCGTTCAGCTTCGCGCCGACTTCCTTGTTGCCGTAGAACGAGCAGCGGTGGAGCGGCCCCTTCCAGCCCGCCGTGTCGCAGGCGGCCTTGTAGAACTGGAACTGGAGCAGCCGCGCGAGGAAGTAGCGGGTGTAGCTGACATTGCCGGGGATGTGATACTTCGCCCCCGCGTCGAAACCGGCCGGATCGCGCGGCACCGGCGGGACGATGCCCTGATAGTCGCGGCGCAGATCGTTCCAGCCGGTGTTGATCGCACCTTCCGGGATAGAGCCGTCATAGAGGCCCCAGCGGTAGCGGTCGAGCAGCAGGCCGAAGGGCAGGAAGGCGACCTTGTCCATCGCCTGGCGCAGCAGCAGGCCGATGTCCTTGTCGGCGCTGGGCACCTGCGCGGGATCGAGCATGTCGATCTGCACCAGATATTCGGGCGTGATCGACAGGGCGATCATGTCGCCGATCGCCTCGTGGAATCCGTCATTGGCGCCGGTGAGGTGGAGCGTGTCCTGCTTGTTGTAGGCGCGCTGGTAGTAGTTGTGGCCGAGCTCGTGGTGGATAGTCACGAAGTCGTCGGCATTGGGCTTGATGCACATCTTGATGCGCAGGTCGTCGACATTGTCGATGTTCCAGGCCGAGGCGTGGCACACCACCTCGCGGTCGGCGGGCTTCACGAACTGGCTGCGCTCCCAGAAGGTTCCGGGCAGCGGCTCGAAGCCCAACGAGGAGAAGAACTGCTCGCCGACCTTGACCATGCCGACCGGATCGAGGCCCTTCTTGGCGATCAGGTCGGTGAGGTCATAGCCGATGTCGCCCGCGCCCTTCGGGGCGACCAGCGGGTAGATGTTGCCCCATTCCTGCGCCCACATGTTGCCGAGCAGGTCGGCACGGATCGGGCCGGTGCGCGGCTGGACGGCATCACCATACTTCTCGTTCAGCTTGCGGCGGACGTAGGTGTGGAGCGCGATGTAGAGCGGCTTCACCTCCTGCCACATCCGCTCGGTCTCGACGGCGAACTGTTCGGGCGGCATGTCGTAGCCCGACCGCCACATCGCGCCGTAATCGGCAAAGCCCAGTTCCTTGGCGCCCTCGTTGGCGAGCGCGGTCATGCGGGCGTAGTCCTCGCGCATCGGCGCGCCGACATTGTCGTGCCAGCTCGCCCACATTTCCTTGAGCTCGTCCGGCGTGCGTTCGAGATTGCCCATCTCGGCCTCGATGTCGCTGCCGTTGATCGGCTGGCCGTTGAGGGTGCCCTTGCCCCGCCCGTAGGCCGAATTGAGGCGCGTCGCGATTGCGTTCAGTTCCTCGGCCGCGCCGGGGCGGTTCGGGGCGGGCAGCGAGATGCCGTTGCGCAGCATGTCGAGCTTGCGGACGGTTTCCGCATCGAGCCCCGGGACCTTGGCATAGCGCGCCGCCTCGTTGGCCCAGCCGACCTGCTTCAGCGTCAGCTCTGCGCCGTATCGCGCCGCGAGCGTGTCGCTGTCGTGGTTGATGTAGGTGGCGTTGAGCCAGGAGACGTGGCCGTATTCCTTCGAGAAGGCGGCGAGTTCGGCCTCGACGGCGGCGATCCACGCCTTGGCGCCCTCGGGCGTGGCGGGATAGGCGGTGGCGCTCTCGGCAGCGGCGGGCGCGGCGTCCTGCGCCGCGAGCGGGGCGGCAACGGCGATGGCGAGGGCGGCGGCGGCACCCTTCAGAAGGGGGGCGACAAGTTTCATTGCGAGGGGTTCCCGTCAGTCATGTGACAATGTTTGCAGATTTGAACGTTGAGGCCGCGGGAATCAACCCGCGAGGAAATCGGCGATCGCCATGCCGAGTTCCGGCCGGGTCACGCTGTTCATGTGGGTGCCGGGCACCTCGATGTAGCGCGCATCGGGCAGCCGCGCTGCGAGCGCCGTCGCCGAGCCGTTGTCATCGTCCGCGTCGCCGCAGATCACCGCCGTCGGCATGGTCACGGCGGCAAGGCGGGCGAGGTCGAAATCGTCCATCGCATCGAGCAGCAGCCGTGCCGCGACCCGGTCCACGCCTTGCGAATTCAGGAAGGTGCGCGCGGTATAGGCCGGATCGCCCGGACGTATGGTGTCGAACTCGTCGATCACGCGCTTGAAGAACCCGGCCCGGCGCTCCCATCCCGCAAGCCCCTCCACCCCCATCCCGCACACGCACAGGCGGCGCGGCTCGAGGATGCCGTGGGCGACGGTGTGGATCGCGGTGCGGGCGCCCAGCGAAAAGCCGACGAGGTCGAAAGCGCCCGGCTCGAGCGCGAGGTGCGCGGCCAACGCCGCCACGTCGCGCACCAGCACGCCGGGGGGATAGGCGGCTGGGTCTTGCGGCGCCTCGCTCTGGCCGTGGACCCGGAAGTCCAGCATGATCGCCCGGAAGCCCGCCGCCGCCAGCCGCGCGCCGTGGCCCCACTTGATCCAGTTCATCTCGGCAGAGGAGAACAGCCCGTGGAGCATGATCACCGGGCGCCCCTCCCCCTCGGTGTGGACCGCAAGGCGCGTGCCGTCGAAGCTGGCAAAGTGTTCAAGCATCGCGGCGCACCAGCCCCTTCTGCTCCATCCGCCATTGCGCCATCGCGATGCGGTCCTGCCCGAAGAAGGGCTCGCCCTCGAACACGAGGGTCGGTACGCCCCAGTGACCCGCCGCTTCGAGCGCGGCCTGGTTGGCGGCGATCTCGGCGTCGAGCGCGGCGGCATCGTCCTGCGCCTCGGCATCGAGTTCGCCAAGGTCGAGCCCCGCACGGGTCGCAGCCTCGCGCAGGTGATCGCCCTCGTGCCAGTCATCGATCGTGCCGGACCAGATCACCCGGCTGACCTCGTCGGCGAAGGCAAGCCCCCTGCCCCGACGCTCGGCCGCCTGTCCCATGCGGCACAGACGATGGATGTAAGGCTGCTCCTGCGCGATCTCGCGGGTGGCGAGGTTCTGCACCACCGGATCGGGGCGCGGCCAGCGATAGGGGATGCCGAGCATCTGCGCCGAACGGGCGGCGTCGATGAAGATGTAGCGCCCGACATTGGGGCTGCCAGTGAACAGGATCGAGGGATCGCGGATCGCGATCGGCAGGACCGTGCGCAGGGCGATCGTCAGATCGTATTCCGCCGCCAGCGCGCGGTATCGCCCGACGGCGAGGTAGGAATAAGGCGAGCGGAAGCTGAAGAACAGGTCGGCATGGAGTGTCATGCCCCGGTGCTAACGCGCCCGGCGCCTTCGGGCCAGCCCCTTGCGGCACTGCGGGCGCTTGTCGATAGTAAGCCTGCTTATTATAAGTGCACGCATGAGCATCGAGACCGGCTACCGACTCGCCGACAATTCGCGCCAGCTGCGCCGCCTTTTCGACGAGCGGGTGCGCGGCCTCGGGATCACCGGGCCGCAGGCGCGGCTGCTGCTCTCGCTCGAACGCCACCCCGACCAGAACCAGGCCTTCTATGCCGAGCGGCTGGAGATCGAGCCGATCACCCTCACCCGCATCGTCGACCGTCTGGAGGATGCCGGCTGGGTCGAACGCCAGGCCGATCCCGCCGACCGGCGCGCGCGGATCCTGCACCTCACCGACAAGAGCCGCGGGATCGTCACCCGGCTGCGCGTCGGGGTCGAAGCACTGTTCGAGGACATGCTCGCCGGGTTCGACGCAGGCGAGCGCGCGCTGTTCGCCGCAATGCTGGAGCGCATCGCGCTCAATCTCGCGGCGGCGCGCCAGCCGGAGCCGGTCGATGGCTGAGGCCGACCCCGCCCTCGCCCGCCCCGAAGCTGCCGCCGACGCAGCGCCTCCGGCGCCCGCCCGCCGCGCATGGGCGCGCTGGGCGCTGATGCTCGTCGTGCCGCTGGCGCTCGCGGCGGGGGCGTGGCTCTACTGGCAGAGCCTTGCGGGCAAGGTCTCGACCGACAACGCCTATATCAAGCAGGACATGGTGGCCGTCAGCGCCGAGGTCGGCGGGCGGATCGTCGAGGTGCTGGTCGCCGACGGAACCGACGTGACGGCGGGGCAACTGCTGTTCCGCATCGACCCCGAGCCTTTCCGTCTCCAGATCGCCGAGGCCGATGCCGCGATCGCCGGGGCGCAGGCCAATGTCATCGCACTGCGAAACGATGCCGACCTCACCGGCACCGACATCGCCGCCGCCCGCAGCGACGTTGCCTTCGCCGAGGCGCGCTTCGAACGGGTGCGGGCGCTGCGCGAGAAGGGCTTTTCGACCAAGGCCGATTACGAGGCCGCAGAGCAGGCCGTGGTGCAGGCGCGCGAACGGGTGCGGCAGGCCGAGGACCGGCAGCGCGAGGCGCGGGCGCGGCTCGCCAGCGGTCCGGCCGTGCCCGGCGTCAATCCGCAGGTCGCCGCTGCCGAGGCGCGCCGCGCCAATGCCCGGCTCGCCCTCAGCCGCACCGAGGTGCGCGCCCCTGCCGCCGGTCGCATCGCGCAGGCGGAGCGGTTGCAGGTCGGCCAGCAGGCCGTCCCCAATCTCCCCGTGCTGACGCTGGTCCGCTCCGGCTCCACCTATGTCGAGGCCAATTTCAAGGAAACCGACCTTGCCGACATGGCGGTGGGCCAGCGGGCCGAAGTCCGCTTCGACGCCTATCCCGATCTGGTGCTGAAGGGCCGGGTTGCCAGCATCGGAGCGGGAACGGGGGCGGAGTTCTCGGTGCTTCCGGCCCAGAACGCCACCGGCAACTGGGTGAAGGTGACGCAGCGCGTGCCCGTGCGCATCGCGCTCGAGGGCGAAAGCCCGCGGCGGCTGATCGCCGGGCTGTCGAGCGAGGTGACGGTCTTCACCGAAACCGGCAGACGCTGAGATGGCGAGCACCGTCGCGCCCGCCGTCGCGGCCCCCTCGTCCCCGCCCCGCGATGTCGCCGAGCTCGAGACGGGCAACTACCCGCTGATGATCGTCGGGGTGATGGCCGCATCGCTCCTTCAGATCCTCGACACGACCATCGCCAACGTCGCCCTGCCGCACATGCAATCCTCGCTGGGCGCGACGGTCGACACGATCACCTGGGTGCTGACGAGCTACATCATCGCCTCGGCCGTGGCCCTGCCGATCACCGGATGGCTCGCCGACCGGATCGGCGCGCGGCTGCTGTTCATCGGCTCCGTCGCAGGGTTCATCCTCGCATCGATGCTGTGCGGGATCGCCCAGAACCTCGAGGAGATGGTCGCCTTCCGCGCGCTTCAGGGCGTCGCCGGGGCCTTCATCGCCCCGCTCAGCCAGTCCTTCCTGCTCGATGCCACACGGCCCTCGCGCCATCCGCAGATCATGGCGGTGTGGGGCATGGGGATCATGATCGGCCCGATCCTCGGACCCATTCTGGGCGGCTGGCTGACGGAGACCGCGAACTGGCGCTGGGTGTTCTTCGTCAACCTGCCCGTGGGCCTCGCCTCGCTCGCGATCCTGATCGCCTATCTGCCGGCACGCCCCCGGCGCGAGCGGCGCTTCGACCTCGCAGGCTTCATGCTGCTGGCGGTCGCACTTGCGGCGTTCCAGCTGATGCTCGACCGCGGACAGCAGGAGGACTGGCTCGCCTCGGGCGAGATCTGGGTCTACCTGCTGCTCACCCTGTCTGCGACCTGGATGGTGGTGATCCACTTCGCCACCGCGCGGGCGCCGATGTTCGAGCGCGCACTCTTCGCCGACCGCAACTTCGCCATCGCGCTCGCTTTCATGGTGGTGATCGGGATCGTGATGTTCGCGGTGATGGCGCTGCTGCCGCCGATGCTCCAGAACCTGTTCGGCTACGGCGTGATCGACACCGGGATCGTGCTAATGCCGCGCGGAGTGGGCGTTCTGGTGTCGATGCAGATTTCGGGCCTGCTGATGCGCCGCGGGGTGGATGCGCGGCCCGTGGTGGCGAGCGGCTTCCTGATCTGCGCCATCTCGCTGTGGCAGATGGCGCACTGGTCGCTCGAGGTCGACGAGATGCACGTGATCGTCAGCGGGCTGTTGCAGGGTCTCGGGATGGGCCTCGTCTTCATCCCCTTGCAGGTGAGCGCCTTCGCCACGCTCAGCCCGGCCTTGCGCACCGACGGATCGAGCCTCCTCAACCTGTTGCGCTCGCTGGGCGCCTCGGCGGGGATCGCGTGGATGACCGTGCTGCTCGCGCGCAACATCCAGACCGCGCATGCCGATCTCGCCACCCATGTCACCGCGGCAACGGCAAGCATGGTCGATTTCTCGACCATCGACCGCTTCCAGGCGCTCGGCGACACCGCGCTGACGGCGATCGACGCGGAGGTGAACCGCCAGGCGGCGATGATCGCCTATGTCGACGATTTCTGGGCGATGATGTGGATCACGCTGGCCGCCGCGCCGCTCGCGCTGCTTATGCGGAAGAACGCGCGGCCCGCGGGGCCGGTGGCGCTTTCGGAATAACCCCTAGCGGAAGAAGCACTGGGTTCCGGCGTAGAGCATGTCGACCTTGTCGCCTGCGATGAACCCGCCGATCTGGCCGCCGAGCGCGAATTCCTCGCCGAGCGTGCTGCCCTCGACCCGGGCAAAGCCGGTCGCTGCCTCGACGACGCCGCGCGCCGTGCCGAGCTGCACCTTGCCGGGCAGTGTGACGGTGCCGGTAGCGGGGGCATCACCGTCCTGCGGCGCGCGCCAGTTCCAGCCGACGAGGCGGTCGTCTTGGAAATGGACCGTGAGCCCGCCGGCAAAGTCGGTGAAGACCACCGGACCTACGTCGCATTCGGCATTCTCGCCGGTCCGCAGCACCGGACCCAGCACCCTCGTCAGGGCGGCCTCGACCTCGGCCTTGCCGGCGGCGAAGTAGAAGGCCTCGCCCCCTGCGGCGAGGCCCTCGCTGCGCAGTTCGACGCGGGTCGCGGAGACCGGCGCGGCGGGAGCCTCGCCCTGCTGGCGCTCGGCCGGGCTCGGCACTTCGCCGCTGTCGCATCCGGCGAGCGCCAAGGCGCCCGCGAGCACGAGAAGCGAAGGCCGCACCGGCATCAGCCCTTCTTCAGGTGCCGCCGGCCGAGCAGTTCGGCGATCTGCACCGCGTTCAAGGCCGCGCCCTTGCGCAGGTTGTCGGAGACGCACCACAGGGTCAGGCCGTTCTCCACGGTCGGATCCTCGCGCACGCGGCTGACGAAGGTCGCGGCATCGCCGACGCATTCGATCGGGGTGACGTATCCGCCGTCCTCGCGCTTGTCGACGAGCATCACGCCCGGCGCCTCGCGCAGGATGTCCATCGCCTGTTCGGCGCTGATTTCGTTCTCGAACTCGATGTTGACTGCCTCGGAGTGGCCGACGAACACCGGCACGCGCACGCAGGTCGCGACGAGCTTGATCTTCGGATCGAGGATCTTCTTGGTCTCGACCACCATCTTCCACTCTTCCTTGGTCGAACCGTCGTCGAGGAAGCTGTCGATGTGGGGGATGACGTTGAAGGCGATCTGCTTGGTGAACTTCTGCGGTTCGACCGGATCGCCCACGAAGATCGCGCGGCTCTGGGCGAAGAGCTCGTCCATCCCCGCCTTCCCGGCGCCCGAGGTCGACTGGTAGGTCGCCACCACCACGCGCTTGATCTTCGCGAAGTCATGGAGCGGCTTCAGCGCCACCACCAGCTGCGCGGTCGAGCAGTTGGGGTTCGCGATGATGTTGCGCTTGGTGTAGTCGTCGATCGCATCGGGGTTCACCTCCGGCACGATCAGCGGCACATCGGGGTCCATACGATAGAGCGACGAGTTGTCGATGACGATGCAACCGGCTGCCGCTGCCTTGGGGGCATATTCCTTGGCCGGACCGCTCCCGGCCGCGAACAGGGCGATGTCCCAGCCGGCGAAATCGAAATGCTCGATGTTCTTGCACTTGAGCATCTTGCCCGTGTCGCCGAACTCGACCTCGGTGCCGACCGAACGCGACGAGGCGACCGCGGCGACCTCGTCGCACGGAAACTCGCGCTCGGCGAGGACCTGCATCATCTCGCGCCCGACATTGCCGGTCGCACCGACCACCGCCACCCGGTAACCCACTTGGCATTCTCCTGTGTTTCGCAGGTGCGAAATAGCGTGCGCTGGCCCGAGCGCAACCGCTAACCGCGGCCGCAGACCTATTCCTTGGTCGGAGGCGTCACCCCGTGCGCCGCGAGGAAGCGGAAGATCGCGTTCCACATGTGCGGCCCGATCTTTTCGCCCGACACGCGGTGAGTGTAGCCCGGGTAGAGCATCATCTCGAAGGGCGTGTTGCTCTCCTGCATGACGCTGATCAGTTCCGAGGCGTTCTCGAACACCACGTTGTCGTCGGCCATGCCGTGGATGAGCAGCAGCGGATCGGCGATCTTCGGGGCATCGGGGATGGCGCTCGCTGTCTCGTAAGCCTCGGGCACCTCGCGGGGATCGCCCATGTAGCGTTCGGTATAGTGGGTGTCGTAGAGCTCCCAGCGCGTCACCGGAGCGCCCGCGATGCCTGCGGCATAGAGCCCCGGATCGGCCTCAAGCATCTTCAGCGTCATGTAGCCGCCATAGGACCAGCCATAGGTCGCGATCTTGGCCGGATCGACGAAGTCGAGGCTCTTGAGGAAGGCCGCCCCTGTCTTCTGATCGCGCACCTCGACCCCGCCCATCGCGCGATAAATCGGCTGTTCGAAATCGACGCCGCGGTTGGCCGAGCCGCGATTGTCGATCTCGAAGAAGATGTAGCCCTTGTCCACGATCGCCTGCGCCAGCGCGCCGTTCCAGCCCTTCGTCACCGTCTGCGGGCCGGGGCCGCCATAGTGCTGGAAGAACACCGGGTAACGCTTGCCGGGCTCCATCTTCGGCTTGAGCATCATCCAGTGCAGCGGCGTGCCGTCCTCGGCGGCGATGGTGCCGAATTCGGGGCTCACATGGCTTGCGAGATAGGGCGCATAGGGATGATCGCCCTCGACCCGGTTCTCCTCGATCCAGGCGACGCGCTTGCCGTCGGGCGTGGCGAGGTAGGACTGCGGCGGCTGGTCCGGCCCCGAGCGGGTGACGTAGAGAAGCCGCCCCGCCCCGTCCATGCTGGCGCTGTTGGTGAAGGCGGGATCGGTCAGCAGTTCGGGCTCACCCGTCCCGTCCAGCCGCGCGCGGTAGATCTGCTGGGTCAGCACGTCGGCGGTCGCCTGATAGGTGAAGGTCCCCGCGGCCTCGTCGACCCCCACCAGCATGGTCGTGGGCGAGGTGCCGCTGGTGAGCTGCTGCCATGCCCCGTCCGCAAAGCGGTAGAAATGGCCGTAGCCGTCGCGCTCGGACCACCACAGCAGGCTGCCGTCGGCGAGGAAGCGGTAGTTGTCCGACAGGTTCACCCAGTTATCGGGCCGCGCCGCGTTCTCGGTGAACCAGACCGTGCTGGCGCCCGTCGCCGGATCGACCCGCAGCATGTCGATCCTGGTCTGCGCGCGGTCCTGCCGCTGGACGTAGATCGCGCTGCCATCGGGCGCCCAGTCGACGCGGGCGACATAGATGTCGATGTTGAGCCCGAGGTCGACCTTGACGCTGCCCGTCCCGTCGGGGTTCATCACGTAGAGCTCGACCACCGCATTGTCGGTGCCCGCGGCGGGGTAGCGTTGCTCGAACACCTTTGTGCCCTTGGCGCCGATCGCCGCGCGGGTGACGATGCCGACGCTCGCCTCGTCGGTGCGCTGCACGACGATCCGGCTGTCGTCGGGGCTCCACCAGTAGCCGGAGAGGCGGTGCATTTCCTCCTGGGCGACGAATTCGGCCTCGCCCCAGCGGATCGTCTCGGCCTCGCCTGCGGGGGTGATCGGCTGCGCCTCGCCCCCCACCGGCCCGACCCACAGGCGCCGGTCGCGCACGAAGCTGACGAACCCGCCCTTGCTGGAGAGCTTGGGATTGAGTTCGGTGCCCTCGGTATCGGTGAGGCGCGTCACCGTGCCGTCGAGCCTGGCCAGGAACAGGTCGCCGTCGAGCGGCACCAGCACCCCCGCCCCGTCGCTCGCCCACTGGTAGCTGATGATCCCCTTGAGGCTGCCGACGCGGGCGCGCTCGCGCTGCATCTTCTCGTCCTCGGACAATTCGCGCCCGCTGCCGAGCTTCCCGGAATCGACCAGCATCCGCCATTCGCGGGTCTCGATGTCGTAGCCCCACAGGTCGTAACGCTCGCGATCGTCGGCGCGGTTCCTCAGCAGGGTGAGGAAGCGCCCGTCGGGCGAGAGCTTCACCTGCCGCGGCGCCGGGCCATCGAGGCCGGGAGAGGCGAAGACGCGTTCGAAGGTCAGCGCGGGCGCGGTCTCAGCCATTGCGGGCGTCTCCGCCAGGACGGGCGTGGTCAGGCACGTGGAAAGGGAAAGGGCAACCGCAGCAAGAACCGAACGCATCCAAAGCTCACCTCGTCATCACGAGCCGCCGGAAGGGCGACACGCCGATGCTCCTCGCAATGACGGGACGGAATGGCAAGGGTCGAGCTTGGGCGCGCAAACGAAAAGGGCGGCCCCTTGCGGAGCCGCCCTTCGTGTTTCGCTGGCCGTGAAGCCTTACGCCTTGGGCGCGGAGGCCTTGCGCTCGACGATGCGGGCGCTCTTGCCGGTGCGGCCGCGCAGGTAGTAGAGCTTGGCGCGACGCACCACGCCGCGGCGGACCACGGTGATGCTCTCGACGATCGGCGAGTAGAGCGGGAAGACGCGTTCGACGCCCTCGCCGAAGCTCATCTTGCGCACGGTGAAGTTCGAACCCATGCCGCGGTTCGAGCGGGCGATCACCACGCCTTCATAGGCCTGGATACGCTCGCGGTTGCCTTCCTTCACCTTCACGCCGACGCGGACGGTGTCGCCTGCGCGGAATTCGGGGATGTCCTTGCCGGACTTGGCGATTTCTTCGGCTTCGATCTGCTGGATCAGGTTCACTGGTCCGGTTCCTTCGTTTCATGCCGCGCGCCAGAGGCAGGTCGGACCGGATCGCCACTATAGCGTTCCCACAAGTCCGGCCTGCGTGACCGAGTATCGTCCTCGCTCCTTGCCTTGCGCCAAGCAGCGATCCTCGCATGATCCCCCGATCGCAGCACTTCGGGGATCGTGCGCCCTTCCCATTCAACAGGTCGGGTATAGTGCGGGTATTCGAGGAGGCCGTTTTCGTACGACTCCTCCTCCCCGCTGGAGGTCGCGCCCATTACGCCGGGAATGAGCCGAATGCAAGCGTCAAGGAGGGTGAGCGCCGCCATCTCCCCGCCCGATAGGACGATGTCGGCGAGGGAGACCTGCTCGATCTGCGGCCGGGCTTCGAACAGGCGCTCGTCGAAGCCCTCGAACCGCCCGCACAGGATGACAACGCCGGGGCCGCTCGCGAGTTCGCGGATGCGCGCCTGCGTGATGGGTTTGCCCCGCGGGGTCATGGCGAGGATGGGCACAGCAGAAGAACCCGTTCGTGCTGAGCTTGTCGAAGCACTGTCCTTCTCTTCGATGCTGTGGTCAGAAGTAAAAGACTGCCCTTCGACATGCTCAGGGCGAGCGGGGTGGGTGGCGATGGCATGGTCCAATGCCCGCGCCAGCACATCGCACTTGAGCACCATCCCCGCCCCGCCGCCCGCGGGCGTGTCATCGACGGTGCGGTGCTTGTCGGTGGCAAAGTCGCGGATCTGCACCGTCTCGCAGGCCCACTTGCCCTCGGCGAGAGCGCGCCCCGCGATGGAGTGCCCAAGCGGCCCGGGGAACATCTCCGGGTAGAGCGTGAGGATGGTGGCGGCAAAGGTCATTGCCAGTTCACCCCATCCTTCGCCCGCGTATCCACCGTCAGCTCAAACACATCCGGCCGCGCATAATGCCCGTCGGTATCGAGGTTCGTCAGCCCCTCGGCCACTTCGGCAAGGTCGAGTTCGGCGAAGAGCGTCTCCTCCCCCTCGCCCGCCTGCGCGATGACGCGGGTGTCGGGCGCGGCGATCAGCGAGCCGCCGCGGTTGAGGACTTCGATGGGGATCGCTTCGAGCAGTTCGCGCGCCACATCAGAACCGCCGACACGCTCCAGCCCGTCGAACAGATCGTCCTTCATCTGGACCAGCCCCGCCGCCAGCACGAAGCAGCGGCCCTCCATTGCGTAATGCCGCGAGGCGATCTGGTGGCTCTCGCGCACCGTCGGCCAGGCAGCGATGTGCACATCCTCGCCGAGATTGTGCATCGCCGCGCGGGCGAGCGGCATCCAGTGCTCCCAGCAGATCAGCGTGCCGAGTCGGCCCCATTCGGCCTGGTGCACCCCCAGGGTCGAACCATCGCCGCGCGCCCAGATCAGGCGCTCGCCGTGGGTCGGCACCAGCTTGCGGTGATCGAGCACCGGCGCACCGGGGCGGAAGGTCAGCTGGTTGTTGACGAGGCTCCTGCGCACCCGCTCGTGCGTGCCGATGGAGATGATCGCCCCGCTCGCATCGGCCAGTTCCTGCAACGGAAGCAGCCGCTCGTCATTGGCGACCACCGCCTGTTCGAGCATGATCCGGTGCAGCGCCTTCGACCCCGGATGATCCCACAGCGCCGCACCCGGAGCCTCGTCGAGCCACAGGGGATAGCCGCCGAGGAAGGTCTCGCCGAAAGCGACGACCTTCGCCCCGCTGTCCACGGCCTCGCGGGCGAGCCGCACGGCCTTGTCGATCCCGCCCTGGAAATCGAGCGGGACAGGCGCGGCTTGCACGACAGCGACTGGAAGCTTGGTCATGCCCGCCACTTAGGCGCGGGCCTCAGCCTCCGCAACCGCCGCAGCCGCCGCCGCAGCCCGAGCCGCCGTCGCTGCTGCTGTCGCTGCCGCCGTCGCTCTCCTTCTGGCGCATGGCGTGAACCGGCTCCCACGGGGTCCCGACCAGCACGCCCGTGCCGAACAGCGCCACCGCCATCGCCGCCTCCTCGGGGCGCGGGGCGCGCGAGAAGCGGCCGTTCTTCGCGCGCAGCTCGCGCACCACCGCGATCCCGGCGGCGGTGCGGGGATCGCTTCTGGCATAGCGGATCACCGCCAGCACGGCCGTCAGCACCAGCAGGACCGACAGAAACGCGGTCGGCTCCCCAAGCGCGCTTCCGGCGCGGTGGCGGTAGATCCCGAGCACCAGCAGCACGAGGAAGGGCGCGATCGAGAGCCAGCGCAGCCGCGTGTCCGCGCCGCCGCGCATCAGCAGCCCCGCCCGCTGGAGCCGCGCCGCGACCCGCTCGGCGTGGGTCCCGAGCAGCTTGACCGCCTCGCCGAGCGTCAGCGGCGCATCTTGGCCCAGCAGCGCCTGTCCGGCGGGGGACACCGCGAGGCCGCGGTTGGCCGCCGCCAGCTTGCCCTTGCCCGCCGGTTCCAGCCCCCCGCGCACGTAAAGGTCGGCCAGCAGCGATTCGGTGAAGCGGGCGCGCCCACCGGACAGCACCGCGATGCTTTCGAGATCATCGATGCTGCCCCGCCGCCCGGGCTCGCGCAGGTGGGCGGGGATCCACCAGGCCGCAAGACACGCGAATGCCAGCATCATGGCGTAGAACAGCAGGAAATCGCTGCCCGTCCACGACGAGAACAGCTGCATCACATCATCCTTCCCGCGAGCCATCCCCCGGCAAGCAGAAGGATGCCCAGCGCCAGCGCGACCCGGCGTGTGACGAAAATACCATCGGAAAAGTTAACGCGAACTCCACGCGGGTCCACGGCGAAGCGCCGCTGCGCCGCGGGCCAGATGTCCGCCGGCGGCACCTCGCCGAATGCGGTCTCGTAGGCGGCGAGGGTTGCGGCATATTGCCGGTAGAAGCGGTCCCGCTCCGCCGGGCCGCCCCGGGTCGGGCCGTGATGCAGTTCGGCCCGCAGCACCTCGGGGCAGAACACCTGCCAGTAATCGCGCGAATAGGTGAGGTGGAGGTGCCACGCCTGGTCGACCGCGTCCGACGGGGTGACTTCATGTCCGGCAGTGACGGCAAGGTAGCAGAAGCGCCTGTATTCCCCGATCACCCGATCGGCAAAGGCGGCATCCCAGCGGTTCTCGCGGGCGAGGCGGGCGGCGAAGGAGAGCGATGCGTCAGAAGGGCCGATGGCGTGATCGGCGAGGCGCTGCCAGAGAGCGGCGTCGGCGAGCGATGGCACGCCTCAATTATCGGCGAAATCGGCGCTGATCACAAGCCGCTTGTCGTCCCATTCGATCACCGCAGCAGGGATCATCGGGACCATGAAGGTCTTCGGCCCTTTGACGGGCACGGGGTCGCGGGCGATCTCGACGATGTCGGTCGCGCCGAAATTCTCGATGGCAAGGACGGTGCCGACGGCATCGCCGGTGTCGGTGACGACCGGCAGGCCCAGCAGATCGGCATGGTAGAACTCGCCCTCGGCGAGCGGCGGGAGCGCCTCGCGGGGGACGGTCAGCACGGTGCCGCGCAGCTTCTCGGCATCGGCGCGCGAGGTGCTCTCGGCAAGACGGGCGATCGCGCCGCCCTTCCCGTCCTCGCGGATCTTCACGAGGGTGAGCGCCCCGCCGTTGAAGCTTTTCTGCTTCGCCAGCGTGGCGATGCCGTCGCCGAACAGCTTGAGGCGCACCTCGCCCGCCACCCCGTGCGCGCCGGCGATGGCGGCAAGGGTGACGGGCTTGGCGGTCGTCATTGCCAATCCCCGTTCGGGCTGAGCTTGTCGAAGCCCTGTTCTTTCTTCGCGGCTACGCAAAAGAAGAAGTGCGGTCCTTCGACAGGCTCAGGACGAACGGAGGAAGGCATCGTGCTTCAGCCTTCGGCCTGCTCTTCGGCGGCGGCTTCTTCGGCAGCCGGAGCTTCCTCGGCGGCAGCTTCTTCAGCGGCAGGCGCTTCTTCCGCAGCCGGGGCAGCGGCAGCGGCCTTGGCTTCTTCCTCGGCAGCGCGGGCGGCTTCCTCGGCCTCGGCGATCTTGGCGGCACGCTCTTCGGCGCGCTCCTTGGCCTTCTCGCCCGGCTCGCCCTTCTTGGGGTTCACGCGGGCCGCGCGCTCCTTGATGCCGGCGGCATCGAGGAAGCGGGCGACGCGGTCGGTCGGCTGGGCGCCGACGCCGAGCCAGTAGCGGGCGCGGTCCTCAATCAGCTTCACGCGCTCGGGGCTGTCCTTGGCGAGGAGCGGGTTGTAGGTCCCGATCTGCTCGAGATACTTGCCGTCGCGGGGCGAGCGGCTGTTGGCGACGACGATGCGGTAGTAGGGACGCTTCTTGGCACCGCCGCGCGAGAGCCGGATGGAAATCGACATGAGTAGTTACCTTTCGAGTGAATTGAACTTTTGAACCGAAACTTCTGAACTGAAACTATTTCTTGCGGGGCGGGCCGCCGAGGCCGGGAAGGCCGCCCATTCCCCCGCCCCCGAGGCCGGGGAGGCCGCCGGGACCGCCAAGACCGCCCATCGGACCGCCCGGGCCGCCCATGCCGCCGCCGAACATCGCCGCGAGGCCCTTGAGGCCGCCCATCTTCCTGATCTGCTTCATGGCGCGGGCCATTTCCTGATGCATCTTCAGGAGCTTGTTGACGGTCTGCACGTCGGTGCCGCTGCCCGCCGCCACGCGCTTCTTGCGCTTGGCGTTCATCAGGTCGGGATTGGCGCGCTCCTTGGGGGTCATCGAGGAGATCACCGCCTCGAGGTGGACGAGCACCTTGTCGTCCATCCCGCTCGCCGCCATCGCGGCCTTGGCCTTCTTCATGCCGGGCATCATGCCGGCGAGCATCCCCAGCCCGCCCATGTTGCGCATCTGCCTGAGCTGCATGGCGAGATCGTCGAGGTCGAACTTGCCCTTCTCGAAGTTCCGCGCGAGCTTCTCGGCCTCTTCCTCCTTGATCGTCGCCGCCGCGCGCTCGACGAGGCTGACGACGTCGCCCATGCCGAGAATGCGGTCGGCGACGGAGCCGGGGCGGAAGGGCTCGATCGCGTCGAGCTTTTCGCCGGTGCCCGCAAACTTGATCGGCTTGCCGGTGACCGCGCGCATCGACAGCGCCGCGCCGCCGCGGGCGTCGCCGTCCATGCGGGTGAGGACCACGCCCGTCAGCGGCACTTCATTGGTGAAGCTCTGCGCGACGTTGACCGCGTCCTGGCCGGTGAGCGAATCGACCACCAGCAGGACTTCATTGGGGGCGGACACGCTCGCGACGGCCTTCATCTCGGCCATCAGCGCGTCATCGACGTGCAGACGCCCGGCAGTGTCGAGGAGGAGAACGTCGAAGTTCTGGAGCTTCGCCGCTTCCATCGCCCGGCGCGCGATGTCGACCGGCTGCTGGCCGGCGACGATCGGCAGGGTGGCGACATCGACCTGCGTGCCCAGCACCGCCAGCTGTTCCTGTGCCGCCGGACGGTTCACGTCGAGCGAGGCCATCAGCGCCTTCTTGCCGTGGCGCTCGCGGATCAGCTTGGCGAGCTTGGCGGTGGTGGTCGTCTTGCCCGAGCCCTGAAGGCCGACCATCATGATCACGACCGGAGGCTTGGCTTCCAGCTTGAGGCCTTCGACCTCCATCCCGCCCAGCGTTGCGACCAGTTCGTCGTGGACGATCTTGATGACCATCTGGCCGGGGGTGACCGACTTCAGGACATCCTGGCCGACGGCCTTTTCGGTGACGGCATCGATGAATCGGCGGGCGACCGGCAGCGCGACGTCGGCTTCGAGGAGGGCGATGCGCACCTCGCGCATGGCATCGCGCACGTCCTGCTCGCGCAGCGCGCCGCGGCCCTTGAGCTTGTCGAACACCCCGCCAAGGCGGTCGGACAGCGTATCGAACATCGCCTGCTTCTCCTGCCGGGAGCCAAAACGCCCGGAAAATGCGAAAAACGCCGGCGGACGAAACCTCGTCGGCCAGCGTTGCGGAAGGTGTCCCCTTGGGGGGATGCGCCTTTCGACTTTATCAGTTGGTGACTGGTGGAGCCTAGCGGGATCGAACCGCTGACCTCAACACTGCCAGTGTTGCGCTCTCCCAGCTGAGCTAAGGCCCCGAGCCAGTCATCATGCGAAGCAGAGCGTGGTGCCCTGCTCGCGGGAGGCGGCCATTATAAGGGCCACCTCCCCCTTGCAAGCGAAAAAATCAGTTTTCGTCGTCGTCGTCGTCGCCGGTGCCGGTCGAAACGCCCAGATCGTCGTCGCCGCCGAGGTCGACATCGTTGTCGGGCGAATCGCCGTCCTCGTCGATATCCTCGATGTCCTCGAGATCGCCCAGATCATCGTCGCCGCCCAGATCGGCGTCGGCTTCGACATCGACCTTCTTCTCGGCTTCCTCGAAGGGAATCGGCTGCTTGGACTTGAGCACGGGCTCGGGCGTCCAGGTCTCGCCGCATTCGATGCAGGAGACGGGGTCTTCCTTGCCGAGATCGTAGAAGCGGGTCCCGCACTTCGGGCAGGTACGCTTGGTTCCCCATTCGGGCTTGGCCATGTGTATTCCTCGATTGGGGCCGACCCTTGGCAAAGGGCGGGCCTTGTCAGTGTCACGAAATTCGAAGGGCGATTGATCGCAAAAATTGGGTCCCGGCAAGCTCTTTATCAAGAGCCGGGCGGGCAAACGCGGCGCGCCTTGCCAGAAGCGCGGGGCGCTGTCAAAGACCGCCGCCTTATGACCAGCCACCGCTTCACGTCCATGGGTCCGCTGCGGGGCGCGATCCGCGTTCCGGGCGACAAGTCGATCAGCCACCGTTCGCTGATGTTTGCAGGCCTCGCGGTGGGCCGCAGCACCATCCACGGCCTGCTCGAGGGCGAGGACGTGCTGGCGACCGCGGCAGCGATGCGCGCCTTCGGAGCGCAGATTGCGCGCGGGGAGGACGGCAGCTGGACGGTCGACGGCGTCGGGGTCGGCAGCCTGCTCGAGCCGAAACAGGCGCTCGACATGGGCAATTCCGGCACCTCGACGCGGCTGCTGATGGGCCTCGTCGCGAGTCATGCCATCACCGCGACCTTCATGGGTGACGCGAGCCTATCGGGCCGCCCGATGAAGCGCGTCATCGATCCGCTGTCGCTGATGGGCGCCAGTTTCGAAGCGAGCGCGGGGGGCACCCTCCCCCTGATGCTGCGCGGGGCGAGCCCCGCAGTGCCGATCACCTACCGCCTCCCCGTCGCGAGCGCGCAGGTGAAAAGCGCGGTGCTGCTCGCCGGGCTCAACACCCCCGGCATCACCCGCGTCATCGAGCCCGTCCCGACCCGCGACCATACCGAGCGGATGCTGACCGGCTTCGGCGCCAAGCTGGAAGTCGGTCAGGAAAACGGCGAGACCGTGATCGCCATCCACGGCGAGGCGGACCTGAAGCCGATGGACGTTGTCGTCCCGGGCGATCCCTCCTCGGCTGCCTTCTTCATGGTCGCCGCCACGCTGGTGCCGGGGAGCGACCTCACCATCATGAACGTCGGCCTCAACCCGACCCGCGCCGGGCTGCTCCATGTGCTGCGCCAGATGGGTGCCGATATCGAGGAAGTGGACCCCCGCGAGGTCGGCGGCGAGCCGGTCGCGGACCTGCGCGTGCGCCATGCAGCCCTCACCGGCGTTGAGGTCGATCCGGCCATTGCGCCGAGCATGATCGACGAATTCCCGGTCCTCTTCGCCGCCGCCGCGCTGGCTCAGGGCACCACCCGCACCACCGGCCTCGAGGAACTGCGCGTCAAGGAAAGCGACCGCCTCGCCGCTATGGCCGCCGCGCTGACCGCCGCGGGCGCGCGGGTCGAGGAACACGAGGACGGCCTCACCATTCACGGCACCGGCGGCGAGCCGCTGCGGGGCACCGCCGAGGGCTGCGTCAAGTCGCTGCTCGACCACCGCATTGCAATGAGCATGGCGGTCGCGGGTCTTGTCAGCGCGGAAGGGGTCGAGGTCGACGACATCAGCCCCATCAACACCAGCTTCCCGACCTTCATGGGCCTGCTGCAAGAGGCTGCGGCGTGAACACCCCGCTCGACTGGCCCAGCATCGTCGGCCTGTTCGGCACGGCCTGCATCATCGGCGCCTATGCCTATCTGACGCTGGCGAAGACGACCAATCCCTTCGTGCTCCACGGCACCAACCTGCTCGGCGCCGCGCTGCTGACGGTCTCGCTGATCTACCACACCAATTGGGCGAGCCTCGTGCTGGAGTTCTTCTGGGCTTCCATCGCGCTGCTCGGGCTGGTGAAGGCCTGGCGCGGACGCGGGGAGGCAGCGGAATGATCATCGCGGTCGACGGTCCGACAGCCTCCGGCAAGGGCACCATCGCCAAGGCGCTCGCCGCGCATTTCGGCCTGCCCCATCTCGACACCGGCCTCCTCTACCGCGCGGTCGGACGGCAGGTGCAGATCAACGGCACCGACCCCGACGATCCGCACGCGGCGCTCGCGGCCTGCGACTTCGCCGATGCCCTGCTCGATGACGACATCCTGCGCTCCGAGGAGGTCGGCGGGTTCGCGAGCCGCGTCTCCGTCCACCCCGACGTGCGCCACGCGCTCTACCAGCGCCAGCGCGCCTTCGCGACGCAGGAAGGCGGCGCGGTGCTCGACGGGCGCGACATCGGAACCGTCATCGCGCCCGAGGCGCAGGTGAAGCTGTTCGTAACCGCCAGCGTGGCCGAGCGCGCGCGGCGGCGCTGGCTCGAGATGACGGGCCGCGGGATCGCCGTCGCCCTTGCAGACATCGAACGCGACATCGCCGCCCGCGACGCGCGCGACATGGGCCGCAAGGATGCCCCGCTCATCGCCGCCCCTGATGCGCTGGTGCTCGACACCACCCATTTCGGCCGCGACGCCGCGATCGAGGCCGCGATCGAGGCCGTGCTGGCCCGCGCCGGCTGAGCCGGTTTTCCTTGCTTTTCGCGCAGGCCTCGCCTAGGCGCAGCCCCGTTCTCGCAATCATCCAAGGTTGAAGGAACCCTCGCGTCCGGCATGGGGCCGCGCGGGGAAGTCTGCCTCTTGCCCCGCCAGCCCCGGCAATGGTGCCTGGGAAGCGGAGAAAGACCCCGGAAAAACCGGTGGCCGGTAGCACAACGAAACAGGACCTGCTGACCTTATGGCAACCCAGATGCCCACCCGCGCTGACTTTGAAGCGCTTCTCAACGAACAGCTCGGCGGCGCCGGCGACGAAGGCTTCGAAGGCCGCGTCGTCAAGGGCACCGTCACCGCGATCGAGAACGGCTTTGCCGTGATCGACGTCGGCCTCAAGAGCGAAGGCCGCATCTCCCTCAAGGAATTCTCGCGTGGCGAGGACGACCACGGCCTGACCGTCGGCGGCGAAGTCGAAGTCTTCGTCGACCGCGTCGAGAACGCCGATGGCGAAGCCATGCTCTCGCGTGACCGCGCCCGCCGCGAAGCCGCCTGGGACAAGCTCGAAAGCGAATTCGGCGAAGGCAAGCGCGTCGAAGGCCGCATCTTCGGCCGCGTCAAGGGCGGCTTCACCGTCGACCTCGACGGCGCCGTGGCCTTCCTCCCCGGCTCGCAGGTCGACATCCGCCCGGTGCGCGACGTCACCCCGCTGATGGACGTGCCGCAGCCCTTCCAGATCCTCAAGATGGACCGTCGCCGCGGCAACATCGTCGTCTCGCGTCGTGCCGTGCTCGAGGAAACCCGCGCCGAACAGCGCAGCGAGCTCATCAATGACCTGGTCGAAGGCCAGATCATCGACGGCGTCGTCAAGAACATCACCGATTACGGCGCCTTCGTCGACCTCGGCGGCATCGACGGCCTTCTGCATGTCACCGACATGAGCTACAAGCGCGTCAACCACCCGAGCGAAGTGATCGCCATCGGCGACACCGTGACCGTGCAGATCGTGCGCATCAACGCCGAAACGCAGCGCATCAGCCTCGGCATGAAGCAGCTCGAAAGCGATCCGTGGGATGGCGTGGCCGCCAAGTATCCGGTCGGCATGAAGCTCACCGGCCAGGTCACCAACATCACCGAATACGGCGCCTTCGTGGAGCTGGAGCCGGGCATCGAGGGCCTCGTCCACGTCTCGGAAATGAGCTGGACCAAGAAGAACGTCCACCCGGGCAAGATCGTCTCGACCTCGCAGGAAGTCGACGTGATGGTGCTGGAAGTCGACAGCGACAAGCGCCGCATCAGCCTCGGACTCAAGCAGGCCCAGCGCAATCCGTGGGACGAGTTCGCCGAGAAGCACCCGGTTGGCTCGGTCGTCGAAGGCGAAGTCAAGAACGCGACCGAATTCGGCCTGTTCGTCGGCCTCGACGGCGACGTCGACGGCATGGTGCACATGTCGGACATCGCCTGGGGCATCTCGGGCGAGGACGCGCTGGCGCTCCACCGCAAGGGCGAGATGGTCAAGGCCGTCGTGCTCGATGTGGACGTCGAGAAGGAGCGCATCAGCCTCGGCATGAAGCAGCTCGAAAAGGGCGCGCCCTCGGCTGAAGGCACCGCCAGCGGCTCGAGCCTGCGCAAGAACCAGACCGTCACCGTCACCGTGCTCGAAGTGCGCGACGGCGGCCTCGAGGTGCAGGTCGGCGAAGACGGCGCGACCGGCTTCATCAAGCGTTCGGACCTCGGCCGCGACCGCGACGAGCAGCGCCCCGACCGCTTCCAGGTCGGCAGCAAGGTCGACGCGATGGTGATCGGCTTCGACCGTTCGAAGAAGCCGAACTTCTCGATCAAGGCGCGCCAGATCGCCGAAGAGAAGGAAGCGGTTGCGCAGTTCGGCTCGTCGGACTCGGGCGCTTCGCTCGGCGACATTCTCGGCGCCGCCCTCAAGAAGGGTCAGGATTGATCTTGAGGCGCTCGCGCCTGTGCGCGAGCGTCCTCGGTGCTGTTCCCTTCGCTAAGCTTCGGGGCGCCTGCGGCTCGACCGCGCGGCCTCGTGGCCCCTGCGGGTCCGGGGATCGGCAAATTCAATCCGGCGTGAACGTGGAACAGGCCCGCTTGCTTCGGCAGGCGGGCCTTTTCACATGCCGCCCATGGGCGTAAGGTCGCGCGCATGATCCACGTGCACCAGTTCCCCTGCCTCAGCGACAATTACGGCTATCTCGTCCACGACACCGAGAGCCATGAAACCGTCGCGATCGACACCCCGGACGCGAAGCAGTACCTGCTCGAGGCGGACATGAAGGGCTGGAAGATCACCCAGATCTGGAACACCCACTGGCACCCCGATCATGCCGGGGGCAACGCGCATATCCAGGAAGAGACCGGCTGCACCATCCTCGGCCCCGCAGAGGTCGCGGGCAAGTTCCCGCTCGACCGTACGGTGACGGACGGCGAGACCGTGATGATCGGCGGTGTCGAGGCGCGCGTGATCGACGTTTCGGGCCACACCAACGGCCACATCGCCTTCCACCTGCCCGAGGCCGGCATCGCCTTCGTCGGCGATTCGATCTTCGCGCTCGGCTGCGGGCGGATGTTCGAGGGCGAGCCCGGGCAGTTCTGGGATAGCCTGTCGCGCATCAAGGCCCTGCCCCCCGAGACGCTGCTCTACTGCGCGCACGAATACACCGCGTCGAACGCGAAGTTCGCGGCCCATGCCGATCCCGACAACGTCGCGCTTCACGACTACATCGACGAGATCACCGCCAAGCGCGCCAAGGACGAGCCGACCGTCCCCACCACGCTGCGCCGCGAGCTCGCCACCAACCCCTTCCTGCGCGCCGACGATCCCGACATGATGGCGCGCTGGGGCGGCAGCACCCCGGCCGAGACTTTCGCGGCCCTGCGCGCGGCCAAGGACAATTTCTAGCCCCATGCAGGCCCTCAGGGTCGAACGGCTCTCGTCCGACCTGTCGGGCGTGACCCTGACAGACGTGCCCCCGCCGGAGCGCCGCCCGGGCGAGGTGCTCGTGCAGGTGCGCGCCGCCTCGCTCAACTTTCCCGACCTGCTGATGACGCGCGGCAAATACCAGTTCAGGCCCGAGGTGCCCTTCACCGGCGGCCTCGAATTCGCCGGCGTGGTGCTGGAGGCCGACGCCGGCAGTGGCTTTTCCCCCGGCGACAGGGTGACGGGCGGTAACAAGACCGGCGCTTTCGCGCAGATCGCCTGCGTCCCCGCCGAGAGGCTCTCGCCCATGCCCGCGGGGCTCGACTTCCCTGCCGCGGCCGCGATGGGTGCGGCCTATTCTACGGCCTTCACCGGCCTGGTGGAGCTGGGCGGCCTGAGTGAGGACCAGTCGGTGCTGGTCCACGGCGCCAGCGGCGGGGTGGGCCTTGCCGCCTGCGACCTCGCGCGCGCGCTCGGTGCCCGGGTGATCGCCACCACAGGCTCGCCCGACAAGGCGGAGCGCATCGCCGCCCTCGCCCGCCCCGAAGCCGTGATCGCCGCAGAAGGGCGCTTCCGCGAACAGGTCGCCGAACTGACGGGCGGCCACTTGGCCGACATCGTGTTCGACCCGGTCGGCGGCGACGTGTTCGACGAATCGACCCGCTGCGTCGCTTTCGGCGGCAAGCTGGTGGTGGTCGGCTTCACGAGCGGACGGATCGCCGACATCTCCACCAACATCCCGCTGATCAAGGGCTTCAGCATCGTCGGCCTGCGCGCGGGCGAATATGCCCGCCGCTTCCCCGAGCGGGGCCGCGCCATCAACCGTGCGATTGCGAAGCTTGCCGAAGCGGGCGCAATCACTCCCGCGATCGACCGCATCCTGCCGCTGTCGCGCTGGCGCGAGGGCTTCGAGGCGATGGCGCGGCGCGAACTGGTCGGCAAGGTGGTGTTTCAGCCGGGATAGGGCGCATCCTTGAGCAGCCGCGCGAGATGCGCGGCATTGCCGGCGACCATCGCGGCGGTCTTCGTGACCTTCTCCGGCACCTCGTCCAGGTCCTTGAAGTCGGTGCTGCCCATCGCCTCGCCCACCCAGTAGCACGCCGCCACGGCGGGTATGGTCCAGCCCGTGTCGTTCAGGGACTGGAACAGCTGCGAGGAGGCCCAGTGCGCTCCGTCCTCGTTGCCCACGATCGCCGCCACCGCGACCTTGCCGTAGCTCGGCATACGGCCCTTGTCGTCGGTTTCGGAGAGGAAGGCGTCCATCCGCTCGTGCACCCGTCTGGCGACGGACGACGCCTGCCCGAGCCAGATCGGTGTGCCGAACACGAGAATGTCGGCGGCGAGGATCTGCTTGCGGATCGCGGGCCAATCGTCGCCCTCGCCCTCGTCTGACGTCACCCCCGGCCTGACGTTGTGGTCGGCGATGCGGATCGGCTTACCGAGCGTCACGTCATGCTTCTCGAAGGCCTTTCGCAGCACGGCGATCATCGCGTCGGTCGAACTGTCGCGCGCGTCCGATGCGGCAAGCGAGCAATTGATGGCGCAGGCGGTGAGCGGCATGGGGCGGGTCTCCTTCGCAAAGGAAGAAGAAGCTGCTTCCCGGCGCCTTTGTTTCGCCGGGACCGCCTGCCCGCCCCGCCGGCGCGGCGGGCCGTGCGCCACGAAAAAAGGGCGGCCCCGCAGGACCGCCCTTCGATGTCTCTTATTTAGCGCCGCTCAGAGCGAGGCGATCACCTCGTCGGCGAGCCGCTTGTCGGCGGCACCGTCATGCGCGCGCGCGATCAGAACCTTCGAAGCTGCTGCGGCGGCGGTCACGGCCTTGGCCTTGACCTCGGCAACCGCGGCGCGCTCGGCAGCGGCGATCTTGTCTTCGGCCATCCGCTGACGGCGGGCGACCATCACCTCGCTGTCGGCCTCGGCCTTCGCGAGGATCGCGTCGGCTTCCTCGCGCGCGCCTGCCAGCATCGCCTCGGCGTCCTTCTCGGCCGATGCGATCTTGGCGGCATATTCTGCGCGCAGGGCCTCGGCCTCGGCGCGCAGGGTCTTGGCTTCGTCGAGCGCGGCGCGGATCGCGGCGATCTTGGAATCGAGCCCGCCGGTGATGAGGCCGGGGACCTTCTTCCACAGGAAGACACCGATCAGCACGGTCATCGCGAGGGCGACCCACTGGTACGAATCGAGGCCCAGCACGCCCGGTTCGGCATGGCCTTCGGCCCCGCTGGCGAGCAGCATCAGAATGTCAGCCATGCGCCATCACCTCCTTGACCGCGGCCTCGGCGGCGGCGGGTTCGACTTCGGCACCGGCGACCCGGGCGACGATGTCGCGTGCGGCTTCGGCGGCGACGCCCTCGATCTCGGCCATCGCGCTGCTGCGCGCGGCCTCGATCGCGGCTTCGGCCTCGGCGAGGCGGGCATCGAGCCGGCCCTGCGTCTCGGCAAGCTTGGCCGCGCTGGCGGCTGCCGCCTTGGCCTTGGCCGCGCCGATCAGCTCCTGCGCCGCAGCACGATTAGCGTTCTCGCGCGAGCGCCAGGCCGCTTCCTCGGTATCGGCAGCGTCACGCGCCGCCTGCGCCGCGGCGAGATCGCCGGCGATCTGGTTGTCCCGCAGCTCCACCGTGCCGAGGATCTTGGGAACCATCCCAAGACCGACGACCACGAAGGTGAGGCCGAAGAACAGCAGCAGCCAGAACACCTGGCTCGACAGCGTCTCGGCGATTTGTTCAATCTGAGGCATGGTCCGCCCTTGTTACCGGCAGTTCGCGAGGAGGGCGCCGGCACGCAGGCGAGGCATGGCCCCGCCCGCGCCCGGCGCGCCCGATCTTAGCGGAAGATCAGCAGAACGGCGATAACGAAGGCGAGCAGGCCGAGAAGTTCGGCGGCCGCGAAGCCGATGAACAGGCGGCCCTGCTGGCCGTCGGCGGCACCCGGATTGCGCAGCGCGCCTTCGAGGAACGAGGCGAAGACGTTGCCCACGCCGAGCGCGGCGAGGCCGGCGCCGATAGCGGCGAGACCGGCACCGAGGAGAGCTGCAGCAGTTGCGTCCATGATATCAAACTCCTTGAGTAAAATCTGTGTGATGGTGAGGGTTTCTAAGAGAGCCCGCGAGCTCTCAGTGAAGGTTTTCCGCGTCGTTGATGTAGAGCGAGGTCAACAGCGCGAAGACGTAGGCCTGGATACCCGCGACGAGGATCTCGAGCGCGCTGATCGCGACCATCAGGACGAAGCTCGGCACGCCGACGAGCACGCCGGTGCCGATCCCGCCGCTGCCTCCGGCGATCACGAAGCTCGCCAGCACCTTGAGCAGGACGTGGCCGGCCATCATCGCGACGAACAGACGCAGCGCCAGGCTGAAGGGGCGGACCATGAAGGACACGAGCTCGATCAGGCTGATCGGCAGCGCGAGGAACGCGGGCGTGTTCGCGGGCCAGAACAGCGAGAAGAAGTGGAGACCGTGCTTCCAGAAGCCGACGATCAGCACGATCGAGAAGCTCATGATCGCCAGCACGCCGGTCGCGGTGAAGTGGCTCGTGAAGGTGAAGGCGTGCACCCCCGGGATCAGACCGAGCGGCACGAGGCCGAGCAGGTTCCCGAACAGGATGAACATGAAGAGCGTGAAGATGTAGGGCACGTACTTGCGCCCGGCCTTGCCGACATTGGCCTCGAGCAGATCGTCGATGAAGCCGGTCATCGTCTCGACCGCCATCTGCCAGCGGCCCGGCACCAGCTCGCGCTTCATGCCGCCCGCGACGAACACCCAGACGAGGATGGCGGTCACGGCCATCCACAGCGCGGAATTGGTGAACGCGATGTTGATCCCGTCGGCCAGCTGCCAATCGGACCCCAGCAGGGGTTCGATGGTGAACTGCTTCATCGGATCGACCTTGCCTTCTTCGGCTGCCACGATCGAAAGATCCCCAAATGTTTCACATGAAACACGCCCCTTCGACGGGGCCTGGAGGGGATCCGGAGGGGTCTATCCCTCGTCGTCCCGGCTCTGGACCTCATCTGCGGGGCGCGTGTTCGCGCTCAGGATAATGCTTCTGAAAGCCGAGGCCGTTCCGAGGAACAGCCCGCCTAACAGACCCCAGGGCGCGATTCCCAGCATTGCGTCGAGCGCAAAGCCGATCACCAGGCCGCCGATGATCCCGCCCAGAAGACTGGCCAAAGCGCGGTTGCCGCTGCGGTAATTCGCATCGACACCCTTCACCTGTGGCCGGTTGCGCTGCTCTTCGCGCTCGCGTGCGGCCCTGAGCCGCGCTTCGAGCGCGTCGATCCGCGCATCCTCGTGAATGGGTTCTCGGGCGGGTTTCTCGTCGCTCATGCCTTGATCCCCTAAGAGCAAGACCAGCACACGCGCAACCAGGTGCCCGCCGAGGGCGCCGACCCCTTAGAAGGGGGGCACATATGTGTCAACATCGCCCAAGGGCCAGATTGTGCAGGTGCGAAAAAATCAGGGACAGCGCGGATCGCGCAGCGGCGCGGCGGTGGTGCGGGTCTGCCACGAGCCGTCGGGGCCCATGTATTTCTCGCCCGGCTTGGTCGCCGCGATCGCGAGGCAGCCGGAGGTGAAGGCATAGGCCTCTGGCGTCGCCTTGTTCTCCAGCGCCTTCTCGGCATAGACGGCCTTGCGCTTGATGTTGATGTCGTTGACCAGCCGCTGCAGCGCCGGATCGGCATCGCCGACGATCCCGAGATAGCCGTCGGGCTTCTCGCCGACCTTGCCTGCCTCGCGCGCGGCGGCATAGGCAGGGTCGCGCTGGGCGAGCGCGGGGCCGGCCACGAGGCCGAGCGCGGCCGCGGCGGCGATCCCGGCAAGAATGGCACTGCGCATCGTGTTTCCTCCTTGTCGCGGCATCAGAAGATGTCCGCGTTTTGCTCGATCGTGTTCTTCGCATCCTCCGCCAGGCGAAGGATCACTTCCTGCCGGATGTTGACGTTGAGCTCGATCACGATCGGCTTGTCCGGGGCGGCGATGTTGATGCAGCCCGCGAGCATTGCCGAAAGGACCAGGCCCGCACCCGCCAACGCCCGGCGCCGGTTGCTGCCTGTCCGCTCCATGGTGCCTGCCCGTGCCCCCTTCATGCCCGGAGGTGTGGCAGCGCGCCGCGGCGCGGTCAATTCGTGGTGCATCATGGCTGGCTTTCGCTTTCGGGAGGTTGAACGGGATCGCGGGGCACGAGCCGCCCGCTCTCGACGCGGTAGCGTTCCTCGAGGTTGCCGAGATAGCCGACATCCCAGAACGACCGCACCATCGTGGCGAGCTCGTAGAAATTCTCCGACCGGACATTGACCCGGAACCGGATCGGAAGCTCGGCGAGGCGGCGGGTGATGAAGTTGCGGCTCGTCCCCGCCCCCTGCCGCACCCCGTCGAAATTGAAGCTGGTGACGATCTCGCCCGCAAGGTCGCCGCCGAGGCCCACGCTCATCTGGCGATAGTCGAGCGAGCGCAGGGCCGAGAAGGCGTAGTTGCCCATCGTGCCGAGGTCCTCGTAGGTGAGTTCGCCGACATAGGCGACATTGCCCCCGCCCTCCCGCGCGATCAACATCCCGCCCTCGATCCGGCCATTGCCCTGGGCGTCGAAGACGATCGGCACGGTCCCGTCGAAGATGCCGGTGGCCGAGAGATTGGTCAGCTCCATCTGCGCGACGAACTGCGCGGCATCGAGGCCGACCACCTCGAAGACGTAGCGGCGCTCCTCGGGCTTGCCGAAATCCATCTCCAGCGGGCGCAGCAGCAGCGTGCCGCCCATCAAGGGGAAACGCGCGTCCTCGACGCTGAGCACCGTGCCGTCGCGCAGTTCGAACTGGATCGTGCCGGCAAGCACCTCGACCCCGGGATTGATCGCCGCGACGGTGAGGCGCTGGTCGGGCGCGGTGGTGAGATTGACGAGGTCGGTGAACACGACCTTGCCGGCAAGGCCCCGCACCGGCCCGAAGGCGGCGGCGAAGTCGAACCCGTCGCTGGCGAAGGTGCCCGAACTGGTGATGTCCCCGCCCCGCCAGTCGATCCGGCCATTGCCGCTGACGGTGCCATCGGCCAGCGCGATGACGCCCTTGGCGAGATAGGACAGGTCCTCGGGCTGAAGCGCGGCGTCGAAGGCGATACCGGGCACGGTGAAGCGCGCCCCGCCCGCGGCGGTATCGAGATCGTGGGTAACCGCGACATCGGCAACCTCGCGGCCCGATCCGGGATGCTGCAAGCGGGCATTGGCGGTGATGCGATTGTCGGCGAGCGTCAACGCCGCGCCTTCCGCCTTGAGCGGGGCGAAGCGCGCAGGGGCGCCCGCCTCGGGCCGGTCCAGAAGGGTGAAGGCCCCGCCGGTCACCTTGAGCGCGCCCTCGGCGAAGGCCCAGCGGCCGCCCACCGCGTCGAGATCGAAGGGCACCGCCGCGAGCCGCGCCTTGCCGCCCGCGAAGGTCCCGACAGTCTCGCCCGCAAGGCTGCCCTCAAGGCTGGCGGCGGCAAGGCTGATCGCGTTTTCGCCGCTGCCGATATTGGCGGCGAGGTTCTCGATGCGGAACGTCCCCGGATAGCGCAGCACTGCGCCCGCCGCCGCGAGGCTTGCGGGGCTTTCGCCCATCGTGCCCGCAAGCCGCAGCGCGCCGGTGCGGGCGGCGAGGCGCAACCCATCGCGCCAGGCGAGGATCGGGCCGCCGCGCTCGGGGCACAGGGTGATCGCCTGCCCCTGGAGCGCGAGGCCCGAAAGCGCGAGGCTGGCAAAGCGCAGCGGGGTGCAGCGCGTGCCCAGCGCGAGGCCCGCGCCCTGCGACCACGAGCCCTCGAGCGGGACGGAAAGATCCTCGATCCCGCCGCCCGGCAGGTCGCCGCTTGCGGTCAGCAGGCCGTCGAACCGCACCGCCCCGCCCGGCGCGGCGCGCAGGGTCAGTCCCGGGATCGCGAGGCGGTTGGCGCCCGCCGCATAGTCGGCCATCGCGAGGCGCATGGTCCAGCCGCCGTTCGCCCCTTGCGCGATGCGGGCGTTGATGTCGGGCAGGCCCTCGCCGCCGGCGAGCAGGTTGCCGCTCAATCCGGTGAGCCCGCCCTCGCCCAGCCCCGCGCTTGCCCGCGAAAGCGCCAGCACGCGCGTGCCGCGACGGGTGGCGAGGCTCGCCTCGGGGATGACCACCGAGGCCTCGTTGCCCCTGTGCCGTAAGGTCGCGTCGGCGGCGATGCTCGCTCCGGCGAGGCCTGCCTCGAGGCTGGCGCGGGCCTTGTCGAGCAGCGGCGCGGCGAGCGTGCCCTCCGCCCCGCGCGCGGCTTCGGCGAGGCTGGCGGTGAGGCCGGGCGCGGGCAAGAGGCCGGTGCCGCGCAGCGATCCTTCCCACTGGCCGCTCGCCCCGTCCGCAGTGCCGCGCCATGCCCCCTCGGCCGAAAGACGCGCCAGGCGTCCCTGCGGAGCGGCGACGCCGACGAGGGCAAGGTCATGGGCGAGCGCGATGCGGCCTTCCGACCAGCCCAGCCGCGCCGTGCCCGTCAGGCCCTCGCCCGACAGGTCGCCATAGGCCCCGCCCGCGCCCCGGATCGCCAGATCGGCTTCGGCGGCGGCGAAATCGGGCCTGAGGCTGGCCCTCGTGCCGATATCGGCCCGGGCGAGTCGGGCCGTCCCGCAATCCAGCCCCGCAATCCGCAGAGGGCCGTCGATCGCGGGCGCGCCGCCGCTGGTGGTAAGCCTGCCGTAGAGCGTCGC
The DNA here is from genome assembly GCF_056868655.1 of Porphyrobacter sp. THAI-01a. Lineage (NCBI taxonomy): Bacteria > Pseudomonadati > Pseudomonadota > Alphaproteobacteria > Sphingomonadales > Erythrobacteraceae > Porphyrobacter > Porphyrobacter sp. THAI-01a. The sequence goes on along the minus strand of NZ_CP180579.1, from coordinate 1,340,884 downwards.
CCCCTCGGCGCGGCAGCCCTCGGTGCCGATCCCCGGCGCGCTCGCGGCGAGGATGCCGGCGAATCCGTCATCGAGCCGCCCCGCGCCTTCGAGCTTCACCCCGATCCGGCCGTAATCGCTCTCCACCAGCGCGCGGGCATCGCGCAGGGCAAGGTCGATCGCGGGCAGGCGCGGCGGGGCATCGCTCTCGGTGAACACCAGCGGATCGAGCGCCCCGAGGCTGACACGCCCGCCGCGCAGGCTGCCATAGAGCCGCGCGCCCTCGACCTGCACGGCGCGCACCTCGGGCCCCTGCCAGCCCGCGCCGAGCGTGACAACCATCCGCCTCACCGTCAGATCGGGCCGCGCGGGATCGCCGATGACGAGGTTGGCGATCACCTGTTCGCGCGGGGAGAGGCTGACGATATCGTAAGTGGCCGGGACGCCGTTCCCGGCGAGATAGGCGTCGATCGCATCGGCGGCGATTCGCTCGCGGGCGAGCCACGCGGTGCTCCCAGCGGCGAGCGCCACCACCGCGACGCCCGCGGCGATGCGCCTCGCCCAGCGGCGCGGCCGGGCCTGCCCCGCCTCGCCGCTCTCGGGCCCCTCGATCTGCTGCGCGTCCGCTCCCGGCATCGTCTCCAACCCTTGCGCGCTTCATCGTCCAAAGGCAATGAAGCGCGAGACGCAACGCTTGTCCGGAGGGTCGCATTGCCGGAAGCTGAAGAGGGGTTCGATTTTCTCGACGGAGCCGTGCCCGATTGGGACGCGGGCAAGGCCGCAGGAGACGGGCACCGCGCGCGGCTGCGCCAGCGGCTGCTGACCGGCGGGGCCGAGGCTCTCGCCGATTACGAGGTGCTCGAATATCTCCTCTTCGCCGCCATTCCGCGCGGCAACACCAAGCCGATCGCCAAGGCGCTGCTAGCGCAATACGGGAGCCTCGCCGGCGTGCTCAACGCCGATCCCAAGGCCTTGCAGCGCGTGAAGGGCGTGGGCGAGAACTCGGCGGCCGCGCTCAAGGCCGTCGCCACCGCCGCCCGCCGCATGGCGCGCGGGGAGATCATGGGCAAGCCGGTGCTCGGATCGTGGCAGTCGCTGATCGACTATCTCACCACCGACATGGCGCACCTCACGGTCGAGCGGGTGCGGGTGCTCTATCTCGACACCAAGAACCGCCTGATCGAGGATCACCACGTGGGCGACGGCAGCATCGACGAGGCCGCGATCCACCCGCGCGAGGTGATCCGCCGGGCGATGGACGTGGGCGCCTCTGCCATGATCCTCGTCCACAACCACCCCTCCGGCTCGCCCGAACCCAGCCGCGCCGACATCCAGATCACCCAGCGCATCGCCGAGGCCGGGCGGCACATGGGCGTGACCGTCCACGATCACGTGATCATCGGGCGCGAGGGGCATACGTCCCTGCGCGCCAGGGGACTCATCTAGCGCTCTTGCCATCCGCGCCCGCGCCGCCTAGCCCGCGCCCACGTTCGACCCCTCAACCGGAGCCGCCCGATGGTCCCCCGCTATGCCCGCCCTGCCATGACCGCCCTGTGGGAACCGGAAGCGAAATACCGCATCTGGTTCGAGATCGAGGCGCACGCGACGCAGAAGCTCGCGGACCTCGGCGTGGTGCCGCAATCGGCGGCGAAGGCGCTGTGGGACTGGTGGGCGACCGACCCGAAGATCGACGTCGAAGCCATCGACGCGATCGAGGCGGTGACCAAGCATGACGTGATCGCCTTCCTCGACTGGGTGGCGCAGCAGGTCGGCGAGGAAGCGCGCTTCATGCACCAGGGCATGACGAGCAGCGACGTGCTCGACACCACGCTCTCGGTGCAGCTCGCCCGGGCGAGCGACATCCTGCTGGCCGATCTCGACGCCCTGCTTGCCGCGATCCGCACCCGCGCCGAGGAGCACAAATACACCCCCACCATCGGCCGCAGCCACGGCATCCATGCCGAACCCGTGACCTTCGGCCTCAAGCTCGCGCAGGCCTATGCCGAGTTCAGCCGCTGCCGCACCCGTCTCGTCGCCGCACGCGCCGAGATCGCGACCTGCGCCATCTCGGGCGCGGTCGGGACCTTCGCCAATGTCGATCCGCAGGTCGAGGCTTATGTCGCCGAGCAGCTCGGCCTCGAGATCGAGCCGGTCTCGACGCAGGTCATCCCGCGCGATCGCCATGCGATGTTCTTCGCCACCCTGGGCGTGATCGCCAGCTCGATCGAGCGGCTCGCCACCGAGATCCGCCACCTCCAGCGCACCGAGGTGCTCGAGGCCGAGGAATATTTCTCCCCCGGCCAGAAGGGCTCCAGCGCCATGCCGCACAAGCGCAATCCGGTGCTGACCGAGAACCTCACGGGCCTTGCCCGCGTGGTGCGCTCCGCCGTCACCCCGGCGCTGGAGAACGTCGCGCTGTGGCACGAGCGCGACATCTCGCACTCCTCGGTCGAACGCTACATCGGGCCGGATGCGACCATCACCCTCGACTTCGCCCTCGCCCGCCTGACCGGCGTGGTCGAGAAGCTGCTGGTCTATCCGGCGCGCATGGAGAAGAACATGAACCGCATGGGCGGCCTCATCCATTCGCAGCGGGTGCTGCTGGCGCTGACGCAGGCAGGGCTGACCCGCGACGAGAGCTACCGCCTCGTCCAGAGGAACGCGATGAAGGTGTGGGAATCGGACGGCACGCTGTCGCTGCTCGATCTGCTCAAGGCCGACCCGGACGTCACCGCCGCGCTCACGCCCGAGCAGCTCGAGGAGAAGTTCGACCTCGGCTACCACTTCAAACACGTCGACACGATCTTCGCGCGCGTATTCGGGTGAGCCCCGCGATGCTGGACAAGGGAGCCGAATTGCTTAGGTTCGCTGAGGGCAACGGCCACCGGGAGAGAGACCGCTCGTGAAGATCCTGCGCACCATTGTCTGGGTTCTCGCGGCCCTCGGCTTCCTCATCTTCGCGATCTACAACTGGCAGCCGGTCGAGCTCAGGCTGTGGCAGAACCTCGTGCTGGAAACCAAGGTGCCGGTGCTGGCGCTGCTCGCCTTCGTCGCCGGGTTCCTGCCGATGTGGGCGGTGCACCGCAGCGTGACCTGGGGGCAGGCCCGCCGCATCCGCGCGCTGGAAAACTCGCTCAAGAACACCGCGATGGCGCACCGCGCCGACACCACGACGGCCGCGAATGCCGCCCACGCGGCGGACAGCCCTGTGGACAAGACCGGCAAAAGCGCGGGAGAACAGTCGGATTTCTTCGCGCGCGGCGATAGTGGCGGGGGCGAAGCAGGGGGCGGCGAATGAGCAATCCGGTCTATCTGGCGCTCGATGTGCCGCAGCTCGAACCGGCGAAGGCGCTGGTCGAGAAGGTCAAGGCCCATGTGGGCGGCGTGAAGCTCGGGCTCGAGTTCTTCTGCGCCCACGGCGCGCACGGGGTGCACGAGATCGCACATTGCGGCCTGCCGATCTTCCTCGACCTCAAGTTCCACGATATCCCCAACACCGTCGCCGCCGCGATGCAGGCGATCCACGTCTACGAGCCCGCGATCGTCACCGTCCACGCGAGCGGCGGGCGCGCGATGATGGAGGACGCCAAGGCGGCGGCTGCGGCGGGCACCAAGGTGGTCGCGGTGACGATGCTCACCAGCCTCGATGCGAGCGACCTCACCAGCACAGGCGTCTATGGCAGCGCCGAGACGCAGGTCATGCGCCTTGCCGAACTCGCCCATGCGGCGGGGCTGGACGGGATCGTGTGCTCCGGCCAGGAGGTCGGCATGGTGAAGAAGGCATGGCGCGACGGCTTCTTCGTCGTCCCCGGCCTCAGGCCCAGCGGCAATGGCACCGGCGACCAGAAGCGCGTCGTCACCCCCCGTCAGGCCCGCGACAACGGCGCGAGCGTGCTCGTCATCGGTCGCCCGATCAGCCGTGCGGAGGACCCGGCGGCAGCCGCGCGGGCGATCGAGGCGACGCTCTGACGCCCCGGTCGATGAGCGACCGCGCCACCCCCAACCTGCCCGCGCGCGACTTCGCGGCGACGGAGGCGTTCTATGCCAGGCTCGGCTTCGAGGTGGACTACCGCTCGTCCGGGTGGATGATCCTCTCGCGCGGCGAGGTAACGCTCGAATTCTACCCCTGGCCCGATCTCGATCCCTTCCAGTCGTCCTTTTCCTGCTGCATCCGGCTCGATGATCTCGCTGCGATCATGCGGCAGGTGGAAGCGAGCGGCGTGCCCGATGCGCGCCAAGGCATTCCTCGCTATCATCCGGCAGCGCCCGACCCGAGCGGCCTCACCATCGCCTACCTGATCGACCCGGACGGCACGTTGCTGCGCCTGATTCAGAACGACCGAGCATGACCCCCACCCTCGCCATCACCACCGCCACCCCCGCCGATGCGCCCGTGCTCAAGGCCCTGCTCGAGGCCGCCTATCGCGGCGATTCGGCGCGTCAGGGGTGGAACCACGAGGCCGACATTCTCGATGATGAGCGCATCGGCATCGACGAGCTCGACGCGATGCTCGCCGATCCGGCGGTGACGATCCTGACGGCGCGGGACGGCGGGGCGCTGATCGGCTGCGTTGCGGTGACGATGAAGGACCAGAGCCTCGGCTATCTCGGGATGCTGTGCGTCTCGCCGACGCTCCAATCCTCCGGGCTCGGCCGGCGGCTGCTCGATGCGGCGGAGGACCACGCCCGCGCCCTCGGCCTTGCGGCGATGGAGATGACGGTGATCGACAGCCGCGCAAGCCTGATCGCGTGGTATGTCCGGCGCGGCTATGCCTTGACCGGCGAGACGCGCCCCTTCCCCGTGCTGCGCGATCCGCCGGTGACCTTCGTGGTGCTGGAAAAGCCGCTCTCGCCCGCGTAAGGCCCGCCCCATGGCAGGCACCCTCGTCAAGATCTGCGGGATTTCGACGCCCGATACACTCGCTGCGGCGGTCGGCGCGGGGGCGAGCCATGTCGGCTTCGTGCACTTCGCCAAGAGCCCGCGCCACCTCGCGCTGGCCGATGCGGCGGCGCTGCGGCGTCAGGTGCCCGCTCACGTCAAGGCGGTGCTGCTGCTGGTGAATGCCTCGCCGGAGACCCTTGCCGAAGCGGTGCGCACCGTCGCGCCCGATGTCGTCCAGTTCCACGGCAGCGAGACGCCCGACACCCTCGCCCGCTTCCGCGCCGAGACGGGACGCGAAGCTTGGCGCGCGCTGGCGGTGCGCGACGCCGCCAGCCTCGCCACGGTCGCCGCCTTCCGGGGCGCGGCAGACCGCGTGCTGCTCGATGCGCCTGCGAGCGCGCTGCCCGGCGGCAACGGCACGGCCTTCGACTGGAGCCTCCTTGCCGGATGGCAGGCCCCGCTCGCCTGGGGCCTTGCGGGCGGCCTCACGCCTGCCAACGTCGCCGATGCGATCCGCGTCACCGGCGCGCCGCTGGTGGATACTTCGAGCGGGGTCGAGCGTTCTCCCGGCATCAAGGACGTGGACAAGATCACGGCCTTCTGCAAAGCGGCACGGCTATGAACTCTCCCAACTCCTTCCGCAACCAGCCCGACGAGCGCGGCCATTTCGGCCAGTTCGGCGGGCGCTACGTCGCCGAGACGCTGATGCCGCTGGTGCTCGATCTCGAGCGCGAATACCGCAAGGCGCAGGCCGATCCGGCGTTCCAGGCAGAATTCGACGACCTGCTCGAACATTACGTGGGCCGCCCCTCGCCGCTCTACTTCGCGACGCGGCTGACGGAAGAACTGGGCGGCTCGCAGGTGTGGTTCAAGCGCGACGAGCTCAATCACACCGGCGCGCACAAGATCAACAATTGCATCGGCCAGATCCTGCTCGCGATCCGCATGGGCAAGACCCGCATCATCGCCGAGACCGGCGCAGGGCAGCATGGCGTGGCGACCGCGACGGTGTGCGCGCGCTTCGGCCTGCCTTGCGTGATCTACATGGGCGCCGAGGACGTGAAGCGGCAGTCGCCCAACGTGTTCCGGATGAAGCTGCTGGGCGCCGAGGTCGTCCCCGTCACCAGCGGCGGCGCGACGCTCAAGGACGCGATGAACGAGGGGCTGCGCGACTGGGTCGCGAATGTCCACGACACCTTCTACATCATCGGCACCGCGGCCGGCCCGCACCCCTACCCCGAGATGGTGCGCAACTTCCAGAGCGTGATCGGCAAGGAGGCCCGCGCGCAGATGCTCGATCGCACCGGGCGCCTGCCCGACCTGCTGGTGGCTGCCATCGGCGGCGGGTCGAACGCGCTCGGCCTGTTCCACCCCTTCCTCGATGATCCTTCGGTCAAGATGCTCGGCGTGGAAGCGGCAGGCCACGGCCTTGACGGTGACGAACATGCCGCAAGCCTGCTCGGCGGATCGCCCGGCGTGCTCCACGGCAACCGCACCTATCTGCTGCAGGACGCGGACGGCCAGATCACCGAGGGCCACTCGATCAGCGCAGGGCTCGATTACCCCGGCATCGGCCCCGAGCACGCGTGGCTCAAGGAAAGCGGCCGCGTCGATTACACCGCCGTCACCGACGAGGAGGCGCTCGACGCCTTCCAGCTGCTGTGTGCGACCGAGGGGATCATTCCGGCCCTGGAGCCCTCGCACGCGATCGCCGCGGTGAAGAAGGTCGCGCCGACGATGCCGAAGGACTCGATCATCCTCGCCAACCTGTGCGGGCGCGGGGACAAGGACATTTTCACCGTGGCGGAGCGGTTGGGGGTGGAGCTTTGACCACTTTTTCTCGTCATTGCGAGGAGCAGAAGGCGACGCGGCAATCCATGGGTTCGGTCCGTGGATTGCTTCGCTACGCTCGCAATGACGAGAGAAGGGCTCCGCTAGGAGCTAACAAGTGAAGCGCAGGAAGCAGGATTTGGGCCCGATCCTTGGAGCAAAGCCAACATTCCGAGAACGCTTCGCTCGCGACTTCAGCCCGATGAGAGGCCTCAAGAGCTTTGGCCTCGGGCTCCTGCTCTCTCCGATCCTCATCTTACTGAGTTCATTCGGCGTCCAAGAATTCCACTGGGAAGGCGTGCTGCCCTTCATGCTTTTGGTTGCCGCGATTTGTGGACTTTGGGGCCTGTTTACGAAGAGAGACTTACCGTTGTGACCCGCCTCACCAATACCTTCGCCGCCCCGCGCCCTTCGCTCGTCTGCTTCATCACCGCGGGCGACGGCGACACGGCGGCCAATCTCGATGCGCTGGTGGAGGCCGGTGCGGACGTGATCGAGCTCGGCATGCCCTTCACCGATCCGATGGCGGACGGCCCCGCGATACAGAGCGCCAACCTGCGCAGCCTCGGCGCGGGGACGACCACGGCGGACGTGCTGCGCTACGCCACCGAATTCCGCGCGCGGCACCCGAATGTGCCGCTGGTGCTGATGGGCTATGCCAACCCGATGGTGCGGCGCGGCCCCGAGTGGTTTGCCGAGGCCGCCGCCGCGGCGGGCGTCGACGGGGTGATCTGCGTCGACATTCCGCCCGAGGAGGACGACGCGCTCGGCCCGGCCTTGCGGGCCAAGGGCATCGCCCCGATCCGCCTCGCCACGCCGACGACGGACGCCGCCCGCCTTCCGCAGGTGCTCGAGGGTTCGGAGGGCTTTCTCTACTACGTCTCGGTCGCCGGGATCACCGGCAAGCAGCAGGCGCAGATCGCCAGCATCGAGGCCAATGTGGCGCGCATCAAGCAATCGACCGCCATCCCCGTTGCCGTCGGCTTCGGTGTGAGAACGCCCGAACAGGCCGCCGAAATCGCCAAGGTGGCGGACGGCGTCGTGGTCGGCTCGGCGCTGGTGGAAGTCTGCGGCCAGTATGGCGCCGAGGCTCCAGAGCACCTCAAGGCGCTCACCGCCGCGCTGTCCGAAGCGGTTCACACCGCGCGCTGACGGGAACCGCAATCCCGCCCTGTGGATTGCTAGACCGTTGCACATCTCGCAATGACGGGGAAACCCGGCTAAGGACTGCTCGCATGAACTGGTTCACCCGCGTCCGCAATTCGCTGGGCTTCGCGCCCGAGAAGAAGTCCACCGAGAAGGATCTGTGGATCAAGTGCCCCTCCTGCCAGGAGATGCTGTTCGTCGCCGATTACGAGGCGAACCTTTCGGTCTGCCCGAAATGCGAGCATCACGGCCGCATCGGGGCCGACGCGCGACTTGCGCTGCTGCTCGATGCCGGCTTCGAGGTGCTGCCGCTGCCCAAGGTCACGGAAGACCCGCTGCAGTTCAAGGACACCAAGAAATACACCGACCGCCTCAAGGCCGCGCGCGCCGCGAACCCGCATGAGGATGCCTTCGTGGTCGGATCGGGCTTCATCGACGCCAAGCCGGCGGTCGTGGGCGTGCAGGACTTCAGCTTCATGGGCGGCTCGATGGGCATGGCCGTGGGGCAGGCCTTCTGCAACGGCGCGCAGAAGGCGCTGGACCGCAAGTGCGCCTATGTCGTGGTGACGGCCGCCGGAGGCGCGCGGATGCAGGAGGGGATTCTCTCGCTGATGCAGATGCCCCGCGCGACCGTCATGACGCGGCGGCTGAAGAATGCCGGGCTGCCCTACATCGTGGTGCTGACCGACCCCACCACCGGCGGTGTGACCGCGAGCTACGCGATGCTCGGCGACATCCACATTGCCGAGCCGGGCGCGCTGATCGGTTTCGCCGGCCAGCGCGTGATTCAGGACACGATCCGCGAGCAGCTGCCCGAAGGCTTCCAGCGTGCCGAATATCTCCACAAGCACGGCATGGTCGACATGGTCGTGCCGCGTCACGAGCTGAAGGCGACCCTGGCGAGCGTGCTCGATTACCTCGCCCCGGTGAAGGCGGCGTAAGCTCTCCCCTCCCGCCAGCGGGAGGGGCCGGGGGTGGGCATGAGAGATTTCGGCAAGTCGGACGACCCGCGCGTTCAGGCCCAGCTTGACCGCCTCAGCGCATTGAGCCTGCCGCAAGGGCGGCTCGGGCTGGAAACGATCCGCGCGCTGATGGAGCGGCTCGGCAATCCCCATCGTCAGCTGCCGCCCACGTTCCATGTCGCGGGCACCAACGGCAAGGGATCGACCTGCGCCTTCCTGCGGGCGATGCTGGAGGCCGAGGGCTACCGCGTCCACGTCACCACCTCCCCCCATCTGGTGCGCTACAACGAGCGCATCCGGCTCGCCGGAGAGCTGATCGCCGACGCGATGCTCGCCGAGGTGCTGGCCGAAGTGCTCGACGCCGGTGAGGATCTCGGCCCCAGCTTCTTCGAGGTCACCATCGCCGCCGCCTTCCTCGCCTTCGCCCGCGTGCCGGCCGATGTCTGCGTGGTCGAAGTGGGCATGGGTGGGCGCTTCGATGCCACCAACGTGCTGGAGCCCGAGGTGCTCGCAGCCTGCGGGATCGCCGCATTGGGCCTCGATCACGAGCGGTTTCTTCTGGCCCCCGAGGACGGCGTGCCGACCGAACCGATGGCCCGCATCGCCTTCGAGAAGGCGGGGATCGCGAAGCCGGGGGTGCCGCTCGTCAGCATAGCGCGGTCCGCACTAGAAGCGCAGAACATCGCCGCCGTAGCCCGCGCGAAGGGCGCGCCGCTGCTGGTTCAGGGCGAAGACTGGCACGCCGGCCCCTTCGACGGAGGGCTGGGCTATTCCGATCGCACCGGAAGGGACGGGGTGGACAGCATGAACCTCGCCCCGCCCGCCCTGCCCGGCGCGCACCAGTTCCGGAACGCCGCGCTCGCCATTGCTATGCTGCGCCATCAGGACAGGCTTCCCGTGCGCTTCGGCGCCTTCTCGCTGGGCCTGCAAGCCGCCCGCTGGCCCGCGCGAATGCAGCGTCTGCGCGAGGGCCCGCTGACCGGCAGGCGGGTGGTCTGGCTCGACGGCGGACACAATCCGCAGGCAGGCGCGATGCTGGGGGAGCATTTTGCAGGCCAGCGCCTGCACCTCGTGATCGGGATGATCGAGGGGAAAGACCCCGCCTCGCTGACGGGCGCGCTCGCAGGATCGCTCGCCAGCATCACCGCCGTGCCGGTGCCGGGGCACGAATGGCACCCGGCCAGCGCCTTCGGCCCCGCGGCGCGTTCCGCCCCCGATGTGCCCTCGGCCATGACGATGATCCCCGAGGACGGCCTGCCGGTGCTGATCGCCGGCTCGCTCTACCTCGCGGGCGAGGTGCTGCGGCTGAACGACGAAGTGCCGGACTGACCCTCGCGACGGGGCGATTTCCTACTCGCCTGGCCCGGGCTAGAGCAGGTGACCGCTCTTTCCCATTGTCGGCCCCGTCCGCATCGCGCCCGCGGGAGCGAAAAACGCTCCGCACACTGTCAACTTCGCAAATGGCGTATAAGCCTATGATAGAAAGGCGAAAATCCTGTAGGAATGCGAAGTCTACAGTGTCAACTTTGTAAACTTCGCGCGCCCTCAATCCTCGCCCCCTTCGGTGCCCGCCGTCCCGATCGAGGCGTCGATCAGGCCTGCGCGCATCATCAGCCAGAACAGCACGATCCCCGGCAGCGCCGCCGCGGTGGTGAAGAGGTAGAAGTTCACATAGCCGAAGCTCTCGACCAGCGCGCCGGCGGTGGTCCCCGTCAGCACCCGCCCGACGATGCTCGCCGCCGCCGAGATCAGGGCATATTGCGAGGCGGTGAACCTGAGGTCGGTGAGCGCGGCGAAGTAGGCGACCACCGTCACCCCGCCGATCCCGCTCGCGACGTTCTCGAACAGGAAGGTCGCGGCGAGGCCCGCATTGGTCTTGTCGACCGCCGCCAGCAGCGCGAAGCTGAAGTTGGAGACGCCCATCAGCACGAGGCTCAGCAGCACCGACCGCTTCATGCCGAGCCGGGTGTAGAGGATCCCCCCGATGAAGATCCCGATCAGGAAGGCCCAGAAGCCCACGCCCACGTCGTAGAGCGCGATCTCGTCGTTGGTGTAGCCCTTGTCGTCGAGCAGCAGGCGGACGGTGAGGTTCGCCAGCGTGTCGCCGATCTTGTGGAGCAGGATGAACAGGAGGACGAGCACCGCGCCCTTCCTCATGAAGAACTCGGTGAAGGGCCCGTAGACCGCCCGGAAGGCCTCGCCGATGCCCTTGGCGCGTTCCACGACCCGGCGGCGGGCCGGCTCGCCGAGGATCAGCGCGGTGAGCATGGCGGGCAGCGCGAAGGCGGCGCAGGTCATGTAGGCGACCTCCCACCCCGCGCGCGCCGCCACCACCAGCGCCAGCGCCCCCGCGCCGGCCGAGCCGATCCGCCAGCCGTACTGGGTCATCCCCGATCCGACGCCGAGCTGTTCGGGCTTCAGGGTCTCGATCCGGTAGGCGTCGATCACGATGTCGAAGGTCGCCCCCGCGATGCCGACGAGGATCGCCGAGGTCGCGACCCAGCCGATATCCGCCGCAGGGTCCACCAGCGCGAGGTTGACGACCGCCGCAATCACCGCGAGGCCGACCACCAGCATCCACGACACCCGCTGGCCGAGCCGCCCGATCACCGGCAGGCGCACCCCGTCGATCACCCAGGCCCACAGGAACTTGAAGTTGTAGGCAAGGAAGACGAGGGTGAAGGCGGTGACGGTCTTCTTGTCGATCCCGTCCTGTGCCAGCCGGCTCGTCAGCGTCGCGCCGATCAGGGCGTAGGGAAAGCCCGAGGACACGCCGAGGAAGAAGGCTGCGAGCGATTCCTTCTCGAGGTAGGGCTTCACTGCGCTCGCCCAGCCACGCTGCGGGGCCGCCCCGGTCTCGGTCATGCGAGGAGTCCTTTTGATTGATCCCGATCTCTGCCACACTCAGCAGGAATGAGAGGATGAGAAAAGAGCGATGAACGCTGCAACAACAGATTTGCCCAGAATGTCGCCGACCCCCGGGCAGCTGGCGCTCGCCGAGGCGATCCGGGAGGGGCGCGCCAAGGTGGCGGGCGGGATCCAGAGGGTGCCTGCGGCGAACTACACCTGCCCCCATCACTTCGCCCGCGAGAAGGCGGGGCTGTTCGACCGCTTGCCGCAGGTCATCGCCCCGTCCGCGCTCCTGCCGGAGGCCGGCATGGCCGTGCCGCACGATGCCACGGGGCGCCCGCTGCTCGTCACCCGCGACGCCGAGGGGCGCGCCCATGTCTTCCTCAACGTCTGCCGCCACCGGGGCACGCGGCTGGTCGAGGGCAGCGAGGTGCAATGCGCCAGGCGGCTCGTGTGCCCCTATCACGCCTGGACCTACCGGCTCGATGGCGGGCTGATGGCCCTCCCCCGGCCCGAGACCTTCCCCGGGCTGGACAAGGCGGATTACGGCCTCGTCGAACTGCCCAGGCTCGAGGCAGGCGGCCTGATCTGGTTCGCGCCGGTCGAGGGCGCCGATTTCGGCGCTGCACAGGAATTGGGCAGGGATCTGGATTCCTTCGGATTGGCGGGTGCCCACCTGTTCCGGCGCAAGCTCCACACGGTGAAGGGCAACTGGAAGCTCATCATGGATGCCTTCCTCGAAAGCTACCACGTCACGCGCCTCCACGCCGCGACCATCGGCCCCTTCTTCAAGGACGGCATCACGGCGGGCGACCAGATCGGCCCGCACCAGCGCAGCGCCGTCGGGCGGCTCGAGGAGATGGAGGGCGTCGACCTCACCGACATGGCGCAGCTGCGGCGGGTCGTCACCTTCGCCTATCAGCTCCTGCCCGCGACCGTGATCGTGCCCAGCCCCGACTACGTCAACGTGATGGTACTGATGCCGCAGGCGGCCGACCTGACGCTGGTCGAAGACTTCATGCTCATTCCGGAGGCACCCGCGACCGAAAAGGCGCTGGCGCACTGGGAGAAGAGCTGGAACCTGCTCGACGGCGGGGTCTTCGCCAGCGAGGATTTCCGCGCGGCGGAGCTGGGCCAGCAGGGGCTTTCCTCGGGGGCGGTCGATCACATCACGCTCGGCACGCTTGAAGGCGGGATCGCGCGCTTTGATGCGATCGTCAGCGAAGCCTTGCGGGCGGCGGGCTGAAGCCCTAGGCGCGGCCCCCATGCCCACCCAGCCCCCCCGCTCCGAAAACCGCCCCGAGGGCGACCGCATCGCGAAGCTCCTCGCCCGCGCAGGCGTCGCCAGCCGCCGCGAGGTCGAACGGATGATCGCCGAGGGGCGTGTGGCGCTGGACGGCAAGGTGCTCGACACGCCGGCCACGATCCTGCCGAATCTCAAGGGCGTGACGGTCGACGGCAAGCCCGTCACCGCCGCCGAGCCGACCCGGCTGTTCGCCTTCCACAAGCCCACCGGCCTCATCACCGCCGAGCGCGATCCGGCAGGCCGGCCGACGATCTACACCGCATTGCGCAATGCCCTGCCGAAGAACGCCGGACGGGTGATGCCGGTCGGACGGCTCGACCTCAATACCGAGGGGCTGCTGCTGCTGACCAACGACGGAGCGGTGAAGCGCACGCTCGAACTGCCCGCCAGCCGCGTGCCCCGCACCTACCGCGCCCGTGCCTTCGGTGTGGTCTCGCAGGAGCAGCTCGAGGACCTGATCGAGGGCGTCACCATCGACGGGATGCGCTACGGCTCGATCGACGCAAACCTCGAACGCTCCTCGGGCCGCAACCTGTGGATCGAGATGACCATCACCGAGGGCAAGAACCGCGAGGTCCGCCGCGTGCTCGAACATCTGGGCTTGCAGGTGAACCGCCTGATCCGCGTCGGCTACGGCCCCTTTGCGCTCGGCGATCTGCCGCGCGGGCAGGCGGTGGAGCTGAAGGGCAAGCCGGTCGACCGCTTCCTCGCCGATCTGGCGAAGGGTCCGCTCAAGTGAGGATCATCGCCGGGGAATGGCGCGGGAGGAAGCTTGCCGCGCCCAAGGGCGAGGCCACGCGGCCCACGGCCGACCGGGCGCGCGAGACGCTGTTCGCGATGCTGACCAGCCGGCTGGGCAATTTCGAGGGGCTGCAGGTCGCCGATCTGTTCGCCGGCTCGGGCGCGCTAGGACTCGAGGCCCTGTCGCGCGGGGCGGCATCGTGCCTGTTCGTCGAGCAGGACCGCGCCGCGCTGGACGTGATCCGCGCCAATGTCACAGCGCTGGGCGCAGGCGCCAAAGCGCGAGTGGAGGCAGGGTCGGTGATGGGGTTGCGGGCCGCCACCAGGCCGCTCGACCTGATCCTGGCCGATCCGCCCTATCACTCGGGCGCGGGCGAAGTCGCGCTCGACCGGCTGCTGCGGCTGGGCTGGATCGGGCCGGAAACCTGGATCGCGCTCGAGACCGCCTTCAGCGAGGACGTGGCGGTCACGGGATTGGTCCACGACACCGAACGCCGGGTCGGCAAGGGGAAGCTCCACCTCTTGCGGGTGGATGCCTCCGTTGCCGGCCCGGCGACGGTCCGCGACGAAAGTGCGGGTTAGCCCTGCGAGGACTTGATCTGGCTTTCGATCTGGCCCCAGGCCACTTCACGCTGGTCTTCCGGCAGCTGGCTCAGCCTGACCTTGTCCTGATCCGACAGCGCCCAGAACATCTCCTTACGCTCCTCGGGGAGCGACTGGTAATAGGTCTGGGTCTCGGCCGGCCAGGTCGCGACCGCCGCCTGCTGCTCTTCCACCGTCATGGTCTTGGACGCGGATGCCGGGGGCGGCATGGTGCCGTCATCCACGGTGCCATCGGTCGACTCGGGGAGAGTTTCGGTGGTGGTGTCGGACGGCGCCGTCGGCGGCGTGGTCGTGGTGGTCGTGCCGGTGTCCGGCATGCTCGGCGGGGTGGTGCCGGGCATCGCTTCATCCTGAGCCGAAGCGAGGGCGGGAGTCATCGCCAGAGCCGAAGCGGCACCGGCAAGACCGAGAATCTTCAGAGACTTGTGCATGGGTAACTCCATCATTAACTGACCCGAGCACGACGAACGCTGTATGCTGTCCGGCGGCGCGGCCCCTGCGAACCGGACATCTCCACATATGGACACGGTGCTTCCCGGGACAATGCTCCGGCCGGCCGGACAACCCGTCACTGCCCCGTCCGGTCGGTAAATGTGGCTGAAAGACGGCAGGCCGATGATCCGCCCGTCGCAATGCCTGTGCGGCAAGGCGCCTCGCGGCTTGCTCCGGTGATAATTGTTCCCTACCTGTTCGCACAAGACGATGAGCCCGCCTCTGCCCTCCCCCGCCGCTCCGCCCGAGTCGGTGCCCGCCTACGCCGCGCGGCTGAACCCGCCGCAGCGTGCGGCCGTGCTGGCGACCGAGGGGCCTGTCCTGATGCTTGCCGGCGCGGGCACGGGGAAGACCGCCGCGCTTACCTCGCGGCTTGCGCATCTGGTTGCGACGGGGCGCGCCTGGCCTTCGCAGATTCTGTGCGTCACCTTCACCAACAAGGCCGCGCGCGAGATGCGCGAGCGCGTGGCGCACCATCTCGGCCCGGCGGCGGAGGGGCTGCCGTGGCTCGGCACCTTTCACTCGATCTGTGCCAAGATGCTGCGCCGCCATGCCGAGCTTGTCGGTCTGCAGCACAATTTCACGATCATCGACACCGACGATCAGTTGCGGGTGCTGAAGGCGCTGATCACCGAGGCCGATCTCGACGAGAAGCGCTGGCCCGCGCGCCAGCTTGCCGGTCTGATCGACCGTTGGAAGAACCGCGGCCTCAATCCGGCGGATCTGGATGCGGTAGAGAACGAGGCCTATGCCAACGGCCGCGGCGCGGCGCTCTATGGCCGCTATCAGGAGCGCCTCAAGCAACTGAACGCCTGCGATTTCGGCGATCTGATGCTGCACATGCTGAACATCCTGAAGCAGCATCACGACATCCTCGCCGATTACCAGCGCCGCTTCCGCTACATCATGGTGGACGAGTATCAGGACACCAACGCCGTCCAGTACCTGTGGCTGCGGCTGCTCGCGCAGGGGCACAGGAACATCTGTGTCGTGGGGGACGACGACCAGTCGATCTATTCCTGGCGCGGGGCCGAAGTCGCCAACATCCTGCGCTTCGAGAAGGATTTCCCCGGCGCCGAGGTGATCCGGCTCGAACAGAACTACCGCTCCACGCCGCACATCCTCGGCGCGGCATCGGGGCTGATCCGCGCCAATTCGCAGCGCCACGACAAGACCCTGTGGACCGAGGTCAACGGCGGCGACAAGGTCAAGGTCATCGGCGTCTGGGACGCGCCCGAGGAAGCGCGCCGCGTCGGCGAGGCGATCGAGCGGCTGGAGCGGGAGGGCGCAGGCCTCGACCAGGTCGCCATCCTCGTGCGCGCGCAGTACCAGACCCGCGAGTTCGAGGACCGCTTCATCCAGATCGGCATCGCCTACCGGATCATCGGGGGCTTCCGCTTCTACGAGCGCGCCGAGATCCGCGATGCGCTCGCCTATCTGCGCCTAATCGCGCAGCCTCAGGACGATCTGGCGTTTGAGCGCATCCACAATGTCCCCAAGCGCGGGCTCGGCGCCAAGGCGCTGGAGGCGATGCACTCGCACGCCCGCCGGACTGGCCTGCCGCTCGCTGCCGCCGCGCTGCAACTGGCCGACAGCGACGAGCTGCCCAAGCGCGCCGCGATCACCATCGGCGGGCTGATGCGCCAGTTCCTGCACTGGCGCGAGCAGGCCGAGACGCTCTCTCCGGCCGACCTTCTCCGGCTGGTGATGGAGGAATCGGGCTACAACGCGATGCTCGCCGCCGACCGCTCGCCCGAAAGTGCGGGCCGCGCGGAGAACCTCTCCGAACTCGCCCGCGCGATGGAGGAATACGAGACGCTCGGAGATTTCCTCGAGCACGTCAGCCTCGTCATGGACAATGACCGCGCGAACGAGGGCGAGACGGTCACGATCATGACGATCCATGCCGCCAAGGGGCTGGAATTCGACAACGTCTTCTGCGTCGGCTGGGAGGAAGGCGTCTTCCCCTCGCAGCGCGCCATCGACGAGGGCGGCCTCGCGTCACTGGAGGAGGAGCGCCGTCTCGCCTATGTCGCGATCACCCGCGCGCGGCGGCATTGCACCATCCTCCACGCCGCCAACCGCCGCATCTATGGCCAGTGGACCAGTTCCATCCCCTCGCGCTTCATCGAGGAACTTCCCGCCGAGCATATCGAGCAGGAAACGACACTCACCGGCGGTGCCTCGCTGTGGCGGGCGAACTGGAGCGAGCAGGAAGACCCCTTCGCGCACGTGGCGCGCGACCGGCCCGACCGGGCGCAGCAGCGCGGCCCCGGCTGGCAGCGGGCGCTGGCGAGCGGATACGACACCACCCCCGCCCGCGTGCGCGAGAACACCCGGTCGGCGGCGAGCTTTGCCGCCCCCGCCCGCTCCGACATCGCGATCGGGGCTATGGTCACACATGCCAAGTTCGGCACGGGCTGCGTCATCGACCAGGAAGGCAACAAGCTCACCATCCTGTTCGAGGAGGCGGGCGAGAAGCGGGTGCTCGACAGCTTCGTGACAGTGGTGGGTTAAACGCCGGTCAGGCGGCGGGCTGCTCGGCCACGTCGGCAGCGCCCTTGCGCCAGTAGCGCGCCTCGAAGGGTCGCTTGAGTTCGCCCCAGGCGTCGCGGGTGCCTTCGGCAATGCCGGTCTCGCAGTTCACGTAGGGCGCCGGGTCCATGTAGGTGCCGAACACGCGGTCCCACAGCGTCACCGTGTTGCCGAAATTGGTCCCCATCAGCCGCTCGTCGCGGATGTGATGCAGGCGGTGTGCGGCAGGCGAGATCAGCAAGCGACCGACCGGACCGAGGGTCCAGGGCAGGTCGGCATGAATGAAATAGCCCCACCAGCTGCGCAGCATGAAGGCGATCGCGATCGCCCAGACCGGCAGGCCGAGCAGTATCACCGGCAGGCTGTCGAACAGAAGGCTCAGCGCCTCGCCGAGCGGATGCTTGCGGCGCAGGCTCAGCCAGTTCATCGCCTCGTCGGCATGGTGGGTCGCATGGACCGGCCACAGCGCGCGGGTGTGCTCCAGGCGATGACGCCAGTAGCCCGCAAAGTCGCACAGCACGATGGCGACGAACAGCGGGAGCAGGCCCGGCACGGCCTCCCAGAAGGCGACGAGCACCTCGGGCCGGGGGACCAGCGACTTGCCGGTCATAAGCGGGATCGCCAGCAAGGGCACGACCACGACGGCATTGACCAGCAGCAGCGCCAGATTGGTCACGATCTCGCCGCGCGCCCGGCGGATGCCGGAGAACACCGCGCCGCGCTTCAGCGCCAGCGCCAGCAGGCCGAACACCACCGCCATCGGCAGCAGTTCGGCGAGCTCGGTGCGCAGGGATTCGAGAATGGTGGCAGTCACCCGCAAGTTCTAGTCGGGCACCAGCCAACAAAGCGTTAAGCCGCAGCCGCGCTCAGGCGGTGACCTTGCCCCCGGCGGCCTCGATCGCCTTGCGGATGTCCTGCACGAAGCGCGACCGGCCGACGGCCCACAGGAACAGGTTCTGGATGGCATTCCCGCTCCAGCGGCAGGGGCGCTTGATCTGGATCAGCAGGATGTAGCGATCCTCGTCGGTCTCGTTCCAGACCTCGTGATTGAACATGTCGTCGAAGACGAAGGACTCGCCCTCGTCCCAGTGCAGCACATGGACTGCCTCGCCTTCCTCGAGATGCATCCGGCACTTCGCGCGGTCGGCTGGGGACTTGAGCGCGAGATGGTAGGTCAGCATTCCCTTGGTCATGCCCCAGTGGCGCGGGATGTGCCCGCCCGCCTCGAGCACGGAGAAATTGGCGGTGACCAGACCCGGCACCTGGTCGAGCAGGTCGGCAGTGATCGGCGCGCGGCGCGCGTTCGATTCCATCCGGTAGCCGTAGCCCTTGATGAAGAACGCCCGCCAGCGTCGGTCGGCGGCGATGCGGCCGTGATCGAAGGAGATGTCGCCGAGCGAAGGGATGTCCTCGGCGCGGATGCGCACGGCCTCGTCGCGGATGTCCTGCCAGCGGGCCTCGAGAGCGGGCATCCAGGGGAAGGCAGCCTTGTCCACGATCGCAGTGTCGGGGATCTTCGACGCGTTCATGATGATCCGGTCGATCCTGGGTCGCAGGTCCTTGCCGATCTGGAACAGGGACTTGTTGAGGAACGGCACCTTCCAGCCGCGCGCATTCACGGTTTGCTGCCAGTTCACTGAAGGATATTCCTTCGCCGGGGTTGGACGAACCTTTCCCCGTTACCTCAAGGTCTTGCGGCACGAAAGTCCCTGAAAGGCCTTAACCGAAGCCGACGTCGAGGAAGCTCGGGCGCGGGCCGTTCCATTCGCCGGCGGGCACCGGCTCGTCGTCCTCGCGGTGACGGCGGGCGCCGCGTTCGGGCCGCTCGGTGCGCGCAGGACGCTCCTCGCGTCGTTCGTCCCGGGGGCGGCGTTCCTTGCGGGGGCGCTCCTCCCGCTCCTCGCGGTCCTCGCGGGCGCGGCGGGGCTTGCGCTCCTCGCGCGGTTCCTCCTCCGCCTCGCTGCGCTCGACCTTCGCGGCTTCCGCCTTGGCCAGCACTTCGCTGAGGTCGACCCGCACGTCGGCCTTGCCGAACACCTTGATCGCGCTGCCGGTCAGCTTCTCGACATTGGCGATAGCCTCGGCATCCTCGTCCGAGACGAAGGTGAAGGCCCGGCCCTTGGCCCCGGCACGCCCCGTTCGGCCGATGCGGTGGACGTAATCGTCAGGGTGCCAGGGCGTGTCGAAGTTGAAGACGTGGGAGACGCCCTTGATGTCGAGCCCGCGCGCGGCAACATCGGAGGCGACGAGGATGTTGACCTCGCCGGTCTTGAACCGCTCGAGCTCCTTGAGACGCGAAGTCTGATCCATGTCGCCGTGGATTTCGCTGGAGCGGAAACCGTGGCGCTTGAGGCTCTGGTTCAGCTCGCGCACCGTGGTCTTGCGATTGGCGAAGATGATCGCGGTCTCGACCAGATCGTTCTCGAGGAACCAGCGCAGCGTCTCGCGCTTGGCGCGGGTCTTCACCGGCACCTTGAAGGCGGTGATGTCGGCATTGGTGGAGGCCGCACGGCTCACCTCGATCCGCTTGGGATTGGTGAGGAACTTCTTCGCCAGCTTCTCGATCGGCGGCGGCATGGTCGCCGAGAAAAGCATCGTCTGGCGCGTTTCGGGAAGCTTCGAGCAGATGAACTCGATGTCCGGGATGAAGCCCATGTCGAGCATCCGGTCGGCCTCGTCGATGACGAGGAGCTCGCAGCCGTTCAAAAGGATCTTGCCGCGCTCGAACAGGTCCATGAGGCGGCCCGGCGTGGCGATCAGCACGTCGACCCCGTCGGACAGCGCCTTGAGCTGGTCGCCCATCTGCACGCCGCCGATCAGCAGCGCCATCTTGAGATCGTGGTTCTTGCCGTATTTCTCGAAGTTCTCGGCGACCTGTGCGGCGAGTTCGCGCGTCGGCTCGAGGATCAGCGAACGCGGCATCAGGGCGCGACGGCGGCCGGCGGCCATTACGTCGATCATGGGGAGCACGAAGCTCGCGGTCTTGCCCGTGCCGGTCTGGGCGATGCCGATGAGATCCTTCATCATCAGCACGGTCGGGATCGCCTGCGCCTGGATCGCGGTCGGCGTGGTGTAGCCCGCGTCCTCCACGGCTTTGAGCAATTCGGGCGAAAGGCCGAGATCGGCGAAGGTCATCAGGTGTATGGTGTCCGAGAATAGCGGGCAGGGTCGCTGCCGGAGATTGCAGGCCCGCTCGCGCGTCTAAGCGCCGGATCAGGCCGCCGCGCCTTTCCAGCAAATGGCTGCAAAAGTCAAGGAATCGCGCGGGCGCGCCGGTGCGGCGTCAACCGTCCGCGAGCACAAGCTGGCGCATCGTCTCCACCTCGCAGCGTGCGCCGGTGCGCGACTGGAGCTTGTCGCGATCGACGCAGAGCCGCCCGTCCTTGTTCTTCTCGACGTAGAAGCCGGCATAGAAGTCGCGGGCGCGGCACGTTTTTTCGAGAGCGACGGACATCATGCGGCGGTCGCGCAGGTACAGCACGAGGCGGTTGCCACTGCCCGTCTGGACGCCCGCGATGCCGTCGAGCGGCACGCATTTTTCCTTGCCCCGTTCCTCGAAACGCGGCGGCTGGGGGCGCTGCGGCATCTCGGCGAGCATGTTCTGGCGGACGGCGGACGGCTGGGGCGCGATGCGGACCACGACCCGCTGCTCGATCCGCACCTGGCGTGCGATCGCGGATTCGCGCCAGGCCGAGAGCGGGTTGAGCGTGACCGGTGTGTTGTCACCGGCTGCAGCGGCAGCGTCGCATTGCGGGGCCGAAGCACCGGATGAGCGCCGCCCGTCATCCCTCTTCTCGCCGCCCGGAGCCACCAACGGCAGCAGCAGCGCAAGCGGCGCCGCAAGGGCGAACAGGCTGTCCATGGGAGGATGCACTCTCCTCGTGAGCGGCGGAACGGGCGGACATGCCGATGGCGCGACCCCTTGCCAAAGGCCGAAGCGGTTTAGCAACAATGGTTGAACCGTGGCTTAACTGCCGCGACGTGCGGCACGAAAGCGGTGGCAATTTCCCTGCCGACTGTGGCATGGAGGCAACAATGAATCATCCTGCCGCCCCGTCCCGCCCGGCCGCCGACACAGCCGCCTTTCTGGCCGCTGCCGCCGAGCTGCTCGGCCCCCGCGGACTGACCACCGATCCCGAACGGATGGACACCTGGCTGACCGACTGGCGCGGACGCTACACCGGCCGGGCGCTGGCGCTCGCCTCCCCGGCCTCGACCGCCGAGGTCGCCGCGCTGGTGAAGCTGTGCGCCGCGCATCACATTCCGATCGTCCCGCAGGGCGGCAACAGCGGCATGGCAGGCGGCGCGACCCCCGACGCGACGGGCCACGCCATCCTCCTCTCGCTGCGGCGAATGGACCGCATCCGCAGCCTCAGCGCCGAGGCAGGACAGGTGGAGTGCGAGGCCGGGGTGATCCTCCAGACCCTGCACGAGGCGGCGGAAAGCGCCGGGATGCGCTTTCCCCTGACGCTCGGCGGCAAGGGTTCGGCGACCATCGGCGGTCTCGTCTCGACCAATGCGGGGGGCACGCAGGTGCTGCGCCACGGGACGATGCGCGCGCAGGTGCTGGGGCTCGAGGCCGTGCTCGCCTCGGGCGAGGTGCTGGACCTGATGACCCCGCTGAAGAAGGACAATCGCGGCTTCGACCTGAAGCAGCTGCTGATCGGCTCGGAAGGCACGCTCGGCATCGTCACGGCAGCGCGGCTGCGCCTGCTGCCCGCCCCCATCGGCCGCGTGACCGCCTGGGTCGGGCTCGGCGGGATCGTCGCGGCGGGAACCTTGCTCGGCCGCATGGAGCGCGCGCTCGGCGATGCGCTCGAGGGGTTCGAGGTGGTGCCCGCGCATTGCCTCGAAAGCGTGCTCGCTCACCAGAGCGATGCCCGCGCCCCGCTGGCCGAGGCCCATGCATGGAACGCGCTGGTCGAATGCGTCTCGCCAGCCCATGACGACGCGGCCCTGCGCGACGCGCTCGAGACCGCCCTGGCCGCCGCGTTCGAGGACGGATTGATCGCAGACGCCGTGATCGCCGCCAGCGACAGCCAGGCCGAGGCCTTCTGGCAATTGCGCGACGGCATCTCCGCTGCCGAACGGGCGATCGGCCCGGCGATGCAGCACGATATCTCGGTGCCGGTCGCGGCGATGCCCGAATTCATCCTCGCCGCCGTGCCCGATATCGAGGCCGCCTTTCCCGGCACCCGTGCCGTCGCCTTCGGGCATCTGGGCGACGGCAATGTCCACTTCCACGTCCTTGCCCCGCCGGGCGCGGTGCGGGGGGAATGGGAGGAGGCAGAGGGCAAGACGGTGAGCGCCCGGGTACACGATCTGGTGACGCAGTGGGGCGGATCCATCAGTGCCGAGCACGGCATCGGGCAGATGAAGGTGGACGAGCTCGCCCGCCTCCACGATCCGGTGGCGCTCGCCGTGATGGCGCAGGTGAAGCGGGCGCTCGATCCGGCGGGGCTGCTCAATCCGGGGAAACTGCTGCGCGCGACCCCGCGGGCCTGACCCTCGCGGCTTGCGCAGGGCCACGCAAAGCCCTAAGGGCCGCGCTTTCGGCGGGGCGAGAGGTCTTCCGCTGAGGGGATCATCCACCACCGTTTGTC
The DNA here is from genome assembly GCF_056868655.1 of Porphyrobacter sp. THAI-01a. Taxonomy (NCBI): domain Bacteria; kingdom Pseudomonadati; phylum Pseudomonadota; class Alphaproteobacteria; order Sphingomonadales; family Erythrobacteraceae; genus Porphyrobacter; species Porphyrobacter sp. THAI-01a. The sequence goes on along the minus strand of NZ_CP180579.1, from coordinate 1,317,955 downwards.
GGAGACTTCGTCATGGCCAGCGCGCCGCAACCGCAACTTCCGCTGTTCTACAAGGACCTTCTACCGCTCAACAGCCGCGATCACGCCGACTGGAAGGCCGGCACGCTCGAAAGCGCCGCCTATCTTGCCGCGACCCACGCGATCCCGGTGACCTCGGACGAGTTCGTCGACGCCCAGCGCGATTTCCCGATCGTCTTCACCGCCGGCGAAAACCCGCTGCCGATCGCGCTGTTCGGCCTCAACGAAGGCGTCAACACCTTTGTCGGCGACGACATGAAGATCAACGAGGTGATCTACCTTCCGGCCTATGCGCGCCGCTATCCCTTCATCCTCGCCAAGCTCCAGCCGGGCAGCGATGACATGTCGCTGTGCTTCGACCCGAGCGCCAACCTGCTCGGCAAGTTCGACGAGGGTCTCGCGCTGTTCGACGGCGAGGGCAAGCCGACCGAATACACCGAAGGCGTGCTCGATTTCTGCCGCCGCTTCGAGGAAGCCGGCCAGCGCACCAAGCTGTTCATGGAGGAGCTGGTGAAGCTCGACGTGCTGATGGACGGCGAGATCGCGATCACCCGCAACGACATGCCCGACACCCCGTTCATCTATCGCGGCTTCCGGATGGTGGACGAGAACAAGCTGCGCGAGCTTCCCGCCGCCAAGCTCGAGGAACTGGCCAAGAACGGCATGCTGATGCTGATCTACGCGCACCTCTTCTCGCTCAACCTGCTGCGCACTCTGTTCGAGCGCCAGCTCGCCCAGGGCAAGGTGCCGATGACGCCGAACGGCGCTCCGGCTCCGGCGGTGAACTGATCGAGCGACCGGGCCGGGGCGACGCTCCGGCCCGATGGAGACAGCAAGCGGGCGGGTGGACGAGGTCTGCCCGCCCGTTTTGCTGCGCGGCGCTATTCCGCTGCCTGCCGCAGCCCCTCGCCGCCGCCGAGCAGCGCGGTTTCCGCGCCGAGCTCGCGCACCAGCCCGGCCAGCATCGCTGCGATCGCCGGAAGGCCCGCCCCGGGTTCGGCAAGGTGGCGGTCGAGATAGGTCGTGCGGCACACCTCGATCTGCACCGCGTGAACACCCTCGCGCGGGGCGCCGTGCCGGTCGAGAACATAGCCGCCCGAATAGGGCCGGTTCTGCGCAGCCGGCACGCCGCGCGTCTCGAGATGGGCGAGCGCGCGGCCGACCAGCGCGTTGTGGCAGGAGGCACCGAAGCGGTCGCCGAGGACCACCAGCGGGGCGCGGCTCTCGCCCTCGGCAGGCCGCAGCGGCGGCATGGAATGCAGGTCGACCAGCAGCGCCGCGCCCCACTCGGCACGGATCCGCGCCAGTTCTTCGGCAAGGCTTGCGTGATAGGTGCGGTGGATGCCCTCGATCCGGGCCGCGAGCTCGGCAGGCACGAGGCGCCCGCGCCAGATCTCTCCCGAGCCCGGCAGGCGGCGCGGCACCAGTCCGAGGCCGCTCCTCGCCCGCGCGTTGCCGCGCTGGCCCGGTTCTTCCGGCGCGGCATCGGCAGGCCTGCCGCCCTCGATCATGTCCCAGTCGACATCGTCCTCGGCGCGGTTGAGATCGAGCAGCGCGCGCGGCGCGTGGGCGACCAGCAATGCCGCCCCGGTCTCGCGCGCGATCGCGACCCCGAGCCGGTCCGCGTGGCGATCCTCGAGCCGCAGCTGGGCGAGCGTCGCATCCCGCATCCGCGCCGTCACGGCGGGCGGATAGGCGCGCCCCGCGTGGGGCACGGCCACCAGCACCGGCAGGCGCAGGCGTTCGGGGCGGGTCAGGGTGAAAGCAGGCGCCTCCGCAAGACCCGGCACCACCCCGCCGCTCATCGCGATACGGCGCGGGGCGGGACCTGTACGGAGAGGCTGCGGGGGGGATGGCATCGTGGCCCTTGCTGAAGCCTTTGGCCCGCAGTGTCAAAGCCTGATCGTCCGCCCGACCCTCCCCTTCGCAGGAACGCGCAGCCTCAGCCTGCCGCAAGCACAAAGATTTCTTAAGCCCGGCCTGCTAACACCCCCGGCATGACAGCGACACGCACACCCCGCATCCTGCTCGCCGAGGACGAAGACGCGATGCGCGCCTATCTCGAGCGCGCGCTCACCAATGCCGGCTATTCGGTCAGCGCGGTGGATCGCGGCACCGATGCCGTGCCGCTGCTGGAGACCGGCGACTACGACCTGCTGCTGTCCGACATCGTCATGCCCGAGATGGACGGGATCGAGCTTGCCCAGCGCTGCGCCGAACTCTCGCCGCGCACCAAGGTGATGTTCATCACCGGCTTTGCCGCGGTGTCCCTGCGCGCCAGCCGCGAGCAGCCAGCCGCCAAGGTGCTCTCGAAGCCCTTCCACCTGCGCGATCTGGTGCTCGAGGTGGAACGCGTGTTCGAGGAAGCGGACGCGGCGCGCGGCTAGACGTTCTCGAATCGCTTGCACCTTCCCTGGTGCTGCGATAAAGGGCCGCTCCGCCCCGAACCGGGGCCGATCCGATGGTGTGGGCGTATAGCTCAGTGGTAGAGCACTATGTTGACATCGTAGGGGTCGCAAGTTCAATCCTTGCTACGCCCACCATCGGCTGAAAGGCTGACGAGCCCGCCCTCACCGGCGGGCTTTTTCGTGCCCGTGATCCCCAGCGCCGCGCCGCGCAAGGGCTGTTGCGTTTCATTCGCATTTCCTGCGCTTGCAAGCCCCCGCGCCTCTGCTAAAGCCCGCGCGGGATCTTTGGGCCTCGGACGGGCCCGCAACAGCTTCCTGTCGATCAAGCACGGCCCCGCGCACGACGGGGCAAGAAGGATAGGGCATAGGCCATGCAGAAAATCAAAGTCGCCAACCCCGTCGTCGAACTCGACGGCGACGAGATGACCCGGATCATCTGGCAGTGGATCCGCGAAAGGCTGATCCTGCCCTACCTCGACATCGACCTGAAATATTACGACCTGTCGATCGAGAACCGCGATGCGACCGACGACCAGGTGACGGTCGATTCCGCGAACGCGATCAAGCAGTACGGCGTCGGCGTGAAGTGCGCGACCATCACCCCCGACGAACAGCGCGTCGAGGAATTCGGCCTCAAGAAGATGTGGAAGTCGCCCAACGGCACGATCCGCAACATCCTGGGCGGCGTGGTCTTCCGCGAGCCGATCGTGATCGACAACGTGCCGCGCCTGGTGCCGGGCTGGACCGACCCCATCGTCGTCGGCCGCCATGCCTTCGGCGACCAGTACCGCGCCACCGACACGCTGATCCCCGGCCCGGGCAAGCTGCGCCTCGTCTTCGACGGCGAGGACGGCACCAAGATCGACCTCGACGTGTTCGACTTCCCCAGCGCGGGCGTCGCGATGGCGATGTACAACCTCGACGATTCGATCCGCGACTTCGCCCGGTCGAGCTTCAATTACGGCCTCAACCTCGGCTGGCCGGTGTACCTGTCGACCAAGAACACGATCATGAAGGCCTATGACGGGCGCTTCAAGGACCTGTTCCAGGAAGTGTTCGACACCGAGGGCTTCGCCGAGAAGTTCAAGGAAAAGGGCATCGTCTACGAACACCGCCTGATCGACGACATGGTCGCCTCGGCCCTCAAGTGGAGCGGCAAGTTCGTCTGGGCCTGCAAGAACTACGACGGCGACGTGCAGTCGGACACCGTGGCACAGGGCTTCGGCTCGCTCGGCCTCATGACCTCGGTGCTGATGACCCCGGACGGCAAGACCGTCGAGGCCGAAGCCGCCCACGGCACCGTCACCCGCCACTACCGCCAGCACCAGCAGGGCAAGGCGACCTCGACCAACCCGATCGCCTCGATCTTCGCATGGACCCGCGGTCTCATGTACCGCGGCAAGTTCGACAACACGCCCGACGTGGTGCGCTTTGCCGAAACGCTCGAGAAGGTCTGCATCCAGACCGTCGAGAAGGGCTACATGACCAAGGATCTCGCGCTGCTGATCGGCCCGGGTCAGGCCTGGCAGACCACCGAGCAGTTCTTCGAGACCATCGTCCAGAACCTCGAGAAGGAAATGGCCTCCTGGGCCTGATAGTCGCTCGATTGTCATAGACAAAAGCCGGGCGGCCGCATGGCCTGCCCGGCTTTTTTCTGCACTGCACAAGGGTGACAGCCCGGCTGCGGCCCGTTAAGTCCGTCATGTGGCTGGCGAACTGACCCTTTCCCCCTTCCTGTCCGATGCACTGGTGATCCTTGGCGCCGCGGGAATCGTGATCCCGGTCTTCGCCCGCTTCCGCATCACCCCGATCATCGGTTTCATCGTCATCGGGGTGCTGGTCGGGCCCTATGGCCTGGGCTCACTGGTCGAGCGAATACCCTGGCTCTACTACATCACGATCAGCGACCCCGGGGCGCTCACGCCCTTCGCCGATTTCGGCATCGTGCTGCTGCTCTTCGCGATCGGGCTGGAGCTGTCGTTCAACCGCCTCTGGCAGCTGCGGCGGCTGGTGTTCGGCCTCGGCGCGCTCGAACTGCTGATCATCGGCTCGTCGCTGGCCGCGCTGTTCGGCCTCACGGGCATGCTCGGCTGGACGGCGGCGCTGGCGCTCGGCTTCGCGCTGGCCTTCTCCTCGACCGCCATCGTCCTGCCGATCTCGGGCACGCGCACGCCGGTGGGCCGCGCGGCGCTTTCGATGCTGCTGTTCGAGGACATCATGATCGTGCCGATCATCTTCATCCTCGGCGCGCTCGCCCCCAATGCGCAGGGCGACGGCTGGAGCGGCCTTGTCGAGACCATGTGGCAGGGCGGCCTCGTCATCGGGGTGCTGCTCGTGGCCGGACGCATCGCCCTCCCCCGCCTGTTCGCGCAGGCTGCGCGCACCAAGAGCCCCGAACTGTTCCTCTCCGCCTCGCTGCTGGTGGTGATCGGCGCGAGCCTCGCCACCGCGCTGGTCGGTCTCTCGCCGATCGTCGGCGCACTGATCGCAGGTCTGCTGATCGCCGAGACCGAGTATCACACCGAGGTCGAGCTGATCATGGAGCCGTTCAAGGGCCTTGCCCTCGGGGTGTTCCTGATCACCATCGGCATGAGCATCAACCTCCGCGAAATCGGCGAGCAGATCGGCATGATCGCGGTGGCAGTCGTGGGCGTGCTGGTGTTCAAGGCGATCGTCACCGGCATCCTGCTGCGGCTGATGGGCGCACGCCGCAGCACCGCGGCCGAAACCGGCGTGATGATGGCCTCGCCGAGCGAGACGACGCTGATCGTGCTGGCGGCGGCGACCGCCGCGATGGTGGTCGATACCGAGACCGCGCAGTTCTGGCAGACCGTCACCGCCATCGGCCTCACCGTCACCCCGCTGCTGGCGAAGCTCGGTCAGGTGATCGCCCGCCGGGTCGACGGCGCGCCCGCCCTGCCCGGCGAGGAGGACAGCGCCGAGGAGCGCACCATCATCGTCGGCGGCGGCCGCGTCGGCCGTCTGGTGGCCGACATGATGCAGACCCACGGCAAGCCCTATGTCATGATCGACACCAACCCCGATCTGATCGCCCAGGCCAAGCGCGACGGCTATCGCGCCACCTTCGGCGATGCGGCGCGCGGCGATGCACTGCCGCGGCTTGGTGTCGAGACCGCGCCGGCCGTGGTGCTGACGATGGACGAACCGGTGCTGGCCCAGCGGCTCGTCGCCAAGCTCAGGCAGACCTATCCCGATCTTCTGATCGTCGCCCGCGCGCGCGACACCGATCATGCCGCCGCCCTTTACCGGGCCGGCGCCAGCCACGCCGTGCCAGAGACGCTGGAAAGCTCGCTCCAGCTATCCGAGGCGGTGCTGGTCGATATTGGCGTGGCGATGGGCCCGGTGATCGCCTCGATCCACGCCAAGCGCGACGAGTTCCGCGAACAGCTGGAACGCGACGGGGGCCTCAGCGAAAAGCCGAAGCTGCGCACCAGCACGACGGGCTGAGAAACAATTCGCGCACGCCGCTGGTAAGTCGGGGCAAAGGAGAGCCCCCATGAGCAAGCCCGACACCCCCCAGTCCGACAACCCGGCCGATCGTCGCCCCGAGACCCTGACCGACGAGAAACACGGCACGGTCAAGGACAAGCAGCTCGAAGGCAATCGCCGCCCGGACACGGATCTGGCGCGCGGCTCCGAGCCCGCTACCCGCGCTGCTTCGACCAAGCGCTAGCGCCAGCGCGCCGCGGTGCCCGATCAGCCTGCGAGCACCGCCTTGACCGCCGCAAGGGCCTCGGCCGCCCTGCTGCCGTCGGGCCCGCCGCCCTGCGCCATGTCGGGCCGCCCGCCGCCGCCCTTGCCGCCGAGCGCCTCGACGCCCGCGCGCACCAGGTCGACCGCGCTGAAGCGCCCGGTCAGATCGTCGGTGACGGCCACGGCGATGCTCGCCTTGCCTTCGTTGACCGCGATCAGCACTGCGATGCCCGATCCCATGCGTTGCTTGGCCGCGTCGAGCAGCGGGCGAAGTTCCTTCGGATCGAGGCCCTCGAGCACCTGACCGCTGAAGGTGACTCCGGCAACGGTCTCGTCGGCCGGAGCCGCCGCCCCGCCCGTCCCGCCGCCGCCCAGTGCGAGCGCCTTCTTCGCCTCGGCCAATTCCTTCTCGAGCCGCTTGCGCTCCTCGAGCAGCGCAGTGAGGCGCGCGGGCACTTCCTCGGGCGTCGCTCGGATCACGCTGGCGGCCGACTTCAGGGCTTCCTCGCGCGCGACCAGCCACTGACGCGCGCCCTCGCCGGTCATCGCCTCGATGCGGCGCACGCCCGAGGAGACCGCGCTTTCGGAGACGATCCGGAAAATGCCGATATCGCCGGTGGCGCGCACATGGGTGCCGCCGCACAGCTCGACCGAATAGTTGCGGCCCTCGCTGCCGGCGCGGCCCATCGCGAGCACGCGGACTTCATCGCCATACTTCTCGCCGAACAGCGCCAGCGCGCCCGCCGCGACGGCATCGTCCGGGGTCATCAGGCGGGTGCTGACCGTCTCGTTGGCGCGGATCTCGGCATTCACCTCGGCCTCGATCGCCGCGATGTCCTCGGGGGTAAGCGCGACGGGGTGCGAGAAATCGAACCGCAGCCGGTCCTCGGCGACCATGCTGCCCTTCTGCGTCACATGCTGTCCGAGCCGGCCCCGCAGCGCGGCATGGACGAGATGGGTGGCCGAATGGTTCGCCCGGATGCGGTCGCGGCGCTCGGCATCGACCTTGAGCTCGACCGTGTCGCCGACGCTGACGGCGCCCTCGTCGATCCGCACGTGATGGGCGTGGAGACGACCGAGCGGCTTTGCCGTGTCGGTCACGGTCGCGCGCAGGCCCGCGAGGCTCGCCATCGTGCCGGCATCGCCGGTCTGGCCACCGCTCTCGCCGTAGAAGGGGGTCTGGTTGGTGAGGATCACGACCTCGTCGCCCGCGGCGGCGGCAGCGACTTCGGCTCCGCCCCTGACGATCGCGACGACCTTGCCCTCGCCGGTCGTGGCAGCATAGCCCGTGAATTCGGTCGCGCCCTCGCGTTCGGCGATGTCGAACCACACTTCGCCCGAGGCGGCCTCGCCCGAGCCCTTCCACGCGGCGCGCGCGGCGGCCTTCTGGCGCGCCATCGCGGCATCGAAGCCCGCCTTGTCGACCCCGATGCCGCGGGCACGCAGGGCGTCCTCGGTGAGGTCATAGGGGAAGCCGTAGGTGTCGTAGAGGCGGAAGGCGACCTCGCCGTCGAGCTCGCCGCCCTGCGCCAGATCGCCGGTCGCTTCGTCGAGCAGTTTCAGGCCCTTGTCGAGCGTGCGGCGGAACTGGGTTTCCTCGCGCTCGAGCACCTCGGCGACCAGCGCCTGGCCGCGGACGAGCTCGGGGTAGGCCTGCCCCATCTCCCCGACGAGCGCGGGGACGAGACGGTGCATCAGCGGCTCGGAGGCGCCGAGGAGGTGCGCGTGGCGCATGGCGCGGCGCATGATCCGGCGCAGCACGTAGCCGCGGCCCTCGTTGGAGGGGAGCACGCCGTCGGCCATGAGGAAGCTCGTCGAGCGCAGGTGATCGGCAATGACGCGGTGCGAGGCCGCATGATCGCCCACAGCGGCGACGCCGGTGAGCGATTCCGATGCCGAAATCAGGGCCTTGAAGGTATCCGTATCGTAATTGTCGTGCACGCCCTGGAGCACCGCGGCGATGCGTTCGATGCCCATGCCGGTGTCGATCGAGGGCTTGGGCAGGTCGCGGCGCGTGCCGTCGGCCTGCTGCTCGTACTGCATGAACACGAGGTTCCAGATCTCGACGAAGCGGTCGCCGTCCTCGTCGGGGCTGCCCGGGGGGCCGCCGAAGATGTGATCGCCGTGGTCGTAGAAGATCTCGGAGCAGGGGCCGCAGGGGCCGGTGTCACCCATCGACCAGAAATTGTCCGAGGTCGGGATGCGGATGATCCGACTGTCGGGCAGGCCCGCGATCTTGCGCCACAGGGCGTGGGCCTCGTCGTCTGTATGATACACCGTGACCGTGAGCCGGTCGGCAGGCAGGCCCCACTCCCTGGTCAACAGGGTCCAGGCATGTTCGATCGCCTGTTCCTTGAAGTAGTCGCCGAAGGAAAAATTCCCAAGCATTTCAAAGAACGTGTGGTGCCGCGCGGTGTAGCCGACATTGTCGAGGTCGTTGTGCTTGCCGCCGGCGCGGACGCATTTCTGCGAGGAGGCGGCGCGGGGGCTGGCGGGTGTTTCGAGGCCCGTGAAGACGTTCTTGAACGGCACCATTCCGGCGTTGACGAACATCAGCGTCGGATCGTTGTAGGGCACGAGCGGCGCGCTCGGCGTGGGCGTGTGCCCGTTCCTACCGAAGTAGTCGAGGAAGGAGCGGCGGATTTCGTTGGTCGACGTCATGGGCGTGCAGTTAGGCAAAGCGCGGGCTGAACGCAATGGAGCGCGCATTGCGGGTGCCCGGACGGGGGCCCAAAAGACAACCGCATCGCGACAACCGTGCAACGACATCGCGACGACAGGCCCACGGCACCGCTACGGCAGAGCGCAGCAAGACCCCCCGAAACGCGAAAGGCCGGTGCGGGCCTGGGGAAGGCTCGCACCGGCGTTCCGCTTGTCCGGGCACCGATGGGGACAGCCGGGCCGGAGCGGGACACTCCGGGCTCAGGCAGGCGCCCGCTTGGGAATCACATGTCCGAGTCCGCGTCCGGCCCGGTCATCATCTCCCCGGCGACCTGGTCGGTGCGGCTGCGGATCGCAGCTTCCAACCGGTCGCAAACCTCAGGATTGTCGCGCAGGTAGGTCTTGGCGTTCTCGCGCCCCTGCCCGATGCGGATCGAATCGTAGGAGAACCAGCTCCCCGACTTCTCGACCAGGCCCGCCTTGACCCCGAGATCGAGGATCTCGCCGATCTTGGAGATGCCCTCGCCGTACATGATGTCGAATTCGACCTGCTTGAACGGCGGCGCCACCTTGTTCTTGACCACCTTGACGCGGGTGGTGTTGCCGATGATCTCGTCCCGGTCCTTGATCTGGCCGGTGCGGCGGATGTCGAGACGAACGCTGGCGTAGAACTTGAGCGCATTGCCGCCGGTGGTGGTTTCCGGGTTGCCGTACATCACCCCGATCTTCATGCGCAGCTGGTTGATGAAGATCACCATGCAGCGCGAACGGCTGATCGAGCCGGTCAGCTTGCGCAGCGACTGCGACATGAGGCGCGCCTGGAGGCCGACGTGGCTGTCGCCCATCTCGCCCTCGATCTCCGCGCGCGGCACCAGCGCCGCGACCGAGTCGACCACCAGCACGTCGATCGCGTTGGAGCGCACCAGCGTGTCGGTGATCTCGAGCGCCTGTTCGCCGGTGTCGGGCTGCGAGACGATCAGTTCGTCGATGTCGACGCCCAGCTTCTTGGCATAGACCGGATCGAGCGCGTGTTCGGCATCGACGAAGGCCGCGGTGCCGCCCATCTTCTGCGCTTCGGCGATGACGTGCAGCGCCAGCGTGGTCTTGCCCGAGCTTTCCGGCCCGTAGACCTCGATCACCCGGCCGCGCGGCAAGCCGCCGATCCCGAGCGCGATGTCCAGACCCAGCGATCCGGTGGAGATGGCTTCGACCTGCATCGTCTCCTTCGAGCCCAGCTTCATCGCCGAACCCTTGCCGAAGGCACGATCGATCTGCGCAAGCGCGGCTTCCAGAGCCTTCTGACGATCCACGGCTTTCCTGTCCTCTTCGACCAATTTCAACTGGGTAGCCATCGCATGCGCTCCTTCGCTTGCCTAGGGGCAAGGCGGAGTTTTCCGCCGCCCGCTGGGGCAGCATGTATCGCATTTGTTCTCATGGAACAAGTAGGGAACGGAAAATTTTTCCGCCCCGCCGCAGGCGCCCGTTCCTACCCCCGCGTCAGGGGCGCGTGGCCGAGCGCAGCTGCCAGTCGAAACGCCGTTCGGCACTGGCGGGGATGGTCACTTCCACCGTCTGCCAGCCGTCCTTCACCGCCACCTTTTGCCCCGGGAAGCGGATGTCGAAGCCGCCCGCGTAACCCAGTTGCAGCCGGATCGTGACGGGATGGGGGTTGGCGTTGGTGAGGCGCGCGCGCATCGGCACCCACTGGCGCGCGATCTCGCCCGCCCCGCCCGCCTGCTGCGCGGCGCAGCGGGCGAAGACCTGCGCGCTCTCGCCCAGTTCCAGCTCCATCTCCTGCCCGCGCGCATAGTCGCGCAAGGTGGTGCGCCCGGCCAGCCGCTCGCCTCCGGCGGCCGGTTCGTAGAGCGTCATCGCCCCCTGCGGCAGCGCGATCCCGAGGCCGCGCGCCTCCTCGTTCCGCGTCGCCAGCAGCAGCTCTGCCGCGAGCGGCTCCTCGGCGCTGTCGGTGTAGGGATCGCAGGTCGTGCGGTAGATGAGCCGCGCCTTCACCCCGTCCCTGTCGAGAAAGGCGACCTGCTTCATCCCCCTGGCGGAGACGTCCACCCGCCCCGGCACCCGGAACAGCTTGAGATCGCCGAGATCCTCCTCGGATGCCGTCACCACGCCGGCATCGGCAGCCTGCATCCGGGCGCCGATAACGGTGATCGCCTCAGCCATCATGACGGGCGCAGCCATCGGCGGGGGCGGCGGAGCTGGCGGCGGCGGCGGGGGCGGCGCCGTCCCCGCCGCGGTGCTGCCGATCGGATAGCAGGTCAGGCGCAGCGGCTCGGCCACGGGCGGATCGGCGAGACTGCGGTAATCGCTCGTCAGGTTGAGCCGCCCCGCGACGATCTGGAGGCGCGCGGAATCGAAGCTCTGGCCGTTGTCGTTGACGAGGGTGAGCCAGCTCAGCAGGTCAAGGCTCAGCTCGCCGCCTTTCGCCTGCTCGGCAAGGCTGGCGACGTAATCGGCCTGCCAGTCGAAGCCCCAGGCGAGATAGGTGAGCGTCACGTCGAAGGTGCCGCCCTCGGGCGAGCGGGTGTCGACCGAGAACACCGGGCGCGCCGACAGGCCCGGCGGGACGCGGGCGAAGGAAAGGCTTTCGGGCAGGCCCGAACAGCGCACCGCCTCGAAGCCCTGCGAGGTCTCGAGCACGAGCCCCCCGTCGGCGCGGGTGCGCACCACCGCCTGCTCGCTGGTCGCCGCGCCGGTCGCAGGGTTGGTGCGGGTGATGGTCACGCGGTTGCCGAGCGTCCCGTCGACCAGCGCGGCGGGCGAGAGGAGCTGCGCGTTGCGGTTCATCTCGATGGTGCCGCCGGGCAGCCCGGTGACGATCGCGGAGACCCCGATCATGCCCTCGGCCACGCCCTCGAAGCGGATCGTCGATTCGCCGGGGGGGAGCGTCACGCGGCGGGTTTCGGAGATCATCGCGATCCCACCCGGGCGCTCGCGCCGCAGCCGCTCGTCCGGGTCGCGGTCGGGATCGCGGTAGATCGTCACCGACAGGTCGGCAGGCGGCGAGGCGTCGACCACCTCGCGCGCGGCGAGCGGCCCGCCGGCCAGCGCGGCGAGGACGAGACAGGTTGCGGCCAGCCGCATCGCCGCCGCCTCAGTAGCGGGTTTCGTAGGTCACGCGGATCACCCGCTCGCCCTCGGCCGGCACGGGGACGACATATTTGCGCCGGTCGGCGTTGAGCTGTTCGCCCTTGATGTCCTCGAGGGTGACGCGGGTGTCGTCGCCCCACCAGCCGCGCGCCAGGCCGGTCTGGGTGAGTTCGACGTCGATCGGGGCGGCCTTTGCATTGGTGAGGGTGTAGCGCATGGTGGTGCGGTAGAAGGTCTTGGGCCGCTCGACGGTGACCTCGCGGGTCTTGCCGCCCTCGAAGATCCGGTAGCGGGCGCTTTTCTCCCATTCCGCGCCGGTGATGGTCTCGCGCTTCTCGATCTCGGCCTTCACCGTGATGTCGAAGGCATCGCCGGTGACGAGCGAGAGCTCGCTGCCCATCGGGGTGTGGCCGATGGCGTTCTCGCCGATGAACTGCGGAGTGCCTTCGCGGTCGCGCTGGTAGAAGCGCACCGTGCCCGCGGGCAGGGCATCGCCGAGGCCCTGCTCGCGCGAGGAGGAGAAGGCGATGCGGCTCTGGACGTTGCGGGGCTGTTCGTCGTTCTGCTGCCAGTCGACGCTTGCGGCGTAGATCTTGCGCGCGGGCACGGCCTGCACGTCGAGGAAGCTCACCTGCTTGGTCTGGGCGTTGGCGATCGTGGTGCGGCCCTTGATCGGGTAGAGGTAGAAATCGCCGAGCCGCTCGCGCTCGGCCGCCTGCGTTCCGGCGCGGATCATGCCGCGCTGGTTGTAGCCGTAGCCGCCGCCCCTACCGTTTGGGCCAGAAGCAGGATTGCCTGCGACCAGCACGGTGTCGGCATTGTGGAAGGTGGTGCCGGTGCCGTTCGTCAACGTCACCCAGCCCTGCATGTCGATGGTGCCCGCGGCCTCGTTGTAGAGCGCGACGTAGTCGGCGTTCCAGCCGAGGCCGTTCGTCAGGTAGCGCAGGGCGACCGGTCGGGTGCCGCCGCGCGCCGAATCGAGGTTGATCGACAGCGTGGGCCGCGCGCGCAGGCCGGGGGGCACGCGGTCGAAGATCACGCGCACCGGCAACCCGTCGTCGCGCAGCACCTCGATCCGCTCGCCGATCTGGATGACGACGCCCCCGGCGGTGGAGAGCACCTTCGCCCGCTCGCGGGTCTCGGCGCCGGTGGCGGGGTTGGTGCGCAGCAGGGTGACGGTCTGGCCGATGGCCTTCTCCATCAGCTTGCCGGGGGTGAGGAGATCGTAGTCGAAGTTCTGCTCGATGATCGTGGTGCCCGCCGCCGCAAAGCTCAGCGTCTCGGGCTGGATCCGGGCGGAGACGTCGGGGAACTCGACGCGGCTGCGCCCCTGCGCGATGGCAAGCTGGCGCACGTCCTGCACCAGCGCGAGATCGCTGTTGTAGATCGTGAGGGAAACGTCGCCCTGCGCCGTCGCATCGGGATCGGGGACGCCCTGCGCCAGTGCGCCCGCTGCCAGCAGCGCCGCTGCCGGGATGCCGCACCCGGCGGCGATAGTGCGAAGTCCCATCCTGTCCCCTTCCCTCAAGTGGATGTCAGGATGAACGATGATGCGGCTTTATCCAAGGTGAATGAGGGGGCGCGGGCGCCGAATGTCAGGCCCCCGCCCCCGCATTGGCGCGCGCCTCGCGCAGGACCGCACCGACCTTGTCGCCGATCGACGCGACGCTGAAGGGCTTGGCGATGAAGTGCATGTCGGGGATGTCGATGTCGCGCCGCAGCTGCTCCTCGGCATAGCCCGACATGAACAGCACCGGCATCTGCGGCAGCCGGGCGCGGATCGCGCGGACCATCGCGGGGCCGTCCATCCCCGGCATCACCACGTCGCTCACCACCAGATCGAAATCCACCGTCCCCTCGGCGATCGCGGCGAGACCCTCCTCGCCGTTGGCGCAGGCGGTGACCTCGTAGCCCGCGCGGGTGAGCGCCCGCTCGGCGACGGTGCGGACCATGTCCTCGTCCTCGACCAGCAGCACCCTGCCCCCCGCCGACCAGTCCGAGGACGCGAGCGGCGCCGCCTCGCGCTTCTTCGGCATCTCGCCGCGGTGGACCGGGAGATAGACCGTGAAGCGCGCGCCCACCGGATGCCCGGACTTGTCGGTGACATTGTCGGCGAAGATGAACCCGCCCGATTGCTTGACGATCCCGTAGGCGGTCGAGAGGCCGAGGCCGGTGCCCCTGCCCTGTTCCTTGGTGGTGAAGAAGGGCTCGAACAGCTTGGGCAGCACATGGGGCGGGATGCCGCCGCCGGTGTCCTGCACGATCAGCACGGTATAGTCCGCCGCCGGGAGCACCTCGGACCCCAGCTGCACCACCTGCTTGGCCTGGAGCGCGCGGGTGAAGAGCGATATCCGCCCCCGCCCGTCGCCGCGCGCCGGGCCGCCGTTGCCCTGGATCGCGTCGCGGGCGTTGACCGCGAGGTTCATGATCACCTGTTCCAGCTGCTGCGGATCGGCGCGCACAGGGCCGAGGTTGCGGTCATGCTGGACGTAGAAGGTGATCTTCTCGCCGAGCAGCCGCTTGATCAGCGGGCTGACCTCGCTGACCACGTCGGGCAGCTGGATGATCTCGGGCCGCAGGGTCTGCTGGCGCGAGAAGGCGAGCAGTTGCCGCGTCAGCGAGGCGGCGCGGTTCGAATTGGCGCGGATCTGCTGGATGTCGTCATAGTCGCTGTCGCCCGGGATGTGGCGCAGCAGCATGAGGTCGCAGGTGCCGATGATCGCGGTCAGAACGTTGTTGAAATCATGCGCCACCCCGCCCGCGAGCTGGCCTACGGCCTGCATCTTGGTCGCCTGCGCGACCTGACGCCTGAGCTGGTTCTCCTGCGAGGTATCCGCGAGGCTGAGCAGCACCGCCGCCTCGCCGAGCCCGCGCACCCCTGCCAGCCCGAGCGAGACCGGCTCCTCGGGCGAGTTGGTGAGGCGCACCGCGACATCGCCGCTGGTCGCAGGCCCGCGCCCGTGGCGCCGCACCGCGTCGGAAAGCGCAGCCTTGTCCTCGCGCACCACGAGGTCGGTCGGGAAGGCGGGCAGCCCCCGCCCCTCGCGGCCCACGGAGCGCAGGAAGGCCTCGTTCCCGAACAGGAAGCGCCCGTCGCGGTCGGTCATGGCAAGGCCCAGCGGCAGTTGTGCGAGCAGCGCGTCCAGTTGCGCGACGCCGGCCTGCGAGGCCCCGTCCCAGCCGCTCCCGATGCCGACACCCGAATCGATCAGCAGCATCAGCGAGGTCGCCTCGTCAGGCCCGGGCGTGGTGACGCGCTCCTCGGGATCGACCAGCGGGATATCGACCAGCGTCTGGGGGGTGCCGGCGCGGCCCTCGCGCGCGAAGAAGATGCGGTCGCGCTCGTCGGAGCGCAGGAAGGAGACGAAGTCCTGCCCCACCAGTGTCGCGCGCTCGTCGCCCGCGGCACGCTCGGCGAAGCCCGCGCTGACGGCGCGGATCACGCCGTCGGCGGTGGTGATCGCGGTCTCGATACCCGCGCGGCTCAGCATCTTGCCGAAGGGCCCCGCCAGATCGAGCGCGCCGAGATCGGCGCCCTTGGCGCGGGCAACGGGCTTGAGGCGCCAGATCAGGTGATCGTCGCCGCGGCCCGCGCGGGTCGCGCTGATCTGCCAGCTGGTCTCGTCCGCCGCCTCGACCGCCTCGAGCGCGGCGCTGCCGTCGCGCCAGGCGTTGCGGGCGAGCAGCGTCACCGCCTCCAGCCCCTCGCGCCCCAGCGGCAGCGCCGGCGGGGCGGCATTGGCACCGAAGCTGTCGAGGAAGAACAGGTTGGCGCAGACCATGCGGTTGGCGCGGTCGGTGATCGCGATGGCCTCGCCCGCGCGTTCGATCGCGGCGACGGTCACGCTCCAGTCGGGCACGGAAGCGCCCTCTGCCGCCGGGGCGCTGCGGACTGCGTCGAGCATCACCACCCCGCCCAGCAGCACGCCCGCGGCAAGCACGAAGGCGAGCGCAACGAGGCCGCTGCCGGTGGCGAACCACAGCACCGCCGCGCTCGCCGCGAGGGCGCCGCCGAGTGCGGCCAGCAGGCTCACGGGCGGCAGGCCGCCGGGCGCGGCGGTGCCTTCGGGGGCGAGCAGGGATTGCGGATCTTTGCCGGTGCGGCGGGACAAGACGGGTCGGCTCCTATGGCATGGTGCGGGTGGGCCGTTGCGGCGCCCGCGAAGGCCTGTCCTACTGCGCGCCGAGCCGCTGGTCGAGCCGCGCTTCCATCGCCTTCAACCGTCTGGCGCGCTTGCGCGACACCACGGCGCGCCACACCCAGCCGGAGACCAGATAGCCGATCGTCGGCGCGACCACCGCCAGCACGATGAAGCCGAAGGCGGTGGCACCGGCCATCTGGAAGAAGTCGAGCACCATCGCCCAGGCACCCGATTGCGCCTTCGCGCCCGCCAGCGCCGGTCCGGCGGCGTCGAGCCGCAGGGTGAAGTTGCCGACCTTGTTGGCGACCACCAGCCAGAAGGGCAGCGTGAAGGGATTGGTGACGAAGGTCACGAGCGCCGCCAGCGGCACGTTCGCGCGCGAGGGCAGCGCGAGGAAGGCGGCGAGGAAGATCTGCCCGATCGGCACGATGAAGGCCGCGAACAGCCCCAGCGCCACGCCGCGCGGCACCGAGCGGCGGGTGAAGCGCCACAATTCGGGCGAGAGAAAGCGGTGGGCGATGGGCGCGAGATACTTGTTGCGCGCCATCTCCTCGCGGGTCGGCGTGTTCCGGCGGATCACGTCCATCGCCCAGGTCTTGGAGCGACCGGCGATGGTCGGCTTGCGGGGCGGCGGCACGCTCATGCGACAGCGGCTCCGCGGCGGGCGGACGTGGCGGTCAGGAAGGGCGAGGACGGGACCGGCATGGTGGGAGCCCATATGGGTAGCATGGCGATACTGACCAGTGGGTGAATCGACAAATCCGTGACAATTTTCCGCGCGCGCGCTCAGCCCCGCTCGCGCATCAGCCGGGCCTTGTCGCGCTTCCAGTCGCGTTCCTTGATGCTGGCACGCTTGTCGTGGGTCTGCTTGCCCTTGGCGAGCGCCAGTTCGACCTTCGCCCGGCCGGTGCGGTTGAAGTAGATCGACAGCGGGACCAGCGTCATGCCCTTGCGCTCGACCGCGCCGAACAGCTTGTCGATCTCGCGTTCGTGGAGCAGCAGCTTCCTCGGGCGGCGCGGTTCGTGGTTGAGGCGGTTGCCGTGGGAATATTCGGGGATGTTGGCGTTCACCAGCCAGACCTGCCCGTCCTTCACCTCGGCATAGCTCTCCGCGATGCTGGCCTCCCCTGCCCGCAGCGCCTTGACCTCGGTGCCCTGCAGCATCAGCCCCGCCTCGTAGACGTCCTCGACATGGTAGTCGAAGCGCGCGCGGCGGTTCTCGGCGACGATCTTGAGCTTGTCGAAGGTGACGGGTCTGGGGCGTGCCATAAGGGGCGGCGATGTAGGCGCTGGGGCGGCAAAAAGCGAGGGGCTTTGCGCTTTGCCAGCGTGCGGGCTAGCATCGGCGCGGGGCAGAACGGGGCAGCAGGCAGGCATGACGACAGCGCAACCCTACATCATCGCCGGCGAGACCATCGCGCCGGGCACGATGCGCGATGTCGCCTTTCCGGTGACCACCATGGCGACGGGCAATGCCTCATCGCTCGCGCTGAGAGTGCTGCACGGCGCGAAACCGGGTCCGGCGGTGTTCGTGAGCGCGGCGATCCACGGCGACGAGATCATCGGGACCGCGGTGATCCAGCGCCTCGCGCAGGAGATCGACCCGGCGGGGCTTGCAGGCACGCTGCTGCTGGTGCCGGCCGCCAACATCTTCGGCTTCATCACCCACAATCGCTACCTGCCCGACCGCCGCGATCTCAACCGGAGCTTTCCGGGGAGCGCGGGGGGATCGCTCGCGGGGCAGCTCGCGCACATCTTCTACCGCGAGGTGGTGGCGCGCTGTTCGCTCGGCATCGACATCCACTCGGCCGCGGTCCACCGCTACAACCTGCCCCAGATCCGCATCGCCGCCGGCAACCGCCGGCTGGTGGAGCTGGCGATGGCCTTCGGCGCGCCGGTGATCATCGAGAGCCCGCTGCGCGACGGTTCCCTGCGCGATCTCGCCCAGAAGCACGGGGTCGACATGCTGCTGATGGAGGCGGGCGAGGCGCTGCGCTTCGACCGCCTGTCGATCGAGACGGGGGTGGCGGGGGTGAACCGGGTGCTCGCCCATCTCGGGATGGTCGAGGCCGACGACGGGCTCAGCGCGGTCGGCATCCCGGCGCGCGCCAACCGCTCGGTGTGGGTGCGCAGCCCTCGCGGGGGCGTGACCCACCGGGTGCGCCGGAGCGGCGATCCGGTGAGGAAGGGCGACCTGCTCGCCTGCGTGGCGGGCCTTTTCGGCGAGGACGCGCAGGAAATCGTCAGCCCCGCCGACGGCATCGTCATCGGCCACGCCACCCTGCCGGTGGTGCACCAAGGCGACGCGCTCTTCCACATCGCGGTGATCGACCACCCCGAGCGCGTCGGCGCGCGGATCGATTCGATCACCGAGGCGATCCTCGCCAGCGAACCCGAAGGCTTCGCCGAACGCCTGCTCGACGAGGACGAGGTGGTCTAGGCCGTAAGCACCCCGGCGCTCACCAGCGCCTCGTCCACGGCCTTCTTCGCCTCCTCCGAGCATTCCACCAGCGGCAGGCGAACCTCGGGCTCGATCCAGTCGTGGACGCGGCTGAGGGCATATTTCACCGGCGCAGGGCTCGCGTCGGAGAACATCGCATAGTGCAGCGGGAAGAGGCGGTCGTTCAATTGCCGCGCCTTCTTCAGCTCGTTCGCCGCGATCGCCTCGTGGAATTCGGCGCACAGCTTCGGCGCAACATTTGCCGTCACCGAAATGCACCCGCGCCCGCCCGCCGCCGCGTGGGGCAGCCACAGCTCGTCATTGCCCGAAAGCTGGCAGAACTCGCGCCCGATGCCCATGCGGTGATCGGCGACGCGCGACAGGTCGCCGCTCGCATCCTTGATGGCGATGATCCGGTCGGGATACTTCCTCACCAGCTCCACCACCGTGTCATCGAGAATGTCGGTCACCGTGCGCGCGGGCACGTTGTAGAGCACGATCGGCAGGTCGCAGTTTTCCGCCAGATAGCTGAAATGGGCGATCAGCCCGCGCTGGCTCGGGCGGTTGTAATAGGGGGCGACGCATAGCCCCGCCGCCGCCCCGGCCTTCTTGGCGAAGTTCATGTGGAGCTGGGCGTTGCGGGTGTCGTTCGACCCGCAGCCCGCGATCACCGGCACGCGGCCCGCAGCCTGCTCGATGCAGACCTCGATCACGCGGTGATGCTCGGCATTGGAGAGCGTCGAGGCCTCCCCCGTCGTGCCGCAGGGGACGAGCGCGGCGCTGCCGTTCTCGATCTGCCAGTCGACCAGCCGGCGGAAGGCCGCCTCGTCGAACGCTCCGCCGCGAAAAGGAGTCACCAGAGCGGGTATCGATCCGCTGAACATTGCCTTTGTCCTGCCTTCATCTCTAGGTATCGGGGCGGGGGACAAGGATCCCCGTCACCCCATTGTTCAGCGCCTGATAAGGAGCCGATTGGCACTATGTCCAGCATGGTCCGTAAGCTTGTGATTTCCCCGCGGATATGTGCTGTGGCTCTGGCGATGGGTGTGGGAGCCGCGATGGCCGCACCCGCGGCGGCGCAAGGATTGGGCGCGGGCAGCGATCTGGTCGCCCGCCAGCCCGGCGCGGTGGACGCCGCGATCGCCCGCTGGGAGACCTTGCAGGCCAGCCGCACCCACACTTTCGCCGACTATGCCGGCTTCGTGCTCGCCTGGCCGACTTTCCCGCGCACCGACATTCTGCGCCTGCGGGCCGAGGCCGCGCTCGAGAACGAGGCGCCGCCGCAGGCCGATCTGCTGCGCTATTTCGACGCCAACCCGCCGCTCACCAACCCCGCCCGCGCGCGCTACGCGCTGGCGCTGGCCGCGGTGCAGCGCCCCGAGGCCCTGGCCGAGGCTCGCCGCGCCTGGCGCGGGGGGCAGATGAGCGATCCGGTCGAGCTCTATCTGTCCGGCCTCTACGGCGCGCAGTTCACGCCCGAGGACCACGCCGTGCGGATCGACGCGCTGTTGTGGCAGGGCAAGGCCGACGCCGCCTCGCGCCAGCTGATGAACCTCGCCGAAAGCGAGCGGCCGATGGCGCTTGCGCGGCTGTCTCTGCTGCGCGGCGCGCGGCCCGAGAGCGCGGGGATCGCGGTCCCCGCCGGGGCCGGGGGCGATCCGGGCTATGTCTTCAACATGGTCAGGTTCCTGCGCGGCAGCGGCCAGAGCTACGAGGCCGCGCGGGTCTTCACCAGCCGCCCCGATTTCGTGCGCCCGGCGGTCGATCCCGAAGCCTTCGTGGGCGAACTGCTGCGCCTTGCGGGCGATGTCGGCGCGCGCGACGCGGCGAACATCGCGACGCGCACCGCCGATCTCTTTGCGCCGGGCACCGACCTGTCGGCTACCAGCTTCACCCTGCGCGACCGGCTGACCGACCTGATGTGGCTCGGCGGGACGAAGGCGCTGTGGGACCTTGGCGACGGTGCGGCGGCTGCACCGCTCTTCGCGCGCTACGGCGATGCGGCCAAGACCCCGCTGACCAAGGCCAAGGGCTATTACTGGGCCGGCCGCGCCGCGCGCCAGGCGGGCGACCAAGCGGGTGCCATGCGCTGGTTCGAGATGGCCGCGCGCTGGCCCGATTACTACTACGGCCAGCTCGCGCTTGCGGCGATGGGCCGGCCGATGCCCGCCTTCGCCGGCCTGCCCCAGCCCGCGATGGACGCCTCCGTCCGCGCGGAGTTCGAGGCCAGCCCCGTGGTCCGGGCAATCCGCGCGCTCGCCAAAAACCGCCGCGACTGGCGCACCGAGCGCCGCTTCTTCGAGGCCCTGGGCGACGAGGCCGACACGCCTGCCGAAATGCTCATGGCGGCGATGCTGGCGCGCGAGACCGGGCTCGACGAAATGGCCGTGGTGCTCGGCATGAAGGCGGGTGAGAACGGCATCGCCGGGCTCGAGCGGATCGGCTTTCCGACCGTCTCCACCCCCTCCTTCGTCAACGACTGGACGATGGTCCACGCCATCGCCCGGCAGGAAAGCGAGTTCGACCGCACCCGTGTCTCCCACGCCGGGGCGCGGGGCGTGATGCAGCTGATGCCCGGCACCGCGCGCGAACAGGCGGGCAAGCTCGGCATCAACTACCTGGCCGCCGATCTCACCGCGACGCCGCATTACAACATCCAGCTGGGCGATGCCTATTTCGCGCGGATGATGAACTACTACGGCGGGGCCTATCCGCTGGCCGTCGGGGCCTATAATGCCGGGCCGGGCCGCGTGAACGAATGGCTGCGCCGCAACGGCGATCCCCGCACCGGAGCGATCGACTGGGTGACCTGGGTCGAGAAGATCCCCTCGAACTTCGAGACGCGCTATTACATCATGCGCGTGATCGGCAACGCGGTGACCTATTCGCACATGTATCCCGAGCAGGCGGGCCTGCCGCGCACGGTCGACAGCTTCCTGCGCTGATCCGGCGATGAAACCGGCGGGGCCTCCCATCACGCCAGCGGGCATGGCGGCGCTCAAGGCGCGCTACGACCACCTGCTCGGCACCGAGCGGCCGGCGATCGTCGAGATCGTCAGCTGGGCGGCGGGCAACGGCGACCGCTCGGAGAACGGCGACTATCTCTACGGCCGCAAGAAGATGCGCGAGATCGACCGCGAGCTCGCGCATCTCGCCCGCCGGATGAAGGTGCTGCGGGTGGTCGATCCGGCAGCGGCAGTGGACCGGACGCGGGTGTTCTTCGGCGCGCGGGTCGAGATCGCCGACGAGGACGACAACCGCCAGACAGTCACGCTGGTGGGCGACGACGAACAGGACGCCGCCAGGGGCCGGATCGGCTGGAACGCCCCCCTCGCCCGCGCGCTGCGGGGCGCAGCCGTCGGCGACCTGCGCACGGTGACGCTCCCCTCGGGCACCCGCGAATGGGAGGTGCTGGCGATCGATTATGATTAGGTCCCTCGCCCTGCTGCCCCTGCTCGCCCTCGCCGCGCCGCTCGCCGCGCGCGACAGCCTTGGCGTCTATGACAGCTGGGCCGCGTTCAAGGATGCAGCGCCTGAACGCTGCTATGCGATTGCCAAGGCGCAAGGGACGCCCGCGCAACCTGCCTATGCCACGGTCTCGCTGTGGCCCGACAAGGGGGTGCGAGGGGCGGTGCATATCGTTCTGTCACGGGAGGTGGCGGCGAAAGCGACGGTGCGACTGACCGTGGGGGACAAGCGCTTCGACCTCGTCGCCAAGGGCCGCAACGCCTGGGCCGCCGATGCGCGCGCGGATGCGGCGATTGTCGCGGCGATGCGTTCTGCCAGCCGGATGAGTGTTTCGGGGGCCGGTTTCACCGACCGCTACACCCTCGCGGGCGCGGCCACCGCCATCGACGCGGCGACCGTGGGCTGTGCGAAAAGGCGCTGACTGGTCAAACCGCCGCTTCCCCACTATATGGCCGCCACCCATGGCCGATACCGCACTCATGACCATCCCGGGCCTCGTCGACCCGGTGCCCGCCGCGCGCGACATCACGCCGCGCGCCGACGGGCGCGTCGACCTGATCGGCCTGCCCCGCCCGCGCATCCGCGAGCTGTTTGAGGAAGCCGGGCTCGACGCCAAGGCCGCCAAGCTGCGCGCCAAGCAGGTGTTCCACTGGCTCTACCACCGCGGCGTCACCGATTTCGAGGCGATGACCGACATCGCCAAGCCGATGCGCCCGTGGCTCGCCGAGCGCTTTGTCATCGGCCGCCCCGATGTGGTCGAGGCCCAGCATTCGGTTGACGGCACCCGCAAGTGGCTGCTGCGCACCGCCGACGGCCACGATTTCGAGATGGTGTTCATCCCCGACGAGACGCGCGGCACGCTGTGCGTCTCCTCGCAGGTCGGCTGCACCCTCACCTGCTCCTTCTGCCACACCGGCACGATGAAGCTGGTGCGGAACCTCACCCCCGGCGAGATCGTCGGCCAGGTGATGCTCGCGCGCGATGCCTTGGGCGAATGGCCGCGCGGCACGATGGTCTCGGACGCCGACGCGATCGACGAGGACGACGAGGCGGGGCACTACACCGCCGATGGCCGCCTGCTCACCAACATCGTGATGATGGGCATGGGCGAGCCGCTCTACAATTTCGACCATGTGCGCGATGCGCTGAAGCTGGTGATGGACGGCGACGGCCTCGCCCTCTCCAAGCGCCGCATCACGCTTTCGACCAGTGGCGTCATCCCGATGATGGAACGCTGCGGCGAGGAGATCGGGGTGAACCTCGCGGTCAGCTTGCACGGCGTGCGCAAGGAAGTGCGCGACGAACTGGTGCCGCTCAACAAGAAGTACGGCATCGAGGAACTCTTGCAGGCCTGCGCCGACTACCCCGGCGCCTCCAACGCCCGCCGCATCACCTTCGAATACGTGATGATCAAGGACAAGAACGACAGCGACGATGACGCGCGCGAGCTTGTCCGGCTGCTGCGCGAATACAACCTCCCCGCCAAGGTCAACCTCATCCCCTTCAACCCCTGGCCGGGCGCGGGCTACGAGACTTCGACGCCCGAACGCATCCGGCGTTTCTCCGAGATCGTCTTCGAGGGCGGCTTCTCCGCCCCCGTCCGCACGCCCCGCGGGCGCGACATCGATGCGGCTTGCGGCCAGCTCAAGACCGCGGCCGAGAAGAAGTCCCGTGCCCAGCGCGACCGCGAAGCCGCCGCTGCCGCCGCCGCGCGCGATTGACGCTGCGGCCCCGCAGGCGTAGCCTCGCGGCGCTTCCACCGGGAGGATCGCCGTGGCCTTTTCCGCTACCCGAATCGGGCTCGCCGCCGGGCTGATGGCCGCCATCGTCGCCCCGATCCCGGCCGAGGCCCAGCTCGGCGGGCTGTTCAACAGCACCCGGCGCGGCGCCGAGAAGGCCGACAATTGCGGCAAGGGCAAGAAGGGCGACAAGGGCCGGGGCGCGCTTGGCGGGCTGCTCGGCGGGGCGGTCGGCGAACTCGCCCGCAGTGCCGGCCTGCCCTCCTTCCTGCCGGTGCCCGAATTCTCCGACCAGCTCACCGAAAGCATCGCCTGCCGCCTCGATCCCGAGGAGCAGAAGCAGGCTGCCGAGGCGACCCTCGCGGTCACCCGCACCGACGATGCCGAAGCCCAGCCCGAACTCGGTGCGAGCGCGGAATGGACCTCGGCCTCGCGCGCCAATGTCAGCGGCAGCTCGACCGTCACCGGTCGCGACAATGCCGCAGGCCAGCGCGACTGCATCACCGTGACCGACGTGGTCATCATCGAGGGCGAGGAAACCCGCGCCGAGAAGCGGATGTGCCGCGCGCCGGGCTCCGCGCGCTATTCGATCGTCGCCTGATGCGCGCCGGCGGCCGCCCGCTCGCCGCACTTGCCGCCCTAGCGCTGCTGACGGGGGCGGCGGCGCCGATGGACCCCGAGAACCCGACCTGCCCGGCCGAGCCCGATTTCGGCCCCAAGACCGCGATGACCCTCACTCCCGCGGACCGGGGCGGCAAACGCGTGCTGCTGGCCGAGGGGACGATCGACGCCTCCCTCCCCGCCCGCCTCAAGGCCGCGATCGAGGCCGACGAGCGGATCGAGGAGGTGTGGCTGCGCTCGCGCGGGGGCAATGCCCGCGCCGGCAATGCCGCGGGCAAGGTGATCCGCTCCTATCGCGGGATGCTCACCCGCATCCCTTCCGGCTGGGCCTGCTTTTCGGCATGCAACTTCGTCTTCATGGGGGGCGACCGCAGGGTCGTCGACGAAGGCGGGGTGTTCATGGTCCACATGTTCACCCACACCGGCGACCGCGCGACGATCGACGAGGTGGTGATCGAGGGCAGCAAGGCCACGACCGAATACATCGCCAGCGTCGAGCAGTCTTCGGCCATGCTGGCGAGCGAGGACAATGATTTCCT
This sequence comes from Porphyrobacter sp. THAI-01a, assembly GCF_056868655.1. Taxonomy (NCBI): domain Bacteria; kingdom Pseudomonadati; phylum Pseudomonadota; class Alphaproteobacteria; order Sphingomonadales; family Erythrobacteraceae; genus Porphyrobacter; species Porphyrobacter sp. THAI-01a. The sequence goes on along the minus strand of NZ_CP180579.1, from coordinate 1,293,100 downwards.
CATCCGCATGGGAATCAGCCGCAAGCTGCTGACCGACGTGATGTATCGCCAGCAGGCGGTGAAGAGCGAGGACAACCCCTCGACGCGCTACTGCCTCAGTCAAGCCGAGGTGCGCGAATACAACGTCATGCCGGTCGAGAAACCGGCGCCCTGACGCAGGCATGAGCACCGATCCCGACACCATCGCCTTCTACCAGGCGCGCGCGCCGCATTACGTGCTGCGTTTCGGCGAGGCGCCGAGCCACCAGCTCGATGCCTTCCTCGACCGCCTGCCGCCCGGCGCGGCGGTGCTGGAACTGGGCTGCGGCAGCGGACGCGATGCGGCGCGGATGAAGGAGCGCGGCTTCGTGGTCGACGCGACCGATGCCACGCCCGCGATGGTCGCAAAGGCCAACGAGCGCTGGAACCTCGGCGCAAGGGTGATGGCCTTCCACGAGCTCGAGGCCGAGGCCGCCTATGCCGGGGTCTGGGCCCATGCCAGCCTGCTCCATGCGCCGCGCGAGGCCCTGCCCGGCATCCTCGCCCGGATCGACCGCGCGCTGATGCCGGGCGGCTGGTTCTTCGCCAGCTACAAGCTGGGCGAGGCCGAGGGCCGCGACGGGTTCGGGCGGTTCTACAACTTCCCCGAGGCCGACTGGCTCGCCGCGCAATATGCCGCCATTCCCGGCTGGCGGATCGTCGCCACCGAACGCTATACGGCCGGCGGGTTCGACAATGTCGAGCGCGACTGGATCGACCTCATCGCGAGCAAGCCGTGAAACATATCGTCACCGCCGTCTGCACCGGCACCGCCCGCCCCTTCCTCGGCGCCGAAACCAGCGCGATCGCCAAGCGCCCGCGCGAGGGCGCGGTGCAGGTGCTTGGCGAAGGCCTCGCCCCGGACGAACAGGCCGACCGCACGGTTCACGGCGGGCCCGAGATGGCGCTGCATCTCTATCCGCTCGATCACCACGCGTGGTGGCGGGAGCGGATCGGCGACCACCCGGCGCTGGACGAGCCCGGCGGCTTCGGCTCGAACCTCGCCGTTGCGGGTCTCACCGAGGACATGGTCCATATCGGCGACTGTTTCCGTCTCGGGACGGCACTGGTCGAGATCAGCCAGCCGCGCCAGCCGTGCTGGAAGATCGAGCGCCGCTTCGGCCACAAGGGCATGGTCGCCGCGATCGTGAAAAGCGGCCGCTGCGGCTGGTATTTCCGTGTGCTCGAAACGGGCGAGGTCGCCGCCGGAGACACGCTCGAACGGGTGGCGATCGGCGCCGCAGAGTGGAGCGTCGCGCGGGTGTTCCGCGCGCTGGTGGCGGGCAAGGCGACGCCGGAAGAGCTTGCCGAACTTGCCGACCTCGGCACGCTCACCCCGCGGCTCAGGGCCAAGGCGGCAGCCGGGCGCGGGTGAGGCACGGTTCATCCCGAAGCCGTCCAAACTGAACAAAAACTGCTGTTTGCTGACAAGGGCGTTCATCCCGCATTCGAGTTAGATGAACGAAAACGGTCGTGCTCCATCGGGGAGCCCTCACAAGGGATACGACCATGAAACACCTCGCCCTGATCGCCGCCGCCGGTTCGATGGCCGCCTTCGCCGCCCCGGCACAGGCCGCCGAATTCGCTCCCGCGCCTGTCAGCATCGCCTATGCTGGCACCTCCTCGCCCTTTGCCGAGGCCGCGGAATACGACCGTCGCTGGGACGACCGCCGCTATCGCGACGATCGCCGCTGGCGCGACAACCGCGGCCGGTGGGACGATCGCCGGGATGACCGTCGCCATGACGCGCGCCGTGGCGATTACTGGCGCGGCAATGACGGGCGCTGGCGCTGCCGCCGTCCCGACGGCACCACCGGCCTCGTGGTCGGCGCTGTCGGCGGGGCACTGCTCGGCCGCACCATCGACACCCGCGGCGACCGCTCGGTCGGCACCCTGCTCGGCGCCATCGGCGGCGGTCTGCTCGGCCGCGAGATCGAGCGCGGCGGCGCCCGCTGCCGCTGATGCCCGGGCTGACGGGCGGGCACCGGCCCCATGCCGGGCCCGCTTCGTCGCCCCCGCACTTCCCGGGCTGGCGGGACAATGCCAGCCGATGCCTTGATGAAGCAGCCAAACCCAAAAGGAGAAACTGCCATGAAGAAGATCGCACTCGTGCTTGCCGCAGGCGCCATGACGCTGCCGATGGCGGCCCCCGTGCAGGCTGATCCGCCGCCCCACGCGAAGGCCTGGGGCAAGCGCGGCAAGGACCGCATCTATGACAGCCGCGGCCGCTACGTCGAGCCGCGCCGCCTGTCGCGCAACGATCGCATCTGGCGCGACGGCGACCGCTACTACTGCCGCCGCGACAACGGGACGACGGGCCTGGTGATCGGCGCCGGGGTCGGCGCGCTGCTGGGCCGCACCATCGACACCCGGGGCGACCGCAGTGCGGGCACCCTGCTGGGCGCCATCGGCGGGGGTCTGCTTGGCCGCGAGATCGACCGCGGGGAACTGCGCTGCCGCTAGGGCGCAACCGCGCCCCATGCGCGATTGAAGCGCGCCTCCCGCCCTGTTAGCGCTGTGGTCATGCCCCGCACGATCCCAGCCCGCCCATGACCCGCCCCGCCGTTCTCGTGACCGGCGGGGCGACCCGTATCGGTGCCGCCATCGTCCGCCGCTTCGCCGCCGCCGGCTGGCACGTGGTGATCCATTACCGCAGCTCTGCTACCGACGCAGAGGCGCTTGCCGCCACGCTGCCCTCGGCCGAGACGCTCGGCTTCGACCTTGCTGATGACGAGGGGGCGGTTGCCGCCGTCACCGCGCTCGCCGCCCGCCTCCCGGACTGGCGCTGCCTCGTCAACTCCGCCTCGGTTTTCGATTACGACAATGTAACCGGTCTCGATCCGGCGACGAACAGGGAGGCGATGCAGGTCAACGCCCTCGCCCCCGCCCGCCTTGCCCAGGCCTTCATCGCCCATGCGGCGAGCGCCGGAGTGCGCAGCGTGATCCACGTCACGGACATGAAAATCGAAAATACGAACCCTGATTTCTTCAGTTACACCATGTCCAAACACGCGCTGGCAGCCACCATCGGGATGCTGGCCAAGGGGAACGGCGCGGACAGCGTGAGGGTCTACGGCATCGCGCCCGGCGCGATCCTGGCGAGCCACGACCAGCGCGAGGAGGAAACGGAAATCTCGCACCGGCTCAACCTGCTGCGCCGCAAGACCGGTCCCGACGAGATCGCCGACGCGGCGCTGTTCCTCAGCAGCGGCGCGCTCGCCAGCGGGCAGAGCCTGTTCGTCGACAGCGGCCAGCACCTGCTTGATCAGCCGCGCGACGTGATCTGGCTGGCGCGCGAGGCGGGCCGCGGGGGCGCGGCATGATCAGGCACGCGCTATCGACCCGGCTGTGGCACTGGGTGAACGCCGCCGCGATCATCGTGCTGTTCATGACCGGGCTGAACATCTCCAACGCCCACCGCTACCTCTACTGGGGCGATTACGGCTTCGATCCCAAGGACGCGTGGCTGGCGGTGATCCGCTTCCCCGGCTGGGCGACGATCCCGCAGCACTACAACCTCGCGATGGCGCGAGACTGGCACATCACCGCAGCCTGGCCCTTCGGCGTCGGACTGCTGTTCATCTGGATCGCGATGCTGGCGAACGGCCATTTCCGCCGCGACCTGATGACCACCCCGCGCGACTGGACGCCGGGCGCAGTGATCGCTTCATTGAAGGCCCATTCCGGCGCAGGCGCGGGTGCGGCGCATGGCTACAACCCGGTGCAGCGCATCCTCTACGGCTTGGTGTTCGGCGTGCTGCTGCCGCTGATGCTGTTCACCGGCCTTGCCATCAGCCCCGGCTTTCAGGCCGCCGCGCCCTGGCTGCTCGAGGTGCTGGGCGGCCGCCAGAGCGCGCGCTCGCTGCACTTCATCGCCGCCTGGGGCATCTTCGGCTTCTTCGTCATCCACATCGTGCTCGCGCTGATCGACTGGCGGCTGATCCTCGAGATGATCACCGGCGGCAGGCGGCCCGAGCCCGAGGCCTCGGCCCCGCCCGCACCCGTCCCCCTGCCACCCGAAGAGGGAACCCCCGCCCATGGCTGACCTGCCGCGCCGTTCGCTGCTTGCCGGGATCGCCGCGATGGGCGCATCGGCCTGCGCGAAGATCAACGAGAGCAAGACCACGCAGGGGCTGTTCGACGCCGCCGAGGACGGGCACCGCGCCGTCCACCGCGCGCTCGCCGGCAAGCAGGGCCTCGCGCCCGAATACACCCGCGCCGAACGCTCCCCGACCTTCAGGGGCAACGGCTCGGTGACGGTTGCGGACCCCTTCTACCAGGACCAGCTCGGCAAGGGCTTCCCCGACTGGAAACTGGCGGTGTCGGGCCTCGTCGACAATCCGCTCAACCTCACGCTGGCCGACCTGCGCGCCCTGCCACAGCGCACCCAGATCACCCGCCACGACTGTGTCGAGGGCTGGAGCGCGATCGGCGAATGGCAGGGGCCGCAGCTTGCCGCGCTGCTCGATGCGGCGAAGATCAGGAAGGGCGCGAACTTCATCGTCTTCCGCTGCGCCGACGTGCTCTACGGGCGCGACTATTACGAGAGCATCGACATGGTCGATGCCTATCACCCGCAGACGATCATCGCCCACAGCCTCAACGGCGAGCCGCTGCCCGAAAAGAACGGTGCCCCCCTGCGGATGCGGATCGAGCGCCAGCTCGGCTACAAGCAGGCGAAATACGTCAAGGCGATCGAGGCGGTCGCCAGCTTCGCGGACATCGGCCAGGGCAAGGGCGGGTTCTGGGAGGATGTCGCCGGCTACCAGTGGTATGCCGGAATCTAGTCCGGCCAGCGTGCGAAGGAGCGGTTCCAGCCGAGGGCGACCATCTCCTCCAGCACGCCAAGGTCGATATCGGCCAGCTTGTTGACGTAGAGGCAGGCCTTGCCGCGCGAATGCTTCCCCAGCCGGTCGAGAAGCGGGGCGTAAGCGGCCTCGTCGTCGGCGTCGCCGCAATCCATGATGTACAGCGAATGCTTGGCCTTGCGCGGGCTGAAGCCGACGCGGAATATCGTGCCGCCGTGCCCGCTCGCGTAGCGGTAGGTGTAGGCGCCATAGCCGATCATCGTCGGCCCCCACATCTGCGGCTCCATCCCGGTCACCTTGCGGAACAGGGGTTCGAGCACCTTCGCGTCCTCGCGCTTCGCCGGCGGTTCGACGCCAGCGATGAACGTCTCGACCGCCACACCGGTGATCGTCGTCCTGGCTTCGGCCATGGCCCAACTCCCCCACCAAGCCCATGATATTGCGATAGCCGCAGGTCCGGCTAAAGTTACCTCGGCAGCATCCTAGAAAGGAGCCCCATGAGCAAGCCTCTCCTCGACCGCTTCCTCGCCCGTGCCGTCAAGAAAGGCCGCCTCGGCGTGGTCTTTGCCGACGGCAGCGCCAGCACCTACGGCCAGCCTGCCGAGGGCTTTCCCGAGATCGTGCTGCGCTTCACCGACGCCGCCGTGCCCCGCGACATCGTGCTCGATCCGCGGCTCGGCGCGGCGGAGGCCTTCATGGACGGGCGGCTGCTGATAGAGGAAGGCGACGTGATGGGCCTCGTCGGCCTGCTGCGGATGAACGACCCCTGGGAGCGCGGCAACAACAACCTGCGCCCCGGGCGGCTCAAGCGCCTGGTCAACCGCGCGAGCTTCGCCGCCGAGCAGATCAACAACCGCGTGGGATCGAAGAAGAACGTCGCGCATCACTACGACATCGGCAACGATCTCTACGCGCTGATGCTCGATGCCGAGCACTGGCAGTATTCCTGCGCCTACTGGGCAAACGGCGTCACCACGCTTGCCGAGGCGCAGTTCGCCAAGCTCTCGCACATCGCGAAGAAGCTGCACCTTGTGCCCGGACAGGAGGTACTCGACATCGGCTGCGGCTGGGGAGGTATGGCGATCCATCTGGCCAGGCACCACGATGTGCGCGTGACCGGTATCACCCTGTCCGAGGAACAGGCCGCGCTCGCCCGCCAACGGGTGCGCGAGGCGGGGGTCGCGGACAAGGTGACGATCCTCCTCGAGGATTACCGCGACACCGCCGCCTCCGGCCGCCGCTTCGACCGGATCGTCTCGGTCGGCATGTTCGAGCACGTCGGCCGCGCGCAGTTCGAGACCTTCTTCGAAGCCTGCGCGCGCATGCTCGCCGATGACGGGGTGATGCTGCTCCATACCATCGGCCGCTTCGGCTCGCCCGGCACGACCGATGCCTTCACCCGCAAGTACATCTTCCCCGGCGGCTACATCCCGGCCCTGTCGGAAACCCTCGCCGCCTCGGAGAAATTCCGCCTGATCGCGAGTGACATCGAGACACTGCGCCTCCACTACGCGAAGACGATCCGCGCATGGTATGCCAACTGCCTCGCGCACCGCGAGCAGATCGTCGCCCTGCATGACGAACGCTTCTTCCGGATGTGGACCTTCTACCTCGCCGGCGCCGCGACCGTGTTCGAGCACGGAAGCATGGGCAATTATCAGATCCAGTACATCCGCAACCGCCACGCCCTGCCGGTGACGCGCGACTACCTGTACCGCTGATCAGCGCGCCGCGACGAGCTTCACCGCACCGTGATCGTCGGTGTGGTCGCCGTGACGGTGATGCAGGTGCCCGTCGTGGACGAAGTCCATGTGATCGCCGTGCTGCACGGTGATGTGTTCCTCGCCGGGATGACCGTGGGCGTGATCGTCGGTGGTGACACGGCTGACCAGTTCCTCGGCATCGGGATTGCTGTCGGTAACCTCGAGCGCATGTTCGTTGACATGGCCGTCGTGCGCGCGGTGGAGATGCCCGTCGTGCAGGTAATCGACATGGCCGTTGTGGTCGATCGCCTGATGGCCGCAGCCCTTGGCGTGGGCATGGCCTTCGTGCTCGCCGTGAATCACCTCGTGCGCCATCGCCGGCGCGGCGAAGAGGGGCAGCGCCAGCACGGCGCAATACAGGGATCGGTTCATTCGCGTGTCCTCCACTTGCGACGATCCCGCGCCTTACTTACCCCATCTGCTGCGCAACGTCACTCGAAAAACCATGATGCGTTAGGACATTAGCTCGCCGCCGCCGCTGCTGGCCGAATGCCCGATTGCCCCGCCCCGCGCGCACTGTTAGGGGCGCCCGCGTCAGTCTCCCAAGGAACCCCTCTCCATGGCCCAGCCCCAGAAAGTCGTCCTCGCCTATTCGGGCGGTCTCGATACCAGCGTCATCGCCAAGTGGCTGAGCGTCGAGCGGGGCCTCGAGGTCGTCACCTTTACCGCCGATCTGGGGCAAGGCGAGGAGATCGAACCGGCCCGCGCCAAGGCCCGGGCGATGGGCATCCCTGACGAACACATCTTCATCGAGGACCTGCGCGAGGAATTCGTGCGTGATTTCGTCTTCCCGATGATGCGCGCCAATGCCCGCTACGAGGGCGACTACCTGCTCGGCACCTCGATCGCTCGGCCGCTGATCTCCAAGCGCCTCGTCGAGATCGCGCACGAAACCGGCGCCGATTTCATCGCCCACGGCGCGACCGGCAAGGGCAACGATCAGGTGCGCTTCGAACTTTCCGCCTATGCGCTCGATCCGGACATCAAGGTGATCGCCCCGTGGCGCGAGTGGGACCTGACCAGCCGCACTGCCCTGATCGCCTGGGCCGAGGCGCACCAGATCCAGGTGCCCAAGGACAAGCGCGGCGACAGCCCCTTCTCGACCGACGCGAACCTCCTCCACACCTCGTCGGAGGGCAAGGTGCTGGAGGACCCGTGGGAGGAGACCCCGCCTTACGTCTATTCGCGCACGGTCGACCCCGAGGACGCGCCCGACCAGCCGGAATACATCACGGTGGATTTCGAGAAGGGTGACGGCGTGGCGCTGAACGGCGAGGCCATGTCGCCCGCCACGCTGCTGGCGGCTCTTAACGAACTCGGCCGGAAGCACGGTATCGGCCGGCTCGATCTGGTCGAGAACCGCTTCGTCGGCATGAAAAGCCGCGGGATGTACGAAACTCCCGGCGGGGAGATCTACGCCCGCGCGCATCGCGGGATCGAGCAGATCACCCTCGATCGCGGCGCGGCCCATCTCAAGGACGAGCTGATGCCGCGCTATGCCGAGCTGATCTACAACGGATTCTGGTTCTCGCCGGAGCGCGAGATGCTGCAAGCCGCCATCGACCACTCGCAGGACAAGGTCACCGGCACGGTGCGCCTCAAGCTCTACAAGGGGCTGGCCAGCGTGGTGGGCCGCAAGTCGCCCTACTCGCTCTATTCGGAAGCCCACGTCACCTTCGAGGACGACGCCGGAGCCTATGACCAGAGGGACGCCGAGGGCTTCATCAAGCTCAATGGTCTGCGCCTGAGGCTACTGTCGCGCCGCAACCGCGACGCCTGATCCGCGATCCCGAATGGGGAAAACCGAGTCGCGGCGCTCGTCGCGGCGGCACGGGGTCCTTATCGTGACAGTTTGAAGGCAGTTCCGTCCCTGCTTTCCCCTCCGCTTCGCGACAAATGCGACGAAGCGTTGAGTTATCCACTCGTGTCCACAGGCCAGATGGCCTGAAGTGGAAAAGTCGTCTGCGGAAATGTTGCCAGAACGCCGATTCAGGCGCACTTTCAACCTGTCTTCGGGACACGAAGCCACCGGAACGGAAGGCCGCAAGGCTCTGAAGAACCGGAGGTTTTTATCCCAAGGATGGCGGTGACATCTGTCCACGCGCCGATCTGGAGACGGCATGCAGGAGGCTTCGGCCAAAGGCAAGTCGGCTCAATTCAAGGGTCGGAGCGACGCGGTGGCACCGGACAGGCCAAGAACCTGGCCGTACGGCAAGTGCAGCGGAAACGGCGAGAGCCCCCAAGCCGCAGTTCTTGCAGACGGTAAAGGGACGCGGTCTCGGCCAGGCGGAAGCGCGCGGCGGCGGAAAGCGGAGGACTTCGGTCCGAGGCGGAACGCCAAGCCAGCCGGAAGCAGGGCCGGATGCCGGCGCGAGCGCCGGTGACAAATCTCTGGCAGGGCCGGCCGCAAGGCGCAGGCAGCGAGAGGCTAGACATCGGGCGCCAAGCATGGCCCCAGGCAAATGAGGCTGAAGGTTCGCCGGAGGCATCACGAGCGGGGTCATCCACACGCCGGTGAGAGTGGGGTCGGCAGCGATGCCGGCCCCATTTGCATTCCGGCCCTTCCCCCGCCCCGTTTGTAAGACTTCAAGCCGATTCGCCGCCCCCGAAGGCTCCTAACCCATGCAATGGACGGCCAGCCGTTCCAACGGTTCGTCGCGTTTCCGGTGCGACTCGGGCCCGACTCGAAGGCTCGCGGCGATGAAAGCCTAACCTGGTTTGCCTTTCGCTGCGGGCCCGCTGTATCGGCGCCGCCATGCGAACGGGAACGCATTTCGACGGCCGCAGCGCCCGCAGCCTGACCGCGAAGAGCCTTCAGGCTCTCGCTGTCGCCGGCCTGCTCGGCCTCATGCCTCTCGCCGCATCCTCGGCAGCCGCCCCCGACGCGGCCGCCCCGCGGGTCGACGCCGCCACCAGCGCCGCCGTGATCGAGCTCGTGCCGGTTCAGCCCAGCGCCGAAGTGACCGCCCCTGCCCCCGCCCTCGAGGAGCCCGCGGCCTCCGCGCCGCAGGATACCGTGATCGGACGCGGCAGTGCCTCCTACTACGCCGCCAGGTTCCACGGCCAGCGCACCGCCAGCGGCGAACGCTTCGACAATTCCGACATGACCGCCGCGCACCGCACCCTGCCCTTCGGCAGCCTCGTGCGCGTCACCAACCCGGCGAATGGCCGCAGCGTGGTGGTGCGGATCAACGACCGCGGGCCCTTCACCCGCGGCCGCATGATCGACGTGAGCCGCGCCGCCGCCGAGGAACTCGGCCTCGTCGCGCGCGGCCATGCGACGGTGGAACTCGCCCTCGTCGCCGACTGATCCCCGCTCAGGGGTTTTCGGAATAGGTCATCCCCAGCGCCGCCGTATCGCCGGTGATTGTCAGCTTCATGCGCGCCGTCACGCGGTCCGAGGTGTTGCGCAGCAGCGCCTGCTCCCCCGGCGCGAAGCGGGCCTCGACCGGCCCGCCGGGCGCCACCGTGCCGCGCTCCACCGGCTGCGCGCCGGGCAGCTTGCCGAGCACCACCACCGCGACCTTGCCCGAATTGCGCCCCGTCACCTCGAATGCGCCGGGCTGCCCGCCGCCGAGCTGGAAGGTCTGGCCGGGCTCGATTTCGAGGCCGGACGTGATCTCGCCCGCCTGCGTCCCGGCGGCCAGAGCAAGGGCGACAGCGACCAGCGGCAAGGCATTTCGTTTGGTGAACAGTCTCATCGGGCGCTCCTTCGCGCTGCCCCGTCCGCTCGGATCTACGCCCTCGGCGCCCCGGCGGATGCATCCGCCTGACGATAGCGCGGAACGCGCCTCTTGTCTGGCGGCGCGGCGCGGCTAGGAACGTCGTCCTGCTGTCCGATCCGCGCCGCCAGAGGGGCTTGCGGCGCCGTGGAGGCGGCAGCTTGCCGGGGGGTTTTCGCCATCACGCTCACGCTTGCGCTGATCCTCGCCTATGTCGCCGCCCAGGTCGCGCTTGCGCTGTGGGCAGGGCGCGGGGCGAAGTCCGATGCCGACTATCTCGTCGCCGGCCGCTCGCTCGGCCCCTTCGCCGTGGGGATGAGCCTGTTCGCCACCTGGTTCGCCTCCGAAAGCCTGATCGCGACTTCGGGCGAGGTCGCGCGCGACGGGCTTGCGGGGGCGCGGGCCGAGCCCTTCGCCTATGCCATCGGCATCCTCGCCATCGCCCTGTTCTTCGCCCATCGCCTCAGGAGCGGGGGCTTCATCACCATCGCCGATTTCCTGCGCGAGCGCTTCGGCGGCCACACCGAGCGCCTTGCCGCAGGGGTGATCGCGCTTTCGGCCACCACCTGGTCGGCGGCGCAACTCTTTGCTTTCGCGACAATCATCGCGGGCGCATCGGGGCTCGACTTCACCACCTCGCTGATCGGCGCGACCCTGCTGGTGATGACCTACACCCTGTTCGGGGGGCTCGCCGGAGACGTCATCACCGATATCGTCCAGGGGGCGATCATCATCGTCGCGATCCTGATCCTGTTCGCGCTCATGGTCGATGCCTCGGGGGGCCTTGCCGCCATGTGGGCCTCGGCGCCCCGGACTGTCTGGAGCTTCACCGCGCCGGGCGAGAGCTGGGTGGAACGCGTCGAATTGTGGCTCATTCCCATCGCCGGGACGATGGTCAGCCAGGAGGCGCTCGCCCGCACGCTCGGGGCGCGCTCGCCCGAGGTGGCGCGGCGGGGCGCGCTTCTGGGGGCGGCGATCTACCTCACCGTGGGGCTGATCCCGGTGAGCTTCGGCCTGTTCGGCCCGCAGCTCGGCCTCGCGCTGGGGGCGGACGAGGCCTACCTGCCGAGCCTTGCGGCGGCGCTGTTTCCCGGCTGGCTGATGATCATCTTCACTGGCGCGCTGGTTTCCGCGATCCTCTCCTCGGTCGATTCCGCCCTGCTCGCGGTCTCGGCGGTGATCACCGAGAACGGCTACAAGCGCCTGAATCCGAACGCTTCTCCGCTCCAGCTCCTGCGCGCGGCGCGGACCGCGACGGTGGCCGCGGCGGCACTCGCGGCGGGGCTGGCGCTGCAGGGGGAGTCCCTGCGCAACCTCGTGCTCGACGCCGGCGCGATCGCGGCGGTGTTGGCGGTTCCGATCATCGTCGGGCTGGCCGGATGGTCGACCAGCGCGCGGGCGGCGGCGGGGGCGATCCTCGTGCAGGCGGCGGTGCTGGGGGTGCTCGACTACGGGCTCGGGATGCCCGGCGCCTTCCTGTGGATGCTGGCGAGCGGCGCGGCGAGTTTCGCCGCCATCACCGCCTGGGAGCGCCGCCGCCCCGCCCCGCAGGCACCGACCGCCCCCTGACGACAGTGCGACGACTGCGGGACGACCTGCACACGACCACGCGACGCGCACGCGCGAAAGCGCCGTCGCTGTGCCGCCTCAAGCGCACGATGTTCCGCCGTCTCAGAAGGTTGGCCGCAAGGTCCACGGCTGCGGAAGCCCGATGTCGCCGTGCCGGTGCGCAGGTCCGCAACCGGAAGCCGCCGCCCGCCTAGCGCGACGCGATTCGGGTAGGAAACCCTGCCGCCCTTGGTGACCCCGCAAAAACCTGATGTTAATAATCTGGTTTAGTGCACGACAGCCAAATGCATGAAATTCTTTGCCCGTGGGGCCAATCGCACGTCGTGCATACGCATGCAGAGCGGGGTGCGAGATTTATGGTTGCGGCCTAGAAGCCCTCGCCACGCAAGGTGGCTTTCGACAGGCCAACGCGGTTGTTCGAAGGTCCCAGGAACGTGAAGAAGACTTATGCCCCCCCGGCGCTGCGCCAGATCGAATGCGGCGAGATCGCCTACCGGAACTTCGTTCCCTTCCGCCAGGTCAAGTATCTGACCGCGCAGGATTGCGGGTCCATGATCCGCACCGCCTATCTCATCGACCTGCTGCCCCATGCGACGATCATGCGGTTCGACCTCGCGTTCGAATCCATTCCCCGCTCGGACGAAGCGATGGATCTGCTGGTCGTCGGTTGCGAGGACACGGTGCAGGCGCGGACCTTCATCGAGGCCAACCTTCCCGTCTGCCGCGCCGTCCCGCGCGTTCTGCTGGCCGCGGACCTCTCGCGCAACAGCATCGTCGGCGCGCTGAACAGCGGGTTCGACGATGTCATCCTCGCCGAAAGGATCGACATCGACGAGGCGGCGGCACGGCTGATCGCGCTGCGGAACCGCTATCGCGCCGCCAAGGGCGAAGGCGTGGGCCGCAGAACGGTCGAGCCTGCGAGGAGCGGCCTGTGCGACACCGCGCAGCTCACACCGGTCCAGCGACGCATCCTCGGGAAGCTGGCCGACAGTTACGGACGCACCGTCCCCTGCGAGACCCTGTATCTCGCCGCGGCGGCGACCGACGAGCCCGCCAGCGCCGAGACGCTGCGGGTGCAGATCTCGCGCCTGCGGCGCCATCTCAGGGCCGGGCACTTCATCGAGAGCGTCTATGGCGAGGGTTACCGTCTGCGGAACATCGCAGACGGGGCAAGATAATCGCGCCTGATTGCCATCCTGCGCAGGCCGCTCACCAGATGGGCAACCGCCCATCCCCGCAGATCAGCCGCTCGTTCGCGAGGACGATGGCGCGCGCCTCCTCGTTGACCGGCGCGGCCTGCCCGATGCGGCCCGCTTCGACATGGGAGAGCCACTCCGCGACGAACCCCTGGCCCGAGGGATCGCGCCAATCGGTCGGCCCGACGGGGAGTTTCTGCGAGGGACCGACGGGCGCGAGCGGAATGTCGGAAAGCGCAAAGGTGCGGATCATGGGCACGGGGCTCCTGGCGAGAGAGTGAGCAAGACAGCGCCCCGCCCCCCGCAGCCCCTTCCCGCCGCGCCTGCCCAAGAACCCCGGCCTGTCTTCACGCGCGGCGCGCCGAGGGGCTGGAGGGGTGGGCGCGCTGGGGGGGAAGTTTGTGCGCAGGGCCGACGCCTGCGCGGGAGGGTACAGGGGGTTTGGGGGTGTAGGAAAGGGGGAGTAACGCGCGAGGAGTCCGCCGTCCATGATGGGACGACCTAGTGCGCATGTAAGCCGACTAACTTGGAGATCGATTAGTCCGTTAGGTCCTCGCCAGGCTTGGTATAAAGTCTATCGTGCGCCTCTAGGAATGCCTCATCTACAGACTTGGATTTACATTGAAATTCGTAAAATTCATCAAACTCATTAATGGTAAGAGCGAGATACTTCGTCGATCTATATACAAAATCAACAATAAAGTCCGTCTCTATTATACAGCCGACATAATGCCTCTTATGCATCGGATTGCTGCATTGTATCGCATTAAATTTACCAACATGATTCCATTGATTATGCATATTTGCACTGAATGGAACATATGCAAATTTATACAGATCCTCAGATTCACTCTCTAAGGCAATTTGCCTGATACTTTGCCCAGTCCATGACCCCAAATTTACCTCGACAAACTGCTGAAATTGTTGACCCTCAACCCAAGCGAGCGACAGTTCCGCGACCCTCTCTATCCGTGATCTTGAGTCATCATCAGTCTCGCCTCTTATCGCTTCTTGATAATTATGCACGAGAAGCTTTTCCGCTCCGAGCCCATAATTAATATACTCTTTTGACCTGACCAGAGGGTCAATTCGAATCCATCTCACCATCAGCAGGCATTCAATCATCGGTCTTAAAAAGAGTGGCGCAATATGCGGGTTCCAAGACTGCGGGCTTTCCGCCAATCCAATTGCTAAGGTTACTTGACGGGCTAGCAAAGCTGAAAATGTCGAGTTAATCTCAGTTTCAAATCCCGCCCCCACCCTATGGCCTCGCGTCCGATCATAGAGGTTCTCGAGATAACTCTCGATAACTTCTTGAGCAAAGACGAATATCTTATCCATTTTCTTAGACATCGAATTGGCAATCCGAATACTTGTAGTTGATACTCCAAAAAAGCCTGCACCATGCAGATGATCGGTCATCCGTACTTTGAGGGAAAAATGCTAATAGACTTGCTCTCACAAAGCTCGCCGCCCTCAACCCGTCAGCGGATTCGATGCTCTCCGCTATTGCATTTATGTCGGGCATAGTTCCGGGTGCGAACTTCATCCGATCAGATACTGCCAAGGAATAAATAATTGTAGCTCCTATCAAAAGGAAAGGCTGCTCAAATCTATTCCAATAGTTTTTCACCCACGCATCGATCGCCTTCGCAGCTTCAACAGCATCTAATCCATTTGCATTCTGCGGCGACCATTCTTCTCCATAGAATGCAGCAAACACCCCGAAAACATCACTAAGCACTTCAAAACCAACGGCATCACAAACTTTTTCTCGGTAATCTGGGTTTGATAAGACACTTAGCCTGAAAAATTCTGGTGGTGCAGCGGACTTATCAGACCAAAGGCACTTCAGGAACTCAGACACGACCTCGATAGCGCTTCTCAAGCCAAGTGTCTCAATGGCGCCGCCGATCCAAAGCACCTCGGGGACGATGGCATCTAGAGTATTGACGAAAGATACTTCTGCAAAGTCATTCAGAATTGGAACCAGCTTCTTTCTCCGTCGCTTGTGTCCGTCAAGCAATGGATAGGCTGGCAAACGCGATGGGCGCTCTGAGTCGATCCCACTCATATCGTCGCCTCCTATTTTTAAACCGACCCTTGAAGCAAAGGCGCCAGATACCGCCCCGTGAAGCTCCGCTCCACCTTCACCACCTGTTCCGGCGTGCCCTCGGCGACGATCTCACCCCCGCGCACCCCGCCCTCGGGGCCGAGGTCGATGATCCAGTCGGCGGTCTTGATCACGTCGAGGTTGTGCTCGATCACCACCACCGAATTGCCCTGCTCCACCAGCCGGTGCAGCACTTCCAGCAGCTTGCGCACGTCCTCGAAGTGGAGGCCGGTGGTCGGCTCGTCGAGGATGTAGAGGGTCTGGCCGGTGGAGCGGCGGGCGAGTTCCTTGGCGAGCTTCACGCGCTGGGCCTCGCCGCCGGACAGGGTCGTCGCCTGCTGGCCGACCTTGACGTAGCCGAGGCCGACCTCGTTCAGCATCCGCATCTTCTCGCGGATCGGAGGGACGGCCTTGAAGAATTCCTCGGCGTCCTCGATCGTCATGTCGAGCACATCGGCGATCGAGTGGCCCTTGAACTTCACCTCGAGCGTCTCGCGGTTGTAGCGCTTGCCGTGGCATTCCTCGCAGGTGACGTAGACGTCCGGGAGGAAGTGCATCTCGATCTTGATGAGGCCGTCGCCCTGGCACTTCTCGCAGCGGCCGCCCTTGACGTTGAAGGAGAAGCGGCCGGGCTTGTAGCCGCGCGCGAGGCTTTCGGGGAGGCCGGCGAACCAGTCGCGGATCTGGGTGAAGGCGCCGGTGTAGGTGGCGGGGTTGGAACGCGGGGTGCGGCCGATGGGGGACTGGTCGATCTCGATGACCTTGTCGCAGTGCTGGAGGCCGGTGATCTCGTCGTGCGCCCCCGCGATGACCCGCGCGCCGTTGAGGACGCGGGCGGCGCCGGCCTGCAAGGTGTCGATGGTGAGCGAGGACTTGCCCGAGCCCGAGACCCCGGAGATGCAGCAGAAGGTGCCGAGGGGGATCTTCGCCGTCACGCCCTTGAGGTTGTTGGCGCGGGCGTTCCTGACCTCGATGTGGTGCCCGTTGCCCTTGCGGCGCTTGGCGGGCACCTCGATCCTGCGCTTGCCGGTGAGGTAGTCCGCGGTGAGGCTGCCCTTGGCCTTGAGGATATCCTTGAGCGCGCCCTGGGCCACCACCTCACCGCCATGCACCCCGGCGCCGGGGCCGAGGTCGACGATATGGTCGGCGGCGCGGATGGCGTCCTCGTCGTGCTCGACGACGATCACGGTGTTGCCGAGGTCGCGCAGGCGCTTGAGGGTTTCGAGCAGCCGGTCGTTGTCGCGCTGGTGGAGGCCGATGGAGGGCTCGTCGAGCACGTAGAGCACGCCCGACAGGCCGGAGCCGATCTGGCTGGCGAGGCGGATGCGCTGACTCTCGCCGCCCGACAGGGTGCCCGAGGTGCGGTCGAGGTTGAGGTAGTCGAGCCCGACGTTGTCGAGGAAGCCCAGCCGCTCGTTGATCTCCTTGAGGATGGCGCGGGCGATCTGGCTCTGCTGCGCGGTGAGCTGCGCGTCGAGTGCGAGGAACCACGCCTTGGCGTCGGCGACGCTCATCTGCACGGGCGTGGCGATGTCGGTGCCCGCGACCTTCACGCTCAGCGCCTTTTCGTTGAGGCGCTTGCCCCCGCAGACCTCGCAGGGCTGCGCGGTCTGGTATTTCGAGAGCTCCTCCTGCATCCAGGCGCTCTCGGTCTGCATCATGCGGCGGTTGAGGTTGCCGATCACGCCCTCGAACGGCTTGTGGACAGTGTATTCGCGCCGCCCGTCCTTGAAGGTCAGCGGCACCGGCATCCCGCCCGTGCCGTGGAGGATGATGAGCTTCTGTTCGGGCGCGAGGTCCTTCCACGGCGTCGTCAGATCGAAGCCATAGGCCTTGGCGAGGCTGGCGAGCACCTGCATGTAATAGGGCGACGGCGGGTTCGACTTCGCCCAGGGCACCACCGCGCCCTGTTTCAGCGTCAGCGCCTCGTTGGGCACGACCAGCTGCGGGTCGAACAGCATCTTCTCGCCGATCCCGTCGCACGCCGGGCAGGCGCCCTGGGGCGCGTTGAAGGAGAAGAGGCGCGGCTCGATCTCCTCGATGGTGAAGCCGGAGACCGGGCAGGCGAACTTCTCGCTGAACACGATACGGTTGGGCGGCAGGCCCGCCCCCTTCATCGCGCCGCCTTGCGCCTCGCCCTCGCGCCCCGGCACTACCCCGTCGGCGAGATCGACGTAGGCCAGCCCCTCGGCAAGCTTCAGCGCCTGCTCGAAGGAGTCCGCCAGCCGCGTCTCGATGCCCTCGCGCACCGCGATACGGTCGACCACCACCTCGATGTCGTGCTTGAACTTCTTGTCGAGCGTCGGGGCCTCCTCGATGGGGTAGATCTCGCCGTCGATCCGCACCCGGGTGAAGCCCGCGCGCTGCCATTCGGCGATTTCCTTGCGGTATTCCCCCTTGCGCCCACGCACCACGGGGGCGAGCAGATAGGCGCGCGTGCCCTCGGGCAGGGTCATCACGCGGTCGACCATCTGGCTGACGGTCTGGGCGCTGATCGGCTCACCGGTCGCAGGGCTGTAGGGCACCCCGACCCGCGCCCACAACAGGCGCATGTAGTCGTAGATCTCGGTGACGGTCGCCACGGTCGAGCGCGGGTTGCGGCTGGTGGTCTTCTGCTCGATGCTGATCGCCGGCGAGAGCCCGTCAATATGCTCGACATCGGGCTTCTGCATCATCTCGAGGAACTGGCGCGCATAGGCGCTCAGCGATTCAACGTAGCGCCGCTGCCCCTCGGCATAGATCGTATCGAAGGCGAGGCTCGACTTGCCGCTCCCCGAAAGCCCGGTGACCACGATCAGCGCATCGCGCGGAAGATCGATGTCGATACCCTTGAGATTATGCTCGCGCGCACCGCGCACGCTGATCGTTGTGAGGCTCATGGAGGAGGTGTGTTCCGGAAATGTTCGCGTGGGTCAAGGGTGCGCGGCAAGGCGGCGCGCCGGTCATCCCCAGATGGAGACGGAGGCGCGGGAGTGCAACGGGCGAGGCGAGGAATGGTGCCCGGCCGGGGGCGGGGATCGAACGATCGAACCCCGGACGCCGGCGGGCTATTCACGTCATCCGCCTGGCAGTGTGCGGCGCGCTTCAGGACAACGGGGCCGCGCCGATGGCGGCCCGTAATTGCCCAAACCCAAGCGATTTCGCCATTTTCAAGGCCCTACAGAAAATCTGTAGTCGCCAGTTCTGCCCCCGTCGGCCACAGGAAGGGCCTCTCTGCGGAGCTCCGGCCGGGTCCTTTCAGGGTCGCAACCTGGCCGGTCGGACGGGGCCCGCGGATGGGGGCGGAACTTGGCGGGCGGGCTTTGTGAGGGGCTCCCCGCCGCATGTTCGACGATGCGCCTCACTCTGCTCCCGGCAGCCCGCTCGACAGGGCCATCGCGCCCGGCTCTCCCAGCCACTGTGCCCGCACGCCCCACCCCTCGCGGATCACCTCGGGAGCGAGCGCCTCGGCGGGCGGGCCTTCGGCGATCAGACGGCCTTCCCTCAGCACCAGCACGTGATCGGCATGGTTCATCGCCAGCGCGAGATCGTGGAGCACCAGCACCACGCCCTGCCCCGCCGCTGCACACCCTCTCAGGTGCGCGACGAGGGCGAGCTGGTGCGCCAGATCGAGAGCCGCGAGCGGCTCGTCGGCGAGGATCCAGCGGGGCTCGCCCGCCAGCACCCGCGCCAGCAACGCCCGCGCGCGCTCGCCGCCCGACAGCCGGCTGGCGGGGCGGTGGCGCAGGTCAGCCAGATCGAGCGCCGCCAGCGCCGCCTCCACCGCTGCGGTGCCCCGGTCGCGCCACGGCAGGCGGCCGAGGGCGACGAGGTTCTCCACCGCCACGTCCCAGGCGATGTCGGGGGTCTGCGGCAGGTAGCCGATCGCCTTCGCCCGCTCGCGCGCCGGAAGGGCGGCAAGCGCGCTCCCCTCCAGCATCACCGAACCGGCGGCGGGCGCCAGCAACCCCGCGAGGCCCAGCAGCAGCGAGGACTTGCCCGCGCCGTTGGGGCCGGTGATGGCGGTGATCCGCCCCGGCGCGAGCGCGGCGGTCAGGCCCTCCACCACGGTCCGCCCACCGCGCATCAGGGAAAGGTTCTCCGCCGCCAGCGTCACAGGCGCCCCCGTCGCATCCGCAGCAGCAACCAGCCGAAGAAGGGCGCGCCGATCAGCGACAGGGCTATGCCCAGCCGCAGCTCGGTGACCAGCGGCAGGATCCGCACGATGCTGTCTGCCGCAAGCACGAGGCAGGCTCCGGCAAGCGCGCTCGGCAGGATCAGGCTGGAGGGCAGGCGGTCGGTCAGCGGGCGGACCAGATGGGGCACGACAAGGCCGACGAAGCCGATAATCCCCGCCACCGCCACGCCCGCGCCCACCGTCAGCCCGACGCCCGCGACCAGCAGCAGCAGGAGCCGCGCCGGATCGACCCCCAGCGAGCGCGCTGCCTCCTCCCCGAGGGTCAGGGCATCGAGGCTGCGCGCCGCCAGCGCCAGCACGCCGATCCCGGCGAGCGTGAGCGGCGCAGCGATGGCGACCTCGCGCCACGACCGGTCGGTGAGCGCGCCGTTGAGCCACATCACGATCTCGGACAGGGCGAAGGGATTGGGCGCGAGCGTGATCGCGAGCGCGGTGAGCGCGCCCGCGAGGCTCGCCAGCATCAGGCCGGCAAGGGTGAAGAGCGCGATCCCGCCGCCTGCGCCGCCCGCCGCGTCCGAGGCGGTGCGCCCGGCGATCAGCGCCAGCAGCGCCATGCCGCCGCCCGCCCCCGCCAGCGCGAGCGCCGGCAGGCTCCAGGCGGCAAGGTGCGGCGGCAGGACGGGGACCAGCCAGAAACTCGCCACCGCCCCCAGCGCCGCCATCGGGGCGATGCCGAAGAGGCCCGGGTCGGCGAGAGGGTTCCTGAGATAGCCCTGCATCGCCGCACCCGCCGCGCCGAGCCCCGCGCCGATCACCACCGCCAGCAGGGCGCGGGGCGCGCGCAGTTCGGCGAGGATCAGGCCGGCATTGGCGGGAAGCGCGGGCGCGAAGGGATCGATCCACACGCGGCCGGCCAGCAGCGACAGTGGCAGCAGCACCGCGAGCAGGCCGGCAAAGACAAGGCTCGCCCGGTTCATGCCCCGCGCTCCACCGCCGCGCGGATCGCCCGCAGCCTTGCGCGGGCGCGCGGGATGGTCGGCCCGCCGCACCAGATCAGCGAGGGATCGAAGGCCGCGACCTGCATCCCGGGCACGCCCTGCGCGAGCAGCGGGTGGCGCTGGCCCTCCGCCGCACCCGCCACCAGCAGCACCTGCGGCGGATCGGCGAGCACGGCCTCGAGGCTCACCCGGTCGGCCTGCCCCAGCCCGCGCGCGGCGGCGTGGCTGACGAAGCCTTCCTCGCGCAGCAGTTCGGCGATCAGCGTCGCCTCGCCCGCGACGATCTCGCCCGGCTGCCACAGCAGCGCGTCGAGGGGCTTGCCGGGCACGGGCGGCGGTGCGGCGATGCGCGCGGCGAGCGCCTCGCCCTCGCGCACCCGTCCGGCGAGCGCGGCCACCTCGCGCACCTGCGCGGCGCTCTCCGCGATCGAAGTCGGGCTGCCGAAGGTCGCCACCCGCAGTCCCGCGCGCTCCAGCGCCTGCCGCGTCGGCTGGGGGAGGAAGATCGAGGCGAGCACGAGATCGGGCTGGCGGGCGATCACCTCCTCGGCTGTCCCGCCGGTGGAACCGTAGCGCGCGGCGATCCGTGCCGGGATCGAACTCGAGCCGGGGTCACGGCTGTAATGCGACAGCGCCAGCACCTGCTCCGGCCCTGCGATCTCGACGAGGATCGCGTCGAGGCAGGGGTTGAGGCTGACGATAGTGGGCCGCGCGGGATCCTCCGGACGCGTGGGCGGAGGGCCGGCGCAGGCCGCAAGGCACAGCAGCGCAAGCAGCGCCCCGCGCCCCCTGCCCCGCCAGCCTGTCGTGATGCGATCCCGCGCCATATCCCTTGCGACCAAGGCGATAGGCGGGCGCGGGCGTGCAGGCAACGGGTTAAGAACCCTCCGAGCGCCGTCCCGAATCGGGACGCGGGGCCGCCCTGCCCTCGCCCCGCCCGCGGCGCGCGCGTAAGGCGGGCTCCGATCATGGCCACCGCGCGCACCCCCTTCGCCTTCAGGGCTCCGGCCTCCCGCTGCCGCTGGAGCCTGCCGGTGGGGCCGTGGCGCAAGCGGCTCGCGGTGCTGGTCGCGGCGATCGCCGTGCCCGCGATGGCAGCGACAGGCGGGGTCGGCACGCTTCCCGGTCCGGCGGTCGAAACCGGGGCGGCGCTCGCCACGCGCCAGGCCGCCGAGGCCGCCCTGCCCTTCGAACGCCCGGGCATGAGCTTCCCGGGCTCGGCCTTCTACTACATGGCCGATCCCGCCGGCACGGCACTGGTCGCCCTGCCTGACGCGGACCCGCTCGCCCACGGCGCTGCCGAGGGCGCGCGCGAGCTCGGTGCGCTGATCGATGTCGGCGCGGCGGCCAAACCCTTCTACTCCCCCGGGACCGGCATCACGCACATGCGCGCCGCCGAATGCCTCGCGCAGGCCGTGTGGTACGAGGCCGCAAGCGAGAGCGAGGCCGGCCAGCGCGCGGTAGCGCAGGTAGTGCTCAACCGCGTCGCGCACCCCGCGTGGCCCTCGAGCGTGTGCGGGGTGGTCTACCAGGGGTCGGAGCGCAGCACCGGCTGCCAGTTCACCTTCACCTGCGACGGCAGCCTCGCGCGGCGCCCTTCGGGCGTGAGCTGGGCGCGGGCGCAGCGCATCGCGGCCGAGGCGCTGTCGGGGAGCGTCTATGCCCCGGTCGGCCTTGCGACCCATTACCACACGCTCTGGGTCAATCCCTACTGGGCCGGCACGCTCGACCATATCGGCACGATCGGCGCGCACCGCTTCTACCGCACCCGCGGGGCGAGCGGCCAGGCGGCAGCCTTCAGCAACGGTTATTCCGGGCTCGAGCCGGTGGTGAGCGGGCGCACCGCGCCTGCCGCCGCCACGGTCGTGCCGGCGGCTGCCCATGCCGTGCCAGGCCGTCCGGTGATCGCCTATGATCTCGGCCCCGTCCCTGCGGCGCGGCAGGCCGCGCAACCAGCGGGCGCCAAGGCCCCCGCCGTTCCCGCCGCCGATGCGCCCGCACCGGCCTACACCGGGACGGGCGCGGTGAAGGCCGAATATGCCCGCGCCGGCCAGTGGAAGACGCAGCCGGGCGCGGCCCCTGCCCAGGCGCAGTAGCCCCGCCGCGCGCAGCAGGGTTAAGTTCCCGGCAACCCTGTTGCCACACCAAGCCTTAGCGGCGCACCGGCTAGGCGGCCCGCAACGCCGGACACCCAAACCGGCCAAGAACACGGGAACCGCCTGCCATGTCCGTCCGCTTCGCCTCCGCCAATCATCCGGCTCGCCGTCTCGGCTGGCGTGCCGCAGGGCGCGGGCTGGTGGCCCCGGCGCTGGCGCGGGCGGTCAACGACAATCCGCGCGAAGGCGGCGCTGCCGAGCCGGCGGCGGTGCGGTTCGACCCGCTGCTCACCGACGCGTTGAAGCATTTCGCCGTCCACGGTCTAGCATCGGCCGAAGCCGCAGCGGAGCTCGCCGCCGAGGCCTCGCAGCGCGACGATGCCGATGCGCGCGATCACTGGCTGGCCGTGACCCGGATGTTCGACCGCCGCCTCGCCGCGCGGGCCGAACGCGTCCTCGAACCCGCCTGATCTACCCCGCCCGGAGCCGCTTCCCTTACGTCCTGCGCTGCAGGGCGTTCGGCTCGCGCGTCCGTCCGATGCATTAATGCAATTGCGAACTGTTTGCAAAGATAGTTGCCGCAACCGAGCTTTTGCTGGTTGCAATCCCATTTCGAGCGGCCTACCGCGCCTCATGTAACGGGTGCCCAGCCGCTTGGGACGGGGGTTGGCACCGGCGCCTCGCTTGTTCACGCGCGCTTCATCGCTTCGTCCCGAAGGATCAGGGAAGGAAGTCCGGAAAATGGCCCGCAAGAAGATCGCCCTCGTCGGCGCCGGCAATATCGGCGGCACGCTCGCTCACCTCGCCGCGCTCAAGGGCCTCGGCGACATCGTCCTGTTCGACGTCGTCGAAGGCGTGCCGCAGGGCAAGGCGCTCGACCTCAGCCAGTGCGGCCCCGTGGAAGGCTTCGACGCCTCGATCACCGGCTCGAACGACTATGCCGACATCGCCGGCGCCGACGTGGTGATCGTCACCGCAGGCGTGGCACGCAAGCCCGGCATGAGCCGCGACGACCTGCTCGGCATCAACCTCAAGGTGATGAAGGCGGTCGGCGAAGGCATCCGCGACAATTGCCCCGATGCCTTCGTGATCTGCATCACCAACCCGCTCGACGCGATGGTCTGGGCGCTGCGCGAGTTTTCGGGCCTGCCGCACAACAAGGTGGTCGGCATGGCCGGCGTGCTGGATTCGGCGCGCTTTGCCACCTTCCTCGCCTGGGAATTCGGCGTCAGCGTCAAGGACGTGAACGCCTTCGTGCTCGGCGGCCACGGCGACACGATGGTGCCGGTGCTGTCCTACTCGACGATCAACGGCATTCCCGTGAAGGACATGGCCAAGATCAAGGGCATCTCCGAAGAGCGCCTCGGTGAGATCGTCCAGCGCACCCGTTCGGGCGGCGGCGAGATCGTCGCGCTGCTCAAGACCGGCTCGGCCTTCTATGCGCCGGCCACCAGCGCCATTTCGATGGCCGAGGCCTATCTCTACGACCAGAAGCGCATCCTCCCCTGCGCGGTGCAGGTTGACGGCAAGTATGGCGTCGACGGGCTCTATGTCGGCGTGCCGGTGGTGATCGGCGCGGGCGGCGCCGAGGAAGTGATCGAGATCAACCTCACCGACGAAGAGAAGGCCAACCTCCAGGTCAGCGTCGACGCGGTCAAGGAACTGCTCGACGCGTGCAAGGCGCTGGATAGCTCGCTCGCATAAATTTCAACGCCGTCACCCCGGCGCAGGCTGGGGCCTAGGGGCTCTAGGTGCCAGCCTCCGCTGGCATGACGAACAAGGAAGAACCCAATGTCCATCCTCGTAAACAAAGACACCAAGGTCATCACGCAAGGCATGACCGGCAACACCGGCACCTTCCACACCCAGGCCGCGCTCGACTACGGGACGCAGATGGTCGCGGGCGTGACCCCGGGCAAGGGCGGCACCACCCATATCGGCCTGCCGCAGTTCGACACCGTGCGCGAAGCCAAGGCCGCGACCGGCGCGACCGCCTCGTGCATCTACGTCCCGCCGCCGTTCGCCGCCGACGCGATCTGCGAGGCGATCGATGCCGAGATCGAGCTGATCATCTGCATCACCGAAGGCATTCCGGTGCTCGACATGGTCCGCGCCAAGCGTGCGCTCGCAGGCTCCAAGTCGCGCCTCATCGGCCCCAACTGCCCTGGCGTGCTGACCCCGAACGAGTGCAAGATCGGCATCATGCCGGCCAACATCTTCAAGAAGGGCTCGGTCGGCATCGTCTCGCGCTCGGGCACGCTCACCTATGAAGCCGTGCATCAGACCACGATGGCGGGCCTCGGTCAGACCACCGCGGTCGGCATCGGCGGCGACCCGGTCAACGGCACCAACTTCATCGACGTGCTCGACCTGTTCCTCGACGATCCCGAGACCGAGTCCATCATCATGATCGGCGAAATCGGCGGCTCGGCGGAAGAAGAAGCCGCCGCCTTCATCAAGGCCGAGGCCGCCAAGGGCCGCAAGAAGCCGATGGTCGGCTTCATCGCCGGGCGCACCGCCCCTCCGGGCCGCCGCATGGGCCACGCGGGCGCGATCGTCTCGGGCGGTCAGGGCGGCGCCGAGGACAAGATCGCGGCGATGGAAGATGCGGGCATCCGCGTCAGCCCCTCGCCCTCGCTGCTCGGCGAAACGCTGGCCGCGATGCTGAAAGAAAACGCCTGAGTTAACGACTACCGGCCCCCCGCGTTCTAACCGGGGGGCCATCCTTCCTCCTCCCCGGGAGTCCCACAATGGGCAACGAACCGCAGAACTTCATACCCGCCTTCACCGATCAGGAAGGCCCGCAGCCCGGCCCGTCCTGGGCGAAGCGCGGCTGGCTCGACACGCTCGCGGACAGCGGCGCCGACCTCGTCGCGGCGATGGACCCGACCGAGATGCGCCTCGCCGTGCAGAAGGCGGCGAAGGATGCGGGCAAGGCTGCTGATCCCAAGGCGGTCGAAAAGGCCGCCAAGCTCTCGATTGCGGCGATGACTCTCGTTCGCCTCTACCGCGTGCGCGGCCACATGGCGGCAGACCTCGACCCGCTCGGCCTCTCGAACCGCGAAGGGCCGGCCGACCTCACGCTCGAATGGCACGGCCTTGCGGGCAAGGAGAACGAGGAAGTCTATGTCGGCGGCGTGCTCGGCATGGAGTGGACCACGGTGGGCAAGCTCCACCAGCGCCTGCGCGAGGTGTACTGCGGCAAGGTCGGCCTCGAATACATGCACATCGCCGACACCGAGGAACGCCGCTTCCTCCAGGACAAGTTCGAGAAGCCCGGCGAGACGATCCAGTTCACCCCCGAAGGCAAGAAGGCGATCCTCGCCGCGGTGCTGCGGGGCGAGCAGTACGAGGAATTCCTCGCCAAAAAGTATGTCGGCACCAAGCGCTTCGGCCTTGATGGCGGCGAGTCCATGATCCCGGCGCTGGAAGCCGTGATCAAGCACGGCGGCAGCGCGGGCGTGCGCGAGATCATCTACGGCATGGCCCACCGCGGCCGGTTGAACGTGCTCGCCAACGTGATGGCCAAGCCCTACCGCGTGATCTTCCACGAGTTCTCGGGCGGCTCGGCCAACCCCGACGACGTGGGCGGTTCGGGCGACGTGAAGTATCACCTCGGCACCTCGACCGACCGCGAGTTCGACGGCATCAGCGTGCACATGAGCCTCGTCCCCAACCCCTCGCACCTCGAGGCGGTCAACCCGGTGGTGCTCGGCAAGGCGCGCGCTCAGCAAGCGATCCGCGACGACCTCAAGAAGAAGGACCAGGTGCTGCCCGTGCTGATCCACGGCGATGCCGCCTTCGCGGGTCAGGGCGTGGTGTGGGAGAGCCTCTCGCTCTCGGGTGTCCCCGGCTACGACACCGGCGGCTGCATCCACTTCATCATCAACAACCAGATCGGCTTCACCACCTCGCCGAAGTTCGCGCGTTCCTCGCCCTATCCGAGCGATGTGGCGAAGGGCGTGATGGCGCCGATCCTCCACGTCAACGGCGACGATCCGGAAGCGGTGACCTTTGCCTGCAAGCTCGCGGTCGAATATCGCCAGACCTTCCACCGCGATGTCGTGATCGACATGTGGTGCTACCGCCGCTTCGGCCACAACGAGGGCGACGAGCCCAAGTTCACCCAGCCGCTAATGTACGACAAGATCCGCAGCCACCCCAAGGTCAGCGTCTCCTACGAGGCGCGGCTGGTGCGCGAGGGCGTGGTCGAGGCCGGCACCCGCGAGACGATGGCCGCCGATTTCGTCGCCCTGCTCGAGGAGGAGTTCGAGGCGGGCAAGAGCTACAAGGCCAACGAGGCCGACTGGTTCGGCGGCCGCTGGGCCGGGCTGAACAAGCCCGCCGACCCGGAAACCGCGCGCCGCTCGGTCGAAACGGCGATCGAGCCCAAGACGCTCGACGCGCTCGGTCGGGTGCTCACCGAAGTCCCCGCCGATCTCGAGATCCACAAGACCCTCGACCGCGTGCTCGCCGCCAAGCGCGAGATGTTCAGCTCCGGCGAGGGCTTCGACTGGGCGACCGCCGAAGCGCTCGCCTTCGGCAGTCTCGTGATGGAAGGCTACGGGGTGCGCCTGTCGGGGCAGGATTCTGGGCGCGGCACCTTCTCGCAGCGCCACGCGGTGTGGATCGACCAGAAGTCCGAACGCAAATACGTGCCGCTCTCGACCCTGCCCCACGGCAAGTTCGAGGTGCACGATTCCACGCTGTCCGAATACGGCGTGCTCGGCTTCGAATACGGCTTCGCGATGGCCGATCCCAAGAGCCTCGTGCTGTGGGAGGGCCAGTTCGGCGACTTCGCCAACGGCGCGCAGATCATGATCGACCAGTTCGTGGCGTCGGGCGAGAGCAAGTGGCTGCGCGCCAACGGTCTCGTGATGCTGCTGCCGCACGGCTATGAAGGCCAGGGGCCGGAGCACTCCTCGGCCCGTCTGGAGCGTTTCCTCCAGCTGTGCGCCGACGACAACATGTGCGTGTGCAACATCACCACCCCGGCGAACTACTTCCATGTGCTGCGCCGCCAGATGCTGCGGAGCTTCCGCAAGCCACTCGTCATCATGAGCCCCAAGTCGCTGCTGCGCCACCCGATGGCCAAGAGCGCCAAGTCCGACTTCCTCGGCGAGAAGCAGTTCCGCCGGATCATGTCGGACACGAAGGAGATCGCGGACGACAAGATCCGCCGCCTCGTGCTGTGTTCGGGCAAGGTCGCCTACGACCTGATCGAGGCGCGCGATGCGGCAGGGATCGACGACATCTCGATCGTGCGCATCGAGCAGCTCTTCCCCTTCCCCGGCGATCCGCTGGCGCTGCGCCTCTCCCGCATGACCAACCTCAAGGAGGTCGTGTGGTGCCAGGAGGAGCCGCGCAACAACGGCGCGTGGTTCTTCGTGAACGAGCGGATCGAGGATGCGCTGACCGCCGCCGGTCACGCCGGCATGCGCCCGACCTATGCGGGGCGCGATGCCGCCGCATCGCCCGCGACCGGTCTCGCCAGCCGCCACAAGGCCCAGCAGGAGGCGCTCGTCGCCGCCGCACTGGGGCTGTAGCCGCAAATACCATCACCCGTTCGTGTCGAGCGAAGTCGAGACACCCCGCACGAATGGTTCTCGACTTCGCTCGAACCGAACGGAACGAAAGTTTAGGAACGCATTGAGATGGCCACCGAAATCAAAGTCCCCGTCCTCGGCGAATCCGTCACCGAAGGCACGATTGCCGAATGGCTCAAGCAGCCGGGCGAAGCAGTCGCGGTCGACGAGCCGATCGCCAGTCTCGAGACCGACAAGGTCGCGGTCGACGTGCCCTCGCCGGTCGCGGGGATCATGTCGCAGCATGTGGTCGCGGTCGGCGACACGGTGGAAGTCGGGGCGGTGATCGCGATCATCGAGGACGGCGCGAGCGCCCCGGCGCCGGCGCCGGCTCCGGCGGCAGCCAAGGCCGAGACCCCGGCCCCCGCGGCTGCCTCGGAGGAACTCCTCACCCCCGCCCAGACCATGTCGCCTGCGGTGCGCCGCGCGGTGCTGGAGCACGGGGTCGATCCCTCGACCATCAAGGGCACCGGCAAGGATGGCCGCCTGACCAAGGAAGACGTGCTCGCCGCAGCCGAAGCCAAGGCCAAGGGCCCCGCTCCGGCCCCGGCCCCGACGCCTGCCCCCGCTCCGGCGGCCCCAGCCACGGGTGGCTCCGCCGCGCGCGGGACCGAGCGGGTCAAGATGACCCGCATGCGCCAGACGATCGCCAAGCGCCTCAAGGCCGCACAGGACAATGCCGCGCTGCTGACGACCTTCAACGACTGCGACATGAGCGCGGTCATCGAAGCGCGCGACAAGTACAAGGACCTGTTCGCCAAGAAGCACGACATCCGCCTGGGCTTCATGGGCTTCTTCGCCAAGGCCGCCTGCCTCGCGCTGAAGGACGTGCCCGCGGTCAACGCCTATATCGACGGCGACGAGATCATCTATCACGACTATGTCGACATCTCGGTGGCCGTCTCGGCGCCGAACGGCCTCGTCGTTCCGGTGATCCGTGACGCCGACAAGAAGGGCTTTGCCCGGATCGAGCAGGACATCGCCGATTTCGGCGCGCGCGCGAAGGCGGGCACGCTGACGATGGAGGACATGACCGGCGGGACCTTCACGATCTCGAACGGCGGCGTATTCGGCTCGCTGATGTCGACCCCGATCATCAACCCGCCGCAGAGCGCCGTGCTGGGCCTCCACCGCATCGAGGACCGCCCGGTGGTCCGCAACGGCCAGATCGTGATCCGCCCGATGATGTATCTCGCGCTCAGCTATGATCACCGTCTGATCGACGGGCGCGAGGCGGTGACCGCGTTGAAGATCATCAAGGAAGCGATCGAGGATCCCACCCGGATGCTGATCGACCTGTAAGGGAGGCTGCCCGAGAATGCTCGTCGCCCTGCGCACCTCCTTGCAGGTTGCCATCACCCGTGTGCGGGCCTTTTGGCTGACCCGCGTGTGGGGCATGCATATCGGCAGCGACGTGCGTATCTCGGGCAAGGCCCATCTTGATTTCACCAACCCCCGGGGGGTCCATATCGGGGACATGACCCTCATCGCCCCCGGTGCGCGGGTGCTGACCCACGATTTCGTCGGCGGCTATCACCGCGACACCCGCATCGGGGCGCGCTGTTTTGTCGGGGCCAATGCGATCATCCTGCCGGGGGTCAGCGTGGGCGACCAGTGCATCGTCGCCGCCGGCGCGGTGGTGACGGAGGACGTGCCGTCGCATTCGCTGGTCGCCGGAAACCCGGCACGGGTGCTGCGCTCGGATCTGAGGCTGGGCCGGCACGGACGCACAATGGCCTCGACGCTCGAGGCGATCGCGGTTGAAATCGCCGCGTGCAAGGACAACTAGACTCCATGCGGAGCAAGAGGAACGGTATTCCCATCATGGCTGACCACAATTACGACTACGACGTCCTCATCATCGGTGCCGGACCTGGCGGCTACGTCGCGGCGATCCGCGCCGCTCAGCTGGGCCTCAAGACCGCCTGCGTCGAAAGCCGCGGCACTCTGGGCGGCACCTGCCTCAACGTCGGGTGCATTCCCTCGAAGGCGCTGCTGCATGGCTCGGAGCTGTTCGAGGAAGCGGCCGGCGGCCACTTCGCCACCTGGGGCATCACCGCCACCCCGACTCTCGATCTCGGCAGGATGATGGCCGAGAAGACCAAGGCCGTGGGCGAGCTCACGGGCGGGATCGAGTTCCTGTTCAAGAAGAACAAGGTCACCTGGCTCAAGGGCCATGCCGCCTTCGAGGATGCGCACACCGTCAAGGTCGGCGATGACACCGTCACCGCCAAGGACATCGTGATCGCCACCGGCTCTTCCGTCACCCCGCTCCCCGGGGTGCCGGTGGACAACGCGGGCAAGCGTATCGTCGACAGCACCGGCGCGCTCGACCTCGATGAAGTGCCCGAGCACCTCGTGGTGATCGGCGGCGGCGTGATCGGGCTTGAGCTCGGCTCCGTATGGCGGCGTCTTGGCGCCAAGGTCACCGTGATCGAGTTCCTCGACCAGCTTCTCCCCGGCATGGACGGCGAGGTCCGCAAGGAAGCGGGCAAGATATTCAAGAAGCAGGGCATGAACCTTATGCTCGGCCAGAAGGTCACCGGCGCGAATGTGGACGGCAAAACCGTCACCCTCACCGTCGAACCCGCGGCGGGCGGCGAAGCGCAGACCATCACCGCCAGCCACGTCCTCGTCGCCATCGGCCGCCGCGCCAATACGGATGGCCTCGCGCTCGACAAGGCGGGGCTCAGCGTCAACAACCGCGGCCAGATCGAGATCGACCACGATTTCCGCACCGCCGTCCCCGGCATCTGGGCGATCGGCGACGTCGTCCCCGGCCCGATGCTCGCCCACAAGGCCGAGGATGAGGGCATCGCGGTCGCCGAGAACATCGCCGGCCTCACCGGCATCGTGAACCACGATGTGATCCCGAGCGTCGTCTACACCGCGCCGGAAATCGCGGGTGTCGGCATCACCGAGGAACAGGCCAAGGAGCGCGGGCTCGCGGTCAAGGTCGGCAAGTTCCCGATGATGGCGAACAGCCGCGCCAAGGCCAACCGCGACACCGACGGCTTCGTCAAGGTCATCGCCGATGCCGAGACCGACCGCGTCGTTGGCGTGTGGATGATCAACTCGCTCGCCGGCACGATGATCGCCCAGGCCGCGCAGGCGATGGAATTCGGCGCGACCTCGGAAGACATCGCCTATACCTGCCACGCCCACCCCACCCATGCCGAGGCCTTCAAGGAAGCGGCCATGGCGGTGACGGGCAAGCCGATCCATATGTGATCCGAACCGGGGGGTGAGCGCGCGCGCGTCCGATCGCTGGCGGCTCACCCTGCCCCTTGCTGTCCCGTCCGTCGGCGGGCTGGCCTACCTTGCCGCCTTCGATGCGCCCGCGCGGCTGATTGCCGTCAATGCCGGGGCACTGGCCTTGGCGCTTGCCTGGGTGATGTTCGGGCGCCTGCCGCAAAGGCAGGTAGCGCGACTTGCGCTGGGCGGCGGCGCGGCGCTGGCGCTGTTCCTTCCGCTGCTGACGGGACCGGAGATCGGCGGGGTGGCACGGTGGCTGCCTGCAGGTCCCGTGAGCCTGCATTCGGGTGCGCTGCTGCTGCCCACGATAGCCGTCATCGCCGCGCGGGAACGGGCGTGGGGTCCGCTCCTGCTGGCGTTTGCGGGTGCGGCGCTGGCGCTGCAACCGGATGCGGCGGCACTGGTGGCGCTCGCCGCCGCGAGCGCGGTGCTGGGCGTGTTCCACCGGAGCATCGCCTTCGCCTGTGTGGCCGCGGGCGCATCGGCGATGGCTGCCCTCACATTCGGTGCGGGGACGCTGGAACCGCAGGTCTTCACCGAGAACGTCCTGCCCCATGTCGCCGGACGCTCCGCGCTCCGCGCCGCCGCCCTCGCACTGATGCTCTTCGTGCTTCCGCTCTGGCACCTCGTCGTCAATCCGCAGGCCGGGCGGAGCGAAGGGCTGGCGCTCGCCGCCCTGCTCGTCGCTCTCGGCGCGATGGCGGTGATCGCACCCTTCCCCTACCCGCTGATCGGCTACGGCGCGGCGCCGATCCTCGGCTTCGGTCTGGCGCTGGGGGCAAGCCGCGGCATGGCACAGGGCCAGCCGCTCGGGGAAGACGGCTTTCGCGCAGGTGCCTGAGCGGCTAAGGGAAAGCAGGGTCAGCGGGGCAGGAGAGAAGGCCGTGGGAGCGCTGCGCAGGGTCGCGATGGCTGCCGCTCTGGCGCTGCTCGCCGCCTGTTCCGGCGCGGCCGAGCGCCCGCCTGCCGCTCCGCCCCGCGCCACCGACCGGATCGTCCTGCCGCAGGAGCCCTCGGAGATCGCGGTCGATCTCAAGGTCGACCTTGCCGATCTCGAGCGCGCGCTCGAACGCGAGATACCGCGCCGCCTGTGGGCCATCGACCGCCCGGGAAGCGAATGCGTCGCCCCGAAGAAGGTCGATCTGGCGCTGTTCAAGGTGAAGTCGCCGAAGATCGAGTGCCGCATCGTCGGCGAGGTCACGCGCGGCCGTCTGCGGCTCGGAGGAAGCGGACGGACGATCCGCGTGACCATGCCGATCAGGGGCACGCTGGCGGCGCGTGACGTCGCGGGGATCTTCAAGGGCGAGACCGGGACGGGCGCCGCCGAAGTCGCCCTGTCGCTGCATTTCGATGTCGATCGGAACTGGCGCATCAAGGGCGATACCCGCATCGACTACAGCTGGAGCAGGGAACCGGGGATCGACTTCCTCGGCCGGCGCATCACCTTCACCACCGAGGCCGACCGCGAGCTTGCGCCCGTCAAGCGGGACATCGAGCGGACCCTCTCGCGCGAACTGGCGCGGCTGCCGCTCAAGGCCCTGGCGCAGCAGGGCTGGACCGAGGCGCACCAGGTCTTGTCGATCAACCGCGAGAACCCGGCTGTGTGGGGCCGGCTGACCCCGCGGCAGTTCCGTTACGGCGGTTACGAGGTAGCCGGTCGCACGCTTACCCTGCGGCTCGGCCTCGATGCGGGCCTCGAAACCTTCGTCGGCATCGCACCGGACCGCATCTCCCCCGGCCCTCTCCCTCCGCTCGCACCGCGCGACAAGACCGTCCGTTCCTCGGTGCTGCACGTGCCGGTGGTGGCCGATTACGCCGTGCTCGAACCGGTCATCGCCAGGGCTCTGGCCAAGCGCGCGCAGCGGCCGTTCCAGATCGAGGACTACGGCTCGGTCCGAGCCAGCTTCGAGAACATCACCGTCTACGGCACCACCGGCGGACGGATCGCGGTCGGCGGGCGGTTCGCGGCGACCGCGGACCTGCCGCTCATCAAGGCGGCGAGCGGCACGATCTGGCTGACCGCCCGCCCAGCTAACGCGCCCGGATCGCGCGCGGTGCGCTTCAACGAGGTGACCATCGCGGGGGAGACCGACATCGTCGGTCAGGATTTCCTCTTCGCGCTCGCCAATTCGCCGGAATTCCAGGGGGCCATCACCGATGCGCTCGCGCAGAACTTCGAGAATGACTTCGCCAAGCTGAGAGCCAAGATCGACCGCGCGCTGACGCGGCCTGCGGGCCGGCTGACGGAGACCCGCATCACGCTGGAAAACGTCCAGACCGGGGTCATCAGCGCCCATGGCGAGGGCCTCTACCTCCCCGTCGACCTGACGGTGCGGATCACCTCGCGGCTGCGCAGCCTGAATTGAACAGCATTCCTGCGCGGCGGGGTTCCGGTGCGCGGCAGGGCCGGTTAGCATGCCGGTAGCAAACCTGGAGCAACGCATGGCCTATCCGAAACTCACCGACAAGGCGGGTGCGCTCGCGACCAGCGCCGCCGTGCGCGCAGGGAAGATGAGGGTCGCCGAAGCGGTCGATGCCGCCATCGTCCGGGTCGAGAAGCTCGACTGCGAGATCGATGCGCTGGCCGTGCCCAATTTCGAGGCTGCCTATGCCGAGGCCCGCGCGCTCGATGCCGCCGGGCCGCGCGACGACCAGCCGCTCTACGGCGTTGCGATGACGATCAAGGAGAGCTTCGACGTCGCGGGGCTCCCCACCACCTGGGGCCATCCGCAGTTCCGCGACAAGCCCGCGCCGCGCGATGCGCTGCTGGTGCGGCGGCTGAAAGCGGCGGGCGCGATCGTCATCGGCAAGACCAACGTGCCGGTCGACCTCACCGACTGGCAGAGCTTCAACCCGGTCTATGGCCGCACGCGCAATCCGCACGATCCGGAGCGTTCCCCCGGCGGCTCCTCGGGCGGGAGCGCCGCGGCGGTGGCGAGCGGGATGGTGCCCTGCGACTACGGGACGGACATCGGCGGATCGGTGCGGGTGCCGGCGCATTTCTGCGGCGTCTGGGGCCACAAGACGACCTGGGGCCTCGTCCCCAAGCACGGGCACGATCACCCCGCGATGAGCCGCCGCGAGGGCTTCCTCGCCGCTGCCGACGGCCCTCTCAGCATCGCAGGCCCCCTCGCCCGCAATCCGGGCGACCTTGCCGTGCTGGTCGAGGTCGGCGCGGAGGTGCCGCTGCGCCGCCGCCCCAAGCCGCTGAAGGAATGCCGCCTGCTGGCGGTCACGCAGCTGCCCGGCGCACCGGTCGATGCCAGTGTGCTGGAGCCGACCGAGGCCGCGCTCGAAACGCTCGCGCGCGCGGGGGTGCGGATCGACCGCGCGAGCGACCTTCTCCCCGATCAGGCGGTGCATTACCGCAGCTATCTCAAGATGATGAATATCACCATGTCGGGCGGCGCCCCCGCCCCCGACGGCAAGCGCGCCACCGCGACCGACTGGTTCGGGCTGATGAACGCGCAGGCGACCTGCATGGCCCAGTGGGAGGCGCTGTTCGCCACATACGACTTCGTCCTCGCCCCGCCCGCCCCGGTGCTCGCCGTGCCCCATGCCGACAAGGCGGTGTTCCGCGGGACGCTGACCATCGACGGGCAGGAGGAACCGGGCGGGAGCGGCCTCGTGTGGTCCGGCATGGCGACATTTCCCGGCCTGCCATCGACCGTCCTGCCCATCGGGTCGGGCACCTATCTCGGGGCCGAGCTGCCCTGCGGGATGCAGGTCATCGGGCCGCGCTGGGCCGATCTCGACTGCATCGCCGCCGCCGAGGCGATCGGGAACATCTTGCACGGCTGATCGCGCTTCGTCATGGCGCGGGGATGAAGCTTCTCTCCATGCGCTCCCTTGCCAAGTGGCACATCTGGCTCGGCTGGCTGGTCGGCGTGCCGATCGCCATGTGGCTGGCGACCGGCCTCGTCATGGTGGCGCGCCCCATCGACACGGTGCGCGGCGATCACCTCCGCCGCGAGATGCCCGCAAGCCCCCTCGTGCTTCCCGGCAGCACCCTTGCCGCGCCCGAGGCGGGCCTCAAGGAGATGCGCGTCACGATGCAGGACGGGCGCGCGGTCGCGATCCTGACGACGCTCGACGGTGCCACGCGGCGGGTCGACTTCGCGACAGGGGCCGCGCTCCCGCCGCTCGACGCCGCAGCCGCACGGGCTCTGGTGGCCGAGAGGATCGTGAGCGGGGAGAAGGTCGCGCGCGTCACGCTCTTCCCCGCAGAGCACACCCCGTTCGATTTCCGCCGCGCGCTGGCGGTGTGGCAGGTGGCGCTGGCGGACGGCACCAATGTCTATGTCGGGCGCGACACCGGCGAGATCGAGGCGGTGCGCACCCGCTGGTGGCGCGCCTTCGACCTTGCCTGGGGCTTGCACATCATGGACCTCTCCGAACGCGAGGACACCAGCCATCCGGTGCTGATCCTCTTCGCCGCGCTCTCGCTGACCGGCGCGCTGATCGGCTGCGTGCTGATGTTCCGCCGCCGCAAGGCGCGGCCTTCCGCCAAGCGTGACCCGAGCTATGTCGCAATGGAGACCCTTCCCAGCGACAGCGTGAAGTTCGACTTCGACGGCGACTTGAACTGATCGGCCCGATGACCCCCACCGTCCTCACTCCGATCCTCGACCTGCTCGACCTGGCGGGCATCGCCCTCTTCGCGCTGTCGGGCGCGGTGCTGGCGGCGCGCCTCAGGCAGACCTTCGTGACGATGGCCTTTTTCGCGCTCGTCACCGGCGTCGGTGGAGGCACGGTGCGCGATCTACTGATCCGCGCGCCGGTGTTCTGGATCGACGATCCCTGGGTCGCCGCCGTGTGCCTCGGCACCGCGCTGATCGCGTGGTTCACGCCTGTGCGCTGGTGGGAGGGCAAGGGCTTCGACTACGCCGACGGCGCGGGCCTTGCCGCCTATGCCGTGCTCGGCAGCGCCAAGGCACTCGCCTACGGCATCCCGCCGGTGCCCGCGGCGCTGATGGGCGTCATCACCGGCTGCGTCGGCGGCATCATCCGCGACGTCGTGGCGGGGCGTCCCTCGATCATCATGAGCCCCGAACTCTACGTCACCCCCGCGGCCCTCACCTCGGCGCTGTGCGTGGCGGGGATGCTCGCCGCGCCGCTGCTTGGTCTTGCCGATGCCACTGCATGGGCGCTCGCCTTCGTCTGCGGCTTCGCGCTGAGGAGCGCCGCGATCCGCTGGGAATGGGGCCTGCCGAGCTATGGCGGGGACCGGGAGGGGCACTGAGGCCCCACCCGCCTGTGTCAGCCGCCGATATCGCCGTCGATCGTCTCGGGGATCACCTCGCCGGGGATCGGGCCGCCGGGATAGGGAGGCATGGCCGCGCCCGGCGCCGGACGCACCGCCCTGCCCTGCGGCACCCGCGCGACCTGGACCGTGGTCTCGCTCACCGCGATGTCGGGCCGCACCGTCCCGCCGACCCGCGCACGGGCATCGGCGTAGAAGGCATCGTCGAACTGGCCGTCCGCGCGCGGCAGGGCCGGAGCGCCGCTCCCGCCCAAGCCGACGCCGGAAAAGCCCCGCCCGTAGGCGATGCCGTCAATCTGGCCGCTGTTGCCGATCCGGCACTGGAACGCGGAGCCATCATAGAGCGCCCCGCTCACCCGCCACCCGGCCCCGGTGCGCTCGACATTGTCGACCGTATCGACCCGCACGTCACGCTCGATCCGGTCAAGACAGATGTTGACCGCGTTATCGAGACCCGATGCGCCGGTCCCGCGCGGGGCCAAGCGGCGATCGTCGCGGCGGTCCCAGTTGCGCTCGCGATCCCAGTCGCGATCGCGGAAATCGGCATCGCGCTCGACGATCACCACGTCACGGTCGCGGTGGCGGCGGTTGTTGGCATTGGCGATGGCGATGGCGCCGCCGATGATCGCCGCGCCGATCAGCACGTCGCCGCCATCGATGCGGTTGCGGCGCCAGCCGCGCCCGCCCCAGCCCCCGCCCCAGCCGCAGCGGCGCCCCCAGCCCCAGCCGCAGCGGCGCCATTCGGCACTGTCGGCGGCGGGATCGAAGCGGCTGTGGGCAAGCACGGCGGAAGGGCTGCCCAGCGCCGGCGTTGCGGAAAGCGGCGCAGCGGCGGCGGGCGCGGAAACAAGGGTGGTGCCGGCAAGCGCACCCGCAATCAGGGCCGCGCGAAACATCAGAGCCATTGCTGCTCTCTCCTGTCGATGTTGAGGCCCCCACCAAGGCCGGATGCGGACGAGACTAGCCGTGCGAGGCTTGCGCTGGGCTGAACCGCCAGAGGTGCCACGAAACGAAGCCGCCCCGCCAGCGAGTGGAACGCTGACGGGGCGGCAAGGATGTGCGCGGGACGATAAGGCAGGAGACCCGCGCGCGAGGGGAAAGGGTTGCGGGATCAGCGCAGGCCGCGGATGCCGTCGAAGTCGACCAGCGGCGCGCCGCGTCCGTCGATGCGGCAGGTGAAGCGCCCGCGGTCGCTGCGGTTCCAGCCGCCGCCGACATCGATCCGGCCGCGCACGCGGAACCCGTCGCGGGTGCGGTCGATGTCGCGCACATCGATCACGTCGGCGAAGCGGTAACCGCCGAAGCGCCGGGCCTGGTTCTCGGCGGCGCGCACGCAGCGGTCGACAGCGGCGCGCGGACCACCGGCGAAGCCCCAGCCGCCGCGATCCCAGTCGCCGCGGCGATCCCAGCGGTCGCCGCGGAAATCGCGCCGGTCCCAGCGGTCGCGATCGCCGTCGAAAGCGCCCGCGAGCGCCGCGATGCCGCCGATCACCACCGCCCCGGCGATGATCTCGCCCGCGCTGATGCCGTCACGGTCGCGGTCACGCGCCATGGCAGGGGCCGCCGAGGCCGCGGTGAGCGCAGTGGCCGCGACCGCGCCGAGCACGAGCCGGGCCGATTTGCCGGAGGCCAGCCGGTTGGTCGTGGTGGTCATCGTAAGGGTCCTCGTCCATCACCCGGAGGCGGGATTGCCGCAGGTGTCGAGGCCGTTTTGCGCGATTCGGGGTGTGGCGAAGCTGAATCGGGATGTCAGGTATTGTTAAGTTTATTTCCCACTTTGATGAACAGCTCGCCGCAAAGGGCTACTCTTCCAGAGCCGCCAGAACGTCGCGCGTAAAGGCCGCGATGTCGAAGCCCGAGCCTGCCGGGTCCTCGCCCCGGCGCACGATCACGACCTTCCGCGAGGGCACGATCACCACATATTGTCCGCGATTGCCGATGGCGGCGAAGGTGTCGGGCGGCACGCCCTCCTCGCGGTTCAGCAGCCAGAACCCCGCGCCATAGCCAAAGGTGCCGGTGGGTGGCTGCGGCCCGCTGGGGGTGGTGACATACTTCACCCAGCCCTCGGGCAGGATGCGCTTGTTGTTCCAAACCCCGTCTTCGAGATATAGCTGGCCGAGCCTCGCCAGATCCTCCGCCGTCGCCCAGACTTGCGAGGAGAGGATGTAGTCGCCCTGCCAGTCTGTCTCGGCCACCGTTCCCTTCATGCCCAGCTCTGCAAGGAACCTGGCGGGAGGATTGGCTTCGAAGGTGCCCCTGATGGCAGCCACGGCAGCAAGCGTGTCGTTATTGGCGTAGCGGAAGGTGCTGCCCGGTGCCGCAATCAGCGGCCAGTCGAGCGCGACCTCCGCGACGGTAGCCCCGCCGAAATAGAGCGGATCGGTGCGGTTGCCTGGCGTGTCGGAGTAGCGGCCCGAAGCCATGCGCAGCAGATGATCGATGGTGATCGCCCGGCGCGGGTCAGTGTCGGACAGGCCCAGCCCCGCCGAAGCATTCACGTCCGCTTCCCCGCGCTGCACCGCCGCCCCGACCAGCGTCGCGGCGATGCTCTTGGCGACCGACCAGGTGCGCTGCGGGGTCGCTTCCGAGAAGCCGTCGGCATAGAACGTGGCATTGAAATCACGTGAGCCGTCGGGATGGAAGCTGCGGACGACAAGCGCCGTGGTGCGCGCGCCCTTGCCGTAGGTTTCGGTGCGCGTGTGGTCGAGCGCCTTGGCGGCGAGGACTATCACCTGCCTGCCGCGATCATCCACCGGCCGGCGGATGCGCCCGCGGGATTTGCCGCTGTCGGCCGACGGCTGCTGCGCCGCGGTTGCCGGGACGGTCTGCGCGGGCTCCGCCGGAAGCGACTGTTCGGGCGCGCCAAGAGGCCGGACCGCGCAGCCTGTGTCGGCCCCGCCATAGACGGCGACCCGCGCGGGCATGTCCTCGGCCCAGCGCACCTGCACCTCGGCGATCTGGCCGGAAGGGCGGCGCAGGATCGTGTGCGGCAGGTCGCCGATCACGGCCGCCTGCGGCGACTGAATGCCCGACAGCTCCCAGGCCGCGACGCTCTCGGGCGTGCGGATCGCGCCGTTGCGCTCGGCATTGGCGATGGCGCTGCACAGCATCAGCGCCTTGTACCCAGCCGCAAGCGCGCGCTCGTAGCGGGCGTCGAGCGCCTCCTGCTGGTTTTGGGCGGAGGCGGCGACGGCGAGGAGC
The DNA here is from genome assembly GCF_056868655.1 of Porphyrobacter sp. THAI-01a. Taxonomy (NCBI): domain Bacteria; kingdom Pseudomonadati; phylum Pseudomonadota; class Alphaproteobacteria; order Sphingomonadales; family Erythrobacteraceae; genus Porphyrobacter; species Porphyrobacter sp. THAI-01a. The sequence goes on along the minus strand of NZ_CP180579.1, from coordinate 1,253,396 downwards.
AGCGCGGCGGCTGCGAAGGCGGTGCGGATCATGGCGCGCAACCTATCTGGCCGCCCACAAAAGGAAAGGGCCGGAAGCGTTACCGCCCCGGCCCATCGCTTGTTTTCGAAGAGGCGCGTGTCTTACGCGTCTTCGTATTCTTCGTCAGACATGACCGGGCCGCTGTCCTGACCCTTGGCGTCTTCGTCGCGGTCGACGAGCTCGATGATCGCCATCTGCACCGCGTCGCCGGCGCGCACACCAGCGCGCAGCACGCGGGTGTAGCCGCCGTCACGGTCGGCATAACGGTCGGCGAGCACTTCGAAGAGCTTCTTGAGCTGCGCCTCGTCACCCAGACGAGCCATCGCCAGACGGCGGTTCGACAGGCCGCCACGCTTGGCCAGCGTGATCAGCTTCTCGACGTAGGGACGCAGTTCCTTCGCCTTGGGCAGCGTGGTGGTGATCTGCTCGTGCTTGATCAGCGCGGCGGCCATGTTGCGGAACAGGGCGTTGCGGTGACCCGTGCGGCGGCCCAGCTTGCGGCCCGAAATACCATGACGCATTGTAGTCTTCCTTCGTTCGAAAAGGGGCCGTTCGAGGTACCCCAGTGCCGGTGACTGTCAGGGCCGCCACCTTTGCCCTTGCGGTGAGCCCCCGCTTTCGCGAGGGCTCCCGAATTCATCAACCAAGCAGCTCCTGCTCGAGCTTCTTGGCCATTTCCTCGATGTTCTCGGGCGGCCAGCCCGGGATGTCCATGCCGAGGCGCAGGCCCATGCTCGAGAGCACTTCCTTGATCTCGTTGAGCGACTTGCGGCCGAAGTTCGGCGTGCGCAGCATCTCGGCTTCGGTCTTCTGGACCAGATCGCCGATGTAGATGATGTTGTCGTTCTTGAGGCAGTTGGCCGAACGCACCGACAGTTCCAGCTCGTCCACCTTCTTGAGGAGGTAGCGGTTGAGCTGGTTGGCGTCGCTTTCTTCCGGCTGCACGGCGTGGCCGATCATCTGGCCGACCGGCTGCGGGATGCCGTCCTCGAAGTGGACGAACAGCGTCAGCTGGTCCTGGAGGATGCGCGCGGCATAGGCCACGGCGTCTTCCGGAGTGACGGTGCCATCAGTCTCGACGGTCAGCGAGAGCTTGTCGTAGTCGAGCTCCTGCCCGACGCGGGCGTTCTCCACCTTGTAGCTCACCTGACGCACCGGCGAGTAGAGCGAGTCGACCGGGATCAGCCCGATCGGCGCATCGGCCGGACGGTTGGCGACGGCGGGCGAATAGCCCTTCCCGGTGTCGGCGGTGAGTTCCATGTTGAGCGTCGCGCCTTCGTCGAGGTGGCAGATCACGAGATCCTTGTTCATCACCTCGATGTCGCCGGTCACGGCGATGTCGCCGGCGCGAACTTCACCCGGGCCGGTGGCCGAAAGCTGGAGCCGCTTGGGGCCTTCGCCTTCCATCTTGAGCGCGATCTGCTTGACGTTGAGGACGATGTCGGTGACGTCCTCGCGCACGCCGGCCAGGCTCGAGAATTCGTGCAGCACGTTCTCGATCTTGATCGAGGTGATCGCGGCGCCCTGCAGGCTGGAGAGCAGCACCCGGCGCAGCGCGTTGCCGAGCGTCAGGCCGAAGCCCCGCTCGAGCGGTTCGGCCACGAAGGTCGCCTTGCGCTGACGATCGCCGCCATCCTTGATTTCCAGGGAGTTGGGTTTCTTGAGTTCCTGCCAGTTCTTGGTGTTGACGGACATGGATTTCCCCTAATTCGCCTTTCGGGCGTTTCAAACTTGGGCGGGCCGGATGCGCGGGCGCGAGGGGCGCGGACATCTGACCCGATCGGGCGGCGGAGGCGATACGCGCCCCCGCCTTCCCGGCGGATCAGACGCGGCGACGCTTGGACGGACGGACCCCGTTGTGCGGGATCGGGGTGACGTCGCGGATCGAGGTAATGTTGAAGCCCACGGCTGCAAGACCCCGCAGCGCGCTTTCACGGCCCGAACCCGGGCCCTTCACTTCGACCTCGAGGGTGCGCACGCCGTGTTCGGCGGCCTTCTTGCCGGCATCGTCGGCAGCGACCTGCGCGGCGTAGGGAGTCGACTTGCGGCTGCCCTTGAAGCCCATCATGCCGGCGGACGACCACGAGATGGCGTTGCCCTGCGCGTCGGTGATGGTGATCATGGTGTTGTTGAAGCTGGCGTTGATGTGCGCCACGCCGCTGGTGATGTTCTTCTTGTCACGGCGCCGGATACGGCCTGGTTCGCGTGCCATTCTCTATATTCCTCTAGCTCGTCAGAAGGAAAAAGCGGGAGCCCGAAGGCCCTGCTTACTTCTTCTTGCCCGCGATGGGCTTGGCCTTGCCCTTGCGGGTGCGGGCGTTGGTGTGGGTGCGCTGGCCGCGGACGGGCAGGCCCGAACGGTGACGCAGGCCGCGATAGGCGCGCAGGTCCATCAGGCGCTTGATGTTCATCGCAGTCTGGCGACGCAGGTCGCCTTCGACGGTGAAATCAGCATCGATGGTTTCGCGGATGCGCAGGATTTCCTCGTCGGAGAGATCCTGCACGCGCGCGGTGTGCGCGATGCCCAGCTTGTCAGCGATCTGGACGGCGGTGGTACGGCCGATCCCGTGAATATAGGTCAGCGCGATGATCACGCGCTTGTTGGTGGGGATATTGACCCCGGCAATACGAGCCACTTATTTCTCCATGCTCCACAGGGGCTTGGTGGTCCTTGAAGGGACACCCCTATCTCAACGCGACATTCATTCCCATGCCCGCCTGCCGAGCGCAGGTGCGCAAACGGCAAAAAGTCCGGTCGGCACGCGCAAGGGCGATGCCTGCCGAACTTGCTTCGAACATGTCGAATGAGCCGCGCGCATAGGCCGATTCGCCCCGCAGGTCAACCGCAACGGGCATATCCGCGCAAGAGGCGCAAGCGGCCCGTGCTCCGGGGCGTTCAGCGCGGCGGCTTTTCGCCGAGATCGCTGAAGGCCTCGTCGACAGAAGGGGCCTTGGTCGCCGGCTTGGAGGCCGGCTTGTCAGCGGGCTTCGCGACCGGAGCGGGCGCCGGCGCGGGGCCCGGTGTCGGCTTGATCCCGGGCAGGGTGACGGGCGTCCCGGCCTTCGCCGGACCGGGTGCAGGCGCAGGCTTCGCCGCCGCCGCAGGGGCAGGCGCGGGCGTCGGACCAGGCTTCGCCCCGCCCTTCCCCGCAGGCTCCGGGCTGGCTTCGGCCGGCGTCTCGGCGGCAGGCCGCGGCGCAGGGGCAGGCATGGCAACGACGCCCAGCGGCTTGGCCAGGGCGCCGATCTGGGCCCCCATCACTCCGTCGACGGCCTTGGAGATCACCGCCACCTCGTAACGCATCGGGCCGCCGACGTTGTACTCCCACAGGATTCGCGTGCCCTTGGGCGTGGTGCTGATTGCAACCGTGAGCACGCCCGTCACCGGCTCGCTCTGGAGCGGCCCGAGACTGCCAACCATCCGCAGCGCGCGCTCGGGATAGGCCTGCACGACCCGCATGTGCTCGACGCTGCCCTCGAGCGTGAAGCGTCCCGGCTCGTCGACTTCGGGAATGGTCTCGCAGAAGCACCCGCCCGCCTTGGGCATGAGCGAGAGGTTCTTCGATTCCCCGGACCAGGTGTGCTCCGACTGCCACCATCCGGCGGGCGAGATCAGGGCGAGCCACACGTCCTTGGGGCTCGCCTCGACCACCACCTCGTGGCGGGTAACAAAGCTGTGCTCGTCCGCGCGGACTACCTCGGCACCGGCCGGACCGGCGGCCGCGAGCACGGACAGGCCGAACGCGCCCGCGCAGGCCCTCGAAAGCTGCTTCATGGCAAGACCCTCCCTTGCGATCATCGCCCGAGGCTGCGGCAAATGCGGCGGAGAGACAAGGCCCCCGGCGCTGTAATCAGCCCTTGAGGATGGCGTCGATCTGGCCCGCGACCGTGTCGATCGCAGCCATGCCGTCGATGCGGGTGACGATCCCGCGCGCCTCGTAGCCCGGCAGGATCGGCGCGGTCTTGGCGCGGTATTCGGCCATGCGGGTGCGCACGGTCTCCTCGTTGTCGTCCGGCCGGCGCTTGAACTCGGTGCTGCCGCAGGCATCGCACACGCCCGGCGTCGTGGGCGGGTTTGCGGTGTCGTGATAGAGCGCGCCGCAGTTGCCGCAGGAGAAGCGGCCGGTGATGCGTTCGACCAGCGCGTCCTCGTTCACCTCGAGTTCGATCACGTGGTCGAGCACCCGGCCGTTCTTGGCGAGGATGGCATCGAGCGCATCGGCCTGTGCGGCGGTGCGGGGATAGCCGTCGAAGATCGCGCCGGTCTCGGGCGCCATCGCGGCGAGTTCGGCGTCGATCAGGTCGGAGACGATCTCGTCCGAGACCAGCTCGCCGCGCTCCATGACTTCCTTCGCGCGCAGCCCGACGGGAGTGCCCGCCTTGACCGCGGCGCGCAACATATCGCCGGTGGATAGCTGGCGCATCCCGTGACGTTCGACCAGGCCCGCACTCTGCGTCCCCTTGCCGGCGCCGGGAGGGCCAAGAAGAATGATGTTCACGAACCGTCCCCCAATATCGCCGCGGGTCGCTGCCCGGCGCGTTCTTTCAGACTTACGGGTTCAACCAAGTGCCAAGGCGCGTCAAGCCGACTAATGTCGTATATCAGCGCATCCGGCCCTTGAGCTTGGCCTTCTTGATGAGGTCGCCATATTGCAGCGCCAGAAGGTGAGACTGGATCTGGCTGATGGTGTCGACCGTGACGTTGACGACGATCAGCAGGCTGGTGCCGCCGAGGAACAGCGGGATGCCCGTCTGCGCGATCATGTATTCCGGCAGCACGCAGACCAGGGTCAGGTAGAGCGCGCCCACCACCGTGATGCGGGTGAGGACATATTCGAGATAGTCCGCCGTGCGCTTGCCCGGGCGGATGCCTGGGATCGAGCCGCCGTTCTTCTTCAGGTTGTCCGCCGTCTCCTCGGGGTTGAAGACCACCGCAGTGTAGAAGAAGCAGAAGAAGATGATCCCGATCGCGTAGAGCGTCATGTAGAGCGGCTGCCCATGCGCCAGATACTGGTTGAGCGCCTGGAGCACGGTGTAGAACCCGCTCTCGGTGTCGACCGAATTGCCGGCGAACTGGGTGATCGTCAGCGGCAGCAGCAGCAGCGAGCTGGCGAAGATCGGCGGGATCACGCCCGCGGTGTTGATCTTGAGCGGAAGGTAGGACCGCTCGGCCTGCATCATCCCGCGCTGCGTGGCGCGGCGGGGGTACTGGATCGTCAGGCGGCGCTGGGCGCGCTCCATGAAGGAAATGAGCAGGATCAGCCCGACCACCATCACGAGGAAGCCGATGATCACCACCGAGGAGATCGCGCCGGTGCGGCCGCCTTCGAAGAGGTTGGTGGCGAAGCTCGGGAACTGGGCGACGATGCCCGCCATGATGATCAGCGAAATGCCGTTGCCGATGCCGCGGCTGGTGATCTGCTCGCCCAGCCACAGCAGGAACATGGTGCCGCCGACGAGGTTAATCACCGCGACGATGCGGAACATGTAGCCCGGATCGACCACGGCCTGCAGGCCGTTCTGCGCGGCGAAGCTTTCGAGCCCCACGGCAAGGAAATAGCCCTGGATCGCGCACAGCAGCACCGCGCCGTAGCGGGTGTACTGGTTGAGCTTCTGGCGACCCGAGGCGCCTTCCTTCTTGAGCGCGGACAGCGTCGGGTGCAGCGCCGAGGCCATCTGCACCACGATCGAGGAGGTGATGTAAGGCATGACGCCCAATGCGATCAGGCTCATGCGCTCGAGGCTGCCGCCCGAAAAGGCGTTGAACAGGTCGAGGATGCCGCCGCGGGTCTGGTCGTAGAGTTCGGCGAGAACCAGCGGGTTGACGCCGGGCAGCGGCACGAAGCTGAGGAAACGGAAGACGATCAGCGCACCGATCGTGAACCAGATGCGCTGCTTGAGCTCGGTCGCCTTGGCGAAATTGCCCAGGTTCAGGTTGCTCGCGATATTGTCGGCGCGTGATGCCATGTCGTCGTGTCGATCCTAGCTCTTGGCCCGGCGGATCTGCCCCCATCAGGCACCGCGTGGACCCTGTCCTGCGCGCCCTTCCCTCGTCGGGACGCCCCGGGAGAAGGGGCAGGTCGGCGTGCGAGAGCGTAAATAGGGAGCGCGGGGGCTCTTGTCGAACCCCCGCGCGTCGCCTTTTGTCGATTACTTGGCCTTGGCGGCCTTGTTCGCCTCGCGCCGGGCGAGCTTCTTCTCGTGCTCGGGGGTCGGGGCGGGCGCCACTTCAACGCTGCCGCCGGCCTTTTCGACCGCCGCGATCGCGCCCTTGGTGGCACCGGTCACGGCGAAAGTAGCCTTGGCGGTGAAATCACCCTTGCCGAGCAGGCGCACGCCGTCCTTGCCGCCGCGCACGAGGCCCGCATTGCGCAGGGCTTCCTCGGTGATGGTGGCCTTGGCATCGAGCTTGCCGGCGTCGATGAACTTCTGAACCATGCCCACGTTCACCTCGGCATAGTCCTTGCCGAACGGATTGTTGAAGCCGCGCTTCGGCAGGCGCATGTGGAGCGGCATCTGGCCGCCCTCGAAGCCCTTGATGGCAACGCCCGAACGGGCCTTCTGGCCCTTCTGGCCGCGGGCCGAGGTCTTGCCCTTGCCCGAGCCGATACCACGGCCGACACGGACGCGGCCCTTGCGGGCACCGGCGTTGTCGCGGATGTCATTCAGTTTCATGTCGTGCACTCGCTTTCGCTTTTGTCGCGCTGAGAGAAAGGAAGGCCCCGACTAGCGGGGCCTGCCTGGATTTAGTCGATCACCTGCACCAGATGCGGGATCTTGGCGATCGCGCCGCGCACCTCGGGGGTGTCCTGACGCTCGACGATCTTGTGCATCTTGTTCAGCCCCAGACCGATGAGGATCTGGCGCTGGCTGGCGGGGCGACGGATCGGCGAGCCGATCTGCTTGATCTTGATGGTAGCCATTGAAGATTACTCCACGATCGCGGCAGCTTCGGCTTCCGCCTCGGCTGCGCTGGCCCCGCCCCGACCCAGGAGGTCGGCAACCTTCTTGCCGCGACGCTGGGCAACCGACTTCGGCGAAGTCTGGTCCTGCAGCGCGTCGAAGGTGGCGCGGATCATGTTGTAGGGGTTCGAGGTGCCGACCGACTTGGTCACCACGTCGGCAACGCCGAGACTCTCGAACACGGCGCGCATCGGACCGCCGGCGATGATGCCGGTCCCCGGAGGCGCGGTGCGCAGGGTCACCTTGCCCGCGCCGAAACGGCCATTGCCGTCATGGTGCAGGGTGCGGCCTTCCTTGAGCGGAACGCGGATCATCTTCTTGCGCGCCGAAGCGGTCGCCTTGGTGATCGCTTCCGGCACTTCGCGGGCCTTGCCGTGGCCGAAGCCGACGCGGCCCTGGCCGTCGCCGACCACAACCAGCGCAGCAAAGCCGAAGCGCTTGCCGCCCTTCACGGTCTTCGAGACGCGGTTGATGTGCACCAGCTTCTCGATGATGCCGTCATCTTCTTCCTGCTTGGGCCCGCGACGGTCGTCACGGCCACGCCCGCGGCCACGGCCCTCACCGCCTTCGCGGTTGCCGCCCCGGCCCCGTCCGCGACGGCCCTGGCTCTCGCCGGCGTCGCCGCCGATGTCGCCCGCCACGTCGACGGTGTCGATGGTGTTTTCGTCAGCCATTGTCAGAACTCCAGCCCGCCTTCGCGGGCGGCATCGGCCAGCGCCTTGACGCGGCCATGGAACAGGAACCCGCCGCGATCGAACACGACAGTGGTCACGCCCGCCTTCTTGGCGGCCTCGGCGATCTGCTTGCCGACTTCGGCAGCAGCATCGACATTCGCGCCGCTGGTCTTGGCGCCGAGCGTCGAGGCGGCAGCAACGGTCTTGCCGGCCGCATCGTCGATGATCTGGGCGTAGATGTGACGGCCGGTGCGGTGCACCGACAGACGGGGCTTGCCACCGGCACGCGCGCGCAGCGCAGTGCGGACCCGGCGACGGCGACGTTCGAAAAGGGAAAGCTTTGCCATCTTATCTCTTCTTCCCTTCCTTGCGGAAGATATACTCGCCGCGATAGGCGATCCCCTTGCCCTTGTAGGGCTCGGGCTTGCGCCAGCGGCGGATTTCGGCGGCAAACTGGCCGACGGCCTGCTTGTCCGAGCCGGAAATCTCGATCGTGGTCTGATCCGGGGTCTTCACTTCGAGACCTTCGGGCACGGCGAGGTCGACATCGTGGCTGTAGCCGAGCTGCAGCTTCAGCGTCTTGCCCTGCGCATTCGCACGGTAGCCGACGCCCTTGATCACGAGCACCTTGGTGAAGCCGGCACTGACGCCTTCCACCAGGTTCGACACCAGCGTGCGCTGCATGCCCCAGAAGGCGCGCGCCTGCTTGCTGTCATTGGCCGGCTTGACCGAGATCGAGCCGTCCTCGAGCGAGTAGGTGATGAGGTCCGACAGACCCATCGACAGGGTGCCCTTGGGCCCCTTCACGACGAGCGTGCCGTTCTCGATGGTGGCCGTGACCCCGCCGGGGATCGCCACGGGCTTCTTGCCAATGCGGCTCATCAGAACACCTCCGCCAGCACTTCGCCGCCGACGTTGTGGCTGCGCGCCTCGGCATCCGAGAGCACGCCGCGCGGCGTCGAGACGATGGTGATGCCGAGGCCGTTGCGGATCGTCGGGAGTTCCTTGGAACCCGAATAGACGCGGCGGCCGGGCTTCGAGACGCGGGCCACGTGCTTGATCGCGGGCTCGCCTTCGAAATACTTCAGTTCGATCCGCAGCGCCTTGTGCTTGCCCGAATTGTCTTCGCTGTAGCCACGGATGTAGCCTTCACGCTGAAGCACTTCGAGAACGCTCGCACGCAGGTTGCTCGCCGGAGTCAGGACGGAGTCCTTCTTGGCGCGCTGGCCGTTGCGGATGCGGGTGAGCATGTCACCCAGAGGATCGGTCATTGCCATCTTTGTGTCCTCACCAGCTCGACTTGGTCAGGCCCGGAATCAGGCCCTTGTTGCCGAGATCGCGCAGTTCGATACGGTTGATGCCGAACTTGCGGTAATAGCCGCGGGGGCGGCCGGTGGTGGCGCAACGGTTGCGCACCCGGGTCGGGTTCGCGTTGCGCGGAAGCTCCGCCATCTTGAGACGGGCGACTAGGCGCTCGGTCTCGTCGAGGGATTCGTCGTTCGCGATCGCCTTCAGCTTCTCGTACTTCGCAGCGTACTGCTTGACGAGCTTCTTGCGACGCTCATTCTTGTTGATGGAACTCAGTTTCGCCATGGACTTAAGCTCTCTGCTTTCGTGTCTCTAAGGGGAAGCGGCTCACGCCGCTTCCTTCTGTTCGGTCTTGGCCTCGCCCTGGAAGGGGAAGCCGAACAGGCGCAGCAGCTCGCGCGCCTCTTCGTCGGTCTTGGCGGTGGTGGTGACGATGATGTCCATCCCACGCACCTTCTCGATCTTGTCGTAGCTGATTTCGGGGAACACGATCTGTTCCTTCAGCCCCATCGCGTAGTTGCCGCGGCCGTCGAACGACTTGGCGTTCAGCCCGCGGAAGTCGCGGATGCGCGGCATGGCGACGGTCACGAGACGGTCGAGGAATTCGTACATCCGCTCGCGGCGCAGGGTCACCTTGCAACCGATCGGCATGCCTTCACGCAGCTTGAACTGCGCGATCGACTTCTTGGCGAGCGTGATGACCGGCTTCTGGCCGGCGATCAGCGCCATTTCCTCGGCGGCGGTCTGAACCTTCTTCTTGTCCTGGCTCGCCTCGCCCACGCCCATGTTGAGCGTGATCTTCTCGAGCTTGGGCACTTCCATCCGGTTCTTGTAGCCGAACTTCTCGGTCATGGCCTTGACGATCTCGTTGTCGTACTTGGCCTTCATCCGGGCGGTGTAATCAGCCATCGATGGTCTCCCCACTCTTGACGGCGACGCGCACCTTCTTCCCGTCCTTCACTTCGAAGCGGACGCGGGTGGCCTTGCCGGTCTTGGGATCAGCCAGAGCGACCTTCGAGATGTGCATCGGCGCGGCGAAGCGGTCGATGCCACCCTGCGGGTTCTGCTGGCTGGGCTTGCGGTGACGGGCGACGATGTTCACGCCCTCGACGACGACCTTGCCGTCCTTCGGGAGAACCTGGGCGACCGTACCGGTGCGGCCCTTGTCCTTGCCCGACAGCACGACGACGCTGTCACCCTTCTTGATCTTCGCGGCAGCCATCACAGCACCTCCGGCGCGAGCGAGATGATCTTCATGAAGCCCTTGCCGCGCAGTTCGCGCACCACGGGGCCGAAGATACGGGTGCCGATCGGCTCCTCGTTCTTGTTCACGAGCACGGCCGCGTTGCTGTCGAAGCGGATCACGGTGCCGTCGGGACGACGCACGTCCTTCTTGGTGCGCACGATCACGGCGCGGTGAACGTCGCCCTTCTTGACCTTGGTGCGCGGCTGCGCCTCCTTGATGGAGACGACGATCACGTCGCCGACGCCCGCGGTACGACGCTTCGAGCCACCCAGCACCTTGATGCACTGGACGCGCTTGGCGCCGCTGTTGTCCGCGACGTCGAGATTGGATTGCATCTGGATCATGGATCCGTCTTCCTTCTCATTGGCTTACCGGGACGCCCGATCCGACCGGGGCCCGGCAGTTCCGTCTACGTTTCAGTTACCCGCAGCCGCGACGTCGAGGTCGGCTTCCACCGCCTGCACGCCGCCCGCCACGACCCGGTCCTTGACGATCCAGGTCTTGGTCTTCGACATCGGGCGGGTCTCCTCGATCCGCACCACGTCACCCACGGTGTATTCGTTCTGCTCGTCGTGCGCGTGATACTTCTTCGAACGACGGATGATCTTCCCGTAGAGCGGGTGCTTCACCTTGCGTTCGACCAGCACGGTCACGGTCTTGTCGGTCTTGTCGGAGGTCACAGTCCCGACGAGGATGCGCTTGGGCATGTGCTTTCTCCTTACGCCTTGGCGGCGGCGGCTTTCGCCGCACGCTCGCTCTGCAGCGTCTTGATCTGCGCGATGGTCCGGCGCACCTGACGGATGCGCGACGGGGCCTCGAGCTGGTTGGTCGCAGCCTGGAACCGCAGATTGTACTGCTCGCGCTTGAGCTCCGTAAGCTCGGCGGTCAGCTGATCATCGGTCTTGGTGCGAAGGTCCGCGATATCGGCCATTATTCGCCTCCCAGGTGGCTGGTGTCGCCGAGACGGGCGACGACCTTGGTCTTGATCGGCAGCTTCATGGCTGCGCGCTCGAACGCCTCGGCCGCGAGCGGGCCGGCAACGCCGTCGAGTTCGAACAGGATGCGGCCCGGCTTCACGCGCGCCGCCCAGTATTCGACCGAACCCTTGCCCTTACCCTGACGGACTTCGGCAGGCTTCTTCGACACGGGCACATCGGGGAACACGCGGATCCAGAGGCGACCCTGGCGCTTGATGTGACGGGTGATGGCACGACGCGCCGCTTCGATCTGGCGGGCGGTAACCCGCTCCGGCTCGAGGGCCTTGAGGCCGTAGGAGCCGAAGTTGAGGGTGGTGCCACCCTTGGCGTCGCCCTTGATCCGGCCCTTGAAGGCCTTGCGGAACTTGGTCTTTTTCGGTTGCAACATGGTCTTTTACCTCAGCGAGCCGGGCGGACGCCGGAAGTCTGTGCTTCCATCATCAGGCGGTCCTGCGCGGTCGGATCGTGGGCGAGGATCTCGCCCTTGAAGATCCACACCTTGATCCCGATGATCCCGTAGGCGGTGAGCGCCTCGGTCTCGGCGTAATCGATGTTGGCGCGCAGCGTGTGGAGCGGCACGCGGCCTTCGCGGTACCATTCGACGCGGGCGATCTCCGCCCCGCCGAGACGGCCGCCGCACACGATCTTGATGCCTTCGGCACCCAGACGCAGCGCCGACTGCACCGCACGCTTCATCGCCCGGCGGAACGCCACGCGACGCACCAGCTGGTCGGCGATACCCTGCGCGACGAGCTTGGCGTCGATTTCCGGCTTGCGGATCTCGACGATGTTCAGCTTCACGTCGCTGGCGGTCATGGTGGCGAGCTTCGAGCGCAGCTTCTCGATGTCGGCGCCCTTCTTGCCGATGATGACACCCGGACGCGCAGCATAGATCGAGACGCGGCACAGCTTGGCCGGACGCTCGATCACCACCTTCGAAACCGCCGCCTGGGGCAGGTTCGTCATGATGTACTTGCGGATCGCGATGTCTTCCTTGAGCAGCTGGGCATAGTCACGCCCTTCGGCGTACCAGCGGCTGTCCCAGGTGCGGTTGATCTGCAGGCGCAGACCGATCGGATTGCTCTTCTGACCCATCTCAGGCCTCCTCTGCTTCGCGAACGACGATCCGCAGACGCGAGAACGGCTTGAGGATCCGGGTCGACTTGCCGCGACCACGGGTGTGGAAGCGCTTCATCGTCACCGACTTGCCCACGCTCGCTTCAGCGACGATCAGCGCGTCGACATCGAGGTTGTGGTTGTTTTCAGCGTTGGCGATCGCCGAGGCGAGAACCTTGCTCGCATCGCGCGCCATCGCCCGCTTCGAAAAGGCGAGGATGTTCATCGCCTCTTCGGCCTTCTTGCCACGGATCAGGGCCGCGACGAGGTTGAGCTTCTGCGCCGAACCACGGATCGTGGTGCCGACGGCCAGCGCCTCGTTATCGCCCACGCGGCGGGGTGCCTTTGCCTTGCCCATTAGCGCTTGCCCTTCTTGTCGGCAGCGTGGCCAGGGAAGGTGCGCGTGGGCGCAAATTCACCGAGCTTGTGGCCGACCATTTCTTCCGAAACCGAAACGGGAATGAACTTGTGCCCGTTGTAGACGTTGAAGGTGAGCCCGACGAACTGGGGCAGGATCGTCGAACGCCGCGACCAGGTCTTGATCGGCTTGGCGTTCGTGGTTTCCTGCGCCGTTTCTGCCTTCTTCAGCAGGCTCAGCTCGACAAACGGACCTTTCCAGACGGAACGTGCCATCGTCTCTTACCTCTTCTTCTTCGCGTGACGCGAACGGATGATCATCTTGTCCGTCTGCTTGTTGTGGCGCGTGCGGGCACCCTTGGTCGGCTTGCCCCACGGAGTGACCGGATGGCGGCCACCCGAGGTGCGGCCTTCACCACCGCCGTGCGGGTGGTCGACCGGGTTCTTCGCGACGCCGCGGGTCAGCGGACGCTTGCCCATCCAGCGCGAGCGGCCGGCCTTGGCAAAGTTCTGGTTGGCGTTGTCGGGGTTCGACACCGCACCCACCGTGCCCATGCAGTCGGCGCGCAGGTAACGCTGCTCGCCCGAGTTCAGGCGGACGATCACGAAAGCCCGGTCACGGCCGACGACCTGCACATAGGTACCGGCCGAACGGGCGATCTGGCCGCCCTTGCCCGGCTTCATCTCGACGTTGTGGCAGATCGTGCCGACCGGCATCTGGCCCAGCAGCATGGCGTTGCCCGGCTTGGTGTCGGTCTTCTCGCCGGCCACGACCTGGTCACCGACAGCGAGACGCTGCGGCGCGATGATGTAGGCCTGCTCGCCGTCCTCGTACTTCACCAGCGCGATGAAGGCGGTGCGGTTCGGGTCGTACTCGAGACGCTCGACGGTGGCCGGCATGTCCCACTTGCGACGCTTGAAGTCGATGAAGCGGTACTTCTGCTTGTGGCCCCCGGCGATCCCGCGCGAGGTGACGTGGCCCTTGTTGTTGCGGCCACCGGTCTTGCGCTTCCCTTCGGTCAGCGCCTTGACGGGCTTGCCCTTGTAGAGCCCCGACTTGTCGACCAGGATCAGGCCGCGGCGGGCGGGACTGGTCGGCTTGTAGTTCTTGAGTGCCATTGTTCGTGTCCTGTCCCTTGGCCTCAGATACCGCTGGTGATGTCGATCATCTCACCCTCGGCGAGGGTGACGATGGCCTTCTTCACGTCGGAACGCTGATAGGCCTTGCCCTTCCAGCGCTTGGTCTTGCCCTTCTGGACAAGGGTGTTCACGGCGACGACCTTCTTGTCGTAGATCGCCTCGATCGCTTCCTTGATCTGCGGCTTGGTCGCATCCTTGGCGACCTTGAAGACCACGGCGTTCTGTTCCGACGCGAGGGTCGACTTCTCGGTGATGTGCGGCGCGATGATCACATCGTAGTGACGCGCGTCCACGGTCTGCTTCTTAGCCATTGAAGCGCGCCTCCAGCTTTTCGACAGCGGCCTTGGTCAGCACCAGCGTGTCGTGGTTGAGGATGTCGTAGACATTGGCGCCGATCGCCGGGAGCACGTTGATGCCCGGGAGGTTGCCGGCAGCCTTCTTGAAGCCCGCGTCGACCTGCTCGCCGTCGATCACCAGCACCTTGCCGGTCAGGCCGGCCTTGGTGAGGTGGCCCTTCAGCGCCTTGGTCTTGGCGTCCTTCAGCTCGAGGCTGTCGACGACGACCAGACCGTTCTTGGCCCTGGTCGAAAGCGCCATCTTGAGACCGAGCGCGCGGATCTTCTTGTTGAGCGACTGCTCGAAGTCACGCTTGCGCGCGCCGTGAGCCTTGCCGCCGCCGATGAAGATCGGGGCCGCACGGTCGCCGTGACGGGCGGTGCCGCCACCCTTCTGGCGGCCGAACTTCTTGCCGGTGCGGGCCACCTCCGAACGCTCGCGCGTCGGACGGGCGGTGCCGCGGCGGTTCTCGAGCTGCCAGGTCACCACGCGGTGCAGGATGTCGGCACGCGGCTCGAGACCGAACACGTCGTCCGACAGTTCGATGTCGCCCGAGGCCTTGCCCTCGATGTTCTGAACCTTGATCTTCATGGCTCAGCCTTCCTTGTTTTCTTCGGTGGCCGGCGCGTCGGTTTCGACGGCTTCGGTCACGATGGCTTCTTCGGCCGCGACTTCGACCACCGAGGGGGTCTCGTCAGCCACGGGGGCCTTCTTCTCGAGGATCGCACCCGGGAACGGCAGGCCTTCGGGGGCCGGCAGCTTCACCGCGTCGCGCACGAGCAGCCAACCGTTCTTCGCACCCGGCACCGAGCCCTTGACGAAGAGAAGGCCGCGCTCGGCATCGGTGCGGACGATTTCGAGGTTCTGCTGGGTGCGCTGACGGTCGCCCATGTGGCCGGCCATCTTCTTGCCCTTGAACACGCGGCCCGGATCCTGGCGGTTACCGGTCGAACCGTGGGCACGGTGCGAGATCGAGACACCGTGGGTGGCGCGCATACCGCCGAAGCCCCAACGCTTCATGGCACCGGCGAAACCCTTGCCCTGCGTGTGGCCGGTGATGTCGACCATCTGGCCGGCAATGAAGTGCTCGGCACTGATGGTGGCGCCGACCGGGACCAGCGCGTCGGCGCTGTCCACGCGGAATTCGGCGACCTGCTTCTTCAGGCCGACATCGGCCTTGGCGAATTGTTCACGCTGCGGCTTGGCAACGTTCTTGTGCTTGGCTTCGCCCGCGCCGAGCTGGACCGCGAAATAGCCATCGCGGTCGGCGGTACGGTGCGAGACCACCTGGCAGTCTTCCAGCGCGAGAACGGTCACGGGCACGTGCCGGCCGTCCTCCTGGAAGAGGCGGGTCATCCCGACTTTCTTTGCGATAACGCCGGTGCGCATCGTCAGTTCACTCCTCGACAGAGGCACCCTGCAGACCATCCGCAAGGTGCGTGTGAGACCGCGACACCAGAATGGCATCGCGGCCCCGTTCAGCCCGAATTTTGATACATCGCCCCGTCCGGGCTGAGTGCTCCTGCTGGCCGGGTGGCCTCGGGAGCGAGACGGGGGACGCAGCCCGGAGAGGTTCTCCGGCGGTATCCACCCTATCGTCAGGCGGAGCCATCAGGGCTCCAACGATAGAGGCCCCTCACCTGAGCGAGGGGCATTTCGGCTAGCCTCAGGCCAGCTTGATCTCGACGTTCACGCCGGCAGCCAGATCGAGCTTCATCAGCGCGTCGACCGTCTGGGCGTTGGGCTGCACGATGTCGAGCAGCCGCTTGTAGGTGCGCACCTCGAACTGCTCGCGCGACTTCTTGTCGACGTGCGGGCCGCGGTTCACGGTGAACTTCTCGATACGCGTTGGCAGCGGAATGGGGCCACGAATAAGAGCGCCGGTGCGGCGGGCCGTATCTGCGATCTCGCCAGTGGCCTGGTCGAGAACGCGGTGGTCGAACGCCTTGAGGCGAATACGGATATTCTGAGCTTCCATGTCCTACTACCGATGCGAAAGAGCCAAGGAGCCGCCGGTTGCCCGGCATTTCCCAAAAACAAAGACCGCCCCGCGTGCATCCGGTTTCCCGTGAGCGGGCGGCCTTCCTCAAAACTCGTGACAGACGGGACGAATCTCGTCTGCGGATGCGCGCCTATACGGGGAGCGCCCCCTTCTGGCAAGGGCCAACGGACAGGAAATTACATGACCGTGAAACGACCGTAATTCCGGACCGCGAAGGCGCCCTGCCCTCACACAAAAAGGCCCGGCAGCTCATGGGAGCGCCGGGCCTCTTCGTGTTCAGTTTCGCCCCTTAACGGAGCAGCACCTTACTTGGTGATCTTGGCGACGACGCCCGAACCCACGGTGCGGCCACCTTCGCGGATCGCGAAGCGCAGACCTTCGTCCATGGCGATCGGGGCGATCAGCTTGACGCCGATGGTCACGTTGTCGCCCGGCATCACCATTTCGGTGCCTTCGGGAAGGATCACTTCGCCGGTCACGTCGGTGGTGCGGAAGTAGAACTGCGGGCGGTAGTTGGCGAAGAACGGCGTGTGACGGCCGCCTTCGTCCTTCGACAGCACGTAGACCTCGGCCGAGAACTCGGTGTGCGGGGTCACGGTGCCCGGCTTGGCGAGAACCTGGCCGCGCTCGACTTCCTCACGGGCCACGCCGCGGATCAGGGCACCGACGTTGTCGCCGGCTTCACCGCGATCAAGCAGCTTGCGGAACATTTCCACGCCGGTGACGGTGGTCTTGCGGGTGTCCTTGATGCCGACGATCTCGACTTCGTCACCCACGTTCACGACGCCGGTTTCGATACGGCCGGTCACCACGGTGCCGCGGCCCGAGATCGAGAACACGTCTTCGATCGGCATGAGGAAGCTCTTGTCGATCGGACGATCGGGCTGCGGGATGTACTGGTCGACGGCTTCGATGAGCGCGATGACCGAGTTCTTGCCGATCTCGTCGTCACGGCCTTCGAGAGCGGCCAGAGCCGAACCCTTGACGATCGGAATGTTGTCGCCGTCGAAGTCGTACGACGAGAGCAGCTCGCGCACTTCCAGCTCGACGAGCTCGAGGATTTCCTCGTCGTCGACCTGGTCGACCTTGTTCATGTACACGACCAGCGCCGGCACGCCGACCTGACGGGCGAGCAGGATGTGCTCGCGGGTCTGGGGCATCGGGCCGTCGGCGGCGTTCACGACCAGGATCGCGCCGTCCATCTGGGCGGCACCGGTGATCATGTTCTTCACGTAGTCGGCGTGACCCGGGCAGTCGACGTGCGCGTAGTGACGGGCAGCCGATTCGTACTCGACGTGCGCGGTCGAGATGGTGATGCCGCGCTCGCGCTCTTCCGGAGCCTTGTCGATGTTGGCGAAGTCCACGGCGCTGCCGCCGTAGGTTTCAGCCATCACCTTGGTGATCGCCGCGGTCAGCGTGGTCTTGCCATGGTCGACGTGACCGATGGTGCCGATGTTGCAGTGCGGCTTATTCCGCTGGAACTTTTCCTTGGCCATTTCTCTGGTGTACCTTCTTGGATGAGAATGATGTGTTCGCGGGAGAAAGGCAGCGCCCGCAGAATCAGGCGCCGCCCCTAGACTGCCGAAGCAGCTTAGGCAAGTTTCTCCTTGACCTCGGCTGCGACGTTGGCCGGAACCTCGTCATAGTGCGAGAACTGCATGGTGTACTGCGCACGCCCCTGGGTGAACGAACGCAGCTCGTTGACGTAGCCGAACATGTTGGCGAGCGGCACGAAGGCCTCGACCGCCTGGGCATTGCCCCGGGTGTCGGTGCCCTGGATCTGGCCGCGCCGCGAGTTCAGGTCGCCGATGACATCGCCGAGGTAATCATCGGGGGTCACCACTTCAACCTTCATGATCGGCTCGAGCAGCTTGATCCCGGCCTTCTGGGCCACTTCGCGCATGGCACCGCGGGCGGCGATTTCGAACGCGATCGCGCTCGAGTCGACGTCGTGGTAGGCACCATCGGTCAGCCTGATCGAGAAGTCGATGATCGGGAAGCCCACGAGGTGGCCGCTTTCGGCCTGCTCGCGGAAGCCCTTTTCGATCGCCGGGATGTATTCGCGCGGAATGTTCCCGCCCTTGATCTGGTCCTCGAAGATCACGCCCTGGCCGCGCTCACCCGGGGTGACCGTGACCTTCACGCGGCCGAACTGGCCCGAGCCGCCCGACTGCTTCTTGTGGGTGTAATCGACTTCGACCTCGCGGGCGAGGTATTCGCGGTAGGCCACCTGCGGCGCGCCGACGTTGGCCTCGACCTTGAACTCGCGGCGCATGCGGTCGACGATGATGTCGAGATGCAGTTCGCCCATGCCCTTGATGATCGTCTGACCGCTTTCGTGGTCGGTCGACACGCGGAACGAGGGGTCTTCCTGCGCCAGGCGGTTGAGGGCGATGCCCATCTTTTCCTGGTCGGCCTTGGTCTTGGGTTCCACCGAGAGCTCGATCACGGGCTCGGGGAATTCCATGCGCTCGAGGATGATCGGCTTGGACGCGTCGCACAGGGTGTCCCCGGTGGTCGTGTCTTTCATGCCGGCCAGCGCCACGATGTCGCCGGCGAACGCCTCATCGATGTCCTCGCGGTTGTTCGAGTGCATCAGCAGCATGCGGCCGATCTTTTCCTTCTTGTCCTTCACCGAGTTCAGGACCTGGCCCTTGGTGAGCTTGCCCGAATAGATGCGGGTGAAGGTCAGCGATCCCACGAACGGATCGTTCATGATCTTGAACGCCAGCGCGGCGAAGGGCGCATCGTCGCTCGAGGGACGCTCGTCTTCCTGGTCGCTGTCGGGCAGCACGCCCTTGATCGGCGGAATGTCGAGCGGCGAGGGCATATAGTCGACCACGGCGTCGAGCAGGGGCTGGACGCCCTTGTTCTTGAACGCCGAGCCGCAGGTCACCGGCACGAAGGCGCGCGCGATGGTGCCCTGACGGATCAGCTTCTTGATCGTCGGGACATCGGGCTCGTTGCCTTCGAGATAGGCTTCCATGATCTCGTCGTCTTGTTCGACGACGAGCTCGATAAGGCGCTCGCGGTATTCGGCGGCCTTGTCGGCGAGGTCAGCGGGGATCTCGATGAACTCGTACTTCGCGCCGAGGCTCTCGTCCTTCCAGACGATGCCGCGGTTGTTGACGAGGTCGACCACGCCCTGCAGCTGGCTCTCGGCCCCGATCGGGAGATAAAGCACCAGCGGCTTGGCGCCGAGGCGGTCGATGATCGACTGCACGCAATAGTAGAAGTCGGCGCCGGTGCGGTCGAGCTTGTTAATGAAGCACATTCTGGGGACGCCGTACTTGTCTGCCTGGCGCCATACGGTTTCGGACTGCGGTTCCACGCCGGCCACGCCGTCGAACACCGCAACGGCACCGTCGAGCACGCGCAGCGAGCGTTCGACTTCGATGGTGAAGTCGACGTGGCCGGGGGTGTCGATGATGTTGATGCGGTGCTTGGGCTGGCCCTCGCGCAGCGCGTCGGGGTCGCTCATCGGGTCCATCGAGGAATCCTCGGCGGTCCAGAAGGTCGTGGTCGCGGCCGAGGTGATCGTGATCCCGCGCTCCTGCTCCTGCTCCATCCAGTCCATCGTCGCGGCACCATCGTGCACTTCGCCGATCTTGTAGGACTTGCCGGTGTAGTAGAGAATGCGCTCGGTCGTGGTGGTCTTGCCGGCATCGATGTGCGCCATGATGCCGATATTGCGATAGCGCTCCAGCGGATACTCGCGGGCCATATCAGGTTCCTTGATCGTGAGGGGGCCGCCGGGTCGCGGTCAGGGCCCCATATAGGGAGAATTGTGACAGCCGGAAGACCTACATCCCCGGCTGCCCACAATCCGCGAGATTACCAGCGGTAGTGCGAGAAGGCGCGGTTCGCGTCCGCCATGCGGTGCGTGTCCTCGCGCTTCTTCACGGCATTGCCGCGGTTGTTGGCCGCATCGAGCAGCTCGCCCGACAGCCGCGCGGCCATCGTGGTTTCCGGACGACCGCGCGCAGCCGTGATCAGCCAGCGGATCGCGAGGGCCTGGGCACGCTCGGGGCGAACCTCGACCGGCACCTGGTAGGTCGCACCACCGACACGGCGGCTGCGCACTTCCACCTGCGGCTTCACGTTGTTCAGCGCATCGTGGAACAGCTGGATGGGATCGGCCTTCGCCTTGGCTTCGACCGTGGCGAGCGCGCCATAGACGATCTTCTCGGCAACAGCCTTCTTACCGTCGAGCATGAGGTTGTTCATGAACTTCGACAGGATCTGATCCCCGTACTGGGGATCGGGCAGGATGACCCGCTTTTCGGGACGACGGCGACGTGACATGCTTTGAACTCCTTCGGAGTGCGGCGAACCATCCGGTTCGCCTTGCGGCTCCGGCCCACTCCCCCTCCCGACCACCCAGATGCTATCCCGTAGGATGCTCGGGAGGGCGAGCGGTCCGGAGCCGGACCTGCCGCTGTTGAAACCTTACTTCGGACGCTTGGCGCCGTACTTCGAGCGCGACTGCTTGCGGTCCTTCACGCCCTGCGTGTCGAGCACGCCGCGAAGGACGTGGTAGCGCACGCCCGGAAGGTCGCGCACACGCCCGCCACGGATCAGCACCACCGAGTGCTCCTGCAGGTTGTGCCCTTCGCCGGGAATGTAGGAGATGACCTCGCGCTGGTTGGTCAGGCGGACCTTGGCCACCTTGCGCAGCGCCGAGTTCGGCTTCTTCGGGGTCGTCGTGTAGACGCGGGTGCAGACGCCGCGCTTCTGCGGGTTCTGCTCCATCGCAGGGACCTTGCTCTTGGCCTTCTGCGGAACGCGGCCCTTGCGGACCAGCTGGTTGATCGTCGGCATGTAAGACTTTCTCTCTTCACCGTGACTGGCCTTGCGCCCCTCCCTTCCCCGTTCGCCCTGAGCCTGTCGAAGGGCCGCACTTCCTTTTCCCCGTGGGAGCAGAGGAAAGAACGGTGCTTCGACCCCGGCCTGCGCCGGGGCAGGCAAGCTCAGCACGAACGGCAGAAAGGCATGGCCCTCAGCCGATGATGGCAGCACGGGTACCCGACGATGTGGGAGGAGAGTTGGCTTGGCCTTGTGCAAACCCGTCACCCCGCACGTGATGCGGGGCTAGGCTAACAAGAACGCCCGCACTTGCGGACATAATCGCTGCTCACACAAGCCGAAACGCTCCACCCGCATGTCAGGCCCTTCGGCCACCGGGTTACTTTGCCGGCTGCCCCCGCGAGAGGGAAGCACCGCCAATGTTCAGCTCGCTTCCGAGGGAGACCCTGCGGAAAGGATGCGCGCCCTTAGGCGGGTTTGGGGTGGGGGTCAAGGGTGGGTGTTGTTCGCGGCGCGAAGTTCCAAGTCACCATAATCCCGCACGGTCAACGGGCAAACTTGAAGCCGTGCCATAGGAGCTGGCGGTACAAACAGCGGAGGCCCTCGATCGCTCAAGCCGCTAAAAACTCGGCCAGTTTGCCAAGCCTGTCGCTCAACTCGGTAGCCATTTCTGGACGAACGTAGCCTTTGTCGTCCAAAAGGCCCGTTACCTGATCTCGGGCCACCACCGGGGGTTTTGTCCGGATGTCGGGCGCCGGAAGTTCCATAAAGTGATACTCGGGGAAGGCACGCTTCAAATTGGTCAAATCTGCTGGCCGATTGTTGTCAAGCACCCCCGCCACCTTTTTGAACCCAAGTGCTTTCAACACACCGACAACATTTGGCATATTCGCCGCTCCACCCGCGCCCCAACCATACGTTGCATACTTTGCGAGTTCCGGCTTACTCGCCACCACCTTTGGCCAAAATACTACATCTTCCTGTCCTTCGAAAACGAGCACGGGATCGTCGGCGAAAAATATCTCACGAGCATCAAGGCCAAATACGTGAGGATTATTGGCGTTTGGCGCTAGCAATCGCCCTAATGATTTAGATGTTGACACTGAAAGCTGATGCACCTCGATCGCGCCATTTCGATCCCAAGTCCTGACTATCTCTGCTCCCTCAGCGATAGCGTCGGGATCAACAAAGTATGGAGAGTGGGTAGAGACAACAATCTGGCGGTCCGCAGAGAATCGTTTGATGACCGCAGCCAGCCGCTTCTGAATGCTCGGATGGAGTGACAATTCAGGTTCATCTATCGCAATGAAATCATCCGCCTGCGAGTCGAATAAAGCCGCGATAATGACGAAAATGCTAACGATGCCGTCGCCACTCCCGCTGAGAGAATGCGATTTTGCTGATGATCTCAGTTTGATGAAATATTGCCCTGTTTCGTTTTGATCAATCGACCAATCCATAAAATCAGGTACGACCTCTCCAAGGAGTGCGTCGAAAGCCCCATGATTTTTTTCAAGCTCGAAGAGACGCCCTTCGAATCCGGAAAGGATTTGTTCGCGTGCCGCCTGGTACGAACCGAAGTGAGTTGCGTAGGCATTTCTGGACGCGGAATGAGATCTTCCGAAATAAGGTGAAAATTGCCTCCGCGAGGGCACGACATATGGCGCAAGGCCGTTGCTTCTATTTGAAACGGACTCACTGCTTCCACGCCGTAGGGAGACCACGTCATCCAAGTTGTTATCGATGAGATATTTGATAGAAACAGAATCGGTTTCATCATTGCGCATGCCGACATGGAAACTCGGATTCTGATGTACTGATGAACGTATTTTTATCGCTTCGATGATAGTGGACTTTCCTGAATTATTAGGACCAGTAAGCAGGGTCAGTCCACTACCCGGTTTGCCATTAGGAATTGCGAGCGCTATATCCCGCGCGATAGCAAACCCGCGTAGCCCTTCGATCGTGATTTTCTGTAGCATGCTTCATCTAGAGCGGGGCGAGCAGAATAGGCAAGCTAAAGACGTTTGGCTCCTTTGCATTCTCTGCGTGAGGTCGCCATCTTTTGCTCTGGCGCTGCCCTCTTCGTGTAGACTTTGGAAGCGGGACCCCGGGTCAAGCCTGGGAGGCGATAAGGAGGGCCGGGCGCCTCCCCTTCTCTCGTCATTGCGAGCCGCAGGCGAAGCAATCCATCGCCTGCCGACGCCTCCGAGCACCCTTCGTTCATGGATTGCCGCGTCGGCCCGGATCAAGTCCGGGCCTCCTCGCAATGACGAGGTGGGAGTTGGTGACGAACAATTTTCCTACTCCCCCGCCTTGTGCAATCTCCCCCCGCGCCATGACCCAGCAGCGCACCCCCTCCCCCCGCCCCTCCCGCTCCACCGCGCGCGCCATCGTCCGGAACAAACGAAAAATCCCGCGGCAGGCGACCTCCTCCGTCGCCTACGAGCTCGCGCCTCCGGCGCCCGATGATCCGCTGCTCGACTTCATGCCGGTCCCCCATGCGCGGCCCAAGGCGAACTCGATCACGCCCGACGTGCAGCGCGCCTTCATCGCGCAGCTCGCTGCGACGGGCATCGTCAAGCAGGCCGCGCGCCATGTCGGCAAGAGCCTCGAGGCGCTCTACAAGCTGCGGCAGAGGCCGGGGGCGGAGGGGTTCCGGGCGGCGTGGGATGCGGCGCTCGACCGGGGGGTGAGCCGGCTCGAGGACTGCGCGCTCGCCCGCGCGATCGAGGGGGAGGAGAAGCCGATCCTCCATGCGGGCAAGGTCGTCGGCGTCGAGCGGCGGCACAACGAGGCGCTGGTGATGTTCTTCCTGAAGGCCCGCCTCCCCCACCGCTACGACCAGCAGAAGGAGGTGGGGCCGGGCCACCCGCTCTACGAGAAGGTCGCGGCCGCCTATGCCGCCGAGCAGGCGCGGCTCGACAGCGATCCGGTCGCCGAGGCCGCGCGGCGCAAGCGGATCGACAGCATGATTGCGCGCTGGTTCCGGGGGTTCAGCGATCTGTGGGAGGAACGCCTCGCGCTGCTGGGGATCGACCTCGCGGACCCCGTCTATGCCGAGCGCGCCGCGGCGCTGAAGGCCGAGGGGCGCTGGCCTCAGGAGCATCCCGAACGCTTCGGGATCAGGCCCGATCCGCTCTAGCGCGTTCTATCCCGCAAGGTAGGCGACCAGCGCGCGGACCTTCTTTGATCGCCATTGCGGCGCGGGGGCGAGGAGCCAGTAGGAACGGATCGCGGGTTCGGGCTCGCCGGCGGCGACGAGGCGCCCCTGCCCGATCGCGGCCTCGGCCAGCGCCAGCGGCAGGACCGTGCGCCCCATGCCCGCCAGCGCCGAGGCGAGCGCTTGGCCGGGCGAGCCGGCCTTGATGCAGGGGTCCACGCCTTCGGGCAGCGGCATCCCGGGCCAGTCGATCCACGCATCCCGGTGCTCGGGCGCAGCGACCGTGACGCGCAGGGCGGGCGCGAGCTGGATGCCCTCGCAGTCCCCCGGCCCGTCGACCAGCCGGATCGCGAGATCGAGGTTCGCCTCGGTGAAATCGGCATGCTCGTCGGGGGCGAGGATGTATTGCACCCCCGGGGTCCCGGCCTGGAACACGGCGAGGCGGGGGGCGAGCCACTCGGCGTAGAACTCGCGCGGGACGGCGATGGTGTATCGGTCGGAGGCCTGCCCCGCCTGCATCGCGGCAACGCTCTCCTCGAAGCGGAGGAAGCCCTCGCGCAGGGGATCGAGCCCGGCCTCGCCTTCGGGCGTCAATTCGAGGCCCTTGGAGGTGCGGCGGAACAGGACGACGCCGAGCACGTCCTCGAGCGCGCGGATCTGCTGGCCCACGGCGGCGGGGGTCACGGCGAGCTCGTCCGCGGCGCGGGTGAAGGAGAGGTGCCGCGCGGCGGCGTCGAACACTCGCAGGGCGTTGAGGGGGAGGTGCGTGCGCTTCACGCCTCGCCGATTAGGGCGCGGCGCGGCTCACCGCAAGGGTCAGCGGGGCGAGCGCCCCTCGGCCGTCTCCGGCGCGGCGAGCGGGAAGAAGGGGATGCGCACCTCCGCGGGCGAACCGTCGGCCCGCTCGAAGGTGTAGAAGCCCTCCATCGATCCGAACGGCGTCGTCAGCGGGCAGCCCGAGACGTAGTCGTGGCTCTGCCCCGGGGTGAGCAACGGCTGTTCGCCGACCACGCCCTCCCCGTCGACATGGTTCACCATCCCGCGCCCGTCGGTGATCCGCCAGTGCCGGGTGCGCAGGCGCAGCGCCTCGTGCGAGCCGTTCTCGATGCGAATGTGATAGACCCAGAACCACTTGCCCGCCTCCGGATGCGACTGCTCCGGCAGGTAGTTGACGGCGACCCGGACGGTGACCCCGTCGGTGGTGGCGGCATGCTGGAAGAATTCTTTCATGTCGCCTCCGAAACTAGCGATTCTTTATGCGCTCACAAGACCCCCAACGCGCTTAACCACCGCTGTATCACGGCAGGTCCGCCGATTTGCGATGGGCGCGCCGGGGCGTTCGGCCTATGCGTTGTCCGGGCAGGAGGAGAGGCATGGCGATGAGGATGGAGACGACCGGGCCGATCTCGCGGCGCGGGGCACTGCGGGCGGCGGGCACGGGCCTGCTTGCCGGCTGGCTCGGGGCCTGCGCGCCGCGCGTGCTGACCGGCCCTTCCGCCCCTGCCCTCGCCCCGCCGGTCGATCCGCAGGCGACCGCGACGCCCGACCTGGTCGACCTCGCACGCTTCGATCCGCGCCTCAGGTTCGACATCCGCTATGCGACGCCGGCGAACTTCATGGGCCGGGTGCTCTACCCGGTTCCCCGCGCGGTGGCGCAGCGGCCCGTCGCCGAGGCGCTCTCCCGCGTCCAGACCCGCGCCGAGGCTGCGGGCTACGGCCTCCTCGTCTTCGACGCCTACCGCCCCTGGCGCATCACGAAAGCGATGTGGGACCAGACCCCGCCCGACAAGCGCGAGTTCGTCGCCGACCCCAGAACCGGATCACGCCACAACCGCGGCTGTTCGATCGACCTCTCGCTGCACCGCGATGGCGTGGAGGTCGCCATGCCCAGCCCCTACGACGACTTCACCCCCGCCGCCTACCGCTCCAACACCGCCGCCCCGCCCGAGGCGCTGCGTCTCAGCCGGATGCTGGAGGACTGGATGGTCGCCGAGGGCTTCGTGCCCCTGCCCAACGAATGGTGGCATTACGACTGGAAGGACTGGCGGCGCTATCCGGTGATGGACGTGCCGCTGGAGGAGGTGACGGCGGGGTGAGCGCGGGAGGTGTTGCGGTGTGGATCGTGGACCGCCTGTGCCGTTCGCAGCGCCAAACCGCTATTCAGCCGGTCACGATGTTTGCTGTTCATTCCCTCGCCAGCCAAGACCCCGCTCACTCGCCCGCCGCGGCCACCTGTGCGGCAGGCGCCCCGTCCGCCGGGTTGTGCTTTGCCAGAAAGCCCTCGAGCGCCTCGAACCAGGCCTGCGCATTCTCGGGCTTGGAGAAGGAGTGGCCCTCGCCCTTGATCACCAGCGTCTGCGGCGGGACCGGGGCGGTGCGGGCGGCTTTCTCGAAGATGTTGTACTGGCTCAGCGGCACGCGCTGGTCCTTGGTGCCATGCGCAAGCAGCACGGGGCGCGAAAGCTGGCCGGCGGTCCGATAGGCCGAAACCGCGTCGAGATTCGCGGTCCCGTCCTCGCCGCGCACCCGCGCCGACCACCACTTGTTGACCCGCTTGGTGAGATAGCGCCGGTCGTAGCGCAGCAGCTTCGCCCAGTCGGTCACCCCGGCCCAGCTCGCCGCGCAGCGGTAGCGTTCGGGATTGCGCAGCACCGCCCACAGCGCCGCATAGCCGCCGTAGGATCCGCCCACCACGCAGACCCGCGCCGGATCGGCGATGCCTTCCTTCACGGCCCAGTCCATCGCGTCGTCGATGTCGTCCTGCATCGCGCGCCCGATCTGGCCCTCGCCCTTCTCGAAGAAGTCCCCGCCATAGCCGCCCGAGCCGCGGAAATTGGGCTGGAGCACGGCATAGCCGCGATTGGCGAGGAGCTGCACCTCGTCGTTGTATTCGAGCTTGTCACGGATGCCGTAAGGCCCGCCGTGAGGCATGAGGATCAGCGGCAGCCCCTTGGCCGCGCGCCCGCGCGGGAGGGTCAGGTAGCCGCGGATCATCGTCCCGTCGCGGGCGGTGTACTGGATCGGCTTCGGCCGCGCGAGCGCCTGGAAATCGACCTCCGGGCGATATTGCGAGATCTCCTTGAGGCTTTTGGCCACGGGATCGAACAGGTAGAGCACCCCGGGATCGCTCTCGTTGCCGGCATAGACCAGCATCTTCGCATTGTTCTCCGCACGGCTGACCACCCACACCTCGGTATCGCCGAGCGCCTTCTGCAGCGCGCGATGCTCCTTCGCGATGGCGGGATCGAACCAGTGCACCTCGTCGCGATCGGCGGTGTAGAAGGCGGCGAAGGGCTTGCCCTGCTTCAGGGTGACGCTGTCGATGTCCCATTCGGGATGCTCGTAGATCGTCTCGACCGCCTCGCGCCGGGCGAAGTTGAAGCGCCTGAGGCCCACGCGCCCGTTCTCGCCGGCGGACAGGACATAGCCCTCGTCCGAACCGCCGATCACCTGGAGCGCGTCCCAGTAGCCCTCCTTGTCGTCCTCCTTCATCCGCGCGATCAGCGCCAGCTCGCTGGCACCGTCGGGGCGGTAGTAGACGTTGAGCTTGCCCCTGTTCCAGCCGGTGCCCATCCGCACCACGCCCTTGTCGTCGGCGACCCAGTTCCACACCCCCTCGCGCGAGGTCTGCACCGTGGTGATCTTGCCGCGAGGGGCAAGCTCATGGCGCATCACGGAGGGGTAGTCGTAGATCGACTTCTGGATCGAGACGAGGATGTAGGACCCGTCCTCGGCGATGTGGATGACGTTGTCGCCCTCGACCACTTCCTCGAAACGGCTGAACAGGCGGGTCAGCTCGCCGGTGCCGATCTCGACCAGGATCATGCGGGTGAAGCGCACCTCCTCGCCGAAGAAGGAGCCCGGGGTGGAGACCGAGAGCAGCAGCTTGTCGTCGGTGACCCAGCGGTACCATTCGAGCTCGTCGGCAGGGTCGGTCGCCCAGCCGCGCACGACCTGGCCCGAGGCGATGTCGGTGACGATCAGCTGCGCGGCGTCCGCCCCCTGACGCACGAAGGAGAAGAGGCCGCCACCGGGCGAGAGCCTGGTGTCCCAGAACGACGGGCGGCCCGCGAACTTGCTGGCGGGGATGAGCGGGGGCGGAGCCTCGCGCTCGGCGGGTGCGGCGGCGGGCGCCGGCGCGGTCTCCTGCGCGCCTGCCGTGGCGGCGGCCGACACAAGCCCTGCGGCGAGCATCGCCCGCACGAAAAATCCGTTATTGCCCCGCACGCGCCCCTGCCCCTGTGTCAGCCCCTGATTCGCCAAGCCTATGATTTGGGATGGCAAAGGCAAGGGGCTTGCGCGCCGGGACGGCGGATCATCCGCGGCTGAGCAGATCCTCGATCTGGCCGAGGCGTTCCTTGCCGAAGAACATCTCGGTGCCATTGACCCACATCGTCGGGATGCCGAAGGCCCCGCGCGCGACGACCGCGTCGGTGTTGGCGGCGAGGCCCTGCTTCACTTCGTCGGTCTGTGCGCGGGCGAAGAGGTCGGCGGCATCGAACCCGGCCGCGCTCACCGCCGCGCCGACGGCCTCGGGCGAGGAAATGTCCAGCCCCTCCTCCCAGATCGGGCGCAGCAGGCTCTCGGCGAACTGCACCCCGCGCCCGTCCTGGTCGGCGGCGTAGAGCATCCGCTGGAGCAGGATCGAATTGAACGGGAACTGCGGATGCATCCGGTAGCGGGTGAGACCGTGCTTCGCGATGAACCGCTCCATCTCGAGCATCGCGTATTCGTTCTTGCCCTTCACGTCCCTGTCGCGGATCATCGGCGGGGCGTTGCCGGTGAGCTTGTGCATCCCGCCGAGGAACACCGGCACGACATCAAGGCTCGCCTCGTAGCGGTTGACGAGTTCGCGCAGCGGCCACCAGATCAGGTAGGCGTTGGGGGAGACGAAATCGAAGACGAGTTCAACGCGGTTTGCCATGTCGGGTGATCCTCAAATGCCCGCCGCGGCGAGCGCCTGGTCCATGTCCTCGGTGAGGTCCTCGAGGTCCTCCAGCCCGACGTTGATGCGCAGCAGGCCCTCGGTCACGCCCATCTCGGCGCGCGCCTCCTCGGTGAGGCCGGCATGGGTGGTCGAGGCCGGGTGGCACATCAGCGAGCGGGCGTCGCCGATATTGTTCGAGATGTCGATCAGTTGCAGCGCGTCGAGGATCGCGAAGGCGCGCGCGCGGGTGCCGACGTCTAGCGCGAAGATCGGCCCCGTCGCATCCATCTGCGCGAGGGCGAGGTTGTGGCGCGGATGGCTCGGGAGGCCCGGGTGGAGCAGGTGCCCGCCTGCCTTCGTCACTCGCGGCTCGAGGAATTCGCCCAGCGCCACCGCGCTGCGGCTCTGCGCGAAGGCGCGCAAGGGAAGCGTCTCCAGCCCCTTCATCACCACCCAGGCGTTGAAGGCCGAGAGCGTCGGGCCGGTGTTGCGCTGGAAGGGCATCAGCACCTCGTCGATCCACTGGCGGCTGGCGCAGATCGCGCCCGCCAGCACGCGGCCCTGCCCGTCCATCAGCTTGGTCGCGGAATAGGCGACCACATCCGCGCCGAATTCCATCGGGCGCTGGAGCACCGGCGAGGCGAAGGCATTGTCGACCACGGTGGTGATCCCGTGCGCCTTGGCGAGGCCGCAGACGTAGGCGAGATCGACGATGTCGAGCGTGGGGTTGGCCGGGGTCTCGAAGAAGAACACTTTGGTCTCGGGCCGGATCGCGGCCTCCCAGGCGGCGTTGTCGGCGCTGTCGATGACGGTGGTGGCGATGCCGAACTTGGGCAGCAGGGTATCGACCAGCCAGCGGCAGCTCCCGAAGGCGGCGCGCGCGGCGACGACGTGATCGCCGGCCGAAAGCTGGCACAGCAGCGCCGCGGTCATCGCCGCCATGCCGCTCGCCTGCGCACGGCAGGCCTCGGCCCCCTCGATCAGGGCGATGCGCTCCTCGAGCATCGCGACCGTGGGGTTCTGGAGGCGCGAATAGGTCATCCCCACCGCCTCGCCGGCAAAGCGGTCGGCGACGGTCTGGGCGTCGTCGTAGGTGTAGCCCGAGGTGAGGAACAGCGCCTCGCTGGTCTCGCCGTGTTCGGAGCGCCAGGTGCCGCCGCGCAGCGCCCTTGTTGCGGGGCGCCAGCGCGCGGTGGCGGCGCGGTCCATGCCGGTGGTCTTCTTCATGGGGCGCGTCTCTAGGACGCCAGCAGCCCGCCCGCAAGCAGGCCTTCGCGCGCCGTATCCGCGTGGCCGAGCGAGGAGAGCATCAGCGTGCCCTCGATGACCGTCAGCAGCAGCCGCGCGCCGCCTGCGGGATCGGGATCGCCCGCGGGCATGTTGTCTTCGAGCCAGACGAGCAGCTCGTTCACCATCCCCCGTGCCGCCGGGCGGAAACCGGGAAGATCGCGCGCCGCGCCGCCGACGATCTCCCACCACAGCTGCATGAAGGGCTGGGCCTCGGGCGCGGCGTTCTGTTCGAGGATGCGCGCCAGCAGCGCGGCGCGCGTGGCGGGGCGCGCATCGGCGGTGATCACCGCCTCGAGCCCCGCGGCATAGACCCCTGCGGCAAAGGACAGCAGATCGGCGATCAGCTTCTCCTTGGTGCCGAAGTGGTAGATCAGCATCCGGTCCGAGGTGCCCGCCGCCTTGGCAAGCGGGCGCAGGCTCGCCTGGCCGAGCCCGTGGGCGAGCACATGCCCCAAGAGCAGGGGCAGCAGGCTGTCCTTCGACATCGGGGGCTTTTTCGCGCGGGGCGCCATGGCGGGCTTGTAGCGGCCGGGAGGGCTTGCTACAAGCGTGTGTAGCATTCGCTACATAACGGAGGATTTCCCGCCATGCCCGAAAGCCTTACGCCTTTTCTCGCGCTCGCCGGTGGCGGGCTTCTCGCCGGGGTCGCCGCGATCCTGATGATCGCGCTGCGCCCCGGTGAGCCCGGCAATGCGCTGCTCGCCGGCACCCTCTCGGCGGGCTTTGCCGGGTTCACCGCCGTCACCATCGCCAGCGAGGGCGTGTTCCCGGTGATCCTCAACCACACCGGCAACCTGTGGGGCGTGCAGGTGTGGTGGGACCTGCTGTTCTCGCTCGGCGTGGCCTTCTTCCTGATCCTGCCGCGTGCCCGGGCGCAGGGGATGAACGTGCCGGCATGGACCGCCTTCGTCCTCGCCACCGCCAGCATCGGCCTGCTGGCGATGGCCGCGCGGCTGTTCTGGCTCGAACAGGACGGCGCAAAGCAGGCCGCGCCCGCATAATCGCGCTTGCCCGCGGGGCTGGCCGTCCTTAAGCGCCAGCCCCGTCATGGCCGAGGCGCAAGCGACCCTCTCCCCCGCCGCCACCCCGCCGCCGCGCCCGCGCGATCCGCTGGCGTGGATCGCCGCGCTGACCGGCCTCTTCGCGCTTCTCACCGGCTGGCGGCTCGGCATCCCCTCGATCGAATATTTCGACGAGGTCCACTACGTCCCCGCGGCGCGCGAGATCCTCGCGCTGATCGAGGGCGGGCACGGGGCCTATCGCAACCGCGAGCACCCGCTGCTCGCCAAGGAGCTGATCGCGCTCGGCATGGCGGTGTTCGGCGACAATCCGCTCGGCTGGCGGGTGGTGCCGTGGCTTGCCGGAGTGCTGGCCTATTTCGCGGCGCTGCGGGCGCTGTGGCACGCCAGCCGCGACCGCTTCGCCACCCTCGCCTTCGGCGTGCTGCTGGCGACGGGCTTCCACCTCTTCATCCATGCCCGCATCGCCATGCTCGACATGGTGATGATCGCCGCGCTGGCGAGCGCCGCGTGGAACTTCGCCGCCGCCTGCGCGCAGCCCGAACAGGGCCGCTGGCGCCTCGCGCTGACCGGCATCGCCATCGGGGCCGCGCTGGGCGCGAAGTGGAACGCGATATCGCTCGCAATGCTGCCGGGGATCACCTTCTTCCTCGCCCGCCTGTCCGCCGGACGCCGCCGCCTGTTCCTCAGCCGCCGCGGCGCGCCGGTGCCGGGGATCACGCTCGTCGAGGCCTTCGTGTGGCTCGGGATTGTGCCGCTTTCCGTCTATGCCGCGACCTTCATCCCGGGCTACTGGCTGGCCGAGTATCTCCACCCCTCCCCGCTCGCGGAGAAGGGGCTGATCGGGCTGCACCGCGAGATCTTCGAGCTGCAGAGCCAGCTCATGACCCCGCACCGCTACATGAGCCAGTGGCCGCAATGGGTGCTGAACACCCGGGGGATCTGGTATCTCTACGAGGTCGTCGACGGGGCGCAGCGCGGGGTGCTGCTGGTGGGCAATCCGCTGACGATGTGGCTGGGCCTGCCGGCGCTGGCGTGGTGCCTTGTCGCGGGTGCGTGGCGGCGCGAACCGGCGCGGCTGGCGGCGGCGCTGGGCTATGCGGCAAGCCTCGGCCTGTGGCTCGTCGCGCCCAAGCCGGTGCAGTTCTACTACCACTATTTCGCGCCGAGCTTCTTCCTGCTCGCGGCCCTCGCGCTGGCGTGCAGCGATCTGAGGCGCCTGCCCTACGGCACCTGGATCGCCTGCGGCATCCCCGCCGCCTCGGCCGCGGTCTTCGCCTTCTTCTTCCCGATCATCGCCGCCCTGCCGCTGAAGGGGCCGAACAGCTTCGTCACCTGGATGTGGCTGGCGGGATGGTGGTGAGGAGAGACCCACGGTCCGTCATTGCGAGCGCAGCGAAGCAATCCATGGCCTAACCGTTTAATCCGAAGAACAGGTCGCGCCATTCCGGATTCTCCGCCTCGATCAGCGCGATCTTCTTCGCCCGCGAACCGCTCTTGATCTGCTTCTCGCGCGTGATGGCGTATTCCATGGTTGCGTGCAGTTCGAACCAGACCAGACGCTTGCAGCCGTATCGCCGGGTGAAGCCTTCCGCCACGCCTTCACGGTGCTGCCATGCGCGCTGCGGCAAGTCCGAGGTCACGCCGACATAGAGTGTGCCGCCTTTGTGGTTGGCCATCATGTAGACGGCGGGCTGGAAATTCGCGGTCCGGGCCATGGATTGCTTCGTCGCTGCGCTCCTCGCAAAGACGAAGTTTAGGTCAGAAACGTCCCCACACGAAGCGGCTCGACAGGGCGTAGTTCCACACCGAGCCGACCACGATCCCCGCCAGCGCCGACAGCGCCCAGAACACGCCCTGGCCTTCCATGAAGGTCGCGATCGCGACATTGGCGAAGGCCCCGACCGCGCAGGTCGCGATGAAGCCGAGCCAGCCCCGCAGCAGCGGGACGAAGCCCACCAGCCGCTTGTCGCGGTAGGTCAGCCAGTTGTTGAGCCAGAAGTTGAAGCTCATCGCCACCAGCACGGCAGCGGTCTGGGCGATGGAGAACCGCTCCCCCAGCGCGAAGAGCAGCACCGAGAGCACCGCGAAGTGCACCACCACGCCCAGCGCGCCGACGGTGCCGAACAGGGCGAAGCGGGTCGGGATCACCCGCCCGAGGGTCTTGTCGTAGAGCCCGGCGAGGAAATCGAACAGAATGGCGCGGTCCAGCTTGCTTTCTCCTTCCCGGCGGGCGGCGAAGTTCAGGGGGAATTCTTTCACTTTCATCGGCTCGTCGGCGGTCGCGAGCAGATCGAGCAGGATCTTGAAGCCGATCGCCGAAAGCCGCGGCGTGAGCGCGCGGGCGGTGGCGGCGGACAGCATGAAATAGCCGCTCATCGGGTCGCTTAGTTCGACCCCGGTGATCTTGCGCGCAATGGCGTTGGCGTAGGTCGAGAGCTTTTCGCGCTCGGGCGCGGCCCATTCGGCGGTGCTCGCCCCTTCGGCGAAGCGGCTGGCGACGCAGATCTCGGCCTCGCCGGCCTTGAGCGCGGCGAGCATCCCCGGCAGCAGCGCGGGATCGTGCTGGTGGTCGGCGTCCATCACCGCCACGAAGGGCGCGGCGGTGGCGCAGAAGCCCTCGATCGCGGCGCTGGCAAGGCCCCGGCGGCCGATGCGCTGGATCACCCGCACCCGCGGATCGGCGAGCGCGAGGGCGCGGGCCTCGTCGGCCGTGCCGTCCTTGCTATCGTCGTCGACGATGATCACTTCCCAGCGCGCCGCGTCACGAATCGCGCGGTCGATCCGCTCGACCAGCGGGGCAAGGTTGCCGCGCTCGTTGAGCGTGGGCAGGATGATCGCGAGATCGAGCGTCATGGGGGCGGGCACGGGCCAGGTTTCGGCGAGGTCGTCCTCGCAGGCGTCGGCGCGCAGGAAGAAGGGCTTTTCCATGCCCTCCATGTGCACCATAATCCTTTATAAACCATAACGCGCAAGGCCCCCGGGCCGCGTCAGAGCCGTTCGCGCACCGCGGCGCCGATCGCGGCGGTGCCGTGGCTGCCGCCGAGATCGCCGCCGAGGATGCCGTCGGCGAGCGTCTTCGCCACCGCCGCCTCGATCCGCGCCGCCTCGGCCTCGCGGCCGAAGGAATGGCGCAGCATCATCGCGGCGGAAAGGATCGTCGCCATCGGGTTGGCCTTGCCGGCGCCTGCGATATCGGGGGCGGAGCCGTGGATCGGCTCGTAGAGGCCGAAGGTGCCGAATTCCGTCTGCCGCTCGCCGAGCGAGGCGGATGGCAGCAGCCCGATCGAGCCGACCGCCGCGCTGGCGAGGTCGGAGAGGATGTCGCCGAACAGGTTGCCGGTCAGCACCACGCCGAAGCGGTCGGGGTGGCTCACCACCTGCATCGCGGCATTGTCGACATACATGTGGTCGAGCGCGACGCCGGGATAGTCGGCGGCGACCTCCACCACCACGTCGCGCCACAGCTGGCTGGTTTCGAGCACGTTGGCCTTGTCGACGCTGGTGAGCTTTTGGCCGCTCGCCTGCGCCGCGCGGAAGGCGACATGGGCGATGCGGCGCACCTCGTGCTCGGCATAGGACATGGCGTCCCAGCCCTCGCGCTCGCCCGCCTCGGTCTCGCGCCGGCCCTTGGCGCCGAAATAGACGTCGCCGGTCAGCTCGCGCACGATCAGCATGTCGAGCCCGCCCGCGATGTCGGCGCGCAGGGGCGAGAGGCGCTCCAGCCCCGCGAAGACCCGCGCCGGGCGCAGGTTGGCGAAGAGGCCCAGTTCCTTCCTGAGGCCGAGGATCGCCTGTTCGGGCCTGAGGTGGCGTTCCAGCGCGTCGCAAGACGGATCGCCGACCGCGCCGAACAGGATCGCGTCGGCCGCGCGGGCCATGTCCAGCGTCTCCTGCGGGAGCGGGTGGCCGTGGCGATGCCAAGCCGCCCCGCCGACATCGCCGGTGAACAGCGTCAGGCCCGGCAGGCCCAGCATCTCGAGCACGGCGACCGCCTCGGCGGTGACCTCGGGGCCGATCCCGTCACCGGGCAGAACTGCGATCTTCATTGTCACCCCATGCGCTCGAGCCGCTCGGTCAGCAGCTTGCGCGCGCCCATAACATCGCTTTTCGGCCCTGCAAGCAGGTAGTGCGCGAGGCGCTTGCCGAGGCTTGCCAGTTGCGCCATCTGCCCCGCCCAGTCGGGCGCGGGCGGCGGGGCCTGCCCGCCATAGCCCAGCTCGCTCAGCAGCAGCGTCTCGTAGGCGACAAGCCCGCTCACCCAGCCCCGCGCCGAGGGGGCGATGGCGATGGCCTCGAGCAGCGCGTCGAGCGCGGCGTGGAGCGCCGGGTAGGGCTGGCGCTCGGGCAGCGCGGCCGCGGTGAGCGCGCAGGCCCACTGGATCGCAGACGCGGGCAGCGGCTCGGTGATGAGCGCCGCGCGCGAGTGCTCCAGCTCCAGGCGCGCAAAGGGCAGCTGGCTCCCGGGCCGCATGGTGAACTCCGCCGCGACACGGTTGCCCGGCACCATCACCGCACGCATCTGCCGCCCGCGTCCGCCCGCGACATAGGCCGCGACCAGCCCCAGATCGGGGGTCAGCAGGCGCACCATCGCGCCCGTCTCGCCCTGCTGGCGCGAGGCGAGCACGATCGCCGCGGCGCGCTGGCTCATGCCCGCCCGCTCATTCCCCGGCGCCGAGCCCCAGCTGCTGCTCGACGAACTCGGCCTGCTTGCGGAAATAGAACAGCTGGTTGGCGAGCTTGCGCCAGCCGTGGCCCTCGTCGGGAATGCGGATGAAGGGCGCCTCGATGCCGTTCGCGCGCAGGGTCTTCACCATCACCTCGGTCTCGTAGATGTCGATGCGCGGGTCCATCACCCCGTGCGAATAAAGCACCGGCACGCGGATCTGCCCGGCCTTCCGGATCGGCGAATTGACCTTGTAGAACTCGCGCCACTTCGGCTCGGTGATGTCGCCATATTCGATCCGGTCGGCGGCCTTCAATGCGGGGCTGGCGATTTCGAGCGCGGTGATCCAGTCCGCCACGCCGAACAGCGAGACCCCGGCGGCGAATTCGCCCGGATATTCGGCGAGCACGGCGTTGACCATGTAGCCGCCATAGGAGCCGCCCATCACCGCAGCGCGATTGCCGTCGATCAGCCCGTCCTTCGCCAGCGCCGCCTTCAGATCGACGAGGTCGCGCACCGAATCGAGCCGCTTCTCGCGGTCGTCGAGCGTCGAATAGGTCCGCCCCAGCCCGGTCGAGCCGCGCACATTGGGCTGGAACACCGCAAGGCCCCGCCCGGCGTGATACTGGGCGACCGGCTCGAAATTCGCCGCGCTCTGGCCCGAGGGCCCGCCGTGGACGTCGAACAGCACCGGCGGCGCCCCGGCCCCGCGCTTTGCGCCGGCGGGAAGATAGAGCAGGCCCTGCAACTCCACCCCGTCGCGCGCCTTGTAGCGCACCACCTGCGGGCGGATCAGGCGGGCGGGATCGATCCCCGCGAGATTGGGCGCGAAGACCTCGCGCGCGGTGCCGCCTGCCGGATCGACGATCCAGATCGCCCCCGGCGTCGCCCAGCCATTGACCGTGACCAGCAGCCTTGCCGGGCTGCCCTCGCAATCGAGCCGATACTTGCCCTCGGGCAGCTGCGGCATGGCGAGCGCGCGGTTGGCGGTCCGGTCCCAGCCCTTGAGCGTGTCGAACCCGTCGCGGTTCTCGGTCCACAGCAGGTATCGGCCGTCCGCGCCGCACAGCTCGACATTCTCGACATCGGCCCCGGCAGGCGCGCCGGGGGCGACGACCTCCAGCCTGCCGCTCGCCACGTCGTAGCGGGTGAGCGCGCCGAATTCTCGGCCCTCGTTGCTGGAGAAATAGACCGAGGCCGAATCCGGCGTCCAGGCAAAGCCGCCCAAGGTGTGGCTGGCGCGCTGCTCCACGGGCGGCCTGGCGACGGGCTTCATCGCCTTGGTGGTGAGGTCGAGCAGGTAGAGGTTGTCGGCATCCTCGCCGACGATGTCGGTCACCAGCGCATATTTGCCGTCGGGCGAGATCGACTGGGCGACAAGGCCGAGTTCCGACTGGACGATCAGCTCGCTCGCCCCGGCCAGCGTTCCGCGATAGATGTCGAACACGCCGGTGCCGCGCGCGGTCGAGGCGTAGATGTAGCTGCCGTCGGCCGCGAAATCGCCGAAGGCGCGGAAATCGCCGCGCTGGGCGGGCAGGATCGCGGTCTCGCGCGCGCCGTCGGCGGTGATGGTGAAATAGCCGGGCTGCTCGTTGCCGTCGCGGTCGGCGGAATAGAACAGCGATGTGCCGTCAGGCGTCCAGACCGGCGCGCCGACGCCGGTGCGGAAGGTGAGCTGGCGCGGCTGGCCGCCCGCCACGGGCATGATCCACAGCTCGCTCTGGCCGGTCACGTCCCAGGCGAAGGCGATCTGCGAGCCATCGGGCGAAAGCCGCGCCGCCCCCGCGCCGCCGGCCAGCAGGAAGCGGGCGATGTCGGCCGGATATTCCCCCGCCCGCCCGATCGTGACCGCGCCGCCATCGGGCTCGATCGCCTCGATCGAAAGGTCCGCGCCCTTGGCCCCGCCGAAGCTTTCGGCCTTGTCCTGGGCGAAAGACGGCGCGGCGCACAGGGCGAGCGCCGCAGCGGATGCGAGGAAGGAGAAACGGATCATGCGTGAAGGCCCCCGGATGCACAGCGGTCGGAAAGCCCGGCAGATTAGTGAAACGCCCCGCGCACGCAATCCCGCGCGGGGGAGAGCAGGCTATTCGCCCTTGGCCTTCGCCTCGAGCGCCGCGAGCCGCGCCTCGAGCGCATCGGCCTGTTCGCGCGCCTTCTGGGCCATCGCCTTGACCGTCTCGAATTCCTCTCGGGAAACGAAGTCGATGCCGCCAAAGGCCTCGCGCATCCGCTCGCGCGCGCTTTCGCGGGCTTCGCGGGTCATGCCCGCCATCGTCCCGGCGGCGCTGTTGGCGAGTTTGACGAGGTCGGCGATGATCGGGTTCTGGCTCTGCATTCTTTCTTTTTGGGGGCGCTTGCAGCGAAGTGCAAGCACCCTCCTCGCTCTCACGACCTGAAGGTCGCGTCGCTGCGGGCGGCCGGTTGGCCTTGCGGACGTGCTACGCCGTCCGAGATTCCGCCACACTCAAGGTTGGAACAGTCCGATCTGAGCCTGCCCCGTCGGCACTTCCCTCAGAACTCGACCTCGGTCGCCGCGCCGCTGGCGTCCTGCGGGCCGCCGTCGGGGTTGGCGGCGATGAACTGGTAGTTGAGCGCCCCCGCAAAGCACAGCCAGCCGAGATAGGGCAGCAGCAGCAGCGCCGCGCTGCGCCGCACCCGGGCCACCAGCGCCAGCGCGATAAGGAGGCTCGCGATCCCGACGCCCAGCACCATCAGCCCGGCCAACATGTCCTGCATCCCGAAGAACACCGCGGTCCAGCTCTGGGTGATGACGAAGTGGATCGCGAAGGCGACCAGCGCCGCCCCGCGCCCGTGCGCGCCCCAGGCGCTCGCCACCAGCGCCAGCGCGAGGCCGATCAGCACGAAGAGCACGCTCCACACGATCCCGAAGGCGGCGGGCGGCGGATAGATGGCAGGCTTCACGA
The DNA here is from genome assembly GCF_056868655.1 of Porphyrobacter sp. THAI-01a. Lineage (NCBI taxonomy): Bacteria > Pseudomonadati > Pseudomonadota > Alphaproteobacteria > Sphingomonadales > Erythrobacteraceae > Porphyrobacter > Porphyrobacter sp. THAI-01a. The sequence goes on along the minus strand of NZ_CP180579.1, from coordinate 1,214,461 downwards.
GGCCGGCGAACCACGGCGTGTCCGGCCCGCCGAGCTGCCCTGCGGCAAAGCCGATCAGCAGCACCAGCGGCACCATGAACAGCGCCCAGCGCAGGAAGCTGGCGCGCAGCTGGGCAGGTGAGGCTAGGACGTTCATCGGCTTACGGTCTCCGGCAGGCGGGAGCGCCGCGATACCAGAGCCTTGCGCCCGCGCCAACTTTTCCGCCTTCGCCTGACCCGCATTGGGCCACGCCCCGCATGTCTGCCGAGGGAGCCGGCAAAAATTGTGGTGAAATTTGGGCAGATCGTCACGAAACCTTTGCAGGTGCCGCAATCTGTCTGCTAGAGGCTGCCACATTCCTGCCGTGATTCGAAAGCGCGTTGGCGGCAGGGAGTTCAAAATAACGCGCTTTGCTCATTACCGGCCCTGACCGGCCGATAGGGGAAATGACCATGAAGAAGATCGCTCTCGTCGCCGTCGCCGGCCTCGCCCTCGCCACCGCCGCTTGCTCGAAGCCGGCTGAAGAAGCCGCCACCGAAGCCGACACCACCGCCGTCACCGAAGACGCGATGGCTGTCGAAACCCCGGCCGCGACCGAAACCCCGGCTGCTGACGCTGCCGAAACCCCGGCCGCTACCGAGACCCCGGCTGCCGAGTAATCCTCTGGGATTGCCGGTTCCGGCCTAGCCGGAAACCAGGTTCAAGAAAGGCCGGTGGCAACCTTCGGGTTGCCGCCGGTCTTTTCTTTTGGGCCTAGCCCCGCTGGGCGCTGATCAGGAATTCGACATTGCCCTGCGGCCCGGTGATCGGGCTGGTGGCGATCCCCTCGACCGTCCAGCCGAGCCCCTCGAGCCAGCCGCGCACCTCCGCGCACACCCTTTCATGAAGGGCCGGATCGCGCACCACCCCGCCCTTGCCGACCTCCTCTCGCCCGACCTCGAACTGCGGCTTGATGAGCGCGACGAGCCGGCATTCGGGCGCCGCCAGCTGCAAGGGCACCTCGAGCACCTTGGCGAGGCTGATGAAGCTCGCATCGCACACCACCCAGTTGCAGGGGCGGGTGATGTGTTCGCGGGTCAGGAGCCGGGCGGAGAGCTGCTCGAGCACGGTCACGCGCGGGTCCTCGCGCAGTTTCCAGGCGAGCTGGTTGGTGCCGCTGTCGACGCAGAAAACGTGCTCGGCCCCGTGGGTCAGCAGCACGTCCGTGAAGCCGCCGGTCGAGGAACCGATGTCCATCGCCACCGCGCCGGCCGGATCGAGGCCGAAATGCTCCAGCGCGTGGGCGAGCTTGATGCCCCCCCTGCTGACCCAGGGATGGTCGCGCCCGCGCACGGTCATCGCGATGTCGTCGGCCACCTGTTGCCCGGGCTTGTCGACCTTGTTGTCGCCGATGAACACCAGCCCCGCCATCACCAGCGCCTGCGCGCGCGCGCGGCTTTCGGCGAGACCGCGCTCGACCAGCAGCTGGTCGACGCGGCGCTTGGGGGCCTTGGAGGGACGAGAAGGGTGATCGGGCATGGACAAGCACCGGCTCTAGCGCGCACAATGCCGGGATGAAAGCCGCTCTCCCGCTTCTTGCCGGCGCCCTGCTGCTCGCCGGCTGCGTTCCCTCGACCCAGGCCCCGCCCGCGCCTGCGGCCGCCACGACGCCCCGCCCCGCTCCGGCGCGCCCCGCCCCCGCGCCCGCGGTCCCGCAGGCCCCGCCGAGCGCGAACTGGATGGACGCGCCCGCCACGCCGGGCGACTGGCGCTTTGCGGCGCAGGGCACCCGCAGCGAGGCGAGTTTCTGGAGCGCGGGCGGCGCGCCGATGCTGCGCCTGCGCTGCGAGGCCGACACCCGCCGCATCCTCCTCTCGCTCCCCGAAAGCGGCGCAAGGAACCCGGCGGTGACGCTGCGTACCGAGACGCTCACCCGCACGCTCGCGGCCCAGCCCGCCGGGCGCGAGACGCTGGCGGCGCTCGACCCGTCCGACCCGCTGCTCGATGCAATGGCGCTCTCCAAGGGGCACTTTGTCGTGGAGGCGGACGGGTTGCCGACGCTCTACCTGCCGAGCTGGGCCGAGGTCAGCCGGGTGATCGAGGATTGCCGCTGATTGTTGTTCGCGCGCGTGCGCTCGCGGTCGCTGCGCGCCCGGGGAGCGACGGCGCGCCCTCCCGATTCCATACATTAATATCCACAGGGATGTGCCCAGCCTGTCCACATGGGCGGGCGGCATGAAAAAGGCGCCCGAGGTTGTCCTCTGGCGCCGGTCTGCCCGCCCTGTGCGGCGAGGTGCGATTATGACGCGGGAAAAGATTTATACAAGTCTTGTGGAAGCCCCCCCGATGAATCACATTGCACAACGAGGCCAGCGGCGAACGCGGCTCTCGGCCCCCGGTGAAACGCGGGGTCTGGCTCACAAGCGCGAAAGGAGGTGATCCGATGTCTCATGGTTCAGTAGCGAGGTCGGTGAAGATCCCTACGGAGCATACTCGGTAATCCTCTGTCTGAGTAAGGCTACGTGAGCGGCGCTTCCGGCCGCTGACCATGTCAAGGGCGTTTCCTCCGACGGGCAGGAAACGCCCTTTTCATTTTTGTTTTCGTGCCCGCCTCCGCAGGCACGTCCTCGGCGAGCCTCCTCCGCTTCGCTTCGGATCGCCTGCGGCTCAGCCGCGTGGCCACGCGGGCCTGAGGCCCGATGATCCTCCCCTTCAGGGAAGGGGGACCATCCGCAGGATGGTGGAGGGGCAGGCGACATGGCCCCCAAAGTCATCTTGCTCTCGTAGGCCCGCAGGATTAGGCGCGTTCCATGCACGTCACCCGCCTTCCCCACCCCTCGCCCACCCCCGCCGAGACCCGCGATGCGCTGATCGCCGATCCGGGCTTCGGCACCGTCTTCACCGATCACATGGTGACGGTCGACTACGACGAGGCGCTGGGCGGCTGGCAGACCCCCGTCATCGGCCCGCGCGAGCCGATCGCGCTCGATCCGGCGGCGAGCGTGCTGCACTACGCGCAGGAGATCTTCGAGGGGCTCAAGGCCTATCGCCACCCCGACGGCGCGCTCGGCCTGTTCCGGCCCGAGGCCAACGCCGCGCGCTTCAACGCCTCGGCCGAGCGGCTCGCCATGCCCGCACTCCCCGAGGAGTTGTTCATCAGCGCGATCCGCGAATTGCTCGCCGCCGATGGCGACTGGTATCCGGCAGTCGAGGGCGGCGCGCTGTACCTCAGGCCCTTCATGATCGCGACCGAGGCCTTCCTCGGCGTGCGTCCGGCGAAGAAATACAAGTTCATCGTCATCGCAAGTCCGGCCGGCAACTACTTCAAATCGGGCGCAAAGGCGGTGAGCATCTGGATCTCCGACTATACCCGCGCCGCGCCCGGCGGCACCGGCGCGGCCAAGTGCGGGGGCAACTACGCCGCGAGCCTCGTCCCCACCGGCCAGGCCTTCGCCAAGGGGCATGACCAGGTGCTGTTCCTCGATGCGGTCGAGCGCAAGTGGGTCGAGGAACTGGGCGGCATGAACCTGTTCTTCGTCTTCGCCGACGGCACCGTCATCACTCCGCCGCTGACCGGCACGATCCTGCCCGGCATCACCCGCAACTCGCTGATCACGCTGCTGGAGGAGCAGGGGCTGAAGGTGTCCGAAGCCCCCTATTCCATCGACCAGTGGCGCGCCGACGCGGCGAGCGGGCATCTGGTCGAGGTGATGGCCTGCGGGACGGCGGCGGTGGTCACCGCGGTCGGCAAGGTGGCGGGGCCAGAGGGCGAATTCACCATCGGCGCGGGAGGCATCGGCCAGACCACGGCCGCCCTGCGCGAGACGCTGGTGGGCATCCAGACGGGCCGCATCGCCGACACCCACGGCTGGGTGATGCGGGTGTAACACATGGGCGATCCGTCCCGCCGGCACTGGTGGCGTGAGGCTCTACCCGTGCTGGCCGTTCTGGCCATCGCCTTGGCGGGCCTTGGCGCAGTGTCCGCATACCGGAGCAAGGAGCCGCCGGCGCAAGCCCCCGACATCGTCTTCGGCAAGCTTCACGCATTTCATCCCGGCGGCAGCCGCCATTTGCCGGACGGCCCCTATCTTCTGGTGGCCTTTCCGGACGGGAAACTGCGCTATCTGCGGATCGGTGACCGGGATGATCGCGGCTGCCGCGCCGGAAGCCGGGTAGCGGTCGAGCGGCGCGGGACGCGTCTCTCGCTGGCCCCCACGGTGTGCCCCGATGCACGGGACCGGACATGGTGAGCCTCGACAGCCGATCCGACGCTGGCCTGCAGGTTGCCGCGCTCTACCAGTTCACGCGCTTCGACGATCCAGCCGCCCTTCAGGGCCCGCTGCTGGCGGTGTGCGAGGCGCACGGCATCAGGGGCACGCTGCTGCTCGCGCGCGAGGGGATCAACGGGACGATTGCGGGCCCGCCGGAAGGGCTGGATGGGGTGCTCGCCCACATCCGCGGGCTGCCGGGCTGCGCCGATCTCGAGGTGAAGTTCTCCTCCGCACCCGAGATGCCCTTCGGCAAGCTCAAGGTCCGCGTGAAACGCGAGATCGTCACCATGGGCCAGCCCGACATCGACCCTCTGCTGAGCGTCGGCACCTATGTCGATCCCGCCGACTGGAACGACCTGATCGCCGACCCGGTGACCGTCGTGATCGACACCCGCAACGATTACGAGGTTGCCATCGGGACGTTCGCCGGTGCGGTCGATCCAGCCACGCCCTCCTTCCGTGATTTCCCGAAGTGGTTCCGCGACAACCGCGAGGAACTGCTGGCGGGCAAGAAGAAGGTCGCGATGTTCTGCACCGGGGGCATCCGCTGCGAGAAATCGACCTCCTTCCTGCGGTCGGAAGGGGTCGAGGAGGTCTACCACCTCAAGGGCGGCATTCTTAAATATCTCGAGCAAGTGCCTGAAAGCGAAAGCCTGTGGCAAGGCGAGTGCTTCGTCTTCGACGAGCGCGTGAGCCTCGGCCACGGCCTCGCGCAGGGCACCCACACGCGCTGCCAGCCCTGCGGGCGGCCCGTTCCCGCAGGCGAGAGCTGCCCCGTCTGCGCGGTCTGACTGCGGCGCGGCATCCTTTCCGTAACGTAAAGCCTGTCCCGACATCTGCGCTTAATCCATCGGCGCGACACTCGTGGGCATGAGCGCGATGACCCCGATCCACACCATCACCGCGGACACCTCCCGCGCCGAGGTGCACTTCGCGATCGGCGGCTACTGGAACGAGGAGAGCATGAGGCGCTTCCTCTTCGATCTGGGCGAGGCGGCCAAGCCCTTCATGAAGGCAGGCGTGCCGTTCGTGGCGCTGGGCGATTTCCGCGATTTCATGCCGCAGGACCGCGCCACCGCCGACGCGATCCGGGATTCCATCGATGCGGGCAGCCGCAACGGCCTCAGGCGCTTTGCCCTGGTCGATGCCTCGCCGCTGGTGCGCATGCAGTACCGCCGCATCGCGCAGTCCACCGAGGTCGAATATTTCGACAGCCGCGTCGAGGCGCTCGACTGGCTGCGGCGGGCCTGACCTAGCCTCCCAGCCCTTCCCTGAACGCATCGACCAGCCAGCTTGCCGCCGGGCCGAGGCGCGTGTCGCGGCGCCACAGCGCGCTGAGGCGATAATGCGCGCCGGGCTTCTCCGGCAGGTCAAGCTCGACCAGCGCGCCCGAAGCCAGATCGCCCGCCACCATGCCGCGCGGCATATTGCCCCAACCGAGGCCCTCTTTCAGCAGCGAATGCTTGGCGCCGAGATCCCCCAGCCGCCAGGTCAGCGGCGAGAGCACCGAAAACTCGCGCCCCTCGGTCAGGGGCGAGCGGTCGGTCAGCACCAGTTGCAGGTGGCGGCGGCTCTCCCCCGGCTGCACGCCTGCGCGCGCCAGCGGGTGCGTGGGCGCGGCGACCGGCACCAGATCGAGCTCGCCGACCGCCTGCCTCTCCAGCATCGGATGATCGCCGATCACCGGCCCGCCGAGCGCGAGATCGGCCCCGCCCTCGATCAGGCAGGCGGCAACCGCGCCCAGCCCCTCGATCCGCAGGGTCAGCGCGCAGGTCGGGAACATCTGCCGGAAGCTCCCGAGGACGTGCGCGGTGACCTCGCCCGGCACCATCACGTCGACCACCAGCGTCAGCGACGGCTCCTGCCCGGCATGGAGCGAGCGCGCCTTGGCGAGCAGGGCATCGGCCGCGTCGGCGATGGCGCGCGCCTCGGCCAGCAGGCCCTCCCCCGCCGGCGTCAGCACGGGGCGGCGCGAGCCCTCGCGCTCGAACAGGGTGAGCGCGAGCTGCGCCTCGAGCTGGGCGATGCCGTAGGATATCGCCGAGACCGCCCTCCCGCTCGCCTTGGCCGCGCCGCCGAAGCTGCCGTGTTCGGCGACGGCGATGAAGATGCGCAGCTGGTCGAGCGTGGGTTCGCCGAGTTTCATGGGCAGGCAACCCCCCGTTCGTGTCGAGCGTAGTCGAGACACCTGTGCCTGTGCCTCTCGACTGCGCTCGAGGCGAACAGGGAATGGCGAGGCAGGGCCGTCATCATGGCTCAATGTTCGGATAATCCGAACATCTTGGCAAGTTTTATCGCACTTATCCGCACGAACCATAGGCCCTATCTGGCGTTCACACTCTTGAGACAGGAGACACGCCATGATCGAACTCAGGCCCTTCAACACCCTCGGCGCCGCCAACCACGGCTGGCTCGATGCGCACCACCACTTCTCCTTCGCCTCCTACCACGATCCCGCGCGGGTCCACTGGGGTGCCCTGCGCGTCTGGAACGACGATGCCATTGCGCCCAAGAGCGGCTTCCCGACCCATCCGCACAGCGACATGGAGATCATCACCTATGTCCGAACCGGGGCGATCACGCACCGGGATTCGATGGGCAACGAAGGCCGCACCGAGGCGGGCGATGTCCAGGTGATGAGCGCCGGCAGCGGCGTCGCGCACTCCGAGTTCAACCTCGAGGACGAGACCACCACGCTGTTCCAGATCTGGATCATCCCCGATGCCCGGGGCGGCCAGCCGAGCTGGGGCGCGCGGCAGTTCCCCAAGGAGACCCGCCACGGCGCCTTCGTGCCGCTGGCGAGCGGCGCGGCGAACGACGATGACGCGCTCCCCATCCGTGCCGATGCCCGGGTGCTGGGCGCGACCATCAAGGCGGGCGAGAGCGTGACCTACACGCCCCGCTCGGCGGATCGCCACCTCTACCTCGTCCCCGCCACCGGCAAGGTGCGGATCGACGATGTCGAGGCGAACGCCCGCGACGGCGTGGCGATCACGCAGATGGACAGCGTGACCATCACCGCGCTCGAAGACAGCGAGGTCGTGCTGGTCGACGCGGCCTGAGCCCATACTTCCCCCCCGGAGCCGGCCGGTCCCCCCCCTCTCCCCCCGGCCGGCTCCACCCCCTCCCCCTTCAAGGACACACAGCGATGAGCAACATCCTCTACATCACCGCCAGCATCCGTTCGGAGGCCGACAGCATCTCGCGCGGCCTCGGCCAGCGCCTCGTCGACGGCCTCGCCGCCCGCAGCGGCGCCGCCGTCACCACCCGCGATCTGGCCGCCAACGACCTGCCCTATGTCAGCGCCGAGCGTTTCGGCGCCAACCTCACCCCCGCCGCCGATCGCACCCCGGAGCAGGCCGAACTCGCTGCCATCGCCGACAGGCTGATCGCCGAGCTCCAGGCCGCCGACACCATCGTGATCGCCTCGCCGATCTACAATTTCGGCCCGCCCGCGACGCTCAAGGCCTGGGCCGATCTCGTCGCCCGCGCGGAGACGACCTTTCGCTACACCGCCAATGGCCCCGAGGGCCTGCTCACGGGCAAGAAGGCGTACATCGCGATCGCCTCGGGCGGGACGCCGGTTGGCAGCGACATCGACTTCATGAGCCGCTGGCTGACCTTCTTCCTCGCATTCCTCGGCATCACCGATGTCGAGCTGGTCGCGGCCGACGGGATCATGGGCGAAGGCGGCGAAGCCAAGATCGCCGCGGCGCAGGAAGCGGCGCTGAAGCTCGCGGCATGATATGGGCGGGGGGCGGCCGGCAAGGGTAGCACCGCCCTCCGCTCACCCCGGCCCTGCCCGCGCCAGCGCCCCTGCCAGCCCCCCGCTCGCGGGAGGTTTCATGGGAACATTGGCCCGGTCAGATCTTCGGCCGCATCAGCTGCCACTTGAAGATCGTGCGGCTCGGACGGACGACGATGATCGCCACCCCGACGAGCGCCATGATCCCGCCGACGATCAGCGGCCAGTGGATCGTGTCCCCCGTCAGCCATGTCCCGAAGGCGATGGTGAGCAGCGGGGTGAGCAGGGTCAGGGGCACGACGAGGTTGGCGTCGTAGGTCTGGAACAGCCGAAAATAGGCCGAATGGGCGCCGACCGAGACCACCACCCCCGCAAACAGCACGCATCCCGCCGCCGCCAGCGGGGCGGCGCTGACCGCCTCCCACTGCCCGCTTTCCAGCGCCAGCGTGGCGGGCAGCATGACCAGCAGCGAGGCGAGCCCGGCCCAGGCCTGCAAGGTCACCGATTCCACCTCGAGCCGCTTGACGAAGACCGAAGCGAAGGCCCCCACCAGCACGCCCGCGAAGGCAAAGCCCAGCCCCACCGGGTCCCCCGCCTCCGAGGGCGCGCCGATGGCGAGGCCCACGCCGCCCAGCGCCAGCGCCATGCCGAGCCCGCGCCGCCAGCGCACCTCCTCGCCGAGGAAGATGATCGCGAAGAGCACGGTGAGCGGCGCGCCCGAGAGGTTGACGATCCCGACCGCCGAGGGGCTCGCGGTCTGGAGGCCGATGAACTGCAAGCCGAAACTCCCGCCGGTGATGGCAAAGCCGATCGCCAGCACCAGCGGCAGGCGGTCGGGTCTCTGGCGCAGCAGCAGCGGGAACAGCACCGCCAGCACGGTCGCCGAGCGCAGCACGGTGTAGAACAGCGGCGGCAGGCCGAGCGTCGAGACCGCGATCTTGCTGACCACGACGTTCATCGCCCAGGCAACATTGCAGAACAGCATGATGCCGAGCGCGGAGAGGGGCAGGCTCCTCGGCATCAGGCGGGAAGGTCGTTCGCCACCTCGTCAGGGAGGCCCTGGCGCAGTTCCTCGCGCCACACGGCTGCCACCGCATCGGAGGGCGCGCGCCAGTCACCGCGCGGGGACAGGGCGCCCGCCGAGGAGACCTTGGGCCCGTTGGGCAGCGCGGACCGCTTGAACTGCGAGAAACCGAAGAAGCGGGCGCAGAAGCGGTCGAGCCAGCGCACGATCGTCGCTAGGTCGTAGGCGTTCTTCGCGCCTTCCGGGAAGCCCGCCGGCCACAGCCCCGCACCCCGCTCGCGCCACGCGTGCCACGCAAGGAAGGCGACCTTGGTGGGGCGCTGACCGAAGCGGGTGATGTGGTGGAGGAAGAAATCGTTGAGCTCGTAAGGGCCGACGAGGCTCTCGGTCGATTGCATCGCCCCGTCCGCGCCCGGGGGCACGAGTTCCGGGCTGATCTCAGTCGCCAGCACATCGCCCAGCACCTGCCCGCACGCATCTGTGAACTGGCCCGTCGCGATCACCCAGCGGATCAGGTACTGGATCAGGGTCTTGGGCACGCCCGCATTGACCCCGTAGTGGCTCATGTGGTCGCCCACGCCATAGGTGCACCACCCCAGCGCCAGCTCGGAAAGGTCGCCGGTGCCGACCACGAAGCCCTTGTGCTGCCCGGCGAGGCGGAAGAGGTAATCGGTCCTCAGGCCCGCCTGGACGTTCTCGAAGGTCACGTCATGGACCGGCTCGCCATCGGCGAAGGGGTGGCCGATATCCTCCAGCATCTTCATTGCGGCCGGGCGGATGTCGATCTCGCCCGCGGTGATCTCCATCGCCGCCATCAGCCGGTGGGCGTTGGTCTTCGTCCCCTCCGAGGTGCCGAAGCCGGGCATGGTGTAGCCCCGGATCGTGCTCCGCGGCAGGCCCAGCCGGTCGCAGGCCTTGGCGGCGACGATCAGCGCATGGGTGGAATCGAGCCCGCCCGAGATGCCGATCACGAGGCTCTTGCTGCCGGTCGACTGCATCCGCCGCATCAGCGCGTCGACCTGGATGTTGAAGGCCTCGTAGCAGTCCTCGTCGAGCCGCTCGGGCCGGTCGGGCACGAAGGGGAAGCGCGCCACCGGGCGGATCAGGCCGATATCGCCCGCAGCATAGGCGTGCTCGAACACGACCTTGCGGTAGGTGTCCTCCGGCCGCCCCGCCCACTCCGCCGCATCGGCGAAGGTCTGGTTGCGCATCCGCTCGGCGGCGAGACGCTCGGTGTCGATGTCGACGATGGTGAGCTCGCCCGAACGGTCGAAGCGTTCGCCTTCCGCGAGCAGCGCGCCCATCTCGTAGACCACGCCCTGCCCGTCCCATGAAAGGTCGGTGGTGCTCTCGCCGTGCCCGCTCGCCGAATAGACATAGGCGGCGATCGCGCGGCTGGCGGAGGAGCGGCAGTGGAGGTGCCGGTCGTCCGCGCGCCCGATGGTGACGGGCGAGGCGGAGAGGTTGCACAGGATCAGCGCCCCGGCGAGCGCGGCCTGCATCCCGGGCGGCACGGGCGCCCAGAAATCCTCGCAGATCTCGATCCCGAAGCGGAAGCCCGGCAGGTTCGCGGCGGCAAAGACGAGGTCCGTGCCGAAGGGCACTTCCTCGCCAGCCACGGCGATCCACAGGTCGGTGCACCCCCGCCCGTGGGCGAAGTGGCGCTTTTCGTAGAATTCGCGGTAATTGGGCAGGAAGCTCTTGGGCACCACGCCGAGGATCTGGCCGCGGGCGACCACCACCGCGCAATTGTAGAGCTTGTCCCCGCGCTTCAGCGGCGCGCCCAGCACCAGCACCGGCGCCAGTTCGGCGGAGGCGGCGACCACCTCGGCCAGCGCCGCCTCGACCCGCTCGATCAGCGCATGCTGGAGCAGCAGGTCGTCGAGCGCGTAGGAGGACAGGGTCAGCTCCGGGAAGACCACCAGATCGACGTTCGCCGCGTGCGCCTTCTTCGCCTCGGCGAGCACGCCGGCGGTGTTGTAGGCGACATCGGCGGTGCGGCTGCACGGGGTCGCCGTCGCCACGCGCACGAAGCCGTGTTCGTGCATGTCGAAAAAGGGGTGGGCTTCGCTCATCGCCTTGGCGCCTCCTGGTCGGGCGGGCTGTAACGCGCCGCGGGCGCGCTGCCTAGGGTCCAGCCCTTCAGCCAGCGTCCTCCGCCAGATAATCGCCCGCCGTGCCGCATTCTTCCAGAAAGGCGATCAGCCCGCGCTCGGCCCGGGTCAGCCAGCGGGTGCGGCGCGGGAGCCTCAGGCCCTCGCGCCATGCCGCCTGCCCCTCGATCCGCGCGATCACCGCCGGATGGACGTAGGAACTGCGCGCAATCGCCGGGGTGTTGCCGAGGCGTTCGGCGACGTGTTCGAGCATCTCCTTCATGCGCACCTCCCCGGGGCCCTCAGCCAGCTTCTCGAAGGCAAGGCTGCTCGCGTGGAAGGTGCGGAAATGCTTGGCGGAGAAATCCTCGCCCATCGTCTCGCGCAGATAGGCGTTGACGTCGGCCGAGGCGACGGGGCGCAGCACGCCCCCGTCATCCTCGTAGCGGAACAGGTGGTCATCCTCCCCCTCCCCGGCCAGATCCTGCATCCGCGCCACGGCCCGTGCGAGGCGGCCGTCGACGAGATCGAGCTCGTGCTCCTTGCCGCCCTTGCCGACAAAGCACAGCATGATCCGCCGCGCGCCGACCTCGGCATGATCGGCGCGCAGGGTAGTCGCCCCGTAGCTCTCGTTGGTTCTGGCATAGTGCTCGTTGCCGATGCGGATCGCCGACAGGTCGAGCAGCCGCACCACCGCCGCCAGCGCCCTTTCGCGGGTCACGCCGGGCGCGCGCAGATCGGTGTCGACACGCCTGCGGATCAGCGGCAGCCGCTTTCCGAAGGCGGCGCAGGCATCGTATTTCGCGCTCTCGCGCGCCGCGCGGAAATCGGGGTGGTAGCGGTATTGCTTGCGCCCCGCATCGTCGTAGCCGGTGGCGAGGATGTGGCCGTTGGCGGCCGGGCAGAACCATGCGTCGGTGTAGGCCGGGGGCAAGGCGATGGCATTGAGCCGCCGCCGCTCCGCGGGATCGCGGATCAGCGCCCCGTCGGGATCGTAGTAGGCCCAGCCCTTCCCCGCCCGCCTGCGGGTGATGCCGGGCAGGTCATCGTCGACATAGACCAGCTTTTCCATGGCAAAGCGAAATGCGCAGGCGCCCTGCGATGTTCCATCTTGAAGCCCGGCCCCGCCCGCGCCAGCTTGGGGATCACGACGGCGCGCACCCTGCCCGCGCCGAAAGGAGAATGCCTCATGGCCGATGCCACGTACACCCCGCCTGCCGTCTGGAGCGCCGACACCGTTTCGGGCGGCCGCTTCGCCAGCATCAACCGCCCCACCGCCGGCGCCCGCGAGGAGCGCGACCTGCCGGTGGGCGCAAACCCCTTCCAACTCTATTCGCTCGCCACCCCCAACGGGGTGAAGGCGACGATCATGCTCGAGGAGCTGATCGAGGCCGGGCACACGGGAGCGGAATACGACGCCTGGACGGTCAACATCTCCGAAGGCGAACAGTTCACCAGCGGCTTTGTCGGCGTGAACCCCAATTCCAAGATCCCCGCCCTCCTCGACCGCAGCGATCCGGCCGCACCCTTCCGCGTGTTCGAGAGCGGCGCGATCCTCGTCCACCTGGCCGAGAAGTTCGGGATGTTCCTCCCCGCCGATCCCGCCAGGCGCGCCGAGGTGCTGAGCTGGGTGTTCTGGCAGGTGGCGAGCGGCCCCTTCATCGGCGGCGGCTTCGGCCATTTCTACGCCTATGCGCCGGAGAAATACGAATATCCCATCAATCGCTACGCGATGGAGACCAAGCGCATCTTCGACGTCGCGGACAAGCGCCTCGCCGAAAGCCGGTTCCTGGCGGGCGACGAATACAGCCTCGCCGACATCGCCAACTTCCCTTGGCTCGCGCCCTTCACCACCGGCACGATCTACAACGACGCGAAGACCTTCCTGTCGATCGACGAATACGCGAACGTCGGCCGCTGGGTGAAGGAGATCGCCGCGCGCCCGGCGGTGAAGCGCGGGCGGATCGTCAACAAGGTCTGGGGCGACGAGGACACCCAGCTGCGCGAACGCCACTCGCCGGCGGATTTCGCGGGCAAGCGGCTGGATTGAGCGGGCCTGAAAAAAGGGGGCGAAACGGCGTTTTCGCCCCCTTCACATTGCCGCACATGCCGCTATAGACCGCCGCCTCTGCTGGGGCGTAGCCAAGCGGTAAGGCAGCGGTTTTTGGTACCGCCATGCGAAGGTTCGAATCCTTCCGCCCCAGCCACGAATATCTTCAGGTCATGCACCGCGCTGCCGCCTCGTGCTCACCGCGTGGCCCGTCAGAGCGGGAAGCCGGCCGGAACGTAGATTTTCCGGAAACCGAGGCGCACCATCCCGTCGGCGTCCATGCGCTGCAGTTCGCGGTTGAGGGCGGGCCTGCTGACACCGAGCATGGCTGCAAGTTCCGCTTGCGTCAGATCCAGCTCCAGCCATTCGGCTTTTGCCTTGACCGGATCGGACATCCTCTCGCTCTCGCGCATGAACTGCAGGCGCCGCCACAGCCGTTCGCGCAGTGAGAGGAACGCGAGCGATTCGATCAGCCGCCACTGCTGGCGGATCGTCTCGGCCGCGACCCGGGCGAGCTCCTGCTCGATCTCGACATGCTGGCGCCGCAACCTGGTGATCGCGGCCGCCGGGATGAACAGCGTGACGAGGTCGGTGCGGGCTTCCGCGAAAAGCGGGGCCGGGGCGCCGTCCGTGATGTAGGTCTGGCCGAGCGAATCCCCCGGGCGGCAGATGCGCAGCAAGAGGTTCCCGCCGTCGGCGCGGCCGATGAACTGCCGCGCCTCGCCCGACTGGATCGCGAAGATCCCGCCCGGCTGGTCCTCGACCGTATAGATCAGCGCGCCGGCGGGGAAGCTGCGTTCGCGCCCTGCTGCGACGAGCTCGGCCCGCACGGCTTCGGGCAAACGATCCAGCCAGCGCAGCATCCCTCCCCGCTCCTCCTCTTCGCAAATGTCACCCAGATGACAACCAGCGGCCCGCGTAGCTGATAAGGCCGCGCCTCGACAAGGGAGAGAGAGGGATGGCGCACGAGGGTGCATGCCTGACGCGCAGGCAGGTCGTCGGCGGCGCGGCGGCGCTGGCGGGGGCACACGTGGCGGGGGCGGCGTGGGCTGCCGAGCCGTGGGACGCCGGCGCGGTGCGCCACATTCTGCCTGCCGCGAGCCACGACCGCATCCTCCTCAAGGTCTCCTTCACGAAGCCGATCGAGGGCACGGCGGATCTGGTCATCGGCGGACGCCGCTGGCCGGGCACCGCGACCGGCAGCGGGCGCCGGCACTGGACGTTCCGGGCGCAGGGCCTCGCGCCGGGCCGGGTCCACGAGCTGCGGCTGATGCACGAAGGCCGCCACCTGTGCGCCCCTTGGCCGCTCGCGACTTTCCCGGCGGCCGATGCGCGCCCCGGCCACTTCTGCTTCCTGTCCTTCACCTGCGCGGGCGGAGATCCGGCGAGCAACACGCCGCAGCTCGAGATCTTCCGCCCGATGGAGGTGCGCCGCCGCCTGCTGGCGCGCGCGCTGTCCTTCTCCCCGCAGGCGGTGATCGCGAACGGCGATCACATCTACTGGGACCAGACCACCTGGCTGCAATCGCGCAACCCGCGGATCGCGACGCTCGCCCGCGCGCGCTACGAGGCCTTCGGGATGTTCGACCGTGCCCTGCCGGTCATGGGCACGCCCAACGAGGCGCTGATCGAGCGGATCGGCGATGCCCAGATCGCCGCGCTCTACGGCACCAGCCTGCGCTCGGTGCCGTCCTTCTTCGTCGGCGACGATCACGACTATTTCGAGAACGACGAGGCCGAGGAGCGGTTCGTCACCTTCCCGCCGGACGCCTTCTCGATGGCGGCCAAACGGGCCACGCAGCAGCTCTTCTACCCCGAGTTCCTGCCCGATGCCGCGCGCCCGCTCGCGCTCCCCGGCAGCCGGGCGGACGGCATCTCGGAGAGCTTCGGCACGCTGCGCGTTGGGCGGCTGTTCGAGGCGCTGATCTACGATTGCGGCGGGCACCTCTCGCTCGCGGGGGACGATGCGCGGCTCGTGCCGGCGGCGGCGGAGGAATGGCTGCTGAAGCGGACCCGCGCCGAGGACACCGCCCAGCTCCTCCACGTTCCCTCTCATCCGCCGGGGTGGTCGGCGGGCAAATGGCGCGAGTGGTATCCCGACGTAGTCGCCGCCGAGGCGAGCCGACTGACGGCGGACGGCGCGGCGGTGACCGATTTCGGCGGCGCGAGCGACGGCGCGGGGCGGCTGACGACCGCTGTGCCCAAGTTCATGTGGCAGCCCGGCTGGCAGGCGCAGCACCAGCGGCTGATGGCGGCCCTCGCCGGCCAGCGCCGCCGCCCCGCGGCGATGATCTCGGGCGATCTCCACGCCACCGGCGCGCTCAGGCTGACACGCAGCGGCACGCTCGACCTGTCGCACAACCCGGTTCACGTGCTGCTCGCCGGTCCGCTCGGCACCTCGGCGGCCGGTTGGCCCTCGGCGGTGCGCGGCGGGGTGCCGCAGGTGCCGGGAGCACTGGCGGCCGAGATGCTCGATCCAGTGCGCGAACGCAACGGCTTCACCATCGTCGACGTGACGCCCGAGAGCATGGTGTTCCGCCTGTTCGGCTGGCGCGAACCCGATCCGCTCGAGGCCATCGATACGCTCGAACCCTACGCCACCATCGCGGTGGCGCGGGGCTGACAATCAGGAAAACACAGGGGAGAATGCAATGAACAAGATCAAGTTGCTGGCGGCGAGTGCGCTCTATCTCGTCGCCTGCCAGCCGGCTCTGGCACAGGAGCAGGATACGAGCGTCGACCAGACCGAGGCGGAAAGCACGCCCGGCGCGGAAATCATCGTCACCGCCCAGCGGCGCGCGCAATCGCTTCAGGATGTGCCGCTCACCGTCACCGCCTTCGGGACCGAGGCGCTCGAGCGCCAGCAGATCCGCAACTCCTCCGACCTGCAGCTCACCCTTCCCAACGTCACCTTCACCAAGACCGCCTTCACCAGCGCGAGCTTCACGATCCGCGGGATCGGCGACCTGTGCGTGGGGCAAAGCTGCGATGCGGCCACCGCGATCCACGTCAACGGCTCGCCCCTGTTCGGCACGCGCCTGTTCGAGACCGAGTTCTTCGATCTTGAGCGGATCGAGGTGCTGCGCGGGCCGCAGGGCACGCTGTTCGGCCGCAACGCCACCGGCGGCGTCGTCAACATCGTGACCGCGCGGCCCGATGCGGGCGGGTTCGCGGCCAATTTCGACGGCGAATACGGCAACTTCGAATCCGTCCGCCTGCGCGGCATGGTCAACGTGCCCCTCACCGACACGCTCGCGGTGCGGGTCGCGGGGATGTATCTCAACCGCGACGGCTATACCCGCAACCTGTTCGACAACAGCTTGATCGACGGGCGCGACATGTTCGCGCTGCGCGGCTCGGTGCGCTGGGAGCCGACCAGCGACACCTCGATCGACCTCATGGCCTACTGGTTCCGCGAGGACGACGACCGGCTGCGCATCCAGAAGCAGCTGTGCCAGCGCGATCCCACCGGCGTGCTGGGGTGCCTCCCCGGACGGCTCGCCTTCGAGGCGCCCAACGCCAATGCCAGCTTCACCGGCACGCTGACCTCGCGCGAGTTCCTGCGCTGGCGCGGAGGCAGCGGGATCGGCCCGGGCCTGTCGCTGCTGGCGCTGACC
The DNA here is from genome assembly GCF_056868655.1 of Porphyrobacter sp. THAI-01a. Lineage (NCBI taxonomy): Bacteria > Pseudomonadati > Pseudomonadota > Alphaproteobacteria > Sphingomonadales > Erythrobacteraceae > Porphyrobacter > Porphyrobacter sp. THAI-01a. The sequence continues at coordinate 1,197,702 of NZ_CP180579.1, read as the reverse complement.
AGCCTCTATGGCCCCGACAGCGCCACCGGCGCGCGCGTCCCCGACGACGTGCGCACGGTCGATGTCGATTTCCAGCCGACCTACTTCGCCGACGAGAAGCAGTTCCAGGGGCGGCTCGACCACGATTTCGGCGGGGCGCAGCTGCAGCTGACCGGCCTCTATTCCGAGTCCAGCGTGGATTCCCGGCAGGACCAGACGCTGCTCGTCACCAACCGCGCGATCTGGCAGCCGGGCATCGACAATCTCGCCAACTACGCGGCCGTCAACCCGACCGCGCTCGGCGCGACCATCAACGGCCTGCTGGCCGCGACGCGCGCCGCCCTCATTCCCGGCGGCGCGGGCGGGCAGCTGTGCACCTCGATCGCCGACCCGCTGGGCGTGGGGGCCTTCGCCGGACGCTCGACCTGCGCCGACACGCCGGTGAACTTCGACCGCTCGGTGGGCTTCAACCGCGCATGGTCGGCCGAGGCGATCCTCACCGCCCAGCCGGCGGACGGCCTCAACCTCATCCTCGGCGGGATCTATGCCGACAACCGCCTGTCGGAGAACAGCTACTATGTCAGCAATTTCGGCACCGACTATGTCGCCGGCGTGCTCGGCGTGCTCAACACCCTGAGCCAGCGCCAGGCGGGCAACGCGGCCTATCCGGCGGTGTTCCTCGCCACGCCCTTCTTCCGCAGCAACACCGACGAATACCGCCTCAAGTCCTACGGCATCTTCGGGGAAGCCGCGTGGGAGCTGACCGGCGACGTCACCCTCACCGCGGGCCTGCGCTACAACAACGACCGCAAGAGCCTGCGCGCGCGGTCGACCCTGGCGAGCTTCCCCGCCCCCGTCGGCACCACCTCGGCCTTCGATTCCCCCTTCGCGGGCAATTTCGACGCCGACCAGGCGACCCCCGGCAACCAGCCCTGGCAGGACCGCGCGGTGGGCTTCGACGCCCTGACGGGCCGCGCGGTGATCGACTGGCAGGTGACGCCGGACAGCATGATCTATGCGTCCTATTCGCGCGGCTACAAGTCGGGCGGGATCAACCCGCCGGTGCAGCCCGGCTTCGACGTGCCCGAGAACTTCAGCCCCGAATACGTCAACGCCTTCGAGATCGGCACCAAGAACCTCTTCGCGAACGGCGTGCTGCAGCTCAATGCATCGGCCTTCTACTACCAGTACAAGGGCCTGCAGCTCAGCCGCCTCGTCGCGCGCACCGCGATCAACGACAACGTCGATGCGGACATCTACGGCTTCGAGGCCGAAGCGGTGGTGCGCCCTGCGCGCGGGTGGCGCTTCGACCTCAACTTCAGCGCGCTCAAGACGAAGGTGACGCAGGACCTCCTGATGACGAACCCGCGCGATCCGAGCGGCGGCCGGGCGGACGCGGTGATCATCAAGGACATCACCAACGCCTCGAACTGCGCGGTCGTGCCCACCGTGGCCGGCAACGCGGCGGGGACAAACACTCTGGTCGCCACCGTCAACCAGGGGATCGGCGCGGGCGTGGGCGCGCCCGGTCTGCTGCGCGCGCCGACCGCATTCCCGACGGGCAGCGGCATCAACGGGGCGACGGGGGCGTTCAGCATCTGCAGCGCCCTCGCCAACGCGATCGCCAACCCTTCGGCGGCGCTGCGCACGAGCTTCGCCACCCCGACCGGCCCGCTGCCGTTCACGCTCGAGCCGTCGGGCGTTCCGGTCAACATCCGCGGCAACGCCCTGCCGCAGGCGCCCGACTTCAAGGTGTCCGCGGGCGCGCAGCACACGGCCGATCTTGGGGCCGGCATGAGCCTTGTCCTGCGCGGCGATCTCGCCTTCACCGGCGAGAGCTACGGCAGCATCTTCAACGGCAACGTCAACCGGGTCGAGGCCTTCGCGATCGTCAACGCGCAGGTCCAGCTGAACGGTCGCGATAATCGGTGGTTCGCCCGCGCCTTCGTCCAGAACCTGACCGACAATGACGCCATCACGGGGCTCGCACTCACCGACGCGTCGACCGGGCTCGGAACAGGCGTCTTCGCCCTCGAGCCGCGCCGGTACGGGGTAGCCTTCGGCACACGCTTCTGAGTGCAGTTGTTGGCGAGAGCGCACCCGGGTCCCGCGAGGGGCCCGGGTGTGTTCTGGTCATCGGCGGCGTCATGCCGAGGGCGCGCGCGGGGCTCTAGAGCTGAGCCGTCATTCCGGTCCAGCGGCACGCTCATGGCCGGCCCGCCGTCTGGTTGGCGGTGCGACCGGGCGGAGACCGGGGCTGCAATCGGGCACCCGGCACCCTATCTTGCCTCCATCAGCCCCGAGGAGCCACGCCATGATCGAACGCATCATCACCAAACGCACCCATGATCTTGGCGGCGGGTTCGAGGTCGGGCGGGTCCTCCCGTTCCATGCCCGGCGGATGGTCGGCCCCTACATCTTCTTCGACCACATGGGCCCGACCGAACTCGCTCCGGGCATCCCGCGCGAACTCGACGTGCGGCCCCACCCGCATATCGGCCTCGCCACCGTCACCTATCTGTTCGACGGGGCGCTGACCCACCGTGACAGCCTCGGCTACCATCAGGAAATCCGGCCGGGCGAGGTCAACTGGATGATCGCTGGGCGCGGCATCACCCATTCCGAACGCTTCGAGGAAGCCCGTGCGCACGGGGCGCGGATGCACGGGATCCAGGCGTGGGTGGCGCTGCCGGAGGAGACCGAGGAGGCCGAGCCCGCCTTCTCGCACCACGCCGCCGCCGAGCTGCCGTCATGGAGCGAGCCCGGGCTGACCGGACGGCTGATCGCCGGTTCGCTCGAGGGGCTGAGCGCCGGCACGCCCGTCCACTCGCCGCAGTTCTACGCGCACTGGCTGATGCGCGAAGGCACGCGCAGGTTGCTCCCCGCAGAATATCCGGAACGTGCGATCTATGTCGCCAGCGGGCATGTGGATTTAGCGGGGCAGGCCCTGTCGGCCGGCATGATGGCGGTGCTGGAGCCGGGCGGCGACGTGCCGGTGACCGCGCTCTCGGATGCGACGGTGATGGTGCTCGGCGGCGAGCCCGTGGGCGAACGCTTCATGTTCTGGAATTTCGTCTCCTCGCGCAAGGAGCGGATCGAACAGGCTGCCGAGGACTGGAAGCAGGGGCGCATGAAGCTCCCCGACGCCGACGATGCCGAGTTCACACCCCTGCCCGAATTCAAGGGGTTCTGAGCCGATGGGCACGATCACAATCCACCGCGAGGAACAGGGCCGCAAGGGCCGCTACATCGCCGTTGTCGAAGGCCGCGAGGGCGAGGCCTACATCGCCTTCACCCACCGCGAGGAAGGCGTGATCAGCGCCGACCACACCATCGCCCCCGACAGCCTGAAGGGCACCGGGGCGGCGCTGGCGCTGGTCGAACACATGGTCGCCGACGCGCGGGCGCGGGGGTTCCGGGTGCTGCCGTACTGCCCCTATGTGCGTGGGCAATACAGGAAGCACCCCGAATGGGCCGACGCCTTCGCAGTGCCGCCCGAGTGGGAGCCGGATCCGCCGGGATGAGCGGACGGAGCCTGCCCCGTAATTGACAGGCGGAGTGCCGGAATATAGCCCTGCTCCCGGAGCCGGCTTGGCTCCGCAGGATCGGAGGCGGTCATCTCCCAGAAGCTGCCACGCGCGACGTCAACGGCAACGCAGGTGCCCGACGGCCGGCACGAGCGCAGCCGATCCAGCAGGGCGCGGATCGTGGCGGCGATGCTCGAACTTGTCGCCAGAGGCGAGGTTGCGCCGGGCGCGGCGCAGGTGGCCGAAGCCGCGGGCGTGGGCCTGCGATCGGTGTTCCGCCATTTCAAGGACATGGACGCGCTCTATCGCGAGATGACCGAGGCAATCGAGGTCGAGGTCCTGCCGATGCTGCTCCGCCCGCCCGAGGGGGCGACGTGGCAGCAGCGCCTGTTCGACCTCGCCACGCGCCGGGCGCGGATCTTCGAGACGATCATGCCCTACCGGGTCTCGGCCGATCTGAGGCGGTTCGAATCGCCCTATCTGATGGAGGACCACCGCCGCCTGCTGAGGCTCGAGCGCGAGGCGCTGGAGGCCCACCTGCCGGACAACGTGCGCTCCGACGTGGCGGGGGCGCAGGCGCTCGACATCATCCTCGGCTTCGGCACCTGGCGGGCGCTGCGTCAGGACAAGGGCCTAGGCGCGCAGGACGCGGCAATGGTGGTGCGGCGGATGCTGGCGGATGCCGTCGCGCGGTGGCCCGACGCATGATCGGGCGCGGTGCCCTTGCCGCCTTGGCCGCATCCGCCCTGACGCTCGCCGCCTGTGGCGACACGGACGCGCCTGCCCCTGCGGCGAAGGCCTGCACCGGCATGGTCGAGAATGGCATGGTGTGGGTGCCGCCCGGCTCCTTCGTGATGGGGGAGAACCCGCGCTATCCCGAGGAAGGGCCGCCCCGCACCGTGGCGGTCGAAGGCTTCTGGATCGACGTCCACGAGGTCACCAACGCGCAGTTCGCGGCCTTTGTCGCGGCGACCGGCTATGTCACGATGGCGGAGCGCGCACCGCCCCCGCTCGCAGGCGCGCCTCCCGAGATGCTCCAGCCGGGCTCGGCGGTGTTCCGGGTGCCGACATCCGATGATCCGGCGTGGTGGCGCTGGGTGCCGGGCGCACAGTGGCGCCATCCCGGAGGCGGGACGACCGGCATCGCCGGGCTGGACCGCCACCCCGTCGTCCAGATCGCCTACGAGGACGCCGAGGCCTATGCGCGCTGGGCGGGCAAGCGGCTGCCCGACGAGGTCCAGTGGGAATATGCCGCAAGGGCAGGCGCACCCGCCCTGCCCGAGCCGGTCGATGGCGAAGGCAGACCTCAGGCGAACTATTATCAAGGCGTGTTTCCCGCCCGCGACCTCGGGACCGACGGCTTCACCGGGCGGGCACCGGTGGGATGCTTTGCGCCCAATGCCTTCGGGCTCCACGACATGATCGGCAATGTCTGGGAGTGGACAAGCTCGTCCGGCGACCGGGCCGACGCGGTCGAGCCGGTGGGCGTGATCAAGGGCGGGTCGTTCCTGTGTGCCGCCAACTATTGCGCCCGCTACCGCCCCGCCGCGCGCCAGTTCCAGGAGCGCGGTCTCGGCACGGATCACATCGGGTTCCGGCTGATCGACACCGCGCGGCCCGCTCCGGGGGATTGACCGCAAGCCGCGATAATGACATTCAGGGTGCCAATTTCATGAGCGATGGGGGAGAGCCGTCATGAATGTTCTGCGCACGCCGGATGCCGCCTTCGCCGGGATCGCCGACTTCCCCTTCGCGCCCCATTATTGCGAGATCCGCGACCCTGCGAGCGGAACGCCCTTGCGGATCCACTACATCGACGAAGGCCCGCGTGATGCGCCCGTGGTGCTGATGATGCACGGCGAGCCGACCTGGTCCTATCTCTACCGCCACATGATCGGGCCGGTGGCCGAGGCCGGCTTCCGCGTGGTCGCGCCCGATCTTGTCGGCTTCGGCAAGTCGGACAAGCCAGCGGCCAAGAGCGACTACAGCTATGCCGCCCATGTCGCGTGGATGCGGCAATGGCTCGAGGCGCTCGATCTCACGCGCATCACTCTCGCCTGCCAGGACTGGGGATCGCTCGTCGGCCTGCGGCTGGTGGCGGCGATGCCCGAACGGTTCTCGGGCGTGGTGCTGTCCAACGGCGGCCTGCCCGAAGGCGGCCCCGCCCCCCGCGCCTTCGCGATCTGGCGCGCCTTCTCCAAGTGGAGCCCGCTGTTCCCGATCGGCAGGATCGTCAACAAGGGGACCAAGCGCGGCCTCTCCCCGCAAGAGATCGCCGCCTATGACGCGCCTTTCCCCGATGCCCGCTACAAGGCGGGCGCGCGGATTTTCCCGAGCTTCGTTCCCTTCGAAGGCAACTCCGCTGTGCCCGACCAGAAGGCGGCGTGGGAGGTGTTCGACCGCTGGGACAAGCCCTTCCTTTGCGCCTTCTCCGACGGCGATCCGATCACCCGCACCGGCGAGACGCGCTTCATCGGCCGCGTCCCCGGAACCACAGGGCAGAAGCACCGCACGCTGAAGGGCGGGCATTTCATCCAGGAGGACGACCCGCAGGGCTTCGTCGCCGCCATTCTCGAGGTCGCACGCCAGGGAGCGCCGCAATGAACGTCACCAACGCCCTCCACCCCGCGCCCGAACAGGCGATGGCCTTCTTCGCCGCCGACGACGGGCAGCCCATGTGCATGGTCAATCTCCTGAAGTTCAGGGACAAGGCCGCCTATGCCGATGGTTCCGAGCCGGAGCTCTCGGGGCGCGAGGCCTACATGCGCTATGCCGCAGGCGTGAACGCCTGCCTTGCGGCCGTGGGCGGCACGGTGCGCTTCAGCGGCGCGGTGACCGGCCTGCTGCTCGGCGAGGTCGAGGAGCTGTGGGACATGGTCGCGATCGCGGAATACCCCTCGCGCAAGGCGATGCTGGCGATGGTGCAGTCGCCCGAATACCAGGCGATCACGAAGCACCGCGATGCGGGGCTGGCGGGCCAGCTCAACATCTGCACTCGGGCCGGAGCCACGGGCGCGTGAGGCGCTGGGTCAAGGGCGCGCTCGGCACGCTGGCGGCGCTCGCGGTGCTGGGCGCTGCGGGCTATCACTTCCGCACCGATCTGGCGCTCGCCTTCGTGCGCTGGCGCAGCGCCCAGGACATCGCGGCCAACCGCCCGGTGCCGTGGCAGCAGGGCCCCGCCACCCCCGCCGCGCCCCCGTCCGAACGCCCGCCCAACATCGTCTTCATCCTGTTCGACGATCTCGGCATGAACGACCTGTCGACCTTCGGCGGCGGGATCGCCGGGGGACGGATCAAGACCCCGAACATCAACCGCCTCGCGGCAGAGGGCGCGATCTTCACCCAGGCCTATGCCGGTAACGCCACCTGCTCGCCCAGCCGCGCGCAGTTGATGACGGGGCGCTATGCCACCCGCACCGGGTTCGAGTTCACCCCGACCCCGCCCGGCTTTGCCCGCGTCGTCTCGATGGTCTCGGCCGATCTCGCCCCCGATCGCCCGCCGGTCGTCTACGATGCCGCAGCCGAGGCCGCAGCGCCGCCCTTCGAGGAACAGGGCCTGCCGCCCGAGGAAGTGACGCTGGCCGAGGTGCTCAAGACCCGGGGCTACCACACGGTCCACATCGGCAAGTGGCACCTCGGCAACGCGCCGCGCTTCCACCCCAATGCGCAAGGCTTCGACGAGAGCCTCAACATGGACGGCATGCTGCACCTGCCCGAGGATCATCCGGATGCGGTCAACGCGCGGCTCGAATTCGATCCGATCGACCACTTCCTGTGGGCCTCGGGCCATTTCGTCACCAGCTACAACGGCGGCGAGAAATTCGCTCCCGGCGGCTATCTCGCCGATTACTGGACCGACGAGAGCCTCAAGGTGATCGAGGCCAACCGCAACCGGCCCTTCTTCCTCTATCTGGCCCACTGGGGCGTGCATTCGCCCTTGCAGGCGACACGCGAGGACTATGACGCAGTCGGCGACATCGCGCCGCACCGGGTCAGGGTCTATGCGGCGATGATGCGTGCACTCGACCGCAGCGTGGGGCGGATCATGGCCAAGCTCGAGGCCGAGGGACTGGCTGAGAACACGCTGGTGGTGATCTCGTCCGACAACGGCGCGCCGGGCTATGTCGGGATCGACCGGGTCAACGCGCCGTTCCGCGGCGGCAAGGGTTCCTTCTTCGAAGGCGGCATCCGGGTCCCCCTGTTCGCCCGCTGGCCGGCGCGGATCGCGCCGGGGACGAAGGTTCCGCTGCCGGTCGGGCAGGTCGACGTCATGCCGACGCTGGCCGCCGTGGCCGGGGCGCCCCTGCCCAGGGGTGTCACGATCGACGGGCGCAACCTGCTCCCTGCGCTGACGGGTGATGGAACGCCCGAACGCGCCGATGCGCCGCTGTTCTGGAGCAGCGGCTATTACAAGGCCGTGCGCGCCGGGAACTGGAAGCTGCAGGTCAACGCGAGGCAGAACAAGGTCTGGCTCTACGACCTCGCCGCCGATCCGACCGAGACCCGGAACCTCGCCGCCGCGCAGCCAGCCAAGCGCGCCGAACTCGAAAAGCTCCTTGCTGCGCACGAGCGCGGCCGCAAGGCGCCGCTCTATGCCAGCACCTTCGAGACTCCCGTCTCGATCGACCGGACGATGGCGGAGCCCTTCGACCCGCGCGGCGAGTGGATCTACTGGCCCAACTGACCGGCCCCGCGCCAGACCGTGAAGGCCCGGATCCGCATCGCGCCGTTTCCGCCGGTGAACGCGCCTTCGTGCTTCACCGCGACATTCATCAGCGGGAACCAGGTCACGCCGGCGAAGGGGTTGACGGCCTGATAGACCTCGGTGCCGTCGACGAACCAGGTGATGAAATCGGGCGCGATGTCGACGGCATAGCGGTGATAGCCGTCCGACATTCCGCTGATCGCGTAGAAGCGCCTGGCGTCGATCCGCAGGGGCACGGTGAAGCTGCGCTTGCCGCCAGCACCGCCATGCAGGTTCGCGCTGATGTCGCGCGCGAAGTTCCAGTCGGGCGAATCGCCGAAACCTTCGTAGACGTCGATCTCCGGCGGCCATCCGCGCGTCGGCAGCAGCCACAGCGCGGGCCAGGCGCCGCGGCGGTCGGGCATCTGCGCCTCCCATTCGTACCGGCCGTAAGACACGTGGGTTGCCGGCATCCTCTCGCCCGTCAGCACCGCCGCCCCGTGCCGCCACATATCCCCTTCGTGGCGGATCGGACGATCGAGCTCTTGGCTGCGCAGCACCAGCACGCCCTCTTCCACCGCGATCGGCGCGCGCGGCGCCGCGTGCCGATCGGGATCGAGATAGAGCCCGGTCTCGGCATTGCCCGGCTGGGTGCGCCCGTGGGGCAGGCGGGTCGAGAACGCCTCCGGTCCGCCCCCGTCGCTCCAGCGCGCCCGGGCCGGAGCGAGCCGGTAGGCGGGTGTGCCGGAGGCGGCGAAGCGGCGCGGTTCGCGAAAGCCGGCGGTTCGCGCCACCGTCGGCGGCGCGCCCTTTACCGCGCGGATCTCGCCGCGCGGGTCGGCCACATGCGCGCCGTCGACGCCCTCGGGGAAATGCAGCTCGAAGCGCGCGCCTTCGGGCATGCCGCGCAAGGAGACGCGCACCGTCTGGACGAGCGGATCGCCGGGACGGAACACCACCACGCCGTCGAGCCGCTCGAAATGCCGGCCCTCGATCGCGCCACCCGGCACGCGCCCGTTGCGGGTCAGCACCCGCGCGTGGACGGTGTTGGGCGTGGGGCGGTCGAGCGTTACGGGAACGTGCACCTCGCGCGCGCCTGGAGCCACCGCGACATCGCCGATGCGCACCCGCGCCCTCGGCGGGAAGGCCGTGCCGCCGGCAAAGTCGAAAGCCGCGAAGGCTCCGTCCGTGCGCTCCGCCGGCGGAGGATCACCGGCGGCATTGGACGAGGTGCCGCTCGCCCCGCAGGCGACCAGCCAGAGGCCCAGAAGCAACGCCTGCACCTGTCGCCGCACCGCCGCGCCCATCTATCCCTCCACCGGTAGGGAGCGCCGCAGAGCCTCGCTCGCGATCATGCGCGCGGCCTCGCGCGAGAATTCCGCCGCGCGCTGCGCGCCGGGGGCGCCGCTGCACATCGCCCACAGGATCGCGCGCCGTCTGGGCCAGAGCGTTGCAGGCGCATCCGGCTCGAACACCATCGACAGCAGCGCGCGGCGGTGTGCCCATTCCGGCAGCACGCGGTGCGCCAGTGGGGGAGCAAGCGGCAGCACCACCCCGAAGATCCTCTCGCACATCGCCGCTGCCAGACCGACCGTGCCGATCAACCGCTGCCGGCAGACGAGCTGCGCGAACTGCCGGTGTTCCTCGACGCTCATGCCCAGCAAGCCTGCCGCCAGATCATAGGCATAGCGGGCCGACCGATGACGGTGGACCAGTTCCTTGGTGAAGTTGAGCGCGCAGATCAGCACCGCCTGCGGCCGGTGGGGCACGGCAACCTCCACCTGCCCGACCAGCTCGCGGCGCGGATCGCGCAAGAAGGCCCCGATGTCGTGCGGCGGGGGGCACCCGGGCTGCTGGAGACGGTGGTGCAGATCGATCACCCCTCCCCCCGCATGATCGAGGTGCACCTCGCCGAGCGGGCCGGTCCACCATGCCGACGTTCCGGCACGCTGCCGGAAACCCTCGTGCTCGAGCGCCGCCAGCGCAGCCTCGAAGTCGGCACGCGCGACCAGCAGATCGAGATCGCCCGAGCGGCAGAAGAACGGATCGTCGTGGAGCATGCGATGCTGGAACGGCCCCTTGAAGGCGATGGCGGGTATCCCCGCGCGCGCCAGCACCGGGAAGGCGAGCCGCGCCAGGGCCATCACCCGCCCGTTGCCGATCGCCGAGCGGGCCCGCGCCGCCTTCGCCGCCTCGGCCACCGGCAGGGGCGGCAGCAGCCCCGCGCGTTCGAAGCCGCGCACACAGGGCGACGTCATGCGCGCCCGCACTGCCAGGGCAGCAAGGCTCGCCGGGCAAGCCGCCTGCCAGCCCGACAACGCGTGCGCCTCGCCCGTCAGGCTCACGCTGCATAACCCGGCTAACGCGTCGCTCGCGCTCGCCCAAACCGCCTCCGGAGAATCCGCATCGTCGCCCGATTTTTTCGCGGCAGACCGGTTTCTATCTTGGGTGAGTGCAGCATTCATCAGGAGACCCCAGGCTGAAACGATCGAAATCCGCGATGGATTTACGGTAGGGGTGTGCGAGCCGATTTAAATAACGTGCTTTATCCTGACGCGCTTTGCGGACTGGATTGAAGCACCTCAATAGTCGCGCACTCCTTTCGCATCCCTGCGATATCCCATGCAGGGAGTGATCAATCTTGCCAAAGGAGGAAATCAATGAACAACAAAACCTATTGTGCACCCGAGCTTGAAGAACTGGGCACCTTCGAGAAGCTGACCCAGGCCAGCGGCTGCCCGGATGCGCTGGACGCGAGCTTCCCGGCCGGCACGCCTTTCGGTGATCTCACCTGCGGGGCCGAGGACGGCCTTTCCTGATCGACGAGCTACGGCGGGTGGTCCCGGGTTTGCAGGCGTAGCCTGTGCCCGGGGTACCCGCCGCACTTCCGCTGCAAGGCATGGGGGTGCCGTCCGGCTGCGGACGGCGTCATGCACGTAAAGGACTTGGGATGGAGAGAATCGATCACGACCTGCTTGTCGCCAGCGACCCCGAGGTGGTGGACTGCGTGCTGGGCGACGGCTCGGCGCTGCTCAACCTGCGCACCAACATCTATTACAGCCTCAACGAAGTCGGCACCTACGTCTGGAACGCGATCGGCCAGCCGGTCGCTTTCGGCAGCCTCGTGGAGAGGGTGTCGACGGAATATGCCGCACCTGCCGACCAGGTCGAGAAGGACCTCGCGCGGCTCGTGGCGAGACTGGACCAGGCCGGGCTGGTGACATGCAGCCTCCGCTAGCGGAACGGCAGTCCCGACCGCGACACGCTGCAAGGCCCTCCCGGCGCCGCGGGCTGCGGCGCGACGTCCTGTGCCTCGGGGCGGTCGTCGTCATCCGCATTGCGCTGACGACGGCGGGCTATGCCGCGATCCGCGCGCGGATGCCGCAGGCGGCGCCGTCTGCCGACAGCCATTTCTATGCCCGTCAGCTCGCCCGCCGCATCGAGCGCCTCGCGCGCTTCGTCCCGCGCGCCTCCTGCCTGACCCAGGCACTGGCCCTGCAATGGCTGCTGGCGCGCGCGGGCCATGCGAGCGAGCTGTTCGTCGGCGTGCGGCAGGACGCGGCCGGCCGGTTCGCGGCCCATGCCTGGGTCAGCTGCAACCAGCGCATCGTGCTCGGGGCGTCGACCACGCCGCTGTCCGAGTTCACCGTGCTCGCGGAGCGGCGCTGATGCCGCTTCCCGAAATCGCCGGGATTCTCGCCGGCGATGCGCACCGGCGCGATGCGGCACCGGGTCCGGGCCGCTGGAGTGCCCCCGGCATCATGCTGGCGGGCGGCTCCGGCCCGGTCATGCTCGACAGCGACTGCGTGGTCGTCGCCGATGCGCGGATCGACAACCGCGCCGCGCTGTGCCGCGAGCTCGGCCTGCCCGCCGATGCGCCCGAGGCGGTGGTGATCGCGTGGGCCTATCGGCGTTGGGGCGAGGACTGTCCCGCCCGGATCGAGGGCAGCTTCGCCTTCGCCCTGTGGGATGCGGGTCGCCGCCGCCTGCTGTGCGCCCGCGACCTGATGGGCGTGCGCCCCCTGTGCTATCGCGTCGAGGGCACGACCTTGCGCTTCGCCCAGAACCCGGCGGCGCTGTCGGACGGCGCCGACGGGTCGCGCTGCGTGCGCAAGGAAGCTGTCGCCGATTTCCTTTATGGCCGCGTGCTCGATGCAGAAGGAACCTGGTTCGCCGGCGTCCACCGCCTGCCGGCAGGTCACGCTCTCGTCCATGAACGCGGCACGATGCGACTGCGCCAGTATCGCAGCATCACGGCCACACCGCACACGCCCGGGAGCGATGCGGCCAGCACCTTGCGCGGACTGCTCGATGCCGCCGTCGCCCGCCGCGCAGGCGATGGCGAGAACGTCGGCGTCCTGCTCAGCGGAGGGCTCGATTCCTCCGCGATCGCCTGCCTGCTGCGCGACCGCCGCAGGCGTGCCGGCGCGGCGCCCCTGCCAGTTTTCTCGATGATGTTCCGCGAGCCCCAGCGCAGCAACGAGCGCCATCACCTTGATGCGGTGCTAGCCACCGGGGGCTTTGCGCCCCATGTCCTCGACTGCGATGGCTATGCGCCGCTCGCCGGGTTCGAGAGCCTGCTCGATGCGACCGGCGGCCCCACCCTCTCCCCCAACCTCGCCTGCATGCGTGCTGTCGTCGCCGCCGCGGCGGAGCGCGGGATCACGGTGCTGCTCGACGGGCATGGCGGCGACGAGGTGGTGAGCCACGGCTACGGCCTCCTCGACGAACTCGCCGCCCGCGGCGCCTGGGCCGCCCTGTGGCGCGAGGCGCGCGGGGCGGCGGACAATTACGGCCGCTCGCGGCTGGTGCTGACGCGCCGCGTCGCCGCGCGCCAGACGCGGCGCGACGCGAGGTTCATCGCGCGGGCGCTGGCCCCCTTCGACCGCGAGGCGGCGCCGGCTGCCGATCGGCCCCCCGCCCATCTCCTCTCGCGCGACCTGCTGGCGCAAAGCACCCTTGCCGAACGGCTCCGCGCCCTTACACGTCCCGAGATGGCAGGGGGTGAGCAGGCGCAGCATCACGCGGTGCTCGCCGATCCGCTGCAACCCTACGCCTTCGAGGTCCACGCCGCCTTCTATCGCAGCATGGGGGTGACCGCGCGCTATCCCTTCTGGGACCGCGAGGTGGTCGAATTCTGCCTCGGCCTGCCGGCGCGCGAAAAGCTCTCGCAGGGCTGGTCGCGGCTGGTGCTGCGCCGGGCGATGGCGGGCGTCGTTCCCGACAGCGTCCTGCGGCGGCGCGACAAGATCGACTTCTCGGTCCATCTCGCGCGCGGCCTCGTGCGCCATCACCATGCGCAGATCAGCGAGCTTCTCGCCTCCGCCGCCAGCCCGCTCGCCCCCTATGTCGATCTAGCGCGGGCGCAGCGCACCTATGCCGCAATTGCAGCCGACCCCGACGCGGCGACGGGGCGCGCGGTGCAGATGGTCTGGCGCGCCGTGGCGCTGGGCATCTGGCTCGAGACTGGCTGTGGCGCCGAGGCCACGGACGCGCCGCAGCCCCGCGAGGCGGCGGCATGAGCGAGCATAGCTACCGCGCCTTCGGCCTTGCCATCGCCAGCGATCTCGAACTGCCCGAACTGACGCCCGCACCGCCCCGCCCTGCCGACGCGGTAATCCGTCTGGTCGATACCGGGCGCGACTTCCCGCCGGCCGAGACTCCCGGCACCTTCCGTTTCGGCGACAGCGAGTGCTTCCTGCTCTATCCCCAGATCGGTGCCTTCCGCGTGGCAGCATCGGGCCTGATCGAGGTCGAACCGCGCCCCGGGGTCGATCCGGCGCTGATCGGCTTTCCGCTGCTCGGCCCGGTCATGGGCCTGCTGCTGCAGATGCGCGGCGCCTTCCTGCTCCACGGCAGCGCGCTCGTCGGTCCTGGTGGCGCGGCCTTTGCCTTCCTCGGCGACAAGGGCGCGGGCAAGTCGACGACGGCGGCGGCTTTCCTGCGCGCGGGCTATCCGCTGCTCACCGACGACATCATCGCGATCGCAGGATTGGACCAAGGCGCGGGACGCATCCTGCCCGCCTTTCCGCAGGTCAAGCTCACCCGGGCGGCCTCCGCCGTGTTCGCGGGCGAGGACCTGACCGAGCGTCCCGGGGTGCCGCTGGTGCGCGAGAAGCAGCGTTACCTCGTCGGCTCCGGCCTCGCCGGCGAACAGCACGCGCCCGGGCAGTTCTTCCTGCTGCGCCGGGGCGAGGCGCTGGCGATCCGCCATCTCGTTCCCAAGGAGCGGATGAAGGCTTTCCTGCGCTTCTCCTACGGCACGCGCTTCGGTCCGGAGTCGATCACCCCCGCGATCGCGGTGCGCCACGCCCGGGCCTGCGCCGCGCTGGCGCATCGCACCCGCGCCGCGATCTTGACCGTGCCGCACGATCTGTCGGCCCTCGAAGAGGTGGTGGCTTTCGTCGAAGCCGAGCTCGCGGCCGCAGCGCGTCCGGCGTGCAGCGCATGACCAAATCGGTCAGGTCCGGCACGACGGCAGGCCTCGCGCGCTTCGTGCGCTACCTCGTCGCATCCGGAGGACGGCGCTTCGTCGTCGCGCTGGCGCTGCTGGTGCTGGGCGGGCTGACCGAGGGCGTCTCGATCCTGCTGGTGATCCCGCTGCTCTCCCTCGCAGGCGAGGACACGCCGTCCGCCATGCGGCTGCCGGATTGGGTGCCGGGCGAGGTGAGCATCGGGCTCGGCACGGCACTTGCGGGTCTGGTCGCGCTGATCGCGCTGCACGGCGTGTTCACGCGGGCGAAGAACATCTACCTTGCGGATTTGCTGTTCGACCTTCTCAACCGGCTGCGGCTCGATCTTTTCGCCGCCATCGGCTCGCTGCGCTGGGACGAGCTGGTGCGCCGCCGCCCCTCCGATCTCCACCACCTCCTCACCGCCGATGTCGAGCGGGTCTATGGCGCGGCGATGGCGGTGATGGTCCTGCTCCAGACCGCGATCCTGCTCGCCATATACCTCGTGGTCGCCTGGATCATCTCGCCGCTGCTGATGCTGGCCGCCGGCGCGCTCGGCCTGCTCATGCTCGCCCTGCTCGCCCCGCTGCGCCGCCGCGCCACCCGTTTCGGACGCGAGCGGACCGCGAACAAGCGCGACCAGTATCGCACCGTCGCGGAATATCTCGGCGGGCTCAAGACCGCGCGGATCCACGGCGCCGAACCGGCCTACCGGGCGCGCCTCGCCGCCAATCTGGACAAGGTCCATGCCGAGGCCGTGGGCTACATGCGCCTGACCTCGCTCGGCACGATCCTCTCGCAGCTGGTCAGCGCGCTGGCGGTGGCCGTGCTGGTCTATGCCGGGTTGGCGGTGATCGGCATGGCGCTGCCTGCGCTGGTCGCCTTCCTGCTGCTGCTCATGCGCATCGCCCCGCGCTTCACCGCCTTGCAGACGAACCTCCAGCAATTGCTGGCCGAGGTGACGGTGTTCGGCGACATCGAGCGCTTCCGCGAGGAATGTGCCGCTGCCGCAGAGCCGCCCTTGACGGCCTCGGCGGCGGCTCCGCCCGTCCTGCGCGAGGCGATCCGCTGCAAGGGTGTGCGCTATGCCTATGCCGGCGGCGACGGGCGGCCCGCAGTCGAGGATCTCGATCTCGTCATCCCCGCCGGCCGCATTACCGCACTCGTGGGTCCGTCGGGGAGCGGCAAGAGCACCACCGCCGATCTCGTCTGCGGCCTGCTGACCCCGCAGGACGGCTCGATCACGATCGACGGGCAGGCGCTCACGCCCGCCAACATGCAGGCGTGGCGCCGGGCGATCGCCTATGTGCCGCAGGACCATTTCCTGCTCGCCGGAAGCGTTGCCGAAAACCTGCGGCTCGCCCGCGGCGATGCGAGCGATGCCGAGCTCTGGGCGGCGCTCGAAGGGGCGGGTGCCGCCGATTTCGTGCGCTCCTTGCCGCAAGGGCTCGCCGCGAGACTGGGCGAGAACGGCAGCGGGCTGTCGGGCGGCCAGCGACAGCGCATCGCGCTCGCACGCGCGCTGGTGATGGCGCCGCAGCTGCTCGTGCTCGACGAGGCCACCAGTGCGCTCGACTGGGAGAGCCAGGCCGCCTTCGCAAACTCGGTTGCGGCGCTGCGCGGACGTGTGACCATGCTGGTGATCGCGCACCGCCTCTCGATGGTGGCGGCGGCCGACCATGTCGTCGCGCTCAATCGCGGACGGGTGGTCGAAGTCGGCGGCTTTGCCGACCTTGCGGGCGGCCAGGGCCCCGTCGCGCGGCTGGTCGCGGCCGAGAGGAGCGATACCCGGCCGCCGGCGAGCGGTCCGGCGGGCTGAACCTAACCCATGTCGGTGCCGCCCGCGCGCTGACAGCCGAGGCCTTCGGCGAACAGGAGGGATAACCATGCGCCACGCCGTCACCGTCACGGGCCTTGCCGGTCTTGTTGCTCTGCTGTCTGCCGGCACGGCCGCGCGCGCGCAGGTCGCGCCGCTGCCCCGCCCCGCGGAACGCCAGTTCGACGAGTTCGAACCGGTCGGCGGCCGGATCGGCAGCTTCTTCCTGTTTCCGAGCCTGGAAACCCGGATCGAATATGACGACAACATCCTCGCCTTGCCGAGCGAGGGAGAAGGTGATGTCGAGCTCACCTTGCGCGGCGGCGTCGCGATCGAGTCCCGCTGGCAGCGCCACAGTCTCGAGGCCGATGCCTATGTCCAGCAGAACTTCCACGGGCGCTTCACGACCGAAGACGTGATGGAAGGCGGGGCGCGGCTGCGCGGCCGGCTCGACATCAGCCGCGACACCTCCGCACGGGTGGTCGCATCGCTGGACTCGCTCGCCGAGGACCGCGCCAACATCACCAGCGCAGGCCAGGCCCGCAGTCCCACGCGCTTTCGCCGCGCCGATGCGCTGTTCGCGCTGGCGCAGGATTTCGGCCGCGTGCAGGTCGTCGGCGATGCGCAGATGGTGGTGCTCGATTTCGACGATGCGACCCGCGCCGATGGCACCGTGCTCGAACAGGATTTCCGCGATTCGACCTATCTGCGGGCCTCGCTCACCACGCTGGTCGAGGTCTCGCCGCGCCTCTCGGGCCTCCTGCGCGGGCAGATCGACCGCCTGACCTATTCCGGCAACCCGGACACGCCCGACCCCTTCGATCGCGACACGACCGGCTATGCGATCGAGGCGGGGGTGAAGCTCGAGCTGAGCAACCTCCTGTTCGGCGAGATTCGCGCAGGGGTGCTCCACCGCGACGTGGACGATCCGAGCGCCGACGGCCTGACCGGTGCCTCTTTCGGCGCCAACCTCACATGGGCCGCCACCCCGCTCACCACGCTGCGGCTGTTCGCCGACCGTCAGGTCGAGGAGGGCGGCTCGCAGCTGGTCAGCGGCAACGTGCGCAGCCAGGCCCGGATCGAGGTGGAGCACGAATTGCTGCGCAACCTCGTGCTCGAGGGCCGCGCCGGGTTTGCCCGGATCGAGACCATCGGGCAGATCGAGACCAGCGCCGACGAATACAACCTGATGGTGGGCGCCACCTGGAAGCTCGATCGTAACTTCCGCGTCTTCGCGCGCGCCGACCGGTTCCAGCGTTTTGCCGACGATGCCTTCTTCCGCGAATTCACGCGCAACCGCGTGACCGCGGGCGTGAGGCTGGTGTTCTGAGGCCGGTCAGTCGACGTAGTAGCCGGCGAACTTGTCCTGATAGGAATAGACGTCCTGCTGGCCCGTGCTGCCGTACTTGCGCACATCGACCCGGGTCAGCGCCACGCCGACGATGTCCGCATCCGCCGCCACCAGCAGGTCGGCAGCCGTTTCGGCGGCCTTGACCGAGGTGTCGCGCCAGCGTGCCAGCATCAGCGTGCTCTCCACCCCGGCAGCGATGAGACGGGTTTCGGCGACGCCCAGCACCGGCGCAGTATCGATGACCGCCACCTCGAACTGCAGGGCTAGCTCGGCCAGCATCTCGGCCAGCGGGAGGTTCACGAACAGCTCGCGTCCGTCGAGATCGGCCTGGCGCGATCCGAGAACGGCGAGCCCCGTCAGCTCGTCCACCGCGAGCGCGCGGGAGAGCGGAACCTCGCGCCGCAGATACTGGCCGAACCCGTCCCAATCCTCGGGCAGCATCGCCGAACTCACCGCACGCCGGCGCGAATCGCAGTCGACCAGCACCGTGCGCACACCCGAATCCGCCAGCATTCGTGCAAGACATATCGAGGTCGTCGACTTGCCTTCGCGGGGCAGTGCCGATGTCACCGCAATGCTCCGCGGCGCCCCGCCCGGCCTCAGGAGGACTGCGTTCTTGAGCGCGCGCACCGCCTCGGTGAACTGCGACTGGGGATGCTCGAGCAGGTAATCCTGCGGCAGCACGCCCCGCACCTTGCGCTTGGTGGTGCTCCCCAGTTCCGGCACGGCGCCGAGATAGGCAAGGCCCAGCCGCCGTTCGACATCGGTGCGGGTGCGGATGCGGGCGTCGAGATATTCGGCAGCCGCGATCGCGACGAAGCCGAGGATCAGCGCGACCGTCAGGCCGCCGACCACCGCGAGCGGATAGCTCGGCGACGAGGGCATGACCGGCACGCGTGCAAAGGCTTCGATCGAGGCATCGGGGCGGATCAGCCCGGATTGCGCTTCCACATCCTGCGCGCGGGCAAGGAATGTCTCGTAGATCTGGCGCGCCGCCTTGGCATCGCGCTCGAGCTGGAGATAGCCGGCCTGCGCGGAATTGTTGGCCGCCAGCGACCCGCGCGCGCGGCTCTGGCTCGCCTCGAGCGAAGCGAGCCGCGAGCGGGCGGCCTGCACGTCGCTCTCGAGCGACGACATGACGCGGTCGATCTCGCGCTGGATCTGGCTGCGGATGTCGATCAGCTCGCCCCGTGCACGGCGTAGTTCGGGATGCTGGTCGCCGAGCCGGCTCTCGAGCCGCGCGACCTCGCCGGTCAGGGTCGCCTCGCGGGCGCGCAGCTGCGCCACGGTGCCCGATTGCAGCGCCGCCGGAACCTCCGCGCCGCCCCCGCCGCGGCCCACGCGGGTGCGTGCGGCGGCGAGCTGCCCTTCCTTCTCCGCGAGTGCGGCGCGCGCGGCGGAAATCTCCTGGTTGAGCACCGAGACTTCCTGTTCCGCCATGGTCGCGCCCTCGGCGCTCATCAGCCCGTTGCGAATCATGTAGTTCTGCAATGCCGCATCGGCCTCGGCGGCGTTGCGCCGCAGTTCGACGAGCCGCGTCTGGAGGAACTCCTGCGCGCTCTGCGAAGTGCCTGTCTTGGCGTCTTGCTGCTGGGCGAGATATTGCCGCGCATACTCGTTGGCGAGCGCGGCGGCGAGCTCGGGGCTTTCGGCCTGCGCGGTGATGTCGATGAGGTAGGTGAGGCCCGAGCGGCGGATGTCCATGCGCGCCAGCACCGCGCCCGCGAGCGGATGCGTGCCGGGTGCGTCGGCTGCCGCCGGCTCGGCGCGGACGCCGGCGAATTCCGGCCAGGTCTCGAGCTTCAGCGCCTCGGCAACCCGGCCCGCGAGCCGGCGGGAGGAGAGGATCTCGACCTCGGTGTCGATCACGTTGGTGTCGCTAGCCAGTTCGGGCGCGATCGGATCGCTTTCGAGCACCTCGGGCTGGCGCGGCTCGATCAGGACGCTGGCGGAGGCGGAGTAGAGTTCGGGCCGAGTGAGGGTGTAGGCCGCGACCAGCGCCAGCACCGTGCCGACCACCGCTAGGAACAGCCACAGGCGGCGCCGGAAGATCAGCCAGAGCCATTCGGGATCCGGAAGGAACGGGCCTCCCGCACCTCCTCCGCCGGCAGGATACCCGCCGCCTCCGCCCCCGCCACCGGCGCCGCCGCCGACGTCGTCATTGCTGGTGCGGGTTTGCGCTGGCCGGGAAGCCATACTGCGCGCGTGGGGGTCTGCATTCTCGTGAGTCAGGCGGTCTGCTCTCGTCGCCAACGGCGTCTCCCGTGTCCATGGACCGGCACCAGCGCCGACTTTGCCGCGCCGAGGTGCCCGCGCCCGGTAGCCAACGCCATAACCTGTGTAGGCATCGGAGGATGCGGCGCGCCGTCCGGGAGTCCTGATCGAGGTCAGCAAAGCACTTGAATTTCCCCCGAGCGGCGCTGGGCCAGAGAGCGCCCCTGTGGGGAACGCCGACACATCGCGCCCCGGAGCAGCGGGGACACGAGAGCCAGCATGGCCAGCACGATCGCCTATCTCGTCCACGATCTCGGCGATGCCGCCGTCGCGCGGCGGGTCGAGGCGTTGCAGGCGGGCGGCGCCGAGGTCACGCTGGCCGGCTTCCATCGGCGCGTTGCGCCGGCCACCGTCAGCGGCGCACCGGCGCTTGCCCTCGGCCGCAGCCACGATGCGCGGCTTGGGCAGCGGGCGCTGCTGGTGCTGCGCACCTTGCTCCTCCCGGGGCGTCTGCGGTCGATGGTGCGCAGGGCCGATATCGTGATCGCGCGCAATCTCGAGATGCTGGCCATCGGCGCGGCGCTGGCCCGGCCGGGACAGGCGCTCGTCTACGAATGCCTCGACATCCACCGCAAGATGGTCAGCGACGGTGTTGCGGGACGGCTCCTGCGCGTCGTCGAACGCCGCCTGCTCGACCGCACGGCGAGGGTGATCGTCAGTTCCCCCGCCTTCGAGCGCGATTACTTCCGCGCGGTGCAGCGTTGGCGCGGGCCGATCGAACTGGTCGAGAACAAGGTCGGATGCCTGCCCGACCCGCCAACCTGCGGGGCCGGCACTGACGACGGGCCTTGGGTGATCGGCTGGTTCGGAATGCTGCGCTGCCGCCGCAGCCTCGAAATCCTCGCCGCCCTTGCCGCCCGTTCGGAAGGGCGCGTGCGGGTGCTGGTGGCCGGCATCCCCTCGCCCGACATCTTCCCCGATTTCGCGGCCGAGATCGCCCGCGCGCCCTTCGTGGAATATGCCGGCCCCTACCGCCCTTCCGACCTCCCCCGGCTATACGGGCGGGTCCATTTCGCGTGGTGCATCGACTACTTCGAGGAAGGGCTCAACTCGCGCTGGCTGCTGCCCAACCGCCTTTACGAAAGCCTTGCCCACGGCGCGGTGCCCGTAGCGCTCGCCGGGGTCGAGACCGGACGCTGGCTCGCGGCGACGAACGTGGGGCTTCGCCTCGCCGAGGGTGAGGCGATCGGCGCGGTGCTCGAGGCGCTCACGCCCGAAAGCTACGCCACCCTCGCCGTTGCGGCGCGCACGGTACCGCCCGGGCGCATCGCCTTTTCCGAGGCCGACCACAGGCACCTCGTTCGCCAGCTGGAGACCCTTGCCCGATGACAGCAACGCCTGCCCTGCCGCCCCCATCCCGCGTGCTCACCGTGGTGCCATGCCTCAACGAGGCAGCCCATATCGCGCCGCTGCTGACCTGCCTCCTGTCCGACCCCGCCAACACGCGGATCGTGGTCGCAGACGGCGGCAGCACCGATGGCACGCGGCGGATCGTGCGCGCGATCGAGCGGGAGAACCCGCGGGTCGTGCTGCTCGACAATCCCGACCGCATCCAGAGCGCCGGGATTAACCGCGCGGTGGCGCGGTTCGGAGCGAAGGCGACATGGCTCGCGCGGGTCGATGCGCATTGCCTTTACCCGCAGGATTATGTCTCGCGCCTCGTCGCGATAGCCGAGACGCAGGGCGTCGATTCCGTCGTCGTGCGGATGGAGACGCAGGCGGCGAGCGGCTTTGCGCGCGGGGTCGCCGCCGCGCAGAACTCCCGCCTCGGCACGGGCGGCGCGGCTCACCGGACGGGCACCGCTGCGGGGCTGGTCGAGCACGGCCACCACGCGCTGATGCGGATCGCCGCGTTCCGCGCGGCCGGTGGCTATTGCGAGGCAATGGCCTGCAACGAGGATGCCGAGCTCGACCTCAGGATGCTGGCCCGGGGCGCGCGCATCTGGCTCGCACCCGAGGTGCCGGTGACCTATTTCCCGCGCGGGACGGCGCGTGGACTGCTGCGGCAATACCTGCGCTACGGCGAGGGCCGCGCGACCACGGTGCGGCGGCACCGCCGGCGGCTGCGCCTGCGCCAGGCCTTGCCGCTGGCGATCGCGCCCGCCTGCGGCCTCGCGCTCGCAGCGCCGCTCCAGCCGGCCCTGGCTCTCCCCGCGCTCGGCTGGGCACTGCTGTGCCAGGGCTGGGGACTGGGCCTCGCGATCCGCGAACGCCGCGCGGATGTTGCCCTTTCCGGCAGCGCGGCCATGATCATGCACCTCGGATGGTCGGCAGGCTACTGGAAGCAGGCTATCGTCGCGCGCGTCTCGGGTGGGAGAAGCATCCCCGCCCCGGTATTGCCCTTCGCCGCATCCTGAAGCCAGGCGCGCAAGGCGCGGTGGGCCACGGCAGGCGCGAACTGCGCCTCCACCGCCCCGATGGCGCGCCGCGAGAGGTCGGCACGCAGACCCCCGTCCCGCTGCAAGGAGCGGATCGCCGAGACGAACGCGGCCGCGCTGTCGGCGACCAGCACGGCCGGGCCGCAGGTCTCCTCCACGCCCTGCAATGTCACCGGGCTCACCACCATCGGCTTGCCCCACGCGAGCGCCTCGACGAGCTTGATCTTGAGCCCGGAGCCGAAACGCAGCGGGGCGATCACGATGCCTGCCTGACGGTAGAAGGGCGCAAGATCGGGAACGAGGCCGTGCAGCCGGACCCCGTCGGGCATCCGTTCGCCGGCAAAGTCGGCCGCGACCGTCCCCACCACGTCGAGCCGGGTGTCGGGCACCGCGCCACGAAGTTGCGGCCACACTCTTTCGAGGAACCAGCGCAGGCCGTCCGAATTGGGCGCGGTGCGGCTGCCGACGAAGAGCAGGCGCTCCGGCGCGCCTTGGGCTGCCTTCTCCGGCTCGGCCTTGCGGGTGCCGGATGCGACGATCACCCGCGCCTCAGGTAGCGCCGCGGTCACGAAATCGGCCTCGTCCTGCTGGATCGCCACGATCGTGCCCCCGCGGGCGAGCAGCGCCACTTCCTCCTCCCGCGTGAGGGAAACGACCGAATCCCTGTCAGCCCCCTCGCCCGAGCCGCCGCGGCGGTGGAACAGGTCGTGCATGACAATCGCGCTGCGGGAGCGCGGGACGCCGAGCAGGGCGAAGGCGACGGACTGGAAGGCGTAGTCGGCGATCACCAGATCGCGGGCGCCCGCCTGCCGGGCGGTGAGCCAGGCGCGGTCCGCCTCGCTCCACGGTGCGGCAATGGCATAGGGGCGCGGGCGATCCTGCGACCACGCGCCACGCGCGCCGCAACGCCGCGCAAGGCTCCGCAATACGCCGAGGGCCGCATCGCGCCACACCCCCGGGTCGCGGGAGACGAACCAGCGCCCGATCCGTGCCACCCCGCGGATGCGATGCTGCGCGAAGACCCCCATCTCCGGGCGGGCGCGGTAGAAGGGAACCCGCCCCATCACGTCGGGCGAAGGCTGGAGCAGCACGGGTTCGAGCCCTGCCGCCCGGACCGAATTGGCGATGTCGATGAGATAGGCCGAACTGCCGTTGGTCGCGCCGATCAGGCGCTGGCGGCTGACGAAAAGCGCGCGGGGGGCCGGGTTCATGCCGCGATGCCCGGGACCGGCCCTTCCCGCACCCGCCACGCAAGACCGGTGTCGGCGAGCCCCACGGCCGACAAGAGGCCAAGCAGGCTTCCGCAGCTATGCGGCTCGATCACATGGTCGACCAGGGGGTGACCGGCGCCCGCCGCCGCCACGAAGGGCGCGCGGTCGCCGATCGCATAGGCGGCCGCATCGGCGAGCGTGCCGTCGGCGAGCAGCACCATGGCCGCACCTTGTCCGGCGCGGGCCGTGGCGAGGGGATCGCGAAGCGCGTTCCCCGAGAGCTGACGCACGGTCCAGCCGCTTGCGGCCACCAGCGCGGCAGCGACAGCGACCGGCGAGCCGGACGGCGCCTTGCCGCAGACGAGGACATGGGGCTCGGGCGCGGGCAGCTCGGGCGAAAGACCGCGCTTGCGGGCTGCGGCGGTGCGCCGCTCGAGCCCCTCGCGCGCGCTGCGCCACAGCATCGCGGCGGCTTGCGGGCGGCGCACGATGCCGGGCAGCGCGCGCAGGATGCGGCGGGCCTTGAGGTGATCGACCGCCTCGACATGGGCGAGCGCATCCTCGAGCGAGGCCAGTCGTTCGCGCCGCGCCTGGACCAGCTCCCTGCCCGCCCCGCCGGCGACGTCCTTCGCCAGGCGGTCACGCTCGGCAGCGATCAGCGCGGCGAGATCCTCGGGCCGCCAGCGGAACGAGGTCGAGGCGGCGTGACGGCGGTAGAAGTAGGTCGGTTCGGGCCGATAGGCGTAGGTCAGCCCCGCTGCGAGCGCGCGCTCGACCAGATCCCAGTCCTCGCCGATCCGGAGGCGCTGGTCGTAGCCGAGCCCGTGGCGGCGCAGGGCATCGACGCGGAAGAGCGGCTTGAGATATCCGAGTTGCAGCAACGGCCTGTCGACCCGCCCGGTCGCCACGAACCGGGCATGATCGATCGTCCGCTCGCGCTGCCACTCCGGGGCATCCGCGAACAGCGTGGCGGGTTCGTCGCTGGAGAAGGCGATCATGTTGCTCGCCGCGAGATCCGCGTCGCAGCGGCGGGCGAGGTCCAGCAGGTTCTCGGCGTGCCGCGGATGCAGGATGTCGTCGCTGTCGACCACCGCGACATAGGGGGCGGCCGCGGCGGCAAGGCTGAGATTGCGCACCGCCGCGAGGCCCCGGCCGTGGCCCCGCACCGGGATTACCCGCGCATCGAGCGCGGCATGGCGGCGGATGATCTCGCCGGTCGCGTCCTCCGAACAGTCGTCCACCACCACGATCTCGATCGCGCCCAGCGTCTGGCGGCGGGCCGAGAGGATCGCGGCATCGATGTGCGCCGCGGCATTGCGGGCGACCATCAGGAGCGAAACGAGCGGCTCGGCAGGGCTGGACGCGGCAAGGGCCATGAGCGCTGGGGTTCTCCGGGGGTGAGTGCAAGGCTTTGCGCCGGGCGGCGTGGCTGTCCCGGCATAGGCCGGATCCCGCCCGGCGGCCCCTTAACGAGGTTAGTTCCCGCTCTCCGCCCTGCGGCTAAAGCTGCGCCAGTTTTCCCACCGGTGCATGAAAAGAGGCTGCGGCATGGACGACATCTGCGTGATCGTCGCGGCGATGAATGCCGAGGTCACCATCGCGCGGGCAGTCGCATCAGCCCTTGCCGAGAGCGCGGTCCGCGAGGTTATCGTGGTCGACGACGGCTCGCGCGATGGCACGGCCGGCAAGGCGGCGAGCGTCGATGACGGGAGCGGACGGCTGCGCATCCTGCGCCAACCGCGCAATCTCGGCCCGGCCGGCGCACGCAACGCCGCGCTTGCCGCCTCGTCCGCCCCGCTGGTGGCCGTGCTCGACGCCGACGACGTCATCCTCCCCGGCCGCTTCGCCGCCATCGCGGACCTGCGCGACGACTGGGACATGTCGGCCGACAATATCATGTTCGTTGCCGAGGACGAGGCCGCGGAGTTCGCCGGCCTCGCCGCCTTCGCGACTGGCGGCGTGGCCGAACGGATGACCTTCGCCCGCTTCGTCGAGGCCAACATCTCGCGGCCCGGTCGCCCGCGCGGCGAGCTCGGGTTCCTCAAGCCGGTGATGCGCCGCGCCTTTCTGGAGCGCCATGGCCTGTCGTACGATCCGCGACTGCGGCTGGGAGAGGATTTCGATCTCTACGCGCGGATGCTGCTGGCCGGTGCGCGGTTCCGGCTGGTGGCGGCCTGCGGCTACCTCGCCATCGAGCGTCCGGACTCGCTCAGCGCGCGCCACTCCGCAGCCGATCTCGCCGCGCTCGTCGCAGCGGACGACCGGATGCTGGCGGGGCCACTCAGGGATGCCGACCGGGCCATTCTCACGGCCCACCGGGCCCAGTGCGCCCAGCGCTGGCATCATCGCCACTTTCTCGATGCCAAACGTGAGAGCGGGCTGCTGCGCGCGCTGATCGCGCACAGCGACCGTCCCCGCCTGCTGCTCGATGCGGGTCTCGGTGTCGCGCGCGACAAGTTCGCCCTGCTGCGGCCCGATCATCTCCGGAGCGGCGACGCCGGCGCGCCCCGGCACCGCTTCCTGATCGCGCCCTGACCGGTCCGGCCAGCATTACCGATCCTGCGGCAGGGCAATAACCTGTGTGAGCGAACCGCGCGGTCCAATCGGCGAGGGTTCCGCCCGCCCGACCAGCAACCGGAGGCGAACCATCTTGCCAGCACCAGCCCGAGCACGCGAGGGACGCGGCCCGGCCGAACCCTTCGGGTTCGAGCGTCTGTCCGTGTTCGGCTTCGCGGTGACGATCTTCGCCTGCCTTGCCGCTCCGGCACTGGGTCCGGCGATGACGCTGATGCAATTGCTGTGCCTCGGTGCCATCCTGGCGCTGCGCTGGCGCAGCCTGCCCTCGCTGCTGCCAGCGGCCCTTCCCTTGCTACTGCTGCCGGTGTTCGCCGCGGCATCGTGGCTGTGGTCGGACATTCCCGCCGTCTCCCTGCGCTACGGACTGCAGCTGCTGCTCACCGTGGTGATGGGGTTCGCCCTGGGGCGGTTCCTGTCGCTGCGCGAACTGGTGCTCGCAGTCTTCGTCGGCTCCACGATCGCCTGTCTCGCCGGCCTCGCCTCGGGCCGGGCGGGGATGTCGGAGAGCGGGCCGGTGCTGATCGGCCTTGCCGGATCGAAGAACCAGATGAGCTACATTGCCCTGTTCTGGATCGGCTCGGCGCTGTGCGTGCTGGCGTCTGGCGCGCATCTTCTGAGGACCCGCATCGCCGCCGCGCTGGCGCTGGTCCCCGGTGCCTTCCTGCTGGTGCAGGGGGATTCAATGACGGCGGTCGTCTCAGGGCTGGTGATGGCCGGAATGCTCGGGATGGTCGCGCTCGCCGCGCTGCTCGGGCGCGCAGGGCGGCTGTTTGCGCTGTTCGCCGCGGCGCTGCTCGCGGTTCCCGTGCTGGTCGCCCTGCCCGAAATCGAGCGCCAGGCCGCCATCGTGCGCACCGACGTGCTGCACAAGGACGCGCGGCTGACAGGGCGCACGCTGCTGTGGGAGGAGGCCGACAGCCTGATCGCGCAGGCCCCGGTCATCGGCCACGGCTACAAGGCGATCTGGCTCGGCCCCAAGGGCAAGGGCCTGCTCGCCCGCAACGGCCAGAGCGACGGGCGCGCCTTCCATTTCCACGACACCTTCCGCGAGCTGATGGCCGATCTCGGACTGGTGGGGCTGGCGCTGTTCCTGCTGCCGGTCGCCTATGCGGCAATGCGCGGTGTGGCCCTGCTGGTCGTCGCGGTCGACGCGCCCCGCGCCTTCGCCGTCGTGACGCTGTTCACCATCCTCCTGCGGGTCCGCACCGAGCTGGTCATCGGCCCCTTCCTGATCGACACAGTGCTGCTCTACGCCATCACCGCCGCGCTCGCGGCCCTGCCGCTTGCCGCAGCCACGCCGACCCGACGCTCCCCTGCTCTCCAGCGGATGCGCGGACGCGCGCCCCGTCTCTCTCCACAAGCGCAAAGGAACCCCGCATGATGCTGCGCATCCCCGCCCTGCTCGCCGCCCTGATGCTGGCACTGCTCGCCGCCTGTTCGAGCGGAGGCGACGCGCCGCGCGCGCGCATCGTCGACAACGCCGCGCCGTACGCGCTCGGCCCGGGCGACAAGCTGCGCATCACCGTCTTCGGCGAGGAGACGCTCACGGGCGAATACGGGGTCACCGGCGCCGGCGACGTGTCGTTCCCGCTGATCGGCAACATCGCCGTCGCGGGCCGCACGGTCGAGGACCTGCAGGCCGAACTGACGACAAAACTGGGAAGCGGCTATCTCGAGGATCCGCGGGTCAGCGCCGAGATCATCAACTACCGTCCCTTCTATATCCTCGGCGAGGTGGCGCGCCCCGGGCAATACGACTTCGCGGTGGGCCTGACGATCGAGCAGGCGGTGGCCGCAGCGGGAGGCTTCACCTACCGTGCCAATAGCCGCAAGGTGTTCCTGAAACGCGCCACCGACACGCGCGAGATGCTGGTCGACCTGCGCGAGACGCCCTCCTTCCCTGTGCGCCCGGGCGACACGATCCGGGTGGGCGAAAGGTTCTTCTAGACCGATGGCGACCGCGTGACCGGCTTGCGAGTCCTGCTCTACACCAATGTCGACAGCGCCCAGGCCGGAGGGGTGCAGGCCGTGGTCCGCAGCCTTGCCTGCGGCCTCGCCCGGCGCGGCCACCGGGTGAGCAGCGGGTGGGCCGAGCGCGGTCGTCCGGACCGCAGACGGAACGCCGGGTGGGCGGAACCCTTCCATGTGCGGCGGAACTCCGCGCGGTGGCTCCACCTGCCGACCGCCGCACGCCTGGTGCTGCGCCTGCTGCGCGAGCGGCCGCAGATCGTGAACATCCATTTCGCCTCGCCCTCGGCGCTCTACTTCGTCACGCTGGCCCCTTGGCTGGGGTACCGGGTGGTGGTGACCTGCCACGGCAGCGACATCCTGCGGCCGCTACCCGAGGATGCCCCCTACCTCGCGCAGGTCATCGGCGGGGCGGATGCGGTGACGGCCGTCTCCGACGACATCGCCGCCCAGCTTGCCGACGAGGGGCTTGCACCCCGCGAGGCGCCCGTTGTCATCGCGAACGGGGTCGATACGCACTTCTGGCATCCCGGTCCGCCGCGCGGGGCGGGGGACGGCGATGCGCTGCTGGTGGCGGTGGGGCGGCTCGAGCGGGTCAAGGGCTTCGACGTGCTGATCAGGGCTTGCGCGTCGCTGGCACGGCGCGGCTGCCGGGCGCGGCTGGTGATCATCGGCGAAGGTTCGCAGCACGAGGCCCTCGTGCAACAGGTCGCAAGGCTCGGGCTGGGGGACATGGTGCAGTTCGCCGGACGGCTTAGCCCGGAAAACATCCGGGCCTATCTTCAGGAGGCGGACATCTTCGTCCTGCCCTCGCGCAGCGAAGGCATGCCGCTGGCGCTGATGGAGGCGATGGCCACGGGCACGCCTGCGGTTGCCGCGGACGTCGGCGGCGTGGCGGACACCGCAGGCAATGACGCCCGGCTGGTCCCGCCAGACGATCCCGAGGCTCTCGCCGAAGCGGTGGACGATCTGCTTGGCGATCCCGGCGCACGTGCCGCTCTGGGAGAGAAGGCCCGCGCCCGCGCCGAAGCCTTCTCCGTCGCCGGCGCACACGATGCCTACGACGCGCTGATGCGCGATCTTGTCCGTCCCCGGCGGGCGTGATCCTCAAGCCGTCCGCCAGCCGCGCCGAGCACTGCCGCCGTCCCGAGCGCACGCTGCCCCCAGCCGAGAAGCCTTGCCGCATCGCCGAAGCGCCCGCCACCGATCAGCTCGCGCATCCGCCACGGCAGATGGCGCGCCATCGACCGGCGCAGCGCCAGCGGCAGGTCGAGCGCCGCGAGCCGCGCCGGATCATGGCTCGCATCGAGAATCTCGCCGATCCCGTAACGCGCGCCGAGAAGGTCGCTGGCCACGGCCAGCTCGCGCTGTCCCGGGGCTGCGTTGCCGAGCAGCGCGCAATAGCGCGCAAGGTGCCCTTCGGCGCGGTCGTGGAGCTTGCGCATGAACAGGATCACCGCACGCTGGAGAACCGCAAGCCGCTCCGCTTCAGCACCTGACGCCGGGGTCTCGAAGGGCTGAAAATCGACATCGCCCCAGTTCTCGTCGATCTCGGCGAAGATCGTGCGCTCGGCATCGATCCAGCCCGCCACGGTATCCTTGGCGACCACCGTGCCGCGACTGGTGGTGCGCTCTGCCACATGCTTGCGCTGGTAGAGCACGATCCCGTCGGCGCGGGCCCCGGGGGCAGCACGAGCGATACGCAGGATCATCTCGTAATCCTGCCCGCGCGGCAGATCGCTCCGGTAACGCCCGGCTGCAAGCTGCACCTTGCGCCTCACCATCCATGTCGGATTGGGCAGGAAGCAGCACTGCATCAGTTGCACAAGCAGCCGCTTCTCGCCCTCGGGCGGCAGTTCCTCGCAATCGGTGCTGCAAGGTGCATCCTCGCCCTGTCCGGTAAATCGAGCGAACCGGCCATAGGAGAAACCTGCCTCCGGCATGGCCTCGAGGGCCGCGACATGCGCCGCGAGCGCACAGGGCGGCAGGAGGTCATCATCGTCGAGCACCAGCAGGAAGTCGCCGGTGGCCGCCGCGATGCCGCGGTTGAGCGCGGCCGACTTGCCCGCCTTGTCCTGCCTCAACCCGATCAGCCGGTCACCGAAAGATCGCAGGATTGCGGGCGTTTCGTCGCTCGATCCGTCATCCACCACGATGATCTCCGCAGGCGGCAGCGACTGGCCGAGGGCAGACTCGATGCTCTCGCCGACAAGGTGCGCGCGGTTGTGGGTCGGCATCACGATGGACACGCGGGCACGGCGGGCGGCGCCCGCGGGGCTGGTCACGGGAGTGGAAGTTCGGGTCATGCGCTCCGCTTGCGCGCGGGGCGGGATCAGGTCCCTAACCTGCTTAGTGGTCTTGCGTTCGCCAAGCCTGTCTTTTCGCAACCGCAGCACGACCCCCGGCGCCGCGGCACGGGTGCGTCTGCGGTTCCTCGATGTCGCCCAAGTTCCATCCCCAACCAAGGGAGTGCCCATGACGACGACCGCCCATCCTCCCGCCAGCCGTTCCGGTCCCGGCCTGCAAAAGCCCAGAGTGCTGTTCCTGCTGAAGGAATATCCGCAGATCGGCCAGACCTACATCAAGAACGAGATCGAGGCGCTGGAGCAGGATTACGAGATCGGCATCGTCACGCGCGAGGCGCCCGGCATTCCCTATGAGAATCACCGGCCGCACACCTTTGCCGGCACGATCGAGGAACTCGTCGCGGCGGTTCAGGCGTTCAGGCCTGACCTGCTGCACACCCATCACCTCACCGAACTGCACCTGATCGGCGAAGTCTCGCGCATCACCGGGGTGCCTTTCACGGTCCGCACCCATTCCTGCGACACGATCGCGCTCCGCAAGAAGGGTCTTGCCGGACGGATCAGGCAGCTGCTCCTCCGCGAGCCGCCGCCGGAACGCTCGCCGTGGCTGCGCGACGCATTGCGGGCGATGGAAAGCGACCTGTGCCTCGGCGTGCTCGGCTTTCCCTGCGCAAGGCCGTGGCTGACGCGCGCGGGTGCCAATCCGGACAAGCTGATCGACTGTTTCCCGGTGGTGCGCTTCGCCCATTTCCACGACCGCAGCGCCAATGGCGACGCCGTGATGAACACCGGTTTCGTGACCGAGGAAAAGGCGATGCCCGATTTCCTGCGGCTTGCCCGGAAAGTCCCCGACCGCACCTTCAACCTCTACGCGATGGGCTATCGCACCGAATGGCTTAGGGCGCGCGACGCTCAGCTCGGTGCGGGCGTCAACATCGTCGATCCCGTCCAGCCGGAGGACATGCCGGCAGAATACAAGAAGCACCGCTGGCTGGTCTACACCGGCGATTTCGCCAGGCCGACGGTCGGCTGGCCGATGGCGATCGCCGAGGCCCAGGCCGCGGGCGTCGGGATCTGCATGCCGAACCTGCGGCGCGACCTGATCCAGTATGTCGGCGAAGGCGCCGGCGTCCTCTACGATTCCATCGACGAACTGCCCGCCATCGTCTCGGCACCCGTGCCCGAGGAAATGCGCGAGCGCGGCTTCGAACAGGCAAGGAAATCCGACATAGAAAGCCACAAGCACCTGCTCACCGACCTGTGGGACGACGCCCTGTGCGGCAAGCTCCCCGATTACCGCATGATCGCAGAGGCGGCCGCTGCCGCGGGACGAATGCCTGCGGCAGGACTGGCGACCCCGGCATGACGGGGGCCGCCACGACACTCCCCCGCGAGGACGACCGCTCGGGCAGGGTCCAGCCGCTCCTCGGCCTCCTGTCGCTGCTGTCCCGGCGCGACCGGCTCAATGCCCTCGTCCTGTTCGCCATGATGCTGATGGGGGCGCTGCTCGAGATCGCGGGTCTGGCCGCCGTGCCTGCCTTCGTGAGCGCCGTCGTCGACCGCGAGGCGATGGCCGGCCTGCCGCTGATCGGCGGCATCCTCGGCGATGTCACCGAGGGCCTTTCGAGCAGCGAACTGGTGCTGTGGGGGGCGAGCGCGCTGCTCGCGATCTTTGCGCTCAAGAACGGCTTCCTGGCGCTCAACTACTGGGCGCAGATCCGCTACGTCACCAACCGCCGCATCGCGATCGCCGGGCGGCTGATGCGCGCCTACATGAACGCGCCCTACACCTTCTTCCTCCAGCGCAACCGGTCGGAACTGCTCCGCAACGTCGACGGCGAGGTGACCACGGTGTGCTACAGCGTGATCAGCACGATCCTCGAATTGTGCACCCGGATCGTGATCCTCGTCGCGGTGCTCGGCTTCCTGCTTTTCGTCGAACCCGTGATCACCCTCGCCTGGATCGCCTTCCTCGGCGTGATCGCGATCCTCGCGGTGCGCGGCGTCAGTGGCCGCCTGCGACGCTTCGGACTGATCCAGCAGAAGGAACGCAAGGTCTTCAACCAGAACCTGATGCAGGCCTTCGGCGGCATCAAGGAGATCCGCACCCTCGGCCGCGAGGCGTTCTTCACAGGCAAGGTCATGGCCGCGGTGGGCCGCATCTCGCGGGTCAACGGGTTCAAGATGTTCATCACCCGGATCATCCCGCCCGCCTCGGAGATGGTGGCGATGACGGGCCTGCTTGCGCTCGCCTGCGGGCTGGTGCTCCAGGGCCGCTCGACCGAAAGCATCCTCGTCACCCTGTCGCTGTTCGTCGTCGGCCTGGTTCGCCTGCGCGAGGCTTCGAGCGCGGCGATGAACCAGTTCGCGGACCTGCGCTACAGCCTTGTCTCGATCGAGCCGATCGTGCGCGATCTCGCTCTGCTGGGCGACGCGCCTGCGCCTGGCGGACCGGCTGCGGAACCATCGACCGCAAAGGACCGCCCTCTCGGCGTGATCGGCATCGAAGGCGTCTGGCACCGCTATGACGGCGCACCCGACCACGCCCTCAAGGGCATCGACATCGCCATCCCCGTGGGCACCGCCGTCGGCCTGGTCGGCAGCACCGGGGCGGGCAAATCAACCGTGGTCGACGTGCTGCTCGGCCTTCTCGCTCCCGAGCGCGGGGGGCTGGTGATCGACGGTCACCGGCTTGACGAGCAGGAGCTGCGCCGCTGGCGCACGCAGGTCGGCTATGTCCCGCAATCGATCTACCTGCTCGACGACACCATCAGGCGCAACATCGCGCTGGGGATCGAGGACCGCGACGTGGACGAGGCGGCGCTTGCGAGCGCGATCCGCCTCGCCCAGCTCGGCCGTTTCATCGACCGCCAGCCCGAAGGGCTGGACACGGTGGTCGGCGAAAGCGGCGTGCGCATCTCGGGCGGCGAGCGGCAGCGCATCGGCATCGCCCGCGCGCTCTATCACGATCCCGCGATCCTGATCCTCGACGAGGCGACCTCCGCTCTCGACAACACCACCGAACGCGCCGTGATCGAGGCGGTCGAGGGGATGCGAGGGCAGCGCACCGTGGTGATGATCGCCCACCGCCTGACGACCGTGCGAAGCTGCGACACGCTCTATTACCTCAAGGACGGCAGGGTCGAAGGCTTCGGCGATTTCGACAGTCTCAGGCGCGGACACCGGGAATTCCGCGAGATGGCCGCCTGAACACGGATATCCGGCAATGGCACTGGCCAACCTTCCCCACGCGCTGCTCTGGCATCTCAGGCGAATGCCGGAGCGAGCGGTCGAGCGCGGCGTGGCGCCCGCGTGGCTGGGGTGGCGCTGGCGGGTGCGCGAGCCGCTCGAGACCTACCTCGAACGGCGCGGATCGCGGGAGGACAGGCAGGTGCTGCATCCCCCGCGCACCGCCTGTGCGCCCCTGCCCTGCAATGTCGCAGCGCGCGCCGCGCTTTCGGATGACGGTGCCTTGTGGGGCTACGCTATGCGTGACGTGCCCGAGCGCACTGTCGCCGCCACCTACCTTGCGCATATCGAGCGCGCACGGCTGCTGTTCTTCCACACCGCAGGCAAGGGCGATTTCTTCCCCGCCCTGATCAGCGACGAGGAGACCTCGCTCGAAAGCCGCGAAATCGCCCACCGCCCCGGCCACGCCGCGCAGGCAGCCGCAACCGCGCGCGGGGAGATCGCAGGCCAGCATTTCGACAGCGCCGTCTGGATCCTCGAGCGCGCCTATCACAACCACTCGCACTGGCTGACCGCGCACCTGCCCAAGCTTCTCATCCTCAAGGAGCGCGGGCTGCTCGGCGAGGTCCTGATGCCCCGCACCATGACGGGCGTAATGGAGGCTTCGACAAGGATGCTGGGGATCGATCCGGCCACCTTCCGGCGCTTCGATCCGGATCGGCCGGTAGCGGTCGACCAGCTGGCGCTGCTCGTCACCGACCGCTTCGATCCGGCTCACATGCGCGCGGTGCGCAGCGCCTTCGCCGATCCGGCGCGGCACGGCGCCGTCATTTCGCGCCGGGTGTTCATAAGCCGCGAGCGGTCCCGGGGGCGGCGCATCACCAACGAGGCTGCGCTGTGGGCGATGCTCGAGCCGCGCGGCTTCGAGAAGGTGTTCATGGAGGACCTCGCCTTTCCCGATCAGGTCGCGCTGATGCAGCAGACCCGCGTCCTCCTCGCACCGCACGGCGCGGGCCTCACCAACATGCTGTTCTGCCCCGAGGGCGGCCATGTGGTCGAACTTGCCGATCCCGGCTTTCCCAACCCCAATTTCTACAACCTCGCCAGCGGGCTGGGGCTGCACTACTGGCTGCTCCATGCCGAGGCGGGCACGGCCGAACATCCGCTCGACCGCGATCTGACGGTCGATGTGGCGGGCGTGGAGGCGGTGCTGGACGAGATCGGGTGAGGACCTCGATCATCATCCCCTGCCTCAATGCAGAGGCCTATCTGGGCGTCGCGATCCGCTCCCTGCTGAACCAGACCCGGCCGCCCCACGAGATCATCGTCGCCGACAATGGTTCGCAAGATGACAGCCGCAGGATCGCCCGGTCCTTCGGGGCGCCGGTCCGGCTCGTCGAGGTGCCGGAGCGCGGAGCCAGCCGGGCGCGGCTGGCGGGGTTCGCCGAGGCCGAGGGCGAGGCGCTGATGTTCTGCGATGCCGACGATCTGCTCGCCCCGGAGACCCTCGCGGCGCTGGTGGAGGCGCTGGAAGCGGGCGAAGGGGACATCGCCTGCGCCCCGTGGTACCGCTTCGAGCAGGGGCAAGGCGGCGCGTGGCACTGGGCCCCGCCGTCCTGCGCCCCGCGTTACGCCGGACAGGACGATCTCTCGGCCTGGCTCGGCGGCTGGTATCACCCGCCGTGCAGCGTGCTGTGGAGCCGCGCCGCCTATCACCGCAGCGGCGGCTGGGACCCGGACCTTGCCGTCAACCAGGACGGCGACGTGATGATGCGCGGGCTTGCGCGCGGCAATGTGCTGGCACGCACGGCGGGCGGCGCTGCCTTCTACCGGCGGCTGCCGGGCGGCGGGTCCCTCTCCGGCACGGCACGCAGCGAGCGGGGCCTCGCCGCGCGGCTCGAGGTCAATGCGCGGATCATCGAGCTACTCGACCGGTCGGAACGCCTGCCCCGTTACCGGGGCGCGCTCGCCGGATCGCTCGACCGGATCGCCTGCGACATCCCGCAGGAGGCCGATGCGCTGCGCGCGCGCTGCGCCGACCTCGCGCTGCGACTGGGCGACGTGCCCGACGCCGTCCAGGCTCGTCCGCGCTGGCCGACCGGAAGCGGCCCGCCCGGCCCCGCTCCGCACGCGCGCCCTCCCATTCCTGCCGGCGCGAACCCTCCGGACCTGCGCGTCAGCGTCGTGATCCCGGCCTACAACCGTGCCGCCACCATCGCCCGGGCGGTCGCCAGCGCACTGGCGCAGGACCCTCCGCCCTTCGAGGTCATCGTCATCGATGACGGATCGACCGACGCCACATGCAAGGTGGTCGAAGCGATCGCCGATCCGCGCCTGCGCCTTGTCTCGCAGCCCAATGCCGGGGTGAGCGCCGCGCGCAACCGCGGCATCGCCGAGGCGCGCGGCGGCCTCGTGGCCTTCCTCGATTCCGACGACGAGTGGCTGCCCGGCAAGCTCGCCGCGCAGGTCGCCCGCTTCCGCGCCGCGGGGCCAAGGCTCGGCCTCGTCTACACCGGCTTCGAGAGCCTCGCGGCAGACGGCACGCGCACCGTCCACCCGGCCCGCCACAAGGGCTGGATCTACCGTGGCCTGCTGGCCCGAAATGTCGTCACCGGCTGCGGATCGACCGCAATGGTCAGCCGCGCCGCGCTCGCGCTTGCGGGCGGCTTCGATCCGTCGCTTGCCGCCAACGAGGATTATGATTTCGTCCTGCGCATTGCCCGCTTCTTCGAGGCGGACTGCGTGCCCGGGCCGCTCGCGCGTTACCATGACGGCGAGACCACGGACGCGCGCGTATCGCGCCATGCCGGAGCGAACCGCGCCTCGCGCCGCATCCTGTTCGCGCGTTATGGCGAGGACATGCACCGGGCGTGCACCGCGCATCTGTTCTTCATCGCCAGCGCCGAGCGCGAGCTGTTCCTCGCGGGCGGCACCATCCCCGTGGCCCTGCGCGCCGCGACGCGGGCGATCCTGAGCCGGCCGCAGCGCCCCTTCGCCTGGCGCTGGGCCGCAACGCGCTTCCTACCGCAGCTCGTCCGCCGCGCCCTCGCCAACGGCGTGTCGCGCGCCTGAGCCGCCTCCCCGCGTTCCAAACCCACGTTAAGGCTGCTTCCCGCCTGCCGGGGCAAGGGCCCCGCTCACCTGTCAAACCGCGACACACGGGCGCGCCACGGGTTCATCTTTCGCGCCGTCGTGTCCTGCCACAGATCTGCAAGGAGCAGCACCGAGGCCCATGCCGTTCGCATCGCCAGAAAACGCCGGAACGACCGCAGCACCGCTAGCGGAGGGCCGGTCGCCGACCCTTCGTGCCGCGCGCGCGCTGGCAGTGCTGGCGGTGATCGCGGTGCCTTTCGTGATGGCCGAACAGGGCCGGTCCGGCGGTGTCGTCGCCGGCGCCGCCCTGCCGTCTCTGCGTGGTGCGGCAGGGACCGAGATCCAGACGCCGACCGCGCCGGGCGAACCGTCCGCGGAATTCGCGTTCGAGCAGGCCAGCCCCTTCGTCGCCAGCTATGGCGATGCCGCCAGCGGGCTTCGGGCAGAAACCTGCCTCACCGAGGCGATCTACTACGAAGGCGCGCTCGAACCCGAAAGCGGCCAGCGCGCCATCGCCCAGGTGGTGCTCAACCGGGTCCGCCATCCCGCCTATCCGGACAGCGTCTGCGGCGTCGTGTTCGAAGGCCAGCATCGCTCGACCGGGTGCCAGTTCACCTTCACCTGCGACGGATCGCGCAGCCGGCCGCCGGTCCCGAGCCTGTGGGCCCGCGCGAACCGCGTCGCCAAGGCTGCGCTCGGCGGCGCGGTGGAGCCGGACGTGGGCCTTTCGACCCATTACCACGCCGATTACGTGACGCCCTACTGGAGCGCCTCGCTAGATCCCTCGGGGCAGATCGGGCGCCACCTGTTCTACCGCTGGCGCGGCTCGAACGGTCGGGCGTCGTCCTTCACGATGCGCTATTCCGGCAAGGAACCGGAGATCGCCGCCTACACGCCGCGCGCCGCCGCCGGTGACGAAAGCCCGGCGGTCATGCCGGGGGCGACGCAAGCCGGGAGCATCGCCGAGATCACAGCGACGTTCGACCCCGCCCCGCCCGCGCCCGCGGCCACGCCCTTCAGGGCCCGGCCGCTGCGGCTTGCAAAAGACGCTGCGGACGGCGCCAGGTGACGGGCAGGTCTGCGCGGGCGCGCGCCTGGTTCGCGGGCGCGGTCCTGATCCTCACGTTCCCGCAGGCAGGCGCGGCCCAGACCGCCGATGCCGAAGACGTTGCCGGCTTCGAATCCGCAGGCGGACTGCTGCGCAAGTGCCGGGAGAATTCCAGCTTCTCGCGCTCCTACTGCTTCGCCTATCTCGCAGCGGTGGCCGACAGCGCGCGCGCCTACCGGGTCTGGATCGGATCGGGCGACCCCTGCCTTCCCATCGGACTGACGCTCGGCAAGCTCGCCGACACCTTCGAGGCCTATCTCGTCGCAAACCCCTCGCTCACGCAGGCACAGGCGGCATCGGTGATCGTCGCCAGTCTCCAGGAGGCCCATCCCTGCCCGGCACCGGCACCGGCACCGGCACCGGCGCCTATGCCAGCGCCCGTCGCACCGTCACAGCAGCGCCCGGCCGGCGAAATAGATGGCGATCCACAGCAGGACGGGAATTCCCAGCCATAGTGCCAGACGGACGGGCCGCGGGAACTTCTCCTGCTTGCGCACCCGCACCTTGCGGCGCACGCGGCGGCGAATCACCTCCTTGTCGGACGTCTCCCCGGCGGGAGTCGCATCGTCGGCAAGGCCGTGTTCACTAACCATCAGTTCGTCCCGCTTAACGGCGCGCCATCGCTGCGACGAGCCGTTGCCTAACCGCCACGACCCCCCCGAGGCGAAGCACTATGTTAACCTATCCTAGAGCCACCGGAGGCCTTCGGAAATAGAAACTTGGCCGCGGGGCAGGGGCCTTCACGCAAAATCCGTCGCATCGAGGATCGTAGATCCCGCAGACCCGAAAGGTAGCAGGACCTTGTATATCGAGCCCAAGGACAATTTCCCGGTCGAAGTGCTGCAACAGGCGAGCGGCCTCCGGGCACCACAGGCCCTGTCCCGGGCGCTCGACGTTCTGATCGCGTCGCTCGCGCTGCTGTTCTTCCTTCCGCTGTTCATCGTGATCGCCGTCGCGATCAAGTGCACGGACCCGGGGCCGGTCTTCTTCCGCCATCGCCGTGTGGGCCTGGGCGGGAGGACCTTCGGCTGCTGGAAGTTCCGATCGATGGTGATCGATGCCGAGGCCCGCCTCGAGCAGGTCCTGCGCAACGATCCCGAAGCCGCCCGCGAATGGGCCGAGAACCAGAAGCTCACCAACGATCCGCGCGTCACCGCGCTCGGCAATTTCCTGCGCCGTTCCAGCCTCGATGAACTGCCGCAGCTCTTCAACGTGCTGATGGGCGAGATGAGCATCGTCGGCCCGCGCCCGATCGTCGAGAACGAGGCTGCGCGTTACGGCCAGCACTTCGCGCTCTATTGCCTTGTGCGGCCGGGGATCACCGGCCTTTGGCAGATCTCGGGCCGCAGCGACATCCGCTACTTCGAGCGCGTGTTGCTCGATGTGCGCTACGTCAGCAGCCGCTCGATGATGCGCGACCTCAAGATCATCGTCCTCACCGTGCCGAGCGTCCTTGCCGCGCGCGGGTCGCGCTAGGTCCGCTCCGGGCGCGCGAGCCAGCGGCGCTCGAGGAACCACAGCGCTGCGCTGACCAGCAGCCAGCCGAGCCACCACGGCCATCCCGGCCCGCGCCGCTCCGGCACCTCCCCGTCGTCGTGCCCGCTCTGGGCGGCCGCCCAGCGGCGCGTCGCCATGGCGGTTTCGCGGGTCGTGATGCCCGCCACCGCGCCCTCGGGAAGGACGGCGAAGGCGAAGCTCCCGCCATCCTTGCGCCCGTCCTCAGCGATGTCGTGCACCCCTGCCTGCTGCGGCCAGAAGGCGGCGCAGCCGCGCGGCCCGGCATCGGGATCGAGCACGAGCGCCACCGTCTTGCCGTCAGGCCCCGTCACCCTAGCCGGTCCGGAAAGGCCGCAGATCGCGATCCGCTCGCCCTCGTGAACCAGCGGCGGCAAGTCGGGACGGAACGCGCCCTCGGCCCGTGCGACCGCGCTCACCGTATCGCTCCACCACTGGTAGTAGCGTTCGGCCTGCCCGTTGAGGACGAGCGCGAAGCTGTTGGCGAGAGTCCAGATCGCGACCCTCCCCTGCCCGCGCTGCTGCCACCCGGCGAGCAGCGCGCCGTCGGCATCGCGCACCGCAGGCACCAGAGCGGTCCCGCCGCGCAGCTGCCAACTGCCGAGTTCGGGCGCGGGGTCCTCGAAGCTGTTGAGATCGGCCGGAACATCCTCCGGGCCAGGCCCGCGCTGCACCGCAAGTGCCTCGGCATCGGCGGCGAGCGGCGGCAGCGACACCGAGGCGACCTCGCCGCCCCCCTCGACTGCGAGTCCGAGACTGCGCCAGTTCTCGCGCGAGGCGGCGG
The DNA here is from genome assembly GCF_056868655.1 of Porphyrobacter sp. THAI-01a. Taxonomy (NCBI): domain Bacteria; kingdom Pseudomonadati; phylum Pseudomonadota; class Alphaproteobacteria; order Sphingomonadales; family Erythrobacteraceae; genus Porphyrobacter; species Porphyrobacter sp. THAI-01a. The sequence goes on along the minus strand of NZ_CP180579.1, from coordinate 1,157,490 downwards.
TGGCCGGGGCGGTCATGCGGATGACGACGCCGAGCCCGCCCGCGACGGCGTTCGCAAGCGCTGCTCGCCCGCCACTTCCCATTGCCATCAACGAACGGTCGTCGATGATCGCCACGTCGAGCTCGCGCAGGGTCGCTGCATCGAGACGCGCACCCCCATCGCCCAGATCGACCCCACCCCCCGCATCGAGGCGGCTCTGGAGGTCGATGCCGGAATCCTCGGCCCAGCGGCGCAGATACTTCGCTTCGGGCGAAGGCGCGGCGACCAGAAGCACACGCAGCGGCTCGGGTGCCGCCAGCGTGCGCAGCGGCACGGGCGTGTCCGAGACGATCTTCCGGTCGGCTCCGCGCAACCGCAAGGTGAAGAACGCAAGGCCCGGCGCGCGCGCGGTGCTGCCGAGGGTGAAGGCCCCGTCAGGCGCGATGGCGCGGCTGTCGACGCGGCGTCCGGCAGGATCGAGCAGCTCGGCTGTCCCGCCCGCCAGCCCTGCCGCCTCTCCCGCCAGCGCGAAGACCGAACCCGCAGGCGTGTCGGCAGGGGGATCGAGCCGCACCAGCCCGCGTGGACCGGGCAAGGGAGAGAAGCTCACCGGCAGGCCCGCATCCGCCTCGCGGTCGCGCGCGACAAGTCCGCGACCGACGATCCGCAGGCGCTGCACCTGGCGGTGACGGCGCAGCGCGGTGGCGAGATCGGGCACCCGCTCGGCCCCGGCCAGCGCCGGCGCCTCGGGCAGGGCCACGAGCCGCTCGCCCTGCCCTGCCCGCGTGTCCGCCGGAGTCTCGGCGGTGGCGACCACAAGGGTCTCCCCGCCGACCGGCAGGTGCGGCGGAAACAGGGCGAAATAGAGCAGAGCGCCGCTTGCGAGGCTCAGCACCGCCAACGCCGCCGCACGGGCATCGCGGCGGCGCCACAGCAGGCGAAGCGCCGCCACCAGCGCGCCGGCCGCGATCAGCACCGCGGCGAGGGTTTCAGGCGTCGCGGTCACCGCAGGGCCTCGAGGTATCGGCGTCCGAGCGCCCCGCCATCGGGGCGGCGGCGCACTGCGGCGGGCGGGCGGGTGAGCACCGTCCACAGCTGGCCGCGCAACGTCTCGCGAAGGGCCCGCGAGGCCGGCGCACCGCGCACCGCGTCGATCGCGGCCAGCACCGCCAGCGGGTCGCGGATCCGCCCGCTGTTGGCGCGCACCCAGCCTTCCAGCCCGTCGAGGTCGATCGCCCCGGGCTGCGACAGCGCCCGCCACGCGGTGGCCGGAACCGCATCCTCGATCGCGAAGGGGGTGAGGCTCGCGCCGCCGCCGACGATCCCTTCGCGCTTTCCGGTCATCCGCCGCGCCTGGTCGATCGGCGGCTGCCGCGATCCGATCTTGGGCAGGTAGATGCGGGTCGCCTGCTGCACCTGCTTGATGAAGTCGAGCGCCCTGTTCTCGAAGGGCAGCGCCGCCTCGGGACGGCCCGAGCGCAGGTTGAGCTCCGCCTCCCACATCGCATCGAGCGCCGCCTTGAGCAGCGCGCGCGTGTCCGGATCGAGCAGGGTTGCCGCCTCGCTCTCGTCATGGACATGGCCATATTCGGCGGTGATGTTGCCGAGAGCGCCGAACACCGGGCTTTCGGTCTCAGGGCCGTGATCGTGCCCGTCGCCGGGATGGTGATCGTGGCCGTGATCGTGACCGTCGCCGTCGTAATGCTCGCCCTGGTCGGGCGCATCCTTGTCCGCGGTCGGCATCGGCGGGCGCGGCGTCTCTTCGGCCTCCATCCCGACGAACTGGCCGTAGCGCAGGCGCAGCAGCCGCTGGTCGACCCCGATGGTGTCGGAACGCACAAGGAATTCGGCGGCGGACAGGCTCCGGCGCTGCCGGATCAGCGCCTCGGTGTCGATGATCACCTGCCGCTGGCTGCGGAAATAGGCGGGCATGACTTGCTTGGCCATCAGGTCGAGCCCCTCGGACTGGGGTGGATCGGGGACGGGATAGCGCAGGATCACGCCCGGCCCGCGCACCACCTGCGGACCAGGGGCGCGGGTGTCGGCGACGGTCAGCTGCGCCACCAGATCGCTCCCCGGCTCGAGCCCGAAAGCGGCGAGCGGCAGGTCGATGACGAAGCGCCGGCGTTTCGGATCTCCGGTGCCGGTGACGGTCCGGCTTCGCTCGGTGAAGGTCACGTTCTCGCCCTCGCCGATGGCGGTGGTGAGGGTCAGGCGGGCAAGCCGGTCGACCGCGTAATCATCGCTCGCCTCGAACACCACGCGCCAGCTGCGCTGGCCGGGCTTCATCATGACGAGACCGGAGGCGGGCTCCATCACCCTGACCTGAGGCGGTTCGTCGGCGACGGGTTCGAGCCGGTGCGCCGGCTGGGCGGCGCGCATGCCTTCGGCGGTGATCCGGTAGAGCGCCGGCACGTCGAGCCGCAGCGCGCCCGTCCACCCCTCCCCGCCCTGCGCCAGCGGGATGCGCTGGCCGCCCACCAGCTGCAACGCGGCGGACGAGGGCTGCGGGGAGAAGGCGAGCGTCCATTCGATCCGCGAACCGGCAGGCGCACGAACATCGAGGCCCGTCGCATAGCGCGGCGCGAGGCCGGTATAGGCGGGCGGCACGATGCGGATGCGCTGCCCGGTGAGGCGCGGCTCGCCCGGTGCCGCTGCGGTGACGGCGGTTGCAGGCGCGAGCGGCGGCGGCGCCCCGGCGCGCGCCTGCCAGACGAGGATGGCCGCGACCGCCGCGAGGCCCAGCGCCCAGGCCAGCGCAATGCGCCGCCGCGACCAGTCGTCGGCCAGGGCGGCGGGATCGAGTGCGTTGATGCGGGCGGCGATGCGCTCGGCCTGAAGCCGCTGGAGCGGGCCGAGATCGGCCTCGGCGAAGACCAGCGCGGAGCTGTCCTCGAACGCGGCGTCGCGGGCATCGAGGCGGCGCACAAGCCAGTCGCGGTCGAAGCGGCGGGCGGTGCGGAGCGCCTGCAAGCCGAGCGCGAAACAGCCCGCCACCAGCGCGATCGCCGCCGCGAGCACGCCCGCGATCGCCCAGCCCGCGAGGGCAAGCACCAGCACCGGCGCCCCCCACACCAGCAGGGTGTCGAGCACGGCGCGGCGGCGTGCGGGGGCGAGCCACTCCTGTGTCCGCAGCTCCCGGCTCATGCGGCGAACCTCCGCCGCCGGGTGGCGAGCACTCTTTCGGCGAGGAGGACGAGCGCGATCAGCACGGCCAGCCAGCCGGACAATTCGCGCGGGGGGAGCGGAAATGGGGCTGTCCCTGCGGCGGGCGCGAAGTCTTCCGCGCGGACCCGCGCGGGCGGCCGTGCCGGGGGTGAGACCAGTTCGCGCAGGCGCGCCGGGAAGCCGGCGTCCACCAGCGCGGGCATGGCTGCGGGCTCGAGCGGGCGGGTGAAGCGCAGCAGCCGCCCTTTCCCGAGCGTGCCGCCCTCCACCAGCGTCGCACCGGTGTCGCCGCGCCAGAGCGCCTCGCTCGCGGCGGGCATGGCGATTTCGGCGTCGCTGGCGAGCAGCGCGGTTCCGCCATCGCTCACCCAGTCGCTGACCGAGGCCGGGACCGGGCCGGGGACGAGCCAGACCAGCACGCTCCCGCGCGGGGGAAGCGCAAGGTCTGTGCCCGCCTCGAAGCGGGGCGTGTCGCTCCAAGCTGCCGCGGCGGCGCGGAAATAGCGGACCGCGCCGGCCTGATCCTGTGCGTGGCGCACCGCGAACGCGGGGCTTGCGGGCGCGATGGGCTTCGCCGCCGTCTCGCCGCCGTCGACGACCCGCCACGTGGCCTCGCGGGTCAGGCGCAGGGGCGCGGCGTCGACCCCTGCGAGCACCGGCGGCACGAGGATCGTCAGCGGCGCGCCCTGCGGCAGTTCGGCATCGAACTGGCGGATCAGGCTGGAGACCCCGGCAGGGCGAGGCGGCGCGCCCTCGCCCACCACCGGAAAGCCCGGCGCGATCCAGCGCAGCTCCGCCTCGGGCCCCGCGGCTGCGCGCGCGGCGGCGGCATCGACCCCGGGAGCAACCAGCACGCGCCTAGCATCGTCCTGCCACCCCAGCACCGCCGGGCGCGCCAGCAGCAGGGCGAGCAGGGCCACCAGCAGCAGGCGCAGGGCGAGCAGCAGCCATTCGTCGAAGCGCAGGCGGCGGCGCGGACGCGGGCGCGGATCGAGCCAGCGCAGCGCGGCGAAATCGAGCGGCACTTCCTCGGTCCGGCGGCGCAGGTGGACGAGCAGCGGCACGACCAGCGCCGCCAGTGCCGCGAGACCGAGCGGGGCGAGCAGCAGCGGCGTCACGCTGGGGGTGCCCCGCGCCCGAAGAAGACGTGCAGCGGGCGGTCGATCGCTTCGTCGAGGACGTATGCGGTATGGCGGATGCCCGCCGCATCGAGCCGCTCGGCGAGCGCGGCGCGTGCCTCGGCGAAACGCGCAAGGAAGCTGTCGCGCAGGGCCTTGCCGTCGCCGACCAGCGCCGCGCCGCTCTCCTGCTCGCGGAAGCGGTAGCCGCCGTCGAAGGGGAAATCGCGCTCCTCGACCGTCAGCAGCTGCACCGCCAGCACCTCGCGCCCGGCCTTGGCGAGGCGTTCGATCATGGCGTTCCCGCCCTCGTCGAAGCAGTCGGAGAGGAACAGCACGAGATCGTTGGGGCCGATGCGTTCCCACAGTGGGGCTAGGGTCGCGGGATCGGGAAAAGTGCCCGCGCTTTCGAGCCGCATGAGCTCGATCTGCATGCGTTCGAACTGCGCACGACCGCGGTGCGGATCGGCAACGACCAGCCCATGACCATGCAACGCGATCCATCCGAAGCGGTCACCCTGCATCAGGGCCAGCTGCGCGGTGCAAAGCGCCAGCAGCCGCGCCGCATCCATCCGTGACCAGTCGGGCCGCGCGCGGTCGGCCTGGGCCATCGAGGCGCTGGCGTCGATCAGCAGCCACACCGCGATCGGGCTTTCCTCCTCGGCCTCGCGGACGAAGAACTTGTCCGATCGGGCGAACAGCTTCCAGTCGATCCGGCGCGGCTCGTCGCCGGGCTCGTAGGCGCGGTACTGCGCGAATTCGAGGCCCGCACCCTTGTTGCGGCTGTGGTGCATGCCGAAGCCGCGGTCGCCCATGTCGCGCCGGGTGCGCAAGGCAAGCCGCTTCAACCGGCTGCGCACCTCGGGCGGGATCGTCAGCGGCGGGCGCGCCATCGGTCAGGCGGCGGGTGGCGGCAGGTGCGCCAGCAGCGCGGCAACCACGTCGTCGGCGCTCCGCCCCTCGGCCTCGGCGGCGAAGGAGAGCAGCAGGCGGTGGCGCAGCACCGGGGCGGCCAGCATCGCGATATCCTCGCGCGTGGCGGCAAGGCGCCCGTGGAGCAGCGCGCGGGCCTTGGCGCAGAGCACCAGGGCCTGCCCGGCGCGCGGCCCCGCACCCCAGCGCACATAGCTCGCCACATCGGCAGGCGCGGCCGGATCGCCGGGGCGGGTCGCGCGCACCAGCGTCGTGATCCAGCCGAGCAGGTCCTCGCTCAGATAGACCTCGCGCACCATCGCCTGGAGCGCCAGCACCTCATCGCCCTGCATCACGCAAGGCACGGCATCGCCCGCACTGCCGGTGGTGCGCGCGAGGATGTCGCGCTCCTCGGCGGCGGTCGGATAGCCGACCCGCACCAGCAGCAGGAAGCGGTCGAGCTGGGCTTCGGGCAGCGGATAGGTGCCGGCCTGTTCGAGCGGGTTCTGGGTCGCCAGCACGAAGAAGGGCCGCGGCAGCTGGTAGGTCTGCCCGCCATAGCTGACGGTCTTCTCCTGCATCGCCTCGAGCAGCGCGGCCTGCGTTTTCGGGGGCGTGCGGTTCAATTCGTCCGCCAGCAGCAGGTTGGTGAACACCGGCCCCTTCTGGAAGCGGAAGCTCCGGTGGCCGGTGCCGTGATCCTCCTCGAGCAGCTCGGTGCCGAGGATGTCGCTCGGCATCAGGTCGGGGGTGAACTGGACGCGCCGGAAATCGAGCGCCAGCGCCTCGCCCAGCGTGCGCACCAGCAGCGTCTTGCCCAGCCCCGGCACGCCTTCGAGCAGGCAATGCCCGCCCGCCAGCAGCCCGATCAGCAGCTGCTCGACCACGTCCTCCTGCCCGACGATCGCGGTGGCGATCGCGCGCCTGAGGTCGCCGAGCCGCGCCATCTGCCGATCGACCTGCGCCGCGTTCACGGGTTCCTGCTGAGCCACTGTGTCAAACCCTTCAATTGCTGAGCGCATACATGATGATGTTCACCCCGAAACGGGTGTTGTCCTCGGCGAGGAAGCGCTTGTTGCGCCAGTCGTAGTCCCACTCGCAGCCGTAGTCCTTGTTGCTGTAGAGCACGCCCAGACGGCCGTTGATGGTTATCCCCTTGAGGTAGTCGTGGATGAGGTCGTCGCCCCAGCCGTTCAATTCGAAGGAGGTCGCAGGCGGCCCGTCGAACTTGAAGAAGCTCGAATAGATCGGGTGGGTGTTGGGCAGCTTCTTCATCGCCTCGGCCCCGAAGATCCCCGCCATCTGCGCCTCGAAGGACTTGGCGAAAAGCCCGTCGATGTCGTGGTTGCAATCATCGACGAAGACGAAGCCGCCGTTCCTGACGTAGCGTTCGAAATTGCGGCGTTCGGCCTCGGAGAACTCGACCGCCTTATGCCCGGAGAGATAGCAGAAGGGGGCCGAGAGCATCCGCGGATCGTCGAGCGCCACGACATGCTCCTCGGGATCGACACGCAGGGTGGTGTAGTCGATCAGCGAGGTGATGAGGTTCGCCGGCATGCGCTGGTCGACGTTCCAGTCGCCCGAATTGTACTTGAGCCGGGTGAACCAGAAATCGTAGCCGCCCGCTGCCGCTCCGCCGGGGCGGCGCTGGGCGGAAGCCGGCAGCGCCCCCGCCGCCGCAGCAGCGAGGGCACCTGCCGCCAGGCGCAGAAAGCGGGCGCGGGTGATGGCCGTCCGGTTCACGCGCGCCCTGCCTTCATGCTGGGGCCTCAGACCGCGTCCGACAGCGAGGTGAAGGTGAAGTCGCGCACCTTGAGCGGCGGCACCATCAGGTTGCCGCCCTCGACGCGCACCGAGCGGCCCATTTCCTCGATGTTGTTGAGCATGATCACCGGGCTTTCGTTGAAGCGGAAGTTCTTGATCGGATACTTCAGCTGCCCGTTCTCGATGTAGAAGGTGCCGTCACGGGTCAGGCCGGTGAGCAGCACGGTCTGCGGGTCGACCATGCGGATGTACCAGGTGCGGGTCACGAGGATGCCGCGTTCGGTGCCGGCGATCAGGTCGGCGGTCGACTTGGTGCCGCCTTCCATGATCGTGTTGCCCCAGCCCGCGGTCTCCGGCTTGCCCTGCTTGGCGGCCCAGTAACGCGAGTATTCGAGGTTCGCGAGCTTGCCCTGATCGATGATCTTGACGCGTTCGCGCGGCAGGCCGTCGCCGTCCCACGGCAGCACCGGCACGACCGGGTGCCAGGGATCGGTGTACATGTTGACCCGCGGGTCCATGATCTGCTCGCCGATCTTGTTCCCGCCGCCCTGCTTGCTGAGGAAGCTGCGGCCCTCGTCGGCCGAGCGGGCGCTGAAGAAGTTCAGCATGAAGCTGACGAGGCCCGAGACCGCCGCGGGTTCGAGGATGACGGTGTACTTGCCGGGTTCGAGGGCGCGCGCATCGACCGAGGCGGCCGCCTTGCGCATCGCGATCTGCACGTCGGCGGCGGCATCGAAGCTGGCGATGTCCTTGACGTTGCTCGCCACCCAGCCCGATCCGCGCCCGTCCTCGGTGCGCACGGTGCAGGTGTAGTCGGCGACGGTCGACTTCTGGTAGCCGAAATTGCCGTTGGAATTGGCGTGGGCGAAGAAGGTGTGCCCGTCCTCGAGGAAGCCCGCCGCGATCAGCCCGCGTTCGCGGCACGGCAGGATCGAGGCCTCGGCGATCTTCGCGCGCGCCTCGGCGGTGAGCGCCGCGGTCGCCTCGCTGAAGGTCTCGGTCGGCCGGTAGGTCTGCTTGGCGACCGGCGGCATGTATTCCGGGTTCTCCGGCGCGAGCTTGGCGAGGTCCTCGGCGCGGCGCACCACGCGTTCGAGCGAGGCATCGTCGAACTGGTTGATCGAGGCCGTGCCCACGCGCTTGCCGAAGGCGACTTCGACGCCGAGCTGCACGTCGTCGACGATGCCCGAGGTGGAGATGTCGTTGCGGGCGAAGCGGACGTTGCCCTGGATGCCGCCGCCGAGCGTCGCGACGGTGTGGTCGGCGGTCGAGAAGCCGATCACCTTGTCGAGAATGGCCTTGGCTTCGCTTTCCGAAAGGATGCTCATGATCTGTGTCTCCTGCGCGCGCTTAGCCGAGCGACCGGGCGGTGTTGATGACGTTCACGCCGTCGAAGCGGGTGGTCGAGGAACCGTGGCTCACGGCCGAGACCTGGCTCGGCTGGCCCTTGCCGTCGAAGAAGGATCCGAACAGGCGGTAGTCGCTCTCGTCGCAGATCGCCGAGCAGGCGCCCCAGAATTCGGGGGTGCGCATCTGGTAGGCGACATCCTCGATCATCGGCCCGAGCTTGCCGTTCTTGATCTCGTAGAACACGGTCCCGCCGAACTGCGCGTTGTAGCGCTGCTGGTCGATCGAGAAGGAGCCGCGGCCCGAGATGTAGATGCCGTTGTCGACCCCGGCGATCATGTCGGCGGGCGAGAGCTTGGTCTTGCCCGGCGCGAGGCTGACGTTCGCCATGCGCTGGAACTGCACGGAGGACCAGCTGTCGGCATAGCAGCAGCCGTCGCTCTCGGTCTTGCCGACGATGTGCGCCTGATCGCGGATGGTCTGGTAGTCGACCAGCGTGCCGTCCTTGACGAGGTCCCAGCGCTTGCACTTCACGCCTTCATCGTCGTAGCCGACCGCGCCGAGGCTGCCGGGCTGCGTCTTGTCGGCGAAGAGGTTCACGATCTCGCTGCCGTACTTGAAGGCGGCGTCGCGCTTGTCGAGCGTGGCGAAGCTGGTGCCGGCGTAGTTCGCCTCGTAGCCCAGCACGCGGTCGAGCTCGAGCGGGTGGCCGACGCTCTCGTGGATCGTCAGGCCCAGGTGGTTGGGATCGAGCACGAGGTCGTACTTGCCCGGCTTGACCGAGGGCGCCTTGAGCTTTTCCTGCGCGTTCTGCGCGGCGGCGATGGCGTCTTCCTTCATGTCGTAGGAATTGCCGTAGGTGGTGAGCCCGTTGGGCAGGATGAACTTGTCCTCGGGCCGCCCATCCATGTACTCCCAGCCCAGCCCCATCGGCGCCGAGAGGCCCTCGCGCGAGCGGAACTTGCCGGTGGTCTTGTCGACCGCGGTGACGGTGATCGGCGCCCAGATGCGGTGCACGTCCTGGTCGATGTAGGACCCGTCGGTCGAGGCGAAGTATTTCTGCTCGTTGACGAGGAACAGCAGCGAGTTGACGAAGCTCGCGCCCGCAGAGAGCGCGGCGTCGTTGACGTCCATCAGCAGCGCGACCTTGTCGGCGATCGGAACGTCCATCGCGTTCTTCTTGATCGGGGTGCGCCAGCTCACCTCGCCCACGCCCGGAGTGGGGGCGAGCTGCACGGCGCTGGTCTGGATGCGGGCATTGGCCTTGGCGATCGCGGTCGCCTGCCGCGCGGCGGCGGCCACCGCGTCCTCGGTCATCACGTTGGTCGCGGCAAAGCCCCACGCGCCGTCGGCGATCACGCGCACGCCGGTGCCGGTGCTCTCGGTGTTGACGATGTTCTCGACATTGCGCTCACGCGTGATGACGAATTGGCGCAGGTAGCGCCCGACGCGCACGTCGCAATAGCTCGCGCCGGCCCCGGTCGCGGCGGAGAGCGCGGCATCGGCGAGGCGCTTCTTCACCGCCGCCTCGATCCCGTCCTTGAGCTGTTCGGCCGCGATCGCCTTGCCGAAGATGGAAGGCGTCAGCGCAACCCCCGTGAAGAAGGTGCTGAGCGCGAGAAAATCCCGTCTGTCCACGTGAAAACTCCCCTGACCGGCCGATCGTATCCTCCGGATGATCCGAAGCTTGCCCGGCGATGGCTGTGATGGAACATGATTGTGCCGAGCGATGTGCCCCCGGTCAAACCGTCAGGCGCACACGCCTGCGGCAGGTCCGGCAGAAAACAGCAGCGCGGCATCGCCCCGATTCCCGAGCACTAGCAACGCGCCGCAAGGGGATGGGCGGCACACACGACGAAGCGCCGGACTTAATCGACGAACATACCACCGGCGCAGGTCGGGGGTCGGCGGCGGGACGGCTTGCCAGACGCGCGCAAGGCGGTAGATGTAGCAGGCACTACATACTCTTCTACACCCTTTGCGAAGGACCGCGTCATGGCTGTGTTCCGCCTGTTCCTCCTCGCCTGCTTCTGCGCCATCAGCGGCTACACCGCCATCACCGTGTCGCGTCACGGATTCGATCTCCTGCCGGTGTTCTTCGGCGACATGGCGCGCATGGCGTGGCCGGGGCAGTTCAATTTCGACTTCCTGTGCTTCCTGCTGCTCTCCGGCCTGTGGGTCGCATGGCGTCACCGCTTCCGGCCCGCTGGGCTTGCACTGGGGCTGATCGCGGTGTTCGGGGGGATGCTGTTCCTGTCGGCCTATCTGCTCGTGGAGAGCTGGCGCACCCGCGGCGATGTCGCCGCCCTGCTGCTCGGACCGGAGCGTGCGGCGGGCTGAGACGGGAAACGCTGGAAAACTCCCCCGCCCGCCTTGGCGCGGGGGCCGCTGCGCCCCTATCCCGCCCCTGTGACGGAACGGATCGACATCGGGCGCGGGCCAGACGGGCAGACGATCGGAATCGATCTCGCGGAGCTGCTCGCCACGCGCCTGCTGGTGCAGGGCAATTCGGGCTCGGGCAAGTCGCACCTGCTGCGCCGCCTGCTGGAGGAATGCGCCGGGCAGGTGCAGCAGATCGTGATCGACCCCGAGGGCGATTTCGTCACGCTCGCGGACGCATTCGGCCACGTGGTGATCGACGCAGGTGCCTATTCCCCGCGCGAGATCGAGGCGCTCGCCCTTCGCGTGCGCCAGCACCGCGCCTCGGTGGTGCTCGCGCTCGACGAGCTCGAGGTCGAGGCCCAGATCCGCTGCGCCGCGCTGTTTCTGACAGCCCTGTTCGATGCCCCGCGCGAGCACTGGTATCCGGCGCTGGTGGTGGTCGACGAGGCGCAGATGTTCGCCCCCGCCGCCGCGGGCGAGATGAACGACGAGGTGCGCCGTCTGACGCTCGCGGCGATGACCAACCTGATGTGCCGGGGCAGAAAGCGCGGCCTTGCCGGGATCGTCGCCACCCAGCGCCTCGCCAAACTCGCCAAGAATGTCGCGGCCGAGGCGAGCAACTTCCTGATGGGGCGCACTTTCCTCGACATCGACATGGCCCGCGCCGCGGACCTCCTCGGCATGGACCGGCGCCAGGCGGAGCGCATCCGCGATCTTCGCCGGGGGCAGTTCCTCGGCCTCGGCCCGGCGATCAGCCGCCGGCCGGTGGCGGTCGATGTCGGCAGCGTGCGCACCGCAGGCCGGGGCGGCGGACAGGGGTTGATCCCGCTTCCCGAGGCCGCCGAAGGGGCGATGGAGGCCCTGCTGACCGACCGCCTGACAGAGGCCGCCGCGCAACCCCAGCCCGCGCGCCGCGCACCGCCCGCCCCGCCCCCGCGCGCCGATCTCGAGGAACGGCTGACCGCGCCGCGCGACCTGCCGGAGGTGACGCCTGCACCCGAGCCGCCGGCAGAGCGCCCCGCTCCTGCTCCTGCCTCTGCTCCTCCGCCGTCGCCACCCGCCGCAGCAGGCGCTGGCGCGGACGTGGAGGCGATCGTGCGCGACATCGCGCTGGCCGAGGGGGCCGCCTTTCGCCCGGCGGCGGCCTGCTTCCGCGACTTCGCGATCCGCTGCCGCCAGCAGGGCGTGGCTTCCGCCCATATCGACCTGCCCCGCTTCCGGCGCATGTTCGCCTTCGCGATCAGCGGCCTCGATCGCCTCGACGAGTCAGTCCGCGGACCCATCGCCGCCGCCGCCGAGGGTGTCGAGGAGGATGTTCTCGCCCCCTACCTCGCGATCCTCATCGCCGCCGCCACCGGCACCGCCATGCCCGGCGAGGAGGAGCTCGGCCGCCTCTACGGCAGCGCCTCGCCCAGCCGCGTGCGGCGGCTGCTCGACCATCTCGAACGCCAGGGGCTGATCGTCGTGCGCGAGGATTTCGGTGGCGAACGCTCGATCAGCGTGCCGCAGGTGCCCGCCGCCGCATGATGGGTTGCATTTGACAATTCATTGCGTCCCTCGCAGTCTGGGGCGCAGGAGAGAGAGGCTCTCGAAGGGGATCATTCGATGCAAGCGCAAATTCTCGCGCCCGCCGCCGTGCTGGTGGTGTGGTCGCTGATCATGTGTTTCTGGATGGCGGGCGTGCGCCTGCCGGCGATGAAGAAGGCCGGGATCGACATGGATAACCGCCCGGGCGGGCGCGGTCAGGATCTTGAAGGGGTGCTCGAGCCGAAGGTCAACTGGCCCGCGCACAACTATGCGCACCTGATGGAGCAGCCCACGGTGTTCTATCCCGCCGTGGTGATCCTCGCGATCATGGGCGCGGGCGCGCTCGATGTGGCGCTTGCCTGGGCCTATGTCGGGCTGCGCATCCTCCATTCGATCTGGCAGGCGACCGTGAACAAGGTGCCGGTGCGCTTCCTGCTGTTCCTCGTCTCCACTCTGGCGCTGCTGGTGCTGGCGATCCGCGCCGTGATCGCAACCGCCCTCGCCGACCCTTCCGCCCTTCCCGCCTGAGGAGATGAACATGATCGGTATGGACATTCTGAAGCCCGTCGTGGTGCTGCTGGGCTGGACGATGGTGATGTGGCTGTGGATGTACGCGACGCGCATCCCGGCGATGCTGCAGGCGGGGATCGACGCCAAGGGCCTGGTCGGCACCACCGGCGCATCGCTGCGCGCGCAGCTGCCCGAGCGGGTGAGCTGGAAGGCGGACAACTACAACCACCTGCACGAGGCGCCTACCCTGTTCTATGCGGTGGCGATCGTGCTCGCGGTGATCGGGCACGGCGACGGGCTGAACGCCACCATCGCCTGGGCCTATGTGGGCCTTCGGATCGCGCACTCGGTGGTGCAGGCGACGATCAACAAGGTGGCGCTGCGCTTCGCCCTCTTCGCGCTCTCAAGTGTGGCGTTGATGGTGCTGATTTTCCACGCGATCATTCCCGTGTTCGATCTGCACCTGCACGGCTGAGACGGGCGGGCGGCGGATCATTCCGCCGCCTCGGCCTCCTGCACCGCATGCGCGCGCGAGGCGAGCCAGCGCTCGGCGTCGAGTGCGGCCATGCAGCCCATCCCCGCCGCCGTCACCGCCTGGCGATAGACGTGATCGGTCACATCGCCCGCCGCGAAGACGCCCGGGATCGCGGTCTTGGGGGTGCCCGGTTCGGTGAGCAGGTAGCCGCTCTCGTCCATCGGCAGCTTGCCCACGAAGAGCGAGGTCGCCGGCGCATGGCCGATGGCGACGAAGGCGCCGTCGGTCTCGAGCGTGCTCGCCTCGCCCGTCACCGTGTCGGTCAGGGCGAGGTGGTGGAGCATCCCGTTCTCACCCGCCTCGAAGCTGTCCACCGCCTTGTTCCAGAGCACGGTGATCTTGGGGTTGGCGAAGAGCCGCTCCTGCAGGATCTTCTCCGCGCGCAGGCTGTCGCGGCGGTGGATAAGGGTGACGTTGTCGGAGTGGTTGGTGAGGTAGAGCGCCTCTTCCACGGCGGTGTTGCCCCCGCCGATCACCGCGACGCGCTTGCCGCGGTAGAAGAACCCGTCGCAGGTCGCGCAGGCCGAAACGCCCTTGCCGCCAAGGGCCTGCTCGCCGGGCACGCCGAGCCACTTGGCCTGCGCGCCGGTGCAGATCACCACGCAATCGGCAATGTATTCGTCCCCGCTGTCGCCGATCGCGCGGAAGGGGGAGCCGTTTTCCAGATCGACGCTGACGATCGTGTCCCAGATCATGCGCGTGCCCACATGCTCGGCCTGGGCGCGCATTTCCTCCATCAGCCACGGGCCCTGCACCACGTCGCGGAAGCCCGGGTAGTTCTCGACATCGGTGGTGATGGTGAGCTGGCCGCCGGGCTGAAGTCCTTGAACGACAATGGGTTCCAGCATCGCGCGCGCGGCGTAGATCGCGGCGGAATAGCCGGCGGGGCCGGAGCCGATGATGAGCATCTTGGTGGTGTGAGTGGCCATGTCTGCGGTGCCTTTGCGCGCGAATCTCAGGGCGGGGATATGGGGTCTGGGCGGGCGATTGTCACGCCACCAGCTTGGCGCGCAGGCGCTCTTTTCTTTGCTCGTCCACACCCAAAATTGTCGCCAGATAGGCGTCGAGCGAACCGTGATCCGCTGTCACCTTCGCGATGTAAGTATCGATATATTCCGGCAGAACTCCCATCAGGTTGTGCAAGGCCTCGGGTTCGATCGCGCCGTAGTGCGCCTGCATCCGGGGGAGCGACTGGCGCTCGAGGATGGCGCGGGTCGGCGCTTCGTTGGTGAGCAGGAATTCCGCCACGATATCATCGTGATGCACGCCGAGCACGTGGAGCAGGAGGCTGGCGGCGATGCCGGTGCGATCCTTGCCGGCGAAGCAGTGCACCAGGCTGGCCCCGTCGTTCTCGTCCAAGGCCTTGAAATAGCGGCTGAAGATGTCGATCATCGCGGGATTGACCGGCATCCGGGTATAGACCGCCAGCATCCGTTCCCGCGCCTTTTCAGGCGTCATCACCACGCGCCCGCCCCCGCCTTCGTGCGGCGGGGAGTTCGTCGTTTCTCCATCATGGGCAATGACTTGCGCGGCGAAGCTCGGATGGCGTCTGCACGGAAAACCCTCGCGCTCGCTGGTGCCGCGCAGGTCGATCACGGTGCGGATGTCGAGTGCGTGGAGGAGGTCGAGGTCGGGGTCGGACGCCTCCATGTGCTGGCCCGAGCGCAGCAGCACCCCCGTCCGCACCCGCCCGCCGCCCGGCACCGCATAGCCGCCATAATCCCTAAGATTATGAATGCCTTGCGTGACGTAGAAGGGGCCGATGCGGGCGCCGGGCAGGAAGTCGTAGGTCTGCTGGTAACCGATCTCGACGCCCTTCATCGTGCCGTCCTGGCGGTTGTCGGGGCCGTTGACCTCGACATCGAGATCGACCCCGCCCGGGCTGACGAAGTTGACCAGATCGACCCCGTTGTTGACGATCCCCTTGATGTCCTTGACGAAGCCCGAGATCGTCAGCGAGCCGACGCGGTCGAAATACCATTCGAGCGAGAGGTCGTAGTTCCAGCTTGCGATCGGCCGCAGGTTGCGGTTGCCGGTGAACAGCTGGAACAGCGGCCCGGTCTCCAGCGTCCCCTCGGAGCGCAGGTCGCCGGTGTTGTCGCCGATCCCGCCGCCCGAGCGGAAGGCCGCAAGGTCGGGGCGCGAGATGCCCTTGGAGACGGCGGCGCGGAACAGCAGGCCGTTGCCGGTGTCGAGCAGGGCGTTGAAGCTCGGCAGCCAGTTCTCGAAGGTCACCGCGCGATCGTCGAGCACGATTTCCCCGGTGTGCGCCGCCGCGAACTCGGCAAGGCGTCCTTGCGAAAGGCTGCAGAACGCCGGTCGCTGGTCGGCGGGCAGCTGTGCTGCGCGGCCGCAGGCGGCGGTCACTTCCGAGAGTTGCGCGATCCCGTCGCCGTTGCCGCCCGAGCTCGGATCATCGAAGAAGAACGGGTTGGGGAAGCCGATGAGGCCTGCCGCCACGACTTCGGTTTCGACATAGCGCAGGCCGAAATTGCCCGACAGCTTCCAGCCATTGCCGAAGTCCGTGCCGTAATCGACCCGGGCATAGGCGGCCTTGGTGGTCTCGGCGACGGTGCTGATCTCGTTCTCGCAGAAGGGCGTGCACGGCGTGCTCTGCCCCGTCACCGCATTGGTGAAGCTGCGGTTCTGCACACCGAAGAACGGGTTGGGCGTCTGCGAGAAGGTGTTGATCAGCCCGGCCTGACGCGCGGAATCGCCCGCGAGATACTCCTTGAGGAAGCTGTCCGCCCCGAAGAAGTGCGCCCCGCCCGGCAGCGGCGCAGGGGCATTGCCGCGCTGGAAGCCGTTGTCGAACGGCGCGCGCAGGTTGGCGAAGGCCGGGAAGTCGTCGACGAAAGCGCCGCCGCCGATCGCGAATTCCTGCCCCGGAAGACCGGTGAAATAGCGGCCCGGCTGGAACCCGCCCGTGGCGGCGCAGCCCGGCCCGGCATTCCACGGCGCGCAGCCCGCACGGCCCGCCCAGGGCGCCGACAGGTTGCCCCAGGTGCTGAAGTTGGTGTCACGGGTGGTCTGGTCGCGCTCCGACCAGCGGGCGCCGAACTTGACCTGCTTGAAGAACCCTTCGTCGCTGATGTCGTATTCGGCATCGAAGCGCAGCGTGTTGAGGTCACCCTCGTTGCGCGCGATGCTGTCGAGCAGGAACCAGTAATAGGTGTTCCGCCCCGAGGTGAAGTAGTCCGCCGGCGCGCCTGGAGGAGCAAGGAACTGCACCTGCGGCACCTTGCCGCTCATGTCGAGATCGATGTTCGCCCAGGTCGACATGGTGCCGATGATCGAATCCTGCCGCAGGTCGGATTCGATGTGCTGCGCCTCGAAATTGACGCGGAAGCGGTCGGTGATGCTCCAGTCGATGTCGATCGAGAGATCCTGCGTCATCGCCCGGGTCTCGCGCTCGAAGCGCAGCAGTTCCAGCGGGATGCCGCCGCGGCCGAAGGGGTTCGCATAGGCATCGCCGATGCGCTGGCTCAGCACGCCGCGCTGGAAGATGCCGTTGCTGTCGAATTCCCACGTGCTGCCCGCCGCCGGGACCGGGAACAGCGCATCGTCGTTGACGAGCGCGATCGCCGCATTCTCCTTGGTGAAGAAGGTGGTGTCGGCGCGCAGCCATTCGGCGGTGACGACGAAGCTGCGGTCGGGGCTCTCGTACTGGATGATGCCCGAGATCGCCTCGCGGTCGCGCTCGAGGTCGGTGGTGCGCACGCCAGCGCCCTTGGGCACGACCAGTGCGCCGGCGGGCGGGAAGTTGTCGGGGCCGAAGACCGGCGCGCCGCCGAAGCCGCCGCTGCCCACCGGCCGCACGCGCAGGCACGCACCGGTGAGGTTGTTGGCGCGGTAGCAGGGATCGCCGACCTGCGAGGCATCGGTGCGGCTGATCAGCTCCGAGCGCGCATAGCCGAGCTGGAGGCCGAGCGTGCCCGCATCTGTCTCCCAGGTGGTCGAACCGAGCACCGAGCCGCCGGGCGACCACTGTTCGGCAAGATCGCCGACATTGGCTTCCAGCGTGCCCGCGATGTGCGTGCCGGGCCGGTCGAGCGGCTTGCGGGTGACGAGGTTGACCGTGCCGGCGATCCCGCCCTCGACCATGTCGGCGGTGAGGTTCTTGAACACCTCGACCCGGCCGAGCAGTTCGGGCGAGACCTCGTTGAAGTTGAGAACGGTCCCACCATTGGCCGAGAAGATGTCGCGGCCATTGAGTTCGGAACGTACGAAGTTGAGGCCGCGGATGATCACGCCGGTGCCCTCGACCGAGAAGCGGTCGGGGTCGGAGGGCTTCTCGAAGCGACCGATATTGACGCCGGGCACGCGCTGGAGGGCCTCGGCCACGGAGCGGTCGGGCAGCGCGCCGATGTCCTCGGCGGTGATCACGTCGACGAAGGTGTCGGCATCGCGCTTGATGTTCTGGGCCGACTGCAGCGAGGCGCGGAAGCCGGTGACGACGATGGTGGCTTCGTCCTCCTCGGCGGCGGGCGCTTCGGCCTCCGGCTCGCCCGAGTCCTGGGCCAGCGCGGGGCTGGCGGCGGCAATCGCCAGTGCGGAGGCGGTGCCGAGGGCGAACAGGCGCCGGCGCGGCGCAGGCTGTGCGATGGTCATGATGTGTCGTCTCTCCCCATGCCGCGCGACAGTATCGTGCCTGCCACTGCGGTTTGCCATTCTTTCCTAGCGCATCTTGTGAGCGTTCTCAAGACTTGTAATCTGCGGTTCATATTGCATTCTGGCAACACTGGGCGGGAGCGCAGAACGCCTGCCGACAGGGCCCGCAGAGGCCCGATGGGAATCGAGGAAAACGTGGCAATCGAACGCATTATCATCGTCGGCGGCGGGACGGCCGGGTGGATGGCAGCCGCCGCCCTGTCGCGCATCAAGGCCGGGCGGCCTGTGGAAATCACGCTGATCGAATCCGAGGCGATCGGCACGGTCGGCGTCGGCGAGGCAACGATTCCACCCTTCGTGGGCTTCAACCGCCTGCTCGGCATCGACGAGGCAGAGATGCTCGCAGCCGTCGGCGGCACCTTCAAGCTCGGCATCCAGTTCGAGAACTGGGGCAAGCTCGGCGACAGCTACATCCACCCCTTCGGCGCCTATGGCTACACGATGGGCGGGATCAGCTTCCACCACGTGTGGCACCGGATGCAGGCCGGCGGAGACAGGCGGCCGATCCAGGTCTTCAACCTGGAGACGATGGCCGCCGCCTTCGGCAAGTTCGCCCGCACCGAGGATTACAAGCGCGACGATCTGCCTCCGGTCAATTACGCCTATCATCTCGACGCGGGCCGCTATGCCGCCTTCCTGCGCCGGCTCGCCGAAAGCCGCGGCGTGGTGCGGCAGGAAGGCAAGGTCGCCGATGTCCAGTTGGACGGGGAGAGCGGCTTCGTCACCGGCGTCACGCTCGACGATGGCCGTGCCTTTGCGGGCGACCTGTTCATCGACTGCTCGGGCTTCCGCGGCCTCTTGATCGAGCAGGCACTGAAGACCGGATACGACGACTGGAGCCACTATCTGCCCTGCAACCGCGCGGTCGCCCTGCCGTGCCTGCGCGAGGACGGCAGCCCGCCCCCGCCCTTCACCCGCGCCACCGCGCACTCGGCCGGCTGGCAATGGCAGGTCCCGCTCCAGCACAGGAACGGCAACGGCCACGTCTATTGCAGCGCCTACATGGAAGACCAGCAGGCGCTCGACATCCTGCTGGGCAACATCGCGGGCAAGCCGCAGGCCGAGCCCAACTGGCTGCGCTTCGTCACCGGGCGGCGCAAGAAGTTCTGGAACCGGAACGTCGTCGCGCTCGGGCTGGCGGCAGGCTTCATGGAGCCGCTCGAATCGACCTCGATCCACCTCATCAACACCGGGATCGACAAGCTGATCTCGCTCCTGTCGCTGGACGGCATCACCCAGGTGCAGGAGGACACCTTCAACCGCCTGACGGGCCGCGAGTATGCGCGCATCCGCGACTTCCTGATCCTTCACTACAACGCCACGCAGCGCACCGATTCCGACTTCTGGAACTACGTGCGCACGATGCCGGTGCCCGACACGCTGACCGAGAAGGTCGAGCTGTTCCGCGCCAATGGCCAGATCTTCCGGGAGGAGGACGAGCTCTTCACCGAAACCAGCTGGGCCGCGGTGATGATGGGACAGGGCATCCAGATGGGCGGCCACAACGCCATGGCCGACGCGCTCGATCCGGTGACGACCGCAAAGGAGGTCAACGAGATGGAGCAATCGATCCGCTGGCTGGTCCAGCACATGCCGGGGCACGGCGATTACCTGAAGCGCTATTGCCCCGCACCGATCGCCGCGTGAGGCAGAGCGGGGGCGGTTCCTTGACAAACCCGGGCCGTGGCTGAAAGGGGCGAGCGTCCCCCGCCCCGCCCCCTCCCGAGGTCTCACCTGCCCATGACTGACGCTCCGCAAGGCTGGACTGCGCTGGTGCTGGCCGGCCAGCGACCGGGCGTCGACAGGCTCGCGGCGCATTTCGGGCGCGAGGCCAAGGCGCTGATCCCGGTCGCGGGCGAGCCGATGCTGGCGCGGGTGGTGCGCGCGCTGGCGGACGCGCCGCAGATCGGGCGGATCATCATCATGGCGCAGGATGCGTCCGCCCTTGTCGCCGATCCCGCCGTCACCAAGGCGGCGGGCGACACCCGGATCGACGCGCGCCTGTCGGGCCGCACCATCAGCGGATCGGTGCTGGATGCGGTGAACGATCCCGCCATCGGCCTGCCGGTGCTCGTCACCACCGCCGACAACGTGATGCTGACCCCCGCCACCATCGCCGAATTCCTCGCCGGAGCCGGCGCCGGCGACGTCGGGGTGGCGATGGTCGAGCGCGGGAACCTCGAAGACGCGGTCGGCCCGAACCGGCGCACCTGGCTCACGTTCCGGGACGGCGCCTTCACCGGGGCCAATCTCTTCGCCCTCACCGGCCCCTCGGCAGCGAACGCCCTGAGGTTCTGGGAGCGGGTCGAACAGGACCGCAAGTCCGTGCCGCGCCTTGCCGCCCATTTCGGCCCCGTGCTGATGGTGCAGCTGCTGCTGCGGCGCCTGACGCTCGCCGATGCCATCGCGGCGGCCGGGCGCAAGCTCGGCGCCTCGGCCGCGCCGGTGCTGCTTTCGGACGGGCGCATGGGCGTCGATGTCGACAAGCCCGAGGATCACGCGCTGGCGGAGCGCCTGCTGGCAGACGGGCGCGCATGAAGCGCATCTGCTTCCTCTTCAACCACGACCAGACGCACCAGGTCGCGCATTCGCTGCCGATCGCGCTGGCGCTGGCGGCGCGGGGCGGGCACCGCATCGTCATTGCCTATGCAAGGGACGCGATCCGCGCCGAGATCGAGCGGCAGGCAGACCCAGCCCTGCTTGCCAGGGTCGAGCTGGTCAAACTCGTCTTGAAGCGCGCGGACACGCGGTTGCTGGCCGGCGCGCTCGAGCGGATCGTGCCCGCCACCAAGCTGCTGATATACCGCGACAACCTCGATTTCTTCCGCAGCTTCGATGCCGTGGTGGTGTCGGAAAAGACCACCCTCCTGCTCAAGACCCGCTACGAGCTCGATGACGTGAAGCTGATCCACACCCGCCACGGCGCGGGCGACCGGGCGATCGGGTTCAATCCCGAGAGCGCGGGTTTCGATCTGGTGCTGGTCTCGGGGCCGAAGATCCGGGACCGGCTGATCAAGGATGCGGGCCTGAGGCCGGAGCAGATCGCGCTGGTCGGCTATCCCAAGTTCGATCTGTGCGCGAACAACCGTTTCGCGGACAGCTTCCCCGCGCCCGAGCGGCCGACCGTGCTCTACAACCCCCACCCCTCGCCGAAGCTGTCGAGCTGGTTCCGGCACGGCGCGGCGGTGCTCGAGGCGTTCCGGGGTCAGGATCGCTACAACCTGATCTTCGCGCCGCACGTGATGCTGTTCGAGCGCAGGTGGGTGGTGACGGTCGACCCGCCGAGCCTCGCTCGCGTCGTGCCTCCGGGACCGGAAGTCGCCCGCGAACCGCGCATCCACATCGACACCGGCAGCGCGGCGAGCAGCGACATGAGCTACACCAACCGCGCCGACATCTATCTCGGCGATGTCAGCAGCCAGGTCTACGAGTTCCTGCGCACCCCCCGCCCCTGCCTGTTCCTCGACAGCCACGGCGTGGACTGGCGCGGCGATCCCAACTACCTCCACTGGCAGGCCGGGCCGGTGCTGGAGAGCACCGACCGTCTGCTCGACGCGATTGATGCGGCGGTCGCCTCGCATCCCGACTATGCACCGGTGCAGCAGGCGCTGATCGATGCCACCTTCTCGCTTGCGGACCGCCCCTCGGCCGAGCGGGCGGCGGATGCGATCACGACCTTTCTGGAAGGACAAGAGCGTGGCTGATCTTGCGGCATTCTGGCGCTACGGCGTGGTCAAGACGCTGCGCAAATGGAAAGCGGCGGCGCTCTCGCCGCTGATGGCGGCGCGTGGGGAAGCGGCGGTGCGCTCGGCCTACGGCGTGCTGATGGTGCCCAACTGGCAGGACACCACCTTCCGCTACTGCATCTTCGGCACCTATGGCCGCGACCTCGCCGACCTGTTGCTCGGGCAGAAGGAGGACTTCGTCTTCGTCGACATCGGCGCGAACCAGGGACTCTATTCGCTCATCGCCGCGCAGAACCCGAAGTGCCGTCAGGTGATCGCCTTCGAGCCTGTCCCCGCCACCCATGCGCGCCTTGCCGCCAACGTCGCGCTCAATGGCGGGGCGGAGCGGACGGTGCTGCACCAGCTGGCGATCGCCGACAGCGTTGGCGAGGTGACGATCAGCGTCGCCGAGGGCCACACCGGCACCGCCACGCTGGCAGGGCGCGAGAGCGGCGCGGGCACCGGGGGCAACGTGACCATCCACACCATCGACGCAGCCATGGTCGATCCGCTGCTGGCCGGAGACCTTCCGATGTTCGTCAAGATCGATGTCGAGGGGCTGGAGGCGGTGGTGATCGCCGAGCTCGCCAGGACCGAGGCCTTCGCCCGCATCGCCGCGATCTTCTACGAGGTCGACGACCGCTGGGCGAGTGCAGGCGAGATCGAGCGCCTGCTGCGGGCGTCAGGCTTCACCCGCTTCGCCAAATACGGGCGCGGTCACCACTACGACGTGCTGGCGACCCGCTCCTGAGCGACCGCCCCGGCGAGCGCACGGCCTGAGAGCCACGCACCCTCGACCCGCGGACTGTGCAGCCAGTCGCCCGCAACGCCGATCCCGAGAGCCGGATCATAGCGCGCGCCCTCGCCCTGCAGGGCCTCGGGCAGGGCATAGAGCCAGCGGTGCGCATCGGAGTGGACGGGCGCAATCGGGGCAATTCCGGCGGCCGCGAAGAAATCGGCGAGGAGAATTCCTGCGACCTCCTCCCTGGGCAGGTCGATCAATTCGCGGCTGCGCGCGGGGCTGGCGTGAATCACCCATGTCTCCAGCCCCCCACGCCCCGGCTTGGCCACATTGCGCGCGCCCCAGCTGACGGGGCCGGCATCGGAGCGGAAGGTGTCGGCAAGCGGCAGGCGCTCGGCAAAGCCCGCCATCACCGCCCAGCACGGCGCGGAAACCACACCCGCGGCGAGCGCGGCCATGTCAGGCGCGACGTCCGCCAGCAGCACCGCGGCCTGTTCGGCAGGCACGGCGACGAGGATGGTGGATGCGGTGAAGGCCTCCTCGCCCGCCTCGACCCGCCACAGCGCGCCGTCGCGGCACAGCCGTTCGGCGCGCACGCCCCAGCGCACGTCCAGCCCGGTCGCCATGTGCCTGACGCAGGCGTTCATGCCGGGCGTGCCCACCCACGCGTCCTCGCCGGCCGCGGGCCAGCGCGCGGCGATGCTGGCCTGCTCCCACCCCGCAACAGTCTCGCGGAAGGCGGGATCGCGCGCGGTGAAGTATTGCGCGCCGTGATCGAAGCTCGCCTGCGCGCCTTCAATTTCCACGCGCCGGGTCGCCATCCGCCCGCCCGGGCCGCGGCCCTTGTCGAGCACCACGATGCGCCGCCCGGTGCTTGCGAGGGCCGTGGCAGCGGAAAGCCCGGCCATGCCGCCGCCGATGATGAGAATGTCAGTCTGTCCGTCCATCCCGCGCCAACGCGCGGGCGGCGGGTTCGTTTCAGGGGGCCGAGCGCGGCGGGCGACTTTCGGCCAGCACCAGCGAGAACTGCCGCGCCTCGTCGGTCCAGCGCGCGCACGGTTCCCACCCGGCCGCCGCAAGCAGCATCTGCGCCGAACGCTTGGTGAACTTGTGGCTGTTCTCGGTGTGGATGCTCTCGCCCGCGCGCATCGCGAAGCGCTGTCCGCCGACGGTGAAGGCCACATCCGCCTGCGCGACCAGATGCATCTCGATCCGGGCGAAGGCATCGTTCCAGCGCGCCTCGTGCGCGAAGGCGTCGATGGGGATGTCCCCGCCGAGCTCGCGGTTGATGCGTTCGAGCAGGTTGAGGTTGAACGCCGCCGTCACGCCCTGCGCATCGTCATAGGCGGCGAGCAGGACCTCCTCGTCCTTCACCAGATCCATTCCGATCAGCAGCATCGCCCCTTCGCCCAGCGTCGCGCGCATCGTGCGCAGGAGGTCGGTCGCGGTGCGGGCGATCATGTTGCCGATGGTCGATCCGGGAAAGAAGCCGAGCTTGGGCAGGCCGGCGACCTCGGCGGGAAGCTCGACCCGGCGCATGAAATCGGCCTCGACCGGATAGACCGGCAAGCCCGGGAACTTCTCCGCCAATGCCGCCGAGGAGGCCCGCAGGAAGTCCCCGGCGATGTCGAGGGGCACATAGGCGGAAGGGCGGATCGCCGCGAGCAGCAGCGGGGTCTTGACCGAGGAGCCGGAGCCGAATTCCACCACCGCGCGCCCCGGTCCGACCAGGTCGGCGATGGCGCCCGCACGGGTCTGGAGGATCTCGGTCTCGGCGCGGGTCGGATAATATTCGGGGAGCTGCGTGATATCCTCGAAAAGCCGCGAGCCCCGATCGTCGTAGAACCAGCGCGCGGGCACCGCCTTCTGGACTTCCGCAAGGCCCGCCAGCACGTCCTGCCGGAAAGCGAGATCGACCCCGCCCGCATCGCGCTCGACCAGCCGCAGGCCCTTGGCAGAAGTCATCTCAGGCGTCCTTGGCCAGCCGCAGTCCGGTGAACTGCCAGCGTTGATGGGGGTAGAAGAAATTGCGGTAGGAGGGGCGCGAATGGCCGCGCACGGTCGCGCAGCTCGCGCCGCGCAGCACCACCTGCCCGCTCATGAACTTGCCGTTGTATTCGCCGACCGCGCCCTCGGCGACGCGAAAGCCGGGATAGGGCAGGTAGGCCGAGCGGGTGAACTGCCAGCAATCGCCGAACAGGCCGGGCGAGCCTGCGGGAAGCGGCGGGGCGGCGCCGTCGAGCTGGTTGCCCCCGGCCGGATCATGCGCCGGGGCGCTTGCCGCGCCGTCCTGCCCGCGCGCGATAGCCTCCCATTCGAACTCGGTCGGCAGGCGCGCGCCGGCCCAGGTGGCGAAGGCATCGGCCTCGAAATGCGAGATGTGGGTGACCGGCGCATGGGGATCGCGCGCCTGCCAGCCCCGATGGGTGAAGTGCGCGCCGTCCTCGCGCCAGTAGAGCGGCGCGGCTATGGCATTCTGCTGCACCCAGCCCCAGCCGTCGGCAAGCCACAGACGCGCATCAGCATAGCCGCCGTCGGCGATGAAGTCCGCCCACTCGCCATTGGTCACCAGCCGGTCGGCGAGCGCGCAGGGCTCGAGCAGCACGCGGTGACGCGGGCCCTCGTTATCGAAGGCGAAACCTTCGGCCTGGTGCCCCACCCGCGCGATCCCGCCGGGATGCGTGTGCCAGCCCGGCGCGTCCGCCTGCGCTGCGGCAGAGGACGCCTCGCCCTCCCACATCGCGGGCCCGAGCGGGTTCCGGAACAGCGCATGCTTGATGTCGGTGAGCAGCAGTTCGATGTGCTGTTCCTCGTGCGCGATGCCGAGCGCGATGAGGCCTGCGAGCGCCGGATCGGCGAGCAGCGGCTCCATCGCCGCGGTGACATGCGCGCGCCACGCCAGCACCTCGTCGAGCGTCGGTCGGGAGAGCATCCCCCGTGCGGCCCGCGCGATCCGCGCGCCCTCGGCCTCGTAGTAGGAGTTGAACAGGAACGGCCAGCGCTCGTCGTGCAGCCGGTATCCGGGCGCATGTTCGCGCAGCAGGAAGGTTTCCCAGAACCACGTCGTGTGCGCGAGGTGCCACTTGGCAGGAGAGGCATCCTCCATCGACTGGATCGAGGCATCGGCATCGCTCAGCGGGGCAACCAGCGCCTCGGTCAGCGCGCGGGTTGCGCGGAAACGCTCGGCGACCCCGCGGGAGCCCGCTCCGCTTTCGACGTTCTGCAGTTCGCTGCGATGCACGCGTGCACCTCCCGTCCAAGCTGGTGCCGACGCCAGGGACCATGCCCTTTCGTCATGACACAGGGAAGACGCTTGGTAAGCGCAATTCTATCGCGAAATCATCACACCTGTCAGCTTTTTGCGCGAAACCGGCGGTCAGGCGGCGTGGCTGACCTCGGCTTCGCGGCCGCCGCCTGCCGCCTCGTTGAGCATCTCGGCGACGAGGAAGGCGAGCTCCAGCGACTGTTCGGCATTGAGGCGCGGGTCGCAGTGGGTGTGATAGCGGTCGCCGAGCCGTTCCTCGGTGATCGCCACGGCCCCGCCGACGCATTCGGTCACGTCCTGTCCGGTCATCTCGATGTGGATGCCGCCAGGGTGCGAGCCTTCGGCGCGGTGCACGGCGAAGAAGCCCTTCACCTCGCGCAGGATGCGGTCGAAAGGGCGGGTCTTGAAGCCGGTATCCGACTTGACGACATTGCCGTGCATCGGATCGCAGGACCACACAACCGGATGCCCCTCGCGCATCACGGCACGCACCAGCTTGGGGAGGCCCTCCTCGACCTTGTCGTGGCCGTAGCGGCTGATGAGCGTGATGCGCCCCGCCTCGCGGCCCGGGTTGAGGTCGTCGAGCAGGCGCAGGAGCGCATCGGGCTCGAGGCTCGGCCCGCACTTCATGCCGAGCGGATTGCCGATCCCGCGCGCGAATTCGATATGCGCCGAACCCGGGAAGCGCGTGCGATCGCCGATCCACACCATGTGCGCGCTGGTCGCATACCAGTCGCCGGTGAGCGAATCCCGCCGGGTCATGGCCTGCTCGTAGGGCAGCAGCAGCGCCTCGTGGCTGGTGTAGAAGCTGGTGCCCTGCAGTTGCGGCACGGTCGCCGGGTCGATCCCGCAGGCTTCCATGAAGTCGAGCGCCTCGCCGATGCGGTCGGCCATCTCGCTGAACTTCTCGGTCCAGGGCGTGCGGCCCATGAAGTCGAGCGTCCACTGGTGGACCTGCCGGAGGTTGGCATAGCCCCCGCCCGCGAAGGCGCGCAGCAGGTTCAATGTGGCGGCAGCCTGCGAATAGGCCTTCACCATCCGCGCCGGATCGTTGCGGCGGCTGACGGGGTCGAACTCGATCCCGTTGATGTTGTCGCCGAGGTAGCTCGGCAGGGTCACGTCCCCGATCGTCTCGGTCGGCGAGGAGCGCGGCTTGGCGAACTGGCCGGCCATGCGCCCGACCTTCACCACCGGACGCTTGCTGGCGAAGGTCATCACGACCGCCATCTGGAGCAGCACGCGGAAGGTGTCGCGGATGTTGTTGGGGTGGAACTCGGCAAAGCTTTCCGCACAGTCCCCGCCCTGGAGCAGGAAGGCGTGGCCGTTCGCGACCTGCGCCAGATCCGTCTTGAGCGCGCGCGCCTCGCCCGCGAAGACCAGCGGGGGATAGGAGGAGAGGGTCTTTTCCGCTTCGGCCAGCTCGGCCGCATCCTCGTAATGCGGCAGGTGGCGCGCTTCGAAGGCCTTCCAGCTATCCGGGGTCCAGGTCTCGGGCACGGTCACTACTCTTTCTCTGTCCAGTCGGCGCCAGGGTCGCACGGCGCGGGGGCGCCCGCTACCCGAGCGCGGCACGAATTGTAAAGCGACAATGGCCGATGGGACAACTTTATTTCCCGGCCACTGTCAGCGGGAGGGGCGATCAGCGCCCCGTCATCACCGCCCCCGCAGCATTCGTGCCCGCACCCGCCGGGGGCGCCGCGGCGAGGCTCTGGCCTTCCGGAATGATCGCCAGCCGGAAGGCATCGCCCTTGGCGAGATAGCGCTCGGCAAGGAATTGCATCGCCTGCGGGCTGGTCTGCGAATAGTCCGCGAGCAGCGTGCGCAGCAGGGCGACGCGCTGCGGGTCCTGCGTCGCGCCCTCGAGGTTGTAGAGCCAGAACTGGTTGCCGGTCGAGGCGCGGCGGATCAGCTGGCCGAGCGGTTCGGTGACACGCGCCAGCTCGTCGGCGGTGGGCGGGTTGGCGGCAAGGTCCTTGGCGATGCGTTCGGCCTCGGCGAAGAACACCGGCACGAATTCGGGCTCAAGCTGCGCCAGTGCGGTGATCCGGCCCCCGCTGGCCAGATCGGCCGGCCAGTTGGAGAAGGCCTGCGGCGAGTAGCTCGCCCCGGCGCGTTCGCGCAGCGCCTCGAGCAGGCGGTTGCTGAACAGCTGGGTGAGGATTTCGAGCTGGCGGCTTTCGCGCAGTGAAGCGACCCCGCCGCCGCTCTTCCACGACACCACGGCGGCGGCCTGGTTGGCATCGCCGCGATGGGTGACGACGACCGGCTCGGCCGTCGCCGGAGCGAAGGCCGGCACCCGCGCCGCGATCTCCGGCGCGATCGGCGCGCGCGGCGGCAGGGCGCCGAAGGTTAGGCGCAGCTGCTCGATCACCTTGGCCTGGTCGAACTCGCCGAACACCAGCACCTCGATCGGACCCTGCTTGAGCAGCGGTTCCCACACCTTGCGGAATTCCTCAGGGGTAGCGGCCTTGAGGGCGGCGGGATCGGGGGTGGCAAAGCGCGGGTCGCGGCCGGTCACGAGATATTCGAGATCGCGGTTGAGCACGCCGCCGGGGCTGGTCGAATAGGTGTTGTAGGCCAGTTCCGCCCCCGCCTTGGCGCGCAGCACCGGCTCCTTGTCCCAGCGCGGCATCCCGAGCTTGGCGGCGAAGAGATAGAGCTGGTCGTTCACATCCTCCGACCGCGTCTGGGCCGTCAGGGTGAAGACCGCATCGTCGATGGCGAAGTCGAAACCGAGCTTGCGCCCCGTGGCGAGGCGGTCGATCTCGTTCTGGCCGAGTTCGCCAAGTCCGGAGCCGACCAGCGCGGCCTGGCCGAGAGAGGCATAGACCGCGTTCGAGGCGTCGAAGGCGCGCCAGCCTGCGCCGAAACGCACGCGCACCGTGACGCGGCCGGGTTCGGCATCATTGGCCCAAACCAGCGCCTTCACGCCGTTCGCGAAGTCGACCTTCTCGATCTCGAGCACGCCGAGCGGGGCCTGCTGCGCGATCGTGCCGGGCGCGCCCACGGGGGGCAGTTCGTCGAAAGAGATGGTCTGCGCCGCAAGCCGCGCGGTGCTGTCGACCGCCGCCTCGCTCGCCAGCGCGAGACGCAGCGCGGCGACATCGGCCTCGCCTGCCTGCGGGGTGACATAGACCGAGCGGGTGACGGTGCCCTCGAACAGGCCGCGGGTGCGCTCCAGCACGAATTCCGGCGTCAGGCGCGGCTTCATGTTGCGGAACACCTCGAGCACCACCTTGGGCGCCGCCACGGTCTCGCGGATGTCGACCGCGTTGACGAGATTGTTGGCAAGATCGCTCCCGGACTGGACGCTCTCCTGCTCAACCTCGTTGGCGAAGACCACGTCGAACTGCGCGACCTCGCGGTCGATCTCTTCCTGCGTCGGGGGCGTGGCGAGCGCGTCGGCGATGACGCTGCGCACATCGGCCAGCGCGGCCTGCCAGTCGGCGCTGAGCGGCGCGAAGGTCACGAAGGTCGCGTCGGTCGAGCGCGAGACGTCGTCCTGCTGGACCTGCGCGTAAAGGAAGCTCCCGCCCCCGCGCGCGCGGCTTTCGAGCCGGCGGTTGATGATCGCCTGCGCGACGGCATCGGTCAGCAGGCCCTCGTTGTAGACGATGGTGTCCTCGACCTGCCGCCAGGGGCGCATGATCGCATAGGTCAGGCTGCGCGGCAGATCGGGCTCGACCCCGACGGCAAGCTCGCCGATCGGGGTGGCGGGGCCGGCCGGGTCGACCGCACCTGCCGGGGCGACCGGATCGCCGAAAGCAGGCGGCACGCCGGGCTTGCCGGTGCCCTTCCAGTCACCGAACCACTGCTCCACCAGCCCTGCGAGCACCATCGGGTCGGCATCGCCGGCGACCACGATCACGGTGTTCTCCGGCCGGTACCAGCGATCGTAGAAGGCCTTGACCGTCGTGCCGTTCGCCGCCCTCAGCGTCTCGTCGGTGCCGATCGGGTTGCGGCTCGCGAGGCGCTGGCCGGCGAAGAAGGTCTGGCGCGTGAGATCCGCCATGCGCAGCCCCGCCCCGCCCCGCTCGCGCTTCTCGGCGAGCACGATCGGCCGCTCGGCGGCGACATTGGCATCATTGAGCACCGGCTCGCGGATCATGCCCGAGAGCAGCTTGAAGCTCTCGGCCAGCTTGGCGTCATCGATGTTGGGGATGTCGAGCTTGTAGGCGGTGTGGGTCGGGGTGGTCTCGGCATTGGCGTCGCTGCCGAAGGTCGCCCCCAGCCGCTGCCATGCCGAGATCGCCTCGGCCTTGCCGAGATACTTGCTCTCGCGGAACAGCAGGTGTTCGAGAAGGTGCGCATAGCCCTGCTCGCTGTCGTTCTCGTGCAGCGATCCCGCATCGATGCGCACGCGGATCGAGACCTGGCGCGGCGGCACCCCGTTGCGGCGGACGGCATAGCGAAGGCCGTTCTTCATCTCGCCGAACAGCCACTTGTCGTCGACCGGAACGTCCGAGCCGCGATAGAGCCAGGGCGTCTCGCCGTTGGTCTGGAGTGCACGGGGCGCCGGGACCGCCGGGAGCGGGCGGGTGTCGCTCGGGGCATTGGGATCGGGCCGGGGCGCCTGCTGGGCGAGCACCGGTTGCACCAGGGCGAGAGGAGCGAGCAGGAGAGCGAGAGCGCGGGAAGCGCGGGTCAGCGACGTCATGGGAAGGCTTATAGGGAGCCAAAAGGTGAAGCGATAGTGAATGCGCAACCCTCCCGCGACAAGGGCATCGCGCGCTTGAAATCGGACAAAATTGCTCTTAAATCCTCTCCATGTTCATCGAAACCGAAACCACCCCGAACCCGTCCGCGCTGAAGTTCCTGCCCGGGCAGACCGTCATGGCCGCGGGCAGCCGCGAATTCGCCACGCCCGAGGCGGCCGAGGCGAGCCCGCTCGCGCAGGCGATCTTCGACACGGGCGAGGTGGTGAACGTGTTCTTCGGCGCCGATTTCGTCAGCGTCACCGCCGCGCCCGGCGCCGACTGGAGCGCCCTGAAGCCGCAGGTGATCGCGATCCTGCTCGACCATTTCGTCTCCGAGGCCCCGCTCTTCACCCCTGCCACCGCCGGCGGAATCAACGTCCCGCCGCCGGAAGAGGACATGGCGGTCGAGGAACGCCCCGAGGATGCCGAGGTGATCGCCGCGATCAACGAGCTGCTCGAAACCCGCGTGCGGCCCGCCGTGGCGGGTGATGGCGGCGATATCGCCTATCGGGGTTTCCGCGACGGGGTGGTCTACCTGACCCTGCAAGGCTCGTGCTCGGGCTGCCCGTCGAGCACCGCGACGCTCAAGCACGGGATCGAGGGCTTGCTGAAGCACTATGTCCCCGAAGTGACCGAGGTGCGCGCGGCATGACCATGCAGTACCACGATCATCCGCTATCCGTTGCAGCTCTTGCGCAGCTCTTTACCGAGGCACGCAGCTATAACGGGTGGCTCGACCGGCCGGTGAGCGACGAACAGATCCATGCGATCTGGGACCTCATGAAGATGGCGCCCACCTCGGCCAACATGCAGCCGGCACGGATCGTGTGGGTCAAGTCTCCCGAGGCCAAAGCACGGCTCGTTGAATGCGTGTCCGAGGGCAACAAGAAGAAGGTCGCGGCCGCCCCCGTCACAGCGGTTATAGGCTACGACATTGATTTCCATGAGGAACTGCCCTGGCTGTTCCCGCACACCGACGCCAAGAGCTGGTTCGAGGGCGACGAGAAGGGCCGCGAGGAAGGCGCCTTCCGCAATTCCTCGCTGCAAGGGGCATACCTGATGCTCGCCGCGCGCGCGCTCGGGCTCGATTGCGGGCCGATGTCGGGCTTCGACCGGCAGGCCGTCGAGGCGGCCTTCTTCGCCGACGAACCCCGCCACCGGGTCAATTTCATCTGTTCGGTCGGCTACGGCGATCCGGCGAGCATCTTCGATCGCTCCCCCCGCCCCGATTTTGCGCGCTTCAACGCCATCGCTTGAGGCGTATCGCCGCTTGCCTGCGACGGGTTGCTGAGGCAGGGCGGACCCCATGCGGGTGCTCGCGATCGAAACAGCCTCAGAGGCGTGCAGCATCGCCCTGTTCGAGGGCGATGGCATTGTCGCGCATGATCACCGGGTAATCGGCCGCGGCCATGCCGAAGCGCTGGTGCCGATGATCGCCGCCCTGCCGGAAAAGGGCCGGGCGGAGCGCATTCTGGTCAGCCTCGGCCCCGGCAGTTTCACCGGCGTGCGGATCGGCCTTGCGACGGCCCGCGCGCTCGGCTTTGCCTGGGGCGCCGAGGTGCTGGGCTACCCGACCCTCGCGCTGATCGCGGCCCGGGCGCAGGCCGCCTCTCCGGGCGAACCGGTCACCGTCTGCGTCAACGGCGGGCATGGCGAATGGTTCGTCGCCGATTTCGGAGCTGACGGACTGCCGCTGGGCGAGGCCGCCTCGCTCACTCCGGAGGCCGCGGCCAACCGCGCCCGGGCGGCGGTGGTGGCGGGCAACCGTGCGGCTGCACTCGCTGGGAACGGCTCTGCAGCAACGGTGCTCGACCTCCTTCCCGACGCCGCTGCCGTGCCGCTGCTGCCGCAGGCGCTGCTCACGCCCGTGCTGGCGCCGATCTACGGGCGCGGACCCGATGCCACCCCGATGGCTGAACGGGTGCGCGGATGACGCCCTGCCCGCACCTCCTCGACCGGATCATGTCGGTGATGGAGGCGGCCTTCGATCCTGCCTATGGCGAGGCCTGGAACCGGCGCCAGGTCGCCGACGCGCTGACCCTCCCCAGCACCCATGCGCTTGTGGTCGATGCCACCGGCACCCCGATCCCCCAAAGCGCGGGTCCGGAACCTGCCGCGGCAGGCTTCGTGCTGACGCGCCACGTGCTCGACGAAGAGGAACTGCTGCTGATCGCCGTCGTGCCGCCTGCCCGGCAGCGCGGCATCGGCGCGGCGCTGATCGAGCACCTGTTCGCCGCCGCCCGGGGCCGGGGCACTGAGCGCGTCTTTCTGGAAATGCGGCGCGGCAATCCGGCGATACACCTCTATCGCAAGTTCGGTTTCGAACCGATCGGCGAGCGGCGAAACTATTACCGCATGGCCAATGGGGATCGAATCGACGCGATTACTTTCGCACGTTCGATCTAGTTACCTGCGGTTCATCCCGTTTCCGTGAACAAGCAAAGCAACCTAGTTGCCAACCTAGTCGCCGTAGTTCATGGCGCAGTAACCGGCGCGAGCGAAAAGACGCCAGTGAGGAACTCATGGACAATCTGGAAATGGATATGAAAGAAACGCTTATCACGCTGACCAGCGACATTGTTGCCGCCCATGTCAGCAACAATGATGTCGCGGTCGCCGACGTGCCCGGACTCATCACCAACGTCTACGCTGCCCTCGCCAATCTTGGCGAGACGCCGGTGGTCGAAGAAGCCAAGCCCCAGCCGGCTGTCGCGGTGCGCAATTCGGTCAAGCCCGATTACATCGTGTGCCTCGAAGACGGCAAGAAGCTGAAGATGCTCAAGCGCTATCTTCGGACCAATTACAACATGAGCCCCGAGGAATACCGGGCGCGCTGGGGTCTTCCGGCCGATTATCCGATGGTCGCCCCCAACTATGCCGAAAAGCGCCGCGACCTCGCCAAGAAAATCGGCCTCGGCCGCAAGCCCGGCGAGACCGCGCCCAAGGCCCGCCGCCCTCGCAAGGGCGCGTAATCCTTACCCCGCCGCCCTGTTGAGAGGGTGGACGGCCCGCTTGAGCATGCAGCCTCGTCCCTGTAGGGGTGGGGCTGCAATGCTTTCGGGCGGTCGCATCCGGATGGAGCGCCGCGCCTGGCGATGGAGCTTTCCTTGACCCAGAAAATCGACCTCGAACAACTCTGCGCCGAAAAGGGCCTGCGCATCACCGAACAGCGCCGGGTGATCGCCAAGGTGCTTTCGGAAAGCGACGACCACCCGGACGTCGAGCTGCTCCACAGCCGCGCCGCCGCGATCGACCCGCGCATCTCGATCGCCACGGTCTACCGCACCGTGCGCCTGTTCGAGGAAGCCGGCATCCTCGACCGCCACGATTTCGGCGACGGCCGCTCGCGCTACGAACCCGTGCCCGAGGCGCATCACGATCACCTGATCGATGTCGAGACCGGCAAGGTCGTCGAATTCGTCGACCCCGAGGTCGAGGCGCTGCAACGCCAGATCGCCGAACGGCTCGGCTATCGCCTCGTCGATCACCGCATGGAGCTCTACGGCGTGCGCCTGTCGCGCAATGACTGACTGGGAGCTGCGGCAGGCCGCCGCGCGCGGGGAGACGACACCGGTCTCCGCGGCCGGCTGGCTGCGGATTGTCGCGCGCGCGCTGGCGCTGATCGCGCTGATCGTCGTCTTCGTGCCGCTCCACTACCTCTACCGCACCGTCTCCTACGGTTCGCCCTTCCCGATGCTGTTCCTGCGCTATGCGGCGCGGGTGTGCGGAGCGCGGGTCACAGTCCACGGAACGCACCTCAAGCGCGACGTCTTCTTCGTCGCCAACCACGTCTCATGGGTCGACATCCTCGCGCTGGCGGGGGCGAGCGGGACGGCCTTCGTCGCCAAGGCTGAACTGGCCGAGGCGCCGGTGGTCGGCTGGCTCGCCAGCCTCAACCGCACGGTCTTCGTCAAGCGCGAGCACCGCATGGGCGTGGCCGAACAGATCAACGCGCTGAAGGAGGCGCTGGTCGACAACTGGTCGGTGACGGTCTTCCCCGAAGGCACCACCACCGATGGGCAGTCGCTGCTGCCGTTCAAGACCTCGATGCTCTCGGTGCTCGAACCGCCCCCGCCCGGCGTGCTGGTGCAGCCGGTG
Organism: Porphyrobacter sp. THAI-01a; assembly: GCF_056868655.1. Taxonomy (NCBI): domain Bacteria; kingdom Pseudomonadati; phylum Pseudomonadota; class Alphaproteobacteria; order Sphingomonadales; family Erythrobacteraceae; genus Porphyrobacter; species Porphyrobacter sp. THAI-01a. The sequence goes on along the minus strand of NZ_CP180579.1, from coordinate 1,123,050 downwards.
ATCGTCGATTACGGGACCGTCGCCGAATGGATCGGCTGGATCGGAGAGGAAGGCGGGCTCAACAACGCCAAGCGGGTGCTGTCGCGCAAGGGCACCTTCACAGTCGCGCTGCACTATCTCGAGCCGTTCAGCCCCGAGGATTTCAAGGGCCGCAAGGCGATCAGCCAGGAATCGCGCCGCCGCATCGAGGAGGCGCTGGTGGAGATCCTCGGCCGCCCGCTGCGCCCCTTCGCGCACACGGTGCCCCCGGTGCGCTATCAGGCGAAGACCGAGGCAGCGGACTAAAGCCCTGCACGCACCAGCCAGTCGTGGAAGATCCGCACCGGGCGGCTCTCCAGCGCGACGGGCTTGCATACGAACCAGTAGGAATAGGGGCTCTCCACGGGCACGCCCGGCAGGTTGGTGAGGCGGTTGTCGTTGGCGCGGCGCAGGTGATCATCATGCATGATCGCGATGCCGAGCCCCTGCGCGGCCGCTTCCAGCATCAGCGCGCCCGAGTCATAGTGGTCGATTGCCGCCGGATCCATCGTGTCGAGCCCGTTGGCCTTCTTCCACGCCATGAAGCTTTCGGGCAGTTCGTTGTGGATGAGGAAGGTCTGCTTCGACATCACTTCAGGCGTGATGTCGGGTCCGATGGCGCGGGCGGTGTCCTTGGAGCAGATCGCGTGGACGAGATTGTGGTCGAGCCGCACCGCGTGCAGCCCGCTCGCCGGCCCGCGCGAGAGGATGATCGCGGCATCGAGCGTGTCGCCGACCCGGTCCTCCAGATGGGGCGCGGTGTCGATGTCGATGTGGAGCAGCGGGTGGCGCTTCCTCAGCTCCCCGAGGCGCGGGAAGAGCCGCTGGCTGCCGAACATCGGCAGCACGCCGAGGCGCAGGCGCAGCAGGGCGATATTGTCCGACTGGCTCTCCACCGCCCGGGCGAGCGCCTCCATGTGCGGGTTGACCGCCTCGTAGAAGGCCTGCCCCTCGTCGGTCAGCTGCATCGACTGGCGCGCGCGGGTGAACAGCTTCTTGCCGACGAATTCCTCGAGATTGCTGATCCGCCGCGACAGCGCCGAGGGGCTGAGGCCGATCTCCTCCGCCGCCGCGCGGGCGGAACCGAGCCGCACGGTGCGCATGAAGGCTTCGAGCGCGCGCAGGGGGGGAAGACGACGTGCAGGCATGAACTCTCTCCTTGAGTGGAGGGAGATACGCCCGAAACCGCAATTCGGATGCAAAAAATCGAAGAAAAAATTCGTGGATACGCGAAAAGTTGCGCCTACTGCACGTCTTCCTCGGTCGCGGGAGGATGCAGCCGCAGCCTTGTGACGTGGGTTTCGTCGCCCGCGGTCACCTCGATCCGCCAGCCACTCGGGTGCTCCAGCACCGTGCCGACCGGCGGCACCGCCTCGGCGAGCACGAAGGCGAGCCCGCCCAGCGTGTCGACTGCCTCTTCCACATCGGCAAGGCGCGGGTCGATGCGTTCGGCGATGTCGTCGAGTTCGGCGCGGGCGTCGATGTCCCACATGCCCTCGCCGATGGGGGAGATCAGTTCCTGCGGGGCCTCGTCATGCTCGTCCTCGATGTCGCCGACGATCTCCTCGACCAGGTCCTCGATGGTGATGAGCCCGTCGGTGCCCGAAAACTCGTCGAGCACGATCGCGAGGTGCACGCGCTGGGTGCGCATGTCGGCGAGCACGTCAAGCGCCCCACGCGCCTGGGGCACGTAGAGCGGCTGGCGCATCAGCGTCGTCCAGTCGGCGGGCGGCGGCGTGCCGTTCGCGAGAAAGGGGAAGATGTCCTTGATGTGGATCATCCCGATCACGTGGTCGAGCGTCTCGCGGTAGACCGGCATGCGCGAATGGCCGTGTTCGGAAAAGGCCGCGACCATTTCGTCCCAGCTGATCCCGGCCTCGACCGCGATGATCTCTCCGCGCGGCACCGCGACATCGTCCGCATCGTGTTCGGAAAAGTGCAGGAGGTTGCGCAGCATCTGCCGCTCGACGCGCGACAGATCGCCCCGTGTGCCGGAGCCCTCGTCGCTTCCGGAGCCGCCGTTCTCGTCCTCGTGCTCGTCGATCGCTTCCTCGAGCTGCTCGCGCAGGGACCGCGCGCCTTCGAGCCTCAGGATCTTGCGCAGAGCAGGCCACAGCCCGCTGCTACTGTCCGCGTCTCCCGATTGAGACGTGGAGGAATGGGAATCGGCCATGGCCTTGCGAAGGGCTCCTTGTTGCGTCAGGCGCCATATGGGTCAGCGATGCCCAGTTTGGCAAGTATGCGGGTCTCCAGCGCCTCCATCGCCTCGGCCTGTTCGTCGCTCTCGACATGGTCGTGACCGGCGAGGTGGAGCAGCCCGTGGACGATGAGGTGGGTGGCGTGGGCTTCGAGCGTGACGCCCTTCTCCGCCGCCTCGCGCGCGCAGGTTTCGTGCGCGAGTGCGATGTCGCCGAGCATGACCGGGGGACCGTCGGGGGCGAGGCCTTCGAGTTCCTCGCGCTCCAGCATCGGGAAGGAGAGCACGTTGGTCGGCTTGTCGCGCTGGCGCCACTCGCGGTTGAGGGTGTGGACCTCCGCGTCCGAAGTGAACAGCACGCTGGCGATGAGGCGAGGGTTGGCAAGCAGCGGCTCCCCCTCGCCCGCGGCGGCGGCGGCGGCGGTGGCGAGCGCCTCCCAGGCGCCCGCAGGCCAGTCTTCGATGTCGATGTCGAGGTCCATGGCCGGCCGCCTTAGCGCGGAATCCCCGCCGGGGGAAAGCCGCGTCCTTGCGCCGCTTCGCCGCAGCCGCTGCTAGCCGGACAGGGGGGCCCGGGCTCCTAGGCCGCGCGGATCAGCCCGATCCCGCCGAGCACCGACAGCGGGCCGATGAACCGCACCAGGGGCAAAGGGATGCGCTTCGCCCAGAACAGCGCATAGCCGTTGTGCCAGCGCAGCGGGATGACCAGCAGCACCACCGAACTGGCGACGACGAACACTCCAGCGATGGCGAAGAATTGCGGGAAGCGCGACACATCGGCGCGCACGATCATCGCCGCGCCGGCGATCAGCCGGGGTACCTGCTCGATCGCGTTGATGCGAAAGGTCGTGGCGGTGCGGCTCAGGAGGTCAAGCGCGCTGGCCGGGCGAAAGGTCATGAGCAGGCCGGCCCACACCAGCCACGCGGCGGCGGCGAGCAGCACGAACCATGCAGCCGTCAGCACGGCCGCCGCTCCGCGCTAGCCCCCCTCGCCCTCGTCCTTGCCCTCGTAGGCCTCGACGATGCGGCCCACGATCGGGTGGCGCACCACATCTGCGGAGGTGAAGCGGATCGTGCCGAAGCCTTCGACGCCCTCGAGCTTCTCGACCGCGTCGTTCAGGCCGCTCATCCTCGGCCCGCCGGGAATGTCGACCTGCCGCGGGTCGCCGCAGATCACCATCCGGCTGTTCTGGCCGAAGCGGGTGAGGAACATCTTCATCTGCTCGCGCGTGGTGTTCTGCGCCTCGTCGAGGATGATGAAGCTGTCGGCCAGCGTGCGTCCGCGCATGAAGGCGATGGGCGCGATCTCGATCTCGCCGTTGGCGAGGCGGCGCTCGACCTGCTCGGGCGGCATGCAGTCGTTCAAGGCGTCGTAGAGCGGGCGCAGATAGGGATCGACCTTCTCCTTCATGTCGCCCGGCAGGAAGCCCAGTTTCTCGCCCGCCTCGACCGCCGGGCGCGAGAGGATCAGGCGCTGGACGGAGCCGGTGATGAGCTGGCTTACCGCCTGCGCCACCGCGATATAGGTCTTGCCCGTCCCCGCCGGGCCCAATGCGAAGATGATGTCGTCGCGGGCAAGCGCGCGCATGTATTCGATCTGCGTCGCCGAGCGCGGGACGATGGTCTTCTTGCGCGTGCGGATCATGATCGGGGGGGCGCCCTGATCACCCGCGATGATCCCTTCGAGCGTCGGTTCGGCGGACATGGCGATCATCGATTCGATCGCGCCGCTATCGAGCGCCTCGCCGCGGGCGAGCCGGTCGTACATGGTCTTCAGGGTCTCGCGAGCGCGGGCGACGTCGTCCTCCGGACCCTCGATCACCACCTGATGCCCGCGCGCATGGATGAAGACCCCCAGCCGGTTCTCGACCTGCACCAGATTGGCGTCGAACTGCCCGAACAGCGGGCCCAAGAGGGCCTGGTTCTCGAAGGTCAGATCGACTCGCGCGCGCCGGGGTGCCGGAATGCCGCGCGGATCTGGCGAGAGCGCCGGGTGTCCGGCACGGGAGGGTCGTCGGCCCATAGGTTCCTTTGGCTAAGGACCGGGGACAATCCCCCGGTCCTTGAGTCGCGAAGGTAAGTCGCCCGCACGGCTTGGCAAGCCGCCTGCGGCGAGATGGTGGTGGAAAGTCATCGAAGTGCCATCCGCCCCGCCCGGGGACCGCCTTGCGATGGCCCTGCGTTCATCGGCAGTTCAGCGCCAGAATGTTGATTTTTCTTGCGAAAGGATGTTCCGATGAGACTCGCCCTCGCATTTCTCGCCACCGGAAGCTTTCTCGCCGCTGTCCCGCTCCACGCCAGCGCAACGACGGAAAGCGGACCACCCGAAGCGTCTTCGCTGGCGCTCGTCCGGACCGTGGCCGGCCATCCCGAGGACCGCCGCCCGCTCGCCAAGCTGCGCTCGCCGCTGTGCCTCGTGGTTGCTGCCGAGGACCAGGACTTCGCGCGGGTCGTCGCCCGGCGGATCATCGACAATGCCAGCGCCGCCGGGGTCCGCACCCGCAGCGCGGGTTGCTCGCCCAACGCGCTGGTCAGCTTCACCGACAATGCCCGCGCACAGATGCAGGCTGTCCGCGAGGGCGGCCGCAAGCTGTTCCGCCGGATGAGCGAGAAGGAGATCGACGCCGCCCTCGCCGCCCGCGATCCGGCCTATGTCTTCCAGGCGGTCGAGATGACCCCGCGGATCGGCGAGGGCGATGCGGATTTCGGGGTCTCGACGAGCGGCGACAACTGGACCAGCGAGCGCTCGGTCCTGCGCACGCCGGAAGACCTGCTGACGACGATGGTGGTGTTCGAGGAGCGTGCGATCGGCGGCTTCAGCCCGGTCCAGCTCGCCGATTACGCCACCCTGCGCCTGCTCGCGCCGACGGCGGAAGTGGCGCCCGATGCCGCGCTGGCGCCGCGCACCATCCTCTCGATGTTTGTCACCCCGGCCGAAGCGCCACGCGAATGGACCGCGTCGGACCGGGCCTATCTGCGGGCCCTCTACACCCTGCCCCGCACGGCCTTCGCCCACGAGGTGCTGGCCGCTGCGGCGGTAAAGGACGGGAATTAGGGGCCATTGCGCCCGGCGCCCCGGGTCTATCACGACATCGCCCGTGCGGCAGTCGCCGCATAGCGGTCAGGCCAGCGCGGGAACTTGGCCTTTCAGGGAGTTGGGGCCAGCTTCTGCGAGCGTGACTTCAACCAGATCGCCTATCGCGTGATCGCCCTCGAACCACACCGATTGCAGCCACGGCGACTTGCCGAGCCATTGGCCGGGGTGCCGCCCGGTGCGTTCGACCAGCACGGTGCAGGTCTTGCCGACACTCGCCTGGTTGAAGGCATACTGGTGGTGGCCGATGCGCTGCTGGAGGCGCTGGAGGCGCTCGTCCATGACCTCCGGGGCGATCTGGCCGTCCATCGTCGCCGCAGGCGTGCCAGGGCGCGGGGAATACTTGAAGCTGAAGCAGGCGGCGTAGCGGACTTCGTCCACGATGCTCAGGGTGTCCTCAAATTCGGCCTCGGTCTCGCCCGGAAAGCCGACGATGAAGTCGCCCGATAGCGCGATGTCGGGGCGCACGGTGCGGAAGCGCTCGATCAGCCTGAGGTAGCTTTCCGCCGTGTGCTGGCGGTTCATGGCCTTGAGGATCCGGTCGTTCCCGGCCTGCACGGGCAGGTGCAGATAGGGCATGAGCTTGGCGACCTCGCCATGCGCGGCGATGAGGTCTTCGTCCATGTCGTTGGGATGGCTGGTGGTGTAGCGGATACGCTCCAAACCTTCGATCCCGGCCAGCACCCGGATCAGCCCGCCAAGGCCGATCCGCCGCCCCATCTCGTCCTCGCCCGACCACGCATTGACGTTTTGGCCGAGCAGCGTGATCTCCTTCGCGCCCGCTTCGACCAGCTTCTGCGCTTCGGCGACAAGGTGACTGAAAGGCCGCGAGATTTCCGCCCCGCGGGTATAGGGCACCACGCAATAGGTGCAGAACTTGTCGCAGCCTTCCTGCACCGTCAGGAAGGCGCTCGGCCCGCGCTTCTTGCGCTGCGGGAGCGCGTCGAACTTGGCGATGGCGGGCATGTCCGTGTCGGTCGCGCGCTCGCCCTTCGTGGCCTTGTCGAGCATCTCCGGCAGGCGGTGGTAGGCCTGCGGGCCGACCACGATGCTCACCGCTGGGGCGCGGGCCATGATTTCCTCGCCCTCGGCCTGTGCAACGCAGCCCGCGACCGCGATCAGCGGGGCCCTTCCGCCCTGAGCCTCTGCTTCCTTGCCCGCCGCGACCAGCCGGCCGATGTCCGAATAGACCTTTTCCGCCGCCTTCTCGCGGATGTGGCAGGTGTTGAGGATGACGAGGTCGGCCTCTTCCCCCTCGGGCGCGGGCACGATCCCCTGCTCGCCCAGCAGCTCGCCCATGCGCTCGCCGTCATAGACGTTCATCTGGCAGCCGAAGCTCTTGACCCTGTAGGTCCGGGGGGGCGTTTGCGGTTTCATGAAGGCCGCGCCCATAGCGCCAAGCGCCCCGCGATTCAACGAAAAGGGGCGGCCGAAGCCGCCCCTCCGGAACCTGCAATGCGATGCTGCCGCTCAGGCGACGGTCGCCTTGACGATCTTCCCCGGCGCGCGCGGCGGCTCGCCCTTTGGGATGGCATGGACGTGTTCCATGCCGCTGATCACCTGACCCCACACGGTGTACTGCTTGTCGAGGAAGCGGGCGTCGTCGAGGCAGATGAAGAACTGCGAGTTGGCGCTGTTCGGGTTCTGCGCGCGGGCCATCGAGCACACGCCTTCGACGTGGGGTTCGGCGTTGAACTCGGCCGGAAGGTCGGGCTTGTCGCTGCCGCCCATGCCGGTGCCGGTAGGGTCGCCGCCCTGCGCCATGAAGCCGGCGATCACGCGGTGGAAGATCACCCCGTCGTAGAAGCCTTCCTGCGCCAGTTCGGTGATGCGCGCGACGTGGCCGGGGGCGAGGTCGGGGCGCAGGCGGATGACGACATCGCCGTGTTCGCCGGTGCCGTTGTCGAGGGTGAAGGTGAGGGTTTCGGCCATCTGGGGTATCTCCTGCGTGAATTTGCCCGCGCTTTTAGCAGCCATGTCGCCCCTGTCACCCTCCAGCCTTGCTTTTGCGCCCTCCCCGCCTAAACCGCCGACATGGCCGACGACCGCATCCCCGAAGACGATCTCCTGATCGCCGATTCCGGCGAGGTCGAGGTGCGTCCGGACGACCGGGTCGACGACGAGCGCCACGACGAGGAGAACCGCCTGAAAGCCGATTACGTCGGCGCGGTGCGCGATGCCCTCGATGCGGGCGACAAGGGCGCGGTCTACGATCTCGTCGAGCCGCTGCACGCGGCCGACATCGCCGACCTGATCGAGCTGCTCGACCGTTCGGAACGCGCGCAGCTGGCGACCGCGATCAGCGACCTGATGACGAGCGACGTCATCGCGGAACTGAACGACTACGTGCGCGAGGACCTGATGGAGGCCCTGCCCGCGCAGGCGGTCGCCACCATCGCCGAGCAGCTCGACACCGACGACGCGGTGCAGCTCATCGAGGACCTCGACGAGGACGACCAGCGCGCCGTCATGGCCGAGCTCGAGCCGGAGACCCGTGAGGCGGTTTCGAGCGCGCTCGCCTATCCCGAGGAAACCGCCGGGCGCCTGATGAGCCGACACTTCGTGGCGGTGCCCGAACATCTCACGGTCGGCGATCTGATCGATTACCTGCGCGAGGCCGGCGATCTGGAGCATGACTTCTTCGAAGTCTTCGTGATCGACGAGCGGCACCATCCGGTCGGCACCTGCGCCCTGAACTGGATTCTCACCACCCCGCGCTCGGTCAAGCTGACCGACGTGATGAAACGCGACCAGACCCTGATACCGGTGACGATGGATCAGGAAGAGGTCGCGCTGATGTTCCAGAAATACGCGCTGATCTCGGCCGCGGTGGTGGACGAGAGCGGGCGGCTGGTCGGCCAGATGACGGTCGACGACATCGTCCACATCATCTCCGAAGAGGCGGGCGAGGACGCGCTGCTGCTGTCGGGCGCGGGCGACGGGGACATCAACGAGCCGATCGTCGATTCCTACAAGGCGCGGGTGCGCTGGCTGCTGGCGAACCTCGTGACCGCCTCGGTTGCCTCGACCGTTATCGCGCAGTTCGAGGACGTGATCGCGACGATGGTCGCGCTTGCGGTGCTGATGCCGATCGTGGCGGGGATCGGAGGGAATGCAGGGACGCAGACCCTCGCGGTAACGGTGCGCGCAATCGCCACCAACCAGCTCACAGACGCCAACACCTCCCGCGCGATCCGGCGCGAACTCAGTATCGCGGCCCTCAACGGCGCCAGCATCGCGGTGGTGCTCGGCAGCATTGTCGCGGTGCTCTTCGGCAATCCGCTGCTGGGCGGCGTGATCGGGGCGGCGATCCTGTGCAACATTATGATCGCCGGCATCGCGGGCGTGTGCGTGCCGCTGGTGCTGCAACGCCTCAAGGCCGACCCGGCGATCTCCTCGTCGATCTTCGTCACCATGACGACCGATTCGATGGGCTTCCTGGTCTTCCTCAGTTTGGCAGTGGTGAGCGGTCTGGTCGGCTGATAGCCTCCCCCGAAACACAGCGGGGAGAGAGCGATGGCAGGACGGGTGGCAGGCAAGGTGGTGCTGCTGACAGGCGGCGCGATGGGGCTCGGCAAGGCGTCGGCCAAGGCGCTGCTGGCCGAGGGCGCCACGGTGATCATAACCGATATCGACGAGGCCGCGGGCCGCGCCACGGCAGCTGAGCTGGGCTGCGGCTACATCCGGCAGGACGTGACCGACTGGCCGCGCTGGCAGGAAGTGATCGCCGAGGTCGAACAGGCACACGGGCGGCTCGACGTGCTGGTGAACAACGCCGCGATCACCGTCTTCGGCTCGATCGCCGACATCTCGCCGGAGGATTTCCGCCGCTGCTACACCGTCGATGTCGATTCGATCTTCATGGGCTGCAAGGCGGCAATCCCGCTGATGGCGAAGGGCGGCGGCGGGTCGATCGTCAACTTCTCGAGCGCCGCGGGCAACAAGGTCTCGCCCGACCTTGCCGCCTACAACTCCGCCAAGGCGGCAGTGGTGACGCTCACCAAGTCGATCGCGCTCTACTGCGCGCGGGAGAAGAACGGGGTGCGGGTGAACTCGGTCCAGCCGGGGACGATCCTCACCCCCAATGTCGAGAGCGTGATCGCGGGAACGCCCGACCCCGATGCCACCCGCGCCGCCTTCTCCATCGCCCAGCCCATCGGCCGGATGGGCGAGGTCGAGGATATCGCCCACCTCGTGGTCTACCTCGCCAGCGACGAAAGCAGGTTCGCCACCGGCGCGCCCTTCATCGTCGACGGGGGCCTCAGCATCGCATGAGCTCGGACCGCTTCGCCATCATCGATCTCGCCGCGCTCTACATGCGCGGGCTCGACCGGCTCGATCGCGCGCTGCTGGCGGCGCAGTTCTGGCCCGAGGCGCGGTGCGAATACGGGGTGTTCTCCGGCGCGCCCGCCGACTTCGCGGCCTTCTGCATGACCATGCTCGCCGGTCACGAGCGCAACCACCACCTGATCGGCCAGCACCTGATCGACTTCGCCGGACCGGACGAGGCCTATGGCGAGGTCTACTACCAGGCCTACCACCGCGTCTTCGACGAAAGCGGCGCCCCGCGCGACCTGTTCATCGCGGGGCGTTACGTCGATCGCTACGAAAGGCGCGAAGGGGTCTGGAAGATCGCCTACCGCTCCGAATTGGTCGACTGGGTGCGTGACGATCCCGCGACCGACGGCATGGTCGCAGCCACCCCCTTCATCATGGGTCAGCGCAAGCCCGACGATTCGCTCTACGACCGCGAGGCGATGCGGTGAGCAGGCCCGATCTCACCGCCCCGTCCGACCCCGCACTCGCGCCGGGAGAGGCGCGCTGCCCCGGCCCCTCGATGCAGGACATCCTCGATGTGGACGGGGACAATCCGCCCGCCGCGATGCGCGAGCAGGCCTATACCTTCCTCGGCGATGAAGACCTGCCCTTCGCCCGCTACACCGATCCGGCCTTCCACGAACGCGAGATGGAGCGCCTGTGGCCCGACGTGTGGCAATGGGCCTGCCGCGAGGAGCACATCCCCGACCCCGGCGACCGCTATGTCTACGATGTCGGTCACCATTCGGTGCTGGTGGTGCGCGGGGCCGACATGGCTATCCGGGCCTTCGTCAATTCCTGCCCGCACCGGGGGATGAAATTCGCAAGCGAAGCCTCGCGCGGGGTGCGGCGCGCGCATATCCGCTGCCCTTTCCACGGGATGAGCTGGAACCTCGACGGCTCCTTGCGGGAAATCCCCTGCCGCTGGGACTTCCCGCATGTGTCAGAGGACAATTTCGGCCTCGACGAGGTCGCCTGCGACACATGGGGCGGGTTCGTCTTCATCCATATGGGCGCGGACCCGCCGCCCTTGGCCGAGCAGCTCGAGGTCATGCCCGAGCATTTCAAGCTCTGGCCGATGCACGACCGCTATGTCGCCCTCCACACCGAGAAGGTGCTGCCCGCCAACTGGAAGATGGCGATGGAGGCGTTTCTCGAGGCCTTCCACGTACTCGAGACCCATGCGCAGGCGGTCTACACTGCCGCCGATGCCAATGCGCAATACGACATCTTCGGCAAGCACGTCTCGCGCTTCATCCATGCCGTGGGCGTACCCTCGCCCCACCTCAGGCAGGAGGTCAGCGAGGCGACGCTGTTCGGCAAGCTCGGCCGCGATCCAGCCGCCTTGCCGGAGGGCGCCAAGGCCCGCGCCGAGCACGCACGGCTGTTGCGCGAGGAACTGGGCGCGGCTTTCGGCACCGATCTGTCGAGCGTCTCCACCAGCGAGATGATGGATTCGATCGAGTACTTCCTCTTCCCCAATGCCTTCTTTTTCCCGGGCATCGGCATCCGCCTATGCTACCGCTTCCGCCCGCTCGGGCCGGACGAATGCCTCCACGAGATTCTGGTGTTGCAGCCCCTCCCCGCCTCCGGCGAGCGCCCGCCGCCCGCCACCCCGGTCCGGCTCGGCGTCGAGGACAGCTACACCACCGTCCCCGGCTTTGCGCTCGCGGAGATCCTCGATCAGGACACCGAGAACCTCAAGCTCCAGCGCGACGGGGCCAAGGCCTCGCGGAAAGGGGCGCAGACGCTCGGGAACTATCAGGAGGCGCGCATCCGCCGCCTGCACCTGACGCTCGACGAATACCTCGCCCGTTGACTCCCGGCGCCGGGTGCCGGAAAGCCGCAGGATGCCGCTTCACCTGACCAAGATCGCCTTCGGGGCGAAAAGCTATGCGCATCTCGAAAGCTGGTATGAGGGCCGCGAGGCCATCGCGCTCACCACCCGCAATCGCCCGACGCGCCATGCGGAGTGTATCGGCGGATCGCTCTACTGGATCATCAATCACGCGATCGTCGCGCGCTCGCCGATCCTCGGGTTCGAGAAGACGGATGATGGCCGCTGGGATATCGTGCTCGAACCGCGCCTGATCCGCGTCCACACCCAGCCCAAGCGCGCGCATCAAGGCTGGCGCTACCTCACCGAGGACAAGGCCCCGAGGGACGTGGCCGAGGGGGAGGACATCGGCGATGCCCTCCCCGGCAGGCTGGCGATGAAGCTGGAGCGGCTGGGGCTCGTATAGATCCCGAGGCCACCCCTGCTTCCGATCAGGCCACGCCGCGCGCCCGCGAGGCGTTGTGCCCGCCGTTGCGGTAGAGCACCTCGCGCAGCTTTTCCTCGTCGACGCCGATATCCTCGACCGTCACCACCACGCCGCCATCCTTGATGCGGTCGTTGTAATAGGTCGCGTCCTCGTCGCTCACGCCGTACTTGGTGAGCGTTTCGTTGAGCGTGCCGCCGATCGCGCCGAGCACCGCGCCGACGCCGACTGCTTCCGGCACGGCGGCGGCCGCGATGGCACCGGCCGCGGCGAGCGGGCCGACACCCGGGATGGCCAGCGCCGCCACGCCCAGCCCCGCGCCCAGCGCCCCGCCGCCGAGCACGCCGCGCAGCACGTTGCGATGGTCCTCGTCGGTCACGTCGCCGTCGCCAGAGCGTGTGGTGGTGGTGCCCTTGTGGTGGGCGATCACCGACATGTCGTGATCGCCGATCCCGAGCATCCGCAGGTCGCGCACGGCGCGCTCGGCTTCGGCGTGGCTGTCAAAAATGGCGGAAACCTTGGACATGGGTGTTCTCCTGCTGGAATGGAGCGTCCGGCCGGATGGCGGGGCGCGTGACACCGGCTTGCAGGGAACGGCGCAAAGGGGCGCTGACATGGGTGGCTGACGGACAGCCCCCCGCCCCGAATATGGGTCAATCCGCCGCGCGCGCCTTCGCGGCAACGCGGCGCAGGGCATTCACATAGACCTCGGGCGACTGCGCGCCGGGGATCAGGAACCTGCCTTCGACGACCATCGCCGGAACGCCCGAGATGTTGAGATCCCAGGCCTGCTGTTCCTCGGCGATGACGCGGGCCTCGAGCGCGGGATCATCGAGCGCCGCCTTCGCCGCCTCGCGGTGGAGGCCGGCCGAGGCGGCGATATCGAGCAGCACCGACCGGTTCGAGAGGTCGCGGCGCTGGTTGAAATGGGCGCGGAACAGCGCGAGTTTCAGCGCCGTCTGCACCTCGGGGCCGGCCTCTTCCAGCGCGAGGGCGAGCAGCTTGTGGCAATCCCGGGTGTTCCACATCATCGCCGGCGGGGCCTCGTCCTCGCCCTCGTAGGACAACGACACCCCCGCCTCCTCGGCGATCGCCTTCATCTGGCCGCGAATGCGCGCGCCTTCCTCGGCGGGGCGGCCGTATTTGCGGCGGAGGTGGGCCTCCTGCTCCTCGCCCTCGGGGGGCATCTGGGGGTTGAGTTCGAAGGGTCGCCAGCGGATCTCGGCCGTGATCTCGCCTTCGAGTTCCTTCAATGCCTTCGTCAGCTGGCCATAACCGATAAGGCACCACGGGCACATGACATCCGACCAGATGTCGATGACAAGGCGATGACCTGTCATCGGTCGAGCCACCAGCACACCAGATGGTGCGCAATCGCGAAGGGCCGCGGGAAGTAGAGCAGGTCCGTCCCCGCCTCCCCCGCCGCACGCGCTTCCATCAGCTCGGCGCGGGTGAACCAGCGGGCGTCCTCGAGTTCGGTCTTGTCGATGTTGAGCGCCGGATCGTCGGCCACGCTGGTGCAGCCGATCATCAGCTGGCTCGGGAAGGGCCAGGGCTGGCTGGCGATGTATTTCACGTCGCGCACCCTGACGCCAGCCTCCTCGTGGATCTCGCGCGCGACCGCTTCCTCGATGGTTTCGCCCGGTTCGACGAAGCCGGCGAGCGCGGAATACATCTTCGGCGGGAAGCGCGGCTGGCGGCCAAGGAGGAGCCTGTCCTCATGCTCGACCAGCATGATCGTGACGGGATCGGTGCGCGGGAAGTGGTCCGCGCCGCAATTGTCGCAGTGCCGCTGCCAGCCGCCCTTGACGAGCTTCGTCGGCGAGCCGCAGCGCGCGCAGAAACGGTGCCGCGCGTGCCAGTCGACAAGGCTCCTCGCCCCGCCGTAGATCGCAAGGTCCGGCGGCGCGAGCTGGGTCATCAGCTGCCACGCCCGCGGCATGGCATAGGCCGGGCCCTCCGCGCCCTCGGCAGGAACGGGAGCGAAGTGCGCCTTGCCGTCGAGCATCCCGAGGAACACCAGTTCGGCCTCCTCGGGCACATCCGCCAGCGAGCCCCAGACGAGCCCGCCCTGCTCGTCCACCCCAGGCAGCAGCCCGTCGAGCAGCAGCACCCTCGCGCGCCAGTTCATCAGGCCCGCCAGCGCCGCATCATCGACGCGGATCTGGTCCGCCCGGTCGATCGGCGATCCGGCGAAGGCCATTAGCGGCGCAGACGCGGGGGCGTGCATCAGGCGGCCTTCTTCTTCGCGCGCATCGCCGCGAGGTCGCTCTCCATCGCGGCGAGGAATTCGTCGCGGATCGGATAGGCTTCCGACGGCATGTACTGGGTCCAAAGCGCGCTGCGCAGGCCAAGCTCGAAATCGACCGCCGCCAGCGTGCCCGCCGCCCCGCCCCAGCCGAAGGTCGTGCCGGACGAGCGTCCGCCCGCGCCGTGGCCCTCGCCTTCCATCCAGCTCCCCTTGAGGTCGACCGTGGCCGGGATGAGGTTCGAGGTGCCGACGCGCACCGCCTCCTCGCTCATCACGAACTTGCCGTCGAGCCGGCCATAGCCGAGCAGCATCCTGAGGAAGCGGTCATAGTCCTTGGGCGAGGACACCAGGCCCCCGCCGCCGGTGGGCACCTCGGGCGGATCGAGGTAGACCGAATTCGCCGCCGGATCGAGCGGGAAGGCATTGCTGCCGAGGATGCCGTAATTGTCGGTCAGGCGGTGCACCTCGCTCGCGGGGACCTGCATCCAGGTGCTGGTCATGCCGCAGGGGTCGAAGATGCGCTTCTTGAGAAAGGCCTCGAACGCCATCCCGCTCGCCACCTCGATCACCCGGCCGAGCAGGTCGATCGAGCAGCTGTAGTTCCACTTTGTCGCCGGCTGGTACATCAGCGGCAGCTCGGCGAGGCGGTCGGCCCATTCGGCGAGATTGGGCGCGGGGGTCACCGGCGGGAAGCCGGGGATCGGCATGCGGCTCACCCGTCCGCCGACAAGCCCGGCGGCGCTGTAGGCGTCGACCAGCGGCGATTTCGGGTTGATCTGATAGGCCAGCCCGGCGGTGTGGGTGAGCAGCTGGCGGATGGTGATCGGACGGATCGCCGGTTCGGTGTCCATCAGGTCGGCGTCCGGGCGCACCAGCACCTGCATGTTGCGGAAGGCGGGGAGGATTTCGTGCAGCGGCTGGTCGAGGCCGAGCTTGCCCTCGTCGATCAGGATCATCGTCGCCATGCCGGTGATCGGCTTGGACATCGAGTAGATGCGGTAGAGCGAATTCTCGTCCACCGGCGCCGGCTTGGCGAGCGACAAGGTGCCGCCGCCGACGGTGTGGGCGTGGTCTTCCTGCCCCCAGCCGAAGGTCAGGAACAGGTTGGCGAGCTTGCGCGTGCCGACATACTTGTTCGCCATCGCCGCGACCGCGGGCCACTCCTCGGCAACGTCATGCGCCAGCAGCGCGCGGCCGAAGGGCAGCCCGGATAGCGCGCCGCCTGCGGCCAGCAGCGCGCCGCTGCGGAACAGGGCGCGGCGCGAGATCACGGGAGAGGCGAAGGCGTTGGTCGGCATGGGGGGAGAATCTCCGGATGGATGCGTCGCGGTCATGTCTGCGGCAGGGCGCGGCGCGGGTCAATCGGGGGGACAGGGGGCGCTTGCAATCCCGGGGCGTATTAGCCATATAAGACACATGCTCAACATCCTCGCCTATCTCGTCGGGCTTGTCAGCCTCGTGATCGTGATCCCCGCGCAGATCCCCCTGCTGGGCTGGGCCAACTGGTTCGCGCTGCCGCTGATCGTGGTCGGGATCATCATTGGTGCCCTGTCCTCGAAGGACGGCGGGCGCAATTTCTGCCTGATCGTGCTGCTGATCGCGGGCGTCAGGCTGACGCTGGGCGGCGGGATCCTCTAGTCCGCCGCCAGCGCGATCTGCGCTGCTTTCGCAAAGAGCGTCGCGAGGCCCGCCTCGCCGATCCGCTCGATCGGCCACCAGCTGCCATCGCTAGCTGGTTCCTCCGCACTTTCCAGCGCCCTCACCTCCAGCGTCAGGCTGGCATGGGTGAAGCCGTGCCGCACCGCGCCGAGGCTGCGCCATTCCCCCGCAAGCGGCGGCGTGCCCGATCCGTCCATGCGCGCGCTCCAGCCGTCGTCCGGCAGGGCGCGCATCCCGCCGAGCATCCCCTCTGGCGGACGGGTGACGAGCCACACCTCGGCGCCCCGGTTGCGGGTGATCCAGTAGGCGGTGCCCCGCCGCTCCGGCACCGCCTTCTTGGCGGGCTTGACCGGCAGGCGTTCCGGCTCGCCTGCGCGGCGACCCTCGCAGCATTCGGCGAGCGGGCAGAGCAGGCAGCGCGGGGACTTGCTGGTGCAGATATGCGAGCCGAGGTCCATCAGGGCTTGCGCAAAGTCCCCCGCGCGCCGCTCGGGCGTGATCCTGTCCGCCGCGGCGCGGATCGCCTTGCGTCCGCCCGGCAGGGGTTCGTCGATCGCGAAGAGCCGCGCCACCACCCGCTCGACATTGGCATCGACCACCACCGCCCGCTCGCCGAAGGCGATCGCAGCCACGGCGGCGGCGGTGTAGTCGCCGAGGCCGGGAAGCGCGCGCAGCTCGGCCTCGGTGCGCG
This sequence comes from Porphyrobacter sp. THAI-01a, assembly GCF_056868655.1. Taxonomy (NCBI): domain Bacteria; kingdom Pseudomonadati; phylum Pseudomonadota; class Alphaproteobacteria; order Sphingomonadales; family Erythrobacteraceae; genus Porphyrobacter; species Porphyrobacter sp. THAI-01a. Next base: position 1,106,562 of record NZ_CP180579.1, on the reverse strand, counting down.
GAAAGCCGCCCCGCTCCGCCACGGCACGCGCGCATTTCACCAGATTGCGGGCGCGCGAGTAGTAGCCCAGCCCCGCCCATGCCGCCATGACGTCATCGTCGGGCGCGGCGGCGAGCGCCTCGACCGTCGGCCAGGTGCTCACGAACTTCGCGAAGTAGGGCTTCACCGCCGCCACCGTGGTCTGCTGGAGCATCACCTCCGACAGCCACACGCGATAGGGCCATGCCGGGTCATCGGGCAGCGCGCTCCCCGGCGGCAGGCGCCACGGCAGGTCGCGGGCGTTCCCGTCGTACCAGGACAGCAGAGGCGCGGAGATGCTGGCAGTCACGCGCCGCCTATGGCATGGCGGGCGCAGACATGGGAAGCGACAAGAAAAGCACCGGCAAGGCCGCTCCGAAGCCCTATGCCCGCCCGCGCGGACAGGGCGCGCGCGCGATCGGCGACCTGATGCCGGAAATCGGCCGCACCGCCTTCCGCCGCTTCGGCTTCGTGCAGTCCTCGGTAGTCACCCGCTGGCCCGAGATCGTCGGCCCGGCCCACGCCCGCGTGTGCAGCCCCGAGGCGATCCGCTTTCCCCCGGGCGAGAAGGCCGAAGGCATCCTCGAACTGGTGGTGGTGCCGGCCCATGCGCCGCTCATCACCCAGGTCATCCCCGAGATCATCGAGCGGGTGAACCGCTTCTTCGGCTACCGCGCGGTCGCACGGGTCAAGCTCAGGCAGGGCGCCGTCACCCCGCCCGCCGACGGCAGACCGGTGCGCCCCCCGCCCTCCCTGAAGCCGATCCCGCTGGAACTGGGCGACAGCTTGCGCGATATCGGCGATCCGGAACTGCGCACCGTGCTCGAATCGCTCGCCCGCAGCCTCTCGAACAGCGAAGCCGACACCCCTCAGGACGACCAGACGTGATGACCAAGCCCCTCCTCCTTTCCGCCGCCGCCGCCCTCATGGCGCTGGCGACCGGCCCGGTGACCGCGCAGCAGCAGCAGCCGGCCGACCTCTCGCGCCCGGGCAGCGCCTTCGGCCAGCCGGAGAACCCCGGCAACTGGCAGACCACCATCGCCCGCACCGCGCGCGGCCACCTGATCGGCAATCCGGCAGCGGACACGAAGCTCATCGAGTTCATCAGCTACACCTGCCCGCACTGCGCCGATTTCGCCGCGCGGGGGGAACCGGCGCTCGAGATCGTGCTGCTGAAGCCGGGCAAGCTGAACGTCGAGGTGCGCCCGGTGATCCGCAACGGGCTCGACCTCGCGGTGACCCTGTTGGCCCAGTGCGGCGATCCGGCGGGCTTCAAGGGCCGCCACCAGGCGCTGATGCTCGCCCAGGCCGACTGGCTCGGCAAGGCTCGCGCGGCGCCCGCCAGCCAGCAGGCGATCTGGGAGCGCGGCGACAAGGCCGGCCGCGCCAATGCCGCCGCCGCGCTCGGGCTGACCGAGATGCTGGTGCGCCGCGGCCAGTCACGCGCCGAGCTCGACGCCTGCGTCGCCAACGACACCGCCGCCAAGGCCATTCTCGCCAATGCCAAGGCCGACTACGCCGAATTCGCCGTCCCCGGCACGCCCAGCTTCGCGCTCGACGGCAAGCTGCTTGAGGATGTCTACAGCTGGGAGGGGCTCTACCCCGTGCTCTCGGCAAAGTTCACCCCCACCGCGGGCTGACCCCGCGCGAGTTGTTCACACTGTTCACAGCCCCCGGACGCGGGCGCGCTTGCCGCTCCCGCCTCTCAGGGGTTATCCCTTTCCCTTCGCTGTCCCGAGGATTGCCCCGACGATGATCAAGACCCGTCTGCTCGCCCTTCCCCTGCTCGCGCTCGCGCCGCTGATGCTGGCCGCCTGCGACGATGCCGCGACCACCGACGGCGCCGGTGCCAGGGGCGAGCCCCTGCCCGCCGTCGCGCCGCCCGCCGGCCAGCAGTGGACCAATGTCGTCACCATCACGCCCGAGGGCGGCTACATGATGGGCAACCCCGATGCGCCGCTCAAGCTGGTCGAGTATGCCTCGCACACCTGCGGTGCCTGCGCCAACTTCGCCAAGACCGGCAAGGAGCCGCTCAAGAACAAGTATGTCGCCAGCGGTGTCGTCAGCTTCGAGCAGCGCGAGATCTTCCTCAATCCCTTCGACGCGGTGATCGCCACCCTCGCCCAGTGCGGGGCCAAGGAGCAGTTCCAGCCGCTCTCGGACGAGGTGTGGCAGAACCTCGAGACCGTCTTCACCGGCCTTCAGGGCAACCCGCAGGCGGTGCAGGCGGCAGGCGCGCTGCCGCTGAACCAGCGGTTCGTCGCGATCGGGGAGGCGACGGGCCTGCTCGAATTCTTCGCGGCGCGCGGTCTCAGCGCCGATCAGGGCCGCGCCTGCCTCGCCGACACCACGAAGATCGAGGCGCTGGTCAAGACCGTCGAGGCCAATCAGGCCAAGGACAAGGTCACCGGAACCCCGACCTTCTTCCTCAACGGCCAGCGGGTGGAAGGCACCACCTGGGACGTGCTCGAACCGGCGCTCCAGCGCGCCGGCGCGCGCTGAGGCTGACGGGCGGGGGCGCCAAGTCAGCCGATGCAGATCCACCGGCTCAAGCTCAGCGGGTTCAAGAGCTTCGTCGAGCCGGCGGAACTGCGCATCGAGCCCGGGCTGACCGGGGTCGTCGGCCCCAACGGCTGCGGCAAATCCAACCTGCTGGAAGCGATCCGCTGGGTCATGGGGGAAACCTCGGCCAAGTCGATGCGCTCTGGCGGGATGGAGGACGTGATCTTCGCGGGCACCTCCACCCGCCCGCCGCGCGACTTCGCCGAGGTGGTGCTTCACGCCGAGGATGACGGCGGCGAGGAGCTGGTCGTCACCCGCCGGATCGAGCGCGGGGCGGGCAGCGCCTACCGCGTCAACGGGCGCGACGTGCGCGCCAAGGACGTGGCGCTCACCTTCGCCGATGCCGCCACCGGGGCGCACTCGCCGGCGCTCGTCAGCCAGGGCAAGATCGCGCAGGTGATCGCCGCAAGGCCCGCCGAACGCCGCGCGATGCTGGAAGAAGCGGCGGGGATCGCCGGCCTCCACGTCCGGCGCAAGGATGCCGAGAGCAAGCTTCGCGGGGCCGAGGCGAACCTCGCCCGGCTCGAGGACCTGATGGCCGGGCTCGACGCCCAGATCGCCTCGTTGAAGCGGCAGGCCAAGCAGGCGGAACGCTACACCGAACTCACGAACCGGATTCAGGCCGCCGAGGCGCGGCTGCTGTTCGCCCGCTGGCGCGAGGCCGCCGCCGCCGCCAAGGCCGCACGCGCCGCAGCGCAAGAGGCGGAGACCAAGGTCGCGCAGGCGCAGAAGCTGGTCGAGATCGCCCAGAAGCAGCAGGCCGAGGCCGCGCAGGCGCTCGCCGAAGCGCGCGACGAACTTGCCGACCGGCGCGACGATGCCAGCGCCCACGGGCACCGCATGGCCGCGCTTGCCGAGAAGCTCGACGCCGCCGAAACGCGGCTCGCCGATCTCGAACGGCAGCGCAAGCGGCTCGAGGAGGACCGCTCGGATGCCGACCGCCTGACCAATGCCGCGGTCGAGGCGCTGGCGCGGCTCACCGACGAACTCGCCGCCAGCCGCGAGGCCGCCGCCGCCGCCGAAGCGGCCCGCCCGCTGCTCGCCGAGAAGGCCGAGGACAAGGAACGCGCTGCCCGCGCCGCCGAGCTCGCGCTGGCGAAAGCGACCGCCGATCAGGCCGGGGTCGAGGCCGAATGGCGCGTCGCCGAGGCCGCAGTGGAGCAGGCGCAGGCCCGCCTCGCCCGGATCGAGGCAGAGGCCGCGCGCATCGCCCGCGCCCGCGCCGATCTCGAAAGCGCGGGCGATCCCGAAGCCGACGTCATCGCCGCGCGCGAGGCGGCAGACCTTGCCGCCGACGACCTTGCGCGGCTGCGCGCGAAGCTCGCCGAGGATCAGGCCCGCAAGGGCGAATTGCAGACCGCGCGCGACGAGGCCGCAAGTGCGCTCGCCGCCGCACGCGCCGAACTCGCCGGGGTCGAGCGCGAGCACACCGCCCTCGCCCGCGATCGCGAGGCGCGGGCCAAGCGCGAGGCCGGACGGCAGGGCATGGCAACCCCGCTCGACCGCGTCACCGTCACCCCCGGCTACGAACGCGCGCTCGCCGCGGTGCTCGGGCGCGACGGAAAGTCGCCGCTGGGCGCGCCCGCGGGGACGCCGGACGGGCGTTTCTGGACCGGGGCCGCCGCGCCGGAGCCGGTGGCCGACAGTCTTGCCCGGCGCCTCTCGCAATGCCCCGGGGAACTCGCCGCCCGGCTTGCGCTGGTGCATTGCGTGGACGAGGACGACGGCCGCGCGCTCGCGCCCGGCGAGTGGCTGGTGACCCGCGCCGGGCACCTCAGGCGCTGGGACGGTTTCGTCGCCCGCGGCGAAGGCGCGGCCGAGGCGGCGCAGCTTGAAGCCGCCAACCGCTTTGCCGAACTCGACGCCGCCCTTCCCCCTCTGCGCGCCGCTGCCGCCACTGCCGAGGCCGAGGACAAGGCCGTGCGCGAGGAACTCGCGGCTTTGCAGACAGGCCTCGTCGCGCAGGAACGCAGCATCGCAGGCGCGATCGAGGCCGAGCGGCAGGCACTGCGGCGGCTCGATCAGGCCGAGGCCGCCAAGGAACGCCTCGCCGCGCGCCTCGCCGAACTCGCCGCCAGCGCCTCGGACATCGACGCACAGGTCGCCGCCGCGAAGGGCGAGGTCGAAACGGCCCGCGAAGCCTGCACGCGCCTTCCCGCCAAAGATGCCGGACGCGCCGCGCTGGAGGCGGCGCAGGCGAAGAACGCCGCCGCCCGCGCCGCGGTGCAGGCCGCCCTCGCCGATCTCGCCGCGCAGGACCAGGCGCTTGCCGTGGCGCGCGAAAGGCTTGCGGCGCAGACGGCCGATCATGCCGGATGGCAGGCCCGCTCCAGCGATGCCGAGCGGCGCATGGCCGAGACCACCCGCCGCCTCGCCGAGATCGCCGAGGAACACGCGGTCCACGCCGGGAAGCCCGCGATGCTGGCCGCCGAGATCGAGGCGGGCGAGGCGACGCGCAACCGCCTCGCCGAGGAACTCGCCGCCGCCGATGCGGTGATGCGCGAGGCCGACGCCCGCCAGCGCGCCGCCGATACGGCGCTGTCGCAGGCGACCGAAGTGCTGGCGCAGGCCCGCGAGAGCCGCGCCAGCCTCGCCGCGCGCGCCGAGAACGAAGAGCTGCGCCGCGCTGAGATGGCCCGCATCTCGGGCGAACGATTCCAGTGCCCGCCCCCGCTGCTGGGCGAACGCTTCGGCTTCGACGAGAACGACCTCGCCCCCGCTGCCGACGAGTCCGCCGAGCTGGAAAAGCTCACCGCCGCGCGCGAGCGGATCGGCCCGGTCAACCTCGTCGCCGCCGACGAACTCGCCCGGATCGAGCAGGAACATGGCAGCAGCGCCGAGGAGCAGGCCGAATTGGTCGAGGCAATCGCCCGCCTGCGCGGCTCGATCGGGAGCCTGAACCGGGAAGGCCGCGAGCGGCTGCGCGCCGCCTTCGAGGCGGTCGACGGGCATTTCCGCGTGCTCTTCACCCGCCTGTTCGAGGGCGGGCAGGCGCATCTGGCGCTGGTCGATTCCGACGATCCGCTCGAAGCGGGCCTCGAAATCTACGCCCAGCCGCCGGGCAAGCGGCTGCAATCGCTGTCGCTGCTGTCGGGCGGGGAGCAGGCGCTGACCGCCACGGCGCTGATCTTCGCGCTGTTCCTCACCAATCCGGCCCCGATCTGCGTGCTGGACGAAGTCGACGCGCCGCTCGACGATGCCAATGTCGAACGCTTCTGCGACCTGCTCGATTCGATGGTCCGCACCACCACGACGCGCTACCTGATCGTCACCCACAACGCGGTGACGATGAGCCGGATGCACCGCTTGTTCGGGGTGACGATGGCCGAGAAAGGCGTCTCGCGCCTCGTCAGCGTCGATCTGGGAGAGGCCGCGCTGCTGGCGGCGGAATAAGCCGGTCAGGCCTCCAGGGCCGCCGCGAGCCTCGCGCGCACCGCCTTCAGCCCGGCGATGATCTCGGCCATGTCGGGCCCTTCGGGGACCACCACCCGCACCCCGGGCGCGGCACCTTCTTCGGCATCGGCCCGGCGGTCGCCGCTGCGCCGATCGTCCTTGCGGCGGTCGACCGGGGATTTCGCCGCGGCGCGCAGCACCGCCTCGGCGCCCTTCAGGGTATAGCCTTCGCGGTTCACCAGCCGGTCGATGGTCTTGACCAGCTCGACATCGGCGGGGCGATAGTAGCGCCGCCCGCCGCTGCGCTTCAGCGGCTTCAGCAGCGGGAACTGCGCTTCCCAGTATCGCAGCACGTGAGGCCGGATGCCGAGTGCCTCGCTGACTTCGCCGATGGTGCGCAGCGCGCCCTCGTCCTTGCCGTCATCGAACCCGGTCATCTGGCCTCACCTCTTGCTGTCACCCCTTGGCGATCCGTTCCTTGAGCAGCTGGCTCGCACGGAAGGTCATCACCCGGCGGGGGGTGATCGGCACCTCGATCCCGGTCTTGGGATTGCGGCCGATCCGTTCGTTCTTGTCGCGCAGGACGAAACTGCCGAATCCCGAAATCTTCACGTTCTCGCCCTTGGCGAGCGCATCGCTCATCTTGGCGAGAATTGCCTCGACCAGATCGAGCGACTCGGCCCGGCTGAAGCCCATCTTGCGATTGATGGTCTCCGCCAGATCGGCGCGGGTCAAAGTCCCAACCGAACGCATCATGCGATTTCTCCTTCGCGGCGCGACCCGAAAGAAGGTTTTCTGCTTACGATTTTTCTCGCGCCTTTGCAAAGCGATGCCATGCCGGGACTTGAGTTTTCAGCAATTGTGTTAGTGAAAGGGACAGACGGTCGCCCGCGCGGTCACATCCGGATGAGGCTCGCACCCCAGGTGAAGCCGCCGCCCATCGCCTCGAGCATGACGAGATCGCCCGGCTTGATCCGCCCGTCCTTGCGCGCGACATCGAGCGCCAGCGGCACCGAGGCGGCCGAAGTGTTGGCGTGATCCTGCACCGTGACGATCACCCTTTCGGGCGCGATGCCGAGCTTCTTCGCGGTCGCATCGAGGATCCGGGCATTGGCCTGATGCGGCACGACCCAGTCGATCGCCTCGGCAGAAATGCCCGTCTCCTCAAGCACTTCCTTGAGAACGCCCGAAAGGTTGACGACTGCGTGGCGGAACACTTCCTGCCCGCGCATCCGCACATGGCCGACGGTCCGGGTGGTCGAGGGGCCACCATCGACATAGAGCAGATCGTGCTGCGCCCCGTCGGCATGGAGCCGCGAGGCGAGGATGCCCGGCGCGTCCTTGCCGCCCGGCTCGCCCGAGGGCGCCTCGAGCACCACCGCCCCCGCCCCGTCGCCGAACAGCACGCAGGTGGTGCGGTCTTCCCAGTCGAGGATCCGGCTGAAGGTTTCCGCGCCGATCACCAGCGCGCGCTTCGCCATGCCGGTCCGCAGCAGCGAATCGGCGACGCTCAGGGCATAGAGGAAGCCCGAGCACACCGCGGCGACATCGAAGGCGATCCCGCCGTTGCACCCGAGCGCGGCCTGCACCTTGGTGGCGGTGGCGGGGAAAGTGTTGTCGGGCGTGGCGGTGGCAAGGACGATCAGCCCGATGCTCGATGCCTCGACCCCGGCATCCGCCAGCGCGGCGCGGGCGGCGGCGATGGCGAGGGTGGAAGTGCTCTCGTCGTCACCGGCAATGTGGCGCTGGCGGATGCCGGTGCGCGCGGTGATCCATTCGTCCGAGGTGTCGACCTTCTCCGCCAGTTCGGCGTTGGTCACGATCCGGCGCGGCAGGGCCGAACCGGTGCCGAGCAAGCGCGAGCCGGTCACGCAGTCGCCTCGCTGTCCTTCGGCGTCGCAGCGCGACCGTTCTGGCGCAGCGCGCCCTCGCCGAGGCGCGAGAGATCCTGCGCGATCCGTTCGGTCAGCTTGTTCTCCAGCAGCCGAGCGGTCACCGCGACGGCATGGGCGACGCCCCTGGCCGTGGCGCTGCCGTGGCTCTTCACCACCACGCCGTTGAGGCCGAGGAAGACCGCGCCATTGTGGTTGTTCGGATCGAGGTGGTGGCGCAGCAGCTCGGTAGCGGGGCGCGAGACCAGGAAGCCGATCTTGCTCCGCAGCGAGGAGGTGAAGGCCTGGCGCAGCAGGTCGGTGACGAAGCGCGCCGAACCCTCGATCGCCTTCAGCGCGATATTGCCCGAAAAGCCGTCGGTGACGACCACATGGGTCTCGCCGCGGTTGATCTTGTCGCTCTCGACGAAGCCGTCGAACTGGAGCGCGAGTCCGTCGCCCGCCGAGGCGGCGGTGAGCATCGCGGCCGCATCGCGCAGTGCCTCGGTGCCCTTGATCTCCTCGGTGCCGATGTTGAGCAGGCGGACCACCGGCTTGTCGAAGCCGTTGACGATCCGCGAATAAGCCGCGCCCATCACGGCGAACTGGACGAGGTTCCTCGCATCGGCATCGGTGTTGGCGCCGAGATCGAGCATCACCACGTCATGCGCCTGCAAGGTCGGCATGATCGCGGCGAGCGCGGGGCGGTCGATCCCCGGCATGGTCCTGAGGGCGAGCTTGCTCATCGCCATCAGCGCGCCGGTGTTGCCCGCGCTGACCGCGGCGCCGGCATCGCCGGTCTTCACCGCGTTGACGGCAAGACCCATCGAGGTGGTCTTGGCGCGGCGGATCGCCTTGCTGGGCAGCTCGTCCCCGCCCACCACGTCGTCGCAATGGAGGATTTCCGAGGCCGCGCGCAGGTTCGGGTGGTTGTCGAGCGCCGCTTCGATCCGCGCGCCATCGCCCACCAGCAGGAACTTGAACTTGTCGTGCTGGCGGCGGGCGAGGGCCGCGCCCTCGACCATCACGCGCACGCCTTCATCTCCGCCCATCGCATCGACAGCGATACGGGGCAGGCTCATGGCGCTCATCTCCGGTCTATTGTCCAAGCCAGCGGCGATCAGCCGACGGCGACAACCTGACGCCCGTTATAGTGGCCGCAGTGGCCGCAAATGTTGTGCGGGCGCTTCAGCTCGCCGCAGTTCGGGCATTCGTGGAACGCCTCGACCTTCAGGGCATCGTGCGAGCGACGCATGCCGCGACGGGAAGGCGAAACTTTTCTCTTGGGGACAGCCATGGCGGCACCAATTCCTCAAATAAACAACGTGCGCGCCACGGGGCGCCTGCGATTCTCGAAGGCCGCCCTTACGGCAAGGAGGGCTGGCGCACAAGCGCGAGGCTGTGCGGGCTTTCCTTGGCCAGCAGCGGCGGGAAGGCGCGCGCTATAGCGGAAAAATCGCGCGTTGCAACCCGCGAGCGCGCGCCCTAGCACGAGGGCACATCAACGAGGGGATCTCATCCATGATCATGCTTCCCGTGACGCTCGCGGCAGCGGCCGCTGCGGCCGTGCTCAACCTGTGGCTTTCGATCCGCATCGGCGCGGTGCGGCGCGCGCTGTCGATCAGCGTCGGCGACGGCGGGAGCGACAGCCTGCAGCGCCGGATGCGGGCGCAAGCCAACTTCGTCGAGAACACGCCTTTCGTGCTGGCGCTGATCGCCGCCATCGAGCTGGCCGGCAAGGGCGGCGGGTGGCTGAGCCTGGTCGCGGCGGCCTACATGATCGCCCGGGTGCTGCACGGCTTCGGCATGGACGGCGGCAACTGGGGCTGGGGCCGGATGGTCGGCACGCTGGTGACGATGCTGGTGCTGCTGGGCCTCGCCGTGGTTGCGGCGCTGGTGGGTGCAAGGGTTCTCTAACCCCGCCGCCCGCGCCGGCGCCGCTCGGCCAAGGGCTGCTCGACGAGGCCGAACAGCACGACCGCGCCAAGCACCACCGCGAGTTCGCGCAGACGAACCCGAAGTAGAGCGGGATGACGGTCAGCAGCGCCAGCAGGATGCGCAGCGTCCAGTAGCGGCGCGTGGACATGCGGCCCGCCCTCTAGCTCAGTGCGTAGTCGCTCACGAAGGCGTTGGTCTTGCGCTCGCGCCCGAAGGTGCTGGTGGGACCGTGGCCGGGAATGAAGGTGACGTCCTCGCCGAGCGGCCAGAGGCGCTGGGTGATGGAGTCGATCAGGTCCTGGTGATTGCCGCGCGGGAAATCCGTGCGGCCGATCGAGCCCTGGAACAGCACATCGCCGACGATCGCGAAGCGGCTGGGGGCGTGGTAGAAGACGACGTGGCCCGGCGTGTGGCCGGGACAGTGGATCACGTCGAGCGTGAGTTCGCCCACCGTCACCGTGTCGCCGTGCTTGAGCCAGCGGGTCGGCGTGAAGCTCTTGGCCACCATCCCCCAGCGCGGGCCGTCATCATCGAGCTGGTCGATCCAGAAGCGGTCATCCTCGTGCGGGCCTTCGATCGGCAGGCCCAGCTCGTCCGCCAGCATCCCCGTCTGCCCGCAATGGTCGAGATGCCCATGGGTGACGAGCAGCTTCTCGAGCGTGACGCCCGCCTTGGCGACGCCCTCCTTCAGCTTGTCGAGATCCCCGCCCGGGTCGACCAGCGCGCCCTTCATGGTCTTGGTGCACCAGATCAGCGAGCAGTTCTGCTGGAGCGGCGTCACCGGAATGATCGCGGCGCGCATTGGGAGTTGGGGTGCGGGGGTGTCGGTCATGAAACGGGGACTTAAACGCGCCCCCCCTTCCACACAACCCGCCCGATGATTGCGACCTCCTCGGCCGCAACCTCGACCGGCGGGTAGGCGAGGTTCTGCGAGAGCAGCGCGATGCGCCCCGGTCCGGCGCTGGCGACGCGCTTGACCATCAGGGTGTCGCCGACGCGGACCACGTGGATGCCGTCGCGGAACGGACGGGGCGCGCGGTCGACGAGGATCTCGTCGCCGTCGTTGAGGAGCGGCTCCATCGAATCCCCCTCGACCCGGATTGCCGACAGCTCGGCGCGGGCGAGGCCCTGCTCCTCCAGCCAGCGGCGCGAGAAGCGGAAGGCATCGAAGGCCGCCTCCCCGCCGGGCACGCGCCCTGCCCCGGCGGCCGCGCCGAGATCGAGCCGGGGCACCTCGACCCACTCGCCCCCGTCACGGCGCCTAAGGGGCTTTACGTAGGAATTATCCTTCGCCTCGCGCAGTTCCTCCTCGCCCACACCAAGGAACCGCGCGAGCGTCGCGCGGTCCTGTTCCTCGAGCTTGCGGGGGCTGCCCTTGCGGATGAACTGCTGGAGGTAGGACGGGTTACGCCCGAGCAATTCGGACAGGGCGGCGAGACTCGCCCCGCGCGCCTGCGCCAGTTCAAGCAGCCGGGCACGCGGTCCGGAGAGGCCCTCGGCAGCATTCTGTTGGGTTTGCATCATGGATACTTCCTACACGAAGGATTTTTCCTAGACAAGCACGAAAAATCATGGAACATTTCAGGAACATCGAGCGATTCGCCCGATGCAAATCCTTCGACTCGGCACCAACAGGGACGCAAAACCATGCTGCTTCGAACCATCGAGACATTCCTCAGGGAACACGCCATGCCCGCCACCAAGTTCGGGCGCCTAGCCGCCCACGATCCGCGCTTCGTGCTCGACCTGCGCATGGGTCGCACCCCGCGCCGCGAGACCGAACTGCGCACCCGCGCGTGGATGCAGGGCTATGCCGACGGGTCGGCGGAACAGACGAGGGGGATGGCCTGATGCTCACCGAAAGCTGCGGCGATCCCTTCGCCCACCTCACCGCGCCCTTCGACCAGATCGAGGTGAAGTCCGCCCCCTTCCCGCTCGGCGTGCCGGCGGCCCTGCGCGCGCGGCGCTCGCTGGCGGACCGGGTGCGCAGCGCCCTGCTGCTGATCACCGGCGGGGCCGGCACGATCCTCTCGCACGAGGAGAAGGCCTGGGCCTCGATCACCTTTTCGGGCACGCGCCACGCCGTGGTGCTGGAGTTCTGCGGCGCCGAGGCGGTGGCCGCGGGCGAGGAGCTGATCGAGCAGCTGCCCGATCACGAGTTCGCGATCCCCGGCCAGCTGGTCGCCGACGCCACGATCACCAAGGTCGATCACCGCTTCGGCGCAATGGAGCGGCTGGAAGTCACCGCCGTGCTGCTGCTGCTGGAGGAGGGGTAATCCTCCCCTTCAGGGGAGGATCAGGTTCTGCGAATGATCAAATTCCGGATCTCGCTCATGTCCTCCATCGCGAAGCGGATGCCCTCGCGTCCGAGGCCTGAATCCTTCACCCCGCCATAGGGCATGTTGTCGACCCGGTAGCTCGGCACGTCGTTGATGACGACACCGCCGACATCGAGCCGGTCCCAGGCGTCGAACATCTGGAACAGGTCGCGGGTGAAGATCCCCGCCTGAAGGCCGAATTTCGAGTTGTTCACCTCCTCCAGAGCTTCGCCGAAATGGTCGAAGCGTTGCAGGATGGCGAGCGGCCCGAAGGCTTCCTCGTTCTTCGCTTTGGCGTCGTCCGGCACGCCTTCGAGCAAGGTGGCCTCCAGCATGTTGCCGCGGCTCAGGCCCCCGCCGCACAGCAGGGTCGCGCCGGCCCCGACCGCCTCGTCGATCCAGCCCTTGAGGCGCTTCGCCTCGCCGTTCGAGATCATCGGGCCGATGAAGGTGTTGCGGTCCTTGGGATCGCCCGCGACGAGCTTGCCTGCGCGTTCGACCAGCATCGCCTTGAAGCAGTCATAGACCTGCGAATGGATCAGGATGCGCTGCACGCCGATGCAGGACTGGCCCGACTGGTAGAAAGCGCCGAAGATCACCCGCTCCAGCGCGTCGTCGAGATTGGCGTCCTTGTCGATGATCACCGCCGCGTTGCCGCCCAGTTCGAGCACGACCTTCTTCTTGCCCGCCTTGGCCTTGAGGTCCCAGCCCACCCCGGGCGAGCCGGTGAAGGAGAGCAGCTTCAGCCGCTCGTCCTCGGTGAACAGGTCCGCCCCGTCGCGGCTGGCGGGCAGGATCGAGAAGGCGCCCTCGGGCAGCACGTCGCACTCGGCCAGCACCTCGCCCATGATGATCGCCCCCAACGGCGTCTTGGAGGCGGGCTTCATCACGAAGGGGCAGCCGACCGCGATCGCGGGCGCGATCTTGTGCGCGGCGAGGTTGAGCGGGAAGTTGAACGGCGAGATGAAGCTGCACGGGCCGATGGGAACGCGCTTCCACATGCCCTGATAGCCCTTGGCGCGCGGGGAAATGTCGAGCGGCTGGACCTCGCCGTAGTTCCTGACCGCCTCTTCCGCCGCGATGCGGAAGGTGTCGATCAGGCGTGTGACCTCGCCTTCGGAATCCTTGATCGGCTTGCCCGCCTCGACGCACAGGGCATAGGCAAGCTCGTCGAAGCGTTCGCGGAACCGCTTGACGCAGTGCATCAGCACGTCCTGCTTCTCGTAGGAGGCGAGCCGCGCCATCGGCTCCGCCGCGCGCACGGCGCCGGCGATGCCTTCCTCGATCACGTCGGGCGTGGCGAGCGCGGTGCGGAAGGCGACCTCGCCGGTGTACTTGTCCGTCACCTCGAGATCGGTGTTGGGCTGGACGGCCTTGTTGTTGAGGTAGAGCGGGTAGGTGGACTTGAGCTGGGACATTCCCATCCTCCGTTCGGGCTGAGCTTGTCGAAGCCTTGCCCTTCATCTTTGGCGCAGGTTCGAAAGAAAGTGCAGCCCTTCGACAAGCTCAGGGCGAACGGATTTCGACCCTACAGCTCCTTCGACAGCCGCTTGATGTCGATGTTCAGGATCTGGTCGTTCTCGGTGTAGTCAACCGGGCAATCGATGAGGTGCACCCCCGGCGTGGCGAGGCAGTGCTGGAGCAGGTCGGTGAGGTGCTCGGACGAGGTCACCCGGTGCCCGGTCGCGCCGTAGCTTTCGGCATACTGGACGAAATCGGGGTTGCCATAGGTCAGGCCGAAATCCTTGAACCCCATGTTCGCCTGCTTCCACCGGATCATCCCGTAGGCATCGTCGCGCAGGATCAGCACGGTGAGGTTGAGGCCGAGGCGCACCGCGGTCTCCATCTCCTGGCTGTTCATCATGAACCCGCCGTCGCCGCAGATCGCCATCACCTTGCGATCGGGATAGAGCATCGCGCTCATCATCGCGGAAGGCAGCCCCGCCCCCATCGTCGCCAGCGCATTGTCGAGCAGCACGGTGTTGGGGAGATAGGCGGTATAGCCGCGCGCGAACCAGATCTTGTAGACCCCGTTGTCGAGGCAGATGATCCCGTCCTCGGGCATGGCGCCGCGCACCTGCTTGACGAGGTGCGGCGGGAAGATCGGGAAGCGGGTGTCGTTCGCGAGCGGCTCGGTGTGCGCCACTTCTGCCGCGCGGTATTCGAGCATCCGGCGGAAGTCCCACCGCCCCTGCGGGACGATGTCCTCCTTGATCTGCCAGATCGCGTTGGCGATGTCGCCGATCACCTCGATCTGGGGGAAGTAGACCGGGTCGACCTCGGCGGTGCGGGTCGAGACGTGGATCACCGTGGGCGGGCTGTCGGAACCCACCGGCCCTTCGCCGTCGTTGCGCATGAAGAAGGGCGGCTTCTCGATCACGTCATGGCCGATGTTGACGATGCAGTCCGCGTCCTGGATCGCGCGGTGGACGAAGTCGCCCGCCGAAAGCGCCGCGCAGCCGAGGAACAGCGGGTGACGCTCGTCGACCACGCCCTTGCCCATCTGGGTCGTCACGAAGGGGATGCCGGTCTTGTCGATCAGCTGGCGCAGCATCCGCCCGGTCATCTTGCGGTTGGCGCCCGCGCCGATCACGAGGATCGGGGCCTTGGCCTGCTCGATCGCCAGCACCGCCTGGCGCACGGCCTTCTCCTCGGCGGAGGGGCGGCGGGCGAGGCTGGCGGCGAGCGGCCGGCTGTTCGTGTGCTCCTCGGCGATATCCTCGGGGAATTCGAGGTGGACCGCGCCCGGCTTCTCCTCCTCGGCGAGCCGGATCGCCTCGCGCACGCGGCTCGGGATGTTGTCGGCGCTGGCGAGCTGGTGGGTGAACTTGGTGATCGGGGTCATCATCCCGACCACGTCGAGGATCTGGAAACGGCCCTGCTTCGACTTCTTGATCGGCTTCTGGCCGGTGATCATCAGCATCGGCATCCCGCCGAGCTGGGCATAGGCGGCCGCCGTGACGAAGTTGGTCGCGCCCGGGCCGAGCGTCGCGATGCACACGCCGGTCCTGCCGGTGTGGCGGCCATAGGTCGCCGCCATGAAGCCGGCGCCCTGTTCGTGCCGCGTGAGGATCAGCCTGATCTTCTCCGACTTCGACAGGCTCTCGAGGAAATCGAGGTTCTCCTCCCCCGGCACGCCGAAGATGTATTCGACGCCCTCGGCCTCGAGGCATTCGATGAACAGGTCCGATGCCTTCTGCGTATCGCTCATGTGGTACTCCCCCCTTTTTCAGGCCCCCCGGCCTCGCACGCGAGCCCTCCGCAGGTTAGCGCGCGCGTGTGACCGCACCGTGATGGCGGATCACGCGGGGCGAGTATTGCAGAAAAGCGCCAAGCCTGAAAGCGGCCCGTCGCCCGGGGTCAGTAGCCGAGGCGCGGGTCGAACACCGGGGCGACAGGCTCCCCGCGCAGATAGCGGCCGAGATTGTCGAGGAAGCGGTCGCCCGATCGCTGGAACATCTTCGATTGCGCGCGGCCCGACAGGTGCATGGTCACATGGGCATTGTCGAGCCCCCACAAGGGGTGGTCGACCGGCAGCGGCTCCGGGGTGGTGACATCAAGGAACGCGCCCCCGATCGCCTTCTTTTCAAGCGCTTCCACGAGCGCCGGCTGGTCGACCACGGAGCCGCGCGCGATGTTGACGATGACGCAGTCCGATTTCATCGCCGCCAGTTCCGCGGCCCCGACCATGCCTTCCGTCTCGGGCGTGGCGGGGACGGCGAGGATCACCCAGTCGAATGTGTCGAGCTGCGCACGCCATTCGTCCGGGCCGAGCGTGCCCTCCCCGCCCGAGCGACGCACAACGCTGACCTCGACGCCGAACGCCTCGAGCCGCGGCTGGATCAGCCTGCCGATCGCGCCGTAGCCGAGCAGCAGCGCCTTCGATCCCGCCAGTTCGCGCTTGCCGGGCGAATCGAGCAGCCATTCGCGCCGCTCCTGCGCGCGCACCACCTCGCGGTAGCCCTTGGCGATGGTGAGCATCCCCATCACGACATATTCGGCGATTGTGATCGCATTGATCCCCGCCCCGTTGGTGACGGTGATCCCGCGCTCGATCAGCACATCCATCGGCAGGAAATCGAGGCCCGCATAGATCGAATTGAGCCAATTGAGCTTCTTCGCCGCGCGCAGGGTTTCGGCCATCGCCTGCTGGTCGTTCATGTCAAACCAGCCGATCTCGGCCTCGGCGACGGCGTCCAGCGCCTCCTCGCGGGTCATGAACCAGCGCACGTCGAGGCCCTCAGGCAGACGGTGTTCGAGCATCGGCCGGATCAGGCCGGAAATGGCGAGAATGGTCATGGCGCGACCGTTACTGCCGGAAAGCGAGCCACGCCACCCCTGCCAAAGCAGGCAGGCCGGCACGGGACCGCAAGCACGATCCCCTGCGGAGCGGCGCGGGCGCCCTGCCGGAACGGGGGCAGGCCGTGCGCTTGACACCCGGCGCGCTCCGCATAGACCGGAGCGCCATGCTCATGCCGGTCTGCATCATCGACGACTTTCTCGGGAGCGAGGCGGCGGCGGACCTGCTCGAATTCGCGCTGGCGCGGCGGGAGGACTTTGCCCCCTCGACGGTCTACGACAGTGGCAGGGACTCGGTGATCGACCCTGACTTTCGCGCGTCGCTGTCCTTTTCCGGCGACCTTGGCGATCGCCTCGCGCCGGTGCGGGCGGCCTTCGATGGCCACGCCGACCATATCCGCGCCGTCACCGGGGTGCGCGATTTCGAACCCGGGATGCGCGATCTCGATCTGGTGGCGCATTGCGACGGGCACCGCTTCGGCAAGCACATCGACACCGCAACCGGACGCAACCGGGGGTTCACCGATGGTGTGCGGGTGCTGAGCCTCGTCTATTACCTCCACCGCAGCCCGCGGCGGTTCTCGGGCGGGGAACTGGTGTTCTATCCGCTTGCGGGCGAGGGACGTCAGGTGATCGAACCGCGTCACGACCGGCTCGTGGCCTTCTCCTCGATGGCCCCGCACGAGGTCGCCCCGATCAGCCTGCCCGGCAATGATTTCGCCGATGCGCGCTTCACACTGGTGTTCTGGATGATGCGCCCCCGGGGCCGGGCGGCATCGCACTAGCCGAGCTTCCACTCCCACGCCAGCGGATCGCCGTCCATCACCTCGACGCCCTGCGCGGCGAGTTCGTCGCGGAGCGCGTCCGAGGCGGCGAAGTCCTTGGCGGCGCGCGCTTCCTTGCGGCGAGCCAGCGCGCTTTCGATTTCGGCTTCGCTGATGGTGGCCAGCTTGGGACGGATGCGCAGGTCTTCGCGCCGCAGCGTCCCGAGACCGAGACCGAGCACGCAGTCCATCTTCGCCGCCGCCGTGACCACGCATTCGGGGGCGAGGCGCTTCATGCCGAATATCTCTTCGAGCACGGTCAGTGCCTCGGCAGTGTTGAGGTCGTTCGCAATGGCCGCATCGAAACGCGCCACCAGATCACGGGTCGCGCGCTCGCGCTCCCAGCTGTCGCCGGGGACCTCGCGCGGCGGCAGGGAGAGCTTTCCGTGCCACTTGTCGAAGGCCATCACCATCCGCTTAAGCCGCGTCAGCGCCGCGCCCAGCCCCTCCCACGAGAACTCCAGCTCGCTGCGGTAATGCGCCTGGAGGCACATCAGCCGGTAGGCGAGCGGGTGGTAGCCCCGGTCGACCAGCAGTTGCAGCCGCAGGAACTCTCCGCTCGACTTCGACATCTTCCCCGATCGTTCGACGAGGAAGTTGTTGTGCATCCAGATCTTCGCGCCCGAATTCCTCGGGTCGTCGAGGCCGTTCGTGCAGCAGAATGCCTGGTTCTGCGCGATCTCGTTGGGGTGGTGGATCTCGCGGTGGTCGATTCCCCCGGTGTGGATGTCGAAGGGAAAACCGAGCACCTCGCCCGACATGACAGAGCATTCGAGGTGCCACCCGGGGGCGCCCCGCCCCCACGGCGAGTCCCACTCCATCTGGCGGCTCTCGCCCGGCGGGGTCTTGCGCCAGATCGCGAAGTCGGCGGCGTTGCGCTTGCCCTCGACGGCCTCGATGCGGCCTTCGCCTTCCTCGGTCTGCGCCCGCGCCAGCCGACCATAATCGGCGACAGTCGAGACGTCGAAATAGAGGCCGCTATCCAGTTCGTAGCAGTGCTTCTCCGCGATCCCGGTCGCGAATTCGATCATCTGCGGGACGTAGTCGGTCGCGATCGTCCATTGCGCAGGCTGGCGGATATTGAGCGCCCGCACGTCGGCCCAATAGGCCTGCTTGTAGTGCTCGGCGATGTCCCAGATGGACTGGGCCTTCTCGGCCGCCATCTTCTCCATCTTGTCCTCGCCCGCGTCGGCATCGTCGGTGAGGTGGCCAACATCGGTGATGTTGATGACGTGGGTGAGCGCGTAGCCCTTCCAGCTCAGCGTCCGCCCCAGCACATCGGCGAAGACATAGGCGCGCATATTGCCGATATGGGGGTAATTATAGACCGTCGGCCCGCAGGTATAGACGCGCGCCTCGCCCGGGTGGACGGGCTCGAACACCTCGAGCGAACGGGTGAGCGAGTTGAACAGCTTGAGAGGCGCGTCGGTCATGGGCGGGGCCTTTGCCCCAATCCGTCACCCTCGCGCAAGCCGCCTCAATCGAAGCCGACGAAGCGCACGTGCTGCTCGAGCGGCACCCGCTCGCGCTCGAAGTTGTTCACCGGCGCGTCCGGGTCGCGGTAGCCGATCGCCATGCCGCAGAAGAACATGTAGCGCTCGTGATCGAGCCCGAGGAAGTCGCGGATCACGTTGGCATAGAGCGCCATGTATTCCTGGAAGCAGGAATCCAGCCCCTCCTCGCGCAGCAGCAGGGCGACAGTCTGGAGCCACATGCCGGTGTCCGACCACTGCGGCTCCTTCATGAGGCGCGGGAAATAGACGAACATCACGGCGGGCGCACCGAAGCTCACCGCGTTCTTCGCCATCGCTGCCATGCGCCCCGCCCCGTCCTCGCGCGCGATGCCCATCGCGCCGAACATGCCGGCGGACACCCCGTGGAGCCGCGCCGTGTAGGCGGGCTCCTGCCCGGGCGCGGTCCAGTCGTATTCGGCGGCCTGCGGCGGGGTGGTGGTGAGCCTGGCCTGAAGGTCCCTGAGCGGCTGGCCGGTGACGATGCTCGCCTCCCACGGCTGGTAATTGCACCCCGACGCCGCCCACCGCGCCTTGTCCATCACGCGGGTGAGGGTGGCGAGATCGACCGGCTTGTCGAGAAACTGCCGGATCGAGCGGCGGGTGGTGACGGCTTCGGTGACGTTCATTTGCGTTTGGGCCCCTTTTCATCCTCGAACAGTTCGGCGAGCTGCTCCATGATCGTGCCGCCGAGTTGCTCCACGTCCATGATTGTCACCGCGCGGCGATAGTAGCGGGTCACGTCGTGCCCGATCCCGATGGCGACGAGCTGGACGGGCGAGACCTTCTCGATCCACTCGATGACGGAGCGCAGGTGCGCCTCGAGATAGCCCGCGGAGTTCACGCTGAGGGTCGAATCGTCGACCGGCGCGCCGTCGCTGATCACCATCAGGATGCGGCGCTCCTCCGGGCGGTAGAGCAGGCGGCTGTGCGCCCAGATCAGCGCCTCGCCGTCGATGTTTTCCTTGAGCAGCCCCTCGCGCATCATCAGCCCGAGATTGCGGCGCGCGCGGCGCCACGGCTCGTCGGCCTGCTTGTAGATGATGTGCCTGAGGTCGTTGAGGCGGCCCGGGTTCTGCGGCTTGCCGTCGGCGAGCCAGGCCTCGCGGCTCTGCCCGCCCTTCCACGCGCGGGTGGTGAAGCCGAGGATCTCGGTCTTGACCCCGCAACGCTCGAGCGTCCTCGCCAGAATGTCGGCGCTGATCGCGGCGATCGAGATCGGACGGCCCCGCATCGAACCCGAATTGTCGATCAGCAGCGTGACGATCGTGTCCTTGAACTCGACATCGCGCTCGACCTTGTAGCTAAGCGCCGTGCCGGGCGAGACGATCACGCGGCTGAGGCGCGCGGCGTCGAGAACGCCCTCCTCCTGGTCGAAATCCCAGCTGCGGTTCTGTTGCGCCATCAACCGGCGCTGGAGCCGGTTGGCAAGGCGCGTCACCACGCCCTGAAGGCCGGTCAGCTGGCTGTCGAGATAGGCGCGCAGCCGGTCGAGTTCCTCGGCATCGCACAGGTCGGGGGCGGCGACTTCCTCGTCGAAGCGGGTGGTGAAGGCCTTGTAGTCGACGCTGGCGGGCACCTCGGCCTGCGGGCGGTTGGGGCGCACGGGGGCGTTGGCGGCATCGCTGTCGTCGCCCGGGTCGCCCTCGGCCATGTCGCTGTCGGTCTGGGTGTCGGAGGATTGCTCCCCCTCGCCCTCGCCCTCGGCCATGTCGCCGGCCATTTCCGCGCTCTGCGGATCGCCTTCGCCCTGGTTGTCGTCCTCGCCCTCGTTCTCGTCGTCGGGGCCGTCGTCCTCGTCCGCGTCATCGCTGTCGCTTTCGTCGGGGGCGTCGGTCGGTCGGGTGAGGTCGAGTTCGCGCAGCATGTCGAGCGCGAGCTTCTGGAAGGTCTGCTGGTCGCCGATCGCCTCCGCTAGGCCCGCGAAATCGCCGCCGACCTTCTCCTCAAGAAAATCGCGCACCAGCTCGATCCCGCCCCGCGCCTTGGCCGGCACCGCCTCGCCGGTCAGCGCCTCGCGCACCAGCAGGGCGAGCGCGGTCTGCAAGGGGACCTCGGCCGAGTTCTGCGCGCGCACGATCTTGTCGCCCGCCGTGCGCAGTTCGGTCGCGGCGTCGAGATTGGCGCGGATGCCGCCGAAGCGGTTGGCGCCCAAGGCCTCGTAGCGCACCTGCTCGATCGCGTCGTAGCAGGCGCGGGCGATGGGTTCAGGCGGCGCGGAACGGGCGTGCAAGGCGGCGTCGTGGTGCCGCAGCTTGAGCGCGAAGCTGTCGGCAAAGCCGCGCGCCTCGCGCACCTGATCGGCGGGCAGGTCACGGCCCGGCAGCGGCACGCGGAAGCGGTTACCGGCGCTGCCGGGCACGTCCGCGCTCCACGCGACCTCGACCTCGGCATCGCGCGCGATCGCCCGCGACGCGCCGGTGAGCGCCTGCTTGAAACGGTCGAGCGGGGACTGGTCAGCCATGATCGGTTTTCGTTAGCAACGCGAAGGCTGCCCGCGCAAGCTCACAGGATGCTCTGCCCGGTCTTGGCCCAGTCGGCCATGAAGCCCTCGATCCCCTTGTCGGTGAGGACGTGCTTGAAGAGCGCGTGGATCACCGCAGGCGGCGCGGTCATCACGTCGGCGCCGATCTTGGCGGCCTGGAGGACGTGGGTGGTGTGGCGCACGCTGGCGACGAGGATCTCGGTGGCGAAGTTGTAGTTGTCATAGATCAGGCGGATGTCCTCGATCAGGTCCATCCCGTCGAAGCCATTGTCGTCGTGCCGCCCGACAAAGGGCGAGATGAAGCTCGCCCCCGCCTTGGCCGCCAGCAGCGCCTGGTTGGCCGAGAAGCACAGCGTGACGTTGACCATCGTGCCGTCGGACGTCAGCGCCTTGCAGGTCTTGAGGCCGTCGACCGTCAGCGGCACCTTGATGCACACGTTGTCTGCGATCTTCCGGAGAACCTCGGCCTCCTTCATCATCGTCTCGTGATCGAGCGCGACCACCTCGGCGCTGACCGGGCCTTCGACCAGCTTGCAGATATCGGCGGTGACTTCCTTGAAGTCGCGCCCCGACTTGGCGATCAGCGAGGGATTGGTGGTCACCCCGTCGAGCAGGCCCGTGGCGGCGAGGTCGCGGATCGCCTCGATATCGGCGGTGTCGACAAAGAATTTCATGAGTGCGCTCCAGACATTTTGCGATAGGCGGCGCGGCGGCGCGCGCCTAGGGGGCGGGCATGACTCGGATGCCCGTGCGAATTGCGATGCTGCTTGCCGCCACGCTGGCGGCTTGGCAACCGTCGAAAGCGCGGGCCAATCCGGAAGACACGCAATTCTGGCTGGTCGGCTTCGCGCGCGGCAAGGTGGGCGATGACATCTATCTCACCGTCGACAGCTCCTACCGCTGGCGCGATCCCGAATTCGGGGCCGATCAGCAGACCTTCCGCGTCTCGGTGGAAAAGGGCCTCGAGGACAATGTGCGAATCGGCGCCGGCGCGGCGCTGTTCCAGACCGGTTCGGTCAGCGAATACCGCCTGCACCAGCAGTTCCGCTATGCCGCCGGCGGGCTCGATGTGCGCACCCGGTTCGAGCAGCGGTGGTTCGACGGGGCCGACCGGGTCGAACTGCGCATCCGCCAGCGCATCCAGTACACCCAGCCGGTCGCAACCCGGCTGGAGGTGGTGGGATCGTCCGAATGGTTCGGCATCGTCCAGTCGCGGCGGGACGACGGAGCACGCGGGACCGAGCAGATCCGCCATATCGTCGGGGTAGCCTATCAGGTGAGCGACCGGCTCGACGTGACGCCCGGATACATGCTCCAGATCACCCCGCGAAAAGGCGGGCCGGACGCGATCAGCCATGTTCCGCAGCTGACGCTGAACTGGCGGTTCTAGACCCGCCCCAGCCCGCCGAACACGCCGATCAGCACCGGATCGCGCGTCGCCTGCGGATTGGCGCGGATCGCGGCTTCCTCGCGCGCGATCTCGCCCCAGATGGCATCGTCGATCTGGCGGCCGAAGCGGTCGGCGACGCCCGCCACATCGACCCCGGCAAGCGCCGAGAGCGCCTGCCCGACCAGCGGATCGCGGCTGAGGCGCAGCGCCTCGCCCAGTTCGGGCACCACCGCGCCGATCAGTGCCGTGCCGACCTCCTGCCGCAGGTAGCCGCTCGCCGCGGTCGGCCCGCCGCGCACCAGCGCGACGGCATTCTCGAAGCCGATCACCCGGATTGCGTCGGTCACCACCGGCGCGGCGCGAAAGCTCGCGTCGATGGCGAAGGTGGCGAAGCGTTCCTCGAGCCGGTCCTTGACCAGCGCGGAGGTGAGGATGCGCGAGAGCACGTCGCCGCGCGCGCCCAGCATGGTGCCGAGGCCGAGCTGCGCGACCTGCTCGTCCCAGAAGCCGCCCGGCGCGGTGAGGCGCGCGAAGGCGTTCTCGGTGGCGAGCAGCAACATCCGCCGCACCGCCTCGACCATCGAGAAGCCGCCGCCGGTGCTGGCGCAGGCGGGCAGGAGCAGCAGCACGGCCCCGCCCGATGCGCCCGCCAGCAGGCGGCGGCGGGTGGTGAGGGAAGCGACAAACTCGGTCATAGACTGTGTCTCCAATCTTGCGGCTTCCTCATGCCGCTCGCCATATATCCCCACGATGAACCGCGTCCGCCTCCTTGTCCTTAACGCAGCTTTGGGCCCGCTCGACTACCGGCTGCCCGAGGGCGTGAGTGCGCCTGCGGGGAGCGTGGTCATCGCCCCGCTCGGCCCGCGCAAGGTGACCGGGATCGTGTGGGACGAGGGAGCCCTGCCGGGCGATGAAATCGCCTTCGAGCGCCTGCGCCCGATCATCGAGGTGCTGCCCGTCCCACCCCTGCCCGCGCCCTTGCGGCGGCTGATCGAGTGGACCGCCGACTATTACTGCGCCCCTCTAGCGAGCGTCGCGCGCATGGCGCTATCGAGCGGCGGGGCGCTGGGCGGGCCGGCGACGATGACCGAATACCGCCTGACCGGGGCGGACGGCACCGGACGGCTGACCGCGCAGCGCAGGGCGGCGCTGGAAAAGCTCGCCGGCGCGCAGGGCACGATGCGCGAACTGGCGGGGATCGCGGGCGTCTCGGAAGGGGTGCTGCGCGGCATGGCCGGGGCGGGGCTGATCGAGCCGGTGACGGTCGCGATCGATCGCCCCTACCCGCCCGCCGATCCGGGCTTCCACCGCCCCGACCTGTCGGAAGCCCAGGCGGCGGTGGCAGGGACACTGGTCAAGGCGGTGCGCGCACAGGCCTTCGCCCCCTTCCTGCTCGACGGGGTGACGGGTTCCGGCAAGACCGAGACCTATTTCGAGCCCGTCGCCGAGGCCATAGCACAGGGCCGTCAGGTGCTGGTGCTGCTGCCCGAGATCGCGCTCACCGAGAACTTCCTCGCCCGCTTCGAGGCGCGGTTCGGGGCAAAGCCGGTGCTGTGGCATTCCTCGCTCAAATCGACCGAGCGGCGGCGGGCCTGGCGCGCGATTGCCGATGGTTCGGCGCAGGTCGTGGTCGGCGCGCGCTCGGCCTTGTTCCTGCCCTATGCCAGGCTCGGGTTGATCGTCGTCGACGAGGCGCACGAGATCAGCTTCAAGCAGGATGACGGCGTGCGCTACAACGCCCGCGACGTGGCGGTGATGCGGGCGCGGTTCGAGGGCATTCCCGTGGTGCTCGCCAGCGCCACCCCGGCGCTCGAGAGCCTGCACATGGCCGAGATCGGGGTCTACACGAAGCTCGACCTGCCCGCCCGCTTCGGCGGGGCGAGCCTGCCTGCCGTGCGGCTCGTCGACCTCACGCAGGAAAAGCCCGGCAGCCAGCGCTGGCTCGCCGGGCCGCTGGTCGATGCCCTGCGCGAGCGGCTCGACAAGGGCGAGCAATCGCTGCTGTTCCTCAACCGCCGCGGTTATGCCCCGCTCACGCTTTGCAGGAATTGCGGGCACCGTTTCAAATGCCCGAGTTGCAGCGCGTGGCTGGTCGAGCACCGCCTCTCCGCCCGCCTCGCCTGCCACCATTGCGGCTTCGAGACGCGGGTGCCCGAGGCCTGCCCGGAATGCGGGGAAAGCGATTGCCTCGTCGCCTGCGGCCCGGGCGTGGAGCGGATCGCGGCGGAGGTGGGCGAACTCTTCCCCGAGGCGCGGCTCGCGGTGGCGACCTCCGACACCCTGAACACCCCCGAACGCGCTGCCGAATTCATCGCGCAGGCCGAAGGCAAGGCGATCGACATCATCATCGGCACGCAGCTGGTGACGAAGGGCTTCCACTTCCCCGACCTGACGCTGGTGGGCGTGGTCGATGCCGATCTCGGGCTCGAGGGCGGGGACCTGCGCGCGGGTGAGCGGACCTTCTCGCAGATCGCGCAGGTGGCGGGGCGCGCCGGGCGGGGCGCGAAGCCGGGCGAGGTGCTGATCCAGACCCGCCACCCCGACGCCCCCGTGATCGCCGCCCTCGCCAACAACGACCGCGACGCCTTTTATGCCGCCGAGACGCAGGGGAGGCGCGACGCGGGCGCCCCGCCCTTCGGACGCTGGGCGGCGATCATACTGTCCAGCGAGGACGAGAAGGAAGCGCGCGAGGCGGCGGTGCGGCTCGGCGATGTGCGGCCCCGTGTGGCCGATGTCCAGATCCTCGGCCCCGCGCCTGCCCCCATGGCCCTGCTGCGCGGGCGCTATCGCTACCGCTTCCTCGTCAACGCAAGGCGCAGCGCCAATCTGCAGGCGATGCTGCGCGACTGGATCGCCACGGTCCAGTTCGCGCCGGGCGTGCGGGTGGGGGTGGATATCGACCCCTACAGTTTCGTCTGACGAAACCGAAACCGTGCCCCGCGCGTAACCTCCCCATGACCTGCCCCGTTCTCGTGCCGATCCTCGGCGACCAGCTGTCGCGCAACCTGTCCAGCCTCGATGGTCTCTCCCCCGCAAGCACCGTCGTGCTGATGATGGAGGTGTGGGACGAGGCGACCTATGTGAAGCACCACAAGCAGAAGATCGTGCTGATCTTCTCGGCCATGCGCCACTTCGCCGAGGAGCTTCGGGCGGAAGGCTGGCAGGTCGATTACATTCGCCTCGACGATCCCGCCAACACCGGCAGCTTCACCGGCGAAGTCGCCCGCGCCGTCGAGCGCCACGGGCCGGGCGAGATCCGCGTCACCGAAAGCGGCGAGTGGCGGGTCCATGAAGCCATGCTCGAATGGGAGGGCCGCTTACCCTGCCCCGTCAGCATCCTCCCCGACACCCGCTTCATCGCCACCCATGCCGAGTTCCGCCAATTCGCCGAGGGGCGCAAGCACCTGACGATGGAGTATTTCTACCGCGAGATGCGGAAGAAAACGGGCCTGCTGATGCGCCCCGACGGCAAGCCCGAGGGCGGCGAATGGAACTACGACGCCGAGAACCGCGAGCCGCCCAAGGCCGGACTGAAAGCACCGCCCGCGCCCAAGTTCGCCCCCGATGCCATCACGCAGGAGGTCATCGCGCTGGTCGGCCAACGCTTCCCCGACCACTTCGGCGATCTCGAACCCTTCGGCTGGCCCGTCACTCGCGCGCAGGCGCTGGAGGCCGCCAAGGCCTTCTTCGCCCGCCGCCTGTCGCTGTTCGGCCCCTACCAGGACGCGATGGTGCACGGGGAGGACGACCTCTACCACTCGATGCTCTCGACCAGCCTCAATTGCGGGCTGCTGGGTCCCCTCGAACTGTGCCGCGCCGCCGAGGATGCCTACAAAAGAGGCACCGCTCCGCTGAACTCCGTAGAGGGCTTCATCCGCCAGATCATCGGGTGGCGCGAATATGTGCGCGGGTTCTACTGGCACCAGATGCCGGGGTTGGCGACTGCCAACGAATTGGGCGCCCACCGCCCCCTGCCCGAGTTCTTCTGGACGGGCGAGACCGACATGCGCTGCCTTGCCGACTGCATCCGCACCACCCGCGAGGACGCCCATGCCCATCACATCCAGCGGCTGATGGTGCTCGGCAATTTCTGCCTCATCGCCGGGATCGACCCGCAGGCCGTCGCCGACTGGTTTCTCGTCGTCTATGCCGACGCCTACGAGTGGGTCGAACTGCCGAATGTGGCCGGCATGATCCTCTATGCCGACGGCGGGCGGCTCGCGACCAAGCCCTATGCGGCCTCGGGCAACTACATTAACAAGATGTCCGATTATTGCGGCAAGTGCCGCTACAAGGTCGCCCAGAAGACCGGCCCGAACGCCTGCCCCTTCAACCCGCTCTACTGGCACTTCATGGCGAGGAACCGCGCGCGGCTCGAAAGCAACCACCGCATCGGGCGCATCTACGCGACGTGGGACAGGATGGGCGAGGCCAAGCAGCGGGAGTATCTGGAGAGCGCCGAGGCCTTCCTCGATGCCCTCGAACCGGCCCACCCCGGCTGGGCGCGGAACTAGGCCGCGGCGAGGCGGCGGCGCACCCACCAGGGGGCCATCGCCTCGCCCGCCCTGACCGCGCGCCACACCATCCACGCGCCCGCCGCGCCTCCGACGACCAGCGCGATCACCGAGGCCTCGAGCCCGAAGGCCCCGCCCGAGATCAGCGGATCGCCCACCAGCCGGGCATCGACCAGCGGCGTGTCCATCGCGGGGGCAGCATCCATGATCTTCCCGGCTCCTCAACATGTTGCACGCACAGGATGGCGCAGCCGCGCGGTCTTGGCTAGGCCTGTCGCCACACAACCCACGGGAGAGCGCCGACAATGCTGACCATCCACCACCTGCGCCTGTCGCAATCCGAACGCATCGTCTGGCTGGCCGAGGAGCTGGGGCTGGACTACGATCTCAAGCTCTACAACCGCCGCGCCGACAACCGCCTCGCGCCCGACGAATACAAGGCGCTGCACCCGATGGGCATAGCGCCGGTCATCACCGACGGCGACCTCGTGCTCGGCGAGAGCGGGGCGATCATGGACTACATCGTCGCCACCTACGCCCCCGCGACGCCGCTCGTCCCGCGGCCGGACCACCCCGACTATGCCGACCACCTGTTCTACTACCACTGGGCCAACGCAACCTTCATGACCAACGGCATGATGGCGCTGGTGGCGCAGTTCATGGGGGCGCAGGAACTGCCCTTCTTCGTCGCCGACCGGGTGCAGAAAGGCTGGGCCATCGTCGAGAAGCGCCTCGGCGAGGTCGACTATTTCGGCGGCAGCCAGCTCACCACCGCCGACATCATGATGGGCTTCCAGCTCACCACCAGCCGCGCGATGAGCGGGATGAGCATCGACCACCTGCCCAACCTCAAGGCGTATTTGAAGCGCATTGGCGAGCGCGAGGCCTACCAGCGCGCGATGGCCAAGTGCGAGCCGGGGATGCCGCCCAAGCTCGACTAGTAGAAGGCGAGCTGGTGCGAGACGGCGATCAGCAGGCCGCCCGCGCTCCAGATCCTGACCGCCTGCGAGAAGCGCCCGCGCGCCACGCGCGGCGCGTCGGTCTCGACCAGCAGGTAGTCGCTCCCCAGCGCCTCCAGTTCCGCGCGGGTGCACAGCAGGTGGAGGTCATAGCTCACCGTCGCGCTGAAGCGCGGGGCGGGATCGAGGAAGAAGGTGCGCGGCATCGGGGTGTCGGAGAGCGCGAGGATCGCCTTCTCGTCCCACGGCCGCCCGCTGGCGTCGCGCACCCACGCCACGGTGCGCGGATGCTCCTGCGCGGTGAAGGGCTTGCCGACCGCGAGACGCTGCTCGTAGTTCGCCAGCCAGCGCGGCCCGGGCGATGTGGGAAGCAGGGTCGATTGCCCGGGCGGGACAACCTCCGGGAAGCTGGCGACATAGTCGAGCGCGCCCTCGCGCGCGTCGGAGAAGACGAAGTCCGCCGCGAACAGGGGGGCGGCGCGGTCTGACCCGGCGAAGGCCTCCGCACGCACGAAATCGGTGCGCCGCCCCTCGCGCAAGGTTTGCACCGTCAGCGCCAGGCCCGATTCGGGCAGCGGCTTCATGAAATGGGCCGTGGCGCTCGCCAGCAGCCCCGCGCGCGACCCTTCGGCCTGCACCGCCTCCAGCGCGAGGGCCAGCGCCCAGCCGCCGAAGGCCGACTGGAAGTTCCAGTAGGCCGCCCCGCCCGAGGAAGCGAAACTGCCATCCGGATTTCGGGCAAGCAGAGTGGCGGTATCGAGCGGGTAATCGGTCATGGGGTTCTCCGGAGCGGGGGATCACGCGCGGACCTGCGCGCCTCATTAGTGAACGCTACTGTTCACTTTCGGTTTCCGGCGCAAGCGCGATTTCTTGCGATTGACGTGCAATCGGTCCGGCGCACCGGCGGCGCGCCCTGTCTTGCCGCAGGAAACAGCGTGCCGTCCGCAGAGGTTATGCCTGCCTATCCGACAGCAGCAGCGAGAAACGCATCATGGCCACTCCCCCTCCCCGCAGACCGATGGCGAAATGGTTCTGGGTCGCCGCGATCGTCGTGCTCGCCTTCGTGCTGGTCGTGGTGCTCCTCAACCCGACCGGAGACCGCGATGGCGCGGTCGAGGACCCGATCGTCATGCCCGAAACGGGCGAGGGCGTGGGCGTCGGCCAGGTCAACGAGCCGGACGAGAGCAGCGCATCCCCCGCGCCCGAGCCCTTCGCTCCGGGCGGCGAGCCTTCGGAGTGATCAGCCGGCACCCTCGCGCCTGAGCAGCTCCGCCTTGATGGTCAGGCCATAGGCATAGCCCCCCAGCGTCCCGTCGCTGGCGATCACGCGGTGGCAGGGGATCAGCACCGCGACATGGTTCGCCCCGTTGGCCCCGCCGACCGCGCGGGATGCCTTGGGCTGGCCGAGCGCGGCGGCGAGTTCGCCATAGGTGCGCGTCTCGCCATGGGGGATGCGGCGCAGTTCCTCCCATACGCGCTGCTGGAAGGCGGTGCCGTGGACGTCGAGCGGGATCGCGGCGTTCCCCGGCCCGGGCTGTTCGACGGCCTCGAGCACCTGCGCGAACAGCGCGCGGAAGGCATCGCCCGCCGGCACCAGTTCGGCCTTCGGAAAGCGCGCCCGCAATTGCGCCTCGCCTTCGCCGAAGGCAAGGCAGCACACGCCCTTGTCCGTCGCGGCGACCAGCATGTCGCCCAGCGAGGTCGCCAGCACCGCCCAGTGGATCACCCTCCCTGCGCCGCCCTTGCGCCAGTCGCTCGCCTTCATGCCCAGCCTGCCTTTCGTTTCCGCATAGAACTGTTCCGGCCCGCTATAGCCTGCCGTCGCGATGGCATCGCCCACCCGTTGCCCGGTCGTCAGCGCCTCGTCGAGGCGCCGTTGCCGCAGCGCGCGGGCATAGGCGGCGGGTGAGAGGCCGGTGGTGCGCTTGAACAGGCGCTGGAAATGGGTGGGGGTGTAGCCGGTCAGATCGGCCAGCTGATCGAGCGTCATCGCGCCCTGCTCGCGGATCGCGGCGATCGCGGCGAGCACGCAGGCCTCCTCGGCACTCAGGGTGTGCGGGGAGCACCGCTTGCATGGCCTAAGCCCTGCTTTTTCAGCATCTTGCGGGCTGGCATAGAAGCGCACGTTGCGGCGCAGGGGCGCCCGCGCCGGGCAGGAGGGGCGGCAATAGATGCCGGTCGAATGCACGCCGGTGACGAAGGCCCCGTCGAACCGGCGGTCCTTGGCGAGCATCGCCTGCCAGCGGTCCTCGTCGGTGATGTTTGCCGAATGTCTCACGTGGAACACCCTGCCACAGCCGCCCGCGCGCCGCACCCCGCTTCCTTGCGTTCAATGTCGCGCGGCCGCGCAAAGCGGCTATAAGCGGGGCATGACCCGGATTCTCGGCGCGTTTGCCCTGCTCTTCGCTTTCCTCGCCCTCCCCGCCTCCGCCGACCCCGGCGATGTCGAGGCGGCCGCGCGGGGCGTGGTGCGGGTGGTGCTGATCGGCAGCGAGAACGGCCAGCCGGTCCCCGTCTCCCACGGCACCGGCTTTGCCGTCAGCCCGACCCGGATCGTCACCAACGCCCATGTCGTCACCGAGGCGTCGCAGGACGACACGCTGCGCATCGGCATCGTCCCGGCCGAGGGCGAGGGCGGCGCCTTCGCGCGGGTGGTCGCCATCTCGCCCCGCAACGATCTTGCCCTGCTCGAAATCGCCAAGGGGAGCCTGCGCCTGCCGCCGCTGGCGCTCGCGGGCGGGGTCAGCGCGAACCTCGGCGAGGTCGCGGCGGTGGGCTATCCGATGAATGTCGATCTGGCGCAGGGGCTCGACATGGCCGACATCTTCCGCGCCCAGCCGCCGGTCAAGTCGCGCGGCTTCCTGTCGGGCGAGCGGCCCAGCCGGCAGTTCGACACGATCCTCCACACCGCCCCCATCGCGCGCGGCAATTCGGGCGGGCCGCTGCTCGATCCGTGCGGGCGGGTGATCGGGGTCAACTCCTTCAGCGCGGATTCCGCGGGCGGCGAGGCGGAGTTCTACTTCGCGGTCTCCTTGCGCGAACTGCTGCCGTTCCTGAAGGACAACGGCGTCGAGCCGGTCATGAACGCCCTGCCCTGCCGCTCGATCGACGAACTCAATGCAGAGGAACGCCAGCGGCTCGAGGCCGCCCAGTCCGAGGCCCGCGCCGCCCTTGCCGAGCGCAACGAGGCCCTGCGCGAGCATCGCGACACGGCCCGCCTCGCGGCGCAGATGGAGGTGATCGGCGAGCGCGAGAACCGCATCGCCCTGGCGCTGATCGCCCTCATCGCCGCGCTCGGCACGGGCTATGCCGCCTTCGTGTGGCGCGGGCAGGAAGAGCGGCGCACCCATGTGCGCGTCGCCGCCGCCATTTCGGCCGCGACTCTCGTGTCGGCGGTGCTGCTGTGGGTCACCCGTCCCGGCCTCGCCGAGATCGAGGACCGCGTCGCCGCGGCTCTTGCCGAAACCCGCAGCGGCGGCGGGACGCCCGCCCCGGCCGGCGATACCGCCGCCGAGGGCGCGCTGATCTGCACGCTGGTGCCCGAGCGCAGCCGCGTGACCTCGGCCCGGACCGACGATGTCGCCTTCGACTGGACCGCCGACGGCTGCGTCAACGGGCGCACGCAATACGGCCTCGGCCAGGGCGGCGAATGGAGCCGCGTCTTCGCCGCGCAGGAGGACGCCGCGATCGCGGTCAACACCTTCGACCCCGAGACCCGCACCCTGCGCACCGACCGCTACTTGCTCGGGGCAGAGGCGCTCGCCGCCGCGCGCGAGGCCCGCGCCGCCTATACGCCGCCGTCCTGCGGGGTCAGCGATGCCGCCCGCACCCTCGGCGAGCAGCAATCGGCCCTGATCGCCGCCCTGCCCGAACGGCCGAACGAGCGGCTGGTCTATTCGTGCTCTGCGCGAAAGCCCTGATCGCGGACGGCATTCATCCGCAATTCAGTTTTGATGGGGTAAGGAAATATCTGAAATATAGCGATTTTTGCAGGTTGTCATACCAGATGACAAGACATGGGGAGAGGCGTGGTGGGTCGTTCCTTTGCAACCATTCTCTGGGCGCTCGGCCTCTCCGGTCTGCCGGCGGCGACCGCCGCACAGGAAGCGGTGCCCCCGCTCGCCGAGGGCAACACCATCGAGGTGCAGGGCGACCGCGCCCTCAGCCGTGACGAGATCCTGCGCGGCCAGCGCGCGCTCTACGAGGCGGGGCTCGCCTACCGCACCGCCCCGCGCTTCCACGATCCGGTCTGTGTCGCGGTGGTCGGCCTTGCGGGGCGGCAGAACGACATCGTCGCCGAGCGCATCCGCGCCAATATCCGCCAGGCCGGGGTGGAACTCGCCGGGGCCGGATGCAAGCCCAATGCGCTGGTCTCCGCCAACCGCAATCCCAAGGCGGTGATCGACGCGCTGCGGCGCCGCGATCCGCAGCTCTTCAACCGCGCCAGCGAGGAGGCGATCCGCCGCCAGCTCGATGCGGGCAGCCCGGTCATCGCCTGGGGCGAGACGATCCTGCGCGCGAATGACGGCATCATCTTCGGCGAGAGGTCGACCTCCAGCCAGAACCCCGCCTTCGTCGTCCCGGTGTTCTTCGGCGCGCTTGCATCGCGCCACCGCGCGCCGCTCTATCAGGCCAAGATCAACGCGCTGGTGTTCTTCGATCTCGACCGGCTGGAGGACGTCCACGTCAACCAGATGGCGGACTATGCGACCTTGCACCTGCTGGGCGATCCGCGCGATCCGGTCGATCACGCCGGGGCCGGCGTGCCATCGATCCTCAGCCTCTTTGCCGAAGGGCCGGCCAAGGCCCCGCCGGCGATGACCTCGCTCGACCGGGCCTATCTGCGCGGGCTCTATGCGATGCAAAGCAACGACTGGGGCTGGCAGCTGACCGCGAGCGTGCTCGCCGCCTACCGCGAGCCCGAGGCTCTGGCTCCGGCTGCGACGAGCCCCGCCAGCCCCTCCTGATCCGCGCCGCGCGGTCCCTGGTTCGCGCGCGTCTGACTTCGCACCTGCACAATTCCCGCCCCGCACGGCTTGCGCGGGCGGGAATCAATTGCTAGGCGCGCGCCAGCCTTGCGGGCAGCCCCTGCGCTCGTCCTGCAACCAAGGCTCAAGCAAGACCCTCTGACCCTTCCGAGAGGAAACGAAGCGCGTGGATATTTCCGCCGGTATCAAGGCTAGCCTCGCTGGACGCTATGCCTCGGCCCTGTTCGATCTGGCCGCCGAAAACGGCAAGGTGACCGCGGTCGAGAAAGACCTCGGCACGCTCGGTGCCGCGCTGGCCGAATCGGGCGATCTCGCCGCGCTCACCACCAACCCCGAACTCGCCCGCAGCGCGCAAGGCGCAGCGATGGCGGCGGTGGCGAAGAAGCTGAAGCTTTCGCCGCTGACCACCAATTTCCTCGGCGTGCTCGCCGCCAACCGCCGCCTCGGCAAGCTGCCCGCGATCATCGCCGCCTTCAAGGCGATCGCCGCGGCCCAGCGCGGCGAAGTGGCCGCGACCGTCACCAGCGCCCACCCGCTCAGCGACGACCAGCTCGCCGCGCTCAAGACCAAGCTGACCGCGCGCGAAGGCCGCACCGTCATGCTCACCGCCTCGGTCGATCCCGACCTCCTCGGCGGCCTCGTCGTCACCATCGGATCGCAGCGCATCGATGCCTCGATCCGCACCCGTCTCAACTCGCTCGCCAAGGCCATGCAGGCCTAAAGGATAAGAACCATGGAAATCCGCGCCGCAGAAATCTCGAAGGTCATCAAGGACCAGATCGCCAATTTCGGCACCGAGGCCGAAGTCAGCGAAACCGGCACCGTGCTGTCGGTGGGTGACGGGATCGCCCGCATCCACGGCCTCGACAAGGTCCAGGCCGGCGAGATGGTCGAATTCGCCAACGGGGTGCAGGGCATGGCGCTCAACCTCGAAGCCGACAACGTCGGCGTCGTGATCTTCGGGTCGGACAGCGAGATCAAGGAAGGCGATGTCGTCAAGCGCACCGGCACCATCGTCGACGTGCCCGTGGGCAAGGGCCTGCTCGGCCGCGTGGTCGACGCGCTCGGCAACCCGATCGACGGCAAGGGCCCGATCGTGGCCGAAAAGCGCAGCCGCGTCGAAGTGAAGGCGCCGGGCATCATCCCGCGCGAATCCGTGTCGGAGCCCGTCCAGACCGGCCTCAAGGCGATCGACGCGCTGGTGCCCGTCGGCCGCGGCCAGCGCGAGCTGATCATCGGCGACCGCCAGACCGGCAAGACCGCCGTCGCCATCGACACCTTCATCAACCAGAAGGAAGTCAACCAGGGCGACGACGAGAAGAAGAAGCTCTACTGCGTCTATGTCGCGGTCGGCCAGAAGCGTTCGACCGTCGCGCAGATCGTCAAGCAGCTCGAGGAGAACGGCGCGATGGAATATTCCATCGTCGTCGCCGCGACCGCTTCGGAGCCCGCTCCGCTCCAGTATCTCGCGCCCTACACCGGCTGCGCGATGGGCGAGTACTTCCGCGACAACGGCATGCACGCCGTGATCGTCTATGACGACCTCTCCAAGCAGGCCGTCGCCTACCGCCAGATGTCGCTGCTTCTGCGTCGTCCCCCGGGCCGCGAAGCCTATCCGGGCGACGTGTTCTATCTCCACAGCCGCCTGCTCGAGCGCGCTGCGAAAATGAACGAGGAAAACGGCCACGGCTCGCTGACCGCGCTCCCGATCATCGAGACGCAGGCGGGCGACGTGTCGGCCTACATCCCGACCAACGTGATCTCGATCACGGACGGCCAGATCTTCCTCGAGACCGGCCTGTTCTACCAGGGCATTCGTCCCGCCATTAACGTCGGCCTTTCGGTGAGCCGCGTCGGCGGTGCCGCGCAGACCAAGGCGATGAAGAAGGTTTCGGGCTCGATGAAGCTCGACCTCGCGCAGTACCGGGAAATGGCGGCCTTCGCGCAGTTCGGCTCGGACCTCGACGCCGCGACCCAGAAGCTGCTCAACCGCGGCGCGCGCCTGACCGAACTTCTGAAGCAGAAGCAGTTCAGCCCGATGCCCTTCGAAGAGCAGACCGTGTCGATCTACGCCGGCACCAACGGCTTCCTCGACAGCATCCCGGTGAACCGCGTCAACGAATACGAGAGCCAGATGCTCGAGTTCATGCGCCGCGAGCACGGCGACGTGCTGGCCGAGATCCGCACCTCGAAGAAGTTCGAAGGCGAAGTCGCGGACAAGACCAAGGCCGCGCTCGAAGCTTTCGGCAAGCAGTTCGCGTAAGGACGCCCTGACGTGCCCTCACTCAAGGAACTCAAGGGCCGGATCAACTCGGTCAAATCGACCCAGAAGATCACCAAGGCCAAGCAGATGGTCGCGGCGGCCAAGCTGCGCCGTGCCCAGGCTGCGGCCGAGGCCGGGCGGCCCTATGCCACGCGCCTCAGCGCGGTGATGGCCTCGCTGGCGAGCAAGGTGTCGGGTTCCGCCGCGCCCCGGCTGCTGGCGGGCACCGGCTCGGACCAGCGCAACCTCCTCGTTGTGGTTAACACCGACAAGGGCCTGTGCGGCGGTCTCAACTCGAACCTCGTCAAGGCCGCCAAGGCCAAGGCGCGCGAGCTGCAAGCCGCTGGCAAGACGGTGGAATTCTACCTTGTCGGCAAGAAGGGCCGCGCCCCGCTGCGCCGCGACTTCCCCAAGCTCGTCGACAAGGGCTTCGACACCAGCACGGTCAAGACCCCGGGCTTTGACGAAGCCGAGGCCATCGCCAATGAGCTGATCGCGCTGTTCGACGCCGGCGCCTTCGATGTCGCGCACCTGATCTTCCCGACCTTCAAGTCGGCGCTGGCGCAGGAGCCGACCGTCACCCAGCTGATCCCCGTCCCCGCCCCCGCCGAAGCGGTCGCCGCGGACGCCGTGGTCGAATACGAGCCGAGCGAGGAGGAAATCCTCGAGGAACTGCTGCCGCGATACGTGCGCACCCAGCTGTTCGGCGCGCTGCTCGAGCGCGAGGCCTCGGAACAGGGCGCCTCGATGACCGCGATGGACAACGCCACGCGCAACGCGGGCGAGCTGATCCAGAAGCTCACCATTCAGTACAACCGCAGCCGCCAGGCCGCGATCACCACCGAACTCATTGAAATCATTGCGGGCGCGGAAGCGCTCTAAACGAAGGCTAGGAACGAAAAATGGCCACCGCCGCTCTCAACCAGACCACCAACGGCACGATCAGCCAAGTCATCGGCGCCGTCGTCGACGTGCAGTTCGAAGGCGAGCTGCCGCCGATCCTCACCGCGCTCGAAACCCGCAACGGCGACAAGACGCTGGTGCTCGAAGTCGCCCAGCACCTCGGCGAGAACACCGTGCGCACCATCGCGATGGACGCGACCGAGGGCCTGACCCGCGGCAGCGAAGTCATCAATACCGGCGCGCAGATCTCGGTTCCGGTCGGCCCCAAGGTGCTCGGCCGCATCATGAACGTCGTCGGCGAGGCGATCGACGAGCGCGGCCCGATCGGCGCCGAGCAGACCGCCCCGATCCACGCCGAGGCCCCGGCCTTCATCGACCAGTCGACCGAAGCGGCGATCCTTGTCACCGGCATCAAGGTGATCGACCTCCTCGCCCCCTACGCCAAGGGCGGCAAGATCGGCCTGTTCGGCGGCGCGGGCGTCGGCAAGACCGTGCTCATCCAGGAACTCATCAACAACATCGCCAAGGGCCACGGCGGCGTGTCGGTGTTCGCCGGCGTGGGTGAGCGCACCCGCGAAGGCAACGACCTCTACCACGAATTCCTCGACGCCGGCGTTATCGCCAAGGACGCCGAGGGCAATGCGACCTCGGAAGGCTCCAAGGTGGCGCTCGTCTTCGGCCAGATGAACGAGCCCCCGGGCGCCCGCGCGCGCGTCGCCCTGTCGGGCCTGACCATGGCGGAATACTTCCGCGACGTCGAAGGCCAGGACGTGCTGTTCTTCGTCGACAACATCTTCCGCTTCACCCAGGCGGGTTCGGAAGTGTCGGCGCTGCTCGGCCGCATCCCCTCGGCGGTGGGCTACCAGCCGACCCTCGCGACCGACATGGGCAAGCTGCAGGAGCGCATCACCTCGACCACCAAGGGCTCGATCACCTCGGTGCAGGCGATCTACGTGCCCGCGGACGACTTGACCGACCCCGCGCCCGCGACCTCCTTCGCGCACCTTGACGCGACCACCACGCTGTCGCGCGCCATTTCGGAGCTCGGCATCTACCCGGCGGTCGACCCGCTCGACTCGACCTCGCGCGTTCTCGAACCGCGCGTCGTCGGCCAGGAGCACTACGACACCGCCCGCCGCGTCCAGGCGATCCTCCAGAAGTACAAGTCGCTTCAGGACATCATCGCCATTCTTGGGATGGACGAGCTGTCGGAAGAGGACAAGCTGACCGTCGCCCGCGCGCGCAAGATCCAGAAGTTCCTCTCGCAGCCCTTCCACGTCGCGGAAGTCTTCACCAACATCCCGGGCGTGTTCGTGCAGCTCGAGGACACCGTGAAGAGCTTCAAGGCGGTGGTCGACGGCGAATATGACCACCTGCCCGAGAGCGCCTTCTACATGGTCGGCGGCATCGATCAGGCGGTCGAGAAGGCCAAGAAGCTGGCCGAAGAGGCGTAAGGCAGCATGCCCCTCCACTTCGAACTCGTCACCCCTGCCCGGCTCGTCCGCTCCGAGGAGGTCCACATGGTGGTCGTCCCCGGCACCGAGGGCGAATTCGGCGTGCTCGAGGGCCACGCGCCCTTCATGAGCACGATCCGCGACGGCGCGGTGCAGGTCTTCCGCGCCGCGGGCGCGGCGCCGGAGGTGATCCAGGTGCGCGGCGGCTTTGCCGAGGTGAACGAGAAGGGCCTCACGGTCCTTGCCGAACACGTCGAGGGCTGAGCCCTTCTCTCCGGAATGAACGCAAGGGGGCGGGCCGCAGGGTCCGCCCTTTTTCGTCGGGCCAAGCCGAAAATTAACCATGCCCGTGGCACAGGCTGCGGTCATGTTCGCCCCGCCCGACCGCAAGCAGCCGCCCGCGCTGACCCGCGCCGACCTCAAGGTCGTGGGCGTGCTCGCCGTCTTCACCCTGATCGTGCGCGGCGTGTGGTTCGGCGATCCCAATGCCGACATTGACGAGCAGCTCTATTCCCTGATCGGCAGCGGGATGCTCGAGGGCAAGGTGCCCTTCGTCGACCTGTGGGACCGCAAGCCCTGGGGCCTGTTTGCGCTCTTCGCTCTGGCCCATGCGCTGGGCGGGCCGGGACCGGTCGCCTATCAGGCGTTGGCTGCGATGTTCACGCTGGCGGGTGCGGTGATGATCTTCGTGCTGGCGCGCCCGCTGGCGGCGCGCTGGACCGCGGCAGGCGCGGGGCTGCTTTATGTGGTGCTGGCGGCACTCTACGGCGCCCATTCGGCGAATTCGGAGGTGTTCTTCATCCCGATGATGCTGGCGATGGCGCTCCTCGTGCGCGACCCCGACCATCCGCGCGCGGGCCTTCGGGCGATGGCGGCGATGCTGATCGGCGGGGTGGCGCTGCAGGTCAAGTACACGGTCCTGCCGCAATGCCTGTTCTTCGGCCTCTGGGTGCTGTGGGGCGAATATCGCCGCGGCACGGGGCCGGTGCGGCTTGCAGGGCAGGCCGTGCTGTTCGGCCTGCTGGGGCTCCTGCCGACCGCGCTCGTCGGCGCGGGCTATGCGCTGGCGGGGCATGGGGAGGCCTTCGTCTTCGCCAATTTCCTGTCCTTCTTCGACCGCCTGCCCTCGGGCGCGGGGCGGCTGCATGGCCAGATCGTGATGCTGCTGGTGCCGCTGCTGGGCGTGGCGCTGCTGGGGCTCAATGCTGCCCGCAGGCGACCCGCGCACGAGCGGCAGGCCTATGCCTTCCTCGGCCTGTGGCTGGTATCCGCGCTGGCCACGGTGTTCCTGCCCTCGACCGTCTACGGCTATTACCTCGCCGCGCTGATCCCGCCTTGCGTTCTGCTCGCCCTGCCGCTGTTCGCCCGCAGGGACCCCGCCGCCGCCAATCCGCTGATCATGGCCCCCGCCGCGCTGATCCTCGCCCTGCTGCCCTCGCAGTATGGCCTCGCGCAGGAGAGCCGCGCCGCCGCCGAGCGCATGGCCGCCGCGATCGCGCCCCATGTCGATCGCGAGGACCGCTGCCTCCTCGTCTTCGATGGCCCCACCGCACTCTACCGCCTCTCGGGAAGCTGCCTGCCGACCCGCTTCATCTACCCCGATCATCTCAACAATGCGCTCGAGCGCAATGCGCTAGGGGTCCGGCAGGAGGACGAGGTCGCCCGCATCCTCGCCGCCCGACCGCCGGTGATCGTGATCGCCGATACCGCGCTGACACCGCAGAACCCCGCGGCGCTCGGGCAGGTGCGCGCGGCGATCGCTGAGGGCTACCGGCCGCTGGCGCAGGAGGAATTCCACAAGCGCACGGTCCGCGCCTTCGTCCTTCCGGAGTAGCGCGCGGCCCGGCCTTGCATTGCGCGCGATCTCCGGCCACCTTTCCCCGCATCCATCGCAGCCGCACCGCCGCGGACGCATCCGAGAAGGGAGAGTCTCACTTGAAACTCGTATCGAGGCTGGCCATTGCCTTGGCCATGACCACTTCCAGCATTGCCGTCGCCCAGGACGGCGTCCCCGGCCCCGAACAGGATCCCTATATCTGGCTCGAGGAAGCCCGCAGCCCAGAGGCGCTCGACTGGGTCGCCAAGGAGAACGCGCGCACCCTCGCCGCCTTCGAGGCCGATCCGCGTTTCGCCCAGCTCAAGGCCGAGGCGCTGGCGATCTTCGACAGCAACGACCGCATCCCCTTCGTCAGCTTCCGCCCCGATGGCCTGTATAATTTCTGGCAGGACAAGGCGAACCCCAAGGGGGTGCTGCGCCGCACGACGCTGGAAAGCTACCGCACCGACAAGCCCGAATGGGAAGTGGTGCTCGATATCGACGCGCTCGCCAAGGCCGAGGGCAAGGAGTGGGTCTACCAGGGCTCGACCTGCCTGCCGCCCGCGATGACCAAGTGCATGATCGCCCTGTCGGACGGGGGCGAGGACGCCACCATCATGCGCGAGTTCGACATGACCACGAAGTCCTTCGTGGAAGGCGGCTTCGTGCTCGACCAGAAGAGCCAGGGCGGCATCCAGTGGATCGACGCGGACACGCTGCTCGTGGGCCGTGGCTTCGGCGAGGGCACCCTCACCGAAAGCGCCTATCCCTTCACCAGCCGCGTGTGGAAGCGCGGCACGCCGCTTGCCGAGGCGGAAGAGATCTTCCGCGGGGAGCCGAGCGACGTGTGGGCCGGCGCGACGCTGCTGCGCGACAACAGCGGCACGATCCACGCCCGCACCGCCTTCCGCGGCATCAGCTTCCACGAGAGCCTCAACTACGTCTGGAAGGACGGGGCCTGGCTTCAGCTCGATATTCCGAAGAAGGCCGGGCTCTACGGCATCGTCGATGATCACGTGCTGATCTCGATCGACGAGGACTGGACCACGCAGGGCCAGACCTTCCGCGCCGACAGCCTGATTGCGGTCAACCTCGAGGAGTGGAAGGCCGATCCCAACGGCGCGAAGAAGACGCTCGTCTGGGCGCCGGGCGAACGCCAGACCAAGCAGGGCGGCGCGGTGACGGCCAATGCGCTCTACGTGACCCTGCTCGACAATGTCGTGGGCAAGGTGCTGGAGTTCAACTTCGACGACGGCGCATGGCGCAGCCGCGAGGTGCCGCTGCCGGACAACGCGACGCTCGGCATCGCCGCCTCCTCGGACGAGACCGACCAGATCATGTACACGGTGTCGGGCTTCCTCGAGCCGACCACGCTCTATTACACCGACGGCAGCGCCCCGCCGACGGTGCTCAAGACCAGCCCGGCCTATTTCGATCCGGCCGGCGCGACGGTCGAGCAATACGAGGCGACGAGCAAGGACGGGACCAAGATCCCCTACTTCATCGTCAAGCCCAAGGGGATGAAGACCGACGGCTCCACCGCGACCCTGCTGACCGGCTATGGTGGCTTCCAGGTGCCGCGCCTGCCGGCCTATCTCGGCTCGACCGGCAAGCTGTGGGTCGAGAAGGGCGGCGCCTATGTGCTCGCCAACATGCGCGGCGGCGGCGAGTTCGGCCCGCAGTGGCACCAGACCGCGATCCGCGAGAACAAGCAGCGCACCTGGGACGATTTCCTCGCCGTGGCCGAGGACCTGGTGAAGCGCGGCTTCACCAAGCCCCAGCACCTCGGCATCCAGGGCGGCTCGCAGGGCGGCCTCCTGGTCGGCACCGCCTTCACCCAGCGGCCCGATCTGTTCGGCGCGGCGATCGTGCAGATCCCGCTGTTCGACATGCTGCGCTATCACGTGATCGGGCGCGGAGCCTCGTGGATCGGCGAATACGGCGATCCGCGCATCCCCGAGCAGCGCAAGTGGATCGAGGGCTACTCGCCCTACCAGAAGATCGTCGCCGGGGTGGATTACCCCGAGCCCTTCCTCTGGGCCTCGACCGCCGACGACCGCACCCACCCCGCCCATGCCCGCAAGGGCGCAGCGCGGCTGAAGGAACTGGGCCAGCCCTACTACTACTTCGAAGACACCACCGGCGGCCATTCGGGCGGGGTCGACAACGACCAGCGCGCCAAGCTGCAGGCGTTGCAATTCATCTACCTTATGAAGCGTCTGATGGACCCGCGCCCGGCGAAGTAACCGGCGGCGCATCGCCACAATCACGAGGGGCGGCTTCCTGCGGGGAGCCGCCCCTTCGCGTTAGGCGCGGCAGGCAACGCAACTGCTTGTAAAACAAGCCGACAGTGGCGCCTCGGCTCGTCGCTCGAAAAGCACGGTGCGTTTCATCAACGCCGCCTTAACCATGTCCGGAAAGATCCGGTTAGCCCTCCCCGTCAACACTCGGCCCATCGGGGGCGATGAGCAAGCGACGAGGAGCATCACCGATGGCCTATGACCGGAATATCTCGATCGCCGACGCGATCAAGAGTTACTATGCCCTGCCCCGCAACCACCGCGTCCACTGGTCCAAGGCCAGGAAGGACGAGGTCGTGCGCGCGGTGCGCGAACGTGCGATCAGCTTCCACGAGGCGCGCGAACGCTACCTGCTGAGCCGGAGCGAGTTCGAGCAGTGGGAAGCGGAATACCTCGCCGGCGGCGGCGACCAGCAGGCGCGGGTCGGGCAGGACGCCTGACCGCCCTTCGCCCGCCTAGCGCGTCGGCGCGTCGAAATCGGCGGGCTTGTTCGCGATCCAGGCGACAAACTTCGCGATGGCGGGATTGGCGCGGATCACCTCCGCGTCGGCGCCGATGCGGGCCAGTTCGTTGTTGGTGAAGTTGGCGTGGATCGTCTTGTGGCAGATCGGGTGGACCGGCACCTTCACCTTGCCCTTCTTCGACTTGGG
Source organism: Porphyrobacter sp. THAI-01a (assembly GCF_056868655.1). Taxonomy (NCBI): domain Bacteria; kingdom Pseudomonadati; phylum Pseudomonadota; class Alphaproteobacteria; order Sphingomonadales; family Erythrobacteraceae; genus Porphyrobacter; species Porphyrobacter sp. THAI-01a. Next base: position 1,064,106 of record NZ_CP180579.1, on the reverse strand, counting down.
CACGGGATGATGCCACTGCACGATCTCCCCCAGCGGACGATCGCACAGCCAGCAGACGAGGGCTTCGGGGTGCTCGCTCACTTCTTTTCCGCCGCCTTCTTCTTCTTCATCGTGTCGTGGAAGCGGTCCGCCCAGCCCGGCTTCATCAGCTGTTCGGCGCGCACCATGCGCAGTTCCCCCGGCGCGACATCGCGGCTGACGGTCGACCCCGCAGCGACGATCGCATCCGCGCCGATGGTGACGGGGGCGACCAGCGCCGAGTTGGAGCCGATGAAGGCGCGCTCGCCGATAACGGTGCGGTATTTGAAATAGCCGTCGTAGTTGCAGGTGATGGTGCCTGCCCCGATGTTGGCGTTCGCACCGATGGTGGCATCGCCCAGATAGGTGAGGTGGCTCGCCTTGGCGCCTTCGTGCATCACCGCGTTCTTCACCTCGACGAAATTGCCGACGAAGCTGCCTTCCTCCATCACCGTGCCCGGGCGCAGGCGGGCGAAGGGGCCGACTTTTACCCCGCTGGCAAGGCGCGCGCCCTCGATGTGGGAGTTGGCGCGGATCAGGACGTTGTCGGCGACCGTCACACCGGGGCCGAAGAAGACGTTGGGCTCGATGGTGACGTCGCGGCCGAGGACGGTGTCGAAGCTGAAGAACACGGTGTCGGGCGCGATGAGCGTCGCGCCTTCGTCCATCGCGCGATGGCGCCGCGCCGCCTGCCAGCGCGCCTCGGCGCCGGCCAGTTCGGCGCGGGAATTGATGCCGGCCACCTCGTCGGCGCTGGCCGCGACGATCACCGCACAGGCGCGTCCGTCGGCGATCGCGATGTTGACGATGTCGGGCAGGTAGTATTCTTCTTGCGCATTGTCGTTGCCGACCCGCGCCAGCAGGCCAAACAGGTCCGCCGCGCGCGCGGCGAGAAGCCCGGAATTGCACAGTCGGCAGGCCCGCTCGCCCTCGTCCGCGTCCTTGTATTCGACCATCTTGAGGATCGTGCCGGCATCGTCGGCGATCACCCGGCCATAGGCGAGCGGATCGTCGGGCTCGAAGCCGAGCACCACCGCCGCGGGGCTGTCGGGCCCATGAAGCCGCTCGAGCATGGCGCGCATCGTCTCCGCCTGCACGAAGGGCACATCGCCATAGAGCACCAGCACGTCGCCATCGAAGCCCGCCAGCGCGCCCTCGGCCTGCTGCACCGCATGGCCGGTGCCGAGCTGCGGTTCCTGGAGGCAGGTCGTGGCCCGCCCCGCGACCGCCGCCTCGATCTGCTCGCGCCCCGCGCCGACGACCACCGCCGTGCGCTCCGGCCCCAGTTCGGCGACGCTCGCCATCAGGTGTTCGAGCATCGCGCGGCCTGCGATCTTGTGGAGCACCTTGTGCGTGTCGCTCTTCATGCGGGTGCCCTTGCCCGCGGCGAGGATGATGGCGGCGAACGGATGTGTGGTCGTGGTCATGAGAGCCCCTGTAAGCAAAGCCGCGCCTGCCAGCAAATGCTTGCGGTTTGATGTAGGTTGGGCCACCGCGCGCCTCATGCACGACATCCCTTTCGACGCGATCGGCTTCGACCTCGACGGCACCCTGCTCGATACCTTCCGCGATCTCGGCGCGGCGGTGAACCATGCGCTGGTGCTGGGCGGGTTCGAGGCGGTGTCGGTCGAGACCAGCAAGGACCTGATCGGCGGCGGGGCCAAGATCATGCTCGCCCGCGCCGTCGAGGCGCAGGGGGGCCTGCCCGAGGACGAGTTCCGGCGGCTCTACAAGGCGATGCTGGCCTTCTACGAGGAAAACAACGCGGTCCACACCGTGCCCTATCCCGGGGTGCGCGAGGTTCTGGCCGATCTTGCCGCACGCGGCATCCGCATGGCGGTGGTCACCAACAAGTTCGAGGCCTTCGCCCGCAATGTCCTCGGCGCGCTCGATCTGATCGATGCCTTCGAGGCGGTGATCGGCGGGGATTCGCTCGGCAAGGGCGAGGACGGCCAGTTCCTCGCCAAGCCCCACCCCGCCCCGGTTCTCAAGGCGCGCGCGGTGACGGGGGGCGGAAGCTTCGCGTTCCTCGGCGATTCCACCTATGACGTGCGCGCGGCCAAGGCGGCGGGCGTGCCGGTGATCGCGGCGGCCTATGGCTATTGCGACCGGCCCCCGCACGAGCTGGGCGCGGACGCGGTGATCGATTCGTTCGAGGGGCTGATTCCCGCCCTCGCGGCGCTGCGGACGACTGCCTGACCCTACGGCACGCGCACCTGTCAGTTCGGTTGTTGCAAGGCGCGCGCGAAAGTGCCACGCAGCGCCCCGCAATTCGGTTTACGCGGGCGTAAAGCACGCCCTCTCGCACAACAGGAGAGAACACCCATGAGCATCAGCTTCAAGGACAAGGTCGCCATCGTCACGGGCGCGGGCGGCGGGCTCGGCAAGGCCTATGCGCTCGAACTCGCGCGGCGCGGCGCGAAGGTCGTGGTCAACGACCTCGGCGGTTCGCGCGACGGCACCGGCACCTCGGACGCCGCCGCCCAGGTCGTCGCCGAGATCGAGGCGATGGGCGGTGAAGCCATCGCCAACGGCGCTTCCGTCACCGAATTCGAGCAGATGGAAAAGATGATCGCCGACGCCAAGCAGAAGTGGGGCGGCGTCCATGTGCTCATCAACAACGCGGGCGTGCTGCGCGACAAGACCTTCGCCAAGATGGAGCCGGCCGACTTCGAATTCGTCGTCAAGGTCCACCTCACCGGCTCGGCCTTCGCCACCAAGGCGGCGTGGGAAACCATGCGCGAGCAGGGCTATGGCCGCATCCTGATGACGGCCTCCTCGACCGGCCTGTTCGGCAATTTCGGCCAGGCGAACTACGGCGCGGCCAAGCTCGGCCTTGCCGGCCTCACCAAGACGCTGGCACTCGAAGGCGCGAAGTACAACGTGCGCGTCAACACCCTCTCGCCGGTTGCGGGCACCCGCATGACCGAGGACCTGTTCCCCGAGGAAGCCTTCAAGCTCTTCGCGCCCGAGAACGTGGTCCCGGCCGCGCTCTACCTCGTCTCCGAGGACGCGCCGACCAACGCCATCGTCGGCGCGGGTGCGGGTGGTTACCACTCCTCGTGGACGGTGATGAACGAGGCCGTGTGGCTCCCGGAAGGCGAGCGCACCCTCGAAGGTTTCGCCGCGCGCTGGGAGGAGATCAATTCCTTCACCAACCTGATCGCCCCGCAATCGGGCAGCGAGCAGTCGGGCAATATCCTGCGCGCGATGCAGAAGGTGACCGGCACCGGCCCGTCGAGCGCGCGCGGCTGATCCGGCTTTCCAGCGGACAAAGGGAGGCCCGTCCCCGCGAGGGGGCGGGCCTTTGCTTTGAAGCGGACAAAGCGGACACCCTGTCCGCTTTGCTCGTTTACGAATATGTCGATTTTTCAACTGGTCGCGCCCGCTTTCGCAAAGCGAACGGACAGGGGAGCGGGGCCTTGTTTTGCGCCCGGGCAATCCAACGGCCTCGCAGGCCGGGCACAACGATGGGAAAAAGCCGGATTGGAGCCTAGCTGTTGGCACGGGTGTAGGAAATGGCGGCAATCGCTGCGCGCCTGCCAAAAGCTGCCGTTCAGGAAGCGACCCCATTGCGGACATAGCTTGGCCGAGGTAAATTCAATCAATGAAAACAGTCTATGCGGTTGTGATCGCCGTCTCAATCTGTGTGGTTTTTGCTTTGCTTGCCACACCCAGTTCCAGCGTTAGCCGTTGGATGAATTCTAGTTTCATCGTCTGGGATCGGAGCAAAAAAGTTAGCATCCCACGAGTGCTCACAGCTGCCGATGTTCAATTATCCGATTTGCAGGCGATAGCTGCTGCCATGTCGCGATCATCGGCAAAAGTGAGATATGCCGCCCTCGCGTTCTGTCCTCCCGATTGTCAAACTGATGAAGATGCTTTGAATGTTCAGCTATCTATCGAAGGGGGCAAGATCGGACTGGATTGGGTCCTACTGGGTCCTCAGAACATTCGGGACCAAGAGAAGTTTTTGTCCTTTGCTCAAGCAAAGGGCTTTCAGCCGGTTCTAAGAAGTGAGAATGGGGTTACGTTTCTGCGAACCGATACCGATGAAGCAGTGAAGCTCGCCGTTCTTGTTGTGACGGAGATGTATCAATTGCCACACAACGAGACGCTTTCCCTCTATCACGAGGGGTTCGACTGGCCTCAATCTTGATATTGCATACGTCCGCAAACCACCCAGCTTCAGACATCGCAGCAAACCGGTTGCAAGCCCGAAAGCTGCCACTCTCCCAGCTCTGGGCCGCACCTGACGGCCCCTACTCCTCCACCGCCTTCAACAGCCGCCGCTCGACGGGGGCGAGGACGTTCGCCAGATCGTGCCCGCGCTTCAGCACCTGGCCGTGTTCGCCAAAGAGGGTCCACATGCCCTGCTTGCCGCGCAGCGCGGGGCGCTTTTCGAGGCGCGCCTGCGGGCGTTCGGCGGCGCGGCGGAAGGCGGCGAAGGTGGCGGCGTGGCGGGTGAAGTCCATCGCGTAGTCGCGCCACTCGCCGGCCGCAACCATCCGCCCGTAGAGGTCGAGGATGCGCATCAGTTCGGGCCGTTCGAAGCCGACCTGGTCCGCGCCCCGGCCGGGGAAGGGAACCACCTGTCCGGTCATCCCCGGCGTTTGCGGTGCGGCCATCCCTGCGCTCAGTCCTTGGTTCCGCTCTTGCGCGCCCGCACCGGCTGGAGCGGCGGCGGTGGGGCCTCGCGTTCGGCGAGCAGGGCCTTCATCGCCGCCATCTCCTCGCGCATCTGGGCGATCTCGCTCTCAAGCTTCTCGATGCAGTCGCGGCGCGGGCGGCCTTCCTCGTCGCAGGGCGGATCGTCGCAGGGCGTGCCGTAGGGCACGAATTCGCGCATCCATTGCTCCGCCGGAACCAGGGTCGAACGCGCCTTGATCCCGACCATCGTCGCGCCGGCGGGCACATCGTCGGTGACGACCGCATTGGCGCCGACGCGGGCCCGCTCGCCGACCACGATGGGGCCGATGATCTGCGCGCCCGAGCCGATGATGACATTGTCCTTGAGGGTCGGGTGGCGCTTGCCGCCCTTGCCGTTGGCGGGGTTGGTGCCGCCGAGCGTGACGCATTGGTAGATCGTGACATTGTCGCCGATCTCCGCCGTCTCGCCGATCACGGTGAAGCCGTGGTCGATGAAGAAGTTCTTCCCGATGGTTGCGCCCGGGTGGATGTCGATCGCGGTCAGGAGCCGCGAGACGTGGTTCACCAGCCGCGCGAGGAAATAGAGCCGCGCCTCGAACAGCCAGTGGGCGATGCGGTGAAAGCCGAGCGCCCAAACGCCCGGATAAAGGAGGATCTCCCAGCGCGAGCGCGGTGCGGGATCGCGGGCGCGGACCGAGTCCAGATAGCTGACCAGTTGCTCGAACATCGCCCCTCGCTTTTCCCACCAAAGCGCCGCCGATGCAATCGGCGACCGCTGACCTACAGGAGCCGCTGCTGTTCGGGCCCGTGGAGGGCCTCGAGCGCAGCGCGCCAGACAGACATGGTGGCGGGCGTCTGGCGTTCAAGGGAGATCCGGTCGATCGCCGCCACCAGCGCCTCGATCGCGGCGAAGCTGCGGGTGGTGCGGGGCACAAGGTAGTCCGCCGCGCCCGCCGGCAGGGAGAGGCCGCGCGCCTCGGCGTGGGCGAGGATCAGCTCGCCCGCCATCGCATCATCGGGCGGCTGAATCGCCAGCTGGAGCGAGCCGCCGATGCGCGAGGCGAGGTCCGGCAGGGCGATGCGCCAGCCGGGGCCGTCGGCTGCGTCGGCATTGGCGATCAGCAGCAGCGCCCCGCCCTCTCGCGTCCCGCCCTGCTGGACGGCGTTCCAGCGGTGGAACAGTTCGGCTTCCTCGAGCGTCTCGGCATCGTCGATCACCTCGAGCCCGGCCTCGGCGTGGAGCCCCTTCGCCCAGCGCCCGAGAAGGCTCTTGCCCGAGCGCGGCGGGCCGGTGAGGACGGCAACGTGGAAGGGCCAGCTGGCGGGATGCTGCAAGGCCTCGATCACCGCCGCATTGGCCGCGCCGACGACGATCCGCTGCGCGGCGCCCGGCACGGAAAGCGGCAGGGCAATCTGGGACGGCTCGCCCACGGCGGGTCGGGCGCTAGCGGCTGATCGCGAGCGCGTTCGCCCCGCGCCGCACGCTGAACCCGCGGGCCTCGAGCGCGGCGGCGAGCTCCTCGAGCGAACCGGCGAAGCTCACGCTCATCACCGAGGTGCCGCCGATCGCGGTGCTGGTCACGCCCACGCCGCGCACGCCTCCGGTGCCGCGCACCGCGCCGAGCGCGGCATCGAAGGCGGCGGCATCGGGGGTGGCGAACTGGACGACGATGTTGCGCACCTGCATCTCGCCGGGCTCGATCCCCGTGACGGGGGCGGCCTCGATGCGCGGCACGCCGGCGCCCGCAAGCGCCGCCTCGGCGGCCCGCCGGGCCTGCGCGGCACGGCCGATCTCGATCAGCCGCTGGATCGCCGGGTCGATCTCGCCCACGCCGCCGAGGCGCAGCGTCGGGTCGGGCCGCAGCTTGCCCGAGGCAAGCGCGCCGGTGAAGATCTGGTCCATCCGCTCGACCGCCTGCGCGAGCATGGCCGGCAGGGCGTCGGGGTTGTCGGCCTTCAGGGTGAAGGTGTCGAGCGGGCGGCTGTCGGGGCCGTAGCGCGCGGTGAAGGTGCCGGTGATCGGCCCGCCCGGGAACTGGTGGTCGAGCCGGGCGAAGGCCATCACCACGTCGGTCGCGCCGTACTGGTCGAGCGTCGAGCGCCACCAGGCGCGGCTGCGCCGGCCGGTCTGCCCGAAATTGACGAGCAGCGAATCGCCCCCCGCGCCCGACAGGCGCACGTAGTCGATGCGGCTGGTGCCCGGGTTGAACTCGGCCCAGGCGCGCTGCCAGGGATTACGCTGCTCGAAGGTGATGTAGGCGCCGCCGCTCTCCTGCACCGGGATCACCAGCAGCGGGGCCGAGCGCGTCGCCTGCTGCGCCCCGCCGAGATAGCCGCTCGCGCGCTGGCGGTCGAACACCACGCCGAGCGTGGCGATGTAGCGTCGGGGGCCGAGCCGCTCGCGCTCGATGACGATGGCCGAGACGAGCCCGTCGAGCTGGCTGTCGGAGAGCTTGGGACCGTTGAGCTTCGCCCAAGCCTGGCGCTGCGCCTCGCGCCAGCCGTTGGCGCGGGCTTCCTCGGCGCTCTTGCCCTGCACGTCGACGCTGATGCCCTTGACCTCGATGTCGGCGCTGGCGGCGGTCGGCGCGATGCCGCGCTCGCCCGCGACCTGCGCCAGCAGGGCATAGCCGCCCCCGAGCAGGCCCAGCGTCAGCGCGACGCCACTCACCCAGCGGCGAAGCGGTCGGGAGGAGGCGGCAGCGGGGCCGGGAGGGGAAAGCGTCGCGCTCATGGGGAAAATCGCTTGTCCTTTGCCCAATGGCGAGTGGAATTCCAAGCGCGAAAGGCTAAGGGACTGCGCATGACCTCGGGGACAAACGACGAGAGCACGCCGCAAGGCACGGGCTACACCTATGCCGACGCGGGCGTTTCGATCGCGGCAGGCAATGCGCTGGTCAAGGCCATCGCGCCGCTGGCGAAGGCCACCGCGCGCCCGGGCGCGACGAGCGAGCTTGGCGGGTTCGGCGGGTTCTTCGACCCGAAGGCGGCAGGATATTCCGATCCGCTGCTGGTCGCCGCGAACGACGGGGTGGGCACCAAGCTCAAGCTCGCGATCGAGCATGACCGGCACGACACGGTCGGGATCGATCTGGTCGCCATGTGCGTCAACGACCTCATCGTGCAGGGTGCCGAGCCGCTGTTCTTCCTCGATTATTTCGCCACCGGCAAGCTCGAGAACGGGGTCGCCGAACGCGTGATTGCGGGGATTGCGGAGGGCTGCAAGATCGCAGGCTGCGCGCTGATCGGCGGCGAGACGGCGGAGATGCCGGGGATGTATGCGCCAGGCGACTACGACCTTGCGGGCTTCTGCGTCGGCGCGGTCGAGCGCGGCGAGCAGCTAACCGGCGACAGGGTCGCGCCCGGCGACGTTCTGCTGGGCCTCGCCTCGTCGGGCGTCCATTCCAACGGCTATTCGCTGGTGCGCAGGTTGGCGGCGGACAAGGGCTGGAAGCTCGCCCGACCCGCCCTGTTCGATCAGGAGCAACTTCTGATCGACGCCCTGATCGCGCCGACGCGCATCTATGTGGCGAGCCTGCTGCCGCTGATCCGCGAAGGCCACATCAATGCCCTCGCCCACATCACCGGCGGCGGCCTCCTCGAGAACATCCCGCGCATCCTGCCACAGGGCGCCCACGCCCATGTCGATGCCGATCTCTGGCCCCAGCCGCGCCTCATGGCCTTCCTCCAGGCACAGGGGAACATCGAGCCCGAGGAAATGGCCCGCACCTTCAACTGCGGCGTCGGCATGGTGCTGGCGGTCAGCGAAGCGAAGGTCGCCGAGGTCACGGCCCGGCTCGAGGCGGCGGGCGAGACCGTCTTTGCCGTCGGCCGGATCGAGGCGGGCGAGAAGGGCTGCACCGTGCGCGGTTCGGTGGAAACGTGGTCAGCCAAGAGCGACTGGAGCGCCACTCACCTCGCATAACCACCTCCGTTCGCCCTGAGCTTGTCGAAGGGCCGCACTTCTCTTGAGACCGACAGAGAGGAAGAAAGGCAGTGCTTCGACAAGCTCAGCACGAACGGAAGGAGAGGACCGCGCAATGACCGGCAAGGCCAAGATCGCCGTCCTCATCTCCGGCGCAGGCACCAACATGGCCGCGCTGGTCTATGCCAGCCGCATCGCCCCCTGCCCCTACGAGGTGGTGCTGGTCGCCTCCAACGACCCCGAAGCGGCGGGTCTGAAACTTGCCGCCGCCGAGGGGATCGCCACCTTCGCCCTGCCCCACAAGGGCCTGACCCGCGAGGCGCATGACGCCGCGATGGAGGCGGCGGTGCTGAAAGCGGGCGCGGACCACATCGTGCTGGCTGGCTACATGCGCATCCTCTCGGACGGTTTCGTCGAGCGGTGGGAGGGCCGGATGCTCAACATCCATCCCTCGCTGCTGCCGCTCTACAAGGGGCTCGACACCCACGCCCGCGCCATCGCGGCGGGCGACAGCCATGCGGGCACCAGCGTCCACCTCGTCACCCCCGAGCTCGACGCGGGAGAGGTGCTGGCGCAGATCGCGGTGCCGATCGTGCCCGGCGACACCCCCGCCAGCCTCGCCGAACGGGTCAAGCTTGCCGAGCACCAGCTCTACCCGCGCGCCGTGGCCGACTACGTATCGCGCTGGCGCAACCCGGCCTGGCTGCTCGATCAGCTTCGCGCCCGCGCCCTCGCCCTGCCCGAGGCCTGCGAGCAGGAAAGCTTCGGCTCGGCCGGCTTCCGCGTCGGCGAGGGCAAGTCGGGCAAGTATTTCGCCTATTTCTCAGACCGCCCCCACGGCCACGAGCGCATCGCCCTTCTGGTCAAGACCAGCGGCATGGACGAGCTCCACGCCCTCGTCGAGGACCAGCCGGAGACCTATTTCAAGCCCGCCTTCTACGGCGCGAGCGGGTGGGTCGGGATCGTGCTCGACCGGCCCGATCTCGACTGGGGCGATGTCGAGGCGTGGCTCCACAGAAGCTGGCGCGCGGTCGCGCCGAAGCGGCTGACGCGGCTGATGGACATAGCGGACGCGTTCTGATGGCATCCCGCAAGCTTCCCACCCGCGATCACCTGCTGGCCCGCGGGCCGCTGGCCGAGCGGGCCAATGCCTTTCTCGGGCGGGCATGGGAGCGCGGCTGGCTGCCGCCGCCCGCGCTCGATCCCGAGGCGCTCTGGGCGCTCGCCGCGAAGCCCCATGGCGCAAGGGCCGAGGATGCCGAGCATGGCGGGCGCAGCGGGGAGGACGTCGCCGATTTCCGCGAGCGGCTCGTCCGGCTGATCGGCGCGATCGAAGCCGACGCCGATCTCAACCCGCTCGGGCGGGCAATGGCGTGGGGGCAGCTTTCGCGGGTGGTGAAGAACCGCCTCGCCTTCGGCGCGCTGTGGGGGGAGCGGCCCGAACTGCTCGAAACCCCGCTCGCCCCGCCGATCATCGTCATCGGCCATATGCGGAGCGGCACCACCCGCATCCACACGCTGCTGGCAGCGGACCCGGCCTTTTCGCACACGCGCTATTGCGACGCCTACCACCCCGTCCCCGCGCCGCTCGGCATGAACCGGGTCAAGGCGGCGCTGGAACTGGCGATGCTGGGGGCGCTCAACCCGTGGATGCAGTCGATCCACCCGATGGCGCCGGCGGCGGTCGAGGAGGAGCTGGCGTGGATCTCCGCCGCGCTCCACCATTCGATCTACGAAAGCCAGTGGCACATCCCGGCCTATTCCGCCTGGAGCGAGGCGCGCGACCCTGCCCCCGTCTACCGCGAGTTCGCGCGCATCCTCGCCACCGACGCCGCGCACCGGGGGATCGCCGACAAACCCCGCGTGCTCAAGGTTCCCGCCTTCGCCGAGGACTTGTCGACCTTGCTCGCCCTGTTCCCCGACGCGCGACTGGTGATCGCCGAGCGCGAGCACGAGGCGGTGCTGAAAAGCGCGATCAGCCTCGCGGCGAACCAGATGGCGATGCAGTCGGATTCGTGCTGCCTCGAGAGAATCGAGGCCCGCTGGCGGCACAAGATCGCCTTGCGCGAGGCACGCATGGCGGCGGCGCTGGAGGGCTGGGACGGACGGATCGCGCGGGCCAGCTTCGATGCGCTCAACGAGGATTGGGAATCCGCCATCGCCTCCGTCTACGCCGGTCTCGGCCTCGAACTCACCCCGGAAGCCCGCGCCGGGATGCGGAAGGTGATGGCCGCCAGCGAGGACGGGCACCACCGCGCCCATGCCGAACAGCTCGCGCGGTTTGCGAACGCCGGATAGCAAAAGGGCCGCCCCATCGGGACGGCCCATTGCATTGCCTCAGTCCGGAAAGACTTAGCCGACGATTTCTTCGTCCTTGAAGAAGAAAGCGATTTCGATCGCGGCGTTCTCTTCGCTGTCCGAACCGTGGACGGTGTTCTCGCCGATCGAGAGGGCCAGTTCCTTGCGGATCGTGCCCGGGGCGGCGTCGGCGGGGTTGGTGGCGCCCATCACTTCGCGGTTCCTGGCGACGGCGTCCTCGCCCTCGAGCACCTGCACCACCACCGGCTCGCTCATCATGAATTCGACCAGCTCGCCGAAGAAGGGGCGCTCCTTGTGGACCGCGTAGAAGCCTTCGGCCTGTTCGCGGGTCATGTGGATGCGCTTCGAGGCGACGACGCGCAGGCCGGCGTCTTCCAGCATCTTGGTGACCGCGCCGGTCAGGTTGCGACGGGTGGCGTCGGGCTTGATGATCGAGAAGGTGCGGGTGACCGCCATGGGAAAGCTCCTGTGAACGTCTTTTGTTGTTGGGGGAGAGTTTGGCCGCGCCCCTAGATGCTGCGGTGCAAAATGGCAAGCCTGTGCGAGCGGGGGGGCCGGCGCGGTTCCGCCCGGCCTCGCGGCGTGATATGCTCTCCGGAGGGGCGCTTCGGGGGGAGAGCATCATGGACAGGGACATCAGACTTTCGCGGCGGCATTTTGCCGGAGCCGCACTGACCGCCGTCGGCATGGCGGCGACCGGCGGAATCGCGCGCGCGGCGGAACCGGCGCTGACCGCGGGCGGGCCATTGGGGCCGTTCTATCCGATCATCCGGCCGGGCGACGACGATTTCGACATGACGCAGATAAAGGGCCAGACGGGCCGCGCGCTCGGCCGGGTGATCGAAGTGACCGGCCGCGTGCTCGATCGCAAGGGCAATCCGGTGCGCGGCGCGGAGCTGGAACTGTGGCAGTGCAATGCCGCAGGTCGTTATGCCCACCCGGGCGACGTCGCCACCGCCCCGCTCGATCCCAATTTCCAGGGCTTCGCCAGGCTGGTGACCGGTCCGAGCGGCGAATGGCGAATCCGCACAATCAAGCCGTCCGGCTACGACAGCCCGATCGGCTGGCGCACGCCGCACATCCATTTCGACATCAAGGGACAGCAAGCCCGCCTCATCACCCAGATGTATTTCACCGAGGATCACGCGACCAACAGCAAGGACGCGCTCTACAACCAGCTCGGCGATGACGCGGTGACCGCGATGGCACAGCAGCAGGCCGAGGCGGACCGTTATCGCTGGGACATCGTGCTGTTCGAAAGCTAGCGCGCCCGGCGTCAGCCCGGCTTCTTGCTGCCGATGATGATCTGTCCGGTGGTCGGCTTGCCGTCGGTCGCGGTGACCGAGAGCGAGGAGCCGTCGCCCCTGCGCTCGCCGCCCACCATGCGCGTGCCGTTGGTGTTCATGTCGAGCTGGATGTCGAACCCGGCCGCCTTGGCCGCGTCGCGGTAATGGGCGACGACCGCCTCGGCGGGGGCATCGGCCTCGAAGGTGATCATCGTGCCCTGCCCGCCGGGCTGGTTGACGACGGTGTTGGTGACGACCTTCGATCCGGGGAACAGCGTGAACCCGTCCGGCAGGCTGACCGGGACCCCCGCGCCCGAGCGCATGGTGGCGGTGCCGTCCGGCCCCTCGACCGTCATGCTGGTCTCGCCGGTGTCCCTGTCGATGGTGTATTCGGCGTTCTGGCCGTCTTCGGTGGTGAACTCGCCCGAGGTCTCCGAGCCGCAGGCGGCGAGCGCCAGCGCGGCGGTGCCTGCAAGGATGATGGCAGTCTTGCGCATGGATCATGTCCCCCCTGTCACTGGGACGGGAGCATCCCCCATCGGCGGCCCGGGCGCAAGCCCTCAGCCCTTCTTGATCCAGCGCCCCTCTTCCTGCGCGAAATAGGCGCGCTCGATGCCCTCGCGGCCGTCCTGCGCGCGCCACGCCTGCCGCGCCGCGGGGGCGAGGTCGGGCGGGAAGAGCAGGAAGACGCGGGCGAAGCCGGGGCAGTCGCGGAAGGTGCCGTCGGCGAGGATCAGGTGGCTCGCGCCGTTGGCGGCGACGGGTTCTGCTGCGAGCAGGATCGGCTGGCGATCGGCGCCCGGCGCATCGGCGGCGCCGTGGGCGAGGAAGCTCTCCGGCCCCGCCTGCCACAGCGCGGCATCGATCGCGGCGCGCTGCGCGGGGTCGGCCGAGACGACCAGCACCCGCTCCCCCTGCCCGATGGCGCGCCGGGCGATGAGGGTGACGACCTTCTCGACCGGATCGTCGGTGACCTGCCAGAAATCGAGTTTGGTTGTCATCCCATCCTACCGCTTCGCTACTTGAGGATGGGATGAGCGATTGACCGCATCATGACGAATTCTTCCCCCGACTGCACCGATCGGAACAATACCTCACATTGTCCCAGTCCCGCTCCCACTTCTTGCGCCACGCGAAAGGCAGCCCGCAGGCGAGGCAGGTCTTGGTGGGCAGGTCGGATTTGCGCCTCATCTTCGGCATCTTTGTCGGCCTACCGCTGCGCTACTTGAGGCCGACCCAGGCCGCCGCTCAACCCTCGACCACATCCCGCACGAACTGGTCGATCAGGCGCACGCCATAGCCGGTCGCGCCCTTGTCCCAGGTGTGGCCGGGCTTGTTCGACCAGACCATGCCCGCGATGTCGAGGTGTGCCCAGGGGGTGCCTTCCTTGACGAAGCGCTGGAGGAACTGCGCGGCGGTGATCGAACCGGCCTCGCGCGGGCCGATGTTCTTGATGTCGGCGACAGGCGAATCGATCAGCTTGTCGTAGGCCGGGCCGAGCGGCATCCGCCACAGCTTGTCACCGCTCGCCTTGCCGGCGGCGTCGAGCTGCGCCGCGAGCGTGTCGTCATTGGCGAACATCCCGCCATATTCGTTGCCGAGGCTGATGATCATCGCGCCGGTCAACGTCGCGAGGTCGACGATCCGGGCGGGGGCATATTGCTCCTGCGCCCAGTGGAGCGCGTCGCACAGCACGAGGCGGCCTTCGGCATCGGTGTTGAGCACCTCGACCGTCTGGCCGCTCATGGTGGTGACGACATCGCCGGGGCGCTGGGCCTTGCCGTCGGGCATGTTCTCGACGAGGCCCATGACGCCGATGACGTTGGCCTTGGCCTTGCGACCCGCCAGCGCCAGCATCGCGCCCGCGACCGCGCCCGCGCCGCCCATGTCCCACTTCATGTCCTCCATGCCCGGGCCGGGCTTCAGCGAGATGCCGCCGGTGTCGAAGGTCACGCCCTTGCCGACGAAGACGGTCGGCTTCTCGCCCGCCGCGCCGCCGTTCCAGCGGATCGCGAGCAGCCGGGACTCGCGCTCCGAGCCCTTGCCGACGCCGAGCAGCGCGCCCATGCCGAGCGCCTCCATCTCCGGCTCGCCCAGCACGGTGATCTCGACCCCGGTGCCCGCGAAGGCTTCCTCGCAGGCGGCGACGAAGGTGGCGGGGTAGAGGAGGTTGGCAGGCTCGGTCACGAGCTTGCGGGTGAATTCGACCCCGCGGGCGACCGCCTCCTCGCGGGCCCAGGCGGTCTCGGTGCCCTCAGGCGCGTTGGCGACGTGGACCGCGGCGAGCGACGGGCGCTTGTCGGCGGCAAGCCGCGTGCGATAGGCATCGTGCCGCCAGGCGCGCAGGCGCAAGCCCAGCAGCACCGCCGCGGCGTCATCCGCCGAAAGGCCCCCACCGCCAAGATCGAGCACCAGCGCCGTCTCGCCCGAGACCAGATACTTGGCCGTGATCGCCGCGCCGGCACGCTCGCAATTGGCGCGCCGGTCGGCGGAGCCGGTCTCGCCGAGCCCCGCGAGCGCGATCCGCCGGACCGTCCCGCCCACGCCTGCAAAGCCCTCGAACAGCTGCCCGGCCCGGCCCGCAAAGCGCGAAGCGGCCGCGCCCTCGACGATCGTCTCGTCCAGCCCTGAGAGGGTCTGGCCCTGGTTGATCACCCGCGCCTGGAGGCGGACATCGGAGGGAGCGGCGGCGGTGAAATGGATCTGCATGGATACTCCGGCAAAGGCTTGTGCAGGCGCGCCGCGGGACGGGCGGCCACGAGGTGTCCCGCGCATGCGACGAACCGTGCGAAAGGCCCCGCCGCCCCGGGCGCAATGGCGATTGCGATTAGGCCCGAGCGGTGCAATAGGCAAGGCCATGTCGGGAGGCTCTCACGTGGACACGCGCATCGCCGCGGACCCCGCCCAGCGCCTCCCGGCGCGGGGCGCGGCTCGCGCGTGTGCGTCGCATCTCGTGCTTGCACTGGGGCTTGCCGCCGCCGCCGCGCCGCTCGCCGCGCAGGATGCCCCCCCGGCCACCTCGTCCCCCGAGACGACCGAGGAAACCGCCCGCCGGATCGACTTCGAGGCGCGCGAGCTCAGCTACAACAACGAGAGCGACATCGTCACCGCCCGCGGCGACGTGATCCTGCGCTCGGAGGACCGCTCGGTGCGCGCCGACGAGGTGATCTGGGACCGCAACACCGGCCGGATCATCGCCAGCGGCAACATCCGCCTCGTCGACGAGGCCGGCAACCAGCTCTTCACCGACCAGGTCGAGCTGACCGAAGAGTTCGACACCGGGGCGATGAGCGAACTCCTGATCGCCCTGCGCGCCGGAGGCCGGCTCGCCGCCCGCTCGGCCGAGCGCGGGGCCGACGGGACCGCCGTGCTGACCGATGCCGCCTATTCGGCCTGCCCGGTGGTCGATGCCGAGGGCTGCGCGCAGGACCCGAGCTGGCGGGTAACCGCGCAGCGCGTGATCTACGACCAGAAGGCCAACCGCGTGCGCTTCGAGGGCGCGATGCTCGAACTCTTCGGCGCGCGCATCCTGCCCCTGCCCGGCCTCGCGATCCGCACCGACGGCAAGGCGGAAAGCGGCTTCCTGGTGCCCGACGTGCGGGTCACGCAGGTCAACGGCTTCGAGCTTTCGGGCGAATATTACTGGCGCGTGGCCGACAATGCCGATCTGACGCTGGGCGCCTATGTCTTCTCCAACGCCGCCCCGATGGCGAGCGCGAAGTGGCGGCACCTCACCGAAAAGGGTGCCTATCAGGCCAGCGGCTTCGTCACCTTTTCCGACCGCGCGACCGATTTCACCGGGGGCGAGAGCTTCCGCAGCGATCCGCGCGGCTATTTCGACGGCAACGGGCGCTTCCAGTTCTCGCCCGACTGGAGCCTGACCGGCTCGATCCGCCTCGCCAGCGACCGCACCTTCCTGCGCCGCTACGACATCAGCCGCGACGACCGGCTGCGCTCGACCCTCAACCTCGAACGCATCACCGACCGGTCCTATCTCTCGATCGCCGGCTGGGCGACCCAGACCCTGCGGCTGAACGCCGATCAGGGGCAGGTGCCGCTCGCCCTGCCCGCCATCGACTACCGCCAGAAGATCGGCGACACGGTGCTCGGCGGCAACCTGATGGTGCAGGCCAACACACTCGCCCTGCTGCGCAACGACGGGCAGGACACCCAGCGCGCCTTCGCGGGCGCGCATTGGGACTGGAAGCGCCTCACCGGCATGGGCCAGGTCGTGACGCTCACCGGGCTGGTGCGCGGCGATGTCTACAACACCAGCAACACGCTCGCGACGACCACGCTGTCCTATCGCGGCACCGAGGGCTGGACCACGCGCGGCATCGCCACCGCCGCGCTCGACATCGAATGGCCCTTCGCCGGTGCCGCTTTCGGGGGCACGCAGGTGTTCAAGCCGCGCCTGCAATTCGTTGCCAGCCCGAAGATCCGCAACCTCGCCGTCCCCAACGAGGATGCCCGCGCGATCGACCTCGAGGATTCCAACCTCTTCGCCCTCAACCGCTTCCCCGGCTACGACCGGGTCGAGGACGGCAGCCGCGTGACCTGGGGCGTCGACTGGGAGTTGCAGCGCCCGGGCTGGCGGGTGCGTTCGACCGTCGGCCAGTCCTTCCGGCTGGAACGGCCCGAGCCAGGCCTGTTCCCCGAAGGCACCGGCCTGTCCGAGCGCGTCTCCGATTTCGTCGGGCGCACCGAGGTGCGTTTCCGCAACCTCGTCAGCTTCACCCACCGCTTCCGGCTCGACAAGGACAATTTCGCGGTGCGCCGCAACGAGATCGACGCGACCATCGGCTCGCGCCGCACCTATCTCGAGGTCGGCTACCTGAGGCTCGACCGTGACATCGCCACGGTCGAGGACCTGCGCGACCGCGAGGAACTGCGCGCCGCCGCGCGCGTGGCGATCGGGCGCAAGTGGTCGGTGTTCGGCTCGGGCGTGTTCAACCTCACCGATCCCGATGAGGACCCGGTGTTCCAGCCCGACGGCTTCGAGCCGATCCGCACCCGCCTCGGCATCGCCTATGCCGACGACTGCATCGAATTCGGCGCGACCTGGCGGCGCGACTTCATCGACGCGGGCGACGCGCGGCGCGGGAACGCTTTCCAGGTGTTTTTCGCGCTCAGGAATCTCGGTTTCCGCTAACCCCAGTCCGATGCCTGCAACAATTGGCAGGGCGGACAAATGGCGTTAAAGGGGCCGCGGATGACTGGCGGCCCGGGACTCAGCTTCCATTCAGCCGGTGCGGGGCATCGGCGCTCCATCACGCGCACGATGCGTGCGGGATTTTCGAGAAGGCGGATTGAACGAGTGAGAGTGAAGCTGTTTTCCAAGGCCCTGCTGGCCCGGACCGGAAGCGTGCTGGCGGCAGCCGGCCTCGTGGGTCTTGCCCTCACCCCGGCCACCCTGCCCGCCCAGACCGTGGCCGTGCCGACCGCCGACAATCCCTTCGGCCTGCCCGAGGACATCACCCTGTTCGGCAAGGCCGACCCGGACAAGCGCACCGCGACCGCGATCGTCAACGGCTATGTCATCACCGGCACCGACATCGACCAGCGCGTGGCGCTGGTGACGGCGGCCTCGGAAGCGGAAATCCCCGCCGAGGAAATGCTGCGCCTGCGGGTGCAGGTGCTGCGCAACCTGATCGACGAGACGCTCAAGATCCAGGCCGCCCAAGCCTCCGAACTTGCGCCCAAGCGCGAGGAGGTCGAACAGACCTACCAGCAGCTTGCCGGCCAGAATTTCGGCGGCGACACCAAGAAGATGGACGCCTACCTGACCTCGATCGGCTCCTCTGCGGCCTCGCTCAAGCGCCAGATCGAGGGCGAAGTGGCGTGGGAGAACCTCCTGCGCCGCAACATCATGCCCTTCGTCAACGTCTCGGCCGAAGAGGTCAACGACGTGCTCAAGCGCATGAACGAGGCCAAGGGCACCGACGAATACCGGATCGGCGAGATCTTCCTCTCGGCCACCACCGAGAACCGCGTGACGGTGCTGCAGAACGCCCAGGCGATCATGCAGCAGCTCCAGCAGGGCGGCAGCTTCGTCGCCTATGCGCGGCAGTATTCCGAGGCGAGCAGCGCGGTCGTCGGCGGCGATCTGGGCTGGCTGCGGCTCGGCCAGCTGCCCCCACAGCTCGCCGCGGCGCTGCGCAGCATGCAGGCCGGGCAGCTCCAGGGCCCGATCGAGATCCCGGGCGGCTTCTCGATCATCTACCTCATCAACAAGCGCCAGGTGCTGATGGCCGATCCGTCCGAGGCGATGCTGAGCCTCAAGCAGATCTCGATCGACTTCCCCGATGGCGTGACCCAGGCCCAGGCCGAGGCGCGGGTGGCCGAATTCAACACCTACCTCCAGTCGCTGCGCGGCTGCGCCGATGTCGAGGCGGGGGCGGCGAAGATCGGGGCGGAGGTCGTCTCCAACGACCAGATCAAGGCCGCGAACCTGCCCGAACAGCTGCGCGCGATCATCCTCAATCTCCAGATCGGCCAGGCGACGCCGCCCTTCGGCGGCATCCAGGAAGGCGTGCGCGTGCTGATGCTGTGCGGCCGCGACGATCCCAAGGATTCGGGCGCGCCGACCTTCGCGGCGGTGATGGACCAGATCGAGCAGGAGCGCGTCAACAAGCGCGCCCAGCGGTTCCTGCGCGACCTGCGCAACGACGCCTATATCGAGTACAATTGACGCCGGGCAGTTCATCTCCGGGCGCCCCGCTCGCGATCACGCTGGGCGATCCGGCGGGCATCGGCCCGGAAGTGATCCTCGGCGCATGGGCGCGATTGCGGGCCGAACGCCGCGCGCCGCCCGCCTTCGTGGCCGGCGGGCCGGAGCTCCTGCGAAACGCGGCCGAAAGGCTCGGGATCGACTGCCCGATCGTGCCGATCGCGGAGCCGGCCGAGGCGCTGTTCGCCTCGGCTGCGGGATTGCCCGTGATGGCCGGGCTCGATGGCATGGCGTCGCCAGGTCATCCCACGGTCGTTGGCGCCCGGTTGGCACTCGCTTCGCTGCAATGGGGGGCGAAACTGGTGCTGTCGGGCGAGGCGGCGGGGCTGGTGACCGCGCCGGTTTCCAAGGGGGCCCTTGCGGCGGTGGGCTGGGACTATCCCGGCCAGACCGAATTCCTCGCCGATGCCTGCGGGCGGCCGTGGCGCGATGCGGTGATGATGCTGGCGGGACCTTCCCTGCGCACCGTGCCGCTGACGGTCCACGTGGCGCTGGCCGAGGTGCCGGGGCTGATTTCGGAAGGCCTGATCCTCCACAAGGCGCGCATCGTGGCGGGAGGATTACGCAGGGATTTCGGTGTGTTGCGGCCCAGACTTGCGATCGCGGCGCTGAACCCCCACGCGGGCGAAGGCGGGCAATTCGGGGACGAGGAGGCGCGCATCATCGCCCCGGCCATCGCCACGCTGCGGGCCGAGGGGATCGAGGCCTTTGGCCCCGTCCCCGGCGATGCGCTGTTCACCCTGCGCGCCCGCGCGGGCTATGACGCGGCGCTGTGCATGTATCACGATCAGGCACTTATCCCCTTGAAAGCACTGGAGTTCGACGAGGGCGTGAACGTCACGCTCGGCCTGCCGATCATCCGCACCTCCCCCGATCACGGCACCGCCTTCGACATTGCGGGCAAGGGGCTGGCGGACCCGGGTGCGATGGCGGCGGCGGTCGTCATGGCAGCGGACATGGCGGCAGCGCGGGCTTGTGCCGATGCCTGAGCTCCCCCCGATTCGCGAGGTTATCCAGAGACATAACCTTGCCGCCTCCAAGGCGCTGGGGCAGAATTTCCTGCTCGACGAACAGTTGCTCGCCCGCATCGCCGCGCTTCCAGGCGATCTGGCGGGCGAGCAGGTGCTCGAGGTCGGCCCCGGCCCCGGCGGCCTCACCCGCGCGCTGCTGCGTGCCGGGGCGCGGGTCACCGCCATCGAGATGGACCGCCGCTGCCTCCCGGCACTGGCTGAACTGGGCGAGAGCTTTCCCGGACAACTGACTGTTATCGAAGGCGATGCCCTCAAGCTCGATCATGCGGAGCTGATGGGCAGGGAGCCGTTCCACGTCCTCTCAAACCTGCCTTACAATGTCGGCACGGCGCTGTTCGTGCGCTGGCTCGGCGGGGAGAGCTGGCCACCCCTGTGGCGCTCGCTCACCCTGATGTTCCAGCGCGAGGTGGCCGACCGGATCGTCGCCGCTGCGGGCGAGGACGCCTATGGCCGCCTTGCCGTGCTCGCCCAGTGGCGCAGCCAAGCGCGGCTAGCGATGAAGGTCCACCGCAGCGCCTTCACTCCGCCGCCCAAGGTGATGAGCGCGATCGTCCACGTCACACCCACCGCCGCGCCCGAGGGGGTGAGCGCCCGCACCCTCGAACGCCTCACCGAGGCCGCCTTCGGCCAGCGCCGCAAGATGCTGCGCCAGAGCCTCAAGGGCGTGCCGGGGGCGCTGGAGGCGTTAGGCGCGCTCGGCATCGACGAAACCCGCCGCGCCGAGACCGTCAGCGTGGCGGAGTTCGTCGCGGTGGCTAAGGCGCTGTCCTAGCTCGCCTTCTTCTTCAGGCGCCAGGCGTGCAGCAGCGGCTCGGTGTAGCCGCTCGGCTGCTCCACCCCCTTGAAGATCAGGTCCTTTGCCGCGCTGAAGGCCGCGCCGTTCTCGTTGCCCGTCAGTGGCACATAGAGCGGATCGCCCGCGTTCTGCGCGTCGACCTTGGCGGCCATGCGGGCGAGCGAGTCCATCACCTGCGCCTCGCTGATCACCCCGTGCAGCAGCCAGTTGGCGATGTGCTGCGAGGAGATGCGCAGCGTCGCCCGGTCCTCCATCAGGCCAACATCGTTGATGTCGGGCACCTTGGAGCAGCCCACGCCCTGATCGATCCAGCGCACCACGTAGCCGAGCAGGCCCTGGCAATTGTTGTCGAGCTCCTCGCGGATTTCCTCCTCCGACCAGTTCGCGCCCTCTGCGAGCGGAATGGAAAGCAGCGCGTCGAGGCCCATCGGCTCGGGCAGGTGCTTCTGCACGTCGAACACGTCGATCTGGTGGTAGTGGAGCGCATGGAGCGTCGCGGCGGTCGGCGACGGCACCCAGGCGGTATTCGCGCCGGCCTTGAGGTGCCCCACCTTCTCGATCATCATCTGCCCCATGAGGTCCGGCGCGGCCCACATGCCCTTGCCGATCTGCGCCTTGCCGGAGAGGCCGTGCCTGAGGCCGATGGCGACATTGCGCGCTTCGTAGGACTTGAGCCACGCGCTGGCCTTCATGGCGCCCTTACGCAGCATCGGCCCGGCACACATCGAGGTGTGGATTTCATCCCCCGTCCGGTCGAGGAAACCGGTGTTGATGAAGACGATGCGGTCCTTCACCGCGTGGATGCAGGCGGCGAGGTTGGCCGAGGTGCGCCGCTCCTCGTCCATCACCCCGACCTTGATCGTGTGACGCGTGAGGCCGAGCAGGTTCTCGACGGCATCGAAGAGGTCGTTGGTGAAGGCGCATTCCTCGGGGCCATGCATCTTGGGCTTCACGATGTAGATGCTGCCTTCCCGCGAGTTGCCGAAGCGGCCGTGGCCCTCGACATCCAATGTGCTGATCGCGGAGGTGAAGACCGCGTCCATGATGCCCTCGGGGATCTCGCTGCCATCGGGCAGGCGGATCGCGGGGTTGGTCATCAGGTGGCCGACATTGCGCACGAACATCAGGCTGCGCCCCTTGAGGGTCTGCGCGGTGCCGTCGGTGGCGGTGTAGGTCTTGTCGCCCGCCAGTGTGCGGGTGAGCGTCCTGCCGCCTTTCTCGAAGCTTTCCTGAAGGTCGCCGCGGATGATGCCGAGCCAGTTGGTGTAGGCGAGCAGCTTGTCCTCGGCATCGACCGCCGCGACCGAATCCTCGCAATCGGCGATGGTGGTGAGCGCGGCTTCGACGATGATGTCGGCGATCCCCGCCCTGTCGGTCGCGCCGACGGGGGTCGCGGGATCGAAGACGATCTCGACGTGAAGACCGTTGTTCCGCAGCAGCACGCCCTTTTCGGTGGTGCCCGCCTGCTGCGCCGGATCGGCGAGCGCGATGGCCTCGCGGCTTGCCAGGTCGGTCCAGCTCGCTCCGCCCGCGAGCGGAAAGGTCTCGTCGAGGAACCGGCGCCCGCGCGCGATCACCGCCGCCCCGCGCGCCTCGTCATAGCCGCCGGGCCGCGCAGGCGGCGCATCCAGCGCGTCGGTGCCGTAGAAGGCGTCGTAGAGGCTTCCCCAGCGCGCATTCGCGGCGTTCAGCAGGAAGCGGGCGTTGAGGATCGGCACCACCAGCTGCGGGCCCGCCATGGTGGCGATCTCGGGATCGACGTTCTGCGTGCCGATCTGGAAGTCAGCAGGCTCGGGGACGAGGTAGCCGATCTCGGTCAGGAACGCCTTGTAGGCCGCCGCGTCGTGGGGCTTGCCCGCCCGCTCGCTGTGCCACGCGTCGATCTGCGCCTGCAGGCTTTCGCGCTTTTGCAGCAGTGCGCGGTTCCGGGGAGCGAACTCGGCCAGCAGCGCCGCGAAACCCTGCCAGAAGGCGTCCACATCGCGCCCCAGCGGCCCCAGCACTTTGCTCTCGAGGAAGGCGGCCAACCGGGAGTCGATGCTCACTCCGGCGCGGGCGGTCATGTCAGTCATGGTAGTCCTCGTGTGGTAAGCGTGAAAAGCCGAACCCGGGGAGGAGAGGACGGGCCGCCCTATGGCGCAGCGCTGCCACGATTGCAACGGGTTGGACTAGCGCCTTGAGACGGCTAGAGGGGGGCGATGGACGGGACCATGGGAACAATAGACCCAGCCGCGATGCTGGCGCAGGTGCGCGCGTGGAGCGCGATCAACACCGGCACGGCGAATCTCGCCGGTCTGGCCGAGCAGGCCGATGCCCTGGCCGAGGCCTTCGCGGTGCTGCCCGGCACCGTCGAACTGGTCGATCCCGCCCCCGTCACCGCCATCGCCGCCGACGGCACTGCGTTCGACAAGCCGCACGGCCGGCATCTGATGGTGCGGGTGCGCCCGCAGGCGAACCGGCGCATTCTGCTGACAGGCCACATGGACACGGTATTTCCAGCCGATCACCCGTTCCAGCACCAGCGCTGGCTCGACGGGGAGACGCTGAACGGGCCGGGCGTTGCCGACATGAAGGGCGGGATTGCGGTGATGCTGCACGCGCTGATGGCTTTCGAGGCCACCCCCGGCGCCTCGGCCCTCGGCTACGACGTTCTGATCAATTCCGACGAGGAGACCGGCTCGCTCGCCAGCGCGGCGCTGATCGCCGAGCTCGCCGCGGGCAAGATGGCGGCGCTCACCTACGAGCCCGCGGCCCTGCCCGACGGCACGCTGGCGCATGAACGGGGCGGCACCGGGAACTATTCCATCACCTTCACCGGCAAATCCGCCCACGCCGGGCGCAACCCGCACGAAGGGCGCAACGCCATCGTCGCGGCGGCTGACCTGATCCTGCGGCTGAAGGCGCTGGAGACGCCGGAGATCACCATCAACCCGGCGAAGCTCGAAGGCGGGTCGGCCAACAATGTCGTCCCCGACCATGCCGTGCTGCGCTTCAACATCCGACCTAGGACCGTGGAAGCGGGCGCGGCGTTCGACCATGCGCTCGACCACCTGCTGATCGACATCCAGACCGCCCACGAGGTCGCCACCCACCGCCACGGCGGCGTCACCCGCCCGCCGAAAAAGGTCGATGCCGCCGCACAGAGGCTGTTCGATCTCGTGCGCGCCTGCGGGGCCGAGCTCGGGCAGGACATCCGCTGGCAATCGAGCGGCGGGGTGTGCGACGGCAACAACATCGCCGCCTGCGGCGTCCCCGTGGTCGACACCATGGGGGTGCGCGGCGGCGCGATCCATTCGCCGGACGAATACCTCATCGTCCCCAGCCTTGCCGAACGCGCGGCGCTTTCAGCCCGCGTGATCGAGCGTCTTGCTCAGGGAGCAATATCGTGACCTTCCGCCTGCGCGCTGCGCGCCCCGCCGATCTCGAGGCGCTCTACGAGATGGCCAAGCTGACCGGCGGGGGCTTCACCAACCTTCCGCCCGACCGCGCGGCGCTGCGCACCAAGCTCGAGCGCGCCGAGGCGGCCTTCGCCCGCGATGCCGACACGCTTGCCGACGAGCTTTTCGTGCTGGTGCTCGAGAACGCCCGCACCGGCGCGGTGCGCGGCACCTGCCAGCTGATGAGCCAGGTCGGCCAGCGCTGGCCGTTCTACTCCTACCGGCTCAACACCCTCACCCAGTATTCGCAGGAACTCGACCGCACGGTGCGTGCTGAACTGCTCAGCCTCGTGACCGATCTCGAGGGATCGAGCGAGGTCGGCGGGCTATTCCTTCACCCGGGCGAGCGGGCCGGCGGCTTCGGCCTGCTGCTCGCCCGCTCGCGCTATCTGTTCGTCGCGATGCACCGCCCGCGCTTTGCCGAGCGCATCCTTGCCGAGCTGCGCGGCATCATCGACGAGCGCGGCGGATCGCCCTTCTGGGAGGGTGTCGCCGGGCGCTTCTTCGGGATGAGCTTTCAGGACGCGGACTATTTCAACGCGATCCACGGCAACCAGTTCATCGCCGACCTCATGCCCAAGCACCCGGTCTATGTCGCCATGCTGAGCGAGGATGCCCGCAGCGTCATCGGAGTCCCCCATCCCACGGGCCGCGCGGCGATGCGGATGCTCGAGGACGAGGGCTTCCGCTTCGAGAACTATGTCGACATCTTCGACGGCGGCCCGACGATGGTCGCACGCACCGACAATGTCGCCAGCGTGCGCAACAGCAGCGAGGCGCGGGTCACCGCACTCGACGTGGCCGAGGGCGAACGCGCGATCCTCGCCACCGGCCGCCTCGGCACCTTCCGCGCCTGCTTCGGCGCGCGGGTGCTCGACGGCGAAGGGGGCATCGCGATCGACAGCGCCAGCGCCGACCTGCTCGACGTGTGCGAGGGCGACATGGTGTGGAGCGTGGCGCGGTAGGATTACCCCCAACCCGTTCGGGCTGAGCTTGTCGAAGCCCTGCACTTTCTTGGGTGCCACGGGTCATCAAGAAGAACAGCCCTTCGACAGGCTCAGGGCGAACGGAGGTTTGTGAGAGTGCTTACCGAGATCAATTTCGACGGGATCGTCGGCCCTTCGCACAATTACGCCGGCCTCAGCCTCGGCAATATCGCCAGCGCGAGCCATGCGGGCGATCCGTCCTATCCGCGCGCGGCGGCGCTGCAGGGGGTGGCGAAGATGCGCGGCAATCTCGGGCGGCTCGGCGTGCAGGGATTCCTCCTGCCCCTGCCCCGCCCCAACCGCGCGCTCGAGGCCGCCCTGGCGCTCGACGGCACCGAGCCCCCGCAACTTCGCGCCGCGCCGTGGTCGGCCTCCTCGATGTGGACCGCCAATGCGGCGACCGTGAGCCCCGCGCGCGACACCGCCGACGGGCGCTGCCATCTCACCCCGGCGAACCTCGTCACCATGCTCCACCGCGCGCAGGAATGGCCCGACACGCAGGCGCAGCTGAAGATCGCCTTCGCCGACACCCGCCACTTCGCGATCCACGATGCCGTCCCGCCGACCTTCGGCGACGAGGGCGCGGCCAATCACATGCGGCTGTGCGAAAGCCACGAGGCACCGGGCGTCGAGGTGTTCGTCTACGGCAAGCCCGGCGGCCGCTTCCCCGCGCGCCAGCACGAACAGGCAAGCCGCCTCGTGGCCCGCGCCCACGGCCTCGCGCCCGAGCGAACCGTCTTCATCGAGCAGAACCCCGAGGCGATCGCGGCGGGGGCCTTCCACAATGACGTGGTCGCGGTGGCCAACGGGCGGGTGCTGTTCACCCACGACATGGCCTTCGCCGACCAGCAGGGCGCCTTTGCTGCGATCCGCGCCGCCTTCCCCGCACTCGAGGTGGTCGAAGTGCCCTCCTCGGCCGTCAGCCTCGAGGAGGCGATCCGCACCTATCTGTTCAACGCGCAGCTCCTCACCCTGCCCGATGGAAGCATGGCGTTGATCGTGCCCGAGGAATGCCGCGAGAGCGCGGCCGTGTGGGGCTGGGCGCAGGAGATGCTCGCAGGCAATGGCCCGATCCGGCAGGTCATTCCGGTCGACGTGCGCCAGTCGATGGCGAACGGCGGCGGCCCCGCCTGTCTGCGCCTCAGGGTGGTGTGCGATCCGGCCACGGTCGACCCGCGCTTCCTGCTCGACGAGGCCAAGGCCGACCTGCTGGAAAAGGTCATAGCCGCGCATTGGCCCGAGCAGATCGATCCGTCCGATCTTGGGTCACCCGCGCTGGCGGACAGCGTGATTGCAGCCCGCCTCGCCCTGCTGGAGGCGCTCGATCTGGCACAGCTTGGTTAACGCGTTTGGCGCCAAGCCCGCGCAGGCGTAAGGTTACCCCGTTGTTAAGGCGACTCAGCCATGGGCGGGTCGCACTATGCGCCGGGAGACGCCATGCTGGGCAAGCTGGGAAGGCTGTTCGTGATCAAGACGCGCTTCGAGGCGTTCCTGATCATCTATGCGCTCGCCCTCGGCTCCAGCGCGCGCGGGATGGTCTATCTGCACGAATATCCCGGCTTCGGCGGCAAGCTGCTGTTCCTCGCAACGACCGGCGCGGTGTTCCTGGCGGGCGCGAAGATTCTCGATTGCCTGAAGCTCGAGAAGGAAGTGGCCCAACTGCGCGAGGCGCAGGTGCCGGTCCGCGACTAGGGGGCCGATCCTCGGGCGGCCGGGGAAGGTGGGGGATTCTGTTGCTACGCTCCCCCGGGCGCCCGGTTTCCGATTCTGTTACCCGGTTCGGTCCGAACCGTGCTCGTAGCTTTGTAAATTCAGGCCGCTAGGCCGTCACATTACGCAGCGAGAGCAAGTGCTTCGTTGTCGTTGGCACTTATGGGTTTTGAGCCTTTAACGGGTTACTCAGCCCGGACGAAAACTACGCTTTTCAACACACGTCGATCCTGGTTCGGCCCCATCAGCTGAGCCGCTCGGTCGGCACGCTTCATGCGTGCTGACCGTGTTGCTCGGCCCAAGTGGTGGAGCCGCCGGGTACTGCCCCCGGGTCCGTTGCGTCTATTGCACGCAGCAGTTTATCGTCATAGCCGGCCGAAACCGGCAAGGACCCATATAGCGATTGCGAGCTTAATGTGAAGTGAGCGGCGGTGCTTACTTCTTCAGCGCGTCGCGGATCTCGATCAGCAGGTCCACCTCGGTCGGGCCGGCGGGTGCGGCGGCCTCTTCGGTCCTCGCGAACTGCGCGGTCACCTTGTTCACGTAGCGCACCATCATGAAGATGATGAATGCGAGGATCAGGAAGTTGATTACCACCGACACGAAGGCGCCCAGCCCCAGCACATTCGCCCCCGCCTCGCGCGCGGCGGCAAGCGGCGTACCCGGGGCGACCTCGCCCGAGAGCACGACGTAGCGGTCGGAGAAGTCGATATTGCCGAAGATCGCGCCGACCACCGGCATGATGATCTCGTCCGTCAGCGACTTGACGATGGCGCCGAAAGCCGCGCCGATGATCACCCCGACCGCCAGGTCCATGACATTGCCCTTGGCGATGAAAGCCCTGAATTCCGACAGCATAATGATCCCCTTTGCCATTGCCGTTGGGGATGTTCTGGCACCCGCACGCCGCTCTGCCAAGCGTGAGGGTGCTGTCAGTCCACCGCTTGAACGGGCAAAGTGGTGTGCTATATGCGCAATACAGATTGTCCGCAGCCGGAATGCCTCCCGGCGCGCTTTCAGGAGGGATTGCCACATGACTCTCGCCACCACCCTGCGCGGCGCCTTCGCCGCCCTCGCCGCGCTGAGCCTTGCCGCCTGCGGGATCAACTCGGTCCCGACCGCCGAGGAGGAGGCCAAGGCCAAGTGGGCCGATGTCGAGGCGCAGTTCCAGCGCCGCGCCAACCTCATCCCCAACCTCGCCGAAGTGACCAAGGGAGCAGGCGAGAACGAGCGCACGATCCTGACCCAGGTGACCGAGGCGCGCGCCCGCGCGACCAGCGTCAACATCACCGCCGACGATCTCAACGATCCGGCCAAGATGGAGCAGTTCGCCGCCGCGCAGAGCCAGCTCGGCGCCGGGATCGGCCGCCTGCTCGCCAGCGTCGAGGCCTATCCGCAGGTCCAGTCGAACCAGAACTACCTCGCGCTGCAGAGCCAGCTCGAAGGGACGGAAAACCGCATCGCCGTCGCCATCCGCGACTACAACGAGGCGGTGCGCAAGTATAATACCACGATCCGCACCTTCCCGGATTCGATCGGCGCGAACATCATCCACGGGGCCGAACCGATGGTGCCCTACAAGGCCGTGACCGAAGGCGCCGAGGCCGCGCCGACGCTCGACATGACGTCGAACTGAGCGGCGTGCTCCGCTCGCTTGTCCTGTTGCTCGCGGCCGCAGCGGCGTGGCTTGCCGCGCCGCTCGCCGCGCAGCCGCAATTTCCCGAACTGACGGGGCGCGTGGTCGACAATGCCGACCTGCTCACCCCCGAGGCCGAGGCGGCGCTGACAGCCAAACTCGATGCGCTGGAAACCCAGTCGCAGCGCCAGCTTGTCGTCGCGACGATCCCCGATCTGCAAGGCTACGACATCTCCGATTACGGCTACCAGCTGGGCCGCGCCTGGGGCCTTGGCGATGCGACACGCAACGACGGCGCGCTGCTGCTGGTCGCGCCGAATGATCGCAAGGTACGGATCGAGGTCGGCTATGGCCTCGAGGGCTATCTCACCGACGCGCTCTCATCGCTGATCATCCAGAACCAGATCCTGCCGCGTTTCCGCGACGGGGATTTCTCCGGCGGGATCGAGGCCGGGACCGACGCGATCATCGCCCAGTTGCAGCTCCCGCCCGAGGAGGCCGCCAAGGTCGCCGCCGAGGCGGGCAAGGCGCGCGAGAGCGATGGCGGCTTTCCTGTCGGCGTGCTGATCTGGCTGGCCTTCATGTTCTTCTTCTTCGTCCTGCCGCTGCTCGCGGGGCGCGGGCGGCGCCGGCGCTACCGTTCGCGCGGGAAAGGCCCCTGGGGCAGCCGCGATCTCGGCGATACGGCGCGCGACATCATCCTGTGGGAAGTCGGCAGCGCGATTGCGCGCGGGATGATCAACAGCGGCGGCGGCGGAGGCGGCGGCTGGGGCGGCGGCGGCGGGTTTTCCGGCGGCGGCGGCTCCTTCGGGGGCGGCGGCGCCTCGGGAGGGTGGTGAGACATGGCCTATCTTGATGATGCCGGGCGCGCCCGCGTCGGCGCGGCGGTGACGGAGGCGGAGAGCGCCACCTCGGGCGAGATCGTGACGGTCCTGGCCGATGCGTCGGACGGCTACACCGATGTCGCCCTGCTGTGGGCGGCGGGCGCGGCCTTCACCGCCATGAGCGTCTTCGCGGCCCTCCCCCAGCCCTTCCTCGACCTGTGGGATCGCCTGATCGGCGGATGGGGCCACGAATGGACCACGGGCGAGCTCGCCAGCATGGTGATCGGGCTCGGGCTGGTGAAGTTCCTCGCGGTGCTGCTCGTGCAGCAGTGGCAGCCGCTCAAGTTCGCGCTGATCCCCGGCCCGACCAAGACGATCCGCGTCCACAACCAGGCGGTGCGCCAGTTCAAGGTCGGCGCGGAACGGCGCACGACCGGGCGCACCGGCGTGCTCATCTACCTTTCGATGCGCGAGCACCGCGCCGAGATCGTCGCCGACGAAAGCATCGCGGCCAAGGTCTCCGCCGAAGTGTGGGGCGAGGCGATGGGCGACATGCTCGCCCTGATCCGCAAGGGCGACGTGGCCGAGGGCCTCGTGGTCGGCATCCGCGATGTCGGCTTCGTTCTCGCCGAGCATTTCCCGCGCGGCGCCGAGGACGTGAACGAGCTGCCCGACCGGCTGATCGAGGTTTAGCTCCCCTTCCCTATTGACCCGCCGCGCGAAGCTGTCGAAGGGCCGTCCTTCCCCAGCCGACGGAGCCCCCCTTGGAACGAGACCGCGATGCCGACCTTCCCGAAGAGGTGATGTGGGAGGGGCGCTTCATCACCGCGAAGAAGCGCGGCCGCTGGGAATATGTCGGGCGCGCCCGCGGCATCCGGGCGGCGGCGATCATCGCGCTCGACGAGGACCCGGACGGCACCCGCCACGTGATCCTCGTCAGCCAGTATCGTGTCCCCTTGGGCCGCTTCAGCCTCGAGATTCCCGCCGGCCTGATCGGCGATGACGAGGGCAAGGAAGGCGAGGATGCCACCCTCGCCGCCGCGCGCGAGCTCGAGGAGGAGACCGGCTACCGCGCCGGCACGCTCGAGGTGCTGGGCGAGTTCTACTCCTCGCCCGGCATGGTCTCGGAATGCTTCACCCTGCTGAAGGCAACCGCGCTCGAACGGGCGAGCGAGGGCGGGGGGACCGAGGGCGAGAACATCACCGTCCACCGCGTCGCCCTGCGCGATCTGTCGCGCTTCGTCGCCGAATGGCGCAGGGCTGGCCATGCGGTCGATGTGCGGATAGCGATGCTTTTGACACCGGGATACTTGGGAGAGGAATAGGACATGGCAGGACGTGTGGCGGGCAAGCTCGCATTGGTGACCGGGGCTGCGCAGGGCCTCGGCCGGGCGCATTGCATCCGGCTGGCGCAGGAAGGCGCGCGGGTCTTGGCGACCGACATCAACGGCGCGGGCGCGGAGGAGACGGCGACGATCGTCAACGCGGAAATGGGCGAAGGCACCGCCTTCGGCATGGCCCATGACGTCACCGACCCCGCCCAGTGGGAAGCCGCGGTCGATGCCGCGCGCGAAAAGCTCGGCGGATTGAACGTGCTCGTCAACAATGCCGGGATCGGCGTTCCCGGCAACATCGAGGCCTGCGATTTCGGCGACTGGCAGCGGTGCTTCGACATCAACGTCAATTCGATCTTCCACGGCTGCCAGAAGGCGCTGCCGCTGATGCGCGAGCATGCGCCAGGCTCGATCATCAACATCTCCTCGATCGCGGGGCTGATCGCGAGCGACACCATGCCGGCCTACAACGCCTCGAAGGCGGCGGTGTGGATGCTGTCGAAGTCGATTGCGCTCCACTGCGCGAAGAAGGGCATGAACATCCGGTGCAACTCGGTCCACCCGACCTTCGTCGACACCCCGATCCTCGACGGCACCGCCCGGGCCCATGCGCTCGACAAGGAGGTGCTGATGGAAAAGCTCGCGCGGCAGATCCCCCTGAAGTTCGTCGGCGAGCCCAACGACATCGCCAATGCGGTGGTCTACCTCGCCAGCGACGAGAGCCGCTTCATGACCGGGGCCGAGCTCAAGCTGGATGGCGGCATTTCGGCGATGTGATCAGCAGGCGCCGGGCAAAAAGAAAGGGGCCCCGAAGGCCCCTTCCCGGTTTTCTCGATCAGGTGCAGCGGCCCGATAACCGGGAACCGCTTGTCTGGCGCTGCACTCAATCCGCGATCAGCGCGATCGCCAGGTAGATCAGGATGAAGCTGCCGAAGCCGAGCAGGGTGCCGGCGACGAAGCCGATCCGCACCAGCATGGCGTCGATCCCAAAGTGGTCGGCAATCCCTGCGCAAACGCCGAAGATCTTGCCGTTGGTCTTGTCGAGGCGGAAGCCGCGGCTGGGCGGCTTGCCGCCGGAGTGACCGGTGATGTCGTTCATCTGTCTGTTGTCCTTTGCGGGTTCGATCAGGCGGTCAGGCCGGGGGTGGCGGGAACGATCGCGTAGGCGAAGCTGGCGACGGTCAGGATGACGGCGAAAGCGGCCGAGGCGAAGCGGGCGGTCTGGTCGGGGGAGAACATGGTCATTGGTCCTTTGTCTTGGTCGGGTGGTTGATGATCAGGCGACGAGGGTCGGGGTGGCGGGGATGATCGCGTAGGCGAAGACGGCGGCGGAAAGCACGACCGAGAAGGCGGCGGCGAACAGGCGGTTGCTGGTTTCGATGGCGGTCATTGGAAGTCTCCTTTGGTGTTTCTTGCGATGTTTCCGGGACCATCCCGGGATGCCAGATACATTGCAGGAGGCGTGCCAAACTCGAAAAACGGCGGATTTCCGCCATTTCGATCCTTGCTCCACGCAAACGCGCCGTTCAGCGAAACGAAAGCTTGGGAATTTTTCCCAAGCATTGGGATCGGCGATTTAGCCGCCTCGCGTCTGGCCAAATCTCCCCCCTCCCGCTACCCCCGCCCGAGCCATGGGCCTCAGCCGCATCAGCCTCGAGAATTTCCGCAACCACGCCGCGACGAACCTCGGCGAGACCGCGCATTTCAATCTCCTCGTGGGCGAGAACGGGGCGGGGAAGACCAACCTCCTCGAGGCGCTCTCGCTGCTCGGTCCGGGGCGCGGGCTGCGGCGCGCGAACCTCGGCGATCTGGCGCGCCGCGCGGTGCCCGGCGATGCGCCGCTCCCCTTCGCCATTGGCGCGAGCCTGACCGAGGCCGGCACCGTCTCCGCCCGCATCGGGACCTATACCGAGGCTGGCCAGCCGGCGCGGCGGCTGGTGCGGGTGAACGGCGCGCCCGCCACCGCGTCGAGCCTTGCCGAATGGCTTGCGCTCTCGTGGCTGACCCCTGCGATGGACGGGTTGTTCACCGACAGCGCCGGGGCGCGGCGGCGCTTCATGGACCGCATGGCGCTCGCCCTCGCCCCCGATCATGCGCGCCGCGTCAATGCGCTCGAGGCGGCCTTGCGGGAGCGCGGCAAGCTCCTCGAGAACCGCGCCGATCCGCGCTGGCTCGATGCCGTCGAGGCGCAGGTCGCAGAGCACGGCGCATCCGTCGCCCGGACCCGCGCCGACCTCGTGCTGCGCCTCGCCGACGAGCTGTCCGCCCTGCCCCCCGAGCCCTTCGCGCGGCCCGCGCTCGCCTATCTCCCCGGCGGCCCCACCGACGAGACCGCCCTGCGCGCCGAACTCGCCCGCGCCCGCCCGCGCGACCGCGCCGCCGGGCGCGCTCTCACCGGCCCGCAGCGCGACGAATTGCAGGTGAAGATGGCCTCCACCGGCCAGCCCGCCGCGTCCTGTTCGACCGGCGAGCAGAAGGCGATGCTGATCGCCATCACGCTCGCCCACGGCATCCTTGCCGCCGCCGGACGACCCTCGGTGCTGCTCCTCGACGAGGTCGCCGCCCATCTCGATCCGGTGCGCCGGACCGAGCTGTTCAACCGGCTGCGGACCGGCAAGGCCCAGGTCTGGATGACCGGCACCGAACTTGCCCCCTTCGATCCGATCCGCGCCGAGGCTGCGGTCTGGCGGGTGGCGGGCGGAGGCGTCGAGCGGCTCTAGCGAAATTTACAAAGTTGACACTGTAAGCTTCGCAATCCTACAGTAATTCCGCTGTAAAATCATATTCTTGAAGCGCAAAACCGAAGTTGACACCATGTTTCGCTTCTTCGGCCCTTCCGGGGCGTCGCCGCTGCCTGACAATGGGAAAGAGCCGCGCTCCCCCCATAAAGCCCCCCGCTTCCAGTAGGAAATCGGCCGCAGCCGCCAAACTGCGCCCGCCTATTCGGCCGGCGGCAGGGCCCCCTGCACCTCGCTCAAGGTCGATTCCACCAGCTTCTCGATCCCCTCGGCGGTCGGGTGGATGCGGTCGGACTGGAACAGCGCCGCGTCGCGATAGATGTCCTCCAGCCAGAAGGGGATCAGCGCCGCGCCGTATTCCTTCGCCAGATCGCGGTAGATCGCATCGAACTGGGCCTGGTATTCCGGCCCGTAGTTCGGGGGGCTGCGCATCCCCATCAGCAGCACTGGCACCTTCTGCTTCTGCAGGATCGCCAGCATCTTGCCGAGGTTGGCGCGGGTCTGCTCGGGCGAGATGCCGCGCAGCAGGTCATTGCCGCCGAGTTCGAGGATGAACAGCGCCGGCGGCGTCTTCTGCGCCGCCAGCGTGAACTCCAGCCGGTTGAGCCCCGCCGCGCTGGTATCACCCGAGACGCCCGCGTTCACCACGTCGGCATTGATTCCCTTCGCCCGCAGCGCCGCCTCGAGCTTTTCCGGATAGGCGTCGCGCGGGTCGAGGCCGTAGCCTGCGAAAAGACTGTCCCCGAAGGCGATGATCACGCGCTCGGGCCCCATCACCGGCACGGCGGGGAGTTCGGGCCGGCCGTCCTCGGCCAGCGGGGCGGCAGGCGCAGCCTCGTCCGCCGCCTCCCCGCAGGCCGCGAGCGCCAGCGACGCGGCGGCTGCGAGGGCAATATTCGACCAAGAGCGCTTGTGCATCTGCACACCTTCCATACCTGTAGCTTGTTGCAACCCATCACCTATGCCATCGGAACCCCGTGACAAGCCCCTCTCTCGCGATCAGCGCCCGCAACCTCACCCTCACCCTCGGCAGCACAGCTTCGCCGGTGACGATCCTGCGCGGGATCGATCTCGACATACCGCGCGGGGAAGTGGTGGCGCTGCTCGGACCTTCGGGATCGGGAAAGAGCTCGCTGATGGCTGTGCTTTCCGGCCTAGAACGCGCCAGCAGCGGGAGCCTCGATGTCGCCGGCGCAGATTTCGCGGCGCTCGACGAGGACGGGCTGGCGGCCGCGCGGCGGGGACGGATCGGGATTGTGCTCCAGGCCTTCCACCTCCTGCCCACCATGACCGCCGCCGAGAACGTCGCCACCCCGATGGAACTCGCGGGCATGACCGATGCTGCCCCCCGCGCGCTGGCCGAGCTGGAGGCGGTCGGCCTCGGGCATCGGACCGGGCACTACCCCACCCAGCTTTCAGGCGGCGAGCAGCAGCGGGTCGCCATCGCCCGCGCCACCGCCCCGCGGCCCGACCTGATCTTCGCCGACGAACCCACCGGCAATCTCGATGCCGCGACCGGCGAGGAGATCATCAAGCTGCTTTTTGCCCGCCGCGCCGAGACCGGGGCGACGCTGCTGATCATCACGCACGATGCCGCCCTTGCCGCGCGCTGCGAGCGGGTGCTGACCATGGCGGACGGAGTGATCGTCTCCGACACCCGGGCGAAGGCCGCCGCATGAGCCTGCCGCTCGGCACGGCGTGGCGCATCGCCCGGCGCGATCTCAACGCGCGTTTCCGGGGCCTGAGGCTGCTGCTGGTGTGCATCTTCCTCGGCACGGCCGCGCTCGCCGCGATCGGGACCCTGACCGCCGCGATCGAACGCGAACTGGCCTCGAGCGGGCAGGAGCTGCTCGGCGGCGATCTGGAGGTCGAGGTGTGGCAGCGCGACCTCAGGCCCGAGGAAGTCGAGGCGCTTGGCGCCTATGGCGAGGTCTCCAGCGGCTACCGGATGCAGGCGATGGCGAGCACGCCCGAGGCGGCGGCGCCGGTCGAGCTCAAGGCGGTCGATGCGAAATGGCCGATGTTCGGCCGGCTGGAGCTGGCCGACGGGCGCCGCGTCGGCGCGCCCTCGGGCAACGACGCCTACCTCGCCGCGACCGCGCTCGAACGGCTCGGCATCGCGGTGGGCGACAGCTTCAGGGTCGGCACGCTGACCCTGCGCGCCGCAGGGGTGATCGCGGACGAGCCCGACCGCCTCTCCGAAGGTTTCCAGCTCGGCCCGACGATCATCACCGCGCAGGACATTCCTGCCCGCGCCGGGCTGCTGCAACCGGGCGCGCTCTACCAGAGCAAGCACCGCGTGGCCTTCGCCGATGCGGGGCGCGATCCCGAGGTGGTCGAGGACGCGCTGACCAAGCAGTTCCCGACCGCCGGGTTCGACATCCGCACCCGCGACCGCGCCTCGCCCGGCGCGGACCGCTTCGTGCGGCAGATGAGCGACTTCCTGACGCTGGTGGGGCTGGCCGCGCTGGTGATCGCGGGGATCGGCATCGCGGGCGGCGTCTCCTCCTATCTCGACCAGCGCCGCGCGAGCATCGCGACGCTGAAGGTGCTGGGCGCGACCTCCTCCGACATCGTGCGCATCTACGCGATGCAGATCGGCGTGGCGGCGCTCGCCGGGAGCCTTGCGGGGCTGGCGGCGGGCGTGGCGGTGACGCCGCTGCTGGCGGGGGCCTTGCAGGGTCTGCTTCCGGTCGAGAGCGGCTTCATCGTCTCGCTCCCGGCGCTGCTGCTGGCGGCGAGCTATAGCCTGCTCGTCGCCTTCGCCTTCGCCGCCGCGCCCCTGCTGCGCGCGCGGACCTTCCCGGCGATGGCGCTGATGCGCTCGGGGATCGTGCCGCTGGCGAGGGACAGGCGCGCGCTGCTGGCGACGGCGCTCGGCCTTGCGGCGATCTGCGCGCTGGCGCTGGCGACGACCGCGCAGCCGATGCTCTCGGGCGGGTTCCTGCTCGGCGCAGGCGGCGCGCTGGTGCTGCTGGCGGGAATCGGCTGGGGGATCCAGACCCTCGCCCGCCGCCTGCCGCGCCCGGCCAATCCGCTGCTGAGGAGCGCCATCGCCAACATCCACCGTCCCGGCGCGCCGACGGGGGCGCTGGTGACGGCGCTGGGCTTCGGCCTTGCCGCCTTCGTGCTGCTGGCGGCGGTGCAGAGCGCGATCGACGGCAATATCCAGAGCCGCGTGCCGCAGGAGGCGCCCGATTACTTCGTGCTCGACGTGCCCCCCGCCAAGGAGCCGCGGTTCTTCGAGCTGGTGCAGGGCGAGTTCCCCAAGGCCGGGATCCGCACCGTGCCGACGATGCGCGGCGCGGTGCTTGCCTACGGGCCCAAGGACAAGATGGTGCGCGTCGCCGACCTCAAGGAAATCCCCGAAGGCGCCTGGGCGCTGCGCGGCGAGCGCGGGCTGACCTATGCCGACACCCTGCCCCAAGGCAACCGCGTGGTGGCGGGGGAATGGTGGAGCCCCTTCCACAAGGGCGAGCCGCTGGTCTCGGTCGATGCCGATTTCGCCCGCGCGGTGGGGCTGAAGCCCGGCGACTACCTCACCATCGGCATCCTCGGGGTGGAGCGCACCGCCCGCGTCGCCAACCTGCGCGAGATCGACTGGGAGAGCATGGGCTTCAACTTCGCGCTGGTGTTCAGCCGCAACGCGATTGCCGATGCGCCGCACAACCTGTCGGCGACCATCGACCTGCCCGATGGTGCCGACAGCGCCGCGAGGGGCCGGTTGCTGCGCGCGATGGTGAAGGAGATGCCCTCGTCCTCGGTGATCGAGGTGGGCGGCATTCTGGTCGAGGCGAGGAAGCTCCTACAGCAGGTGAGCCTCGCGACGCTGGCGGCAGCGGCGGTGACGGTGCTGGCGGGGCTCGCCGTGCTGATGGGCGCGATCGCGGCGGCGCGCTCGGCGCGGACCTACGACACGGTGATGCTGCGCGTGCTGGGCGCGAGCCGGCGGCAGGTGCTGCTGCTCCAGTTGGCCGAATACGGGCTGATCGCCGGGGTCCTCGCGCTAGTCGCGCTGGCACTCGGTGGGGGGCTGGCCTGGGTGGTGATCACCCAGCTGTTCGAATTCGACTGGCTGCCCGACTGGGGCGAGGTTCTCGCCGTGCTCGGGCTCGGGGTGGGCCTCGTGCTGGCCTTCGCGCTCGGCGGCTCGCTGCCGCTGCTGCGGGCAAAGCCGGCGCGGGCCCTGAGAGAGCTGTAACGGGAACTCTAGGCGAAGACTTCCTCGAGCGCCTCGGCCCCGCCACCCGTCACCTCGCTGTGCAGCGCGGCGTTGAAGGCGGCCGCAAAGATGGTGACGAGGATGAACAGGAGCACGATCAGCAGCACCCCGACGAGCACCACGCCCTCCGAGGCGGCAGGATAGTCCCCGCCGTCCGGCAGCGCGCTGAACACGAGCACGAAGGGCAGGCCAAGCCCGACCGCCATCAGCGCCGT
Source organism: Porphyrobacter sp. THAI-01a (assembly GCF_056868655.1). Taxonomy (NCBI): domain Bacteria; kingdom Pseudomonadati; phylum Pseudomonadota; class Alphaproteobacteria; order Sphingomonadales; family Erythrobacteraceae; genus Porphyrobacter; species Porphyrobacter sp. THAI-01a. Next base: position 1,026,249 of record NZ_CP180579.1, on the reverse strand, counting down.
CAAGGCGATCAGCGCGAGCAGGATGGAAATCACCTTGCCGCGCGTCAGCACCCACGAGCGGCGCAGCGCGGCGAGCGGGTTGAACACCTGGTCGACCGCCACCACCGGCACCAGCACGGAAAAGCGGCAGGCGAGATAGGCCCCCACCGGCAGCAGCACGAGACCGATCACCGTGCCCGCGGCCGAGTTTTCCCCGCCCGCGCCGCCGGTCGCCGTCTCCACCGCCACGGCAAGGGCGACATAGGCCGTCACCAGCAGCAGCGCGACCGCGAAGAACGGCAGGGCGCTGCGAAAGCCCCGCGCCATCGCCGGGCCGAAGGCGGGCTCCTCCAGCGGCGAGGCGAGCGTCACCATCGCCGCCTGCTGCGCCAGCACCAGCACGAGATAGGCGCCGTAGAACAGCACCACCATCGCCAGCATCCCGATCCCCATGCCGGCGATCGCCTGGGTGTCCTCGAGCCCCTCGAGGCTCTCCATGCCCGACAGGCTCATCATCACGATCCCGACGCCCAGCGCGATCGAGCCCGCGATCTGGATCGCGAAGAACACCGCCCACATCCCCGCCAGCTTCCAGAACCTCTGCCGCAGCATGGCGAAACTCGTCGCAAACACGCGCCCGATCTGCATTGTGCGTAACCCCCTTGCGGTCATCCCCTTGCCGCAAGGGCAGGAATGCACCGGCCAAGCCCTTGGCGCAAACACAAAAAAGCCCCGCACCTTGCCGGTGCGGGGCCTTTTTTTGCCGGGGGGGCGGAAGCCCCCTCGCGATCAGAAGCGGAAGCGCACGAGACCGCCGTAGGTGCGCGGCTGGTTCGGATAGCCCGAAACCGTGCCGGCCTGAGCGACGCCATCGAACACCGTGATGATGAACTGGTCGTCGAGCAGGTTGCGCGCCCACAGGCCGACTTCGAGCCCGTTCTCCATCTGGAAGATCATCGAGGCGTTGACCAGGTTGGTCTCGCGCTGGAAGATCCGCGGGTCGCGGCGGGCAGTCACCGGGCCGTTGAAGGTCGGCAGGCCGTTGTTGATCGCGACATTGCTTTCGTGGGCATAGTCGATGCGGCTGATCAGCTTGTTGCCGCTGCTGCCGAATTCGAGCGTGTGGGTCGCCGAGGTGGCGAGGCTCCACGAGGGGATGCCACCCGGACGGAAGCCGGTCAGGTCGCCCACCGGGCTCGCGGTGAAGCTGTCGAAGTTCGGATCGAGGTGGGTCGCCGCGAAGGTGAACACCAGGCTGTCGCTCGGACGGATCGTGGCGTCGAACTCGAAGCCGCGCACCGACTGCTGACCGGCGTTGTTCAGCTGGAAGCCGGTGCCGGTGAACAGGAAGCTCTGGAAGCCCTGAATGGTCTGGTCGAACAGCGCGAGGTTGAAGCCGAAGCCCGGCCACTGCGCCTTCATGCCCAGTTCGTAGACTTCCGCCTCTTCCGGCCCGGCAAAGCGCGAACCGGTGGTGAGGTTGGGAACCGCGAGACCCGCGTTCGTCACCGGCGAGGCCGGTGCGGCGAAGGTCGAACGGCCCGGGCCCGGGATGAAATCGCCGAACACCGGACGGCTGTCACGCGAGAGGTTGATCGAGCTCGCCTTGAAGCCGGTCGCGTAGCTCGCGTAGATGTTGACCTCGTTCGAGACCTGGTAGGCGGCGCGCAGCAGGTAGGTGAACTGGTCGTCCTGCGTGCGGCCCGGCTCGACCGAGTTGGGCACGTTCAGGAACGGCGGCTGGAACTGGAACGGCGTCAGCCCGAGGAAGGGGTTGGTCGCCGGGTTGGTCGCCGCCGCCAGCAGCGCCTGCTGGTTGGCCGCCGGAAGCGCCTGGAACTGCGCCCGGTTGCGCACCGCACCGCCGCTCGCGATGGTGATGAAGGCATCGACGAGGTTGGTGTTCGACAGCTCGTCGAAGGCCTGCTGCGACAGCGCGAAGTCCTTGCGGTCATCGGTGTAGTTGAAGCCAGCGGTGAAGACGAGGCCGTCGACCGGCTCGAAGTCCACGGTGCCGAACACCGACCATGCCTTGTTGTCCATCGCGAACTGCTCGGCGGTCAGCGGTCCGGCGCTGAAGATCGCGCCCTGCGGGAAGCCGAGCGCGGCCTCGACCCCGTTGAACACGTTGGGGTTGCCGGTCAGCAGGCTGAAGAACCGCCGGGCGTCAGCGCCGGTCGTGAGGCGGCTGTCCTGGGTGATCGACTCGTCGAAGTAGAAGCCGCCGAGCAGGAAGTTGATCGGGCCGTCGAAGTCCGAGGCCAGACGCAGTTCCTGGGTGAAGGTGTCGACCTTCTGGTCACGCACTTCGGTCACGACGTTGGCGCTGGTGAAGTCGACGTCCTGGTCGAGGAAGTTCTTCAGTTCGCGATAGGCGGTGATCGAGGTGAAGGTCAGGTTGCCCACGTTCCAGTCGGCCTGGATCGAGCCGCCGTAGTTGTCGACGGTGTTGCGCGGGGCCTGGCTGAGGAAGGTGTTGTAGCTGAAGAAGTTCGTGTCGAGCGCGCCGCCGACCGCGAAAATCGCGCCCGCCGTCGGGCCGGCGACCAGGGTCGAGACCTGGCAGCACACCTCGTCGATCGCCGAATAGTCGGCGATGGCGCGGATCTTGAAGTCGGGGGTCGGCTCGATCAGCAGCTGGCCGCGTGCCGACCAGCGGTTGCGGTCCGAAAGGTCCTGATCGAGGTTGACGATGGTGGCATAGCCGTCACGCCGGTTGTAGCTGCCGTCGAGCGCGAAGGCGACGTTCTCGCTGATCGGGCCGGTCACCTCGCCGCGCAGGACGAAGGCGTTGTAGTTGCCGTAGCTCGCTTCGACGAGGCCGCCGAATTCGTACTGCGGCTCCTTGGTGACGACCGAGATCACGCCGGCGCTCGCGTTCTTGCCGAACAGGGTCGATTGCGGCCCGTTCAGCACTTCGATGCGCTGGATCATGTTGAGGTCGGACAGGGCCGCTGCCGAGCGCGAGCGGAACACGCCGTCGATGAACACGCCGACCGAGGGCTCGATCCCGAAGTTGTTGTCGCCGTTGCCGAAGCCGCGGATGATGAAGGTGGTGGCCGATGCGCTCTGCAGCTGGCTGACGCGCAGCGAGGGGGTGACGGTCTGCAGGTCGAGCACGTCGCGGATCTGCGCCTGCTCGAGCACCTCGCCGCTCGTCACCGAGACCGAGATCGGGGTTTCCTGAAGCGTCTGCTCGCGCTTGGAGGCGGTGACGATGATGACGTTGCTGCTTTCGGGCGCCCCGACTTCGGGCTCCCCGTCCTGGGCCAGCGCGACACCCGGCATGGCCAGGGCGAAGGACGCGGCACCCGCGAGCAGGGTGAATCGATACGCGCCGGCGGTGCCGGTGAAGGTCGAACGCATGGAAGCTCCTCTCCAAAAATCCCGCGACCCCGGCGCCCGTTGCGGGCACGCACCTCCCTGTGCGCTCTCTCCCGTGGTCGTGTGAGGCGCCTGATAAGCCAGCACAGGGCGACCGACAAGCCGCGCCCTGCCGCTTTTGGCAGTCGAACAGGGAGTATGTTGCGCAAGAGTCACACTGGTTTTGCCCCCTGCGGAGCCCCGCGCTTGCCCCCGGGCCACACCCCTGCTAGGCGCCGCGGCGATGTTGCATCGCAGCACACGGGCGCAGGCGCGGCGCTTGCCGTAGCGTCCGGCGCTGTCGCCAACCCGCCACAATCCCCTCCTAACGCGAGCGCCCCCGGCCGCGTTTCCTGTTTCCCCCGCCCGGATGCGAGCGCGTCCGGCTTTTCACCGGAAGTTTTCCCGAATGTCGTCCGCCCTCAGAAATATCGCGATCATCGCCCACGTCGACCACGGCAAGACCACGCTCGTCGACCAGCTCTTCCGCCAGTCGGGCACCTTCCGCGAGAACCAGCGGGTCGAGGAACGCGCGATGGATTCGGGCGATCTCGAGAAGGAACGCGGGATCACCATTCTCGCCAAGTGCACCAGCGTCGAGTGGGAACAGGACGGCACCACCACCCGCATCAACATCGTCGACACCCCCGGCCACGCCGACTTCGGCGCCGAGGTGGAGCGCATCCTCTCGATGGTCGACGGCGTCATCCTGCTGGTCGACAGCGCGGAAGGCGCGATGCCGCAGACCAAGTTCGTGACCGGCAAGGCACTCGCCCTCGGCCTGCGCCCCATCGTCGTCGTCAACAAGATCGACCGCCCCGACGGCCGCCCGCAGGAAGTGCTCGACGAGGTGTTCGACCTCTTCGTCAGCCTCGATGCCAATGACGAGCAGCTCGATTTCCCCGTGCTCTACGCCTCGGGGCGCGAGGGCTATGCCAGCGAGGATGCCGATGCGCGCGAGGGCACCCTCGCCCCGCTCTTCGCCAAGATCATCGAGCACGTCCCCGCCCCCGGCCTCGACCCGGACGCCAAGTTCGCCTTCCTTGCGACCCTGCTCGACCGCGACAACTTCATGGGCCGCGTGCTGACCGGCCGCGTCCAGTCCGGCACGATCCGCGTCAACGACCCGATCCACGCCATCGACGCCGAAGGCAAGGTGATCGAAACCGGCCGCGCCACCAAGCTGATGAGCTTCGACGGGCTGGAGCGCGTGCCGGTCGACATCGCGCGCGCCGGCGACATCATCGCCATCGCGGGCCTCGAGAAGGCGACCGTCGCCAACACGATCTGCGATCCCAGCGTGACCGAGCCGATCGCCGCCCAGCCGATCGACCCGCCGACGCTCGCCATGCGCTTCTCGGTCAACGACAGCCCGCTCGCGGGCCGCGAGGGCAGCAAGGTCACGAGCCGCATGATCCGCGACCGCCTGCTGCGCGAGGCGGAAACCAATGTCGCGATCCGCGTCACGGAATCCGAGGACAAGGACAGCTTCGAGGTCGCCGGGCGCGGCGAACTCCAGCTCGGCGTTCTCATCGAGACGATGCGCCGCGAAGGCTTCGAACTCGGCATCAGTCGCCCGCGGGTGCTGTTCCGCGAGGAAGACGGCCAGCGCATGGAGCCCTACGAGACCGTCGTGATCGACGTGGACGACGAACACTCGGGCACGGTGGTCGAGAAGATGCAGCGCCGCAAGGCCGACCTCGCCGAAATGCGCCCCTCGGGCCAGGGCAAGACCCGCATCACCTTCTCCGCCCCCTCGCGCGGCCTCATCGGCTATCACGGCGAATTCCTGTCCGACACGCGCGGGACGGGCATCATGAACCGCCTGTTCGAGAAATACGGCCCCTACAAGGGCCCCATCGAGGGGCGCATCAACGGCGTGCTGATCTCGAACGGTGACGGCGAGGCGGTGGCCTATGCGCTGAACTCGCTGGAAGAGCGCGGCACCCTGTTCATCAGCCCCCAGATGAAGGTCTACGAAGGCATGGTGATCGGCGAGAACGCCAAGCCCGAGGATCTCGAGGTGAACCCGCTCAAGGCCAAGCAGCTGACCAACATCCGCTCGAGCGGCAAGGACGACGCGATCCGCCTCACCCCGCCGCGCCGCATGAGCCTCGAACAGGCGATCGCCTATATCGACGACGACGAGATGGTCGAAGTGACGCCCCAGTCGATCCGGCTGAGGAAGGCGATCCTGTGCCCGCACGAACGCAAGAAGGCGCGGCGCAAGAAGGAGGATTGATCCTCCCGCACCCCCGCGTTCTCCCTGTTGCGCCCTTGCGGATTGCCGCTTAATCCTCCGGCCTGGAACAGGAGGGGGGACATATGAACGAGATCGATCGGCAGACTGGCGGCCGCGTGCAGGTCGGCGACGCGACCGGCGTTGCGAGCGGCTTCAGCAAACGCTTCGAGCTTGCCGCAAGCGAGGCGGGACAGCAGGTGGTGGTGGCCACGGCATGGGGCGGCGGCGACAACGTCCGCATCAGCCTCACCTGCTCCGGCACCAACCGGGTCATGCATGCGGACGGCAAGACAGGGGCCAGCGTGACGCAGATCTTCGCCGTCGACGCCGGCTTCCGTCCCTGGGTCGAAGCCCGGGTGGAAGGACCGGGCGCCAGCTATGACATGGTGTTGCGGGTAACGGCCCTGTGAACGATTGAAGCGGGGGCCTACGCGGCCGCTGGCCAAGCGCGCCTGCACCCGTTACCCCCGCCCGCATGAACCCCTACACCCTCGCCACGCTGGCCGCCTATTTCGTCCTCATGCTCGCCATCGGGCTCTATGCCTGGCGCAAGTCGACGCAGGATAGCGCGGGATACCTGCTGGCGGGGCGCAATCTGCCGCCTTCGGTGGCGGCGCTCAGTGCCGGGGCTTCGGACATGTCGGGGTGGCTGCTGCTGGGGCTGCCCGGCGCGCTCTATGCCTCGGGGCTGGTCGAGGCGTGGATCGCCATCGGGCTCACCGCGGGCGCCGCGCTCAACTGGATCATCGTCGCCCCGCGCCTGCGCGAACAGACAGAGCGGATGGGCAATGCGCTCACGATCCCGCAATTCCTCGCCAACCGCTTCCCCGAGCGCGCGACGTTGCTGCGGGTGACCTCGGCGGTGATCATCGTCGCCTTCTTCACCGTCTACACCGCGAGCGGCATGGTCGGCGGGGGCAAGCTCTTCGCGACCGCCTTTGCCGGCGTGCTGCCGCCGACGGGGCTTTCCGACTACATGCTCGGCATTTGGATCACCGCCGGGATCGTGCTGGTCTACACCATGATCGGCGGGTTCCTCGCGGTCAGCCTCACCGACTTCGTGCAGGGCCTTATCATGATGGTCGCGCTGGTCGTGATGCCGCTGGTGATCATGTTCGGCCCCGGCGGGAGCGCAGGTGGCAGCATCCTCGCCGTGCCGCAGGAAGGCTTCCTGAGCCTCACCGGAGGCCTCACCGCCATCGGCCTCGTCAGCGCGGTGACCTGGGGCCTCGGCTATTTCGGCCAGCCGCACATCATCGTGCGGTTCATGGCGATCGACCGGGTTGAGAACGTGCGCCGCGCAGGCTGGATCGGCATGGGCTGGATGGTGATCTCGCTGGTCGGCGCGGTGGCGATGGGGCTTGCAGGGCGCGCCTATGTCGAGCGCAACGGCCTGGTGGTCGAGGACCCCGAGACGATCTTCATCATCCTCGCCAACCTCCTGTTCCACCCGGCCGTAACCGGCTTCCTCTATGCCGCGCTGCTGGCGGCGATCATGAGCACGATCTCCTCGCAGCTGCTGGTCTCCTCCTCCTCGCTGACCGAGGATTTCTACCGCCTGTTCCTGCGCCGCGATGCCTCCGAGCGCGAGGCGGTGAACATCGGGCGCGTCAGCGTCGCGCTGGTGGCGGCAGCGGCGATGGTGATTGCGGCCGATCCGGAGAGCGAGGTGCTGGGGCTGGTGGCAAACGCCTGGGCGGGCTTCGGCGCGGCCTTCGGCCCGCTGATCCTGCTGGGGCTGACCTGGGACCGGATGACCGGCGCGGGCGCGGTCGCGGGGCTGGTGACGGGGGCGGCGGTGGTCGCGGGGTGGATCGCGCTGGGGTGGAACAAGGCCTTTCTGGGTGGCCCCGGCCTCTACGAGATCGTGCCGGGCTTCCTCGCCGCGCTGGCGGCGATCGTGGCGGTGAGCCTGCTCGGCGCCGACAGCAGGCGCGCGGCGCTGTAACCGCGGGCACGCCTGCGGCGAACAGGGCTGTGCGAGGCCCGCGCCGCCCCGCCCTCTCCCCCAACCGGGTCGGATGTGGGCCTCGCGCCCTTCCCCGTAGCCGTGCCTTGAGGCATGATCGCGGCTGGGAGGACAGGGCATGACGGGTTCCGACAAGGCAGGACCGCGGGTGACGGGGCTCGGCGGGGTGTTCTACGTGGTGCGCGATCCCGAGGCGACCCGCGCGTGGTATCGCGACATGCTGGGGATCGACGGCCCCTACGGCCCGCAGTTCGCCTGGGCCGACGAGCCGCGCGCGCACCCCTATTCGCTCATCAGCCACTTTGCCGACGACCAGTATATCCGGCCCGGCACCGGCGGCTTCATGATCAACCTCAGGGTCGATGACGTAACCGGCCTTGCCGCGATGCTGCGCGACAAGGGCGTGGAGATCCTCGGCGAGGCGGACGAGGGCTACGGCAAGTTCGCCTGGCTGCTCGACCCCGACGGGGTGAAGATCGAGCTGTGGGAGCAGGTCGAGGACAGCCTGCCCTAGGGGATTTCCCGGGGGCGATGGTCAATTTTCGCTTAGCCGACGACGTTTCCGGCGCGTTAACCATTTATGCGTGATAACCCATAGTCATGGAACGCAAGGGCAGGATTCGCGCCGGAGCGCTTTTAGCAGCCGCAGCCATGGCGCTGGCAGGCTGCGGTTCGCTGGTCCCGGGCGGCAGCGGCGGGGCGGCCCCCGCCTCTCCCGGCCAGACGGCCCGTGCGCCCGCGCGGCCAGCGGTGCCGGTCGCCTCGGTGCAGCAGAGCCTTGCCCCGCGCGCCGCCGATGCGAACTGCCTTGCCGATCTCGGCGCAAGCGGGGCGCGTTTCGATCCCCTGCCCGACACCTATGCCGCGCCGGGGTGCAACAAGCTCGGCACGGTGCAGCTGATGGCGCTTGCGGGCGACCGCGCGCCGCTCAGCGTCGCCAATCTCGGCCCGGTGCAGTGCCAGGTCGCCAAGGCTTTCGGCGACTGGGCGCGCTTCGGGGTGGACCGCGCCGCGCGCCAGATCCTCGGCAGTCCGGTGGCACGGATCGAGACGATGGGGTCCTACGCCTGCCGCAATGTCGCCGGGACCGAGCGGCTTTCAGCCCACGCCCGCGCGGAGGCGATCGACGTGTCGGGCTTCGTGCTCGCCGATGGCCGACGCATCGTGCTCAAGCGCGACTGGAACGGCGGCGATGCGGCGACGCGCGAGTTCCTGCGGGTGGTGCATCGCAGCGCCTGCAAGCGTTTCGGCACGGTGCTCGGCCCGGAATACAACGCCGCGCACGAGGATCACTTCCATCTCGAGGGCACCGGCGCGAAGTTCTGCCGCTGACCGTGTGCCGGCGGAGCGCCGCACGCTACCTCCCACCGCACTGATGGACATCCCGGCCTGCCTGCCCGGGCGGGAGCATTTCCGAACATGGGCGAAGGCCACTTGCGGCCACGGGGCCCGCTGACTTTGGCTCCGGCGGCGCGACTGTCCCGAAGGATTGGCGGCCCCGCTCGCCGCACCGGGGACGAGGGAGCCGCCAGGACAAAGCCGTCGATCACCAGGCTACCGGCGGCTGGTGCCCTCAAGGGGATAAGGGCCGGGACAGTCGCGGCGGTCTCAGGTCATGCGCGCAGCTTCGGTTCGAGCTTCGCCTCCAGTTTGAGGCGCACCGCTTCGGCCGCATGGCGCGCACCGAGCTTGGTCATCATGTTGGCGCGGTGGATTTCGACGGTGCGGGGGCTGATGTCGAGCTCCCGCGCGATCGCCTTGTTGCTGCTGCCCTCGGCCAGCCAGTCGAGCACCTCGCGCTCGCGCTGCGAGAGGGTCGAGATGCGGTCCCGCGCCTCGATCATGCGGCGGCGCGCGGCGCCGAACTGTTCGGCCTCCTTCTCGATGCGCAGCAGGCAGCGGGTGAAGCGTTCCGGATCGAGCGGCAGGGCGAGGTAATCGAGCGCGCCGGCCTTGATCGCCTCGACGATGCGGCCCGGGCGCGGCTGGACGTCGACCGCGATCAGCGGGAGCCAGATGCCGAGCCGCCCGAGCCGGTCGAGGATCATGCCCACCCCGCCCTCCTCGGCGGTGTCGCGGGCGATGATGATCCCTTCCCGCGGCGGATGCACCGCCAGCTCGGAGAGGTCGCCATAGACCTCGCAGTGATGGCCCAGACCGAAGCCGACCCGGGCCAGTTCGGCGCGTTGACGGCTGCACGAGTCGACGAAGTGGAGAGAGGCTTTGCGTGTCATGCGACAATGTCTGCGCCAACCCATTATGGGTTTCACGCAGGAGCGCCGCCAATCCGGAGGATTTACCATCTCCGGAGAGGATCATCCCTTTGATGTAAAACGAAATCTTATCTCCGGATCGGAGCCATATCGGGTCGATACCCTAAGCGTCAGTGCCGAACTTGTACGGAGGCAGCGAATGGAACGCCGATCTGAGCGCATTTCCCCAACCCGATGAAATCGCGTCGAAATATTCATCCTCGGCGGTGACGCGGTGTTCATGCAAAGGTTTGAAGCCATCCCTGCCGATCACCAGCAGATCGAGCGGAAGGCCGACCGAAAGATTGGCCTTGAGGGTCGAATCGAAGCTTACCATCAACAGCTTAACCGCATCCTCGAAGCTCATGTCGCGGTCATAGCCGCGGATCAGGATGGGGCGGCCATACTTGGTCTCGCCGATCTGGAAGAAGGGCGTGTCCCAGCTTGCCTCGATGAAGTTGCCCTCGGGGTAGATCATGAACAGGCGCGGCTGCATCCCCTTGATCTGGCCGGCGACGATCATCGTCGCGGTGAAGCGGCCCTTGCCGCCGTCGCCGTTGGCACGCTGCACGTCCTCGATGGTGCCGCGCAGGATGCGGCCGATCTCGGTCGCCACCTGGAACATCGTCGCGCCCCTGAGCAGGCAGTTCTCGCGCTCGTCGGGGATCTTGGTGCGCTCCTCGAGCTGGCTGATCACCGCCTGGGTGGTGGCGAGGTTGCCCGCCGTCATCACTGCGATCATCCGCTCCCCCGGCACGCTCCAGTGGAACAGCTTGCGGAAGGTCGAGATGTTGTCGACGCCGGAATTGGTGCGCGTGTCGCTCATGAGGACAAGCCCCTTCTCGAGCACCATGCCAACGCAATAGGTCATGCCGTGTCCTCTAACTGGCCCCGCGATCCCTCCCGCAGCCCTAGCCCCATGCCGGCGCCAGCGCAAAGGGGCCGGGCGGTCTGTCCGATTACTGGTTCGACTGGCCCTGGCTCTGGCTCTGGCCCGCGGCGGGCTGCGCCTCGACCGCGACGCCGACCGTCAGGCGCTGGTCGGACGCACCGATGCTGATGCCGGTGACGGGGGCGGCATCGCGGTAGTCGCTCCCCGTGGCGACGCGGACATAGCGCGGATCGGGCGAGATGCCGTTCGAGACGTCGAAGCCGACCCAGCCCAGCCCCTCGACATGGGCCTCGGCCCAGGCATGGGTCGCCTCCTGCTCGATGCGGTCGTCCATCAGGAGGTAGCCGCTCACATAGCGCGCCGGAATGCCGCTCGCCCGTGCGGCGCCGATGAAGATGTGCGCATGATCCTGGCACACCCCCGCGCCGTGCCCGACCGCTTCCTCGGCGGTGGTGGCCGAATGGGTGCGGCCGGCTTCGTAGACGATGCGCTCGCGGATCGTCGCGGAGAGCGCGTGGAGATAATCGAGCGGCGCGTCGGATGCGGCGGCGGGCACCTCGCGCAGCAGGGCGCGCAGCTTCGCGCCCGGTCGGGTCAGCGGGGTCTGGCGCAGGAAGCTCCACAAGGGCAGGTGGCCCGAATGGCGGCCGATCACCCCGGCATTGTCCTCGGTCTCCACCAGCCCTTCGCAGGTCACCGTCACCTCGCGCGCGCCGGGGGCGAGGCTGACGAGGGTGACGTGGTTGAAATGCTGGTCGTCGTAGTGGAGCTCGGCGCGGGCGTTGTCGAAGCGCATCTGCCAGTCGATGACGCGCTGGCCCTGCGTCTCCTTGGGCGTCAGCCGCAGCCTCTGAAGCGCGTGCACCACCGGCTCGCTGAAGGCGTAGTGGGTGGTGTGGCGGACCTGGAGTTTGAGCTTGCTCATGCGTGGAACCGGTAATCCCCCGCGATCGCCCCGGCGATGGCGTTGTTGCGGGCGAGGAAATCGACGAGGAATTCGTGCAGCCCCTGGTCGAAGATCTCGTCCACGGTGAGGTGGCTGATGCGGGTGTCGGCATCGCGCATCAGCGCCACCGCCTCGCCCTCGGCGCCGTGGGTGCGGGCGAGCGCGGCGAGGCAATCGCGCAGGGCATTGCGGCAGAAGGCGAGGCTCCTCGGAAAGCGTTCGTCGAGCACCACGAACTCGACGATCCCTCGCGCCTCGATCTGCCCGGCGTTGAGCCAGGAATAGACCCGCGCCCCCGCGACCGAGCGCAGCACCTGTTCCCACTGTCCGGTATCGAGGCTGGAGCCGACATAGGAGAGCGAGGGGAGCAGCAGGAAATACTTCATGTCGAGAATGCGCGCGGTGGAATCGGCGCGCTCGATGAAGGTGCCGGCGCGGCTGAAATGGTAGCCCTCGTCGCGCAGGATCGAGCCGTCGAAGGCGCCGTGGACCTGCGTGCCCGCGCGGCGGATCGCGGCGAGCACCTCGCCGACCATCGTCTGCCCCACGGGGCGCGCGAGCAGCCGGTCGAGCCGCATCCAGTTCTCGTTGACCGCCTCCCACACGTCGGAGGAGATGTTGATCCGCGCCGCCCGCGCATTGGCGCGCACCGCCCCGATCATCGCGCGGACATTGCCGGGGTTGGACGGCCCGCGCAGCACGAAGTTCCACACCGACAGCCCGTCATAGCCGTCATGCGTAGCCTCGAAGGCCTGCTGGAGCCCCAGCGTCGCGATCACCGAGCGCCATTCGGCCTCGGCGGTCACCACGTCGCGGGTCAGCGCCATGCGCAGCGCCGCCTCGAGCAGGCGCGCGGTGTTCTCGGCCCGCTCCAGATAGCGGAACATCCAGAACAGGCTGTTGGCGGTTCTCCCGAGCATGTCAGTCCTTCAGCACCCAGGTGTCCTTGGTGCCGCCCCCCTGCGAGGAGTTGACCACCAGCGACCCCTTCTTGAGCGCCACCCGGGTGAGCCCGCCCGGGGTGATGTCGATCCCCTCCGGGCTGACCAGCACGAAGGGCCTCAGGTCCACGTGCCGCGGCGCGAGACCCTTGGCGGTGTAGATCGGGCAGGTCGACAGCGCGAGCGTGGGCTGGGCGATGTAGTTCTCGGGCTTGGCGACGAGCTTCTCGCGGAAGGCGGCGATCTCGCGCTTCGACGAGGTCGGCCCGATCAGCATCCCGTAGCCGCCCGAGCCGTGGACTTCCTTCACCACCAGCTCGGCGAGGTTGTCGAGCACATAGGCTAGGCTGTCCTTGTCCGCACAGCGCCAGGTCTGGACATTGGGCAGCAGCGGCCGCTCGCCGGTGTAGAACTCGACGATCTCGGGCATGAAGGAATAGATCGCCTTGTCGTCGGAGATGCCCGTGCCCGGCGCATTGGCGATGGTGATCCCGCCCGAGCGGTAGACGTCCATGATGCCGGGCACCCCGAGCACGCTATCGGGGTTGAAGGTGAGCGGATCGAGGAACTCGTCGTCGACCCGGCGGTAGAGCACGTCGATCGGCTGGTAGCCGCGCGTGGTGCGCATCTGCACCCGCCCCTCGACCACGCGCAGGTCGCTGCCCTCGACCAGCTCGGCGCCCATCTGGTCGGCAAGGAAGGCGTGCTCGAAATAGGCCGAATTGTAGATGCCGGGCGTCAGCACCGCGACCGTGGGCTTGCCCCCGGTATAGGCGGGCGGGACGCAGGCCGCGAGGCTGCGGGCGAGGCGGCGCGGGTAGTTTGAAACGCTCTCGACCCCGATCCGGCTGAACAGATCGGGGAACATCCCCATCATCGTCTCGCGGTTTTCCAACATGTAGGAAACGCCCGAGGGCGTGCGGGCGTTGTCTTCCAGCACGAAGAACTCGTCCGGCCCGGTGCGCACGAGGTCGATGCCGACGATGTGCGTGTAGATGCCGCCCGGCGGGGTGAAGCCCACCATGTTGGCGAGCCACGCGTCGTTGCCGCGCAGCAGGCGTTCGGGCAGGCGTCCGGCACGCACGATCTCCTGCCGGTGGTAGAGATCGTAGAGAAAGGAGTTGAGCGCCCGCACCCGCTGCTCGATCCCGCGCGACAGACGGCGCCATTCGGCGGCGGTGATGATGCGCGGCACCATGTCGAAGGGGATGAGGCGCTCCTCGGCCTCGTTCTCGCCATAGACGTTGAAGGTGATGCCGGTGCGGCGGAAGGTGTCGTCGGCCTCGCGGTTCTTGCGGCGCATCAGCTCGGGCGGCTGTTCGCCATACCAGCGGCAATATTCGGCATAGGCCGGGCGGGTGCCGCCCTCGCCGTCGAACATCTCGTCGAAATTGCTGCCCCGCCCCTGCATCGACCTTCGCATTGTTCCTTAGGTGCAATGCAACAAGTAACCGGAGTTTCGCAAAAGGGAAGCGGTCACATCACTTTGCGCAAGAATGCTGCGGAGGTGTGTCAGGCCCGGGTGGATTCGAGTTCCGCGAGCAGCGTGGCGATCACCTGCGGGTCGTAGGTAAAACCCATGTGGGTGCAGCGAAGCGGGATCGCGCGGTCGCGCTCGCCCGGGCGGCCGGCGGCGCAGCGCGGGCCGATAACCCCGTCGTTCGCGCTCCACAGCGCGACCGTCTCAACCGGCGGCTTGACCTTGAGCTCGGCGGCGACCGGGGGTGCGTCGACCGAATGGCCGGTGATGAACTGGTAGGCACGCCACACGTTGTTCGCCCGCGGGCTTCCCGAGAAGGGCGAGCCCATCGTGATGACCTTGGCGACGCTGCCCGGCTGGCGCTTGGCGATCTCCCGCGCATAGAGCCCGCCGAGGCTCCAACCGATCAGCACCACCCTGCGCCCATGCCGGGCGTGGAGCTGGAGCAGCCGCTCCTCGATCGCGGCGAAGTTTTCGTCCGTCGGCCCCCAGTTGAAGCCGAGCCCCCAGCGCTTGACCACATGCCCCGCGCTCTCGAGCTGGCGCGCGAGATAGCGCATCCGCATCGGGTGGGTGGCGAAACCGGGGAGGATCATCGCCACCTGCGGGTTGCCCGTCGCCGCGATCGGCACCGAACGGCGCGGCCGGCGGATCGGTTCGAGCAGCACCTCGGCCTCGCCCAGCAGGCGCACCAGGCGCGGCTTGCCGGCCTCGAATTCCTCGGGAATGGCCTCGCGCGCAAGGGCGAGGCGGCGGGCCAGCTCGGTCGCGGCATAGGCCTGCTGCGCCTGCGCGCCGGCCGCGCTCGCCGCTGCGATCAGCGGGGCGGGCAGGCGCGGACGGTCAAAGGCGAAGCGCGGGGATGCCATGGCGGCACCAAGCCAGAACCGCACTGAATGTTCAATGAATTGTCACCGTTGTAACAATTCCGACATTTTTCACTTCGCCGGAGGACACTCGCCGATCCGCTCGTGCTTTGCGGTGAAGCGCATCGTGCCCTTCCCCGCACCGTCGAACTCCATCGCCATCTCGGCCTCGAGATCGGCGCTGGTGGCGGTGGTGGTGCCGGTCATTTGCATCCGCGCGGCCCTCCCTTGCGCGTTGCAGACCATCACCGCGTCGAGCTTGCCGCCCGCAACGTCGAAGCGTTCGTAGCTGCACTCGCCGTCCTGCCCCTGCTTGACCAGCTCGCCGAAGCCCTTGTCGACCTCGGCCTGGGTGAGGCAATGTTCCGAGGTGGTGGTGAGCCCCGCCCCGTGCCCCGCCATCTCGGGCGGCATCCCCGGGATCTCGAGCCCGGTCATGGTCACGGTGGTCTTGTAGAGGCCCGGCTGCGGGCGCGGCATTTCATTGCGGGCCTTGTCCGCCGCCTCCTTCATGCTGACCTCGCCATTGCCGTCGGCATCGGCATTCCCGCCCGAACAGCCCGCGACCAGCAGGGCGGCCGCTGCGCTCGCGGCGATGATGGTGATGCGTGTCATGTGCTCGTCTCCTGCTGCGCTTGTCCCAGCATAACAGCATTCGCTGCCGTTCGTGCCCGAAAAGCGCCAATTGCTGCCGCCCCGCCTTGCACGCCCCCTCTTTGTTCCCCATAGATGAAGCATGGCCGAACTCGTGATCCGCCGCGGACTGGACGAGCCCGAAACGGGCGCGGACTTCACCCCCCATCGCCCCCAGCGGCCCGACAAGTCGATGGGCGGCATCCCGTTCAAGCTGGTGTCGGATTACGAACCGGCGGGCGACCAGCCGACCGCGATCGCCGAACTGGTGGGCGCCGCGCAGGAGGGCGAGAAGACCCAGGTGCTGCTCGGCGTCACCGGGAGCGGCAAGACCTTCACCATGGCCAAGGTAATCGAGACCTTGCAGCGCCCCGCGCTGGTGCTCGCCCCCAACAAGATCCTCGCCGCCCAGCTCTACGGCGAGTTCAAGAGCTTCTTCCCCGAGAACGCGGTCGAATATTTCGTTTCCTACTACGACTATTACCAGCCCGAGGCCTACGTCCCGCGCTCCGACACCTACATCGAGAAGGAGTCGAGCGTGAACGAGGCGATCGACCGGATGCGCCACTCGGCGACCCGCGCGCTGCTCGAACGCGACGACGTGATCATCGTGGCCTCGGTGTCGTGCCTCTACGGTATCGGCTCGGTCGAGACGTATTCGGCGATGATCTTCGACATCAAGGTGGGCGAGGTGGTCGACCAGCGCGAGCTGATCAGGAAGCTCGTCGCGCTGCAATACAAGAGGAACGACGCCGCCTTCACCCGCGGGTGCTTCCGGGTGCGCGGCGACAGCCTCGAGATCTTCCCCTCGCACTACGAGGACATGGCCTGGCGGGTCAGCTTCTTCGGGGACGAGATCGAGGCGATCAGCGAATTCGATCCGCTCACCGGCACCAAGGGCGCTTCGCTGGAGAAGGTGCGGGTCTACGCCAATTCGCACTACGTCTCGCCCGGCCCGACGATGAAGCAGGCGATGGCGGCGATCAAGTTCGAGCTGGAGGAGCGGCTCAAGGAACTGGAGATCGAGGGCAAGCTGCTCGAACGCCAGCGCCTCGAACAGCGCACCAATTTCGACCTCGAGATGATCGCCGCGACGGGTTCGTGCGCGGGGATCGAGAACTACAGCCGCTTCCTCACCGGCCGCCTGCCGGGCGAGCCCCCGCCGACCCTGTTCGAATACCTGCCCGAGAACGCCCTGCTTTTCGTCGATGAAAGCCACCAGACCGTGCCGCAGATCGGCGCGATGGCGCGCGGGGACCACCGGCGCAAGCTGACGCTCGCCGAATACGGCTTCCGCCTGCCCTCTTGCATCGACAACCGTCCGCTCAGGTTCAACGAATGGGACGCGATGCGCCCGCAGACCTTCTGCGTCAGCGCCACGCCCGGCGGCTGGGAGATGGAGCAGACCGGCGGGGTCTTCGCCGAACAGGTGATCCGCCCCACCGGCCTCATCGACCCGCCCGTCACCATCCGCCCGGTCGAGGACCAGGTGCAGGACTGCATCGCCGAGTGCAAGGCGACCGCCGCCCTCGGCTACCGCACGCTGGTGACCACCCTCACCAAGCGCATGGCCGAGGACCTCACCGAATTCATGCACGAGGCGGGCGTCCGGGTGCGCTACATGCACTCCGACGTGGAAACGCTCGAACGTATCGAACTGATCCGCGACCTGCGGCTCGGGGTCTATGACGTGCTGGTCGGCATCAACCTGCTGCGCGAGGGCCTCGACATCCCCGAATGCGGGCTGGTGTGCATTCTCGATGCCGACAAGGAAGGCTTCCTGCGTTCGGAGACGAGCCTCATCCAGACCATCGGCCGCGCCGCGCGCAACGTCGATGGCCGGGTGATCCTCTATGCCGACCGAATCACCGGCTCGATGGAACGCGCGCTGGCCGAGACCGATCGCCGCCGCGCCAAGCAGCAGGCGTTCAACGAGGAACACGGCATCACCCCGCAGACGATCAAGCGCAACATCCACGACATCGTCGCGCACACCGCATCGCAGGACAGCGTGGTGATCGACACCGGCGACGAGGAACGCAACAACCTCGTCGGCCACAACCTGCGCAGCTACATCGAGGACCTCGAGAAGCGGATGCGCGAGGCCGCCGCCAACCTCGAATTCGAGGAAGCGGGCCGGCTGCGCGACGAGATCCGGCGGCTGGAAGCGGACGAACTCGGCCTGCCCGACGACCAGAAACGCGCGCCGATCGTGGGCCGCTCGAACGAGGGCAAGCCGGGGACGCGCAAGACCCGCTATGGCAAGACACGCTACAAGCGGATGGGGGGCAAACCCTAGGCCGAGGGCTTGAACCGGCGTCACAAGCCTGTCACTCCCCTCGGCCCATGAACGCCCGATTCCTCGCGCTGCTGGCCGCTGCCGGCACCCTCGCCTTCACCGTTCCCATCGCCGCGCAGGATGCGCCCAAGGACGAGGCCGCCAAGCCTGCCGCCGCCTCCCCCGCCCCGCAGGTGCGCACACGCGATCTCGCGGGCACCTTCGGCGGGCAGCGGATCGCCTACCGCGCGACCATCGCCGATACGATCCTGACCGACGAGGCGGGCAAGGCCGAGGCGGTGATCGTCACCACCTCCTATGTGAAGACCCCGGTCGATCCGACCCGCCCGGTGTTCTTCATCTACAACGGCGGCCCCGGCTCGGGCTCGGTCTGGCTCCAGATGGGGGCCTTCGGGCCCAAGCGGGTCGCGATCCCCTCGGATGCGCGCGACGACGGGGCGCCGCCCTATCCGCTGCTCGACAACCCCGACAGCCTGCTCGACGTCGCCGACCTCGTCTTCATCGACCCGCCGGGCACCGGGTTCAGCTATCTGACGCAGGGCACCGACCCCAAGAAGTATTACGGCCTGCGGCAGGACGGCCGTGCCGTCGCCAAGGTGATCCGCCGCTGGATCAACGACAACGGCCGCTGGAACAGCCCCAAGTTCCTCGGCGGCGAGAGCTACGGCACGACCCGCACCGCCATGGTCGCCGACGAGCTGGAAGGCAGCACCTACAACGATGTCGGCCTCAACGGCCTCATCCTGATCTCGACGATCCTCGATTTCGGGGTCGAGGACACGACGCCCGGCAACGAGCTTGCCTATGTCGTCACCCTGCCGAACATGGCCGCGGCGGCCTATTACCACGGCAAGGTCCAGGCGCCCTCGGTCGAGGCCATCGCCGAGGAAGCGCGCCGTTTCGCCATCGGGCCCTTCGCCAGCGCGCTGCTCAAGGGACAGGACCTGCCCGCCGAGGAACGCGCCGCGGTGCGCAAGGAACTCTCGCGCCTCACCGGCCTGTCGGAGACCTATCTCGAACAGGCCAACCTGCGCGTCACCGACCAGCGGTTCTACAAGGAGCTGCTGCGCGACCGGGGCCGGACCATCGGGCGCCTCGATGCGCGCTACACCGGCACGGATTACGACAGCGCCGGCGAGACGCCCGACAATGATCCGAGCTTCTACGGCATCGACGCAGGCTACACCGCCGCGGTCAACAGCTGGGCGCGCGAGACGCTGGGCTACAAGACCGACCGCGAATACCAGTCGATCGGACGCGAACCGGGGCGCAACTGGGACTGGAGCCTGGAGGGTTCGTTCCGCGGCGCCTATCTCAACGTCGCCCCGCTGATCGGGCAGGCGATGCGGCAGAACAGCCAGCTGCGCCTGTTCAACGCGCAGGGCTATTACGATTTCGCCACACCCTTCTTCGGGGCGGAATATTCGCTGAAGCGCCCCGGCATTCCGCAGGACCGGATCACGTGGAAATATTACGACGCCGGCCACATGATGTATGTGCGCGACGAGGACCGGGCGAAGCTCTCGGCCGACCTGCGCGCCTTCATCCGCGCCCGATGATCCAGGCCCGCGCCCTTCTGGCGGGGCTGGCGCTGGCCGGGAGCCTTGCCGGCTGCAAGCCGCCGCCAACCGATGCCGCCGTGGCGCGCGTATCGCTGCTGGGGCCGACCGGCGCGCCGTCCGAGCCGCTGCCCTCGCCCGATGTAACCGGCGCGGTCTGGACGAGCACGGCGAACCCGCTGCGGCTGGTCTACGGCGTGCCGGGCCAGCCGGTGCTGATCGCGCTCGAATGCCTCGAACCCGCCAGCCCCGAGGCGCGGCTCAGGATCACCCGCCATGCCCCTGCCGATCCCGGCGCGAGCGCGCTGCTGGCGCTGATCGGCAACGGCTGGATCGGGCGCTTCCCGGTCGATGCGACGACCGTCGGCAACCGGGCGCTGTGGCAGGGCGAGGTCCCCGCCGCCGCGCGCGAATGGGATGCGCTGAAGCCCGTGCGCGAGGCGACGGTCACCGTGCCGGGCGCGGGGCTGGTGCGGCTCAACCCGAGCCCGCTGCCGATGGCGCTGGTGGAGGCTTGTCGCCCTAAGGCCGTGGACGGACCGGACGCGCCGCCTGCGCTTCCAGCAGTTCCGGCGTAAGCACCTGCGGCAGCTGCTCGGGCGCGCTCGCTCCCGGCGCATACCACAGGTAGAGCGGCACGCCCGCCGCGCCCTGTTCGGTCAGGAACTGCGTGATCGCCGCGTCGCGCCGCGTCCAGTCGCCGACCATCGTCACCACGCCCGCTTTCTCGAAGGCCGCCCGCACGCTCTCGCGCTCGATCGCGGCGGCCTCGTTGACCTTGCAGGTCACGCACCAGTCGGCGGTGAACCACAGGAACACCGGCTTGCCGCTCGCGCGCGCCTCGGCGAGGGCATCTTGGCTGAAGGCCCGGGGCGCATGGATGCTCGCTTTCGCCTCGGTCCCCCTGGCCTCGTAGAGGTTGGGGAGCGCGATAAGGGCAAAGGCGAGGAAGGGTGCGGCGACGAGGCCGAAGGCGGGCCAGGCCATCTTGCCCCCGCGTTGCAGCCTGCCGGTCACAAACAGACCCAGCAGCACGCCTGCCACCAGCACCAGAGCGACCACGCCGAAGGACCGCCCGCCGAGCTGCACCGTCAGCCACAGCAGGGCGAGGAAGGTCAGCCCCATCGGGATCGCCATGATCCGCCGGAACCGCTCCATCCAGGCGCCGGGCCGGGGCAGCATCCGCCGCAAGGGGGGCACGAAGCCGAGCAGCAGGAACGGCAGCGCCAGCCCCAGCCCCAGCAGGGCGAACAGCAGCAGCGCCTGCGGCACCGGCAGCAGTAGCGCCGCGCCCAGCGCCGCGGCCATGAAGGGCCCGGTGCAGGGCGTGGCGACGAAGGCCGCAAGGAGGCCCGTGGCGAAGGCCCCGGCCCGCTCGCCCCCCATCCGCACCGAGATCGCGGGCAGTTCGAACAGCCCGGCGAAGTTCGCCGTGATCGCCGCCGCCAGCACCAGCAGCGCGACGACGACGCCCGGCTCCTGCAACTGGAACGCCCAGCCGACCTGCTCGCCGGCCGCGCGCAGGGCCAGCAGCAGCGCGCCCAATGCGAGGCAGGCGATCACCACGCCCGCGGTATAGGCCAGCCCCTCGGCCCGCGCCCGTGCCTCGCTCTCGCCCGCGCGGGCAAGCGCGATCGCCTTGAGGCTGAGGATCGGGAAGACGCAGGGCATGATGTTGAGGAGGAGCCCGCCCAGCAATGCGCCCAGCACCAGTGTCCACCACGGCGGGGCCCCGGCGGCGGCAGCGGGGCCCTTCACCACCTCGCCGCCGGTGGGCACCGCACCGAGCGCGGCGGTGAAGCGCACCCCCGAACCGTCGCCGAAAGCGAGGATACCCGCCAGCGCCCCGGCCTTGCCGGTGCCGTAGGGATCGAGCGGAATCTCCGCCACCAGCACGTCGCCCGCGCGGCGGAAGGTCTGGGGCGCGGCATAGGCGACGAGCTGTTCGTTCGCGACGAAGACATGGGGATCGGCAAGGCCCATGCCCTCGGGCAGGGGAATGCCGATGCGCAGCGTCTTGCCCCTGATCGCGAAGCGCGCCCTGGCATCGAGCAGCGGTGCGACCTCGGCCCGCCAGCGCGCGAAGTCCCCGCCCGCCTCGGCGGTCAGCAGCGCGTCCTGCGGCACGCAGATCTGGTCGGTGCAGGCGAGGAACTCGACATGGCCCCTGAGCGGCGGGGCGAAGCTCTTGACGCTCGGCCCCGGGGTGACCGGCACCAGCACGGTATAGGGGCCTTCGTAGATGTGGTTCATCAGCCCGCTGATCAGCAGGCGTTTCGGCACCGGATAGCGCGCCTCGCCCACCTCCCAGTCGGGCGGCAGGTCGAGACTGAGGCGCATCCCCGCCCCCGCATCGCCGGGGTTCGACCAGTAGCCGTGCCATTCCGGCCCCCTCGGCATGAAGCGCAGGGCGAGGAGCCACTCCCTGCCCTCCTGCGGGGCGCCCTCGGCGTGGAGCGTGACGGCGATGTTGGCATCGCCGAACACTTCCTTGCGCCCGCCTGCCTCCTGCGCCGCCGCACCGGGGGCGAGCAGAGCGAGGCTTGCGGCCAGCGCAAGCACCCATGCAGCGAATTGTCGCGTCAGGCGGGGGAAGATTCTTGCGCGGTGCACGGGCTACCCTCTAGGCATGAGCCCGTGACTTCGCAATCGGAGCGGCCAAGGTGACAGCGACTTCAGACAAACCCCGCGATCTCGTCATCCTCGGCGGCGGCCTCGTGGGCATGACCCTCGCGCTGGCGGCGGCCAAGAAGGGCCTCTCGAGCCACGTGATCGACCGCGCTGACCCGGCCGAGCTGACCGCCGAGGGCTTCGACGACCGCGCCACCGCGATCTCGACCGCGAGCTGGCACCTGTTCGAGAACATCGGCATCGCCGAGGGGCTGGAGGAATTCGCATGCGACATCGCCAGCATCGCCGTGACCGACCAGCAGAAGCCCGGGCGGCTCGACTTCGTCCCCGGCGAGGGTGACGGCACATTGGGGCGGATGTTCCCCAACCGCCGCCTGCGCCTCGCGCTGTTCGAGGCCGCGGCGAAGGAGCCGCTGATCCAGTGGACCTCCAAGGCCACCGTCACCGAGCGCCAGCGCAGCGAATACGGCGTCGCGGCGGTGACCGCCGACGGGCGCAAGTTCCGCGGCCGCCTGATGGTCGCCGCCGAGGGCCGCCAGTCCCCGACCCGCGACGCGGCGGGGATCACCATCGCCAAGTGGGACTACAAGCACCGCGCGATCATCTGCGGCCTCACCCACGAAAAGCCGCACGGGAACGTCGCGTGGGAAATCTTCTACCCCGCCGGGCCTTTCGCGCTGCTGCCGCTCAACGACGACGCAGACGGCACCCACCGCTGCTCGCTGGTGTGGACCGTGTCGGAGAGCGATGCGGCGGGCGTCACCAAGCTGGGCGACCGGGCCTTCCTCGCCGAGGTCGAGAAACGCATGGGCGGGGTGCTGGGCAAGGTGCTCTCGGTGGGGCAGCGGTCGAGCTACCCGCTCGGCTTCCACCACACGGCCAAGATCACCGCCGAGCGGCTCGCCCTGATCGGCGATTCCGCCCACGGCATCCACCCGATTGCGGGACAGGGCCTCAACCTCGGCCTGCGCGATGTCGGCGCGCTGGTCGAGGTGCTGGCGGACGGCGCGCGGCTGGGCCTCGATCCGGGCGATCCGGAGATCCTCAAGCGTTACGAGAACTGGCGCGGGCTCGACAGCTTCATGGTCGCGCTCGCGACTGACGGCCTCACCCGCCTGTTCGGCGTCCCCGGCAACGCGGCAAGCGCGGTGCGCCGCCTCGGCATGGCGGCGGTGCAGCGCACGCCGCTGCTCAAGCAGTTCTTCATGGACGAGGCGCGCGGGGTCGCGGGCGACCTGCCGGAACTGCTGCGGGGGTAGCTATCCCCTTCTCCGTTCGCCCTGAGCCTGTCGAAGGGCCGTTCTTCACTTGGCGGCATGAAGTTTAAGCAGAAGAAATACAGTCCTTCGACAAGCTCAGGACGAACGGGAACGGGTCCCCCTACTTTCCCACCACCAGCGGGCTCAATTGCCGCACCGGATTGCCCGCCCCGTCGCGCAGGCCGCGCTGGTCGAGCACGGCGGCGGTCTCGATCACCTCGAGCGCGTCCATCGCCTTCTTGTAGCGTTCCGCGTCCGCAATCCAGCCTTCGGCCTTGGCCGCGCCCGGCATCCCCCGCACCTCGTCGATCGCCGCCTGGTAGCGCCCCTGTTCGAGCGCCCAGCGCGCGCGCTCCATCCGGCGTTCGGGCTGGGGCGACGGGGTGCTCTCGCGGCGGAACACGAAGAGCTGCTTCAATTCGCGCTTGAAGGCGCCCCACGAGGGGCCCTCGCTGCTCTCGCGCAGCTGCGGCGAGAGGCCCTCGAGCCGGGCGACGAGGCTGTCGAGCCGGATCGGCTTGCGCGAGAACTCGATGATCGTGCCGACGGCGTTGGGCCACTGGTCGCCGAAGCGCAGGCGCAGCTGGTCGGCAAGGTAGCCGAGCTCCGCCCCGCGCTCGACCGCGCGGCGGGTGGCGAAGGCGATCAGAAGGCTCTCCGCGCGCGCGGCATTGCCCGCGGCGGCCTGGGCCTGGAGATCGAGCTGCGTGAGGCGCTGTTCGGCCGCGGCGAGGCGCTGGTCGAGTCCGCCCTGCTGCTCGGCCACCCGTTCGACCGCCTGTTCGGCCTTGCGGGCATCGGCGAGCGGGGTGGGCGAGGCGGTGAGCGCGGGCGTCGGCGCGGCGGGATCGGCGCCGGCCTCGGCCACCACGTCGGCGCGCGGGGCGGCGGCGCGCTCGCCGGCGAGGTTGTACCACACCACCCAGCCCACCAGCGCGCCGCCCGCGATGAAGGCGAGCGCGGCGGCGAGCATGAGCGTGCGCGCCGAACTCGGCCTGCGCAGGCTAGCTTGCGTCGATGGTCCGGGTTGCGATGCCATCCTGATCCG
Organism: Porphyrobacter sp. THAI-01a; assembly: GCF_056868655.1. Classification (NCBI taxonomy): domain Bacteria; kingdom Pseudomonadati; phylum Pseudomonadota; class Alphaproteobacteria; order Sphingomonadales; family Erythrobacteraceae; genus Porphyrobacter; species Porphyrobacter sp. THAI-01a. The sequence goes on along the minus strand of NZ_CP180579.1, from coordinate 1,001,890 downwards.
TTCTTTGCGACCCTGTCCTGTCCCCGGTGCCGCGCTTACGGCTCCCGGTGCGGGGAGCCCGGAATGGAGCGTGCCTCTTCGCACAAGTCAAATGCCAATTGCAGGAAAGTGCTCTCGTCGGGACGCGCGGCGACATGAACGCCCGCCCATCCCCCGCCCGCAGCGTCTGCGATGCGCTGGCCCAGCGCGGCAAGGGTGACGGCGGCGCGCGGCAGGCCGAGCCGGTCGCACTCGGCGGCGAAGTGGCGTGCGGTGGCGGCGGAATGGAGCAGCACCAGCGCCTCGCCAGAGGCAAGCAGCGCGGCGACGGGATCGAGCGGCAGCGGCACCGAGCGATAGGCGATCACCTCGGCGAAAGTGACGCCGGCGGGCGGGGTGAGCGGCACGTGTTCCTCGCCCGCGATGCGCAGCAGGTGGCAGGGCGAGGGGATCGCGTCGAGCACCCCCTGCAAGCCCCCGCTCCCCGTCATGGCGACGGCGAACCCGGCCGCGCCCGCGGCGGCGGCGGTCGCCTCGCCCACGGCGAAAACGGGCTTGCCCGCGAGCCGGGCGAGGTTCTCGCCGCCGTGGAGGATGGCGTTGGCGCTGCCGATCAGCAGGCCGTCGATCCCTGCCGGATCGGGGCAGTCCCATGCGACCGGGCGGATGTCCGAAAGCGCATGGCCGGTGATCGCCAGCCCCCTCGCCCGGGCCCTGTCGAGCGTCGCGGACAGCCCCGGTTCGGGCCTGAGCGCGAGAAGCCGGAAGCTCACCCTGCCGCCCTGAAATGCGGCGCGATGCCCGGCGTCGCGCGCGCGAGCAGGTCGGCGGCGAGCGCGCGCACCGGGGCATGATCGCCCGGAGCGAAGCGGGCGGACCCCTCGATCCGCTCGGCCCCGTCGGGCGAGAACAGCGCGGCGCGCATCGTCAACGTGCCCTGCGACAGCTCGCAAAGCACCGCGACCGGCGAATGGCAGGTGCCCCCCAGCTCGGCGAGCAGCGCGCGCTCGGCCTCGAGTTCGGCGCGGGTGGGCGCGTGGTCGATGGCGGCAAGGAGCGCGGTGGTCGCGGCATCATCGGCGCGGCATTCGATCGCGATCACGCCCTGGGCCGCGGCAGGAATCCACTCGTCGGAGCCGAGCGGCGCGCCAACCTCGGACTGGTCGAGCCGTTCGAGCCCGGCAGCGGCGAGGAAGGTCACGTCGGCCTCGCCCTCGGCCAGTTTCTTCAGCCGCGTGGCGACATTGCCGCGGAAGGTGACGACCGTGCAATCGGGCCTGAGGTTCAGAAGCTGCGCCGCCCGCCGCGGCGCGCTGGTGCCGACCACCGCCCCTAGCGGGATCGCGGCGATGCTCGCGGCGCCGACGAGGCAATCGCGCCGGTCGGCGCGCGGCAGGAAGGCGGGGAAGTGGAACTGCAGCGGGCGGATCGTCTCGACATCCTTGGCCGAGTGCACCGACAGGTCGATGCGCCCTTCGCCGAGCCATTGATCGAGCTCCTTGGTCCACAGCGCCTTGCCGCCGATCTCCGACAAGGGCCGGTCGAGCACCTTGTCGCCGCTCGCCAGCACGGGGACGAGTTCGACCTCCTCCTCGGCCCAGCCGTGGGCGGCGCACAGCCTTGCGCGGGTCTCGTGGGCCTGGGCCATCGCGAGGGGGGAGTTGCGGGTGCCGAGGCGGAGTCTCGGGGCTGCTCGGGATGCTTGGGTCATGGCTAGCCTTGCCCTAGCGTTCACAAAGACTAGATGGAAGCCGGATGGGATCGCGAACGCACACCTCTGACAAGGCACCCCTGGTGCTGGGGATCGAATCGAGCTGCGACGAGACCGCGGTCGCGCTGGTGCGCGGCGACGGCACGATCGTGTCGCAGGCGATCGCCAGCCAGGAGGCCGAACATGCGCCCTATGGCGGCGTGGTGCCCGAGATCGCCGCGCGCGCCCATGCCGAGCGGCTCGCCCCGATGCTGGCGAAGGTGATGGACGAGGCGGGCGTGGCGCTCGACGATGTCGACGCCATTGCCGCCACCGCCGGCCCCGGGCTGATCGGCGGGGTGATGGTCGGACTGGTGAGCGCCAAGGCCCTCGCGATGGCGTCGGGCAAGCCGCTGCTGGCGGTCAACCACCTCGAAGGCCACGCGCTCTCGCCGCGCCTCGCGGACGCAGGGCTCGCCTTCCCCTACCTGCTGCTGCTGGTGTCGGGCGGGCATTGCCAGATCCTCGCCGTCGAGGGCGTCGGCCAGTATCGCCGCCTTGCCACCACCATCGACGACGCGCTGGGCGAGGCTTTCGACAAGACCGCGAAGATTCTCGGCCTCGGCTATCCCGGCGGCCCGGCGGTCGAGCGGCTGGCGCTGGAGGGCGATCCGAAGGCCGTGCCCCTGCCCCGCCCGCTCAAGGGTTCGAGCGAGCCGCATTTCTCCTTCGCGGGGCTGAAGAGCGCGGTGCTGCGGGCCAAGGAACGACAACAGCAACCCGTTCGGGCTGAGCCTGTCGAAGCCCTGCCCTTTCTTGAGGCTCGTCCCCACGTCGAAGAGAAGGACGGCCCTTCGACAAGCTCAGGGCGAACGGGTGGTGGTTCCTATTCCGACGCCGATATTGCCGCGAGCTTCCAGCAGGCGGCGGTCGAATGCCTGATCGACCGGCTCGAACGCGCGCTGGACAGCGCCGGGCCCTTCCCCGCGCTGGTCGTCGCGGGGGGCGTTGCGGCCAACCGGACGGTGCGCGCGGCGCTCGAGGCTCTGGCCGCGCGGCACGCGATGCGCTTCACCGCGCCGCCGCTCGCGCTTTGCACCGACAATGCCGCGATGATCGCCTGGGCCGGGTGCGAAAGGTTGGCGCTCGAGGGTGAGGGCTTCGCCGGCGACCCGCTCGATTTCGTCGCCCGCCCGCGCTGGCCGCTCGATCCGGCGGCCGAGGCGGTGCGCGGCGCGGGGGTCAAGGCGTGATTCCGGTCGGCGTCATCGGCGCAGGCGCGTGGGGCACGGCGCTCGCGCAGATGCTGGCGAGCGACGGGCGCGAGGTGGTGCTCTGGGCCTACGAGCCCGAGGTGGTGCAGGCGATCAACGCCGAACGCCGCAACCCGCTCTACCTGCCCTCCGCCACCCTCGCGCCGACCATCCGCGCGACCGGCGACCTCGGCCAGCTGGCCGGGATCGGCACGGTGCTGGTGGTGACGCCCGCGCAGGTGCTGGGCAAGGTGCTCTCGGGCCTTTCCGGAGCCCCGCGCGATCTGGTGCTGTGCTCCAAGGGGATCGAGGCGGGCACCGGACGGTTGATGAACGACGTCGCGCGCGAGGCCGCGCCCGCCAGCGCGGTGGCGGTGCTCTCCGGCCCGACCTTCGCGCACGAGGTTGCCGCGGGCCTTCCGACCGCGGTGACGCTGGCGTGCAGCGGCGGGCGCGCGCAGTGGGAACGCCTCGCGCCCGCGATCGCGCGGCCCGCCTTCCGTCCCTACTATTCCGACGACGTGACCGGCGCGGAGATCGGCGGGGCGGTCAAGAACGTGCTCGCCATCGCCTGCGGGGTGGTGGAGGGCCTTGCGCTGGGCCAGAACGCCCGCGCCGCGATCATCTCGCGCGGCTATGTCGAAATGCTGCGCTTTGGCGAGGCCTTGGGCGCGCAGGCCGAGACGTTGGCGGGTCTGTGCGGCCTCGGCGATCTGGTGCTCACCTGCTCCTCCACCTCGAGCCGCAATTTCAGCCTCGGCAAGGCGCTGGGCGAAGGCGCGCGCGCCGCCGACCTGATGGCCGACCGCCGCACCGTGGCCGAGGGCGCCTTCACGGCCCCCGTCCTCGCCGACCTCGCCGCCGCGCGCGGGATCGCCATGCCGATCGTCGATGCGGTGGACGCGATCCTCAAGGGCGCCGGGGCGCGCGCGGTGGTCGCCGCGCTGCTCGCCCGCCCCTTGCGTGCCGAGCTCGAAAGCGATGCCGGAGACCTCGGCGCGTGACCACGGGCAGCACCGCCGCGCCGGGGGACGGCGACGATCTCGCGCAGCTCGCCAAGGGCGGGCGGACGAACACGCTGGGCTTCGTCATCCGCCTGATCGCGCGCATCCCCTTCCTCGTCATCGCCACCCGCCTCTACGGGGCCGAGGCGCTCGGGCGCTTCGCCTCGGCGCTGGTGCTGATCGAGATCGTCGCCCTGCTCTGCTCGCTCGGCGAGAAGCGCGGCCTCGCCCAGCGCCTGTCGGAAGGGGCGGGCGAGAACCGGGCGGCGGAGACCAACCTCGTCTATGACGGCCTGCTGCTCGCGCTCGCCTATTCCGCCGTGGCGGCGGGCGTGTTGCTGGTGTTCCCCGAACCGATGTTCCCCAACGGGATGAACAGCGAGTGGGACATCTGGCTGGTCGCCACCATCCCCGCCTTCGCCATCACCGAGATCCTGCTCGCGGCTCAGGCCTACCGCTTCGACATCGCCACCACGGTGCGAGCGCGGGCGGTGGTGGAGCCGTGGACCATCTCGATCGGGGCGGGGGTGTTCTTCTTCATCCCCGCGACGCGCGAGGCGGGGCTGGCGCTGGCGTTCATCGCCTCGATCTATGCCGGGCTCCTGACCGCGCTGTGGCCCTTCCTGCGCAGCTACGGCCTGCCGCGGGGGTGGCAGCCGCAGGGCCGCGCGATGCTCGCCATGTCGGCCCGCGCCTTCCCGATCGTCGGCGCCGACGCGATCGAGCGGGGCACGCGGCTGCTCGACATCTTCATCCTCGGCCTCTTCGCACCGCCGCAGGCGGTGGGGATCTACTACGCCGCGCAGCAGATCGCCTCGCTGCCGCAGAAGCTCAAGACCAGCTTCGAGCCGATCCTCTCGCCGGTCATCACCAAGAACCTGCGCATCGGCAACATGGAGGCCATCGCCGCGCAGGTGCGGCAGGTGGGGTTCTGGATCATCGCCGTCCAGCTCGGCATCGCGCTGGTGCTGGGCGTGCCGGGCGAGGCGGTGATGGGGCTGTGGGGGCCGGATTACGTCGCGGGCACCGGCGCGCTCGCCTTCCTGCTCGCCGCCGAGGTCGCGGCCTCGATGGCGGTCGTCTCGGAGAGCGTGCTGGTCTACATCGCCAGGAAGCGCAACCTCGCCATCTCGGTCGCGATCATCGCGCTCCAGGCGACGCTCACCATCGCACTGATCAAGGCGGCGGATGCCTATGGCCTCGGCAAGGGCTACGAGGCCGCGAGCGCCGCGGGCGCGCTGCTGGTCGCGCTTGCCACCTCGAGCCTCGTCAAGGCGCTGCTGCTCAAGCACCTGCTCAAGGCCCCCGTCTCCAACTGGCGCTGGGCGCTGGTCTATGCCGCCGCGCCTGCCGTGGTGGTGGGATACGCCTTCACCTGGGCGCCCGAATGGGTCGAGCTGCTGGTCGGTGTCCCCGCGATCCTCGGCACCTACGCGCTCGTGATCTGGCGGCGCGGCTTCGGCGAGGCGGACAAGGCGCTGTTCCGCAAGCAGGTGGTGCCCGATCCCGAGACCGACCTCGCCTAGCGCCGCGCCCCGAAAACCAACCTCGCGCTTGGGCGCGGCCCCACGAGCCTGCTAAAGCGCGCGACTCACGCAGACCATCCGGAAAGCCACGAACATGATCTCCGCCGACATCGCCTCCTATCTGCCGCTGATCCTGATCGGCCTCGCCGTGCTGGTGTTCGTCATCTGGCTGATCGCGCGCGGCGGGCGCAAGGCGCGGGTGGTCGAGGAGGACGGCGCCCCCGGCATCGCCCGCGACGTGCTCGCCGAGGGCGCCGCGCCTGCCCCGCGCAACCAGGCGCTGATCGATGCGCCGCGCGCCGTCGACATCATCCAGGGCCCGCTCTCGGCCGCCGCCAACGCCCAGCCGACCGCCGCCGCGCCGCTCGGCACCGACGCGGAAGCCGGCCCCGAGATTGCCCCGGCCCCCGCACCCGAGCCGGAACCCGCCCCCGCCCCCGCTGCTACGCCCGGCGCGGGCGACGACCTTACCCGGATCAAGGGCCTCGGCCCCAAGATCGCCGCGCTGCTCGGCGAATTCGGCATCACCACCTTCGCCCAGATCGCCGCCTGGACGCCCGAGGAGGTCGAGCGGATCGACGCGAAAATGGGGCGCTTCAGCGGACGGATCACCCGCGACCAATGGGTGGAACAGGCCCGGCTGCTCGCTGCGGGCGACGAAAGCACCTTTGCAGAACAATTCGGCAGGAATGGATAATATTCCCGCAAGCTTGACGTCCAAACCGTGATACATTCCCCCGATTGGGATTCGTTTGACGCGGGAGAGGACCGATGGCCGTGCGCATCCTGGTGGCCGAAGACGAGTTCGTGACCGCCTTCGACCTGTGCGACACCTTCGAGGAAGCAGGCTACGAGGTGGAAGGCCCGCACGCCGGGATCTGCTCGGCCATGCTCGCCTGCCAGAAGGAAAGGCCCGACGTGGTGCTGCTCGATGTCGAGCTGGCCGACGGGCTGACCTACGAACTGGCGCAGAAGCTGATCGACGAGAACGTGCCGGTGATCATCCATTCCGACCCGGACGAGGCGGGCGAGCTGGCCGCCCGGTTCCCGCGCGCAACCACGCTCGCCAAGCCCTGCCCGCCGGCCAAGCTGCTCGACACGGTGAGCCGCGCGCTGGCGCCGGCCTGAGCTAGCCGGAACGGTCTGCCAGCCGCCCCGGCGCGACCCGACGAAGTTCTCAAGCCCGCCCTTGCCCCCCCGCCTCAACCCTGCGATGGCAGGCCCATGAGCACGATGAGACTCTACGGCTATTTCCGCAGCTCGACCTCCTACCGCCTGCGCATCGCCCTCAATCTCAAGGGCCTCGCCTTCGAGAACGTGCCGGTCAATCTCGTCACCGCCGAGAACAAGGATCAGGGCTTCACCAGCCGCAATCCCTTCGGCTCGCTGCCGATGCTCGAGGCCGACGGGCGCGACCGGGCGCAGTCGATGGCGCTGCTCGAATGGCTCGACGAGGCCTATCCGCAAGCCCCCTTCCTGCCCCGCGACATCGAGGACCGCTATACCGTGCGCGAACTGGCCTATGCCATCGCCACCGAGATCCACGCGGTGAACAACCTGCCGGTGCTGAAATACCTCAAGGACCCGCTCGGCCACACGCAGGACGAGATCGACGTCTGGTACCGCACCTGGCTGAAGCGCACGCTCGATCCGGTCGAGGCGCGGCTGGCGATGCTGGGCACCGGGGATTTCCTCCACGGCGATGCCCCCGGCCTGTTCGAGATCGTGCTCGTGCCCCAGCTCTACAATGCGCGGCGCTTTGCCTACGACCTGTCGGCGAGCCCGCACCTCACCCGCATCGAGGCCGCCTGCCTCGCCCTGCCCGCCTTCGCCGCGGCGCACCCCGATATGCAGGTCGATGCGCCGGCGCAATGAACCAAACCCGTTCGCCCTGAGCTTGTCGAAGGGCCGTCCTTTCCTGAAGGATGCGGGACAGAAGAAAAACAGTGCTTCGACAAGCTCAGCACGAACGGAAGCTTAGGAAGAGAGACGATGAAACTCGCAACCCTCGACAACGGCACGCGCGACGGCAGGCTGGTGGTGGTGTCGAAAGACCTCACCCGCTGCTGCGCCGCCGGTTACATCGCGCCCACGCTGCAATATGCGCTCGACAACTGGGATCGGGTCGCACCCGAGCTCGAGGTGCTGGCCCGCGATGTCGAGCACGAGACGGTGCCCTGCGAGCGGTTCCACGAACGACAGGCCCACTCGCCCCTGCCGCGTGCCTATCAATGGGCGGACGGCAGCGCCTACATTAACCACGTGGAGCTGGTGCGTCAGGCGAGGGGCGCCAAGGTGCCCGAGAGCTTCTACACCGACCCGCTGATGTATCAGGGCGGCTCGGACGCCTTCCTGCGCCCGCGGCAGGACATTCCCCTGGGCGACCCCGCGTGGGGCTGCGACATGGAGGGCGAGATCGCCTGCATCACCGGCGACGTGCCGATGGGCTGCACGCCCAAGGAAGCGGCGGGCCACATCCGCCTGCTGATGCTGGTCAACGATGTTTCCCTGCGCGGTCTGATCCCGCCGGAGCTGGAGAAGGGCTTCGGCTTCTTCCAGTCCAAGCCCGCCAGCGCCTTCTCGCCGGTCGCGGTGACGCCCGACGAACTGGGCGATGCGTGGAAGGACGCGCTCATCCACCTGCCGCTGATGGTCGACCTCAACGGCAAGCCCTTCGGCCGGGCAAACGCCGGGGTCGACGCGACCTTCAACCTCGCCCAACTGGTCGCCCACGCCGCCAAGACCCGCAATCTGTGCGCCGGGACGATCATCGGCACCGGCACGATCTCGAACAAGGGCGTCGATGGCGGCCCCGGCCAGCCGGTGGCAGAGGGCGGCGCGGGCTATTCCTGCATCGCCGAGATCCGCATGATCGAAACGATCCGTGACGGCCAGCCCTCGACCCCGTTCATGCAGGCTGGCGACACGGTGCGGATCGAGATGCGCGATGCGGCGAACCACTCGATCTTCGGCGCGATCGAACAGCACGTCGTCGCGGTATGACGTGCCGCTGTCGTCGCGCGGTCGTTGCGCGGTCGTCGCCATGTCGTTGCAGCACCGTCCCGCGGGCGTGATGCGCCCGAAATAATCCCCTATCCAGCACGAGAGAACGCACCATGACCACCTACCCCGCCCTCAGGATGTTCATCGCCGGCCAGTGGATCGCCGAGGGCGAGGCCGGCTCGATGGAGGTGGTCAACCCCTCTACGGGTGCAGTGATCGGCCAGTGCCCCAAGGCCTCGACCGCCCAGCTCGACGCCGCGCTGAAGGCGGCGGGCGATGCCTTCCCCGACTGGAGCCGCACGCCCGGCGCCGAGCGTCACGCGATCCTGCGCCGCGCCGCCGACCTGCTGCGCGCGCGGGCGGACGAGATCGCCCGGGTCATCACCGCCGAGATGGGAAAGCCCAAGGCGCAGGCCGTGGGCGAGATCATCGGCTCGGCCGACGTCATTGATTTTCTTGGTGAAGAAGCCAAGCGACGCGGCGGCCGGCTGATCCCCGCGCGGGGATCCCAACTGATCGCGCAGATCGTGACGCACGAGCCGATCGGCCCGGCGGTGCTGCTCACGCCGTGGAACTTCCCGATCAACCTCCCCGCCAAGAAGATCGCCGGCGCGCTGGCGGCAGGCTGCACCGCGATCCTCAAGCCCGCGGAGAACACGCCCGGCGCGGCGCAGATGCTGGTCGAGTGCTTCGTCGATGCCGGGGTGCCCGAAGGCGTGCTCAACCTCGTCCACGGCGACCCCGGCCCGATCGCCGAGCACCTCATCGCCTCGCCCGTGACCCGCAAGGTGAGCTTCACCGGATCGACCGCGGTCGGCAAGCAGCTCGGCGCTCTGGCGGCCACCCACATGAAGCGCTTCGCCCCCGAGCTCGGCGGCCATGCCCCTGTCATCGTGAGCAAGAATGCCGATCTCGCGCGGGCCGTGGCAATGTGCGCGACGACCAAGTTCCGCAATGCCGGACAGGTCTGCGTCTCGCCCACGCGGTTCCTGGTGGCGAAGGAGGTCTACGACGAATTCGTCGCCGAATTCGCCGCCCGCACCGCGAGGATCAAGGTCGGCGATCCCGGTGCCGACGACAGCGTCGACATGGGCCCCCTCGCCCACGCCCGGCGCGTGGCGGCGATGGAGCAGGTGGTCGCCGACGCCGGCGGCAACCGCGGCGAGGTGGTGACCGGCGGCTCTGCCATCGCCGGGCAGGGCTTCTTCTTCCAGCCCACGGTGATCGCCAATCCGGCACCCGACAGCCGCTTCATGCTCGAGGAGCCCTTCGGCCCGGTCGCCGGGATCGTCCCCTTCGACGACATCGCCGATGCCGTGCGGATCGCCAATTCGCTGCGCTATGGCCTTGCCGCCTATGCCTTTTCCGCCGATCTCGACGAGGCGCACGAACTCGGCCGGGCCTTGCGCGCGGGGATGGTGGGGATCAACCAGCTGATCGTCTCGTCGCCCGAAACCCCCTTCGGCGGGGTGGGCGACAGCGGGTTCGGATCGGAGGGGGGCGAGGAAGGCTATCTCGCCTTCACCGACACCAAGCTGGTGATGCTGGCCAAGGCTGGCGGCTGACCGGCTGCCCGCTTCAGCCGATGAGGCTGGCGATGCGCGCCAGGATCGACGAGCGCCGTTTCATGGGCTGAATACGCCCGTAGCGCGCGCGGCGCGAATTTTCGTCCTGGATACAAACAGTACGGCGCATGGGATCTGGCCCACTGGACCAGATGGTCGGTCTTGCCATCGATCGCGTCCCCGATTCGGCGGTTGTTATGAGCACAATTTACCAGCAAGCCTGTGGAAAACACAGACCGAATGTGGTTAACGCTCTTGCATTGCCCGATTCATGGGTCGGTTCGCCGGACGCCCGCTGCGCGCACATCCGCAAGGGTCGGATAACCATTAACGGCCATCAGGAGATCGGCCTCGGCGAGGATCGATCTTAACACCCAGGCCGCGCCCTCGGCCCCGCCAAGCGCGAGTCCGTAGGTGTAGGGCCGCCCCACCCCGACCGCCCGCGCCCCGAGCGCCAGCGCCTTCACCGCGTCGGTGCCGGAGCGCACGCCGCTGTCGAACAGGACCGGGGTGTCGCCCGCAGCCGCGACCACATCGCCGAGCAGGTCGATGGTCGCGATCCCGCCGTTCGCCTGCCGCCCGCCGTGGTTCGAGCAGTAGATCGCATCCGCCCCGGAATCGACCGCGCGGCGCGCGTCATCGGGGTGGCAGATGCCCTTGAGGACGATGGGGAGCTTCGTCACCGACTTGAACCACGCCATGTCGTCCCAGGTCAGCACCTGCCCGAAGGTCGCCGCCCAGGTGAAGATCGCCGCCGCCGGGTCCTCCTCGGGCGGCCGCGCGAGCAGGGAGCGGAACACCGGATCGCAGAAGTAGTTCTGGAGCACCTTGCCGCGCAGCTGCGGGAAGTTCGACGCGTTGAGATCGCGCGGGCGCCAGCCGGTCACCCAGGTGTCGAGCGTCACCACCAGCGCGGAATAGCCGGCCTCCTCGGCGCGGCGGATCAGGCTTTCCGCCAGTTCCCTGTTCTTGGGCGTGTAGAGCTGGAACCAGGCGGGCGTGTCGCCGCAGGCGGCCTTCACGTCCTCGAGCGGATCGTTCGCGAGGGTCGAGGCGCAGAACGGCACCCCCGTCATCGCCGAGGCGCGCGCGGCGGCCATGTCGCCGTGGCGGTCCTGCGAAGCCTCGCCGTTGAGGCCGATGGGGGCCATGAACAGGGGCGTCGGGTAGCGGTGGCCGAACAGCTCGATGGAAAGATCGCGGGTCGAGCAGTCGACCATCATGCGCGGCACCATGCCCCAGTGGTGGAAAGCCTTCGCGTTCTGGTCCTGCGTGTGCTCGTCGCCGCAGCCGCCCGCGACATAATTGGTGAGCATCGGCCCCAAGGCCTCGTGCGCGCGCTTCTCCAGTGTGGCGAAATCGACCGGCCAGGTGGGCAGGATGCCCTTCAGCCCGGCATTGTAGATCTCGTTCTGCATCGCGCCGAAATAGGTCATGGCGTGTGGTCTCTCCCGTCTTTCTCGGGCGGGAATTCAGACGATCGGCCCCGATCGGGCAAGCGGTTTTTCAGGCGAGCAGGCGCTGGAGCCGGGGCCGGACCCTGAGGAAGCGGAGATAGGCAGCCTCGAGCACCCGCAGCACCGCGGGCGAGCGCGCCGCCAGCCCCAGCGGGCGCAGCAGCGGAATGGCGCGCCACATCGCCGCGAAGGCCGCCGCGCCGGAGTGGATCACGCCGTCCTCCTCGGCATGGAACCGCGCGAGCAGCGCCGCCCGGTCGATGGGGCACGAGGGATCGGCCCCTTGCGCCACATCGACGAAGATGATGCGGCCGCGCCTGTCCAATCGCCGCATCAGCCCGATCTCACGCAGGCACAGCGGGCAGGCACCGTCGTACCAGACCTTCACCCGGCTCACGGCGCGATCCACAGGCGGATGATGTAAGCCACCGCGCCCAGCACCGCGACGCTGGCCGCCCAGATGCCCGCCATCCACAGCAGGCGCTTCCACAGCGGGCCTTCGGGCTCCCTCTCGGGAGGCGCAAGCATCAGTGATACCCCTCATCCGCCACCTTGCCGCGGAACACCCAGTAGGCCCACGCCGTGTAGGCGATGATCAGCGGCATGGTGATGGCGACCCCCACCAGCATGAAGATCTGGCTCCGCTCCGGCGCGGCGGCGTCCCAGATGGTGAGGCCGGGGGGCACGACATAGGGCCAGATGGTGACTCCCAGCCCGCTCATCCCGAGGAAGAACAGCGCGATCGAGAGCCAGAAGGGCTTGGAATTGCGCGCGTTGAGGATGCCGTGGAGCAGCGAGAGCGACACCACGGCCGTGACGATCGGCACCGGCGCGACCCAGTATATCTGCGGCGCGGCGAGCCAGTGGGCGGCATATTCCTCGTTGAGCGCGATGTTGTAGAGGCTCACCGCCCCCATCAGCACGATCGTCGCACCGCCCGCCCATATGGCGAGCTTGCGGGCGTGATCCTGCTCGGCGCCGTCGAGCTTCCAGATCAGCCAGGTGCTCCCGAGCAGCGCATAGCCCGCCACGGTGCCGAGGCCGGTCAGAAGCGTGTACGGCGTGAGCCAGTCCCACCAACTACCCGCATACGACCTGTCGACCACCTCGATACCCTGCAACAACGCGCCCAGCGTCATGCCCTGCGCCAGCGCCGCGACCAGCGAGCCGCCGGTGAAGGCCATGTCCCAGAACCGCTGGTGCCCCGGATCGCGCCAGCGGTATTCGAAGGCCACCCCGCGGAACACGAGGCCGAGCAGCATCGCGATGATCAGCGGATAGGTCGCGGGCAGGATCACGGCATAGGCGAGCGGGAAGGCGGCGAAGAGCCCGCCCCCGCCCAGCACCAGCCAGGTCTCGTTCCCGTCCCACACCGGCGCGATCGAGTTCATCGCCCGGTCCCGCTCGCGCCCGGCGGCGAAGGTCGGGAAGAGGATGCCGATGCCGAGGTCGAAGCCGTCCATCACCACATAGGCGAAGACCGCGAAGGCGATGATGAAGGCCCAGATGACGGTGAGGTCCATCACACCGGCTCCTTTTCGGGGCTGGCGGAGGGCAGGGTTTCCTCCCCGCCCGGGTTCTGGGTCGGGCCCGGGGTGATGCCCGCGGTGCGGATCGGGCCGACATCGCCGCGCTTGACGCCGTATTCGCCCGGGTGCGGGGCCTTGCCCATCAGCTTGAGGATGTACCACACGCCGATGCCGAAGACGGTGAAATAGACGAGGATGAAGGCGAGCAGCGAGGCCGCGACCGCGGGTGCATCGAGCGGGCTTGCGGCATCGGCGGTGCGCAGGAGGCCATAGATCACGAAAGGCTGGCGCCCGACCTCGGTGGTGATCCATCCGGCAAGCACGGCCGCAAAGCCCGAGGGCCCCATCAGGACCGCGGCGCGGTGGAGCCAGGGGAGGTCGTAGAGAGTGCCGCGAACGCGCCCCCAAAGGCTCCACAGCCCGATCCCGAGCATGGCGAAGCCGATGCCCACCATGATGCGGAAGCTCCAGAAGACGATCGGCACCGGCGGCTCCTCGTCATCGGGGATCGTGTCGAGCCCGGCGAGCGGCGCGTTCCAGTCATGCTTGAGGATGAAGGACGAGGCCTTGGGGATCTCGATCGCGTAGCGCACCGTCTTCGCCTCGCTGTCGGGGATGCCGAACAGGATCAGCGGCGCGCCTTCGGGGTGGCTCTGGTAGTGCCCCTCCATCGCCATGACCTTGGCGGGCTGGTGCTCGAGCGTGTTGAGGCCGTGCATGTCGCCAGCGACGATCTGCGCCGGGGTGACAATCGCGGCCATCCACATCGCCATCGAAAACATCGTGCGCGCATGGGGATTGGCCTTGTCCTTGAGCAGGTGCCACGCCCCCACCGCGCCGACCACGAAGGCGGTCGTCAGGTAAGCCGCCATCACCGTGTGGACGAGGCGATAGGGAAAACTCGGGTTGAAGATGATCGCGGTCCAGCTCTCGCCCGGCAGATATTGCCCGTTGTCGCCGAGGATGTAGCCGGTCGGCGTCTGCATCCAGCTGTTCACGCTGAGGATCCAGAAGGCCGAGACGAAGGTGCCCAGCGCCACCATCAGCGTGGCGGCAAAGTGCAGCTTCCTGCCCACCTTGTTCATCCCGAACAGCATGACGCCCAGAAAGCCCGCCTCGAGGAAGAAGGCGGTCAGCACCTCGTAGGCCATCAGCGGCCCGATCACCGGCCCGGCCACGTCGGAGAACACAGACCAGTTGGTGCCGAACTGGTAGGACATGACGATGCCCGAGACGACGCCCATCGCAAAGGCGATGGCGAAGATCTTCAGCCAGTACTTGAAGAGGTCGAGATAGACGCTCTTGCCGGTCTTGAGCCACAGCCCTTCCAGCACCGCGAGATAGCTCGCCAGCCCGATCGAGAAGGCCGGGAAGAAGAAGTGGAAGCTCACCGTGAAGGCGAACTGGATCCGCGCGAGCAACAGGGCGTCGAGGTTCTCAAGCATGATCGGCAGCTAATCCTCTGGCGGCAGCGATCAATTGCAATGGCTGCACCTGATATACGGTCGGACGCGGAAAGGGTTGCAGGGGCCGCGCGCGTCACGTCCAGAGCGCAAGGGCGCTGCGCCAGAGCATGTAGAAGGCCACGGCAAAGATCAGCAGCGCGAACACGGTCTTGAGCTGTCCGCCGTCCGAAAGCCGCTGCGACAGGCGCGTGCCCGCCAGCCCGCCCGCGACCCCGCCGGCGATGAACACGCCGGCGAGCAGCCAGTCGACGAGGCCCGAGACCGCGTAATTGCCTGCCGTGGCGAGCCCGAAGGCGGTCACCGCCACGAGGCTGGTGCCGACCGCGTTCAGCATCAGCATGTCGGTCGAGGCGATCAGGCCCGGGACGATCAGGAAGCCGCCGCCAATCCCGAAAAAGCCGCTGAAGGCGCCCGTCCCGAGCCCGAAGGCGATAAGGCGCGGCGCGTTCTCGCGGTTCAGCCTGACGCCGGGCGTGCCGCTCGCCTTGCGGCTGCGCAGCATCAGCGCGCCCACCGCCAGCATCAGCAGCGCGAAGAGGAACAGCAGCTTCTGCCCGTCGACGCTCTTGCCCAGCGTCGATCCGCCGAGCGCCCCCAGCACGCCGAAACCGGCATAGACCAGCCCGCAGCGCCAGCGCACGTTGCCCGCACGGGCGTGCTGGGCAAGGCCGGTCGCGGCGTTGGCGGCGACCGCGAGCGCGCTGGTGCCGATCGCGACATGGGGGTTCTGGACCCCGACGAGATAGACCATCAGCGGCACCGCGAGGATCGACCCGCCCCCGCCGACCAGCCCCAGCGCGAAGCCGACCAGCACCCCCGACAGGGTGCCGAGCGCCAGATGGAGCGTGTCGATCACCCCGCCCGCCCCTCGATCAGGCGCACCAGCACCATGCCCGCGAGCATCGCTGCCACGAAAGTCGCCGCCTCTTTGGGCGCGATCGCCAGCGCGGCGAAGCCCGGCCCGGGGCACAGGCCGGCGATGCCCCAGCCCACCCCGAAGAGCGCCGATCCGCCGACGAGGCGGGGGGTGAGGTCGTTGCGGTCGGGCAGCGCGAAACCTTCGGCGAAGAAGGGGCGCAGCATCCGGCGCTGGAGCATCCAGGCCAGCGCCATCACCAGCACCGCCCCGCCCATGACGAAGGCGAGCGTCGGGTCCCAAGCCCCGAACAGGTCGAGGAAGCCGCGCACCCGCGCCGGATCGGTCATGCCGCCGATGGTGAGCCCCGCGCCGAAGATCGTGCCCGCCGCCAGCGGGACCAGGCCTGCGCGGATCACGGCAGCACCTCCAGCCCGAGCGCGTTCATCGCCGCCACCGTGGCGAAGCCGGTGATCATGAAGGTGGCCGTGGCGACCAGCGAGCGCTGCGACAGCCGGCTCATCCCGCACACCCCGTGCCCGCTGGTGCAGCCGGAACCGAGCCGCGTGCCGATGCCGACGATCAGTCCGGCGATCGCCAGCGTCATGGGCGAGGCGAAGGCTGGCGCGGGCGCGGCGGTCAGCGCGGTGACGATCAGCGCACCGAGCGGCAGGCCGAGCAGGAAGGCCCACGCCCCGGCGCGCGGCAGCGAACTCTCGGCGATGCCGAAGGCGCGCGCGGCAATGCCCGAGACGCCGGCAATCCGCCCCGCCCCCAGCAGCATCAGCGCAGCGGCAAGGCCGATCAGCACCCCGCCGATCAGCCCCGGCAGGGGTGCGGCATCGGGAAAGCCCGGCAGCATCATACCGCGTTGACCGGGAGCTTGAGGTAGACCACCCCGTTCTCCTCCGCCGGCGGCAGGTGGCCGGCGCGCATGTTGACCTGCACGCTCGGCAGGATCAGGCGCGGCATGTCGAGCGTCGCGTCGCGCGCCTCGCGCATGATCACGAATTCGTCCTCGGTGATGCCGTCATGCGCGTGGATATTGCCCGCGCGCTCGGCGGCGACGGTGGTTTCCCAGACATAGGTCGTGCGGCCCTTGGGCAGGTAGTCGTGGCACATGAACAGGCGCGTCGAGGGCGGAAGCGCGAGGATGCGGCGCAGCGAGCGGAACAGGGTGCGCGCATCGCCTCCGGGGAAGTCGGCGCGCGCGGTGCCGTAGTCGGGCATGAACATGGTGTCGCCCACGAAGACGGCGTCGCCGACGACATAGGCGATGCAGGCCGGGGTGTGGCCGGGGACGTGCATGACGGTGACCGGCAGGTTGCCGATGGTGAAGGTATCGCCGTCCTTGAACAGGGCATCGAACTGCGAGCCGTCACGCGCGAATTCGGTGCCCGCGTTGAACAGCTTGCCGAACACCTGCTGGACCGCGGTGATGTCGGCGCCGATGGCGATCTTCCCGCCGAGCCGCTCTTGCAGATAGGGCGCGGCCGAGAAGTGGTCGGCATGGGCATGGGTCTCCAGCAGCCATGTCACTTTCAGATTATGCGAAGTGACATAGTCGATCACCCTGTCAGCAGATAGAGTCGCGGTGCGGCCCGAGCTCGGATCAAAGTCCAGAACCGAGTCCACGACCGCCGCCTCGCGCGTCGCCGGATCGTGGACGACGTAGGTGACGGTGAAGGTGGCCGGATCGAAGAAGCCGGCGATTTCAGGGCGGAGCGCGGCGTCTTCGGCGGCACGCAGAACTTGCGCGGCGGCGGCTTGCAGCACGGGATCGTCAGTGGGCATGTCATCCCTCCAATTCATTTTCATAAATCGTGTATATGTGTTGCAATCCCGCTGTCAAGTGATATGCAGGACCGATGAACGCCAAGGACACCGCCCTGCCTCCCTGCGCCGGCCTCAGGATCGGCGACATGGCCCCCGACTTCGAGGCGCGCAGCACGCTCGGCCCGGTCAAGCTGTCCGCACATCGCGGGCGCTGGCTGGTGCTGTTCTCGCACCCGGCGGACTTCACCCCCGTGTGCACCACCGAATTCGTCGCCCTCGCCCGCGAGGCCGCTGCCTTCGAGGCGCGCGGCTGCGGGCTGATGGCGCTCTCGGTCGACAGCCTCTTCGCCCATTTCGCCTGGCTGCGGATGATCCGCGACCGCTTCGGCGTCGAGGTGCGCTTTCCCATCATCGAGGATCCGACGCTGGTGATCGGCCGCGCCTTCGGGATGGTCTCGGCGCAGGACAGCGACAGCGCCGCGGTGCGCACCACCTTCTTCATCGACCCGCGCGGCGTGATCCGGGCGATGACCTGTTATCCGGCCAATCTCGGCCGCTCGGTCCCCGAGATGCTGCGCATCCTCGACGGGCTCCAGGCGATCGACGCAAGGGGCGCGCTGGCGCCGGCCAACTGGCAGCCGGGCGAACCGCTGCTGCAATCGCCCTCCCACGATCTCGATGCGGTGTTCGACGCCGAGGAGGCCACCGCGTGGTTCCTGCGCGATGCCGAGGAGCCGCGCTGATGGCCGAGGACGCGTTGATCGAGGCCCTGAAGGCGCTCGCCCACCCGCTGCGCTGGCGCATCCTGACCGCGCTGGCGGCGGGCGAGCGCAATGTCGGGGACATCGAGCAGGCGACCGGCATTGGCCAGCCGGGCCTCTCGCAGCAATTGGGGGTGCTGCGCAAGGCGGGGCTGGTCGCCACGCGCAAGGAAGCCAAGCTCGTGTTCTACGCGCTCGCCGCCGAGGAGCTGGCGGGCGTCACCGCGGCGATGGCGCAGCTCGTCCCCGGAGCGGTCCTCCCGGCGGGCGAGCCGCTCGCCCAGCGCATGCCTGCACCGGGGGTGGCGAACTTCGCCCGCCTCGCGTGAGGCTCTCGCGCGTCACATCGTCCAGCGGAAGCCGAGGAAGAAGGATCGCCCGATCGGGCTCACCGGATAGGCGCGCTCGGTCACGAAGGGCTTCACGTCGCTGAGGTTGTTGACCCCGCCGAACAGCTCGAGATTGTAATCGGTGAAGGTGTAGCTCGCCGCCAGATCGTGGGTCCAGGTCTCGCCCACCATCCCGGCCGGGCCGAACTGGGCGTCGATCGTCTCGATCTCGACCCCGCGCAGCGCCATCTTTCCGAAATAGCTGAGCGTGTAGCTGAGATTGAACTCGCCGATCCCGTAGGTGGCCGTGGCACGGCCCGACCACTCGGGGCGGCCGATCTCGGTCAGCTCGGGATCGATCCGGGTGAGATCGGTCGGGTCGAAGAAGAAGTTGAGCTTGTCGACCCACGACCCCGAGGCGTTGAGGCCGAGGCGGTGCACGCCGATGGTCGTGTTGTAGGCGATCGAGGCATCGACCCCGGCGGTCTCGATCCCGACGAAGTTGATGGTCTGCAAGGTCAGCGAGTTGAACCCGAGGAACTGCGCCGAGTTGCGGTCGCGGTTGCGGGTGAAGGAGTTGCAGAAGTCGTTGGGGAAGGTGGTGCTGTCGTAGCAGTTGTTGACCACGTCCTGCGCCGCCACGGTGCTGATCGCATCGTCGATCTTGATGTGGTAGTAGTCCGCCGTGATCGCGAGGCCGGGGATGAAGCGCGGCTGCAGCACCACGCCCGCGGTGTAGGTGTCGGCGGTTTCCTCGCGCAGGTTCGGGTTGCCCGAGATTGTCCCCGCAAAGCGCGCGCTCAGCGGATCGGAGAAGCCTTCGGGAATGCCGTCGGCGCGGCAGTTGTTGATGCGGTTCTGGATGTTGGCGAAGCCCTCGTTGCGCAGCCGGTCGATCTCGGTCTGGTCGCAGGGGTCGAAGGGCCGGAAGAAGGCCGCCTGCGGGGGCGCGAACAGCTCGGAGATGTTCGGCGCCCGCACCGCGCGCGAATAGGTGCCGCGGAAGCGCACGTCCTCGATCGGCGACCAGAAGCCGTTGATCGCATAGGTGAAGACGTTGCCGACCGTGCTGTAGTGCGAATAGCGCCCGGCCAGTTCCAGCCGCAGTTCCTCGAAGGCGGGCACGCCCTCGAGCAGCGTCGTGCCGATTTCGCCGAAGATTTCGACCACGTCGTAGCCGCCGCCCGAATTCTGCGCGAGCTCGTCGGACGGCGTCGCCAGCGAGGTCTGCGAGAAGCCGAGATCGCCCACGAAATCGCCCGCCTTGCCGTCGACGGTGGTGACCGGCAGGATGCCGCGCACCAGCGGGTCGAAGACCGAACGGCTCTTCTCCTCGCGGTATTCGGCACCCAGCGCGAACTGGATCGTGTCGTAGGGCAGGCCGAGAATCCCGGTCTCGCCCGAGACGAGGCCGTGCAGCTCGAACAGCTCGGTGCGGAAGGTGTTGATCGTGGTGGTGGTGATGAAGTCCACCGCCTCGGGGCTGATCGAGGGGATGCCGCCGAGGATGTTGGCGGGCTTGCACTGCCCCTGCCCCGGCACGAAGGTGAGATAGCCGAACTCGCCGGTGGGGATGCCGAACACGGTCGAGGGCGAGCGGGTGGCAGGGTTGATCTCGCTGCGGCAGACGGGGTTGCCGTTCGGCCCGCGTACCACGTCGATGGCGGCGAAGAAGCGGTCGAGCAGCACGTTGTTGCGGTTGATCGCCTTCAGGTCGTAGCGGCCCCAGTTGGCCGAAAGCTCGAAGGTGATGTCGTCGGTGACATCGCCCTGGATCCCGCCGACGAAGCGCCAGGTCTCGGCGATGTTGGTGTCGATGTTGGGTCCGAGGTCGGTCGGGTCGCGGGTGACGAACAGCCCGCCGGCATTGGTCGCGATGGGCTGGAGCACGGCCGGGATGAAGGGGTTGTCGGGCGCGATCGTCAGCAGGTCGTAGAACGAGTTCTGGTTGGTGCCGAAGGTGGTTTCCTGCCGGAAATACTTGCCCTCGAAGAAGACGTTGAGGCCATCGGAGATGTCGTAATCGGTCAGCACGTTGATCCCGAAGCGGTCGGTCTGCGGGATCAGGAAGCCGTTGTTGTCGAAGATGTTGCCCTCGCCCCCGAAGGCGTTGAAGTTGCCGGCGATGAGGCCGTCGTCCTCGAGCACCTTCACGCCGTTCTCGGTGACGATGTAGCAGCCGCCCAGCGCGCCGAAGCCGTTGTAGTCGAACAGGCCGTTGAAGCCGGTGAAGCTCTCGGTGCAGTCGCTGCGGCCGTCGCGGTCGATGTCGGAGAAGGGATCCGCGAAGTCGGCGGGGATGACGACGCCGCCCGCCGAGGTGATCTGGAAGCCGTATTTCGGCCCGATCGCCCGGGTCGGCGCCGCCACCGCGCGGTTGATCAGCGCCTGTTCGGCCGCGGTCGGCGTGACTCCGGTCGGGAAGATCTGGTTGTAGCGCGCCGTGCCGGGGGTGGGGATCACGAAGCCGTAGGGGTAGCGGCCGCGTGCGAGGCTGAAGAAGTTGCTGAAGTTGGGCGTGTTCGCGCCCAGCTCGCCGCGCTGGAAGCGCAAGGCGGGGTTCGGGCCGTTGGTCGAAATGTTGCCGTCGCGGAAGCCCGCGCGGTCGCCGAAGCGCAGGCCGTCGTCGCGGTTGTATTCGCCCACGATGGTGAAGTTGCCGCGCCCGTCGTCGAAGTTCTTGCCGAGCTTGACGAAGCCGTCGAAGTTGAGCCCGTCCCCGCTGTCCGACAGGCCGCCGGTCATGCCGAACTCGATCCCTTCGAATTCGCGGTCGAGCACGAAGTTGACGACCCCGGTGACGGCATCCGCGCCATAGACCGCCGAGGCCCCGCCGGTCAGCACTTCGACATTCTTGATCAGCGCGGTCGGGATCGAGTTGATGTCGACCACCGAGGTCTCCGCGACGCCCGCGACGTGGCGGCGGCCGTTGACCAGCACCAGCGTGCGCTGCGCGCCGAGGCCGCGCAGGTTGAGCGTGGCCGCGCCCACCGCCCCGCCCGAGCCGAGCTCGCCCGGCGCGATCGACTGGGCCGAGGAGACCGAGGCGGAAAGCGCCGGCAGGGTGCGCAGGGCATCGACCACGTCCTGTT
The DNA here is from genome assembly GCF_056868655.1 of Porphyrobacter sp. THAI-01a. NCBI lineage: Bacteria > Pseudomonadati > Pseudomonadota > Alphaproteobacteria > Sphingomonadales > Erythrobacteraceae > Porphyrobacter > Porphyrobacter sp. THAI-01a. The sequence continues at coordinate 980,604 of NZ_CP180579.1, read as the reverse complement.
CGCCGCGCAGCTCCTGGGCGTCGAGCGAAACCACGGGAGAGGGGGAATCGAGGTTGGAATCGCGCTTGAGCCGCGATCCGGTGACCACGATCGCATCGCCCGGCGCGGCGGTCTCGGCGGCGAGCATGGACTCTTCCAACATCACCGCCGCCTCGCTGGCGGCTGCGGCCTCCGCCGCCTGGGCCAAGGCGACCGAAGGATGCAGGAGAGCGAGGCCTGAGAGAAGGGTGGTGGAGAGAAGAGCCGGACGGACGGAAACCTTGCGCAACACGATCATTATCTTGCCCCCGAAAAGCTGGGTTAGTCGTTCCTCCCCTGACTTTCGGCGGGCTGGCGTCATTATCCGCACCAGGCTCCCCGGATAGGTGCGCAGCATCCCCTTCTGCCACACTGTGAAGACAGTGATGCAGGTGGGGCACAGGCTCCGCTATGCGCCATTTGACTTATGTTGCACTTATGTGATGAAGTGAGGTTATTCTGGCAGCAAATAACTGTTAGGGAACGCTATTCACGTTCCTCTATTCGAGCATTTAACTCGTCTCTGTCCAATCGCCGCTTCTTCGCAGACAAACCCGCCTGCCGCCGGCCTGCGAGTCTCAGCCCGCGCTGGCCGTCGCTTCGGCCGCTGGCGGCTGCGCAAGGGCGCGGCGGAAGCGGCGACGGACCAGCCACGGCTCGAGCCAGCGCCCGACGAGATAGATCAGCGCGAAGAGGCCCGCCATGAAGTAGCCCTCGTCGGGCGAATGGCGGCCTTCGTCCTTCTTCTCGTCCTTCTTCTTGTTCGGATCCTCGGGCGCGGGGGCGCCGAGGAACTCGTCGACGGGATTGAGCTTCTTCACGGGCTTGGGCTTCTCGTCCTTCTTCTCGGCCTTTTCGGCAGCTTCGGGGGAAGCGGCCTCCCATGCGTTGATCGTCACGGCGAGCTGCGCGAAGCCGAGGAACAGCAGCGGCGCGAGGAAGGCGAACAGCAGCGCGTGGCTGAACAGGTCGAAGCGCAGCACCGCGCCCGCGCCGGCCCGCTCGATCCACAGCCGCCCGCGGGTGAAAGTGGCGAGCTTGTCCTGCGCTGCCGGGTTGTGCTTGCGGTAGACCAGCGCATCGCCCTCGGCCGACAGGGTCGTGCCCGGGGTTTGCAGCAGCGGCCCGAGCCGGTCGAAGGCCTCCGCAGCCGACAGCGCAGGGTCGATCGGCACCGCACCGCGCACGCGCCAGATGTGGTCGATCAGCGGCAGGTTCAGCCCCGGCATGGCGATGCGTCCGGCAGACAGGCTTTCGGTGGCCCCGCTCACTCCGCCGGTTCCAGCTGCGGCTGCACCGCGCCGCCGCCGAAGCGCCGGGCGAAAGCGGCCCTGGTGCTGCGCCAGCCCTCACGGAACGGAAAGATCATCGTCTCGGCAATATCCATGCGGCGCCCGCCCTCCATGCCCAGCACCTCGGCCTCGCCGTCGACGCAGGTGCCGAAGATGCGGTCCCAGATGATCCAGGTGCCGGAGTAGTTGCTGCGGGTCGCCTCGTAGTCCTGCGAGTGGTGGACGCTGTGGTGCTCGACCGTGTTGAAGATGAAGCGCCACCAGCGCGGCGTGTTGAAGCGCACGTTGATGTGCTGGTAGACCGACACCGTCATCCCGATCGCGCCCGCCAGCAGGAAGGCGCGCGGCAGGAAGTCGAAGAGCCCGCCGATCCCCAAACCGATCAGGAACAGCTCGACCGGATTGCCGACCGCGCCCTTGTTGATGTTGAGCTGGGTGATGTAGTGGTGCGGCGCGTGGGTCAGCCACAGCGGGTACCAGTTGTGCATTCCCCGGTGCATCCAGTACTGGCCGAAATCGAAGATCATCGAGATGATCACCGCCTGCACCAGCAGCGGCAGGCCGGTGAACCAGGCGAACTTGTCCCAGTCGAAGGCGCCCTGCACCGCCTCGATGATCACGCCGTCGCCGATATAGCTGTCGACCATGCGCAGGAAGGTCATGCCAAGCGCGACGTAGAAGGCGTCGGTGGCGAACTCCTTCCACGTCAGCTGCCAGCTCTCGTAGCGCGGGTTGACCCATTCGAGCACCAGCAGCAGGATCGTCCAGCCGAGGCGGATGGCGATCGCGGTCGAGGCGACGGCGAGCCAGTTGGGGGCGTAGTACCAGAACAGGATCGCCAGCAGCAGCATCGCGGGCTGGAAATAGGTGAAGACGAACTGCTTGATCGGCCCGCCCTCGACCTTGCCGATGTTCTCCCAGCCGACGATCACGGGCGCATCCGCCCCGATGATCCGCTTGCCCACCTGTACTCCGGCCATGGCCCACTCCAGTCGAGAATTTGTCGGAATTCCGCGCCCGATCAGCCATGACGTCCTCACCCCTGCGAGGAAGTGGCCAAATGACGTAGTATTGCGCGACCTGGTAGCAAGTGCCTGAATTTATAGCGTACTGAACAAATCAATCGGTCATGAGTCTGACGGCGATCGCGGTCGCCGCAGCACGGGTTTCCACCCCGAGTTTACGAAACACCTGTTCGAGGTGCTTGTTCACCGTGCGCGGGCTTATACCCAAGATTTCGGAGATCGTCTTGTTGGTTTTGCCATAGCTCACCCACAGCAGCACCTCGGCCTCGCGCCGGGTCAGCCCGCCCTGCTTCTGGAGCGCGGCGATCTTGCCGTCCTCGCGCTCCTCGCTGACGCGCACGAGGGTTTCGCCGGGACGGTCGGATTCGAGCACCGCGAGCTCGATCTTGAGGCCGCCGACCTCGATCCTGCTGCCGGCATGGGGCTGGACCTGTTCGGCGAGCAGCTGGCGCAGCGGGCCTGCCAGCTGCCGGGGCGGCGTGCCCCGGTCGGCTGTCCACTCGGGATCGAGCCGGGTGAACAGCGTCTCGACCTGGGGCGTGCACCAGATCACGCTTGCGTCCGCATCGAGCGCCACGAGGCTCCTTCCCGCAAGACCCAGCGCGAGCCGCGAGCGATAGGCGCCCCGGGCGTTGGCGAGGTGCACCCGGATGCGCGCCAGCAGCTCCTCGATGACGACGGGTTTTCTCACGTAGTCCACCCCGCCCGTGCCGAGCGCGGCGACGACGTGTTCGGGATCGTTCAACCCCGTCATGAAGATCACCGGGATATGCGCGGTCGCCGGATTGCGCTTGATCGCCCGCGTGGTCTCGATCCCGCTGATGCCGGGCATGATCGCATCCATCAGGATGAGATCGGCCTGCGCCTCGGCGAGCAGTTCCAGCGTCGCCTCGCCGCTGCGCGCGATCAGCACGGTCATCTCCTCGGCGCCGAGGGTGTCGACGAGGAAGCGGAGCGAATCCGGGTTGTCGTCGACGACGAGGATCGTGTCCCTACGCTGCATCGGAGGCCCCCGCCTGCGCGAGGCGCGCCAGCGCCTTGAGGTCGAAACTGTCGAGTGCGGCGCGCATCCGCTCGGCCAGCGGTCCGGCCTCGGGCGCCAGCGCGGCGAGCGCGTCGATCTCGCTCTCGATCGCCCGGACATGGCCGATCCGCACGAGTCGCTCGATTTCGGCGCAGTGCGCCGCCGCCTGGGGCGCGACGGTGAGCGGCAACCGCAGGGTCGCCTCGGCCGGAGCGGCGCCGCGCGGCAGGCCGGCGGCGCGCACCCATTCGACCCCGAGCTGGCCCGCGATCACATCGAGCAGCACAGTGAAATCGAAGGGCTTCATCACGAAGGTGTCATTGGCCGGCCCCTCGGCAGGCGTCGTGTCCGGGTCCGGCGCCTCGCCCGACAGCATCACGATCCGCAGCGACGCCCCGTGGCGGCGGCGCAGCTGGCGGGCGATGTCCCACCCGTTCTCGCCTGCCAGCATCACGTCGCACAGCACCAGATCGGGCTGAACCTGCGCCGCCAGAGCCAGCGCGCTCTCCCCGTCGCTCGCGGTGCGAACCTGGAACCCCAGCGGCTCGAGCAGCGAGCGCACCATCGCCAGGTGCGCCGGATCGTCGTCGACCAGCAGCACCCACCGCTCGCGCCCGAGGTAGCCCGTCACCGCTCCCGCCTCGGGCGCCGGCTCGCTCGGGGGGCTGAGCGGCTGGGAGAGCATCAGTCGGACGGTGAAGCGCGAGCCCTCCCCCGGCCTGCTCTCGACCCGGATGTCGCCGCCCATGATATGCACCAGCGCCTGCGTGATCGCGAGGCCGAGCCCCACGCCGGGCCGCTCCGCCGCCGGACCGCCGACCCGCTCGAACGGCGAGAAGATGCGCTGCGCATCCTCGGGCGCGATTCCCATGCCGGTGTCGATCACGGTGAAGGTCGCCAGCTCGTTGCGGTATTCGACCTTGAGCGTCACCGTGCCGTGATCGGTGAACTTGATCGCGTTGGTGGCGAGATTGATCAGCACCTGCCGCAGCCGCTTGGGATCGGCGTGGACGAATTCGGGCAGGCGTTCGGGCCGTTCCAACACCAGCGCCAGCCCCTTGGCCTGCGCCTGGAGCTCGAGCATGGCAATCAGCTGGTCGAGGAACTCGGGGAAGCGGATCGCCTCGCGCGACAGCTTCATCGCCCCGCCCTCGACCTGCGATATGTCGAGCAGCCCCTCGACGAGGTGGGCAAGGTGCTCGGCGCTGCGCCGGATCACGCGGGCGGCGGCGAGCGTGTCCTTCGCATCCCCGCGTTCGAGCAGTTGGGCATAGCCGTAGATCGCGTTGAGCGGCGAGCGGATCTCGTGGGCAACGCTGGCGAGGAAGCGGGTCTTGGCCTCGTTGGCGGCCGCGGCGGCATCGGCGGCCGCGCGCAGGCGGGCAATCTCGTCGCCGTCAGGCGCGGCGGTATCCCCGCCCTCGCGCCGCAGCCATGTCGTCAGCCGCCCCGCCATCGGCTCACCGCGAGGCGATATAGGCGCGCCAGCCGCCGAGATGCGTGATGTCCTCGGCCCCCGTCAGCGCGCGCGATTCGGCGACGAAGCCCTTGACGCTCGACCCGTCGGCGAGCTCGACCGTGCCGATGGCGAGCGGCGGCGGCACCTCGGCGACGAAGCTTCCGAACTCGGCCAGACCCAGCTCGTAGACCTCGACCGCGACCGCCGAGCCGTCCTCGCTGTGGACCAGCGCGGGCTTGGGCGGCACCGTATCCGCCATCGCGTAGAGCCGGTAGGTGGGCGCGGTGGTGAAGGCGCCGACGAACTTCGCCGCGCGGCTGGTGAGCTGCCAGTGCAGCGGCATGCCTTCGAGATGGGCGCCGACGACGGCGAGTTTGACGGTGTCCATGCGGTCTCCGAGGTCGAGAGGAGGAAGGGGCGGCAGGGCGGCTAAGGTCAGATAGGCACCCGCGAGCGCGATCAGGGCTTTGTCCGTATGGGCCGGGCCGATGAGGGTGATGCCGAAGCCGGTGCTGTTGGACTTCGCGCCCGCCGGGACGGCGATGGCGGCCATGTCCAACAGGTTCACGAAATTGGTGTAGAACCCGAGATTGCTGTTGAGCGCCACCGGCGCTTCCAGCAGTTCGGCCACCCGATAGGTCGTGCCGGTGGTCGGGAAGGCGAGCGCATCGACCTCGCCCCACATCGCCTCGGCCTGGCGCTGCAACTCGGCGAGACGGTAGATGCCGTTCCACAGCTCCGTCGCCGACATCGCCGCGCCGGGGGCCACCACCTCGCGCACCACCGGATCGATCGCGAGCGGATCGCTTTCGAGCAAAGGCGCGATGGCGGCTGTGCGCTCGGCCACCCAGGGGCCGCCGTAGAGCAGCCGGGCGGCCTCGAGCAGCGGGTCGATGTCGATCTCGACGATTTCGCACTCCCGCGCCAGCGCCGCGAGCGCGCGCCCGTAGAGATGCTCCGCCTCGACATCGCCGAAGAACTGGCGCTGGGCCTTGCGCGGCACCCCGATGCGCCGCCCCTTGAGCGGCTCGTCCCGAGGGGGCCGCGACCACGCATCCCCGGCATCGAACCCGGCGATCACGCTGTCCACCAGCGCCGCATCGGCCAGCGCGTCGGTGAACACGGAGATGCAATCGAGCGTCCGGCAGGCCGGCACCAGCCCGCGCGTGCTCCACCGCCCCTTGCTGGGCTTCAGCCCGACGAGATGGTTGAACGCCGCCGGCACCCGCCCGGACCCCGCCGTGTCGGTGCCGAGCGCGAAGGCGACCAGCCCCGCGGCCACCGCCACCGCGCTGCCCGAGGACGACCCGCCGCTGACATAGTCGCGGTTATAGGCATTGCGCGGAATGCCGTAGGGCGTGCGCGTGCCGACCAGGCCCGTGGCGAACTGGTCGAGATTGGTCTTGCCCACGCAGATCGCGCCCGCCGCCTCCAGCTTCCCGATCACCGTCGCGGAGCGTTCGGGAGCATAGGCGAAGGCCGGGCAGGCGGCGGTGGTCTCCAGCCCGGCAACGTCGATATTGTCCTTGGCGGCGAAGGGCACGCCCGCGAGCGGCAGGCGCTCGCCGGCGGCCACGCGTGCGTCGATCGCGGCGGCGGCGGCGCGCAAGGTGCCGGGCGCGGCGCGGCTGATCCAGACCTGCGGCTGATGGGCGTCATAGCCGGCCAGCCGCGCGAGCGTTTCCTCCATCACCGCGAGCGCGGTGGTGGTGCCGTTGTTGACGTCGCCTGCGATCGCGGCGGCGCTGAGGCGGGCGAAGTCGCTCATGACGCCCTCCGCAGCGCCAGCATCGGCGCGCCGGGGGCGAGCGACTGGCTTTCGGCGATGTAGACCGCCGCCACCGTGCCGCTGGCCGGAGCCTCGAAGGGGCACTCCATCTTCATCGCCTCGATCACCGCGATCACCTCGCCCTCGGCCACGGTGTCGCCGGGACGGACGAGCAGCTTCCAGACGCTTCCGCCGAAAGGCGCCTCGATCAGGTCGGCGCCCTCGGGCACGGCGATCGCCGCCGCCTCGCCCGCATCGCTCTCCGCCCCAAGCAGCGCGCTCACCCGGTCGAACTCGCCGGAGGCCTCCCACGCGGCGCGCTCGGCATCGAAGGCGGCCTGCCGGGTCGCCTCGAAGGCGGCGATGCTGGCGGCGTTTTCGGCGAGGAACCTGCGGTAATCGGCAAGGCGGAAGGTCGTCTCCTCGATCCGCAGCGCGCGCCGACCTTCCGGGAAATCACGTCGCCACTCGGCGAGTTCTTCCGCGCTGACGGGGAAGAAGCGGATCTGGTCGAAGAACCTGAGCAGCCACGGCTTGCCCCCGGTGAAGTCCTGCGTCTGGCGGTGCGTGTTCCACACCTGCACGGTGCGCCCGAACAGCTGGTAGCCGCCCGGCCCCTCCATCCCGTAGATGCACATGTAGGCCCCGCCGATCCCGACCACGTTGGGCGGGGTCCAGGTGCGCGCGGGGTTGTATTTGGTGGTGACGAGCCGGTGGCGCGGATCGACCGGCGTTGCCACCGGCGCGCCGAGGTAGACATCGCCGAGGCCGAGCACGAGGTAGCTGGCATCGAAGATCAGCGCCTCAACCGCCTCGGCGTCGGGCAGGCCGTTGATGCGGCGGATGAACTCGATGTTGTCGGGGCACCACGGCGCGTCGTCGCGGACCGTGCCGACATATTTGGCGATGGTCTCCTCGATCGCCGGGTCGCGCCAGCTCAGCGGCAGGTGGACGATGCGCGAGGGGGCCTCGAAACCGGCGAGATCGCCCATCGCCGCCTCGGCCCGTAGCAGGGCGGCAAGGGCCCCCGCCTGGTCCAGCGTGGTGCCGTCGAAATGCAGTTGCAGCGAGCGGATGCCGGGGGTGATGTCGATCACCCCGGGCAGGTCCATCGCCTCCAGCGCCTGCATCAGCGCGTGGATGCGGATGCGCAGCTCGATGTCGAGCACGATGTCGCCATATTCGACGAGGATGTTGCGGTCGCCCTGCTGGCGGTAGGTGGTGCGCGGGCGCGCGCCGTCGGCGGGGGTCTCGGCGAGGATCGGGGAGAGGTCGGCGATGGCCCGCGATGCCGTGATGTCGTCGATGCTCACCGGCACGAAGCGCACCCGGTCATCCGGGGCGAGCTGGCCGATCTTCCAGCGGTCGGCGGCGATCACCGTGAAGGGGCACACGAAGCCGCCCAGCGAAGGCCCGTCGGGGCCGAGGATGATCGGCATGTCGCCGGTGAAGTCGACCGCGCCGATGGCATAGGGATTATCGTGGATGTTCGACGGGTGGAGGCCCGCCTCACCGCCGTCGCGCCGCGCCCATTCGGGCTTGGGGCCGACGAGCCGCACACCGGTGCGGTTGGAGTTGTAATGGACCTGCCATTCGGCCGCGAGGAAGCGGGCAATGTCCCCCTCGGTGAAGAAATCGGGCGCGCCGTGGGGGCCGTAGAGCACGCGCAATTGCCATTCGCACCCGAGTTCGGGGAGCAATCCTCCCCCTTGGGGGAGGGGGACCACCGCAGGTGGTGGAGGGGCAGGTGCCGTTGCTCCGAACTCCTCGCCGTCTCGAGCTGGCGCGCCCGCCCCTCCACCATGCTTCGCATGGTCCCCCTCCCCGTGCCGGGGAGGATTGAGGTGCAGCACATCCCCCGCCACCAGCGCGCGGGCGGCATGGCCGCCGAACCGGCCGAGGGTGAAGGTGGCCGCTGAGCCGAGATAGGGGACGACATCCAGTCCGCCGGCGAACAGCACATAGCCGCGCATCCCGCCGCCTGAGGCGCGGCCCATCGCCAGCGTCTGGCCGGCGGCGATGCGCAGGGCCTCCCCGCGTGGGACTGGCTCGCCGTCCACCGTCGCGCCGAAATCCGCGCCGGTGAGGCAGATGGTGGCAGGGGCCTCGAACAGCAGGGTCGGGCCGCTGGCGGTGACCTCCAGCCCCGCCGTGCCCTCGGGATTGCCGAGGATGCGGTTGCCGAGGCGGAAGGAGAGATCGTCCATCGGGCCGCTCGGGGGGACGCCGACGTTCCACAGCCCGAGGCGCCCGGGCCAGTCCTGCACCGAGGTCGCCGTGCCGCCGGCGATCACCCGCACGGCGCGCGGGCGATAGGCGACGGTGTCGAGCATCCGGGTGGAGACCTCGCCGCTGGTGAAGCCCGGAGCGCGCGCCACCTCGCGTAGCCACCGGAGATTGGTCTCGATCCCGTCGATGCGCGAGGCATCCAGCGCCGCCTGCATCGCGGTGATCGCCTCGGCCCGGGTCGCTCCTTTCGTGATGAGCTTCGCCAGCATCGGATCGTAGAAGGCGCTGACCTCGCTGCCCGCCATCACCCAGGTCTCGGCGCGGATGCCCTCGGGGAAGGCGACGTTGGTGAGCGTGCCGGTGGTGGGGCGATAGTCCTGCCCCGGGTCCTCGGCATAGAGCCGCACCTGCACCGAATGGCCCTGCGGCGTCGGCGTGGGGGCGTCGAGCATCGCGAAATCGCCCGCCGCGCCCCGGATCATCCATTGGACGAGGTCGATGCCCATGACCTCCTCGGTGACGCCATGCTCGACCTGGAGGCGGGTGTTCATCTCGAGGAAGAAGAAATCTTCGCGCTCGGCATCGTAGAGGAACTCGACCGTGCCCGCCGAGAGATAGCGCGCCGCCTCGCCGAGCCGGACGGCGGCGGCGATCAGCGCGGCGCGCTTGGCCTCGGGGAGATTGGGCGCGGGCGCCTCCTCGACGACCTTCTGGTTGCGCCGCTGGAGCGAACAGTCACGCTCGCCCAGCGCCATGACGCGGCCCCTGCCGTCGCCGAAGATCTGCACCTCGATGTGCCGCGCGCGGGGGATGTAGCGTTCGAGGAAGACGCCCGCGTCGCCGAAGCTCGCCTCGCCCTGGCGGACCACGGTGGCGAAGCCCTCGCGCACGGCGGCTTCGCTCTCGCAGACGCGCATGCCGATGCCGCCGCCGCCGGCCGTGGCCTTGAGCATGACCGGAAAGCCGATCCGAGCGGCGGCCGCGGCGGCCTCGTCCGCGCCGGTCAGCAGCCCGGTGCCGGGGGCGAGCGGCAGGCCGTTGGCCTCGGCCAGCGCCCGGGCGGAGTGCTTGAGGCCGAAGGTGCGGATGTTCTCGGGGGTCGGCCCGATGAAGACAACGCCCGCCGCCGCGCAGCCTTCCGCGAAGTCGGCATTCTCGGCAAGGAAGCCGTAGCCCGGGTGGATCGCTCCCGCCCCGGTCGCCCTCGCCGCCACCAGAATTGCCGCGACATCGAGATAGGACTGCGCCGCCGGGCCCGGCCCGATGCACACCGCTTCGTCCGCCGCGCTGACGTGGAGCGAACCCGCATCGGCCTCGGAATAGACCGCCACCGTCCTCAGCCCCATCGCCTTCGCCGTGCGGATGATCCGCGTCGCGATTGCGCCCCGGTTGGCGATGAGGACGGTGTCAAAACTCATGCCGCCGCCACGATCATCCGCACCGGGGTGGGGTTGAAGCCGTTGCAGGGGTTGTTGACCTGCGGACAGTTGGAGACGACCACGATCACGTCCATCTCGGCGCGCAGGTCGACCGTCAGGCCGGGGGCGGAGATGCCGTCGACGATGCCGAGCGTGCCGTCTTCCTCGACCGGCACGTTCATGAAGAAGTTGATGTTGGAGACGATGTCGCGCTTGCCGCGCCCCTGGGTGAGGTTCGCCTCGAGGAAATTGTCGACGCAGGCGTGTTGATGCTTGGTGTGATGTCCGTAGCGCAAGGTATTGCTTTCACACGAACAGGCGCCGCCGATCGTGTCGTGGTAGTCGACCGCGCTGGCGACGATGGTCATCAGCGGATTGCCCTCGTTCGAGAGCAGCACCGTGCCGGTCCGCAGGAACAGGTTGCCCTGCGCCGCCACCGTGTCCTGCGCCGAATAACGCTCGGCGTCGTCGGCGGCGGAATAGATCAGGAAGTCGACCGCCTGGTTGCCCTCGACATCAACGATGCGCAGCACCTCGCCGGCCCGGACATGGTGCAGCCACGGCGCGCGCGCGGGCACGATCTCGTCGTGGATGATGCTGCCGGTGAGGCCGGAGAGGGCCGGATCGCTGCTCATGTTCTGGTTCCGGTGGAGAGGGTTAGCGGCGGTAGTTGTCCTCGGTGTTGAGGTAGGCGCGCAGCCCCTCTGGCGTGGCATTGCGCAAGGGATCGTCTTCGGAGGTCACCGGCCCGCGCCATGCGGTGAGGCGCAGCGGTGTCGAATGGTATGCGGGACGGGGGTCGAGCACGTGGGGGCAGTTGGCGATCACCACCACCACCTCCATCTCGGCCCGCAGCAGCACCTCGCGCCCGGGCGCAAAGGGGCCGACGATCGGGGTGATACTGCCATCCGCCTCGATCCGGGTGCCCTTGAACAGGGTGACGCAGGGATGGACATCGCGGCGGGTAAGGCCATGCTTGGCCGCGCCGAGGATCAGCCGGTCGCGCCCGTTGGGAAAGGCGCCCGAATTGCGACCCTCACCATATTTCCGTGCGTTACCGGCCGCATTTGACACACCGCAGAAGGTGTCGTGCGTCCCCGCGCCGTCCTCAAGGATGCTCATCAGCACCCGGCCCATGTCGCTGAGCAGCAGCTTGCCCGCGCCCAGATAGGCGTTCCACTGGACCTTGACCGTGTCGGCGACGTTCAGCCGCTCAGTCGGCATCTCGGCGTTGAAGATGTTGAGCGAAGCGCAGGCATCGCCCGCCTTGTCGATCAGCCGCAGCCGCGTGCCGCGTGCGAGCCGCCGCGAGGTGTAGCCGCCGGGCGCGACCGTCTCCTCCCACACAAGATCCCCGGGAACCACGCCCTCGGGCAGGTCATCCGCCACGGGCGGGAGGATGGGCATGGTCTCGACCCGCGTGCCGCCTTGCGCGCGGGCATGTTCGCGGGCGGATCTGGGATCGGCGGTCGCGCTCATTCGGCGGCCTCTTTGGCAGGCGGAACATCCTGCTCGTGGAGCGGCGGGAGCAGCGCGGTGGTGGTGACGAGCTGCAATTGCTGCACGCCCCTGATCGCGCGCAGGGCATCGCACAGCTGCTTCAGGCGCACCGCCGGGCCCTGCACCAGCAGCACCTCGAGCGACTGGTCCTCCTCGAGGAAGACGTGCTGCGAGGAGATCACCTCCTTGAGATATTCAAGCTGCGTTTCCGCCAGCTGCTGGCGCACCCGCCCCGCCCCGCCCGCGTAGACAATGGTCACGGTCCCCGCGAGCATCTCGTCCGGGCGGGTCAGCGCCTCGTGCTCGGCCAGCGCATGGCGGATCAGTTCGGCGATCAGCTGCGAGCGCGAAGGCAGGCCGCGCTCCTCCACCATCATGTCGAGCTGGCGGAACAGCTCGGCCGGAAGGCTCATGGAAAGGCGCGCGAGACGGGAGGGTTCGGGGGGACTCATGGGGCGACCATTTCAGGTATTAACTTTCGTGTCAATCGTAATACCGGCTGTCTCGACAAGGGCTTCCTCGGCCTGCTTGCGGGTCAGCGCGAGGTCGTAGACCACGCCTGCGCCATAGCGGTGCGGGGCGTGCGGATCGTGCCGGCGCTTGTCGAGCGTGAGCACCCGCGTGCCGAGGGTGAAGGCCTCCTTGATGTCGTGCGTGACCATGATCACGGTCAGCCCGTGCTCGCGCCACAGCCGCGTGATGAGCGCGTGCATGTCGCTCCGGATGCCGGGATCGAGCGCGCCGAAGGGTTCGTCGAGCAGCAGGATGCGCGGCCGCTTGATCAGCGCCTGGGCGATGGCGAGGCGCTGCTGCATCCCGCCCGACATCTGCGCGGGGTAGAGGTCGCGGGCATCGGCGAGGCCGACCTGTTCGAGCATCGCCCCGGCCTCGGCGATCGCGGCGCGCCGCGCGCTGCCGAACAGGCGGGCGGTGAGGGGCGCAGCCGAAAACTCGACGCCGATCAGAACGTTGCCGAGCACCGTCAGATGCGGGAAGACCGAGTAGCGCTGGAACACCACCCCGCGGTCTGGCCCGCACTCCGCCGGAAGCGGGGCGCCGTCGAGGGTGATCGTCCCGCGCGTCGGCTTCTCTTGGCCGAGGATCACGCGCAGCAGGCTGCTCTTGCCCGCCCCCGAGGGGCCGATGATCGAGACGAAGCTCCCCTCCGCTATATCGAGCGAAATGCGCTCGAGCACGACCTTCTCGCCATACTCCACCCAGAGGTTGCGAAGGCTCAGCATCGCGCTCAGTGCGCCCAGCCGAACAGGCGGCGGCTCGCCCGCGAGAGGGCAAGGTCCATCACCACCGCCAGCAGCGCGATCCACGCCACGTAGGGCAGGATCACGTCCATCGCGAGGTAGCGGCGGACGAGGAAGATGCGGTAGCCGAGGCCGACGTCGGCCGCGATCGCCTCGGCCGAGATCAGGAACACCCATGCCGGGCCGAGCGAGAGGCGCAGGGCCTCGAACAGCCGCGGGAGCGCCTGCGGCAGGGCGACGCGCAGCACCACGCCCCAGGAATTCGCCCCCAGAGTCAAGGCCTTGATCACCTGCTCGCGCGGCAGGGCGCCGATATGTCCGGCGACGTCACGGATCATGAAAGGCGCCACCCCGACCACGATCAGCGCCACCTTGGCGGTCTCGCCGAGGCCGAAGACGATGAACAGGATCGGCAGGAGCGCGATGGGCGGGATCACCGCAATCGCCGTCACCAGCGGGCCAAGCACCGCGCGAAGAGGCGGCAACGACCCGACAACGAGGCCGACACAAAGTGCCGATGCCGTCGCGATGCCGAGGCCCATTCCCAGCCGCCACAGGCTCGCAAGGGTGTCGGCCCAGAACAGGTACTGGCCGGAGAGCGGATCGGCTTCGAACAGCAGCCCCGCCATCGCCGCCGCCATCGCGCCGGGGAGCGGCAGGATCTTGTCGGCCGGGTTGTCCGCATGGCGCGCGGCGGCGGCGACGACATAGGCCAGCGCCAGCACCAGCAGCGGCACCGCGCCGAGCAGCAGGTTGCCGCGCCGCCCAGGATTGGCGGTGACCCACCTCACCGGTCAGAGCTTCCCGTCGGCGGCGAGCTGCATGTAGGTCGGATCGAAGCGCAGGGTGATCGCATTGGCATCGCCCAGTGTCTTGCCGCCCGGGAAGCTCATCCCCACCGCGTCCGCCGAACGCGCGCCCTGCCCGAACAATCCTTGCGCGAAGGAGAAATCGCGCACGCGGGTCATGGTGGTGACGAGATCGGGCGAGGCCATCGCCGCCACCGCCGCCTTGGGATCGGTGTAGAGGAAGGTGGTCGACAGCTGGCCCTCGAAGGCTTGCGGATCGGTGCCTGCGAGCTTCGCCATCGCCGCGCGCGCCGCCGCGCCTTCGGCATCCTGCTTCGCCATCAGCGCCATCGTCTCGTACCAGATCCCGGCAAGCGCCTTGCCGAGGTTCGGATTGGCGGCGAGCACCTTGGTGTCGACCACCATCAGGTCGAGGATCTCGCCCGGGATATCGGCCGAGGTGAACACCGCCCTGGTCCCCGCGACGCCCTTCATGGTGGTGACCTGCGGGTTCCACGCCACCGCCGCCATGACCTCGGGAGAGGAGAAGGCGGCGGCGATATCGGCATCGGAGGTGTTGATCGTCTTCACATCGGTGAGCTTCATGCCGCTCGTCTCGAGCGCGCGGGCGAGCAGGTAGTGCGAGACCGAAAGCTCGGCGAGATAGACCTGCCGCCCCTTGATCCCCGCCACCGCATCGGCGCCCTTCAGCAGCACGGCGTCATTGCCGTTGGAATAGTCGCCGAGGATGATCGCGCTGGTATCCTTGCCGCCCGCCGCGGGGATCGTCAGCGCGTCCATGTTGGCGACCGTCACCCCGTCAAGCTTGCCCGCGGTGTACTGGTTCACGCTCTCGATATAGTCGTTGACCTGCACGAAGCGGATCGTGATGCCGTATTTGTCGCCCCACTTCTTCACGATGCCCGCCTGCTCGGCATAGGGCCAGGGCATCCATCCGGCATAGATCGACCAGCCGATGGCGAATTCGGTGCGCGGGGCGGCGGCTTCCTCCTCCCCGCCGGAACAGGCCGCCAGCGCCAGCGCGGCGAAGGCCATTGCGAGGTAGCGGGCGGCACGGCGGGCCTGCTGGAGCATGATTCGTCCCCTATGTTGCGCCTGCGAACATCCGCCGCTTCGGCCCGTTTGTCCACCATGAATTATTACGATTGATTGGAAACGTAATATGGGCGAGATTGGTTCCACCGTGGCAGGAACCGCGCCCTGACGAGGGCCTCCTCTCCCCCTGCCCCAGGCATGGAGACGCACAGCCATGATCCGCAAACCTGCTGCCCGCCCGCTCGCCGTTCTCGCCGCCGCCGCCGCGCTCGCCGCCACCGCCTGCGCCGACGACACGCCCCCGCCCGACGACGCGGTCGGCCCCGTGCCCGATCTGGTCGAGACCGCGCTCAAGGTGCCCGGCTTTG
Organism: Porphyrobacter sp. THAI-01a; assembly: GCF_056868655.1. Classification (NCBI taxonomy): domain Bacteria; kingdom Pseudomonadati; phylum Pseudomonadota; class Alphaproteobacteria; order Sphingomonadales; family Erythrobacteraceae; genus Porphyrobacter; species Porphyrobacter sp. THAI-01a. Next base: position 965,400 of record NZ_CP180579.1, on the reverse strand, counting down.
CCGATTTCCTCGCGGTCGATGGCGATGCGGTGTGGGTGACGAATGATGGCCGGGTGGAGAAATGGTCCCCGGCCGGAAAGCTCGCCGCGGTCGAGGTGCCCCGCCCCTGCGGGACCATGGCGATCGCGGCCGGATCGCTGTGGGTCGCCAATTGCCCGGGCAAGGAGGTCTGGCGCATCGACCTCGCCACCGGCGCCGTGCAGGCGAAGATCGCCACCGGCCTCGCCAATCCCAAGGGCGAGACGAACGTGGTCGCCGGCGCGGGCGCGGTCTGGGTGCCGAGCGATCCGGCGGGCAAACTCGCGCGGATCGACCCTGCCACCAATGCCGTTGCCGCCACCGTCACCGTCGTGCCCGAGACCTGGTATCTCGCCTATGGCTTCGACGCGCTCTGGGCGGTGTCGAGCGAGGGCAAGCTCCTCCAGAAGATCGACACCGCCACCAATGCCGTGACCGGCACGGCCGCGCTCGGCGACACGCCCGGCTTCCTTGCCGCGGGCGAGGGCGCGGTGTGGGTGCAGGAACAGGGCGACGGCACCGTGGCCAAGGTCGATCCGGCAAGCCTTGCCGTGGCGGGGCGCACCAAGGTCGGCGACAATCTCAAGTGGGGTGACATCGACGCCGCAGGGGGCGCGGTGTGGCTGCGCACCACCGACGACCAGACGATGGTGGTGATCGATCCCGCCAGCCTCAAGATCCGCGCGCGGATGGGGGCGGCGGTGGGCAGCGGCGCGCTGCGCTGGACGCCCAAAGGGGTGTGGACCTCGGCCCACGACAACCAGACCCTGTCGTGGTGGAGCGCGCCTGCCGCGAAATAGGAAAAAGCGCGCGAGGGGTGGGTCGACCTCTCGCGCGCTTCCCTTTTCTGTTCCCGTTATGACACGCCCGCGATGGACACGGGGCCCGAAGGGCTCGGGAATCAGAACTTGTAGCCCAGCTCCACCCCGAACCGCTGGAGGCCGCCCGGCGAGATGAACGATCCGCCGAACTCGACTGCGGTAATCACCTCGTTGAGATACTTCTCGTTGAACAGGTTCTCGGCATAGGCGGTGATGGACCAGGTCTCGCTCTCGAACCCGACGCGCAGGTCCATCACCCCGAAGGCGTCGCGCCGCGTCACCGAATAGTCCGCATCGCCCACGAAGCCCGGCAGCTGGAGCGCCGAGATCGGCAGCAGCCCGCTGAACAGGGTCGGGTTGGGATCGTCCTGCAAGGTGTGGAACCACGTCGGCCCGGTGATGCGGTAATCGGCGCGGGTGACGAAGTCGATGCTGCCGGACACCGGCAGGTCGAGCTGGGTGCCGAGGTTGATGGTGTAATCGGCGGTGTGCGGCGACTTGTTGCCGACCGTCACGGGCCGCGAGGCATTTGCGAGGATCTCGCTTTCGGTGACGTTGCCCGATGCGAACAGTTTCCAGCCGCGCACCGGCTCGACCGTCACGTTGAGCTCGGCCCCGTAGAGCTCGACCTCGTCGATGTTCGAGACCACGCGCAAGAGGCCGAAGCCGCCGACGAAGAACTCGAAGAACTGCATGTCATCGACATTGGTGTAGTAGCCCGCAAGGTCGAAGGTCACCGCGCCGTCCATCAGGCTGCCCTTGACGCCTGCCTCGAAGGCGCTCGAGACTTCCTTGCGGTACTGGTCGTCGATGTCGACATTGGTGCCGATGAACTGGTTGAAGGCCTGGTCGACGATCGCGGCCGAGCCCTGGTTGTTGAAGCCCCCCGATTTGAAGCCGATGCCCCAGTTGCCGTAGAGGTTGATGTCGTCGGTCAGCTCGTAGCGCAGCGAGATCTTGGGCTGGAACTGCTTGAAGGTCGCCGACTGCGGGGCGATCGGCTGGACCGCGCCGTTCACGACGCGCTGGCCGGGGTTGATCGGCCCGCCGGTGATCGGATCGAAGACCGCCGGAACGAGGCTCGCCACCTGCCGGTCCTCGATGTCGTAGCGCCCCGCGAGGCTGACGTTGAAGCGGTCGGACACGTCGGCATCGAGCGCGGCGAAGACCGCGTAGACATCGGTGGTGAAGGCGTCGTTGTAGAGCTGGGTGGTCGGGTTGTCGCTGCCCGGCGCATTGTAGAGCCGGCGGATCACCCCGCGCCCGAGATCCGCGCCGAGGCTGACACCCACCTCGCGGTCGATGTGGAGGTAATAGGCCCCGACCTGCCAGTTGATCGGCCCGTCACCATTGGAGGCAAGGCGGATTTCGCCCGAGATGTCCTCCTGCTGGCGCACCTGGAACTGGGTGCCGTCGCAGGTGGTCGGGCTGTAGGCGCCGAAGGTCGATCCGGTGGCGGGGTTGAAGATGAAGGGGATCGGGCTCGCGCCGATGAAGGTCGGGGCGTTGAGCGGATAGCCGGTCAGCGCCGCGGTGCTCGCCGCGCAGGCATTGGCCGCCGCGACCGAGGCGGGTGTCGCGCCCGGGAAGGTGAAGCGCGCGAAATCGGCCGAGGTCCCGTCGGCGACCAGCGCCTGGTCGACATCGCTGTAGAGCAACCATGCCGTCAGCGTCGCGCCCTCGAACTCGTGCTCGACCTTGGCCGAGGCCTCGAAGGTGGTCTGGTCGTTGGTCGGACGGATGTTCGAGTACCAGTCGAAGGGGTGCTCGTTGACGTCCTCGAAGAAGGCCGGGTCGACGGCGGCGAAATTGGGCAGGTGGAAGCTCGCGTTGAAGTTGATCGAGGCGCCCTTGAGGTCGGCATAGCGCGCCTTCACGTCGAGCTCGGTGTTCGGCCCCAGCTCGGTCACGAAGCGGGCGTCGATGCCGAAGATCTCCTGGTCGTCGATGGTCTTGGAATTGCCGAGGAAGCGGTTGCGGAAGAAGCCGTCGGTGCGGAAGTAGTTGGCCGAGACCACCAGCCCCGCGGTGTCGCCGATCGGGGTCGAGATGAAGCCGTTGGCGAGGTAGGTCTGATCCTCGGCGGCGCGCACGATCATGCCGCCTTCGAGGCGGTCGCCGGGCTTCAGCGTCTGGAGCACGATCGCGCCCGCGGCGGCGTTGCGCCCGTAGAGCGCGCCCTGCGGGCCTTTCAGGATTTCCACCTGGCGCAGCGTGCCCTGGTTCTGGTTGAGCTGGGCGGTGTTGGTCTTGAGGATGCCGTCGACCACCAGCGCGACCGAGCTTTCCGCGTCGCGCGCGCCGTTCATGCCGCGGATGTTGATCTGGGTGTCGCCCGCCTCGGCGGTGCCGGTGACGATGGTGACGCCCGGAGTGAGCTGGATGAAGTCGTCGGCGCGCTGGACGCCGGTCTTGGCGAGCGTCTCGGCGCCGAACACCGTGACCGCGGCGGGCACATCCTGCAGGCTTTCGGACTGGCGGCGGGCGGTGACGATGATGCCGCCCTCCTCCTGCGTCCCGGCGGCGGGGGCCTCCTGCTGCGCGGCGGCGGGGGCGGCGAAGGCGATGGCGCCGAGAGCCGCGCCAGAGGCTAGGACCAGACGGACATTCATAAGGCGGCTCTCCTGAAGTGGGATCGAGAGGTTGCGGGCGGCCGGGCGCGGGTGCGCCGGCGCGATGGCGTGGCTAATGGGCGGAAATGCGGACGATGCGCGGCGGGCGTGCGGACGCAGCGGAGGCTGCCGCAACCGGCTGCTCCTTCCGCGATCGGCACATGAACCCCTGAACGCTGCACGGCCACACCCCTGTTTCTCAGGCCTGTTGCCTTGGCCTGTTGCCCCGGGTGGCGTGCGTATTGTATACAAATCCTTCCCGTCAAGCCTTTTGCACGAATGGGGCGAAAGGACCCCGACAGGTGTGTTTTTGTCGCCGCACAGGCTTGCCGGATGCCGAACCGGGCCGCACATAGGAAGATGATGAAGATGCTTGCCCCCTCCCCTTCCCGCCCGGCGGCACCCCGGTGAGTCGCGCCTCGGAGCGGGCCTATGCGGCGATCCGCGCCCACCTGCTGAGCGGGGCGGTGAAGGCCGGCGAGCAGCTCACCGAGGACCAGCTCGCCCAGATCACCGGGGTCAGCCGCACCCCGGTGCGCGAGGCGGTGCGGCGGCTCGAGGACGAGCTGCTGCTGGTCCGTTCGGACACCAAGCGCCTGTTCGTCGCCGACTGGAGCCGCGACGATATCGAGGAAATGTTCGCGCTGAGGCAGATGCTCGAATGCCATGCCGCCGAGCGCGCCGCGCAGCGTCTTTCCCGAGAGCAGATCGCCGATCTGGAGGCTCTCAACCAGGAGCTGAAGGCGGCGGTCGAGCAGAGCGCGCCCGATGTCGCGCGCTTCCTCGATGCCAATCGCGCCTTTCACGAGGTGATCATCGACGCCGCCCATTCGCCGCGCCTCGGGCAGTTGCTGGCGCGGCTGGTCGAGGCGCCGGTGGTGCTGCGCACCGCGCGCACCTACACCCAGGACGACCTCAGGCAATCGGCGCGCGACCACGACGAGCTGATCGCCGCCTTCGCCGCCCGCGACCCCGACTGGGCGCGCGCCGTTATGGGCAGTCACCTGCGCCGCGCCTTCCATACCTTTGCCCGCGCGGTGGGGCCCGCGGCCGGCGAGAGACTTGCAAAAGACGCATAACAACGCGCTGCATCCCGTCCGGTTCCAGCCTGCCAAGTCAGACCAAGCATGATTGCAATTGTATACAAACCGGCTATCTGACTTTCGCAGGCCCCGTCAGCAACAACAGGCGATTCATCATGTCAGGCGACAGTTCCGTCGACTCCATCGAACTCGTCGAGGTGGGCCCGCGCGACGGCTTGCAGAACGAGCCGGACATCATTTCCACCGACACCAAGCTCGACCTCGTCCACCGCATGATCGGCTACGGCGCGCGGCGGCTCGAGGTCGCGAGCTTCGTCCACCCCGCGCGCGTGCCGCAGATGGCCGATGCGGAAGCGGTGATCGCGGGGCTGCCGGACCGGGCGGACTGCACCTACATCGGTCTCGTGCTCAACAAGCGCGGGGTGCTGCGCGCACTCGCGACCCGCGAGGGCGGCGCGCGCGGGGTTGATCAGGTCGGCTGCGTGGTGGTCGCCAGCGACACCTTCGGGCAGAAGAACCAGGGCCAGAACATCGAACAGGGCATCGCCGAGACGCGCGAGATGCTACGCTTCGCGCGCGCGGAAGGCATCCGTGCGCAGGTCACCATCAGCGCCGCCTTCGGCTGCCCCTTCGAGGGCGAGGTGAAACACGAAACCGTGCTCGCCATTGCCGAGGCCATCGCGCAGGAAGGCCCCGAGGAAATCGCGCTCGCCGACACCATCGGCGTCGGCACGCCTTTCGAGGCGGGGGAACTGTTCGGCAAGCTGGGCGAATTGCTCGGCGGCAGGATCCCCATGCGCGCCCATTTCCACAACACCCGCGGCACCGGCATCGCCAATGCCTGGGAGGCCTGGAAGGCGGGCGTGCGGGTGTTCGACGCCTCGCTCGGCGGTCTCGGCGGCTGCCCCTTCGCACCGCGCGCGACGGGCAACATTGCGACCGAGGACCTCGTCTACATGATGCAGCGTTCCGGGGTGAGGACGGGCATCGATCTCGACGCGGCAATCGCCGCCAACAAGTGGTTTGCGGGCGAGCTGGGGCGGGAACTCCCTTCGGCGGTCGCCCGCGCGGCATGACACAAGACAGGGAAACGGCATGACTTACAGGCTGGGCGTGGACGTGGGCGGGACTTTCACCGACCTCTTGCTGTTCGACGAGGCGAGCGGCGCCTTCTGGCGGCACAAGACCCCCTCGACCCCGCACGATTCCTCGGAAGGCATCCTGACGGGCGTGAAGGCGATCACCGCCAAGGCCGGGATCACCGCTGCGGATATCGCCTATTTCCTTCACGGCACCACGGTCGCGACCAATGCCGTGCTGGAGGGCAAGGGCGCGAAGGTCGGCCTCGTCACCACGCAGGGCTACCGCGACATCATGCAGATCGCGCGCTCCTATGTGCCCGGGGGCCTCGCGGCGTGGATCGTGTGGCCCAAGCCGCAGCCTTTGGCGCGGCTCGAACATACCGTGGAAGTCCCCGGACGCATGGACGCACAAGGCCGCGAGGTCGCCCCGCTCGACGAGGACGCGGTGCGCGCCGCCCTGCGCAAGCTGAAGGGCGACGGGATCGAGGCGCTCACCGTCAGCCTGATGAACGCCTATCTCAACGGCGCGCACGAGGTGCGGATCGGGGAGATCGCCGCCGAGGAACTGCCCGGCATCCCCGTCTCGCTCTCCCATGAAGTCCTGCCCGAAATGCAGGAATACGAGCGCACGCTCTCGACCGTCGCGAACGCGGCGGTGCGGCCCGTGGTGTCGAAATATGTCTCCAACTTGCGCACCAAGCTGGAGGCCGAGGGGCTGAAGGGCCGCCTCTCGCTGCTGCGCTCCGATGGCGGCTTGATGAGCAGCCAGAAGGCCGAGGAGCATCCGGTCAACATCCTCATGTCCGGCCCTGCGGGCGGCGTCACCGGCGCGCTGTGGGTGGCCAAGAATGCGGGCTTCGAGAATATCCTGACGCTCGATGTCGGCGGCACCTCGACCGATGTGGCGCTGATCCAGGGTTTCGAGCCGCGCCGCCAGCGCACCACCGAGGTCGGGCACCTCTCGGTCCGCGCCTCGGCGCTCGACGTGAAGACGGTGGGTGCAGGGGGCGGCTCGATCGCCCACGTGCCGCAACTGACCGGCGCGCTGCGCGTCGGGCCGGAGAGCGCGGGTGCTGTCCCCGGCCCCGTCGCCTACGCCAAGGGCGGCACGCTCCCGACCGTGACCGATGCCAATGTGGTGCTCGGCTATCTTCCCGAAGACCTCCTCGGCGGCAGCTTCAAGCTCGACCGCGAGGGCGCCAAGGCCGCCGTGCAGACCATCGCCGATGCGCTCGGCGTCACGCTGATGGAGGCGGCGCGCGGGATCATCGACATCGTCAACGAGAACATGTTCGGCGCGCTCCGGATGATCAGCGTCCAGCAGGGCTACGACCCGCGCGAATTCGCGCTGATGGGCTTCGGCGGCGCGGGGCCGCTCCATGTCAACGCGGTCGCCCGCCTGATGGGGAGCTGGCCCGCCATCTCGCCCGTTTCCCCGGGCGTGCTCTGCGCGCTGGGCGATGCCACCACCCGGATGCGCACCGAAACCGCGCGCAGCTTCTCGCGCCTCGCCCGCGACACGAGCATCGCCGATCTGGTGCAGGTGCTTGACGACATGGCCGAACAGACCCGCGGCGAGCTGGTGGCGGACGGCATTCCGGAGGAGCAGATCACCTCGCTGTTCGAGATCGACGTGCGCTATGCCGGGCAGGCCTTCGAGGTGCCGCTGACGATCACCAAGGACATTCTCGAAAAGGACGGCATCGAAGGCATCCTCGCCCGCTTCGACGAGGAGCACCTCAGGCTCTTCACCTTCAACATGGACACGCCCCACGAGATCGTGAACCTGCGCGCCGTGGCGATGGGGCAGGCCCCGGCCCTCCCCGCAGCCGAACTCCCCAAGGGCGACGGCGATCCGTCATCTGCCAAGATCCGCGACCACGTGATGTGGATCGGCGGCGAGGAGCGGGCGGCGGTGATCTACGACCGCGCCAAGCTGCGTCAGGGCGACGTGATCGAAGGCCCCGCGATCATCACCGAAATGGATTCGACCACCCTCGTCGAACACGATTGCCGCGCGACCGTCGACGCCGTCGGCAACATCCTCATTACTCTCAAGGCGAAGGGCTGAGACCATGCCGGCACGCATCATCGAAACCAACCCCGCGCCCTTCAACACGGTCGCCATCGACCCGGTGACGCTCGACATCATCGAGAACGCGCTGCGCAATGCCCGCATCGAGATGGACGCGACCCTCGTGCGCACCGCCATGAGCCCCGGCATCCGCGAGCAGGGCGACGCCTTCCCGCTGATCTCCGACCCCGCCGGCAAGATGATCGTCGGCCAGTTCGGCAGCTTCATCGACGGCTTCCTCAAGAGCTTCGACGGCACGATCGAGGACGGGGACATGATCTTCCTGTCCGATCCCTATTCCTGTGCCGGGGCGATCAGCCATTCGAACGACTGGCTGGTGCTGCTCCCGGTGTTCAAGGACGGGCGGTTGATCGCCTACACCGCGATGTTCGGCCACCAGAGCGACATCGGCGGCTCGGTCCCCGGCTCCATGCCCATCGGTGCCTCCTCGATCTTCGAGGAAGGGGTGCGCATCCCGCCGGTGAAGATCTGGAAGAAGGGCGAATACAACGAAGACCTGATGAAGCTCGTCATGCACCAGACCCGCAAGCCCGACTGGTGCCAGGCGGACCTCAATGCGTTGATCGCCAGCTGCCGCGTCGCCGCGCGCCGCGTGATCGAGATGGCCGACCGCTTCGGCGATGATGTCTACGTCTCGGCCACGCAGGAGCTGCTCGCGCGCAACCACCGCGCGATGAAATCGCTGCTGGCGATGGCCGTGGCCGAGGAGCCGGTGAGCTTCGAGGATTACATCTGCGACGACGGCAAGGGCTACGGACCCTACAAGATCCGCTGCACCATGTGGCGCGAGGGCGACAAGGTGATCCTCGACTTCGAGGGCACCGATCCGCAGTCGGCCGCCTCGATCAACTTCTTCCTCAACGAGAACATGTTCAAGATGTTCTTCGGCATCTACATGATCATGGTCTTCGATCCGCAGATCCTGTTCAACGACGGGTTCTACGATCTGATCGAGGTGCGCATCCCCGAAGGCTCGCTGCTGAAGCCGCACTTCCCCGCCGCGCTCTCGGGCCGCACCCATGCGCTGGGGCGCATCTTCGACATTCTCGGCGGGCTGCTCGGCCAGAAGACGCCGGAGTTCCTCAACGCCGCCGGGTTCTCCTCCTCGCCGCACCTGTTCTACTCCGGGTGGGATGCCCGCGAGGACGGGACGCGCGACTGGTTCCAGCTGTTCCAGATCGGCTTCGGCGGCATCCCCGGGCGGCCGCTCGGTGACGGGCCGGACGGGCACTCGCTGTGGCCGGGGTTCACCAACGTGCCCAACGAGTTCCTCGAACGCTATTTCCCGCTCAGGATCGAACGCTACTCGACCGCGCCGGACAGCGGCGGGGCTGGGCTGCATCGCGGGGGCAACGGCATCCACATGACCTACCGCTTCCTCGCCGACGGCGAGATCGCGATCCATGACGACCGCTGGTTCGTGCCGCCCTGGGGCGTCAATGGCGGGCACCCGGGCGCGCGGGCGCGGAAGGTGCTGGAGCGCGCCGACGGCACCACCGCGATCGTCGGCAACAAGGTCGAGAGCGTCGCGGTGAAGGCGGGCGACCTCCTCCACTTCATTACCTGGGGCGGCGGCGGCTGGGGCGACCCGCTGGCGCGCGACCCCGAGTTGGTGGGTCTCGAAATCCGGCAGGGCCTCGTCACCCCCGAAGGCGCCCGCGCCTATGGCGTGGTGGCGGACGCCGAAGGCGCGGTCGACTATGCCGCGACCGAGGCCCTGCGCGCCGAGATCGAGGCCGCGCGCGGGGAGCTTCCGCTGTTCGACTACGGCCCGGGAATTGAAGCCCTGCGCGCCAATTGCGAGGCCGAAACGGGCCTCCCCGCCCCTGTCCAACCCGTGTGGACGGCCTTGCGGGAGGCAGCCGAATGAGCGCGCTAGAAGGGATCAAGGTCGTCGAGATGGGCCAGCTCCTCGCCGGCCCCTTCTGCGGGCAATTGCTCGGCGACATGGGCGCGGACGTGGTAAAGATCGAACCGCCGGGCGCGGGCGATCCCATGCGCAACTGGGGCCAGGGCGACGAGAAAGTGCAGTGGGAAGTGATCGCGCGCAACAAGCGCTCGGTCACCTGCAACCTGCGCGTTCCCGAGGGGCAGGCGCTCGCCAAAAAGCTGATCGCCGAAGCCGACGTGCTGATCGAGAACTTCAAGCCCGGCACGCTCGAACGCTGGGGCATGTCTCCCGCGGAACTCCACAAGGACAACCCCGGCCTGATCATCGCCCGCATGTCGGGCTACGGACAGGACGGGCCCTATTCCGACCGCGCCGGCTTCGGCGGGATCGGCGAGGCGATGGGCGGGTGGCGCTATATCGTCGGCGAGCCGGACCGGCCGCCGAGCCGCATGGGCATCTCGATCGGCGACACGCTGTGCGCGACCTATGGCTGCATGGGCGTGCTCGCGGCGCTCCACCACCGCGCCAAGACCGGCGAGGGGCAGGTGGTCGACTCCGCGCTCTACGAGGCGGTGTTGCAGGTGATGGAGGGGCTGGTCCCCGAATATGACCGCAACGGGGTGATCCGCGAACGCTCGGGCTCGGTGCTCAAGGGCATCGCGCCCTCCAACGTCTACACCTGCAAGGACGGCAGCTACATGATCGGCGCCAATGGCGATGCGATCTTCGCACGTCTCGTCCAGGCGATGGGGCGGCCCGAACTTTCGAGCGACCCGCGCTATTCCTCGCACATTGCCCGCGGGCACCATCAGGACGAGCTCGACGCGCTGATCAACGACTGGACCGGCACGCTCACGGTGGATGAGGTGGACGCGCTGATGATCGAATATTCGATCCCGGCGGGGCGCGTCTACCGCGCGCCCGATATGCTCGCCGACCCGCACTTCCAGGCGCGCGAGGCGATCATCGAGGTCGAGACGCAGAAGCGTGGGCGGATCAAGATGCAGAACGCCTTCCCCAAGCTCTCGAAGACCCCCAGCACCATCCGCCGCCCCGCGCCCGCCGCGCCGGGGCAGGACAATGCCGAGGTCTTCGCCGAGCGCCTCGGCCTCGATGCCGCCGAGCTCGAACGGCTGGCGGCGGCGGGGATCATCTGATGACCGGCCCCTCCGCCGCCGATAATTACGCCGGGGTCTACGAGGGACGGCTCCAGCCGGGCAGCCGCCCTGCCCTGCTGATCGTCGACCTGGTGGCGGCCTACCTGACCGAAGGCTCGCCGCTGTTCATGGACACCGCCGCCGACGCGCTCGCCAGCAATGCGCGGCTGGCGGCGGCTGCGCGCGCAGCGGGGGTGCCGGTGGTGTTCACCAACGTGCAGTACAAGCCCGACGGCTCCGACGGCGGGGTGTTCTGGCGCAAGGCCCCGGTGCTCAGGGCCTTCGTCGAGGGTTCCCCGCTCGGCGCCTTCCCGAGCGAGCTGACCCCGGTCGAGGGCGAACGCGTCGTCACCAAGCAATACCCGTCGGCCTTCTTCGGCACCGGCCTTGCCGAGACCCTCCACGCCGAGGGCATCGATACGCTGCTGATCGGGGGCTATTCGACCTCGGGCTGCGTGCGCGCCTCGGTGCTCGATGCGATGCAATACGGCTTCGTGCCCCTCGTCGTGCGCGAGGCCTGTGCCGACCGCCATCCCGCCCCGCACGAGGCCAACCTGTTCGACCTTCAGGCCAAATATGCCGAAGTGATTTCCGAGGCCGAGGCCCTCGCGGTGATGGAAGCGGCTCGCTCCTGAGCCATCCCCCTCATTCGTGGCGCAGCGCGTCGATCGGGTCGAGCTTCGATGCGCGGCTGGCGGGGTAGTAGCCGAACACGATCCCCATGATCGCCGAGAACAGGAAGCTGACGATGTTGATCGCCGGATCGAACACGTAGGGCACGTCGATCAGCGCGGCGAGGCCGATCGAGGCGACGAAGCCCAGCGCGATGCCGACCAGCCCGCCCAGCGCGCACAGCACCACCGCCTCGGTCAGGAACTGGAGCCGCACCTCGCGGGCGAGCGCCCCGATGGCAAGACGGATGCCGATCTCGCGGGTGCGCTCGGTCACCGAGACGAGCATGATGTTCATGATCCCGATCCCCCCGACCAGCAGGCTGATCGAGGCGATCACCGCCACCATCGCGGTCAGCGCGCCGGTCGCCGCGCCCAGCGCCTGGTTGACCTGAGCGGTGTCGATCACGTTGAAATCGTTCGGCTCGGCATCCTGCAGCAGCCGCCGCTCGCGCAGCAGGGCGACGAGCGAGTCCTGCACCGTCGCCGCCGCATAGGCGGGGTCGTACTTGACCACGAAGTAGTCGAGGTTCTCGTTCCCGCGGAAGCGCCGCTGGACGTTCTTGAGCGGCAGGTAGACCGCATCGTCGTCGTCTGCGCCGCCCCCGCCCTGCCCGCGCTCCTCGACCGTGCCGATTACCTCGCACGAGACATCGCCGAGCCGCATCCGCGCTCCCACCGGGCTGGTGGCCGGCGGGAAGATCGCCTCGCGCACCTTCAGCCCGAGCAGGCACACGTTCTTGCCCGATTCCTCCTCGTCGCGGGTGAAGGCGCGGCCCTCGTCGATCTTGACCGACTGCGCCTCGAGCAGCTTGTTGGTCACGCCCTGCACGCGCGTGTCCCAGTCCTGCCCGTTGTAGAAGGCGGTGGCATTGGCCGAGACATTGCCCGCCGCGATCTCGACCCCGGCGATCTGCTGGCCGACCGCGCGCACGTCGGCATCGTCGAAGGGGCGGATCGTGCCGCGGGTGGTGCGCACCGGGAAGACGATGAAGTTGCTCGCCCCCAGCGAGGAAATCTCCTCCTGCACCGAGGCCGTGACCCCGTTGCCGAGCGTCACCATCGTCACCACCGCGGCCACGCCGATGATGATGCCGAGCGTCGTCAGGATCGAGCGCAGGATGTGCCGCCGGATCTCGCGCAGGGCGAGGAGGATGCTCGTGCCCAGCATCAGCCCGCAGCTCCCTCGGCGGCATGGCCCACCGCGCCGCGCTCGATGCGTTCGACCAGCCCGTCGCGGAAACGGACGATGGTGCCGGCATAGGCCGCCATGTCCTCCTCGTGGGTGACCATCAGGATGGTGATGCCCTCGCCGTTCAGGCGCTGGAGCAGCTGCATGATCTCGACCGAGCGTTCGCTGTCGAGGTTGCCGGTCGGCTCGTCGGCGAGCAGCACGTCGGGCTCGGTCACCAGCGCCCGGGCGATGGCGACGCGCTGCTGCTGGCCGCCCGAAAGTTCCGCCGGAGTGTGGTCGGCCCAGGGCACCAGCCCGACCTGATCGAGCGCCCGCATCGCCGCCGCGCGGCGCTGCGCCTTGCTCTCGCCGCGATAGAGCAGCGGCAGCTCGACATTCTCGAGCGCGGTGGTGCGGGCGAGCAGGTTGAAGCCCTGGAACACGAAGCCGAGATAGCGGCGCCGCAACAGGCTGCGCTGGTCGCGGTCGAGCTTCTGCACCTCGACCCCGCGGAAGCGGAAGACCCCGCTGGTCGGCACGTCGAGGCAGCCCAGGATGTTCATGGTGGTCGACTTGCCCGATCCCGATGGCCCCATCACCGCAACGAATTCGCCGCGCATGATGGTGAGATCGACGCCCTTCAAGGCCTGGAACGCGGCCGCGCCGCTGCCGAAGGTCTTGGTGATCCCTTCGAGCTGGATCAGCGGTTCGCCCGTGTCTGGCCGGCCCGCTGTCACGGGGTTGCCGCCTTGACCCCGGTGACGACCTTCATGCCGGGCTTGAGGTCGTTCGAGCGGACCACGGTGCGCCGTCCGTCACTGCGGCCGGTGATCACCTCGATCGCCTTGAGCGTCCCGTCAGCCTGGAGCACCTGCACCTGCTGGCGGCTGCCCTCGCCGATGGTGGCCTGCTGCTTGTCGCGCTCGAGCCCGATTTGCGGCTGGAACACCCCGCCGCCGCTCTCTTCCTCCTTGTCCGCGCGGAAGCGCAGGGCGGCGTTGGGCACGAGCAGCGCCTTGCCGGTGTTCTGGGTGGCGATGGTCGCTGTCGCGGTCATGCCGGGGCGCAGCAGGCCGTCGGGGTTCTGCACCTCGAGCCGCGCCTCGTAACTCACCACCGACCCGCCGCCGGCAGCCGCCGCCGCGCCGGCCCCGCCGGACTGGCTCTCGACCGTGTTGCGCGAGGCGAGGTCGACCCGCTGGAGCCGCGCCGGGAAGCGCCTGCCCGGATAGGCATCGACCGTGAAGCTCGCCTCCTGCCCGGCCGCGACCTGGCCCACGTCGGCCTCATCGATGGCGACGCGCAGCTGCATTTCCGACAGGTCCTCGGCGATCACGAACAGGGTGACGGTGTTGAAGGCGGCGACCACGGTCTGCCCCGGCTCGATCCGGCGGGCGAGGACCACGCCGTTGACGGGCGAGCGGATCACCGCGCGCGAACGGGTGGTGAGGTTGGCCTTGAGCTGCGCCGAGGCGGCCTCGATATTGGCGCGCGCCGAGGCGACGGTGGCCTTGTCGCGCTGCACGGCGGCCTCGGCCTGCTCGAGTTCGATCTGCGAGGGCACGCGCCCGCCCGAGAGGCGCCGAACCTCCTCGAGCCGGGTGAGCTGCACCGTGTCGATATCGAGCGTCGCTTGCGCCTGCCCCAGCGCCGCGCGCGCGGCATTGAGGTTGGCCCGCGACTGCGCGATCTGCTGGTCGATGATCTCGGTGTTGATCACCGCGATCACCTGCCCCCTGGTGACGCGGTCGTTGACGTCGACCGCCACCGTATCGACCGGGCCGGTGACTTCGGCGCCGACCTCGACTTGGTTGGTGGGACGCAGGTTGCCGGTCGCGGTGACCGACAGCGCGAGGGATTCCTGCGTGACGGCCTCGGTGATGTAATCGGGCGGCGGCGGGTCGGCGGTGCAGCGCGCGATGCCGAGCGCCAGCAGCACGAGGATCAGGCCCGGCAGCCAGAACTTCATCCACCGCCGCCAGCGCGGCCGCGGCTTGCTGCCGAGGAATTCGTCCACGTTCGGCGCCTCTGCCGGATTGCTCGCTTCGTTCACTCGCCGGGCTCCCTCGCCGCAATTTGTTCCAGACCCGCGCCGTCCGGCACCGACCAGCCGCCGCCCAGCGCGCGCGCGAGGCTGATGAAGGCAATCGCCCGCGCCCCTTGCGCATTGGCGAGCGCGTTGCGCGTGGCGAGCAGCTGGCTTTCGGCGACCAGCAGGCGCTGGAAGTCGATCAGGCCCGCCTCGTACTGGCTGCGCGCCAGCACCGCGGCGTTCTGCGCGCCCTCGCTCGCCTCGGCGAGCGCGGTCACCCGTGTGCCGGTCGCATCGAGATCGACCGCCGCGCTCTCGACCTCCTCGAGCGCGACGAGGATGCTGCGCCGCCACGCCGCGAGCGATCCGTCGGCGGCGGCCTCGGCCCCCTCGATCCGCCCGCGCACCCGCCCACCGTCGAAGATCAGCTGCGACAGGCTGGCGAAGATGTTGCCGGTGACGAGGTCGAACAGGCTGCCCGCATCGCGCGCGCTGGTGCCGATCGTGCCCGACAGGCGGGCGAGCGGGTAGAGCTGGGTGCGCGCCACGCCGACGCGGTCGAGGTCGGCGGCGAGCCGCGCCTCGGCCGCGCTCACGTCGGGGCGGCGGCGGAGGGTGTCAGCGGGCACGTCGAGCGCGATGCCGGCGGGCGGCGCGGGGATGGCGCGGGGTGTTTCGGTGAGGGCGCGGTAGACCCGGCCGGGCGGCTCGCCGATCAGGGTCGAGATCGCGTTCGCCACCGCAGCGAGACTGCTTTCGAGCTGCGGGATCGAGGCTGCGGTCTGGGCGCGCTGGGTGCGGGCCTGCTCGACATCGAGGCTGTTCACCAGCCCCGCCTGGTTGCGCCAGCGGGTGATCTGGAGCGTGTCGTCCTGGATCGCCAGCGTCTCGCGCGCGATGGCGAGCTGTGCGGCCAGCGCCCGGGCGCTCACCACCTGGCTCGCCACCTGAGCGACGATCACCCGCTCGAGATCGCCGAGCGAATATCCCGCCGCCTGAAGGTCACCGCGCGCGGCATCGATCGAGCCGTCGATCCGGCCGAACAGGTCGACCTCCCACGAGGCGTCGGCGCCGAGCGAGAGGAACACGTCGTCGCTCGCCAGATCGCCCACATCGCGGCGCGCACCGCCGCTGGCGCTGACCGTCGGCACGCGGTCGGCGCGCGCGGCGCGCAGGGCGGCCCGCGCGGCGCGCAGGCGGGCGGCGGCCTGGGCAATGTCGAGGTTCTCGCTGCGCGCCCGGTCGACGAACTCCGCGACCAGCGGATCGTCGAGCATCAGCCAGTAGCGATCGAGCGGAACCTCGGTCGCGCCCGGCTCGGCCAGCACCCAGCGTTCGGGCACCGGCTGGACGCTCGCCATCGGCGGCGGATCGGCGCCGAGCCCGGTGCAGCCTGAAAGCGGCAAGGCTCCTGCAAGGACCAGGGCCAGCGCCGTCCGGCGAGCCCCGCGTGCTTCCGGGCGATGCGCCTTGCGGGATAGGCCCGGAATCATCTGTGCCACCGCAAGCGCGCCCCTTCTTGCCATCGGCCGACCGCGAACCCTGTCCGTCCCGCTCGCCCCCCGCCGGGCCTGTCGACGTGGCGGCCCGGTCACTCCCAAGGTGCTAACAGCGCGATCCAGCCCGCACAATGGAGGTTGGTCGGCTCTGCCAAATCACTCGTCGATAAGCATGATTGGTGCAGAAGGCAGGCACCCACCCGATCGCCGCGAGGCCGGTGAAGGCGCGCTCCGGCCCCCGTCTGACCCGGCAGACCGGGGCCAAATCGCGCCCCAATTGCAGCCGGATTTCGCGGTCGCAGCGACCTACAAGTGGCTGCTGGGCCCTTATTCCGTCGCGCTCGCCTACATCGCCCCCGAATGGCACGGCGCGCGTCCGATCGAGCATGTCTGGGCCTCGCGCGCCGGGCAGAGGATTTCTCCGGCCTCGTCAACTACCGGGACGAGACGCAACCGGGCGCGCGGCGTTTCGATGTCGGCGAGCGATCCAATTTCGCGCTGCTCCCGGTGGTCATCGCCGCGCTCGAACAGCTGCTGGACTGGCAGGTGGAGCGGATCGCGGCGAGCATAGGGGCGCTCAACGACCGCATCGCCGCGCGCCTTGCCACCAGCGGTTTCACGCTACCCCCGCCTGCGGTCCGCTCGCCCCATATCCTCGGCGTGGCCGTGCCGCCGGGCGCATCGGACATTGTCCCCCGCCTCGCCGCGCAGTCGTCGGGCCGCTTGACGATGCGCAGCGCATCACCGTGGTTTCCGCCTGTTCCGGCCACGGCTTCAATCACTCCGCAGCCGTCGGCGAACATGCCGTGCGCTTGATAATCGAGGGGCAGACCGCCGCCAAACCGGCTTTCGACCCGCGCCGCTTTGGTGGTATCGCGCAGGCATGAACCTCCACCCGCCCCGAATAGCCCCCGCCGAACCTACCCGGGCCGAACAGATCGCGCTCCTCACCCACATCGAGGAGCGGCTGCGCTGGCTGTCCTCGTGGACGGTGCACAATGCCAACAACATTCGGGAAAAGCGCGACGGGCTGAAGGTCGGCGGGCATCAGGCGTCGTGTGCCTCGATGACCGCGATCATGACCGCGCTCTATTTCCATGCGCTGCGGCCGCAGGACAAGGTGGCGGTGAAGCCCCACGCCGGGCCGGTGCTGCACGCGATCCACTACCTGCTGGACGAGCAGACCCGCGAGAAGCTCGAGCGCTTCCGGGGCCTTGGCGGAGTGCAGTCCTATCCCTCTCGGACGAAAGACACGATTCCCGTCGACTTCTCGACCGGCTCGGTGGGCCTCGGGGTGGCGGTGACGGCCTTCAGCAGCCTCGTGCAGGATTACCTCGTCGCCCACGGCCAGCTCGAGGAGAAAGAGACTGGCCGGATGATCGCGCTGATGGGCGATGCCGAGCTGGACGAGGGCAATATCTACGAATGCCTGATCGAGGGCTACAAGCACGACCTCAGGAACTGCTGGTGGATCGTCGACTACAACCGTCAGAGCCTCGATGCGACCACCGCCGACCGGATGTTCCGCCGCTTCGACGACATCTTCGAGACCTGCGGCTGGCGCGTGGTCACGCTGAAGCACGGCAGGCTCCAGCGCGAGGCGTTCAAGCGGCCCGGCGGCAAGGCGCTGGAGGAGTGGATCGCAAACTGCCCCAATGCCGACTTCGCGGTGCTGACCTATCTCGGCGGCGCGGCATGGCGTGAGCGGTTGGAGCGGGATCTGGTGGGCGTCCGGGGCGTCAAGGAACTGCTCGCCGACCATGACGATGCCGCGCTCGCCCGGCTGATGACCAACCTCGGCGGGCATTGCATCGAGACCCTGCTCGACGCCTTCGACGCCGCGACCGGGGACCAGCCGACGCTGTTCATCGCCTATACCGTCAAGGGCTACGGCCTGCCACTGGCGGGGCACAAGGACAACCATTCGGGGATGATGAACACGGCCCAGATCGAGGGTCTGCGCGCCGAACTCGGGATCCGGCCGGGCGAGGAATGGGACAAGTGGGCGGGCCTCGGCGACAATCTCGCCGCACGGCTGGAGGCGCTGGTCAAGGACAGCCCGATCGCCCGCAAGGCGGCCGAACACCGCGCGCCCGCTGTTCCCGTGCCCGCCCTGCCGGTGCCCGAAGGGGCGGTCCAGTCCACGCAAGCCGCCTTCGGCAAGGTGCTCTACGACCTCGCCAAGTCCGATGCCACGCTGGCCGACCGCATCGTCACCACTGCGCCCGATGTGACCCAGACCACCAACCTCGGCGCCTTCGTCAACCAGCGCGGGCTGTTCCGGCGGCAGGAACTGGCCGACGTGTTCCAGAAGGCGAAAATCCCTAGCGCCCAGAAGTGGAGCGCGCACACGGCGGGCCAGCACATCGAGCTGGGCATTGCCGAGCACAACTTCTTCCTGGCCCTGACCTCGCTCGGCCTTGCCGCGCCGCACTTCGGCACCCGGCTTCTGCCGGTGGGGACGGTCTACGATCCCTTCATCGCCCGCGGCCTCGATGCGCTCAACTACGGCTGTTATCAGGACGCGCGCTTCCTGCTGGTCGGCACACCCTCAGGCATCACGCTGGCGGGCGAAGGCGGGGCGCATCAGTCGATCAACACCCCGCTGATCGGAATGGGTCAGCCGGGTCTCGAGAGCTTCGACCCCGCCTTTGCCGACGAGGTCGCGCTGCTGATGCAGTGGGCCTTCGCGCACATGCAGGCCGAGGACGGCAGCTCGGTCTATCTCAGGCTCACCACCCGCCAGATCGAACAGCAGGCCCGCACCGACGACGCATGGCAGGCAGGCGCCATCGCCGGCGCCTACTGGCTGCGCGAACCCGCCCCCGGCGCCAAGGCCGCGATCGCCTATAGCGGCGCGGTCGCGCCCGAGGCGCTGTCTGCGTGGGAGCAGCTCACCGACGACATCCCCGGCCTCGGCCTGCTCGCCGTGACCTCGCCCGACCGCCTGCACCGCGACTGGTCGCAGGCCCGCGCCGCGCGCTGGAACGGGGGCACGCGCCAGCCGAGCCACATCGAGACCCTGCTCGGCCAGCTTGCGCCCGACGCCGGCCTCGTCACCGTGCTCGACGGCTCGCCCGCTGCCCTGTCATGGCTCGGCGGCGTCCGCGGCCACCGCGTCAGCCCGCTCGGGACCGACCGCTTCGGCCAGACCGGCGATCTCCCCGACCTCTACCGCACCTACCGCCTCGACGAGGAGGCCATCTTCGAAGCCATGGCGGAACTGTTCCTGTGACCGGGCGCACCTGCGCGCCGCTGGGCGAGTGAATCTCGGCGGACAGGGCGTCCCCCTGACCGCCGTCCGATAGGTGAAAAGCGCGTCGGCGGCTCTCGCCCCATGCTGAACCGTCCGGGAGATGGCCCCCGGATGCCGGTTCATGACGCGAGCGGCCAATGCCGCGTTGCAGCCCTTCAGGGCAGGAATTGGCTGTCGCGCTTGATCCTTTTGGCCAATGACCATTTGTGGACCTCGGTCGGCCCGTCGTAGATCCGGAACGCGCGGACTTCGCGGAACACCTGCTCTACGATCGTGTCCCCGCTGACGCCGGTGCCGCCCATCACCTGAACGCAGCGGTCGGCGACCCGCATCAGCGCCTCGCTGACCGCCACCTTGGTCATCGAACTTTCGGTCGTTCCCGTCGAACCGCCGTCGAGCACATCGGCGCACCAGTCGATCATCAGCTCGGCCTGCTTGAGGTCGATCAGGTTCTCGGCGAGCATGAAGCCCACGCCCTCGTGATCGATGAGCAGCTTGCCGAAGGCCTGGCGCCGGCAGGCGTATTCACTGGCGATCTCGTGCGCGCGCCTGGCCGCGCCCCACCAGCGCATGCAGTGCGAGAGGCGGGCCGGACTGAGCCGGATCTGCGCGTATTTGAACCCCTCTCCCGATTGCCCCAGCATCTGGTCGGCGGGCACGCGCAGATTGTCGATGACGACCACAGCGTGCCCGCCCGGCATCGAACTGTCGATCGTGTCGAGCACCCGCTCGATGCGGATAGCGGGGTCGGGCAGGTCGACGAGGAACATGCAGGCGCCGTCATCGGACTTGGCCATGACGATGCCGACCTTCGCGCCCTGCACCCCGGTGATGAAGGCCTTGCGCCCGTTGATCACCCAGTGGTTGCCGTCAGGGTGGCAGGTCGTCTGCATCATCGACGGATCGGAACCCGCGCCGTTCTCCGCGGCAGGCTCGGTCATGAAGAAGGCCGAGCGCGCCTCGCCCGAGACGAGCGGCTTCAGGAAGCGCGCCTTCTGCTCGGGCGTCCCGACCTTGCCGAGAAGGAACATGTTGCCCTCGTCGGGCGCCATGGTGTTCACCGCGACGGGACCGAGCGGCGAGAGGCCCGAGGCCCGCAGCACGATGGCCGTCTCGCGCTGGCTGAGGTGCGAGCCGTCCGGCAGGATGTGCGGGGTCAGCACGCCGGCGGTCCGCGCGAGGGCGCGCAGTTCGGCGACGAGCTCCTCGGGAGGGCCGTGCCCGTGGATCTCGATGCGCGGATCGCGCTCATAGGGCACGACGACGTCGCGAACGAAGGCCTCCACCCGTCCGGCAATCTCGAGCGCGCGCTGTGTCATCTTTCCCTCTCTCTCGTTGCCTGCGGACCGTTCCGCTAAAGAGTCTGCCCGTCATCGATGGTCAAGACCGATCCGGTGGTCTGCTGCGAAGCATCGGAGCAGAGGTAGAGGATCATGGCGTCGAGCGCCGAGGCATCCATGATACGGCGCCGCGGAAAGCTTGCCAGCAACGCCTTGCCTCCTTCAAGCTCCCACGCATGCTCGTTCATCTCGGTCTCGATGTAGCCCGGGCACAGCACGTTCACGTTGATGCCCTTCATCGCCCAGTCCCGCGCCAATGCACGACCGAGCTGCGCCACGGCTGCCTTCGTAGCGCAGTAGACCGGCGCCCGGTCGGCGACATGATGTGCGGTGATCGACGATATCAGCGTGATCCGGCCATTCCTGCGCTCCGGCGATCCGGCGGCGATCATCCGCCTTGCGCCTTCGCGTGCCGTGAGGAAGACCCCCCGGAGATTAACGTTCGACATCTGGTCAAAGTCGTCGACCGACATTCCCAGCGCACTGCCGGCAATGTTGATCCCGGCGTTGGCGATGACGGTGTCGACCGGACCGAATGCCGCTTCGGCCGCGTCGAACGCGGCAATCACCGAGGCCTCGTCGGTGACATCGAGCGCAACCGGCAGGATCTCCTGATCCTGGCGCCGTGCCTCTTCCTGCAGCCGTTGCAGCCGGTCGATGCGGCGTGCCGCGGCAACGACGCGCGCGCCAGACGCCGCCGCCAACCGGGCGAAGCGTTCCCCGAGGCCTGACGATGCGCCGGTGACCAGCACCACGCGCCCCTTCAGGCCGAACGGCGTGTTCAATTGTTCTTGTATCACCGAGGGTTCTTTCATTCGCTTTGGCGGCCGACGGGCCGGTCAGGAAAGGGCGCGGCTCGCAGCCCGGGCCGGACTGAGTGCTTCGACCGCGAGAGCCGTCATCGCCTTCTTGTCCAGCTTGCCCGTCGCGGTGACCGGCATGTGCTCGACGATCACCAGATGTTCGGGCCACTTCTTGCGCGACAGGCCCTGGGCATCGAGGTTCCTGACGAGGTCGGCGAGGTCGACACGGTCGGACGCCGAGGACAGCCGGCACACGGCGCAGGCCTGCTCGCCGAGCTTTGCGTGCGGCACCGGGACGACCGCGACCTCCGCAATGGCGGGATTGCGCAGGATCGCAGCCTCGATCTCGGCGGGATCGAGGTTGAACCCGCCGCGAATGATCTGGTCCTTGATCCGGCCAACGACCTTCACGTAGCCTTCTTCATCGCGGACGATCTCGTCCCCCGTGAGATAGTGGCCGCTCGGGGTGATCTGTTCCTGCCCCTGCCCCAGCCCCTCGGCATAGCCAATGAACAGCGATGGTCCGCGCACCCCTGCCTGACCGCGGACGCCTCGTGGCAGGGGCATCTGGTCGGGCCCGAAGGCTTCTTCCCGCGTGCCCGGGAACGGCAGGCCGTCATAGTTCTGCCGCCGCTCCAGCGTGTCGGTGGGGCGGGCCGAGCAATGCCCCATGCATTCGGACATCCCGAACATCCGGAGCGCCTGCAATCCGAGCAGCGTTTCCGCTTCGGCAATCAGTTCGGGTGTCATGGCGCTCCCGCCGACGGCTGCCGTGCGCAGGGCGTTGCGCCCCTTCCACCGGCCGAGCCGGGCGGCCTCCACCATCGTGTAGAGATGGGTCGGCACCATGATCGCCCACGCGCAGCCGTAGCGCTCGGCGAGCGACAGCGCCTCAGCGGGGTCCCACGGATCGTGCCAGACCAGCGGGTGGCCGAGCGAGAGGGCAAAGTGGGCGGTGAAGGTGAAGCCGGGGGCGCTTTCGAGCGGGACGATGCCGAGGATGGCGTCGCCATGCGCCAGCCCTGCGATCCGGGCACAGGCGCGGGTCGCATAGTTGAGCGCCTCGGGCGCGTGCATCACCGCCTTTGGTACGCCGGTGCTGCCCGAGGTGAACCCGATCAGGGCGAGCCGCTCGTTGCGCGGGTCGCGCGATCGTCGGGCGGGATCGGTCGGCGCGATGGCGATGTCGCCGTCGGCCGAGACCTCCACCTTCGCTGCATGGCCGAGCTTTTCCTCGAGCGCCGCGAGCTCGCCCGAGCCGATCTTCGGCGAATAGGGGCACACCGCCGCTTCGAGCGCGGAAACAGCGAGGGAGACGGCAAGCGTCGGCACGGTCTTGGCGGCGCGGACCAGCACCCGTTCGGCCTTGCCCACCCCGTGCGCGACGAGCTCTGCCGTATAGCGATCGGCCAGGGCGCGGAGCTCCGCGCGTGTCCAGTGCCGGCCCGCGCAGTCAACCACCGCAAGGCCAAGCGGGTCCCATTCGGCCTGCCGCGCGAATTGCGGCCACAGCCGCTCATCGCTCCAGGTCAGGCCCCCTATGCGCTTCTCAGCCAACGGACTGCCCCCCATCGACGATCACCGTCTGGGCGGTCATGAAGCTTCCGGCGTCGGACGCGAGAAGCGCGAGCGCGCCGGCGAGGTCGGCCGGAACACCGAAGCGGCCCAGCAGGATGCGCCGCATGGTCCGCTCTTGGGTTGCCTCGTCGAGTGTCTGGGTCATGCCCGTCTCGATCGTGCCCGGTGCGATGGCGTTGACGCGGATGCCGTGGTCGGCCCACTGCGCGGCAAGATCGCGGGTCAGGTGGACGATCGCGGCCTTGCTGGTCGTGTAGGGCACGACCTGCCCGTCCTCGGGACGGAACGAGATGAAGGCGCCGACCGAGGCAATGTTGACGATCGCGCCGCCGCCATTTGCGATCATGTGCCGGGCGGCATGACGGCAGGCGAGGAACGTGCCCGTCACGTTGACGTCCATGACCTTCTGCCAGCCCTTCAGCGGGATGTCCTGAGGCAGGCCCCACCACGAAGCGCCGGCGTTGTTGACCACGACGTCCAGCCCGCCGAGTTGTTCGACCGTCTGGGCAATCGTGCGCTCGACCGAGGCCTCGTCGGCGATGTCGCAGGCAAGGCCGATCGCCTTGACGCCGAAGGTCTTGGCGATCTCGCCAGCCAGCTCTTCGCAGTCGGCCTGCTTGCGCGAGGCGAGCGCGACCGAGCAGCCGAGGTCGGCGAGCGTTGCCGCCATCGCTTCCGCGAGCGCGCCGCGGCCGCCGATGATCAACGCCCGCCGGCCGTCCATGCGGAACCGGTCGGAAAGGAAGCCGGGTTTCAGATCAGTCATCGCTAGCCGCCAGCAGGTCGATTTCTTCGGTGACGACGATCAGGCGCTTGCCCCCCATCCCGCGGGTCTGGGCGGTCGCGGCCTTCCACTCGGCCGAGGCCAGGGCAATGTCGAGCGCCGCCTGATCGGCGAAGGTGAGAACGGCATGGCCGTCCCACGCGGGCGAGCCCGGGTTGTCGTAGTCCGTCGTCACCACGCCGTGACGATAGGCCACGAGACCCGGGATCAGCTTGGCTGCCGCAGCGTGGGGCCCCCGCCACCACGCGGTGAACTGGTCCTGAGTCCAGTCCGACGGGCGGCTGGCGAGGACGACCATGCTTACGGCCATCGGCTTACTTGCCCGTCCAGACCGGCTTGCGCTTCTCCAGGAAGGCGGCGACGCCTTCCTTGGCATCGGCCGAGTGGTGGACAACGTTGCAGGTCATCGTCTCGAGCGCGATCAGCGAGTTGGTGTCGGCATCGAGCCCGCGGTTGACCGCCATCTTGGTCATCCACATGCAGAACGGGCTCTTGTCGATCAGCGGCGCGCAGAAGTCCTGGATCAGCTGGTCCAGTTCCTCACCCGGTGCCGAGGCGTTGCACAGGCCCCATTCGACGCATTCCTTGCCCGACAGGAGCTTGCCGGTGAGCATCAGTTCCTTGGCCTTGCGCATGCCGATGTAGCGCGGCAGGCGGTAGATCGGCCCGGCCCCGCCGAACAGCGCGCGACGGATGTGGAAGTCACCGATCTTGGCGTCGTCGGCAGCGATCGCGAAGTCGCAGGAGATGAACAGCTCGAACCCGCCGGCGACCGCGTAGCCTTCGACGCAGGCGATGGTCGGCTTCTTCATGTTGTAGATCTTGTCGTAGGTGCGCGCCGAATCGATCGCGAGCTGGAGCGAGGTGCTGCTCTCGTGGAGCACCGGGCCGACGAGCTGGTCGAGGTCCGCGCCCGCACAGAAGGTGTTGCCGCGGCCGCGGAACACCACGGCGAGAACCTTGTCATCCTCGGCCGCCCGGTCGACCGCCGCTTCCAGATCGCGCAGCAGCTTGGGGCTGACGCAGTTGCGCTTGTGGGGACGGTTCAGCCAGATCATGCAGATCCCGTTGTCCGCGACCTCGTACTGGATCACGTCGGTCTCTTCGTGGACCGGCTGCTTGTAAACGTATTCGCTTGCCATGTTTTATCTCCATTCAAGATTTCGGTGCGGATCACTCCGCGTGTCGGTTTTGGGTAATCAGGGTGCCGCTTCGGGCGTCACGGGCTCGAGCATCGCGCCGACCGCCATCCAGGCGGCGATGCCTGCGGACGGAACCGCGCAGAGCACGGCCTCGGCAATCTCTTCGTCTGTCGCCCCGGCATTGCGGGCGCCGCGCACGTGGGTGGCCGCCATCGGGCTGTAACCCGCGGCAAGGATCGCCAGCAGCAGAAGCTCGCCCTCCTTGGCCGAGATCGGATTGGCATCGATACTGCCGCGCCGCATCAGGTAGTAGGCGTCGGCTGCGGCAGGGACGAGCCGGATCAGTTGCGCCAGAGGCGCGGGGATGGTGCCGAAATAGCTCCGGAAATTGGCTTCCGCTTCGCCGGGCGCGACATCGCCCGCCGGCTCGGCGGTGGGTGCACCGGGGCTTGCGAAGATGTCCGCGACGACGCCTGCGAATTCGATGGCCGCGCCTTCGCCGCGCAGGCTGGCAAGCACGATCATGCCGGCAGTGACTTCGCGCAAAGTCAGCCCCAGCGCCGCGCCCCGTGCCAGTTCCCGGCGCGCAAGGTCGGGATAGCGCCGGTCGATCGCGGCGACGGAGGCGAACAGCGCCTTCAGCCTGGCGGGGACGGCGCCGTCGGAATCGATGATCTCGCGGAAGCGGGCATAGCCCGCCAGCGTGTACGGCGCATGGCCGTTCAGGAAGCTGACCTGATCCAGTTGACTTGTGCGAGTCATCGTGTCCTCTCTGCGCCTCTTATGTTCGACCGACCGGTCGGGTGTCAATCCGGATTGGGCAGAATGATCCTGTCCACTTTGACAGTCGATGGCTGCCGTCGCGGTGGTGCGGGCCCGAGCCGCGGGCAGATATCGAGGAGAATACCGATGCTTGTCCACGTCTGGAGATTGCTGCTTCTAGGCGCGGTCGCATGCCTTGCGAGTGCGGCTCTGGCTGAAGGCGGGCGCCCCGGCTGCACGACGACGCGAGTCGATTATCGCCGGCTTGCGGCGGAAGCCTACATATGGGGCTATCCGCTGATCCGCGCGGCGCAGCTGCGTCAGAACATGACCCTGCCCGAAGATCCGCTGCGGCCGCGCCCCGCGACGACGGCCGGCGCGCCGATCAACCGGCTGGGGCACGCCCGCGCGCTCGCGACACCGGAAACCCGGCAGGGTGTCGCCCCCAACAACGACACGCTCTACAGCCTCGCATGGATCGACACCGCGGCGGGACCCTTCGTGTTCGAGGCGCCCGATTTCGGTGCCCGCTACTACACCTTCCAGATGGGGCAGGCCGATACCTCGACCGACCTGGCCCTCGGCCAGTCCACGCACGGGTCCCGGCTGCCGCCGGTCTTGATCCAGGGCCCCGGGCAGGATCATCCCCTCCCGCCGGGCATGATCGGCGTTCGCGCGACGCAACGCTACCTCATGCTGGCCGGCCGGACACTGGTGCGGGACGCGGCGGACTTTGCCGAGGTCTGGCAGCTCCAGGACCTGATGCGGCTGCGGACCTGGGAGGATTTCCGCGACGGCCGCGACCGCGAAGCGCCGATCATGCCGCAGGCGCCGATCGCGCGGCGCGAACCGCCCACGGATGATCCTGCGGCCTTTCTCGGGATGCTGGGCGCGGTGCTCGAGGATTGGCGCCCGGCCGGATCGGACCGGCGAATCGTCCGCTCGCTCGCCCCGCTCGGCCTCGCGCCGGGCCGGACCTTCGATCCGCGCTGCCTCCCCGCGGAAGCCCTGCCAAGGATCGCGCAAGGTCTTACGGAGGCCCGTTCCGCCATCGAACAGCGCACCCGCGACCTCGGCACGAACGTCAACGGCTGGACCGTCAATTATCGCGGGGCCGCGTTCGGCAGCGACCTGCTGCTGCGGGCGGCGGTGGCGATGGACCAGATCTATGTCCTGCCCGCGCACGAGGCGATCTACATGATCGCGAAACGCGATTCGCAAGGCCGGACGCTCGACGGCAATTCGTCCTATGTGCTGCGGTTCCGGGCGGAAGAGCTCCCGCCCGCTGAGGCGTTCTGGTCTGCGACGGTCTACTACGCCAGGGGCTTCCTGGTGGCCAATCCCGTCGGCCGCTATTCGATCGGCGACCGCACGCCCGGCCTCGTGCGCGGCGCCGACGGTTCGATCGAGATCAGGCTCCAGCACGATGCGCCCGCCGATGGCGGGGCGAACTGGCTGCCGGTGCCGTCCGAACCCTTCACCGTGATGCTCCGGCTCTACCGTCCCGCCGAAGATGCGAGGAATCGCAGATGGTTGCCGCCCGCCATCGAGGAAATGCCCGCGGACTGGCGAAAGTGACATTGACACCCGACCGGTCGGTCGATTACTCAAACACTCGACCGACCGGACGAACGAGTCCGGCGCGCTGGGAGGCGAGGGAATGTTCGAGCAGTCGGCCAAGTCGCGTGAATGGATGGAGCGGGTGCGCGTCTTTATGGACATGCACATCATCCCCGCCCTGCCGACCTATCACGAACAGATGGAGCGGATCGACCGCTGGACCGAGATCCCGCCGGTATTCGACGAGCTGAAGGCAAAGGCCCGCGCCGAGGGTCTGTGGAACTTCTTCATGCCGCCTTCCGAGCATGACGACGAGTTCTTCACCAGCCCCGGCCTCACCAACTTCGAATATGCGCCCATCGCCGAACTGATGGGCCGGGTGCCGATCGCCAGCGAGATCTTCAACTGCATGGCGCCCGACACCGGCAACTTCGAGGTGCTGCACCGCTACGGCACGCGCGAACAGAAGGAGCGTTTCCTCGTTCCCCTGCGCGACGGGTTGACGCGTTCGGCCTTCCTGATGACCGAGCCGGCGGTGGCGTCCTCCGATGCACGCAACATCCAGACCGAAATCCGGCGCGATGGCGGCGACTATGTGATCAACGGCCGCAAGTGGTGGTCCTCGGGCGCCGGCCATCCGCGCTGCGATTTCTTCATCCTGATGGGCAAGACCGATCCCGACGCGCCGGCCTACAACCAGCAATCGATGATCATCGTGCCGCGCGACACCCCCGGCGTGACGATCGTGCGCCACCTGCCGGTGTTCGGTTACGACCACGCCCCCCACGGCCATTTCGAGGTGAAGCTCGAGAACGTCCGCGTCCCGGCGGAATACATGCTGCTCGGCGAAGGGCGCGGTTTCGAGATCGCGCAAGGGCGCCTCGGGCCGGGCCGTATCCATCACACCATGCGCAACATCGCCACGATGGAAGTCGCGCTCGAGAAGATGTGCCGCCGCCTGCAGAGCCGCCGTGCATTCGGCAAGGTCATCGCCGAGCATTCGGTCTGGGAACAGCGCATCGCCAACGCGCGCTGCCAGATCGAGATGGCGCGCCTTTTGTGCCTCAAGGCCGCGTGGAAGATGGACACGGTCGGCAACAAGGAAGCCCGGGCCGAAATCGCGATGATCAAGATCGCGGCGCCCAAGATCGCGCAGCAGATCGTCGACGACGCGATCCAGGCGCATGGCGGTGGCGGGGTGACCGAGGATTTCGGGCTCGCCGAGCTGTGGGCCAACACCCGGATCGTGCGGCTTACCGATGGACCCGACGAGGTCCACGAACGGCAGCTCGCGCGGCTCGAACTTTCCAAATATCCGCGCGACGAAGTGGCATGACGTCACAGCCGGCGGCCATGATCGGGCAGACCGAAGCGGTGTCCGAAGGATCTGCCTTCGACGAGCGACGCCTTGCGCGCTTCCTCGAGGGGGCGCTGAAGGAGTTTCGCGGTCCGATCCGGGTCGAGCAGTTCCAGGGCGGGCAATCGAACCCGACCTACCTGCTTCACGCCGCCAGCGGCCGCTATGTCCTGCGGCGCAAGCCCGCCGGCGTCCTGCTGCCCTCGGCCCACGCCGTCGACCGCGAATACCGCGTGACGAAGGCGCTGTTTGGCGCCGGTCTTCCCG
Organism: Porphyrobacter sp. THAI-01a; assembly: GCF_056868655.1. Classification (NCBI taxonomy): domain Bacteria; kingdom Pseudomonadati; phylum Pseudomonadota; class Alphaproteobacteria; order Sphingomonadales; family Erythrobacteraceae; genus Porphyrobacter; species Porphyrobacter sp. THAI-01a. The sequence goes on along the minus strand of NZ_CP180579.1, from coordinate 936,456 downwards.
TTCCGGAACCGCTGGTGCTGTGCGCCGAGGACGACGTCATCGGCACGATGTTCTACGTGATGCGCCATGTGCCCGGCCGTTCCTTCTGGGACCCGCGGATGCCGACGCTGTCCGCCGAGGAACGCGCTGCGGTCTACGATTCGGCGAATGCCGCCCTCGCGAGGCTCCATACCGTCGACTTCGCGGCACTCGGTCTCGAGGATTATGGCAGGCCCGGCAATTACTTCGCCCGCCAGATCGCCCGCTGGGCCCGGCAATACGAGGCCTCGCGCACGGTCGACATTCCCGAGATGGACAAGCTCATGGCGTGGCTGCCGGGCGCGATCCCGGCCGGGGCGGAGCGCACCACGATCATCCACGGCGATTTCTCGTTCCACAACCTGCTGGTTCATCCCGACCGGCCGGAAGTGGCGGCGGTGATCGACTGGGAGCTGTCCACGCTCGGCGACCCGCTGGGTGACCTCACCTATCACATGATGGAGTGGTTCCGCCCGGAAGGGGTGGACGTGCGCGGCACGCTCAAGGGTGCCGATCTCGGCTTTCTGGGCATACCGACAGCGCGCGCCTATGCGGAGAAGTATCGCGAGCGTACCGGGTTCGATGTCGACCCGACCGACCCCTTCTACACCGCATTCAACCTGTTCCGGATCGCAGCGATTCTTCAGGGAATCGCCGGACGCAGCCGCGATGGCGTCCAGACCGCCGCGAATGCGGGAGAGATCATCCTGCGGATCAACCCGCTGGCGCGGGCCGCCTGGCAATCGGCGCAGGAGGCTGGCGCGACCTAGGCGAACACATCTTCAGACAATCATAAAAAACCAGAGTGGGGAAGAGGATTGGACAATGAGAAAGAATGCACTCGTATGCGCCGTCGGTTTGGGCGCGCTTGCTGCCGGCATTGCGGCGCCTGCCACGGCGCAGACGGCGCCGGCCGACAGTTCGGACGCAGCCCGTCAATCGGACAGCGCCGCTGAAGCCATTGTCGTGACCGGCACGCGGGTGCTCCGCGATGGTTACAACCAGCCGACCCCGGTCACCGTCGCGAACACGGCCGAGCTCGAGAAGGCAACGCCCACGAACCTGGCCGACGCGCTCAACAAGCTGCCCCAGTTCGTCAACTCGGTCGGACCGGCCTCCAACTCGCAGTTGCAGGGCAACAGCGGAGAACACGGCAACCTTCTGAACCTGCGCGGTGTGGGGCCGCTTCGTGCGCTCATCCTGCTTGATGGCCTGCGGGTTCCGCCGACCACCTTCCGCGGTGCGGTCGACGTCAACACGCTTCCGAACCTGCTGGTTCAGCGTGTCGATGTGGTGACTGGCGGCGCCTCGGCGGCCTACGGCTCGGATGCGATCAGCGGCGCCATCAACTACGTCCTCGACAAGAACTTCGACGGCATCAAGGGCATCGCCCAATACGGCGCATCCACGCGCGGCGACCTTGGCAACTACAAAGTGGGCCTTGCCGCCGGCCTGGGCTTCGCCGGCGATCGCGGTCGCCTTCTGGTTTCGCTCGAGCGTTTCGACAGCGAGGGCATCACCCGCGGCGACCGGATCTACGGCAACGACGCCTATGGTGCGGTCGGATCGGTAGTTGGAGGCGGACCGGCGGGCCGCGCCGCCAACCCCCTCATCTTCCTCCCCAACCTGCGTCTGGGCGCCAACGATTTCAACAACGGGATCGTCACCAGCGCCAATACGCCGGCCATCAACAACACCATCTTCAATCCCGACGGCACCCTGCGCCCGGTCGTTCGCGGGACGCCGACCGGAACGGCAGGTACCTTCGTCGGCGGAGACGGCCTGTACCTGCCCGGCAGCAACACGCTGATCGCGCCGCTGACCAACACCTCGGGTTTCGCCCGGCTTTCCTACGACTTCAGCGACACTGTCACCGCCCACGTACAGGGCACCTACACCCGCAGCGTCACCAGTTACGACACGCAGGCCAAGGCCTCGATCCTCGGCTTCACCTTCTTCAGCGGCAATGCCTTCCTGCAGCCCTCGGTCCAGTCCCAGCTCGGGCCCAACGGCAGCTTCGTGATGTTCCGCTTCATCGACGATCTTGGCCCCATCCCGACCCGCGAGGCCGTGGATTCCTATGTCGTGAACACCGGGCTCGAATGGGACCTCGGCGGGAGCTGGGCGCTCAGGGCCGATTACACCCACGGCAATTCGGTCACGAACTTCCGCCAGACACAGTTCCAGATCCAGCGCCTCGCGGCCGCACTCGATGCGGTCCGGGCGCCGAGCGGGCAAATCGTCTGCCGCGTGGAACTGACCAATCCGGGGCTCTATCCAGGCTGCACCCCGATCAACGTCTTCGGCCGGGGCACCCCGAGCGAAGCCGCCATCCAGTGGGCGCTGGGCGATTCGCGCTACCGGGCGAAGAACACCACCGATGACTTCACCCTTACCGCGCAGGGCGATCTGATCGATCTTCCCGCAGGAGCCGTGTCGGTCGCGCTGGGTGCCCAGTACCGCAAGCAGAAGCTCGATCTCACCTCCAACTCCAATCCCGCGATCCCGCTCGACCTCACCGGTCTCAGGGGCATTCCGGCCAACCGCCGCACAGTGTTCAACAACACCAATATCGGCGTTGCGGCCGGCGATCTCGACGTGAAGGAGGTGTTCGCCGAAGTCGCCGTCCCGGTGCTCAAGGACCGCCCCTTCGCCGCCGAGCTGAGCCTCAATGCCGCCGGACGCATCACCGACTACAGCACCAGCGGACAGGTCGAGACCTGGAAGCTCGGCGCGGTCTACAAGCCCGTCGAGGACATCATGTTCCGCGTCACGCGTTCGCGCGACATCCGGGCACCCTCGCTGTTCGAGCTGTTCGCCGGCACCCAGACCGCGGCCGTGAACTTCACCGACCCGCATACCCAGTCGGGCGGCTCGGTCCGGCAGCTGACCGGCGGCAATCCCAATCTCAGACCGGAGGTGGGCGACACGTTCTCGGCCGGTGTGGTGTTCAGTCCGGGCTTCCTGCCCGGGTTCAACCTCTCGATCGACTATTACGACATCAAGATCGAGGGCGCGATCACCCAGCAGGGGCTCGCCGACGTCATCAACGAATGCGAGGTTTCCAACGGCACCTCGCCGACCTGTGACCTGATCACGAGGCCGCTCCCGTTCAGCGATCGCACGCCGGCCAACTTCCCGACCGAAGTCCGGCTGATCACCCAGAACATCAGCTTCCTGCGCACCAGCGGCGTCGATTTGTCGGCCACCTACCGCGTTCCACTGGGCGAGGGCGAGCTGACCTTCGGCGCGTCGGCGAATTACCTCGACCGCTTCGTCGAACAGACCAACTCCATCGCCCCGGTGCTTGACCGGGCGGGACACGGGATCAACAGCCAGACCAGCTTCGCCTTCCCGAGGTTCAGGGGCAATTTCAGCCTGAACTACAGCAACGGCGGCTTCAACGCCTTCGTCCAGGAAAACGTCATCGGGAAGGTCAAGATCGGCAACATCCCGGGCGACATCGCCAACGTCTATGCCGTGCCGGACGTGAAGCCGGTGTTCTACACCGACGCGACCGTTTCCTACCAGTTCGAGGATCTGCCCGGAGAGCCCCAGCTCTTCCTGACCGCCACGAACCTGTTCGATCGCAAGCCGCCGCTGGTGGCCGCCAACGCGGCGCCCGGCCTGATCTACCCGACGCTGTGGACACTCTACAACGTCGCGGGCCGGACATTGACAGCCGGCGTGCGTTTCGCGTTCTGACCGGGGATGAAATCTCGATCAGATATCGGCCGATCGGCCTTCCGGCCACGAGGGCATGTGCGGCAGCAGTGCGCAGGTGCCCTCGGACCCGACCCGCGATGAACCGCGCCGGTGAATTGCACGGAGCAGGCGAAGGGGGCCGGTACCGGCTGGCCCTCTTCGCACTGTTCATCGTCTCGGCCTTCAACTACGTCGACCGCACGATCCTCTCGATCCTGCAGATCCCGATCAAGCACGAACTCGGCCTCAGCGACGGTCAGCTCGGCGCGCTCACGGGATTTGCCTTTGCCCTGTTCTACGCCACCCTGTCCCTGCCCATAGCCCGGCTGGCCGACCGGTTCAGCCGCCGCTGGATCATCGTCGCTTCGCTGGCGGTGTGGAGCGCGATGACGGCGATGTGCGGGTTCGCGGTCGGCTTTGCCAGCCTTGCCTTCTTCCGGATCGGTGTCGCGATCGGCGAAGCGGGCAGCGTGCCGGCGAGCGTCTCTCTCATCGCCGACTACTACCCGGCCGATCGCCGTGCGAGCGCGCTTGCGGTCTGGGGCCTTGCCCTGCCGGTCGGCCTGCTCGTCGGGTATTCGGCGACCGGCTGGCTGGCGAGCGCGGTGGGATGGCGCGAGGCCTTCTTCATCGTGGGCGGGATAGGGGTGCTCCTCGCACCGGTGCTGTTCGCGATGATCAAGGAACCGCCCCGGGGGCAGTCCGAACATGCCGACGTCACCCTCGCACCGCCCCCGCCGCTAAGAGCGGCGCTCGGGATGTTCTGGCGCAACAAGGCCTACCGCTACATCGTTATCGCCGGGATGCTTCACGGCTTTTCGCAATATGCGATGATGACCTGGAACGCGCCGTTCTTCTCGCGCACCCACGGGCTGACCCTGACGCAGGTGTCCGGCCTGATGGCGCTGCTCGGAGGTGTCGCCGGCGGCCTCGGCATGTACCTGAGCGGTGTCCTTGCCGACGTGCTGGGTCGCCGCGACGCGCGGTGGCGGGTCTGGATCATCTCGGCATCGGTCGCGGCCATGCTGCCCTTCACGCTGGTCCAGTATCTCGCCCAGTCCGCGGAGTTGTCGATAGCCAGCGCGCTCGTGGCGGCGGTGATGATGACCGCCTATTACGGTCCTCTGGTCGCCGCGACCCAATCGGTGACGCCGCCCAACATGCGCGCGCTGGGGCAGGCGGTGCTGCTGCTGGCATTCAACCTCTTCGGCCTCGGGCTCGGGCCGTGGCTGACGGGAATGCTCAGCGACAGGATCGCGTTCCTGATCGGCACCGATGGCCTGCACTATGCCCTGGTGGTCGCACTGGTGCCTTCGCTCGTTTCGGTGTGGCTCTTCTTCCACGCGGCGCGCTTCTATGCTGACAAAGTGGAACATGATGCGGTTGCAATTGCGGAGGGACAGAATGCGTGACTTTGCCGGCAGGACCGCCGTGATCACCGGCGCGGCCAGCGGGATCGGCGCGGCGCTTGTCGCACGAGCAGGCGCGCTGGGGATGAACGTGGTCCTGGCGGATGTCGCGACCGATGACGCGCGCGCCGTTGCCGGTGGGCTCACGGGCGTCGAGACTCTGGTCGTGCACTGCGACGTGTCCGACGAGGACAGCGTCAAGGGGCTGGCCGATGCGACCTACGAGCGGTTCGAGGCGGTCGACCTGCTGTGCAACAATGCCGGCATAGTCCCTGGCGGGCGTCACCGGCTCGTCTGGGAATACACTGCGGGCGACTGGCAGTGGTCGATCGGGGTCAATCTCTACGGCGTCACCCACGGCCTGCGGGCCTTTGTTCCGCGCATGATCGCCGGTGGGCGCCCGGGGCACATCCTCAACACGGCATCGGTCGCCGGCTTCGTCAGTGGTTCGGGCTCGGCCTGCTACGGGGCCGCCAAGCATGCGATGGTCCGCGTGACCGAGGCGCTTCATGCCGGGCTGAAGCAGGTCGGGGCGCCGATCGGGGTGACGATGCTCTGCCCTGGGCTCGTCCGGACCCAGATCTACGAGGCCGAGCGGCTGCGGCCCGCCGCCCTTGCCGACCACGAGAAGCCGGTCGAGTCCGCCGATCTCGATGCCATGCGCGACGACCTCTACCGCAACGCGCTCGGCCCGGAGGAGGCCGCCGCGATCGCCTTCGACGCCATCGCGGAAGACCGCTTCTACGCCTTCACCACCGACGCCTTCGACGCGGCGATCCGCGACCGGGCGGACAGCATTCTCGCGCGCGCCAATCCGAGCTTTGCCAGCATCGTCGAAATGAGCCGCATGGAATCCCTCGGCCGGGCGGCGGAGTGAGTGCCGACAGTTCGCTGGACGGCGCGATTGCCGTCGTCACGGGTGCCGCGTCCGGCATCGGTCTCGCGACCGCGCGCGCCCTGGCGCGAAACAACGCCGTGGTCTGGCTGGTGGACCGCGATGAAGAAAGGCTGGCGGCGGCATTGAGCAGCTGCGAGGGAAGCGCTCGGCACGTCGCATGGCACCTCGACGTCACGAGCGAGACGGGCTGGCAGGTTCTCTCCGCCGCCCTCGACGCGCGGCACGGCAGGCTCGACATTCTGGTCAACAACGCGGGAACGGCGCAGCCTCGGCCCATCGCGCATACGTCCTTGGCGGAATGGAGGGCATGCCTCGCCGTCAATTGCGACAGCGTGTTTCTGGGCACGAGGGCGATGCTGCCATTGCTTGCCAGACATCCTTCCCGGGCGGTGCGCGCAGCCTCCGCGATCGTCAACGTATCCTCGGTCCGCGCCATGATCGGGGGTGCGGACTTTACCGCCTATTGCGCCGCGAAGGGCGCGGTGCGGATGTTCACGAAGGCTGCAGCTCTGGAATGCGCAGCGCTGGGTCAGAGGGTGCGGGTCAACTCGGTCCATCCCGGCTTCATCGAGACGCCGCTGGCCCGCGCTGCACTGGAACCGGAGGCGCTCGCCCGTCGCGTATCGGGGATTCCCCTGCAACGTGGCGGCACCGCCGAGGAGGTCGCCGCGACCATCCTGTTCCTTGCCAGCGAGGCCTCGTCCTACATGACGGGAGCCGAACTGGTCGTCGATGGCGGCACGCTGGCCGGATAGCGGCTCAATCGTTGACGACGAGCACCGTGCCCCGGTTGGCACCGCTGAACAGGTCGACCAGCGCGCGGGGGAGCGCCTCGAGGCCACTGCGCAGATCGACGCTGACCTCGAGGTCGCCCGAGCGCACCCAGGCGGCCAGCCGCTCGCGCGCCTCATCGGCACGATCGACAAAGTCCCCCACGACGAAGCCCTCGATCCGGATGCGGCCGTAGACGACCTTCATCATGTCGAGCCCGGTCTGCACCGCGCCGCCCTGATCGTAGGTCGATATCTGGCCGCAGGCGACGACCCGCCCGTGCGGAGCCATGCAATCGAGTGCGGCACGCAGCTGTTCGCCGCCGACATTGTCGAAGAAGATATCGATCCCCTCCGGGCAAAGCTCCCGAAGACGCTGGCGCACGTCCTCGGCACGGTAATCGATCGCGGCATCGGCCTTGCCGACCGCCACGACCCGTGCGCACTTCTCCGCCCCGCCGGCGATCCCGATGACCCGGCATCCCTTGATGCGGGCGATCTGGCAGACGACCGACCCGACCGAGCCCGCAGCGCCCGAGACCACCACCGTCTCGCCGGCGCGCGGGCGCCCGACCTCGAGCAGGCCGAAATAGGCGGTCAGGCTGTTCAGCGAGAGCGGGCCCATGGCCTCGGCGAATTCCATGCCTTCGGGCACCCGGAACACCGGAACCGGCGCCTTCGCGGGGCGGATCACGCCCCGGTCGGCCCACTCGGACATGGCGATCATCCGCGTGCCCACGGGATAATCGGGATCGGCAGAGGCCATCACGTCGCAGGCGGCCATGCCCCGGATCGTGCCGCCGACGGGTATCGCCGCGCGCTGGCTCGTTGAAGCGGGCCGCAGCCAGTTGCGGATCGTCGGCGCGACGGCGAACATCCGGTTGCGCACCAGGACCTCGCCAGGCTGAAGCGAGGGGGTCCCGCCGTCACCGTCGACCAAGGCAAAATCGCTCTCGGCCAGCCGTCCTTCCGGATGGCGGGCCAGCGTCCAGCGACGGACGCGCGTCACGCGGGCGATTCCTGACCGCCGGCAATCAGCCCTCGGAACGACCGGATGCGCATTCCGGCTACTTCGCTTTCAGCCCTTCGAGGAACGGCGTGCACAAGGCCTGCGCAACCTCCTCCGGCGTCCGATCCGCAGCCATGGCCGGGTACCACTTGTACGCCCAGTTGCCCATGCCGAGGAAGGCGTAGGCGGTCAGCACCGGATCGGTCGTCCGGAACTGGCCGCTTTCGGCACCTTCGATGATCACGTCCTTGATCATGTTGAAATAGGTGCGGCGGGCGGTGCGGATGGAGTCCTTCATCTCGCCTTCGAGATCGTGGTAGTTGTCCATGAAGGCGCGGACATAGCCCGGGTGGGTGGCGATCTGCCGCAGGATATCGGCACAGGCCGCCTGCAGGACCACCGCCGGGTCCTTGCCCTTCAGGCTTTCGAGGCTGCGCAGCAGGCTCATGATGTGGGTGTCGTGGATCGCGTAGAGGATCGCGATCTTGCTCGGGAAATAGTGGTAGAGCGTCGGCTTGCCGAGGCCGACCTCGTCCGCCACCATCTGCATCGAGGTGTTGTGATAGCCGACCTTGTCGAACAGCGTTGCGCAGCCTTCGATGATCAGGGCGCGCTTTTCGTCATGGGCTTCTGTGCGAGGACGGGGCCTGAGGGCTTTGGTGACCATTGCATCTGTTCCTAGCGAAAACGGTTCAGGGTGAAGCGATCATCCGGGCTTGCCGTTCCCCATGGCCGTGGCACCCACGACCCAGGCAGACAAACCCGCTACCGGCACGGCACAAAGAACCGCCTCGGCAATCTCGGCTTCGCTCGCGCCGGCGCGCCGTGCGCCATCCATGTGTACCGATGCCCATTCGCTGTAGTCGGCAGCCAGAACCGTAACCAGCAAAAGTTCGGCATGGGCGGGCGACAGGGCGGTGCCGGTGAGCGTGCCTTCGCGCATCAGGTAATAGGCATCCGCCCCGGTCGGCACCAGCTCGATAAGCTTGCCGAGCGACGGCGGCATCTGGCCGAAATACTGGAGGAAGTTGGCTGCGGCCTCGCCGGCGGCGACCGGCACGGGCGTGACTTCCGCCTCGATGACCGCGTCGCTGCCGTAGCAGTCGCGCAGCACCGCGCCGAACCGCATGGCCGCGCCCTCGCCGCGCGAGCTGGCAAGGATCGTCATCGCCGAGGCGGCATGCTCAAGCTCGAGTCCGGCAGCCGCTGCCGCAGCGAGCTCGCGCGCGGCCATGTCGGGATAGCCCTTCGTGCAGGCGGCGGCGGCAAGGAACAGGCGCTTGACGGACGATTGCAGCGCGCCATCCTCCTCGATCACCCGCCGAAACAGCCGGTACCCGGCCACCGTTTTGGGAGCGTTCTGACGAAGGCGCCCGCTGGCCAATAGCGGGTTCGTATCCGTCATTCTCTCTTTCTCCTTAGACCGCCCGGTCGGACGAAGCGCTACGCCGAGGCTGAACGGCGGTCAAGATGAAAGCAAAGGTTGACAACCGACCGGTCGGTCGGACATCTGGCGGCGGGCGTGCGAACGCTTGTTCGGCGCGGCAAAAGACAGGACGAGGCCCATGGCTGACTTGACGGATCGGATAGCATTGGTGACCGGCGCTGCTTCAGGCATCGGCAAGGCGACGGCGATCCGCTTTGCCGAAGCGGGCGCGACCGTGGTGCTTGCCGATCGCAATGCCGAGGCCCTCGCTGCCGCGCTTGCCGAACTCGGTGATGCACGGCACCTGTCGTTCGGTCTCGACGTTACCGACGAGGCGGGCTGGGCCGACCTTGCGGCGGCGATCGAGATCGCGTTCGGCCGGCTCGACGTGCTGGTAAACAATGCGGGCTACGGCGCCTTCCGGTCGATCGCAGACACGACGCTCGATGAATGGCGGGCAATCCTGGCGGTCAATCTCGACAGCGTATTCCTCGGCACGCGCGCGATGCTGCCGCTGCTGGCGAAGTCGCGTCACGGCGGGTCGATCATCAACATGTCGTCGATCCGCGGGATTGCTGCGGCACCGTTTGCCGGGTCCTATTGCGCGGCCAAGGGCGGGGTCCGGCTGTTCACCAAGGCGACGGCGCTGGAATGCGCGGCGCTCGGCAACGGGGTGCGGGTGAACTCGATCCACCCCGGGCATGTCCTCACCCCGCTGACATCGAAGGTCCACGACGATCCCGCGCAGGCGGGCAAGCTGCTTGCCGACACCCCGATGGGCCGCGCCGGCGATCCCGACGAAATCGCCTCCGCGATGCTGTTCCTCGCGGGCGACGGGTCGCGCTACATGACCGGATCGGAGCTGGTCGTCGACGGCGGCTCGACCGCCCAGTAGGGCGAGCGCACGGGCCCCCTCACGGCTCGCGGATCACCGCAGGGGGCAGCCACGCCCCGCTCGTCACCTCTGCCTTGGGCAGGTAAGAGCGGATGACAAGGAAGAACGGGCCCGCCGGCGCCGGCAGCCAGTTCGCCGATCCCGCAGGCGCGTGCCGGATCACGATGTCCACCGAACCGTCGCGATTGACTTTCAGCCCCGGGGTCCGGTCGCTGACCAGATAGCGCGCGATCGGGTTGGGATGAAGCTCGAACGTCCGCGCGTCATAGAGCGTCACCGACCAGAACGCGTTGACCGGCGGGGGTTCCGGCAGGTGCAGCCGGTAGTCGGCCTTCGCGCCATCGAGAGGCTCTCCGCCAGCGTCGACGAAGGTGTTGAAGGAGGCATTCTCCTCGCGCACGTTGGCCCCGAGCCCGGCGAGATTGTTGATCGCGCGGCGCAGGTAGTTGTACCCGTAGTTGCCCTTGGCAACGACGGTCCACCCCGTGCCGGTCGGCTGCCCCAGCTGGCTGCGGGCATTCGTCACCAACCGCATCGCGTCCTCGTATCCGGCGATGACGGCCTCAAGTGAGACCGGATCGAGCCCCGCGGGATCGAAATGCCCGGACCCCAGACCGGGGATGGCGCGGAACCCTTCGATCAGGGCATCTTCGCCCGGCAGATGGCCGTCGGTCGCCAGCACATAGTCGAGCACGCGGAGGAAATCGACCGCGCCGTCGCCTGGAACAGGCGGAACGGGGGCGAGAGGAGCGGCGGAAGCGAGGTCGACACGCGGCCGCAACCGCACCGCGTCCTGAAAGCGGTGCGCCTGTTCGAGTTCGCCCGGGGTCTGGGCAAACACGCGCATCAGGATCCAGACATGCCGGCTGGTCATCCGGACGGGCGTCAGCCCCTCGGGCACATCGCCCGCCCAACCGGGTCCGGTCAGCAGGAAGCGCCCTCCGCCCGAACCCACGGTGCGAGTGCCGAGATTGCCCGGATTGCCGTGGATGTCGAAGTGGTTGAGCGTGTAATACTTCAGGCGCGTCGGCGGGATCGTGACTTCCACCGGACCGTGCCCGAGATCAAGCCACGCGGTCGAATAGAGCGTGTCGGAATTGGGCACCTTGAACGCGGCATAGCCGGGCCCCGCCAGTTGGCGTTCGTGAATGAAGGCGCCGAACCCGCTGAATCCGGCACCTCCCTCGGCGATCGCCTGACGATGCATCTCCTTGTACTGCAGCACCGCGGGCAGGCCGTAGATCGTGGCCTGGAAGGCGACGGACCGCAGCAGGATCGCCCGGTCGTCCTGATTGACCGGCAGCAGGGCCGCTGCCGCCCGCTCGCCATGCCCGGCTCCGGCGTGTTGCGCGAGAGCCGGCAGCGGCAAGGCGACCAGCAGTGTGGCGGAGACAGTGGCAATCAGCTTTCTCATGCTTTGGCGCTCCCGTAGCCTTTCCCTGCATTGCTGGACGTTGAGCCTGACATGCGCGCCTGCACGGGCTCGCTGCGCACAATCTCGTGCTTGAGCAGTTTGCCGCTGGCATTGCGCGGGAGCGGTTCGTGCTGGAAGACGATCGCCACCGGCACCTTGAATGCTGCAAGGCGGGCGGCACAATGGGCAAGCACGGCAGCCTCTTCGATGGCACGGCCGGGCGCGACCTGCACCACCGCGACCGGCACCTCGCCAAGCGTGCGGTGCGGAAGGGCGACCAGCGCCGCATCGGCGACGCCATCGTGCTCGAACAGGCAGTTCTCGACTTCGATGCAGTGGATGTTCTCGCCGCCCCGGATGACCACATCCTTGGCGCGGTCGACGATGTAGAGGAACCCCTCCTCGTCGATCCTTGCGAGGTCGCCGGTGCGCACCCACCCGTCGACGAAGGTGGCTGCGGTTTCCTCGGGACGGTTCCAGTAGCCCTTGGCGATGTTTGGGCCGGCCACCCAGAGTTCGCCAACCTCGCCTGCCGGCAGCACGCGGCCGGCATCCTGGTCCATGATGCGGATGTCGACCACCGCGACCGGAGCCCCGCAACTCGTGGGGCGGCGGCGGTAATCCGCACCCGAATGGGTCGTCGCCAGCCCGCAGGTCTCGGTCATGCCCCAGCCGTGTCCGGGCACGGCATCGGGCAAGCTCGATGCAAGCTTCAACATCAGTTCCGGCGCTGCGGCAGCACCGCCATAGCCGATGCTGACCAGCGACGAGAGATCGTAGTCGCCCACCCTCGGATGCTCGGCGATCTGCCAGGCGATAGTCGGCACACCGACCACCCAGCTCAGCTTCTCATCCTGAATGAGGCGCATCGCCGGCACCGCTTCGAAGCGGTGCATGAGGACCAGACGATTGCCCGCGTCGAGCGCCGGACACAGGATCGCGAAGCAGCCGGTCACATGGAAAAACGGCACCACCACCAGCGCGCCCGCCTGCTCGGGCGTGGCGGCGGGTTCGACAGGTGGCGTTCCGTTCCGCAGCGCTGCTCTGGCGGCAGCGAAGGCCGCGCCCGTGATGTTCGACAGGGCTGCGCGGTGTGATGCGACGACACCCTTGGGCTTGCCGGTGGTTCCCGAAGTGTAGAAGATCGTGGCAGGTTCGTCGGGCTGCACGGTTCCCGGCGGCTGCGGTGCCTCCGGCAGCCGTTCCCAGTCCCCCGGCGATCCGATCAGGTCTTCGAGCCTCCTTGCCGATGTCTCCAGGGGCACACCGCAGGTGAGAACCTGCTCGAGCATCGGGCAATCTCCAAGCAGCTCCGCAAGGCGCGCAAATCGCTCCGCGTCGGCAAGCAGCACCTTCGCGCCCGAATCCTGAATGCCGAAGGCCAGTTCGCTTCCCACCCACCATGCGTTGAGCGGAACGGCAATCGCGCCGAGCGCGGTGGCCGCGAAGAAGCAGACGGGCCATTCTGGCAGGTTGCGCATCGCGATGGCCACGCGATCCCCGGGTCCGACCCCGCAATCCGCAAGCACCTGCATCAGCGCCCGTGTCGCGCGCCTGAAGCCGCGGAAGGTGACCCGGCGGTCCTCATGGACAAGGAACGGCAGGTCGTCGAAGCGGCACGACCGGTCGAGCAGTTCACCCATTGTCTTGGGCCCGTGCTTCCACGCCCGGCGCGCAATGCCGTCGACCACGATTTCCTCCACCTCGAACGGAGACCCGGCGGCGGTAAGCTGCTGGTGCACGTGTGGAATCGACGGCGGAGCGTCAGTCATTCGTTCCTCGATGGCGGTCTTGCCGCAAGATGTATGGCTGCACGTCGGCTCGCCCGATCATCATGCATGGTGTCGCGCCCTAGCGGGTTGCGATGTGCACCTCGACTGACACTTTGTAAGTGACCGGTGCCCCCTACCCGTTCGAGCCATCGGTTTGCGACCTTTTCTCGCGGATCGTTCAGCCCGTCGTCGGTCAGGCGGAAGAGCTATGGGGCGCGGTCAAGGGAACAAGGGGCAACTGAGCGCAAGATATCGATCTTTGCAGGGTAAGGTGGCGGAGAGGGTGGGATTCGAACCCACGTTACCGTTGCCGGTAAACCGCATTTCGAGTGCGGCGCATTCGACCACTCTGCCACCTCTCCGCGAGGCCCGGCGCGCCCGTGAATGGGCCGCCTGGTCGAAGGCGGCGGGCGGCGGGGAGCGCGCCCGTTAGCCCAAGCCGCAGGGCTTGCCAAGACCCGCTCGCACACAAAATGCGGGCATATCTCGCACCCGCGAAAGACCCGTGCTTGTTTTGCGCGATCAAAGGTCCATATTGCCGGTATGGAACGCGCAGAGTTCTTCTCGAGCCAGGCCGGTCGCACCATCATCGCGCCGCGCCAGACACGCGCCCGCTTCGGCATCGGCGATGTGGTCCGTCACCGCCTGTTCGCCTTCAGGGGCGTGGTGTTCGACATCGATCCGGTCTTCGCCAATTCCGAGGAATGGTACCAGTCGATCCCCGAGGACATCCGCCCGCGGCGCGACCAGCCCTTCTACCACCTGCTCGCCGAGAACGAGGATTCCTCCTACGTCGCCTATGTGAGCCAGGGCAATCTGGTGGCAGATGCGGAGGGCGGGCCCGTGGATCACCCGACCGTGAGGCAGCTGTTCGAGAGCTTCAAGGACGGCCGCTACCGGATGCGGCGCTCGCTCACGCACTGATTTGTCTGCGCCGTCCCCTCCGGGACGGCATCCTCGCTATGCGCGCAGCGAAGCTGCGCCCGCTACGGGCGGCCGTTCGGCCTTGCGGGCCTGCTGCCCGGAGACGAAGTCATTGCAGCCTCAGCTCTTGAGCTTCCACCCGCTGCGCAGCAGCGCGAAGACCGCGCCTGCCAGTACCGCGTTGAGCACCAGCAGGCCGCCCGCCGCCGCCAGCACCTGCCCGGCCCCGCCGATGTCGCTCGCGCCGAGGAACCCGTAGCGGAAGCCGGAGATCACGTAGAAGAAGGGGTTGAGGCGGCTCACGGTCTGGAACACGCCGTGAAGGTTCTCGATCACGTAGAAGGTGCCCGACAGCAGCGAGAGCGGCGCGATCACGAAATTGGAGACGGCCGCGTTGTGATCGAACTTCTCGGCCCAGACCGATGTGGCAAGACCGATCGTCGCCAGCATCAGCGATCCCATCAGGCCGAACCACACGACTGCCCACGGGTGCGCCATGCCGAGCGACACCCCCGGCCACAGCAGCATGGCCGCTGCGACTGCAAGGCCGACCGCCACCGCACGGGTGACCGCCGCCCCGAGGATCCCCGCCATCATTTCGCCCGGCGAAAGCGGCGGCATCAGGTAATCGATGATGGTGCCCTGGATCTTGCCCCCGAGCAGCGAGAAGCTGGAATTGGCGAAGGCGTTCTGCATCATCGCCATCACGATCAGCCCCGGAGCGACGAAGCTGGCGAAGGGGACGCCCAGCACCTCGCGCCCCTGCCGCCCCAGCGCGACGCTGAAGATCACCAGAAACAGCAGCGTGGTGAAGGCCGGAGCCCAGATCGTCTGCGTCTGGACCTTGAGAAAACGGCGGACCTCCTTCATATAGAGCGCCGAGAGCCCCACGCGATTGATCCCGGTGATGACGGGCTGGCCGCGCGGGGTGAACCGGATGCTCCCGCCGGTCTTGTCATCCGCCGCCAATTCGGTCACGGGAGCGGCCTTACCGGGCGGGTTTGCAGGAATGTCGTGGGCCATGGCCAAGCTGCCTAGGCCCCGGCCACGTTCCTGACAAGCACGCTCCACCCGGGCATGCGCCGGACACAGGAACAGGTAGAACATATGAGCTGGACGGACGAGCGCATCGCAACGCTCAGGAAGATGTGGGAAGGCGGCGCGACTGCCAGCGAGATCGCCACCGAACTGGGCGGCGTGAGCCGCAACGCGGTGATCGGCAAGGCACACCGCCTCGGGCTGAAGGCACGCCCCTCCCCGGTCAAGGCGAACGAGAAGAAGAAGGCCGCGCCTGCCGTCAAGAAGCCGGTCCCGGCTGCGCCTGCGCGCGCGCCCGAACCGGCCGACAGGGTCAGCCCGCCCGTCGAGGCCGCGGAACGTCCCGCGCCGCGCGCACCTGTGCCGCCGGTGCGCAACGAGGCTCCGGTCGAGAACGCCGCCCCTGCACAGGCCGCTATCCCCGCGCCTGCGGCCGATCTGCCGAAGATCGTCTCGGTCGGCCCGGGCGGCTTCCTGCGTCAGGGCCCGGGCGACCAGCAGGCCCCGATCCCGCCAGCCCCGCCGCGCCGCCTCGTGCCGGCCAAGCCCAGCCCGGAGATCGCCGGCAAGACCAGCTTGCTCGACCTGTCGGACAAGGTGTGCCGCTGGCCGATGGGCCATCCGGGCGAACCCGACTTCCATTTCTGCGGCGAGCCGGTGAACCCGGGCTTCCCCTATTGCGTCGAGCATTGCGGCCGCGCCTATCAGGCGCAGCTGCCGCGCGGCGTGCGCCGCCCGCCCCCGCCGCTGCCTTTCGGCGGTCCGCGGGTGCGCTGAACCGGCGCTTCAGGGGGAATCGGCGATGACGGGTTTGACCGGCCGTCTCGGCGTGCTCGCTGCCGCCGCGCTGCTGGTGCCGCACGGCGCGGCCAGCGCGGCGCTGCCCGAGCCGGTGCGCGCGATGATCGATGCCGCGATCGCAACGGGCGACGAGGGCAAGGTGCGCACGGTCGCCGAACTCGCGCGCGTCACCAATCCGGCCGACGTGGCCGAGATCGATGCCATGCTCGCGGAGTTCGAGACGGCGGTCGCCGCGCGCAAGCAGGCAGAGGCCGAGGCAAAGTTGGCGAAGATCCGTTCGGCCGGCCTGTTCGACAACTGGTCGGGCAAGGGCGAATTCGGTGCCTTCCGTGCCACCGGCAACAGCTCGAACACCGGCATCACCGCCGGTCTTGCGGTCGCGCGCGCGGGGATCGACTGGCGCCACAACCTGACCGGGCGGGTCGATTACCAGCGCGCCAACGGGGTGACCACACGCGAGCAGTTCCTCGCCCGCTACGAGCCCAACGTGAAGATCTCCGACCGCTTCTACGCCTATGCGCTGGCGCAGTACGAGCGTGACCGGTTCCAGGGCTTTTCGGGGCGCTATGCGATCTCGGGCGGGATCGGCTACCAGGCGCTCAAGAAGGACGATGTGCAGCTCGCGCTCAAGGTCGGCCCCGCCTACCGTGTCACCGACTTCGTGGACGGGCGCGTCGAGAGCCGGATCGCGGGGTTGATCGGGGTCGATTTCGACTGGAGCATCACCGACCGCCTGAAGCTGACGCAGGACACCAATGCGGTGGCCGAGGCGGGCGGCGCGGCCATCGCGATCATCGATTCGCGCAATACCTCGATCGATCTGGTGACCGGCCTCAACGCAACGATCAGCAGCAAGCTGACGGCGCGCTTCTCCTATGCGATCGAGTACGACAGCAACCCGCCGCCGGGCGCGGTGCAGACCGACACGCTGACCCGGGTGACCTTGGTCTACGACTTCTGAGCGAACCAGATGGTGTGATGCGCGCCCTTGTTGTTCGGGCGCGAACGGATGCCCCGTTCCTCGACCTCGAGCCCCGCATCCTTCAACCGCTTGCGGAACGCCGGATCGGGCGCGGCTGACCAGACGCTGAGGATTCCGCCCGGCTTCAGGGCGTCGCGCGCCTTGGCGAGGCCGGTGCGCGAATAGAGGCGGTTGTTGGCATCGCGCACGAGGCCATCGGGGCCGTTGTCGACATCGAGCAGGATCGCGTCGAACTTGGCGCAGGTCCCGTCATTGGCATCGTCGATCAGCGCGGCGACATCGCAAATCTTCAGGTCGAGGCGCGGGTCCGAGAGGCTCTCGCCCGTCAGCTCGGCCATAGGCCCGCGCGCCCATTCGACGATGCTCTCGGAGATTTCGGCGATGACGATCTGCGCTTTGTCGCCCATCCGCGCGGCGGCCGCGCGATAGGTGAAACCCATGCCGTAGCCGCCGATCAGGATGCGCCCGTTCGGCTTGCCGAGCTTGTCGAGCGTCAGTTCGGCAAGCTGCTCCTCGGAGAAGCGCATCCGGGTGCTCATCAGCTCGTTGCGCCCGAGCACGATTATGAAATCGCGGCCGTGGCTGTAGAGTTCGAGGAGGACGCCGTCCTCGATCTGGGTCGTGTCGATCAGTTCGCGCTTGAGCATCGGTCAGGTTTCCAAAAGCAAGGCCGCCCGGATCGCTCCGGGCGGCCTCCTATTCATGCCTTGCGAGGCGATCAGTCCTTCAGGAAGTCGGGCAGACCGGCCGGGCCGCTGTCGCGCTCGCGACCGCCACGGTCGCC
Source organism: Porphyrobacter sp. THAI-01a (assembly GCF_056868655.1). Classification (NCBI taxonomy): domain Bacteria; kingdom Pseudomonadati; phylum Pseudomonadota; class Alphaproteobacteria; order Sphingomonadales; family Erythrobacteraceae; genus Porphyrobacter; species Porphyrobacter sp. THAI-01a. The sequence continues at coordinate 918,611 of NZ_CP180579.1, read as the reverse complement.
GCCGCGGTCGCGGTCACGCCCGCCACGCTCGCCGCCGCGTCCGCCCTTGGGCCCGCGACGGTCGCCGCGATCGCCACGGTCACCGCGCGGTTCGCGCGGTTCGCGGGGCGGACGGGTGTCCTCCAGCTCTTCGCCGGTTTCCTGGTCGACCACGCGCATCGACAGGCGGACCTTGCCGCGCTGGTCGATCTCGAGGACCTTGACCTTCACTTCCATGCCTTCGGAGACGACATCGGTCGGCTTCTCGACACGCTCGTTCTTCATTTCCGAGACGTGGACGAGACCGTCCTTGCCGCCCATGAAGTTCACGAAGGCGCCGAAGTCGACGATGTTGACGACCTTGCCGGTGTAGACCTTGCCCACTTCCGGCTCCTCGACGATGCCGAGGATCCAGCGCTTGGCGGCTTCGATCTCGTCGAGGTTCGAGGAACTGATCTTGATCACGCCCTCGTCGTCGATGTCGACCTTCGCACCGGTTTCGGCGACGATCTCGCGGATCACCTTGCCGCCCGTGCCGATGACGTCACGGATCTTCGACTTGTCGATCTGGATCGTCTCGATCCGCGGCGCGTGCTTCGACACTTCGCTGCGGGCACCGGTCAGCGCCTTGGCCATCTCGCCGAGGATGTGCTGGCGGCCGGCCTTGGCCTGCTCCAGCGCCTTGGCCATGATCTCCTGCGTGATGCCGGCGACCTTGATGTCCATCTGCATCGTGGTGATGCCTTCGGCGGTCCCGGCAACCTTGAAGTCCATGTCGCCGAGGTGGTCTTCATCGCCAAGAATGTCCGAGAGGACGGCGAATTCGTCACCTTCGAGGATCAGGCCCATCGCGATGCCCGACACCGGCGCCTTGATCGGCACGCCCGCGTCCATCATCGACAGACACCCGCCGCACACCGTCGCCATCGAGGACGAGCCGTTCGACTCGGTGATGTCCGACAACACGCGGATGGTGTAGGGGAAGTCTTCCTTCGACGGCAGCACGGGGTTGAGCGCGCGCCAGGCGAGCTTGCCGTGACCGACTTCGCGCCGACCCGGCGCGCCGAAGCGGCCCACTTCACCGACCGAATAGGGCGGGAAGTTGTAGTGCAGCATGAAGCTGGAATAGCTCAGGCCTTCCAGACCATCGATCATCTGCTCGGAATCCTTGGTGCCGAGCGTGGTGGTGCAGATCGCCTGGGTCTCGCCGCGGGTGAACAGCGACGAACCGTGGGTGCGCGGCAGGAAGCCGACGATCGCTTCGATCGGGCGGACCTGATCGAGCTTGCGGCCGTCGATGCGCGAACCTTCCTTGAGGATGGCGGTGCGCACGATGTCGGCTTCCACCTTCTTCATGGTCTTGATCGCGACCATCTGGGTCTGCGGGGTTTCGTCGGCGAAAGCCGCCTTGGCCTTGGCCCGCGCCTCGTTCAGCGCATTCGAGCGCGCCGACTTGTCGGTCAGCTTGTAGGCCGCGGCGATGTCGGCGCCGACCAGTTCCTTGAGCTTCGCCTTGATGTCGGCGGTGTTGTCGCTGACGTCGATGTCCCAGGGATCCTTGGCGGCCTTCTCGGCCAGATCGACGATCGCGCCGATCACCTTGCGGATCTCGTCATGCGCGAACATGACGGCGCCGAGCATTTCGTCCTCGGTCAGTTCCTTGGCTTCGGATTCGACCATCATCACGGCCTTGTCGGTCGCGGCGACCACGAGGTCGAGACGGCCTTCGGCGAGCGCCTTGTCCTGCTTGGGGTTGAGGACATATTCGCCATCGACATAACCGACGCGCGCGGCGCCGATCGGGCCCATGAAGGGAACGCCCGAGATCGTGAGCGCCGCCGAAGCCGCGATCATCGCCACGATATCAGCCTCGGTCTCGCCGTCGAACGACAGGACCTGCGCGATCACGTTGATCTCGTTGTAGAAGCCTTCGGGGAAGAGCGGACGTATCGGACGGTCGATCAGACGGCTGGTCAGCGTTTCCTTCTCGGTCGCGCCGCGTTCACGCTTGAAGAAGCCGCCGGGGATGCGCCCGGCAGCCGAGAACTTTTCCTGGTAGTGGACGGTGAGCGGGAAGAAGTCCTGCCCTTCCTTCACCGACTTGGCGGCGGTGACAGCGCACAGCACCACGGTTTCGCCATAGGTCGCGAGGACCGCGCCATCGGCCTGACGGGCAATGCGCCCGGTTTCCAGAGTGAGGGTCTTTCCGCCCCACTCCAGCGATACGGTTTTCGTGTCGAACATTGGTTTTCCTTCTGACCCGCGCGGCCATATTGCCGGGCGGGGCCTCATGTGCCGGGGAAAAGACCGTCCCGGTCCGGTGCGGGGCACTGATCTGGCCCCGGGGCGCGGCAGACCGGATGTCTGCGGGCCCCAAATGCGAGAAAGGCGGCCCTCGAGCCGCCTTTCAACGCGAAACTCTTACTTACGCAGACCCAGCTTCTGGATCAGGGCGTTGTAGCGCTCGACGTCCTTCTTCTTGAGGTAGGCGAGCAGCGTGCGACGCTTGTTCACCATCATGAGAAGGCCGCGGCGCGAGTGGTTGTCCTTGTGGTGATCCTTGAAGTGCTCGGTGAGGTTGCGGATGCGCTCGGTGAGGATCGCGACCTGGACTTCCGGGCTGCCGGTGTCCTTGGGATCACGGGCGTTCGAGGCAATGATTTCCTGCTTCTTTTCGGCGGTCACCGACATATTCGTTCTCTCTTACTCAGCGACATCGGGAAGGTTGAAACCCCTGACGACCGTGGCCGTCCCATCCGTGATCTGCATCAGCGCGACCGGAACCGGGCCCAGTTTCGCCAGATAGAGCCCGGATGATTGGGGCATGCCAGACAGCACCCGGCCCTGTCGGACCGCCTGCGCGCTTGTCTGGTCGAGGCTGAGGGCCGGGATGTCGTCCAGCCCTGCCTCCAGCGGCAGGAGGAGGTGTTCAAGGCCTGCGCCCTTAGCGGCTTCCTCCAGTTTGTCCAGCGAAATCGCCTGTTCCTCGCGGAACGGACCGGCCTTGATGCGGCGCAAATAGGTGACATGGCCGCAGGTGCCAAGCGCCTGCGCGATGTCGCGTGCAAGGGAGCGGATGTAGGTGCCCTTGGAGACGTGGGCTTCGAGCGTCACCTCGCCGGCGGCCTCGTCGCTCTTGAGGATCGTGAGCGAATGGATCGTCACCGCCCGCGCCTTCAGCTCCACCGCCTCCCCCGCCCGCGCCAGATCGTAGGCCCGCTGGCCATCGACCTTGAGCGCCGAGTAGGCGGGCGGCACCTGCTCGATCGGCCCGGTGAAGCGCGGCAGCACCGCCTCCACCTCGGCCAGCGTCGGGCGCACGTCGCTGGTCGCCACCACCGCGCCTTCGGTATCGAGCGTGTCGGTCTCCTCGCCGAACAGCACCGTGAAGGCGTAGATCTTGTCGCTATCCAGCATCCGCCCGGCAAGCTTGGTCGCCTCGCCCAGCGCGATCGGCAGCACGCCCTCGGCCAGCGGATCGAGCGTCCCGCCGTGCCCCACCTTGGTTTTGGCATAGCCGCCCGCACGGAGCACCCGCTTGACTGCGCTCACGCCCTGCGTGCTCCCCATTCCGCGCGGCTTTTCGAGGATCAGCCAGCCCGAAAGCGCCCCGCTCATCCGCGCGTTCATCCGTTCAGGGCCTCGGAGAAATGCTTGCGGCATAGCGCCACATAACGATCATTACCGCCGATTTCGGTCTGCCGGCCCTGCTTGACCGCCGCGCCGGTCTCGTCGACCCGCAGGTTCATCGTCGCCTTGCGACCACAGTGGCACACCCCCTTCAGCTCCACCAGCGCGTCTGCGATCCCAAGCAGGACCGCAGAGCCGGGGAACAGCGCCCCCTGGAAGTCGGTCCTCAGGCCATAGCACAGCACCGGAATTCCCGCTTCGTCAGCCAGCCGGGCGAGTTGCCAGACCTGCTCGGGGGAAAGGAACTGCGCCTCGTCCACCATCACGCAATCGAGCGGCTGCACGCGGTGCGCGGCGCTGATGGCCGCCCACAGATCGGTCTCGGGCGTGAACCTGTGCGCCTCGCTCTCCAGCCCGATGCGGCTGCGCACCATCCCTTCCGAGCGGCTGTCGAGCGCAGCCGTCCAGAGCATCGTCGCCATCCCGCGCTCGCGGTAGTTGAAGTCCGCCTGCAACAGGTGCGAGGATTTGCCCGCGTTCATGCTGGCGTAGTAGAAGTAGAGCTTGGCCATGGCGGGCTCCTAACCCCTCGCCGCGCCGCGTGCGAGGCTTCAGTTGAACCTTTTTGCCCGCCTGGTGCGTATTGGAAAGGTGATGAAGCCTCGCCACCCTATCCTGCGTCTGGCACTGCTGCCGCTGCTGGCCATCATGGTGCTGGCCAATGCGGCGAGCGTGCCCCAGCGCTATACGCTCGATGCGAGCGCCAGCAATGTCTCGGCGAAAGTGCCCTTCTTCGGCCTTGCCAGCAAGACCGCGCGCTTTCCCCGCATGCAGGGCGCCGTGACGATCGTGCCCGGCGCACCCGAGCGGGCGATGATCGACGTGACATTCGATGCGACTGCTTTGGAAGCGCCCGACAGCGTGACCCTGGCGCGGCTGCGCGGCGAGAAGTTCTTCTGGGTCGAGAAGTATCCCACAATCCGCTTCGTGGGCCGCTCGCTCACGCTGGCGAGCGCGACCCGCGGCACGGTGGCGGGCGAACTCACGGCGCGCGGCGTGACCCGGCCGGCGAAGCTCGACGTCACCTTCGATACCGATCCGGTGGCGCAGGCGGGCAGACCGGTCAGCTTCACCGGCACCACCACCATCGACCGCCGCGACTTCGGGATGAAGAGCTACCAGTTGATCGTCGGCAACCAGGTCGACATCACCCTGAAAGCGCGGATGGTGCCGCGTTAATCCTCGTCCTCGTCGAGATCGCGCAGCACCTTGGGGTCGCGCAGCAGCGCCTCGATCCGGTCGGCCTCGGCGAAGCTCTCATCCTTTCGGAACTTGAGCTTGGGCGCAAACTTCAGCCCCAGCCGCTGGGCCACCTCGCGCTGGAGGAAGGCGGTGTTCTGGCGGAGCGCGTGCACGACCTCGTCGTCCCCCGCACCCAGCAAGGGCTTCACGTAAGCCGTCGCGTGGCGCAGGTCGGGGGTCATGCGCACCTCGGTGACCGAGATATGCGCCGCGCTCACCACATCGTCATGCACCTCGCCGCGCGCGAGCAGCTCGGACAGGATATGCCGCACCCGCTCGCCGACCTTGAGGACGCGGACCGATTGCTGCTCGGCGGTGAAGGGTTGCTTTGCCATCAGCGTTGCAGCCCCGTTGTCTCCGGCGTCGGGCGCGGGGTCGGGATCGCGGTGGAGGTGGAGCGGGCGTAGATCGTCCCGTCCTCGGCCAGCAGTTCGCCCTCGAGGAAGATCACCCGCTGGCCCGCCTTGACCACCCGGCCCTTGCCGATGATCGTCGCGCCTTCGGGGATGAGGCGGATGAGGCTCATCGAAATGTCGAGGTTGAGCGGCGCCATGACGCCGCCCGTTGCCGCGACATAGGCATAGCCCATCACGTCATCGAGATAGCCCGCAACCAGCCCGCCCTGCACGCCGCCGCGCCAGGTGCACATCTCGCGCTTGACGGTAAAGCGCAGGGTGACGGTCTGCGCCGCCTCGTCCCAGCTCACGAACTCGCTGCCGAGCAGCGCCGAATGCGGCGACTGCCCGGCATCGTCGGGGTAGTGCGGGTCGTTGAGGCTCACAGCGTCCGCTCACGCTCCTCGACCGAGAAGACTTCGAGCATGTCGCCCGCCTTGATGTCGTTCGTGTCTTCCAGCACCACGCCGCACTCCAGACCGGCGCGGACTTCGTCCACGTCGTCCTTGAAGCGCCTGAGCGAGGCGATCTTGGTGGCCGAGACGATGACGTCCTGACGGGTGAGACGCGCGAAGAGACCCTTGCGGATCGCGCCTTCGAGCACCAACAGACCTGCCGCCTTGTCCTTCTTGCCGGCCGGGAAGACCTGCTTGACCTCGGCACGGCCGACCACGGTTTCGATCCGCTCCGGACCCAGCTCGCCCGCCATCTCCTTGGCGACCGCGTCGGTGAGGTGGTAGATGACGTCGTAATACATCATCCGCACCCCATCGCGCTTCACGAGGTCGCGCGCCTTGGCGTTGGGTCGCACGTTGAAGCCGATGATCGGCGCCTTCGAGGCCGCCGCCAGCAGCACGTCGCTTTCGGTGATCGCGCCCACGCCCGCATTGAGCACGCGGACCTTGATCTCGTCGTTCGAGAGATTGTGGAGCGCGTTGACAATCGCCTCGACCGAGCCCTGCACATCCGCCTTCACCACCACCGGATACTCGATGACGTTGGAGGAAAGGCTGCTGAACATCGTGTCGAAATTGGTCGGCGCGAGGGCCGTGCGCTTTTCGGTCGCGATTTCCTGACGATACTTGGCGACCTCACGGGCGCGCTGTTCGTTCTCGACCACGGTGAGCTGGTCGCCCGCCGAGGGCACGCCGCCCAGACCGAGCACCTCGACCGGCATCGAGGGTCCGGCCTCCTTGAGCTGCTGGCCCTTGTCGTCGACGATCGCGCGGACGCGGCCGCTTTGCGTGCCGACCACGAAATTGTCGCCGCGCTTGAGCGTCCCGCGGGTGACGAGCACGGTCGCGACCGGCCCGCGGCCCTTGTCGAGCTGGGCTTCGATCACGGTCGCCTCGGCATCGCGGTCGGGGCGCGCCTTCAGTTCGAGCAGTTCGGCCTGGAGCTGGATCGCCTCGATCAGCTTGTCGAGCCCCGCACCGGTCTTGGCCGAAAGCTCCACGTCCTGCACGTCGCCTGACATGGCCTCGACGATCACCTCGTGTTCGAGCAGGCGTTCGCGGATCTTCTGCGGGTTGTATTCGGGCTTGTCCGACTTGGTGATCGCCACGATCATCGGAACGCCCGCCGCCTTGGTGTGGTTGATCGCCTCAATGGTCTGCGGCATCAGCCCGTCGTCGCCCGCCACCACGAGGATGACGATGTCGGTGACGTTGGCCCCGCGCATACGCATCTCGGTAAAGGCCGCGTGGCCGGGGGTGTCGAGGAAGGTGATCTTCGACTTGTCCTTGGTGGTGATCTGGTAGGCGCCGATGTGCTGGGTGATACCGCCGGCCTCGCCCTTGACCACGTCGGTGCCGCGCAGGGCGTCCAGAAGGCTGGTCTTGCCGTGGTCGACGTGACCCATGATCGTCACCACCGGCGGACGCGGCTTCTGCGTCTCGATGGGATCTTCGTCGGCGCTGGTGTCGATGTCGACATCGCTCGCGGAGACGCGAGTGATGTTGTGGCCGAACTCCTCGACCAGCAGCTCGGCGGTGTCCTGGTCGATGGTCTGATTGACCGTGACCATCATGCCCATGTTGAACAGCGCCTTCACGAGGTCGGCACCCTTCTCGGCCATGCGGTTGGCGAGTTCGCCGACGGTGATCGCCTCGGGCACGACGACGTCGCGGACCTGCTTCTCGCGCGGCTTGCTGGGGCCGCCCTGGCCGCGGCGCTCCTTCTCGCGGGCGCGCTTCAGCGCGGCGAGGCTGCGCGCACGGCGGCCTTCGTCCTCGTTGAGGGCGCGGGTGACGGTGAGCTTGCCCGAGCGGCGGTTGTCCTTGCCCGCATCGATCGGCGCGGCGCGCTTGCCGTCTTCCTTCTTCTTGCCCTTGACCTCGGGGGCGGCGGGGCGCTTGGGCTCGGGCCTCTCCACGGGGGTGAAGCGGCGCGCGGCGGGCATGGCATCGGTGCGCGCAGCCGGGGCGGCAGTCTCGGCGGGCGCAGCGGGAGCCTCCGCGGCGGGCGCAGCCTCGGATTCGGGCGCGGCGCTGGCCGCCTCCGCGCGCTGGCGCTCGACCTCTTCCTCGGCGCGGCGGTTTTCCTCGGCGCGGCGGCGCTCTTCTTCCTCGCGCTCGCGGGCCTCGGCTTCCTCGCGCTTGCGCGCTTCCTCGGCGAGGCGCAGGCGCTCTTCCTCGGCCTCGAGCTGGAGGCGCTTGACGCGCTCCTGCGGGGTCTCGCCCGCAGGTGCAGGACGGGCCGGACGCGGGGCCGGGGTCGGCGCGGGCGGCGGCGGGGGCGGTGCAGCCACCGGTTCGGGGGCGGGCGGCGGCGGGGCGGCGCCCTCGCTGCCGGGCTTGCCGAGCACGCGGCGGCGCTTCACCTCGACCACCACCTTGTTGGTGCGGCCGTGACTGAAGGTCTGCTTGACCTCGCCCGCATCCACCGAGCGCTTGAGGCCCAGGGGTTTGCGGATGCGCTGGTTGTCGTTGTCGTCGCTCATTATCGCTCGTCAGTCCTTCACGTATTCGTCAATGGTCGCGGGCCCGCCAGGCGGCAGGTCTGCGCTGCCGGCTGCGGCCCGGCCCGTCTCGTTCGTCTCGCTCGCCCCGTCAGTCCCGGCGTAATGCACCAGCCGGGACACTGCCTGGAGCACGCGCTGGCTCGCGCGCATGTCGCCGGGATGGCCGGCGACGCCCAGGTGGACAACGTTGTCGCGGCCCAATGCCACAGACAGCGCCGTGCGGTCCAGTGGCAAGACCTGCCCGCGCGCGCCCGAGCCTTCGGCATCGGTGCCCACGCGCCATGCCTGGTCGAGCTTGCGGCGGCCATCCGCGCTGGAGTCGCTTGCATGAAGCAGCAGCGCGATGCGCCCGCCCCGTGCCTGCTCCTCGATCCGGGCGGAACCCATCACGATGTTGCCGCTGCGCAGTTCGAGGCCCAGCCGGTCGCACAGGTGACGCGCCAGCGCCGCCTCGACCCTTGCGGGGAGATCCTCGGGGATGGTGAGAGGCGCGCCCTTGAAGGCGCGCATCAGCGCCTTCCGGAGATGGCCATCGGCCAGCGCTTCTTCAAGCTCAGCGCGCGTGACGCCGATCCATGCCCCTCGCCCCGGAGCCTTGGCCGCGGCATCGGGCAGCACCAGTCCGTCGGGCGATATCGCCAGACGCAGCAGCGCATCCCGCGCCGAGGAAGCCCCGGAGAGGATGCAACGCCGCTCGCTCTCCGCCTTGGCGGAAAGCGACGGCCCGTCGATGTCGGACGTCAGGCGCTCATTGGGTGGAGTCCGCATGGGCGGCCTCCTCGGTGGGCTCGTCCTCGAACCAGTGGGCACGGGCAGCCATGATGATCTCGTTGCCCTGCTCTTCGCTGAGGCCGTATTCGCCGAGCACCCCGCCCTTGTCGCTTTCGCGCTGCGGACGACGCTGCGGCGGGCCGTCGGCCGCGGCGCGGCGGCGCGGGGCCTCGCGCTTCTTGGCGATCAGCTCGTCGGTGGCGAGGTCGGCGAGATCGTCGAGGGTCTTGATCCCCGCCTTGCCGAGCGTGACAAGCATCGCCTCGGTGAGGTGCGGGATCTCGGCGAGGGCATCCTCGACGCCGAGGCCGCGGCGCACTTCGCGGTGCGCGGCTTCCTGGCGCTCGAGCGCCTCGAGTGCACGGCTCTGGAGTTCCTCGGCGAGTTCATCGTCGAAGCCTTCGATGCTCGCGAGTTCGGCGAGGTCGACATAGGCCACTTCCTCGAGCTCGGCGAAGCCTTCGGCGACCAGCAGCTGCGAGAGGGTCTCGTCGACGTCGAGCTCTTCCTCGAACATCTTGGAACGCTCGGCGAATTCCTTCGAGCGCTTCTCGGAAGCCTCTTCCTCGGTCATGATGTCGATCTGGTGGCCGGTGAGCTGGCTCGCCAGACGCACGTTCTGGCCGCGGCGGCCGATCGCGAGGCTGAGCTGGTCGTCGGGCACCACCACCTCGATGCGGCCATCATCCTCGTCGAGCACGACGCGGCTGACCGTGGCGGGCTGGAGTGCGTTGACCACAAAGGTCGCGGTGTCCTCGCTCCACGGGATGATGTCGATCTTCTCGCCCTGGAGTTCCTGCACCACCGCCTGCACGCGGCTGCCCTTCATGCCGACGCAGGCGCCGACAGGGTCGATCGAGGAATCGCGGCTGATCACGCCGATCTTGGCGCGGCTGCCCGGGTCGCGGGCAGCGGCCTTGATCTCGATGATGTTGTCGTAGATTTCAGGCACTTCCTGCGCGAAGAGCTTCTTCATGAAGTCGGGATGCGCGCGGCTGAGGAAGATCTGCGGCCCGCGGTTGTTGCGCTCGACCTTGGTGATGAGCGCGCGGACGCGCTCGCCGACGCGGGCGGCTTCGCGGGGGATCTGCTGGTCGCGGCGGATCACGCCCTCGGCGCGGCCGAGGTTGACGATCACGTGGCCGAATTCGACCGACTTGATCACGCCGGTGATGACCTCGCCCTGGCGGTCCTTGAATTCCTCGTACTGGCGCTCGCGCTCGGCATCGCGGACCTTCTGGAAGATCACCTGCTTGGCCGACTGCGCGTCGATGCGGCCGAGATCGACCGGGGGCAGCGGATCGACGATGAAGTCGCCGACCTTCGCGCCCGGCTGGAGCTTTTCGGCCTGCTTGAGGTCCACCTGCTTGAAGTAGTCCTCGACCTCCTCGACCACCTCGACCACGCGCCACAGCGTCAGATCGCCGGTCAGCGGATCGAGCTTGGCGCGGATGTCGTTCTCGGCGCCGTAGCGGTTGCGCGCCGATTTCTGGATCGCCTCTTCCATCGCCTCGATGACGATCGACTTGTCGATCATCTTTTCCGAGGCGACCGCGTTGGCGATCGCGAGGAGTTCGGCCTTGTTGGCGGAAATGGCACTCATCAGTCGTCTGCCTTCTCTGAATCTTCTTCGATGAGCTCGTCGGCCCCACTGGTGTCCAGCGGGCGGGTTGCGGCGATCAGCGCGTCGGTGAGGACGAGCTTGGCCGTGTGGATCTGCGCGCGCGGCAGGCGGACATCGCCCGCCTTCACTTCAGCCACGAGGACCATACCATCCTCGAGCCCGCCGAGCACGCCCTTGTTGACCCGCTGCCCGTCATAGCCCTTGTCCATGACGATGCGGACCTCATGGCCCGCCCAGTTGGCAAAGTCCTTGTCACGGGTGAGCGGACGGTCGATGCCGGGCGAGCTGACCTCGAGGTGGTAGGCGCCTTCGACGAGTTCCTCGCCCGCTTCCTCGGCCGCGTCGATCACGTCGGAGATACGGCGCGAGAGCGCGGCGCACTGGTCGAGCACGAGCTGGCCGGTCGCCGGGTCCTCGGCCATGATCTGGAGCGCCATGCCGCCGTCGCCCGCTTCCGAGGGCACCATCGCCACGCGCACCAGTTCGAAGCCGAGCGCGGTGGCCTCGGGTTCGATCAGCTGGGTCAGGCGGGCAATATCGGTCACGCGGGTCTTTCGTAGCGACGCCATTGCGGAAACGCGGTGTGGGGCCGGCCCCGCGAGGCGCCAGCATCCAAACCTTGTCGCGACAATGTCGGGATTGGCCGCCCCTCTAGTCCCCTTCGCCGCGTTTGGCAAGCGCCTTCGCCGCAGCGCGCGCTCAGCCCTCGCCCGCGACCCAGCGGCGCACCTGCTCGCGCAGCGCGTGGCTCTGGCGAAGCTCGAAGCTCTCGGCGAAGCTTCTGATGCGGAGCACCTCCTCGCGGCAGATCGGCTCGTCGAAGGCCAGTGCGTTGAGCGCCATGCCCTCGCGGTGCTCGCTGCGGACGATGGTGCCGAACAACTCGATCCCGGCAAGCCCGAGATAGCCCGACTGCCCCACCGCCAGCGGCCGCGCCAGCGCGACCCGCGCGCCGGTGCGCGAGACATCGATCAGGATGCAGTCCTGCGTCTCGCAGATCGACACGAATTTCGCGGGGATGGCCAGCCGCAGGCGCGCCGCCGCCCTGCGGCCGGCCGTGACCGGGCTGTCGGGAGCGTCGGCTGAAGGGGGTTCGGGTGCCATGACCCGACCCGTTTCGCAGCGAGAGGTGAAGACCGTCGCCGCGCCCACCCCCGCACGATTACGTGCCGGGCAGGCGGTGATCGCGGGTCAGATCGGGCGGTCGTCGCTGGTGTCGCCCGTCACCCACTTGCGGGCGGTCTCGATCAGCGCGCGCTTCTCGCGCTCCTCGAAATTCTCGTGGTAGCGGCGCACCTCGAGCACGATCGCGTCGGTCAGCGGCTCGTCGAACTCGAGTGCATTCAGGCCGAACTCGCTGCGGGTGATGATCGCGAAGTTGTTGATCAGGCCGCAGCGCAGGATCGCGCCTTCGCCTTCGCGCATGGAATCGAGGATCGCCACCTGCGCACCAGTGCGCGACAGGTTGAGAAGGATGCAGGTGTGAACCTTCTCCACCGCAACGAGCTGGGCCGGAAGGCTGAGACGCAGGCGCGGCGCGGAACGCCGCCCGATCGGCACCGCCGGCGCATCCGGGCCCTCGGGCTTCGGGTCCACCATCCCCTGTTCACCCCGCAGTCGGTCCAGAGCCGGATGGCCCGCAGGCGATGCGACGGGCGATTCGACCGTGGAAGTAGGTGCGACCGCGCTCACCCTATCCGAAACCGGGGGCGCTGGCAAAGAGTGGCGGGGGCTGTCGGACAGATCGGGGCGCATCTCAGGACGCCCTGCCGCAACACGGTGAAATCAGGCGCGATTCGCCCGCAGCCTTGTCCAAGACGAAGGAATTTCTCGGGAAATTTTCGCAAAGCAAATGCATGGTGTCGCGTCGCCCTGAGCCGGACGACCGCAATAATCGAAAAGACTTGCCAATCCGTTAGGAACGCTATCAGTCCTGCCCCTCCATCAGCCCGTGCTTGCGGATGCAGTGGCGCAGCTGATCGTAGGTGAGGCCGAGGGCGCGGGCGGTCTGGCGCTGGTTCCAGCGGTGCTTGCCCAGCGCATGCGCCAGAATTGCCCGCTCGTGGGCGTCGACGGCGGCGCGCAGATCGTCGACGGCATCGAAATTACCTGCGGACGGCATCGCGACGACCGCCCCACCACCTGCGGATTCCCCGCCGGCCTTCGCCGCCCCGCTGCCGCTGCGGCGATGTTCCGGCGGGCGCGGGCGCCAGGGGCTGTCGAAGGGGTCGAACTGGACATGGCCGATCGGCATGTCGGGCGCGTCCCAGCGATAGACCGCGCGCTCGACCACGTTGCGCAGCTCGCGCACGTTGCCGGGCCAAGGATGGTCCTCGAGCGCGTCCATCACGTGCGGCGCGAAGCCGGGCCAGCGGTCCCATTCGAGCTCGGCGGCCATGCGCCGGCCGAAATATTCCGCGAGCACCCCGATATCGCCCTCGCGCACGCGCAGGGGCGGCAGGGTGATGACCTCGAAGCTCAGGCGGTCGAGCAGGTCGGCGCGGAACTCGCCCGCCGCGGCCAGCGCGGGCAGGTCGTCGTTGGTCGCCGCCACGATCCGCACGTCGACCCGGATCGGACGCGAGGCGCCGATGCGGGTGACCTCGCCATATTCGACCGCCCGCAGCAGCCGCTCCTGCGCGCCCATCGAGAGCGTGCCCAGTTCGTCGAGGAACAGCGTCCCGCGATCCGCCTCCTCGAAGCGCCCCGCGCGGGCCTTGGTCGCGCCGGTGAAGGCGCCCGCCTCGTGGCCGAACAGCTCGGCCTCGATCAGGGTTTCGGGCAGCGCCGCGCAGTTCATCGTCACCAGCGGTTCGTCCCAGCGGCTCGACAGGCGGTGAAGGCGTTCGGCAATCAGCTCCTTGCCCGTGCCGCGTTCGCCGATCACAAGCACCGGACGGTTCATCGCCGCCGCGCGGCTGGCGCGTTCGACCGCGTCCAGAAAGGCCCCCGACTGGCCGATGAACTGGCTTTCGAGCTTCACGTCCAAACTATAGTGAAAATTCCCAAGGCTTGGCAATAGAGGCCAACGCCTCCCCGCCGACCAGCGCCAGAAACCGCGCAAATCCGCCATTCGCCAAGTTTGGCACGCGGGTTGCAAAATACCGGGCAAGACCACGGACACCAATGGGGAGGCCCACAATGATCGACCGCAACGCCCAAAGCAGCAGCTTCTGGAACTCCAAGCTCGGACAGGCCGCGATGGCCAGCATCGCCGCGATGGTGATGATGATCGCGCTGTCCTCGCAGCTTCAGCCGGGCGCCGCCAACGCAGCCCCCGTCGCCCATCCCGCCGCCCAGGCCGGCGCCGTGATCGAGATCGCCTGAAGTGGGCGACCCTTTTGACCCCCTCGGGCCGGAGCGCAACGTCCCCCCCGCAGATGCTGCCGGCGGTGCCAGCCCCACGCGCGCCGACCAGAGCAGCGACGCTCCGGCCCAACCCTCCCGCCTGCTTTCGGCAGGCCGCCTCTCGCGGCTCGACGAGGAAATCGAGGCCTTGCGCCGGAACCCCGGCAAGGCGCAGTCTCAGGGCCGCACCACCCCGCCGCAGGACGAGCGAGTCGCGCCTGCGGACCGGGTCAATTCGTTTCTCGATGGAGTAGCCTTCATGGGCATTTTCAGCCGCACCCGCGACATCATCGCCGCCAACTTCAACGACATGCTCGACAAGGCGGACGATCCGTCCAAGATGATCCGCATGATCATCCTCGAGATGGAGGAGACCCTGGTCGAGGTCCGCGCCAGCGCCGCGCGCACCATCGCCGACCAGAAGGAGATGCACCGCCACTGCGTGAAGCTGGACCGCCTCCAGGCCGACTGGGCAGAGAAGGCGCAGCTCGCGCTCTCGAAGGACCGCGAGGACCTCGCCCGCGCCGCGCTCGTCGAGAAGAAGAAGGCCGCCGACATGGCCGACCAGCTCAAGAGCGAGATCGCCGTGCTCGACGATGCCCTGCGCGCCTACGAGGACGACATCCAGAAGCTCCAGCACCGCCTGCGCGAGGCCCGCAGCCGCCAGACCGCGATCGCCGCGCGCCTCGAGAGCGCCGAGAACCGCGTCAAGCTGCGCACCCTGATGAGCACCGAGCGCACCGACGAGGCGCTGGCGCGCTTCGACCAGCTCGAACGCCGGGTCGATTACGCCGAGGGCCGCGCCGATGCCCTGCGCATCGCCGAGGACAGCCCCCCGTCGCTCGCCGATGAAATCAACGCACTGGCCGGTTCGGACGCGATCGACGACGAATTGCAGGCCATGAAGAAAGCGCTCGGCAAGCCCGATAGCAGCAAGGGAGAATAAGCCATGGATTTCGATGTCGTTGTAGTCATGGCCACTCTGTTCATCGGCCTGCCCTGGGTCGTGCTGCACTACATGACCAAGTGGAAGACCGCCGCTACCATCACCGCCGACGACGAGGTGCTGCTGGAGGAACTCTACAACCTCGCCAAGCGGCTCGATGAACGGATGGACACGGTCGAACGGCTCGTCGCCAGCGACGATCCCGGCTTCACCCCCGCCCGCCGCCTGATCGCCGACCAGGACAAGGACAACCAGCAGCTGCGCGAACTCGAGCAGCTCCTCGCCGAGAAGAAAGGAACCCGCTCGTGAACAGCCCCCGCACCACGCTTTATCGCGACAAGCACAACGCCAAGCTGATGGGCGTGTGCTCGGGGATCGCCGACTACACCGGCGTCAACGTCGCCTGGATCCGCATCGGCGCCGTGCTGTCGACCTTCATCACCGGCGGCTGGGTGATCCTTGCCTACTTCGTCGCCGGCTTCGTGCTGAACAAGAAGCCGCCGCATCTCTACCGCGACGAAAGCGAGCAGAAATACTGGCAGTCGGTCCGGCAGAGCCCGAAGCGCACCGCCCGCGAGATCCGCGCGTCCTTCCGCGACGTCGATCGCCGGCTGGCCGCGGTGGAAGCCCACTACGTCAGCAGCAACCCCCGCCTGACCGCCGAGATCGAGCGGCTGCGCTGAACTCCAACCCACTGAACAGGGGACTGAAATCATGGAAGGCACCCTTGCCCTGATGATCCCGATCTTCGCGCTGATGATCCCGATCGTCGCGCTCTGGACGAAGCATCAGCAGAAGATGGCCGAGATGCAGGTCGGCGCCACCGCCGAGCAGACCGCCGAAAAGGCCGCGCAATACGCCAGCCAGGTCCAGCGGCTGGAGGACCGGGTGCAGGTGCTCGAACGCATCGTCACCGACCGCGGCTACGACATCGCTACCCAGATCGAGGCGCTGCGCGACCAGCGCCGCGTGGACGAAGCCGGCGCGGGCGTCCCGCTCGGCCTCGGCAACAAGGAGCGCGTGTGATGGAGAACCTTGCGCCTTTCCTGCCCTATCTCGGCTGGATCATCACCGGGGCCTTCGTGCTCGGTGCCCTGGGGATCCTCGTCTCGTTCCAGACGACCCGGATGAAGATCAAGAACGGCTATCCGCTCGAAGGCATGTGGGGCCAGTCGCTGAAGCCCGGTTCCGACAAGCAGACCGCGCACCGCGTCACCCTGCTGACCCAGGAGAACGCCGAGCTGCGCGCCGAACTCGGCAGTATCAAGGATCGCCTCGCCAACGTCGAGCGGATCGTCACCGACGGCGGGTATCACCTCGGCGCCGAGATCGACGCGCTGCGCGACCGCGCGCTCGCCAACCTCACGGACAAGGGCGAGGCGTGATGGGCGAGATGGTGATCATCGCGATGACCATCGTCGCGATCGTCCTCATCGCGGGCGTGAGCCTCAACGGCATCGTCGACAAGGTGATGAGCGCCAAGCGGCTGCGCTACGAGGCCAAGTCCGACATCGTCCCGCAGGACGTCCGCATGATCGCCGAACGCCAGCAGATGATCGAGGATCGCCTGCGGGTGCTCGAACGCATCGCCACCGACCGCGGCAGCCTGCTCGCGGACGAGATCGAGGCGCTTCGCATCGGCAGCCAGAAGGAGCCTGCGCAATGAGCAGCTGGGCCATCGTCGCCCTTGTGGCGATCGTGATCTGGGGGATCGTCGAGACCGTCCGGGCGCGCGCCGGGATCGTCACCGACGAGGACGGCAACCAGAAGGTCGTCCCGCGCGAGGACCAGCGCACGCCGGCCGAACTCGAGGCGGCGCGCCGGGAAATCGCCGAGCTCAGGGAGCGGGTGAAGGTGCTCGAGCGCATCGCCACCGACGGCAACACCAGCGATGCGCGCGAGCGGGCGCGGATCGCTGCCGAAATCGAAGCCTTGCGGGGCCTTCCGACGCCGGACCCCGCCATGAGGAAGGAACAGAGCGAATGACCACGCTTCTTCTCGATCCCGTGCTGGTGCTCACCATCGGCAGCCTGATCGGCCTCGCGCTGGTCGCCGCGGCCCTGCTGCGGGCCTGGGCCGGGTGGCTCGACCTCAAGCGCTGCGAGCTGGACCGTGCGCAGCCGCGGCCCGCAAGCGAGGAAGGTTCGGGCCTCGGCTCGGCGCGGATCGAGCTGTCCGACCTCAAGGAGCGCATCCGCAAGCTCGAAGCCATCGCCAGCGGGGTCGAGCTGTGAGCGCGGTCCGCAACGGCGCCGCGCAGGCCGGCATCGGCCTCGGCACGGCGATCGCGGTGGCGATCAGCTGGAGCGCCAACCAGTCGATCATCTGGGCGATCATCCACGGCTTCTTCAGCTGGTTCTACGTGATCTACTACGCCCTCACCCGCCCCGGCGGGATCGGCGGGTAACGGCTCCAGCCGTTCGGGCTGAGCTTGTCGAAGCCCTGCACTTTCTTCTAGTGCTTCCTCAAACAGAAGAAGAGCAGCCCTTCGACAAGCTCAGGGCGAACGGGAAATTGATGAGAGCACTGGCCGACATTCTCGAAGAGTACGAATTCCTCGAAGGCGACGAGCGTTACGGCCTGCTTATCGAGCTGGGCCGCAGCCTCGAACCCATGCCCGAGGCGCTCAAGACCGACGCCACGCTGGTGCGCGGCTGTTCGGCGGCGGTGTGGGTCTATCCGGCGGGGACCGATGCGGCGAAGCTGCATTTCCTCGCCGACAGCAACGCCGCGATCACCAAGGGCATCGTCGCGCTCGTCATCGCCGCGGTGCAGGACAGGCCCGCCGCCGAGGTGGCGGGCATGGACGTCATGGCGGCGCTCGCCCCCTTCGACCTCAAGAACCAGCTGTCGAGCAACCGCACGCAGGGCGTGCCGAACATGATCGCGCTGGTGAAGGAGCATGCCGCAAGGCTTGCGGCAGGCTGAGCCTCTGGTGCGCGGGGGCAGATGGCGTAAACTCCGCCCCGGGGGACATGCGCAGCGCGAGTCGCCCCGATGGGGAGAACCGACATGCTCGCCACTGCCAAACCCGTCTGCTTCGTGCTCACCGCCGATCTGCCTGCGGCGCGCGCTTTCTACACCGACACCCTGGGCCTGACCGAGACCGGCGAGGACCCTTTCGCCGTCAGCTACGATCTGGCGGGCACCACGCTGCGGCTCACCGCGATTGAAGACCACAAGCCCGGCCCGCACACCGTGCTCGGCTGGCAGGTCGCCGACATCGAGGCGACGATCGACGCGCTGGCGGCGAAAGGCGTGACCTTCGCGATCTACGAGGGCTTTGGTCAGGATGCGCGCGGCGTCTGGACCGACCCGGGATCGGGCACGAAGGTCGCATGGTTCCTCGATCCCGAAGGCAACAATCTCAGCCTGACGCAGTCCGCCTAGAGGTTGCGACCCACAGTCTCGAAGTCACCCGCCCCGGCGCTGTCGCGCACCACGGCGATACCGGCGTCTTTTTGCGCCTTCAGCTCGGCCTTCAGCTTCGCCGGATCGCGAGCGAACACGAAGCCGAAGCTGACCCCGCCTTCCTTGCCGATGGTCGCGTGGTGGAGCTTGTGCGCCTGCACCAGCCGCTTGGCGTAGCCCCTCCTCGGCACCCACTTCCAGTACCGCTGGTGCACCAGCCCGTCATGCACCAGCGTGTAGATCACCCCGTAGAGCGTGATCCCGACCGCGAACCACCACAGCCAGTCCCAATAGAGCGAGCCGAAGATGTACATCGCGGCGTTGATCGTGCCGAACACCACGGCGAACAGGTCGTTCTTCTCGAGCACGTTGTCGTGCGGCTCGTGATGGTCGCGATGCCAGCCCCAGCCCCAGCCGTGCATGATGTACTTGTGCGCATACCACGCGAACAGCTCCATCCCGATCAGCGAGGACATGACGGTCAGGAAAATCTCGAGCCAGCTCATGCGGGCACCCTTGCAGCCAGTTCAATCTCGCCCACCCCGGCACGTTTTGCCGCAGGCAGGGCCCACCAGGGCACGTCGGGCCGGTGGTGATGTTCCAGATGATAGCCGAAATGGAAGCAGGTGGCGAGGCTGGCGAGCGTGCCGAAGTCGTTGCTGCGGGCATTGTGGCGATCGGCGAAGGGCTGGCCCTCGCGGTGGCAATGCGGGCGGAAGGTGCCGAAATAGAATAGCTGGAGCGACGAGCCGAGCGCGGGCATCCCGTAGAGCAGCACGATCTGCGCCATCGGAATGCCCAGCACCAGCCAGTATATGCCGACCACGGTGTGGACATAGAGGACCGAGCGCCAGCCGAAATAGCGCCGGAAGAAGGTCGCATACCAGCGCACGAAATCGGCCGGATTGTTCTCGTCGAAGTCCGGATCGCCGGGATGGCCCGCCAGCCGGTGATGGGCGAGATGGGCGTCGCGCAGA
Source organism: Porphyrobacter sp. THAI-01a (assembly GCF_056868655.1). Lineage (NCBI taxonomy): Bacteria > Pseudomonadati > Pseudomonadota > Alphaproteobacteria > Sphingomonadales > Erythrobacteraceae > Porphyrobacter > Porphyrobacter sp. THAI-01a. The sequence goes on along the minus strand of NZ_CP180579.1, from coordinate 899,266 downwards.
TGCTTCCACCCGAAGCCCGCATAGAGCGCCAGCAGCACCGTCCCGATTGCGCCGTTGGCCCGCGGGCGGCCCGGCACGAGCGTGCCGTGCATCGCATCATGGCAGACGATGAACACGCCGACCGAAAGCCAGCACTGCACCACGGCCATGACAAGGGCGTAGGGCCAGTTGGTCCAGTTCAGCTCGAACACGAACATCGCATAGGCATGAAGGCCGAGCCAGCTCCCGGCGATCGCCAGCGCGAGGGCAAGGCCGACGGCACGCTGGACGCCGCGGGCAGGCAAGGCGAAATGCGGGTTCATCGGGAAAGGGATACGCGCGCGGCGGTCATGGGGATGCGTATAGAGCGCCCCAGCGAAACGGCAATTGCGTTTGCGCAAAGGGCCGGTGCGGCCCGGGGCGCATGGTCCCGGGCCGCGCATCGGTTGCCCGGCAGATCAGCTGTGCGGGATCATGAACTTGAACAACGGCGCGGGCTTGAAGCCCGCGGTCTGGTCGCCGCCGACATCGGGATTGCCCGCCAGCTTCAGCCTGCGCGGCCCCGAGCCCTTGCTGAAATCGAGCCGCTTCATGTCGGCCCACAGCACGCTCGGGCTCTTGGTGTCCTGATAGTAATAGACCCTGTTCTTCTGGTCCGCGACGGTCAGCCACAGCGTGTCGGCGATGTTCGGCTGGCCGGGGATCTTGATCCCGATCGGCACGCTGACATTGCGCATCACGCTGAACACCGTCGCCACCGCGGTGCGCGGATCGGCGGACTGCTTGGCCTCGTTGATGTAATAGGAGGCGCGCACGAAGCGGTCGGAGGCGCGGTTGGTGCCGGGCAGCATGGTCTGTCCGCCGATGGTCTTCCAGTAGCTGTTGAGAGCGATCTGCTGGTCGAAGGTCGGCGAGTTGGTCATGACCTGATACTTGCGGTCATGGTGGATGACGAGCTTGCCCTTGAGATATTCGAAGATTGCCGAATCCCCCGAAGCATCCGAGATCGACAGGTGCACCGTGCCCGGCTCGCCGGTCGGCGCGGTGATCGCGACCATGCGGAACTTTTCCTGCCTGAGGTCGGCCACCGCCTCGGCGACGGTCGCATAGTTATCGAGCACATATTGCACCCAGGCCGAGTTGGGGAGCGTTGGGCGGGTGTCGCCGGGCGTGGCGGGCGGGTAATCCGATTCTGGCAGGTAGAGCAGATTGGCGACGAGGCCCTTCTCGTTCATCCCGTCGGCTGCCGCGCCTTCGTAGAGCGTCGTGACGAGGCTGCCGTATTTGCTCGTCCACACCACCGGGGTCGCGGTGTTGCTGTTGCGCTCCAGCCCGCGCGGATAGAGCCAGATGTTGCTGCCGAGATCGGCCTCGAACCAGTCCATCGTGCGGCCGGTGACGGTCTGACCCTCGAGCCCGAAATAGACGGCGCGGCTGCACGCGCTGGCGGTCTGGACGGCGGCGAAGGCCAGCGCGGTGGTCGCGAGCACGCTGCCGGCGGCTTTCAGGAAACGCGGCTTGGTCATGATGTCCCTCCTCTGACGCAAGGCTCCGCGGCCCTCCGGCGGACTTTCCTCGCAGGGGGCGCTTGTATCACCCGGCCCCAAGTGAGATTGTGCCCGGCAAGACAAATCGGGACAGGGGGATAGCGGCGATGTCGGTTCACGACACAAGCATGGCCGGCGGCCGGGACAGCGGCCCCGCACCCCAGCCCGAGGCATGGCGGGATCACTGCGCGGCGATGCTGCGCGCGCGCGGCTGGCTGGCCGGGCAGCCGGACCGGTTCCGGGAGCAGATCCTGCGCATGATCGTGCCCCTGCACGCCCCGCGCGGCATGCCGGTGTTCAGCGTCGACGGCCCGGCGGGCGGCATCTACGGGATCGTCTCGGGCGGGATCGGGATCGAGGGCTCGGGCCCCTACAATGTCCCGCGCCTCGGCCATATCCTGCGCGCGGGCAGCTGGTTCGGGCATGGTCCGGCCATGTCGGGCCGCGATCACCGGGTGCAGAACATGCGGGCGATGGAGGACAGCGAGCTCGTCTATGTCCCGCTCGCCCCGCTGCGCGCGCTGCTCGAGACCGACGCGCAGGCGGCGCGCTGCGTCGGGACGATCGCCGACGGGGGCAACATCCTCGGCACGCGGGTCATCTCGGACCTGCTCATACCCTCGGTGCCGCACCGCATCGCGGCGGTGCTGCTGCGTGTCACCGGGGCCGAGGAGGGGATCGAGCCCGATCACCCCGAGGGCTTCATCATCAGCCAGAGCGATCTGGGCGAGATGGCGAACGTCTCGCGCTCGAACGTCAACCGGGTGCTGGGCGACTTCGCGCGGGCCGGGTGGATCACCAAGCATTACAACCGCCTGCGCATACGCGACACGGCCGCCTTGCAGGGCTTTGCCGCCTCGCAGGTCTAGCGGGAGCGGGGGTTACATTCCGCAGGCGGTCTGGCACACAGGGCGCGCCAACGTGACAGGGGGATCATCACGCCATGCCCAAGAGGCCGTTCGGTCCGTTCATTGCCGCCATCTGGCGCCGCCTGGCCGAGACCATGCTCGCCGAGCCCGAACGCATGGCGATCACCCCGCAGCAGGTGGTCGACAACCTCCGGGCGATGTTCGGCAACATCGAGGGGCGCACCCCGTTCAACACCGGAATCTCGGTTCTGGCGGCGTGGGTGGTTCTGGGCGGGCCGCTGTGGCACTTCGCCCCGCGCAGCTGGCGCATCCGGCGGATCGAATTCAAGCTGAAGAACAGCCGGATCGACCTGTTCCAGGACATGGCCCGCATCCGCGGCATCGTCTATGCGGGCTATTACGGCCACTGGCTGCCCGCCCCTTCCGAGGATCAGGCCGCGCAGGAAGATGCCAACCGCGCCAATCCGGTGCTGGCGGCGATCGGCTTCACCCTCCCCTTGCACCGCGAGCGGGCCGGCACGCCCGATGATCCGGCCATCGGGGAATACACCGCCAACGACCTGCCGCCTTCCGTCTTCGTGCCCGAGGACGCCGTTCCCGATGCGGTCGAGGTGGTGGTGATCGGCTCGGGCGCGGGCGGCGCGGTCGCGGCGGCGAACCTCGCCGATCAGGGCTACGAGGTGCTGGTGGTGGAGGCCGGACCCTATCTCCCCAGCACCGCCATCACCCCGCACGAATTGCGGATGTCATCGAGCCTCTACAAGGACGGCGCGATCCAGACCACGCGCGACCGCGACATCATCGTCTTCCAGGGCCGCACGGTGGGCGGATCGACCGTCATCAACAACGGCATCTGCCTGCGCCTCAAGGACGGGGACGAGACCCATCCCGACGCCGAGGACGTGCTGGAAACGTGGAAGGGCCTCGGCGCGGACATCGCGGCAGGCGCGCTGGATGCGGCCTACGAAAGGGTCGAGGAATTCCTCGGCATCCACCGGATCGACCAGCGGCTCGGGCGTAACAACGGGACGCGGCTGCTCGCGGCATGGGAGGCCTACAAGGCCGCATCGAGCGATCCGATGGACGCCCGCGCGAAATCCGGCTGGTTCCGCAAGAACTGGGGCGCCAAGGCCGAGCCCAACCACTGCCTGTCCTGCGGCTATTGCAACACCGGCTGCCCCTATGGCCGCAAGCGCGCCATGCCCGAAAGCTACCTCGCCCGCGCCACCACCGCATCGCCGCGCAAGGCGCGTATCCTCGCCCATGTCGAGGTTCTCCGGATCGGCTGGGGCGCGCCTGCCGCCGACGGGCGGCGGGTGGCAAGCCGCGTACAGGTGCAATGGCCCGATGGCCGCGCCAAGTGGATCGGCGTGACGAAGGGCGTGGTCGTCGCCGCGGGCGCAATCGCCTCGAGCAACATCCTCGCCGCGAGCGGGATCAGGGGCACGGGCAAGGCCATCTCGCTCAACATCGCCTGCCCCGTCCCCGCGCTGATGCCGACCCCGGTGATCGCCTGGGACGAGGACCAGATGGCGACCTTCATCGACCGCGGCGACTTCCTGATCGAGAGCCATTTCCAGCCGCCGATGAGCATGGCGACCCTGGTGCCCGGCTGGTTCGACGAGCATTTCCGGCGGATGCTGAACTACAACCGCCTCGCCTCGGCAGGGGTGCTCTTCCCCGCCGACCGGCGCGGCAGGATCAGGAACGGCAAGCTCGAGTTCCAGCTGCAGGAGGCGGACCTCGCGGTGCTGCGCCGCGCGCTGGCGACGCTGACGCGGATCCATCTCGCGGGCGGCGCCGAGGAGGTCTATCCCGCGCTGCTCAGGGGCGAGACGATCCCGGCCGGGATCAGCCCCGAGGCGCTCGATGCGCTGCTCCGCGAGCGGATCAGGGAGCCGGACGATGTCGTGCTCTCCTCGAGCCACCCCCACGGCGGCAATTCGATCAACGCCGATCCGGCGAAGGGCGTGGTCGACCTCGACCAGCGCGTCCACGGCACCACCAACGTGCTGGTCTGCGATGCCAGCGTGATGCCGAGCTGCATCCGGGTCAACGCGCAGCTCACCACGATGGCGATGGCCGACCGGGTGACCTACCGCCAGCGGGTGTTCGGCTAGGCCGCGAGCGCGGCGAGTGCGGCGACCTCGGCCCAGCTGGCGGCGACGTGATCCGCCCCCGCCACCCGCAGCCGCGCATCGTGCCCCGGCTGGATATGCGCGCCTGCCGTGAGCCCGATCACCGTCATCCCCGCCGCCTTGGCCGCCGTGACGCCCGAGGGGCTGTCCTCGACCACGAGGCAGGCTTCGGGCGCCGCCGCCAGTCTTTCGGCGGCGAGCAGGAAGATGTCGGGCGCGGGCTTGCCGCGCGCCACCATTTCGGCGCTGAACACGTGGGGGCCGAAAGCCGCGCCCAGCCCCAGCACATCAAGGCACAGCGCCAACCGCGCCGGACTGCTCGACGAGGCGATGCCGCGCGGCCGATGCCCCAGCGCCGCGATGAAGGCCCCCGCACCCGGCACCTCGGCCAGATCGCTCCGGAAGCGCGCCATCATCGTGGCGGAAAGTTCGTCGCCCCAGGCCTCGGGCACAGGGCCGCCCAGCCCCTCCTCGATCCGCGCGATCATCTCGTCCCAGCGCGTGCCGACATAGCGCGCGTAGCACTGCTCCAGCGTCGTCGGCAGGCCGAGGCGGGAGAGCTCCTCGGCCAGCACCAGATTGGCGAGCATCTCGCTGTCGGCGATCACGCCGTCGAAATCGAAGATGATGGCGGCGAAATCGCGCAAGGCGGCCGCGGCGCTATTCGCCCTTGGGGAAGAAGAACTCGCGCAGGTGTTCGCCGATGCGTGCGGGGCGCAGGGTCTCGGCGTCGATGCAGCACCACGAGGACTGCACCTCGGCGAGCACCTCCTCGCCGCGCTTGATCAGCGTCGAATAGAAGGCGCGCGCGCCGTTGAAGCGTTCGAGCACGGTCTGGGCGATCACGTCGTCCTCGAGGAAGGCGGGCTTCCGGTAGGTGATCTCGTGCTTCAAGGCGACCCACGCCTTGGTCGCCACATCCTCGGCCGGCGCGAGCTTGTTCCAGTGCGCCAGCACCGCGTCCTGCACCCAGTTCAGGTAGCGCGCGTTGTTGACGTGGCCCATGAAGTCGATGTCAGCCGGTTCGACCTTGATCGGGTGGTGAAAGGCGGGCGACAGGGATTCGGTTGCTGACATAAATGTAAACTAGCGCAAGATTATGACAAATTCCATCACTGCTTGCCGGTAAATCGCCGCAATCTTGCCACGGCTCGCGGAACGGGATTATGGGCGTTGCGTTTCGGGACGCACCCGCCCTCCCACCCAACCGATGGAACCGCTCATGGCCAGCCGCCCCCGTACCCTCTACGAGAAGATCTGGGACGCGCATGTCGTCGAGACGCGGGACGACGGGACCGCGCTGATCTATATCGACCGCCATCTGGTCCACGAGGTCACGAGCCCGCAGGCCTTCGAGGCGCTCAAGGTGGCGGGGCGCAAGGTGCGCCGGCCCGAATTGACCCTCGCAGTGCCCGACCACAACCTGCCGACGACCGCGCGACGGGATGCCAACGGCAGGCCGATACCCATCGCCGACCCGGAAAGCGCCGCCCAGCTCGCCGCGCTGGAAGTCAACGCCCCCGCCTTCGGCATCCGCTACATCCCCGCGACCGCCAAGGAGCAGGGGATCGTGCATGTCGTGGGGCCCGAACAGGGCTTCTCGCTCCCCGGCACCACCATCGTCTGCGGGGATTCGCACACCGCCTGCCACGGGGGCCTCGGGGCCCTCGCCTTCGGCATCGGGACGAGCGAGGTGGAGCACGTGCTGGCGACCCAGACCCTGCTCCTCCAGCAGTCTAAGCCGATGGAAGTGCGGGTCGAGGGCGATCTCGGCCCCGGGGTTTCCGCGAAGGACCTGATCCTCCACATCATAGGCCGCATCGGCGCGGCGGGCGGATCGGGCTACGTCATCGAATACCGCGGCAAGGTGTTCGAGCGCATGACCATCGAGGAGCGCCTCACCGTCTGCAACATGAGCATCGAGGCCGGCGCGCGTGCGGGCCTGATCGCGCCGGACGATGTAACCTTCGCCTACCTGAAGGGCCGCCCGATGGCCCCCAAGGGTGCGGAGTGGGACGCGGCGGTTGCCTACTGGCGCACGCTCCACACCGATGAAGGCGCCGTCTTCGCCAAGTCCGTGCGCCTCGACGCCGCCGATGTCGAGCCCAGCGTCACCTGGGGCACCAGCCCCGAGGACGTGGTGCCCATCGGCGGGCGCGTGCCGCACCCCGAGGACTTCGCCGACGAATCCAAGCGCGTCGCCGCCCGCAAATCGCTCGACTACATGGGCCTCGTCCCCGGCACGCCGATGACCGAAGTGCCCATCGAGAATGTCTTCATCGGCAGCTGCACCAACAGCCGCATCGAGGACCTGCGCGCAGCCGCCGCGATCCTGAAAGGGCGCCGCAAGGCCGACAACGTGCGCTGGGCGATCGTCGTGCCCGGCTCGGGCCTCGTGAAGGCCATGGCCGAGGAGGAAGGCCTCGACCGCATCTTCACCGAAGCGGGCTTCGAATGGCGCGAGCCGGGCTGTTCGGCCTGCCTCGGCATGAACCCCGACAAGGTGCCCGCGGGCGAACGCTGCGCCTCGACCAGCAACCGCAATTTCGTCGGAAGGCAGGGCCCGGGCGCGCGCACCCACCTCGTCAGCCCCGCGATGGCGGCGGCGGCGGCGGTGACCGGGCGGCTCGCCGACGTGCGCGAACTGGTTTGACGAGAACGCCTTGAAACCGCCGCCTGCGAGGCGCATGGAAACACCATGACCGACAAGCCCAAGAACAACACCGCCCGCAACGCCGCGCTCGCCGCGGCGGGTGCCATCGGATCGGCGGCGATCGCTGCCGCGCTGCTCTATGCCGGCAAGCGCAAGAAGAAGCCGAACACCCCGACCCAGCCCGGCCCGATCCCCTCGGGCGAGCCGCCCCAGACAGACTGACCGAAGGACCCCGATGCAGCCCCTCACCCGCGTCGAAGGCCGCGCCATTCCGCTCGGCCTCAAGAATGTCGACACCGACATCATCATCCCCGCCAAGTGGCTCAAGACGATCAGCCGCGAGGGGCTGGGCGCCGGCGCGTTCGAGGTGCTGCGCGCGGAACCCGGCAATGTCTTCGACGACCCCGCCTACAAGGGCGCGCCGATCCTGATCGCGGGCGACAATTACGGCTGCGGTTCGAGCCGCGAGCACGCCGCCTGGGCGATGCTCGACCTCGGCATCCGCGTGGTGATCGCGCCGAGCTTTTCCGACATCCATTCGGGCAACGCGGTCAAGAACGGCATCCTGCCCGTGGTCCTGCCGCAGGAAGCGGTCGACCGGCTGCTCGAGGTCGCGCGCGAGGGTCTGGAGATCACCGTCGATCTCGAGGCGCAGACCGTCACCACCCCCTATCAGGACCGCTTCACCTTCGAACTCGATCCCTTCCGGCGGCACTGCCTGCTGAACGGGCTCGACGAGGTCGGCCTTACCATGGCCCGCGGCGAGGCGATCGGCGCCTTCGAGGCGCAGCGCACCGCGGCCCAACCTTGGCTGATGCGCGGCACCGCCGCCTGACATTCGACACACAGGGAGAGAGACAATGAAAGCCATCCGCACCCACCAGACCGGCGGGCCCGAGACCCTGACGCTCGACGAGATCGACGCGCCGACCCCCGGCAAGGGCGAGGTGCTGGTCGCGGTCAAGGCCTGCGCGATCAACTATCCCGACGGGCTCATCATCCGCGACATGTACCAGTTCAAGCCGCAGCGCCCCTTCTCGCCCGGCGGCGAGATCAGCGGCGTGATCGAGGCGGTCGGCGAAGGGGTCGAGGGCTTCGCGGTGGGTGACAAGGTGCTCGCCGGGATCGGCAACGGCGGCCTTGCCGAGAAGGTCGTCGTGCCCGCGGGCCGGATGTTCAAGGTGCCCGACGGCGTGCCCTTCGAGAAGGCCGCCAGCCTGCTGATGACCTACGGCACCACCATCCACGGGCTCAAGGACCGCGGTCACATCAAGGCGGGCGACACCGTGCTGATCCTCGGCGCGGCGGGCGGCGTCGGCCTCTCGGCGATCGAACTTGCCAAGGCCTTCGGCGCACGCGTGGTCGCCGCCGTCTCCTCGGAAGCCAAGGGCGAGGTCGCCCGCAAGGCCGGGGCGGACGAGGTGGTGATCTACCCGCGCGAGGCGATGGACAAGGATGCTTCCAAGGCGCTCGCCGACGCCTTCAAGAAGGCCTGCGGGCCCGAGGGCGCGAACATCGTCTATGACATCGTCGGCGGGCAATATTCCGAGCCCGCGCTGCGCGCCATCGCCTGGGAGGGCCGCTTCCTGGTGGTCGGCTTCCCGGCGGGGATCGCCAAGATGCCCTTGAACCTCACGCTGCTCAAATCCTGCGACATCTGCGGCGTGTTCTGGGGCGCCTTCACCGCGCGCGAGCCCGAGGCCTTCCGCGCGCAGGTGGCCGAGCTGTTCGACCTGATGCAGGCCGGCAAGATCGACCCGCTCGTCTCCGAGACCTTCCCCCTCGCCCGCGCCGGCGATGCCATCGCCAAGCTCGAAGCGCGCGAGGCGGTGGGCAAGCTCGTGGTGACGATGGAATAATGTATCGTGATTGTGCGGGCGGGGCGCGGCTTCGTGCTTGAAGCCGCGCCCCGCCCGCTTTATCGGATCAGGCGGATCGTACCCGAAGGGACACATATCGCATGACCGATTTCAAGGACCGCGAACGCGCCGAGGAGGCCCACTTCGCGCTCGAGGAAGAAACCGCATTCCGCATCGCCGCGCGCCGCAACAAGCTGCTGGGCGAATGGGCGGCCGGGCTGATGAAGCTCACTCCGGAAGAGACCGACGCCTATCGCAAGGCGGTGGTGCAGGCCGACTTCGAGGAATCGGGCGACGAGGACGTGGTGCGCAAGCTGCTCGGCGATCTCACGGCTGCGCAGACCAATGTCAGCGAATCCGACATCCGCATGAAGCTCGAGGAGCTGACCATCGAGGCGCGCCGCCAGCTGCTCGGCGGGGTGTGACCTCATGCCGATGACCGCCGCCGAGATCGAGGGCGCGATCCTCGCCGCGCTGCCGGGGGCCGAGGTCGAGCTCACCGATCTCGCTGGCGATGACGACCACTGGGCGGCGACCGTCACCGCGCCGCAATTCGCGGGCCTCAGCCGCGTCGCGCAGCACAAGCTGGTCTATGCCGCGCTCGGCGGACGCATGGGGGGCGTGCTGCACGCCTTGCAAGTCACCACCGTGGTCCCCAAGTAATCCGCAACGATCAACCCACCTTCAGGGGCACCCAACCAATGTCCGACGTCAACGCCCGCATTGCCGATCTCGTCACCGCCAACGACGTGGTGCTGTTCATGAAGGGCACGCCGCTGTTCCCGCAGTGCGGCTTCTCCAGCCGCGCGGTGGCGATCCTCGACCATTGCGGCGTCGCCTATGAGAGCGTCGACGTGCTGCAGGACATGGAAATCCGCCAGGGCATCAAGAGCTTCTCCGACTGGCCGACCATCCCCCAGCTTTACGTGAAGGGCGAGTTCGTCGGCGGCAGCGACATCATGATGGAGATGTTCGAGGCGGGCGAGCTCCAGCAGCTCCTCGACCAGCAGGGCGTTGCCAAGGTCGGTTGATTTCTTGTTTTCCGCGCCCGCCTGCGCGGGTGCGTCGTCGGCGCTGTTCCCTTCGCTTCGCTACAGGGCGCCTGCGGGCGGCCGTTCGGCCTTGCGGTCGCTGGCGCAACCGATACCAGATCCTCCGAGCTTGATCGCGATAAGCCGGCCCGAAGGGCCGCAAGCGCGAACGCGCGCCCGGAGGGGTGGCCCCGCAAGGGGCCGGGGCCCCGGAGGATAGCCAAGCGCGCGGACGCGCGCGCCGGCGCCTGAGGCGCAACAAAAAAAGCGCCCCGCAGGACCAGTGCGGGGCGCTTCTTCATTTTCGGGGAGGCGCAACCCGGAGACCAGGAAGGGTCGCGCCTCGCGTCGAAGACCATTGGGACCGCCACATACTATGCAGGGCCCGTGCCAAACTCGCAAAAGCGCGGAAATCCGCCGTTTTCCACGCCATGCACATCCCCGGCAGGCAAGCAGTTGTAAAGCGCGCCGACACCCTCTCGAAAGCGGCAGGGATGCGCCTTCCCCCTTGGCAAGCGCCTGCCGCAAGGCCATCCTTTGCCGCAATGACCCATGATTCCGCGCCCCAGGGCATCCCCGCCGCGACCATCATCATCTTCCGCAACGCCCCCGGCGGCGGCGCGCCGGAGGTGCTGATGACGGTGCGCTCGCGCGAAATGACCTTCGCGGGCGGCATGGCGGTGTTCCCCGGCGGCCGGGTGGACCCGGAAGACTTCGCGCTCGCCGAAACTGTCGCCGCCGAGCACGGCCTCGCGCCCGACGAGGCCGCCCACCAGATCGCCGCCGTGCGCGAGACGCTGGAGGAGACCGGCCTCGCGCTCGGCCTTGCGGGCGCGATCGACGCCGCCAGCGCGGCGGCGGCACGGGCGATGCTGGCCGAGACCGGCGCGCTCGCCCCGGTGCTCGAGGCTTTCGGCTGGCGGCTCGACCTTGCGCAGATCGTCCCCTTCGCGCGCTGGTTCCCCAAGAACGAGAACATCCCGCGCGTCTACGACACGCGCTTCTATCTCGCCGATCTCGGCACCGGCGCGGTCGAGGTGTCGATCGACGCTGCGGAGAACACCCGGCTGTTCTGGACCACGGCGCAGGGCGCGCTCGATGCCGCGGCCGAGGGCGACATCAAGCTGATCTTCCCCACCCGCCGCAATCTCGAACGCCTTGCCCTGTTCGCCAGCTTCGCCGAGGCCAGGGCCCAGGCCGAGGCGATCCCGGTGCGCACCATAATGCCCCAGATCGTCGAGCAGGACGGCAAGCCTTGGCTGACGATCCTCGCCGATGCCGGCTACCCGGTGACGGGCGAACTGCTGGAGACGGTGGCGCGGGGTTGAGCGCCAGACGGGGCGTCAGTCGATCGCCTGCCGGGTCTGTTCGGGCGGGCTCAGAACCGCTTTCAGGGACCGGCTGAGGCGCTTCAGCCGGCATTCGAGCCGCAGCTTCCACAGCGGGCCCGCCATCGTCAGCTCGATCGGCAGGCGCACGAGGTGCGACAGGCTCATCGTCGCCCCCGCCAGCCGCGCGGCGTTCTTGCCCTGGGTGAGGCGGATGTAGACGAGCTGCCCCTGCTGCATCTGCACATCGCGCCAGATCGGGATCGACCGCGTCGTCACGCCCTGGTGATGGATCACCGACAGCCCGCCCATGTGCAGGATCCGGTAGCCCGCACGGCGGACCCGGTGGCAGAACTCCAGCTCCTCGGCATAGATGAAGATCCGCTGGTCGAGCGGGCCGGCGGTGTCGATCACGTCGCGCCGCATCGCCATGAAGCAGCCGACCACCGCCTCGCACTCGAACTCGGCGCGGGGCTCTTGTTCGAGATAGCGGATATTGTAGCGCGGCAGGAACCGCGCGATGATCCGTTCGGGCAGGAAGGCGCGGGCGAGGAAATGTCCGGGCGTGAGGTAACGCAGCGCGGAGCTGACGATCCGCCCCCCGCCCACGTCCTGCGGCACACCGATCACGCCGATGCTGCGGTCGGCGGCGAGCCGGTCGCACACCGCGCGCAGCACGCCTTCGGGCATCTGCGTGTCGGGGTTGAGCAGCAGCAGGAACTGCCCGCGCGCCACCGCGAGGCCGGCATTGTTGCCGCCCGCAAAGCCGAGGTTCTCGGGCATTTCCAGAACCCGGGCCTCGGGATGGGCGGCGGCGATCCGCGCCGCTCCGCCATCGCCCGAGGCATTGTCGACCACGATCACCTCGATGCTGCGGCCATGATCCTGCCCGTAGAGGCTGGCGAGGCAATCGATCACCTCGTCCGCCGCGCGGTAGTTGACGATGACGATGCTGACATCCGCCGCAGGCGGGGCCGCGCCGGGCACCGGTTCGCCGAAGGGTTCGCGTGCGGGAGAGTGCATGGCGCGCGGCTAGCACGGCCCGCCGGGCATGACAAACGCCTGATTGCGGCGGTGGCGCGCCCGGCAGGACTCGAACCTGCTGCCTCAAGATTAGAAGTCTCGCGCTCTATCCAGATGAGCTACGGGCGCGCGCCGGAGCCGCCAATAGCGCGCTTTGCCGCACAAGGGAAACGCGCTAGGCGTGCAGGCGATGGAAAACGCCGCTTCGACCGCCCCCGAGCCCCTCGATCCAGCCAGCGCCTTCGACCGCGATCCGACCGACGGGATCATCGCCACTTCGCGTCCGCCGGTGACCTTCCGCTACTATGACCTCGTCATGGCCGCGTTCGTGGCGATCCTGCTGCTCTCCAACATCATCGGCGCGGCCAAGCTGACCTATGTCAGCGTGCCCTTTTGGCCGGAGGGCTGGTGGCCCGCGCCCGACGGCACCTTCATCTACGGCGCGGGCATCCTGTTCTTCCCGCTCGGCTACGTGATCGGCGACGTGCTGACCGAGATCTACGGCTTCGCCAAGGCGCGCCGGGTGATCTGGGTGGGGACGGCGGCGATGATCTTCCTCGCCTTCATGTCCTACATCGTCACCGCCCTGCCCCCCTTCGGCGGATGGGAATGCGCCGCGAGCGGCTTCGGCGGAGAGCGCCCGCCTGCCTCGAACGGCGATCCGGCGATCCCCGGCGGGGCGATCTGCCAGCTGACCTATGAAAGCGTGTTCGGCAGCACCTGGCGCATCGTCGTCGCCTCGATCACCGCCTTCTGGGCGGGCGAGTTCGTCAACTCCTTCGTGATGGCCAAGATGAAGGTCTGGACCCGGGGCCGCGCCCTGTGGACCCGCACCATCGGCTCGACCTTCGTCGGGCAGGGCGTCGACAGCCTGATCTTCTATCCGGTCGCCTTCTACGGCATCTGGACGACCGATGCGGTGCTGACCGTGATGGTCACCAACTGGGCGCTGAAGGTCGCCTGGGAGGCGGTGCTGACGCCGGTCACCTATCTCGTGGTGGGCAAGCTCAAGGCGGCCGAGGGCGTCGATCTCTACGACATCGACACCGACTTCTCGCCCTTCGGGAGCGAGAAATCGGGTTAGTCCAGCATCCGTTCGCCCTGAGCTTTTCGGAAGCGAAGCTGACGCGCAGCGTCAACGGCTGCCTTTCCTTTTGCTGACGGCCAAGGAGAAGGACGGTGCTTCGACAGGCTCAGCACGAACGGATTGAGGCAAGGCCTACATCACTATCTCGCTGACGATATCGACCCGCCAGCCGAGCCCGAGCCGGCCGGCGAGCAGCTTCATGTCCTTCTCGGTCGGCGCGCCGAACAGCGCGGCGTGGCTCTCGGCGAGTTCGAGCACCAGTGCGCCCTCGTCGGCACGCAGCCGGCTGACCTCCAGCGAACGCGATGACTGCGCACCCAGCCGCCGCGCGAGCCGCAGGGCGAGGCCCCAGCGCACCGCTTCCTCGAGCGCCGCCTCGCTTGCCAGCGCGCGAACCTCGTCGGGCAGGGCGAGCTGGTTGCCGTTGGCGGAGATCGCGGCGGCAAGCATCGCCCGGCCCTTGCCGTCGATTCCGATCCACCGCTTGTGCAGCGCCCAGTTGATCGCCTGCGGCAGGCGGATGTTGGGCTCGATCTGCATCGAGGCGAGCGCGAGCATGGTCGCCGCGAGCCGCAGCCGCTCCGACCCGTGCTCGCGCGCAGGCGCGGCGTCGAGCGTCCAGGCAGCCATCCGCGTCGCCAGCGTCGCCTGTGTCCCGCGCTGCCCGGCGAAGACCGCCACCCCGGCAAGCAGCGGGTCGGCGGCGCGGGTGTGGGCAGGCAGGCGATCATAGAGCAGCCCCTCGCGCAGGCCCCACGAGGAAAACACCACCTTCTCCGGCGCCAGCCTGGCCAGCAGCGCCTGGAGCAGCACCGCGGCATCGGGCAGCTTCTCGGCGCGCATCGCCGAGATCCGGTCACGGCCCTTGAGCGCATCGCTCTCGGCCAGCGCGAGCATTTCTGCGAGCTGCTGGGCGCCCGCGGCGTCGAGTTCGAAGCCGTGGGGATCGCTCAGCGGCCAGCCGCGCGCGGCCATCGCGAAGACCGCCATCGCCCGCCAGGTACCACCCACGAGATAGAGCGCCCCGTTCGCCTCGGGCGGGTTCGCGGCGAGGTCCCAGCCGGCCTTGCGGATCGCCTTGTCGAGCGACTTCCTCATCTCGCCCCGGTTCTTGCCGCGGTGCTCGGGTAGCCGCAGCGTGCCGAGCGGCAGCGTGCTCGCGCCCTCGGTCGTGCCGCCCGCGACCCGCACCAGTTCGAGGCTCCCCCCGCCAAGGTCGGCGACGATCCCGCGCGCGTCGGGGAAGGCGCCGATCACGCCGTGGGCGCTCAGCAGCGCCTCCTCCTCGCCGGAGATGACCCGCGGAGACAGGCCGATCGCGCGCAGCTCGGCGACGAAATCCAGCCCGTTCGCGGCATCGCGCACCGCCGCAGTGGCGACCACCTCGACATCCCTGATCCCGAGATCGCCGAGCAGCAGCGCAAAGCGCCTGAGGCCCCGCAGCGCCAGACCCATCGCCTCGTCGGCGAGGCGTCCAGTGCTCGCGATCTCGCGCCCGAGCTTGGCGGTCACCTTCTCGTTGAGCAGCACCGTTGGCGCGCGCATCGTGCCGCCATAGACGACGAGACGCACGGTGTTCGAACCGATGTCTATGATCGCGCGTTCCGGCGTCCCGCCGCCCACGGCGCTCTCGCGGTTTTCCCGCCGCCTGTTCCAGATCATGCCGCGGCGCCCCGCCTGAGGGAGAGCTTGGGCACGGCCCCCGCCTCGAGCGCGCCGCCGCGGCCCGAAAGCGAGGGGTTGGTCATGAAATAGCGGTGACAGTTGAAGGGTTTGACCCCCGGCTCCGCCTCGACCCGCGAATAGTGACCGTCAGGGTGGAGCCACCAGCTCTGCTCGCTGTCGAGCATGTTGGCGAGCAGCACCTGCTGGAGCACCTGGTCGTGCACGGTGCGGTTGAGGATCGGGATCAGCGTCTCCACCCGGCGGTCGAGATTGCGGCTCATCATGTCGGCCGAGGCGATGAACACCGCCGCATGGGCGCTCGGCATCGGGTGGCCGTTGGCGAAGGCATAGATGCGGCTGTGCTCGAGGAAACGGCCGATGATCGACTTCACGCGAATGTTCTCCGACAGGCCGACGATCCCGGGCCTGAGGCAGCAGATGCCGCGCACCACCAGTTCGACCTGCACGCCCGCCTGGCTGGCGGCATAGAGCCGGTCGATCATGCCCTCGTCGGTGATCTGGTTGCACTTCATCCAGATCGCCGCGGGCCTGCCCTTCTGGGCATTGGCGATCTCGATGTCGATGCGACGGCAGATTTCCTGGCGCAGGTCGATTGGCGCGATGTGGATGCGCTCCAGCTCGTGCGGTTCGACATAGCCGGTGACGAAATTGAACATCTTGGCCGCATCGCGCCCAAGCTTGGGATCGGCGGTGAAGAAGCTGAGGTCGGTGTAAACCTTGGCCGTGACCGGGTGATAGTTGCCGGTGCCGAAGTGGCAGTAGGTGCGGAAAGATTCGCCCTCGCGACGCACCACCATCGCGACCTTGGCGTGGGTTTTCCAGTCGGTGAAGCCGTAGATCACCTGCACCCCGGCGCGTTCGAGCTTGCTCGCCCACTTGAGGTTCTGTTCCTCATCGAAGCGGGCCTTCAATTCGACAACCGCCGTCACCGACTTGCCCGCCTCGGCGGCCTCGATCAGCGCGTTGATGACCGCCGATTGCGAGCCTGCGCGGTAGAGCGTCTGCTTGATCGCCACCACGTCGGGATCGGCGGCGGCCTGGCGGATGAAATCGACCACCACCTCGAAGCTCTCGTAGGGGTGGTGGATGACGATGTCCTTCTCGCGGATCGCCGAGAAGGCATCCCCGTCATGCTCGCGGATGCGCTCGGGAAAGCGCGGGGAATAGGCGTCGAACTTGAGATCGGGGCGATCCTCGCGGACGATCTCGGCAAGGCCGTCGATCCCGATCATGCCGTCGGTCTTGATCAGCGCCGCCTCGTTGATGCCGAGCTGTTCGAGCAGCAGGTCTTCCGCCGCCGGATCGAAATCCTCCTCGATCTCGAGCTGGATCACCTGCCCCCGCCGCCGGCGCTGGATCGCGCTGCGGAAGGTGCGCACGAGGTCCTCAGCCTCTTCCTCGATCTCGATGTCGCTGTCGCGCAGCACGCGGAACAGGCCGTCGCCCTCGATGGTGAAGCCGGGGAACAGCGCCTCGGCATAGCGCTGGATCAGGCGCGCGATCGAGATGTAGAGCGCCCCGCCCGTCCCGGTCACCTCGTCGGGCACGCGCACGAAGCGGGGGAGCGCGCTGGGGATCAGCACCATCTCGATCAGCTGTTCGCGCGTGGCATCGCGGGTCAGGGTGAAGAGCAGGCCCATCCCTTCGTTCTGGACGAAGGGGAAGGGGTGCGCAGGGTCGAGCGCCTGCGGGGTGATGATCGGCAGGATCTCGTTGAGGAAGAAGCTCTTCAGCCACTTGTGCGCGGCCGGGCTGACGCGCTCCTCGTCGGCAACGTGGATATCCGCTTCGGCCAGCCCTGCCCGCAAGCCGCGCCAGATCGACTGCTGCATCGCGCTCAGCTCGACCAGCTTGGCGCGGATCGCGGCGAGCTGCTGCGACGGGCTGCGCCCGTCGATCGAGGGGGTGGCGAGCCCGCGCTGGACCTGCCCGACGAGGCCTGCGACGCGGATCATCATGAACTCGTCGAGATTGCTGCCGGAGATCGACAGGAACCTCAGGCGCTCGAGCAGCGGATAGGCCTCGTTGCAGGCCTCGGCGAGCACGCGCTGGTTGAACTGGAGCCACGAAAGCTCACGGTTGAAATAGGGGGATTCGTCCGGTCCCAGCTCCACCATCTGGGCGGCGCCTGCGCTGGCAGCACGGTGCTTCTTGCCGGTCGGTGACGTGCTCATCGATTTCCTGTTCCACCCGCCCGCCGCATAGAGCGCGAAGGGCGAGGCCTGACCCCGGCGCTTGGATGCGCCGGGCTGCCATGTGTTACCAGATGGGGCCGGTGTAAATCAGGATGAGGGGCTTGTCACACAAATGTCAATGTGGCGGCCAGCCCGCCGTTCGCCAGCGCTCAGAGGAGCGAGCGGCTCTCGGCGATGCTGGTGATCCCGCGCTTGCCGTTGGCATCGCGCCCGAGCTGCACGATCACGTCGATCACGCTCGCGGCATAGGCGATGGTGTCGGAGCGGGTGAGACCGATGCCGGTCTGCATCACCATCAGCGACAGCTGTTCGAGCGCGCCGCGCAAGCTGTTGGCGTGGATCGTCGAGAAGCTGCCCGGGTGCCCGGTGTTGATCGCGCGCAGGAAGCTCACGCTCTCCGCGCCGCGCAGCTCGCCCAGCACGATACGGTCGGGGCGCAGGCGCAGCGCGGCCTGGAGCAACTCGTTGGCGGTGACCTTGGCCTCGCCCAGCTCGCCCTTGACCGCGACCAGGCCCACCGCGTTCTCGCCCGGGAATTTCAGCTCCGGCGTATCCTCGACCAGGACCACGCGCTCGGCCTTGGGGATCTCGCCGAGCATGGCGTTGAGGAAGGTGGTCTTGCCGGTGCTGGTGCCGCCCGAGATCAGGATCGTGCGCCGCGCCCGGATCGCCGCGCGCAGGAAGGCGATCGGCTGGGTCTGCGGGTCGGGCAGGTCGAACTGCATCTCGCCCGCGAGCGGGCCCGTGTCATAGGCGTCGAGCGGCAGGTCGAGCCGACGGTGGCGGCGGATCGCCATCGTCCAGTGCTTGCGGCTTGCGGGCGGGCCGCAGAACTGCACACGCGCGCCATCGGGCAGGGTCGCGCCGAGCAGCGGGTGTTCGCGGTTGATGCCCTGGTGCGAGACGCGCGCGACCTGTTCGGCGAGGCGCTGCACCAGCCGGTCGTCGATCTCCGGCGTGTCGATGCGCTGCATGCCCGGACTGGCGGCATCCTCGATCCACACCTCGCCCGGGCGGTTGACCATGATCTCGGTCACGGTGTCGCGGTCGAGCCAGCGGCGGAACGGCGCGAGATAGGCGTCGAGATAGACGCTGCGCTCCGCCGTGAGCGGCGCGGGTGCCCCGCCCTCCCCCGCTTCCAGCCGGTGGATGTCCGCGCCCATCGCTCTCAGCCGCCCACCGCGCTGAAATCGAGATCGCGGGCGGTGAAGACGCGGATCGGCTCGCCCATGCGCACGCGGATCGTGGGGCTGATCTGGCCCTGCGACTGCACCGCCGAATTGGCCGCGCCCTGCGCGCCCCCGGCGACGATCACGCCGCCCACCCCGCCGGTCGCCAGCGCGCCGAGGCCGCCCACCACCGAGAGCAGCAAGCCCGAGCCGAAGCGCTTGAAGAAGTGGCTGTTGACGTCGCCTTCCAGCCCCGTCGCCCCGTCGAAGCCGACCGCGGGCGAGCCGAGGTTGACCGACACCCCGTCGGGCCGGATCAGGCGGGTCCAGATCACGTAGGCGCGGCGCTGGCCCTGCTGTACGCCAGCCTGATACTGGCCGATCAGGCGCGAGGAGCGCGGGATCAGCACGCGGCGGCCGTCGAAGCTCTTGACGTCCTGACTCACCACCGCGCGGACATAGCCCGGCACGTCGGTGTTGATCGCGGTCTCGAGGATCGCGGGGATCAGCGTGCCCTCGGTCACAGTGGTCGAGGGGTTGGTCATGGCGCGGGCCTGGGCGGGCGCGCCGCCGACCCCGCCGACCCGGCTCGCGAACTCCGCCGCCCCGCCCGCGCCGCCGACCGCCGCGCCCGGCGTGCCGGGGGCCGGGACGGCAGCACCCTCGGCAACGCGCACACTGCGCGCCGAGCTTGCGTCGAAGACGAGCTGCGGACTGGCATAGGGATTGACCGCCGCCTCGGGCATCAACCCCGGATTGTTGACGAGAACCGGCGCGGGCGCGGGGTCGCCCTGCGGGACGACCGGCACGGCGCCGGGCTGCTGCGCCGGATCGACCGGCTGCACCACCGCCGGCGCGGCCGCAGCCTGCGGCGGGGGCACGGCGGGGTTGCCGATGCCCTGCGGCTCGGGGGTGCGTGCGGCGTTCATCGCCCAGAAGGTCACCGCCCCGAGCAGCCCGACCACCGCCACCCCGGCGGCGAGCTGCAGTCCGTCGCCCTTGGCCTTGCGGTCGGTCACCGCCGGAAAAGCGGCGCGGCTCGCGAGGTCGATGATCTCGGCGCTCTCCCGCTCGCGCGGATCGGCGGCGTCCCCGCCCTCGCCCTTCTTCGGCGGCAGTCGCATGGCCAGACGCATCAGACGGTCTCCTTGGCGGAATGGATCATGGTTGCGGTCACTTCTTCTTGCCTCGCGGCGCGGAGAGGCCTGCCTGCCGCGCCGAGGGCGGCATCGGGCCGGTGTTGGTGAGCGTCGCGGTGTCGCGGCCCGAGCGCAGGATGATCTGCGGCGGCACGCCCTCGACCACCACGGTGGCCCCGCGCACGGTGTAGTTGACCGGCCCCTCGTCGCCATCCTCGTTGGTCACGAGAATGGCGGGAATGGCGATGCCCTGCGGCCAGGTGAGGAAGACCGCGTCGCCATCGTCATAGGTGCGCGTGGGGATCAGTTCGGGGGTGCCCGCGCTCGCCCAGGCGAAGTTGAGCTTCGCCGGATCGACGACCTGTGCCGCGTCGCCCCCCATCGCGGCGGGCTCCGCCGCCGCGCGCATGGCCTGCGCCTCGGCCTCGGCGAGAGCGGCGAGGCGCGCTTCCTCCGCGGCCTTTTCCAGCTCGGGATAGCGGAATTGCAGCACGTAGAGCGCGGAATTCCGGGGGCTGGCGACGAGATCGAAGAGGTAGGTGCGCTTGTCGGTCACCACCGTCATGTTGGTGCGCGCGGCCGGTTCGAGCGGCTTCACGAAAAGGATCGTCTGCGCCTTGTTGGGCTGCACCTGCCATGCGGCGCTGTCACCGATGGCGACGTTCTCGATCATCTCGTCGGGGGCGAACTTGATGGTGGTCTGGACCTTCACCCTGCCATCGATCCGCACCACGGCGTTCTCGTCGAAGACGAGCGTCTGAAGGCGGTCATCCTGCGCCGCCAGGGGCGCGGCAAGCGTGAGGGCGAGGCTCGCGAGGAGCACGCAGCGGGTCATCGGTAGGTCTCCGGAGGGGGGGCTTTGGGCGCCGGCACGGGGGCGGCGGAAGATGCCGTGCGGAAGCGGTTGCCGATCCCGCGGGTGCGCGAGGCGGCGGGGCCGGCAGGGCCCGTCTGTCCGCTTCCGCCGCCGGTCGCATAGACGCGGGTTTCGCGCGAAACGGTGCCCGCCGGCCCGCTATCGTTGGCGGCAAGGCCGGGCTGGAGCGGGGCGACATCGACCCTGCGGGGGGCCAGCGCCGCGCTCGCAGGGGTCAGGGCAGGGCCGCGCGGCGCGGTGCCGACAGCGGGCGCGGCAACCGGCACGGCGCGCGGCGCCTCCGGCCCGCGCTCGCGCTCCTTCGAGGGAACGAGGCCGAACACCTGCCAGCCCGACACCATCGTGCCCGCGACCTTCAGCGAAAGCAGCATCAGCGCCATGTGCACCGCGCCGACGAGGAAGAAGGCCATCGCCGCCTGCTGGTCGATCTGGCCCGGCACCGCCACCAGCGCGGCCAGCACCGGCACCGCCATCTCGAGCATGATCGACCCGCCCAGCACCGCGAAGAGCGGCGCCAGCGCCATCATCGTCAGCCCCTTGAGCCAGCCGGTGAACAGCCCGCGCGTGCCCTCGAACAGGGCCAGCACCACGAAGATCGGCCCGACCGCGAGCAGCAGCGCCAGCGCGATGCGCGCCGTCACCAGCAGGCCGACCGTGCCGAGCAGGAGCAGCATCGCCCCGATCCACATCATCCCCGGCGGCGAGAAGGCGCTGATGTCCTTGGTGTCCCCGCTCGCCTGCTGGACGGCGAGGAAGACCACGTCGAGCTTCTGGGCGAAGACGCCCGTGGCGCTCTCTCCGCGCACGCCGGTCAGGATCCCGGCGATCTGGTCGGGGCCGCCGATGAAGATGTTGTAGAACACGCTCGAGAAGGCGACGAAGCTGGTGGCGAAGGTCAGCACCAGCCCCAGCGTCATCATCTTGGGCACCAGCGCGCGAACCGACAGGTTTGACCGGCCGAGCATCAGCGAAATGCCGAAGAAGCCGACGTAAAGCCCGAGCAGGATGGTCAGCGCGAGCGCGAGCTGACCCTCGGTGCCGAAAAGGCGGTTGAAGGCCTGTTCGGAAACGCCGCTGGCGATGCAGTCGACCGCGGTCAGCGCGGCCGAGACGCCGGTGCCCATCGACTGGGCGGCGCTATCGCAGATCGCGCTCATTCGGCGGCCTGCCACAGGGTGTCGGCATCGGGGTCGCCGGGGCCATCGGGCCACGCCCTGCCGGTGAGCGGCGGATACCAGGCAGAGGGCGCATCGCCCACCGCCTCACGCAGCAGATCGAGCCGCCGCACCGCGCTCTCGCGGCCCGAGAGGATCGTCAGCACCTCCGGAGCGCCCGAGAGGTCGAGCCGCACCACCACGCTCGCGTCCGGCTGGCGCACCAGGAAGGCGCGGGTGTGGGCGGGCAGCGAGCGGATCAGGGCGAATTCGTGATCGGTGAGACCGAAGCCGTCGATATAGTCCTCGGGCCGGGCGCGGCTGTTGGGCATGAACACCATCGTCGCGGTCTGCTCGACCAGCGCGGTGGAGATGCGGCTGTCGAGCGCGTCGCGCGCCGATTGCGTGGCGAAGCCGACCAGCGCGTTGCGCTTTCTCAGGGTCTTGAGCCAATCGCGGATGCGCGCGGCGAAGACCTCGTCGTCCAATGCCTTCCAGCCCTCGTCAATCAGGATCATGGTCGGCTGCCCGTCCAGCCGCTCGTCGATGCGGTGGAACAGGTACATCATCGTCGGCGTGCGCAGGCGCGGGTTCTCGAGCAGCGCGGTCATGTCGAAGCCGAGCACGCGCTCGGCGAGATCGAGCCGGTCGCGCTCGTTGTCGAACAGCCAGGCGTACTCCCCGCCGTCACCGCCGGGCGAGCCGATCCACGCCGCCAGCCGGTCGGCGAGGTCCCCCGGTTCGGGACGGCGGGCACCGGCGAGCAGCTCCTTGAAGTGGCGCAGACGCCGCAGGCTCGCCGCGTTGGCATAGGTCGCATCGACCGCGGCGCTGATGGTGGCGAATTCCTCCGGACCCTCGGCCTTCAGCAGGACGCTCAGCCAGTCGCGCAGGAAGGCGCGGTTGGCCGGAGTGTCGGGGAGCGAGAGCGGGTTGAAGCCGGTCGGCATGCCGGGGCTGATCCGGTCATAGCGCCCGCCGATCCCGCGGATGAACAGCTCCGCGCCGCGATCCTTGTCGAACAGGATGGTGCGGGGTTTGAACTTCTGCGCCTGCGCGGCGAGGAAGTTCATCACCACGGTCTTGCCCGAACCCGAGGGGCCGATGACCGAGAAATTGCCGAGGTCGCCGTGGTGGAAGTTGAAGAAGAACGGGGTGGCGCTGGTCGTCTCCAGCAGCGTCACCGCATCGCCCCAGTGATTGCCGCTCGCCTGCCCCAGGGCGAAGCCGTGGAAGCTGCCGAAACCGGCCATGTTGGCGGACGAGATCAGCGCGCGGCGGACGATGTATTCCTCGTTGCCGGGGAACTGCGCCCAGAAGGCGGGTTCGAGATTGGTGTCCTCGCGCACCGCGATCGCGCCGGTGTCGGCGAGCGCCGCGGCGCAGGCGGCCATCGCGTCATCGAGGCGGGGGAGCGTCGTCTCGCGCACCAGCACGGTCAGGTGATGGTCGCCGAAGCCCACCGCGCCGTTGCCCAGCGCATCGCGCGCGGCGAGCATCTCCGCCCGCTCGGCGGCGGCCTCCTCGTCGACCGAGCGCGAGCGGCGCAGGGCGAGGTCGATCCGCTCCTTGGCGGTGGTGCGCTCGTTGGGCGCATAGCTTTCGGTGACGACCATCTCGAAGGGCAGGCGCAGCAGATTGTCGAGCAGGCCCGGCGAGGTCGCCTCGGGATAGTCCTTGAGGCCGAGGATCGCGGCGAAATCGGGCGCGGCGCTGCCGCGCAGCTCCATCGCATCGAGCCCGAAGCTCGCGCGGCGATAGGGGAGCATGTGGCCGATGTCGGTCTCGGGCGACGGGCGGCGCACCGGACGCATCTCGCCGTTGTAGAGCGCCGAGAGCAGCTCCAGCATTTCCGAATTGGTGCCGCCCGATCCGGGGGCCTGATAGTCACCCAGCACCGCCGCGCCATAGTTCTGCAAGCTGGCGACGAGGCCGGTGATCGCGGCCTTGAGGCTGCGGATGTCCTTGGGATCGGCCTCGAGCTCTTCGGCGCCGGCGCGGCTGAACATCTTGGAGAGGCGTTCGGGCAGGCCCGTCTTGCCGCGCGCGGGGCGGCGGATGAGGGTCACGAACTGGTCGTTGATGAACAGCGATCCGCCCGCCAGCCGCTGCTTCCAGCGCGCGTCGATGTGGCGCGAGAGGGGATCGGGGAACTCGGCATCAAGCTCCACCTCCACCCGGCGGCGGATCACGTGGTGATACATCACGAAGCGCGCATCGAGCGTGCTCCGCAGCATCACCTCGCGGGTGGCGGCATGGGCGTTGAGCGCGTCCGAATCCTCGGTCTCGAACAGCAGGCCGGGCACCTGGATCGCGCTCATGACCGAGCCGTCGCGCAGCAGCACGGTGTTCTCGTCGATCAGGCGGGCATAGGGCAGGCGGTCGCCCACCCTGGCTTCCTTGGCGCTCCAGGCGGCGGCGCCGATCCACTTACGGGGCATAGGAGTTGCACCCCCAACGCTTGAAATTGGGCACACGCGGGCACTTCGAGACCTTGGTGATCCACAGGTCGAAGATCCGCGGTTCGCGCAGGGAGGCGAAATAGCCGATCACGTGCATCACCACGGGAACGGGCAGGATCCACCAGCTCTTGAGGATCAGGAAGGCGATCGTCGTCACCATCAGGTTGATGATGAAGAAGTTCATCGTCACGCCGGCGAACATCTGCGGGCGCGTGAGCGCGCGGTGGACGGGGTGGCGGACGAGCTCGCTCACGCGCTTACCCTGCGGCCGACTGGATGCCGGCGACGATGGTGGTCGCGCCGAACAGGATGAAGACGCCGACGATCACGGTCGCACCGAAGCGCCAGTTCATCCGGCCGGTGAGCATCATGAAGCCGATCGCGGCGACCGCCATGACGGCGACGGTCGTGGCGACCGTGCCGAGCAGCGTGCCCTGGAGCCACAGCAGCGCATTGTTGATCGGGCCGGATCCGGCCGGGTCGGCACCTTGCGCAAACGCGGCGGTGTGGGCCGAGACCAGTGCGAGGGCGGCCATGATGCGGGCGGGAAGGCGGAACGGGGCGTTCATTGGTCGTGTCATTCTTTCACTTGTGGCTGGCCGCGCGTGGGTCACTGACCTGCGGGGCGCGAATGGCTGGCGAGCCGCCCCATGATGGCGGCGACATAGTGGCGGGTCTCGCGGATGTTGGGGATGCCCCCGGCACGCTCGACGCGGCCCGGGCCGGCATTGTAGGCGGCGAGCGCCTTCTCGAGATCCCCGTCGAAGCGGTCGAGCTGTTCGCGCAGGTAGCGCGCCCCGCCCTCGAGATTGGCGAAGGGATCATTGGGATTGACGCCCAGATAGCGCGCCGTTCCCGGCATGAGCTGGGCAAGACCCTGCGCGCCGACGGGCGAGCGCGCGTTCTCTTTCCAGCGGCTCTCCTGCCACACCACGGCTTCCATCAGCGCTGGCGAGAGGTCGAAGCGGGCGGCAAGTTCGGCGATCTTGGCGGCATAGCGCGTCGGGATGCCCGCGGCGTGGCGCGCGGGATCGGCGATGGCAATCGTCGGGAGCGACGGCGCATCGTCAAGGCCTGCATCGGCGGGCGGCGCGGGGGCGGCCACGGCGGTGCCCGGCACAGCCGGCTGGCCCGCGAGCGGCCCTGCGACCCACCGCGCGCCATCGGACCCGAGTTCCAGCACATCGGCGCGCGCCTCGACCGCCAGACCGATCGCGGCAGCTACAATCATGACGCGGCAAGCCGCGGCGAGAATCATGTCCCGGCCCTCCAGAATGTCCCCCTTTGTCTATCCTAAATGACAGACAGGTGACAGCCTCGTGCGCGTCCGATGCGGCAGGCCGAGTGCGGACGGCAAAACGGGCGGGCCACACCCGTGCGCGGCGCCGCCCGTTCTCTCCCCGGGGCACGGCCCGCAGGGCCGTGAGTGCCTAGTCGCGCAGGGTCAGCTGTCCGGCGCGCGCCGGCGCGGGACGGAACTCGCCGCGCTCGAGCATCTTGATCGCCTTGCGCGCGAGGCGGCGCGAATCGGTGGCGGTGCCGTCGGCGGTGTCGAGCTCGACCACCTCGTGGCACGCCAGCGCCTGTTCGAAGGCGGCGCGCGCCTTCGCTTCGTCGCCCGCGTGGGCATAGGCGATGCCGAGATTGATCAGGACCGCCGGATCGTGCGGATCGGCCGCGCTCGCCTTTTCGAGGGTCGCGAGCGCCTGCTCAGCCTTCCCGGCGACAAGCGGCCGGACCGCGAGTTCGGGGGCGTCGGCAAGTGCCGCCGAGGGGACACCTGCGAGCGGGGTCGCGGCGAACAGCGCGACGGCAAGGGCGGTGACGGACATGGGCATGGCTCCTCTTCTACAGGCGGGCATGATGCCTTCGAGCGGAACCGAATGCAACAAAACTGAAACAATGTCTTTCTATTGTAATTTTTCAGGCCAAATGCTTGTTTTTATTTATTTTATTTGTGACATTTCGCCGAACCGCGTGCACCATGCCTCGCGGAAATCGCGGTCACATTTGTCTTTCTTCGGTCATATTCGCGAATGTGACACACGCCTGTAATCCTGCAAGAATTCTGTCACGCAGCCCTCCTAGCGAGCCCCCAGCGCATCAACATAGGCGCCTTTATGATTCTCGGCTCAAGAGGGGACCGCTCGCTGTGAAAAACATCCAACGCACTCTGATCCTGGGTTGCAGCCTGGTCGCTCTGGCCGGTTGCGGCGCTGATGAAATCGTCTCGCCGGGCACCGGCGGCAACATCATCATCAACAACCCGCCCCCGTCCCCGACCCCCACCCCGACCCCGACGCCGACCCAGTCGCTGGTGACCCCGGCTGCGGGCTGCCCGACCATCGCCACCCCCGGCGGCCTCGTCGACGGCGGCACCCTCACCGGCCCGACCGGCACCTACCGCGTGTGCCGCCTGCCGGCGCGCTTCACCACCACCGACAGCCTGCCCTACATCCGCGGCCTCGTTTACGAGATCCCGGGCCGCGTCGAAGTCGGCGCCGACCGCGGCTTCTCGAGCACCGGCAGCACCGTGACCCTCACGATCGAGCCCGGCGTGATCCTCTTCGCGCAGCAGGATTCCTACCTGGTGGTCAACCGCGGCAACCAGATCCAGTCGAACGGCACCGCCGATCGCCCGATCGTGTGGACCAGCCGCGACAACATCATCGGCCTCGCCAACGACAACAGCCAGCAGCAGTGGGGCGGCGTCGTGCTGCTCGGCCGCGCGCCGATCTCCGACTGCTCGACCGGCGTGTTCAACACCACCGCCAACCCGACCGCCAACCCGACCTGCGAAGGCCGCCTCGAAGGCGCGGCGATCGCGACCCCGTTCGGCGGCGCCAACGCGGCCGACAACTCGGGTTCGTTCCGCTTCAACCAGATCCGCTTCTCGGGCTTCGAACTGGCGCCGAACAACGAGCTCCAGTCGCTGACCACCGGCGGCGCGGGTTCGGGCACGGTGATCGAGAACCTCGTCTCGTTCAACAGCTCGGATGACGGTGTCGAGTTCTTCGGCGGCGGCTTCAACGCCCGCAACTTCGCGATCATCGGCGCCTCGGACGACTCGCTCGACGTCGACACCGGCGCGATCGTCAATCTCGACACCGTGATCGCGGTGCAGCGTTCCTCGACCGGCGACCGCCTGATCGAGCTCGACTCGCCCAACGTCGCCGACCGCACCCCCTCCAACGCGATCCCGCAGACGCGCTTCCAGGTGAACAA
Source organism: Porphyrobacter sp. THAI-01a (assembly GCF_056868655.1). Classification (NCBI taxonomy): domain Bacteria; kingdom Pseudomonadati; phylum Pseudomonadota; class Alphaproteobacteria; order Sphingomonadales; family Erythrobacteraceae; genus Porphyrobacter; species Porphyrobacter sp. THAI-01a. Next base: position 871,845 of record NZ_CP180579.1, on the reverse strand, counting down.
CTTCACCTTCGTGACCCGCGCGGGCGCGCCGCAGGTCGTGCAGGCCCGCGGCGGCGCGGCTCTCGGCCTCACCAACGGCGTGATCGATGCCGGCACCAACCACTGCTTCCAGATCGACGAGCCCGCGACCCTCGCGGCGATCATCGGCGTTGACTCGGTGGTCGGCGACTGCCCGGCGACCGACCCGATCCGCGGCGGCGCGGGCGTGACCAACGCCGACGCGGCGGCGCGCATCAACGGCGGCACCAACAACAACTTCGCCTTCACCATCACGCTGACCAACGGCGTGGTCAACGGCGCTGGCGAAACGGCGCGCACGGCGTTCAACGCCAACACCCGGTCGACCTTCTTCCCGACCCGCACCTTCATCGGGGCGATCCAGAACGCCGGGGCGCTGACCAGCATCTTCGGCAACTGGACCTGCAACTCGTCGATCCAGAACTTCGGCAGCGCGACGGGCGCCTGCACCTCGCTGCCGGTCTATCCGGCCTAGGCAGCGGACATGACACGAGGGGGGCGAGGCCGCATCACGGTGCTGCGCCTCCCCCCCTTTTCGCATTTTCTGCGGGCTGCGGGGCAGCCTGTGACACGGATACAGGCCAAATCATGAGGGGGTCCTCACCTATGTCGACCGGCACGCGCCTCGCAGGGCTGCTGCTTCTCACCACGTCGCTGACCATGCCATCGGTGCTCCATGCGCAGGACGCTGCCCAGGACGAGGATGTGCTGACCGAAGAGGTATCGGAAGAACCTCCCGCAGAAGACCTCCAGGAGACCGACATCTCGCTGCCCGGCGGCGGGATCATCGTCACCGGCCGCCGCAACCGCGACCCCGCGCGCACCTCGGGCCAGGTGCTGAGCGTGCTGTCGGAGGCCGACATCGCCCGCAGCGGCGAGGGCGACATCGCCGGCGCCCTGACCCGCGTCAGCGGACTCTCGCTGGTCGGCAACGGCCGCGTCTTCGTGCGCGGTCTGGGCGACCGCTATTCGCTCGCGCTGCTCAACGGCCTCCCGCTGCCCAGCCCCGAACCGCTCAGCCGCGTCGTCCCGCTGGACATCTTCCCGACCAGCGTGATCTCCTCCAGCCTCGTGCAGAAGACCTATTCGGCCAATTTCCCGGGCGAATTCGGCGGGGGCGTGATCAACCTCACCACCAAGGCGATCCCGACCGAGACCTTTCTCACCGTCGGATTCTCAGGCAGCGGCGACACCGAGACGACCTTCCAGAACGGCCTCACCTATTTCGGCAGCCGCTGGGACACATTCGGCTTCGACAACGGCAACCGCGACTTCCCCAGCGCGCTGCAGGATGCGATCGCCGGCAACACCCGCATCAATGACCTGCCGGTGGCGCAGCAGCGCCAACTTGCCGGGCAGATCATGCCGCTCAACCTCGTAACACTGCAGAAGAACAACGAGCTGCCGATCAACTTCAGCGCCAATGTGACCGGCGGCACCTCCTTCGAGATCGGCGACGGCAACTACCTCGGCCTGATCGCGACCGCCGGGATCACCAACACCTGGCGCAACCGCAACGTCACCAGCCAGCAGTTCGGCGACGCGCAGGCGGGACAGATCCTGTTCGATTCGCGGAACTTCATCACCGACAACAAGGTGCTGGTGAACGGCCTGATCGGCCTCGGGCTCGACATCGGCGAGCACACGATCCGCTGGACCAACCTCTACATCCGCGACACCCTCAAGACCGCGCGCCTCGCGACCGGCACCGACAGCTTCACCGACGTCGCCCGACCCTTCGAGTTCCAGACCCAGCAGACCGGCTGGTTCGAGCGCCAGCTGATGGATTCGCAGCTCGTCGCCGAATTCAACTTCGACGGCATCGAGGTCGACCTGCGCGGCGGCTATGCCCGCACCGACCGCGAGGCGCCCTACAACGCGATCGTCCCCTACATCCGCACCAACATCCCCAACGATCCCTTCGGCGACAAGTTCGTGGTCGATGTCGGCGCGCTGATCGGCGGGACCGAGCGCATCCAGGTCGGCTTCGAGGACCTCACCGAGGAACTCTGGTTCGGCGGCGCGGACGTGACCTTCGAGGTCACCGACACGCTCTCGCTGACCGCGGGCTATGCATATTCGGACACCTCGCGCCGCTCGCTGTCCTTCATCATCCGTCCGCTGATCGGCTCCACCGCCGAATTCACCACCGCCCTGCGCGCGCTGGGCCTGCGGCGGCCTGGCGAGATCTTCAACGGCGCGACGCTCGCCTCAGGGGTCATCCCTCCGGCGACCAGCGCGCAGCCCTTCTACAACATCACCGTCTCCGACCCCACCCCCTTCCCCGTGTTCGATGCCGCGCTGACGGTGCACGCTGGCTACGGCCTCGCGCGCTACCGCCCGACCGACCGGATCAGCCTCGAGGCGGGCGTGCGCTACGAGGACGGGTTGCAGGTGGCGGCGCCCGATCCGGCCTTCGGCGGCGGCAACCTCGCCAACCCGACGCGGATCGCCAACGATTACTTCCTGCCCTCGGCCACGGTCACCTGGGAGGCGATCGACGATCTCCAGCTGCGCCTCTCTGCCTCGCAGACCATCGCCCGCCCGCAGTTCCGCGAGCTGGTCGAGCAGACCTATTTCGATCCGGAGTCGAACCGCCGTTTCCGCGGCAACCCCTTCCTGATCGACAGCGAGCTGATCAACGTCGAGGCCCGCGCCGAATACTATTTCGGCGGGCCGCGCCGTGTCAGCCTCGCGGGCTTCTTCAAGAAGATCGACAACCCGATCGAGAACTTCCTGATCACCGCCCCGGGCATCATCGAGACCAGCTACGCCAACGCCCCCTCGGCCGAGCTCTACGGCGCCGAGTTCGATTTCGCCTACGGGATCGATCTCGCGAACTGGGGCGGGTTCTTCGAGACCAAGCAGTTCCTGATCCTCGCCAACTACACCTACACCCAGTCGAGCATCGCGGTCGGGCCGGACGATCTGGCCCCGATCCCGGGGGCGATCGGCCAGGCGGCGAGCCAGCTGTTCGACGACGGCGCGCCGCTGGTGGGCCAGTCCGACCACGTCGCCAACCTCTCGCTCGGCATCGAGGACGACGACAAGGTCCAGCAGTTCACCGTGCTGTTCAACTATGCGAGCGAGCGCGTGACCCTGCGCGGCGGGGCCCTGCCCGACGTGGTCGAGGACCCGGGCCTGACGGTCGACGTGGTGGCGCGTTCGGAAGTGAAGCTCGGCGGCTTGCCGCTCGAAGTAAGCCTCGAGGCGCGCAACATCTTCGGGCGCGACAACTTCGAGTTCCAGCAGATCAACGGCAACCGCGCGGAGATCAACACCTTCGACGTGGGCACGAGCTTCTCGATCGGGATCAAGGCTGAGTTCTGATCGCCTGACTGACCTGCCAATGCGAAAAGGCCGCCCTTCACCGGGCGGCCTTTTTTCTTGAAACGTCCGCTTCCGGGCGCGCAGCCACTTTGCGTAAATGTCGGCAAGTGGGTGGTTTGCTGCCATTGACCCATTCGATGCAGGCGGGAAGTATGTGCTGATGCTCGAAGCCAATCCGAAGGCCCGTGCCGACCTGAAGCAGGGCACCCTTTATGCCCTCCTCGGTGAACAGGAGTGGGTCTACTACGGCCAAGTCACAGCGGACAAAGCCGTAGGCTTCTTCCGGCGCAGGGATCGTGAAGTCGCTGTCATTGAAACGATTGTCACTTCACCGATTATGTCGATCGTGTCAGTGGTTTATCCATCGATCACCCGAGCTCTTCGCTCCGGTCGATGGCAGAAGCTTGGACGTTGCGAGCTTGTGCCCGATCTCCAGAGAGGTCGGCGTGTGGTGCAATGGCCGGTAGGAAGCCTCACGGTTACGATCTGGGATGAAGGGGGCACGGGCACCGAAACCAGCGTAGATGATCCTGCGATCCAAGACTTGGAAGTCATGGCTGGTTGGGACGCCGAACAGCACATCCCGTCCCGACTAACGGCTGACTTCGGGCAAGAGGTGGCGGAATGGCACGTAGGCGGTCCCGTCTGGAGAGAGCGAAAGGTAAAGGAGGAACTGGCGAGGCGGAACCCTGAAGCGCCTTGGCATCAGCTACCAACGGGTTGGGTGCCGACTGTCGCCTCCTAAGGGTTCGTGATCTGTCCACAATGGGGGCGATTGCCGAACGTCCGCTTTCGGCGGCGAGATGGCTCAAGCTGCCGTCCAAATAACCGTCGCCCCGTGCCTGACACGGGGTCAGGCTTGTCTTCTTCTCGGTCCGCAGGAAAGTAGCCAGGCCCCGTGTCGAGCACGGGGCGACGAGCAGGGAACGGAGCGCGCCGTTTTCCTACACGCCCGCCAGCCGTTACGATCCGCCCGGCTCTTTCCCATCGTGCTGCCCGGCCTGCGAGGCCGTTTGTCATCCGAGGCGCGAACAAAGCCCGCGCTCCCCTGTCCGTCCGCTTGGCGGAAGCAGAGTTATGCCGTTGAAAAAGCTAAAAATCAGCACGCTTGCAAAGCGGACAGGGTGTCCGCTTTGTCCGCTTCAGGGCGCTTCCGCCAGCGCCCTCAACCCAGATCGAAGACGTAGCCCAAGGAGCGCACCGTGCGCAGCGGGTTGCCCCCGCCCGCAGCCTTGATCGCGCGCCGCAGCCGCCCGATCCACACGTCCACCGTGCGCTCGTCGATCGGCGGTTCGCGCTTGCCGAGGCCGTTGATGAGGTCCTCGCGGGTCAGCACGCGGTTGGGGTTCTCGGCGAGGAAGCGCAGCAGCCGGAACTCGTTGGGCCGCAGCACGATCGGCACCTCGTTCCAGCGTGCCTGGAGCGCGGCCATGTCGATCGTCAGCGCGCCCAGCTCGAAGCGGCGGGTCGCCTGCCGCTCGGCCCCGCGCGATTGCAGCGCCAGCACCCGGTCGAGCACCGCGGTACGGGTGAGCGGGCCGATCACGTAGTCGTCCGCCCCGGCCCGCAAGGCGCGGCGGCGGTCCTCGGGATCGTCCTCCTCCAGAACCATCGTCACATGGGCATCCACGGTGCGTGGATCGGCGCGCAGCCGGCGGCACATCTCGAGGCCCGCAAGCTCGGGCATGACCCAGTCGACGAAGGCCCACATCGGCCCCTCGACCAGCCGCCGCGGTCCGTCCGGCCCGAGCCGGTCGAAGGTGAAGCGCCGCTGGTCGTGCACGAAATCCTCGAGGCTTTCGCCCAGTTCGCTCGTCAGGAAGATATTGACGACATCCATGTTTGCCGGCCCCGGTTTGGTGCCGGAGTGGCGCAGCGGTGTGACGCGTTTGTGACTGGATTGCAGCGATGTGTAACAATAGGCGCGATGGCGGGACAGGACCACGATCGGGCCTGCACGGTGCGCGTCAGGACAGCGTCAGCCCCCCGTCCACCACCACCGTCTGACCGGTGATGTAGGCCGAAAGCGGCGAGGCAAGGAACAGCGCCGCGCCGGCCATGTCCTCGGGTGTGCCCATGCGGCGCAGGGGGATTTTCCTGAGGCTGGCTTCGAGGCGCTCGGGGTGGTCGGTGGTGACGCTCGTAAGCTTGGTCGGCACCAGCCCCGGGGCGATGCCGTTGACCCGAATACCGTCGCGCGCCCAGGCCTCGCCCAATGTCTTGGTGAGGCTCGCCGCGCCCGCTTTCGAGGCGGCGTAGGCGGGAGTGCCGATGGTGGATTTGAACGCGGCGACCGACGAGACGATGATGATCGTGCCCTTGCTTTCCGCCAGTACGGGGTGGAAGGCGCGCGCGGCGTCCATCACCGAATTGAGGTTGATGTCGACCACCGCGTCCCAGCCCTCGCGGGTGAACTCCTGCCGGCCATAACGCACCGTTCCCTGGCACAGCACCAGCACGTCGACCGCCCCGAAGCCCTCCGCCAGCCGGTCCGCCGCCCCGCGATCGGTGAGGTCCAATTGCCGGTAATCGAGGCCGGTGAAGTCCGAATCCTCGGCCTCGAGATAGTCCCCGAAATCCGGCCGCGTCCCGGTGACGGTGACACTCGACCCGCGCTGGCGGAACCCGTGGGCGATGCCATTGCCGATCCCGCTCGACCCGCCGATGACGAGGACGCGCTTGCCGGTGAAGTCGAGCGGTTCGGTCATGGTCAGATACTCCGCGAGATCACTTCCTTCATGATCTCGTTGGTGCCCCCGAAGATCCGCGTCACGCGCGCATCGCGCCACAGGCGGGCGATGGCGTATTCGTTCATGTAGCCCGCCCCGCCGTGAAGTTGCAGCGCGACATCGCAGCATTCCCACTGGAGGTCGGTGTGCCACAGCTTGGCCGCGCTCGCCTCGTCGGTGGTGAGTTCGCCTGCGAGATGCTTGCGGATCGCCCAGTCGAGGTGCGCCCAGCCGACCTGCAGCTTGGCCTTCAAATCGGCGAGGGTGAACTTGGTGTTCTGGAACTCGAACACGGTCTTGCCGAAGGCCGCGCGTTCCTTGGTGAACTTCACCGCCTCGTCGAAGGCCCGCTGCGCCGCCGCCTGCGCGCCGACCGCGATGCTCAGGCGCTCCTGCGGCAGCTCCTCCATCAGGTGCACGAAGCCCATACCCTCGGCGCCGAGGATGTTGGTCATCGGCACGCGGCAATCGTTGAAGAACAGCTCCGAGGTGTCGGCCGAGTGCTGCCCGATCTTGTCGAGATTGCGCCCGCGCTCGAAGCCGGGGGTGTCGGCGTCGACCAGCACGAGGCTGATGCCCTTGGCGCCCTTCTCGGGATCGGTCTTGGCGACGACGATCACCACGTCGGCGTTCTGGCCGTTGGTGATGTAGGTCTTGGAGCCGTTGATGACGAGGTGGTTGCCGTCCTTCCTGGCGGTGGTGCGGATGCCCTGGAGGTCGGAGCCGGCACCCGGTTCGGTCATGGCGATGGCGGTGATGATGTCGCCGGTGACCATGCCGGGAAGATACTTCTGGCGCTGCTCGGGGGTGCCGAGACGCTCGAAATAGTTGGCGGTGATGTCCGATTGCAGGGTGAAGCCGGCCGCCGATCCGAGATAGGACAGCTCCTCGGCGACGATACAGTTGAACCCGAAATCGAGGCCGAGGCCGCCGTTCTCCTCCTTGACGGTGGGGCACAGCAGCCCCGCCTCGCCCACCGCCTTCCACACCTCGCGCGGAACGATGCCCTTGGCTTCGTGCTCGTCGAGGTTGGGCGTGAGGTGTTCGGCGAAGACCTTGCGGACGGTATCGCGGAAGGCCTCGTGGTCTTCGTTATAGGCGGTGCGATGGGCGGTCGCGAGCATGGGGGTTCTCTCCGAGACAAATGGGTTTTGATTTGCCACGATAGAAGCCCGCGCGCCCGCTAGGGTCAAGCGCGAAAGTGGGGGGGACAACTTCCAAACCTGTGAGCGTCACTCCGGACGTGATCAGGGGCGGGGCCTCTTCTTGGCAGCGTCAAATCAAAGGCCGCCAGACCCCGCGCCCAGCAGGGGACGACGGGAGGCTGTTAACCCACGAACGCCCGTTCGATCACGAACTGCCCCGGCTTGTTGTTCGCGCCTTCCTCGAACCCGCGGCGCTCCAGGTCCGAGGCGTGGTCCTTGATCATCGCCATGCTCCCGCACAGCATCACGCGGTCCTCCTCGGGCACGAAGTGCTGCGGGCCCTTGCTCTGCTCGAACAGGCGGCCATCGTCGATCAGCTGCTGGATGCGGCCCTGGGTGCGGAAGGGTTCGCGGGTGACGGTGGGGACGTAGATCATCCGCGCGCGGTCTTCGTCCTCGAGCAGCGGATCGCCTTCGAGCTTGCTCTCCAGCAGCTCGCGATAGGCCAGTTCGGCAACGTGGCGCACCGAATGGACGACGATCACTTCCTCGAACATCTGGTAGACCTCGGGATCGCGCACGAGGCTCATGAAGGGCGCAAGGCCGGTGCCGGTCGAGAGCATGAACAGCCGCTTGCCCGGCAGCAGCGCGTCGGTGACCAGCGTGCCGGTCGGCTTCTTGCCGAGGTAGATGGGGTCACCCACCTGGATGTGCTGGAGGCGCGAGGTCAGGGGGCCGTCCTGCACCTTGATCGACAGGAACTCCAGCTCCTCGGCGTAGGAGGGCGAAGCGACCGAATAGGCGCGCAGCAAGGGCTTGCCGTTGTCGCCGGGCAGGCCGATCATCACGAACTCGCCCGAACGGAAGCGGAAGCTCGCCGGGCGGGTCATCTTCAGCGTGAACAGCCCTTCGGTCCAGTGATGGACGTAGGTGATAGTCTCCACGGAGAGCGCCGCGCTCTCGGTGAACTGGTCGCGGTCGATGATGGGCTGGTTCAAAGCGGGCCTCGGATACAGGTCTGAGCCGCGGAGGATGCCGCAGCCGGAAATGGGGGCGCAAATGGACGACAAGCGCGCGCCCTTCAAGACAGATTAGCGTTAGGGCGTGAAAGCGGGCCTTGAATTGCGCCAGATCAATTCCAGCCGGCGCGGTCGAAGATCCGCACCGCCTCGGCCTGTCCCTTGCCGATGTCGGCGACGCTCAGCGTGTCGGCCTTGAAGCTGCCGAGCCGCTCCACCGCCGAATTGGCCTTGAGGCCGATAGCGGCCGGATATTCGTTGTTGCCGTCGGCAAAGTAACGCTGGGCGCTCTCGGAGGTCAGGTATTCGAGGAACTTCACCGCGTTCTCGCGGTTGGGCGCGGTCTTGACCAGCCCTGCGCCGCTCACGTTGACGTGGGTTCCCGTGCCCGCCTGGTCGGGGAAGATCACCCCGACCTTGTCGAAGATCGCCTTCGCCTTGGCATCGCCCCCGGCATAGCGCGCAAGGTAATAGGTGTTGACCACGGAGATGCGACACTGCCCCGCCGCGACCGCCTCGATCATCGCGGTGTCGTTGCCCTGCGGCGGCTGCTTGAAGTTGGCGACGACGCCCTTCGTCCATTGCTCCGCCGCCGCCGCGCCCTTGTGGGCGATGATGCTGGAGAGCAGCGAGATGTTGTAGATGTTCGAGGACGAGCGCATGCAGATCTGGCCCTTGAACTTCGGATCGGCGAGATCGGCGTAGTTGGCGAGGCCCTCGGGCGCGCCCTTGGCCTTGTCGTAGATGATGATCCGTGCGCGGGTGGAGAGGCCGAACCACAGGCCCTGCGGGTGGCGCAGGTTGGCGGGCAGGCGCTCCGCGAGCACAGCCGACTCGACCGGGGCGAGGATGCCCGCTTCCTCGGCGCGCCACAGCCGGCCGGCATCCACGGTGATCAGCAGATCCGCCGGGCTGAATTCGCCCTCGGCCCCGATCCGCTCGATAAGCGCATCGGCATCGGCCTCGATGCGATTGACCTTGATGCCGGTTTCGCGGGTGAAGTCCTCGTAGAGCGCCAGATCGGTATCGTAGTGGCGCGAGGAGTAGATGTTGACCTCGCCGGTGATCGGCACCGCCTCGCCCGCGTCCCCGCCCTCGCCGGCACAGGCGGCAAGCATGCCGAAGCTGATGCTGGCGAGGGCGGCGAGGAGCAGTGGTTTCATGGCAAAGAGGCTTTCGGCTGATTTGTTGCGAATGACTTGCAATATTATTCGATGCCGCGCAAGGCCTAATGCCGCACGAAGGCGCGCACGCTCCCGGCATCGGGCAAGACGCTGTAGGTCTTCGCGGGATCAACCGGCAGCGCGGTCTCGACCGTGACGCCCGCGCCCTCGGCACCTTCTAGCAGCACCCGCGACCGCGCGCCGAGGGGGTGGACGTCGCGCACCCGGCAGCCGCGCACATCGGCCACCGGCACCAGCCGGTCGCCCTGCACCAGCAGATCGAGGGCGCCTTCACCGGGCACCTCGCCCGCGAGGCTCGCCAGCGGCCACAGGCCGAAGGGGGTATCGAGGCCCTCGCCTGCGCGCCTTCCGGCGATCACCTGCGCGCCGCCGAAGATCGCGCCGACAGCGGCGGTGGCGGGGGCATCGTGCAGCTCGGGCGGGGTGCCGAACTGGACGATGCGGCCTGCCTCCATCACCGCGATCCGGTCCGCGATGTCGAGCGCCTCGGCCGGGTCGTGGGTGACCAGCACCACCGTGGTCCCTGCCTCGCGCAGCAGGATGCGGCATTCGCGGCGCAGGGTCCGGCGCAGCACGATGTCGACACTGGCGAAGGGCTCGTCCATCAGCAGCACCTGCGGGCCCGGCGCCATCGCGCGGGCGAGCGCGGCGCGCTGCTGCTGGCCGCCCGACAGCTCGTGCGGATAGCGCGCGCCCATGCCGGCAAGGCCCACCCGCGCCAGCCACGCATCGGCCTCGCCTGCCCGCGCGCGGGGCAGGCCGAAGGCGACATTGGCGGCAAGCGTCATATGCGGGAACAGCGCGCCGTCCTGGAACACCAGCCCCACGGGCCGCGCCTCGGGCGGCGGGCTGCGGCGGGCATCGGCGAGCACCGCGCCATCCACCGCGACCTCGCCCTGCTGCACCCGCAGGAGGCCCGCCGCGAGCCCCAAAAGCGTTGACTTCCCGCAACCCGACGCGCCAAGCAGGCAGGTGATCTCTCCCGTCGGAGCGGTGAAGGAGATGTCCTCCAACGCCCGCACCGCACCGTAGGCATGGGCAATATGGCGAAATTCGAGGCTCAATGGCGCTGTCCGCAGGAAACGAGGTGAGCCGCCTTAGGCAAATTGCGCCCGACTCCGCAAGCAGGGCTGCGGACGGGACCGGCTGGACGCTCGCCGCGCTGGCGATCGCCGCGCTCGCCGGGCTGCCGATCGCGGCAGTGCTGTGGACGGCGCTGGCGGGCGGCGGCACCGGAGCGGGCGAGACGGTCGGCGATCTCGCCGCGACGGTCCTTCCGACCTACATCGCCAACACCGCCTTGCTGATGTTGCTGGCGGGCGGGATCGCCGGGGTGACGGGGACGGGCTGCGCCTGGCTGATCGCCGCGACGCGCTTTCCTGGGCGCCGCGTGCTCGGCTGGGCGCTGGTCCTGCCGCTGGCGCTGCCCGCCTATCTCGCCGCCTATGTCTATGCCGACATCCTCGATTACGCCGGGCCGGTGCAGAGCGCGCTGCGGGCCGCGACCGGCTGGGGAGTGGAGGACTATGCCTTCCCCGACATCCGTTCGCTGGGCGGCGGGGCGCTGGTGCTGGGACTGGTGCTCTACCCCTATGTCTACCTGCTGGCGCGCACCGCCTTCGCCACCCAGAGCCTCACCCAGTTCCGCGCCGCGCGCAGCCTCGGCGCGGGCCCGTCGCGCGCCTTCTGGCGGGTCGCCCTGCCCGCCGCGCGCCCCGCGATCGCGGGCGGCCTCGCGCTGGTGCTGATGGAGGTGCTCGCGGACTTCGGTGTGGCCGAATACTTTGCCATCCCCACCTTCTCGACCGGCATCTTCAGGAGTTGGCTGGCGATGGGGGACAAGGCGGCCGCGCTGAAACTCGCGGCGGTGATGCTGCTCTTCGTGATCGCACTGGTCGCTTGGGAGGCGCGCACCCGGCGCGGGCGCAGCGACAGCCGCGACGGGCTCGCCGCAAGGGGCGTGGATGCCGAGCCGCTGGTTGCGCTCTCCCCGCTCGGCAAGGGGCTGGCGCTCGCCGCCTGCGCCCTGCCGGTGCTGCTCGGCTTCGTGGTGCCCGCTGCCTGGCTCGCCAACCTCGCCATGAGCGATACCGCGCGGGCCGCAGCCGGGGATCTCCCGACCTACCTGAGGGGGAGCCTGTGGCTGGGGCTTGCAACCGCGCTGCTGTGCCTTGCCTGCTCCCTGCTGCTCGCCTTCGCTCGCGCCCGCTCGGCATCGCGCGCGGCGGCGGGGGCGATCCGGCTGGCGACGCTCGGCTATGCCCTCCCCGGCGCGCTGCTCGCGGTCGGCCTGCTCGCGCCGCTGGGCGGGTTCGACGTGAGCCTGACCCGGTTCGCGCGAGACAGCCTCGGCTGGAGCGGGGGCCTGCTGCTGACGGGAACGAGCGCCATGCTGGTCTTTGCCCTCTCGGTGCGGTTCCTGACGGTCGCCTACAACACCGTCAGCGGCGGCCTCGCGCGCATCCCTCCCGGCCTGGATGCCGCCGCAAGGAGCCTCGGCGCAGGCCCTTCGCGGGTGCTGGCGCGCATCTATGCCCCGCTCCTCGCCCCCAGCCTCGCGGGCGCGGCGGCGCTTGTGTTCATCGACACCCTGCGCGAACTGCCCGCGACGCTGATCCTGCGCCCCTTCAATCTCGAGACCCTCGCCACCCGCACCTACCGGCTCGCCAGCGACGAGCGATTGGTGGAGGCGGCGATCCCGGCGCTGATCCTGCTTGCGGCGGGGCTGCTGCCGGTGCTGGTGCTGAACCGGCTGGGGAAGCGCTAGCACCTTCGTTTGCGTGCCACCTTTGGTGGCGCAGACCGCCCGCCCCGCCTCCCCACCCGGCCACCAATGATACCATCAGGCTATGGTGGCCGGGTGGGGAGGCGGGGCGGGCGGTCTGCATCGCGCATCAGCGCGATCGAAAACAAAACTGTCCAGCCAGCTTGTCACCGGACTTGTCCAAACCTTCGCGAAGGTTCACAAGGTGAGCCACATGGCACGCTTTCCCTTCTCCGCGATCGTCGGCCAGGACGAGATGAAACAGGCGCTGCTGATCGCGGCGGTCGACCCCAGCATCGGGGGGGTGATGGTGTTCGGCGATCGGGGCACGGGCAAGAGCACCGCCGCCCGCGCCCTCGCCGGGCTGCTGCCGCCGATCATGGCGGCGGAGGGCTGCCCCTACGGCGCCTCGAAGGAGGATCAGGCACGCTACCCGGACGTCTGCGGGCAGGGCAAGCTGATCAAGCGCCCCGTCCCCTTCGTCGACATGCCGCTGGGCGCGACCGAGGACCGGGTGATCGGCAGCCTCGATCTCGAAAGGGCGCTGCGGTCGGGCGAGAAGGCGTTCGAGCCGGGGCTGCTCGCGAAAGCCCATCGCGGGTTCCTCTACATCGACGAGATCAACCTGCTCGAGGATCACCTCGTCGACCTCCTGCTCGATGTCGCCGCCTCGGGCGAGAACGTAGTTGAGCGCGAGGGGCTGTCGGTACGCCACCCTGCCAAGTTCGTGCTGATCGGCAGCGGCAACCCGGAAGAGGGCGAGCTGCGCCCGCAACTGCTCGACCGCTTCGGCCTGTCGGTCGAAGTGCGCACCCCCAAGGACATCGAGACCCGCATCGCGATCATGAAGCTGGTCGCCGAGAACGAGGCCGACCCGCAAGGCTTCGCCGCACGCTGGGCGGAGGCGGACGAGGCCATCCTCAAGCGCGTCGCCAAGGGCAAGACGCGGCTTCCCAAGCTCACCCCCGGCGAAGACGTTCTGCGCGATGCGGCGAACCTGTGCCTTGCGGTGGGCGCGGACGGCCTGCGCGGCGAGCTCACCCTGATGCGCGCCGCCCGTGCGCTGGCGGCGCTGGAGGGTGCGAAGAGCGTCACCCGCAAGCACCTCGTCGCGATCGCGCCCTCCGCGCTCAGGCACCGGCTGCGCCGCGACGTGCTCGACGAGACCGGCTCCACCGTGCGCATCACCCGGGCGATTGCCGAGCTGTTCGGATGATCGCCGAACCCGCCGATCCGCTCGACGATGCGGTGCTGGCGGCGCGGCTCTTCGCTCTGGCCCCCGCGACCTTCAAGGGCCTTGTCCTGCGCGGCCCCGGCCCGACACGCGAGGCGCTGGTTGCCGCCCTCGCCGAGGCCGTGCCGCTGCGCCGCCTGCCCGGCCATGTCGATGACGAACGGCTGCTGGGCGGGATCGATCTGGCCGCCAGCCTCGCGGCCGGAAAGCCGGTCCGCCAGACCGGCCTGATCGAGGAGGCGCGCGGCGGGGCGCTGATCGCCGGAATGGCCGAGCGGATGGACACGGGCGTCGCCGGCCGGCTCGCCCAGGCGCTCGATGAAGGCAGGACGGCGCTCGTCCTGCTCGACGATGCCGCCGAGCCCGACGAAGCCCCTCCGGCAAGCCTCACCGAACGCCTCGCCTTCCCCTGCGACCTTGCCGCCTCGCGCCGCTGGCAGGGGGTGACGCTGGAGCCTGCCCGGGGGAGCCTCGCGGCGGTGAGGCCACTCGATGATGCCGACCTCAGGGCGCTGGCGGCGACCGCCGAGGCGCTGGGTGTCGACAGCCTTCGCGCTCTCGTCTTCGCCACCGAGGCCGCCCGCGGGCTTGCTGCGCTCGCGGAGCGCGAGACGGTGGACAAGGCCGACCTCGCCGGTGCCGTCCGCCTCGTCCTCGCCCCGCGCGCGACTCGCCTGCCGCCTCGGGAACAGGACGTCCCGCCCGAAGACCCCCCGCCCCCGCCGCCCGACGGGCAGCAGGACGACCCCTCCGACAGCGACCGGCAGCAGCAAGAGCCCGATCTCTCCGAAATTCTCGTCGAAGCCGCGAAGGCTGCGATCCCTGCCGGGCTGCTCGAGCAACTCGCGCAAGGCAAAGCCCCGCGCCGCGCGTCTTCCAGCGGCACCGGGCAGAAGCGCAAGGCGGCGACGCGCGGCAAGCCGCTCGGCGCACGGGCCGGGATGCCGCGCGGGGGCGCGAAGCTGGCGCTGATCGATTCCCTGCGCGCCGCCGTGCCGTGGCAGGCCGTCAGGCGGAAGGAACAAGGCGGCGACGCTGCCCGCCCATCCTCTGGCCCCATCATCATGCGCAAGGAAGACCTGCGCATCCGCCGCTTCGAGGAGCGCGCGGCCCGCGTGACGATCTTCGCGGTCGACGCCAGCGGCTCGGCGGCGGCGGCGCGGCTGGCCGAGGCCAAGGGCGCGGTCGAGCTGATGCTGGCGCAGGCCTATGTCACCCGCTCGGAGGTCGCACTGGTGGCCTTCCGGGGCACGAGTGCCGAGCTGCTCCTGCCCCCCACCCGCTCGCTCACCCGCGCCCGGCGCACGCTTGCCGAACTGCCCGGCGGGGGCGGAACGCCGCTCGCGCTGGGTCTCAACGCCGCGCGCGAGGTGGCCGAGGCCGTGATCGCCCGCGGGCGCAGCGCCGCGCTGGTGATCCTGACCGATGGCCGCGCCAACATCGCCGCCGACGGCTCGCCCGGTCGTGCGCAGGCCGCCGCCGATGCCGAGGCCGCCGCCAAGGCCATCGCGGCGCGCGGGATCGACGCGCTGGTGGTCGACATCTCCGCCCGCCCCGGCCCCGAAGGCGCGACCCTCGCCAAGGCGCTCGGCGGCCGCTTCCTCGCCCTGCCCCGCGCCGATGCGCGGATGCTGCAGGCGGCGATCAACGCCGTCCAGCCGGTCGGCAAGGCGGCATGAGCGCGCTCGATTGGAATGCCGAGGGCCTGATCTGGCCGCACCGCGAGGCGAGTTCCTTCGTCGAGGTCGGGCGCACCCGCTGGCACGTGCAACGCATGGGCTCCGGCCCGCCGCTGCTGCTGCTCCACGGCACGGGTGCCTCGGTCCATTCGTGGCGCGGGCTGATGCCGCTGCTGGCGTCGGATTACACCGTGATCGCCCCCGACCTGCCGCGCCATGCCTTCACCACCGGCCACGATGCCTATGCCATGAGCCTGCCAGCGATGGCGCGCGAGGTCGCGCGGCTGCTTGAGGCGCTGGAGATCGCGCCCGAGGCGATCGTCGGCCATTCGGCGGGGACGGCGATCGCGCTCCAGCTCGGGCTCGATCACGGCTATGGCGGGCCGATCGTCGGCCTCAGCGCGGCGCTGCGGCCCTTCCCCGGGCCCTTCGCCCAGATCTTTCCCGCCGTCGCCAAGGCGCTGTTCATCAACCCGCTGGTGCCGCGCATCTTTGCCGGCACTGTCGATCTGACGGGGGGCGCGGGACGGTTCCTGTGGCGCTCGACCCATTCGCGGATCGATCCGGCGGGGCTGGCCTGTTACCGCACCCTGCTCAAGCACCCCGGCCATGCCGGAGGCGCGTTGGCAATGATGGCGAACTGGGACCTGCCCGCCCTGCGCGAACGGATGGGAGACGTCCGCAATCCCGTGCTGCTGGTGCATGGCGCCAACGACCCCGCGATCCCGCCCGACTGGGCGCGCGATGCCGCCGGCTGGCTGCCCGATGCCCGGCTGGAACTTCTCCCCGGCCTCGGCCATTTGGCCCATGAGGAAGCCCCCGGCGAGGCCGCAGCCCGGATCGCCGCCTTCCTCGCGGGCCGAGAATAGCAACAGGAGCGGCGCGATGGGCAATTTCGGCTGGATCGAGATCGTGCTGTTCTACGGCCTCGCGATCGGCTTCGGCGCGTGGCAGTGGATCGCGATGGACCGCAAGCTCAAGCGCACCCGTGCCGAGAAGGCCGCGCGCGAGGCGGCCGAGCAGGATAAAGCGCCGCCGCCTGCCTGACGCCCCGCCAAGGCTTTCGCGGCGGCGCGATCACTCCGCGGGCGTGTGCTCCAAGGCGGGCTCGACCTTCGACGCCACTTCGAGAGGCGGGGAATTCAGCAGATCGCCGAAGGTCACGGGCTGCGCGACCAGCGAGGGATGCGGCGAATAGCCGTCGAACAGGTGCTCGGGATCGATGATGTCGCGCGCAATGCTCATGCCGTAGAGACGCCGGGGGTTCGGCGAGCGGTTGTCTGGTCCGGCATGGATCGTGTCGCTGCGGAACACGATGACCGTCCCCTTGCGCGGCGCGGTCCGCACGATGTGGAAATTGTCCCTGATGGCGGCACGGTGGCGATAGAGATCGCGCAAGGTGCGCGGTCCGAAGGTGCCGAGGCTCAGATGCGTGTTCCGGTTCGTCAGGAAGCGCAGGATATTGGGCTGGTATTCGTCCCACTTGGTCGAGAACACCCGGTCGCGGAACTCGCCGGGCGCCAGGGACCCGCCCCGGCCCTTGCGCATGTCCCGCAACTTCCGGAAATTGTGGCGGAAGACGTGGATGTTCGACCAGACCATGAACAGGTCCATCAGCTCGAGGCCAAAGCCGCCATGCCGTTTTTCGACGCCGGCATACTTGTGGGTGCCCGGCACGAACACGGTCCCGCCCTGGTCTTCCGAGACATCCTCGAAGGCCGCGAAGAAGCTGAGCACGTTGGGCGGGTCACGGTGGAAATACTGGTGCGACGAGCCCAGGTAGCTGGTCAGGGTGACCGCTTCGAGCAGCCGGTGGGACGGGCGGCAATATTCCGAGATCACGCCCTCGAGCCGCTGGCACAGGGTGCCGGCGAAGCTGTTGAGAAACGGCGTGGAGGGCAGCGAGCAGAAATCCCGGCGCTTGTAGCGGTTGTCGGTTTCGCTGGCGAAGGTGCACAGGTTGCGCTCGGGGTCGTCGGCGGCCTGACGGACCATGTCGAGCGCGGCACCGGCCTCCTCGTTCGACAGAAGATCAGTGAGGATGACGAAGCCGTAGGTATCGATCCTGTCGACGGCTTCGCGGGTGCAATGATCCGACAGCTTGCCGTCCGCGTCGAGCACGGCGGGCACCTCGAAAAGCGACGTGTCGTTGGAGATTGTCAGTCCGATCATGCCCGTCTGCCCCGTAAACATCCGGCATTTCCCGCAAGTGGTCTGCCGATTGTCGTCAGGTCCTGGTGTGGCAGAGCATGAGGGGACGAAGCCGCAGCACAATCTTGGCGCGGAAACTTCACCATCGGGTTAACTACAAGGCAAAACGGGCGCGGCGGCTTCCCATGCCGGGGCCACCGCGCCTGGTCCTTCCGCTGCGGCAGCCGACAGGGCAAGGCGGAACCCGCCCTGCCCCTCAGTCGGCTGCTTCAGAACCTAACCTGGACCGTCGCGCGTGCACCGTGGTCGGTGATGGTGCTGCCGATCAGACCGTTGTAGCCGGCCGAAATCTCGAGGTTGTCCTCGAGCTTCAGCCTCGCCTCGAGCCGCGCGGCAAGCGCGAACTTGTCGAGCTGCACGCCCTCGATCGCGAAGCCCTGCTGCGGGGCCGCGGCGAGAGCGAGTTGTGCCCGGGGATCGCGGTCGCCCAGCTGTGCACGGCCCGCCAGCGTGCCGAGCAGGTCCAGCCGCTTGCCGACCGGCACCATCGCATCGACCCCGGCGGTGACCGAGCCGGTCGAATAACGCTGCCGGGTCATGGCCAGCGCGGCCGCTCCGCCCCTTTCGGTCAGCGCATCCAGCCGGAACGATCCGATCGCCCCGCCCACGAAGGGACGGAACTGGCTCTTGCCGGCGGTCAGCGTGTAGGACAGCTCGGCGAAGGCCTGACGGCCCCTGCCTTCGGTGGTCCCGACATTGTCCTCGGCAAATCCGGGCAGGGCGATGCTGCGGAACGCCCTGAGATCGACCTCGGCCAGATAGCCGCCGACCGTCGCGGTCAGGCCGCCGGTGCTGATCGCGGCGTAGGCCCCGCCTCCCGACTGCTGGACCTCGGCGCTCGATCCGCGCGCGTCGATGGTGACATCGCTCTGGATCCGCAGCCCGAACAGGCCCGCGCGCCAGCTGCCGTTCTCGTTGGCATTGCCGAAGTCGATGCCGGTGGCAAAGCCCATCCGGTCGGCTTCAAAGCGGGCGGCGTTGCCGTCGCCATCGCCGTCGCCCCAGCCGCCGAACAGCTGCGCCCAGGCGCCCGCGCCCTGCCCCGCTTCCGGCGCGCTGCGGGCCGCCATGGCAAGCGTATTGACGCGCCCCAGCACCGCTTCGCGCACGAGCCGCTCCTGCTCGATCCCCACCCCGGCAGCGGTCGCGTAGATCTCGCCGGAAAGCTGGTCGAAGGCCCCCGGCAGCTGCGCCGTAGGCAAGGCATAGACGTTGAACAGCGGCTGCGGATTGTAGCCCGCGGTCACCGCGCCGTCGATGCGGCTGACGACCGAACGCTGGTTGGCGGTGAGGGGCGTGTTGCCGACGATTTTCGCCAGCAGGTTGGGCGCCATGCGGAGCCGCGCCTGGGTGGCGGTGTAGACCAGTTCGGGCCGGTAGAGGATCCCGAAGCCGGCAAACCCGGTGGCGGCGTCGAAGGTGCCGGTGCGCCCGCCATCGGCCTGGAGCAGCACGATCTCGGAGTTGAAGGCATAGACCCCGCCGAGATTGGTGAAGGCCGCCGTCCCGCCGAGGCTCGCCGCGCCGTTGCTCACGATCGCGTCGGACAGCCCGCCCGCGCGGATCTGGAGCTGGAGGGTGCTGCCCGCCTGCAGGTTGACCGCGCCGTTCACCCCGAGCACGCCCGGCCCGTCCGCGCCGGGGGCGATGATGCTGCCGCTGTTCGCGGTCAGCCCGCCGATGGTGCCGCTGCCCGACAGGGTCGCACCCGAGAGCACGGTGAGGCGCGAGCCGGCAAGCCCGCCCGCCACGCGCAGCTCGCCCGCGCGCACGAAGGTGCCGCCGGTGAAGCCGTTGCTGTTCCCGGTGAGGGTCAGCAGGCCCGCCCCTGTCTTGTCGAACACGCCGGTCCCGACCAGCGAACCGGCGAAGGTGCCGGCCGAGGTCTGGGCGAATTCGAGCGCAGCGTTGTTCTCGATCAGGCCCTGGAGGGAGACGGTGTTGCCGACCAGCCGGCCACGGTTGACCAGCGTTCCGCCGCTGTAGGTGTTTGCGCCCGTCAGCGTGGTGGTGCCGGTGCCGTCCTGCACGAAGATCCCCGTGCCGCTGATCACGTTGGCGAGGGTAAAGGCGTCGCTCCGGTTGATGACCAGCGCCCCGTTGTTGACCACCGGTCCGGCAATCGCACCGGTTGCTCCGCCATTGCCCAGTTGCAGCACGCCGCCGCTGATGGTCGTTCCGCCGGTGTAGGTGTTGGTCCCGGTCAGGACGAGCCGTCCGGTGCCGACCTTGGTCAGCCCGCCGGTGCCGCTGATCACCCCGCCGAACAGCGTGGCGATCCCGTCGGTCCCGGTGGTCAGCCGCGCATTGCCGAGGATGATCGCCCCCGCGCCGCTGATCGCGCCGACGCGGGTGTCGAACCCGGCGAGGTCGAAGCTGCCACCTGCGGCCTGCTCGAGGATGGCGATGCCCGTGGTCGCGCCGGTCAGGGCGATGCTGCCCGCGTTGACGACATCGCCGTTGAGAACGCCGGCGATCTGCGCGGTGCCGTTGTTGACGAGTCCTCTTTCCAGCGTGCCGGTGGACACGAGGCTGCCGTCATTGAAAACGGTGCCGGCAATTACGCCATGGTTGCGCGCCGATGCGCCCGCCGCGTTGCTCACCTGGCCGAGGATCGTGCCGTTGTTGACCAGAACGGCGTTGTTGACGACGCTGCCGGCGATCACTGCCGCCGACAGGGGGCGCTCGCGGGCACGACCGTGGCTGCGGCCGGGGCCGTCATCAAGTCGGTTGCCGGAGCGGAGAGGTCGACGGTCGCCAGGGCGCTCGTCGTCATGGCGCCGTCCCCGCCGAGGGTGACGAGGGCGGGCCCGCCGGACAGCTCGCTCGCACCTGCCGACAGGGCCGGGCGCAAGGTAGCCCCCGCGACCGCAGGGACGACGTCCCCGCTGACGGCTTCGCTCGACGCTACGGCCGGAGCCGAAGCCGGCACAATTGCCGCTCCGCTGCCGACCACCAGCGTCCCGGCGTTGACGAAGGTCGTGCCGGTATAGGTGTTCACGCCGTCCAGCGTGAAAGTGCCGCTGCCTGTCTTGACCAGCCCGCCGCTGCCCGAGATCACCCCCGCGAAGGCCGAGGAGCTGTTGTCGCCGCCGACGAACAGCGTGCCCGACCCGAGCGCGATCGTGCCGCCCCCTGCGAGGCTGCCGAGGGAACTGCTGAACCCTGACAGGTTCAGACTTCCGCCCGCCGCCTGAGTGAATCGGCCGAGCAGCATGGCACCGCCGATATTGGTGATCCGGCCATTGTTGGTCACCGCCCCGTCGATCTGGCCTGCGAGCTGGACCGAGCCGTTATTGACCAGCCCGCCGATCACCCGCCCTGCGGTGAGGAAGGTCCCGTTGTTGGTCACCAGCCCGGCAATCGTCCCGCCAATCGCCAGATCGGCGTTGTTGAGCACCCCGCCCGCCAGCGATCCGCCCGTCTCCACCAGCAGCGTTCCCTCGCTGACGGTGACGAGGCCGGTGAAAGTGTTCGCGCCTGCGAGCGCAAGGGTCTGTGCGCCGCGCTTGATCAAGCCACCGCTGCCCGAGATCACCCCGGCAAAGCGGGTGCTGCTCGCAGCGGTGTCGACGGTCAGATCGCCGCTGCCGAGCACCACGGCACCTTCGCCCGACAGCCCGCCGAGGGTCGTGGCGAAGCCGGCCAGATCGAAGCGGCCACCTGCAACCTGCATCAGCCCGGTGATCCCGGTGGTCGTGCCGGTCAGGGTGATGGTGCCGCCATTGCCGACCGCGCCGCTCACGACGCCGCTGATCTGCGCCGTCGCTCCGGCCGCATTGACCAGACCGCCGCCCAGCGTGCCGGTCGAGACCAGCGTGCCGCCGTTGGTCACGAGGCCGCCGATGGTGCCGCTGTTGGCAAGGCTGCCCGCATTGGTCACGCCGCCTGCGATGCTGCCGGTGTTACTGGCGTTGCCGCCCGCGAGGTTGGCCAGCCCGCCGCCGAGAGTGCCGCTGTTGGTGAGCGTGCCGCTGCTGGTCACCAGCCCGGCCACGCTGCCGGCGTTCGAGAACACGGCCGTGTTGGTCACCGCGCCCGTGATGCTGCCCGCGTTGGCGAGGGTCGTATTGTTGAGGATCGCACCCGACAGCGATCCGCTCGCGCCGATCGCCAGCGTCCCCGCGCTCACCGTGGTGAGGCCGGTGAAGGTGTTCACCCCGCTCAGCGTGAACGTGCCGCTGCCGGTCTTGACCAGTCCGCCGCCCCCCGAGATCACCCCCGCGAAGGTGGTGGAGCTGTTGTCGCCCCCCGTGGTCAGCGTCCCGCTGCCCAGCTGCACCGAACCGTCGCCCGCAAGGCTGCCCAGTTCGAGGCTGTTGCCAGCGAGGTCGAGCGTGCCGGTCACACTCTGCGTCAGCGCCGCACCGCCCGAGGTCGCGCCCGTGAGCGCAATTGTCCCGCTGTTGCCGACTGCGCCCGCAAGCACGCCGCTGATCTGCGCCGTCGCCCCGCCTGCGTTCGCCAGACCGCCGCCCAGCGTGCCGGTCGAGACCAGCGTGCCGCCGTTGGTCACGAGGCCGCCGATGGCGCCGGTGTTGCTCAGGCTGCCGGTGTTGCTCACGGCCCCCGCGATGGTCCCGGCGTTGGTAAGCGTCGCGGCGTTGCTCGCCCCGCCCGCCAGCGCCCCGCTCGCGCCGATCGCCAGCGTCCCCGCGCTCACCGTGGTGAGGCCGGTGAAGCTGTTCATCCCGCTCAGGGTGAACGTGCCGCTGCCGGTCTTCGTCAGCCCGCCGCTGCCCGAGATCACCCCCGCAAAGGCGGTGCTCGCATTGTCGCCGCCCGTGGTCAGCGTCCCGCTGCCCAGCTGCACCGCACCGTCGCCCGCAAGGCTGCCGATGGTGGTGCTGTTGCCCGCCAGGTCGAACACCCCGCCCGCCGTCTGCGTCACGGCCCCGATCCCGGTGGTCGCGCCGGTCAGGGTGATGGTGCCGCCGTTGCTCACCGCGCCGCTCACGACGCCGGCGATCTGCGCCGTCGCCCCGCCTGCGTTCGCCAGACCGCCGCCCAGCGCGCCGGTCGAGGCGAGAGCACCGTTGTTGGTCACCAGCCCGTTGATGGTCCCGGCGTTGGTGAGGGTCGCGTTGTTGAGCACCGTGCCCGCCAGCGACCCGCCCGCGCCGAGCGCCAGCGTCCCCGCGCTCACCATGGTCAGCCCGGTGAAGCTGTTCACCCCGCTCAGCGTGAACGTTCCGGTGCCGACCTTGGTCAGGCGTCCATTGGTGCCGCTGATGACGCCTGCAAAGCTCGTCGAGGCATTGTTGCCGCCCAGCGTGAGCTCATTCGCGCCCAGCAAAACGCTGCCCGTCCCGGCGAGCGATCCGATGGTCTCCGATGTGCTCACGGCCAGCCGCGTGCCCGCGGCCATGCTCACCGCGACCGAATCCGCCAGCGCCGATCCGCCCACCAGGTTGACATCGCCGCCGTTGATCGTGAACGGCCCGGTGAAGGTGTTGACGGCGTTGAGTTCGAGCAGGCCCGGACCATTCTTGACGAGGCCGGCGATGTTCGAAATCGCGCTCAGCGCGCGGATGGTGGAATTGCCGGTGCCTTCGCTGGCGAAGGTCAGCACCTGCGTGCCGGTGCCCTGAATGCCGGGACCGGTGAAGATCAGCCCCATCCGGTCAACGACCGAGATCGTCGCATCGCTGGCGAGCGTGATCAGGCCCCGCAGTTGGGATGTCTCGTTGCCCGCGGGTCCTGTCGGCACGCCTCGCAGGGCGCCGCCCCCGCCGACGCCGCTGCCATTGAGCGTGATCGCCTCGTCGACGACCAGCAGCCCCCGGATCGCCAGCGTCGCTCCGTTGGCGACGACCGTCCCCGCGGCGGTGCTGCCGAGCGCGCTGCCATTCGCAACCGTCAGCGTGCCGACCGAGACCGTGGTCAGCCCGCCATAGGTGTTCGCGCCCGACAGCGTCAGCTCGCCCGCGCCCAGCTTCGTCAGCGTGCCGCTGCCGCTGATGACGTTCGCAACCGTGATGTCGTTGGCACGGTTGAACACCAGTGCGCCGTCGTTCAGCACATTCCCGCCGCCCAGCGTTCCGCTCGTCCCGCCATCGCCGACCTGCAGCGTGCCGCCGAGGATGCTGGTGTCGCCCGCATAGGTGTTGGCACCCGTCAGCGTCAGGGTCCCCGCGCCGGTCTTGGTCAGCGATCCTGCGCCCGAGATCCCGACGGCGATCGTCGCGCCGACGCCGGCGGTCGTCTCGATCCCGGTCGGCCCGGCAAGGGCCAGGCCCGAGCCCGCGTTGGCTCCGGCGATGAGGTAGCCATCGGTCTCGAAGCGGAGGCCCGAAGGCGACAGCACGGTGTCGGCTGCAATCGTGACGGTGCCGCCCGCAGCGCCGCCGAAGACCGCCAGCGCGCCGTTGCCCGCCCACGGCCCGCTGACCGTGCCGGCGGCGTTGCTGAAATTGCCGCTCGTGAGGTCCCAGGTCCCGCTGCCGCCGACGATCGCGCCGGTCGGGGCGAAGGTCGAACCGTTCCAGTGCACCTGATCGGCAGCGCCTGCGACATTCATCAGCACCGCGTTGGCGCCGAGCGCCAGGATTCCGGCGAACCCGCCGCCCAGCGGGTTGAGCGTCAGATTGCCGAGCGCCCCGGTGAGCGAGCCGAACTCGAACAGGGTGTATTGCCCCGCAGAGAAGCCCGCACCCTGAACGATGCTGATCGTGCCGCCGTTCAGGGCAAGGTTGCCGGTCACCCGGATGAGGTCGTTGTTCGGCCCGCCGACGACGCCCGCCTCGCCAAGCTCGAAGATCGTGTTCGAACCCGCGTCAAGATCGAGCGAGGCGATGGTCATGGTCCCCGGGCTGAGACCCGCGGCCAGCGAGCCCCCGGCGCCGATCGTCACCGCCCCGGTGAGCGTCCCCGTGCCTCCGAGCGTGCCGCCGGTCACGGTCACGCTGCCGCCCAGCGTCCCGGTCACCCGCAGGATCCCGCCGGTGAGCTCGGTCGTGCCGGTGAAGCCGCCGCTCGCGCCCGACAACGTCGTGGTCCCCGCGATCTGCCGCAGCGTGCCGTTGTCCACGATGTTCGAGGCCAGCGTGAAATCGGAGGACGTGTGGTTGAAGACGATCTGACCGGTGCCGGCGCCGAAGGTGATGGTGGGCGCGTCCAGCACCCCCGCGGCAACCGCCGGGCTGCCCTCCGCCGCACCGAAGATCAGCGTGCCCCTGCTGCCGGCTTCCTGGGCGATCCTGAGCTCGTCGGCGACCTTCGTGCCGCCGTCGGCGAGGGTCATGGTTCCCTCGCCCTGGAAGCCGACGACGGCGACCTCGGCGTTCTCCCAGATGCTCCCGGCGCCCGTGATCAGGACGTTGCCCGAGGAGCCTGCCTGCACGCCGATCAGCGAGAAGGAGTCCGAGCTGACGTAACCCCCGTCTGCAATCGTCAGGGAACCCGTTCCGCCGATGCCGACATCGATATGGAAAGTGCTCTCCCAGCGGCTGCCACTGCCGCTGACCGAAACGCCGCCGATCGAGCCCGCGCTGCGCCCGATATCGCCGATCAAGCTGCGCACGAGACCGCCCGAGGTGATGGCGAGCTCGGCATTTTGCGTGTCGCCGACCGCCAGAGTGCCCGACAGCACCAGCGACCCGGTGACGCGCACCTCGTCGCCCTGGATGATCGCATCTGGGGTCACTAACTGATTGCGGGCCCCGGTGAGCGTGCCCGCGATGGTCGCGCCGGAGAGGCGGATCACCCCTCCCGTTCCCACGTTCACCGTGGCGCCGGCGCCCAGCGTTCCGCCCGTCTGGATGTAGTTGCCGGTCACGTCGAGCGCGCTGCCGGTGTTGCCGGTGATCCCGCCCGCCGAGAAGTCGACGCTCGCCACGGTGTCGGTGAAGCCGACCAGCGCGAGCGTGCCGCCTGCGATCTGCAGCGACGAGGCATCGGGCAGGACGTTGTTCGCCCCCAGCGCCAGCGTGCCGCTTTCGATGCGGGTCGCGCCGCCATAGGTGTTGGTGCCGGTGAGGGTGAGCGTGCCGCCCCCGCGCTTCGTCAGGCTGCCCGTGCCGCTGATGATGTTGCCGACCGTCAGGTCGTTCGAGCGGTTGAACACCAGCGCAGCGTTGTTCACGACATTGCCGCTGCCCAGCGAGCCGGTGGTCCCCCCGTTGCCGATCTGCAAGGTGCCCGCGCTGATCGTCGTCGTGCCGGTGTAGGTGTTGGTGCCTGTCAGCGTCAGGGTTCCGGTGCCGGCCTTGGTGAAGCCGCCCGTGCCGAGGAACTCGAAGATGCCGCCGGCGAAGGTGCGATTGCTCGCGTCGCCCGCGGTCAACGTTGTGCCGCCGTTGAGCAGGATATTGCCGTCGCCGGTGATGTTGCCGACCCGCTCCGAGGTGAAGATCGCGACCTGGCCCGGCGCGTTGACGGTCAGAAGCACCGTGTCGGCGAGCGCATTGCTGTTGTTGAGCTGGAGCTCCCCCGCGTTCACGACGACATCGCCCGTGAAGGTGTTGTTACCCTGCAAGGTCGCGGTGCCCGTGCCGTCCTTGACGAGGCCGCCCGTCCCGGTGGCGATGTTGCCGATGATGTTGTTGATCCCGGCACCGCCGAGGGTGAGGTTCACGTTCGTGCCGGTGACGGCGCCGAAGATATTCAGCTGCGAACCGGCATCGGCCATAATGCGCGTCGCGCTGCCCAGCGTGATCGGGCCGGTCAGGTCGTTGAAGCCGGTCAGGCTGCGGAGCGCGCCGCCATTCAGGACGCCGTTGCCGTTGAGGATCAGGGACTCCGCAATCAGGAGGTCGCCCTGGAGCGCCAGCGTCGCACCACCCATGACCGTCGTTCCCGCAGCGGCGCTGCCGAGCGCATCGTTGCTGGCGACAATCAGCGTGCCTTCCGATACTGTCGTCGCACCGGTGTAGGTGTTGCCTCCCGACAGTGTCAGCGCGCCCGCGCCGAGTTTGGTGAGCGAACCCGTGCCGCTGATGATGTTGCTGACCGTAAACGCGTCCGACCGGTTGAACGCCAGCGCGGCGTTGTTCGTCACGGTGAAGCCGCCAAGCGTCCCGCTGGTCCCGCCATCGCCGATCTGCAATGTGCCCGCATCGATGATGGTGAAGCCGGTATAGGTGTTGTTGCCGGTGAGGATCAGCGTGCCGGACCCCGCTTTCGCCAGGCGACCCCCGCCCGAGACGTTGCTGGCCAGGGTCTGCGTGTTGGCGAAGTCGAAGGTCGTCGTGCCCGAGACGATCTCGATCCCGCCAACCAGCGTGCCGATGTTGGTGATGGTGTTCAGAACCGAAAGGGTCAGCGCGTTGCCGTTGACCGACCCCGTCCCGCCGACGATCGTGCCGAAGTTGGCGAGCGTGAGGTTGCTCCCGACGATGCCCGAGCCACCCCTGCCCGTCGCGCCGGCGATACCTCCGCCACCCGCCGCGCCGCCGTTGCCGCCCGACACCGTGACGCCCGCACCGATCGTGACGCTTTTCGCGCCGCCGCCGACGAAGGCGAGGCCCGTGCCGCCATTCCCGCCGGAACCGCCGCGTCCGCCACTACCACCCGAGCCGCCCGTGCCGCCGGTGACGTTGGAAGTGATCGTCCCGAGCGCGCCATTGCCCGTCACGACCGCGCCGAAACCGCCGCCGCCGCCGCCACCACCGCTATTTGCGCCAGGTCCGGCGACGCCGCCGTTGCCTCCATTGCCGCCGGTGACCGCCGAGACGGGCAGCGCCGCGCCGACGAACCCGTGAGCGCCGCCACCGCCACCACTGCCGCCCTGACCGGCGGGGCTGGCGCCTGCGCTCGTCCCTGCCGCGCCGGGCGTGGTGCCGCCGGCAGCGCCTGCGGGGCCTCCGTTGCCACCCGCGCCTCCCGCTCCGCCTGTCTCGCCCGCCCCGCCGCCGCCGCCGCCAGAGCCGACTACGCCACTCTGGGCACCCCCGGCACCGCCGTTCGCTCCGGGCCCGGTCGCGTTTGCCGCACCGCCCGCCCCGCCGGGCGCGCTAAAGGCGATGCCGCCGTCACCACCCGCCCCGTCGTTTGTCTGCGCATGGGCCGCGCTCGGCGTCAGGGTCAGCGCACCGACAACGGGAATCAGCGCGGTGGAGGAAAGAAGACGGAGCGTCGCGCGCCGGTGACGGACTACAGCAGAACCCCGCGCGAAACCGCACGTCGAAAATTCGGTCATAATTCCCCCCAAACCCAATCAGGGGAACAACGTAACGTTGATTAACCGGTAGCGGAAGTAAGGAAATTGCAGTTGGCTCCAACCGTGCTCTTGTCCTCTGCTTGGTACCCATGATCCCGTGCAGAATCGCAGTCCGCTGACTTCGGTAGCGGCGGCCCGGCTCTGTTTGCGTCAGAGTTTGCGAGGACGCGCCCCGCCTAACTCTTCCGCCGCGGCATCCGGTAGGGCAGCATGAACTGCACCAGCGGCGAGGCGAAGCGGCGCATGTCGAGGCTTTCCTGCACCGCCACCACCTCCTCGCCGGCAAAGCGCGAGGCGAGCTCGCTGCGGGCGTAGAAGGGGGTGTCCTCCCAGGTCCGGCGCACCTCGGCCACGCCGATGTCGGAGCGGGTGCGACGGGTGATGCCCCACCTGCTGTCGGGAAGGGCGGCGATGGGGGGCAGGTCGACCGGCTCGGGCACGCCCTTGGCGTCGAACCTGAGCGCGCTCGCGAACAGCGAACCGTCGCCGCGCTCGCCCTCGTAGCACACCAGCGCACCTTCCTTCAGATGCGCACGCGACCAGTGCCAGGTGTTGAATCCGGTCTCGAGCGGCTCGGCCCCGCGGTTGTGATCGAGATAGGCGCGGCCCTGCCACCTGAGCGCCGGGGCGGTCATCTCCACCTCGATCCGCGCGCAGGGCGCGAGGCAGTGCCAGATGTGGTTCTCCGCCCCGTCGAGCGCGAAGGCGGTGCGGTTGAGCATCTCTGGGAACACGCGCAGCGTGCCGCGCACGGGGCGTTGCCAGGGCACGAACAGCCGCGTGTCGCCTTCGACGATGTCGATGGTCAGCGCCCCGCGCTCCCAGCGCACGTTGCTGGGGCCGATCGCGAGGGTGCTGGCATCGCGCCGCACCGCGCCACGTCCGCGCTCGGTCATCACCCAGCGGTGCTGCGGGCCATAGAGCGCGACGTTGAGGCAGGCATGGTCGAGCGGATCGCCCCGCCCACTCTTCTTGTAATAGGGCGAGAAGACCGAGCCCAGGAAGGCGATGATCGTCAGCCCGTGCTGCCCGTCGTCGCTGATCGCGTCGACATACCACCAGGTGTAGCCGCCCGCCGGTATGTCCTCGTCGAAGCGAGGTCCTTCGCGATCACCCGCGCGGCCAGCTGCCCGGACAAGGCTGCCATGGGCACCCCAGCCGCCGGATGGGTCGCCCCGCCCGTGCAATACAGCCCGGGAAGGCGCGTCTTCGGCCCCTGCCGCTGGAAGGAGGCCGCCCAGCCGTGCGACGCTCTGCCATAGAGGGCGCCGCCGGTGGCCGGGAAGAGGTGCTCCCAGTCCGTAGGGGTCATGAGCCGGTGCGGGAAGGCTTCCTCCAGCGTCAGGCCGCAGCGCCTGAGCGTGGCCATCATGGCCCGTGTGCATCGCTCTCTCTCCTCGGGTGTGTAGGTGTGGACGTCTCCGTCGGCAGGGGCGTTGACGATGATCTGGAGCCGCTCGCGGCCCTGCGGCGCGGGCGCGCCAGTCCGAGCGTCGCGGTCGATGGCGCAGACATAGACCGTGGGCTCGGACGGCGTGCCCCCCCCGGCGATCTCGCGGAACTCGCGCGGGTAATCGCGCGAGAAGAAGACATTGTGGTGGGTCAGCTCGAAGCCGCGCGTCTCGGCATGGGCATACCACACCAGCGCCGAGAGCGAGCGCTTGGCCTGCGGGATCGCGGGCACCGCGCGGGCCGCCGCCTCGCCGAAGCGGCCGGTGGCGAGCGCGCCGGGATCGCCGTTGCAGATGACGATGTCGGCCGGGATCGCCTCGCCCGATGCAAGGCGCACCCCGCTGGCGCGCCCTTGCGTGGTAAGGATCTCGGCCACCGGTGCGCCGGTGCGCACCCGCGCGCCCTGCCGCTCGGCGAGGCCCGCGAGCGCCTTCGCCAGCGCATGGATCCCGCCCTCGATCAGCCACACCCCGCGCGCCTCGAGATGGGCGATCAGCATCAGCGTCGCGGGCGCGGCGAAGGGCGAGGAACCGCAATAGGTGGCATAGCGCCCGAACAATTGCCGGAGGCGCGGGTCGGCGAAGTGCTCTCCGAGCGCTGTCCACATCCCGTCGAAGGGGCGCATCGCCAGCGCGTCGCCGATCCGCCACGGCCCGATCCGCCACATCATCGGCAGCGGGGTCGAGGCCTTGTCGCCGCGCAAAAAGGGTTCCTCCAGCACGCCGAAGATCCGCGCGGCCTCGGCGGCGAAGGCGCGGTAGCCCCGCGCGGCCTCCTCCCCCGCAAAAGCGGCGACGGATGCGGCGCTCGCTTCGGGGTCGGCGAAAAGATCGAGATGGCCGCCATCGTCCCACGCATGGCGGGCGATCACCTCGGCGCGGCGGGCGGTGACATGGTCATCGAGCCGCGCCCCGCAGGCGGCGAAGACCTCGTCGAACACGGCGCGATAGGTGAAGACCGTGGGCCCGCCGTCGATCGCCGCGCCATCGACCTCGACCCGGCGTGCCTTGCCGCCGACCCAGGCCTCCTTCTCGAACACGGTGACATCGGCGCCGCGCGCGGCGAGCAGGGCGGCGCTGGTGAGGCCGCCGATCCCGGCTCCGATCACGGCGACTCGCGCGTGCACCTGTCCTCGCTCCCGTCAACAACCGCGATTATCATTGACCTTACGCGCCAACATGTCCAATCTTTTAGACATATGGCCCGTGAAGCACCCCGACAGTGAGCCGCTGGGCCGCCTTCAAGCTCGGTTACGTGGCCCGCCGCAACCGGCTGTTCTCGAGCGCCGGATTCCAGCACTGGGCCGCCCGCCTGCCGCTCATCCGGTGGATCGCGCGCAGCCGTGCCAATGGCGCCTTCGACCTGCTCGCGGGCTTTGCCTATTCGCAGGTCCTGCGCGCCTATGTCGAAGGCGGGTTGTTCGACGTGCTGGCGGACGGCCCGCTCTCCGCCGCCGATGTCGCCGCCAGGATGGACCTGTCGGAGAGCGCCGCGCTCACCCTGCTGCGCGCCGGCCGCCCGCTGATGCTGTCGGAGGAGCCGGCGCCAGATCGCTGGATGCTGGGAGAGCAAGGCGCTGTTTTCGCGACCAATCCCGGCGTGCAGGCGATGGTCCGGCATCACCGCTTGCTCTATGCCGACCTGGCCGATCCGCTCGCCCTGCTGCGTGCCGACCGGGCCGCGCCCACGGCGCTCTCGCGCTTCTGGACCTATGCCGGGGCGCTCCAGGGCGTGACCGAAAGGGGCGAGGACACGGCGGAATATTCGGCATTGATGGCCGCCTCGCAGCACTTCGTGGCCGAGGAGGTGCTGGCTGCGGTCACCTTCCGCGACGTCGAGCGGCTGCTCGATGTCGGCGGCGGGCACGGGGCGTTCCTCCGGCACATCGGCGCGGCCTGGCCGCAGTTGAAGCTCGGCCTGTTCGATCTTCCGGAGGTCGCCGCGACCGGAGCCGCGGTGCTGGGCGAGGCGCTCGGCCCACACCGCATCACCGCGCATCCCGGAAATTTCTTCAGCGATTCCATACCGCAAGGCTATGACATGGTGTCGCTCATCCGGATCCTCCACGATCACGACGATGCGCCGGCACAGAGCCTGCTCGCCAACATCCGCGCCAGCCTCGCCCCCGGAGCCCGGCTGCTGATCGCCGAACCCATGGCGCGAATTCCTGGCGCGGAGCCGATGGGCGAGGCCTTTTTCGGCCTCTACCTCTGGGCGATGGGCTCGGGGCGCCCGCGCAGCCCGGCCGAGATCATCGCCATGTGCCGCCAGGCCGGCTTTGCGCGCGCTCGCCTCGTCGCAACGGCGCAACCGGTCAACGCAAGCGTGATCCTTGCCACCGCTTGAGCATAATTTGTCCAAGTTGTTTGACAGTAGGGAACGTAAGGCGTAGCACACAGTTGGGAGAACGTAGCTGCGGGGTTTTCGACTCGGCGTTCGCGCCTCGAATTGACCCCTCAGGGAGGACCGAGGACATGAACACGCTGGCCGTCATTCTCGAAGCACCGGAGCGCCTCGCTCTCCGGTCGCTCGAAATGAAGCCGGTGGAAGCCTCGGACGTTCTCGTCGAGATCGCCTGGAGCGGCATCAGCACCGGCACCGAGAAGCTCCTCTTCACCGGACGCATGCCGCCCTTCCCGGGCCTCGGCTATCCGCTGGTGCCGGGCTATGAATCGGTCGGCCGCATCGTCGAGACCGGGCCCGATGCCCGCTCACGGCTGGGCGACTGGGTCTTCGTGCCCGGGGCAAATTGCTATCAGGATGCCCGCGGCCTCTTTGGCGGCACGGCGCAGCGGGTGATCGTGCCCTCGGCCCGGGCCCTGCCCATTCCCGAACACCTCGGTGAGGCCGGCGTGCTCTGCGCGCTCGCCGCGACCGCGCTCCACGCGATCAAGGGCGGCTTTGCCCGGCGCGAGTCGTTGCCCGACCTGATCGTCGGGCACGGCGTGCTCGGCCGCCTGCTCGCCCGTCTGACGCTCGCCCTCGGCGGCGCGGCGCCGACGGTGTGGGAAACCAATCCCGCCCGCCGCAATGGCGCGGCCGGCTACACCGTCATCGACCCCGCCGCCGACGAGCGGCGCGATTATCACGCGATCTACGACGCCAGCGGCGATGCCGGCCTGATCGACGATCTGGTGATGCGCCTTTCCAAGGGCGGAGAGATCGTGCTGGCCGGCTTCTATTCCGAACGCGTCAGCTTCGCCTTCCCGGCCGCCTTCATGCGCGAGGCCCATTTCCGGGTCGCTGCCGAATGGCAACCCGGCGACCTCGCCGAAACGCGGGCGCTGATCGAATGCAGCAGGCTCGACCTCAAGGGTCTCGTCACCAACCGGCGCCCTGCCGGAGAGGCGCTCGACGCCTACCCCCAAGCCTTCAGCGATCCCGATTGCCTGAAGATGGTCCTCGATTGGAGCGAATGCTGATGTCCGTGCTTGATACCCAGGCCGCCCACCTTCGCGAAGAGGCAAGCCACGAGCCCGATCCGGTCCACACCGGCGAGGTGAAGAGCGAGACACAGATCATCGCGATCTACGGCAAGGGCGGCTCGGGCAAGAGCTTCGCGCTCGCCAATCTCAGCTACATGATGGCCCAGCAGGGCAAGCGCGTGCTGCTGATCGGTTGCGATCCCAAGTCCGACACAACCAGCCTGCTGTTCGGCGGCAAGGCCACGCCTTCGATCATCGAGACCTCCTCGAAGAAGAAGCTCGCGGGCGAGGAAGTGCGCATCGAGGATGTGTGCTTCCAGCGCGACGGCGTCTTCGCGATGGAACTCGGCGGGCCCGAGGTCGGGCGCGGCTGCGGCGGGCGCGGGATCATCCACGGCTTCGAGACGCTCGAGAAGCTTGGCTTCCACGACTGGGGCTTCGATTACGTCCTGCTCGACTTCCTCGGCGACGTGGTGTGCGGCGGCTTCGGTCTGCCGATCGCCCGCGACATGTGCCAGAAGGTGATCGTGGTCGGATCGAACGACCTGCAATCGCTCTATGTGGCGAACAACGTGTGTCAGGCGGTCGAATATTTCCGCAAGATGGGCGGGAATGTCGGCGTGGCGGGCATGATCGTCAACAAGGACGACGGCACGGGCGAGGCCCATGCCTTCGCCAAGGCGGTCGGCATCCCGGTGCTCACCGCGATCCCCGCCAACGAGGACATCCGCCGCAAGAGCGCCAATTACCAGATCATCGGCTTCCCCGGCGGCGAATGGGGCAGCCTGTTCGAGGAGCTGGCGGAAAATGTCGCCAGCGCCCCGCCGCTGCGCCCCACCCCGCTCGATCAGGACGGCCTCCTCGGCCTGTTCAGCGCCGATGTCGTCGGCGGCAATGTCGAGCTGGTTCCCGCCACCCAGGCCGACATGCGCGGCGGGGTGTTCGAAACCCGCCCCAGCCTCGAAGTGATCTACGACGAGGCATGAGCGACCACAGCGCCTTTGACGCGGAACGCACCCCCGACCGGATCGCTCTCGATCCCGGCGCGGAGGCGGGCGGCTGCGCCTCGAAGGACACGATGCGCGAGGCCGCGCGCGCCGCGGGCAAGAGCGAGATCCTCGATCAATATGCCGCCGACTATCCGGTCGGCCCCCACGACCAACCCCAATCCATGTGCCCCGCGTTCGGGTCACTCCGGGTGGGCCTGAGAATGCGGCGCACTGCGACCGTGCTCTCGGGCTCGGCCTGCTGCGTCTATGGCCTGACCTTCACCTCGCACTTCTACGGCGCGCGGCGGACGGTCGGCTATGTGCCCTTCTCCTCGGAAACGCTCGTTACCGGCAAGCTGTTCGAGGACATCAAGGAAGCCGTCGAAGGGATGGCCGATCCCGATCTCTACGATGCGATCGTGGTCACCAACCTGTGCGTGCCCACCGCGAGCGGCGTGCCCTTGAGGCTGCTGAAGAAGCAGATCAACGGGGTGCGGATCATCGGCATCGACGTGCCCGGCTTCGGCATCCCCACCCACGCCGAGGCGAAGGACGTCCTGGCCGGCGCGATGCTCCAATATGCGCGCGAGGAAGTCATGGCCGGCCCCGTCGCGGCCCCGCGCGAGCGTGCCGACCGGCCGAGCGTGGCGCTGCTGGGCGAGATGTTCCCGGCCGATCCGGTGGTGATCGGGCAGATGCTCGCGCCCCTCGGCCTTGCCGCCGGCCCCGTGGTCCCGACCCGCGAATGGCGCGAGCTCTATGCCGCATTGGATTGCGCGGTCGTCGCCGCGATCCACCCCTTCTACACCGCCTCGATCCGCGAATTCGAAGCCGCGGGTCGCCCGGTGATCGGCTCGGCCCCGGTGGGCGCGGACGGCACCGCCGCCTGGCTGCAATCGCTGGGCGATGTCATGGGCCTGCCGCAAGCGCAGGTCGACGGCGTCAAGAACGCGATGATCGGCGCCTGCAAGGGCGCTCTGGCGAACATGCCGATCAAGGGCCGCATCACGGTTTCGGGCTACGAGGGCTCGGAGCTGCTGGTCGCCCGCCTGCTGGTCGAAAGTGGCGCGGATGTGCGCTATGTCGGCTCGGCCTGCCCGCGCACGAAGTGGTCGGATGCCGACCGCGAATGGCTCGAGGCGCGCGGGGTGCAGGTCCAGTTCCGCGCCAGCCTCGAACAGGATATCGCCGCGGTCGAGGAATATCGCCCCGATCTCGCCATCGGCACCACCCCGGTGGTGCAGCACGCCAAGGCGAAGGCGATCCCGGCGCTCTACTTCACCAACCTCATCTCGGCGCGCCCGCTGATGGGCCCGGCAGGGGCAGGCAGCCTCGCCACGGTGATCAACGCCGCAATGGGCAACAAGGCGCGCTTCGATGCGATGCGCGACTTCTTCGAGGGCGTCGGCACCGAGCACGCCGCGGGTGTGTGGGAAGACGTGCCGGTCGACCGGCCCAAGTTCCGCAAGAAGTATGCCGCCCTCAACGAGGCCGCGCGCAAGGCATCGGAGGCGATCGGCACATGACGCTCGTCCTCGATCACGACCGCGCCGGCGGCTACTGGGGCGCCACCTACGTCTTCACCGCGGTGAAGGGCTTGCAGGTGATCATCGACGGCCCGGTCGGCTGCGAAAACCTGCCGGTCACCTCGGTGCTGCACTACACAGATGCCCTGCCCCCGCACGAGCTGCCGATCGTCGTCACCGGCCTCGCCGAGGAGGAGCTCGGCAAGACCGGCACCGAAGGCGCGATGAAGCGGGCGTGGAAGACGCTCGATCCGGAGCTGCCCTGCGTGGTCGTCACCGGCTCGATCGCCGAGATGATCGGCGGCGGCGTGACGCCCGAGGGCACCAACATCAAGCGCTTCCTGCCGCGCACCATCGACGAGGACCAGTGGCAGAGCGCCGACCGCGCGCTGACCTGGCTGTGGACCGAATTCGGCCCCAAGAAGATGCCCGCCAAGCGCGAGCGCCGCGAAGGCGAGAAGCCGGTCGTCAACATCATCGGCCCGTCCTACGGCATGTTCAACATGCCCTCCGACCTCGCCGAGATCCGGCGGCTGGTCGAAGGCATCGGCGCGGAAGTCGGCGTGGTCTTCCCGCTCGGCACGCACCTTGCCGACATCGCCAAGCTCGCCGCGGCGGACGCGAATGTCTGCATGTACCGCGAGTTCGGCCGCAACCTGTGCGAGACGCTCGAGCGGCCCTATTTCCAGGCTCCCGTCGGCCTGTCGCAGACCACCAAGTTCCTGCGCGCGCTCGCCGCCGAGCTCGGCCTCGACCCCGAGCCCTTCATCGAGCGCGAGAAGCACACCACCATCAAGCCCTTGTGGGACCTGTGGCGCTCGGTCACGCAAGACTTCTTCGGCACCGCGAGCTTCGGCATCGTCGCGAACGAGACCTACGCGCGCGGCATCCGCCACTTCCTCGAGGACGACATGGGCCTGCCCTGCGCCTTCGCCTTCTCCCGCTGTGCCGGGGTGAAGCCGAAGAACGAGGACGTGCGCGCCGCGATCCGGGCCAACCCGCCGCTGGTGGTGTTCGGCAGCTACAACGAACGGATGTACATGGCCGAGTGCGGGGCGCGCGGGATGTATATCCCCGCCAGCTTCCCCGGCGCCGCGATCCGCCGCCACACCGGCACGCCGTTCATGGGCTATTCGGGCGCGACCTATCTGGTGCAGGAAGTCTGCAACGCGCTGTTCGACGCGCTGTTCCACATCCTCCCGCTCGGGACCGAGATGGACAAGGTCGACGCGACGCCCGCGCGGGTGGAAGCGCCCTTGATCTGGGACAAGGCCGCCAAGGCGCGGCTCGATACACTCGTCGAAGCCCAGCCGGTGCTGATCCGCATTTCCGCCGCCAAGCGCCTGCGCGACGCGGCGGAGCGGACCGCGCGCCAGCGGGGAACCGAAACGGTCACGGCAGACTGCCTCGAAGAGGCACTGCTGGAAGGAGCGGGAGCATGATGACGATGCGCGCCCGCCACATGCCTTTGTCGCTGCCGCGGAGCATCGCCGCCGCAGCGCCAGCCCATGCCCCCCTGACGGGGGCTCTCCAATCCACGTGGGGGATCACGCGGGGATGCCGACGGGGGCCTTCGGGCTTCCATTCACACCCAACTGAACGGAGACAACCCAATGAATGAACGCATCGGGACTCACCTGACCCCTGAAGAGGCTCAGGAAATCCACAAGGGCTTCATGGGCACTTTCACCATCTACGTGGTGATCGCGCTTGTCGCCCATGCGCTGCTCTGGGCCAACAAGCCCTGGCTGCCGCTCTGATCCAAGACCGGCTGTTCGGCTGAACGCCACCGGCTTGCCGGTCCGCTTTCGGTCGGAACCGTGATCCGAAAAATCTGAAAGGAACTTCACCATGTGGAGACTCTGGTTCTACTTCGACATCCGCCGCACCCTCGTGGCGCTGCACGTTGGTCTCGCCGTCCTGGCGTTCACCATCCACTTCATCCTGCTCAGCACCGAACGCTACAACTGGCTCGAAGACGCCAGCGCTGCGCCGGCCCAGGCGGCTATCGAATCGTCGGAAGCTCCGGCGGCGGGATAGTTCGTCTCGAAAATGTGAGGGGGCAGGTTCGCCTGCCTGCCTCCTAACACTCGTCGACAACCTATAGCACCCGCCCCAGTGGCGGGGAGGATGGACCTATGGCGCTCCTTAGTTTCGAGCGGAAATACCGCGTCCGCGGTGGCACATTGATCGGCGGCGACCTTTTCGACTTCTGGGTCGGGCCGTTTTATGTCGGATTCTTTGGAGTGACGACGGCAATCAGCGCGCTGCTTGGCACCGCACTGATCTTCGCCGCCGCGACGCAGGGCCCGACTCTCAACCCCTGGCTCATTTCGATCAACCCGCCGCCGATCGAATACGGCCTCAGCCTCGCTCCGCTCCAGGAGGGCGGATACTGGCAGATCATCACCTGCTGCGCTGTCATCGCGTTCAGCTCGTGGGTGCTCAGGCAGGCGGAAATCTCCCGCAAGCTCGGCATGAGCTACCACGTGCCGATCGCCTTCAGCGTGGCGGTCTTTGCCTATGTCTCGCTCAACGTCATCCGTCCGCTGTGGATGGGCGCGTGGGGCAACGGCTTCCCCTACGGGATCTGGACCCACCTCGAGTGGGTCTCGAACGTCGGCTACGCTTTCGGCAACTTCCACTACAACCCCGTGCACATGCTCGCGATCACGTTCTTCTTCACGAACTGTCTCGCGCTCGCCCTGCACGGCGGTCTGGTGCTGTCGGCGGTGAATCCGAGCGGGGGCACCGACGTCAAGTCGCCCGAATACGAAGACACCTACTTCCGTGACTTCATCGGCTATTCGGTCGGCACGCTCGGCATCCACCGGGTGGGGCTCTTCCTGGCGCTCAACGCCGGGTTCTGGAGCGCCATCTGCATCGTCATCTCCGGCACTCTGTATGTCGGCAGCTGGATCGAATTCTGGGATTTCTGGAAGAAGATCCCGATCTGGTCGTAAGGAGCACCTGAACCATGGCGACTTATCAGAACATCTTCACGCAGGTGCAGGTCAAGGGGCCACCCGAAATGGGCGTCCCGATGCCGGCCGGAGAAGACATCCGCATCCCGGCCACGGGCTACTCCTACTGGTTCGGCAAGATCGGCCAGGCGCAGTGGGGGCCGATCTATCTCGGCTGGACCGGCACGCTCAGCCTCGTCTGCGGCACGCTGGCGATCCTGATCATCGGCCTCAACTTCTGGGCGCAGGTGAACTGGAGCCCGCAGGGCTTCATGCGCGAGTTCTTCTGGCTCTCGCTCAACCCTCCGGGGCCCGAATACGGCTTCAGCCCGTTCGTGCCGCTGAAGGAAGGCGGCTGGTGGATCCTCGCCGGCTTCTTCCTGACGGTCTCGATCCTGCTGTGGTGGGTGCGCACCTACCGCCGTGCCAAGGCGCTGGGCATGGGGATGCACATCCCCTGGGCCTTCGCCTCGGCGATCTGGCTCTACCTGGTGCTGGGCTTCATCCGCCCGATGCTGCTGGGCCAGTGGTCGGAAGCCGTGCCCTTCGGCATCTTCGAGCACCTCAACTGGACCAACAACTTCTCGCTGGTCTACGGGAACCTGTTCTACAATCCGTTCCACGCGCTCTCGATCGTCTTCCTCTACGGGTCGGCGGTGCTGTTCGCGATGCACGGGGCGACGATCCTGGCCCTCGGCCGCTACGGCGGCGAGCGCGAGATCGAGCAGATCACCGACCGCGGGACGGCCGCCGAACGCGGCGCGCTGTTCTGGCGCTGGGTGATGGGGTTCAACGCAACCTTCGAATCCATCCACCGCTGGGCCTGGTGGTTCGCGGTGCTGACCACCCTCACGGGCGGCATCGGCATCCTGCTCACCGGCACCGTGGTCGACAACTGGTACCTGTGGGCCCAGGAACACTACTATGCTCCGGACACGATCCACTACGATCCGACCGGTGCGGCGCAGGCTTCGGCCGGCCAGAAGTGAGGGACGGGGCCGCAAGGCCCCTCCCCTCCCCAAGGACAGGAACATGGACCCGGTCCGGCACAGCGCCGGGCCGGGTTTTTCCTTGTCCGTGATGGGGAGCGAAAGGTGGCCTGGTCAGGGCGGCGGCGGTGGCGAGCCCAGCCGGGTGCGCAGATCGATGAGGTGGAGCGGCAGCGAGGCGCCGAGCGGCAGCGCGATCCACCACCACGCCGCCCCCGTCATCGCCGCCCGCAGCCCCAGCACGATCAGCGCGGCAGGCCCCAGCAGCCCGAGCACCGCGCTCCACCGCCAGTGGCGCGCGGCGCGCAGCCACAGCGCCTCGGCCGCGAGCACCGCGAGGATCACGTCGGCGGCATGGCCGCCTTCGAACAGCAATTCGACGAGGCCCTGCCCTGCCATGCGCGCCGCGCCTGCCTCAGCCGAAGGGCGCGTTGAGCGCGACCACCGCCCGGTTGAGCGCGGCCGCGAAGGTCACCCATGCCAGGTAGGGCACCAGCAGCAGTGCCGCCTTCTTCGAGAAGCGCCCGCAATAGAGGATCATCGCGAGGATCGAGAGCCACAGCAGCACGACCTCGTAGAACGCCCAGTCGGGCCGCTGGAAGCGGAAGAACAGGATCGACCAGCTGATGTTGAGAAAGCCGTTCAATGCGAACAGGCCGATCACCCATTCCGCCGCCGCCGTGTTCGGCGCCGCGCGCCAGGCGGTGATCCCGGCGACGGTGATCAAGGCGTAGATTACCGTCCAGCCCATCGGGAAGACCACGTCGGGCGGGTTCCACGCGGGCTTGGCGAGCGCCTGGTACCACGGCCCGAGATCGGTGACGGTCGCGCCCAGCGCCGCCACGCACAGCGCCGCCACGCTCGCCACCATCACCGGCAGGATCATCATCCGGTTCATCGCAAGGGGTCTAAGGCTCATGCGGCGGGCCTGCAACGGGAATGCGCGCGCCGGCTCAGGTCGCGGGGCGCAGGCCGAGCAGGTGCGCGGTGTCCTTGAGGAAGATCTTGACGTGGGCGAGCGGCTTCGCGCGCACCAGCTTCTTGTGCATGTAGGCCTGCCAGGTCAGTTCCTGCACGTCCTTGTCGTCGCACATGGTCACGAAGCGTTCGCGGCGCTTGTCGGAGGAATACCAGAAATACTGCATCACCCCGAGCACCCAGAAGACCTTGCCGTGCTCCTTCATGAAGGCCTTGCGGGCCGAGCGCAGGTGCTTCGCCTCCCCGGTCCTGAGGAAGGCGGCGCTGGCCTCGGCCACCATCCGCCCGCCGACCATTGCGTAATAGATGCCCTCGCCCGAGGCGGGCGCCACGATCCCCGCGGCATCGCCCGCGACGATCACGTCGGCGCCGTTGTCCCAGCGCTTCAGCGGCTTCAGGGGGATCGGCGCGCCCTCGCGGCGCACCGTCTCGCAGCGGTCGAGCCCCAGGTCGTCGCGCATCGTCGCGATCGCGCCGCGCAGGGAAAAGCCCTTGTTGGCGCTGCCCACCCCGATGCTCGCGGTCTCACCGTGGGGGAAGACCCAGGCGTAGAAATCGGGCGAGAGGCGGCCCTGGTAGAAGACATCGCAGCGCGAGGCGTCGAACTGGTCGGTGTTCTTGGGCGGGCTCTTGATGATCTCGTGATAGGCGAAGACGCAAGGCACCCGCTCGGCGCCGGGCAGGCACTGCTTGGCCACCGCCGAGCGCGCGCCGTCGGCACCGATCACCACCCGGGCCCGCACGCTCTCGAGCGGGCCGCCCCTGGTGCGGCGGAAAGTGACGATGGGGTGGGCCTTGTCGTCACGCTCGATCTTCTCGAAAGTCGCGGTGAGGCGCTCGGCACCGGAATGGCGGGCGCGCTCGCGCAGCCATTCGTCGAATTCCTCGCGGTCGACCATCCCCACATAGCCGATCTCGCCCACCGGCATGTCGACCGCACGGCCCGAGGGGGCGATCATCCGGGCCGAGCGCGCCTTGGCGACCAGCAGCGACTGGGGAATGTCGAAATCGGCGAGCAGCCGCGGGGGCACCGCGCCGCCGCAGGGCTTGATCCGCCCTCCGCGCTCGATCAGCAGCACCGAATGGCCCGCCAGCGCAAGGTCGGTCGCGGCCGTCGAGCCCGAGGGCCCGCCGCCGATCACCACGGCATCGTAGATCGTCTGGTTCATGCGTAGACCCCTTCCTTGCGTTTTGCCCCCTCGGCGCGGATCGCCGCCCCGCCCGTCGCCTTGACCGCCAGCAGCGCGGCGAGGACGAAGGCGGCCGCCTCGATGGCGAAGACCATCTGGAAGGCCGGCCCGTCGGCGCCCAGCGCGTGGCGGGCATAGTCGACGCCCCCCGCCCCGAGCAGGTTCCCGAGCCCGAAGGCGATCGCCTGGCTGGCACCCCACACGCCCATGCGCACGCCCTCGCGGGTGGTCTCGCCGGCACCGGCGAGGCCCATCATCGCGCCGATGGCGGCGACCGCGAAGACGCCGTTTCCGAAGCCGAGCACGAAGACGTTGGCCCCGAGCGGCCACGGTGGCCCGCTCACCGCCGCAACCCCCAGCGCCGCGAGCCCCGCGGCCGAGAGCAGGCACCCGCCGATCACCCAGGCGCGCAGGCCGTCGGGCCGCTTGCCGGTGAAGGCGCTGCCGCCCACGCCGGTCAGGATCATGCCGAGAAGGATGCCGCCCTGATGCTGCCCGCCCAGCTGGGTCGATTCCCCTGGCGAGAGGCCGAAGATCAGCCCCGCGAAGGGCTCGAGGATCAGGTCCTGCATCGAGAAGGCGATCATCGAGACGAAGATGAAGACGGTGAAGCGCCGCGCCGCAGGCTCGTGCCAGATCTCCGCCAGCGCGGCGCGGAAATCGGGCACCTCGCCCTCGCGCGCGGCATGGCCGAAGCGGCCTGCCTGCCGTTCGAGCCGCCATGTCGCCAGCACCGTCAGCGCCACCATCGCCAGCGCCAGCCCGCCCGCGACGACCAGCAGCCGGTCGAAGCTGAAGGGCTTGAGGAGCTGGCCCACGGTGATCGCCGAGGCGACGATCCCTGCCACCATCATCGTCCAGGTCACCGCCGCGGCGGCCGCGCGCCGTTCGGGCGCGACCCCGCTCGCGAGCAGCGCCAGCGCCGAGGTCCCGCCCGCGCCCACGCCTGCGCCGATCAGCGCATAGGCGAAGACCGCCAGCGCCAAGGCCGCGCCGAAGGATTCCCGCATCATCAGCGTCGCCTGCGTCGCCAGCACGGCCCCCGCCGCCAGCACGGCAAGCCCGCCGACGATCCAGACCGTGCGGTTATTCCCCTTGTCCGAGGCATGACCCCACAGGGGGCGGCCCAGCTGCACCGCGTAATGCCACGCCACCAGCACGGCGGGGATCGTTGCCAGCAGCTTCAGCTCCACCACCATCACCCGGTTGAGCACGGTCGAGGCGAGCATCACCAGCGCGCCGATCGCCGCCTGCACCAGCCCGATGCGGATGATCGCCAGCCAGCCGAAGCCCCTGGTCGGCACCGAGGGCGAGGCCAGCGGGGCGTGCATCAGATCTGCCCCCCGAGGCCGAGCGCCGCCGCCAGCATTCCCAGCACGTAGAGCGTCACGCCCACCCCGTTGTACCACGGCGCATATTTCGCCGGATCGCGCAGCAGGCGCGGCATGGCGGCGATCTGCGCGGCGAGCACGCCGGTCACCACCACGGCGGAGATCGTGTAGCCCCACGCCGCCAGCAGCGCGATCACCACGACCTGTGCGGCGGCCATCGTCACGCAGGCGAGCCGCGCCGCCGTGCTCACGCCCAGCACCACGGGGAGCGAGGTGAGGCCGGTCTGGCGGTCGCCCTCGACCGCCTTGAAGTCGTTGAGGACCATGATCCCGTGCGCGCCGAGCGAATAGAGCACCAGCACCGCGATCACCTCGGCGGAAGGCATCGCGCCCAGCATCACGGTCGCGCCGGTGAACCACGAGAGCCCCTCGTAGGTCAGCCCGCACACCAGCGGGCCGAGCCAGCCGTTCGCCTTGAAGCGCAGCGGCGGGGCGGAATAGGCCCAGGCGAAGGCGAGGCCGACCAGCGATGCGACGAAGACGATCGGGCCGAGCAGCCAGCCGACGCTCGCCGAGACGAGGCTGGCGATGATGGCGATATAAAGCCCCCACCGGCCCGGAATCCGGCCCGAGGGGATCGGGCGGTGGGGTTCGTTGATGGCGTCGACATGGCGGTCGAACCAGTCGTTCACGGCCTGCGAGGTGCCGCACACCAGCGGCCCTGCCAGCAGCACGCCGCCCGCGACGAACCACCAGCGCCCCTCCAGCCCGGCGCCCGAGGACACGGCGCCGCACATGAAGGCCCACATCGGCGGGAACCAGGTGATCGGCTTGAGGAGTTCGAGCACGTCGCGCGGTCGCGGGGCGCCTCCGGGACGCCGGGCCGGGCTGGGCACGGTGCGAGTCGAGGGTACCGAGTGCTCCATATCGCGAGGCTATGCCTGACAGGGATAAGCGTCAACTTATTTGGACACTACATTTCCGCCAAACCCCGATTTTCGCATTCAGATTCGTAAACGGGTGAAAAGCCATGTCACATCGGGACAGGCCGGCCATATTGACAGTCGGAATGCAAAGGATTGCGCGGCGTCCCTCGCGCCGGCCCCCGCAGGTGCCCGCGCGCGAGGTTCGCCATGCCTTTGCCATGCCCCGCGCATGCCGCTGTCGTCGGCGCGTCTTCACGCTGTCGTGCGGTGGTCTTTCGCGGTTGGGAATGCCCCTTCGGGCCGCGCGTCCTACTCGCCGTCGCCGGCGAGGTTGCCGAGGCCGTAGCGGTGGAGCTTGGAATAGAGGCTCTGGCGCGAAAGCCCGAGGATCTCGGCGGCCGAGGCGCGGTTGTCCGAGGTGTAGCTCAGTGCCGCCTCGATGCACAGCCGCTCGATCAGGTCGGTGCTCTCGCGCACGATGTCCTTGAGGCTCATGCGGCCGACAAGTTCGGTGAGCTGCTCGACCGAGCGCGGCAGGTCCTGCGCGCCGGGCGGCAGATCGCGCAGCCGGCGGCCGATCGGGCGGATCACGAAGGCATAGTAGCCATCCTCGCCCGAGGTGCGGACCGCCGACAATTCAATCGGTTCGCCGTCGACATCGTGGCCGACCCGCAGCACGGTGGCGACATTGCGCGCCGCGCCGTGCTGGTCGATCTGGCCCTCGATCAGGTCGAGATCGATGCCCGGCCGGCCGATCGATTCCGACAGGTGCCGGCCGCGCAGCTGGTCGACGCTGGCGGCCTGGAGCATCTCGACGAAGGCGGCGTTGGCGGTGACGATCTCGAGGTTGCTGTCGGCGACCACGAAGGCGTCGGGCATCTGGTCGACGAGCGCCAGAACGGGGGAAAACTCGCCCGTGGGCCGATCGCTCGCGGGCACCAGCCGCACCAGCAGGAACTGGCCGCGGTCCTGGGTGAAGCCGTTGACGCTGGCCATCACCTCGCGCTGCCCGCGGGCGATGCGGATGCGCCCCGGGCTGACCGTGTCCGACACCAGCGCGGCGCCGACCAGCGCCTGCACCGCATCGTGCGAGTTCTTGTCGATGAAGGTCAGCAGCTTCTTGCCCGGCAGCCCGGCGGGACGTGCGCCCACCAGCGTGTGGGCGGCCGGATTGGCCTCGCGGATCCGGAGCGTGCCGGCCTCGACGATCAGCACCGGCTCGGTCGAACGCTCGAACAGCATGCGGTAACGCGCCTCGAGCTGGCGCATCCGCAGGTAGTCGCGTTCGAGCGACTGCTGGACCTGGAG
This sequence comes from Porphyrobacter sp. THAI-01a, assembly GCF_056868655.1. NCBI lineage: Bacteria > Pseudomonadati > Pseudomonadota > Alphaproteobacteria > Sphingomonadales > Erythrobacteraceae > Porphyrobacter > Porphyrobacter sp. THAI-01a. Next base: position 827,296 of record NZ_CP180579.1, on the reverse strand, counting down.
CAGGCGCTGCTGGAGCTTGCCCGCCTCGCGCAGGTCACGGCCGAAGGCGATGCGGTGCTCGCCGCGATTGACGCTGAGCACGGCATAGCGGATCGGCACGTCGCCATCGCGCGAGGGATGGTTGACCTGCCGCCAGTGCTGCACCTCGCCGCGCCGGGCGGCGGCGAGCATCTCCATGATCTTCGGGCGGGATTCGTCGGTGACGGTCTCGATCCAGTTGGTCCCGACCATGGTCGTGAAGCTCGGGAACTCGCGCGGGTCGAAGGCCGCATCGAGGATCGTGCCGGTGTCGTCGAGAACGAGGGTGACGTCGCCCGCCACCATCGCCAGCTTCATCGCCGCATCGGCATCGAGCGTGTTGAACAGCTCCGCCGCCTTCCCGAAAGGGTGCTTGCCTTCGATCGAGTGCTTGCGGGTGAGCATGTCCGTTCTCGAACCTACCGGAGGTTCAGATCACGGGCAGCAGCAGTCTTCACCAGCGCATTCGCGAGTTCGAGCGCGGCGAGCGCATCCGCGCCCGTGCCGTCTGCCCCCACTTCCATCGCCATTCCGGGATTCTCGTTGATCATTCGTCCGCCGACCAGCACGATGATGTGAGGATTGGCGGACACGTTGCGCACCGCCTTGATGAGATTGCTCAGCGCGGCGCTAGGACAATCGCGGGCGAGCGTCAATCCTACGAGGTCGAAGGGCTGGTGGGCGAGCCGGTCGAGCAGCTCGCGCCGCTCGGGCTTGACCAGCGCCTCGCTGCGCCAGCCGCCGCGGGCGAAGACCTCCTCGATCATCAGCGTGCCGAAGTTGTGGTGATCGCCCGGCATCGGCGAGAACAGCGCGCAACGGGGCGTGGCAAGGCCGGCCAGATCGACCGGCGCCCGCGCGGCGACTTCGCGCATGACTTCCTGCAGACGCCACAAACCCATTGTCACGTCTAGGAAATCGCACTCGTCATTGTCCCACATCTCGCCGAGACGGCGGGCGGCGGGGGCGAGCAGATCGAGGCAGATGGTCTCGACACTGGCGCCCTTGGCGATGAAGGCGTCGACCTCCTCCAGAAGGGCCGCGGCCTCGAGCCGGAGCGGCAGGACGGCAAAGCGCGAAGCCTCGTCAGGGGTGATGGTGCGCAGCAGACGGGAGCGCTTGCGGTTCTCCCCGGAAGAATGCGCCATCAGCAGGCGCGGGATGATCTCGCTTTCGATGATGGTGTTGACCGAGTCGGGCTGGTCCGCCGGTCCGGAAGATCGTCGTCTGACTCGTTCCAGCGGCGCCGCAATCACCCCCCGCAGCACCGCCGATCCTGCGCCGAACATGCCCGAAGCCTTGGACTCTCCCATTCGTCAGACCCTCCCCAGGTCGTGCGGACGAACCTTCCGCAGGAGGTAGTGACCGCTTCCGCAAGAAACGGCCTTGGCCCTGATCCCGAAAAGCCAGCGACTCCGGTTTACGCCTTTTTCGCCTGGCACGCAAACGACCTTACCCGTGTTGGATTAGTCGTCAAGAAAACTGAACGTCCAATTCAATTGACACTTATGTTGGAAAGCGTAATGTTCCGAGTCTGAGAGAAAAGGCTGACGCGACAAATGACTCGGATGGATCAGGCATCCCCGGTCGAACCCGGAACCACGGTGAAGGGGGCGGGCCACGAGAGGGGCAGTTCCCGCGCACTTTACACCGCGGAAGAGCGGGCGCGGCGGGACGCTTCGGTCTGGACGGTCGTGCAGGGCGTGCTCGCCCCGGTGCAGTTTCTCGTATTCCTGGTCAGCCTCGGCCTCGTGATCCGCACGCTCGCGACAGGCGAAGGCGTCTTTGCCGCCGATGTCTCGATCGTGATCAAGACGCTGGTGCTCTACACCATCATGATCACCGGCTCGATCTGGGAGAAGGTCGTGTTCGGGAAGTGGCTCTTCGCCGAGTCGTTCTTCTGGGAAGACGTCTTCTCCATGCTCGTGCTGGCGCTGCACACGCTTTACCTGGCGATGCTGCTGGGCGGGCTGGGAACGCTGGAACAGCGGATGCTGGTCGCGCTCGCGGGCTACGGCGCCTACGTGATCAACGCCGGGCAGTTCCTGTGGAAGCTGCGCATGGCGCGTCTGGAAGGCGCACCCGCGCGCCAGGCGGTGGCCGCATGAATGCGCTCGACCTCCTCGATGGCTGCGCGGCCGAGCAGGCCCGCCCCGCCGCCGAAGCCCAGCGCCCCGTCCTGCGCGAACGCGGCCAGCGGGAGGTGTTCTGCGGGCTGACCGGCATCATCTGGCTCCACCGCAAGATGCAGGACGCCTTCTTCCTCGTGGTCGGCTCGCGCACCTGCGCCCACCTGCTCCAGAGCGCCGCGGGTGTGATGATCTTCGCCGAGCCGCGCTTTGCCACCGCGATCATGGAAGAGCGGGACCTTGCCGGCATGGTCGATGCCCAGGACGAGCTCGACCGGGTCGTAAACCGCCTGCTCGAACGCCGTCCCGACATCCGCACGCTGTTCCTCGTCGGGTCGTGCCCCTCGGAGGTGATCAAGCTCGATCTCGCCAAGGCCGCGCAGCGGCTCGGCGCGGTGCACATGCCGCGGGTGCGGATTCTCAACTATTCCGGCAGCGGCATCGAGACGACCTTCACGCAAGGCGAGGACGCCTGCCTCGCCGCGCTGGTGCCGGTCATGCCCGCGCTTCCCGCCGATGCGCCTGCGGAGCTGCTGATCGTCGGCAGCCTGCCCGACATCGTCGAGGACCAGTTCCTGCGTCTCTTCGCCCAACTCGGCATCGACAGCGTCGGGGTGCTTCCGGCACGCAATGCGCGCGATCTGCCGGCCGTCGGGCCGAACACGCGCTACCTGCTGGCCCAGCCCTTCCTCGGCGAGACCGCGATGGCGCTGGAAGGTCGCGGAGCGACGCGGATCGAGGCTCTCTTTCCTTTCGGCGCGGAGGGCACCTCCGACTGGCTTCGCGCCGCGGCCCGGGCCTTCGGGATCGACGCCGCGCACGCGGAACAGGTCATCGCGGCACCCCGCGCACGGGCCGAACGGGCGCTCGCCAACCTGCGTCCCCAGCTCGAGGGCAAGCGCATCACCTTCCTGCCGGATTCGCAGCTCGAAGTGCCGCTCGCGCGCTTCCTCCAGGACGAACTCGGCATGGAGCTGGTCGAGGTAGGCACGCCCTACCTCCACCGCGCCCACCTCGCGCGCGAACTGGAAAGCTTCGGCGCGCATGTGCGCCTCAGCGAAGGCCAGCATGTCGAGCGCCAGCTTGACCGCGTGCGCGCCGACCGGCCCGACATCACCGTCTGCGGCCTCGGCCTCGCCAACCCGCTCGAGATGGAGGGGCTCACCACCAAGTGGGCGATCGAACTCGTCTTCTCGCCGATCCACGGCTTCGATCAGGCCGCCGATCTCGCCGAACTCTTCGCCCGGCCGCTACGGCGCCGCGATCTGCTGGAGGTCTAGACCATGCAGCTCGCCGTCTGGACCTACGAAGGACCGCCCCACGTGGGAGCCATGCGGGTCGCGACGGCGATGGAGAAGCTGCACTACGTCCTCCACGCGCCCCAGGGCGATACCTATGCGGACCTGCTCTTCACGATGATCGAGCGGCGCGGCAAGCGCCCGCCGGTCACCTACACCACCTTCGAGGCGCGCGATCTCGGCAAGGACACCGCGCAGATCTTCCAGGATGCCGCGCGCGAGGCGGTCGCCCGCTTCAACCCCCAGGCGATCATCGTCGGCGCGTCCTGCACCGCCGAGCTGATCCAGGACGACCCCGCCGGCCTTGCCGAGGCGATGGGCCTGCCCTGCCCCGCGATCGCGCTCGAGCTCCCCAGCTACCAGCGCAAGGAGAACTGGGGGGCGGCCGAGACCTTCTACCAGATCGTGCGCACCCTCGCCGACAAGTCGGTGACACGCGAACCCCGTGAGGGCCGTCCCGCGCGCGCCAACATTCTGGGGCCGACGGCGCTCGGCTTCCGGCACCGCGACGATCTGGTCGAGATCCGCAAAATTCTCGGCGCACTCGGTGTCGAGGTGAACCTCGTCGCCCCGCTGGGCGCCACCCCGGAGGACATCAGAAACATCGGCGCCGCCGACTTCAACATCGTCCTCTACCCCGAAATCGCAGATGAGGCCTCACGCTGGCTCGAGCGCACTTTCGCTCAACCCTGTGTGCGGACCGTCCCTATCGGCGTGGGAGCGACCCGCTCCTTCATCGCCGACGTCGCCGAGCTGGCAGGTGCAGATCCCACGCCTGCCCTCGGCGACACCTCTTCCCGGATGCCCTGGTGGTCCCGGTCGGTCGATTCGACCTACCTGACCGGCAAGCGCGTCTTCATCTTCGGCGACGCCACCCACGCCGCCGCCGCCGCCCGCATCGCCCGCGAGGAGCTCGGCTTCGAGGTCTGCGGCCTCGGCTGCTACAACCGCGAATTCGCCCGCGAAATCCGCGCCGAGGCCGCGCGTTGCGGGGTCGAGCCGCTGATCACCGACGATCACCTCGCGGTCGAGGACGCGATCGCGGCGGCGTGCCCCGAACTGGTGCTCGGCACGCAGATGGAGCGGCACATCGCCAAGCGCCTCGGCCTGCCCTGCGCGGTGATCTCCGCGCCGGTGCACGTGCAGGACTTCCCCGCGCGCCACTCGCCCCAGATGGGCTTCGAGGGCGCCAACGTGATCTTCGACACCTGGGTCCACCCGCTGGTGATGGGGCTGGAGGAGCACCTGCTCACGATGTTCCGCGAGGATTTCGAGTTCTCCGACGAAGCGGGCGCATCGCACCACGCCGCGCATTCCCCGCGCAAGGCGCCGGTGGCTGATGCGGTTTCCGAAGGCCCGGTCGAGGATATCCCCTCCCCCGCCGCGGCGGAGGAAGGCGGCACGCTCTGGACCGCCGAGGCCGAGCGGGAACTGAAGAAGATCCCCTTCTTCGTGCGCGGCAAGGCCCGGCGCAACACCGAGAACTTCGCCGCTGCCGAAGGGCGCCGCCAGATCGACCTCGAAACCCTCTACGACGCCAAGGCGCATTATGCACGGTAGTGTCGCCTCGGCCTCCACGGTGGACCCGCGGGCACCCGTCAGGGTGGTGATCGTCACGCTCGACAATCACCTCAAGGGCGCGGTCGACCGGGCCGAGGAGGCGCTGGCGAAGGAAGGCATCGACCTCTCGCTCCACGCCGCCAGCGAATGGGGCAGCAACGCCGAGGATCTCGAGGCGGTCAAGTGCGCGATCGCCTCGGCCGACATCGTCATCGCGACGATGCTGTTCCTCGACGATCACATCCGCATGATCCTCCCCAGCCTCGAGGCGCGGCGCGAGGAATGCGACGCGATGGTCTGCCTGATGAGCGCGGGCGAGGTGGTGCGGCTCACCAAGATGGGCGGCTACCGGATGGATGCGCCGGCCAAGGGGCCGCTGGCGCTGCTCAAGAAGCTGCGCGGCTCCTCGGGCAAGGACGGCAAGCCCAATTCGGGCGCGGGGCAGATGAAGATGCTGCGCCGCCTGCCCAAGATCCTGCGCTTCATCCCCGGCACCGCGCAGGACGTGCGCGCCTATTTCCTGACGCTGCAATACTGGCTCGCGGGCTCCGACGAGAACGTGGTGGCGATGGTCCGCGCGCTGATCGACCGCTATGCCGCGGGCGAGCGGCTCTATCGTCGCGGCATCACCAAGGCCGATGCGCCGCTCGAATATCCCGAGACCGGGGTCTACCACCCCGCCACCCAGCAACGCATTTCCGAAAGCCTGCGTCTGCTGCCGGGTGCGCCGGGACGCGAAGGCACGGTCGGGCTGATCCTGCTTCGCTCGTATCTTCTGGGCCGCGACTGCGCGCATTACGACGGCGCGATCGCCGCTTTCGAGGCCGCCGGGCTGAAGGTCATCCCGGTTTTCGCCAGCGGGCTCGACGCGCGTCCGGCGATCGAACAGTTCTTCATCGGTCCCGACGGGAAGCCCACGGTCGACGCCATCGTCAACCTCACGGGCTTCTCGCTGGTCGGCGGCCCGGCCTATTCCGACGCGCCGGCTGCGCGCGAGGTGCTGGGCCATCTCGACCTGCCCTATCTCGCCGCCCATGCGATCGAGTTCCAGTCGATCGAGGACTGGGCGCACCGCCCGCAGGGCCTGCTTCCGCTCGAGGCGACGATGATGGTCGCCCTGCCCGAGCTCGACGGCTCGACTGTCCCGCACGTGTTCGGCGGTCGCGCGGGGCAATCGGGCGAAGGCTGTTCGGGCTGCGACCGTCGCTGCGCTCGCCCGGCCTCGCACAAGGCGCGGCCGATGCAGGCCTGCCCCGAACGCGCCGAGGCGCTGGCCGCTAAGACGCTGAAGCTGATCCGGCTGCGCCGTGCCGAGCGCGCCGCGCGCAAGCTCGCGATCGTCGTGTTCAACTTCCCGCCCAATGCCGGGGCGACCGGCACGGCGGCCTTCATGGCGGTGCACGAGAGCCTCTACGCGACCCTCCAGCGCCTGAAGGCCGAGGGCTACAGCGTCGAGGTGCCGGAAAGCCTCGATGCGATGCGCGACGCGTTGCTCAAGGGCAATTCGGACCGCTTCGGCACCGACGCCAATGTCGCCCACCGCATCCCCGCCGACGATCATGTCCGGCGCGAGCCGCACCTCGCCGAGATCGAGGCCGCCTGGGGCCCCGCGCCGGGCAAGCAGCTGTCGGACGGCGGCCATATTCTCATCCAGGGCGCGCAGTTCGGCAACGTCTTCGTCGGCGTCCAGCCCGGCTTCGGCTACGAAGGCGATCCGATGCGCCTGCTGTTCGAGGGCGGCTTCGCCCCGACCCACGCCTTCAGCGCCTTCTACCGCTGGATCCGCGAGGATTTCGGCGCCCACGCCATCCTCCATTTCGGCACCCACGGCGCGCTCGAGTTCATGCCGGGCAAGCAGGCCGGGATGTCGGGCAAGTGCTGGCCCGATCGCCTGATCAGCGACACGCCCAATTTCTACCTCTACGCCGCCAACAACCCTTCGGAAGGGATGCTGGCCAAGCGCCGCTCGGGCGCGACGCTGATCAGCTACCTCACGCCGCCGCTGGCGCAGGCGGGCCTCTACAAGGGCCTGTCGGAGCTGAAGGCGAGCGTCGAGCGCTGGCGGGCGACCATCGACGATGCCGACCACGCCGAGGAACGCGCCGATCTCGCCGCGCTGATCGCCGACCAGTGCGAGGCGCTCGACATCGTCTATGCCGACATCGGCGAGCTGCCCGCCCGCCTCTACGAGATGGAGCAGGCGCTGATCCCGCACGGGCTCCATGTGTTCGGCCGCAACCCTGCGGGTGCCGAGCGCGAGGATATGCTCGATGCGATGATGGAAGCGGGCAGCCATGACGGGCCGACGCCCGATCGCGCGCGGCTCGCGGCACTGCTCGATTGCTCCGACGAGATGGGCTCGCTGATCCATGCGCTCGACGGCGGCTATGTCCCGCCCGCGCCCGGCGGCGACGTGGTGGTGAACCCCGACGTGCTCCCCACGGGGCGCAACATCCACGGCTTCGACCCATTCCTGCTGCCCTCCGCCTTCGCCTGCCGCATGGGCAGCGAACAGGCCGAACGCCTGATCGCGCGTCATGTCGAAAGCGGCCAGCCCTTCCCCGAAAGCATCGCGATGGTGCTGTGGGGCACGGACAACATGAAGTCCGAAGGGGTCCAGATCGCCCAGGCCATGACGCTGATGGGCGCGCGCCCGCGCCGCGACACCTATGGCCGGCTTGCGGGTGCGGAGCTGATCCCGCTCGAGGAACTCGGCCGCCCGCGGATCGACGTGGTGATGACCCTCTCCGGCATCTTCCGCGACCTCCTGCCGATGCAGACCCGGATGCTCGCCGAAGCCGCGCTGCTCGCCAGCGCCGCCGAGGACGAGCCGCTGGAGGCGAACTTCATCCGCAAGCACACGCTGGCGCAAATGGACAAGCACGGCTGCGATCTCGAAACCGCGGCCCTGCGCGTCTTCTCCAATGCCGAAGGGGCCTACGGCGCCAACGTCAACCAGATGATCGAGGGCGGCGTCTGGGCCGATCCCGATGAACTCGCCAACGCCTTCGAGGTCAACAAGGGCTTTGCCTATGGCGTCTCGGGCAAGCCGGTGCAGCAGCGCGAACTGCTCCAGAGCGCGCTCGGCACGGTCGATTTCACCTACCAGAACCTCGAGAGCATCGAACTCGGGATCAACGATGTCGACCAGTATGTCGATGGCCTCGGCGGCGTGACCCGCTCGGTCGCGCGGGCCAAGGGGGCGGAGACCCCGGTCTACATCCTCGATGCGACCCGCGGCTCCACCAAGGTGCGCACGCTCGCCGAACAGATCGACCTCGAGGCGCGCACCCGCACACTCAACCCCAAGTGGTTCGAAGGTCTGCTCGAACATGGGTACGAGGGCGTTCGCCAGATCGAGGGGCACGTGACCAGCACCCTCGGCTGGTCGGCGACAACCGGACAGGTCGCGCCCTGGGTCTACCAGAAGATTTCCGAGACCTTCGTGCTCGATGCCGAAATGCGCCGCCGTTTGTCCGAGCTCAACCCCAAGAGCGCGGGCCGCGTGGCAGGACGGCTGCTCGAAGCCTGCGACCGCAACCTGTGGGCACCCGACGAAGCGACGCTCGCCGCCCTGCGCGAAGCCAATGACGAGCTGGAGGACCGCCTCGAAGGCGTGTTCCCGGCCGAATGACCTGAGGGATGAGGACCAAATGAACCTGCACAACCCCCGCTCGACCTTCTCGCCGCCCGACGGCGAAGGCTCCGTCCAGGTCGCACTGGACCCGGCTGACAAGATCAAGGGCGCCAAGGTCTTTGCGGTCTACGGCAAGGGCGGGATCGGCAAGTCGACCACCTCCTCGAACCTCTCGGCCGCCTTCTCGAAGCTCGGCCACCGCGTGCTCCAGATCGGCTGCGATCCCAAGCACGACAGCACCTTCACCCTCACCAAGAAGCTGATGCCGACGGTGATCGACGTGCTCGAGACGGTCGAGTTCCACTCGGAAGAGCTGCGGCCCGAGGACTACATGTTCGAAGGCTACAACGGCGTGATGTGCGTCGAGGCGGGCGGGCCGCCGGCGGGCACAGGCTGCGGCGGCTACGTGGTCGGGCAGACGGTCAAGCTGCTGAAGCAGCACCATCTGCTCGAAGAGACCGACGTCGTAATCTTCGACGTGCTGGGCGATGTCGTGTGCGGCGGCTTTGCCGCGCCGTTGCAGCACGCCGAGCGCGCGATCGTGGTGGCGGCGAACGATTTCGACTCGATCTTCGCCATGAACCGCATCGTCGCGGCGATCGGGGCGAAGTCGAAGAACTACGACGTGCGCCTCGCCGGCGTGGTCGCCAACCGCAGCCGCGAGACCGACGAGATCGACCGCTTCTGCGACAAGATCGGGATGCAGCGCCTCGCCCATTTCCGCGATGTCGACGCGATCCGCCGCTCGCGCCTCAAGAAGTGCACCCTGTTCGAGATGGGCGACGATCCGGAAGTGATCGCCGCGCAGAACGAATACCTGCGCCTTGCACAGCTTCTCTGGGACGGTGTCGAGCCCTCGGCGGCGCAGCCGATGAAGGACCGCGACATCTTCGACTTCCTGGGGTTCGAGTGATGGCGACGCGGCTCCCCACCGATTACGATACCCGCCGCGAGGCGCTGGCGACCTATTTCGACAGCACCGCGCGCCAGGCGTGGATCGACCTCACCTCGGACGCCAAGGTCTCCGGCATCCGCGCCACCGTGCGCGCCGGGCGCGATGCCATGCGGGCGACCCTGCTCGACTGGCTCCCGGCGGACCTAAGGCGCACCCGTATCCTCGATGCCGGCTGCGGCACCGGATCGCTGGCGGTGGCGGCCGCCTGCCGGGGCGCGGAAGTGACGGGGATCGACGTGGCGGCGGGCCTTGTCGAGGTGGCGCGCCAGCGCACGCCCTCGTTCATCGGCCACGGGCGCATCCACTGGAAGAGCGGCGACATGCTCGATCCCGACTTGGGCAGCTTCGCCCATGTCGTGGCGATGGATTCGCTGATCCACTACCAGCCCGAGGACCTCGTCGACGCGCTCGCCCGGCTGGCGCAGCGCACCACCGGGAGCATCCTCTTCACCTTCGCGCCGCGCACCACGCTGCTCGCCGCGATGCACAATATCGGCAAGGTCTTTCCCAAGTCCGACCGCAGCCCGGCGATCGTGCCGGTGGCCGAAGACGAGCTGCGCGAGCGCCTTGCGCGCCTCGGCGGCTGGAGCATCGGCCGTACCCAGCGCATCAGCAGCGGGTTCTACACTTCGCAGGCGCTCGAACTGGTGAGGCACGGATGAACCGTCCCGCGCGCCCGAAACAGCCGCACTGGACGGAACTGGTGTTCCGCCTGCTGCCGTTTGCGGACGCGGCCAGCGCCGACCTGCCCCTGCCGCGCCTGCTGCGCCTTGCGCTGTTCCAGGTGAGCGTGGGGATGGCGATGGTGCTGCTCAACGGCACCCTCAACCGCGTGATGGTGGTCGAGCTCGGCACGCCGACCTGGCTGGTCGCGCTGCTGATCGCCGTGCCCCTGTTTGCCGCGCCATTCCGGGCGCTGGTCGGCCACAAGTCCGACACACACCGCTCGGTGCTCGGCTGGCGGCGGGTGCCCTATATCTGGTTCGGCACGATGCTGCAGTTCGGCGGGCTGGCGATCATGCCCTTCGCGCTGCTGCTGCTCGACGTGGAGGGCCGCTTCGAGCTGGGCCTCGTCGCCGGGGCTGCCGCCTTCCTGCTGACGGGCACGGGCTTTCACGTGACCCAGACCGCCGGCCTCGCGCTGGCGACCGACCTTGCGCCCGAAGACAAGCGCCCGCGCGCCGTGGCGCTGCTCTACGTGATGCTGCTGGTGGGGATGATGTTCTCCGCCTTCGTGATCGGCGGGATCCTCGCCGACTATTCGGCGACCAAGCTGGTGCAGGTGATTCAGGGCTGCGCGCTGCTGACGATGGTGCTCAACCTGACGGCGCTGTGGAAGCAGGAGGCGCGCAACCCCGCCGCCACCGCGCCCGACCGCGAGACGCCGAGCTTCGGGCAGATCTGGCAGGCCTTCGTGAGCGACGGACGCAACGCGCGGCTGCTGACCGCGATCGGCATCGGGGCTGCCGGCTTTGCCATGCAGGACGCGCTGCTCGAGCCTTACGGCGGCGAAATCCTTGGCCTGTCGGTCGGGGCGACCACGGGACTGACCGGCGCCTGGGCGCTGGGTTCGCTGTGCGGCTTCATGCTCTCGGGCCGCGCGCTGGCGCGCGGGTGGGATCCGCTGCGGCTGGCGGGCGCGGGCCTGGTGATCGGGATCAACGCCTTCCTGCTGGTGCTCTTTGCCGGCCCCTTTGCCGCGCCGCTGATGCTCTATGCCGGCGCGCTGGGGATCGGCGTGGGGCTCGGCCTGTTCTCGGTCGGAACGCTGATGGAGGCGATGAGCCTCGCGCGCGGCGAGACCGCGGGTCTGGCGCTCGGTGCCTGGGGCGCGGTGCAGGCCACCTGTGCCGGGCTCGGCATCGCCGTCGGCGGCCTGTTGCGCGACGGGGTGGCCCTGCTGCTCCAGAGCGATGCGCCCACGGCCAGCATGGCGATGCGCGCCACCGGCTATGGCACCGTCTACATTCTCGAGATCGCGCTGCTGCTGATCGGCCTTGCCGCCATCGGCCCGCTGGTGGGTCACCAGCGCCGCGCCAACCCCGATGCCGAAGACCCGTCCGCCCAGCCATTCGGGCTGATGGAGTTCCCGACATGATTGCCCGTGCCCGCCTGTCCCGTCTCTTCCCCGGCTCCGCCTCAGCCGGCCTGTTCCACGAGAGGAATGTGAAATGAACGCTGCCTATATCGTCGGCACCTTCGATGTTGCCGAACTCGCCTTCCTGCTTTTCTTCGGCTTCTTCATCGCGCTGGTCTTCTACCTCAACAAGGAAAGCCGCCGCGAAGGCTATCCGCTCGAGGACGAGGTCACCGGCGCGGTCGAGCCCGACACCCGCCTGTTCGACGGCGCGAAGAAGAGCTTCCAGCTGCCCAACGGCCGCGGCACCTATGTACCCGAGGACGTCGCCCGCGACGATGTGAACGTCCCCGCGGTGCAGGCCTTCCGGGCCGGCGGCGCGCCGTGGGTCCCGACCGGCGATCCGATGGTCGACGGCATGGGCCCGGCCGCCTTCGCCAACCGCTCGAAGTATCCCGATCTCACCTTCGACGGCCGCCCGCGCATCGTGCCGATCGCCCAGAGCCACGAACTGGTCGTCGCTCCCAATGATCCGCAGCTGATCGGCTGGGATGTCGTCGCCGCCGACGGCGTCAATGTGGGCAAGGTCAGCGACATCTGGGTCGACCAGGCCGAACACTTGATCCGCTATCTCGAGATCGAGACCACCAGCGGCAAGAAGGTGATGGCGCCGATGATGGTCGCGGTGGTCCACGGCAACAGCCTGCTGTCCAAGATCCTGCCGACCACCAGCGACGAACGCGAATATGTCGAGATCGACGCGATCACCGCCGCCCAGTTCGACAACGTGCCCGCGCTCGAGACCGCAGGGATCATCACCCGCTACGAGGAAGACCGCATCCAGGCCTACTTCGGCGGCGGCTACATGTATGCGACACCGGAAAGGTCGGAAGCATGGATCTGAACCTGCCTGCGGCGGAGACGGATCAGGCGGCAGCGGCGGCAACGCCGCTGCCGGCCGGGCTCGATCACGCCGCGCTCGAGAATGACGGCCCCAAGGCCTTCGGGGACCGGATGGGCACCCCCGCGCCGGACGAGACCGTGCTCTGGAAGGGTCGCCCGCAGCTCGCGCTGCTGGCCCGCACCGCCTTCCATACCCGCAAGGCCGGGTTCTACATGGCCGCGCTGGCAGGGATCGCGCTGGCAACCGGCAACACCGATGCCGCGATCGTCGCCGCGGTGCTCGGGGTGGTGCTGGTGGCGCTGCTCTACGTCCTCGCCTGGGCGAGTGCGCGCAGCACGCTCTACATCCTCACCGACACGCGCCTGATCATGCGCATCGGCATGGCGATCGAGACGCGCATCAACATTCCCCTGAAGCAGGTCACCGCCGCCCACCTCGCGCCGCGCGGCAAGGACGGGCATGGCGACATCGCCTTCGAACTTTCGGGCGAGCGCCTGCTCGGCACGCTGCTGCTGTGGCCGCACGTGCGCCCCTGGCACTACGCCATGCCGCAGCCGATGCTGCGCGCCGTGCCCGACGCGGCCGGCGTCGCGCAGATGATCGCCGAGGCCCGCGCGCGCTTCGGCGCGATCGAGCGGAATTTGAGCGAGATCAAGGAAGCTGGCCCATCCAGCGTCCAACACGGCCAACAACCCGCGGCCGCTGCCGGTCGTCTCGCACCGGTCCTGCACCGCGGCGATCAGGGTCTGGAGGGAGCACCCGCATGATTGTCCGCGAGTACGAGAAGGACGAAATCACGGTCCACAAGGTGCCCCTGTTCCTGATGGGCGGCATCATCGCGATCTCGCTCGCGCTGACGGCCTCGGTGACGATGGGCCTTTTTCCGAAGCAGTCGGTTCCTTCGGAAGCGCGCGCTGCGGCCGGGATCGGGGCGGCTCAGGAACGCACGCTGAGGTTCTTCGACGAGGAAGACGGCACCGTCCGGATCGAGGACGGCGGTACGGGCGAAGTGCTCGCCCGCCACGGCGTCGGCCAGGGCGGCTTCATCCGCGCGACGGTGCGCAGCCTCGTCCACCAGCGCCGCATCCGCGGGCATGGGGCCGAGGTGCCTTTCACCCTCACCCGCTGGGAAAATGGCGGGCTGACGCTCGCCGATCCCGTCACCGGCCGCTCGGTCGAGGTCAGCTCCTTCGGACCGGACAACCGCGCGGTCTACGCCAACCTGCTGCCCGCCGCGCCGGAGGGGACCCGCTGATGGCCCTCGCCTTCCTCTCCGCGACCAGCTTCGAGACGCCCTGCACCGTCACGGTCGAGCAGAGCTCGGAGCATTTCCACGCCCATGTCGAACTGGCCGAGGACATCGCCATCGAGCCGGGCGACAAGGTGCGCGTCCACGGTGCGCCGATCCAGATTCCCTTCGGCACCCGCCAGGTCTTCGAACGCCGCGCCACCGTTACCCGCGCCAGCCCCCTGATGCGCGCCCTCACCCGGCTCGCCGCCTATTTCGACCTCAGCGAACTCTACGAAGTCAGCTTCAACGCCGGGAGGATCAAATGAACGCCTACAAGCCGATGACCAGCGAGGAGGCGATGGCGCTGGCGACGCAGGACACGATGCTGACCCCGCGCTTCTACACCACCGATTTCGACGCGCTGGACGCGATCGACGTCTCGCCCGTGCGCGCTGAATGGGACCAGCTTATCGCCGACATGGTGGGCGATCCGAACAAGCTCCACTTCAAGCACAACGACAGCTTCAAGGGCGTGATCGAGGGGCTGGAGCCTTCGCTCCGGCAGGAGTTCACCGATTTTCTCGTCAGCTCGATGACCAGCGAATTCTCCGGCTGCGTGCTCTATGCCGAGATCGCCCGGCGCACCAAGAACCCGGACGTGAAGCAGCTCTTCCGCCTGCTCGCCCGCGACGAGAGCCGCCATGCCGGCTTCATCAACGAGAGCCTCAAGGATGCCGGGATCGGCGTCGATCTCGGCTATCTGACGAAGACCAAGAAATACACCTACTTCAAGCCGAAGTTCATCTTCTACGCGGTCTACCTGTCGGAGAAGATCGGCTACGCGCGCTACATCACGATCTTCCGGCACTTGGCGCGCAATCCGCAGCACAAGTTCCACCCGATCTTCGACTGGTTCGAGGAGTGGTGCAACGACGAGTTCCGTCACGGCGAGGCCTTCGCCATGCTGCTGCGCTCGGACCCCAAGCTGCTCGAGGGCGCCAACAAGCTGTGGGTGCGCTTCTTCCTGCTGTCGGTCTACGCCACCATGTATGTGCGCGATCACAACCGCCCGGTGTTCCACGCCGCGCTGGGGGTCGATCCGACCGAGTACGACTACAAGGTCTTCGCGATCTGCAACCAGATCGCGCGCCAGGTCTTCCCGGTCGAACTCGACATCGATCATCCCGCCTTCCGCCGCCAGATGGAGAAGCTGCGCCTCGCGGCTGCCCGCATCGAGGACGGCAAGGCCAGGGGCGGCATTGGCGGTCTGCTGAGCCGGGCCTCGGGCACGCTCGGCGCAGGCCTTGCCTTTGCGCGGATGTATCTCATGGCGCCCAAGCCCAACACCCTGCCCCGCTCGATCCGGCTGCAACCCGCGTGGTGAGCTGGAGCGGCCATATTGTGCCGTTCATCGTGACGGTGGCGATCTGGTTCGTCGCGACCGGGCTAATTGCCTGGGCGGACAACCGCGAGCGCGCCACCTTCTCGACCAGCCTGATGGTCGGCAGCATCGCCGGGATCGCCGGACTGCTGGTGATCCTGCTCTCGTCGCTCTCCACGCAGGTCTGGGCCGTCTACCTGTCCTTCATCGGCGCGCTGATGGTGTGGGGCTGGCACGAGCTTTCTTTCCTCACCGGTGCCTCGGCCGGCCCGCGCCGCGGCCTTGCCGATCCGTCGCTGACCGGCCTCGCCCGCTTCCGCCAGGCCGCCGCGACCGTGATGCATCACGAAGTGGCGCTGGCGGTGACGGCGCTGCTGCTGATCTCGCTCTCGTGGGACGTGCCCAACCAGATCGGCGCGACTGTCTTCGTGCTGATGTTCGCGATGCGGCTGATCTCCAAGATCAACCTCTTCGTGGGCGTGCCCAATGCCAGTTCCGAGATGCTCCCCGAGCAGCTGGTCTACCTAAAGTCCTATTTCGGCCCGAGCCGCATGACCTTACTCCTGGCCCTGTCGATCGCGGCGATCGCGGCGGCAAGCGGCTGGTTCGCCAGCCTCGCGCTCGCCGCGCCGGTGGGCTCGGCGCAGATGGTGGGCGCGAGCCTGCTGACGACGCTCGCCCTGCTCGGCGTGCTCGAACACCTGTTTCTCGCCCTGCCCTTCCGCGACGGGATGCTGTGGGGCTGGGCCCTTCCGCAGCGCAAGCCCGCTGCCCCGACGAACCGAGACTGACGACAATGACAAAGACAACAGAGGGAACCCCGATGGACTTCGAAGCCTTTTTCGCAGGCGAACTCGACGCGGTGCGCGAGGATGGCCGTTACCGGGTGTTCACCGACATCAAGCGCCACCGCGGCCGCTTCCCCCACGCCACCCGCTTCATCGCCGAGGAAACCCAAGCCGTGACGGTGTGGTGCTCGAACGACTACCTCGGCATGGGCCAGCACCCCGCGGTGCTCGAGGCGATGCACGAATGCCTCGACGAATGCGGCGCGGGCGCGGGCGGCACGCGCAACATCTCGGGCACCAACCACTACCATGTGCTGCTCGAGCAGGAGCTCGCCGACCTCCATGGCAAGGAGAGCGCGCTGCTGTTCACCTCGGGCTACGTCTCGAACTGGGCGGGCCTCGGCACGCTCGCGGGCAAGATCCCGGGCTGCGTCGTGTTCTCGGACGCGCTCAACCACGCCTCGATGATCGAGGGCATCCGCTACAGCCGGGCGCCCTACAAGATCTTCCGTCACAATGACGTGGAGCATCTCGACGAGCTGCTGTCGATGTACGGCCCCGAAGTGCCCAAGCTGGTCGCCTTCGAGTCCGTCTATTCGATGGACGGCGACATCGCCCCCATCGCCGACATCCTCGACGTCTGCGAAAAGCACGGCGCGATGAGCTACATCGACGAAGTCCACGCGGTCGGCCTCTACGGCCCGCGCGGCGGCGGGATCGCCGAGCGCGAAGGCCTGATGGACCGCATCACCGTGATCGAAGGCACCCTCGGCAAGGCCTTCGGGGTGATGGGCGGCTACATCGCGGCCTCCGCCAACCTCGTCGACTTCGTGCGCTCCTTCGCCAGCGGCTTCATCTTCTCGACCGCCCTGCCCCCTGCCGTGGCGGCGGGCGCCGCCGCCAGCATCCGCCACCTCAAGACCTCGAGCGCCGAGCGCGAGCTTCAGCAGAAGCGCGTCGCGCAGGTCCGCCGGGCGCTCGACATCATGGGCATCCCGCACCTCGACAACCCGAGCCACATCATCCCGGTGATGGTTGGGGACGCCAAGAAGTGCAAGATGATCAGCGACTGGCTGATGGACAACCACGGCATCTACGTCCAGCCGATCAATTACCCCACCGTGCCCGTCGGCACCGAGCGGCTGCGCGTCACGCCCTCGCCGGTGCATTCCGATGGCGACATCGACCGGCTGATCAAGGCCCTGTCCGAGATCTGGTCGCACTGCGAACTGGCGCGGATGGAACAGGCCGCCTGAACCTTCCCGACCGAGAAGAATACCGGCTCTCCCTTGGACGGGAGTGAGGGCGCGGGCGGACGGGCGAAGTTTACAAAGTTGACACTGTAAACTTTGCAATCCTACGGGATTTTCCGCGATGTTTCATGGGGTTCCTCGCCAAAACCGAAGTTGACACTGTGTTTTGCGTTTTCTCCGCATGATCGGGGAGGCAGGCGCAAGTCTGCAAGGCAAGGCCGCGCGCCATCGACAATACGAAAGAACTGCCCGAGCCTAACCGCAAGCCCCCCCGGTAGGAAAGCGCGCCACGCGTCCGCTTTCGGGCGTGCCGTTAAGCTGCGTGAATGTCGGGAAGTGGGTGGGAAGCTGCCACTACACCATCCGTCGCCCCGTGCTCGACACGGGGCTTGGCTTTTCTTCGTCGGCAGTGGCTGCGATACTCTGACGATGGAGAAGGGTGGCTGGGTCTACATCATGGCGAACCGCTTTCGCGGCGGGATGTATGTCGGCGTGAGCGCGGATGCTTTCGCCCGTGTTTATCAGCACCGCGAGGGCACGGGTTCGCGCCATGTCGCTGATTTCGCCAAGACGCGGCTGGTCTATGTCGAACGCCACGACACCATCGAAGGCGCCATCGCCCGCGAGAAGCTGGTCAAGAAATGGCGGCGCGAATGGAAGCTCGCGCTGATCGAGGCGGACAATCCCGACTGGGACGATCTTTGGGAGCGGTGGTTCGCCCCCCAGCTGGACCAGAAGTAGCCAAGCCCCGTGTCAAGCACGGGGCGACGAGGGCGTGAGATGTCGACAACGGGGTCGATACCAGAACGGCGGCCTTCGTCCGAGAGCAGGCGAAAGCCGCCGAACCGGTGGGGCCCGCTTCACCCTGCCGGAATGAAGCGCACCGCGAAGCCGCCGCCGGGCGCCAGCCGCACCGCGAACATGTCGCCCCCGGTCACGACCTTTTCCTCGATCACCATGGCATAGGGGTTGGTCTTCCAGTCCGCATCCGGCCCGTCGCGATAGACCTGCGCGCGGTAACGCTTGCCCTTCTCGAGGAAGGAGAGCGGCAGCGACAGGTCGCGCGGGCTCTCGTCCGTCACCGCGCCGAGGAACCATTCCTTGGACTTCCTCCCCTGCCGCGCGAAGGCGACGTAATCGCCGATCTCGCCGGCGAGCGCGATCGACTGCTCCCAGTCGGCCTCGACATCCTTGATGAACTGGAAGGCGTCGGCGCGTTTCTCGTAGTTTTCGGGCAGGTCGGCGGCCATCTGCACCGGCGAATAGAGCACCACGTAGAGCGCGAGCTGCTTGGCCAGCGTCGTTTCGGGGCGGTTCGAGGGGTCGCCGCGCGGCATGTCCTCGCGCAAGGGGGGGCGTTCGTTGGGGTGCAGGTCGAAGATGCCGGGGGTGAAGTCCATCGGCCCGGCGAGCATCCGTGTGAAGGCGAGCATTGCCTCGTGCTCGGGCGGGTTGGGGGGCGTGCCCCAGGCGTTGTATTCCATGCCCCGCGCGCCTTCACGGGCGAGCCAGTTGGGATAGGTGCGCCGCAGCCCGGTGTCCTTCACGGGCTCGTGCGCGTTGATCGAGATCTTCCGCTTGGCGGCCTCGGTCACGACCTTGAGATGGTGGCGCACCATGAACTGGCTGTCGTGCCATTCGTAGCGGCGGATGCCGTTCTCGTCGATCCGCACGGCGTCGCCCGCATCGGCGACATAGCCGGTCTTGACCTGGCGCACGCCGACCTTCTCGTAGAGGTCGAAGGCGGCCTCCATCTGGTTTTCGTAGTTGGTGATGTTGGCCGAGGTCTCGTGGTGGCCGATAAGGCGCACGCCCTTGGACTGCGCATAGCGGCCCAGTTCCTCAAGGTCGAAATCGGGCATGGGCTCGGTGAAGCGGAACAGGTCGCCGTTGTTGTACCAGTCGCCGTCCCAGCCGATGTTCCAGCCTTCCACCAGCACGCCGGAAAAGCCGTGCCTGGCGGCGAAATCGATGTAGCGCTTGGTCTCCTCGGTGGTTGCGCCGTGGATCTGGTCGCGGCCCCAGCTGCGGTCGCGGATATGCATCGCCCACCAGATGCCGACATACTTGCCGGGTTCGACCCACGAGACATCGCCAAGCTTGTTCGGCTCGTTGAGGTTGAGGATGATGTCGGAATTGATCAGGCCCACCGCATCGGGTGCGACCTGGATGGTGCGCCAGGGGGTGTGGAAGGGCGCCTTGGTCTTGACCTTGGGCCCGCCGGTCCAGTTGCGCAGCTTGGATTCGAAATTGCCCGGCCGCAGCGCCGTCAGCGACATCGAGGAATAGTCGACCAGCGCGGCTTCATGGATGCTGAAATAGACACCGTCGGCATTCCTGAAGGTCGCTGGGGTGTGCGCATCGGCGACCTTGCCGGCAGGGCCGGTGCGGGTGAGGTATTCGTAGCGATTGAACTCGCCCGAAGGCGTGTACCACATCGCGGTCTGCTCGCCGACGCCGAACTGGGTGAGTTCCTCGGTGAGGTTCAGATCGCCCGCAAGCGCGGCCTGTTCGGCCAGCTCGTAGCGGAAGCCGATGCCGGTGTCGAAGGCGCGGAAGCGCACGGTGATATCGCGCGCGGGACCGTCGGTTTCGGTGCGGAAGGTCACCGCGAGTTCGTTGTGGTGGTCGCGCACGAGGCGGCGCTCTCCCCAGGGCTGTTCCCAGGTCGAGTCCTTGCTGGCGCGGGTCTGTCCGGCGATGGCGAGGCCTCGCTCGAAGCCGTGGTGTTCGGCGAACAGCATCCCGAGCTTGGACGGGGCGATGACCTGCTTGCCCTCGAAGGCGACGGCATAGGTCGCCTGTCCGCCGTCGTCGCTGACAGTGACGGTGATCTTCCCGTCGGGCGAGGCGAGGGTCAGGGTCTCGGCCTGTGCCGGGGCAGCCGCCGCCCAGGCGATGGCGGCCAGCGCCACGAGGGGTTTCCAGTGCTTCGTCATGCGTCCTCTCCCGCGCCGCAGCGGCGCCTCACTTGGTCTCGGTGTAGATGCGGTAGCCCCATGCGGGCAGATCGAGGCTCTCGCCGCCCGCGAAGCTCGCGGGCGCGCCGGTCAGCGCATCGGTGTAGCGGCCGTGGTGGCGCGCGTGGCTGAAGGTCAGGGTCTGGGCGCGGGGGCTGAGGTTGAAGACGGCGAACACCCGCCCGCCTGCCGCCCCGCGCGTGAAGGCGAAGACATCGGCGCTCGCGCTGGTCGGCACCTCGACAAGGGGCGCCCCGAACCGCCCGTTATGGAGCGCCGGATGCGCGGTCTTGAGCGCGACGAGCTTGCGGAACAGTTCGGCGTGCCGGCCTTCCTTCCACACGATCGGATCGCGCTCGAAGAATTCCAGCTGACGGTCGTTGTCCGCCTCCTGCCCGTTGTAGATCAGCGGCAAGCCCGGCCCCACGAAGGACAGCGCGATGGCGGCTTCATAGGCCGGGCCGTAGATATCGGCCGCCACCCCGTCCCACGAGTTCTGGTCGTGGTTCTCGGTATAGACCATGCGCATCGCGGCATGCGGCCAGGTCTCGGACTGACCGGCGTAGTAGCCGCGGATCGGCCCCGCGCCCTCGCCGCTTCTCACGAGGCGCTGCATCGCCTCCTTCCAGCCCCAGCCATAGGTCGCATCGAAGGCGCGGGCGTGGAGATCGCGCTGCTCCCATTCGGCGAGCATGAAGACGGGCTTCACCTTGTCGAGCTCGGCGCGGGCGGTGTCCCAGAAGTCGGTCGGGACATAGCCCGCCACGTCCGCGCGGTAGCCGTCGATCCCGAACTCGCGCACCCAGTAAACGAGGCTCTCGGTCATGTAGCGGCGGAGGCCGGGCTGGCTGTAGTCGAAATCCGCGACGTCCGACCAGTCGGTGCCCGCGGGGCTCATCAGCGCGCCTTCGGGGGTGCGGGTGTACCATTCGGGGTGGCTCGCCGTCAGCGGATTGTCATAGGCCGAATGGTTGGCGACCCAGTCGAGGATCACCTTCAGCCCCAGCCGGTGCGCCTCGTCGACGAAAGCGCGGAATTCGGCCTCGGTGCCCAGCTCCGGGTTGACCGCGCGGTAGTCGCGCACCGCATAGGGGCTGCCGAGGCTACCCTTGCGATTGACCTCGCCGATCGGATGGATCGGCATCAGCCAGATAATGTCGACCCCCATCGCGGCGAGGCGCGGAAGCTGCTTCTGCGCGGCGGCGAAGGTGCCCTCCGGCGTGAATTGGCGGGTGTTCATCTGGTAGAGCACCGCATCGGCCGTCCACTCGGCATTCTTCACCTGCACCACATCGCGCTGGGTGTAGTCCGGCTCGGCCAGCGCCGGGGCGGCCAGCGCGCAGGCCGCAAGGGCAAGGACCAGCCGCATCACGCCGCCTCGGTCCGCAGTGCCGGAGCGCCCGCCGCATCGCCATCGGCCACGAACAGCGTCGCCACCGCCGCCAGCACGAAGCTCGCCGCCGCGATCACCATCGCGTAGATCGCCGCGCCGCCGAACAGGTTGGTCACCAGGACCCACAACGCGGGCGCGTTGGGCATGACGAAAAGCGCAAGGCTGGCGAGGATCGCGCCAACGAGGAAATAGGGGCGACGGCGGCCGAGCGGCCCCCAGGTTTTGTCCGAAAGGTGGCCGATGATCGGCTGCACGATCAGCCCCGTCATCGGCGCCGCGATCCACAGGATCGCCAACTCGCCGACATCGGCCCCCAGCGTCTGGAAGATGCGGCTGACATTGCCGTTCTGGAGCTCGAATCCGATCTGGATCCCGAGGAACCCGAAGCTCATGTTCCAGATCTGGCCCGCGTTCAGCGCCGGCTTGTGACCGCTTTCGATCATGGTCGTCCCATCCCTCTCCCCGCCGCTGCGGCCACTGGCGCGTGACGCGGCTTGCAGCAGCGCCTATGCTTCGCGGCTCTGCCGGCCGGTGATGCTGCGCGCTGTCGGCGACAGTCTGGACGCGCTGCAAAAATTTGCAAGAAACTTTCCCTCAATTGGCCGCAAAAATCGCCTGAGGCAGCACCTCATCCCATCTTTTGTGATATTTTATAGAGTCTTGTATCACATTGCGGCCGGCCAGGGCGCGCGTCACAAAGATTTGCAAAAACTCTCCCGAGATGTCACAACCGCCGCGAGAGGGAGTTGGGTCATGACGCGAATCTTCGTGAGCCTGGCGGCTGTGCTGTGCGCGCAGACCGCTCTGGCGGGAGCACCGGCACGGGGCGAGACGCCGGCCGCACCGGCGCCGCTCGCCCAGCGCCAGCTGGAAGACGAGATCATCTATTTCGTCCTGCCCGACCGTTTCGCCAACGGCGATCCGGCGAATGACAGGGGTGGCCTTTCGGGCGGCCCCCTCCAGCACGGCTTCGACCCCACCCACAAGGGCTTCTACCACGGCGGCGATCTCAAGGGCCTGACCGCGAAGCTCGACTACATCCAGGGCATGGGCGTCACTGCGATCTGGTTCGCGCCGGTCTTCAAGAACAAGCCCGTGCAGGGCAAGCCCGGCGAGGAAAGCGCGGGCTATCACGGCTACTGGGTGACCGACTTCACCAGCGTCGACCCGCATTTCGGCACCAATGCCGAGTTCAAGGCCTTCGTCGATGCCGCCCACGCGCGCGGGATGAAGGTCTACATGGACATCATCACCAACCACACCGCCGACGTAATCGACTATGCCGAAGGCGAAGCGAACGGCTACCGCTATCGCAGCAAGGGCGAATACCCCTTCTCGCGCCGCGGCGGCCCTGGCGGGACGCCGATAAACGAAGGCTTCGCGGGCGACGACAACCCCGATCCGGCCAACTGGACCAAGCTCACCGACCCGACCTTCGCCTACACCCCGGTGGTGCCCGAGGCCGAGAAGAACGTGAAGGTTCCGGCGTGGCTCAATGACGTCACGCTCTATCACAACCGCGGCAATTCGCACTGGATCGGCGAAAGCTCGGTCTACGGCGATTTCTCGGGTCTCGACGATCTCGCCACCGAAAATCCCCGCGTGGTTGCCGGGATGATCGAGGTGTTCGGCGACTGGATCGACAATTACGGGATCGACGGCTTCCGCATCGACACCGCCAAGCACGTGAACCCCGAGTTCTGGCAGGCCTTCGTCCCCGCCATGCTGGCGCGCGCCAAGGCGAAGGGGATCGATCACTTCCACATCTTCGGCGAGATCGCCTACGAGGAACCCACCGCCACCCTCGCCGCGCAGGTGATGGCCGAAAGCGGCCTGCCCTATGCGCTCGACATGGGCTTTGCCAAGGCGGCGCAGATGGTCGCGAGCGGCAAGAGCCCGCCGCGGCTGATGGCCGAATTCCTCCAGCAGGACGCGATCTACCCCGGCGGGGCGAAAACCGCGATCGGCCTGCCGACCTTCCTCGGCAACCACGATTTCGGGCGCTTTTCGATGTTCGTGGCGCAGATGAGCGGATCGGACGATCCGGCAAGGCTGCTCGCCCGGGTCAGGCTCGGCCATGCGATGATGTTCCTGCTGCGCGGCGTGCCGACCGTCTATTACGGCGACGAGCAGGGCTTCATCTCCGACGGCAACGACCAGCTTGCGCGCGAGGACATGTTCCCGAGCAAGGTCGCGGTCTACAACGACAACCGGCTGATCGGGACGAAGGCGACCACGGCCGAGGACAATTTCGATACCGCCCACCCGCTCTACCGCCTGATCGCCGAGCTTTCCGCCGCCCGCACCGCCAGCCCGGCGCTGCGCCGCGGCTTCAGCACGGTGCGCGCCTTCGCGGAGGAGGCCCCCGGCCTGCTCGCGGTCGAGCGCCACGATCCGGAAACCGGACAGCGTGTCCTGACGGTGTTCAACACCGGCGAAAGGCCACTTTCGCAAAGCATCGAGGTCAGCTACGCGGCGCGCGGCGTGACGCCGCTCGTCGGTCAGTGCCCCGCCGCGCTCGCCGCGCCGGGCGCGGTCAAGGTGACGCTGCCCCCCTTCGGCTTTGCCGCCTGCATTCTGGAGACCGACGACTGATGGCGACCGCAATTGCCGCCGATGCCGCAACCGCCGCCAGCCCGCTCGCCTGGTGGCGCGGCGCGGTCATCTACCAGATCTACCCGCGCTCCTTCCGCGACACCAACGGCGACGGGATCGGCGACCTTGCCGGCATCGCCGAGGGCCTCGACTACATCGCCGGCCTCGGCGTCGACGGCATCTGGATCAGCCCCTTCTTCACCTCGCCGATGAAGGATTTCGGCTACGACGTCGCCGATTACTGCGGGATCGACCCGAGCTTCGGCACCTTCGCCGATTTCGACCGGGTGGTGGAGAAGGCCCATGCCCTCGGCCTCAAGGTCATCATCGACCAGGTCTACTCGCACACCTCGGACGAACACGCCTGGTTCAAGGAAAGCCGGCAGGACCGCACCAATCCCAAGGCCGACTGGTATGTCTGGGCCGATCCCAAGCCCGACGGCTCGCCGCCGTCGAACTGGCAATCGGTGTTCGGCGGCTCGGCGTGGCAGTGGGACGGCCCGAGGAAGCAGTATTACCTGCACAACTTCCTGACCTCGCAGCCCGATCTCAACGTCCACAATCCCGACGTGCAGGACGCGCTGCTCGATGTGGCGCGGTTCTGGCTGGCGCGCGGCGTCGATGGGTTCCGATTGGATGCGCTGAACTTCTCGATGCATGACCCCGAGCTGCGCGACAATCCGCCCTCGGGCCTGCCGATGGAGCTGGTGACGCGGCCCTTCGACATGCAGGTGAAGCGTTACAACCAGTCGCACCCCGACATCGTCGCCTTCCTCGAGCGGATACGCCAGACGCTCGACGAATTCCCGGGCCGATTCACCGTCGCCGAGGTCGGCGGGCCGGAGCCGCTCGCCGAGATGAAGGCCTTCACCGAAGGCGGCAAGCGGCTCGATTCCGCTTACAACTTCGACTTCCTCTACGCCCCGCGCCTCACCGCGCCGCTGGTGCGCGCCTCGCTCCAGCAGTGGAGCGGCGAGGAAGGCGAGGGCTGGCCCTCCTGGGCCTTCTCGAACCACGATGCGCCGCGCGCGGTGACCCGCTGGACGCTGGACGGCGACATGGCGCGCGCGAGCCGGCTCAACCTGCTGTTGCTGCTCAGCCTTCGCGGCAATCCGATCATCTACCAAGGCGAGGAACTGGGCCTGCCGCAAGGCGAAGTCGCCTTCGAGGACCTGCAGGACCCCGAGGCGATCGCCAACTGGCCGCACACCCTGGGCCGCGACGGCGCGCGCACGCCGATGCCGTGGCAGGCGGACGCGCCGCAGGCGGGCTTCTCGAATGCGAACCGCACCTGGCTGAAGCTCGATCCGGTCCACACCGGCTTCGCCGTCGACCGGCAGGCGGCCGACCCCGCCTCGACCCTCGCCTATGCCCAGCGCCTACTGGCGGCGCGGCGCGAGCATCCGGCGCTCGCCATCGGCGGGATCACCCTGCTCGACAGCCCGGCGGACATCCTCGCCTTCCTGCGCGAGGACGAACAGGGCCGCGTGCTGTGCGTCTTCAACCTCGGCGAGGCACCCGGCGACTGGAGCCCGCCCGCCGGACTCGGCCCGCTCGCCCTGATCGCGACCGAAAGCCATGTCGGCCCCGGCGCCGTGCCCGAGGCCCTCGCCTCGGGCACCGGCTACTGGGCGCGGGTGACGGGCGGCTGAGGGACGGGGGATGGCCGACAACCCGCCCCCCTCCTCGCGGCGCAGCGCAACGCTCGAGGACATCGCGCGCGAGGCGGGGGTGTCGATCTCGACCGTCAGTCGCGCGCTCAACGACAGCCCCTCGGTCAAGCGGCGCACCAAGCAGCAGATCTGGCAGATCGCCCGCGCCCACGACTACGAGTTCCGCGCCTCGATGCCGAGCGGGCCGATCGGCGCCGACGCTACCCTCGCAGTGGTCGTCCCCGCGCCGCAGGGCCGCGATGCGCGGGTGTCGGACCCCTTCTTCCTCGAACTGCTGGCGGGCATTGCCGAGGCCGCGCGCGAGCGCAACGCCGACCTCATCATCAGCCACCTTGCCCCGCGCGCCACCGGCGATCTCGACTACGCCATGAGCACCAGCCGCGCGACCGGCGTGATCTTCATCGGCCAGTCCTCGCTCCACCACGAGTTCAACGCCTTGGCCGCGCGCGACAACCGCTTCGTGGTGTGGGGTGCGGAGTTCCCGGACGCGCAGTATTGCGTCATCGGCTCGGACAACCTCGCCGGCGGCCGGCGCGCGACCGCGCACCTCGCGCGGCTCGGGCGGCGGCGCATCGCCTTCCTCGGCGACAGCGAGGCGCCCGAGGCCGAGCAGCGCCTGCGCGGATACAAGCAGGCGCTCGAACAGTCGGGTATCCCTTTCGACGACGATCTGGTCGTCCCCGCCCATTTCGAGGTCCACTCCGCCGAAGCCGCCGTCCGCAGCGCTCTGGCGCGGGGCCTGAGGTTCGACGCGATCTTCGCCGCCTCCGACCTCATCGCGATCGGCGCGATCCGCGCGCTGACCCGCTCGGGGATGCGCGTGCCCGATGATGTCTCGGTGGTGGGATACGACAATATCCCGGCAGCCCGCCTCGTCACCCCGCAGCTCACCACCATCGACCAGGACGCCAACCTTGCGGGCCGGATGCTGGTCTCCAAGCTCATCGACAAGGGCGATGGCCCGGCGATCTCGCAGCGGCTTGAAACGAGCCTGCTGATCCGCGAAAGCTGCGGCGGATGACCGGACAGAGCGCGCCCCTATCGAGCATCGTCATCGTCGGCGGCGGCAGCGCCGGGTGGATGACGGCCGCCGCCCTCGCCGACGCGGTGGGGCGTTCCTGCGCGATCACCCTGATCGAAAGCGAGGCGATCGGCACCGTGGGCGTCGGCGAGGCGACCATCCCGCCCATCCGCCACTTCAACAAGCGCCTCGGCATCGACGAGGCGACCTTCGTGCGCGAGACGCAGGGGAGCTACAAGCTCGGGATCGAGTTCGTCGACTGGGGGCGGCAGGGACACCGCTATTTCCACCCCTTCGGCCAGTATGGCGCCGAATTCGACTCTGTGCCCTTCTACCACCACTGGATGCACGAGCATCTGGCGGGCCGGGTGGAGGGCCCGATCGACGACTTCTCGATGTGCTGGGCGATGGCGAAGGCGGGCAAGTTCAGCCACCCCTCGCCCGACCGGCGGCTGATCCAGTCGACCTTCGACTATGCCTACCACTTCGACGCCGGGCTCTACGCCGCCTTCCTGCGGCGCTATGCGGAAGGCCGGGGGGTGACGCGGCGCGAAGGCAAGGTCGTCGACGTTGCCCTGCGCGGCGAGGACGGGTTCATCGAGAGCGTGACGCTCGAGGACGGCGAGCGGATCGCCGGCGAATTCTTCATCGATTGCAGCGGCTTCCGGGGCCTGCTGATCGAGGAGGCGCTGCACGCGGGCTACGACAACTGGCAGCATTGGCTGCCCTGCGACCGCGCCGTGGCGGTGCCCTGCGAGCGGGGCGAGTTCACCCCCTACACCCGCTCCACCGCGCGCGAGGCGGGGTGGCAGTGGCGCATCCCGCTCCAGCACCGCACCGGCAACGGTTATGTCCATTGCAGCGAGTTCATCTCCGAGGACGAGGCCGCCGCGACCCTGCTCGCCAACCTCGACGGCAAGGCGCTGGCCGACCCGCGCCCGCTCAGGTTCGTCACCGGCAAGCGGCGCAAGTTCTGGGAGAAGAACTGCGTCGCCATCGGGCTGTCGGCGGGGTTCATGGAGCCGCTGGAATCGACCAGCCTCCACCTCATCCAGTACGGCATCCTGCGGCTGATCGCGCTGCTGCCGGACGCCGCCATGTCGCCCCTGCTGGCGCGCGAATACAATGCCCAGACGGCAAGGGAATACGAGCTGATCCGGGACTTCCTGATCCTGCACTACAAGGCCACGACCCGCGAGGATTCCGAGCTGTGGCGCTACTGCGCGGCCATGCCGATCCCCGACAGCCTGCAATACAAGATCGACCATTTCCGCGAGGCCGGGATGCTGGTCGCCGACGGGCAGGAGCTGTTCGCCAACCCGAGCTGGATCGCGGTCTATCTCGGCCAGGGGATCGTGCCGCGCCAGGCCCCGGCGCTGGCGGCTATGCGGGCCGGGGTGCCGGTCGCCGAGCGGTTCCGGCAGATCCGGCAGGCGATGGACGAGGCGGTTGCCGCCATGCCGTCGCACGGCGATTTCATCGCCCGCCACTGCCCCGCCCCGCCGCTCGCGGCCTGATTTCCGCCCCCCAAGCACCCGCGCATGCCGTGACAACGGCAGGGCGACGCGTGCGCGATGACCGCGCGACGACATCGCCTCGCCCCTCCCCGGAATCGAAAGGGCCCGCCATTGCTGGCGGGCCCTCCCTGAAACCCTCGTGCGACCCGAGGGGT
Source organism: Porphyrobacter sp. THAI-01a (assembly GCF_056868655.1). Classification (NCBI taxonomy): domain Bacteria; kingdom Pseudomonadati; phylum Pseudomonadota; class Alphaproteobacteria; order Sphingomonadales; family Erythrobacteraceae; genus Porphyrobacter; species Porphyrobacter sp. THAI-01a. The sequence continues at coordinate 798,751 of NZ_CP180579.1, read as the reverse complement.
CCGGGTCAGAAGTTCTTGCGGATCGTCAGGTTGAAGGTCCGCCCGTAGAGCTCGTGGCGGCTCGGGAAGGTGCCCACCTGCTGGCCGCCCGCGTTGAACAGGTCGTTCTCGGTCACGAAGGGCTCGTTCGTCAGGTTGAACACTTCCGCGAGGATCTGCACCCCGTTGAGGAAGCTGCCCTCGTTCGAGAAGGTGTAGCCGATCTGCGCATCGAGGATGGTTTCCGGCTGGGCCTGGGCACCCGAGAGCGAACCGTCGAAGTTCTGCACCTCGGACAGGAAGCCGTTGCGGTAGCGGGCCGCCAGCTTGGCGCGGAAGCCGTACTTTTCGTAGAATACGTCCGCCGACCAGGTCACGTCCGAATAGCCGGGGATGGCGATCGGGTTGAAGTTCTGGTTCTGCACCTCGGCATCGGCATAGGTGACGCTGGCAAAGCCGCCGAACCCGTCGAGCGCATCGCTGAAGTCGCCGAAGTTCAGGCGGACCGTGCCTTCCACGCCGGTGATCGTGCCGTCGGCGAAGTTGACCGGGCCGTTGAAGATCCCGGTCGCGACCTGCGGGTTAGCCTGCAGGAAGGCGCCCGCGCCGAAGTTCTGGATCGACTGGCTGAGATCGGTCAGCTCGCTGAAGTCGATAACCCAGTCCGACAGGTCCTTGTGGAACGCCGCGACAATGATCGCGGTGCCCGGCGAGAAGTACTTCTCGAAGGAGATGTCGTAGGAGGTCGACGAATAGGGCTGGAGCGCCGGGTTGCCGCCGCCAAGGTTGAAGCAGACCACCGAGGGCGGGTTGAATGCGATCACCCGGTCGGGGCGCTGGTCGTTGTTGGTGTCGATGCAGCTCAGCGGGTTGAACCCGATGTTCTGGTTCGCCGTCATCTGGTCGAGCCGCGCGCGGGTGATGGTCTTGGCCGCGGCGAGACGGATGAAGGTGTCGGGCATGATCTCGAAGGCGAGGTTCATGCTCGGCAGCCAGTTGTCGTAGCTCGCCTCGACGGTGTTGATCCCGCCCGCGATCGTGCCGGTCGAGCCCTGCTCGGTGTCGGCATAGCGCAGGCCGATATTGCCGCGCACCGGAACCGAACCCAGATCGCCGTCGATGTTGGCCTGAATGTAGAAGTTGTGGATCTTCTCCTCGACCACCCACTGGGTGTCGAAGGTGGCCTTCTCGACGAGATAGGTGCCGTCGGTCAGGAAGCTCGACGGATCATAGGCAAGGATGTCCATGCCCAGGCTCTTGGTGTCGGTCGAACCGACGATCGCGGCCGTGGGCACCCGCAGCCCGTTGCCGAAGGCGGCGGTGGGACGCAGGAAGCTCTCGTTCGAATCGAAGCTCTTCTGGCGATCGGTGTAGAGCCAGCCGACGGTGATGCGGTCGATGAAGCCGCCGTCGAACTCCCAGTAGGTCTCGGCGCGCAGCTGGTGCAGCTCGTCCTCGATGATCGGCTGCTTGATGAAGCCGACCTGGCCCCAGCCGCCCGGATCGGTGAGCAGGACGTTGGCCGGGTTGGTGTAATCGACCTGGCTGGCGATGGTGTACTGGCCGTCAGCCGGGAAGGTGAAGGTCAGGCGGTCCTGCAGGCCCGAACGCGCGCGGCCGGTGCCGGCATAGCTTTCGTAGTCGATGTCGTTGCGGTCGAGGGTCGAGTAGCCGTAGTCGAGCACGAAGCCGAGGTTGTCGGTCGCCTTCCACTCGATGTTGCCGCCGAGCGCGAAGATCTCGCTGTCCGCGCCCTCGGTGTCGGTGCGCAGGATCGGCACGACCGCGCTGTAGGTGGCGCTGTCGGCAAAGGGCCCGCTGCCCTGCGCGCCGACGAAGTTCGCGCCGCTCCACGAGGCGATCGGGGTTTCGGTGCCGCGGAAGATCCCGCTGTCGGTGGTGTTGGTGTAGAAGCCGTCGAGGGTCAGCGAGAAGCTGTCGCTCGGCTCGAACTGCAGGCTGCCTGCGACCGAGGTGCGCTCGAAGTTGCGGCTGACGACGCCCTGGCGCGGGTTGTCGGCGGGGTAGATCACGCCGCCCGGGGTGCGGCCGATCTGGAACTGGTTGGTCTTCAGTTCGCGGCTGATGAACTGCGTCGGGATCGACTGGATGGTGGCACCCAGCGACCAGCCGATGGTGCCGTCGGCGTTCTGGTCGATGTAGCTGCCGAAGAAGCGGTAACCGTCCGAGGCGAAATCGGGGTTGAGCGAGCCGCTGTCGTTGATCGTGTAGGTGCCCGACACGGTGATCTGGCGCTTGTTCGAATCCAGCGGACGGATGGTGCGCAGGTCGACCGCGCCGGCGATGCCGATCGCGGCGAGCTGGGCGTCACCGGTCTTGTAGACCACGCCGGTGCCGATCAGTTCCGAGGGGAACTGGTCGAATTCGATGCCGCGGTTGTTGCCCGCCGAGACGATCTCGCGGCCGTTGAGGAGCGAAAGCGAGAAGTCCGGGCCGAGGCCGCGGATCGAGATCTGCTGCGAGCGGCCGCGCACACGCTGGGCGGTGACGCCGGGCAGGCGGGCGAGGGTGTCGGCGATCGACTGGTCGGGCAGCAGGCCGATGTCTTCGGCCGAGATCACTTCGACGATCGAGGTGGCGTTGCGCTTGGCATCGAGCGAGGACTGGATCGACCCGCGGATGCCGGTGACGACGATCGCGTTCTCACCCTGGCCCTCGGCGACGGCCGCCTGCTCCTCGTCGGTCTCCTGCGCCATCACCGGCGCGCCGGTGGCGGTCAGCGCCAGAAAGGTCGCGGCCCCGCACAGCAGGCGCGCGCTACGATTGATCCCGTTCATTCTCATCAGAAGTCCCCTCCCGCTAGCGCCGCTCTCTGTGCGCTTTTGCAGGTTTTTTCATAGCCCATGCCGCGGCGCAGGTAAATCGCCAAATGGCAGTTGTATGACGCGGCCGAGGATTGGCACAATTATTCAATTATTTCTGTGGGTTCGATGTACCCATGCACCCGGTTGCCGCTCGCCTGCCTGTTTGAGCGAGCGCAAATGTTGCCCGATGGACACAGTTTTCGCCTATGCCGCATCGCAGCATGATTTCCGCAGCGCCCGCGCCGGGTGCGATCCGTCGTTCATGTCGCTCAGTATCAGGATTTTACGTTCATAACCAATTGTTTAAGGAACAACCTTGGAGTGCCTGCCCGAGTTTGTTAGGCTCTCCGGCATGGCCACCCAGCCCGCCTCACCCCGGCATGCACCCCCGCAAGGATGGGCGATCACGCTTGCCGCGCCGCGGGTCGGACATTTTCCGTTTTCAGATCAGCCTCTTGTCAGCATCGAGAATTTTCTCGAGACGCCGGAGCATGCAATTTCGCAAGCCTCTTTGCAAAATTTTGCAAAAATCACGCCGCAATATCCCGGCGTGCGCGCCGCGCTCGATCCGGCGGTGTGCCGGGCGTGGCTCGGGGTGCTCTCTCCCCTGCTCGATCAGTGGTTTGGCGGGGACGGGCGGCCCTGGGCGATGCAGGCGTGGTATTCGCTGGTGACGGCCCCGCCCGCCGCCCTCGCCCCGATCCAGCGCCTGCCCCATGTCGACGGCACCGACCCGCAGCAGATCGCGATGATGCTCTACCTCCACCGCACCGGCCACGGGGGGACGGCCTTCTTCCGTCACCGGGCGACGGGCTTCGAGTCGCTCACCGCCGAAACCTATCCGCGCTATGCAGCCGCGGTGCAGGACGAGGTCGCGCGCGCGGGCCTGCCGCCCGCCGCCTACCCGACCGACGGCGCCCCCCATTTCGAGCGCGTCCATGTCGCCGAGGGGACCTTCAACAGCGCGATTTTCTATCGCGGCAACATCCTCCACAGCGGGGTGATCGACAACGCCGCCCCCCTGAGCGCCGACCCCCGCGAGGGCCGGCTGACGATCAACGCCTTCTTCCGCCCGGTTCCGGGCCAAGGCAGGCAAGCAACGGGATGAATGCCATGGACCGGCCCGAGGTGAGGAAACTGGTGATCGTCGGCGGGGGCACCGCCGGATGGATCACCGCGGCGGCCTTTGCGCGGCTGCTGGGCCAGCGCCTGACGATCGAGCTGGTCGAGAGCGAGGCGATCGGCACGGTCGGCGTGGGCGAGGCGACGATCCCGCAGATCATCCGGCTGAACGCGATCCTCGGACTCGACGAGAACGCCTTCCTCTCCGCCACCTCGGGCACCTTCAAGCTGGGGATCGAGTTCGTCGACTGGGGCCGCAAGGGCAGCCGCTATCTCCACACCTTCGGCGACACGGGCATGACCCTCGCCAATGTCGCCTTCCACCACCACTGGCGCCGCAGCGCCGGAAGCGCGCCCGATCCGAAGGGGCTGTGGGACTTCTCGCTGCACCAGATGGCGGCGGACCAGGCGCGCTTCGGCAAGCTGGACCGGGTCGGCAACACCGCAGTGACGGGCCTTGCCTATGCCTATCACTTCGACGCCAGCCGCTATGCCCTGTTCCTGCGCGACTATGCCGAAGGGCGCGGCGTCACCCGCACCGAGGGCATCGTCGAGAGCGTCGCGCGCGACGGGGAGAGCGGCGACATCCGCTCGATCACGCTCGGGGGCGGCAAGGAGGTGGCTGGCGATTTCTTCATCGACTGCACCGGCTTCCGCGCCCTGCTGCTCGGCGAGACGCTGGGGGTCGGCTATCAGGAATGGTCGAAATGGCTCCCCTGCGACCGCGCGCTCGCCGTGCCGTCCGAGCGGCTGCCGGTGCTGGTGCCCTATACCCGTGCGACCGCCAGGGACGCGGGCTGGCAGTGGCGCATCCCCTTGCAGCACCGCACCGGCAACGGGCACGTCTATTCCTCGGGCTTCACCACCGACGAGGCGGCGGCCGACCTGCTGATGGCGGGGCTCGACACGAAGGCGCTGGGCGATCCGCGCCCGATCCGCTTCACCACCGGGCGGCGCGAGGCCTTCTGGGCGCACAACTGCGCCGCGATCGGCCTGTCGAGCGGCTTCCTCGAACCGCTCGAATCGACCTCGATCCACCTGATCCAGTCGCATGTCAGCCGGCTGATCCAGCTCTTCCCCCGCGCCGGCGACCCGTCGGCGATGCGCGCCGAATACAACCGGCGCTGCGAGGAGGAATTCGCGCAGATCCGCGATTTCCTGATCCTGCACTACCACCGGACCGACCGCGAGGACACGGAGTTCTGGCGCTACTGCAAGCACATGAATGTGCCCGACAGCCTCACCCACAAGATCGCGCTGTTCGCCGCCTCGGGCCGCGTCGGGCGCGATGTCGACGATCTGTTCCGCGATGCGAGCTGGGTGCAGGTGATGCTCGGCCAGGGGATCGTGCCGGCGGATTACGACCCGATGGCCGACCAGCTGAGCGAGGCGCAGCTTGCCGAGTTCCTCGCCAACCTCAGGACGCTGATCGCCCGCGCGGTCGGCTCGCTGCCGAGCCACGAGGAATACCTCGCGCGCCACTGCCCCGCCGACGCAAGCCTGCTCGCCGCCTGACGCCGCGCACCGGGCGGGCAAAGAAAAAGGGCGGCGCAGTCACCTGCACCGCCCGATTTTCCTGTGGCCGCGAGGGCCCGCCGATTACTTCGACTGCTGCTCGAGGTAGGCGACGAGGTCCGCGCGCTTCTGGTCGTCCTTGACGCCCGGGAAGGCCATCTTGGTGCCCGGCATGAAGCCCTTGGGATCCTTGAGGTAGTCGAACAGCACGTCCGGCGTCCAGGTGACGCCGCTGTTCTTGTTGGCGTCCGAGTAGGAGAAGCCCGGGACCGAACCCGACTTGCGGCCCACGACCTTGTGCAGCGACGGGCCGACGCGGTTCACGCCTTCGTCGAACACGTGGCAGGTGCGGCATGCGGCGAAGACCTTCTCGCCCGAAGCCGGATCGCCGGTGAAGCTGGCATAGGTCACCGCGCCGCCGGCAGGCGCCGCAGCGGCGGCATCGGCGGGGGTTTCGGTCGCAGCCGGAGTCTCGGCCGGAGCCATCTCGGTGGCCGCCGGAGCTTCGGCTTCCTCGGCCTGCTTGCCGCCGCAAGCCGAAAGGGTGGCAAGGCTCGCCAGCGCGGCCGCGCCCATCAGGAAATTACGCTTCATGGTCGTTTGTCCTCTGAACAAGATGTTCCTCCCGCATCCCAGCGGGGCTTAACCCAGAATTTCGGGCATGGAAAGCGGGACTTCACCTGCGCAAAAGGCCCTCTCCCCAGACACCGCAAGCACTCCAACGCATCGCCGGGCAAAGGGTTTCCCGCCGCGTTGCGTGAAAGTTGCCTTGGGCTCCGGGGGCGCTATGTTCGCGCGCATGAAGAACCTGCCCTGGCACACCAAGCTCGTCCTCGCCCTCATGGCGTTCGTCCCGCTCTATTTCATGGTCGCCGCGCTCGGCACCAAGGTGGGGATATGGGACTGGAAGCTGGGGCTGATGACCCTGACGCTGGGCGGCGGCATGATCCTGCTGGGGATCGCGGCGCTGGCGGCGCTGGTCTCGCTGGTGCTGGGCGTGCGCGCGAAGCCGCGGCGCAACGGGGTGCTGGCGGCGGCGATCATCGGCCTGCTGGTGCCCGCCGCCGCGCTGGCGGTGTTCCTCGGCATGGGCGGCAAGGCGGCCGGCAACCCGATCCACGACATTTCCACCGACACCGGCAACCCCCCGGCCTTTTCCGAAAGCACGATGGCCGCGCGCGAGGCGGCGGGGGCCAATCCGCTGAGCGACTACCAGGTGCCGCTCGGCCAGCTGCCGCTCTATGCGGAGCGCACCCCGCCCGAACTGGCGGTCAAGAGCCACGCGCAGATCATCACCGCCCGCCCTGATCGCCCCGCCCCGCTGCCGCTGGGCGGCGCGAGCAAGGCGGAAGGCACGGCGGCGGTCGCGGCGGCGATGGCGGCGATGGGGCTGACCGAGATCCGCCAGGACGCCGCCGCCGGCATGGTCGAGGGCGTGGCGGAAAGCTTCTGGTTCGGCTTCAAGGACGATGTCGTCGCGCGCGTGGGCGATGCGCAGATCGATTTCCGCTCGGTCAGCCGGGTCGGGATCAGCGATCTCGGCGCCAACACCGCGCGCATCGCGGACCTGCGCCAGCGCACCGAGGCGCTGCTGGGCGCGGCGAGCCGCTAGTCGGCGAAGGCCCGCACCGCCATCGCGCTCCTCTGCACGACGGTGAGCGCGCAAAGCCCCGCATAGCCGAGCGCCAGCACCGGGAACCACGCGGGCGCGAGGCACATGGCGATGAACACCGCGATGGTCTCGGCCCCTTCGGCAAGGCCGGTCGAATAGAAGAAGCTCTTCTTCCCGTGCGCCTCGGTCTCGGCCCCGCGCTTGGCGGCGACGACCGCGAAGGCGAGGAAGCTCACCCCCGTCAGCACGAAGCTTGCGACCAGCACCAGCGCGGGCACGGCATTGGCGGGCGCGAGCACCCCGAAGCCGACCGGCACGCTCACGTAGAAGGCAAAATCGGCGACGATGTCGAAATAGCCGCCGAGATCGCTCGGCCCGCGCGCCCGGGCGACCGCCCCGTCGAGCCCGTCGGCGAGGCGGTTGGCGAGGATCAGCGCGAGGCCCCAGCCGATCTGGCCGAAGGCGATGGCCGCCGCGCCTGCGAGCCCCAGCGCGAGGCCCGCGAAGGTCAGCCCGTTGGCGGTGACGCCCGCCTCCGCCAGCGCACGCCCGGCGGCGTTCAGCGGCGGATCGATCAGCGGGCGGAGCTTGGCGTCGAACATCGCGCGCGCCTCACCACGTCACCAGCCCGATCCACGCGCCGGTCATGGCGGTGGCGAGGTTGCCGCTGATCCAGCTCTTCATGCCCAGCCCCGCCGCCTCGGCGCGGCGCTCCGGGCAGAGCGTGCCGATGGTCGAGACCAGCAGGCCGACGCTGGCGAGGTTGGCGACGCCGCACAGGGCATAGGTGACGATCAGCTGGCTCCTCGGCCCCAGCGTCCCTGCCGGAAGGGCCGCAAGTTCGAGATAGGCGACATATTCGTTGAGCACCGCCTTGGTCCCCATCAGGCTGCCGGCCGCCTGCGCCTCGGCCCAGGGGACGCCGATCAGCCACATCAGCGGGGCCAGCGCCCAGCCCAGCAGGCGCTTCAGCGTCAGCGCCTCGCCCTCGACCATCGGCAGCCACGCCAGCGCCATGTCGACCAGCGCGACGAGGGCGAACACGGTGATGATGACGGCGATCACCGCGAGGAACAGCTGCATCCCGTCCATCGTGCCCTTGATGACCGCATCGATGCTGCTGGCATAGCCGAGGTCCGGTGCCTCGCCGTCGACCTCGGTCGCGCTCTCCTCGGGGGTGCCCGGCACCATCAGCCGGGCGACCAGCAGCGCCGCCGGGAGCGAGATCAGCGAGGCGGCGATCATGTGCCCGGTCGCATCGGGCACCACGGCGCGCAGTGTGGTGGCGTAGAGCACGAGGATCGCGCCCGAGATGGTCGCCATCGTCAGGGTCATGATCTGGAACAGCTCGGCGCGGCTCACGCGGCCGAACCAGGCGCGGGTGACGAGCGGCGCCTCGACCACGCCGAGGAACACGCTCGCCCCGCCCGACAGGCCGACCACGCCCGACACGCCGAGCGAGCGGCGCAGGAGGAAGGAGAGGCCGTTCACGATCCAGCGCAACACCCCCCAGTGCCACAGGAGCGCGGCGAGCGCCGAGAAGACGATCACCAGCGGCAGGATCTGGAAGGCGATCACCAGCGGCGGCTGCGCGCCCTCCCTGAGTGCGAAGGGCAGCTCCGCCCCGCCGAGATAGCCGAACATGTAGGACGAGCCCTTGAGCGTCGCCTGCTCGACCGCCGCGACCGCGTCATTGGCAAGCCCGACCGCCGCCCAGACCGCCGGCACGCGCACGATCAGCACCGCCAGCACGCCCTGAAGCGCCAGCGCGCCCGCCATCCAGCGCCAGCCCGGCAGGCGCGCGCGGTTCTCGCTGAAGGCCCAGGCAAGGCCCATCAGCGCGGCAAGGCCGATGATCCCGCGCAGTTGGTCGAACAGTTCCAATCAATCCCCCCTCGTGCGGTCAGCCCCGCCCTTCTTGCCGAAGACGCGGCCCAACGCCAGCCTGCCCGGCGCGGCCCGCCGGTCAGCCGCGCATCCAGGCGTGGTAGCGTTCGACCCACTTCAGCAGGCCCTCGGGCTTGTTGGCGCGTTTCCAGTTGCCGGCGGCGAACTTGTTGGCCTCGGCCATGGTCGGGTAGGAATGGATCGTGCCGAGGATCTTGTTGAGCCCGATCCCGTGCTTCATCGCCAGCACGTATTCGGCCAGCAATTCGCCCGCGTGCGCCCCGACGATCGTCGCGCCGAGGATCTTGTCCTTGCCGCCTGCCGGGGTGAGCACCTTGACGAAGCCCCGGGTCTCGCTCTCGGCGATGGCGCGGTCGAGATCGTCGAGTTCGTAGCGCGTCACCTCGACCGCGATGCCCTGCTCTGCCGCCTCGCGCTCGTTCAGCCCGACGCGGGCGAACTCGGGGTCGAGGAAGGTGACAGCGGGGATCACGCGGTAATCGGCCTTGAACTTGCGGAAGGTGCCGAACAGCGCGTTGACGCTGGCATACCAGGCCTGGTGGCTGGCGGTGTGGGTGAACTGGTAGGGGCCCGCCACATCGCCGGCAGCGAAGATATTGGGGAATTTGGTGGCGAGGAACTCGTCGGTGGTCACGGTCTTGCCCGTGTCGACGCCAATGTCCTCGAGCCCGAAGCCGGTGAGCCGCGCCTTCCTGCCGATGGCGACGATCAGGGCGTCATAGGGGATGCGCACCTCCTGCCCGCCTGCCTCGGCGATCAGCGTGCGCCCCTCGATCCGCACCGCCTTGTGGCCGGTGAGAACGCGGACCCCGTCCGCCTCGAGCACCTCGCGGGCGAGCGCGGAGACGTCGGCATCCTCGCGCCCGAGCAGGCTGTCGGCCATCTCGACCTGCGTCACCTCGGAGCCGAGCCGCGCCAGCGCCTGCGACAACTCGCACCCGATCGGCCCGCCGCCCAGCACCGCGACCCGCTGCGGTGCCGCGTCCATCTGCGCGAAGGCCTGCCACATGGTCTCGCTGGTGAGATAGCCGCTCTCCCCGATCCCGGGGATCGGCGGCACCACCGGCTCGGCCCCGCTGGCGATGATGATGCTGCGGGTGGTCAGCCTTTGCGTGCCGCCGTCGTTGAGCGCGATCTCGACCGTCCAGGGGTCGATGATCCGCGCATAGCCCTTGACCACATCGACCCCGAGACCGGTATAGCGTTCGACGCTGTCGTGCGGTTCGATCGCCTTGATGGTGTCCATCACCCGCTGGATCACGGCCCGGAAGGGCACCTCCGGCTCGACCGCCGCCAGCCCGTAGCGGTCGGCATGGCGCATCGTGGCGGCGACCTTGGCGCTCTTGATGATCGCCTTGGACGGCACGCATCCGGTGTTGAGGCAGTCGCCGCCCATGTCGTGCACCTCGACCAGCGTCACCTTGGCCTTCACCGTCGCGGCGATATAGGCCGAGACGAGGCCTGCCGAACCCGCCCCGATCACCACCAGATTGCGGTCGAACTTTTTCGGGCGCCGGAACCCCGCATAGACCTTGCGCCGCTTGATCAGCCCGATGATCCCCTTGGCGATCCACGGCACGATGCCGAGCAGCACGAAGCTCCCCAGCACCGCCGGCGAGGCTATCCCTGCCAGGCTGTCGATCCGCGCCAGCTGGGTGCCCGCGTTGACGTAGACGATGGTACCGAGCAGCATGCCGATCTGGCTCACCCACATAAATGTGAGCGTGCGGATGCGGGTCAGGCCCATCACGAGGTTGACCATGAAGAAGGGGAAGACCGGGATCATCCGCAGCGAGAAAAGGTAGAACGCCCCGTCGCGCTCCAGCCCGGCGTTGATCGCCTTCAGCCGCTCGCCGAAGCGCGCCTCGATGCTGTCGCGCAGCACGTAGCGCGAGGACAGAAAGGCGAGCGTCGCCCCGATGGTCGAGGCGAAGGAGACGATCACCGTGCCCCAGACCACGCCGAACAGGGCGCCCGCCGCCAGCGTCATGATCGCCGCGCCGGGGAAGGACGCGGCGGTGACGACGACATAGGCGAGGAAGAACCCCGCGACCACCACCAGCGGATTGTCGCGCTGGAAGGCGGCCGTGTCGTCAGCAAGCGCCTTCACGCCCGCGAGCGTCAGGTATTGCCCGAGATCGAAGGCGAAATAGGCGGCGGCGAGCGCGGCCAGAACGGCGATGATGGCAAGCTTCTTCACGTGATCCCCTTTCGGCCCGGTTCGCGGCCCTTCCCGCGCCGGTTACACGCCTCTTGCGAGCGCGGCGTATTCCGCGATCCAGCCTTTATCTATCCTGTGCTTCCAGGCGAGCACCCAGCGCCCTTCGGCAACGAGAGGACCGTAGCTCGCAATCGCGCGCCCGTCGCCGGTGTTCATGAGGTAGAGGCTGTGGCGGCGCGGGCGGTAGGCGGCCTGCGGCGGCTCGCCCGCGAGGAGGCTTCGCAGGTTGGCGGCGATGACGGGTCCGGCGAAGACGGCATGGACGCCCGAGCGGGCAAGCGGCCGGTCGGTGCGCGCGGCAACGTCCCCGGCGGCGAGGATATGCGGGTGCGAGGTCGATCGCTGGTGCGCGTCGACGGCGATGAAGCCGCCCGCATCGGTGGCGATGCCGCTCGCGCGCACCCAGGCGGGCGCGGCGCTGCCGGTGGCGGCGATGACGAGCTGCGCTGGTTCGAGCGATTGCCCGTCCGCGACCAGCGCCCCGTCCGAAAAGCGCGCCTCGGCGACGATCACCGCGACCCCCTGCCGCGCGAGGGCGGCGGCGACCCGGCGGCGGACCCTGTCCGCAAAGCCGGGGAGCAGTCCGTCCGAGCCGGTCACCAGCACCACCTCGGGCCTGGGATCGGCCTGCGCCATGTTGCGCAGCCCGAAGGCGATCTCCACGCCCCCTGCCCCACCGCCCGCCACGACGATGCGCGTGAGGGCCTGCCCCGAGGCGCGCAGGTCGGCGAGGCGCTGCACAAAGGCCCCGATGGGGCGCACCTCCAGAAGGCGCGGGTCCGCGCCGAGCAGCGCCGCTCCCTGCCCCTCGCCGCCGGTGTCGAACGAGGCGATATCGAAGGCGATGTCCCGCCCCCCGGCGGTGGTCACCGCCCGCGCCTCGGGATCGAGCGATGTGCAGCGATCGAACACCAGCTCCGCCCCGGCGCGTGCGGCGAGCGCGGCGAGATCGACCACCCCGTCGTCCGCCGCGTGCTGGCCCGCGAGCCAGCCGGGGACCATCCCCGAATAGCGCAAGGCCGGCTCGGGGCTGAGCAGCACCCGGCGCGCGGCCGGCGGCGGGCCGCGGCAAATCCAGTCGGCCAGCACCGCGACATGGGCATGGCCGCCGCCCGCCAGCAGCACAGTGCCTGCCTTGCCTGCCTGTTTTCCTGCCATCACGACCGTCTCTTCGCCTGCGGTTCAGCTACGCGCAAGCTTTGCGCGCTAACGGGCGTGACTGATACTTTATTACCTCTCATCACTTCTTGCAGACATATATCTTCAGGAATTTGAACATTATCCCCGCAGCGGAACCGCGGGCGCGCTCGACGATTGATCGCTTGCGGCGCCGCGTGGTTGCAATAGATGCAAAACTGCTCCGGCGCTCGCCATCATCCGGCCGGGCATCGGATCGCTTGGACACAGGTTTCGGACGGAAAGGCTGCCATGGCAGGTGAAGGCCAAAGTTACGGCTCGAAGATATCGCTGGTGAAGTTCTTCAGGATCTTCCTCGATATCCTGAAGCCCGAGGCGAACTTCTACTGGCTCGCCGCCGTCTACGGCATCGGCATCAGCCTGCTTTCGCTGGCGACCCCGATCTCGGTGCAGATGCTGATCAACACCATCGCCAACACCGCCATGCGCGCGCCGCTGGTGGTGCTGACGCTGACGCTGTTCGGCCTGCTGCTGATCTCGAGCTTGCTCTACGCCCTGCGCGTCCACCTGATGGAGATCTTCGCCCGCCGCTTCTATGCGCGGATGGTGGCCGAGATCTCGCTGATCTCGGTCTATGCCCAGAACCCCTTCTTCAGCGATGTGAAGAAGGGCCCGCTGTTCAACCGCTATTTCGACGTGGTCTATGTCCAGACCGCGATCCCGATCCTGTTCATCGGCGGCTTCACCACCCTGCTGCAGATCGCGGTCGGCTTCGTGCTGGTGAGCCTCTACCACCCCTATTTCCTCGGCTTCACGCTGGTGATGATCGCGCTGATCTGGATCGTCTGGCTGGCCTGGGGCAGCCGCGCGCTGCGCACCGGGGTCGATCTCAGCCACGCCAAGCACGCCACCGCCGCCTGGCTGGAGAGCATCGGCGGCTCCAACGGCTTTTTCAAGTCGCAGCGCCGCATCGACTACGCGCTCGACAAGACCGACGATCACACCCGCGACTACATCACCCAGCGCAAGCGCCACTTCCGCCACCTGTTCTCGCAGACCATCGCCTTCCTGGTGATGTATGCCGCGGCGAGCGCCGCGCTGCTCGGGCTGGGCGGCTGGCTGGTGATCGAGAACGAGCTGACCCTCGGCCAGCTGGTCGCCGCCGAGCTGGTCCTCTCGGCCGCCTTCCTCGGCGTGTCGCAGCTCGGCAGCTATCTCGGCTATTTCTACGACCTCTTCGCCGCGGTCGAGGAAATCTCCCACTTCTACGATGTCGAGCAGGAACAGCCCAAGGGCGCCGATCCCTTCGACGTGCCGGACCACACCATCGTCATGAAGGGCGTGCGCGGGAAGGCGCGGCACGAGGAGGTGCAGTTCGATCTCGAGATCCCGTCGGGCGCGATTATCATGGCCGCGGCCAGCCAGCACGGGGTGCAGCGCCTGTTCACCAACCTGCTCAAGATGCACGTGTTGCCGCAAGGCGGCATCGCCACGCTGGGCGGGATCGACATGAAGGCGATCGAGGCGCACCACCTGCGCAAGAACGTCCACGTGCTCGACCGGCCGAGCATCGTCGAGATGACGATCCGCGAATACCTCGCGCTGTCCTGCCCCGACACCGCGCCGCAGCGGATGCTCGGCGCGCTCGAGACGGTCGGCCTCGCCGGCACCATCGCGACGCTGGAGAAGGGCCTCGACACCCCGCTCGCGGCGACCGGCTTTCCGCTCTCGGCGGTCGAGCTCCAGCAGTTGAAGCTCGCCAACGCCCTGCTCGAACGCCCGCGCATCCTGGTGCTGAGCCGCCTGTTCGACCTGCTCGATCCCGAGCCGATCGCCCGCGCGGTCGCCGAACTGCGTGCGCAGGCCTACACCACCGTGATCTACTTCTCGAACCGGCGCATCGACCTGGGCTTCGACCGCTTCCTCTATCTCGAGGCGGGGCGGCAGCGCTATTTCGCCAGCTTCGAGGAATTCAGCGCGGCCAAGGCCCGCTCCGCGCCGCCGCCGGGCGAGCCGCTCAGCAAGGGAGACGCGTGACCATGGCGACGCTCAAGGAGGACATGGCGCACTTCACCACGCTCGCATCGATCCGCACGCCGCGGGTCATGCGTGTGGTGTTCTTCATGCTGCTGGCGGCGCTGGTGATCACCGTCGCCTTCCTGATCTACGTCCCCTGGGTGCAGACCACCTCGGGCCGCGGGGTGGTGACGACGCTCAGCCCCAACGAGCGCAAGCAGGACATCAACGCGCTGGTGCCGGGCCGGATCGAGGAATGGTATGTGCGCGACGGGTCTTCGGTGAAGAAGGGCGATCCGATCGTCCGCATCGCCGACATCGACCCCAACCTGATCGAGCGCCTCCAGGCCGAACGCCGCCAGATCGAGCTGCAGCTGGCCGCCGCCCAGTCGGCGCTCGCGACCGCCCAGATCGACGAGCGGCGCTCGCGCGAGCTGTTCCAGGCCGGGCTTGCGGCGCGGCGCGATTACGAACTGGCGCAGATCAAGGTCGCCGACATGCAGGGCCGCGTCGCCGCCGCCCAGGCCGATCTCAATCGCGCCGATGTGAACATCTCGCGCCAGTCGGTGCAGATCGTGCGCGCCCCGCGCGACGGCTTCATCCAGAGCCTCAACGCAGGCGACGCGGCAACGGTGGTGAAGGCGGGCGACGTGCTCGCCACCTTCGTGCCCGACGGCGCGGTGCGCGTGATCGAGATCTTCATCGACGGGCGCGACGTCGCGCTGGTGCGTCCGGGCGACAAGACCCGCATCCAGTTCGAAGGCTGGCCGGCGGTGCAGTTCTCCGGCTGGCCCTCGGTCGCGGTCGGCACCTTCGGGGGCCGCGTGATCACTGTCGACCAGTCGGCCCAGTCCAACGGCCGCTTCCGCGTGCTGATCGCCGAGGACAAGCTCGACGGCTATGGCTGGCCCGAGGAACGCTACGTCCGTTTCGGCGCGGCGGTGCAGGCCTGGGTGCTGCTCGAGACCGTGCCGGTGGGCTACGAGATCTGGCGCCAGCTCAACAATTTCCCGCCCGAACTGACGGCACCGCCGTCAAGCGGGGGGTCGGCGAACTGACGATGGTGCGAAGTCCCGCCTTGCCGCGGCCGGGCGCGCTGCCCGGACGCCGATGGATCGGCGCGGCGGCGCTGGCGCTGGCGCTCGCGCTTGTCCCTGTGCCGGTTGCCGCGCAGGACATCGCCCCTGTCAGCGATCCGCTCGAGGTGGCAATCACCACCGGGCCGCTGCTGCCCGAGGAAGTGCTGCGCTCCTCGGCGCTGACCTTCCCGTCGATCCTTGAGGCCTTCGAGCGCGAGGCCGCAGCCCGCTCCGACCAGCTCGCCGCCGACGGGGCCTTCGACCTGATGCTGAAGGGCGAGTATTACGACCGCCTGACCGGCTTCTATTCCGGCGGCTTCGGCAAGGTCGAGGCGCGCCAGCCGCTCAGGCCCTATGGCGCGGAGGTCTACGGCTCCTACCGCGTCTCCAACGGCGATTTCCCGACCTACGAGAACTACAACTACACCAACGCGCTCGGCGAGGCGAAGGTGGGGGCGCTGTTCTCGCTGCTGCGCAACCGCGACATCGACAGCCGCCGCTTCGCGATCGAGGACACCCGCCTCGCCGCCGCCCAGGCGCAGATCGACGTGATGCTGGTGCGCCTCAACGTCCAGCACGAGGCGCTGCGCGCCTATTGGCGCTGGGTCGCGGCGGGCGAGGAGATCCGCGTCTTCGAGGAACTGCTCGAGATCGCCGAGGCGCGCCAGATCGGCCTCGCCCGCGAGGTCGGCGAAGGCGCGCGGGCGCGCATCGCCCTGACCGAGAACGAGCGCAACCTGCTCAACCGCCGCGCGCGGCTGGAGGAGGCCAAGCGCAACTTCGCGACCGCCGCCAACAGCCTCGCCTTCTACCTGCGGGGGTCGGACGGGCGGATGATCGTGCCGACCCGCGAACAGCTGCCGGACCTGTCGCGAATGACCGGTATCGCCCCGGTCGAGACCCTCGCGGCCAATCCGATGAGCGAGGTGATCCAGAGCCGCCCCGAACTCGCGGTCTTCAAGGTCGCGATCGAGCGCGCCAACAACCGCATCGCGCTGCGCCAGAACGACCTGCAACCCTCGCTCAACGCCACGGTCGAGCTGTCGCGCGATTTCGGCCAGCTCGGCCCGGGCGGACCGGGCTTCGATTCGACCGACACGGTGGTCGGCCTGACCTTCTCGGTGCCGCTCCAGCGCCGCGAGGCGCGCGGGCGCCTCCAGCGCGCCGAGGCCGAACTGCGCGAGACCGAGCTGCGCCAGCGCCGCATCGCCGACCAGATCACGATGGAGCTCGGCAACATCATCGAGAACCTCACCGCCGCGCTCAAGATCGCCGATCTGGCCGAGGCCGAGGTCAAGCAGGCCAACGCGATGGTCCAGGCCGAGCGCACGCGCTTCCGGCTCGGGGCGGGCGAGTTCTTCCTCGTAAACCAGCGCGAGGAAGACGCCGCCAACGCCCAGGTCAGTGCCATCCGCGCCGACCTCGCCGGCCGCCTCGCCGAGGCGAGCTACAATGCGGCGACGATGAATTTGAAGGCGCTGGGGCTGGAGTAGCGGGCGGTCAGATCCGACCGCGCAGCGCCTGATAGGCCGCCGCCGAGACGGTGTTGGCGAGGTTCAGCGAGCGGATCACCTCGGAGCGCATCGGCAGCTTGAACACGCGGTCGGGGTGGCGCTCGATGATCGCCTTGGGGATGCCCTTGGTCTCCTGCCCAAAGACGAGGAAGGCGTCCTCGGGGTAGTCCGGTTCATAGAAGGACCGCGCACCGAATTCCTCGAACAGGAACATCTGGTCTGCGCGGGGGCTGCGCGCCTCCAGAAAGGCGTCCCAGCTGGCATATTCGGTCAGGCGCACATGCGGCCAGTAGTCGAGGCCGGAGCGCTTCACCCTTTTGTCACTGATCTCGAAGCCCAAGGGGTGGATCAGGATCAGCTCCATGTCCAGCGCCACGCAGGTGCGCCCCACCGCCCCGGTGTTGCCGGGAATCTCGGGCTGGACGAGGACGATGGCGAGGCTCATGGCGACCGGTGCGTGTCGGGGCGCGCGGGGCTAGAAATTGTCCGGCACAGGCTTGCCGGTCGGCACATCGATCACCGTCCCTCCCGCATAGGCGAGCACGCCGGGCACTTCGGCAAGCCTTCCGATATTGACCGCGTTGGGCGTGAAGAAACGGCCCACCGCGCGGTAGGCGGCCGGGACGATGCGGGCACCGGCCAGCCCTTGCGGCAGCGAGCTCTCTGCCCGCGTGGACCGCACCGTGCCGAGATAGCCCTGCTTGCCAAGCAGCTCGGGCGATTTCGAGGCGCGGAAGGCAAAGTCGGAAACGAGATGGCCCATGTCGGTGATTTCTCCCGCGCGCGCGGTGAAAGCCACGGTTCCGAGGCACATGCACACCATCAGACGCGGCAAACCGGTCGACGGGGTGAAGCCGTAGAGCACGTAATCGCCAGGCACCGCCTCGACGAGAAAGGTCTCCTCGGCCGGTGACTTCGCGAAGGTCCGGCCGAAATCGACATCCTGCAAATTGGCGACCGCATCCCAGGCGAATGCAAAATTCTCCAGCGTCGGCGGCTGCGGGATCGGCTCGCCATCGACCGGGTTCTGGCGCGAGCGGGCGAGCGCATGTTCATAGGTCTTGGTCAGTTCCGGCAACGCCTTGGCATATGCCTCGGCCTTCGCGGCCTCGTAGCGGACGATCTCGTCAGCCGAGGGCACCCGCATCAGCAGCGGTTCGAGCGGCGTCACGCTCGGGTGCTGCGTGATGCGGAACAGCAGATAGGCGCGGTCGGCGCGGATGGTCGCGGGCTTGCCGCCGGCGATCTCGATCAGCTCGTCCGCAGGCTTGGCACCGGAAGGCACGCCCGCCCATAGCAAGGCCGCGACAACGGCAAGGGCAAGACAGCGAATCACGGCGCCTCCGCCAGCGGCTCGGCATCGGGGCGCGGGCCGGACGCGATCTTCGCCCGCACCGCAATCGCTGCGGGTGTGGCGTCCGCCGCAATCGTCTTCCACACATCCTTGCGCAGCGGGAATCGCTGGTAACCGAGCGGAGCGAGGCAGGCATGGAGCCGGCCCTGCGCGGCTAGCTGCGAAGCCGATCCCATGATCAGTGCCCCCATGACGTCGCCGACCAGCCCGTAGGGATGCGACGGGGGCGGGCTGTCGTCGCGGGCTTCGGGCCTGCCGCGCCACGCGATGAACATCGGCAGCAAGGGCGCATTGCCCCCCGCCATCGGCGTGAAGCGCGCGCAGTCGGCGATGTCGGCATAGGCCTGTTCGTAGCTGGTGTCGGCGCGCCAGAAATGAAAATACTTCCCGCCGTCCTTCACCACCGCAGGATCACGCCCGCCCGACAGATCGGGCACCGCGACCGACGCCGGGTCGGGAATGTCGCTCTGCGCTGCCAGCGGCGCGGCAAAGGCCGCAAGCGCCGGCACGAGGACCAAAGCCAGACGCATCCTTCCCCCCTTCCGGCCTCGCTCCCGAGGCAATCGGCACCCTATCCCAGCTTGCCCTTCAGAAGCTGGTTCACCAGCTGCGGGTTCGCCTTGCCCTGCATCGCTTTCATCGTCTGGCCGACGAAGAAGCCGAACAGCGCTTCCTTGCCGGCGCGATACTGTTCGACCTTGTCGGCATTGGCGGCGATGATCGCGTCGACTGCGGCCTCGATAGCGCCCGTGTCGCTGACCTGCTTCAGCCCCTCGGCCTCCGCTATTTCAGAGGGATCGCGGCCGGTCTTGAGGACGATCTCGAAGATCTCCTTGGCCTGTCCGCCGCTGATCTCGCCCTTGTCCTGCATCGCGAGGATCGCCGCCTGCGCCGAGGCGGTGGCGTTGGCGGGATCGGCCTCGTCGCCCAGCGCCTTCATCACCCCCGGCGCGACCGAGAGCGACCAGTTGGCGACCTGCGTGGCGACCGCGGGTTCATCCTTGCCGATCGCCCGGGCGGTTTCGGCCAGCAGGGTTTCGAAGCGGGCGAAGGTCTCGACCTCGGCGGTCAGCTCGCGCGCGTTATAGGGGGTGAGGCCCAGCACCTCGACATAACGCTTGCGCTTGGCATCCGGCAGCTCGGGCAGCGAGGCGCGGCATTCGGCGAGGAAGTCGTCCTCCAGCACCAGCGGCAGCAGGTCGGGATCGGGGAAGTAGCGGTAGTCGTGCGCGTCTTCCTTGCTGCGCATGGTGCGCGTGGTGCCGGTGCCCGGATCGAACAGGCGGGTCTCCTGCACCACCGTACCGCCGCTCTCCAGCACGTCGACCTGGCGCATCGCCTCGTGCTCGATCGCCTGCATGACGAAGCGCACGGAGTTGACGTTCTTGGTCTCGGTCCGGGTGCCGAAGGGCTCTCCAGGGCGACGCACCGAGACGTTGACGTCGGCGCGCATCGAGCCTTCTTCCATGTTCCCGTCGCAAGAGCCGACATAGCGCAGGATCGCCCGCAGCTTCCTCAGGTAAGCCCCTGCTTCCGCAGGCGAACGCATGTCGGGCTTGGAAACGATCTCCATCAGCGCGACGCCCGAGCGGTTGAGGTCGACATAACTCATCGTCGGATGCTGGTCGTGCATCAGCTTGCCCGCGTCCTGCTCGATGTGGATGCGCTCAATGCCGATGACCTTGTCTTCCGGGATGCCGGCCTTCTCGTCCGCCTCGATCAGGAGTGAACCTTCGCCCACAATCGGATGATAAAGCTGGCTGATCTGGTAGCCCTGCGGCAGGTCGGCGTAGAAGTAGTTCTTGCGGTCGAACCGGCTCCACGCGTTGATCTGCGCCTCGATCGCCATGCCGGTGCGCACCGCCTGGCGGATGCATTCGCGGTTGGGCACGGGCAGCATCCCCGGCATCGCGGCATCGACAAGGGAGACCTGCGCATTGGGTTCAGCCCCGAAGGCGGTGGCAGCGCCCGAGAACAGCTTGGCGTTGGAGGTGACCTGCGCGTGGACTTCGAGGCCGATCACGACCTCCCATTCGCCCGTGGCGCCCTGAATACGATAGTTGCTCATCTGACGGTCTCTTTCAGCTTCTTCTTTTCTGCACGCTTGGCGTGACGCTTCTTGGAGAAGTAGCCCCAGCCATAGCCCAAGGCCCATCCAGCCAAGTCAGCGATCAGCAGGCCCAATCCAACGGCAATCGGCAGCAGGATGAGGTCTTCCATTTAATGATCTTCCTCCCGAGCGTCGATGTCAGCGCGAGGGGTATTGTCGATCACCTTGCCATCCGGCCCGAAGCGCAGTTCGCCGTGATCGACGTTTTTCCTTACCCAATTGGCGACCATGAAGGTCAGCGGCACCGCCAGCATGATGCCGATCCCGGCCAGCCAGAGCGGCAGATCGGGTGTCACCACCACTTCTCCGGCTTGGCGGTGAAGCCTGCCCTTTGCTGGATCGCCAGACCTGCGTTGAGCACGCCCTGCTCGTCGAAGGGACGGCCCACGATTTGCAGGCCGAGCGGCAGGCCGTCGGCGTTGATCGTGGCGGGGACGCTCATCGCAGGCAGCCCGGCGAGGCTGGCGGGGACCGCGAAGACATCGTTCAGATACATCGTCAGCGGATCTTCGGTCATCGAACCCAGCGGGAAGCTCGCCGTCGGCGTGGTCGGCGCGAGGATCACGTCGCATTCGGCGAAGGCGCGCTCGAAGTCGCGGGCGACCAGCGCGCGGACCTTCTGCGCCTGGGTGTAATAGGCGTCGTAGAAGCCAGCCGAGAGCACATAGGTGCCGATCAGGATGCGGCGCTTGACCTCGTCGCCGAAACCGGCGGCGCGGGTGGCGGCGTACATGTCCTGCAGGCCCACGCCGTCGGGAAGATCGCGCAACCCGTAACGCACCCCGTCATAGCGGGCGAGGTTGCTCGACGCTTCGGCAGGCGCGACGATGTAGTAGGCAGGCAGCGCATACTTGGTGTGCGGCAGCGAGACGTCGACGATCTCGGCGCCTGCGTCCTTCAGCCACGCCTTGCCCTGTTCCCAGCTGTCGAGGATCGCCTGATCGGTGCCCTCCATCCGGTATTCGCGCGGGATGCCGACCTTCTTGCCCTTGAGGTCGCTGCTGAGCGCCGCTTCCCAGTCGGGCACGGGCATGTCGAGGCTGGTCGCGTCCTTGGGATCAAACCCGGCCATTGCGCCGAGCATGATCGCGCAATCTTCCACCGAACGCGCCATCGGCCCGGCCTGATCGAGCGAGGAGGCGAAGGCGACGATGCCCCAGCGCGAGCAGCGGCCATAGGTCGGCTTGATCCCGCAGATGCCGGTGAAGGCGGCAGGCTGGCGGATCGAGCCGCCGGTGTCGGTGCCGGTCGCGGCAGGCGCGATGCGCGCGGCGACGGCGGCGGAGGAGCCGCCCGAGGAGCCGCCGGGGCTCATCGGCTGGTTCGACCCAGCCTTGCGCCACGGCGAGGACACGTTGCCGAAATAGGAGGTCTCGTTCGACGAGCCCATCGCGAACTGGTCGAGATTGAGCTTGCCGAGCATCCCCGCGCCTGCGTCCCACAGCTTCTGGCTGACGGTACTCTCGTAGCGAGGCGTGAAACCTTCGAGGATGTGGCTGGCAGCGGTGGTCTGGACGCCGTGGGTGGCGAAGAGGTCCTTCATGCCGATCGGCACGCCGGCCATCTTGCCCAGTTCCTCGCCCGCGGCGCGCGCGGCGTCGACCTTCTCCGCGGAGGCGAGCGCATGGTCGGGGGTGGTGACGATGAAGGCGTTGAGGCTGGAGGCCTCGGCCACGGCGGCGTTGAAGGCTTCGGCCACTTCACGTGCGGTGAAGTCGCCCTTCGCCACGCCGTCGCGGATGTCCTTTACGCCGAGAGAGGTGAGGTCAGTCATTGTTTCCAACCGTTCGCCCTGAGCCTGTCGAAGGGCTGTCCTTCTTGAGGCGCAGGGAATGAAAAGAAAAGCGGGGCTTCGACAGGCTCAGCCCGAACGGAAATGGGCGTAACCCCTTCCCTACTCGATCACCTTCGGAACCCCGAAGAAGCCGTGCTCGGCCGCAGGCGCATTGGCGAGCACGTCGTCGCGCTTGCCGCCGCCGGTCAGCGGGTCGGCGTCGACCACGTCCTCGCGCAGGCGCAGCGTGTTGGGGATCACCGCCGCCATCGGCTCGATCCCGGTCACGTCCACCTCGCCCAGCTGCTCGACCCACTGGAGGATGCCGTTGAGTTCCGGGACCATGCGCTCGAGCGCCGTGTCATCCATCCGGATGCGCGCCAGCGAAGCGATCTTGGCGACGGTTGCCTTGTCGACCGACATGCGCGCCCCCGCCCTTACTGGCCCGGAGCGCCCTGGGGCGCACCCTGCGGTGCACCGCCCGGACCGCCCGGAGCCGCGCCGCCCATCTGCTGCTGCATCGTCTGCTGCAGGATCTGGAGATTGCGGTCGAAAGTCGCGCGGCTCATGATGTCGATCACCTCGATCTCGAAGATCAGGTCGGCGTTCGGCGGGATCGGGGCGCCCGGGGGCGGGGTTGCGCCATAGGCGAGATCGGCGGGGATGAAGAGCGTGTACTTGCCGCCCTTCTGCATCTGCTGGAGCCCCTGGAAGAAGCCGGGAACGGTCGCGCCGTCCTCGAGCGGGAATGGCGTGCCTTCGGGGAACAGGCCCTGCACGGGCAGCGGGATGTCCTGCGATTCGTCGAACACCGTGCCGTCCGAGGCGAGCTTGCCCTTGTACTTGACCCAGACGACCTCGCCGACCTTGGGATTGGGGCCGGTGCCCGCCACCTCGGTATCGACGCTGAGGCCGCGCGGAACGGCGGCCCAGGCGAGGCCTGCGCCCACCAGGACCGCGAGGATCACCCCGATCCACAGCTTGGTCAGCGAGCCCTTGGCGAGCGGCTTGATCGGAACGCGCGTAATCTCGGTCATGGTAACGGTCCTGATGAGCGGCACCTTCACGCCGCGTGACGACGGCAAAAGGGCGCGGGGATAAGCCGCGCCCTGATGGCTGATCGGAAAGGGGGTTTCAAGCGGTTCCGGTTGCCGAAGCGCGCCTGACGACGGGATTATTTGCTCCCGTCGCGCTCCATCCGCTTGCGCTCCATCTTGCGGGCGCGGCGCACGGCGGCGGCCTTTTCGCGGGCGCGCTTTTCCGACGGCTTCTCGTAGTGGCGACGCAGCTTCATTTCGCGATAAACGCCCTCGCGCTGCAGCTTCTTCTTGAGCGCGCGCAGGGCCTGATCGACATTGTTATCGCGAACCATGATTTGCATAAACGACGACTACCTCATGTCCAAACGCCCAGAGCCCCGCATGTGATTCTGCGCGGGGTTGCGCGGTGAAATTCCAATGAAATGCGGGCGATTCCCAAGGGGAGCCGCCCTCCAAACCGCGCCCCGATAGTCCAACACCGGCAAAATGGCAAGCCGCCAGAACGGATTCGCGTGCCGAGCCGACCTAGGCAGAGCGCCAGTCGCCCGCTAAAGGCTCCCCATGGACGGTGTCATCTCCCCTCTCAAGGCCAGCCTGTTCGTCGCCGCCGGCGGCGCGGCGGGCTCGGTGCTGCGCTATCATGCGGGACGCTGGGTGGGGGATCTCGCCGGGGCGGGCAACGCCTTCCCATGGGGGACGCTGGCAGTCAACATCCTCGGCAGCCTGTTGATGGGCGCGCTCGTCGGGTGGTTCGCCCGCTCGGCTCCCGGCGAGCAGACCGCCGAAGTCGCGCGCCTGCTGCTGGGCGTGGGCCTGCTCGGCGGCTTCACCACCTTCAGCGCCTTTTCCGCCGAGCTCGTCACCATGCTCCACCGCGGACAGGCCGGGCTTGCGGCGGGCTATGCCGCCGCCTCGCTGATCGCCGGAATGGCGGCGATGATCGTCGGCCTCGTCGCAGCGCAGAACGTCCGATGACCGCCGCCCCGACCAACGACAACGTCCGCCAGTTCACCGTCGGCCCGGACGACGACGGTATCCGGCTCGACCGCTGGTTCAAGCGCAACCTGCCGCAGGTCGGCTTCGCCACGGTGTCGCGCTGGGCGCGGACCGGGCAGATCCGGGTCGACGGCAAGCGCGCCAAGCCCGAGGATCGCCTGAGCGAAGGGCAGGTACTGCGCGTCCCCCCCGGCGGCGAGGAACCCGCACGCGAGGCGGCCAAGCCCCGCGCCCGCCCGCTCAGCTCCGAACAGATCGCCGAGGCGCGCGAGATGGTGATCCGCGAGACGCCCACCGCGATAGTCCTCAACAAGCCCCCCGGCCTCGCCACGCAGGGCGGCAGCAAGACGACCAAGCATGTCGACGGGCTGCTCGATGCCTTCGTGGAAGGCAACGCGCCGCGCCCGCGCCTCGTCCACCGGCTCGACAAGGACACCTCGGGCGTGCTGCTGATCGCCCGCACCCCGGGCAGCGCCGCGAGCTTCTCCAAGCGGTTCGCCAGCCGCTCGGCGCGCAAGGTCTACTGGGCGCTGGTGGTCGGCGTGCCGCAGCTGGCCGAAGGCGTGATCGACGCCCCGCTCGCCAAGCAGCCGGGCACGGGCGGCGAGAAAATGCATATCGACGAGGAGAACGGCGCGGCGGCCAAGACCCGTTACCGCGTGGTCGACCGGGCGGGCCAGCGTGCGGCGTGGGTCGAGCTCGAGCCGCTCACCGGCCGCACCCACCAGCTGCGGGTCCACATGGCGGCGATCGGCCACCCGATCGTGGGCGACGGCAAGTATGGCGGGCAGGACGCCTTCCTGACCGGCGCGGTGAGCCGCAAGATGCACCTCCACGCCCGCCGCCTGATCATCACCGAGCCCAAGGCGGGTGAAGGTTCCGGCGGCAAGCTCGACGTGACGGCGGAACTGCCGCCGCACTTCGCCGCCAGCATGGAAGTGCTGGGCTTCGACCCGGCCCTGTCCGATGCCGCCCCCTTGCGCGAGGAGGTGCCGGAAAAGACCCCCGAAGAGAAGAAGCAGGCCGCCCGCCGCCACTTCAAGCAGGCGCGCAAGGAAGAGCGCGCCCCCCGCCGTGCGCGCGGAAGCGCCAACGCCAAGGCGAAACCCAAGCCCAAGGGCAAGGGCAAGCCCGCCAAACCGGCCAAGCCCAAGGGCCCCGGCAAGAGCCCCCGCCGCTGATGCACCCCAACCCGCTTTTCCGCAGCGACGACCGTGCGCTCCTCGAAAGCCTGATCGCCGAGATCGGCTTCGGCATGGTCTTCGCCCAGACCCCCGACGGGCCGCACGTGGCGCACACGCCGCTGCTCTCGACCGGGGACGGCGCGGTGCAGTTCCACCTCGCCCGGGGCAACGCCCTGACGCGGCACCTCGACGGCGGAACGGCACTGATCGTGGTCAACGGCCCGGACGCCTATGTCTCCCCCCGCTGGTACGACAACCGCGACACCGTGCCGACCTGGAACTACGTTGCGCTCGAGCTCGAAGGACGCGTGCGCAAGATGGCGGACGAGGGGCTGGAGGCTTTCCTTCACGCCGCCATCGCCAAACACGAAGGGCGGCTGGAGGGCGAGCCGTGGCGCGCGGACGAATCGTCCGAGAAGGTCTGGTCCGGCCTGTTCAGGGGCATCACCGGCTTCGAGATGGAGGTGCTGGCCTGGCGCCCCACCGTCAAGCTCTCGCAGAACAAGTCCTCCGATGAACGCGCCCGGATTGCCGAAGGGCTGGACGCTGCCGGCCATGCCGCCCTCGCCCATCTCGTGCGGGAGCTGCCCGAATGACGCGGCTCCCCAAGCGCTTGGCCGTGTTCGATTGCGACGGCACGCTGGTCGACGGGCAGGCGGACGTGTGCTGGGCTATGGAGCGCGCCTTCACCCGCGCCGGCCTTGAAGCGCCCGACAATCACGCCGTGCGCCGGATAGTCGGCCTGAGCCTGCCCGCCGCGGTGCGCGCGCTCGCACCTGCCCTGAGCGAGGACGAGAACCGCGCCGTCACCGAATTCTACCGCTCCAGCTTCCGCGCGCGGCGCGAGGAAGGCCTGCTCGACGAGCCGCTCTACGAGGGCATCGCCGACCTGCTGCGCGATCTGCACGCCGCCGGCTGGAGCCTCGCGGTGGCCACCGGCAAGTCCGACCGCGGGCTTGCCGCCTGCCTTGCGGGCCACGGCATCGCCGACCTGTTCGTCTCGCTCCAGACCGCCGACCGCCACCCCTCAAAGCCCCATCCGGCGATGCTGGAGGCCGCGCTGTTCGAGGCCGGCGCGGCGCGCGAGGAGACGGTGATGATCGGCGACACCAGCTTCGACATGGTCATGGCGCGCAGCATCGGGGTCGCCGCGATCGGGGTCGGCTGGGGCTATCACGGCGCTGCCGAACTGCTCGCGAGCGGCGCTGCGCAGGTGGTCGAGACCGCCGCCGCGCTCGCCGCCGCACTGGAGGAAACCCTGCCATGAGCCGTTCGCAGCGGGAACTGGAGGATGCGCGCGCGCGCACCGGCTTCATCATCATCACCGCCGTCCGCTTCGGCGGGGTGGCGATGGTGATGCTCGGCTTTGCCATCGTGCGCGGCATCATCGACCTGCCCTATGCGGTGGGCGCGGTGATCGCCGTGGCGGGCTTCATCGAGATGTTCTTCCTGCCGCGCTTCATAGCCCGCCGCTTCAAGGCCGGAGACGGACGCGAGAGATGATCCGGCGCTTCTACAAGGATGTCACGCTCGCGCAGCAAGCGGGCGGGTCGCAGGTCATGCTCGACGCGCGCGGGGTGAAGACCGTGGGCGGCGCGCCCCAGATCGTGCCGACGCAGGCGCTCGGCGAGGCTCTCGCGGCGGAGTGGGCGCGGCAAGGCGAGCGGCTCGATCCCGCCAGCCTCCCCCTTCGCGACATGGCCGATTACGCGATCGACGTGGTCGCCGCCGATCCGGCCGCCGTGGCGCAGGGTCTCCTCGCCTATGCCGAGACCGACACCCTGTGCTACCGCGCCGATCCGGACGAGCCGCTTCATGCGCGCCAGCAGGCCGAATGGGAGCCGCTGCTCGCCGCCTTCGAGGCCGCGCACGGCATCACCTTCACAAGGGTGAGCGGCGTGCTCCACCGCCCGCAGCCGCCCGAGACGATGGCCGCCCTGAAGGCGCGGCTGCTCTCGCTCGATCCCTTCACCCTCGCCGGCGTGGAGGCGATGACGAAGCTCGCCGCTTCGCTCGTCACCGCCCTCGCCGCCCTCGATGCGGCGCACGAGGACGAGCCGCTCGTGCTGTGGCGGGCGGCGTGTCTGGAGGAGGAATGGCAGGCGGAGCTATGGGGCCGCGACGAGGAGGCCGAGGAGCGCCGGGCGCGGCGGGAGGCGGATTTCCTCAGGGCCTGCGCCTTCGCGCGGCTGGCGCGGGGCGCCTAGCTCCCCGTCACCCAGGCGGCGACATCCGCAGCCACGCGGTTCGCTGCCGTGTTGAGCCCTGCGCCGACCGCACGGGCCTCTGCCGGGATGCCCTCCTCGCGCGCCTCGAAGCGGCGGGTCGTGACCTTGCCCTCGCGGTCGATCCGAACCGCATCGAAGCGCACCACCGCTGACCTCGTGGCGACTTCGTAGCCCATGTCGATCAGCGTGCCGCGCATCGTCACCGTGGCGAGGGTCGCGGTGTCGTCACCGTCGACCACCATCGCGCCGCCGCGCGCACGGATCGTCTCGCCCACCAGCCGCCGGAACAGGCGCGCGGGCTTTTCGACCCAGAAAGCTTCCTTGAGATAGGCCAGCTCGGTGTCCGACACCGCCACCGGCACGCGCAGCACGTCGAGCTTGGCGGGGGTGTCGAAACTCAGCACCGCGACCACCGGCTGTTCGCTGCCGCCCCCGCCGGCCCCGGGTCCTGCCGGCGCGCGCGCCTCGGCGCTCAGGGTCAGCAGGCTCTCGGGCGGTTCGCCGCCGAGGCTGATGCAGCCGGGGAGCGCCAGCAGGAGCGGCGCGGCGACAAGGAGGGGCCGGAGGCGGAGGGTCATGGCATGGGTCCTTCTACGCGGGCCGGATCATTGGGGCTTGTAATCGGGCAGCGACTTGCCGCCCACCAGCGCGCCCGCACCCTCGCTCTCGAGCTTCTCGGTGACCGAGCGCAGCGCGCGGCTGGTGGCGCGCAGGTCCTCGAGCGTCGCTTCGGCATTGGGCAGCGTGGTGGTGCGCAGCTGGCGCGCGGCCGGGCGCGTGTCCTCGAGCGTGGCAGCGAGCGAGGCGAGCGCGGCATTGGCGCTCTTGAGCGTCGCGCGCAGTTCCTGCGCCAGCGGCTCGCCCTGCTTGTTGAGGAGGCCGTCGGTGCTCAGCGCCAGCTTCTCGACCGCATCGAGCGTCTGGTTGAATTCCTGCATAGTGGTGCGGAATTCCTTGAGGTTCTGGGTCAGTTCGGGGGTCGCGTCGGCCAGCCCGCCGGTCAGGCGGTTGGAGTTCCTGAGGATGCCGGCCAGCTCCTCCTGGTTCTCCGGCCCGAGAATCTGGTTGAGCTGTTCGGTCAGCGTCGCCAGCCGCTCCAGCAGCAGCGGCGCGTTGGCGACGATCTCGCCGAAACCGCCGCGTCCCGGGGGGATCACCGGGCGGCCTTCGGGGCAGGCGGTGGTCTCGCAGGTGATCGGCGGATTGTCCTTGCGCGCACCGTCGAGCAGGATCGTCGAAACGCCCGTGAAGCTCGCCTGGATGGTGGCCTGGGTGCCGACCAGAATCGGCACGTCGTCCTTCACCTTGACGCGCACCCGCACGAATTCCGGATTGTCCTTGGCGAGCGCGATCTCGGTCACCTGACCGACAGGCACACCCGCGAAAGTGACCTGGCTGCCCTGCGCGAGGCCCGAGACCGACTGGTTGTAGAAGATGTCGTATTCGTCCTGCGCGCCCTCGTTCAGCCGCGCGATCCAGACGATGAACGCCGCCAGTGCCGCCAGCAGCACCAGCGTCACCGCACCGACCCACAGATGATTGGCTCTGGTCTCCATGCCTGTTCCCTATGCGGCCCGTGCGGGCGGCTTGTCCAATGTTCTCTCGCTCATGCCGGCTCACCCCTGAGGTGGGCGTCATGGGCGCTGCGGCCGCGCGGGCCGTTGAAGTATTCCTCGATCCAAGGGTGCCCCGTCGCGATCAGTTCGGGGATGGTGCCGACCGCGATGATCTTCTTGTCGGCGATCACCGCCACGCGGTCGCAGATCTCGTAGAGCGTATCGAGATCATGGGTTATGAGAAACACCGTAAGGCCAAGCGTCTCCTGCAATTCGCGGGTCAGCCGGTCGAACTTGGCCGCGCCGATCGGGTCGAGCCCGGCGGTGGGCTCGTCGAGGAACAGCAGCTCCGGATCGAGCGCCAGCGCCCGCGCGAGCCCGGCGCGCTTCTTCATCCCGCCCGACAATTCGCTGGGATATTTCTGCACCGCATCCTCGGGCAGGCCGGTGAGCATCACCTTGTAGCGGGCGATTTCGGCGCGGAAGGCGGGATCGAGACCGGGGAAGAACTGCTTGATCGGCACCTCGACGTTCTCGCCCACCGTCAGGGTCGAGAACAGCGCGCCGCCCTGGAACAGCACCCCCCAGCGGCTGCGCACGGCAAGGTCGTTCTCGGCATCCTCGCCGCACAGGTTGTGGCCGAGCACCCGGATCCGCCCCTCGGCGGGGGACTGGAGGCCGATGATCGAGCGCATCAGCACCGACTTGCCCGTGCCAGACCCGCCGACAACGCCGAGGATCTCGCCCCGCCGCACCGTCAGGTCGAGCCCGTCGTGGACAGCGAAATCGCCGAAGCGGTTGACCAGTCCCTCGACCACGATCACCGGCTGGCCGTCATCGGGATGCGCGTTCATCTTCATCGCCTCATCCCCATCCGATCTCGGTGAAGAACACCGCGAAGAAGGCGTCGAGCACGATCACCGCGAAGATCGCCGAGACCACCGCCATCGTGGTGCGGCGGCCGACCTCCTCGGAATTCCCGCGCACCTGCATCCCGTGGTAGCACCCGGCGAGCGCGACGATGAGGCCGAAGACCGGCGCCTTGATCAGGCCCACCCACAGGTCGTGGGTGGGGACCACCTCCTGGATGCGCAGCAGGAAGGTGAAGAACGGGATGCCGAGCGCGAACTGCCCGACCACCGCCCCGCCGATGATCGCCAGCAGCGCGGCGAAGAAGCCGAGCAGGATCATCATGAAGGTCGCCGCGACGATCCGGGGGATCACCAGCACCTCGATCGGCGAGATGCCGATGGTGCGCATCGCGTCGATCTCCTCGGTCAGCTTCATGGTGCCGAGCTGCGCGGCGAAGGCGCTGCCGGACCGGCCCGCCACCATGATCGCGGTCATAAGCACGCCGAGTTCGCGCAGGGTGATGCGGCCGACGAGGTTCACCGTCAGCGCCTCGGCGCCGAACTGTTCGAGCTGCACCGAGCCCTGCTGGGCGATGACGATGCCGATCAGGAAGCTCATCAGCCCGATGATCGGCAGGGCCGAGACGCCCACCAGCTCCATCTGGTGCACCAGCGCGCGGATCGGGAAGCGGGTCGGATGGCGCGCCAGGCTGGCGATGCCGATCAGGATCTGCCCGAAGAAGCCGACCACGCCGTAGATGCCGCCGCGCGCGCCGAACACCTTCTCGCCCACCGCCAGCGGCACGCGCTCCCACACCGGCAGGCGATGGGCATGGATGTGCCCGCCGGCGTCGATGTCGCGCATCGCCGCCAGCAGGCGCTGGGCCTCAGGGCTGGCGCCGGTGATCTCGCTGCCGTGCTCGCGCGCGAAGCGGCACACCACCCAGGCGCCGACGGTGTCGATCTCCTCGACCCCCGCCAGATCGACGCTGCCGACCGGGCCGGCGATGTGCTTGAGCTCGCGTTCGAGCGGGCCGATTTCGGAAAGGATGAGCTGCCCCGACAGCACCAGCCGGGTGCCATCCGCGCCTGCTTCCTCCAGCGAATGTTGGGCGGCGCTCTGCATCGGCCTAGGCTATGGGGCGAATTTTCCCGCCTCGCAAGGCTCTCGCGGCGAAGCGCGGGTGCCTTGCATCATTGCATCGCAACATAGGTTGCGGCATGGCGCGGCCCATGACGAGCGAGACCTTGCCCACCACTTTCGACCCCGCCGACATCGAGGCGCGCTGGTACCAGCATTGGGAAGCGAACGGCTGCTTCCGCCCGGAGCGCCCCGACGCCGAGGCCTTCACCATCGTCAACCCGCCGCCGAACGTGACCGGGAGCCTCCATATCGGCCACGCGCTCGACAACACGCTTCAGGACGTGGTGATCCGTTACGAGCGGCTGCGCGGCAAGGACGCCTTGTGGGTGGTCGGCACCGACCATGCCGGGATCGCCACCCAGATGGTGGTCGAACGCCAGATGGAGGCGCGGCAGGACAAGCGCACCAACTATTCGCGCGAGGATTTCGTGGGGAAGGTGTGGGAGTGGAAGGCCGAAAGCGGCGGCACCATCACCCACCAGTTGCGCCGCCTCGGCTGCTCGATGGACTGGAGCCGCGAGCAGTTCACGATGGACCCGCACTTCACCAAGGCGGTGATCAAGACCTTCGTCGATCTGTACAACGACGGCCTCATCTACCGCGACAAGCGACTGGTGAACTGGGACCCGAAGCTCAAGACCGCGATCTCCGATCTCGAGGTCGAGACGCAGACCATCGCTGGCAGCTTCTGGCACCTCAAATATCCGCTCGCGGACGGGGTGACCCTGCCCGACGGGCGCGATTATCTCGAGGTCGCCACCACCCGGC
Source organism: Porphyrobacter sp. THAI-01a (assembly GCF_056868655.1). Classification (NCBI taxonomy): domain Bacteria; kingdom Pseudomonadati; phylum Pseudomonadota; class Alphaproteobacteria; order Sphingomonadales; family Erythrobacteraceae; genus Porphyrobacter; species Porphyrobacter sp. THAI-01a. Next base: position 766,818 of record NZ_CP180579.1, on the reverse strand, counting down.
CCGAAACGATGCTCGCCGACATGGCGGTGGCGGTGAACCCCGAGGACGAACGTTACAAGAGCGTCGTCGGCAAGCATGTGATCCTGCCCCTGACCGGTCGCCGCATCCCCGTGATCGCCGACGAGCACGCCGATCCCGAGTTGGGAAGCGGCTGCGTCAAGATCACCCCGGGCCATGACTTCAACGACTTCGAGGTCGGCAAGCGCGCGGGCTTTGCCGCGGGCGAGATGCTCAACATGCTCGATGCCGAGGCGAACGTGTGCCAGACCGCCGACGGGCTGGTGCCGGCGGAATTCCTCGGTCTGCACCGCTTCCGCCGCGACGGCGTGGACGGCGCGCGCGAGCTGGTGGTCAAGCGGATGAAGGAGCTTGGCCTCCTCATCCCGCACGTGACCAAGGACAAGGACGGCAACGCGGTCGAGCACGACGCCGAGCCGCGCCAGATCGCCACCCCCTTCGGCGACCGCGGCGGCGTGGTGATCGAGCCGTGGCTGACCGACCAGTGGTATGTGAACGCGGCTGAACTCGCCAAGAAGCCGATCGAAGCCGTGCGTTCGGGCGACATCCAGATCGTCCCCAAGACGTGGGAGAAGACCTTCTTCAACTGGATGGAGAACATCCAGCCCTGGTGCGTCTCGCGCCAGCTGTGGTGGGGGCACCGGATTCCGGCGTGGTTCGCGGACGATGGCCGCTGCTTCGTCGCCGAAACCGCCGAGGCCGCGCAGGCAATGGCGGGCGAAGGCGTCGCGCTGACGCAGGACGAGGACGTCCTCGACACGTGGTTCTCCTCCGCCCTGTGGCCCTTCGCCACGCTGGGGTGGCCGGATGAAAACACCTCCGTTCGCCCTGAGCCTGTCGAAGGGCCGCACTTCTCTTCGGAAGTGAAGGACGGGGCTTCGACAAGCTCAGCCCGAACGGGTCTTTTGCAAAAACACTTCCCCAACAGCCTCCTCATTTCCGGCTTCGACATCCTGTTCTTCTGGGACGCGCGGATGATGATGATGGGCTTCTACAACATGGGGCAGAAGCCCTGGGACAGGCTCTACCTCCACGGCCTCGTGCGCGCGGCGGACGGGGCGAAGATGTCGAAGTCCAAGGGCAATGTGGTCGATCCGCTCGGCCTCATCGACCAGTACGGGGCGGATGCGCTCCGGTTTTTCATGGCGGCGATGGAAAGCCAGGGCCGCGACATCAAGATGGACGAGAAGCGGGTCGAGGGATACCGCAACTTCGCCACCAAGCTCTGGAACGCGGCGCGCTTCTGCCAGTCGAACGGCATCGGCGCGTCGGACACGATCAAGGCCCCGCCGGCGCGGCTTGCGGCCAATCAGTGGATCATCGGCGAGGTGCAGGCCTGCGTCTCCGCGATCGAGAGCGCGATGGCGGACCTCAGGTTCGACGCGGCGGCGAACGCGATCTACCAGTTCACCTGGTCGAAGTTCTGCGACTGGTATCTGGAGCTGATCAAGCCGGTCTTCGCCGGTGATGCCGACAGCCCGCCCGCCGTGGAAACCCGCGCAGTGGCCGGCTGGGCGCTCGACCAGATCCTCGTCATGCTCCACCCCTTCATGCCCTTCATCACCGAAGAACTGTGGCACAAGCTGGGTGAGCGGCCCTACGAACTGATCGTGGCCCAGTGGCCCAAGCCCGAGGCGGAGGTCTCCAGGGAAGCGACCGACGCGATCGACTGGGTGATCGACCTCACCACCAACACCCGCAGCGCGAAGAACGAGCTCGGCATCGCGCCCGGCGCCAAGCTGGCGGCGTGGCTGGCCGCGCCTTCCGACGTCGCGGCGCGCACCATCGAGCGGTCGAGCGCCGCGATCGAGCGCCTTGCGCGCCTTACCCCCGTGACCATCGGCGAGGCACCCGCAGGCCCGGCGATGCAGGTGACCGCGGGCGAGGACGTGTTCGTCATTCCGCTTGAAGGGATTGTCGACATCGCGGCAGAGAAAGCCCGGCTCGAAAAGGCGCTGGCGACCAGCACCAAGGAAGCAAAGTCGCTCGAAGGCCGTCTGTCGAATCCCGCATTCGCCGAGAAGGCCAAGCCCGAAGCGGTCGAGAAGGCCCGCGCCGATCTCGCCCACCACGCGGGCGAGGTGGAGCGGCTGACGGCGGCCCTCAAGCGGTTGGGATAGCCATCGGGGCCGCATCAGACGCGGCAAATAAGCGGCGAGCCGTTGTTCATGGGCCGGGAGTGGTTGAAAACCCGCTCCCCGGCGCATTGTCGAACGCGGCGCAGGCCCTAAGGGTGGGCGGATGAACCGACCCGCCCATGCCGCCACCGCTCCGCGCAGATCGCGCAAGGCGGTTGCCAGCTTCGCCCAGTCCGCAGCCGTTTTCTTCCGGGGATTCCTCGATCACCCGCGCATGGTGGCCTCGATCGTCCCGTCCTCGCGCAGCACGATCAATGCCCTCCTCGAACGGCTCGACTGGGACCGCTGCCGCCTTTTCGTCGAATACGGGCCGGGCGTCGGCACCTTTTCGGCAGCGATTCTCGAGCGGCTGCACCCCGAGGGGACCTACCTCGCGATCGACACCAATCCGCGCTTCATCGAGTTCCTGCAGCAGACTATCGACGACAAACGGTTCCACGCGGTGCTCGGCTCGGCCGCCGATGTCGATGTCTTCATCCGTGCGGCGGGGCACGAGAAGGCCGACTACATCCTGTCGGGCCTGCCCTTCTCCGCCCTGCCCGACGAACAGGGGCGGCAGATCGTCGATGCCTCCTACCGGATGCTGCGCGAAGGCGGGGCCTTCCTCACCTACCAGTTCCGCGCGACCGCGCGCCGCCTGACCGCGCAGCGTTTCGGAACGGTGGAGACCGGGCTTGCGCTCTTCAATGTCCCGCCCTGCCTGCTCACCTGGGGCTGGAAGCTGGCCTAGGCGCGTCCGTCCCGCAGGCGGGATGCATTTGCGAGGGACCGCATTCGTGGCATAGGCGCGCCATGAACCTCGCCCTCGCCACCGACGACACCAACGGGCCGGAAATCTTCGCCTCGCTTCAGGGCGAAGGGCCGTCTGCCGGTATGCCGGTCGCCTTCGTGCGCCTGTCGCGCTGCAACCTCGCCTGCACCTGGTGCGACACGGCCTATACGTGGCGGTTCGAGGGCGACAACCGGCCGCACCGCGACGGGATCGCGTTCGACCGCAAGGCCAACCAGGTGACGCTCTCGCCGGCCGAAACGGCGGAGCGGATCGCGGCACTGGGCCAGAAGCGCCTCGTCATCACCGGCGGCGAGCCCCTGCTTCAGGCCCCTGCGCTCGCCGAGATGCTCGCGCACCTGCCCGACATTGCGGTCGAGATCGAGACAAACGGCACCGTCGCGCCCCTCGTGCGGCTCGATGTCCGGGTCGATCAGTACAATGTCAGCCCCAAGCTCGCGCACAGCGGCAACCCCGCCGACCTCGCGCTGATCCCCGAGCGGCTCGACGCCTGGGCGAGCGACCCGCGCGCCTTCCTCAAGTTCGTGGTGGCCTCGCCCGAGGACGTGGACGAAGTGCTGGCGCTCCACGACCGCTACCGTTTCCGGCCCGAGCGGGTGTTCCTGATGGCCGAAGGCACCGACAGCGCGACCCTGCGCGCGCGGCAGGCGTGGCTGTCAGAGCTGTGCCTGAAGCACGGCTTCCGGATGAGCGACCGGATGCACATCCATCTCTACGGGGATACGCGGGGGACGTAGTTTGTTTGCGTCCGCGCCTCCGCGCGGACGTCCTCGGCGCTACTCCTTCGCTACGCTACGGGCACCTGCGGGCGGCCGTTCGGCCTTGCAGCCCGTCCGTTGGCGGGCCGAGGCACCGCCTCCCACGATATGAAGGGCTGATTTCGGTCGCGCAGCGACCGCGAGCGCACGCGCGCGAGCCGCAGGTGCCCCGTAGCGTAGCGGAGGGAACAGCACCGAGGACGGGCCCGCGGAGGCGGGCCCGCTATCAACCTTGACTCCGCCAGCGCATCACCACGCGCTCGACCAGTTCTTCCTCGCCGCCGTCGCGGTTCCACAGTTCGACGAAGCTCGGGTCTTCCGAAGCCGGACGCTTGTGTTCTTCGAGCGCGTCGAAGCTGACGCGGATCGGGATCGCCACGCCCTCGCCGCAGATGATGCATTCGCGGTTGCGCAGTGCCGGGATCGAATCGAGGAACCCGCGCGCGCCTTCGGGCATGGCGGCCTTCACGAAGGCCTGGTCGCGGTCGTTGTTGAGGCGCATCGAGATGATCGTGCCGCACTGCGACAGCACGCCTTCGGCAAGGTCCGAGGGGCGCTGGGTGATGAGGCCGAGCGAGATGCCGTATTTGCGGCCTTCCTTGGCGATGCGGCTCAGGATCTTGCCGACCGACGAGCCATCGGCGTTCTTCTCGTTCGGCACGTAGCGGTGCGCTTCCTCGCACACCAGCAACACGGGCCGGGTCTTCTCCTCGCGGCCCCAGATCGCGAAGTCGAACACGAGGCGGCTCAGCACCGCGACCACGGTCGAGGTGATGTCGGACGGCACGCCCGAGACGTCGATGATCGAGATCGGCTTGCCGTTGCCCGGCATGCGGAAAATCTTGCCGATGAAGTCGGCCATCGTGTCGCCGACCAGCATGCCCGAGAACATGAACTGGTAGCGCGGATCGGCCTTGATCTCGTCGAGCTTGCCCTTGATGCGCATGTAGGGCGCGCTCGAGGTCGCCTTGTCGAGCTTGCCCATCTCGTCCTGGAGGATGTTGCCGAAATCCGACAGGAGATAGGGGATGGGCGAATCCACCGTGATCTTGCCCATCGTCTGCGCCAGCCGGTTCTTCTGCCGCGCGCCCAGCAGGCACTTGGCGAGAATGTCGGCATCGACCTGGCGTTCGTTGCCGCTGCTGGTGAGCAGCACCTCGCAATGTTCCTCGAAGTTCATCAGCCAGTAGGGCATCTGGAGGTTCGAGACGTCGAGGATCTGCCCCGTGGTGCGGAAGGCGGCGGAATATTCGCCGTGCGGGTCGATCATGACGATGTGACCCTTGGGCGCGGCCTCGCAGATGCGGTGCAGGATCAGCGCGGCGCTGGTGGACTTGCCCGTGCCGGTCGAGCCCAGCAGGGCGAAGTGCTTGCCGAGCATGGCGTCGATGTAGAGGCCGGCGCGGATGTCCCTCGTCGGGAAGACCTTGCCGATGGTGATGCTGGCGCGCCCGTCGCTGGCGTAGATCTGTTCGAGGTCGCGGGTGGTGGCGGGATAGATCATCGCGCCGGGGATCGGATAGCGGGTGACGCCGCGCTTGAAGCCGTGGATGCGGCCCGTCAGCTTCTCCTCGCCGCCCTCGCCGAGAAAGTCGATATGGGCGATGATCCCGCCTTCGGTGCGGCGGTCCTTGCGCTGGTCGCGCACGTTGGCGAGCAGCCAGGCATCGCCGACGCGGATCTTGACCTGGCTGCCGACCTGCCCTGCCATCTGGACGGAAGGATCGGCATCCTTCATGCATTCGTTGATGCGTTGCAGGTCGAGCGCGATCTGCGAGCCCGAGCCCGAGATCTCCAGCACCACGCCGATCGGCAGGCGCGAATTCTCGTGGGTGCCGCGGGCATAGGCCGCCGCCACTTCCTCGGCGCCGACCGGGTCGGGCCCGGTGAAACGCTCGAAATCCTGTCTCGGGTGATCGGTCATTGGCGCCCTTCCCTCGCGCTATTCTGCGCAATCCCCCGGGGGATAGGGCCGACGAGGTTAAGATCGCGTCAACGCAAACCTTTCCAAGACAAGGGCTTCAGGCCCGCGCGAACAGCCGTCCGGCCAGCCAGCCCATACCCAGCGACAGCGCGATCGCGCCGAGGCCGTAGAAGAACGACCATCGCTGGGCGGCGGTGACCACCTGCCCCTCGAGCCCGGCCTTGACCACCTCGATCCGCGCGGTCGCGCTCGCCAGCACCCGGCCGCGGGCAATGGCGAAAGTCTCGGCGGTGTAGCGTCCGGTGGTGACGTTGGAGGGCAGGTCGATGCGCGCCTGGTAGAGCACCTTCTCGGCGATCCGCACCCCGCGCGGGTTCTCCTGGTAGAGTCCCTGCCCGCGGCGCAGCGCCACCAGCCCCTGCGCGAAACGGGCCTGTTCCTCGGGATCGATCTGGCCCGAGGGGGAGAGCTGGATGAAGTCGGTGCCGAGCTCGTAGATGGCCGCCGTCCGCTCGTCGACGATATCGGCCACGGGCCGCGAGGAGGCGACCGCGAAGAAGGCAGGGGCGGAGCGGAAGTCGCTCGATCCGGCATTCATCCAGATGCCCGCGATGCGCTCCTTCTCGCGGATGCGCACCGGCTCGGTCGGGCCCTTGAGCACCACCACGATATCATAGTCGGTGCCGCGCCCTCCCGTGCCCTCGGGGTCGATCACCGCGCCGTAGAGCAGAAGCCGCGCGCCGGTGAAGCCCTGCCGCACCTCGATCCGCGACTGGCTGACGGCGGGCACCAGCACGGGCTCGCGCTGGGCGAGCGCGGGGGTGGCTGTCAGCGCCCCCCACACGACGAGCAGGCAGGCAAGCCGCCCGGCCAGCCTCAAAGCGGCACCACGGTGTAGATCTCGTCGGGCTGGACGCCGAGGCCGTAGAGCATCCTCAGCGCGATCACGAGCACCAGCGCGGCGAGCGCGAGGCGCAGGTATTCGGGCCGCGCCTTGAGGGCGATCTGCGTCCCGAACTGCGCCCCCAGCACCGATCCCAGCAGCAGCAGCGCCGCCAGCACCAGATCGACCGCCTTGGTCGTCAGCGCGTGGGTCATGGTCGTCACCATCGTCACGAACAGGATCTGGAACAGCGAGGTGCCGACCACCACGTTGCCGCTCATGCCGAGGATGTAGAGCATCGCCGGCACCAGCAGGAACCCGCCGCCCACCCCCATCAGCATGGTCAGCACGCCGACCGCCATGCCGAGGATCATCGGCGCGAGCGGCGAGATGTAGAGCCCCGAGGCGTAGAAGCGCCAGCGGTAGGGCAGGCTGGCGACGAGCGGATGGTGGCGGCGCTTCCTGACCTGCGGCCCGCTCTTGCCGAACAGGCCGGGGCGCAGCGCCTCGATCGCCTCGCGCATCATCAGCGTGCCGATCGAGCCGAGCATTACCACGTAGAGGATCGAGATCACCACATCGATCTGGCCGACCGCCTGGAGCGCGCTGAACAGCGCCGCGCCGATCAGCGCGCCGATCATCCCGCCGCCGACCATCACCGCGCCCATGCGGTAGTCCACCCCCTTGCGCCGCGAATGGGCGAGCACGCCCGATACGCTCGCGCCGGTGACCTGCGTGGCGGCAGAGGCGGCGGCGACCGTGGGCGGGATGCCGTAGAAGATCAGCAGCGGGGTGGTCAGGAACCCGCCGCCGACGCCGAACAGCCCCGACAGGATGCCCGTCAGCCCGCCCAGAAGGACGATGTAGAGCCCGTTGACCGAGAGATTCGCGATGGGCAGGTAGACGTCCATGCGGGGCAGGCTAGCCGAGGCGGCGGGGCGTTGAAAGCCGCGCCGGATACTTGTTCCATGATCGCGCCGACCTCTTGTTGCAGACCGCCCGGCCCTTCCCTTCAGAAACCGGTGGAGAGCGTCGCCGCGACGCCAGAGCCGGGGGAGGCATCGCCCGCCACCCGCGCGCGCCAGTCGACGGTGAGGCGCGCGGGCACCGTGCCGATACGAGTGTCGAGCCTGACGGTCGGGCCCATGTCGAACCGCTCCGCATCGCGCTGCGCCCCGCCCCATGCGGCAAGGCCGAGGCTGACGCGCAGGGCCGTGTCGCCAAGCCGCGCCGCCTGCGGCACCTCGCGGGTGATGGCGGCGACCCCATCGGCGAAGGGGGTCGTTCCCCGGCCGCCGACCCAACCCGCCTGCCCGTAGGCCTCGAGCCGCGCGCCGAGCGGCAGGGGCAGCGGGGGGATCTCGGTCACTGCATAGGCGGCAGGGCGCCAATCGTCGAAAAAGGCAGCGTCGGTATAGCGCAGCTCGCCCGCCACCCGCACCGGCACGCGCGGCAGGGGGCGAAGCGAGGCGCCGGCCGCGACTTCGCTCTCCCCCCGCCGCACCAGTGCCCGGTAGGCGCGGGCGTAGAGGCGGGGGTCGCGCGGGCTGGACGGGGCGAGGCGGTATTGCAGCACCGCGCCCGCCTGGCTCGCGCCGTAGATCGGCACGCGCCCCTGGCTGACCGGAGCGGCGTCGGAGCCCTGCCGCCAGAAGGCCCAGGCATCGAGCGACCAGCGCCCCGGCTTTGCAGAGGTCGGCGCGGGGACGGTGGCCGCGCTTGCAGGCGGAGGGAGAAAGGGCGCGGATGCAGGTGCGGTCGGCGGGGCGGCTTCGGGCGCTCGCATGTCCGCCGAGGCAGCAGGCGCCAGGTCCCCGGCGGCAACGCGCGCGCGCGGGGCGAGCCTTGCGGGCGCGGCAACGTCGCGGCGCTCCCGCCGCTGGCGAGGCAGGTCTCCGGCTGCCGGGATGCCGGTCCATGTCTCCCGCGACGTCAGCGGCGGCGCCAAGCCGTCCCATGTCGCCGCAGGGCGCCGCATCGCGACCGGGATGGCGACCGCGCCTGCGTCCGGCACGAAGGGGTGCTCCCACCACATCACGCGCGCCGCGCCCCAGCCGCCGATCAGCAGCGCGAGCATCACCAGCGGCCCGCCGCGGGCCGGAGCGCGGCGGGCCGCCCCTGTCATCGACGGACCGCGCCGACGAGGCGGGCCTCGGTCGGGTGATAGTCGTGCTCGGTCTTGTCCCAGGCCGCCGCCGTTCCGCCCAGCGTGCGGATATAGGCCATCACCGCGCGCCGCCCGGCGATGATCGCGATGACGTTGGCGAGCGGCAGGCGCAGCACCGCGCGCAGTCCCTCGCCGATCCCGTATTCGCGCGCGGTGAAGGCAAAGCGCATCGCGATCCGCCAGCCGAAGGCGAGGCCGTTGGCGATCAATACCGCCGCCAGCAGCGGGGTCAGCGGCGGCGGTTCGGCAAGGCCTGTCGCCACCATCAGCCCCATCGCGCCGGTGAGCACCACCAGCGCATAGCCCACCAGCAGCACCAGCGCCGTCATCGGCCCGCGCCGGTCACGCGCGCGCATCCAGTATTCGCTCACCCCGCCGTCCCAGCCGACGCGGTCCCAGCCCTGCAAGGCGATGCCGAGCACCCAGCGGCTCTTCTGGCGCACGACGGTGTCGAAACGGTGCGGGAACAAGGCGCGGGTGGCGATCAGCCGCCCGTCGTCGCCGCGCACCCGCACGAAGCGGCAGCGCCCCCCGGCGGCGGCGATGGCGAGGCCGAGCTCGTAATCCTCGGTCAGGGAATCGCTGGCGAAGGGCAGGCCCTGCCCGCCCTCGGCGCCCTGCCGCGCGGCCAGCCAGCCCAGCGCCCGGCGCGATACCGCGCAGCCCACCCCCGCCCCCGGCAGCGCCGCGCCCAGGGCATCGCGCACCACCAGCGCCTTGCCATGCGCCTCGGCGAATTCCTCGCAGTAATGGGCGCCGATGTGCCGCGCGAGCCAAGGGCGCTGGCGCGGCACCAGCGGCTCGACCGGCAGCTGCACGAAGTCCGCGCCCGCCGCCACGCTCTCGTCGAGCAGGCCGAGCGCGCCGGGATCGACCATGTCCTCGGCATCGTGGAACACCACCATCGCGAAGCTGCGGCCGCTGCGCGCCTCGTCGAGCGCCATCGCGGCGTGGAGGCGGTTGAGGCAATCGGCCTTGGTGGTCGGCCCGTTATGGCCGTGGATCACGAGCCTCAGGCGCACATCCCCGCGCGCGGCGGCGATCGCCGCGCCGAGCGTGGCGGGGTCGTTGCGGTAGCAGCCGACGAACAGGCGCAGCTCGGGCTGCGGCCAGGTGGCGAACAGGTGGCGGATGGTCTGGCCGATCACCGCGGACTCCTGCCAGGCCGGGATCAGCACCGCGACCGGCCCCGACAGCGGGCGGCGCAGCAACGCCCCGCGACTGCGGCGCGGCGTCACCGCGCGCCCTGTCACCCTGAGCCAGAGATAAGCGGCATCGACCGCCAGATCGTCGAGCGCCCCGATCAGGAAGAACACGCCTGCGAAAAGCAGGAGTTCGTGCTGCAGCAGGGCAAGCCCCTGCCACAGACCAGGCTCCGTGATGGACAAGGCGACCCCCTTCCCCAAGTAAGGCGTCAACCTACGTTTACACGGCGTTTAATGCAATACTCTTGATTCTTTTGGTGGTTTAAATCGTTTTAATTGCGGGCGTCCAGTAAACCTGACGCCTACCAGCTGCCGACATTGGGCATGCTGGCCCACGGCTCGGCCGGTTCGAGATAGCCTTCCTGGAGCAGTTCGATCGAAATGCCGTCGGGCGACTTGACGAAGGCCATGTGCCCGTCGCGCGGGGGGCGATGGATGGTGTGGCCGGCGTCCATCAGCCGCTGGCAGGTCTCGTAGACATTGGCGACACGGTAGGCGAGGTGGCCGAAATTGCGCCCGCCGGTGTATTCCTCGGGCGCGCTGCCGTCTGCGGGCGGCCAGTTGTAGGTCAGTTCGACCTCGGCAAGGCCCTCCTGCCCGGGCGCGGCGAGGAAGATCAGCGTGAAGCGCCCCTGTTCGCTGTCGAAGCGGCGCACCTCCTCGAGCCCGATCAGCTTGAAGAAGGCGACCGTTGCCTCCGGGTCGGCGACGCGGATCATCGAGTGCAGGTATTTGACCATCGGGCTTTCCATTCAAAAACGGTTCATCGACGCTGGTGCACAACTCGTCGCACCAACTCTTACGGGGGACAATGCGATGAGCGGTGACGAGATGCAACCTGCGACTGCGCCGGGCGGTGGCCTCGGCGGGCCCGACAACCTGCGCTGGTTCGGCGCGGCGGGGATCCTCGCGGTCGGCATGATTACGGGCGGATACCTGCTGGGTGACGGGCTGCTGCGCGCCAAGGATGCCGAGCGCGCGGTCACCGTGCGCGGGCTGGCCGAGCGCGACGTGACCGCCGATCTCGCCACCTGGACGATCTCCTATTCCGCCTCCTCGGCCAGCCTTGCCGAGGCGCAGGACAAGGTGCGGCGCGACACCGCCGACATCGAGGCCTTCTTCAAGGAACTGGGCTTCCCCGCCGATGCGCTCCAGCCGACCGGGGCCAACGTCACCAGCTTCACCAGCGACGGGATCACCACCTACACCGTCCGCCAGCGCCTCGCGCTGCGCACCACCGACATCGCCCGCGCGCAGAAGGCGGTCGCCCGCCAGTTCGATCTGGTGGGCCGCGGGGTGTTCCTCGAGGAAGGCTCCGGGATGGCCTACACCTTCACCAAATTGAACGACATCAAGCCCGACATGGTTGCCGCCGCCACCCGCGACGCGCGTGCCGCCGCCGAGCAGTTCGCCAAGGATTCGGACTCGGGTGTCGGCAAGATCCGCAACGCCACGCAGGGCTACTTCGAGATTGAGGCGCGCGACGGCGAGGCCGGCGGCTGGGGCATGGCCGACAGCCCCTACAAGAAGGTGCGGGTGGTCACGACGGTCAGCTTCACGCTCGACTGACGCTTGGCGTGCGATGTCCGTTGAACGCCAATTTCGCACCGTCCATCGTGCGCGCCGGAGGGTCTGTTGCGCACCTGCGTTGTCGGGAGTATGCGCGCCCCTCTGCCAAAGCGGCGCGCCTCCCCGCCCTCCGGCAGAACCGGCCGGAGCCGCATAACCGGACAGCCTGATCGATCATGCTTCATAGACTGCGCGAATTTTTCCGTCCCCCACCGCCGGCCAAGCTGCCGGAAGTGCCGGCGGGCACGCGCTACTACGCGGTCGGCGACATCCACGGGCGGCTCGATCTGTTCAACGCGATGATTGCCGCGATCGAGGAGGAAATCGCCGCCGCGCCGGGGCTCGATCATCACGTCGTCCTGCTCGGCGATCTCGTCGACCGCGGGCCGGACAGCGCGGGCGTGGTCGAACGCGCGCGCGCCTGGCAGCAGGCCCGCAACGTGCGCATCCTCGCCGGCAATCACGAGGAGATGTTCCTCGCCGCCTTCACCAAACCCGAGGCGCTGCGCCACTTCCTCAAGCACGGCGGGCACGAGACGGTGCTGAGCTACGGCTTCTCCAGCAAGCAGCTGGCGCGGCTGGAACTGGAGGAGATCTTCGAGCGCCTGCCCCAGGTCGTCTCGCAGGCGACCCGCGACTACATCGCCTCCTTCGAGACGATGATCCGCGCCGGAGACTATGTCTTCGTCCATGCCGGGATCGACCCGTCGCGCCCGCTCGCCGAACAGAAACGCAGCGACCTCTTGTGGATCCGCGAGCGGTTCCTGAGCCATGAAGGGCCGCTCGAGAAGGTGGTGGTCCACGGCCACACGATCTTCGACCGGGTGATGGACTGCGGCAACCGCATCGGCATCGACACTGGCGCTTTCCGCTCCGGTGTGCTTACAGCCCTCGTGCTCGAGGGCGATCAGCGGCGGATCCTTCAGGCCTGCACCGACGAGGCCGGATCCATCGCGATTTTCCATGGCGAGCGCCCGCGTTAGCCCATAGACGGCGGTGCCACGCAGGTGCGTGCCGCTTCACAGACTGCATTTCAGGGAAAGCCGGACATGAAGATTGCGATGGTGGGTTCGGGCTATGTCGGGCTCGTGTCGGGCGCGTGTTTCGCCGATTTCGGGCACGACGTCGTCTGCATCGACAAGGACCAGGGCAAGATCGACCGCCTGCACGCCGGCATCATGCCGATCTACGAACCCGGGCTCGATGCGCTGGTCGAAAGCAACGTGAAGGCCGGGCGCCTCAGCTTCACCACCGATCTGGGCGAAGGCATCGCCGGGGCCGACGCGATCTTCATCGCGGTCGGCACCCCCAGCCGGCGGGGTGACGGGCACGCGGACCTCACCTTCGTCTACGAAGTCGCGCGCGAGGTCGGCGAGAAGCTGGCGAATGATGCGGTGGTGGTCACCAAGTCGACCGTCCCGGTCGGCACCGGCGACGAGGTCGAGCGGATCATCCGCGAGACCGGCACGGCGCACCGCGTCTCGGTCGTCTCCAACCCCGAATTCCTGCGCGAGGGCGCGGCGATCGGCGATTTCAAGCGCCCCGACCGCATCGTCATCGGCGCCGAGGACGAATTCGGCCGCGAGGTGATGCGCGAGGTCTACCGCCCGCTGTTCCTCAATGAATCGCCGATCCTGTTCACCAGCCGCCGCACCAGCGAGCTGATCAAGTATGCCGCCAACGCCTTCCTCGCGACCAAGATCACCTTCATCAACGAGATGGCCGACCTGTGCGAGAAGGTCGGCGCGAACGTCCAGGACGTCAGCCGCGGGATCGGGATGGACAACCGCATCGGCTCCAAGTTCCTGCATGCCGGCCCCGGCTATGGCGGGAGCTGCTTCCCCAAGGACACCCTCGCCCTGCTCAAGACCGCCGAGGACTACGACAGCCCGACGCGGATCGTCGAGGCGGTGGTCAAGGTCAACGACAGCCGCAAACGGGCGATGGGCCGCAAGGTCGTCGACGCACTGGGCGGGATCGAGGAGGCGCGCGGCAAGAAGGCGGCGCTGCTCGGCCTCACCTTCAAGCCCAACACCGACGACATGCGCGACAGCCCGGCGATCGCGGTGGCGCAGACGCTGATGGATGCGGGCGTGGCGGTCGCCGCCTACGACCCCGAGGGGATGGAGCAGGCCCGCCCGCTGCTGCCCGAGGTGACCATGTGCGGCAACCCCTACGAGGCGATCGAAGGCGCCGACGTGGTGGTGATCGTGACCGAATGGGACGCCTTCCGCGCACTCGATTTCCGCCGCATCAAGCAGATCGCCAAGGCGCCGGTGCTGGTCGACCTCAGGAACATCTACAAGCCCGACGACATGCGCGCGGCGGGATTCACCTACATCAGCGTCGGCCGGGTCTGATCCCGGCTCCCGGGAAAACTTGATCCCGGTCAATGTCCGCACAGCGGGCGATCTGCTTAGGCTCGGGCTCGACAGCCAAGGAGCCGACGATGGCGCATACCCAATTCAAGGACTGGCCGGCGATGGCCGCGGGTCTCACCCCTGCCGTGCGCGAACTGCACAAGGCCGCCCCCGGCGTGATGAAGGCGTTCCGGGAGATGGGCGGGGCCGCGCATGCGCAGGGCGCGCTCGATCCCAAGACCAAGGAACTGCTGGCGGTCGCAATCTCGGTCGCGGTGCGTTGCGATCCGTGCATCACATACCACGTCGAGGGTGCGCGCAAGCACGGCGCCAGCCGCGAGGAACTGGCCGAGACCATCGGCCTTGCGATCTACATGGGCGCAGGCCCCAGCGCGATGTATGCCGCCCAGGCGCTCGAGGCCTATGACCAGTATGTCGACAAGGCGGGCTGAACCACCCGTCTGCCGCGATGGAGCAATGCGGCAGGGTGGGTAATCATCAGGGGGCCGTCATAAGCCGGGTTCTGTCTCCGCGGGCGGTATCCTGACGGACCGGCCCCGCGGCGGCAGCCATTCATCTGGGCCGGCGATTGCTCGACGGCTCTAGCAGCCAACCCGGGTCTCTCGGCGCGAAACACGCCTGCCCTCCTTGCGGAAGGCGCGAGACCCCTATTCGGCCTTGCTCCGGGTGGGGTTTGCCATGCGGTTGCCGTTGCCGGCCCCCCGGTGCGCTCTTGCCGCACCCTTTCACCCTTGCCTGTGCCCGCAAGCGGGCCATCGGCGGTCTGCTCTCTGTGGCACTTTCCCTTGCCCCGCCCGAAGGCGTGACCGGCGGGCGTTACCCGCCACCCTTGTTTCGTGGAGCCCGGACTTTCCTCGCGTCCCGAAGGACACGCGGCTGCCTCGGGCCCCCTGACGGGTCGGCCTATAGGCGCGATGGGCGGCGAATGCAAAACCGCCGCCCCGGGTGCATCAGGTCAGGCTGTGACCGGTTCGTGCCCGCCGATATTGGCGAGGCTCTCGTCCGGCGCCAGCAGCAGCTTCCACACCAGCGCGCCGATCGCCGCGCCCGCCAGCGGGGCGATCCAGAACAGCCACAGCTGCCCGACCGCCGCGGTGTCGGCGTAGAAGGCGACGCTGGTCGAGCGCGCCGGGTTGACCGAGGTGTTGGTCACGGGGATCGAGACGAGGTGGATCAGCGTCAGCGCCAGCCCGATGGCGATCGGCGCGAAGCCCGCCGGTGCCTTGGGCGAGGTCGCCCCGAGAATCACCACCAGGAAGCCCGCCGTCAGCACCACCTCGGCGACGAGCGCGGCGGTCATCGAATAGCCGCCCGGCGACAGCTCGCCATAGCCGTTGGAGGCGAAGCCGCCGGCCTCGAAGCCCGCCGTCCCGCTCGCGATCACGAACAGCACGCCCGCCGCGCAGAAGGAGCCGATCACCTGCGCCGCCCAGTAGGGGGCGAGTTCGCTCCACGAAAAACGCCCGCCGATGGCAAGCCCGAGGCTGACGGCCGGGTTGAAGTGCCCGCCCGAGATCCCGCCCACGGCATAGGCCATCGTCAGCACGGTAAGCCCGAAGGCGAGGCTGACGCCCGCAAAGCCGATGCCGAGCTCCGGCACGCCGGCCGCAAGCACCGCCGATCCGCACCCGCCGAACACCAGCCAGAAGGTGCCGAAGAACTCGGCCGCGAGTTTCCTTGTCAACATGATGTGATCCCCCTCTTTAAGCGTCTTCTCTCCTTACCCGGCACCGCCGCGGCGGTGGCCGAATCCCTTGCAAGTCCTCACCGCGTGCGCCCCTGGTCGCGATCGAGCAGCAGCTGCCACAGGATCGCGGCGACCTCCCCGTCGGGGACGCCGGTGATCCGCTCGGGCCGCCAGCGGCGCTCGAAGGCCTCGACCGCCTTCGCCTGATCGGTGATGTCGTAGCCGAAGCGTTCCAGCGCGAGGAAGAAGCTGCCCTCGTTGTGGAACGGGTTGCCCGCCGCAAGGCATTGCGGGCGCGGCAGGCAGAGCTTGTATTCGGCGAGGCGATCCCACGGGAACAGCTCGCCCGGATCGGTCTTGCGCATCGGCGCGACGTCGGAATGGCCGACTACGTTGGCGCGCGGGATGTCGTAGTGCTTCACGATCCGCGCCAGCAGCGGGATCAGCGCGTCGATCTGCGCCTCGGCAAAGCCGCGATAGCCGAGCCCGTGGCCCGGGTGATCGAGCTCGATCCCGATGCTCGCCGAATTGACGTCGGGGATGCCGCGCCAGTAGCTCGCCCCGGCGTGCCAGGCGCGGCGATCCTCGGGCACCAGCCGGATCACCCCGCCCTCCTCGGTGATGAGGTAATGCGCGCTGACCTTGGCGGCCGGATCGGTCAGCCGCTCGATCGCGGTGCCGACCGGCTTCATCTCGGTGTAGTGCAGCACCACCATGCTGACCGGCAGCGCGCGTTCGTCATGATTGGGCGAGAGGCGTTCCTCGTGAACCAGTTCGTCCTCTCCCCCCATCATCACCCCTTCTTGCGCCTATCCGATCATGCTTTCGGGCTCGGGCAGCACCGCGCCCAGCACCAGCGCGCCATCGCCGAGCTTGTACTGGAGGCCGCCCTCCATCTCCTCGGCAAGCACCGCGATCATGTAGGCGGCGGCGGTGCGGCTGGTGATCTCGGCCTCGTCGAGATCGCCCTGCAGCGCGCGGCCGATGGTCTCGTCGAAGGCGATCCGCTCGCCCCGCGCGCGGGCGACGATCTCCACCGCCCCGTCGCGCCGCTCCGCCCCGATGTCGAGCGATCCGCCGCGCACCAGCGCATCCAGTGCGATCTGGGCGAGGTTGAGCAGCACCTTGACGGCGGGCTTGGGCAGGCTGGGTTCGGCGATCGCCCAGTTGACCTCGACCCGCTTGGCATCGGCGGCGAGGGCATCGATCACGGCCCGCGCCTCGTCCACCGGGATCGCCTCGCCGAAGCCGCCGGCCGCCCCGAAGGCGAGGCGGAAGAACTTGAGCTTGTCGGTGCTGATCCGCGCCGACTGCTCGAGCAGTTCGACCACCTTGGCGCGCATCTGCGGGTCCTGCTCGTCGGCGAGCAGCTCCAGCCCGTTGGCGAGCGCGCCGACCGGCGAGAGCATGTCGTGGCACAGGCGCGAGCACAGCATCGCGGCAAGATCGGTCCGGGAAATCATGCGCCTTTCCTAACCATCGATCATGGTAAAGGAAAGAGCGGTGAAACCCGCTTCCCCGTCCCGCCAGAACCTTACGTCTTCTCCCGCAAGGATCGCCCAGATCCGGCCGTCCCCGGCAGCGCAGGCGCGATCCGTGGCGGAGGGTACGGCTTGCCCCTGCGGATGCGAGTGGAAATAGCCGACGACCTCAGCCGCCCCGGCGCGGGCGGCGCGGTAGGCGTCGATCAGGGCCTGCGGGTCGATCTCGAAATGGGTCTCGGGCGAGGGATGGACATTGGCGGCAAGGCGCGCCTCGAGGATGCGGGCCCCTTCGCCCAGCAGGATCCCGCAGGCCTCGCGCGGATGCGCCGCGGCAGCGGCGGCGCGCATGGCGGCAAGGGCTTCGCTTGTCACTTCGAGCCTCATCGCGCATGGCCATAGCATGTCCGCGAGCGAAATCATCACCGGCACCATCCCCGCGTCCAGTGGTTCGGGCGCCCGCCTCGACAAGGCGCTCGCCGAGGCCACCGGTCTCAGCCGCGCGCGGGTGCAGGCGCTGATCGAGGAAGGGCGGGTCGCGGTCGCGGGGCGGCCTGCCGCCTCGGTCTCGGTGAAGGTCGCCGCCGGAACGCCCTTCCGCATCGACATCCCTCCCGCCGCTCCCGCCGAGGCCGCGCCGGAGGACATCCCGCTCGCCATCGCCTTCGAGGACGAGCACCTGATCGTCGTCGACAAGCCCGCGGGGCTCGTCGTCCACCCGGCAGCGGGGAACCTCTCGGGCACCCTGGTCAACGCGCTGCTCCACCATTGCCGGGGGCAGCTCTCCGGCATCGGCGGGGTGGCGCGGCCGGGGATCGTGCACCGGATCGACAAGGACACCTCGGGCCTGCTGGTCGTCGCCAAGACCGACGCCGCGCACGAGGGCCTCGCCGCGCAGTTCGCCGAACACTCCGTCCACCGCCGCTACATCGCGGTGGTCGCCGGGCACCCCTCCCCCAGCGAGGGCACCATCGACGCCCGCATCGGGCGATCGGACGCCGACCGAAAGAAAATGACGGTGCTCCCCAACAATTCCTCGCGCGGCAAGAGCGCGATTACCCATTACAAGGTGCTCCACAGGCTCGAATCGTCCGCGCAGATCGAATGCCGGCTGGAAACCGGGCGCACCCACCAGGTGCGCGTTCACTGTGCGTCAATCGGCCATCCGCTATTGGGAGACCCTGCCTATGGCCGCACCCCGAAACCCCTGCGCCCCGTTCTCGAGCGACTCGGTTTCGCGCGGCAGGCGCTGCACGCGGCGGAACTGGGCTTCCGGCACCCCGTGACCGGCCAGATGGTGCAATTCCGGAGCAATCTGCCGCAAGACATGATGGAACTGATCGACCAACTTGGCCGTATTGATCGATGAAACGCGCATACATCTGACCGGTTTTCACGTATATAAGTAACCCGTGGCCCAGTTCGCGGGATGCCCATCAGGGGTCCCGTGCAGAGCGGTCGACGCCAGAAAGGTTAGGTAAACCAGTGTCCAAGTCCAAGACCATGTCGGTCCCGGCGCTGAGCGGCGAGCAGTCGCTCAACCGCTATCTCGCCGAGATCCGCAAGTTCCCGGTGCTCACCGCCGAGCAGGAATACATGCTCGCCAAGCGGTATCAGGAGCACGAGGATCCCGAAGCCGCCGCCCAGCTCGTCTCCAGCCACCTGCGGCTCGTCGCGAAGATCGCGATGGGTTACCGCGGCTATGGCCTGCCGGTCGCCGACCTGATCTCGGAAGGCAACGTGGGCCTGATGCAGGGCGTCAAGAAGTTCGAGCCCGATCGCGGCTTCCGCCTCGCGACCTACGCGATGTGGTGGATCAAGGCCTCGATCCAGGAATACATCCTGCGCTCGTGGAGCCTCGTGAAGATGGGGACCACCGCGGCGCAGAAGAAGCTGTTCTTCAACCTTCGCCGGATGAAGAAGAACCTCGACGCCTACGAGGACAGCGACCTGCGCCCGGACGATCTCACCAAGATCGCGACCGATCTCGGCGTGCCGGAGCAGGAAGTCGTCAACATGAACCGGCGCATGATGATGGGCGGCGATGCCTCGCTCAACGTCAGCTTGCGCGGGGCCGAGGAAGGCTCGGGCGAATGGCAGGACTGGCTGGCGGATGACCGCCCCTTGCAGGACGAGACCGTCGCCGAGGCCGAGGAATCGCAGCTGCGCATGGAAATGCTCAGCGAGGCGATGAACAGCCTCAACGACCGCGAACGCCACATCCTCACCGAACGCCGCCTGACCGAGAAGCCCCAGACGCTGGAAGAGCTCAGCCAGGAATACGACGTCAGCCGCGAACGCATCCGCCAGATCGAGGTGCGCGCCTTCGAGAAGCTCCAGAAGGCGATGCAGCGGATCGCGGGCGAAAGGCTGCTGCCGGGCGTCGCGTAAGCGCGCTGCCGTCACCCGGCCGTTGCGCGATCATCGCGCGGTCGTCGCCGGGTCGTTGCATGATATCGAAAGGGCGCTGCGAGGGTTCGCAGCGCCCTTTTCGCATCGGGGCTCCGTCAATGTTTCACGCGGAGCATTTCGGGAGCATCTATCGCTTCTTCGCCGGGGCAAGGTCCAGCACCGCCGCCACCATCGCACGGGTGCCGAGCACGACGCTCTCTTTCGGGGCGACCTTGAACAGCGGGGAATGGTGCCCCGCCACCGCCGGGCCGCCGTTCTTCGCCGCGTCGATATCGGCCTGCGGCGTGCCGCCGACCGCGAAGTAGTAGCCCGGAACGCCGAGGCCCGCGCTCACGAAATAGGTAAAGTCCTCCGCGCCCATGTTCTGCTGCTCGAAGGGCACCACCGCCGCCTCGCCCAGTTCGCGCTTCATCACCGCGTTGAGCCGCCGCGCGAGGGCGGCGTCGTTGATCGTCGTCGGCGTGCCCGCGCCGCGCACCACCTCGACCGGCATGGAGTCGGGCAACCCGTGCGCCTTGCCGATATTGACCGCGATCCGCCCGATCGCCGCGATCACCTGCTCGCGCGTCTCCTCGTCATTGGCGCGCACCGTCACCTGCAGCTTCGCCTCGTCGGAGATGATGTTGTGCTTGGAGCCCGCATGGAACGAGCCAACCGTCACCACCACCGGCTTCACCGGCGAGATCTCGCGCGAATCGATCGATTGCAGCGCGCTCACGATCTGCGAGGCGATGTAGACCGGGTCCTTGCCGAGGTGCGGCGAGGCGCCGTGGGTGCCGATGCCCGGCACGCGAATGTCGATCGAATCCGAGGAGGAATACTGGATCCCCTCGGCCGCCGAGACGATCCCGGTGGGCAGCTGGGCGGCGACATGGAAGGCGAGCGCGTAATCGGGCTTGCCGAAACGCTGGTAGAGCCCGTCGTCCATCATCGCCTTGGCCCCCGAGACCAGTTCCTCGGCGGGCTGGACGACGAACATCAGCGTGCCCTTCCACTTGTCCTTCATCGCCGCCAGCCGCCGCGCGGTGCCGATCATGGAGGTGATGTGGGTATCGTGGCCGCAGGCGTGCATCACCGGGTATTCCTTCCCGTCGAGCCCGGTCTGCACCGCCTTGGAGGCATGGGCGAGGCCGGTCTTCTCCTCGACCGGGAGGCCGTCCATGTCGGCGCGCAGCAGAATCGTCGGGCCGTTGCCGTTCCTGAGAATTCCGACCACGCCGGTCTTGCCGACTCCGGTCGTCACCTCGAGCCCGGCCGCCTTCAGCTCCGCCGCCATCTTCGCCGCGGTGCGGTTCTCGAGGAAGGAGAGTTCGGGATTGGCGTGGAAATCGAGGAACAGCGGAGCGAGGTAGCTGTCGTAATCCGCCTCGATCGCCTTACGCGTCTCGGGCGCTTCGGCACGGGCGGGCACGGCGACGGCAGCGGCAAGCGCAAGGGCGCTCGCGGCGAGGTGGAACAGGCGCATTCTTCGGTCTCCCCTTCGTGTGTGACCGCTAGCTAACCGCCACCGGCCCCGCCCTGCAAGCGGCGATGCTTCCCACGTCCCCCGGCCTGCGCTAGGGGCGTCGCATGGTCTCCACCATCCTCCGCCTCGCGGCCAAGGCCTTTGCCGGCTTCATCGGCCTCACCCTGGTTCTGGTGATCGCCTTCAAGTGGCTCCCCGTGCCCGTCACCGCGACCATGCTGATGGACGGAAACGGCATCACCAAGGACTGGGAGAGCCTCGACAATATCGACCGCAATCTCGTGAGCGCGGTGATCGCTTCGGAGGATCAGCGGTTCTGCCAGCATTCGGGCTTCGACACCGAGGCGATCGAGCAGGCGATGCGCGAGAACCTCGAAGGCGGGAAGATCCGCGGCGGATCGAGCATCAGCCAGCAGACCGCCAAGAACGTCTTCCTGTGGCAGGGCGGCGGCTATTTCCGCAAAGGTCTGGAGGCCTGGTTCACGTTCTGGATCGAGCTGGTCTGGGGCAAGCGGCGGATCATGGAGGTCTATCTCAACGTCGCCGAGACCGGGATCGGCACCTATGGCGCCGAGGCCGGGGCGCAGCGCTATTTTGGTCACTCCGCCGCGCGCCTCAGCCGCGACGAGGCGAGCCGCATGGCCGCTGCCCTCCCCAGCCCCAAGAAACGCTCGGTGAAGAACCCGGGCGGGTGGCTCGCGCGCCACGGCAACCGGATCGAAAAGCGGATCGGCATCGTCAGGCGTGACGGCCTCGATGCTTGCGTCTACAACTGACCCGCCATGGCCCACGCGCACGCCCATCATCACGACCATCACGGCCATGAGCACGGGCATGGGCACGGGCATGGGCACGGGCATGGGCACCACCACCACGCGCCCGCCGATTTCGGCCGCGCCTTCCTGATCGGCATCATCCTCAACACCGGCTTCGTGGTGATCGAGGCGGTCGCGGGGCTGGTCTACGGCTCGATGGCGCTGATCGCCGATGCCGGGCACAACCTGTCGGACGTGCTCGCCCTCGCGCTCGCCTGGATCGCCAGCATCGCCGCGCGCCAGCCGCCGTCCGGGCGCTTCACCTATGGCTACAAGTCCTCGACCATCCTCGCCGCGCTGGCCAATGCGCTGCTGCTGGCGGTGGCGATCGGGGCGATTTTGTTCGAGACCCTGCACCGGATGATGAACCCCGCCGAGCCGCAGGGCATGGCGATGGCGGTGGTCGCCGGGATCGGGATCGCGATCAACGCGTTCACGGCCATGCTGTTTCTGAAAGGTCAGGAGGATCTCAACATCCGCGGAGCCTATCTCCACATGGCGGCCGATGCGCTGGTCTCGCTCGGCGTGGTGGTGGCGGGCCTTGCGATCCTCGTCACCGGCATCGCCTGGATCGATCCGCTGGTCAGCCTCGCGATCGTCGCGATGATCGCCTGGGGTACCTGGGGCCTTGCGCGAGACTCCGTGGCGATGGGCCTCAATGCCGCGCCCGAGGGGATCGATCTGGCAGAGGTCCGCCAGCACCTCGCCTCCTTCGAGGGGGTTGCCGCGGTGCACGATCTTCACGTCTGGCCGATGTCCACCACCGAGGTCGCGCTCACCGCGCACCTCGTGATGCCGGGGCGCCCGGCCTCCGACAGCTTCCTGCGCGAGGTCGCCGCGACGCTCGCAGCGCGCTTCGGGGTCAACCACACCACGCTCCAGGTCGAAAGCGGCGAAGCCCCGTGCGAGGCGTGCGACTGATGGCCGCCCGCCCCCGCCCTTCCGCCGACGAGGCGCGCGAAGCGCTGCGCGATGCGATGGCGCGGCTCGCCGCCGGGGACCAGTCCGCGCTCGAGGAAATCTATCGCGCCACGCGGGTGAAGCTGTTCGGGATCACCCTTCGTATCTTAGGCGACAGGAAGGAAGCCGAGGACGCCTTGCAGGACGTCTATGTCAATCTCTGGCAGCGGGCCGACCGCTATGACCCGACCCGCGCGAGCCCGATCGCGTGGCTGGCGGCGTTCGCGCGCAACCGGGCGGTCGACCGGCTGCGCACCGGCAAGGTGCGCGCGGGCGCCGTCCCGGTCGAGGAAGCCGCGCCGCTCCCGGACGAGGCGCCGCTCGCCGATGCGCTGCTGGTCGATGCCGAACAGGCGGCGCAGATCCACAAGTGCCTCGGCGCGCTGGATTCGAGGACGCAGGGGCACATCCGCGCAGCCTTTTTCGAGGGCAAGACCTATGCCCAGCTCGCCGAGGCCGCCGACGTGCCGCTCGGCACGATGAAGAGCTGGATCCGCCGCGGGCTGCAACGTCTGCGCGCCTGCCTCGAAGCGAGCGAGGCGGCATGAGCGGCGTGGAAGAAACCGGCCCCGAAGTGACCCGCGACGATCCGATGATCGCCGCCGAGTGGGCGCTCGGCCTGCTCGAGGGCGAGGAACTGCTCGCCGCGCGCGGGAAATACGCGACCGATCCGGCCTTCGCGTGGCGCAAGGAATGGTGGGACGGCTGGTTCGCCCCGCTCACCGACGCCATGCCGGGCGCAGAGCCGGGCGACCACGTGTGGGACGGCATCGCCGCGCGCGTGGCGGCGGCGCAGCAGGCGGCCTCGACCGCCTCCCCCGAGGCTTCCGGTGCCAACGTGATCGCGCTGGAAGCGAAGGTGCGGCGCTGGCAGTGGGTGGCGGGACTTTCGAGCGCGGCGGCCGCCGTGGCGCTGGCGTGGCTCGCCCTCGCCCCCGGCAGTGCCCCCGTGCAGGCGCCCCCGGAGCAGGTCGCCACCGCCGCGCCGCTGGTCGCCACCGTCCCCATCGGCGAGACCGGCCTCAGGCTCGACGTAACCTACATCCCCGAGAGCGAGCGCATGGTGGTGGGCGCGGTGGGGCTCAAGCACGATGGCGTCCACGATCACGAGCTGTGGCTGGTCCCCGCCGACGGTTCGGCGCTGCAATCGCTGGGCGTGGTCGCACCCGGCGAGGTGCGCAGCATGACGCTTCCCGCCGCCGTCACCGCCAAGCTCGGCGACGGTGCGGCGCTGCTGCTGACCCGCGAGCCGATCGGCGGCAAGCCCGAGGGGCAGGACGCCGGCCCGGTGGTCGCCAAGGGCGCCTTCACCCGCGTCTGACCCCAAGTCGCTTCGCCGCGCGCCAGCGGCAATTCATCCGCATTAGCAAATTCGCTGCATCCCCTGCACCGGGGCTTGCGTAGCTTTTCACGCAAGCGGGAGGGGCTTGCAGACGTGACAACCCCATTTGCGGAGATCCCCGAAGTGACCCCCAAGACCACCCTCACCGCCGCCGTCGCGGCCGCGCTTGCCGCCACCACCACTCTCGTGGCTGCCCCCGTGCTTGCCGACAACCACATGGCGAAGAAGGCAGAAGCCAACATCGTCCAGACCGCCATGAGCACCGGCATGCACAACACGCTGGTCGCCGCGGTCAAGGCCGCCGGCCTTGTCGAGACCCTCTCGAGCCCTGGCCCCTTCACCGTCTTCGCCCCGACCGATGCCGCCTTCGCCAAGCTGCCCGACGGCACCGTCGAAACGCTGGTGAAGCCCGAGAACAAGGGCACCCTGACTACCATCCTCACCTATCACGCCGTCCCCGGCAAGGTGACCGCCGGCGACCTCGTCAAGCTGATCAACACCAACGGCGGCAAGGCGACGATCACCACCGTCCAGGGCGGCACGCTGACCGCGATGCTCGAAGGCGGCAATGTCGTGATCACCGATGCCAAGGGCGGCAAGACCACCGTCGTGAAGGCCGACGTCATGACCTCGAACGGCGTCGTCCACGTGACCGACGGCGTGTTCCTGCCCGGCTGATAACGCATACCCGGCTGGCGCTGCCCCTCACTCCCCCATCCCCTCCCAGAAGGGGCGGCGCTTACTCCGACCCCGTCCGGCCTGCCTCCAGGGCCGGGCGGGGTTTTGCGCGGCAATGACAGATACCGTGCGGGGTGTGCACTCGGCACCTTTTATGAGATGATCCCTCTGGGGCCGCGCAGCACTGGGGGAGCTGATCCGATGACACATGCCTTTTGCACGAAGACCTTCGTCGCGGCTGCGGCATTTCTGGCAGGGAGCATGAGCCTGGGGCTTGCGCCAGCCGCTGCGCAGGGGCAGCGGTGGCAGGTCTCGCAGAACAACCCCGGTGTTCCCCCCGTCGCCGTCGTGCCGGGCAGCGGCGCGATTACCGGGATGGGGTTGATGTGTGACGGGCAGCAGCCCTTCGTCCTGATGAATCTGGCGCAGAGCGCTGGCCGCGCAAAGAAGATTGCGGCTGCCCTTTCCGTCGACGGGCGCAGTTTCCCGATAGCGTTCAACGTGGTGGGGCAGCCCGCGAAGCTCTCGGGCGCGGTCACGGACAGCGCACTGATCGGCGCACTGGCGAGTGGGCAGAGCGTGGTCGTCAGCATCAATGGCAAAACGGTCGGCTCGCTCCCACTGACGGGCTCTTCGGCGGCGCTGCAGCAGGCGCTGACTGGCTGCTGGCAGGCCCCGGTGGTGCAACTGGAGCGCGTGCCCGACACGCCCCCGCCCACGATCGCCGCGGCCGAGCGCACGGCAATCATGCGCGCAGCCGGGTTCACGCTGCGCCGCGGCAAGTGGAGCACCTGCGAAGGTCAGGAAACCGGCGATGTCGAGCAGCTGCGCGATCTCAACGGCGACGGCCAGCCCGAGGCGTTGGTCATGAGTTACGGAACAGCCTGCCGCGGCTTCACGGGGTCAGGCTTCGCCTTGCTGACCCGGGCGGGAGGGACCTGGAAGGTCGTTACCGAGTCGACCGGAATTCCCGATTTCTACCGGAACGAGACCAGCGGCTGGCCCGATATCGAGATCGGGGGACCGGGATCGGACTGCTTCCCATTGCTGCGCTGGGACGGGCGCGAGTACGCCCTTGCAGGCACATCCCTTGCGGGGAAAATCTGCACGCTCGAGCCGCGATTTGCTGCCAGCCCGGTCGCTGCAGCGGCGGCACCCGCACCCGCACCCGACTCAGGCTCGACCGGAATTCTGGGGCAGGTCCCGGTGCGGCTCGGCTATTACGTCCGACTGGGCGCGAAATGCACCGCGCCTGCCTATCTCTACAAGTTCGAGCGCTCCCGCCACCTCGAGATCGCGCCGGAAAAGAACCGCGTCGACGTACTCGTGTACAACTATGGGAGGGTGATCAGCCGCAAGGACGGGGCGTATGAGATTTCCATCGCCAGGCCCGGCCCGGAAGATCTCCCGAGTCTGGGGATCAGGCCCATGGGCGGAGGCGGCCTCGATCTGCTTTATCAGGGTACCACTTCGCTGATGCACTGCCCCGACGAACAGATCCCGGCGCGGCTGAAGCGCTAGCGAGTCAGGGCGCGCCGGAATGTCTGAGCGGTGGCTGGAAGGCAGAGGCGGTACCTACGCGGCCTCTTCCTTCTTCGCTTCGCCGCCGTGGACGCGGATCGGTTCCTTCTTGCCGGCGACCACGTCGGCGTCGATCACGATTTCGGTGACGCCTTCCATGTCGGGCAGGTCGAACATCGTGTCGAGCAGCAGGCCCTCGACAATCGAGCGAAGCCCGCGCGCGCCGGTCTTGCGCTTGATCGCGCGCTCGGCGATCGCCTGGAGGGCGTCGTCGGTGAAGGTGAGTTCGACGTCCTCGAGCTCGAACAGCTTGCGGTACTGCTTGACCAGCGCGTTCTTGGGCTCCTTGAGGATCGTCACCAGCGCCGGCACGTCGAGATCGTGCAGGGTGGCGATCACCGGCAGGCGGCCGACGAATTCGGGGATCAGCCCGAACTTGAGGAGATCCTCGGGCTCGGACTTCTCGAGCAGTTCGCCCACGCGGCGCTTGTCCGGATCGGCGACATGGGCACCGAAGCCGATGGAACGCTTCTGCAACCGGTCGGCAATGATCTTATCAAGACCTGCGAACGCCCCGCCGCAAATGAACAGGATATTGGTCGTGTCGACCTGCAGGAACTCCTGCTGCGGATGCTTGCGCCCGCCCTGCGGCGGAACGCTGGCGGTGGTGCCTTCCATCAGCTTGAGGAGCGCCTGCTGCACGCCCTCACCCGAAACGTCGCGGGTGATCGAGGGGTTTTCGGCCTTGCGGGTGATCTTGTCGATCTCGTCGATGTAGACGATCCCGTGCTGCGCCTTCTCGACATTGTAGTCGGAGGCCTGGAGCAGCTTGAGGATGATGTTCTCGACGTCCTCGCCCACGTAGCCCGCCTCGGTCAGCGTGGTGGCGTCAGCCATGGTGAAGGGCACATCGAAAGTGCGCGCCAGCGTCTGGGCGAGCAGGGTCTTGCCCGAACCCGTGGGGCCGACGAGCAGGATGTTCGACTTCGCCAGCTCGACGTCGCCCGCCTTGCCCGAGTGCTTGAGGCGCTTGTAGTGGTTGTGCACCGCGACCGAGAGCACGCGCTTCGCCCGGTCCTGGCCGATGACGTAGTCGTTCAGGGTGGTGAAGATGTCCATCGGCGTCGGGATCTCGCCGTCCTTCTTGCCGGCGATCCCTGCCTTGGTTTCCTCGCGGATGATGTCGTTGCACAGCTCGACGCATTCATCGCAGATGAACACCGTGGGGCCGGCGATAAGCTTGCGCACCTCGTGCTGCGACTTCCCGCAGAAGCTGCAGTAGAGGGTACTCTTGCTGTCGGATCCGCTCAATTTGGTCATTCCTGTGTCCTCGAATCCGCTTGTGCAGGCGCCGGAACGTCGCGCACGGATTCGTCAAGTGTATCGCGTGGCCCCCATGAATCAACACATGGCGCGTGAATTCGTGGTGTTACCATGGCTGCCGCCCTCGACATGGCGTGGAAAAGCCACGTCTGGCGGCGGCTTGTCCCGCCGCGGAGCAGGCCGGGGTGCAAAGCTTATTCAGGTGCCCCGCCCGAACCGTCCTCGATGCCGGTTTCCTCGCTGTCGGGCCGGGTCTCGAACACCTTGTCGACCAAACCGAAGGCCTTGGCCTCCTCGGCCTCGAGGAAGGTGTCGCGGTCCATCGCCTTCTCGATTTCCTCGAGGCTGCGGCCGGTGAACCTGACGTAGAGATCGTTCATGCGGCTGCGGATGCGAAGGATCTCGCGCGCCTGGATCTCGATATCCGACGCCATCCCGCGCGCCCCGCCCGAAGGCTGGTGGATCATGATCCGCGCGTTCGGGAGCGCGATGCGCATCCCCGGCTCGCCCGCGGCGAGCAGGAAGCTGCCCATCGAGGCGGCCTGCCCGATGCACACGGTCGACACGCGCGGCTTGATGTACTGCATGGTGTCGTAGATCGCGAGACCGGCGGTCACGACACCGCCGGGCGAGTTGATGTACATCGAGATCGGCTTGGAGGGGTTCTCGCTCTCGAGGAACAGCAGCTGGGCGACGATCAGCGAGGCCATGCCGTCTTCCACCTGGCCGGTGACGAAGACGATGCGCTCGCGCAGCAGGCGCGAGAAGATGTCGAAGCTGCGTTCGCCCCGGCTGGTCTGCTCGACCACGACGGGCACCAGCGCGCCGGTAACCGGATCGCGGGTGAACTGGCCCTGAGTTCCGTAAGCTTCGCCGGTATTGCCGAACAGATCGATCATTGAAGGGCCCTTGTCCATTTTCGGTTTCCGGATGGCTATGTCGGCAGGCGGGGGGCAATTTCAAGGGCGTTTACCTTGTCCCTGTGAATTGACGGGGAGGCCGCAAGGCGCGCGCCCGGCGTTTTCCCTCTTGTCGCAGGGCGGATGCGTGGCAAACCCTGTCACGATGACGACCACCGCCCTCGGCCGCCCGGCCCTCGCCCTGCTCCTCGCCACCACCGCCGTCCCGGCCTTCGCCCAGCCCGCCACTCCACCGGCTGCCCCGGCGACCGACCGTGCTGCGGTGAACGAACTGCTCGCGGTGGACGAATACATCCTTCGGATCCAGGCGCTCGACGATGCCGGCCCGCGCATCAACGCGGTGATCGACTATGATCCCGCGGCCGCGGTCAAGGCGCGCCAGCAGTTCGCGACCGGGCCACTCAAGGGCCGCACCGTGCTGGTGAAGGACAATGTCGAGACCGCCGAGTGGCCGACAACCGCGGGCAGCCTCGCCCTCAAGGACAATGCCACGGGCCGCGATGCGCCGCTGATCGCGCTGCTGCGCAAGAACGGCGGCGTGGTGCTGGGCAAGACCAACCTTTCCGAATGGGCCAACATCCGCTCCGATAATTCCACCAGCGGGTGGAGCGCGGTGGGCGGGCTGACCCGCAACCCCCACGCCATCGACCGCAACACCTGCGGCTCCTCGAGCGGCAGCGGGGCGGCGATCGCAGCCGGCCTTGCATGGGGCGCGATCGGGACCGAGACCAACGGTTCGATCACCTGCCCGGCGAGCGTGGGCGGCATCGTCGGATTCAAGCCCAGCGTCGGCATCGTCAGCCGCACCCATGTGGTGCCGATCTCGAGCACGCAGGACACCGCCGGGCCGATGACGAAGACGGTCTATGATGCCGCCCTGCTGCTGACCGCGATCGCCGGCGAGGACCGGGCCGATCCGGTGACGCTCGAGGCGAAGCGCGTGCCCGATTACACCGCCGGGCTCGATACCGCCACGCTCGCGGGCGTGCGCATCGGCGTGCTGCGCAGCGCGGTCGGCAGCCGCGCGGACGTGAAGGCACTGTTCGAGACCGCGCTCGCCGACCTGACGCGCGCGGGCGCGGTGCTGGTCGACATCGAGTTCACCCCCTCGGGCGAGTTGTGGGGCGCCTCGCTGCCGGTGCTGATGTACGAGCTCAGGGTCGAGATGGACAAGTATCTCGCCGCCCGCCCCGGCACCGGCGGACCGCGCAGTCTGTCCGATGTGGTCGCCTTCAACACAGCCAACGCCGCGGCGGAAATGCGCTGGTTCGGGCAGGACCTGTTCGAGCGGGCGCTCGGGACAACCGACGCCGAGGCCTATGCGAAGAACCTCGCCACGCTCCGCCGCCTGACCCGGGCCGAGGGGATCGACAAGCTGCTCGCCGACAATCAGGTGCGCTTCCTCGTCGCGCCCACCACGGGGCCGGCGTGGAGCACCGATCTGGTCAACGGCGACAATTTCGGCGGGCGCATCGGCGCGGGCTATCTCGCCGCGATCGCGGGCTATCCGCACCTCACCGTGCCGATGGGCGCGGTCGAGGGCCTGCCGGTGGGCCTGAGCTTCATGGGCGGCCAGTGGCAGGACCACGAGGTGCTGAAGGCGGGCGCCGTCTACGAAAAGGCGCGGACAGCCAGGCTGCCCGCGCCTTCGTTCCGGGTGTGGCGACCGGCGGGGGAGTAAGCGCCCCGCCGCTCACCTGATCACTTCTTGGCGGCAGCCTTCTTGGCCGGGGCCTTCTTGGCAGCGGGCTTTTCGTCCGCCGGAGCCGCTTCCTTCTTGGGCGCAGCCTTCTTGGCCGGAGCCTTCTTCGCGGCCGGCTTTTCCTCAGCCGCAGGCGTGTCCTCGGCGGCGGCTTCCTTCTTTGCCGGGGCCTTCTTCTTGGCCGGAGCCTTCTTGGCAGCCGGCGCCGCTTCGGTGGTGTCTTCCGCCTCGATCGCAGCCTGAAGTTCCTCGACGGTCACTTCGCGTTCCGTAACTTCCGCCTTGTCGAACAGGAAGTCGACGACCTTGTCCTCATAGAGCGGCGCGCGCAGCTGGGCGGCGACCATCGGCTCGGACTGGACGTACTGCACGAAACGCTCGCGGTCCTCGGCGCGATACTGCATCGCGGCCTGCTGGATCAGCATCCCCATTTCCTGCTGGGTCACTTCCACGCCGTTGGCCTGGCCGATTTCCGAGAGCAGCAGGCCGAGACGCACGCGCCGTTCGGCGATCGAGCGGTATTCGTCCTTCTCGTCCTCGATCTGCTTGAGCGCGGCGGCCGCATCTTCCTCGCGGGCGGCTTCCTGCTGGAGCTGGGCCCAGATCTGCTGGAACTCGGCCTCGACCATGGTGCCGGGCACCTCGAAGCTGTGGCCCGCAGCGAGCTGGTCGAGCAGCGCGCGCTTCATCTGGGTGCGGGTGAGGCCGGCGGTCTGCTGTTCGAGCTGGCCCTTCATGATCTCGCGCAGCTTGTCGAGGCTGTCGAGCCCGAGGCTCTTGGCGAAATCCTCGTCCACGGTGGTCTCGGTCTCGACCTTCACCGCCTTCACGGTGACGTCGAAGGTCGCTTCCTTGCCGGCGAGGTGCTCGGCCTGGTAGTTCTCGGGGAAGGTGACGGTGATCGTCTTTTCCTGGCCGGTCTTCACGCCGACGAGCTGGTCCTCGAAGCCGGGGATGAAGGTGCCCGAACCGAGCACCAGCGCGGCGTCTTCCGCCTTGCCGCCCTCGAACTCGACACCGTCGAGCTTGCCGACGAAGTCGATGATCAGCTGGTCGCCCTCGGCCGCCTTCTTCGTCTTGGCGGCGTCCTTGTAGCTCTTGTTCTGCGCGGCGATGTTGCCGAGCGCCTCGTCGATCTGGGCGTCGGTCACGGGGACCACCAGCTTCTCGAGCTTGAGGCCCTCGATGCTCGGCGCCTCGATCGTCGGCAGCACTTCGAGGCTGACGGTGACGGCGGCGTCCTTGCCCTCTTCATAGTCCTCGTTGAGGCCCACTTCCGGCTGCATCGCGGGGCGCAGCGCCTCGTCGCGGATCAGCTTGTCGACCGATTCGCGGATCGTGTCGTTGACGACCTGACCGTGCAGGGCCTCGCCGTGCATCTTCCTGACGAGGTTCGCGGGCACCTTTCCGGGGCGGAAGCCGGGCATCCGCACCTGCGGCGCGATCTTCTTGATCTCGGCGTCGATCTTGGCGGCCAGTTCGGCGGCAGTGATCGTGATCAGATAGGCGCGCTTGAGCCCTTCGTTGACAGTCTGCTTGGTCTGCATGGGAACTGGTCTGAAGCCTTCTTGACTAGAAATCTGTAAGGCCGGGCCGGTGAGGGGCGAACTTGGTGCGGGCGAAGGGACTCGAACCCCCACATCTTGCGATGCCAGAACCTAAATCTGGTGCGTCTACCAATTTCGCCACGCCCGCATGCCCGAACGAAGCCGCGCGGGAAGCGTGTGGCTCCCCGCGCGTATCAGCCGGTGCCCTTATCCCCCTCGCGCCAAAAGGGCAAGCGCAACACGCTTGAAGCTGGAGCAAAGCACCGATAAGGGCGCGGGCCATGAGCGAAGACACCCCCGAAACCGCCCCCGCCGCCTCCACTGGCGCGGACGTGCCGCCCGATCACCTGTCGGTCAATCCGCGCAGCCCCTTCTTCGATGCGGAGAAGCTCCAGCGCGGCGTCGGCATCCGCTTCAAGGACCGCGTGCGCACCGACATCGAGGAATACTCGATCTCCGAAGGCTGGGTGCGGGTGCAGGCGGGCAAGGCGGTGGACCGCAAGGGCCAGCCGCTGACCATCAAGCTCACCGGCCCGGTCGAGGCCTGGTACGAGGATCTGGGCGAGAACCCGCCGGTCGCCAAGAAGGGCTGACCCCAGCCAAACCTTGCCAAAAGCGGCATTTGCGCCCACTTGGCGCGGGATATGTCCCTCCCCGCCAAGCCCGAAGTCGTCATCATCGGCCGACCCAACGTCGGCAAGTCCACGCTGTTCAACCGGCTCGTGGGCAAGAAACTCGCGCTCGTCGATGACCAGCCCGGGGTGACGCGCGACCGCCGCATGGGCGATGCGGTGATTGCGGGGCTCCACTTCACCGTGGTCGACACCGCCGGGTGGGAGGACGAGGACGAACTCTCGCTCCCCGGCCGGATGAGGAAGCAGACCGAGGCGAGCCTCGCGGGCGCGGACGCGGCGCTGTTCGTGGTCGATGCGCGTGCCGGCCTCACCCCGCTCGACGAGGAAATCGCCCGTTACCTGCGCGAACAGGAAGTGCCGGTGGTGGTCGTCGCCAACAAGGCCGAAGGCGCCGCCGCCGAAGCCGGGGTGATGGAGGCCTATGCGCTGGGCCTCGGCGAACCGCTCGCGGTCTCGGCCGAGCATGGCGAGGGCGTCGCCGACCTGTTCGCCGGGCTGTGGCCGATCATCGGTGCCAAGGCCGAGGAATGGGAAGAAGCCAACGAGGCCGAGCGTGCGGCCTTGCGCGAGATGGACGAGGAGGATCGCCCCTCCGGCCCCCTCAAACTCGCCATCGTCGGGCGGCCCAATGCGGGCAAATCCACGCTTATTAACCGGCTGCTCGGCGAAGACCGCCTGCTGACCGGCCCCGAAGCCGGGATCACCCGCGATTCGATCGCGATCGACTGGAACTGGACCGACCCCAAATCGGGCGAGACCCGTGAAATCCGGCTGATCGACACCGCGGGGATGCGCAAGAAGAAGAACGTCACCGAAAAGCTCGAAAAGCTCTCGGTCGCCGACGCGCGCCGGGCGGTGGATTTTGCCGAGGTCGTGGTGCTGCTGCTCGACGCGACGCAGGGCCTCGAGCACCAGGACCTCAAGATCGCCAGCCTCGTGCTCGAGGAGGGCCGCGCGCTGATGATCGCGATCAACAAGTGGGACGTGGCCGAGGACGCGAGCAAGCTGTTCAACGGCATCCGCGCGGCGCTCGACGACGGCCTCGCACAGGTGCGCGGGCTTCCCCTGTTCGCCGTCTCGGCCAAGACCGGCAAGGGCCTCGACCAGATGCTCGCCGGGGCCTTCGAACTGCGCGAGGCGTGGTCGAAGCGGGTCTCGACCTCCGCCCTCAACCGCTGGTTCGACGACGCGATGGAAGCCAATCCGCCGCCGGCTCCGGGCGGCAAGCGCATCAAGCTGCGCTACATCACCCAGGCCGGCACCCGCCCGCCGCGCTTCGTGATCTTCGGCAGCCGCCTCGACCTCCTCCCCAAGAGCTACGAACGCTATCTGGTGAACGGCATCCGGGCCAAGCTCGGCTTCGACGCCGTGCCGGTGCGCGTCACGCTCAAGACCAACAAGAACCCCTACGCCAAGGACTAGCGGGCCATGCTCCCCGACCTCCTCGCCGCCGCGGCGGTGCACACGCCCTTCGCCTTCGAGATCATCGAGCGCACCGCCTCCACCCCGCGGGTGCAGCAGGTGGTGCAGCTGAGCCTTGCGCCGGCGTTCCTGCTCTCCGGGATCGGGGCGGTGATGAACGTGATCATGAGCCGCATGATCTGGATCGCCAAGCGCATCGAGATCATCGAGGACAGGATGGAGGAACACCGCACCCCGCGCCAGACGCGCGAGGTGGGCTGGCTGATGCGCCGCCGGCGGCTGATGCAAGGCGCGATCATGTTCTCGACCGCAGCGGCGGTGATGATCAGCCTGGTGATCGGCCTCCTGTTCATCAGCGCCTACATCACCGCCCAGATCGGCACGGTGATCGCGGGGCTGTGGGTGCTGACGATGGCGCTGCTGGTGACGGGACTCGGCTTCTTCCTGCTGGAGACCCGGCTGGCGGCGATAGGCGCGGTGGAGCCGAAGGAGTAGAAAGAAGGGGCAGAGCCTCTCGCGGCCCTGCCCCCTCGCGGCTCAGTTCGCGAAGTTCACCTTGCGCAGCAGGTAGGTGCCCTGGATCTCGCGGATTTTGTTGTAGAGCTCGATCTGGGTCTTGTTGCCAGCATCGATATTGGCCTTCCCGTAAGCCTCGAGAAACTCCATGTAGCGCGCCTTGCTCGGCCCCAGCGCCTCGGTATTGGGGAAGACGACGATCAGCACGACGTTGAACTCGCCATCGCCATAGGGCACGCCGTAGATGGCATAGTCCTTGATATGGCCGAGCTTCTTCTGGATCTCGTTGGCGGCGATCCAGGTCTTGCGCAGGCCGCCAAGGTAGGTGTCGGCCTGGCCTTCATCGACCTTGACGAGGGTCATTTCGATCGCCTCGTCGGCCGGCGTGTAGTCCTTGTAGACCTCGGCCGGCTGGGCATGGGCCGGTGCCGCCAGAGCAAGCGAGCCTGCCGCGATGCCGCAGCCGATCAGTTTGGCAAGTGTCTTCATGATGTCCTCCAATGCGTGATGCTATTGGAGGGTTTGCACGCGATGATGCTGCGGTTGTTCCCTCACCCTAACGCGCGCTGGCGTGCCCGCAGCATGCCCGCGCTTTCCCCCCGCGAGGAAAGTGCGCCTTGTCACCGGATCAGTCAAGCGGGTTACCCGAAACGGCATAACGCCGGCTGACCTCGCCTTGGCCGTAACGCAAAAGGGCAGGGCCTCGCCCGGCCCTGCCCCTCTGCGACAATCGTGCCTCCGCCGCCCCTACGGGAGCGCGCGAATTGATCCGTCAGCTGTCGCCTGCCGGCGCGCTTTGCAGCTGGCAGTAGTTGTGCAGCCCCATGCGTTCGATCATCTCGAACTGCTGCTCGATGAAGTCCACATGCTCCTCCTCGTTCTTGAGGATGTAGGCGAAGAGCTCGCGGCTCACATAGTCGCGCACGCTCTCGCAATACTCGATCGCGTCGCGCAGCAGCGGGATCGCCTCGTTCTCGAGCGCGAGATCGGCGCGCAGGATCTCCTCGACGTTCTCGCCGACCTTCAGCTTGTGGATCGCCTGGAAGTTGGGGAGCGCCTCGAGGAACAGGATACGCTCGGCCAGCTTGTCGGCGTGCTCCATTTCCTCGATCGATTCGTGGCGCTCGTAGGCGGCGAGCTTCTTGAGACCCCAGTTGTCGAGCACGCGGTAGTGCAGCCAGTACTGGTTGATCGCGGTCAGCTCGTTGGTGAGCGCCTGGTTGAGGTAGTCGATGACCTTCTGGTCGCCCTTCATGGGGAAAGCTCCTTGCGTATTGTCAAAGCCGGGTGCCGGCATTGCCGTCATTGTAGACGGTGCCGGGGCCTGTCCGCAAGGGTCGGGCGAGGAAAATCTTTGCGAATCAGTCGCTTGCGAGCCGTTCGCAATCGCGGCTCAGGCGGCCTCTACTGCGAGGAAATCGCACCTGGCGGCGGCGCGCTCGGCGTCGATGATTTCCTGCGCTTCATCAAGGCACTGGCCGCAATTGGGGCGCTTGCCGAGGCAGGCGTAGGTCGCTTCTGCGTCACCCTCGCAGGAGAGCGCGGCTTTCCGCAAGTCGGTCTCGCGGATGGCATTGCAGATGCAGATGTACATGGGCGTGCGAATCTTTCCTGCGAGGCGTTTGCAGGAGCGAATGTATGCGAACCATTCTTAATAACAAGTGGGAAAATCACTTCCTCAAGGGAAAGACCGTCCGGTAGGTCAGACACCGCCACAGCCATTCCAGCGGGCCGTAGCGGTAGCGGTCGAGCCACGGCTTCGACCATGCGAGCATCAGCACCCAGGCCAGCACCACCACGACATAGAGCTGCGGGCGGTTCAGCTGCCCGAACAGCCCCAGCGCCCAGCCGTGGAACAGGAACATCATCACCACCGAGGTGCCGAGATAGTTGGTGAAGGCCGCCCTTCCCGCCGCGCGCACGCGATCGCCGAGCCAGCCGGTGGCCGAGGGCGCGTAGGCGACCAGCAGCGCGGCAAGGCCGATCACCATCCACAGGCGCGGCAGCGGGCTCCATGCCAGCCAACCGGCCAGCAACCCGTAAAAGGTAAAGCCGCCCGCCTTCACCACCAGCCCGATCGCAAGATGCGCCAACCCGCCGACTACGACCCCGGTCCAGCCCCAGCGCAGCAGCGTGCCGCGCGCCACGCCGCCGCTGAAGAACCCGAGCCGGTACAGCGCCACCCCGATCAGCATCAAAGGCAGGGTCTCGAAGCCGAACAGCAACGAGTTGACCCACGGCTCCCACCACTGTTCGGTCAGGCGGTGGGCCACCAGCGTCCCGTAATCGCCCGCGGCGATCGCGGCGTTGGGCACCTCGCCGCGCGCCAGCGAGCGTTCCATGTCGGCGACCAACGCCGCCCGCTCCTCGGTCATCCCCTCGCCGAACGACGTGTCGGAAACCAGCCACTGGAACGTCAGGGTGGCATAGAACAGCACCCCCAGCATGTAACCCGCAAGTCCGACCCAGAGCTGGGTCTTCACGCGCCATCGCAGGCAGGCGAGCACGGCAAAGCCGAACAAGGCGTAATAGAACAGGATGTCGCCGGGCCATATGAAGAAGAAGTGGATCATGCCGAAGCCCAGCAGGATCAGCAGGCGCCATGCCTGAAGCTTGCGGGTTGCGCCGCGCGCCCAGGCCTTCTCCATGAACAGATACATCCCCGCGCCGAACAGCAGGGTGAACAGCCCGCGCATCTTCCCGTCGATCAGGATAAATTGCGTGATCCACAGCCACCCGCCCGGGTCGGCCGGATCGGTGAGGAAAGCGGCGGGGTACATATAGGCTTCGAACGGCTGCCCGAAGGCGACGATGTTGGCGGCAAGGATGCCCATCACCGCAAGGCCACGGATGAAATCGAGCGTGTCGATGCGCTCGGCGGCGCTCACCGGGGCGATCGCGGACGCGGGCACCGCGGCGGCGTTATCGTCGATGCTCGGCGCGATCGTGTCGTTCATGGCTGATCCCCCGGCCCTTGAATGGCGGGAGACTAGCAGAGCGCAGCTCTTTGAAAAGAGCGGGTTGTCGAAATCGCTCGGCGGTTGGTCCGCCTTCAGCCCTGCCCGGCGACGACGCAGGCCTTGCCTTCGCGCTTGAGGCTGGCGCAGGCGCGGCTCGCCTCTGCCTCGCTGGGAAAGCCGGTGGCGAGCAGGCGGGTGAGGCTGCCGCTCGGCACGAGGGTCTTCCTGGTTCCGGCGAGCGCGGCATGGCCCGAGAGCTGTCCCCACAGGCGGTCGGCATTGGCGGCAACGCCGAAGGCGCCGAGCTGGACGCGCCAGTTGCCCTGCCGGCGCGGGGCGGCGGCAGGCACGGGAACGGGCGTCGCGGCGGCGGGCTTGGGCGCGGCAGCAGCCGCGGCGGCGACCGGCACGGGCGTGACCGTTCGCGGCGCGGGCGGCAGTCCGGCGGGCTTGGGTGCGGGCTGGGCCACGGCAGCGACGACCGGACGCTTGGCCGCTGCGCCTGCCGGAGCCGGAACCGCTGCAGGAGCCGGAGCGGCAGCCGGGCGTGTGCCCAGTTCCACCGCCGCGAGCTCTGCGGAACGCTGGGCCTTCGCGCCCGCCTCCAGTTCGCGGGCGAGCGACTGCGCCTGGGCACGCTGGGCCTGCGGCACGTATTTGTCCATCTGCGCCAGCGCGTCGCGCGCCTGCGGCAGGCCCGATCCGTTCGCCAGCGTCATCAGCGCATAGGCGCGCACCCAGTCGCGCGGGGCGTAATCGGCGTTGAAGTGCGACAGGCCGAGCACGTATTGCGCCCGCGGATCGCCGCGGTCGGCGGCGGCCTTGATCAGCGGCATGGCCTTTTCCTGCTCGCCTTCCTGGAACAGCATCAGCCCGTAATTGTCGGCGGCCTTCACATGGCCGAGCCGCGCCGCCTCTTCATAGAGCTTGCGCGCGCGGGCGTTGTCGACTTCGACCCCGCGCCCGAGGCGATAGGCCTGGGCGAGGTTGAAGAGCGCGTCGGGATCGCCCGCCGACGCCGGTCCCTGCCATTCCACCACCGCACGGGCAAAGTCGCCCGCGCTCCACGCGTCGACCCCGGCCTTGACGTCGGCCAGCGCCGGTGCGGCCAGCAACGCCAGCACTGCGCCCGCAGCGATTCCGCCGCGCGTTGCGATCGTCTTCGTCACAATGATCCTTGCCATCGCCTGTCTGCCTCGCGGTGTGCGGGTGGATGTCTCGCGGGGAAGCATAGGCAAACAGGGTTAGCAAATGGTTGCCCGATACCCCGGCACCCTGCTGCGGCAAACGGCTGCACGGGCGATCAATGCCTTCTTGCACGCAGCGGCCCGGTGTTAACCCTAAATTAGGGGTATCCTGCGATCCCGTCTCCATCCAGCCGTTGTCGCAGGGTCGCAATAGGGCGGCCTGCCAGCGGTTCAATCCATGGGGGACCCAGGCGTTGCGTGTACTCGCTTTGGCATCGCAGAAAGGTGGATCGGGCAAGACCACCCTGTCCGGACATCTCGCCGTCCAGGCCCAGCGCGCCGGCGCCGGGCCGGTCGTGCTGATCGACATCGACCCGCAAGGCAGCCTTGCCGACTGGTGGAACGAGCGCGAGGCGGAATATCCCGCCTTCGCCCAGACCACCGTGGCGCGTCTCGCCAATGATCTTCAGGTGCTCCGCCAGCAGGGCTTCAAGCTCGCGGTGATCGACACGCCCCCGGCGATCACGATGGCGATCCAGTCGGTCATCTCGGTGGCCGAGCTTATCGTCGTTCCGACCCGCCCCTCCCCGCACGACCTGCGCGCCGTGGGCGCCACGGTCGATCTGTGCGAGCGCGCGGGCAAGCCGCTGGTGTTCGTCGTCAACGCCGCCACCCCCAAGGCCAAGATCACCTCGGAAGCGGCCGTCGCGCTCTCGCAGCACGGCACCGTCGCCCCGATCACGCTCCACCACCGCACCGATTTCGCCGCCTCGATGATCGACGGCCGCACGGTGATGGAAGTCGATCCCGAGAGCCGCTCGGCCGCCGAGATCGCCGCGCTCTGGCGCTACATCGCCGACCGGCTCGAGAAGAACTTCCGCCGCACCGTCTTCGCTGCCGCGCCCAATGCGCCGATGCAGATGGGCGGCGTGCCGCGTCCTGCCGGCGGCTTCGGTCGCCGGGTCGCGCAGTAAGCGGGAAGGCGGACAGGCCCATGTCGGACTCCGGTTTCGCCTCGCTCGGCCCCTCGCTGCTCGCCCGAAAGGGCGGCGCCAAGCCCGCGATGCGTCCGCAGGTCGCCCCGCTGGTGACGGACGAGACCCCGGTCGCCGAGGAGCAGCTCGAGGATCTCGGCTGGAACGACATGGGCGATTCGGACCGTGACGGCGGCGCCGAGATCGTGCCGATCAATGCCGACATCGCGCCCGACGGCATCCCCGCGCACCCCGGCCCGATCGTGCGCCGCCAGCAGCGCCGGCTCGAGGAGCGCGTGCTCGCCGATGCGGCGATGACCGGCCCCGAAGACCGCGAACCCGAATATGACGAGGACGCCGAGGCGCTCTACGGCGAGGCCGAGGACGAGGATTATGGCTACGAAGACGAGGGCGAGGAGGCGGAGACCGAGCTCTACACCCCGCTCGCGCCCGAACCCGTCGCCGCACCCGCGCGCCGCGCACCCGCCAAGCCGCGCGTGCCCGCCGTTCAGTCGGGCCGCCGCGCCGCCTTCACGCTGCGGCTCGATGCCGACCGCCATCTCAAGCTGCGTCTCGCCGCGACCATGCAGGGCGTCAGCGCCCAGGCTCTCGTGACCGAGGCGCTCGACCGCCTGCTCTCCGAATATGACGAGCTCGACGTCATCGCCAACCACCTGAAGCGCCACTGATCCGGCGCGCGACCGACCACAACCACGAAACGTGAAAAGCCAGGACCGAACGGGGGAAATGACAATGGACCGTAAGCTCAAGACCGGCATCGCCACGCCGCGCCTCGCGCTCGCCGTCACCACTGCGATCGCCGGGCTGGCGATGGCCGGGTGCATGGCCTCCGCCGCGCCGCGCGCCGACGTCTCCTTCGGCAGCGCCCAGACCGCGCTCGCCAAGGGCCAAGTCGACAAGGCGATCATGCACGCCGAGGCGGCGGTGCTCGCCGAGCCGCGCAACCCCGGTTTCCGCGCGCTGCTGGGTGCGGCCTATCTCGAGGCGGGCCGCTTCGAATCGGCGGCGACCAGCTTCGGCGACGCGCTCGACCTGGGTGACGAGAACCCGCGCACCGTGCTGAGCTTCGCCCTCGCCAAGATCGCCACCGGCGATTCGCGCGCCGCGGTCACCATGCTCGACGAATATGCGCAGAGCCTCGATGCCGCCGACCTCGGCCTTGCCCTCGCGCTCGCAGGACAGCCGGAGCGCGGCGTCCACGTCCTGATCAACGCCGTGCGCGCGAGCGAGCAGGCCTCGCCCAAGCTGCGCCAGAACCTCGCCTATACCTATGCGCTCGCCGGCAACTGGCGCGCGGCGCGGGTGATGGCGGCCGAGGACGTGCCCGCCGACCAGCTCGAGGCGCGCCTGTCGCAATGGGCCTCGCGCTCGGCGCCCGAACTGTTCCAGGAACGCATCGCCGCCCTGCTCGACGTGGCCCCGCGCGCCGACGCCGGCCAGCCGCAGCGTCTCGCGCTCGCCAACTTTCCGGCGCAGGAGGTGATGGTCGCCGAAGCCGCCGCGCAGGGCGAGAGCGAACTCGCCTTCGCCGAGCCGGTGCGCGTGGCCGAACCCGCCCCCTCGGCGACCTTCATGGCCGCCTTCGCCCCGGCTGCCGCAGCGCCCGAACCGGCAATCCAGACGGTCGAGCCGGCCCCTGCCGGTCAGCGCTTCGTCTCGGTCCCGGTGGTGCAGGACCTGCCCGCCGCTGCCGCCCAGTCGCGCGGCGTGCCGCGGGTCGCCGGCACTGTCTCGCAGCGCCGCATGGCCGCCCCCGCTACCGCCCCCGCTCCTGCACCGGTGGCGAGCGACAAGGCCGCCGCCTCGCACCTCGTCCAGCTCGGCTCCTACGACAGCAAGATCGAGGCCGAGCGTGGCTGGAACGCCCTCAAGGCGAAGTTCCCGCAGCTCAAGGATCACCAGCCGGTGATCACCGAGGCGCTGGTGAACGGCCGCACCTTCTGGCGCGTCGCCGCAGACGGCTTCGGCCCGAAGAGCGCCAAGGCGATGTGCGGCA
The DNA here is from genome assembly GCF_056868655.1 of Porphyrobacter sp. THAI-01a. Lineage (NCBI taxonomy): Bacteria > Pseudomonadati > Pseudomonadota > Alphaproteobacteria > Sphingomonadales > Erythrobacteraceae > Porphyrobacter > Porphyrobacter sp. THAI-01a. The sequence goes on along the minus strand of NZ_CP180579.1, from coordinate 725,421 downwards.
CCGTGAAGTCGGCCGGTCGCGGCTGCTTCGCCTATGCCGCCACCACCCCGCCCGCAGGCGCCGTCAAGCGCGACGTTCGGATGGCTGCGCGCACCCGCTGACACGATTTCCTGTCACAGGAATGAGCAAGCCTTGCTCCCGGGCAGCCCCGCGCTGTCCGGGAGTTGTTTTTCGGCACCTGCCGGAGCTCAGAGCGCCAGCCGCACCCCGCCCTTCCAAAGGCCCAGCACCCGCCCCTGCGCGCCGTGCCGGTCGAAGGGGGTGTTGTCGGCGGTGGCCTCCATCTTGCGCCGGTCGATGATCCACGGAGCGTCCGGGTCCACGAGGGCCAGGTCGGCCTCCAGCCCCGCCGCCAGCGCCCCGGCAGGCACGCCGAGGATGCGGGCGGGGTTGGCCGCCAGCAGGTCGAAAGCGCGGGGGGTGTCGATCACGCCATCCCGCACCAGCCCCAGGGTCATGGCGAGCAACGTTTCGGCCCCCGCCATGCCGGGCAGCGCATCGGCGAAGGGCAGGCGCTTGTCCTCGGGCCCGCGCGGGTCATGGCCGCTGGCGATCACGTCCACGGTGCCGTCGGCGATCGCGGCGAGCGCCGCCTGACGGTCGGCCTCGCTCCTCAGCGGGGGCGAGAGGCGGGTGAAGGTGCGGAAGTCGGCCGTGGCGAGGTCGGAGAGCATGAAATGCGCGGGCGTGATCCCGCAGGTCACCGCCAGGCCCCGCGCCTTGGCCTCGCGCACCAGATCAAAGCCCCGCGCCGTCGTCACCTGCCGGAGATGCAGCCGCGCCCCTGCCAGTTCGGCGAGCGCGATATCGCGGGCGATGGCGAGCGCCTCGGCTTCGGCGGGGGCAGCGGGCAGGCCCAGCCGGGTCGCGATCTCGCCTGCGGTGGCAGCGGCCTCTCCCGCCAGCCCGCCGTCCTCGGCATGGGCGACGACCACCAGATCGAGCATCGCGGCATATTGCAGCAGCCGCAGCATCACGCCGCTGTCGGCGATCCAGCGCCGCCCCGTGGCGATGCCCCGCGCGCCTGCGTCCTGCATCAGTGCCAGCTCGGCGAGTTCCCGCCCCTCGAGGCCCCGCGTCGCGGCGGCGAGGGGGTGGACCCACAGGTCGGGCTTGCCGCTCTTGGCGATGAAGCCCACCCGGCTCGGCAGATCGAGCGGGGGCGACTGATCCGGCATCAGCGCCGCGCGGGTGATCCCGCCGAAGTGGAAGGCGGGCTTGTCGACCGCGAAAACCCCGAGATCGACCAGCCCGGGGGCAAGCAGACGCCCGCGCGCATCGACCACCGCGTCGCCATCCTGCGGCGCGACATCGGCCCCGATCGCGTCGATGACCCCGCAACGACACCGCAACGCACCGTCGATGACCCCCGCACGCGTGACCAACTGCGCGTTGACGATGGTGAGCGGCTGCACCTGTCTCATGCCCAGCCCTCCAGCCCGCGCGCGCCGCGCGTCAGCACGTCGAGGCAGGCCATGCGGATCGCCACGCCCATCTCGACCTGCCGGGTGATCAGCGAGCGGCCTGTAAGGTCCGCGACCTCGCTGTCGATCTCCACCCCGCGGTTCATCGGCCCGGGGTGCATCACCAGCGCATCCGGGCGGGCGAGCGCGAGGCGCTTCGTCGTGAGGCCGTAGAGGTCGCGGTATTCGCGCGGGGACGGCACGAACTGGCCGCTCATCCGCTCTGATTGCAGGCGCAGCATCATCACCACCTCCGCGCCCTCGAGCGCGGCATCGAAGCGGTGGTGGACCTCCACCCCCATCGCCTCGATGCCGGCAGGCATCAGCGCGGGCGGCGCGCAGACCCGCACCTTCGCGCCGAGCGCCGTCAGGCACAGGATGTTCGAGCGCGCGACCCGGCTGTGCAGGATATCGCCGCAGATGGTGACGGTGAGGCCGGTGAAGTCCTCGGCCCCTTCCCCGCGCTCGGCCAGGGCATGGCGCAGCGTCAGGGCATCGAGCAGGGCCTGTGTCGGGTGTTCGTGCTGCCCGTCACCCGCGTTCAGAACCGGGCAATCGACCTTGTCCGCGATCAGCCGCGTCGCGCCCGAGGAACCGTGGCGGATCACGATCGCATCGGCGCGCATCGCGTTCAGCGTGATCGCGGTGTCGATCAGCGTCTCGCCCTTCTTCACGCTCGAGGTGGCCGCGTGCATGTTGACCACGTCCGCCCCCAGCCGCTTGCCCGCGATCTCGAAGGACAGCAGCGTGCGGGTGGAGTTCTCGAAGAAGGCGTTGATGATCGTCAGCCCGGCGAGCCGGTCGCTGTGCTTGGCGCTCTGCCGGTTGAGCGCGACCCACTGCTCGGCCTCGCTCAGCAGGTAGAGGATCTCGTGGCGCTGCAGGTGCCCGATTCCGGTGAGATCGCGATGCGGAAAGGCGAGCCTTCCGGGGGGAAAGCGGCCCGCAGAGGGCGAAGGATCGGTCGTGGCCATTAAAGCCACGCCCTTAGTCGAGCCGCATCCGCCGCTCAACCCCGCCGCGCAAGCTTTCCGATAGAAGTTGCCGGCCAAAGACCCTAGATCGGGAGGGCCAAGGCAAAAGGGACATCGGATGAGCTTCGTCGGCAAGGTTTGGAAGATCCTCGTGGGGATCAAGGACGGGCTTGTCCTGATGTTCATGCTGCTGTTCTTCGTGGCGCTGTTCGGGGTGCTCTCGGCCCGGCCCAACCCCGGGCAGGTGCGCGACGGGGCGCTGCTGATCGACCTCGACGGGATCGTGGTCGAGGAAAAGACCGCGCTCGATCCGATCGAGGCCCTGCTCTCGCGCAGCGCGCCGCTGGGCGAGACCCGCGCGCGCGACATCGTCCGCGCGCTCGATGCCGCCGCGAACGACGCACGGGTGAAGGCGGTGGTGCTCGACATGACCACCTTCCTCGGCGGCGGCCAGGTGCACCTGAAGGAAATCGGCGCGAGCATGGACCGCGTGCGCAAGGCCGGAAAGCCGGTGCTGACCTATGCGATGGGCTATGCCGACGATCACATGCTGCTGGCTGCCCATGCCAGCGAGGTGTGGCTCGACCCGCAGGGCGTGGCGGTGATCGCCGGCCCCGGAGGCAGCAATCTCTACTATGCCGGGCTGCTGGAAAAGCTGAGCGTCAACGCGCGGGTCTACCGCGTGGGCGAGTTCAAGTCGGCGGTCGAACCGTGGTCGCGCACGTCGATGTCGGACGAGGCGCGGGCGAACATCGGCGGGCTCTACGGGGCGCTGTGGGAGGAATACCGCGCGAATGTCACCAAGGCGCGGCCCCGGCTCCAGCTGGCGCGGGTGACGGGCGATCCGGCTGCGTGGATCGAAAGCTCGGGCGGCGATCTGGCCGAGGCGGCGGTGGCGGCGGGTCTGGTCGACAAGCTCGGCGACCGCGCGCAGTTCGGCGCGCGCGTGGCCGAACTCGCGGGCAAGGACCCGTGGAGCGAACTGCCCGGCAGCTTCGCCGCGAGCAAGCTTTCCGCCTATCTCGCCGATCTCGGACAGAAGCGGAAGGGCAAGAAAATCGGCGTCGTCACCATCGCGGGCGAGATCGTCGACGGCGATGCCGGCCCGGGCGTCGCCGGGGCGAAGCGCATCGCCGACCTGCTCGACGAGGCGCTCGACGATGATCTTGCCGCACTGGTGGTGCGGGTGGATTCGCCCGGGGGCTCGGTGACCGGCTCGGAGGAGATCCGCCGCGCGATCCAGCGTTACCGCGACCGCAAGATCCCCGTCGCCGTGTCCTTCGCCAATGTCGCCGCAAGCGGGGGCTACTGGGTGGCGATGGCCGGCGAGCGGATCTATGCCGAGCCCGAGACCGTCACCGGCTCGATCGGGGTCTTCGCCGTGATCCCGACCTTCGAGGGGGCCGCCGCACGGCTCGGCGTCACCTCCGACGGCTATCGCACCACGCCCCTGTCGGGCCAGCCCGACCTGATCGGCGGCTTCACCCCGGCGATGGACAGCCTGTTCCAGACCTCGATCGGCGGCACCTACAAGGATTTCCTCGCGCTGGTTGCGAAGTCGCGGCGGATGCCCGTCGAGCGGGTCGATGCCGCGGCACAGGGGCAGGTATGGGATGGCGGCACCGCGCGCCAGCTCGGGCTGGTGGACGAGTTCGGCGGCCTTCCCGACGCGCTCGGCTGGGCGGCGGGCAAGGCCGGGGCCAAAGAGGGCGAATGGCACGCAGTCCACCTCGGCGAGCGCGATGCCAATTACGATTCGCTGATCCGCCAGCTGATCGTCGGCGACGATGCCCGGCAGGGCGCGTCGACCGGGGGCGGCGACATCTTCGCGATGACGGCGCTGCGCCGCGAGCACCTCGGTGCCCGCATCGCCCGCGATGCCGAACGGCTGCTGGGAACCCGCGGAATCCAGGCCTTCTGCCTCGCCTGTCCCGCCGGAATCGCCGCCCCCGCCGCCGCGCAGCGCAGCGCAGCGCCGCAGGACGCGGGCGTGCTGGCGCTGCTCGGCTGGCTCGCCGGCAGCTAATTCGCGCGCAGGCGGCGCACGGGCGCTTGCCAAGCGCGCGAGGCCGCATTAAAGGCGCCCCCCTGTCCGGGCCTCCGAGCCCATCGGACGGGCGCGTAGCTCAGCGGTAGAGCACACCCTTCACACGGGTGGGGTCGCAGGTTCAATCCCTGCCGCGCCCACCATAAATCCCTTTGAAATATAGGGAATTTATGGATGGCCATTTTTCTCACTTGCAGGTTTTGACCCCGTTTCACCCCCGAAATGGGCCGGAATCGATCTCCGCTCGTACAAAACCCGTACAGCATCAGAGCTCCTTTCTCAGCTTGAGCCGCGTCTTTCGCTCGGCCTTCAACAGGCCCCGACGCAGGGCCTGATTGATCTTTATCTCCGCATCTTCGGCATGCGTGTAGGTGTTGCGCATCAGGTTGAGGTCGGACCAACCGCCGAACGCGCCAGCAGCCTTCTCGTCGACTCTTTCGCGGACATTCATTTCCTGACCGAAGCCATGGCGGCCCGCGGGATGGAACGGGATTTGCTCGATACCGGCATCTTCGCAGGCCTTGTTCCAGAGCTTTCGCGGTCCGCCACGGTCTGCATAGCCGAATAGCCGCAGGTTCTCCGGCTTGCGCGGCCAGTCGCGAGGATAGACCTCGGGCAAGGCCGTCAGCTCGGCTAGGATTTCGTCGGGCACCCGCAGCCATCGATCCCCATGCCCCTTGGCGCCGGGGATGCAGATCATGCCCTTCGCCTTGTTGATGTGCTTGTGGGGATGCATCGAGACTGCCTGACTGATCCGGGCACCAGTGACGAACATGAGCAGCGCCAGCGCACCCAAACGAGGAGGCGCATGTTCCCGGAACTTGAGCAGCCATTCCCAGCTGCCTGGCGGATACTTCTTCCGCCCGGTGCTTTTGCGCTTGTTATCCTGCGCGACCTTTTCTTTCTGGGTATAGCCCCTGACTCGAAAGGCGATTCCGCTTTCGCTGTCATTGATGTTGTTGAGTACTGCCCTGACCGGCGTCACCACCTGACGGGTCCAGGTGTCTGTGGAGCAATTCGGATAGAGCTTCGGGCCTAGCTCACGGACCAGTTTGGGGCTGATTTCCTGGATGGGGATCGCGCCGATCTCCAAGGTTATCGGGACGAGGTAAGCGGCTTCCTTCGGCTTGGCATCATACTTCAGAACAGCATCGGCGAACGTGATGGTCTTTTCTTCCGGATCCTCACCTAGAAGGTGGATGCGGATGGCGCTTTGCTCTTCCTTCCGACACCAGTCCCAAGCGCCTTGTTCCTCAGATGCGCCAGTGCTGCATCGGTAGTATTCGGTGATCGGCGCGCCGTTGTATTCGACCCGACCGCGCGCCCACCAGACCGCGCCGCGGGGATAAGGTTCGAGGGGCATTTCTTCTGGCTTTCGATAATAAGGTCGAGCTGCTCAGGGGTGATGAGCATGACCCGGCCCACTTTGTGGCAAGCACCCCACCGGTGCGCTAACTCCCGCAAGGTTCGTGGCGAAAGCACGATGCCATTCTCGGCAAGCAGTGCGGACCAAGCCTCGGGCGTCTTTGCTCGGTCGAGGATGGGTGTGAGGCTGGTCACAGCAAAGCTCCCTTCGATATGGGCGACGGCTGCGAACCAAATTTGAGATCTGGCTCAACCATGTTGGCCTGAACGAACTCATCTACGGCATTGGCTGGAAGAAGGAGTAAGCCATCAAGTTTCACGTGGCGAAGCCGACGTGCTGCCACGAGGCGGCGGATCCGGCCCTCCGGCCAGCCAGAATGCCGCGCGATTTCTCGGATGGTCATCATTTGCATATCAGCAAATCCTCCGTATTCTGCGTGTTCATCCGCCAATGGCGAGTCATTATGCAGATGCGACAATAATATGCATTTCGTGATAATCCGCAAGCCTGTTCGTGTATGACAACGATCGGACAACGATTCTTCGATGTGCGCCGCGCAAAAAAGGCGACGCAAATCGAGTTCGCCAGCAAGCTAGGGCTCTCACAGTCGGCTCTCGTGGCTTACGAACGAGGTGACCGCGACCCGCCCGCTGCTGCCATTGCAAAGATCTGCCAAGAGTATCGAGTTGACCCTACTTGGCTGCTATCCGGCACAGGCATCATGTTTCGCGACAACCTGCTGCAGATGTTCGAACAAGCGATCCGCCTCGCGAAGGATTTCAACCTCAGGTATGAGGTAAACCCAAGCAGCGAGAACGAGATCAACCTTGCGAAATTGTTCTTTCAATATTTGATCGAGAACGGCACAATTTCGGACGATATGGCAGACGTGCTGACCAGAAGGATGGCAGCCAATGAATGACAATGATGTGTTTGGCGCTGCAGAACGAAACCTGCATTCCTTCTTCGCCGATCGATACCCTGATCGCGCCGCCACCCAACGGACCATAGTTCGCCAATCCATACTGCAAAGAGCACGACGCGAACATTTGAGGCTCGTTTTGCAAAGCTATATGTCTCTGATGAAATGGCTAAAGCCCATCACGCTGGCTCTGATTTTTTTCGCATCGGCAGCATATTTCCTACGGGTGTCATCGCTAGGCTTATCAGCGGCCCTGCCAGAGCCGCACGAAGCTATGATTTTATTCCTCTTTTGCGTCCTCCTCACTCTGGAGAAGATGATTGGACGGCCAGTCTTGCGTGGAAATGCATGGAACTGGCGGGACGGATGGCGCCTGAAGCTGAGCCCAGCGTTTAAACGGATGTACCGCGCGAGTCATACCTCAATACTACATCGCCGAAGAGCAGGAACGCATTGAGCGTTCACGGTGAAGCGGCTTGTGACGGTGCCACGTCATCAGCGCGAAGTTTGAACCAGAGTCTCGCGCACGAATTAAGAGGCCAAATACGGCCCATAAAATTGACAATTGGATTCTAGAGGGCCATATATGGCCCATGCTATTCATCCTCCAAGATCAGCTGACGCACCTCGGTAAGCGGATCAAGGCTCGCCGCCTGGCTCTCGATCTTACCCAGCAAGCGGCAGCCGCCAAAGCAGGCGTGGCCCACAGAACATGGCGACGGATGGAGACCGAAGGCAGGGCGTCCATCGAAGACCTTGTTCGCGCTGCCATTGCACTGCGCTGCGATGAGGGCATTGTCGCGCTGTTTCCACAAGTTCCGGCGACCAGCATGGATGAACTGCTTGCACAGCAGCGTCAGGCAGCCAAGCGGCAGCGCCAGCGTGCCAGCGGGCGCTCAAGCGGAATTGGGTCATGAAGCTGGCTCCGGGAACGCCTTTGGCGGTTGGACTGCTGACCGACGAGACTGCAGCGCCGCGTTCTGTCGGCAGGCTGGCGATGGCCAGCGGATTGGCTCAGCTCGAATGGTCGGCAGAGATCATCGCTGCGCGTCTTCCAATCTCTCCGCTTAACTATCCAGCTGAGTTCGGCCTGCACCCTGCCCGCAGCCGAATATTCGAAGGCCTCCACGGTTTCCTGTCGGACTGCCTGCCCGATGCATGGGGCCTGTTGTTGCTGAGGCGTCGCGTCCAGCAGTTGGGACATCGTTTTGAAGACCTCAATGCGGTGGACCGGCTTGCTCTGGTCGGCGCGAGAGGCCGCGGCGCCCTTGTCTTCCAGCCTCAAACGCTGTCGGACGAAGCAGCTGATAGCATCGACCTTGACTTTCTGGCCGATGAAGCCCGCCATGTGCTTCTGGGCGAGGCGTCAGAATTGGACGATCTGCTAGCACGTCTCGGCGGCGGTTCTGGCGGCGCGCGGCCGAAGGTTCACGTGGCGATCGGCGCGGATGGCAGCCTGTGTGCCGGAGACGAACTGAGTAACGCCACTGGCGGAAGAGCCGGTCAGCAATGGATCGTCAAATTTGCCGCAACCATTGACCCCGTGGATATTGGGCCGGTGGAAGAGGCCTATGCCCGCATGGCGCGCGCCGCGCAGATCGACATGGCGGAAACGCGGCTTATCCCCTCGAAGACCCGACCGGGCCATTTCGCAACCAGACGTTTCGATCGGCCGACTCCGGGAAAGCGGCTGCATATGGTCAGCCTCGGCGGAGCCCTCGAAGCGTCCTCACATATGCCGAGCGTCGATTACGACGGCTTCCTCAAGGCGACATTGGCCATTACCCATAGCATGGCAGACGTGGAACAGGCCTTCCGCCGCATGGTCTTCAACGTGCTGGCGCGAAATCGCGACGATCATGTCCGCCAACATGCCTACCTCATGGATGCTCGTGGCAATTGGCGGCTTGCACCCGCTTTCGACCTCACGTTCTCGAATGGACCTGGCGGCGAGCATTACATGGCCGTTCTGGGCGAAGGCCGCAATATCACGCGCGAGCATGTCGAGAAGCTTGGGAAGACCCACGGGATCCCCGCCAAACGTGTAACCGCCGCTATCGACGAGGTTCGGGCGGCCCTCGCGGATTGGCCCGCCCATGCGCGTGATACGGGTGTAAGTGCGTCCAAGGAACCGGTAACAGAAGGCTTGGCCTCTGTGGCGCAGCAGTTTGGCTAGCCAAGCGCGGCACAATAGTCATACTATGGCGTTATTGCCTGTTCTGCACTTCGACCCGACACCACGCCCCGCAGCCCGACGGATGCTCGTTTGTATTGAGAATGCAGATGGCAGCTTGAGACAATGACCGGGAGGAGCCTGGGCGTCGTGTTGGACCATATCGAGACGAAGTTTTCCAATACAAAATTCTGATATTTAACGATAATCATCGATCCCGATGAGATAATAAACATTATGTAAAATTTGTACCAGCGCGGAGGCCGTCCCCCGCGCAATCATGAACCATTCGACGATCAGGAACATCCCGCCGAAAATCAGTATCCATAGCAGCGTCATCTTCGCCACCTCGCCAACCCCCAACTGGTGCGACCTGAGGCTGAGGCCTAGCGAAGTGTTGCGTCTGATCGAGGCCTGCAGCTCACACGCTCGCCAGTGATTACGGCCCAGTTTTCGTTCTAGTCTAACTGGAATGCCTCCCCTGGCGCAAAGACCAGTGGCACAGAGGTCCCACGCACGATGGTTTGCCGCTCATATTGCCGCTACGCCTTTCACGCTCGCGCAAAAGCGGCAGCCCAGCCTTAGGAAACGTCAAATTCCACCGCCACCAGATCGGCGTGCGACTGCTTCAAGTGCGCCCCTGCTTGCGCGACTTGCCTGCCTGGATTCGCAGCCAATGCGAGAGCTTCTCGGCAAACGGGTCCAGCTTGCTGGCAAGCTCGGGAACCCGAAACTGCGGCTCCCCTGAACTGCTGGGAAGATACTTGCAGATCGTGTTCCGCGACAAGCCAGTGCGCCGCGCGATCTCCCGGATCTGCATCCGATCTCGCAGATGCCAACGACGGATTACACTTAGTGGCGCCATCTCGATCACTCCTGTCTCCCTCGCTGCTCGCAGCAAGGGACGGGTCAAGACACGGGTCAAATCTCAACGGAAAGCTAAAGTCAGGCCTCAGGTGGACGCTTATGGGCAATGCGATCTACCATCTCCTGCCTTGTGATATAGTAAAGGTCTTTACCATACGAAATCTTGTCTTATGCTGGCGGTATGTCGAACTCATCCATGATCCTGTCCGGCCATTGCGGCCATCTCATTGCCGCGCTGACCGAGGGGCCCGAGAGCGGTATGCCGGTTTTGCTGGCGCACGGCGGCGGGCAGACCAAGCGGGCGTGGAAGCGGGTTACTGCAATGCTGGCGGCGACCGGGTTTCGCACCATCGCGCTCGACCTGCGCGGGCATGGGGAAAGCGCCTGGGCGGCGGACGGGGCCTATGACATTCTGGATTTCGCGCAGGATCTCGTGGCCATTGCCGGAGCGCTTGATCAAGCCCCCGCCCTGATCGGCGCCTCGCTAGGGGGCCTTGCAGGAATCATGGCCGAAGGCCGCGTCGCACCCGGCAGCTTTGCCTCGCTCACTCTGGTGGACATCACGCCGAAAATGGAGGCTGGCGGGGTTGCGCGTGTGGTCGGCTTCATGGCCGCTCATGCCCGCGAAGGCTTTGCCTCGCCCGACGATGCAGCGCGGGTGATCGCAGAATACCTGCCCCATCGCCCGAGCCGCAAGGCATCCTCCGGGCTTGCCCATTATCTGCGCCGGCGGGACGACGGGCGCTATTACTGGCACTGGGACCCGGCCTTTATCGATGGTGTCATGCGGCGCCATGCCGAAGGCGGCGATGACAGCGATTTCGGGCACAGCGCACTGGGCGAAGCAGCCGCGCGGCTGGCGCTTCCGGTTCATCTCATCCGCGGCGGATCGAGCGATCTCGTCTCGCCCGAAGCGGCAGCGCATTTCCTCGCGCTGGTGCCGAACGCTGCCTACAGCGATATTGCCGATGCAACGCACATGGTGGTGGGCGATCAAAACGATGCCTTTGGCGATGCAATCGTCGATTTCCTGATGCGCACCCACCGCGGGGACATTGCAGCATAGGCCCGCCGGGCAGCTCTGGGCTGCACAGCCCTTTCATCCAGGCGGCGGCAGCTCTTCCCAGCCAAGGCCAAGCGACTTTTGCACCGCAATCCAGCTGGTGGTCAGCCCTGCTAGCGCCCTGTTAAGGTCAGCCTGAGACTGATCGCGCTGCCTCAGTGAGGCGTTGAGTTCGGTGCGCGAGATTACTCCTGCGCCATGGCGCTGGATATTGAGATCGGCAGCGGTATCGGCCTGACGCTTGATCTGCGCGAGCGCTGCCACATAGGCGCGGTTCTGGCCGAAACGGGCCAGCGCTTGCTCGGCATCCTGCAAGGCTCCGAGCACGATCTCGCGGTAGCGCGCCTCGGCCTCGTCGCGGGTGCCTCTGGCTTCGTCGATGGCGGCAGCGGTGCGCCCGAAGTCGAGCAGGTTCCATTGCAAGCGCGGCACCGCCAGCGCGGCAAGATTGTCGGGGTCGAGAACATCGCCCGGTTCCGAACCGCCAAGACCCAGAACGCCGAGGAAGGAAATCTTGGGGAAGCGCCGGGCTTCGGCCACTCCGATGCGAGCGGTGGCGGCGGCAAGATTGCGCTCGGCGGCGCGGATATCGGGGCGGCGCGCGATCAGCGCAGCCGGATCGCCCACCTCGACCCGCTCCGGCGGCAGCGGGATAGGGCCGCCCTGAACGAGCATATCATCGAGCGCGCCGGGAGCCTCTCCGACCAGCACCGCCAGCGTATCGCGAAACACCGCACTATCGGCGCGCGCCTCGGCAATCCGCGCCTTGAGCAGTTCGAGCTCGGCATTGGCATTGCCGACCGGGAACAGCGCCAGTGCGCCCTGGGTGTAACGCGCATAGGTCAGCTCCAGCGTCTGCTGCTGCAGATCGCGCTCGCTTTCGAGCAGCGCCAGCCGGGACTGGGCTTCGCGCAGGGCGACATAGGCGCGGGCGACTTCGGCGGCGAGTTGCACCAGCGCATCCTCGCCCGTTGCCACCGCTGCCGCAGCCTGCGCATTGGCCGCCTCGCTGCGCCGCACCTGCTCGCCAGCGAAATCAAGCTCCCAGTTGGCGATCGCACCGAGGTTGTAGAAGCTGAGGCGGTCATCTCCGCCACCGCCACTGCCACCGCCTGCCGCGCCGGATGATGGGCCTTGCAGATTGAGATCAGGCAGGCGCCCCTGCGCCACGGTTGCGTCGGCCCCGAGCGTGGGGAAGCGATTGGCTTGCTCCGCCCGCACCCTCGCGCGCGCCTGCTCGATCCGTGCGCGCGCCGCCGCGATGCCCGGATTGCCGCCAAGCGCGCGTGCCTCAAGCTGATCGAGCACCGGATCGCCCAGCAGCTTCCACCACTGGCTCGCCCGCGGCGCGGCGGTATCGACCTCATCGCCCGCACGCTGGAATTGCCCGGGAAGTGCGCGTGCCGCTTGCGGCGGCCCGGCATAATCCGGCCCGGCTACGCAGCCGGTCACAAGCACCAGAGGAAGGGTTAGAAGAAGGGGGTTTTTCATTGCGGTCTCAGTGCATGGAAAGCGATGCATTCTTGGGCAAGGGCCTCAGGAACAGAACCAGCGGCACTGTCGCCAGCGTGATCACGCCCATGGCGAAAAACACATCATTATAGGTCATCACCAAAGCGTCGCGCTGGAGCATTCCGGCAAAACTTTCGAGCGCAGCTTGGGCATTGCCCATCATGGCGCCCATGCCATCGAGGTAGTCTTGAACCTGTGGGTTGTTCGCGCTGACCGCTTCTTCCATGCGGCGACTATGGTGCCACATGCGCTGATCCTGAAAGGATGCAAGCCCTGCCAGCGCGAAGGAGCCGCCGAGATTGCGTGCGGCGTTGAAGATGCCCGAGGCATCACCGGCGTCTTCCTTGGCGACAGACGCAACCGTTGCCTGATTGAGGAACATCATGGTGAGGATCATGCCGATGCCGCGCAGGAACTGGCTTTCGGTAAAGACCCCGCCGCCAGACTCGGCCGTCAGGCTGACGCTGACAAAGCAGCTTGCCGCCATGATCAGCATTCCAGCCCCCACCGCGATGCGGATGTCGATTTTGCTGATCATTAGAGGCAGCACAGGCATCATCAAGAACGCTGGGACGCCCATCCAGAAAATGACCTGCCCAGTCTGCAAAGCATTGTAATCGGAAATGATCGCCAGGAACTGCGGGATGACATAGGTCGATCCATACATCACCATCCCCAGCGCAAGAGCCATCACGATGACGCTCGCAAACTGGCGGCCCAGCATCAGCCGCAGCTTGAGCACCGGCTTGCTCGCGTAAAGCTGGCCATATGCAAGCAGCAGGAACCCGATGATCGTGACAATCGTGAGCTGGATGATGAGTGGGGATTCAAACCATTCTTCGCGGTGGCCTTCTTCAAGCACGACGGTGAGGCCGCCGAGCCCCAGAATCATGCCCACAATCCCAGCCCAGTCCGCCTCTCGCAGATATTCCCAGTTGGGCTGTTCATGCGGCAGGCCGATGAACAGCAGGCCGAGCAGAAGCGCACACACCGGCACATTGACGAAAAAGGCGTAGTGCCAGCTCAGGTTCTCGGTCAGCCAGCCGCCCACCAGCGGGCCCATCACCGGCCCGAGAATAACTGTCATCCCGAACAGCGCCATGCCGATCGGCTGCTGCGATGGCGGCAGGCGCTTGGCCACAATGGTCATGGCGGTTGGAATTAGCGCGCCGCCCATGAAACCCTGCCCGGCGCGGCCGATGATCATCGTCGTCAGATCAGTGGCGATCCCGCACAGCACCGAAAAGGCGGTGAAGGCCGTGACCGCGACGATCAGCAGGGTGCGCAGCCCAAGCAAGCGTTCCAACCAGGCGCTCAGCGGAATGATGATGATTTCGGCGACTAGAAAGGAGGTGGCAATCCACGTCCCTTCCGTGCCGCTCGCGCCAATTTCACCCTGAATGGTCGGCAGCGCGGAATTGACGATCGAAATATCCAGCGTCGCCAGCAAGGCGCCAAGCGATCCCGCCGCCACCGCCAGCCAGGCGGTCAGATCGGCGCGCTCGACCTGTGGTGCAGCCGGCTCGCCCAGAAGTGCCGCATCCATCGACCGTTACCTCTCGGCAGGCGCGCGAACCGCCGCAAGTTCATCCTTTGCGGAGCGGGTATCGACTGTTGCCACCACCGACATCCCCGCAACCAGCAGACGCTTGACTTCCGGGCCTGCCTCGATCGCGATCCGCACCGGCACGCGCTGCACGATCTTGGTGAAGTTGCCGGTCGCATTCTGCGGCGGCAGGATCGAGAATTCCGCGCCCGTGCCCGGAGCGATACTGTCCACGCGGCCTGCGATTTTCACGTCAGGCAGGGCATCAACCTTGAGCGTCACCGGCTGCCCGGGCCGCATCAGTGCGAGCTGGGTTTCTTTGAAGTTGGCGGTCACGTAAAGCTGATCGGTCGGCACGATGCTCATCAACCGCTGGCCGGGCTGGACGAACTGGCCGGGCCTGACAGTCAGATCGCCAATCCGCCCGGCGATGCTGGCGTTGATAGTGGTCGAATCAAGATTGAGGCGCGCGGCCTCCAACTGCGCGCGCGCGGCGTTCGCCTGCGCGGTGGACTGGCCGATCTGCTGACCGAGCGAGCCGAGCCGCCGTTCACTGGCAAGGACAGCGGCCCGCGCTGCGGCAACCTGCGCCTCAGCCTCGCGCGCCTGGGTCTGCAACTGTTCCAGCTTCTCGCGCGGTTCAGCCCCACTTTCAGCGAGCGGGCGATAGCGCGCAACCTGCTGTCTTGCCAGCTCGGCCTGCGCGCTCACAGCGGCGAGCTGCGCTCGCGCCTGCGCGATCGCAGCATCTTGTTCGCGCTGCTGAGCGCGCACCGTGTCACCGCCAGCGAGCAGGGCTGCAATCTCAGCTTCGATCTGCGAGGTCTGTGCCTGATAATCGCGAGCATCCAACTCAACCAGCGGCGCACCGATAGCCACCGCCTGATTTTCGCTGACCAGCACCTTTTCGACATAGCCTGCGATCTTTGGCGCAACGATCACGCTGTCAGCCGCGACATAAGCATTGTCGGTCGATTGCTGGAATTTGCCGAAGGTTTCGTGGTTGTAATACCAATAGCCGCCTCCCACCAGGATAGCGATGGCGGCCACAATGAGGCCGCGGCGCAGGCGCGGATTGGCAAGGCGGCCGGATTGCGCGGGTGCAGCTGGACGAGCGGGCGCCGCAGGCAAGGATGCCTCAACATCCGTCTTAGACCCTGCAAAACTTACATTATCGGCATGGCCGGCCATTATTTCGAGCGCTCCTGCGGTAACAGCCCCCCTTTGCTGCCGCCGTATAATACGAGAGGAAAATAGGAAAGTCCTTTATCAAAAATTTGTCGAAGGTGCTTCCCCCATCTTTGGACTGAGCAGACAATCAGCGTCACGCTCGATGGCATCTCCACCGATGATGATGGTTCGTTGTTCCTGATGGACGAGATTAGCTGCGGGGCGCGGAAGGCCTGCGACGATCACGCTCAGCCGCTGGGGCTCTGCGTCACCAAACCCGTTCGACGTATCCTGCGACCTTAGGAGATACAATGACGCTTTCTGCCTGGATATAGGCGTTGTCGGTGGAATGCGGGTGTTGGCCAAAAGTCCGGTGGCGGCAGAACCAATAGGCTCCGCCAATCAAGATGAGGAAAGCAGCGATGATCACGGCCCTCCGCTGTCGCGGATTCGAGCCCCTTCTGGCTCTCATGCGAGGCACCCGGCGGTCGTGCGCTTGAATTCGTTATTTGATCAGTCAGTGCTGTTGCAAATTCCGTGCTACGCGAACCGTTGAATTACTGTATAACCATCAACCCAAGATGCAAAAGCCCTCTAGTAAACTGCGGCGATGTGGAAGCCCAAAATGACCGATCAAACAGCCACGGCCCCATTGGAACGTATCTTCAACGACAACGATCATATGCTATTCGTGATGGATGAAATCAGCCGTGCGGCCCGAAAAGCTTTTGATGAGCGCGTGGAGGGGATGGGGCTCAATCGAACCCAGTGGCGTGTGCTGGCTCAGCTCATCCGAGAGCCAACATTGAACCAATCCGAGATTGCCAAAAAGCTCGATCTTGAACCTGCAACAATTGGATTGGCCGTTAATGCATTGTCAGACCAAGGGTTCGTAGAAAAGCAGCGGGATCCGAATGACGGCCGGGCTTGGTCCTTGGCATTAACTTCAAGGGTTGCGAAAATCCTTCCGGACCTCAGGCGTGCTGCTGACAGTGTGCACGCAGCATTGTGGTTCGGCATTACCGCCGATCAAAAAGCCGCGCTCAAAGTAGTTCTTGAGCATCTCAGCGCCAATGCGCGCTCCCAAGCGATTGAATTCGAGCATCGCTGAGGATTGGGCAAGCGATGTATGCCTCCCAAAAAAAAGGGCGGCACGCAGGCCGCCCAAAGGTGTGGAGAGAGGAAAGGAAACCGACACACTCGGTGCTTCCTTCCTCCTCTTCTGATGGTAGCACATTGCCGCAGATAGTAAATGCCTTTAGCTCTCTCACTCAGAATTGTCGGCCGCGAACGGCGTCGCAAGTCAGCTAGCAGCTCCATTTCCGACCGCTCCTCCACCAAGCGCGACGAAAAGCGTGGCACGATTTTGAAGCCACGCCCGACGCGTGGCGAGGAGTTGCTGCTCAGCGCTGAAGAGATTGCGCTCCGCATCGAGCACTTCGAGATAATCAGCGACTCCTTCCCGATACCGCGCTCGGGCAACCTTAGCGATCTCAGTTTGCGCGACAATGGCCCGCTCTAATGTGTCGATCTGCTCGGCCAAATATCTTCGACCGGCCAAGGCATCGGATACTTCGCGGAAGGCCTGCTGCACGGTACGATCGTAAACAGCGACTTGCTCAACTTCCAAGGCCCTGGCCAGATCAAGATTTGCCTCTCGCGCACCGAAATCGAATATGGGTAGCGAGATGCTTGGGCCAAAACTCCACCCTAAACCATCTTCGTTGAACAGGTTGCCAAGACTCGTGGATGTCAGGCCGGCAGATCCAGTGAGCGAGATCGAAGGAAAGAATGCAGCACGCGCCGCACCGATATCCGCGCGTGCGGCTCGTAGTTGCTCTTCCGCAGCGATAATGTCGGGGCGGGCCAACAAAAGCTCGGAAGGCAGCCCTGCGGCAAGCCGACGCCCGTCGGCCTGTTGTGCCAGCGTGAGACCACCCGGGAGCTTCTCTGGCATCGTCCCGCCGACGAGCACAGCGAGTTGATTGCGAAGTTGCGCCAGCGATAGTTTCTCGCTCGCAAGCTGTTGTTCCGCTTGCGTGAGCAGCGTCTCAGCTTGGCGATATGGCAGAGCAGATGTCACGCCCGCCTGAAGCCTAAGCTTCGCAATCCTCAGCCCTTCGCGACGTGATCGAGCGGTGGCCTCGGCTAGGACGATTTGTTCCTCGGTTTCTACGATCTCGAAGTAAGTAGTCGCCGTATCCGCCACAAGAGAGAGGTAGAATGCACGTTGGTTCGCCACTTCGGCCAGATATCGGGCACGGGCTGCTTCGCTCTGATTGCGCACACGCCCCCAAAAATCGAGCTCAAACGCGCTAATGCCCACCCCGATATCAAATCGGTTGAAAGTGAAAGAAGTTGGCGCGTTTCCGTCTCCGGCACCGAACACCGGATTTCCGGCGGTTGCCTGACGCGTCCGGTTGCCGCTGCCGGTCGCAACAAGGTTTGGCAGCCGGCGGCTTTCGTCGATCCTGAATTGCGCCCGCGCCTGCTCTATCCGTGCGGTCGCGGCCAGCAGATCACGATTGTTTGCGAGGGCATTCGCGATCAAGGCTTGCAGCTTTGGATCGCCATACCAGTCACGATACGACAGCTGCGATGCTACCACTGCCCCATCGGGTCGGTATTCAGGATTGTAGGCTGACCCAGTCGCTAGCTCAGGCCGTACATGTTCCGGCGCCAAATTCACGCAACCGACAAGTGCAAAGGATACGATTGCCAGAATTGCGGTTCTCTTCATCAGTCCGACTCCTGCGGGTTCGGTGAACCAGATGTAACCACGTCGTTGACGGCGATCTTTTCACCTTTGGCTCCGGCTATGCTGCGGACCACTAGATAGAGGGCCGGGATTAGAAATATGCCGAGCACAGTGGCTGCAATCATACCCCCAAGCACGCCTGTACCGACGGCGACCCGGCTGGCTGCCCCCGCTCCGCTCGCGAGCACCAGTGGGATCATACCCCCTGCACCCTGCGAAGTTCGTCAATGATCTGGCTCGACGCGATGTTTCCGAGATCGGTACTGTTCAGCCCCTTGTCCCGCGATGTGAGCGCGACAATAAGCAGGAAACCCGCATTTGCTTGCCTAACTGTAATGCCCTGCCGCCGGACTTCCTCGGGCAAGCGAGCTTCGACCGTGCTGAGCCGATTCTGTACCTCGGTCTGAGCGATATCGATATCGGTCCCGGCCTCGAAGGTAAGCGTAATGCTCGCTGTACCATTCGATGCGCTGGACGAGGCCATGTAGAGAAAGCCCTCTACGCCGTTCAATTGCTGCTCGATGACCTGCGTGACGCTTTGTTCGATGGTTTGCGCGTCGGCACCGGGATATACTACGTTTATGGTCAGCGAAGGAGGAGCAACTTCCGGATACTGCTCTATAGGAAGAGCCCTGAGAGCGAGCACTCCCGCAAGCAGAATGCCAAGCGACACAACCCAGGCAAAGATGGGCCGGTCGATAAAAAAGCGCGCCATCGGTCAACGCTCCTTCGCCGGCACCACGCGCGGCACATTGCTTGGAGCCGCGTTTATCGGCTTTACAGCCACGCCAGGGCGCAGCTTCTGGATATTGCTGACAACCACTTTATCGCCTGGCTTCAAGCCATCTTCGACAATCCATCGATCCCCGATCAGCGCACCTAATCGAATCGGGCGGTTGGCCACCGCCCCTGTGCGGTCGACGACGAATACGGATCCACCCCGCTCGGAGAGCACAACGGCACGCTGTGGGATGGTAATGCCTTCCTTCAACTGCCCAATGAACAGCTTTGCCCGAACAAATTCGCCAGGGAGCAAAACGCCGGTTGGATTAGGAAACTCGGCGCGCAGATCGACGGTACCCGTCTCTTCATCGACGGACAGCGCCAGAAAATTGATATACCCAGAAATGGGATACTCGGACCCGTCGGCGAAGCTCAGCCTCACTTCAACCCGCCCATTTTCGTCAAGAGCCAATCTGCCGCTCGATATAGCGCGGCGTAATGCAAGAACTTCGGTGGCAGCTTGGGCGAAGTTTACATAGACTGGCTGACTCTGCTCGATGCGCGTCAAAAGTGTTCCCTCGATCTGGCTAACCAGCGCGCCTTCGGTGACTTCGGCGCGCCCTGCTCGCCCGGCAATCGGTGCGCGGACTGTGGTGTAATTCAGTTGTAGGGATGCCGCTTCGAGCTGGGCGCGGGTCTGCGCGACATTTGCTTCGGCTTCTCGCGCTGCAGCAAGGGCTGCATCATATTCCTGACTGCTGATGGCATTTTCGGCAACGAGGGGTTTGTATCTTTCCACCACCGCTCGGGCGTTGGCTGCGGTGGCTTTTGCTCGTTCGAGCGAAGCACGAGTTTGTGCAAAAGTGGCCCTCAATTCCCTCGGGTCGATAAGGAACAATGGCTGACCAGCTTGGACATCGGTTCCTTCGACGTAAAGCCGCCGCTGCACGATGCCCGTGACACGCGCGCGCACTTCAGCCATCCGAACGGGCTCAACTCGGCCTGGCAGCTCAATCACGTTCGGCACGGCTTGCGGCGCAATGGTCACGACTTCAACCGGAAGCGGCGGCGGCGGCGGCGGTGGATCGTTCCGGCCTGAACATCCTGCAAAGGCCAGCAGGGCCAAGAGGGCCGTGAAGCAGCGCGACATGGGAGAGGATCCTTCGGCTTCTGTTTTTATGGATGAATCGGTGTAATAGCTATTACACGGTTGTCAATTACCACATAAAGTCCGAATGGTTCCCGTGATGGAGCAATCGTCTCAAAACTGTCGCTTGGAGCGCCGCAAGGGGGCTATCGTCGCGGCTGCGCGGGACCTGTTTATCAAGAACGGTTTCGAGCAAACAACGCTTGCCGAAATCGTCAATCGTTCGGGCGGGTCTTTATCGACCGTATACAAGCTCTTTGGAAATAAAGACGGGCTTCTCGAGGCAGTCGTGCTAAAAAATGCGGCCTCAGGCGAAGCAATTGTTCGCGACGCTATGGAAGCCGGCTTGGCGCCAGGTCCCACGCTGCATCAGGTGGCCGACGGGCTTCAGAAGTTTTTTCTTCACCCTGACGTAGTGGCAATCGTTCGCATCGTTATTGGCCGAAGTGTCAGCGACCCTCGATTTGCAAGAAGGTTCTTCGAACGTACCGCTAATCGTACGAGGGACGCAATGCGCGAGCTATTCGCGCGTTGGCAAGAAGCAGGATACTCCATGCAGGGTACTCCTGATTTTCTGGCGGATCAATTTATGAGCTTGTTCTCAACCGATCTACAAAGGCAGGCATTCAGCTATGGTGTGATAGGGACAACCTCGCGCGAGATGATCGCAGCACGCACGGATTTTTTCCTGAAGGCAGCAGAAATTTTGCCGCCCTAGTCATGCCCCCCCCTTTGCGGTCCAGCTCACGCCTTTCCTCGCAGACCGGTAAGAAATGCTGAGACATTCTGGTCCGCCCACCGCGAATCCCGTTCTGCTGCATCAGAAGTGATCAGTCCTGTCAGTGAGAGATTCTTGCCAAGACTGCATGCTCAGAGCGATCGCGGTCTGCCATTAGCTCCACGGCGTATCCCCTTGGCCGGCCTTTAACCGTTCCCAGCACAATAACGGCAGGGCAGGCCGAGCCAAAGGCGGACCCGGGCAAGTAGTCGCCAGGATCGCGCATGCGACTCGCCGTCTCGCGTGCAGCTGGGCGGCCTTGATGTTGCAGGTTGGTCACAGTGTGAAATTGGTTGCTCTGTCCAGTTGACGCGAAACGATGCATCCGCAAAACGCAATAGCCAAAACAGACAAGAATTGAGAGGTCATCATGCAGAAACATATGCTGTTCCGACGCTCGTTGGCATTGCTGCTTTCCACGGCTGCCATAAGCCCATTTGCCGCGCACGCTCAGGACGCCGAGCCGCAAAACCAGCAAGAGACGAGTGCTAACTCGCTCGACGCGATCAACGAAATTCTCGTTACCGGAACCAAGACCAAGGATGCCGAGAACGTGCAGGACGTGCCGCTGGCCGTTACGGCGTTCAACGCCAGTACACTCGAAGCTTTCAAGATCCGCAACATCGCTGGCCTTTCGTTTCAAGCGCCGAGCGTCAGTCTCGACGATGTGGGCACGACCCGCGGCGCGGCCAACTTCACGATCCGTGGCGTCGGCATCAACTCGTCGATCCCCTCGATCGACCCGACCGTGGGCGTCTTCGTTGACGGCGTGTATCTCGGCATCAACGGGGGCGTGGTGTTCGACCTGTTCGACCTCGATAGCGTTGAAGTGCTGCGCGGCCCGCAGGGTGTGCTGTTTGGCCGCAACGTCACCGGCGGCGCGGTGGTGATCAACACCGGCAACCCGACCGAAGATTTCCGCGGCAAGTTCCGCGCGGCAGTTGATGGCCCGATCGATAGCGGCCGCGGCGGCGCCAACTACACCGTCAGCGGCGTGCTGAGCGGCCCGATCGTCGAGGACGTGCTGCTGTTCAAGGTCGGCGCCTATTACAACAAGGACGAAGGCTACTTCACGAACCTGTTCGACAATTCGAACCACGGTGCAGCCGAAACCAAGATCCTGCGTGGCGCGCTGGAAGCCCGCCTCGGCGGCCTGACCCTGCTCGGCAAGCTCGACTACTTCGAGAGCGACGGCGACGGCCCGTCCAGCCAGAACCGGGCTCTTTTTGACCGAAATTCGTTCGATTTCTCGATTGATGAGCCGGGCAATTACGCGAACGAAATCTGGACCGGTTCACTTACCGCGACGGTTGATATCGGTGCCGGCACACTGACCAACGTGTTCGGCTGGCGCAAGTATGACGCCACCACCCTCGGCGATATCGACGCCACACCTCTCTTTCTGTTCCATTCAACGACCGAGACGGCACAGGAGCAATTTTCAAACGAGCTGCGTTATGCAATTTCGCTCGACAGCCTAGACTTGACCGTTGGCGGGTTTTGGTTCGAACAAGATCTTGCCTACACCGAAGAACGCAGCCTGCGCCGTGACCTGCCGGTGAACCTGCAACCCCCGCGCTTCTGGGGCGGCGGTTCGCAGAACCACGAAGTGATCGGTGTGTTCGCCAACGCCCAGTGGGAATTTGTTGACAATCTGTCGCTGATCGCGGGCATCCGCTGGAATCAGGAAACTAAGGATGCAGGCATCACCTTCATCCGTCCGCGGCCAACCTGTTCGGTGGTCCAAGGCACCTGCCCGACATCGGGCACCAACCCCTTCGTTCCCGGAGAGAGCAACGGCTTCACAGATCGCGTGCGTTTCCGCAACGTCTCGCCAAAGCTCGGTTTACAATACGAGTTCGCGGACAGCCAGGTCTATGGGCACTGGAGCCGCGGCTTCCGTTCGGGTGGCTACAACTTCCGCATAACCGACGTCGCGCTGTTCAATCGCATTCTTGCTGCTACCGATGGCGCGCTGGGCTTCGACGAAGAGCAGGTCGACACCTACGAAATCGGGGGCAAGTTCCAGACGGCCGACCGTTCGTTTACACTCAATCTTGCTGGTTATGTGACCAAGATCGGCAATATGCAGCGTGAGGTGAACACGGCAGGCCCTTCGGGCGTCGTTCAGAATATTGTTAATACTGCCGATGCCACCATCATGGGCATTGACGCCGAAGCCCGCATGCGGGTGTCGGACTCGCTGGTTTTCACCGCCAACCTCGGCCTGATTGACGCGGAATACGACAGCCTATTGTTCAATATCGGCAGTTCCGACGGTATCACCGGTAATCCGGCGGATTCGCTGGGCCTTAGCATACCGCGCGTCTCGCCTGTCACTGTGGGTGCCGGTTTCATCCACGAACTCGACCTCGGGAGCAGTAACATCCTCACGCGAGTGAACTACCAGTATCGCGACAAAGCGGCCTACACGGACGACAACCTGGGATGGCTGAACGATTTGAGCATGCTGGAAGCCAACATTACTTGGAACACACCGGTCGACGGGCTGTCGCTCTCAATCTACGGGCGCAACCTGCTCGATCAGGTGCAGGAAGGGGGCGACACACAGGTACCCTTCGGTCCGACCTTCCCTGGTTCAACCTCGACTGGCGTGCGCCGTCCGTTCGGACTGCAACCCACCGCCGGCACCTTCTCACCGCTGATGCGTGGCCGGAACGTGGGTATCGAAGCTCTGTTTGAGTTTTAATGATCGCACCCTAAGCGGGGTGCGATATGCTTGCTCACGCGACCTGAAGGTCGCGTCGCTGCGGGCGGCCGCTTGGCCCTGCGATTGCATTGCAACCGAGGTCGGCCACAGGCGAACAAGGATGGGGCGCTCCGGGAACGGGGCGCCCCCTTATTGTTTTCAGCCTTACCCGCGCACTTTACAACCGACTAGGCCAGCGACCTCATTCGACCATCACGGGAGACGGAGAGAGCGCTGTCTCAATGGCTTGTGTGCTCTCATGACGGGTCGACATTTCTGCAAGGACCGTGCCTTGCTTCCGGTCTATCAAGCTATCCAACACCAACCTTAAATGGCTTTACTAATTTCACATCTTCGCATAGCTTCTCACTTGCGAGGATGGCACTCTCTCCCCTCCTCAAGAAAGCTTCAGGGCGATCCAAAGGTGGGCGCTTTTGAGCATCGCAAGCCGCTGCGGGGTAGAACGTCTCAGCCGACGAACGGAGAGGATACAAAATGAAAACTAGGGCGATGATACTGGCGAGTGCCGCAGTTGTCGTGGCTTGTCCGCACGCGGCTAATGCGCAGGAGAATACTGAAAGCGGCCCTGATGCGGATAGCTCTGTAATTATCGTCACAGCGCAACGGCAGTCGCAAAGCCTTCAAGAGGTACCCATTGCTGTTTCCGCTTTTGACGCCGAAGCGCTCGGAAGCCAGCAAATTGAAAATGCGTCGGATCTACAACTAACACTGCCAAACGTGTCCTTCTCAAAGGGCAATTTCACCGCCGCATCTTTTACAATACGCGGAATTGGTGATCTATGCGTAGGCGTCACATGTGATGCGGCAACAGCTATTCATGTGAACGGTTCCCCGCTCTTTGGAACACGGTTATTTGAAACAGAATATTTTGATTTAGAAAGAGTGGAAGTTCTGCGCGGGCCGCAAGGAACGCTGTTCGGACGTAATGCGACATCCGGGGTGGTGAATTTCGTTACAGCGAAACCCGACCTGGGGGCCTTCGGAGCGTCCGGTGAGTTGGAATATGGCAACTACAACAGCATCAGGGTCGAAGGCATGGTTAACGCTCCAATCACCGACACGATTGGTGTCCGATTGGCCGGCTTCTATCTCAATCGGGACGGGTATACCACGAATGTCTTCGACGGAACGGACATTGATGACCGTGATATGTATGCCTTCCGAGGCTCTTTAAGGTTCGAACCAACTGTCGACACTACAATAGACTTGATGGGCTATTACTTCCGTGAAAAAGATAATCGACTGCGCAACCAAAAGCAAACTTGTCAGCGTGATCCTCTTGGTGTTCTTGGCTGCCTGAACAATCGGCGTGATTTTGATATCACTAACGCCAACTCAACGGTCGGCGCTACGCTTAGCTCACGAGAATTTTTCGCCCTTCAGGGCATTCCGTCTGCCTTGGGTCTCGGAAGCCTGTACGGCCCAGACGCGTTCAGCGGGTTTAACGAACCCAGTGATGTCCGGGTGGTCAATACAGCATATACGCCTTTTTATTTTGCTGATGAGTTACAGTTACAGGCCCGTTTGGAGCAGAGGTTGGGGGATCTCTCTCTATCTGTGACGGGAATTTACCAAGACACACAAGTCGAATCCCGTCAGGATTACTTCCTTGGCATTCAGAATCGCAGCACGTTTGCTCCAGCTCTGAATGCGCTATCCAGTTTTGCGACTGTTGGCATACCAACAGGTCTTCCTGCGCCGGCGCCCGCAGTTGTTCCCGGCTCCGCCGCCTACTTCGCACCAATCACCCAAGCCCTCATACCGAGCGGACCACAGGGCGTGTTATGCACTTCCGACAATGATGACGGTAATAGGGGCGCATTCGAAGGCAACTCGCGCTGCTCTGAAACGCCACTCTCCTTCGATAGATCGGCGGAGCGCCGAAAATCATGGAGCGCGGAGGTTCTTCTCTCTAGTGATTTCGATGGCAGCTTCAATTTTCTTCTGGGCGGCATCTATGCCCGCTCAAAAACAACAGACAACATACATTATGTAAAATTGTCTCTGTCAAGTTCGGAATTTTGTTCTGCTTACTGACATCAATTCACATGCTCTAGCCATTGATTGTCGCAGATGACCAATGGATGTGCATGATACGCCATTGCCCTTTCATCCGCCTGAGAATTACCGTCTCGATCAACCGGCTGTTGATCACACGCGTGCGGTACGTTCCTGAGACCGTTTCAACGCTCATAACCCACGCCATATCGCCTTGCATTCGATCAGTCCGGCTTACCAGCTTCCGAGTTACAGCGGCGGTAAAGGCAGCGTCCGCCTCCAGATGGTGGCTGGCATATTCGGCGCGACCTCTTTCGACGCCGCCAGATTCAAAGATGACGACATCTTCCGCAAGCAGCGCTAACGCAGCATCTGTGTTCCCCCTCGGTGGTCAATCCACGTACTGTCTACATCGTCATTGGAGACAGCATGCCCAGCACAGCAACCAGTCCAATCACCCCAGCAGCCAACATCAACTCGCCTGCCAAGCTTTTACGCAGGAGCGTCAGTGCAACTGAGTGCTCCACACTGTCGCGTTCATGAACCAGAAAATGCCGCCGTCCGATCTGGGCATTGTGCGCGCCAAACGCCAGCATTCCGCCAACTAACGTCACTTTTGCGACTAACAACAAGCCATAGGGGGTGTCGGAAACGGCTATGGTGTTCTCCAAGCCAAAGATCAGCTGCGCATTTATCAGACCCGTCATAGATACAGCTGCGACAAGCCCGACACCCAGCGGTGCGAAGCCATGCATGACGCGAAGCAGCTGATCGGTAGGGATAAGAGCGGGCTGCCGGTGAGCTTTGATTGTCAGTAAAAGGAACCAGCAGATGGCACCTACCCACAAGCTCGCCGCAAGCAAGTGTACGCCGTTATTCAGACGGTGGAACAAGCCCAATCCGCCTTCAGTCGCAGCCACATGGCCGCTCCAGCTTAGCGTGAGCAGCGCACCGGCGAAGCAGGCAGCAGCGACGGGGAAACCTACGCTAGTCCGGTGTCGAATGAACAACGCACACAAGCCGAAGGTGAGCAAAGATTCGCGCAAGATGAACGCTTTGCCAAGGTCAGTGCCAACAATCATTGCTTCGGCCATCGGCCAATCGAGCGCTGTAATTGGCACACCCATCATAGCAGCGATCGAGGCCAGCATCAGGGCGATTGAAACCACCGGTGCCGCAAGCGCTGCGATGATCAGCGTGTGACCGCCCTCGTCGTGAGGCACCCAGCGCTCGCCACGCAACCCAACCAACCGAAATGCCGTCCAACCCAACAGGCCGAGCAGCAAAGCATAATGAGCAAACCGCAGAACCTGTTCGGTTGGCTCACCCATCTCATTATCAGCCGACGATAAAGCTGACTTTACCTGTCATACGATGGCCGTCCGCCCCCGCAGCCTGCCAGCGCACCTCATAGGTTCCTTTGGCCAGCGGCTTTTTCAGGGTGAGTGTCATCGTTTTGTTGCCGTTGGACCAAGAGGTGGTGAAATTGCGGATGGCCATTTCGCCGTGGTTTGCCATGCCCGGCATCGCGGTCATGACGATGCTTGCTGCCGCCGTCGGCGGGAGCAGAGCTTCACTGAAGGTCAGTGTGACCACGCGGGCGCTGCCAACAGTCGTTCCCTCAGCCGGTGTCGATGCGACGACTTTGGTGTGAGCAAGCGAAGCGGACGGAACTGCAAGCGGAGCGGCGACCATTGCGATTGCGGCGAGGAGAGATGCGAATTTCATGGGGTACTCCTTTATTTCAGAACCAGAAACGGATGCCAACGAGATAGTTCGTGACGCTGGGATCCTCGCCGCGTGCGCGGGCGTAATCGGCGCTGCCGCCGAGGCGCCAACTTTGCTCGATGCCGATATACGGGGCAAATTCGCGAATAAACTCGTAGCGCAGCCGCACGCCGACCTCGACCGAATCGATGCCTGACCCGGTGCCGAGCTGCGGAATTTCCTGCGCCGACAGGTTCACCTCGGCGCGCGGTTGCAGGATCAGACGTTGAGTGATGCGCTGGTCGACCTCGCCCTCGATCCGCGCTGTGAGATCGCCACGCTGTGACAGGAACAATGCGGCGTCGACCTCGAACATATAGGGCGAAAGCCCTTGCACGCCGATCACCGCATGCGTGGTATCGGGTCCGCGGAGGTCTTGGCGCACGCCCGCCTGCAGATCCCAGAAGGGCGCAATGGCCCGCGCGTAGAGCGCCTGGACCTCGGCTTGTTCAATCGGTTCGCCGAACGTGCCTTCACCTTCGCTCTTGAACCAGAGCCGGCTCGTCGGGCCACCATAATAGCCCTGAAGATCCCAAAGATAGCCCTCACGACCGTCGCGCACCTGCGTCTCGAAACGATCGCCCTGAAACCAGAAGACCGGGAAATCGCCATGGGTGCGTTGCAATTCCTCGCGCGAAGCCCGCATCGCGTCGGCGCCCCAGATGGCATCGGCGGCGCGCGGTGGACCGCTTCCGGCCTCAGGTGGCGGCGGGGTTTCCATGGCAGGTCCCGGAGAAGCAGGCGCGGCAACGTCGACCGCGCCATGATCCATGGTGCTGTGGTCCATGCCAATCATCGAATCGGCAGGCCCGGCCGCCCCACCCGTCATGTCATGGCCTGCGTGAGGGTCGATTGGCTCAGCGGTAGCAGGCTGCTCTGGCATGGCGTGCCCCGCGTGCGGATCGGCCGGATCAAGCGCTGTCGGCGCCGCGGGCATGCCGTGGCCGGCATGGCGGTCGCCGGGCGCTGGCGCAGGTGTGGGCGCTGGCGCGGGCATTGCATGCCCTTGATGCTGAGCGAAGGCCGGAACGGAGATCAACGCGCTCCCGAGCAGGGCCGCTGACAGGACAGACCGCACGCTCATGCACCGCCGCCCGGACCGACCACGGTCACAGTCTGCATCATCCCGCCATGCATGTGATACATCAGGTGGCAGTGAAACGCCCAGTCGCCGGGTTCATTGGCCGTGAGATCAAATTGCGCGCTGGCGCCGGGCTGGACGATCACGACGTTCTTGCGCGGCTGAAGCGCAGCGCTTTCCCCGTTTACCAGCTCGAAGAACATGCCGTGCAGATGGATGGGGTGCGCCATCATGGTGTTGTTGACCAGCTTCACCCGCACCCGCTCGTTCCATGCAAAACGGATCGGCACATCGCTGACGGCAGAATACATCCGCCCGTCGAACGACCACATATAACGTTCCATATTGCCAGTAAGGTGCAGTTCGAGCAGCCGCGATGGCTCGCGGGTGTCGCGGTTGGGCTCGAGCGCCTTGAGCATGCGATAATTGAGCACCCGGTGCGGCACATCGCGCAGTCCAAGGCCGGGATCGCCCATTTTGTCGATGGGGGCCATCGACACCATGTCGATGCCTGGGCCGATCGCGACGTCGGGCGGGAGCAGCGCGGTATCGCGCATCTTCATGCCGTCCATGCTCATGCCACTCATCGCCATGCCTGCCATGCCACTATCGGCAGAGGCGGCCACGTCGCCATGTCCCATGGCTGCGTGATCCATCGCGCCTGTTGCACCACCGGTTGCACCTTCTGCGGAAGGACCGGACGTCATTGCTCCATGATCCATGCTGCCGGACCCGTGATCCATTCCCATGTCGCCCATGGTTAGCAGCGGCGGATCGCGCAGCGCAGGAACGGTCGCCCGCGCACCGGGCCGACTCGCCAACATGGCCAGCGCCATGCCCGAACGGTCCATCGACTCACCGACGATGGCATAGGCTTCGGCATTTCCTGGCTCGACGATTACGTCATAGATTTCGGCAGTGCCGATCTGGAATTCGTCAACCTCAACCGGGCGCACGTTCTGCCCATCTGCTGCGATGATCGTCATCGGCAGGCCGGGGATGCGAACGTTGAAAAAGCTCTGCGCCGATCCATTGATGATACGCAGCCGGATGCGTTCTCCCGGCTTGAACAGATATTCCATGCCCTCCGCCGGCCCACGTCCGTTGGCAAGAAACGTGTACGTCTTCCCGCCAATATCCATGATATCGGTCGGCATCATCCGCATCTGTGCCCACATCCGGCGTTCTTCGCCGGTCATCGGGTAGTCATCGGTCCAGGTGTTTTGCTGGCGGTTGAAATAGCCTTCGCCGGTGCGCAACCGCTGCATGATGAAATGTGGGTCGAGCACAGTGAAGTCGCTTAGCAGCAAAATGTAATCGCGATCATACTCCACCGGTTCGGCGCCTGCCGGGTCAATAATCAAAGGGCCATAATGCCCCGACTGCTCCTGCAAGCCCGAGTGGCTGTGATACCAATAGGTACCTGCCTGGCGGACCGGGAATTCGTAGGTGAAGGTCTGGCCCGGCTTGATGCCCGGAAAGCTGATGCCCGGGACCCCGTCCATCTGGAACGGGAGCAATAGCCCGTGCCAGTGGATCGATGTATCCTCGCTCAAATTGTTGGTGACATTCAGGCGGACATTCTGCCCTTCGCGCAGCCGGATCAACGGGCCGGGGACACTGCCATTGACGGCGATGCCCGGGCCGCGTCGCCCTTCAACAATGCGATGCCCGCTGCCGACGGCAAGATCGATGACCTCGCCGCTGAGCTCACCAAAGCCCGCAGGAATGCGCGGGCCGTCGCGGCCATGGCTGCCGCCCCGGTGCATGCTGTGCCCTTGCGCCCAAGCTGGCGTAGCGGCGAAGGCTGAGGCCGCGCCAAACGCAGCGATCAGGTGACGTCTTGTGAGATGAGGACTGGTCATGCGATTTATACGCGCGCAAGGCCTTCACCCCTCAAAGTTTCCTGAAGTTTTTTCCGCGCCCTCCCAAGACGTGTCTCGACCGCCTTTACGCTGATGCCCAGTGTCGTTGCGGTCTCCTGCTGGCTTAGCCCTTCGACTGTGCAAAGGATCAGGACATCTTTGAGACGTGCTGGAAGCTTGGCGATCGCGCGGGCGGTCGCGGCGAGCTCGGCGCGGTCTGCGGCAAGCGTTTGTGCCGAGGGTGCATCATCGGCAATCCATTGCGCAGCCTGTTCGGACATGGGCAGGCCTATGAAGCGCCTGACGGCGCGCCGACGGGCCCAGTCCCGGCATTTGTTGAGCGTGATGGCGCTGATCCAGGCCTTGAACGATCGTCCGGGGTCGAAGCGGTTCAGCGCGCCGAATGCGGCTATGAAAGCCTCCTGCGTAATGTCCAAGGCTTCATCCGGATCACCCGTCGCTGAGCGCGCAAGCCGGTACACTGTCTCGCGGTAGCGCTCCACAAGCTCCCGCTGCGCATCGGCATGGCCAGCCAGAGATCTGCGGACGAGCGCCGCATCCGGATCGTCAGCGGTCACTGCGGCTGAGCAGCGAGGCTCTTGCTGACCACCGCATCGAACCGTGATTGCTGATCGGGGCGCAGAATGGCGCGCATCGCGAAAACGTGTTCGAGTGTTGCTTTTTGGAGATCCCCCATCGCGTCATGCGTCTCGTCGACCGCGGCCGACACGCGGGGACCGTATTCGTGCTCGGCAGCAATGGCTTCGCCGAGCAGCGCGTTGCTGCTCCTGAGCCGTTCTTCGAGCGCTTCGCGCCGCGCAGCGAACTGGCGCTCCAATGCAGTCAGTTCTTTTTCCTGCGCCGGGTCGAGGTCAAGCTCATCATGAATCAGGGCGTGGAGTTCAGCCCCACCATGGTGCGGTGCGGGTTGAAGCATTCTTCCGAGCCATACCCCTACCAGCGCAAGCGCAATGATCAGCCCCGCCGCCAAAACGATGCGACGCTGGTTCATTGCTGACCCAGGGCGATGAGAGGGGTCAGCGATGCCGGGGGACCGAAGGCGGCAATAGGCACTTCGGCTTGTGCAGGTGCCTGAAGACCGCTGAAAACGCCCAGTCCGAGCGACGCAACGAGGCCTAGTCCGAGCAATGCCCGTGTCTGCCTGACGTCTGCCTGTGCGCGCTGCGCGAGGCGTTCACCATCAATCCCGGACATATCCGGGACAGGAAGTCTGGCCAGGCGTGCGAGATTCTCGTCGAGATCCATCATGCAGCTCCTTTAGAGTTGTATACGCAGGCGCGGACAAAACCCCTCACTTTCCGATGCCCAATTATCGTTGCAGCTCAAAACTGAAGGCATCGATGATCGGACAGGGCCCAGATTTCCCCGCAGCGCAGTCCTCGGCGAGCCGGACGAGCGCACCGCGCATGGTTTGCAAAGTGGCAATTTTCTCATCAAGCGCCGCGATCCGAACGCGTGCAAGGTCCTGCGCCGCCGCTCGGTCGCCAGAATCGAGGGAGAGCAGCGTGGCGATCTCTTCAAGTGTGAACCCGGCGGTCTGCGCCGAGCGGATCGATTGCAAGCGTGCCAGATCGCCGCGCGTGTAGCGGCGCGGACCCTCGTGGCGCTCAGGCTGGGCCACCAATCCGCGCCGCTGATAATAACGGATCGTCTCGACGTTGACCCCGCCTGCACGGGCAAATTCACCGATCTTCATATAATGCTTGATCCCGTACCATGGTACGGAACCTATATAAGCCGCAAGTTTGCGATTCAAAGGAAATCACTAATGCCCAAGCCTACAAAAACCGCCGTGCTTCACCGCATGGTCATGCAAAACCACACTTGCCCTTACGGCCTGAAGTCAAAGCATCTGCTCAAAACGCGAGGTTACTCCGTCGATGATCGGCACCTCACCACGCGCGAACAGACTGACGCGTTCAAGGCTGAATACGGCGTTGCAACCACCCCACAGACCTTCATCGATGGCAAGCGGATCGGAGGGCATGACGACCTGCGGCGCTACTTCGGGATCAAGGTCCCTGTTCCCGGCGCGACCAGCTATCGCCCGGTAATTGCGCTCTTCGCCATGACAGCAGCCATGGCGATGGCCGCTGGCATCGCGGTTGATGGCACAGCCTTCAGCATTCGCGTTGCCGAGTGGTTTATCGCGTTTAGCATGTGCGTGCTTGCGATGCTCAAACTTCAGAATGTCGACAAGTTCGCGACCATGTTCCTCAATTACGACCTGTTGGCGAAGCGCTGGGTCCCTTATGCGACCCTCTATCCCTTCGCTGAAGGCTTGGCCGGTGTCCTGATGGTTTCAGGCCAGCTGCATTGGCTCTCGATACCCGTGGCGCTATTCATTGGGACGATCGGTGCAATTTCGGTCTTCAAGGCAGTCTACATCGACAAGCGCGAACTCAAATGCGCTTGCGTCGGTGGCGACAGCAATGTCCCGCTAGGCTTCGTCTCGTTGACTGAAAATCTAATGATGATGGCAATGGCAATCTGGATGTTATCCAGAGCCATTGGCTAAAGGTCGCCCGCATAAGAATTGAGAACATCGCCCCTTAGGCTTTGACCTGCCTAAAAATAATTGGTCGTTGCTCATTATCGATGGGGATAATGCCCCCACCATACACAAGAAAGCGGGCGCCCGGTTAGTAACCGGACGCCCGCCCTTTTTGCTCTGGTTATTCCCTTACGGACAGCAGCTCATGGCCGCATCGCAGCAAGCGAGCACGAGGTCGCAGCAGGACATGGCGAGGGATGCAACCTGATCCGGCGCAGCGGCAAATGCTGCAGAGCTGGATCCGAGCAGCACGGCTGCAGCGATAATGTACTTTTTCATGATGGTATCTCCGTTGATGTTGAATTGACTGGATCAGCGGCGAATTCGGGGAGGAGGCGGTTCCGGCCCTGCGTTTGGCGAGGGCGGAGAATTGGCGATAAGCAGGAGAAAGGTGAGCGACGAAAGATCGCGGGCTTCTAGTGACGAAAATCGCGCTGCTGGCAGCGTCTGGCAAAAGGCGAGACAGTAACTCTGACACTGCTGACGCTCATCATCCATGCAATCATCGCAGCCGCCTGCGTCTGCGCTCATCTCTGCCATGGGGGTACAACCGTTCGCTGCATACGTTGCCTCGACGGGCAGCAGCGCGACCAGAAATGCCGCGAGGTAGAGAAAGAGGCGCTGTGTCACTGGATGGACCATACTGCTGGGTTCGGTTTGATCAAAGACTTAGTTACAATCAGCTAGGCAATGCTCCTGCGCACTCGCATCTCGCCTGCCGGCGCCATGATCATGGCTCGCCCCCATCAGCCTGCATCCTGCGTGATCAAACACCGTTCGCAAGATTGCGACGCAAATCGCTTATCGCTGTGGTTCATCGCCTTTCTCGCTAGTCCTATCTTCCAATGCATCTGATCCTCATCTCATGCGATTGCGGGGGATAATGCCTGCGGCTCATCGTCAGGAAAGCGTCTTGCTTCCCGGTCGAGCACAAGCCGGGCGAGCGCGGGCAAGACGACCAAGGTCAACAGGGTCGCCGAAATCAATCCGCCGATTACCACCGTCGCGATCGGTCGCTGCACTTCCGCCCCTGTGCCCCTTGCCAGAGCCATCGGTACGAAGCCGAGACTGGCCACCAATGCCGTCATCAGCACGGGCCGCAGGCGCATCAGTGCGCCTTCGCGCACCGACTCCAGCACGCCCTTGCCGTTCTGACGCAGCGCCAGGATGCTCGACATCATTACCAGCCCGTTGAGCACCGCCACGCCAGACAGCGCAATGAAGCCAACCGCTGCGGAGACCGAAAAGGGCATGCCACGCAGCCACAGCAATAGCACCCCGCCGCTCAGCGCCAGCGGCACGGCCGAGAAGACCATCGCCGCCCGGCTCGCCGATCCCAGCGCTGCGTACAGCAACGCAAAGATAGCCGCGAAGACGAGGGGTACCACGATGCTGAGACGGCTTTGCGCGCGCTCGAGATTCTCGAACTGTCCGCCCCAGTCGATCCAGAGGCCGGCGGGAATCTGGACATCGCGCGCGACCGCCTGCTGCGCATCGGCGACAAAGGATCCGAGGTCTCGCCCGCGCACATTGGCCTGAACCACAACCCGCCGCTTGCCGTTTTCGCGACTCACCTGATTGGGGCCATTTTCGACTTTGAACCGGACGAGTTGACCGAGTTGTACCGAGCGCGTCGTTCCCTCCGCAGTCGGCAGCGCAACCGGCAGCGCGGCCAATGCGTCGAGATCACGTCGCTGCCCTTCGGGCAGGCGCACCACGACATCAAACCGCCGATCGCCTTCAAAGACGAGCCCGGCTTCGCGGCCGCCGAGCGCGATCTGTACCACGTCGGTCACATCGCCGACCGACAGACCATAGGCAGCAATCGCCGCCCGGTCGAAATCGATCACCAGCGCCGGCAGTCCTTCGGTCTGCTCGACTTTGACATCCGAAGCACCATCGACTGCACGCAGCGCGGCTGCAACCCGCTGCGCCGTAGCATGCAATGTCTCGAAATCATCGCCATAGACTTTGACCGCCACATCTGATCGCACGCCCGAAATCAGCTCGTTGAACCGCATCTGGATTGGTTGGCTGAACTCGTAATTGTTGCCGAGCAGCGTGTTCAGGCGGGCTTCCACTCGGGCAATCAGAGCAGCCTTCGTTTCTGACGGATCGGCCCACTCCTCACGTGGGCGCAAGATCACGAAGGTGTCGGACACATTGCCGGGCATCGGGTCAGTCGCAACTTCCGCTGTGCCTGTCTTCGAGAAGACCGTCGCGACCTCCGGAAAGCCAGCAATCACCCCCTCGACCTGCAACTGCATTGAGGCCGATTGCTCGACACTCGTGGACGGGATCCGCATCGCATGAAGCGCGAAATTCTTCTCGTCGAGCTGCGGAATGAACTCCCTCCCAAGGCTGGTGAAGGCCAAGAGCGCGACAAGGAAAATCGCCGTTCCCGAGCCGATGGCCACCCATGGCCGGGCGAGCGCTTTGTCGAGCAAAGGCTCATAGCGGCTCCGCGTTGCCGCCAGCACACGCGGCTCCTTCTCCTCGACCTTGCCGGTCACGAGCAGCGCCACCATAGCTGGTACGAAGGTCAGCGACAGGATGAACGCTGCGGCGAGCGCCAGCATCACGGTGATCGCCATCGGCGCAAACATCTTGCCTTCCACCCCGTCGAACGCGAGCAGCGGCAGATAAACCAGAATAATGATGGCCTGACCGAACACCGACGGACGGATCATCTCGCGCGCTGCAACCATCACTTCGTGCAGCCGCTCCTGCAAGCTGAGCAACCTGCCTTCGTGATGATGGCGCTCAGCCAGACGGCGCAGGCAGTTTTCGACGATGATCACCGCGCCATCGACGATCAGCCCGAAATCGAGCGCGCCAAGGCTCATCAGATTGCCTGAAACACCCCCTTTGACCATCCCAATCGCCGCCAGCAGCATCGACAGCGGGATCACTAGCGCGGTGATGATGGCAGCCCGGAAATTGCCGAGCAGCAGAAACAGGACGACAATGACGAGGAGCGCGCCTTCAGTCAGGTTCTTGGCCACCGTGCTGATCGTCGCATCCACCAGCACCGAACGATCGAGCACCGGCGTCACGACAATGCCGGGCGGGAGGGCCGCGCCGATCTCTTCGAGCTTCTCGGCGGATTCAGCTGCCACCGTGCGGCTGTTGCCTCCTGCAAGCATCAGAGCGGTGCCGACCACAGCGCCATGACCATTGACACTGGCTGCACCTGTACGGACTTCGCGGCCCGATGAAATGGTCGCTACATCGATGACCCGCACCGGCGCCCCGCCACGCTGGGTAATCACGATATTGGCAATTTCAGACCCGCGTGACACCCGGGCATCGGCCCGCACCACCAGCCCTTCACCGCTGCGCTCGACCACGCCCGCACCGCTCGACACATTGCCGCGTTCGAGCGCCTCGACCAGATCGGCCATCGACAGACCGGCGGCGGCCAAACGCACCGTATCGGGTGCGACTTCATATTGCTTTACGAAGCCGCCGATCGCGTCGACACCCGCCACATTGGCAACCTGGCGCATCTGCGGGCGAATGATCCAGTCCTGTACGGTGCGCAGGTAAGTCAGGCGCTCCTCCGGCGTCGTCAACCGCTGTCCCTCAGGTGTCAGATAGCTGCCGTCAGTTTGCCAGCCCGGCTGCCCGGCCCGCGCGCGCGGAGCCCCGCGCCCGTCGGGATGCTCAAAGTCGACCGTCCACATCAGTACTTCGCCAAGGCCGGTCGACACAGGTCCGATTTGTGGGTCAACCCCGGGCGGAAGTGTCCCCGCTGCCTGCGTCAAGCGCTCACCCACCTGCTGGCGGGCGAAGTAGAGATCGGTATCGTCAGTGAAGATCACTGTGACCTGTGCAAAGCCGTTGCGGGAAATCGACCGCGTCTCGACCAGGCCGGGCATGCCCGCCATTGCGGTCTCGATCGGATAGCTGACCTGTCGTTCCATCTCCGTCGGTCCCAGCGAGGGCGCGACGGCATTGATCTGCACCTGCCGGTTGGTGATGTCGGGCACGGCATCGACCGGCAAATTTGCCAGCTGGGTCGCCCCGTAGATTGCTGCGAAGACGGTCAGCATGACCACCAGCACTCTTCGCTCGACGGCGAAGGCCAGAATTTTCTCAAGCATCGTCCGTCCTCTCAGTGATCATGTTCGGCCTCGGCCTTGCCGAGTTCCGCTTTGAGGACGAAGGCGTTGACGGTTGCCACGCGCTCGCCGACGCGCAGGCCGGAAAGGACCGGAACCGCTGCATCGCTACCTAACCCGATCGTCACCGGACGCATGACAAACCCGCGCTGGGTCCGCACGAACACGACACTGCGCCCCTCGGTCTCCTGGATCGCGCTGCGCGGCACGACTGGTACGCGCGCGCCGTCAACGCCCGGAGTAGCAACCCTCGCGCTGACATTCTGTCCGACGCGCAAGTCACCGTCGGTGTTGTCGATAGTCGCGATCGCCTTGGCCGCGCCGGTCGCCGGATCGACGGCAGGCGACAGGAACCGTATGCGACCGGTATGGGGATGATCGCTCCCCTGGACGGAAAGCGTGATGGTCTGACCGATCACAACCCGCTGGATGTCGCGCGCTGGGATCATCAGCTCTGCCCATACCGTCCGTGGATCGGCGACCTGAAACAGCTCGCGCTCCGGCGGAACATATTCGCCCGGGGTCACCGTTACCGACGTTACCTCGCCTGCAACCGGCGAGCGCAGCGTCATGAGGCGCGTCGTCCCGCCGCCACTGCCGGCGCCCAATGCTCGCAATGCCTGATCGGCCTGCTGCGCTTCGATGCGCGCAGCGTCATAGGCCGCCTGCGCGGCTTCATAGTCCTGCCGGGCAGTCACACGCTGGCGGAACAGACTTTCCTCCCGGACAAGTACAGTGCGCGCGGCTTCGGCCGCGCGGCGTGCGCGCGCTGCGGCACCTTGTGCTTCAGCCACTTCACGGCTGTCGATCACTGCAAGAGGATCCCCGACACCAACCCGGTCGCCAAGCTGACGCAGGATGCGCACCACAACACCGGAGGTCCGTGCCGTGACATGCCCAACCGATTGGGTGGGCGGAACCAGAACGCCCGCTGCCGTCACCTCGCCGCCGGCAAGGCCCTCCTGTACTACGGCAACAGCAATCCCCGCTGCTTGTATCTGCGCATCACTGACCGCAATTGTTCCCTCCGAGGCTCCGGCTGAAACAGTCGCTTCATCGGCGTCTCCACCGCTTTCTTCCTCTTCAGCGTGCGTGGCATTCCCAGTCTGTGCGGTATCACCCCTCAAGAGATACCCAGCGCCGCCACCAGCCAGCGCAATCACCGCAGCGCCTGCGAGAAGTGGCATTGTCCTTTGATCGAGTTTGTAGGCCATGGTTAAATCTCCTCGCGCGCAAAGGCGCGGTTGAGCGCGGCAAGTGCGCGCGCACGATCCAGGCGAGCGTCGATTATGGCCCGCCGGGCCGAAGTGAGCGCTGTCTGAGCATCGAGCAGTTCGAGCAGTGAAAAGCGCCCCGCGCTGTAGCCAATCTGCGCGAGCCGAAGCGCTTCCTCGGCCTGGGCAAGACCCGGTCCTTCAAGGGCCTCAAGCCGGGCGTCAGCCGCTTCCACGAGCATGCGGGCCTGTGCCCGATCCCTACGCGCATCGGCGCGCACTCGCTCCAGTTCAAACTCCGCAGCGGTCGCATCGGCACGGGCAGCTTCAATGCCGCCGCGATTGCGATCGCGGATCGGAATGGGGATCGACACGCCAACGACAAAGGCCGTATCGCGACCATCACTGAACCGGCGTAGCCCTCCGCTCACGGTAACATCGGGGGTAGCCGCAGACTGGGCCAGTGCAATTCGTGCCGCCGCTACACGCTGCTCGGCATCGGCGAGCCGTTCGTCGATACTCGCAAAGCCAGGCTCGTTGCGGCCCATCGGCTCGGCGGCCGCACCTGTCTCGGTGCCCTGCGAAGGAGTCAACTCCGCATCGTCCGACGCAATCAGCGTCGCGAGGATGCGCCGCGCCGCCAGCATCGCACTGAAGGCTTCCAGTTCGGCCGCCCGAGCGTCCGCAAGAGCGGCCTCGGCTCGCAATTGCCTGAGCGGTGGATCGCGACCCGCTTCAACCAGTATCCGGGCTGTGTTAGCCAGCGAGGCTGCCTGCACTGCATTGTCGCGCGCGAGCGTCGCCCGGTCGGTCGCCGCAGACAGCTCGGCGAACGCCACTTCTACCTCACGGCGCAAATCTACCCGCTCGCGGAGCAATGACAGAGCGGCAACATCGCGCTCGCCCGCTGCAACCGCCCGCCGCGCACTGCGCTGACCGCCAACTTCAAGCCGTTGGCTCAGCGCCAGCGTTGTCTGCGCACTATCGAAGGACCGAAAAGGGCCGTTGCCGGCAAAGTCCTCGACCTCAAGACTGACCTCCGGATTGGGCGCCACCCCCGCCTGCCGTGCTCGGCCCTCTGCGGCAGCGACACGCGCTTGAGCCGCAGCTATTCTAGGGGAGTTGGCAAGCGCGCGCTCGAGCGCGCTGCCAAGCGTAATAGGTTCAGCCAACGCCGGATGGGCGGTAGCCAGCGCCGCAGCCATAAGGGCGGCGCGCAAGGACATTCGCATCGAAAAACTCCTGAACACAGGTGCAAACGGCACACGGGCGCAATGGCCCGAGTGCACTGGGCGACTGGGTTCAGGCTGACGGTGGTTGAAGGGGAGGCGCTTGAGCGAACGAGCTGAGAACGGCGGCGCTCAAGGCTGAATGCGAGGTATTGCCGCCCAGTGGCAGACCGAAATCACTTGCCCCTTCGCTGGCAAGTCCGATGCTGCAATGATGATGAACCAGCCCATGACATGGGCCGCCGTCATCGCTGGAACCGTTCCCGTGCCCGTCTCTGTCTGCATGATCAGCATGAGCATCCAGCATCATGACGCTGTCGTATCCGCTCGTACCATGCGCTGCAGCCGGCGATTCAACGCCGCCAAAGGCAAGGCCGATAGTCAGCCATAACAGGAGGAACATAGCCCGCACGCTAATGACCTACTCGTTCCGACCGGAAACAGCAATCTTGAACGCTTAAGGTCATTCGCCCATCCCGTCTTGCAAGAGCTCCAGAAGATCAGGCGGAATTGGCATTGGCTGAAAGGCGCTCACAGTCGACCGCCCGGTATTTCCGATCGGCAACTTTCCCGTCAGCGCGCCGATCGGCGCCAGAATGAGTCGGAAGATCTGGCCAAGTGCTTCGCTCCAATCGCGTTGCCGGAAGGCAAAGGCCAGCATTGCGCGGTGATTGGCCAGATGCTGCCTTAGGTAGGGCTGGGACAGGATGTGCGCCCGCTCGAGGTGGCACCATGCCATATCGTACTCGCCACGGCTGCGCGCCAAGCGATAAGCTGTCATCTCCTGCTCAATGAGCCTCATTGCAGCGAACTTCATTCCGCTCCTCCCTTACCAAGCCAACGCGGTACACGCGCTTTGAACTCGTGGTATTGGGCACCAAAACTTGCTGAAAGATGGGCTTCCTCGATCCTGACTTGGGCGATGCAGGCGACGACAAACGTCGCCCATGACACCCAGGCCCACCAAAATGCAGACACCATCGCGGCCGAGAACCCGACGAGCATCATCGCAAGGAAGATCGGGTTCCTACTGTATCGGAAGAGCCCGTGGGACACGAACTCCGGTGCATCTCCCTGACGAACGCCGATACGCCATGCGCGGCCCATCTGGATTTGCGCCACGATCACGGCGCCACCACCTAAAGTGGCAAGTATAGCCGCCAACCATGACAAGTCGCGGGGCCCAGCTCGTGCGCCGATGCCACTTGCAATAATCAGGGCCGCACCACTGACCGCGAATGCAAGTCCCGAAGCTCGCTGAGCCCCTTTCGCCGACAGAAAGGCGAATGCGTGGTCGCCAGTACGTCGCCGGATGGCGACACCGCGAACGATTGTCGCAGTGATTATCGCGACCATCGCAACGAAAGGTACTATTTGAAGAAATTCCATCAGGCCTGTTCCTGCCAAGCAGGCGCAGACTTCAATTCGCTCATCGCCTGTCGAAGAATCTGCATGCCCCCAGTTAACGCCAACCACGCCATTGCGGAGGCGACGATCAGGTCAGGCCATACACTGCCAGTTCCGAATACACCGATGGCAGCAAGCATCACGGCAACGTTGCCGATGGCGTCGTTGCGCGAGCAAATCCACACCGAGCGCATGTTCGCATCGCCAGTACGAAAGCTGTAGAGCATGATGGCGACGCCAGCATTGGCTGCGAGCCCGAGCAGTCCGATGACTCCCATCAGTTCAGGTTCGGGTGCAGCGCCCTCAAGCGCCGCCAGAACCGCGGTGATCGTGACCCAACCGCCCAGTCCGATGAGGGTGATCCCCTTGGCCAGCGCCGCCCGCGCGCGCCATGTCAACGCCATTCCGGCGACAAGCAGGCTGATCGCGTAGTTGGCGGCATCGCTTAGAAAATCGAGTGCATCAGCCTGTAACGCGCGGCTGTCAGCAGCGGCCCCTGCTCCCATTTCCACCGCGAACATGCCGGCGTTCACGCCGAGCGCGATCCACAAAGCCCTTCGCCAGCGCGGGTCATTCAACGTGGCCGCCGTTCCGCACGCGGCCTTGCAGCAATCATCAGCCATCGTCCTGCCTTCTCGACAATCTGCGAGTCGGCAGTCTATCTACACTCTGTAGCAACTACAGGGTCAAGAGCGGAGGTGTGGCAATGAAGATTGGCGAACTTGCGAGCGCCACTGCGACGAAGGTCGAGACGGTGCGCTATTATGAAAAGATCGGGCTGCTGCCGCCGCCCTCACGGACAAGTGCCAATTACCGCGCCTATGGGAATGATCATCTTGCGCGCCTGTCGTTCATCCGTCGCGCCCGCGATCTCGGTTTTACGCTCGAAGCGGTCCGCGAGC
The DNA here is from genome assembly GCF_056868655.1 of Porphyrobacter sp. THAI-01a. Lineage (NCBI taxonomy): Bacteria > Pseudomonadati > Pseudomonadota > Alphaproteobacteria > Sphingomonadales > Erythrobacteraceae > Porphyrobacter > Porphyrobacter sp. THAI-01a. The sequence goes on along the minus strand of NZ_CP180579.1, from coordinate 684,019 downwards.
TGCTCACGCTGTCGGACGACAAGGCCCAATCCTGCGATGCGGTTGATGGGATTGCGCGCGTCCACCTTGCCGAAATCGACCGCAAGGTTACCGATCTGACCGCGCTTCGTGGGGAGCTTGATCGGATCATCGGATCCTGCCGTCACGGGACGGTGGCCGAATGCAAGATCATCGAAACCTTGGCCCCGCGCGGAAATTAGCAAGCTTGATCAATTACCTGATCATCGGTGCCTCTGATTTCAGTGCTCCGCATGATTTGGATGCGAAGCGACACACAAGGCTTGGAGCGCCTAGCCGCGCATTCCGCCGCGACGTTCTGGTATCTACTTCCGAGGCTATCGAAGTCGCCATCCTATCCGTCCGGCGCTCATGACTGCGCTGGTGGCATTGCTTGGCTTCGTGCCGATGGCGGTCGCGACCGGGAAAGGGGCCGAAGTGCCACGGGCGCTGGCAACTGTGGTCATAGGCGGCTTCATCCCCGCAACCATTCTTCCCCTTTTCGTTCTTCCGGCGGTTGCCAGACTTGTGCTGGGCGTTTCTGACGCGAGGCGAAGCCGGAAGTAGAACTGGCGCGACGGCCTGCGCCGTGACGCTACCCAGGATGAACAGGTAGGTCTTGGCGAGCTTAACCAGGTGATTTTGGGTGCCAACGCAATGTGGAAAGCTTCAGCACTTGACGATCGTACTTGCGGCCATGCCGTCTGGTATAGGCAGGAAAATTGGTGGACAAACGATATAATGAGATGAGCGGCGAAGGCGACCTTAATCTCGACACAGCCGAAAAGCGGCGCACCTTGTGGATCGTGCTGTGGCTTAACGTCGCCATCGCTGTAGGCTTCTTCATTACCGGCATCGCGGGCGATTCAAATGCTCTGCTCGCTAACGGGCTGGATAACTCATCGGACGCGGCGGTCTATGCGCTGAGCCTGCTGGCCCTGTCCCGTTCGCGAACTTGGAAGCGCGGCGCGGCACGCTTTTCCGGTATTATGCTGCTCATTTTCGCAGGCGGCGTCATCGCCGATGCCATTCGGCGCTTTGTTGAAGGATCGGAGCCAACTGGCATCATGATGATGGCAATGGCAGCGGTGGCGGCTGTCGTGAACCTGATCTGCTTGAAGCTACTCAATGAAATGAACGAGAAGGACGTCAATCTTCGCGCGGCGACCACCTTCAGCTTCAACGATTTCATCTCCAACGGCGGCATCATCGTCGCCGCCATCATCGTGACGGTATCCGGCGCAAATTGGCCCGATCTTGTGGTCGGTATCGCTGTCGCCGGAATAGCGCTGTATGGCGGTGTCGAGATCCTTCAGGATGCCCACATGGACGTCCATGATGAGGATGGCACAGAGCATGAGAAGGGTGATCAGCTCAACCTGTAAGAGGCGATCGGTCTTTCCACGTTTAAACTGGGCGCGGCCCCCACAGAATGATCGAAGCCCCTAACAAGCAGATGGCCACTCCAATGGTATCCCAACGATCAGGTTTGATCCCCTCAGCCATCCAAAGCCAAACCAGCGCGGACAGAATATAAATCCCACCGTAAGCCGCGTAGGTGCGACCAGCATGCTCAGCCTCGACGAACGTAAGAAGGACCGCGAAAAGGCACAGTGACAGAGCGCCAGGGATCAGCCAGATCGGGCTGCGATCAAGGCGCAGCCAAGCCCAGAACGCGAAGCAGCCCGCGATCTCGGCCAGCGCTGCACCGATGAAGATCAAGTAGGTCATCGTGGCGCCTGTCTGACAGGCACGGGCGGGAGTGGCAATCATTCGGATCCCACGGCAGGCTTACACTCAGTTGCGATCACAAGCAGGGTTGGAGCTTGATCCCAGAACCTGCACGGCGGCTTTCGGCGAAAACAGACGTTTTCGCTGATGATCGGCACCGGCTTAGTTTGGGGCGGGAGTGGCCGGAAGGTCTTGGGTCGGAAGCGGAACTTAGCGAAGAACTTCGACGGCGATATCAACGTCGAGTTTGCCCCATGCCCGATCGGTAGTCACTGCAACTGCATTGCACGACTCGGCTGCGCTAAGGCAGGCTCGATCCCCCAAGGACAATCCAACACTTCGCGTCGCAGCACGCAGCAGTCCGGCATGTACTGCCTGACTCTGATCGAACGCGAGCACATCGAAATTCAGCTCTGCAAGACTGGACGTTATGACCTCATCGGGCACACCGCCTTCTTGTAGTTTGGCAACAACCTCAGAAAGGTTGACGGCGCTTATGTGGCTGGCAGCAAGTCGCTCTCGAACCTGATCGCCGCCGTTCTCACCGAGCATCATCGCGAGCACAGCCGAGGCATCGAGCATATAGCGCTTATCACTCATTTTCTGCGGCAGCCCGGCGCTCAGCTATCAATTCGTCAGACAAGCTGCGACCTGGCTCCACATACTTGCGCAACTTCGCCTGAACCCGGGTCACAGCATCGCGATAGGGCCGCACGTGGATTTCGCCATCGACCACTTCGAGCAGCACGGTGTCGCCATCGGATAGAGAGAGCGCACGCCGGATCTCGACCGGCAATTGCAGCCTTCCTCCCGAGACAAGTTTTCCCCGCTGCACGTTCATAAATCACCTCGCTGTATGGTCGATTGGCCATTACAATTTTTGGTTTTCTGTATCAAGCGCAGGTCAATACATTTGAAATGAGCAAGGCTCGTGCGACCGCATCGGATCGCTTAGCGGACAGTTTTGAGTGCCATCAACGTCAGGCGGGATCGGTGCCTCAGTTAGATGCGTCCTCGACCTGGACCGACGATAGCGGACGGCTACCGGACTTCCCCGATAGTCGAGCGGTCCACGGTACTCTCAGCTCACTTAGTAAAGGTCCTGATGGCCTAGGCTGATCAGCATGCCATTTGGCAGACTGCGTCAACGCACGGCGCAGCTAGACACTTGCAATGGTCGCAGCCCCTAACCTGCCTTCGGTATACCTACGGGCCGACAGTACTGCGATCTGGCGCGGCACAAACCTGCACGGCGCCGCGTCCCATGCCCCCCACGATCCCTGTACGCCTCCGGTTGCTCTCAAAGGCTCAAGGAGGATTGGTGGGGGTGCTGCGCTCCCCTAATCCACGAGAGATATCAACATGTTGCCAAGATTGTCCTTCCTCGCCTCATTTGCCGCCCTTTCGTTCCTGATCGCCGCACCCGCAGCGGCGCAGGAAGAAGGTGGCTCCATCCAGATCAAGGGTTTTGTCACCGCTGTCCTGCCCGACGGCGCGATAAGCGAAGTCGAAGCCGACAATATCGGCTTACCGGGCGGCGCACAGACCCGTGCGACAGACTCGGTCGTTCCGACAATCGCCGCCGAGTTCTTCGTCTCACCCAACTTCTCGATCGAGACCATCTGCTGCGTGACGCCGCACGATGTCCGCGGTGCAGGTGCCCTGGCAGGTGCAGAGCTGATTGACAACGCGATCATCCTGCCTGCCACCGTCACCGCCAAGTATCACTTCGACCTTGGCGGAGGCATCAAGCCCTACCTTGGCGCAGGCCCGACCTACTTCATGATCTTCGGCGAAGATGTCGGCGCGGATGCCGCCGCTCTCGGCGCGACCGACGTGGACCTGTCGGACGAGCTCGGCTTTGTCCTTCAGGCGGGAGTCGACATCCCGCTCAACGATCGCGGCCTCGGGCTGTCGCTCGATGCCAAGCGCTATTTTGTCGGCACCACCGCGACCTTCAATGCCGGCGAAAGCGTTGCGCTGCGAAGTCATCACGATCTTGACCCGTGGGTGTTGAGCGCAGGCCTGGCCTACCGGTTCTGACCTGCCTCGCCCCTGTCGCATCGGCGGGGGAAAGCTCTTTCCTGCAAGACGGCTCGTGCACCAACCGGCACGGGCCGTCATCTGCCAAGGACGTCCTCGCTTTTCGCTTTCCAATCGGCCAGAGCTCGGCGGCAATGCCTGCGACCTTCCCCCTTCCCCAGCATCGCACCTCGCTTCGGTCCGGCGTCTCTGCCGCCAGTCTGACCAGCGCTGCCGTGCTTGCGGCGATGCTCGCAAGTCCTGCGCTGGCAGGCGGCGGCGCGCATATCGTCGATGATGATGCCACCCTTCCCGCCGGAGTGTGTCATGTCGAAACCTGGCTGACTTTCGCCGGAGATGGCGGCGGTCTCGCAGTCGCGGCGCCTGCCTGCACGCTCGCAGCGTTGCCCCGGCTCGAAATCGCGGCGGTAGTCCAGCGCGGGTGGGGAGAAGACGCGGCGACGACGATCGCGCCTGCCCTCAAGCTCAACCTGCGATCCTTTGAGGAGGTGCCGGTCGGCGTGGCTGTCTCAGCCACGGCAGTGTGGAACCCGGCGGATGGGCAGATCCAGTCCTTCGCTCTCAATGTCCCGGTCTCGCACCGGATCAACGGGAAGCTGGTGGTGCACGCCAACCTCGGCTGGACCGGGCAGACCGGAGGCGGCGATCGCCACGCTCTGTTCTGGGGCGCGCAAGCCGAATTCGCACTCGCGCCCGATCTGGTGCTGATGGGCGAGGTGTTCGGATCGGATCGCGGCGCGCCCGGCGGACAGGCTGGGCTGCGCTGGGTGACGGACCGCGGCCGCATCGACGTCGATCTGCTGGGCGGCCATCGTATCGATGGCGGCCCCGGCAACACCCTGACATTGGGCGTGACGATCAGACGGTAGCGCCCGCCGTCGGTCAGAAGGTCATGAACAGATTGACGTTCGCCGTGTGATCCGAGCGATCCTGCCCGTCGCGGAACACGTGCTGATTGAGATAGCCGGGAACCACCTCGATGCCCTTGGCGAGCGGGATCGAAATCCCGACGAAGTTGCGCCAGATCGACAGGCCGCCGCGCTGCACGCTTCCTTCGTCAAGATCGACGAAGGGCTCGGTATAGGCAACGATCCTGTGCCCCTTCTCGCTGATCGGCACGCGCAGCTGCACGAACTGGCGCAGCCGCCACTGCGTGTCTTCCTGCTCCTCGAAGGTGCGCTGCTCAAGCCGCGTGCGCGAATCCAGCGTGGTGCCGCCGGGCGTGGTCAGCAGGCGGACGTTCAGTTCCTGGTAGAAGCGGTGCTCGTTCAGTTCGACCGGCCCCACAGGATCGGTCAGCACGAAGGCGTAGCCTCCGCCGATGTTGACGTCCTTGCTGATGCGGTAGCCGACATAGGAGCGCAGCAGCAATTGCCCGAGGCGTTCGGCATCATTGGTGAAACGCTCCTGTGCCTCGAGCCTCACGAACACCTTGTCGGTGGCGTTGATGGTCGCGAACTGGCCGAGCCAGACGTTGCCATCATCTTCGGTGGCCACGGCGGGAGCTGCCGTTACGAATACCGCAGCGGCGACGGCTATGGGGCGTAAATTCATGATCACTCGCATTGCAAATTGTCGAAAGCGCGGACCCTGCGATCCTCGCGCCGGGCCCGCGCTCCGTCCCTACATGGGGCGGGGGTTTAGGGGGGAGGATTACGCCCCGTTGTAGGGAACAGACGACTGGTGAACGACGATCTTCAGAGCCCCGTCATTCCCGCGGATGTAGCCGAAGGTGTATTCCACCTTGGTCTCCGTGTCGCTGCCGACGGGCGTGAAGTAGTAGTTGCCCATCGCGACCGCCATGCCGCAGGAATTGTTCGTGATGCCGACGTTCTTCCAGCGCACCTTGCTCCACGGCTTGATCGCGAAGCCCTTGTCCTCCGGATAGGCGGGATTGCCGCCGACGAAGTAGGACAGCGCCGAATCGAACGAGGTGCGGAACTGGTCGACCGACGCCAGCGTCGGCTTGAACAGCACGAGGCTGAGATCATAGGCATAGAACTGATCGATGTGGGCCGCAGCGGCCGCCGAATAGTCGCCGCCCTCCTGATAGACCTTGCCGATCTTGACGATGCCATCGCCCCATGCCTTCTGCGCTGCGACAACTTCCCTCTCAGTGATGCAATTGACGTTCTGCTCGGCAGGCGCGGTGACAGCGCGCAGGCGTTCCTTGGCATAGCCGGGGGTGCAAGCGGCGGTCAGGAGAGCGGCGGTAGCAAGGGCCAGAGGTCCGGTTTTCATATTCAGTCTCCGTTTCGAGGTCAGAACAAGGTGACCGGAGAAATTGCATGAGTCTGGCCTTGCTGCGTCCGCCGGGCGGCGAGCCGTCTGGCCTATGCCGTTCGGCATATGACAAACCCAAAGCCTGGCATTACTAGGCTGGCGTGACGCATGCGCCCTCTATCCACCCGCGCCGGGAAACCGCCTCTGATTTGCGCGCTCTGTATCGCGAGGCCGAGGCGCGCGCCGCGCGGTTGCGCGTGATCGTCGAGGCGGGCCGCATTCTGGCATCGAGCGCGCCAGACGCGACAGATGCAGCAGCGCACATGGTTGCTCAGGAGGCGGCTCACCTCGCGGGTTTTGCACGCGGGACCATAATGGACGAGGCTGAAGGTGATTTGAGCGGCAACGACAGGCTCTGTCTGCCGCTTGCAGCGCCGGCCAGTGATGGAAAGTCGGTCGGAACGCTGGTGCTCGAACAGCGTATCGGAGCACCGAGTCCCGAGGATTGCGAGGCGCTAGGGATCATCGCCCAGCTGATCGGCGGAGCACTGGCTGCCCAGGTCCGCGAAGCGCGGCTCGCTACACTGCTCGCCGAACTGCTCAGCGCACAAGAGGCCGAACGCAGCCGGGTCGCACACGAACTGCATGACGGCGTTGCACAGTCTGCAGCGGCGTTGGCCCGACGGCTCGAGCTCGCTTTGGATGGCGACCCGGCCGACCTCGACCAGGCAGCTGATCAGGCCCGCGCGCTGGTGCGCGAATTGCGTCAGGTGATCGCCGGAATGCGCCCGCCCGCCCTCGACGATCTGGGGCTTGCCGCGGCACTGCGACAATTGCTTGATGACGCGGACGAAGGGCAGGGCGTGATGCTCGACGTGGCGCTCGGGTCACGGCCGCCTGCACCAATTGAAACTGCGCTTTTCCGGATCGTCCAGGAAGGCTTCAATAACGCCCGGGCGCACGCCGGCAAGAGCGCACGTATCACCATCAGGCTAAGCGAAGCGAACGGTTGCTACCGTGCCCAAATCGACGATGATGGACAGGGCTTCGATCCCTCCGCTCTGACTGCTCGCGCGCCTGACCGCGGGTTCGGCCTCAGCTATATGCGTGAGCGGATCGAACGTATCGGCGGGCGGCTCGAGATCCGGAGCGCTCCGGGACAAGGCTGCCGCCTGCTGGCAGAACTGCCTGCCGCATGAACGACACTTCCGCTCTGCCCCGGGTTCTGATCGCCGATGACCACGACCTCGCGCGCGAGGGCCTGCGTGCACTTCTCGAACGCAGCGGCGCCTACAACGTCGTGGCTGAGGCAAGGACCGGAGAGGAAGCGCTGGCCCTTGCGGCGGAACACTCTCCAGATCTGGCTCTCCTAGACATCCGTTATGCTGACGGCGGGATCGACGGGCTTGAGGTTGCCCGCCGTCTTGCTGAAGCCGCCCCGGCCCTCGGCGTCGTGCTGATTACCATGCACGACAGCGCCGATTACGTGCGTGCTGCGATCGGGGCGGGTGCGCGCGGATTTCTGGCGAAGGATGCTGCACGCGACGAAGTGCTTGCCGCGCTGGCGCAAGTGAGCGCGGGAAGGGTGGCCTTCCCTCCGGCTCTGATGCGCCGCGCGGTGACCGAAGATCGAGCGAGCCCCGTGCTTGCAGCGATCAAGCGCCTGACCCCTCGAGAGCGCGAGGTGCTGGCGGCACTGGCTACGGGCGGCACCAACAAAGAGATCGCCCTTTCGCTCGGCATTATGCCCGGCACGGTAAAGACCCATGTCGAACGCCTGATCGGAAAACTCGGCGTGCGCGACCGGACGCAAGCCGCCATCCTTGCGGTCGAGTTTGGCATCGGGCGCGCGGCGTGACGATGCGCGGCATATCGAACTGGTGGGCCAACCGCCCGCTGGCAACCAAGGGGCTCGTGGTGGTGGCGGTGCCGCTGCTGATCTTCCTGGGATCGGTCGCTGCCCTCTATGCCATCAGCCGCATGGAATCGCGCGCCGAGCAGGATGTCAGGCTCACCATTGCGATCCAGAACGACGTCAACGAGGTCCATGCCCTGCTGGCCGAGGCGTCGAGCGGCGTGCGCGGCTATCTCCTGACCGGCGAGCCGCGCTTTCTCGAGCCCTATCAGCGCGCCGAACAATTGGTGCCGCAGGTGACCCGGCGTTTGCGCCGGGCGATCCGTGACGCTGAGGCATCGGCGCATCTCGCCAGAATAGAAGTGCTCGCCGGGCAAAAGCGTGAAGGCCTTTCCGTGCTTTTGGCTGCCCGCAGGCGGACCGGTGCCGATATCGTCGCCGATCCTACCATTGCCGCGGGCCTCGCCGCCAACAAGCAAGTGCTGGATGCGCTGCGCGGTGAGATCGAGCGCATGCAGGAGCGGGAGCGGGAATTGCTGGCAGCGCGTCAGGACCGCCTCCATGAGGTGCGCCGCAATGGCCTGTTCATCACCGGTTTGTTGACCGTCGCCGGTCTTGTCGGAAGTCTGTTTGCGGTGTTTCTGTTTTCGAGCGGGATCGTGCGCCGTGTCCAACGGCTTGAGCGCGAGGCGGTGCTGCTGGCGCAGGGCGATGCATTGCCCGAACGCGAGGCGGGGCGCGACGAGATCGGCCTGCTCGCGGTGCGCATGACCGAAGCGAGCGCGCTGCTGCGCGCCCGCGAACAGGCACTTCGTGAGGGCGAAGAACGCTTTCGTCTGGTGATCGAGGGCGTGCGCGATTACGGAATTTTCGCGCTCGATCCGGCGGGCCACGTGGTGAGCTGGAACACCGGGGCCGAGCGGATCAAGGGCTGGACCAGCGAGGAGATTGTCGGCCGCCACTTCTCGACCTTCTATCCGGGCGATGATGCGCGCGAACGCTCGATGCGCAATCTTGCCGACGCGGTGCGCGATGGCCGCACCGAGGATGAAGGCTGGCGCATCCGGAAGGACGGCACTCTGTTCTGGGCCAATGTGGTCATCACGGCTCTGCGGGACGAATGCGGCGAGTTGCGCGGCTTCTCCAAGGTGACGCGCGATATAACCGAGCGCCGCCGTGCGCAGGAAGCGTTAGAACATGCCCGGCAGGAAGCCGAGGAGGCCAGCACCGCGAAGAGTGTTTTCCTCTCCCGCATGAGCCACGAGCTGCGCACCCCGCTCAATGCCATTCTCGGCTTTGCACAACTGTTGGAACTTGACCGGTCCGACCGCGGCGAGACCGACGCAGCTGGCATCGATCAGATCCTGCGCGCCGGTCGTCACCTGCTGGGGCTGATCGACGAGGTGCTTGATATTGCAAGAATCGAAGCCGGAAAGCTGGGAATGGATATCGTACCCGTCTCGCTAGGCGATACGATCTCGGAGGCGGTCGGTCTGTCGCTCCCCGAGGCCGAGAGCCAGAGGATCGCCATCATCCAAAACATCGGCCGCCATACCCCAGTCGCTGCGGATAGGCGGCGGCTGTTGCAGGTCCTGCTCAACCTTTTGAGCAACGCCGTCAAATACAACCGACCCGATGGCGAGGTGGCGATCAGCGCCGCGGTGCGGGACGGGCGCGCGCGCGTCGAGGTGACCGATACCGGCATCGGGGTCGATCCCGATCAGGCAGGCGACCTGTTCCAGCCCTTCACCCGGCTTGCCGCAGGTGCAGCGCGCACGGAAGGGACCGGGCTGGGCCTCTCGTTGTCCCGCGCGCTGGTCGAGGCGATGGGCGGCGCGATCGGCTACACGCCGCGAGCCGACGGACTGGAGGGCGCTTGTTTCTGGTTCGAATTGCCGCTCGCCGCGCAGACCAGCACTCCCGAGCAGGTTCCTGCGAAAGCCGCGCGTCCCTGGCCGGCAGCGTCGCACCGCCTCACGATCCTGCTGATCGAGGACAACCTCGCCAACGCGCAGCTGATCGAAGCGGTCGCCGCCCGGCATTGGCCCGAAGCGCACGTCGTCAACGCCATGCAGGCAAGCCTGGGGTTGGATCTGGCGCTGCGACACCGGCCTGACCTCGTTTTGCTGGATCTGCATCTGCCCGACAAGGACGGGGACTGGGTCCTGGAGCAGCTCGCCAGGGCCTATCCCGATCTGCCGGTGATCCTGCTCACCGCCGACGCGCTTGCCGCGCAGGCCGACTGGGCGTCGCGCGGCGCTGCTGCGGTGCTTACGAAGCCGATCGACGTTGCCGCCCTGCTCGAAACGGTCGACGCGGCGCTGGGGGAGCGTGCACAATGATCCCGCCTCGCTCCGCCACGGACGCGCGCATCCTCGCAATCGACGACGAACCGGCCAATCTGGCACTGATCACGGCGGTGTTGCTGCGCGAGGGCTACACGCAGGTCGAAACGCTGACCGACCCGCGTCTTGCCGCCGAGCGGCATCTCGCATTTGGCCCCGATCTCGTGCTGCTCGACCTGATGATGCCAAGCATCGACGGCTATGCGCTGCTCGACAGCCTCGGGCGCCTGACCGGCGCGGATGATCTGGTGCCGATCATGGTGCTCACCGCAGACACATCGATCGAGGCCAAGCGCCGGGCGCTGGCGCTTGGCGCGCGCGATATCGTGACCAAGCCTTTCGATGTCTTCGAATTCGCGCTGCGGGTGGCCAATCTTGTCGAGCTGCGCATGATGTTCCAGCGGGTCAAAGCCGCAGCAGCACCCGACTGAACCCCCGCGGCCCTGCCGCGCGAAATTGCAACCAGAAATATCACCCGAACCCTGTCGCCTCTTGTTTCAAGCCGATCAATTCTGCAGAGCCCCGGTCATGGATATCATCGCCCTTCTGTCCGATCCGGCCGCCTGGCTGGCCTTGCTCACGCTCATAGCGCTCGAGGTTGTGCTCGGGGTCGATAACCTCATCTTCATCGCCATCCTTTCGAACAAGCTGCCCGCCCATCAACAGGAACGTGCCCGCAAGCTCGGACTGATGCTGGCGCTGGGGATGCGGATCGCACTGCTGATGCTGATCGGCTGGATCGTCACATTGCAGCAGCCGATTTTCGACCTCGGGATCGTGGGCCCGCCCGTTGAAGGCACCAACAAGGCCAGCTTCGAGACCGCCTTCTCGGGCCGCGACCTCATCCTGCTGGCCGGCGGCCTGTTCCTGCTGTGGAAGGCCACCAAGGAAATTCACCACTCGATGGAGCCGGCGGATGCCTCGGGCGATCTGCTCGACAAGACGCCGGGTATCGCTGCTGCGGCGACAGCCAGCTTCGGAGCGGTGATCGTGCAGATCATTGCCATCGATCTGGTGTTCTCGGTGGATTCCATCCTCACTGCCGTCGGCATGACCGACGACATTCCGATCATGGTGGCCGCCGTCATCATCACCGTCACCATCATGCTGTTCGCCGCAACGCCGCTAGCCAATTTCATCGAGAAGAACCCGACGTTGGTCATGCTTGCGCTGTCGTTTCTGGTCATGATCGGGCTCGTGCTGATCGCCGATGGCTTCGGCTTTCATGTGCCCAAGGGCTACATCTACGCAGCGATGGGCTTTTCGGTCATGGTCGAGATGCTCAACATCATCCAGCGCAACCGGAGACGCCGGGACGCGGGCGCGGACTAGAGGGGGGTTCTGCCGCAACATCGAATTTGGCAAACCGAATGCTGTACACTTAGAAACTTCTTGTAGCCACCTCCCGGCGAGCGACCGCATCACCCTTTAATTCTGGGCGCGACACCTGCACCTTTTCGAGAGCAATGAGCTCGCGGCTCAACTCGCGCAGCATGTAGCTATCGCTTGACAGCCCGAGGGCTATCGGACGGTCGCCGACTTCTTTCTCAAGACCATCGAGGATTCGCCGGACTTGAGCCGGGCTGTCGCCGTCTTCGTTGACGAGAAGAAGGAACAAGCCTGATGAACCCTTCCCCTCTTGAAAACCGGAGATTCGCTTCGATCCGTCTCCTAAAGTAGCGATATCGACTTCAAACCAATGCATCGCACCAGTCTCGTGATACTCGCGCTTTGCGAGGATAGGGGCCAGAACACCGCTGCCCCTCAGCTTCGAAAAGTCGCAGCCGACAATTTCGCCGAGCGCTTCTTCGATCGCTTGTTCCACGTCGAAATCCGACCCAGCATAGAGCGTGTAGCCTCCAAGATGCCGTCGGAAGATGACAACCGATCGTCTCTTCAATGACTCGAGTGCGGCGCTGATTTCATGCTCGCTGAGCCTCGGTAGTGCAGAGGCCAGGATTTTGCTCGATGCCACAAGACCAGACCGATCTCGGAACAGATCCAACAGGGCGACGGCTCGCAGGACCGATAGTTCAGCATCAGTTGCACCGCCAGCCTCTGAACGCTCGATAGCATCGAGGGCCAACGACCACCTATGGGAATCAGGTGACGCCATAATTGAAGGCTCGAGATTAGCCCTAAGATAGCCCCACAACCAATCGCAGTCATATGTTGTGCTCGAGACCGCTGATGTCGAACTGAGGAAGTCCTGGAAGCCGTAAGGTTCTGCTGAACCGAGAAAGCCGAAGAGACTTCTCTGATTTTGTCCGAACCGCCGCCTTGAGAGAGGCCCTAACAGACATGCGACGACTGGCCCAAGAGGCCAGCATGACGCAAGCCGCTGCTCAACCACCTCAGAGCCACCACGCGTGCCGCCTACCGCCTTAGCGACATCAGCAATGCCAGCTATTACCTGCGGTCGAGCGTCACATTCGATAGCTCGCGAAAGCAATTCGATCTGCTCTTCGCCGGTCGGATTGAGCGGCACATCAACATAGCGCCCTTGTATCTTAAGCCAATCTTCGCGCGTCTCGCGCGCGAGCCTGTAGGCATAGTCGTCAAAGGCTTGGTGAAGCACTCCGACAACAACGAGTCGACCATCCGACCGAGACGCCGCCTCTGCCAACTCTTGGAAGAAGAAAGCATCTCCGCCTTCAGACGCGGCGTGCTCGAGCAATTTGCCCATCTCGTCGATAACGAGCAAAGTCCCGATGCCGCGCTTGGCTTCGGCCAAAAGGCGATCGATCGGACCATTGCCCTTCTTGATCCCAGCCTCATCGAGGGCGGCTGTTATCACGGCAGCCGTATCGGCACGAGACCCCACAATCGAGACTGTACTCCAACCCTGCGGCGCCCACCTCATCTGCTTCGTTATCTGCTCCCGAAGCTGTGAGGGCAGAACCTTGAGCGCTTCGTCGCGATCAGGGCCGTCAGGCCCCAGAGCAGCGGCAAGCACGACCGCAAGGCTCGATTTCCCGCAACCGTAGGGGCCGGTCCAGGTAAAGGCCCCATGGCCGAGGCCCGACACATGTTCAATTGTCGTCTTCAAGGCCTGCGCGGCGGTGGCGGTGCAGATGAACCCAGAAGCGGCAGCAGCGTCATCACCGAGACGGATCGACCGCTGAAAACGACGACGGACGCGAGTGATATCTGACAGAGTTTTGGTCATGCGGCTTCCTCCAACCCGCTGTAGAGAGGTGATAGGAGACCGTCCGCATCGAAGTGATCAAGCTCCACGCGTCGAGATACTTGCCGCAGACCACCACCTTCGTCCCACACGAGTGCGGAAGAAGTGTATTTTTCAATCCGCTCAAGACGCTCGACGAGCGAGTCCTCATCAAGAAGGAAGACTCGCCCCGGCGAGCCAGGATCATGAGCAATCGTTTCGAGGGAAAGCGAGCCGCGGGTCAGGAATTGCGAACGCCAAAACTCGAACAAGCTGAAGGCGAACACTGCATCTGGCAGAGAGGGCTTTGGTCCGCGGCGGAATTGCAACGCACCTCCAGCCATAGGAGCAATCAATCCCAATTCCGCAAACGGGCTTTCAAGCCCATCTTCAATCGCCCCCCGGCGCACGGTTTTGGTCACATAAGTCCGAACAAAGCACTCAGCATCGCGGTCGACCGTGCCCCTCGCTATCCGACTATTCGTAAGTCGCCCGATCTCGCGCAACTCCTCGAGCCTAGTCCAGAGACGCGATGCCAACGTGTCCTTTGTGAAAATTGCGTCGTTGAACTCATTAAAGGCAAAATACCAGGTGGTGGCGCGACCCGGGGTCGCGACAAGCCGCCAGTGAAGCAGCCAAAGTGAAGCAGGCAATTCAAGGTAGGGATCGCCTCCGCCGAAGATCGCATGACCGAGGGCTGTCGGCTCCAGCAATTCCAAGCGTCCGACACGCTCGCCCAGCGGAGCAAGAACGCCACAGGCAAGGGCCCAATGCCGCATCGAGGCAACCATGTTTTTGCCGACGCCAAACTTTCCGATCCCTATGTTGGGGGAAAACGCCTGTTGCCGGTCTTCACCAACAGACGATAACTCTTCACAAACAGCGTCGTAGGACTTTTTCAGCCATCCATACCGGCAGGGGAAGGTTTCATGCCCCGCTACCTGAAGCTTGATGCCTTCCCGGTCCAAGAGGCTGCGCATGCACTGATTTCCTTATCACTGGACAATTTCACCAGTGATGATAGCGAGGTTAGTCACTGGTGACAATCGCCAGTCACTAGTCTTTCGCGATCTGCACGACCGGAACGCATGGCGAACACTGTGAGGTAGGCGTGATTTATCTCGACCATCAGGCATCCACGCCGACCCACCCTGAAGTCGTCGCCACGATGCAATCGCTATATGCGGAGTACTATGCCAATCCCCATGCTGCTGACCACGCAGCAGGGTGGTCAGCGGCCGACGCAATCGAAGCGGGTCGCGCCGACGTGGCCAGCGCGCTAAATGCGGATAGCGACGAGATCGTATTCACATCGGGGGCTACGGAAGCGAACAATCTCGCGATACTAGGATTGAGGCAGTCATCACTGCGGCGACCGAAGGTCATTGTAAGCGCGATCGAGCACAAGGCGGTTCTTGCCCCTGCGAGGGAGTTGTGTGCCGAGGGTGCTGAGCTCGTTATCGCTCCTGTCGATCGAAACGGCCAGATCGACATAGACCGGCTTTCAGGCTTGATTGATGATCGGACACTCCTCGTCTCAGTGATGCTCGTGAACAACGAGATGGGTGCGGTCCAGCCAATCAAGAGAGTTTCTGAGCTTTGCCGCAGCGCAGGAGCACTTCTGCACACGGATGCGGCACAGGCACTCTCTTGGATGCCTATCGATGTCTTAGAGCTTGGCGTCGATCTCCTAAGCGTCTCTGGACACAAGGCTTTCGGCCCCAAGGGCATCGGTGCACTCTATGTCAGCCGCGAAGTAAGGCAGCAGCTGAGACCGCTAATCCATGGAGGTGACCAGGAAGCCGGCCTACGAGCGGGCACACTCCCGACGCCGCTCTGTGCCGGCCTTGGCCACGCCTGCAGGCTACTACCGGACGAGCATACAGTGGAAAAATGGGCAGACCTTACTCATTCCCTGTATGCTGGACTGCTAGGCATTTTTCCTCAAATCAAGCTAGTGGGCGGTGCTGAGAACCGTCACCCCGGGAACCTATGCATCCGAGTCCCAGGTTTCGACGCGGAGAGACTCGTTGCTCATGTACAGCCGCACGTCGCGTTAGCGCGCGGTTCAGCATGCACTTCTGGAATTCCCGAACCTAGCCACGTCTTGCGCGCGATGGGGCTGGACGCACTTGCCGCCTCCGAAGTCGTTCGCCTCAGTACGGGGCCGACCACCCGAATTGAAGAGATCGAAGCGGCACTGGAATGCTTCGCGCAAGCCGCCGATCGGATGAGGTTGGTTGCCTGACCGGCGGGCAATGCCGGCAGAGCCTCATTTGGCCAGAACCAAAGGCCGAAGACGTATTCCCGATCTTGATACGTTCCTAACTCAAGTTCGCCTGGCTTCCAGCCAATGCCCGTGCGACGGCGACCATCGCCCAAGTGTCACGGGCGCAATAGGCCCTGAGCGCCTCTTCCAGCGCCTCGCGCCGCAGCGGGTCACAGGCTGGGTCCGCGGCCTCGAACCACGCCGCCTGCGCATCGCCCCCGTCCTTCACCTCGAGCGCGCCATAATCCAGCTCAGCGGCGATGGTCGGGAGCAACGCCTTGATTGACCAGCTCCCTCGCTGGTCGCGGTGGTACCAATTGTTGCGGGCTACGGGCAGCAGATCGACCGTCGCCTCGGCCATCGCTTCGAGGCGCGCAGCGAGATCGGGGAATGAAGCTGCCAGATCGCGCAACACGCTGCGCTCGAAGGCCGCATTATAGGCAATGATCGTCGCACCCGCGGGGATATCCTCCACCAACGCCTCCGCACAGGCCCGGCGCGGGTCGGTGCCGTCGCAGCTCAGAAACTCGTGGTGCGTCACCTTCGACCTTCTCTAGGACATCGACGCGCACCAGTACGCCATCATGTTCGAAGGTCGCCTCGAAGATCGGGCCGGGATGCCCGCCTGCAATGAGCGCGGAAGTCTTGGCCAGCGCCTCGGAAAGAGACGGCGGATCGACCATCACGCCGCCAGGGTGAAGCGCACAGGCGATCTCACCAACGGCATTACCGGTCGCTAAGCGCGCTTCGGCGCCCTCGTCCTGCTCGGCGAGCTCAGGGCGAAACGTCAGGTCGGCGGAGGCCGCAGAGACCTTCGCTTGCTTTCCAGGTCCTTTCTGAGGCCACATCCTTGAACCGTGGATCGGCCGAGAGGCTCCGCAGAAGAAGTTCCTTGACCCGCTTGTGCGCGCTGCTCTCCTGGGCGCCGCGGTACTTCATGGCCCTGATATCGGCTTCGCTCAGATCCGTCCGCGTGACAGCCGGGCACGAGCCATCTTCATGGCGATGCCGGAAGAAGAACCGCTTGGTCGTGCTGCAAGCCAGATAGACCGGAACACCGCACGTCGCGCACACTAGGCGTGCTTCGTCACGTTTGACGAGCGCCTTGAGTCTTTGGCGTAGCAGAATTGCGCGCTCATACCGGAATGCCCGGATCAACCGGCGGACATTGAGCGCATGGCCAGTTCGCGGGTTCCTGACAGCGTCAATCTCGGGCTTTGTCACCGCCGATGCCCATGCCAGCGGATCAACGGTCGTGTTTCCAACCATGGCCATTTCCTTTCCTTGTGGCAGCAGACTCCCCTCGCCCGGGATGGCTAACAGCGCTCCAATCGTGCGCCCGCCTGTTTGAGCCCCCAGCGTCGCTCGACATAGAATTCGAGCGACTTGCGGACCTCGAAGCTCAGAACTTCCTGCGTGAACCCATATTCCAACCGGACAGCGGCCTGCTGTTCTTCCGTCAGACTGCTCAGCGGCCGAAGCCGGATCTCGACGAACTCCTCCCAGTCAGCATCGCGCGGAAGATCTTCGCCGACCGGTGCCACATCGAAGGTGCTGTCGGGATGGACCCGAACCGGAACATAATCGCGCCATTCGCGGTGGTGGAAACTCCACGCCCGAACGTGCAGGCGCTCGCCGTCGGAGGCAAAATGCGCCGGTGCGATCCATTGGTTCTGACGCAGCCCACTCGACATCGACACGTAGCCGATCTCGATCTTCTGCCGCTGCTCGACCGCCTGCCATAGGCGACGCATCACAAATGGGGGGCACTGCCGGGCCGGTGATGGAAGAACAGAAAGGCCGCTCGATGTGGGATGGCCGACAAACTCATCCGGCGAGCCTGCATCCTCCACAAAAGGCAGGCCGCGATGGTGGGGGTTGGCAACATAACACTTTCGGACCGTGTCGTAGCGAGGCTTCGGCTCTGCAACCCGGTCGAGATATTCCCTCAGATCGATTGCCGCTTGCGGAGACGAGATCCCGAAACGCTCGATCAGGTCCTTGCGATTCACCTGTCCGCGCCAAGTCAGGCACCGGTCGAGATAGACCAGGCGGGCGAGCATTGCTGGCTTGAGTGCAGGATCGTCCATGTCCGAACCCTACTTGACGAGCCACCGCACGTCTATATAAATTTTATATGCACTTGGATTCGAGGACAGAATAATGCGCATCTTGCACACCAGCGACTGGCATCTGGGCCGCCAATTTCATGGCCTGTCCCTCGATGAAGACCATGACCACATTCTCGTCCAGATCCTCGCGGTGATCGATGATGAACGCCCCGATGTCGTGATCATCGCCGGCGATGTTTTTGACCGGGCAAACCCGCCCCAAAGCGCGATAACCCGCCTCTCGCAGTTCCTCACAACGGTGCGGGCAGCATCCGATGCAGCGATCGTTATTATCGCGGGCAACCACGATTCCGCCGCGCAGATCGGTGCGATGGGCGTTCTTGCAGATGGCGGCGTGGCCCCCCGGAAAAGTCGGCGGCAGGCGGTACATCATGAGATGGTAAGCGAAATCGGCCAAGGGATTGCCCAGGCTCGAAAGCTCCCAGTCGATCACTGCCAGCACCTCCGGCGCGTCGGGCGCGAAAATGAGGTTGTCGACGCGAAAATCGCCGTGGACGATCCGGCCTCCTTCATCGGGCGGCACGACTTGCGGAAGCCACTCGGCGATCGCATCAAGTTCTGCAATTTGGCCTGCTTCGGTATCGGCTCTGTATTGAGAGGACCAACGCTCGATCTGGCGTGCCAAGTAACGGTCCGGACGGCCGAAGTCGGCAAGTCCGACGGACTCGGGTATGATTGTGTGAAGTCGGGCGAGCGTTTCGCCCATTGCGTCGAAGAGAAGGGGGCGTTCGGCCGGAGCCGCGTTCTTAAAGCTCGAATCCCAGAACATCCGGCCCTCGACCATGGACATGAGGTAGAAGGGCGTCCCAAGGATATCGGGTTCTTCGCACAGGGCGATGATTTCGGGGACAGGAAAGCCGGTATTGCCGAGGGCGGACTGAACGCGGACTTCGCGCTCGATGGCATGGGCGCCCTTTAGCAGCGGGCCCTCTGGTTTCCGCCGGAGCACGAAGTTGCCGCGGGTGGTGGTCAGGGCAAATGTCGGGTTCGATTGGCCCCCGCTGAACCGCTTGATCGCAATCAGCGCGCCGACGGAAGGCGCATGATCGTGGAGCCATTGCTCAAGGCGCCGAGGGTCCGGCAAGATATCGTCCACCGCCTTGCGCATGCATTGCTCTCCGCTTTTTTGGCCAGAAAGGGGCCGGCGCGCGAGTGGCTATCACAGCCGAAGGGCGTTTCCCATATCGAATGTCTATCGTTATGGAAAATGACAGTCAGGCGCGCAGTGCACCATTTTCTGCAGCGCGGAGGATGTTGGCATGAAGGTGGAGGCGAGTGGATTGGCGCCCGGTTATTTGCGCCCCGAGTGCGCGCGGGCGATCGCTGCAAGACGTTCTCCGACCTCCCGGGTCATGGTCTCGCTCATCGTGGTAGTAAAACCGCTGGCTGTAAGTCCATAGATCGCCCGGCCACTATAGTCGGTGATCAACGAAGCGACGGAAACCACGCCGGGGTATAACGCTTCACGGTCAACCCCGTAACCAAGCCGCTCGGCGTCACGCACCTCCGAAATATATTGCTCTGCGGTGATCTGGCCTTCCCAACGCGCTTGCTCGAAATGGCTGAGGAGTTCGCTTTCGCTAAGTTTCTTTTGCGCCGCCAAGGCCCGTCCCACGGCGCCGAGCATGAGCGGCATGCGCTGCTTGACCTCCATGTCCAGCCGCATGGGGCGGTCGGCTACCGCGCGTTCCATCAAGATCATTCGGTCGGGGGTGACCTCCCAAACTCCCGCCAAACAACCAGTGTCTGTAGCGAGGCGGTTCAAATCGACCATGATGTCTTCGACGAGGCTTCGGCCGAGAAGCTGCTTTGACAATTTGAGCAGACCATCGCTCAGCGTATAGGTCTTGCTGAGATCGTCGAAGCGCGCGGCGTTTTCAGCGACCAGCGTGCGAAGAATATTGAATGCAGTCGACGGGTTGACCTTGGCGGCGCGCGCTATCGAACTCACGCCCAGCGGCGCAGTGCTGTCACTGAGAACCCGCAAGATCCGAAAAGCCTGCGTAACAGCCCCGACCAGCTTGACTGGTTTGTCCCCTTTGCCATCTGTCATAGCGAAGAGCTATCGGAGGGGCGAACGATCGTCAATCGTGCTCGGGTTGTTCAGGAAGAAACAGCCTCGATGCGCGGTGGGAGTGCGCCAGGATCTGCACAGACTGCCTTGAGCGCCCGGCGATCAATCTTCTGGTTAGCCAGTCGCGGCAGGGGCTCATCGAAAGCAAGGACGTATCGCGGTAGTTTGAAGCCAGCCAGCCGAGAGGCACAATGCGCATAAATCTCCTCTGGCGTGATCGCGCGTTCTGCATAGACGCAGGCGCAAGGCGCTTCGGTAAACTTGCTGTCAGGCACGGCAAAAACAGCCGCTTCGACAACGCCATCAAGTGTGCATATGACGCTTTCGATCTCGATGGGCGACACATTGAAGCCGCCCGACTTGATCATTTCCTTCGCCCGGTCGACGAAGGTGAAGTAACCGTCCTTGTCGCGAACGCCGATATCACCAGTGTGCATCCAACCGTCGACAATTGCTGCACGCGTGGCTTCTTCGTCGTTCCAATAACCTGCCATCATCCCCGGGCCTTGGAGAAGCACATGGCCTGGTTCGTCGATGTCGCACTCGCTACCATCGTCCCGGACTATGCGAAACCGGGAGAAAGCCAGTCCGCGGCCGCAGCTCATCGGATTGGCTAGAGCTTCCTCGCTTGAGGCAACGATCGATCCTCCGCCAACCTCGGTCATGCCGTAGAGTTGGCGGACGACTACACCGCGATCGAGCCAACGTTTCAAGATTTCGGGCGAAACGCTCGCCCCGCCGATGCGGGCAAATGAGAGGCTGGAGAGATCCGCCGATGCGAAGTGTGGAAGCTTGGATATCTGATCGTAGATCATCGGAACACCGATGAAGAAACTGATCCGCTCCTGCTCCAGAACCTCCAATGTCAGCTCGGCGACATATTTGCGCGTGGCAAACAGTGTGCCTCCCAGGACCGTCGTGAAAATGATGCCCCAAGGCAGCCCTGGCGAGCTGTGCATTCCAAATGGCATTAGTGCGCGCGTATCCGGACCCAGCTGGGGGTCAAGGGTGCGCATTTCGAGGAACTTCAGAAGATAGCTGCCATGGGTCATCATGGCCCCCTTGGGGCGGGCGGTAGAGCCGCTTGTGAAGATGATCATGGCCACAGCGTCCGATGAAACGCGCTGTGCACACCAGCCCTGCGACGCGCCGGTTTTCAGGCTCTGAAGGTCCTCCATAGCGAATTGCGGGGTAGAAACGCCGGCAGCTCCGAGGCGTTTGGAGCGTTCCGCATCGGCAATGATCAGCTTGCTTTGGCTGACCGCTGCGATAACCGGCTTGTTGAGGTCGAACCGGCTTGTCAGTCCCCCAAAGCCGCTGGGTGGGCGATCGAGGGTCCCGCCAGCTGCCTGGTACTTGAGATCATTGCCCGCGCAAAAGGCGCGGCCAGACCCAGTGATGATGGCAACCCATTGGTCTGGGTCCGCAGCGAAATTATCGAACACGTCGGCGAGTTCGTTATGGGCGGCGGTGTGCAAGGCATTGAGGCTTTCCGGCCGCTCCAGCGTAATGAGCGTCAGTGGGCCTTCGCGTTCCACGCTTATGAAGGTGTACTCCCCGGTACGCGGGGGAAGAGGCTCGCCCACCATCGTCAATCAGCTTCCTGCACATTAGTAGTACCAGAAAACGCTAGCGCGTAGCTGGCGCAATTTACAAACATCATTAAAACCTCGCTCTGCATTGTTTCTCCAGTCTTATCACCGCGGCCCGATTGAACTAGTAGACCTAATACTTCTATAAGTATCAGTCATTTCAGTTGTAGAGCGTCGATTTATCTAGCGTGGCACAGTTAGAACGGGAGGTGGCCGGACTTATTGCCCACCTTTGATATTTTAGTCGCGCTGGCAGGCACGCAGCGGCGTGCGAAAAACGTCTTTTGCAGCGCGTCCAGCATTCGGGTCGCTCCCAAACATGCCCCAGTTTGCGGACTGGTTGGCTGATGCATTACACCGCCCTCGTTCCTTATCAAGAACGCTATTCGCCTAACAGAAATGATGGGATTTGGCGGAGCTGGAGCCAGATACGGCGTGCTTTCGTAGGAATTCCATATGCTTGCGCAACCTGCATTGAGGCGCCACCATTCTCGTTACAGAATAATATTCTCAATGGTTGACTTGATCGAGAATTGCGGGAATCGTGCTTCCCAAGGGCCCTGAAGTGGCTTTTGAACACGGGGAGAGATTAATGAGTAATCGTCGAAATCGGCTTGCACGGGCCATTCTCCTGGGATCCGCCAGTGCGGGAGCGTTGATCGTTGCTCCGGCAAATGCTCAGGATCAGGCGGCCAATGTGGGCGGGCCAGAGATCGAAAATGCTAGTCCTGAAGCAGGGCCGGACCGCGCTTCTGTCGACGACAATGTAATCATCGTCACCGCACGGCGCCGGGAAGAGACCAACATCAATGCGCCTGTCAACATCCAGGCAGTGACGGGCGGCCAATTGGCATCCCTCGGTATCAACTCGGTAGATGCGATTGCCCGGCTTGTCCCTACTCTCATCACCAGTGAGGCGACATCTTCTCCCCAAGGCGGGATTGTAGCGATCCGCGGGCTTTCAGGGGTAGATGCAAACCCCTTCGCCGATCAGGCGGTTTCCTTCAACACAGACGGCGTCCCTGTGGCGCGGTCATCTGTTCGGCGTCTTAGTCAGTTTGACGTGGCGCAAGTAGAAGTCTTGAAGGGCCCGCAGGCGCTCTTCTTCGGCAAGAACAGCCCCGCTGGGATCATTACGACGCGGAGTCGGGACCCCAAGGGCTTCTTCGAAGCTGGTCTGACGACAGGATACGAGTTCAATTCGGATGAATTTCGTACCGAGGGATATGTGTCCGGTCCAGTTTCGGACACCTTGGGCCTGCGTTTGGCTGGGTTCTATAGCCAGATGAAGGGCGATGTCCGAAATGTTGCGCCTACCAGCGGGACGAACGTGTTCGTTCCGTTTGACCGCAGAGCACCCAACGGGGACGAGTTTGCCGTTCGCGCCACCGCTCTCTTCAATCCAAGCGACAATTTCGATGCCAGATTGAAGGTTGCTTATAACAAATCCAACCTTTCAGGTTCGACCGACGTATTGCAATTCGTCGACTGCCCACTTGGCTTCCCGCAGGGTATGCCTGTCGAATTCAGGGCAATTGATAATTGCCGCGCTGACGACTTTGTAACTTCAACCGATAATATTGGAACAAGGTTCGGGCAGCTGGATAGTCGCTTTACTCAGGAAACCTACCTGAAAAGCGAGCAGGTTTTGGCTGGCCTGGAGTTAAACTATGGCTTGGGCGAAAACTTCACACTGTCGTCCATTACTGGTTTCTATGACGCCCGGAATACCTATGTAGGAAGCTTCACCGCCAACTTCGTCGAGGGTGTAGCACCGCAGACGTTCCTGCCTGCATACGCTGACCTCAAAATCCGCGAAGTCACTCAAGAAGTTCGACTGACCTCGGATTTAAGTGGCCCCGTCAACTTCATGGTGGGCGGACTATTTCAGGATATGCGGGGTGATGTCGTCGCGCTTGTGTCCTTTAACGCAAACAACCCCTTCCCGCGGAACAACTACCGATATGTTCAGGACGGGCTCGCATATTCCATTTTTGGCCAGTTTACGGTTGATCTGACAGAGCATCTTGAGCTTTCTGGTGGTGCGAGATATTCCTACGAGCGCAAAAAGCTTCCGGTCTTCGAAACTGCGCTTTCGTCGAATTTCCAAAATCGCCTGTCAGTTGAGGGCCCCCGTGAGGTGAGCTTCAACAATCTGTCGCCCGAAGCAACCTTGAGTTATCGTCCATCAAACAACATCACCATCTATGGCTCCTACAAGGAAGGCTTCCTGTCCGGGGGCTTCAACGCTACCAACCCCGCAACGACCACAACGCCTAATGCGCAAGGCAATCTCGTAAGTCTGATTGATCCGCGTTATGATCAGCAGTTGATTTCGGGCTTCGAGGGCGGTGTTAAAGCTTCGCTGCTCAATGGCGACCTTACCACTAATTTCGCCGTTTTCGATTACGATACGACAGGCCTGCAAGTCGCTGTGCTGGTCGGCATCAGGCAGGAACTGCGCAACGCAGGCGCTGTGAGAACGCGCGGTGCGGAATTTGACTTCACCTATCGCACTCCTCTTGAAGGATTGACGATAAATGGCGCTATTTCCTACCTGGATGGGAAATATACGGATTATCAAAGCATCTGCTATCCGGGCCTTCCGGCACCTCAATGCCGAACCCAGATCAATCGCTTTACCGGTCAGTCGGCATTGCTAACCGATATTTCAGGAACAGAGCTTGTTCGTGCGCCTGACTGGTCCGGTTCAGTCGGATTTAATTACAAAAGCCCAGAGTTTTCCGGAAAGAGAATTGAAGTTCTGAGTAATTTCTTCTTTACTGATAGCTTCTTCACTGACGTGATCAGTTCGCCCGGTGGTAGGCAGCCCGCTTATCAGATCCTTGATGCAGGTGTGTCACTCAAGGCGGCCGATGAGAAATGGGAGTTTTCGCTTCTCGGTCGAAACCTGACAAACGAACGCTATTTCACGAGATCTGCTGGCAACCCGTTCTCCGGCAGTTCTCCGGGCGGTACGGGGACGTTACTCGCAGACACGGTTGCGGTTACAAGCCGTGGCCGTGAGATTTGGCTGCGGGCCACTTTCAAGTTTGGGGGATGATCTCCTCTCATGTGTTGAATTGACCCAACTCGCAACTGGAGCCTCAGGGCGAGGAGTTATTGACGCACAGGCGGTGGGACTGCGCCTGAAGCTCCTGCCAATTGCGCGAAAAGCCGGGGGGCCTTTCATCGTCCTTCGTTCGGCGAGAAAGCGATAATCGTATTGGGGGCTCTTGCCCCCAATACGATCTAATTCTTCAGCTAAAATGCCCTTACCCGAGATGCTGTCCTTATCGATCCGCTTGGGGTCAACGCCTGCGGCGATGAGCGCATCATACTGCAGGTGATAGTCTTGACTGACATCGACCTTTGATACGCGGGTGTGCGTCCGATCATTGAGACGTTTTCGGCCATTCAGCCCTCCCTTCAGATCCGGTCCGGCTCTCTGACACCAAGGGGGCGCAGAAATGTGCCGGGGCTTCAAGCCGAGCCGAAGCAGCACGTGCACAAGTGCCTAATTCAATGGGGCAATCGGGCAAGACGCCATCCGTCTCAAATCCCTCCGCTTGTGAGGCTTTCGCGGGTACGAATAACGGGATTGCAAGCGGTGGAGCTCGCGCGGAACGAGGGGATGGAACGCCCAGACATCCCTACGGACGACGCCGGTCGGCCGAACCTTCTCGCCGCCTATTCCTCGACCGGGATCGCTCGCCGCATGAAGGCGTCGAACAGCGGCACGGTGAAATCCGTTTCGCCATAGCCAGGAGTATAGATCATGCCCTTGGCGATCAGCGAGGCGCGCACCGGTCCGAAGGCGTTGGGCTTCTTGCCGAGGTGCTCAGCGATGGCGCTGGAGATGTAGGGCCCCTCCCCCAGCGCCGCCATGCCGCGCAGGTAGCGTTTCTCCGAAGGGGTCAGGCGGTCGAATCTCACCCGGAAGAAGCTCGCATCGAGCGCAGCAATCGCGGCTGGGCTGGCGATGGCGACGTCAGCTGCGGTAATCGGGCAGGCCGTGGCCGCGTCCCAGCACTGCTTGCCCCACTCCTGCAGGAAATAGGGATAGCCGCGCGTCACCGACAAGACCTGGTCGACAGCGTCGTCCGTAATGTCGCAATCTTCGGCTTTGATCGGGTTGGCAAGGGCCGCGCGGGCAGCATCGGGTGGAAGCGGGCCGATCTGAGCGAACACGAACAGGCGCTCGGCATAGCTCTTGGCCCGGCCCATCTGCCCGGCGAGTTGCGGCAGGCCTGCCCCCACCAGCGTGATCGGACGATCATTCTGCCGCGCCCTGTGGAGCGCGGTAATCAGCGCCGCCAATTCGCGCTCGGGGACATATTGCAATTCATCGATGAACAGCACCAACGCCGTGCCGCGCTCCCCCGCCGCAGCCCCGGCCACGTCGATCAGGTCGATGAGATCCGCTTCAAGGTCGCCATTGTCGGCGACCCCCGGTTCACCCAGATCGAGCGATGCCTCCAGTTCGCCATAGCTGAGTTTGAACGCCTTCACGAACCGCGCCAGCGCGCCGAGCCCGCGCTTCGCCAGGGTCATCGCCGCCTGCCCCCGATCGAGCCGGAGCAGCGCGGTGCGAAGGGCAGGCACGATCAATGACGGCAGGGATTGACCCTCGGGCGCTTCGATCGGCACCGCAACGATCCCCTCCCCCTCAGCCGTGCGGCGCAGTTCGTTGAGCAGAACGGTCTTGCCCACGCCGCGCAGGCCCATCAGGATGACGCTCTGCGCGTGGCGGCCATGGGCGATGCGGTGGAGCGCGATAGCGACGTCCTCCATGATCGCGTCACGGCCTGCAAGTTCCGGCGGACGACTGCCGGCACCAGGGGCAAATGGGTTACGTCGGGGATCCATGCCTAAGACTTTTATACAGTTCTAGCGAAATAGCTAGACAGACATAAGACTTTTAGAACGCGCCAGCAGTTTGTGAAATGCGCCGCGCCTCCCAGCCTAAATCACTGAACCAGTGACAGCTGCGCGAGCGACCTGTTCTGCTCGGCCCGTGCTGCTTGTTCCCGCAGCTGCTTGCGATAAGCGCGCTCCCCATGGAGCTTCCTCACCTCGCGGAACATCATGGCAAGCTGGAATACGGTCATCGGCGCGCGCCAATAGCGGTTGGAGAGCCGTCCCTCGACCTTATCGAGCAACTGTGGCCGTTCCCGGTCGGTTGCAGCGACCAAGGCTGCAGCGATATCGCGGCCGCTGGCAATGCTGTGCATGCGCGCGACAAGTGGGAAGATGGCTACACCAATAGCGGTCAGGCTGATCGCAGCGAGACCAGGGATGAACACCTCCCAGCGTTCGGGCGCGACGTCGAGCACGAAAGCGGCGAGGGTTGCGATCCCGAATGCGATGATGATGGCCAGAGGCACTGCGACCGCGATCGGGTGGCAGCTTGCGAAGAACCGAGCACGGCTGATGGGACCTGGGTGCGGCAATTCAGCGATAGGCTGGGCATTTGCGGACGGATTGTCGGTCATGGTGATTTCCTCGTTTGAAGCATCAGGGAGGCGGTGCTGTTCATGCGCACTGGGGAGCGACGGACATCAATCGCTCCGCGAATGATCGAACCCGCCCGCGCTGGTGCCCGACCAATGATCGAAGCTGCTGCCGGTCGACCCAAAATCATGGTGGTGATGGTCATGACGGTGATGATGGTCGTGGTGGTTGTGGTGGACGTGGTGGTCGTCCCGGCGGTCCAGATTCACGCCGAAGGGGTTGCCGCCGACATCAACACCGCCGATGCCGGGGGTGATCATGGGAAGACCGGTGGCGGGGTTGATTCTGGGCCCCTCGTCGATGGGGGCGCCTGGCGGGTTGCTCGAGCTGGTGAACAAGCCGGTCAGCCATTGGAACAGTCGCATGGGTATCTCCTGTCATTGAAGGGCTGTCGGTGCACAGGCCCTTGGGGTGGTGCCCACATGTTCACACGTTCACATGGGCATAGTCTCACATTCTCACTTCAACTCATACCCCTCAAAATCCTGCCTTTTCTCTTGTTCCCTCGGGTCGACTAGCGGCCAATGGGGCTCTCGCCATATTTGCGCAGGACGTCGTCGAAGGCTTCGGCCATCAGGTCCTGGAGGCTAAGGCCATGACGCCGGGCGCAGGTGTGGAGCGCCAGCGACAGCTCAGGCGCGAAGTAGCCGGAGATTGCCTTGCGGCCGACTCGGCTCGGCGGGGTCGGAATCTGGACGACGGGTGATGGCGAGGCGGGTGCGGTGGCCTTTGCCTCATCCTTGGGCGTGCGGTCGGCAAGATTGGCGAAGCGGTTCATGCTGATTTCCTCTCGTGGGCCTGAGACAGTGAGCGTGTGGACATGTGAAGCTGTTCACATGCCCACATGTGCAGCTGTTCGATCTCGCTGGCTGCCTTGCCGCCCGGATCGAGCTCGAACACGGTCTGCCCGGCTGCGACCGCATGACGATAGGCAGCGCGGTCCGGCAGGATGATGGGGCAGGTCTGGCCGCCAAAGCCTGCCACCAGCTCGCGAGCGTCGGCATAGATGTGCGGGGCATGGGGCGGCCCGGCGGTGAACACGACGAAGGCGGGGCGCGCCAGCAGCTCGACCAGGCGGATAGTCGTGCGCATCGCGGCGAGGTCGAAGGCGCTGGGGCGGCACGGGATGAGCACCAGATCGGCGCACTCGGCCGCCTTGCTGGCGGCAAGATCGGCATGCGGCGGCGTATCGATTACGATCAGTTCTGCGCCCTGCGCGGCGGCGGCAGCGATCTTCGCCGGGATACGCGGCGGGGCGCTGTCGATCACCTCCGGCGGCGCGCCTTGCCGCCACTCAGCCCATTGCGAGGCGCTGGCCTGCGGGTCGGTGTCGATTAGCAGGCTGATGCGCCCAGCCCGGGTTGCCGCTGCGGCAAGATGGATCGTCAGCGTGGTCTTACCCGCACCGCCCTTCTGGCTGATGATCGCGACCGTCCGCGTCATAGGGCTGGTGTGAGGATGTGAAGGCGTGGTCATGTGCGGTGGTCCTCATGTTCACATGTGGGCATGTGAGGCTGTGCGAGTGTGCGATACGTGCGGGCGTAGGGATCCGGGGGCATCATGGCGGTCACATCCCGAAGTCGTAATCGCGATCGCGCGACAGATCTGGCCCGCTGGATCCGCGCCCCGGTTCGCTGCGCTCGGGTGTCCGCTCCAAGGCCAGTTCACGGTCCTTCTTCTCCGTCGGGGAGGGGAGAGCGTGGCCATTTGCCCGGGCGGTCTCGATCGCGCTGCTTTTTTCGCCAGAGCGCGCCTCGACCTGCCGCTCGACGCGCGAGGGATTGTCGGTCACCAGCGTCGCGTTCTCCGCGATCCGGGTCACGGCGACCAGGAAGGAGGCCGAGGTGTTGAGCATCCGCTCGCGCTCAGACATCATGATGATGCCGTCTTTGGCCGTCATTCCTTGCGCGACGTGAACGTTGATGGCGTAGGCAAGGTCGAGCCGCTCGAGCATGGGATCGCCGCGTGGCAGATCGTGGAACTGGCCGTTGCCTGCCTTCACGGTGATGGTGTCGCCGTTGATCCGCGCGACATGGGCGATATCGCCGTTGAGCAGCCCGCGCTCTGCGTCCTTGGTGGTCCAGCGGATGCGGTCGCCCTCGTGCAGGTCGATCTGCTTGGGCTCGAAGATGGTGACCGCGTCGTGCTTGAGGTTCCGCGGCAAGCGGGCGGGATCGAAGCGGCGGATCTCGCCGTCGGGCATGGCGAGTTCGACCTTGCCATCCTTGACGCCGATCACCGTGCCGCGTTCGCCGCGGGAAAAGCCCTGTGCGCGCAGGTTCGTCTCGATGGCGACGACGCGCCCGTCCTGATAGCCTTTCAATTGACGCGCGCCCTCGCGGGTGATGGTGACCCGGTCGAGCACCTCCAGCGACAACCCGCGCGCGCCCACTTCGCCGCGTTCAATCAGCGCGTCTTGCGCGGCGGCATTGCCCGCGCTGCGCATAGCGCGCCCGGCAGCGAGCAGCATGGTATTGTCACGCTCTTCCCTGGGGAGGTTGGCCCACATGGCAGCGGCGGCATCGGGGATCTTGCCTGAAGCCACCTCGGTTGTGGCAGGCTTTAGGACAGCGAAGGCTTCGCCCACATCGCCCTGTTCGAGCGCGCGGTTGATCGCGACCATTTGCGGGGTCTGCGCCCGCAGGTTCTCGGTGATCTGGCTTTGCCTGAGATCCTGCTGCTGCAACTGCGCGAAGGGCTTGCCCGCCTCGATGGCCGGAAGCTGCTTGATGTCGCCGGCGAGCACTAGCCTGCCCACGTCCATCTGGTTGGCGAGGGCGATCAGCCGCGCGAGCCGGTCCGTGCCGATTTGACTCGCCTCATCTACCATCAACAGCGCACCGGACAGCTCCGCCCTTGCCGTTGCCACCTTTTCCGCGTTGGCACTGCCATCGATGACACGACCATAGCGTGCCAAAAACCCATCCACGGTTGATGCCGGACTTGCGGTCTTCTCCCCAAACTCCCGCGCGATGCGCCCCACGTGGGACAGCGCCACAACCTGCCGCCCCTCCTCCCGCGCAATGGCTGCGACCGGAGCCAGCGCCGCCGACTTCCCCGCACCCGCGCCGCCCTGAACCAGATGCACGCGGTCTTTGGACGTGAGGATCGCAACGCCCGCCTGCTCCTGCCCGGCATTGAGGCGGCGAAGGCCGATGGCCCGCGCTTGCTCCTGCAGTCGCGCAACGATGCCGTCCTTGTCTGCGATGGGCTGAACGCTGTCCTTGCCCGCCTGCGCCAGGGCAATGACCTTAGTCTCCATGGCCAGCGCCTGTTCGGTGGTGAGCATCCGGTCGCGATCCGCCGGACCGCTGCCGATCAGCAAGCCGCGCTGCTGCAACAGATCGATCCGGGCTTCGATCATGGTGACGGTGACTGGCCCCTGCCGTTCAAGCGCGGTGCGGATCAGGTCATTGCGGGAGAACGCCGCCTCGCGCTCGCCCAGCTCCCGTGCCGCCGACGCCACTGCCTGCGCCGCGGCAAAAGCCTTGGGCTCGAGCCGCCCAAGGCGCTCTGGCACCAGCGGGTCACCATCACGCGGGGTGAGGCCCATCGCACTGGCGACTGCCATGCCGCGCTCGCCGATGCCGCGAAGGCCGTCGACGGCACGCGACCAGACCGTCTGCGCACCCGCTGCTCGGGCCATGGCATGTTCGATCAGGCGCGACGGGTCGAAGCCGACGGCGCGGGCGGTCTCTTTCCACGCGGCGACCTGCCGCGCCGCATCGGGCTCCAGCTCCTTCCCGCGCCGTGTCGATAGCGCCGCCAGCTCGCGCTCGCGCGCACTGCCTCGGTCTTCCTTGGCCAGCTCGGCAAGGATCTCGGCGCGGCGGGTCGAGAACGCTTCGACCGCATCCCGGGTCACGCCCTTGATCTCGAACGCGCCATCAACGGCATTGCGGGCAGGCACGGTTTCGTAGCCCAAGGCTTCGACGCGGTTGCGCAGTTCGGCATTGTGGACTGCCGACAACACGTGCTGCGCGCGGTAGAGCTCGTCATTTCGCACCGCATGCCATTTGCCATCCGAGGCTTTGGTCGCGTTGGCGATGACGGCGTGGATGTGTAGCTGCGGCTCGCCATTCCGGTTCACGTCATGGAGGAAGGTCGCGGCGATGAGATTGCCGGTGAGTTCGGGCACTTGTCGCCCTTGCGCCGCATCCCAGACCCGAGCTTCGACAACGTTCTTCTCCGCCCAACGCAGGGTTGCTGCCACGGAGTCCTTCAAGGCTTCTACCAGACGCTTGTCGCCGCCGAGCATCGCCACCAGCGACACGGACTTCGACGCCGAGAAGGTGAGGTCGACACCGGGGCGGTGCACGCCGTCCTTCCCGGCAATCACTGACCCATCGGGAAGCCTGCCCTCGAACACGGCGACGAAGGCCGCTTCCTCGACCTTGCCTGACAGACCTAGTACCTCGGCGCCCTTACCGAACCACGAGCTTGCATCCTGTGTCTGGTCGGCGGTGTAGTAGTTGTCGGCCGAGTAATACTCCGCCGCCGATGAGGCTGAGCCGACCGAGGCGAGCGTAATCATCGCCGGTCCTCGTGGGCGATGACGCGCAGCCCGAGATCGCGCTCCTGCTGGGGAACGGTGCAATCGGTGGTGGCGTATTCCGCTTCGATCAGGCGACACATCTCTGCCGGGCTATCGATCAGCCTGGCAGCCTGCGACAAAGACCAGCTGTCCCACAAGTTCGGTGCCATGAGGCCGACAAGGAAACCGAAGACAATCACCAAGCCTCCGCACGCTGACAGAAACCTGAGCGACAGCATGCGATCATCGCCGAGGTAGACTGCGCGAATCTGGCGCGGCTCACCTGCCAGCTTGATCGATTGTGCCAACTGCTCGGAAATTTGCGCGAGGCGTGGATCAAGCGCCTCGATGAGCCTGGGCTCCAGCGTTTCGAAACCGGCAAGCAGCTTCTCGACCTGCTTGTAGAAGGCCGAGTAAGCCTCGGAGTTGCGTTGCCGGATTTGGTTGGCAATGTTCTCATGGGCACGTTGGCTAGCTGCTTCGCCGCCATTCCAGTCCGCCACGAGCTTCCCGAACAGCCGAGCGTTCTCGTTCTGCGCCCGGTCGAGCTCGACCACGAGGTCACGCAGCTCATGAACAAGAAAGCTGACTGTGGTGTCGAGGCGCGGTGCAGCCTCCTTCTGGAACAGGGCACGGCCAGCATCGGCGGCCTCAATGAATTCGACGGCCAGATCCCTGAGCAGGGCCGCGTTCGACAGACTCCGTTCGGCCGCGATGGCGCTGAACCGGGTGTAGATGTCAGATGAGACGCTGGTGTTGAGCTGTTCAAGCTTGGCCACTGGAACCTCCTTTGATGACAGAGGCAAGAGGCGTCCGTCTAGAAATCAACCTGTTGAAATATGGCGGTTCTATAGACTGGCTATAGACCGATTGTGCTGCTGGGGGAGCTTTCCCGGCGCGATTATGACCCCGTCTAGAGCCTAGAATGGCGGATTTCTGCGGGTCTTTGCCCGCCCAGACCACACCGCCACGTAGCGTGGAGTGTGTAATTCTATTTTCCCCGCCGAGCCCTTGTGCCGTCCTGATTTCCGAATTCCATAATGGTCTGGAATTCCTGTTGAGACCGCCCCGGCGGGGACAGCGATATGCTGAGACGCGGCACCTGGTCATTGCTCGGCACCCCTCATGCGATGTCCGCGATCTTCTCCGGCAAAGGTCCGGAGAGCCGCCTGACAGGCCATCGCGAAGCTCTGCCCGGCGTGCTGGCGGGATGGAGCGACTTCGAACGGACGGTCAGGCATGCTCCCTCCCGCAAAGCCCTTTGCAGCCTCGATCATGGGAGCGAGGCTCCAGGTTTTGCGCATCAGCCCGGCCAGACATTTCCTGCCTGATCGGGCCCGGTATCGGTGCTCTGCCGGAAGCCGCGCGTTACGGTCGATGACGAGCACCGAAAGCGCTGCTCGCTCGCGCCCCAGCCTTTCGCAGGCCTCTGCCCAGATCGGCTGTGAGATGCCATGCCACAGGCACGCGATGGCCGACGCGTTGACAATGTCTGGCCAGCCCGGTGGCCGCACGGATGGCAGCAGAACCCGATAATCCTCGCTCGCAAGGCTTGCGGCCATTGCCGGCGTGATCTCGGCTGACTCATTAGCGTCGCGCCGCGCGGCGGGCGCGCGGATACAGTGTTTCGATGAGTCTTGGATAGGTATATTGGGTGCGAAGATTTCTTCCGTCCGGACGGAAGATTTCGTGTCACCAGACGGAAGATCCAGCTGCACCAGCAGCGCCTCCAGCGACGCTTTCAGGGCCTCCAGCTTCTCGATGGACTCGATGCGGGACACGCGGCCCCTGGGCAGGATCCGTTCGGCCTTCTCTACGGTCTCCGCCGCCTCGGTTGCCCTTATCTGGCGAGCGAGCATAACCACCTCGTGGCGCAGGGCGGCAACTGCATCTCTTTGCAGTTCCATGGCCTCATGCCGCGCCGTCCACCGATGGTAGCCATCGATGATCGGTCGCAGACTGATCCCCGCAAGGGTGACGATCGCGCCGTCACGGCGCTGACCCGTGCGGCGCGCATGGAGAACATGGGTCCGCTCAATGAATCCGCCGCGCTCCAACTCGGCTTCGGCGTTGTGCAGGACCTTCGTCGAAATGCGCAGCGTCTGTGCCGTCGTCTGCGGTTGCTCCCACACCCCGCAAATCTTGCCAGGCTCAAAGTCGGACGACCGGCAGCCGAGCAGGTAGTGCTTCAGGACGCGCACCGCAGTCGCCGACAGGCGTTCCTCGCGACAAGACCCCGACGCGATCTTCTCGATGAGATCAGCGAGACTGAAGTGGGTAACGCCGGGTGGCAGGCCACCATGGGCCAAGGAGGCGCTCATTTTGCACCTCCCGCAAGGTTTGTCCTTGCACCCGATTCTTCGGTCGCGTAAGTGAGAGAAATAGCCGCAACGCTATTGAAATGACCGCTGTGAAGGGTGCCAGCCCTTCCGGCGGTTTTTCGTAGGCGGTCTGGCGGCCTGCCTACTGGCTTTCCAACCCGGCAATTCCGACCAGACATGCGCTTTTCCGATGGCCTCAAAGTGCCCGCTCGTACAAATCGCGTACAGTCAGCCCCGTACAGAAGGCTGATTCTGCAAAGAAAACATCTGGCTATCTGATTTGGCTGGCTCCCTTCACACGGGTGGGGTCACAGGTTCAATCCCTGTCGCGCCCACCATCCTTCCCACGATCTGGAAGAGATGGTGCCGGTTCTCATGGAAAAAGCATGAAAAGCGCGGGTCGGAATTGGCCCGCGACCGATCACTCGCGTGACATCATGGGCAGGCGGTCTCGCGCAGGAAGATCGCATCCTCGTCGCCGAACTCGAAATCGAACCCGCGTTCGATCGCCATGCAGCGCAGCAGGATCACCTCGTCGCTCGACATCAGCGCGTGCTCGCAGCCGATGCCCAGCACCTCGTCCGTCGCGAGCAGATCGAGCGCGATATCGTAGTCCATGCCTTCGACATCGAGGATGAAGAACTTCGGAACGCCCGGGGTTCCGAGGCTCCGCACCGGCGTGAGGGACACCGGATAGGATGCCCGGTTCGCCGATATGAACGCGCGGTCGCGCCCGCTGCCCGAACGCAGGTTCTGCGCATTGCTCTCGGGCCGCAGCGACGAAATGCCCCTGATCCAGTCCGATGGCGGGGTCTCGGCGGTGTCTATCTCGAAGAAGGTGATGATGCCTGCGTGATTGTGGACCACGGCCCGGGTGATCCCGCTGCCCGGCTTCGCCAGAGCGTCGATTTTCAGCACTGTCGCAACCGTGACGGGAATGCGCCAGTGCGCCGAGCCGGCTTCGTCGTTCACGCCGATCAGGATCACCTCGCAAGCGGTCTGCCCGGCATCCGCGGCAGCGATCGCGTCATGCATCCGGGCGTAGATCGATGTCATGACAGCCACCACTGGCTTGCCGTCCCCTCCAGTATTCTTGCGGCCAATTCGCGATCGAACCAGTCGGGCCAGCCGCTGGAGAGCTTTCGGAGGTCCGGTTCACCTATTGCGTCGACCCCGATCCAGGCCGCGAGAGCCTCCCGGTTGGCCGCAGCCTCGGCGCATGAGAACAGGGCCTCATAGTCGACCCGGAAAAGATTGCGATGGGACCGCAGGTGTCCCTCGACGAACTGCAGGTCGGCTTTCGTTTCCAGAGCCGTGCGGATTGCCTTGATGGTGAGGGCCCGGTGGGGAAGACGATCGGATCCGGCAGCGATGTGCCCGGGGCGTTCCTGGCGGCGTTCGAGGTGGTAGACGCCTGTCAACTGCGCCTGAAGGCGCGAGACGGCGGCGCGCAGCGGGTTCGCCCGGCCGATGAGCAGGGTCGGATCGCCGGATTTCAGGATCAGTTGCAGCAGGACCGGCGGCGCGGTGACCATCAGCTGCGGCGGATTGAACCGGTTCAGATCATGGAATTTTATGTCGAGCCAGTAATCGTGTCCGGTATCGGCCCGCAGAAAATCGAGGTACTCGCCGAACCGGCTTATCGAGGGCGGGTCGGGGTGTTCCCACTTCTTCACGTAATCGCCCATCCCGTCGGCGGCATTGTAGAACACCTCGCCAAGATTGACGAAAGCCGCGCTGGCCTGAAAGCACCGGGCAATCGCGGTCGTCCCGCTTCTCACGCCGGCCAGACAGAAAATTATCATCGGCTATTCCCGCTGAAGCCCGTTGCGCGAAAGCCTGTCACCGCCGGCACGGTGCAATCGCCGTCAGGGAGGGCCGCAGAACCGAGACACCCGGATGGTGGCCGTTGCGGCAAGGGGCCCGCGTCGCCGTCACCGCAGGGCCGCCAGCCAGCCCGGCCCGAGGCAATGGACGGCATCATTGTTGATCTTCACCGCGAAGATCTTGGACACGTCGAAATTCTCGACCCGGAACCGGTACCGGTGCCCGGTGGAGCCGCCCGGCGCGGGACAATCGTCCGGACGGGGGTTGATTTCGGCACGGGCCGAACCTTCCGCGCTGTAGAAACACAGCGAGCGTATCCTGCGGTCGAACGCGATCGAGCCGCAAAGGAGATCGTCAAAGGCTTCGTCGATCGTGACCACCTCCTCGTTGCATCTCGGCAGCGGCGCGACCTCGTATTCCGATTCCTCCAGATGAACGCGCCAGGGACATTCGGCGGCGTGCGCGCTCAAGTGCAGGTCGAACCCGCTGAAACGGGTGAAGCCGGCGCTCAGCACGTCCACGCGTTCATGGACGGCTGCAATCGCGACCTTGCCCTCGGCACAGCACAACTGGACCTGCGAGGGAAATCCTCCGATGTCGCCGCTGACCCAGCCCAGCAGCCTGCCCTTATCGATCAACTCAACGCTGTGCATTCCACCACTCCAGCATGGCCGCCACACCGGCCTCGCAACTGCGGTCCGCAATGGCATTCTTGCAGCGCGCGCGCTCGGCCTCGAAATCCGCCGTCTCGCGAAAATCGGTCAGTTGTTGCCTGATCCTGTGGATCGCGGCGTAATCGCCGATCTCGATGCCGACGCCGCGGGATTGCAAGATGTGGGCGGTGCCGCCGTTGTATCGATAGAGCGGAATGACCCCGCACCGGATGCTTTCCATCAGCAGCAGGCCGAGCCCCTCATAGTTGCTGGCATCGAGATAGAATTCGACCTTGTTGAACAGCCGCACCTTCTCGGCAGTCGAAAGGAAGCCGAGATGGGTGCAGAAATTCTGCCGCCTGCCGCGCAGATTCTCGTTCCCGAAGGAGTAGATCCTGTAGCCCAAGGGGGCGAGCGCGCTCACCACCCCTGCGACATAGGCGGCGCCCTTGTTCGGATTGCCGCTGAACTGCACCGCGATCGACTTCGGCTCGCGCGGGACGGCAATATCGTAGTATTTTTCGAGCGGCGGCCCGTAGGGGATCAGCACCGCCTGTTCGTCGATATATTCGCCCACGATCTCCTGCAGGAACTCCGAGACGACGAAGACGGCATCGAAACCCGCATAGCCCGACACGACCGAGGCGAGGTATTCCCCGTCGGAGAAGGAAAACTCGGGCCCCTGTATGAAATACCCGCTCTTCAGGCCGTGCTGGCGGGCCATTTTCTTGACGGGCTCGCAGGTGTCGTGCGCCGTGGCGATCAGGTAGGCCGCATTCGCGAGGATCACATCGCAGCGTGCCGCATCTTCGGCGGGGATCGCGCGGACCGGACGCCCGTGTTCGTCGAAAGGGGTCGTGGTGCAGATCACCGCGGCAGGCAGCCCCCGATCGCACAGGCCCTCGACGATGTCGAACACAGCCGCGACGCCGCCGATCCTCCGGTCGTTCGTGGGGAGAAGAAACACCAGCTGCGGCATGGGGCACGAGTGGACGAGCGCCGACAGGAGGCGGCTCTTGTCGGTCTTCACCTTCTCGAGCGCGGCAGTCGCAGCGGCGTGGCGCGCCTCGAACACCTGCCCCCACCGCTCCATGAACCGGCGGTGGTTCTCGACCCGGAGCTCGGACCGCAGTTCGGTCACGCCAAAGCTGGCGCCGTGCTCGTGATAGACGCAGCAATTGTCGGCGACGACTCCGCGATAGCCGAGGTTGACGCAGCGGTAATAGAGGTCCGAATCGTCCCCGTAACCGTTGACGAAGAAATCGTCGAAAAGCCGGGCGCCCGGGTACTTCCGGCGATCGACCGCGAGCATGTATCCCACATTGGTCTCGGCATCGGGATAGGCCGGCTCGTCCCAGGACAGGATCAGGTCGAGCTCGCGCCAGTGCACCACGTCGCATTCCGGCGCTTCGAGATTTTCCCCGCCGACGGCGAAGGGGGTGGAAAGCGCGATCCTCTCATCGGCGAGCAGCGGCGCGATGACCCGGGATATGCTGCCCGGCTGCATCCTCACATCCGTGGTCAGCAGCACAACGATGTCGCCGCTGCCGGTCTTCGAATAGAGGAAATTCACGTTGTCGATGAAGCCCAGATTGCGGTCCTGGCAGTGGACTTCGACAAGGTCGGCATCGAGCCCTGAGAGCAGGTCGCGATGCAGCAGGTTCTGCGCCGGGACTGCATGGCCGTCGATCGAGATGACCACGCGCCCGCCGAGGGCCTTCAGTTCGGGAAGGAAGGCTTCGATCTCCCTGCGGATATCGAGCGTGTATCGCGGGCTCCCGAAGACCGGAACGATCACCGTAACCGGTGGCGAGTCCGATAACGCAGGGTCGGGGTGAGGCGGGGCCCCATCGAGCTTGAGCGGCTCGAACCGGATCGGCCGGAGCGTCCTGGCATCGAGAAAGGGACGGGGCGAGACCAGCCAGTCGACACCCCCCGAAGACACCTTTTCATATTCGCCGTCCACGCCATCGTAGCCGGACGGACAGTAAAGCACCGCCGTATTCTTGAACTGAAGCCGCAGCAGACGAGACGATGCCGACCGTGACTTCGAATTCGTCCGGCTGGGATGTCGACGGTCCAGATATCGCAGAATTCGATGGGTGCCGCGAACGTTGTAGTCGAAGTTGAGGCAGGAGATCGAAAGTGCCTGCATCTTCGAAGAGCCCCAGTTTTGACTAAGCAGCAGAACCGAAATGTCGCAGATCGACCGGCTGGGCGCCCCCATGATTTGGCGGCCTTGCCCTTGCAGCAGCATCTAACAATCGCGATCGGCATCTGCAAGCAGATGCCTCAGGATTGGTGCTATATATCATGGACTTGTGGTTACTACGTAGTGCGCCAAGGAGGCCCGCGGCAGTTTCCACCTCGGGCGGCAGCCGGTCCGTTCCCCGGCTATGAGGACCGTCGCCGCCCACTGGACAGGACGCGCCGCGTGTCGATGCGGCAGGCGTCAGCCGGCGCGG
Source organism: Porphyrobacter sp. THAI-01a (assembly GCF_056868655.1). Taxonomy (NCBI): domain Bacteria; kingdom Pseudomonadati; phylum Pseudomonadota; class Alphaproteobacteria; order Sphingomonadales; family Erythrobacteraceae; genus Porphyrobacter; species Porphyrobacter sp. THAI-01a. The sequence goes on along the minus strand of NZ_CP180579.1, from coordinate 645,278 downwards.
CGCTGCCTGCTGCAGGCGTGGCAAGATGAAGGTTGGCTCTCGGCCCATGTGATGGCACACTTCCGCGGAACGCGGGGGGCTGCCATGGCAGGAATGATCGCGGGTCGGCAGTTCCATGAGCAACGGGGCAGGTCGACTTGAGAGGCGAGTTCGACACCGATCTGCTTATCGTCCATTGGCGCGGCGGCGACAGGTCTGCACGCGACCGGTTGATCGAGCGCCTCCATCCCGAACTTCGCGACATTGCGGCCGCCCGCTTGCGGCGCGAGAACGCATCCTCGCTGTCGACCGGCGATCTCATCAACACCGTCGTGCTCAGGCTGATCGAGATCGAGCGGATCGACATTGCCGACCGCGCGCACATCCTCGCGCTGGCTTCGCGGCTGATGCGCAACATTCTCGTGGACCACGCGCGGCTGCGCAACAGCGACCGGCGACGGCACCACAAGGTCGAACTGACCACCCAGATCGAAGGCGAACAGCGGTTTGACCTGAAAGCCCTCGATTCCGCGCTTATCCGGCTGAGTGCGATTGATCCGCAGCTGGGAGAGTTGGTCGAGATGCGATATTTCGGGGGCATGACGCTGGCCGACATTGCCGAGGTTTCGGGCTGGTCGGAAGCCACTGTGAAGCGGCGATGGATGGTGGGACGTGCGTGGCTGTGCGACGCGCTGACCAACCCTGTCGACCATGACTGATCCCGACACGGAACGCGACGCCCTCCACCTTTTCGAGCAGCTGCTCGACCTTGCCGAACCCGATCGCGCGGCCTGGCTCGAGGAGGTCACCCGCGACAGGCCCGCCCTGCGCGCCCGCATCGAGGCCCTGTTGGCTGCGGAGCGGCAGGCCATGCTGCGCACCGGCGACATCACCGAACTGCTGGACGAGGAGCGGGCGCCGGACCGCATCGGGGCCTATCGGATCACCGGCCTGATCGGGCGCGGCGGCATGGGGTCGGTGTATCGCGGCGAACGCGACATCGGCGACTTCGCCCATGTCGTCGCGATCAAGCTGGTCAAGCCCGGCATTCTTTCGGAGGCCCTCTCCGAGCGCTTCCAGCGCGAACGCCGGACGCTGGCGGCGCTCAGCCATCCCGGCATCGCCCAGCTCTACGACGGCGGCGAGATCGACGGGGCCCCCTATTTCGTCATGGAGTATGTCGACGGCCTGCCGATGCTCGACTGGGCCGCGCAGCAGGGGCTCGATTCGGACGCCCGGCTGACCCTGTTCGCCGAGATCTGTGCGGCGGTCGCCTTTGCGCACCGCAACCTCGTCATCCATCGGGACCTGACCCCCTCCAACGTGCTCGTGACGCATGCCGGCAAGGTCAAGCTGATCGACTTCGGCATCGCCAGACCCGCCGACACCCTCGGCACCGCGCCTGCGGGCAGCGGCTCGCTCGGGACGCTGAGCCTCACCCCGGGCTATGCGGCACCCGAGCGCCTGTGGGGCAGCACGGTGACGACCGCGACCGACATCTTTTCCCTCGGCCGCCTGCTGGAAAGGCTGATGTCGGAAACGGCCTCCGGTCCGGAGCTCGAGGCCATCATCGGCAAGGCCACGGCCGACGAGCCCGCGGAACGATATCCCACCGTCGATGCGCTGGTCGCCGATGTGCTGGCCCTGCGCGACGATTACCCGGTGGCGGCGATGCAGGGCGGCGCCCTCTACCTTGCCCGCAAGTTCGTGCGCAGGCACAGGTTGGGGGTGGCAGCCGGGTCTGTCGCCGCCGTTCTCCTGATCGCCGCCTTCGCCGCCGCGCTGGTCGCCCGAGGCGAAGCCCAGCAGGCGCGCATCGTCGAGGCACAGCGGTTCGAGCAGGTGCGCTCGCTCGCCAATTACCTGCTGTTCGACCTCAATGCGAAGCTGCGCCGCGTCGCCGGCAACACGGGCGCCCGCGCGGAGCTCGCCCGCGAGGCGCAGCGGTATCTCGACATTCTCGCCGCCAGCAGCGGCGACCGCCCCGATCTGACCCTCGATACGGCGCGCGGGCTGGTCCAGCTCGGACGCATCCTCGGCAGTCCCAACGAACCCAATCTCGGCGAGGGTGAACGCGCCTCCGCCAATTTCCGGGCAGCGCAGGATCTGCTGGCGCGGCTGCCGGCCGATTATGCCGCGCGCAAGGCCCCGGTCGAGGCAGAGGCCCGGGCGCTGCAGGGGCTGGTCCTGCTCCACGACGAGGCTCGGCAAAAGGAGGCGGAGGCGGAGATCGGCAAGGCACTGGCGGTTCTCGATGCGGTTGCCGCAAGCGGACGCGACCCCGCATGGCACGAAGCGCGCAGGACCGTGCGCAAGGCCCAACTCGAACTCGCGGACCTCGGCGGCAGGCTGGAGCAGGTGGGCGCCCTGACCGCCGCGATCGAAGCGGACATTGCCGCCTGGCCCCTCGCGATGGGCAAGGGCGCCCCCGCCGCGCTCGACCGTGCCTATGCCGATCATTACCGCGGCCTTGCGCTGGCCTACGGCGATCCTCCGGCGGATTTCGGGCTGGCACAGTTCGAGAAGGCGCAGGCCCGCTTCGACGCGCTCGCCGAGGCCGATCCCAACAATGCCATCGTCCTCTACATGTCCTCCTTCAACCTGATGGAGGGCTTCGCAGCCGCCTCGCGGGCCGGCAAGGAGGAGGTCTCCGGCCGTCTCGTGCGGCGCGCTGCGACGGTGATCGACCGGCTCGTGGCGATCGACGGGCGCGACCAGTCCGTGCGCAACCGGGCGGGGAGCATCCGCGAATCCCTCGCCCAGAACCTGCGCGACCAGGGACGCTTCGGCGAGGCTCTTGCCCTGCAACGCCAGGTGGTGGCCCTTCGCGCGTCGAGCATCGATGCCGGGCGCAAGGCCAATGCCGTGGGCAACCTCGGCTTCTCGCAGATGATCCTCGGCATCATCGCGCGCGATGCCGGCGACCGTGAACTCGCCTGCGCGAGCTGGAGCGAGGCCGTCGCCAGCTTCTCCGAACTGGAGCAGCGCGGCCAGCTGATCGGGTTCATGAAGGACTTCGTGCCGGGACTGCGCAAGAAGCAGCAATTGTGCCGCGACAGGGCGCCGCTCTCCGCCCTCGCCGAACCGATCCGCTGATCCCGGCCCGCCGCTGTGGCGGCTAGAAGCGCAGGTTGAACGCGACCCCGATCCCGGCGTCGAAGGCATCGTAATCGGACAGGAAGAAGCGCGAGTCCTGCGTCTCGAAGCCCGCATTGATCGCGAGCGTCACCCGCTCGGCCGGACGCCACGCCAGCGCCGCGCCGAGCTGGTAGGCCATGTCGACGCGCTCGACGAAGGTCACGTCCTCGTAGAAGTCGTCATACCACCGTCGCACCACCGCCGCCCGCACAGAGGCGGTAAGCTGCGGCGATATCGCCGCAAGGGCATCGACCGACGCGCTGACCGAAATCGAATTGTTCTCCGAAATGCCCGACCACTGGCGTGTCGCCCCGACCCCGGGACGCAGCAGGACCCGTCTGCCCAGCGGCAGGGCCGCGCTAAGGCTGGCCGAGGTGCCGTAGAAGCTGGTGCCCCGGGTGAAGTCGCGTTCGAAGTTGTAGCCCCCGAAGCCGGTCACGCCGACATAGAGCGGCGTGTCCCCGATGGCTGTCCCGAGCGACAGGGTGCCCGATGCGGTCCGGTTCGACGGTGCGAAGTCCTCGAAGAACTCGCGGCCGGCGAGCGTCGCCGACAGGCCGAAGTCGACCTTTCCCCCCAGCACCGTGGCGATCCCGGCGCTCAGGGCGGTGTCGTTGTAGAAGCTGGAGCCAAGGCTGTCGGCGGTCCGCTCCGGGTTGGTGGTGAAGCCGAGCGAGGTCGAGGCGGAGATCAGGAAGATCTCGTTCACCTTGAGAACGAAGACGCCGGCCTCCCCGTCGATGGTCTCGCCGGTCTCGCCGCCGCGGGGACGACCCGCGTCGAGCGAGCGGTCGACGGCGGCATTGATCTGCTGGCCGACGATGGTGGCATCGTTGATGTCGGGTCCGGCCTGTGCCCATGCCGCTCCCGACTGGACGGCAAGCGCCGCCGCAATGATTGTCCGGCGCATCATCATCTCCTCCTCGGCGGCGCATTTGTCCGGATCCGGAGCGTGGCGAATTCGCCGGTCGCAAGCGAATAGGACTGGGTGGCATTGCCCTCGACGACGTTCTCGACGGTGATCTCGGCGGTGTTGGGGCGGGCGAAGCCTTCGTTGACCGCGAAGATCTCCAGCGCTGCCACGCCGGGGCGCAGGTCGATCCTGAAGGTGTCCCCGGCATTGCGCAGCGTGAAGTTGTTGTTGGTGAAGATGGTCTTGCCGAACTGGGTGATGCGGATGTTGATGATGTCCCCATCCTCGAGACCGAAGTCGCGCAGCAGGTAGGCAAGGTTCAGGCCGGAGATGCTGATGTCGCTCAGCCCCCCGGTCGAGAAGATGTCGCGGCTGGCGTTGAGGATGTCGCCCAGCGCGACGATGGCCGATTTCATGGCCCAGCGTTCGAGGTAGGACGGCCCGCACCCGACATAGCCGCCGCAGCTCGGTGCCTGGAGCGCCCAGCGGCGGTAGCCCTCGTCCTGGGACAGGCGGATGATGCTGCCGGCGTCGGCAAGGGCCGATGCAAGATTGGGATAGCCGGCCTGAAGGGCGAGGCGCGTGAGGGCGCGGATGTCCTGCGTCTTCAGCCACTCCGCCCAGGGCCCCAGATCCACCTGCACCCTGCCCGACATGTTCTCGAAGCCGAAGGCGAGGTTGTCGGTGCGGGCCAGCCAGTCGTCATCGGCGAAATCGGTCCAGGGGAGGCTCGAAGGGTCGGGCGGGTCGAATTCCGGGGGCACCCAGACCGGCGGTTCGAAGACCGGCGGAACCCAGACCGGCGGCTTGAACTCGACCGGCTTCACATCGAACTGGGTGATCGTGAGCGCCGATGTCTCGAGCCCGCGGTTGCGCGCCTCTTCGAGCCAGCGCTGGCGGGCGGCGGCCTCGGCTTCGCGGCGGGCGATCGCCTCGGCGGCGATCTGCGCCATGCGCGCGGCTTCTGCCTGCCGGCGGGCAGCCTCGGCCGCCGCCGCGGCCGCAAGCTCGGCGATGGCATTGGCCTCCGCCTCCAGCGCCCGGCGGCGTTCGGCCTCGATCCGCGCCAGCCGCGCGGCGACCATTGCGGGATCGGGCGGGGGTGCGGTCGGATAGTCGGGCTTGATGGCCTCGGCGATGTCGCGGTTGAACTTGTCCCATTCCTCGGGCGTCGGCGGGCGCTTGAGGTTCTCCTGATAGATGCGCTCGTTCTCGGCCCGCGCGGCCGCGATCAGCGCCTCGCGCGCTTCCTGCTCGACCCGCTCGCGTTCCGCCCGCGCGCGCTGCCGCTCGGCGAGCAGTTCCTCGGCCATCCGCCGTGCGCGCTCGGTGTCCTCGTCGAAGTTGGCGAGCTCGTCCCGCGCCTCGGCCGTCATCTGCGCCAGTTCGCGGATCGATGCCTCCATCCGCACCCTGTTCTCGCGGATCTGGCGCAGTTCGAGTTCGTAGCCGAGCATCTGCGCCTCGAGCGCACGCCGATTGGTGTCCTGCACCCCCTTGGCCGCGATGATGATGTCGGTGACCGAACCCACGGTCATCGATGCCGAATCGAGCAGCACGCCCTTGATGTTGCCGGTCACCACATTGCCCGCGAGCGAGAGGATCTCGAGCCCGAGCATCGATATGGCACCGGCCGAGCCGTAATTGCGCGTGAGGGGCAGTTGCTGCCCGTCGGACAGATCGGCCGTCGCGGCGTTGGTGACGTTGTAGGCAGCCTGACCGATGGAGAGCACGTTGAGGCCCGTCGCCAGGTTCTTCACCACGTTGCCCGCGGGGGACTTGGCCAGATAGGTCATCAGCGACGCCAGCTCGGTCTGCGACAATGTCTTGAGCAGCTCCTGGACCTGTCCGCCCTTGGCCACCAGCGCGGCCAGCGCGGCCTCGCTCTGCGTCAAAGCGGCGGCGCGGCTCTTCAAAACCGCGGCCAGTTCCAGCGCGCGCGCCGACGGCACGCTCTGGTAGGTCGTTCCGGCCTGGGCCATCCGCACGAGTTCGCCCGCAGTCGCCTCGACACTCTGCTGGAGCCTCGCATAATCCTCGAGAATGCCGGGTGCAGGCTTGATGTTGAGGCGCCGCAGCGTCTCGAGTTCCGCCTCGGCCTTCGCGAGTTCGGCCTTCTGCGCATCGAGCGTCGTGCGCAGCGCGGTCGCGGCCGGGGAGACGCGGTAATCGACCGGCGCGCTCTGAAGCGCCGCCAGCGTCGCCTCGTAGCGGGCCTTGTTGACCTCGAGCAGCGCGGCAGCCGCGTTCGAATCCCGGACGATCTCCTCGATGCCTTCGAGAATGGTCGCGAACTTGTCGGCCAGCTCGACGGTGAGTTTGGATCCGTCGAGCACGCCGCCCCCGCCTCCGCCACCGGCAGAACTCCCGCCGTCGGCCTGCCCCCCGCCGCCAGCGCCGCCGGCGAACTGGATCACGCCGCCGCTCGCGTCGAGCAGCGGGCCGATATGGCGCAGTTCCATGCCGCTCGGCGGGGCCACGGTCACCGTCGAAGGCTGCACGACCGGTTGCATGAACTCCCAGTGGCGGTTCGCCCGCTCCTGCATCGCCAGGGCGAGCTGCTTTGCCTCCTGCGCCGTTCGCAGATCCCACGCCGAGCCGCTGCGCACCGCATCCTGGTAAAGCGCATCCGCCGCGGTCGCGAGCGAGGCCGCGGTGCGTGCCAGCTTGATCGTCAGCTGATGGAGCTGATCGGCTGCAAGTCCCAGCGCGGCGAGATTCTCGGCCGAGGGGTTCTGTTCATAGGCCCGCCGGGCTGCCGTGACCGCGGCGGCGAGCTGCTCGAACCCGCCGACCCACTGCGTGGCCGAATCCCGCTTGGCCAGCAGCGTGGCCCTGTAGGGGTTGACCGGATCGGCGAGCAGCTCGCCCACCGAAGCGCCGATCGGCTTGGCGGGGTTGGTCGCGAAGATCTCGAGCGCGTGCGTCGCCTTCTGGCTCACCCAGCTGATCTCGCTCTGCAACTGGGTGTCGATCGTCAGCGTGCCGCCATTCTGCGCCTGGGCGAGCAGGGTCTCGGCCTTGCGGGTCAGCGCGGCGAGATCGCCGAGCATGTTCTGCAGGGCGCTGGCTTCCTCCGGCGAGGGCTGCACCCCCGCGTCGCGCTGCGCGGTGGCTGCCGCGAGGACCTTCTGCTGGAGCGCGCCAAGGCTGGCGAGGACCTGCGCGAAGGTCTGTTCGCCGACCTCCGCGCCGCGATCGCCCATGTTGTACGTGCCGGTCAGCTCGCCCAGCTGGTTGGCGCTGTCCTCGGCGATCGACAGGGCCATGATGTCGAGCCGGGCGGCGAGGCCGAGCGGCGTCTGGTCGCCGGTGCCCGGCTCCTCGGCAAAGGCGAGCACCGCCTCGCCCGGCTCTTGGTAGAACCGCTCGAGGAGCGGCGCGACCTGCGGAATGCTGCGCAGATCGACAAGAGCACGCCCCTCGGCATCGACCGCCACGAGCGTCTTGGCGTAGCGGTAGGGCCGCGCGGTCGCACCCGGCTGCGCGGCGACGGCGCGCTGAAGCGCCGCGTTCCAGTACATCTGGCCGAAGCCCGGATCGGTGAGAGCCGCGCCTTCGCCCCATTGCACCACGGTCCTGCCGCCGTGGTCGTAGGTGAACGAGGGGATGCGGTAGCGCAGCAGGACATAGCGCCGCCCCTCGTGCGTGAAATAGGTGCGGCCCAGTTCGAGCCCGAGGCTCTGGTTGCCGAGCGCGGCGAGACCCAGCTCGCCGAGCGTCATCCGGGCGGTCCAGCTGGCGTCGCTCCCCAGCGCCGGGCCGCGGCCCAGCTGCGGCCGCACGAAGCGGTTGTGATAATCCCGGACCGCCGCATCGCCGCCGCTGAGCGTTTTGGTCGCATAGTTGTAGCGCATCCCCGTCTCGACGCCCGAGAGGTTGCGGAACCGGCTCGCGGCCGTGCCCCCGTCGCGCTCGACGACCACCGCGCCGTTGCCGAAATCGACCTCAACCCAGGATTCGTCCCCCACCCGCATCCGGGCAAATCCGGCGGTCTGGGTATGCGAGAATTCCTGGTTCCCGTCGAAGGTCTGCAGCATCAACCGCATCAGGTAGCTGTTGCTCTCCCGGATCTCGGTGTCGGCCTCGGCCGGGGCCGGTGGCGGCGAGGCCGCCTGCTGGGCCAGGGCGGGAGCGCAGACACCCGCCAGCAGGGCGGCCGTGCAGGCGACGAGACGGCTGAGACGCGCATTGTTCATGACCGGCCCTCCAGGCTGACGGTTCGCACGAAGATGAAATCCCCCAGCGGGCGCAGGCTGATGCGGACCCGTCCCTCGGGGAGCGGGACGAACCACTCTCCGCCCGTGCCCCCCGGCTCGGGGAGGGCGTCCGGCAGCAGCCGCGACCAGTCGTGCCGGGCCAAGAGCCGGCGGGCCATCAGTGCGCGCGCATCGCCCGCCTCGCCGCGCAGATCCGCATTGCCGAACGGAACCGGATCCATCAGCGCGGCCACATCCGCGACGTTGCCCTTGCGCAGGGCCGCGACGAAGTTGGTGACGACCGAGCGTTCCAGCGCATCCGGTCCGGCAATCCCGGAAAAGCGGATCGTCTCGATCGCGAATTCACCCTTGAGGCTGCGCGCCGCCATTTCGCGCTCCGCCGTGCCGGGGGCCGAGACGTTGAAGCTGGTGCGCCCGAGCCGCCCCCAGAAGACCCCGCGCCTCTGGCCCGCCGCGATGTCCGAAAGAGCGCCGGCGATCTGCGGAGCGGCGTCGGGGTGTGTCACGGCAAGCCCGGCAAGAAGCCGCTCGGCATCGTAGCGCACGCGGGTCGTCGCGCCGCCGAGCGGCGGGATCAGCAGCATCTCGCCGCGCCGCGCCGTGACCTTGCCGTCGCTGGCCTGTCCCGCCGTCACGACGACATAGGCGACCTCGCTCGAAAGGCCGAAGACGCCCGAGAATTGCGTGAGCGCGATCGTCCTGCCGGCAAACAGTACGGCGCCGCTGCGGTCGGTGACGAGCGATTGATTGCCTGTCCGCAAGGCGACCGCCTCCGGCGCGGTGTCCGACCCGCTCGCGTTCGACGCGAGGGCCTCGCCCGGCATGGCGACGGCCTGCACGGAAAGGAGAAGCAGCGCCGCCCAGGCGGGTGCGCCTGCGCTGCGCCGCGAAGGATATGTCTCAGCCATGTGTCCGTCGTCCCCCCGTCGCGACAGGACCGCCGAAAACGGGTCCGTCACACCAAGGAGCGTAAGACAGGCGGAAAACGGGTCACGGGAATCGTCGCAGAGGGAAAAAAGCCGGTTGCCGCGACGCAATGGCGGCATGGCCCGACCTGCGCCGCAGCACCCGGCATTGCTCCCTCCCCGCTTGACCCGGGCGGGGTTGTCGCGGCAAGGCTCGCACTCCTTCCGCCAGTGTCCGGCGGACATGCGAGGTTATCCGATGCGAAAGATGTTCCGGGGCCGGTGGCTCGTCGCGCTCGCCGCCCTTGCCGGCGCGGCCCTGCCCGCCTCCGCGCAGTCCTTCATCGAAGGCCAGTTCGATCCCGCGATCCCGACCCTCACCGCCACGGTCGGCCATGCGCCCGGCACGCGCATCACCTCGCCCGACCAGACCTATGCCTATATCAAGGCGCTGGCCGAGGCCGCGCCGGATCGCGTCCGGCTGGTGCAATATGCGACGAGCTGGGAGGGGCGGCCGCTCTATTACCTCGTCATGTCCGCGCCGCAGAACATGGCGCGGCTCGACGCGATCCGCGCCGACATGGCGAACATCGCCGCGGGACGACCGGGCAACGGCACCGCGATGCCCGTGACATGGCTGGCCTACGGCGTGCACGGCAACGAGATCTCCTCGACCGATGCCGCGCTGATGACGGCCTACCACCTGCTCGCCGCCCAAGGCGACGATCGCGCGGCCAAGATCATGGCCCAGACCATCGTCGTCATCGACCCGATGCAGAACCCCGACGGGCGGGCGCGCTTCGTGAACAACTTCCTCGCTTCCACCGGCATCTCGCCGGCCGCCGACCGTCAGGCCGCCGAGCACGACGAGCCCTGGCCGAGCGGGCGGGTGAACCACTACATGTTCGACCTCAACCGCGACTGGTTCACCCTCTCCCAGCCCGAGACCCGCGGCAAGGTCGCCGCGATCCGGGAATGGAACCCGGTGGTGGTGATCGACCTGCACGAGATGGGCGGGGACGAGACCTATTTCTTCTCGCCCGCCGCCCAGCCCTTCAGCCCCAACCTCACCCCCGCCCAGATCCGCGCCTACGAGCTGATCGGCCGCTACAACGCCGCCGCCTTCGACGCGCGCGGCGAGCCCTATTTCACCCGCGAGGTCTACGACCTGTTCTACCCCGGCTACGGCGACACCTGGAACGCGCACCAGGGGGCGATCGGTTCGACCTACGAACAGGGATCGGCGCGCGGGCTGGTGTGGAAGCGCCGCGACGGGACCGAGCTGACCTATGCCGACACCGTCGCCAACCACTTCACCGCCAGCCTCGCGACCGCAGCGGCGGTGGCCGACAATCCGCAGAAGTTCCTTGCGGACTTCGCCGCCTACCGCGCGGCCAATGCCGGCGGCGGCGCGGGGCGCGGGACCTATGTGATCGACCTCGGCAAGCGCCGTTGGCACGCCGAGCGGCTGGGCCGGCGCCTCGCCGAACAGGGCATCACCGTGCTGCGCCGTGACGGCAGCGCGACGATCTGCGGCAAGTCCTACCCCCAAGGCTACCTCGCCGTGTCGCAGGCCCAGCCCGCCGCGCGGCTGATCCGCAGCCTGCTCGACCGCGACACCCCCCTGCCGCCCGACTTCCTCGCCGAGCAGGAGCGCCGCCGCTCGGTCGACCTGCCGCACGAGCTCTACGACGTGACCGCATGGTCGGTGGGGCCGATGGCCGGGGTCGACGTCCAGCTGTGCAACGCCGCCGCCAGCGGCGAGCCGCTGCGCGCCGATGCGCCGATCGCTCCCAAGGCCGAAGGCAGCGGCAGCTTCGCGGTCGCGGTGCCCTGGACCGATGGCGGGCAGGCGCGGCTCGTCACCCTCGCCCTGCGCGAAGGCATCGAGGGCCGCGTCACCGACAAGGCCTTCACTGCCGCAGGCCGCGCGTATCCGCGCGGCACGGTGGTCTTCCCCGCCGGGAGCAACACGCCCGAGAAGATGGCCCGCCTCGCCGCGCTCGCCCGCGAGGTCGGCGCGCACACGGTCGCGCTCGAGAGCGGCTGGGTCGAGAGCGGCCCCAATCTCGGCAGCGAACGCTTCGTGCGGCTCACCCTGCCGCGCGTCGCGGTGGCGTGGGACGACGGGATCTCGCAGCTCTCCGCCGGCAGCCTGCGCTATGTTCTCGAACAGCGCATCGGTCTGCCCGTCACCCCGATCCGCACTAGCCGCCTCGCCCGCGCCGACCTCAGCGACTATGACGTGGTGCTGGTGCCCGAGGGCGATCCCTCGGGCGTGCTCGGCGAGGGCGGCCAGCGCAACTTGCGCGAATTCGTGCGCCGCGGCGGCGTGCTGGTGGCGATCGGCGACAGCCTCGAGACCTTCAGCGGCGGGGACAATCCGCTGCTCGCGGTGAAGCGCGAGGCGGCGCTCGGCCGCGATCCCGCAGAAGCCGGGGACAAAGAAAAGGGCGCGCTCGCCGAGGCGGTCGAGATCGCCAGCGACGCCGAATACCGTGACGCGATCAAGGACCAGGCCGCTCTTCCCGACACCCTGCCGGGCGCGCTGCTCAACGTGGTGGGCGAACCCGACCACTTCCTGTCGGCAGGTTATGACGACGGTGCGGTGGTGCTGGCGACGGGGACACAGATCTTCACCCCGCTGGGCCGCGACAAGGGCGTCAACGTGCTGCGCTTCGCCGCCCCGGCGGGCCTCATCGCCAGCGGCTATGTGTGGGACGAGAACCGGCGGCAGCTCGCCTACAAGCCCTACCTGATGGCGCAGCCGCAGGGCCGCGGGCTGGTGATCGGCTTCGCCCACGACCCCTCGACCCGCGCCTATCTCGAAGGGCTCGACCTGATGATCGCCAACGCCGTGCTGGTCGCACCCTCGCGGGTGCGCTGACCGGAAACGGCGCGCGATAGTGATCTAGGAAGTTGACACAGGTTGTGTCATGCTCGCGGGCATGGCGCTGTTCGAGGCCCTTGTCGTCGCCCACGTCGCCACCGGTGCGGTGGGGCTGACGGCGTTCTGGGGGCCGATCGCCACGAAGAAGGGCGCCGCCAACCACCGCAAGTGGGGCCGCGCCGCGTGCTACGGCTTTCTCGGGGCGGGCACGCTGGCCATCTGCATGGCGCTGCTCTCGCTCTACGGGCCGGAAGCCCGCCATCCCGAGATCGAGGACCGCACCCTGTTCGAAGGGCTGTTCGGGTGGATGATGCTCTATCTCGGCATCCTCACCATCGGCTTCGTGGACTATGGCCTCGCCGTGGTGAAGCACAGCCGCGACCGGCGCGCCCTGCGGTCCCCGCGCTATCAGGCGGTGATCGCCGCGGTGGTGATCTCGGGCGCGTGGTGCGGCTATTTCGGCTGGCAGGTGGGCCATCCGCTGATGATGCTGGTGGCCTTCATCGGCATCCTGTCGATGGGCATCCAGCAGCTCTACATCTGGCGCACGGTCGATCCACCCCGTCAGACCTATGTGGGCGAGCATTTCCGGGCGCTGATCGGCATGGGCATCTCGGCCTATACCGCGTTCCTCTCGGTGGGCCTGATCCGCTATGTGCCCGAACACGTCTTCAACCCCGCCGTCTGGGCGGGCCCGAGCGTGATCGGGGTGAGCCTGATCATCTGGTTCACCCTCAAGGGCAAGAAGGCCGCAGGCCCGCGCGCGTCAGGGGTGCGCCCACATCCGCAATAGGTTGGCGATGGTCTTGTCGAGCGTGAGCAGCTCGGCCGACTGCGCCGGGAGCTGCCCGCGCAGCGCAGCGCGCAGGTTCTCGAGGTCGAACAGCAGCTCGCGCCGCGCCGCATCGGCGATCATGCTCTCGATCCACCCGACGCAAACGATCCGCGTGCCCCGCGTCACGGGCCGCACCTCGTGGAGCGCGCCCGAGGGATAGAGCACCATGCTCCCCGCCTCGCCCTTGACGGCCTGCGTCATCCCCGCGGCATGGATCACCAGTTCCCCGCCCTCGTAATCGCCGGGCGGGGTGAGGAACAGGGTGAAGGAAAGGTCGGTGCGCAGGCGGGATGCGCCCTTGCCCATCAGCGCATTGTCGACATGGGGCCCATAGTGGCCGCCCTCGCTGGTGCGGCTGATCAGCAGCGGCGAGAGGCGGCGCGGCTGGGCGGCGGCCCTGACGACCGGATGATCGCCGACGATCCGCCCCAGCTCCTCCTTCAGCGCCCGGCCTGCCGGACCGTCGAGCACTGCCTGTTCGTTGCGCTTCACCGCGCGCGCGACCGCGCCCGCCGTCTCGCGCCCGTCGCGCCATTCGAGCAGCGCGATGCGCTCGGCAATGGCGGCGAGGTCGCCTGCGTCGGGGATGGCGTCGATGACTAGGATCATGGGTGCCCAGCTCTAGCGGCGCGGCGGCGGCTATGCAAAGGGGCCGGCGGGAGAGAGGACACATCCCCCGCCGGCAGGAGCAAGGGGGCCGCTTACCCCCCCTTGCGGGAAGTGCCTTCCTCGATCAGCGCCAGCGCCTTCTCGCTGGCAACGGCGGGGTCTTCCTTGCCGTCCTTGATCTTGTCGGCGAGGATCATCAGCTCGTTGGCGATGGAGGTGCCGGCGCTCGCCTCCTGCGCGATGCGGATGCCGCCATTGGCTTCGGCGACCTCGTCCCACTTGCCGCGCACCGCATCCCAGTAGCCTTTGGTCTTCTCCCAATAGGTCTCGGCCGCGGCGACATTGTAGCCGTTGAAGCGCTCGTATGTGTTGAGCACGTATTCCTGCACCACGGGCTTCGCTTCGCCCGCGCCCTGTGCCGGGGACTGCATCTTGGTGTTGTCCTGCCAGTGGATCCACCCGGTCGGGGTCAGCTGGTGACGGTTGATGCCCATGTAGTGATCGTAGACGGGACCCCGGATCGCATCGCGCCGGGCAAGCGGGCGCGCGGTCCAGTTCGAGCGCCAGCGGCGGATGCCCTGCGAGGTCTCCCACTCGCCCCACCCGGCATAGCGCGGGCTGTCGTCGACCTGCCACACGGTCTGCGACCAGCGCCCGGCGCGCATCTTCTCGGGCACTGCCTGCCATTCCCACGTGTCCCCGCCCTTGTAGGCGAGGATCTTCTCCGGCTGGTATTCCCAGTCCTGCCGCCAGTGCTTGACAACATAGGGGTTGGCCTCGTCCCCGGTGACGAGCAGGTGCTGGAGCACGATGCGCGTGCCGGTGTCCTCGATCACCCGCACGCTTTCGTAGCCGCCCGAAATCTTGCGCTCGAGCGGGGTGTAGCCCTCCATCCAGGGGGTCGATTCCTGCATGTCGAAGGTCACCTTGAAGTCGCCCGCCATGGCGAGGATGGTCTTGCGGTCCTCCTCGAAGGCAGCCTTGGCCGCCTCGGCGGACTCGACGATCGGGCCGTCGGCGAGCGCCGGGGCGGGCGCGGCGGCGAATGCGAGGGCGGCGAGGCCGGTCGAAAGGAACAGCTTGGTCAGTCGGGTCATGGGTCGTCCTCCATGGTTGGTCAGAAGCGGTAGCTGGCCGAGACGCTGAGATTGCGGCCCGGGCGAGTGAAGGCGTCGAGAATCCCCGCGTCCGCCACGCGCAGCCCTCGCACGTCGGACCACAGGGCGTAGGTCTCGTTCGTCAGGTTGAAGATGCCGGCGCGCAGCTTGAGCGCGTCGGTGACGGCCACGAACAGCGTGAGATCGAGGATCGTCGAGGCTCCGGGCCGCACGAACAGATCGGTGCCGTCGCCTGCGCGTTCGAGTTCGCCAGCTTCCTTGCGGGCGTTGTGGGTGAGGATCAGCTCGCCCCCGAAGCGGCCTTGCGGGTTGCGATAGCCGATGCTGCCCACGAGGTTGAAGGGATCGATCGTGTCGAGCGGCAGGCGCGTGCCTGCCGCATCGAAGGTGTCGCCATCGGCATA
The DNA here is from genome assembly GCF_056868655.1 of Porphyrobacter sp. THAI-01a. Lineage (NCBI taxonomy): Bacteria > Pseudomonadati > Pseudomonadota > Alphaproteobacteria > Sphingomonadales > Erythrobacteraceae > Porphyrobacter > Porphyrobacter sp. THAI-01a. The sequence goes on along the minus strand of NZ_CP180579.1, from coordinate 630,267 downwards.
GGCCATCGCGAAGCGCCCGGTGATGCCGCTCGCGAGCCTCATCTCGGCCCGCGCCTCGATCCCCTCGATCCGCGCGCCCGCGAAGTTGACGAACTGGAAGATCGCCGGGTCCTGCGGTGTGAAGGCGCCGCGGATCACCTGCTGGCTGATGAAGTTGTCGTAATCGCCGCGGAAGGCCGTCACCTGCAGCGAGAAGATGTCCCCGACATAGCGCGCCCCGGCCTCGAAGCTCTCGCTGGTCTCGGGGCGCAGGTCGGGGTTGGGGATCGAGGTGTATCCCCCGGCGATGAATTCGAAAAAGTTGTTCACCTGGCTTGGCGTCGGGGCGAGGAAGCCTTGCGCGTAATTGCCGAAAAGGAACACCTCGGGCGCGAGTTTCAGCGTTGCGCCGAACTTGGGGCTGAGGCGGCTGTCGCTCTGGCCTTGCGGCACGAAGGCCGTGAGCAGCGGATGGTCGGTGGGGTTCAGGTCGTAGAAATCGAAGCGCAGCGCCGGAAACAAGGTCAGCGTGCCATCGAAGAGCGTGATCTCGTCCGAGACGAACAGCCCGCCGAGGGTGAAATCGGTGACCGGGAAGGCGCGGGTCGGGAAGCTCTCGCCGCGGCCCGGGAAGGTCCCGTCGCGCAGGCCCTGCTGGCGGGTCCAGCTGATGTCGCCGCCAAGGGCGATGCGGTGCTTGGTGCCGCCGAGTTCGAAGCCCGAGCGCAGCTCGCCCACTGCGCCGTAGACGCGGTTTTCAAAGGTGTTCAGCCGCTCGCGGTCGGGCGCGGGGGTGGCGGTGAGGCTGGTGCGCTCCTCGAAGGCGAACTGGCGGTCATCGGCGTCCTGCCAGTAGGCGGAGAGGAAGGCGTATTCAATCGCGTCCCCGGGGTTGCCGTCATAGGTCCAGTCGAGCGAAGCGCGGGCGCGCGCGGTGGTGTCGCGGGCGTTAAGCGCATCGACATTCCACACCGGACGCGGGCCGAAGGTGAAGGCGGGGCCGAGACCGGTCAGCACCTCGGTCTGGACCGCGCTTTCGAGCCACTCGCCGGTGAGGCGGATGCGGTGCGCGCCCCTCTCCCAGACCAGCTTGCCGAGCACCGCGTTGCTCTCCCCGTCCTGCGGGTTGGGCGCGGTGCGCGAGGGGCCGGTGCCGCTGTTGGTGCCGCGATTTTCCAGTTCGGCGAAGTCGCGCCGGGTGTAGGCGATCATCGCGGAAAGGTCGCCGGTGCGGCCGGCGAGGGTCGCGGTCTGGGCGAATTCGTTGTCGTCCGAGGAGAATTGCGAGGTCACGAAGCCGCCGACGCTCTCGCCCCCGATGAGGTCGACCGGATCGGCGGTGACGAAGCTGACGGCACCGGCCAACCCGTCCGAGCCGTAGAGCGCGCTGGCAGGCCCGCGGAGGATCTCGACCTGCTTGACGAGGCTGACATCGGCGAACCCGCCGCGCCCGGCGTCCTGCGGGCCGAAGCTGAAGCCCTGCGGCGAGCGGATGCCGTCGACCTGGATCAGCACGCGGTTGCCGCCGATCCCGCGGATCGCGATGTCCTCGTTGCGCCCGCGCCCGGTGGAGCCGATCGCCGCGCCGAAGCGCGCAGGCGCACGGCGGACGGTGACGCCCGGCTCGAAGCGCACCAGATCCTTGATGTCGGTGGCGAGCTGGTCGGCGATCTCCTCGTCGGTGATGATGGTGACGGTGGCGGGCGCCTCTTCCTGGAGCACCGGGGTGCGGGTGGAGGTGACGGTGATGCGCCCGGTCTGCTGTTGGGCCTCGGCCTCGGCTTCGGCGGAGGACAGGGCGGCATTTTCGGCCACCGCCGGGGCAGCGGCGAGGACGGCGAGAGGGGAAACACAAAGGCGAAGACGGTTCATCGAATACACGCGGAGGGCATCCTGCTGGAGAGGGAGGAACGCCGCGTGTCTGACCTTATTGCGAATGAGAGTCAATAAGGATTGCGAATAGGAATCGTTCGCAATTTGACAATACGCCCGCGCGGCACCCCGCACGGATGACAGGCAGGTCTCCGCAAGTCTCGGTAATTTCGTAGAAGTCCCGGCGCGCCGGCGCCCTCAGCGCCGCAGCAGCCCCTCGGCCAGCAGGCGGTTGACCCCTGCCGCCACCGCATCCGGGGCGATCTCGCCGCCGCCCCACACGACATAGCGCAGGCCGACGAAGACGTTCATCCCCATCATCGCCCAGGCCTCGAGCTCGCCCAGCCCCTCGCGGAACTCGCCCGCCGCCGCGCCCTTGCGCAGGCGGTCGGCGATGCGCGTGGCGATCGTCTCGTAATGCTGGCGGTAGCTTGCCGGATCGACGAATTCGGCCTCGTCGATGATCCGGTAGATTTCCTTGTGCTCGGCCGCGAAGCGCAGGAAGGCCGCCAGCGCCGCGCGCTCGATTTCGAGCGCGCCCATGTCCTCGGTGAGCGCCGAGCGCGCGCTGGTGCGCACCTTCTCGCTCATGTCGGCGACCAGCGCCCGGAATAGCGCGTCCTTGCTGTCGAAATAGGTGTAGAAGCTGCCGAGCGCCACGCCCGCACGCCGCGTGATCGAGCTGACCGAGGCCTCGTGGAAGCCCTTCTCGCCGAATTCCTCGGCCGCCGCGTCGAGCAACTTGCGCAAGGTCCGCCGCCCGCGCTCGGTGCGCGGCGTCTTGGCGTCGCCGCAAGCGGCGTCTTCGACTCCAGATGCGATCGGCGTCGCGGCGCCCGGACTGTTGCCCATCAGCTACTCCCTCAACGCTTTCGGTAGGCCGCACAAGGGTCAGGCACAAGTCTAAACTTGAAAGGTGGTTCAACTTTCAATACGGTCACCGCCACAACGAGGGCCAGGAGAGGAAACCTTTTCGATGAGAACTACGCTTTGTGCTCGCGCGCTGCTGCTTGCCGGCTGCGCCGGTGTCGCCACCTTCGCCGCACCCACTGTCGCGCAGGACACCTCTGCCGAGGTCGCCAACGAGGCGCAGACCGCAGAGGACGACGGCACGATCTACGTCACCGCGCGCCGCCGCGAGGAACGCCTGATCGACGTGCCGCTGTCCGTCACCGCACTGTCGGGCGATGACCTGATCAAGCAGGGCGTGCAGGACATCGTCGCGGTCGCCCAGCAGGTGCCCAACGTCACGCTCGAAGTGAGCCGCGGCACCAACACCACCCTCACCGCCTTCATCCGCGGCATCGGCCAGCAGGACCCGGTCGGCGGCTTCGAGGCCGGCGTCGGCCTCTATGTCGACGACGTCTATCTCAACCGCCCGCAGGCCGCTGTGCTCGACATCTACGAGGTCGAGCGCATCGAGGTGCTGCGCGGGCCGCAGGGCACGCTCTACGGGCGCAACACCATCGGCGGGGCGATCAAGTATGTCACCGCCAGGCTGCCCGACGAGACCAGCGTCAAGATTCGCGGCACCTACGGCTCCTATGACCAGGCCGACCTGATCGTCAGCGCCGCCACCCCGATCTCCGACAGCTTCAAGATCGGCGTCGCCGGTGCACGCCTGTCGCGCGGCGGCTTCGGCGACAACCTGACGCTCGGCACGGAGAACTACAACCGCGACGCCTGGGCCGCGCGCGGCACGATCGAGTTCGACAGCGGGCCGGTCTTCGTGCGTCTCTCGGGCGACTACATCAAGGACAATTCGGAAGCCCGCCAGGGCCACCGCCTGATCCCCGGACGCCTGACCGGCGCGCCGGTGCTGGACGACGTGTTCGACACCCGCGCCGGGCTCAACATCGTCGACCAGGAGGTCGAGGCCTATGGCGGCGCGCTCAACGTCGCGATCGAGCTGTCGGACACGATCACCCTCAAGTCGATCACCGGCTACCGCGAGGACAGGTCGACCACCCCGATCGACTTCGACAGCCTGCCGTCCGCCGACCTCGACGTGCCGGCGATCTACGAGAACGACCAGTTCAGCCAGGAATTCCAGCTGCTCTACGAGAGCGACAACCTCTCGGGCGTGCTCGGCTTCTACTATCTCGACGCCAACGCCTTCACCGCCTTCGACGTGGCGCTGTTCACCACCGTCGCGGGCCTGACCGCGCAGACCTTGGGCGACGTCAACACCAAGACCTGGTCGGTGTTCGGCGACTTCACCTACGACCTGTCGGACACGATCAGCGTCTCGGTCGGCGGGCGCTACACCCATGACGAGCGCACCAGCCGGGTGCTGCGCACGACCTTTCTGGGCGGGTTCTCGAACCTGTTCGGCGGCTCGGGCGTCGCGGCGGCGGTGACCAGCAACTTCAACGGCAGCGCGACCTTCAAGGACTTCAACCCGCGCGCCTCGATCAGCTGGCAGCCGAACGCGGACCACAACGTCTACTTCACCTATTCGCAGGGCTTCAAGGGCGGCGGCTTCGATCCGCGCGGCCAGACCACCGCGTGCCGCAACCCGCGCGGCGGCGCGTGCACCCCGCAGGAGGTGTTCGACTTCATGGCCTTCGACCCCGAAACGGTCGACAGCTTCGAACTCGGCTGGAAGGCCTCGCTGCTCGACAACCGCCTGAACATCAGCATCGCCGGCTTCCTCGCGCAGTACACCGACGTGCAGATCCCCGGGTCGGTCGGCTTCGACGCCAACGGCGACGGGGTGAACGAGAGCTTCATCGGCATCACCTCGAACGCAGCCGATGCCGACGTCAACGGGATCGAGTTTGAGGGCACTGCGCTCGTCGGCAAGGACTTCGCGGGCGACGGCAGCCGCTTCAGCGTCAACTGGTCGCTGGGCGTGCTCGATGCCAAGTTCAACACCTTCATCGACGCCTTCGGCCGCGACGTGGCCGACCAGCGGGTGTTCCAGAACACGCCCGAGATCACCGCGCACATGGGCTTCAACATGGGCCTGCCGGTGGGCGGGGGCATGATAGACTTCATCGGCCTCGCCTCGCTCCGTTCGGACGCGAGCCAGTTCGAAACGCCCAACCCCTTCCTCGACCAGGACGGCTTCGTGCTGGTGGATGCGAGCATCGTCTACACCGCCGACAGCGGCCTGTGGTCGCTCGGCCTCCACGGCAAGAACCTGTTCGACAAGGAATACATCGTCGCCGGCTATAACTTCGTCGCGGGCGGCACCCCGCCGGGCACGCCTTTCGTCCCGACCCTGGGCCGCGAGGGCACGCTGACCGGCTTCTACGGCGATCCGCGCCGGATCTTCCTGACGGCGCAGATCAACTTCTGACGCGAAACTCCCCGGGGGGCGGCGGCCTCTGGCAAACCACCGCCGCTCCCTTTTCCTTTTCGCTTACGGCTGGACGGGAGCCGACGGCGGGGGCAGCGCAGGCGTCGCCTGCGGCCCCCGTCGTTCCATGTAGCGCTTGGCGGCATAGCCACCCACGCCCAGCGCCACCATCGCCGGCAGGCTGATGCGGGTGAGCACGAAGGGCACCGCGCTCGCCAGCACCGCGCCGGTCACGCCGCCTGCCGCCGGGTGCCGCTTGGCAACGCTCGCGCCGATCGCGGCGCCGATGATCTTCTTCAGCATGGGTCTTTCTCCTTTACCCATCAACCGGCGGGAGGGGCCCGCTGTTCCGCCGCAGGTCGCACCTGCCGCGCGCTCCGGCGCGTTGGCCAAGCCCCCTTCCCTTGCCCCGCCCGAGCGGGCATAGGCGCGAGCCATGCACGATATCCGTCTGATCCGAGAGAACCCGGAAGGTTTCGACGCCGGCCTCGCCCGCCGCGGCCTGCCCGCTCAGGCCGCCGCCCTGATCGCGCTCGACGAGGAGCGCCGCGCCGCGACCACCGCGGTGCAGGTCGCCCAGAGCCGCCGCAACGAAGCCTCGAAGCTGATCGGCGCGGCCATGGCCAAGGGCGACCGTGAAGGCGCCGAGGCGATCAAGGCCGAGGTCGCCGCGCTCAAGGAGCAGATGCCCGCGCTCGAAGCCCGCGCCGAGGAGCTGGCGGGGCAGCTGAAGGCGGCGCTGGAGATCATCCCCAACTTGCCCGCCGACGACGTGCCCGACGGCGCGGACGAGGCCGACAACCGGGTCGAGAAGGAATGGGGCGAGAAGCGCACCTTCGACTTCGAGCCGAGGGAACACGCGGTCATCGCCCCTGCGCTGGGCATGGATTTCGAGACCGGCGCAAGGCTCTCGGGCGCGCGCTTCACCTTCCTGCGGGGCGGCATGGCAAGGCTCCACCGCGCGCTCGGCCAGTTCATGCTCGACGTGCAGACCGGCGAACACGGCTATGCCGAATGCAACCCGCCGGTGCTGGTGGGCGACGATGCCATGTACGGCACCGACAAGCTGCCCAAGTTCGCCGAGGACAGCTTCTGCACCACCAACGGCCGCTGGCTCATCCCCACCTCGGAAGTCTCCCTCACCGCCAGCGTCATGGGCGAGCTGCTCGACGAGAGCGCCCTCCCCATGCGCCTCACCGCGCTCACCTTGTGTTTCCGCTCGGAAGCCGGCGCTGCGGGACGCGACACGCGCGGGTTCATCCGCCAGCACCAGTTCGAGAAGTGCGAGCTGGTCTCCATCGTCCGCCCCGAGGACTCCGAGGCAGAGCACCAGCGCATGACCCGCGCCGCCGAGACCATCCTCGAGCGCCTCGCCCTCCGCTATCGCAAGCTGCTGCTGTGCACCGGCGACATGGGCTTCGGCGCGCGCAAGACCTATGATCTCGAAGTCTGGCTCCCCGGACAGGGCGCCTATCGCGAGATCAGTTCCTGCTCGAACACCGGCGACTTCCAGGCCCGCCGCATGAACACCCGCTACCGCGTGGCGGGCGAGCAGAAGAAGACCGAGTTCGTCCACACCCTCAACGGCTCCGGCCTTGCCGTAGGCCGCACGCTGGTGGCGGTGATCGAGAATTACCAGAACGCCGACGGCAGCGTCACCGTGCCCGAGGCGCTCAGGGCCTACATGGGCGGGCTGGAAGTCATCACGCCCAACTAACCCACCCGTTCGCCCTGAGCTTGTCGAAGGGCCGCACTTTCTTCATCCTGACCAGAGACAAAGGAAATACGGTGCTTCGACAGGCTCAGCACGAACGGACCGGGGGCATGGCCTGATGCGCATCCTCCTTACCAATGACGACGGCATCCACGCCCCGGGCCTCAAGGTGCTGGAAGCAATCGCGCGCCAGTTCTCCGACGACATCTGGATCTGCGCCCCTTCCGAGGAGCAGTCGGGCGCGGGCCACTCGCTCACCCTGACCCGGCCCGTGCGGCTCCAGAAGCACGGCGAGCGGCGCTTTGCCGTTACCGGCACGCCGACCGATTCCGTGATGATGGCGCTGCGCGAGGTCATGCCCGATGCGCCCGACATCATCCTCTCCGGCGTGAACCGCGGCGCCAACCTCGCGGACGACATCACCTATTCGGGCACGGTCTCGGCTGCGATCGAGGGTGCGCTGGCGGGGGTCCGGTCGGTCGCCTTCAGCCAGGTCTACGCCCGCGAGGGGATGGGCGACGAGGTGCCCTTCGGTGCGGCGCGCGAATGGGGGGCGAAGGTGCTGGAGAAGCTGATCGACGTGCCGCTCGCCGACCGCACGCTCGTCAACGTCAACTTCCCCGCCCTGCCCGCCGAAGAGGTCAAGGGCATCCGCGTCGTGCGCCAGGGCTTCCACGACTATTCGCGCGGCACCATCGTCGAGGGCCGCGACCCGCGCGGCTACCGCTATTTCTGGTTCGGGCTCGACCCGATCGAGCACACGCTGGATCACGGCACCGACCTCGAAGCGATCGAGGACGGCTTCATCGCCGTCACCCCGCTCCAGCTCGACCTCACCCACTATTCGACCATCGGCATCCTCGCCGAGAGGTTTGCCGACTGATGGCGCGCGGGACGGGTCAGCCGGCAAGCCGCAACCCGTTCAAGCGCAAGGCGCTGCTGGCCGAATTCCGGCCGCTGCGGCGGCAGGTCAGGATCCCGGTCTGGGGCGATCTCGGCCTTCGCGCAGGGCTGGCGCTGTTCCTGCTCGGCATGGTCATCATGATCCACTGGTGGGACCGCGAGGGGCTGGTCGACAATGTCGATGGGCAGATCAGCTTCCTCGACGTGGTCTATTTCACCATGATCAGCGTCACCACCACCGGCTTCGGCGACATCGCCCCGGTGTCCGACCGCGCGCGGCTGATCGAAGCGGTGATCGTCACGCCCGTGCGCATCGCGGTCCTGTTCATCTTCGTGGGCGCGGCCTACGATTTCGTCATCAAGCGCAGCTGGGAGAAATGGCGCATGGCCCGCATTCAGGAACAGCTGACCGATCACGTCGTGGTGCTGGGCTACGGCGTGTCGGGCTCGCAGAGCGTCGGCGAGCTGATCGAGCGCGGGGTCGATCCGCGCTGCATCGTGGTCATCGACCCCGGCGAGGACCGGCTGGCCGAGGCCGAGAAGCTCGGCGTCAACGTCATGGCGGGCGATGCGACGCGCGACGAGACGCTCAAGGCGGTGCGGATCGCCGAGGCATCGAGCGTGCTGGTCAGCGCCGGGCGCGACGACACCTCGATCCTGATCGTGCTCACCGTGCGCCACCTCGCGCCCAAGGTGCCGATCAGCGTGGTGGTGCGCGCCGAGGACAACGAGCTGCTGGCGCATCAGGCCGGCGCCAACAACGTCATCAACCCGGTGCGCTTCACCGGCCTGCTGCTGGCGGGCAGCGTCAAGGGCGCGCACATCGCCGATTACCTCGCCGACCTCGCCAGCGTGGAAGGCCGGGTGCAACTGGTCGAGCGGGTGGTCAGCCCTGAGGAATGCGGGCGCTCGATCACCGACCTCACCAGCGGCGGGCAGGGCCTGCGCGTCTATCGAGGCGGCCGCCCGATCGGCTTCTGGGAACCCGAGTGCCAGACCCTCCAGCCCGGCGACGTGGTGGTCGAGATCGTGCCCACGGCGGGGAGCGAGGCGGATTAGGCGGCCGGGCGGATGCCCGGGCACCGAAGCGGACAAAGCGGACACCCTGTCCGCTTGCCGATGCCAAGACATCTACAATAATTACAGCAATTTGCACCCCCTTCCGTGCGGCGGACGGACAGGGGAGCGGGGCCTTGTTTCACGCCCCGAATGGCGAAACGGCCTCGCAGGCCGGACAGGACAATGGGAAAGAGCCGGGCGGATCGTAACGGCTGGCGGGCGTGTAGGAAAACGGCGCGCTCCGTTCCCTGCTCGTCGCCCCGTGCTCGACACGGGGCCTGGCTACTTTCCTGCGGACCGAGAAGAAGACAAGCCTGACCCCGTGTCAGGCACGGGGCGACGGTTATTTGGACGGCAGCTTGAGCCATCTCGCCGCCGAAAGCGGACGTTCGGCAATCGACCCCGTTGCAGTCATTCCCTTCATCGTCGCCCCGTGCTTGACACGGGGCTTGGCTACTTCTGCTCCGGCTGGGGTGCGAACCACCGCTCCCACAAATCGTCCCAATCGGGATTGTCCGCCTCGATCAGCGCGAACTTCCATTCGCGCCGCCATTTCTTGACCAGCTTCTCGCGGGCGATGGCGCCTTCGATGGTGTCGTGGCGTTCGACATGGACCAGCCGCGTCTTCGCGAAATCAGCGACATGGCGCGAACCCGTGCCCTCGCGGTGCCGATGGACGCGGGCGAGCGCATCCGCGCTCACGCCGACATACATTCCGCCGCGATAGCGGTTCGCCATGATGTAGACCCAGCCACCCTTTTCCATCGTCAGAGTATCGCAGCCACAGCTGACGAAGAACAGCCAAGCCCCGTGTCAAGCACGGGGCGACGGTGTGGGGTAATGGCAGCTTCCCACCCACTTTCCGCCATTCGTGCCAACTTTCCGCACTCCCGAAATCGGACGCGTGGCGCGCTTTCCTACCGGGGGGCTTGCCGCTAGCCTCGGGCGGTTCTTTCGCATCGTTGATGCCGCGCGAGGTCGCCGCGCAGGGCTGTCCGGCTCCCCATTCAGGCGGAGAAAACACAAGACACAGTGTCAACTTCGGTTTTGCCGAGCAACAACATGAAATATCGTGGAAATTCCCGCAGGAAATCGAAGTTTACAGTGTCAACTTTGTAAACTTCGCGTGTCCGTCGAACCGCCTCAGCCCCGGAACCAGACGAACACCCCGCCCATCGCCGCCATGCCGACGAGGAAGTGCCCGGCGTCGATCAGGAACAGCGTGAAAGGCTTCCTGAGATAGAGGTAGTTGATCCCGATCGCGGGGATCATCACGCCGCCGGCGAAGCCCAGCGCCATCATCATCACCACGTGGGGCGGCGGGTCGGTGCGGGCGAGGAGGTGCCACAGCACCATCGCGATCAGCATCTCGAAGGCGAAGGTCAGCGCGAAGATCAGCCCCATCTTGCCGACCTGGAGCTGGGTGTTGGTCAACCCCGCCACGCGCTGCCACGGCTTGGCGAAGATCAGCCCGTACCACAGCGCCCCCACGAGGAAGAAGGCCAGCGTTCCTGCCAGAACCGGCAGGAGGGCGAAATCGTTCATGCCTGCTCTCCTGCAAGTTCCGGCCATTCGAGGGCGATCGCCTCGCCCACCGGCAGCGCACGCCACTGCTCGAGGAAGGGGTCCAGTCCGGCGCGGATCGCCGCCAGCCTGCCGGGCAGCCCGGCCGGGGGAGGCACATGGGAGGCGGCCCAGGCGGGTTCGGCCATCGCCATGATCGCGGCATCGTCCGCCCCGCCGCTCCAGCTTGCCGCCTCGAAGCACTCGACCAGCCGCTCGGCCTGGAGAAGCTCGACTATGCCCGCATCGGGCACACCCGCCCGCTTGGCGCTGGCATGGCCGCCCGCGAGCGCGAGCGCCTGCACCTCGCCCGGCGCCATCCCGCCTGCGACCAGCCCCCAGAAGCCCGCCCTCATCCCGAGCTCGCGCTCGACGAAGAAGTGGTAGGCATCATGGGGATAGGGGCCCTTCTTCGGGAAGGCGAAAGCCGCGCGCGAGCCGTCGGCGCGCTCCAGCGCGATGTGATCCTGCTGCGTGTCCCTGGTGATCACGATCCGCATCCTAGGGAGCTTAGCCCCTTTTGCGGCGCACGGGTAGGGGCCGGAGCCTAGATGACGTAGGCGAATTCCTCCGCCCCCGGCGCCGGCTTGCGCCCGCGCATCTCGGCATCGAGCTGCACCACGGTGCGGCTCGCGGTCTTGACGAACAGGCCCGGGACGATGGCGTGGACCATGCAGGCGAGCCCGCCCACCACCATGCGCCAGCCGAAGCTCAGCGCGGTGCGGGCGTGCTGCGAGTAGGTCTCGCCGATGGACTGCGGGTGGTCGGTGAAGAGCTTGGCGATCATGGTTCCCGTCATGCCCGCCGGGGCCGATGATCGTCAAGCCTAGCGCGAGAGGGCTACACAGTGTAGGGGGCGCGCCGCCATGACCTCCGCCCCCCTCACCCTGCCCGACCAGAAGAAGATCGGGATGGTCAGCCTCGGCTGCCCCAAGGCGCTCGTCGATTCCGAGCGCATCCTCACCCGCCTGCGCGCCGACGGCTATGCCTTCGCCGAGGACTACGCGGGCGCTGACGTGGTGCTGGTCAACACCTGCGGCTTCCTCGACAGCGCCAAGGAGGAAAGCCTCGCCGCGATCGGCGAGGCGATCGCCGAGAACGGCCGCGTGATCGTGACGGGCTGCATGGGCGAAGAGGCGGACGCGATCCGCGCCGTCCACCCGCAGGTGCTCGCGGTGACGGGGGCGCACCAGTACGAGCAGGTGGTCGAGGCGGTGCACACCCACGCGCCGCCCTCGCAGGGGCCATTCGTCGACCTGATCCCGCAGCCCGACATCAAGCTGACCCCGCGCCACTACAGCTACCTGAAGATTTCCGAGGGCTGCAACCACTCCTGCGCCTTCTGCATCATTCCCGCCCTGCGCGGGAAGCTCGCCAGCCGCCGCATCGATGCGGTGCTGCGCGAGGCGGAAAAGCTGGTTGCGGCGGGCACCAAGGAGCTGCTCGTCATCAGTCAGGACACCAGCGCCTACGGGGTCGATATCCGCCACGAGCCGCGCCAGTGGAAGGACCGCGAGGTGCGCGCCCACATGACCGACATGGCGCGCGAACTGGGCCAGCTGCGCACGCCGGACGGGCAGACGCCCTGGGTGCGGCTCCACTACGTCTACCCCTACCCGCACGTCGATCAGGTCATCCCGCTGATGGCCGAGGGGTTGCTCACGCCCTATCTCGATATCCCCTTCCAGCACGCGAGCCCCAAGGTGCTCAAGCTGATGCGCCGCCCCGTCAACGAGGCCAAGGTGCTCGAGCGCCTCAAGAGCTGGCGCGCGATCTGCCCTGACATCGCGATCCGCTCCAGCTTCGTGGTCGGCTTCCCCGGCGAGACCGAGGAGGACTTCCAGTATCTCCTCGACTGGCTCGAGGAAGCGCAGCTCGACCGCGTCGGCGCCTTCCGTTTCGAGCCTGTCGAGGGCGCGGCGGCCAATGCCCTGCCCGATCAGGTGCCCGAGGCCGTGAAGGAAGAACGCTACGCCCGGATCATGGAAGTGACCGAGCGCATCAGCGCCGCCAAGCTCGCCGCCAAGGTCGGTCGCACGCTCCCCGTCATCATCGACGAGGTGGGCGAACCCGACGAGGACGGCGACATCGGCGCCACCGGCCGCTCGCAGGCCGACGCGCCCGAGATCGACGGGGCCGTGTATCTCAGGAACGTCCCCGCCACCCTCGCCCCCGGCGACATCGTCGAGGCGACCATCGAGGATGCCGACGCCCACGACCTGTTCGGGGTGATCGCCTGAGGCTGCGCGCCTAGCGGGCCGCCCCTTCCTTGCGCGCCACCCGCTTCAGCGCGGCTTGCGGTATAAAGGCCTCGGGCATGGGGCGCACATGCTTCGCCAGTTCGGCGGCGAGATCGGCATGGGCGGCCGTGAGGTCGCTCGGCTGGCGCAGGATCGTGGCGGTGTAGAACAGGTCGAGCTCGTCGGTCTCGAATGCCGCCAGCGTTCGCGGGCGCGTCGTCTCGTCGCGCAGCCCGTCGAGCAGAAGGCCCACGGCCTCGGCCTCTTGCCGGTGGCATAGCAGGCCGCGCACGGCAAGACCCACACCCTCCTTCCAGTTCTCGCGCAGATAGGCGAGCTCCGGCGCCGCATCCCCGGCCCTGCCCAGCCGCTCCAGGGCGCAGGCGCGATCGCTGGCAATGATCAGCTTCGCATAGGTGCTGCCCTGCTTTTCCGCGACCTTGCGCGCGAGTTCGGTCGCCTTGAGGCCCTCCTTCCAGCGTCCCTGCCCGACCAGCCGGGTGGCACGGTTTATGACGAAGTTCACCACCCAGTTGTGCTCGTCGGGATCGAGCTTCGCCAGCTCCTCGAACACCGCATCGGCCTTCTTGGTCTCTCCCAGCGAATCATGGGCATAGGCTTCGATGTTGAGCGCCCACGCATCGCCCTCCTCTATCGCCTTGCCGCGTGCCGCCCTCTCGCGCCACCGCTGCGCGAGCGCGATCGCGTCTGCGAACTGGCCGTTGTAGTGGAGCGCATGGGCCGCCTCGGAGAAGCGGTCGCGATCCTCCGGTGCATTGACAAGCCGGGCTCGGGTGACGCGCACGTGCTCCTCCCCGATGAGCGCCAGATGGTTGCCGGCGCGGGCCTCGATCTGCGGCCAGAAGGGCGCGTAGATCAGGCGCGTGAGCATGGTGATGTAGCTGACCGGACTCGTGATCGACACCAGCAGTCCCTCCGCCAGATCGCCGCGCCCCGCCACGGCCGCCGCGCGCAGGCCTGCCATCGCGACGCCTTCGTGGAGAGCGGTATCAAGGAAGGCGAGTTTGCCGCCATCGGCCCATGCCAGCGCGAGCGCATCGAATTCGGCCGACCGCCCGACCCGCTGCGCGAGACGCATGGCGGTCCAGTAATCGTCGGGATCAAGCTTCCCGAGCCCGGCATCGTCGAGCCCGCGCAGATGGGCTATCGCGGTGTCCGCATCGTCGAGACGGTGGGCGAAGTAAAGCAGGAGACCCGTCAGGGGATCGGCCGGATGGAGCGCAGCCAAAGCGGCCGCGATCCGGGCGCCATCGGCATAGCGCTTTTCGCGATCGGCGCACAGCGCCTCGGCAAACAGGCGCAGGGGCTTGATCTTGGAGGGATCGTTGGCCTTGCCCTCGAGCGCGGTGGTTACCGGCACGCCGAAGGTGCACGGCTCGCGCATCCAGCGGTTCTCGTCCTGTGCGAAAAGCTGCGCAATCCCGCGGGCATCCATCGCCGCCAGATCGGGCAGCGGCTCGGCAGCGGGCTCTCCAGCCGCGAGCGGCGGCGCGAGCAGTGCGCCGGTCAGCGCGAGTAGCGGGCGAAAGGTTGATGCCATGCGTATGATCCCCTTGTTCACACGGCCTTTTCCCGCGATCCGCCTGCAAAGGGAAGAGCGAAGCGACAGCCCCTTCGGCAATGATCCTCCACGTTAACCCCTGCCTCCGGCGCGTCCCCGCAAGGGACGCCGCACGGTTAACCGCTGGCAACCAACCGGCTGACGCGGCATAATCCGCCGCATGGTCCGGATACTCGCCTTCCTCGCCGCCGTCGCGCTGCTGCAATATGCCGCCTTCGCGCAAGTCCCCGCAGGTCAGGCCGCCGACGCGGCCGAGGCCGTCGCGGCGCGCGCTGCGGGCAACTTCGAGGCGATCGACCCCGACGCCGAGATGCCCGAGCGGGCGGATGCCGCCGCTGTCTATGCCGGCCTGCCCCCGCTGGACGGCGCGTCTGCGCAAGACTCTGAATCAGCCGAGGAAGCCTACGCCTACGAGGAAGCCCCGCGCGGGCCGGCCGTGCGCATGATCGCCGCCGAGGTGGTGCAGCCCCTTCCCGTCGCCGCGCCCGCGCCGGCCCCGGCGAGCCGCGATCCCTTCGTCATCAAGTCGATCCTGCCGATCGAAGGCTCGATCCGCTACGGCGACTGGTTCTGGGACGAAAGCGCCGCGCCCGCGACCGGCAAGCTCGTCATCACCGTCGACCTCGAGGCGCGCGTCATCAGCGCCTTCCGCGACGGGCACGAGATCGGCACCGCCGTCGCCCTGCTCGGCACGCGCGCGCACCCGACACCGCTCGGCACCTTCCCGATCCTCACCAAGGAGAAGGACAACGTCTCCGAGAAATACGGCAACGCCCCCATGCCGCACACCCTGCGCCTGACATGGGACGGGATCGCGATCCACGGGTCGCCGGTGCTGAACGGCTATGCCTCGCACGGCTGCATCGGCGTGCCCGACGAATTCGCCGCCCTGCTGTTCGCCGCCGCCAAGCGCGGGGACAAGGTGATCATCACCCGCGGCAAGATGATCGGGGTCGGCGACAAGGTGATGTGATCGCGGCCCGCCGACGGATGTTCAGTTTACCGAACCCCTCGTCGGCTCCGGCCTGAAGCGCCAGACGCGCATCGTCACGCCGACCTTCTCGACCCGCTCCGCCCCGGGCACCGCCAGCACCCCGCCAAGCGAGGCGTTCTCCCCCGCCCACAGGCGCTCCCACGCCCGCGCGGCCTCGCCGCGGGTGGTGTGGCCGCCGAGCGCGGCGATGATCCTCAGGATCGTCTCGATCGCGATCACCCGCGGGACATTGGCGCAATAGGTGTAGCCCGGCGGGCCCTCGGGCGTGTCCTCGCGCATCACCATCTCGTGCCAGTCGAGTTCGGCATACCATTCGAGCGCCTGCCAGCTTTCCGCCAGATGCGCCGCGCTGGCGGCGATCTGCACGGGGTCGAGCCAGTCCGCTTCGGCCAGCCGGGCGCGCAGGCGCGCGCGGTCGAAGGCGGGGTCGGTGTTGGAAGGGTCGGCTGCGGGGGTGATCCCGGCCTCGGCCACGACCTGCGCCAGTTCGGCCTTGCGCCAGCCTAGCAGGGGGCGCAGCAGCGGGATCTCGGTGCCCTCGAGCCGCGCGCGCGGGCGCACGCCGGCAAGGCCCGCCAGCCCGCTCCCCCGGTTGAGGCGCATGAGCAAGGTCTCGGCCTGGTCGTCGGCATGGTGCGCGGTCGCCACCGCACCCAGCCCTGCTGCCCTCGCCCACTCCGCCAGCGCCGCATAACGTGCCGCGCGGGCCTGCGCCTGGAGGTTGCCGGGAGCCAGTTTGACCGCGAGCGGGGTGAAGGGAATGCCTCGCGCGGCAGCGACCCGCTCGACCAGCGCGACCTCGCCCGCGGCTTCGGGCCTCAGGCCGTGATCGACACTGGCGACCGCGATCCGGCCCGGCAGGGCCGCATGAGCGAGCAGCAGCAGCGCAAGGCTGTCCGGCCCGCCCGAGACGGCGAGGCCCAGCGGGCCCGCGCGCTCATCCCCGGGCCAGAGCGCCGCCAGATCGGCGGCAAACCGGGCTGCTAGCTGCACTTCACCTTCGCGCGGTTCGCCTGGTAGTCGCTCGCCAGCCGCCCGGAGGCGATCAGCGGATAGGTTTCGGCAAATTCGGCGAGCGCGATGCAGGCGCGCTTGGTGTCCTTCATCGCGATCATCGAGGCGCCGAGATAGAGCAGGCTGTCGGGTGCGCGGTCACCGGCCTTGTTGGCCTGGTAGTTCTTGAGGAACCACTGCGCCGCCTCCTTGGGCATGTTGTCGTCGAGGAAGGCGCGGCCCAGCAGGTTGCGGCCGAAGCTGATGCGCGGGTGATTGGGATACTGCTCGACGAACTTCGTCAGCTGCTGGCGCGCCTCGGGGAAGAACCCGGCGTTCCAGAGGCGGAAGCCGTAGGAATATTCGTCATCGCCCGGGTCAGCCGTCTGGGGCTTGGCGATCGCCTGCACGGCCGCGAGCCGCGTGGCGCTCGGCGCGGCGACGGTTGGGGCCGGCGGGGGCGTGGTCGTGGTGGCGGAGGCGGGCGGCGGCGTTGCCGGAGCGCGCGCCGCAGGCGTGGCCGGGGCGGGCGCAGGCGTCGCGGCAGCCAGCGTTGCGGCGGGCCGGATGGCCGGTGCAGCGCCGGCGACCGGCACATTGCCTGCGGTCTCGAGCGCGGCCACCCGCTGTTCGAGTAGGCCCACGGCGTTGGCCTGTTCCTCCGAGCGCGCGGTCAGCGTGCGCAGCTGCGCCTCGAGCGCGTCGAGCCGCACGAGAATGTCCGTCACTGCGGTTGTAGACGGCGCGCCGGTGCTGGCGGGTGCGGGCGTGGTCGCGGGGCCTTGCGTGCCCGGCGCGATCTGCGGTTCGAAGAAGCGCCCGTCGCCGCCGGGGAAAACCTTGCGCTGGAGCGCGCGCACCTCGGCCTCGATCTTGCGCAGGCGGGCCTCCTCGGCTCCGTCCTGCGCGAGCGCGGGGACCGCGGCGGCGGCGAGAGTTGCGGCGGACAGGACGGCACCGGCGAGACGCAGGGGGATGATCCTCGGGGCGCGGGGTCGCGGGGTGGGGGTCATGGCTGGTCAGGCTCCCTTGGCAATGATCGCGCCGCTCTGGCGCGGGCCGGATGAACGAGGCCGGAACCCTGCCGAACGCCGCTGGTCAAGTCGAGAGCGGCAGGACCCCTAATCAACGGGAAAAGGGTTAACGCTAGGCCGGGGGTGCCGGATCGCCCGCCGGGGGCGGCGCGGCCTCGGCCGGAGCAGCGGCTTCGGCGGGGGCGGGCGCACGGTCGCTCGCCGAAGCAGGCGCGGACAGCTGGCGACGCGAGGTTCGCGCGGCGGGCACCGTCTCGCCGGCGACGGGCGTCGCCGCAGCTGTAGCAGAGGCAGCGCCGCGTGCGGCCAGCGCCGCA
This sequence comes from Porphyrobacter sp. THAI-01a, assembly GCF_056868655.1. Classification (NCBI taxonomy): domain Bacteria; kingdom Pseudomonadati; phylum Pseudomonadota; class Alphaproteobacteria; order Sphingomonadales; family Erythrobacteraceae; genus Porphyrobacter; species Porphyrobacter sp. THAI-01a. The sequence goes on along the minus strand of NZ_CP180579.1, from coordinate 612,713 downwards.
GCCGAGACGGGCACGCCCGAGATCGTCGTCGGGCGGTCGGACAGCGGGGCGACCGGCTGGCCCCCGATCGTTACCGCCAGCGCGTCGGGTCGCCCGGTGTTGATCCGCGGATCGACCGCCGCGGGCGGCACCTCGAGCGTCTCGCCCTTCTTCAGATAGCGCTCGGTCAGGCGCTCGCCGCCTTCCTCGTAGATGCGCACCCAGATGTTGTCCTCGAGCGCGGTGAGCACCACCGCGCCGCCCGGCACCGCCGCGGCGGTCGGCGCGGGGCTCGCGGCAGGGGCCGGCGCGCTCTCGGCCGGTTCGGGCGTCAGCAGCGTGCCCGGCTCGCTCCCCGCCCCGAAATAGCTGTTGTAGAAGGCGAAGCTCCCCACCGCGAGGATCAGCACCGCCCCCGCCATCGCCCAGGCGAGACCCGCCGAAGGCAGGCGCGCCGGATCGCCCGGCTCCATCGTCGCCGAGGGCACGGTGCGCCGCATCGAGCCGTCCGCCAGTTCGGCGCGCACGGCATCGGTGATCACCGCCGGATCGAGTCCGACCGCCTTGGCAAAGGTGCGCGAGAAGCCGATCGCGTAGGCGCGGCTCGGCAGGCTCTCGAAATCGCCGGCCTCGATCGCCTCGAGATGGCGCAGCGGAATGCGCGTCTCGGCGGCGACATGCGCCAGCTCGAGGCGTTGCGCCTCGCGCGCTGCGCGCAGGGATGCGCCGGGACCGGATGCCTCCGGTGCTGGCGCCGTATCCGCGCCGTTCATTTCTTCGCTGTCCATGTGACCCGGGTCCCGCGCCTTCTTGTCGAGGCTTCGTGTATGAGAGTTGTGGTGAATTCGGCTTGAACGCGGACTCACCCGCCGGGGTGCGTCCTGTCAAGCGCCGCAATAGCACGCCGCCGCATCCCGCGCACGCCTCTCCGCATGGTGACCTCAATCATATTCGATATCGCGCGCATCGGCCCATTCGGACAGCGCGGTGCGCAGCGACCCTTGCGGGCTCGCGAGCCAGCCGTTCATCGCCGCCGTCAGCTCGGCGAGGTCGACCTTGCGCACCAGCTCCTTGATCGGGCCGACCGCCGCGGGCGTGATCGAGAGGCGGCGGTAGCCGATCCCCATCAGCGCCAGCGCCTCGAGCCGGCGCCCGCCCATCTCGCCGCACACCCCGATATCGACGCCACTGCCGATGCTGGTCTGCATCACGCGGCGCAGGAAGCGCAGGATGGAAGGCGAGAGCCAGTCGTAGCGTTCGGCCAGCTTGGGGTTCGCGCGGTCGGCGGCGAACAGGAACTGGGTCAGGTCGTTCGTCCCGATCGACAGGAAGGAGAGGCGCGGCAACAGCAGGTCGAGCACTTCGGCGAGCGCGGGCACTTCGAGCATCGCGCCGAAGTGGATGCGCTCGGGCAGCAGCTTCTTTTGCGCGCGCAGGAAGGCGAGCTGCTCGTCGAACACGGCCTTGGCGGCATCGAATTCCCACGGCTCGGACACCATCGGGAACATCACGTAAAGCGAGCGCCCCGCCGCCGCCTCCAGCAGCGAGCGCGCCTGGATCTTCATCAATCCCTCGCGCTCCAGCGCCAGCCGCAGCGCGCGCCAGCCCATCGCCGGGTTCTCGTCCTGCGCGGCGATCTCGGACGCGAGATAGGGCACCGACTTGTCCCCGCCGATATCGACCGTGCGGAAGATCACCGGCTTGTCGCCCGCCGCATCGAGCACGTCGCGGTAGAGCCGCGTCTGCCGCTCGCGCTGGGGCAGGGTGGCGGAGACGAGAAACTGGAACTCCGTGCGGAACAGCCCCACCCCGTCCGCACCGGTCAGGCCGAGCGCGCTCATGTCGTCGCGCAGGCCGGCATTCATCATCACCTGGATGCGCGTGCCGCATCGGGTAAAGGGCTCGACATCGCGCAAGCTGGCATAGGCCGCCTGCTTCTCGCGGCTCTTGGCGAAGCGCGCATGGAAAGCATCGGCGACCTGCGGCAGCGGGCGGACGATGGCGTTGCCCGCGGTCGCATCGAGCAGGATCTCGTCGCCCTCGCGGATCGTGCCGCGCACGCCCGCACCCTTGCCGTTGGCGATGCGCCCGATCACCGGCACGTTCATCGCCCGCGCCACGATCACCACGTGGGCGGTGAGCGAGCCTTCCTCTAGGATCACGCCCTTCAGCCGCCGCTTGTCGTATTCGAGCAGTTCGGCCGGGCCGAGGTTGCGGGCGATCAGGATCGTGTCCTTGCGCAGGCCCTGGGAGGCCGCCGTGCCGACCTGGCCTGCGACGATGCGGATCAGGCGGTTCGCCAGATCCTCCAGATCGTGCATCCGGTCGGCAAGCAGCGGATCGTCGATCTCGCGCATCCGCATCCGGGTGTGCTGCTGCACGCGCTCGATCGCGGCCTCGGCAGTGAGGCCGGAGTCGATCGCCTCGTTGATGCGCCGCGACCAGCCCTCGTCATAGGCGAACATCTTGTAGGTCTCGAGCACCTCCTCGTGCTCGCCGCCGACGCCGAATTCGGCCTGGCTGGCGAGCCCGTCGATCTGCTCGCGCATCTTGTCGAAGGCGCGGTAGACGCGCTGGCGCTCGGCCTCGATGTCCTCGGCCATGACCTGCGTGATCTCGACGCGGGGCTGGTGATAGACCGCGACCCCTGCCCCCAGCCCCTTGACCAGCGTCAGGCCGGTGAGGGTCTGCGGGCCGGTCTGTTCGGCGGTCAGGCCCAGCGCCTGTTCCTCGTCGACCAGTTCGGCATTGGCGATGAGTTCGGAGAGCACCATTGCGGTGGTCTGGAGCGCCTCGATCTCGACTTCCTCGTAGCGGCGCGGCTCGACGTGCTGGACGCACAGCACCCCCACCGCCCGCTCGCGGTAGACGATCGGCACCCCGGCGAAGGAGTGGAACTTCTCCTCTCCCGTCTCGGGGCGATACTGGAAATCGGGGTGGGCCTTGGCCTCGGCGAGGTTGAGCGTCTCGACCTTCTGGGCGATCGCGCCGGTCAGGCCCTCGCCGATCGCCATGCGGGTGACGTGCACCGCACTCTGGTTGAGGCCGCGCGTCGCGAACAGCTCGAGCATCCCCTCGCGCAGGAGATAGATCGAGCACACCTCGCTCGAAAGGCATTCGCCGATGATCTCGACCACCTGGTCCAACTTGGCCTGCGCGTGGAGGCGCGAGGCCATGACCTCGGTCAGGCGGGTCAGGATCTGGCGGGCGGCAGCGGCTGCGGTCATCACCTGCGCAGGTCTATGCGACCGGCGCGGCAAATGCAAAAGCCCTGATCGCAGGCCGCCGCCCGTTCAGGCGACAATCCGTCTGCGTCAGACGCCGGCGATCTCTTCCTTCAATCGCAGCTTCTGCTTCTTCAGGGACTGGATCGTCGCGGTGTCGGGCACGGGCCGGGCCATCTCTTCGCGCAGACGGGCTTCGAGGCCGGCGTGCTTGGTCTGGAGGGCGTTGAGGTGCGAGGACACTGCGGTCGATGCCATGTGGCGTTCTCCTGTCAAAGCGGGGGGATGCCCCCGGGCAGGCGACTCGGCCGACGGTGCGGCCGGGCCGCAGGTTCGAAAGAACCACAGACAGGCTAGCTTGCAAAGCCCTGATCATTCCTTAAGCGGCGCATCCGCACGCGGCTGCGACGGGCCGTTTTCGCGAGGACGGGGGGCAGCGCGCAAAGCCATCTTCCAACACGGCGCGGGAACGCGTAGCGGGGGCATGCATTTGCGGGCGTGACGCAGCGTGCCGCCGGACGAGAAGGACAAGGGGCGAATGACCGAGCAGGAGCTCAGGAAAAAGCTCGAATTGCTCAAGACCGAGCATCGCGACCTCGACGCCGCGATCGCCGCCCTGACCGAGGCGGCGCGCGGTTCGGCTTCGGCCGACATGCTCCAGATCGCCCGCCTGAAGAAGCGCAAGCTGCGGTTGAAGGACCAGATCGCGATCATCGAGGACACGCTGCTGCCCGATATCATCGCCTGATCCGCGCTCGCGCTGGAGCGCGATGCAGACCGCCTGCCGCCGCGCGTGGTTAGCGGACGGTGAATTCTGTTTCCGGAAGGGACGGGCGCGAAAATTGCTTGGAAAGTAACCATGACGATATAGCGGGCGCGGGTCCGGGAGGGTAATCTCCCGCCCCATGGCTCGCACCACCAATCTCTCGCGCCCGATCATCGAGGCGCTCTACACCGAGGCGCTCGTTCTGGCTGACGAGGTGCGCGCGGTGTTCGCCGCCGGCGTGCGCGAGCCGATGGCAGGGGAGGACGCCTTCGTGCGCCTCGCGCTCTCGACCGAGGGGCTGAAGACGACCACCCGCATGATGCATGTGCTCGCCTGGCTGCTCAACCAGCGCGCCCTGTTCTCGGGAGAATTGAGCGAGAGCCAGGTGCGCCTTCACGGCGCCCTGCCGCCTGATCGCGGTTCGGACGCGGCGCAGCTCGCGCTGCTCGAACCCGAGACCCGCGAGCTGATCGCCGATACCGAAAGGCTCCACCAGCGCATCGCCCGCCTCGACGAGGCATGGCGCCAGCATTTCGAGTTGACCTCCCCCGCCCGCGCCTTCCAGGATCGCATCGGGCGGGAACTCGGAAGGCTGGGTTAAGCGGTCACGCGGCAGCGAGCGCTTTCTTCCACGCCGCCAGCCGCGCGTCCCGCACCTCTGCCGCCATCGCCGGTTCGAAGCGGCTCAGCCGTCCGCGCATCGCCTGCGCCGCGCTGGCTAGATCGGGGTAAAGCCCCGCCCCGCTCGCCGCCAGCATCGCCGCGCCCAGCGCCGTGGTCTCGATGAAGCCCGGCCGCTCCACCGGCACCCCGAGCACGTCGGCGAGATCCTGCGCCATCCAGTCGTTGGCCGCCATGCCGCCGTCGATCCGCAGGGTGTGCCACGGCGCCCCGTCGGCGGCATAGGCGGCGGCAAGATCGTGGGTCTGGTGCGCCATCGCCTCCAGCGCGGCGCGGGCAAGCTCGGCCTTGCCGCTGGCGAAGGAGAGCCCGGCGATCACCCCGCGCGCCTCGGCATGCCAGTGCGGCGCGCCGAGGCCAGAGAGCGCGGGCACGATCACCACCCCGCCTGAGTCGGGGATCGAGCGCGCAAGCTCCTCGGTCTGGCTCGCCACATCGACGATGCCGAGCGAATCCCTGAGCCACTGGACGAGGCTCCCGGCGACGAACACCGATCCCTCGATGGCATAGGTGCGCTGCCCCTCGATCTGGGTCAGCACCGTGCCGAGCAGGCGGTTCTTCGAGCGCGGGATGCGGGCGCCCTGGCAGGTCAGCACGAAGGCCCCGGTGCCGTAGGTCGCTTTGGTCTGGCCGGGCGCGAGGCAGGCCTGACCGACGGTCGCGGCCTGCTGGTCGCCGGCAAGGCCGGTGATCGGGATGGCGCGGCCGAACAGGTCGGGATCGGTCACCGCCAGCGGTCCTGCCATGTCGACGACCCCGGGAAGCGCCGCCAACGGCACGCCGAAGAGGTCGCAAAGACCTTCGTCGAACTGCGCGTCCTCCAGCCCCATCAGCAGCGTGCGGCAGGCGTTGGAGGCATCGGTGATGTGGGCCGCGCCGCCGGTCAGCTTGTAGACCAGCCAGCTCTCGACCGTCCCGAAGGCAAGCGTGCCCTTGTCCGCCGCCGCCTTCACCTCGGGCACGTTGTCGAGCATCCAGCGCATCTTGGTGCCCGAGAAATAGGGGTCGAGCAGCAGCCCGGTGCGCTCCTGCACCCCCGCCTCGTGCCCGGCCTCGCGCAATTCGGCGCAGAAGGGCTCGGTTCGGCGGTCCTGCCAGACGATCGCGTTGGCCAGCGGCTCGCCGGTCTGACGGTCCCACGCCACCACGGTCTCGCGCTGGTTGGTGATGCCGATGCAGGCGATCATCGCCGCCCCGCCCGCCTTGGGCACCATCGCCTGCGCGCAGGCGAGCGTCTTGTCCCAGATCTCGCGCGGATCGTGCTCCACCCAACCGCCTTGCGGATAATGCTGGGTGAGCGGCTCCTGCGCCGAGGCGACCAGCACCCCGTCGCTGGCGAACAGCATCGCGCGGGTGGAGGTGGTGCCTTCGTCGAGGACGAGGATGTAATCGGACATGGACAGGCTCTCCCGTTTTGCGGCTTCCTAGCCGGACGGCGCGCGGGAAGTCGAGACGCTCTTCCCTGCGACCCACCTGACCGGGGGCGGGGCTTGCCCAAAGATGATCGCAGGGCCATGTGTGCCCCCATGGTCACAATCCCCGAGAAACCCTGGCCCACCGGCCTTGCCGAAGATGTCGAGCCACTCGTCAGGCGCGTGCTCGCGCCCAACCCTTCGCCCTACACCTTCACCGGCACCCAGACCTATGTCGTAGGCGAGGCGAAGGGGCCCGACTGCGCGGTGATCGATCCCGGCCCGGACGAACCCGCGCACATCGAGGCGATCATCGCCGCCGTGGCGGGCCGCAGGGTGCTCGCGATCATGTGCACCCACACCCACCGCGACCACTCCCCCGCCGCTGCCCCGCTCGCGGCGAAGACCGGCGCGCCGATCGTCGGCTGCGCGCCGCTGGTGCTGGCGGTGGACGGCCCGCGCTCCGACGAGGCCTTCGACCCGACCTACGATCCCGACCGCGTGCTGCTCGATGGCGAGGCGATGCGCGGCACCGGCTGGACGCTCACCGCCGTCGCCACGCCGGGGCACACCTCGAACCACCTGTGCTTCGCGCTGGAGGAATCGGGGGCGCTGTTCACCGGCGATCATGTCATGGGCTGGTCGACCAGCGTCGTCATCCCGCCCGACGGCGACATGGGCGATTACATGGCGAGCCTCGAAAAGCTGATGGCGCGCGAGGATGTGCGCTATCACTCGGCCCACGGCGCGGCGATCGAGAAGCCGCGCCAGCTGGTGCGCGGCATGATCGGCCACCGCCGCCAGCGCGAGGCGCAGATCCTGCGCCTGCTGGGCGAGGCTGCGCGGCCCGTCAGCGGCTTCATCCCCGAGATGTACAAGGGCCTCGACAAACGCCTGATCGGCGCTGCCGAGATGAGCGTCACCGCCCACCTCCTCGACCTGGAAAAGCGCGGCGCCGTGCGGCGCGACGGCGCGGTCTGGCTGCCTGCCTAGACCTTCCCGCTTGCGTCCGGGGGCGTTCCATGGTCCACTAACAGGCAGGGGACGCTTTCAGGGGGAGGTGGCAATGGCGACAGCAGCAGCTCCGCGCCGCGCGACCGTGGAAGGCACGCGCTTCTTCGTGATCATGGCCTTCGTGATGAGCCTGCTGATCGTGGCGGGCTTCACCACGCACGTGATCGTCGGCCGCTCGAGCTTTGCCGAGCCCTGGCCTTATCATGTCCACGGCGTGATCTTCATGGGCTGGATCGGGCTCTACCTCGTCCAGCACGTCAGTATCGCCGGCGGGAACCGGGCGCTGCACATCGCGCTGGGGCGGATCGCCTATGCCTATATCCCGGTGATGGTCTGCGCGGGACTGCTGGTGATGGTCACCGCGGCACAGCGCACCGGCGGACCGTTCTTCTTCGCGCAAAACGAGTTCCTGATCAGCAATTCGGCGCTGCTGCTGTGCTTTGCGGGGCTCGCCTACTGGTCGCTCCGGCAGCGCCGCTACACCGGCTGGCACCGCCGGCTGATGCTGTGCGCGATGGCGGTGATGATGGGACCGGGGTTGGGGCGGCTGCTGCCGCTACCTTTCGCGATCCCCTATGCCTGGTTCATCGGCAACGCGGTGACCTGGATCTTCCCGCTGATCGGGATGATCGTCGACTGGCGCACCACGGGGCGGGTCCATCCGGCCTACCTGTGGGGGCTGGCCATTCTGGTGGGGGTGTTGGCCGCGTCGATGGCGCTCGCCTATTCGCCGGCGGGCTATGCGATCACGGAGTGGGTGATCGCCGGCACCCCGGGGGCCGAGCGGCCGATGGGGCCGTTCCTGCCGCCGGGCTTCCCCGGCTAGGCCGAGGCGGCGCTTTTCGCTCGAAAATCCCGCGGGCACGCCTATATCGGCGGCTCCTGAGTGACCCATAGGGATCAACCGATGAGCCTGCTGACCCGCAATCCCACCGGCGCCGACCTGCTCGCCGAGATCGACCGCCTGCGCCGGGAGCGCAACGCGGTGATCCTCGCGCATTACTACCAGACGCCCGACATCCAGGACATTGCCGACTTCGTGGGGGATTCGCTGGAGCTTTCGCGCAAGGCGGCGGCGACCGATGCCGACGTGATCGCCTTCTGCGGGGTCAAGTTCATGGCCGACACGGCAAAGATCCTCTCGCCGCAGAAGACCGTGATCCTGCCCGACATGGACGCCGGGTGCAGCCTTGAAGACAGCTGCCCGCCCGAGAAGTTCCGCGCCTTCCGCGAGGCGCACCCCGATCACATCGCGCTGACCTACATCAATTGCTCGACCGAGGTGAAGGCGCTCTCGGACATCATCGTGACGAGTTCGAGCGCCGAGACGATCCTCGCCCAAATTCCCCCTGAGCAGAAGATCATCTTTGGCCCCGACCGCCACCTCGGCGGCTACCTCGCGCGCAAGTTCAACCGCGAGATGCTGCTGTGGCCCGGCGTGTGCATCGTCCACGAGGCCTTCTCCGAGACCGAGCTGCTGAAGCTCAAGGAGCAATATCCGGGCGCGCCCATCGCCGCGCACCCGGAATGCCCGCCGACGATCATCGACCACGCCGATTACGTCGGCTCTACCAGCGGAATCCTGAGCTTCGCCAAGACCTTCCCCGGCGACACCCTGATCGTCGCCACCGAGCCGCACATCATCCACCAGATGCAGAAGGCCCTACCCGAGAAGAACTTCATCGGCGCGCCCGGCGCGGACGGCAACTGCTCGTGCAACATCTGCCCCTACATGGCGCTGAACACGATGGAGAAGCTGTATGTCGCCCTGCGCGACCTCCAGCCGCAGATCGAGATCGAGGAAGGCATCCGCCTGAAGGCCAAGCGCAGCCTCGACCGGATGCTGGAGATGGCGAGCGGGACCGTGGGGATGGGGGACCTGGGGAAGGTGCGGTTCAGCGGGGACTAGGTGGCCCTAGCCCGCGACACCGCCAGCGCCGCGCCGACCAGCACCATCCCGACCATGTCCATCCCCGACAGCACCTCGCCGAAAGCCAGCCAGCCGTAGATCGAGGCCACCGCCGGCTGGGTGAGCAGCGCGAGGCCGACCACCAGCGGCGGGAAATAGCGCAGGGCGAAGACCATCAGCCCCTGCCCGACCAGCTGGCTGAGGATGAACAGGCCGATGATCGGCCCCCAGGCCTGCGGCCACACCGGCTCGCCGAGCGCCAGCGCGATCCCCAGCAGCACCGGGCAGCCGAAGATGCTCACCCAGACGAGCAGGCTCCACGACCCGAAAGCGCCGCGCGCGCGCTGCAAGGTCAGCAGGTAGACCGCATAAAGCAGCCCCGCCGCGACCGAGAACAGGTCGCCCATCAGAGTCTCGCCCGAAATCTCGAGGCTCCGCCCCATCAGGATCGCCGCCCCCGAAAGCGCGAAGATGATCGCCAGCCACTCCAGCCGCCCCGGCAGCGTGCGCGCGACGAGGAAGCCCCAGAACAACAGCACGATCGAACCGGCATTGCCGAACAGCGTCGCATTGCCGAGCCGCGTCATCTCGATCCCGATGTGCCAGCTCGCCAGATCGAGTGCGAAGGTCACCGCCCCCAGCGCCACCAGCCCGAGCGTCCTCGCGCCCATCCCGGTCAGCCGCTGGTGGTTCGTCTTCGCCAGCAGGATCAGGAACGGCAGGGCAAGAAACAGCCGCCAGAAGCCTGCCGCGACGGGCCCGGTGTCGGCGATCCGCACGAACCACGGCCCGATCGCGAGCGCCACGTTGCCGCCGAACAGCGCCAGCAGCAGCAGCCACTGTGCCGGGCGTGCAGGTTCCTTGGCAGGTTCGCCGACAAGTTCTGCTTGGGAGGTCCCCTCATTTTCCATGCTTGCGCCCTAGCCGCGCGCGTCCCAAGTGCCTAACCCAAAGACAGACCAACAGGAGGTTTCCCACATATGCATGACGCCCTGTTCCAGCCGCTCCAGATGGGCGCGCTCCACGCCAAGAACCGCATCCACATGGCCCCGCTCACCCGTGGCCGCGCGGCCGAGCCGATGTTCGTGCCCAACGAGCTGATGGCGACCTATTACCGCCAGCGCGCGGGCGCGGGGATGATCCTGACCGAAGCGACCGGGATCAGCACCGAGGGCCTCGGCTGGCCGAGCGCGCCGGGCATCTGGTCGGACGAGCAGACCGAGGCGTGGAAGGCGACCACCAAGGCGGTGCACGAGGAAGGCGGCCTCATCGTCATGCAGCTGTGGCACATGGGGCGCATCGTCCACCCCTATTTCCTCGGCGGGGAGCCGCCCTTCTCCGCTTCGGCGACCACCGCGCCGGGCGAGGCGCACACGCCGACCGGCAAGCAGCCCTATGCGCAGGCGCGCGAAATGACGCTGGAGGACATCAAGCGCACCGTCGGCGATTACCGCCGCGCCGCCGAGAACGCGAAGAAGGCGGGCTTTGACGGGGTGCAGCTCCACGGCGCGAATGGCTATCTCGTCGACCAGTTCCTGCGCGACAAGACCAACCTGCGCACCGACGCCTACGGCGGCTCGCCGGAAAACCGCACACGCTTCATGCGGGAGGTGCTGGAGGCGATCATCGACGTGTGGGGCGCCGACCGTGTCGGCATCCGCCTGTCGCCCAACGGGGATTCGCAGGGGACCGATGACAGCAATCCGCCCGCGACCTTCGGCGCGGCGGCGAAGGTCTGCGAGGAACTCGGCCTCGCCTTCGTGGAACTGCGCGAGCCCGGGCCGGAAGGCACCTTCGGCCAGACCGACGTGCCCAAGCAGAGCCCGCTGATCCGCCAGATCTACACCGGCAAGCTGATCCTCAATTCGGACTACACCGCGGAAGCAGCCGAAGCCGATGTGACCAGCGGCAGGTGCGACGCGGTGAGCTTCGGGCGGCCCTATATCTCCAACCCCGATCTCGAGAAGCGCATCGCCGTGGGCGCCCACTGGAACCCCAACAAGGACGTGCCCAAGAGCTGGTACTTCCCGATCCCGCAGGGCTACACCGACTACCCGACCCTCGAGGAAGAACAGGCCCAGGCGGCCGAGTAAGCGGCGCGGTCTATTCGAAAGATTGGGAGGCCGGGGCGGCAGGGGCTGCTCCGGCCCCTTCGCTTTCCGGCCCGCCCTCGATCCCCGGAGCGGGCGTGACCTCGGGCTGTTCGGCGTCGATGCTGCCGACCGGCACCGCCTGGCGCGGCGCGAGCGGGGCTTGCGAGTCGAGCTGTTCGAGCGGGATCATCGCGTCGCTGACCGATCCGGGCAGCACTTCGCCCGAGGCCGCGCCCCCCTGCTCGGCAGGGGCGGAGGTCTGATCACCGCAGGCCGCGAGAAGCAGCGCAAGTCCGGCAAGAGCGGTGCGTTTCATCGGCATGCCCTCTTCGCGGCCGCATCGAGTGCGTCAAGGAAATCGTCGCTGGTCGCCACCAATGCGGCGTCCCACTCCTCGGCCGAGACCTGCAATCCCAGCCGCGCGAGGCTGGTGACGCCGTATTCGGCGATGCCGCAGGGCACGATCCCGCCGAAATGCGCAAGGTCGGGGTCGAGGTTGACCGAAAAGCCGTGCATCGTCACCCAGCGCCGCACCCGCACGCCGATCGCGCCGATCTTGGCCTCGCTCCCGTCGATGTCGCGGGTCCAGATGCCGACGCGGCCCTCGGCGCGCCAGCTTTCGACCCCGAACCGCGCGAGCGTGGCGATCACCCAGCCCTCGATCGCGTGGACGAAGCAGCGGACGTCCTTCCCGCGCTTTGCCAGATCGAGCACCAGATAGCCGACCCGCTGGCCGGGGCCGTGATAGGTGTAGCGCCCGCCGCGCCCGGCCTCGACCACCTCGAAGCGCGGATCAACCAGTTCGGCCGGGTCTGCGCTGGTCCCGGCGGTGTAGACGGGCGGATGCTCGAGCAGCCAGACGAGCTCGCCCGCGCGCCCTTCGTGGACGGCGGCGTTCCTCGCCTCCATGGCCTCCAGCGCCCGGGCATAGGGCACCGGCGCGCTCTCGCGCACCCATTCGATCGGGAATGCGGCCTCGCGGGCCGGAGCAGTGCTTGCCATGGCGCACCGGTGGGGGCATTGAGCGGCGAGATCAAGAGGCGATTGCGCGAGACCCCGCGCCTTCCTCTCCGGTCGACGGGATCGAAAAGGGCACCAGATGGCACACCGCAAGCTCGACATGGGCAAGGCCTGGACACAGGCGACCGGGATGATCGGCGCCAATCGCGATCTGGTGAGCGTGCTGGCGGGGATCTTCCTGTTCCTGCCGCTGTTCGTGGTGATCTACGTCCTGCTGACCAGCGGCATGGATTTCGGCGCCGGCGGGAGCGAGCCCGATCCCGAGCGCGTCGCGGCGCAGATCAACGCATTCATTCTCACGAACTGGTGGGCGCTGCTGCTGGCGCTGATAGGGCAATTGTGCGGCGGGATCGCGATCCTCGCCCTGCTGGGCGACCCGGCCCGCCCGACGGTGCGCGAGGCGTTGGGCGCGGTGCCGCGGCTGGTCCTGCCGGTGCTGGGCGGGCAGCTGCTGGTCGGCCTCCTCACCCAGCTCCCCTCCTTCCTCGCCAGCCTGCTGCCCGAAATGGCCGAAGCGGCGGCGAGCCTGATCGTCCTGCCGGTGACGCTCTATCTGTCGGTCAAGTTCGCGCTGGTAAGCGCGGTGATCGTGATCGGCGGCAGGCGCAATCCGGTGACCGCGATGCGCGAATCGTGGCAGCTCACCAAGGGCAATTCCTTCCGCCTGTTCCTGTTCTTCGTCTCGCTGGTGCTGCTGGGGACGGTGATCGCGCTGATCCTGCTGCTGGTGGTGGGCCTCGTCTTCTCGGCGCTCGGCGAAAGGGTCGCGCTGATCGGCAACACCGCTTTCTTTGCGCTGCTGCTGACGGTGTTCTACACCATCTCCTATGCGCTCACCGCGGCGCTCCATCGCCAGCTTTCGCAGGTCATCCCGGACGAGGAACCGGACCTCTTCGAGTAAGGGCACCCCTGCCGCGATGGCCGAGACCGATCCCGACCTGACCCGCGAGGCCCCGCCCTCCGGCGCGGCCCGCAAGACCGGCGCGATTCCGCCGGCGCGCATGGCGCTGCTGTTCATGGTGATGCTGGTCACCGCGGCGGGCAACACGGCGATGCAATCGGTGATGCCCTCGATCGGCACGGCGCTGGCGGTCGAGGACGTGTGGATCAGCCTCGCCTATTCGTGGTCGGCGCTTTTGTGGGTGGTGTGCGCGCCGTTCTGGGCGCGGCGTTCGGACAAGCGCGGGCGAAAGGCGATGATGGCGCTGGGGCTGGCGGGCTTCATTACCAGCTTCGTGCTGTGCGGCGCGGCGCTGTGGGCGGGGCTGGCGGGCTGGATGTCGGCGGTGTGGACCCTCGTCGCCTTCGCCGCCGCGCGCAGCCTCTACGGCGGCTTCGGCAGCGCCGCGCCGCCGGCGGTGCAGGCCTATGTCGCCTCGCGCACGCCCCGGGCGGAACGCACGCAGGCGCTCTCGCTGATCGCCTCGAGCTTCGGGCTGGGCACGGTGATCGGCCCCGCGCTGGCACCGCTGATGGTGCTGCCCTTCCTCGGCATCGGCCTGACCGGCCCGTTCCTGTGCTTTGCGGCCATCGGGGTGGTCGCCCTGGTGCTGCTGCGCTGGCGCCTGCCCGACGACGAGCCGCAATATGCCGCGCGCGGCGCCGCGGTCGCCTATTCCTCGAGCGGCTCGGGCGCGCCGGTCGATCCCGGCGACACACCGGACGCGGACGAGACGGGCGAGCCCCCACGCCTGACCTGGCGCGATCCGCGCCTGCGGCCCTGGGTCTTTGCCGGGCTGATCGGGGGCCATGCGCAGGCGATGGTGCTCGGGATCGCGGGCTTCCTCGTGCTCGACCGGCTGGGCCTGCGCGACACGCCCGCCGAGGGTGCGGGGCCGGTGGGCCTCGTGCTCATGAGCGGCGCGATCGCCACCCTGCTCGCGCAGTGGGGCCTGATCCCGCGCTTCGACCTCGGCCCGCGCGCGGCGACGCTGTGGGGCATTGCGGCGGCGGCATTCGGCACGGTGCTGCTGGCGGTGGCGGGCGACCTGCACCTCATCGCGCTGGGCTATGCCATTGCCTCGCTCGGCTTCGGCCTGTTCCGTCCCGGCACGACGGCGGGCACCTCGCTCGCCGTCACCCGCGCCGAGCAGGGGCAGGCATCGGGGATCGTCGCGTCGCTGGCAGGGGCAAGCTACATCTACGCGCCCGCGCTCGGCGTGTGGCTCTACGGCCATTCCGACTGGCTGGGCTTCGGCCTGATCGTGGCACTGTGCCTGACCGTGCTGGTGCACGGGTGGTTCAAGTTGCAGGCCGACCGGGATCTGACGAAGGAGCGGAGCTAGCCCTTTTCCGTTCGCCTCGAGTGAAGTCGAGAGGCCTGTGCGCTGGTGTCTCGACTGCGCTCGACCCGAACGGAAGTCAGAGAATTTCCAGCACCACGTCCTGCGGTCGGCACAGGCGAACGCCCTTGTCCGTTTCCACCAGCGGGCGCTCGATCAGGATCGGATCGGCCACCATCGCCGCAAGCACCGTGGCGTCGTCGGCATCGGGAAGGCCGCGCTCGGCCGCATCGGTGCCGCGCAGGCGCAGGCCTGCCTGCGGGGTGATCCCGGCATCACGGTAGAGCTGGGCGAGCTTCTCGGCGCTCGGCGGGGTCTTGAGGTATTCGACCACGGTCACCTCGACACGGCTGAGGCTCTCGAGGATCGCCAGTGTCTTGCGCGAGGTGCCGCAGGCCGGGTTGTGCCAGATCGTCGCCTTCATTCGATACTCCCTTATCCTGTCCCGTCGATAGAATCCTCGTGGCGGGATTGCCACAGATTGATGATTATCAATTTCAAGCTCTCACAGCGCTTGCAGATGCGAATGGTTTTCAATAGCTGACGTCCGCAAGACACACCGAGAGGCCTTCAACCCATGATTCTCCCCATTGCCCGCACCGCCCTTCTGGCGGGCTGCGCCAGCATCGCCTTCCCCGCTTTCGCAGAGAACGGCGACTTGCAGCAGGGCAGCAGCAGCGGAGCGATCACCACCACCGCCGCACAGCCCGCGACCGAGATCATCGTCGTCGGCAGCATGGAAGACGCCGACACCATCCCCGGCTCCTCCGCCGTCGTCACCGAGACCGACCTCGAACGCACCCGCCCGCTCAACGTCAACGATGCCCTGCGCCTCGTTCCGGGCGTGTTCGTGCGCGAGGAGGAAGGCGCGGGGATGCGCCCCAATATCGGCATCCGCGGATTGAACCCGGTGCGCTCGACCAAGGTGCTGCTGCTCGAGGACGGGATCCCGCTCGGCTATGCCCCCTATGGAGACAACGCCAGCTACTACCACCCGCCGATCCAGCGCTTCACCCGGCTCGAGGTGCTGAAGGGCGCCGGTCAGATCCGCTTCGGCCCGCAGACCATCGGCGGCGTGGTCAACTACATCACTCCCGAAGTGCCCGACGAATTCATCGCCAACGGCACCGTCGCGGCCGGCAACCGCGACATGCTGATGCTCGACGGCATGGTCGGCGGCAGGCTCGCCGGCGGCGGGGTGCTGGTCCATGTCAACCACAACCAGACCGACGGCTTCCGCGACAACCAGGCGCTGCGATTCACCGACATCTTCGTGAAGGCGGGGTGGGAATTCGGCCCCGACCACGGCCTCACCGTCAAGCTCTCGCGCTTCCGCGAGGACAGCCGGGTCGGCTATTCGGGCCTGCGCCGCGACGAATTCGCCGCCGACCCGCGCGGCAATCCCTTCGTCAATGACGACTTCCAGACCGAGCGCCTGAACGCCACCATCGCCCACCGCTGGAACCTGTCCGACGATCTGACCCTGCGCACCTCGGCCTATTACCACTACTTCACCCGCGACTGGTGGCGGCAGTCCTCGAATTCGGGCCAGCGGCCCAACGATTCGAGCGATCCGGCCTGCGGCGGCATGGCCAATCTCCTGACCACCTGCGGCAACGAGGGGCGCCTGCGCGATTACGACACCTACGGGATCGAATCCCGCCTCGCGATCGATCACGCGCTGTTCGGCTTCGGCGGCGAGACCGAGATCGGTGTGCGCTATCACGAGGAACGCCAGCGCCGCCGCCAGTGGAACGGCGACACCCCGACCGCGCGCCGCCCCGGCACGGGCGTGAACGCGGGCGTGCGCGAGAACAACGAGCGCGATGCGACCGCCTTTGCGGCCTTCATCCAGTCGCGCCTCGAATTCGGCGCCTTCGCGCTCACCCCCGGCGTGCGCGCCGAGTTCATCGATTTCGAGCGCCGCAACCTGCCCGTCGACGTCCTCGTCGGCGGCCGCCCCTCGGGTGCGGTGACCGCCGCCACCAGCGGCACCAGCAGCCTCGACAAGGTGCTCCCCGGCATCGGAGCGACCTGGGCGATCGGGGGCAGCCTCACGCTCTACGGCGGCGTGCACCGTGGCTTCGCCCCGCCGCGGGTGGAGGACATCATCACTGCGGCCGGGGGCTCGGTCGATCTCGATGCCGAACTGAGCTGGAACTACGAGATCGGGCTGCGCGGCGACATCGTGCCGGGCATCGGCTTCGATGCCACCGCCTTCGTCATGGATTTCCAGAACCAGATCGTCGCCCAGTCGGTCGCCGGTGGGGTCGGCGCGACGCTGACCTCGGCAGGCGAAACGCTGCACCGCGGCGCGGAATTCGCGCTCAACGCCTCCTCGCGCGCGGCGGGCTGGACCGGGGGCGATACCGACGTCTTCGCGCGCCTCGCGCTGACCTGGGTCGCGGATGCCGAATACAACAGCACCCGCATCGCCACCGCCCCCTGCTTCGACGGGGCGACCACCGGCACACCGGTGGCAACCGGCGCCGGCGCGGTGCCCTGCGGGGTAGCCCGAAATGTCGAGGGCAACCGCTTGCCCTATTCGCCCGAATGGCTGGTCTCGGGCGCGCTCGGGGTCGAGCACAAGGGCTTCACCGGGCAGGTCGAGGTCGTCAGCCAGTCCTCGATCTTCGCCGACGACGTGAACCTCATCCCCGTCACCCCCGATGGCCAGCGCGGGCTGATCGAGGGCTGGACGCAGGTGAACCTCGCCGCGTCATACGGCCCGCCGGGCGGCAAGTGGGAGGTGTTCACCACCGCCCGCAACCTCTTCGACCGGCTTTACGTGACCGACCGCGCGCGCGGCATCCTGCCGGGGCAGCCCTTCACCATCCAGGTCGGCCTGACGCTGCGTTATTGAGTTCAGACCACCCGTGCCGCCGAAGGTGGCCCGAACAGACTACTCCGGCTCTGCCACGCGCAGGGCCGGCACCGCCTTGGCGGCGTCCTCGGGAGTGATGCCCGGCGCGGGGGCGGCGCTGATGCGCTCCTGCCGCTGGGCCACGCGCCCGGCCTGCTCGACCGCCTTGACCAGCCGCGGATAGACCCCGCAGCGGCAGATATTCGGGATCGCCGCAGCGATATCCTCGCGGGTCGGCGCCGGGTTGCGCTGGAGCAGCGCGGCGGCGGACATGACGATCCCGGGGGTGCAATAGCCGCACTGGATCGCCCCTTGCGCCACCAACGCCTGCTGCACGGGATGCGAACGATCGCGCGACATCCCCTCGATGGTCGTGATCAGACGCCCTTCCGCCTCCGCCAGCGTGATCGCGCAGGACCGGAGCGCCACGCCGTCGACCAGCACCATGCACGCGCCCGAGCATTCCGCCCCGCCCCCGCAGGCCTTGGTGCCGGTGAGGTTCATCGCCTCGCGCAGGGCGTAGAGCAGCGGCATGCGCGGATCGAGGTCGAACTCGACCGGCCGCTCGTTGACGGTCATGCGCGACATGGCGGGTTCCCGAGGGCGCCTACTGGCGCCAGCTGTCGTCGATCCGGTCGATCTTGCGCTTCCACGCCTCGAAGTCGAACAGCCCCGCGCCGCCCTGCCCGCTCATCACGGAAAGGTCGCGCTGGTGAACGTCGACCACCGCCTGGGGCACGAGGTTGGGGTTGCCCATCGACAGCGTCGCCACCTGGATCTCGCAGGCGCGCTGCAGCGCCCACATCTTGACGAACATGCCCTGGATCGTGCGGTCCATGACGACGGGACCGTGGTTGCGCAGCATCAGGATCGTGTGGTTGCCGAGATTCTGCACCAGCCTCTCGCCTTCCTCGGGGCGGACGGTGACGCCCTCGAAGTCGTGATAGCCGATCTGGCCCTGGAAATTGCAGGCGTAGAAATTGGTAGGCAGCAGCCCGTCCTTGTGGCTGCACACCGCCATCGTTGCGGTGGTGTGGACATGGCAGATCGCGTCGGCGCGACCGCCCAGATGCTTGTGGAAATAGGCGTGCTGGGTGAAGCCGGCCTTGTTCACCATGTAGGGCGAACCGCCGACGTTATTGCCCTCGACATCGATCTTGACGAGGTTCGACGCGGTCACCTCGGAATAGAGCAGCCCGAAGGGGTTGATGAGGAAGGTGTCCTTCTCCCCCGGCACCTTCAGCGAGATGTGGTTGTAGATCGATTCCGACCAGCCGAGATGGTCGAAGATGCGATAGCAGGCTGCCAGATCCAGCCGCGCCTGCCATTCCTCGGGGCTGCATTCGATGGTGGGTTTGAGCTGGGTCGCCATGGTGCGTGTCCTCTCCGTCTGTCCTTGAGCCCGCTATCGCACGGGCAGGGAATGCTTTGCAAGGCGCGGGACAGCCCGCTACGCCTTTGCGCGAATGTCCGCCTCCCCCCCTTCCTCCACGGCCCGTCTCGTCAGCGGCTCGATCCCCGGACACCTCGTCAGCCAGACCCTGCCCGCGGTGATCGGGGTGGCGGCGATCATGTCGATCGGGATCGTCGATGCCTATTTCATCGGCCAGCTCGGCAGCGCGCCGCTGGCGGCGATCAGCTTCATCTTCCCCGTCGCCGTCGCCAGCACCTCGCTCGGGGTCGGGGTGATGGTGGGGATCAATTCGGTGGTCGCGCGGGCGCTGGGCGAAGGGGACATGGACCGGGCCGCCAGGCGCGCCAATTTCGGGATCGTCTTCGCGCTCGCCTGCGGGCTGGTGATGGGCCTTGCGCTGTGGCTGCTGATCGACCCGATCTTCTCGGCGATGAACGCGCCCGCACACCTCATGCCGCTGATCCGCGCCTACATGACGCCCTATGCCATGGGCTTTCCGCTCAGCCTTGCGATCATGGGCTTCAACGGCGTTCTGCGCGGGCAGGGCGAGGCGAAGCGCACCAGCACCGTCAGCATCACCTATGCCGCGGCCAACTGGGTGCTCAACCCGATCCTGATCACCGGCGCCTTCGGCTTTCCGGGCTTCGGCATCGCCGGCTCGGCCTATGCCACGGTGATCGGCTGGGGGGTGGGCGTCTGTGCGGCCATGTGGCTCCTGCGCGGCACGCCGCTGCCGCTCAATCTCGCGCTGCTGCGCGACTGCGACCTTGCCGAGCAGGCCCGCGCCATCATCCGCGTCGGCCTGCCGGCCTCCTTCTCCAATGCGATCAACCCGCTCGGCCTCTCGGTCCTGACCGCGCTGGTCGCGCTTGAAGGCGAGGCGGCGGTCGCGGGGTTTGGCGCGGCGGGACGCTTGCAGAGCTTCGTCATCGTCCCGCTGCTCGGCCTGTCGGGCGCGATCGGGGCGATCGTGGGGCAGAACTGGGGTGCGCGCCGCTTCGACCGGGCGCGCGAGGCGACGCTCTACGCGGCGGGCTTCTGCGTCGTGTGGGGGCTGCTGGTCGCCATCCTGATGATGGCGGCAGGGGCGAGCCTCGCACGGGTCTTCACCGATGATCCCGCCGTGGTCGCCGAGTTCGATCTCTACCTCAAGATCGCCGCCTGGGGCTACGCGGGGTTCGGGCTGCTGATCGTCGGCAACGGGATCATGAACGCGGTCGACAAGGCGGCGTTCGCCCTCGTCCAGTCGGTCGCACGGGTGTTCCTGGTGATGCTGCCGGTGGCGCTGATGCTCCAGCCCGGGATGGGCTCGGCGGCGATCTTCACCGCCGAACTCGCCGCCAACCTGTTCGGCGGGGTTTCGGCAATCCTGCTGGTGCGCCACATCTTCCTGCGACAGGATCCCGCCTGGTCGCCCGCGCGCTAGGCCATTGTTAACCAACCCTGCCGCATAGCCCTCGCAGACGCGACAAGAGGGCGCCTTCACGCATGGACGATCTGCTGGCGGATTTCATCGCCGAGACCCGCGAAATGTTGGAAGCCTCCAGCGGCGAACTCGTCGCCTGGGAGGCCGATCCGAGCGATCGCGCGCGCCTCGACGCGATCTTCCGCTTCGTCCACACGGTCAAGGGCAATTGCGGCTTCTTCGATTTCCCGCGCCTTGCCGGACTCAGCCATGCCGCCGAGGATGCGCTCGCCGATTGCCGCGCCGGGCGCCGCGAGCCGGACCGTGCGCTCGTGTCCGCCGTGCTCGCGATCATCGATCGGATCGTGCAGATGATCGACGCCATCGAGGCGGGCGAGACCTTTCCCGAAGGCGGTGACGAGGCCCTGATCGCGGGCCTCGATGCGTCCCCCGACACCTGCGAAACCGGAGGACCGGAGGGCGCCGACGCGGACTCCGGCCCCGCCCTGCACGCACCCGCCGCGAGCCTGCTGGCCTCCGGCGAGGAGCAGGCCGGCCCCGCCCGCCGCAGCGACACCGCCGCTGCCCAGCGCACCATCCGCCTGCCGGTCGAACTGCTCGACCGGGTGATGAGCGGCGTTTCCGACATGGTGCTGGCCCGCAACGATCTCGCCCACCGGCTGCGGCAGGCCGGCACCCAGCCGACCATCGACGGGCCGTTCGAGCGCCTCACCACCATCCTCTCCGACGTGCGCGACGCGATCACGCGGATGCGGATGCAGCGGATCGAGACCCTGTTCTCCGCCCTCCCCCGCCTCGTGCGCGACCTTTCCGCCGAACTCGGCAAGCAGGTGATGGTCGATCTCGACGGCGGGGACGTGGAACTCGACCGCGAGATGATCGAGACCATCCGCGATCCGCTCACCCACATCATCCGCAACGCGATCGACCACGGCATCGAGGCGCCGTCCGCCCGCCTCGCCGGGGGCAAGCGCGAGATCGGGCTGCTCGCCATCGCCGCGCGGCAATCGGGCAACACCATCTCCATCGTTATCGCCGACGACGGGCGCGGGCTGGACGAGGAACGCATCGCGGCCAAGGCGACCGCCACGGGCCTCCTCACCGCCGCCGAGCGCGCCGCCATGCCGCGCGACAAGATCCTGAACCTGATCTTCGAACCCGGCTTCTCGACCGCCGAGACCGTCAGCAACGTCTCGGGTCGGGGGGTCGGGCTCGACGTGGTGCGCCAGAACCTCGAGAAGGTCGGGGGCAGCATCAAGGTCGCCTCCGCTCCCGGGCAGGGCACCACCTTCACGCTCCAGATCCCGCTCACCCTCAGCATAATCGCCGGGCTCACGGTCGAGGCGGGCGGGCAGCGTTTCGCGATCCCGCAGTCCTATGTCGAGGAGATCGTCCAGGCCTCCTCGAAGGTGCTCGATTTCACCCGCATGGGCGAGACCGCGCTCGTCACCTTCCGCGGCAACCGCGTGCCCTGCCTGATGCTGGGCGAAGTGCTGGGCCTGCCGGCCTGCGAGGTCGCGGCGAAGGACCCGACCCTCGTGATGCTGCGCCTCGCCAGCGGCGATCTCTTTGCGCTGGCGGTCGAGGGCATCCACAATCACGGCGATCTGGTGGTCAAGCCCCTCGCGCCTGCGGTGATGCGCTCCGGGCTCTATGCCGGATCGACCCTGCTCGACGACGGCACGCCGGTGCTGCTGCTCGACGTCGCCAACATCGCCGCGCAGCATCACCTCGTCTCCGACACCCGCACCCGCGTGCTCGACCTTCACGACGGCGATGCCGCCGCCGGGGCCGAGACGCACAGCCGCGCGATGCTGTTCACCGATTTCGCCGGACGCCGTTCGGCGGTGCGGCTCGAACTGGTGCAGCGCATCGAGACCGCCCCGGCGAGTGCCATCGACCGCTCCGCCGCCCGGGCGCGGGTGGTGATCGACGGGATGATCCTGCCGCTGATCGGCCTTCCCGACGAACCCCTCGCCCAGCCGCGCGTGCGCCTGCTGCGCCTGTCCGACGGGGCCTGCGAACTGCTCCATGCGGTGCGCGAGGTTGAGGATGCGGTGGAACTGACCGAGGCGCTTACCCCGGTGCCCGAGGACCCGATGATCGAGGCCATGACCCTGATCGGCGGCACGCCCGTCACCCTGATCGACGCCCACGCCCTGTTCGCCCGGTACGGCGAGCCGCCGGTCGCCGCCGTGCGCCCGGCCTGCGTCCTGCCCGAGGGCGAATGGGCGCGCACCATCCTCGCCCCGCTGGTGACCGCCGCGGGCTATGACATCGTCGCCGCCGAGGACGCCGGTGCTGCCGCGGTGGGGATCGTCTTCGAGGACGTCTACGAGGTCGCCGAGGCGCTGGGCCGGACCCTGCCCGCCCGCGTCATCCGCCTGCGCGACCAGCCCGATGCGCCCGCCGGCGCGGCGACGATCTACCGCTACGACCGCGAAGCCCTGCTCGCCGCCCTCGCCGCCGCCGCCGCGCGCCCGGCCACCGGAGAAGCCGCATGACCGGAGACCTGCTCGTCATCGCCTGCATCGCCGGACGCCGCTGCGCGCTCTCGGCGCTCGACGTGAAATCGGTGATCGAGGTGTCCGCCGTCACCCCGATCCCGCGCGCGCCGGTGTGGATCGCCGGGATCACCGCGCTGCGCAGCCAGGCGCTGACCGTGATCGACTGCCGCCGCGCGATCGGCGTGGCGGGTGCGGGCGACTGGCCGACCGACCACCGCGCCATCGTCGTCGCCGACGGGGGCCACTCCTACGCCCTGCTGGTCGACGGGATCGAGGACATCACCACCGCCGCAGGCGAGGCCGGGCAGGTCCCGGGCGGATTCGGCCCCGAATGGTCGCGCATCGCCACCGGCATGATCGAGACCATGGCCGGGCCCGCGCTGCTCGTCGATCTTCCCGCGCTGCTCGCCGGGCCCGAGACCGCAAGGCACGAAATCGAGAGCGCGGCTTAATCCAATCCTTACCAAATGGCCCCTAATCTTGCGGCACCAATCGCAGGACAGCCCCATGAAAACTTGCCTCATCGTCGATGATTCCCGGGTCATCCGGAAGGTTTCGCGGCACATCCTCGAAACGCTCGGCTTTGCCGTGGAGGAGGCCGAGAACGGCAAGCTCGCGCTCGATGCCTGCGATGCGGCGATGCCCGACGTGGTGCTGCTCGACTGGAACATGCCGGTGATGACGGGAATCGAATTCCTCGTCCACCTGCGCCAGCGCCCGGGCGGCGACAAGCCCAAGGTCGTGTTCTGCACCACCGAGAACGATGTCGCGCATATCCGCCAGGCGATCCAGGCCGGGGCGGACGAATATGTGATGAAGCCCTTCGATCACGAGACGCTGCAGATCAAGTTGCAGCTTGTCGGGTTTGCGTGAACCGCCCCGCCTCCCTGCCGCGCAGCCCCCGCGTCGATAGCGCCGGGCGCCCCTTCGCCCATGCCGGATCGGCCGCTGCGATCCGGGTGATGATCGTCGATGATTCGCTGACCGTGCGCACGATCTTCAAGCGCATGGTCGAAAGCGATCCCGCATTGGTGATCGTCGGCACCGCATCGAGCGCCGAACGGGCCATCGCCCAGCTCTCCGAGACGCCCGCCGACGTGGTGCTGCTCGATCTCGAGATGCCGGGGATCGGCGGGCTCGATGCCCTGCCCGCGATCCTCGCGACGCCCGGCGGCCCGCAGGTGCTGGTCGTCTCGTCGCTGACGATGGACGGGGCCGAGCACACGCTCGCGGCGCTCCAGATGGGCGCCGCCGACACGCTGCTGAAGCCGCGTCCGGGCGGCTTCACCGAGGATTACCGCGCGGCCCTGCTCGGCAAGATCCGCGCGCTGGGATCGCGCACCATGGAAGGCGCCGCCGAGGCCGAGACCGTCCCGGCGCGCGCCGCAACACCGAGCTTCGCGCGCCCCGGCTTCGCCCGCCGCACCTGGCGGCCCGAGGCGATCGCGATCGGCGCCTCGACCGGGGGGATCCACGCGCTGGGCCTGATGCTGCGCCAACTGGGTGCGGATTTCGATCTGCCGCTGCTGATCACCCAGCACCTGCCGGCGAGCTTCATGCCGGTCTTCGCCCGCCAGATCGAGGCGGCCTGCGGGCGTCCGGCCGACATCGCCACCGACGGTCTCGCGCTCACCCCGGGCCGCATCGTGATCGCGCCCGGACACGGCCATATCGTGGTGCGCCGCAAGGGCCCCGCGGCGGGATCGGGCCTTGTCACCCGCATCAGCACCGAACCGGCGGCGAGCGGCTGCGTGCCGTCGGTCGATCCGATGCTGGAGAGCCTCGGTGCGGCCTGCGAGGGCCGCGCCGTGGGCGTCATCCTGTCGGGCATGGGCCGCGACGGGGTGCTCGGCGCACAGGCGCTGGTCGATGCGGGCGGCATGATCTACGCGCAGGACGCCGATACCAGCGCGGTGTGGGGGATGCCCGGCGCGGTCGCGCGCGCGGGGCTCGCCAGCCTGATCGGCCCGCCCGACCGGCTCGGCGATGCGGTGATGGCGCAGGCCTTCACCCCCGCCACCGCCCCCGCCCCCGCCCCTGCGGCCCTGCGGTAAGGCGGCGCGACCCGATGGAAGCGAGCGAAGCCTCCCACCAGATCATCGCCGACCTGCTCGAAGCGCGCACCGGTCAGCACCTGACCGAAAGCCGCCGCTGGCGCGTCAACTCGGCGCTCGCGGGGATCTTCCGCGCCCACGGCATTTCCAATGTCGACCAGCTCGTGTGCCTGCTTGCCGCCCCGCCCGCCGGTCCCGAGGGCACCGACCTCGCGCAGGAGGTGGTCGAGGCGCTGCTCAACAACGAGACCTATTTCTTCCGCGACAAGCCGACCTTCGACCAGCTGCCGGGCGAAATCCTGCCCGAGCTCGCCAAACGCCGCCAGGGCGCGCGCCGCCTGTCGATCTGGTCGGCGGGCTGCTCGACCGGGCAGGAGGTCTATTCGCTCGCCATGCTCTTTGCCGAACAGGCCGAACGCTGGCAGGGCTGGACGATCGACATCCTCGGCACCGATGTCTCGCACCGCGCGATCGCCGCGGCGCGCAGCGGGGTCTACAGCCAGTTCGAGGTGCAGCGCGGGCTCGGCGTGACACAGATGCTGCGCCACTTCGAGGAAACCCCGCGCGGCTGGCAGGTGCGCGACGAGGTGCGGCGCATGGTCCGCTTCGCGCAGGCCAATCTGCTTGCCCCCCACCACCCGGGGCGCATCCCCTTCGATCTCGTGCTGTGCCGCAACGTGTTGCTCTATTTCGATCGCCCGACCCGCAGCGAGGCCTTCGCGAGGCTCGCGGGCGCGGTCATGCCCGACGGTTTCCTGATGCTCGGCGCGGGCGAGACCGTGGTCGGCCAGACCGAACGCTTCGTCCCCGCCTCGCGCCGGGCGAGCTTTTTCGAGCCGGTCACCACGCCCGCCGCCGCCGCACTCCAGAAAATCGCCTGATTTCCGCCGCCGCGCGACGCTTTCCGGCGGAATGCTTTACCCTTCCTTAGCCGCTTCTCTTTAGGACGATCAGGCAAAGGCGCGAGAATGCGGGCGCCGCAACGGGAAACCTGCTCTGTGTTCACGGCGAAGCAACCCCTGCACCTGACCTCGGTCGGACTGGTGGTCATCCCGATCGCGGTGGCGAGCGTGATGACCGGCTGCCTCGCGCTGGCGGTGGGCCTGTCGGACAGCTGGTCGGTGGGATCGCAGGGTGCGCTGCTGATCTCGGCGATCCTCGTCTACGCCGCCACCCTGTTCTTTCTCGGCCGCAGCGGCATCGCAACGATCCGCGGGCTGGAGGAACGCGCCCACGGCGATCCGCTCACCCGCCTGCCCAACCGCCACGTGCTGCACGAGGACATCCAGCACTTCTCCCGCGGGGACGAGGAAGTGGCGCTGGCGATGATCGATCTCGACAGCTTCAAGCAGGTCAACGACCATTACGGCCATGCCGTCGGCGACCAGCTGATCGAACGCTGCGCCGATCTCCTGCGAGAGGTGTGCGGCACCGAGGCGCGCTGCTACCGGCTCGGCGGCGACGAGTTCGCGGCGGTGATGAGCGGCAAGGTCGCGGGCACCATTCTCGAGGGGATCTGCCGCGCGCTGCTGGAACGGCTCGGCACGCCGATCACGCTCGGCCATCGCCACATCGCGGTGGGGGCGAGCATCGGCCTCACCCGCTCGACCGCCGACCTGCGCGTGCCCTCCTCCGAGATGCTGCGCCGGGCGGACGTCGCGATGGACATGTCCAAGCGCGGCGGCAAGATGCGCTGCACATGGTTCAACGAAAGCTTCGACCGCCGCCGCGAACGCGTGCGCGAGATCGAGGACGAAATCCGCACCGGGATCACCGCGGGCGAGTTCCACCTCGCCTACCAGCCGCTCGTCAGCGCCGAGACCAAGCGTATTGTCGCGGTCGAGGCGCTGCTGCGCTGGGACCGCACCGGTCGCGATCCGCTCGGGCCGAACATCTTCATCCCCGTGGCCGAGGATTCGGGCCTCATCAACCCGCTCGGGGTGTGGGTGCTGCGCCAGGCGGTGTGCGACGCGCTGCGGTGGGGCGACATCACCCTGTCGGTCAACATCTCCGCCGCGCAGCTGCGCAATGCCGAATTCCCGATCAAGCTCGGCGAGGTGCTGGAGGAGACCGGCTTCCCGCCGCACCGGCTCGAACTGGAGGTGACCGAGACCTGCCTCGTGCTCGATCCCGTGGTGGCCGAACGCACGCTCGACGTGATCCGCAGCTTCGGGGTGCGCATCGCATTGGACGATTTCGGCACCGGCTATGCCTCGATCGGCTTCCTGCGGCGCTTCCGCTTCGAGAAACTGAAGCTCGACCGCAGCCTGGTCGAGCTCGCCGGTGTCGATGACGGCAGCCGGGCGATGATGCTTTCCTCGATCGCGCTCGCCCGCGCGCTCGACATGGGCGTGACCGCGGAAGGGGTCGAGACCGAGGAACAGGCCGAACTGGTGCGCCTTGCCGGGTGCGACCAGATCCAGGGCTGGCTCTATTACCGCGCGCTGCCGGCCGAGGAGATCGACCGGCTGATCGCCGAGCAGAACCGCAACGACGCCCAGGTCGCAGGGCCGCAGAACAAGGACGACCGGGCGGCATGAGCGCGCTTCAGGACATCGCCATCGATTGCGAGGCCGAAACCGCCGGCAGCGCGGCGCCCGCGCCGACGACGCCTCTGGCCCGCGCGCGCCGCTGGTTCGACGGGCTGTCGGTCGGCGGCAAGATCACGCTGTTCTTCAGCTGCAACCTCGCCTTCGCGCTGCTCGCGGGGCTGTTCGTGGTGGCGGGCTATGTCGAGCTCGGCCAGCGCGCCGAGCGCATCCGCACCACCCACAATGCCGCGCTCACGGCCGAACGCCTGCTGGTGCAGCTGGGCAAAGGCCAGCGCCATGCCGAGATGCTGGTCGCCGACGGCGACGCCGCGAGCGCCCGCGCCGCCCGCGAGGCGCTCGACCGTGCCGCTGCGAGCGCGGCCGCCCTTGCCGACCGCACCGGCGCCACCGGGATCGCCGCGCAGGACCGCCTTTCGGTGATCCGCGACGGGATCGACGATCTCGCCCGCCAGGTCGCCGCCTACGACCCGGACACCGCCGACGACAGCCGCCGCCGGCGCCAGGCCTCCGAGATCGAGGCCACCGGCAGCGCCGTGCTCGAGGCGGCCGGGGCCATGACCACGGCACTCGGACAGGAAGCCGACCGGATGGCCGACGACGGCGCATCGCTGATCTCGCGCCTGCTGGTGATGTGGATCGCGCTGGCGACGATCCTGACGCTCATCACGCTGTTCGCGCAGCGCTATTTCAACCGCACCGTGGGCGCGACCCTAGGCGCGATGGCGCGCCAGATGACCGCCATCGCCGCCGGCACGCGCGATGTCGCGATCAGCGGCAAGGACCGCCGCGACGAGATCGGCGAGATGGCGCGGGCGACCGAGGTGTTCCACCGCGCCGGCCTCAGGCTCGAGAAGCTGAGCCGCGAACGCGCCGAACGCGCCCGGGCCGAGCTTGACGAACAGGCCCGCCTGCAGGTGCAGCGCGAGGAAGCGCGGCTGGAACGCGACCGCGCGATCCACGCCATCGCCGACCAGTTCGAGCGCACCGTGGGCGAAGTCGTCACCGGGGTGGTCGCCGCCTCCAGCCAGCTGCAATCGACCGCCAGCCTGATGGCGACCACCGCCGAGGACGCGAGCCAGCGCACCGGCGAGGCGGCGGCGGCGATGCAGGAAGCCAATCTCGGGGCCACCGCGGCCGCCGCGGCGAGCGACGAGTTCGCCATGTCGATCGGCGAGATCAGCCGCCAGGCCGCCTCCTCCGCCGCGCTGGCGCGCGAGGCCAGCCTCTCGGCGCGGCAGGCCGACAGCACGATCGGCGCCCTGTCCCACTCCGCGCAGGAGGTCGGCCAGATCGTCGAGCTGATCCAGACCATCGCCCAGCGCACCAACCTGCTCGCCCTGAACGCCTCGATCGAGGCGGCCCGCGGGGGCGAGGCCGGGCGCGGCTTCGCGGTGGTGGCGAGCGAGGTCAAGGAACTCGCCAACCAGACCAGCCGCGCGACCGAGCAGGTGGCCGAACAGATCCGCGCGATGCAATCGACCACCGGCGCCAGCGTCAGCGCCCTGCGGGCCATAGCCAGCCAGATCGAACAACTCGAGACCACCGCCGTCTCGATCGCCAGCGCGGTCGACCAGCAATCGGTCGCCGGGCACGATCTGGCCCGCAGCATCGATCTTGCCGCGCGCGGGACCGAAAAGGTCGCCGGCCATGTCGACACCGTGCGCGCGCTTTCGCTGTCGACCGGATCGGCCGCTTCGCAGGTGCTTGCGAGCGCGACCAGCCTCGAAACCCAGGCCGCCACCCTGCGCACGCAGGTGCAGGATTTCCTCGCGCGGGTGCGCACCGGCTGACCCGCTCAATCTGGGGCAACTCAAGCTTTTGGAAAGGATTTTCCTTCACAATTGCTTGAAACAAGCCTTCGGGGGATTGCGGAAAATGAACATGATGAGCTTGCAGGAGCGCCGCGAGGAACAGGCCGTTCCCGACTTCGTGCGCGACCTCAGGAGCGACTTCGCGCTGGAGGATGCAGACGCCGGTGCGGAAATGCCGCAGGCGGCCCCGCGCACCACCCTGCTCGAACGCCTCACCTGGTTCCGCAACCTCTCGCTCGCCGGCAAGATCAACACCGTGTTCGGAACTTTCCTCGGGGTCGGCGTGCTCATGACCCTGGTGCTGGGGCTCGGCCTCACCCACCTGTGGGACCGCTACAACGATTCGGCCCGCATGCAGGAAACGCTGGTCGCGGCCGGCCAGCTGCAGATGGCCGCAAGCGAGCTGCGCCACCACACCGTGCGTGTCGTCTACGACCGCAGCACCGCCCAGCGCGAGGCCCAGCGCGCCAGCGAAACCGCGCTGCTGACCCAGCTCACCACGCTCGAGGCGAGTATCGCCAAGGAAGCCCCGCAGCTCGCCCCGGGCGTCGACGCCGTGCGCGCGGAACTCGCCCGGTTCGAGACCACCTTCGACCGCGCCGCCGAGGGCGTGCGCGGCGGCGGGGATGCGAATGCGGCGGCGAGCGATGTCGCCGGGCAAGGCACCGCCGTGATGGCCGCCACCGCCCGGCTCGCCTCCGATCTCGCCGAAGCGGGCGAAAAGCAGGAAGCGCGCGGCATCGGCTACTTCTTCAACATGATCCTCATCCTCGCCGCGCTTGCGGCGGTGGGCGCGGCGGTGCTGCTGCTGGGCCTCGCCTATCTGTCGCGCGATTTCTCGAACAAGATCGTCGAGATCGCCAACGGCATGAACCAGCTTGCCTCGGGCGACCGCCACTTCACCATCGAGGGTGCCGACCGCCAGGACGAGATCGGCCAGATGGTCCGCGCGCTCGACCTGTTCAAGCGCGCCAACAAGTGGATGGAAGACCGCGCCCGCGAAAAGGCCGAGCGCGCCGAACAGGAATTGCAGCTCCAGCAGGAGCGCGAACGCGAACGGCTCGAGGCTGAGGCCAGGAAGGCCGCGCTGCTCGATGAGGTCGCACGCCAGTTCGAGCGCACCGTCGGCGACGTGGTGAGCGGCGTGGCGGCGGCATCGAGCCAGCTCCACACCACCGCGAGCCGCATGGCGACGAGCGCCGAGGAAGCGAGCCGCCGGACCGGCGAGGTCGCCGCCTCGATGGAAGAGGCCAATGCCGGCGCCACCGCGGCTGCGGCCGCCAGCGACGAATTCGCGCTCTCGATCAGCGAGATCAGCCGCCAGGCGGCCTCCTCCAGCGAACTCGCGCGCCTCGCGACGGTCGCCACCGGCGAGGCCGACGAGACGATCTCGGCGCTGGCCGCCTCGGCCGACGAGGTTGGGCAGATCGTCGAACTGATCCAGACCATCGCCCAGCGCACCAACCTGCTGGCCTTGAACGCCTCGATCGAAGCCGCCCGCGGCGGCGAGGCCGGGCGCGGCTTCGCGGTCGTCGCCAGCGAGGTCAAGGAACTCGCGATGCAGACCAGCCGCGCGACCGAGAAGGTCGCCGAGCAGATCCGCGCGATGCAGTCCACCACTGGCGCCAGCGTCAAGGCGCTGCGGGCGATCGCGGGTCAGGTGAAGGATCTCGAAGCCACCGCCGTGTCGATCGCCACAGCAGTCGACCAGCAATCGGTCGCAGGCCGCGATCTTGCCCAGAGCATCGACCTCGCCGCGCGCGGCACCGAGAAGGTCAGTGCGCATATCGAGGACGTGCGGCAGCTTTCGCTTTCCACCGGGGCGGCGGCGACGCAGGTGCTCTCGAGCGCCAACGAGCTCGAGGCCCAGGCGGCCCACCTCGGCGAACAGGTGCGCGGATTCCTTCGCACCGTGCGGATGGGATAGGCGCGCCTGATCAGGGGCGCGCCGCCAGCTCCTCCATTTCCGCGACCTCGCGGGCGAAGCGCTCGGCAGCGATGCCGGGCGCATTTGCGCGGAAGAAGGCTTCGGCGAGCGCGCGGTAGTACCACAGCGTGCCCTCCCTGCCGCCGGTGAAGCGGCTCCACACGGCTTCGCCAACCGCGCGCAGATCGGCGTTGATCGCCGAGGCATTGTGGGTCTTGTCGGCAAGGCTCACCGCGAGGCTGCGCGGCGGCTTGTGCGCGAGGCTGGCGATGTAGGCCTCCTTGCGCGGGCGCCATTCAGGCTTGGGCTCCTCGTGCGCATCGGTGCAGTCGGCGACGATCGCCGCCACGCCTTCGCCGAACCGGGCGCGGATCGCCTTCAGCTGCGCAAGGCCGCCCTGGTCCTCGACCGCATCATGGAGCAGCGCGGCGATCGCCTGATCCTCGTCTGCCCCGTTCTCGAGCCCGATCGCGGCGACCGCGAGGAGGTGCGACACATAGGGGATCTCGCTCCCCTTACGCCGCTGCGCGCGGTGGAGGTGGCTGGCATAGGCGAGCGCGTCGTCGAAACGGTCGGTGAGGAAGGGGGTGGCAGATCCATCGGTCATCGTATGTCCTCCTGTAGCCCGATCAAACGCCGATTGCGCCCGGCAGCGAGGCTGCGGGCGTGAATGACGCTGATTTGTGGTGGGTTTTTGACGGTGGTTGCGGGAGTTGGATTTGAACCAACGACCTTCAGGTTATGAGCCTGACGAGCTACCGGGCTGCTCCATCCCGCGATACCGATACGTCTGGGAAGCCGGAAGGCTTCAGAGACGCCAAAAGGGCCGCCCTTGCGGGTCAGCCCTGTTGACTTGTGAATGGGTTATTCCCGCTCCCACTGGTCGCAATGCCTGGCGGCGACCTACTCTTCCAACGCTTGAGCGTTAGTACCATCGGCGCTGTCTGGTTTCACGGCCGAGTTCGAGATGGGATCGGGTGGGTCACAGACGCTATGGCCACCAAGCAATGGGACCAGTGGATGCGGGTTTCAAATCGATGCACACTCATGGGTATGAGTGGTTAAGGGCGTATCTGGCTGGAGTATTCTCCACCAACGCGCTCTGCACGAGGCAGGGCTGACGTTGATAGTGCAGACTCTCAAGCGCGATATGAACTATTAGGACCGGTTAGCTCCATACATTACTGCACTTCCACACCCGGCCTATCAACGTGATGGTCTATCACGGTTCAAAGATACCTAATCTCAAGGGAGGCTTCCCGCTTAGATGCTTTCAGCGGTTATCCCGTCCGTGCATAGCTACCCTGCGGCACCCTTGGCAGGATGACAGGTACACCAGAGGCACGTTCACCCCGGTCCTCTCGTACTAGGGGCAACTCCTTTCAAGTATCGACGCCCACGGCAGATAGGGACCAAACTGTCTCGCGACGTTCTGAACCCAGCTCACGTACCACTTTAATTGGCGAACAGCCAAACCCTTGGGACCTGCTCCAGCCCCAGGATGTGATGAGCCGACATCGAGGTGCCAAACGATTCCGTCGATATGAGCTCTTGGGAATCATCAGCCTGTTATCCCCGGCGTACCTTTTATCCGTTGAGCGATGGCCCTTCCACGAGGGACCACCGGATCACTATGACCGACTTTCGTCTCTGCTCGACTCGTCAGTCTCGCAGTCAGGCAGGCTTATGCCATTGCACTCTAACAGACGGTTTCCAACCGTCCTGAGCCTACCATCGCGCGCCTCCGTTACTCTTTAGGAGGCGACCGCCCCAGTCAAACTACCCGCCACAGAGGGTCCCAACACCGGATAACGGTGCGTGGTTAGACATCAGAAAACAGCAGGGTGGTATTTCACCTATGGCTCCACGACAGCTGGCGCCGTCGCTTCAAAGCCTCCCACCTATGCTACACAACTCTTTCCTAATGCCACTCTGAAGCTGCAGTAAAGGTGCACGGGGTCTTTCCGTCTAACCGCGGGTACTCCGCATCTTCACGGAGAATTCAATTTCGCTGAGCATATCCTGGAGACAGTGGGGAAGTCGTTACGCCATTCGTGCAGGTCGGAACTTACCCGACAAGGAATTTCGCTACCTTAGGACCGTTATAGTTACGGCCGCCGTTTACTGGGGCTTCAATTCGGAGCTTGCACTCCTCCTCTTAACCTTCCAGCACCGGGCAGGCGTCAGACCCTATACGTCGTCTTGAAGCCGACTTAGCAGAGTCCTGTGTTTTTGATAAACAGTCGCTACCCCCTGGCCTGTGCCCCCCACCAGTGCTTGCGCATAGATGGGGCCTCCTTCTTCCGAAGGTACGGAGGCAATTTGCCGAGTTCCTTCAGGATACTTCTCTCAAGCGCCTTGGTATACTCTACCTGACCACCTGTGTCGGTTTCGGGTACGGTCTATACGGTGGGGCTATTTCCTGGAACCTCTTCACTGCCCAACCAATCCAATAAGGAAGGACAATTTACGAGATCCGTCACACACCACCAGGCCCACGAATATTAACGTGGTTCCCATCGACTACCCCCTTCGGGCTCGTCTTAGGGGCCGGCTCACCCTACGCTGATTAGCATTGCGTAGGAACCCTTGGTCTTTCGGCGACAGGGTATCTCACCCTGTTTGTCGCTACTCATGTCAGCATTCGCACTTCCGATACGTCCAGAGTCGGTTACCCTTCTCCTTCGCTCGCTTACGGAACGCTCCGCTACCGCTGCAGTAAACTGCAACCCTAAGCTTCGGTGCGTATCTTTAGCCCCGTTACATCTTCGCCGCAGGAACCCTTATTTAGACCAGTGAGCTGTTACGCTTTCTTTAAAGGATGGCTGCTTCTAAGCCAACCTCCTGGTTGTTTTGGGATTCCCACATGCTTTCCCACTTAGATACGACTTGGGGACCTTAGCTGTAGGTTAGGGCTGTTTCCCTTTTGACGACGGACCTTAGCACCCGCCGTCTGTCTGCCAGACAAGACTCGATGGTATTCGGAGTTTGGTTAGGTTTGGTACCGCTCGCGCAGCCCTAGCCCATCCAGTGCTCTACCCCCATCGGCATACATCTGACGCTCTACCTCAATAGATTTCGCGGAGAACCAGCTATTTCCCGGCTTGATTGGCCTTTCACCCCTAAACACAAGTCATCCGAGCATTTTTCAACATGCAACGGTTCGATCCTCCAGTGCGTGTTACCGCACCTTCAATCTGCTCATGCCTAGATCGCCGGGTTTCGGGTCTAATCCAACATACTCAGTCGCCCTATTCAGACTCGCTTTCGCTTCGCCTACACCTAACGGCTTAAGCTCGCATGCTAGATTAAGTCACTGACCCATTATGCAAGAGGTACGCTGTCACTCCCTATGGAGCTCCAACTGCTTGTAAGCATCCGGTTTCAGGTACTGTTTCACTCCCCTAATCGGGGTGCTTTTCACCTTTCCCTCACGGTACTGTGTTCGCTATCGGTCATGTACGAGTATTTAGGCTTAGAGGGTGGTCCCCCTATGTTCAGACAGGATTTCACGTGTCCCGCCCTACTCTAGTCCTTCATCATCACTTTCGCATACGGGACTGTCACCCGCTATGGTCACACTTTCCAGAGTGTTCTGCTAGTTGAAATGAAGGCACTGGCCTGGTCCCGGTTCGCTCGCCACTACTACGGGAATCTCTGTTGATGTCTTTTCCTCCGGGTACTGAGATGTTTCAGTTCCCCGGGTTCGCTTCACCAAGCCTATATATTCAGCTCGGTGATACCTTATCCACCTCGCCCGGCTGGCCCGAAAGCCAACTGGAAGAAATGGTGAAGGTGGGTTTCCCCATTCGGAAATCGCCGGATCAAAGTTTGCTCACAACTCCCCGACGCTTATCGCAGCGTGCCACGTCCTTCATCGCCTGTACATGCCAAGGCATCCACCAAATGCTCTTACCTCACGCTTGAGAATCCACACCATCAACGTCAGGCCTGCATAAAAGCCAGAACGCTTGAAGATGGTGGGAGAATTATCTCAGCCAGATAATCAATTTGATTGATTTGTGATGCACGATCGAACGCCCAGGCCGAAGCCTGTTCGATACAATCCATGCGCCACGGCATCGATTTAAAAACCCATTCACAATGTCAAAGATCGGCGACGCTGACTAATCAGCACGATCGCCTGACCTGCCGAAGCAGGATCCGGTTCGTTTCATCTATCGGAAGTTTGAAGTGCCTGGTGGAGCCTATCGGGATCGAACCGATGACCTGATGCTTGCAAAGCAACCGCTCTCCCAGCTGAGCTAAGGCCCCTTGA
>NZ_CP180579.1:0-575000 GCF_056868655.1 Porphyrobacter sp. THAI-01a | reverse complement strand
GACACCTGTTCGCCGCCACCGCGCTTGCCGCCGCCGTGCCGGTAGCGGCGGAGACGCCAGCGCCCGCTGCTTCGCCCGCCGCCGGCCTCGTCGATCCCGGAGCCGAGGTCCTGCTGCTCCAGGAGGAGCGTCACGCCCGCCTCACGCTTCCCGTGCTGGTGGAAGGCGCCGGTCCCTTCGCGTTCATGATCGACACCGGTAGCCAGGCCACCGCCATCACCCACCAGATCCGCGCCGCGGCGAATCTCGCGCCCGCAGGCACGGCCGTGCTGGTCGGCATGGCCAGCCGCCGCCAGGTCGAGCTCGCCCGGGTCGGCCGCATCGATTTCGGCACGAACAGCTTCACCGATTTCACCGCACCCGTGCTCGCGCGCGAGAATGTCGGGGCGGACGGGATCATCGGGCTCGACGCGTTGCAGGACTTCCGCGTGCTGATCGACTTCCGCAAGCAGACCATCGCGGTCGAGGATGCGAGCCGGAAAGCCCAGGGCGGCGGATTCGAGATCGTCGTGCGCGCGCGCCAGAAGCTCGGACAGTTGCTCATCACCGACGCCTTTGTCGACGGCGTGCGGGCCACGGTGATCATCGACACCGGCGCACAGGCGAGCCTCGGCAACCTCGCCCTGCGCGAGCGAATCCGCGCGCGCCGCGCCGAGGAGGTCGTCACCACCGACGTCAACGGCGTCGATATCGTCGGCGAGCTCGCGATCGTGCGCTCGCTCACGATCGAGGGCATGTCGCTGTCCGACGTGCCGCTGACCTTCGCCGACACCCCCGCCTTCGCCGCGCTCGGGCTGCAGGACCAGCCGGTGCTCTCGATCGGGATGCAGCATCTGGCCCTGTTCGACCGGGTCGCGATCGATTTCGACCGGCAGCGTATCCTCTTCGACGTACCTGCCGACGTCGCGAGGGCGCTGCGCCAGGCGAAGCAATCGGCCAACTACCGGGCGCGCTTCTAGGCCCGGCGTCCTTGCGCGGCGGCGCGGGGGCGCCCACATGGGACGGGCCATGCCGCCTGACGCCCCCACCCCCGCCGCCGATCCTGCCAATAAGAAGACTCGCGCGCGCGATGTGGAGAGCTGGCCCACGCTCAGGCGCTTCCTCCCCTACCTCTGGCCGAAGGACAATCCGGCCCTGCGCACCCGCATCGTCATCGCGATGGCGCTGGTGCTGGCCGCGAAGGCCGTCACCCTCGCCCTGCCCTTCGCCTACAAGGGCGCGGTCGATGCCATGTCCGCCACCGGCGCGATGCGCGAAGGCGCGACGGTCGCGCTGGCGCTGGTCGCGGCCTATGCGCTGGGGCGTTTCACTGCGGTCGCTTTCGACAACCTGAGGAACATGGCGTTCGAGCGGGTCGGCCAGATCGCGACGCTGCATTTGGCCGAGGACGTGTTCCACCGCCTCCACCGCCTTTCCCTGAGGTTCCACCTCGCCCGGCGCACCGGCGAGGTCACCAAGATCATCGAGCGCGGGACCAAGAGCATCGACCAGATGCTCTATTTCCTGCTGTTCAACATCGCGCCCACCATCATCGAGCTGATCGCGGTCGGCGTCATCTTCTACCTCAATTTCGGAATCGAGCTGGTCGCTGCCACTGCCGTTACCGTGATCGCCTATGTCTGGGTGACGCGCGCGATCACCGAATGGCGCACCAAGCTGCGGCGCGAGATGAACGATCTCGACGGCAAGGCCCTGCACCGCGCGGTCGATTCGCTGCTGAACTACGAGACAGTGAAATATTTCGGCGCCGAGAAGCGCGAGGAGGCGCGCTACTCCCAGGCCGCGCGCGCCTATGCCGAGGCCGCGATCAAGTCCGAGAACTCGGTCGGCCTCCTCAACATGGCGCAAGGAGCGATCACCAATGCACTGGTCGCAGGCGCGATGGCCTATACCGTGTGGGGCTGGAGCACGGGCGCGCTGACGGTCGGCGATCTGGTGCTGGTCAACACCTACCTCATCCAGCTGTTCCGCCCGCTGGACGTGCTCGGCTGGGTCTATCGCACCATCCGGCAGGGCCTGATCGACATGGCCGAGATGTTCCGCCTGATCGACACCGACATCGAGGTGCGGGACAAGCCCGGCGCGCCTGCGCTGATCATCCGCAAGCCGACGGTCGTCTTCGACAATGTCACCTTCGGTTATGACCCCGGACGCACGATCCTGAACGGCCTCAGCTTCGAAGTGCCCGCCGGCACCACCACCGCCATCGTCGGCCCCTCGGGCGCGGGCAAGAGCACCATCGGGCGGCTGCTGTTCCGCTTCTACGATCCGCAGGCCGGCCGCGTGCTGGTGGGGGGTGAGGACATCGCCGGGGTCACGCAGGAATCGCTCCGCGCCGCGATCGGCATCGTCCCGCAGGATTCGGTGCTGTTCAACGAAAGCCTCGCCTACAACATCGCCTATGGCGCCGAAGGCGCGGACCAGGCGCGGATCGAGGCGGCGGCGCGCGATGCCGCGCTCACCCCGCTGATCGAGCGCCTGCCCGACCGCTACGACACGATGGTGGGCGAGCGGGGCCTCAAGCTCTCGGGCGGGGAGAAGCAGCGCGTCGCCATCGCCCGCACGCTGGTGAAGAACCCGCCGATCCTGCTGCTCGACGAGGCGACGAGCGCGCTCGACACCCGGACCGAACAGGAGATCCTCGCCACGCTGCACCGGATCGCCGAAGGCCGAACCACCATCGCCATCGCGCACCGCCTCTCGACCATCGCCGATGCCGACAACATCCTCGTCCTCGATCACGGCCGGCTGGCGGAGAGCGGCGATCATGCAACGCTGATCGCGCGCGGGGGGCTCTATGCCGAGATGTGGGCGCGCCAGGCGAGCGAGCGGCGCGAGGACGACCCGGGCCTCGCGGCCGAAGCGGCGGAATAGCAGGCCGGTTGCCTGCCGGGGGGCCGGGCGTTACCTCTGACGGATAGCCCGGTTTCGCGGGCCATTTGCCGGAGAGAGAACACCCCCATGCGTCATGCCCGTCTGCTTGCCCTGCTTCTGGCAGGCACCGCCCTGCCCGCCGCCGCGCAGGAGGCCCCCGCCCCTGCCTCTGCCCCTGCACCCGCCGTTCCGCTTCCCGCGGCGCTCACCGCCGAACAGATGCCCCCGATCCCGCTCGAACTGGCCGAGCGCGTGCGCCCCTATCTCGAGGCGCGCGGCGCGGGCTTCGCCGGCTGGGATCCCAAGACCCGCGCGGTGATGATCTCGACCCGCTTCGCCAATGTCAGCCAGCTCCACCGCGTCGAGATGCCGATGGGCGCACGCACCCAGATCAGCTTCGAGGCAGAGCCGGTGCGCGGCTCCTTCGCGCCGGGCAAGGGCGATGTCGTGCTGGTCAGCAAGGATCGCGGCGGAGACGAGTATTTCCAGCTCCACACGCTGAAGGACGGCCGTCTCACCCTGCTCACCGATGGCAGGAGCCGCAACGAGATGAACGCCTGGAGCCGCGACGGCGAACTGATCGGCTTCAGCTCGACCCGCCGCAACGGGGTGGATTCGGACCTTTATGTCATGAACCCGCGCGATCCCGGCTCGGCGCGGATGGTGCACGAAAGCAAGGGCGGCGGCTGGGCCATCGCGGGCTTCTCGCCCGACAACAAGACCGCCTACGTCGCCGACTACCGTTCGGTGCAGGATGTCGATCTCTACCGGCTCGACCTCGCCAGCGGCGCGATGACCCCGATCGGCGACCCGAAGGCGATGATCGCCTATGACGGCATGGAGATCGGCCCCGACGGCACGCTCTGGGTGACGAGCGACGAGGGCGCGGACTTCCAGCGCCTCGGCCGACTCGATCCGATGACCGGCACCTTCACACCGGTCAGCCGCGAGAAATGGGACGTCGACGGCTTCGACATCTCGGATGACGGCAAGACCATCGTCTACGAAGTCAACGAGGCCGGTTCGGACCGGCTGCGCATCCTCGACATCGCCTCGGGCAAGGTGACCCGCGTCGATGCCCTGCCCGCCGGCCAGATCGGCGGGCTCGAGATCGCGCCCTGGGGCGAGATCGGCTTCTCCTTCTCCAGCGCCAAGAGCGCGGCGGACGTCTGGTCGCTCGACCCCAAGACGATGCAGCTTACCCGCTGGACCCGCAGCGAGACCGGCGGGCTCGACACCGAGGTCAACGTCGAGCCGCGCATCGTGACGACGAAAAGCTTCGACGGGCTGGAGGTGTCAGGGCTGCTCTACATGCCCGATCCGGCGAAGTTCCCCGGCAGGCGCCCGCTGATCGTCAGCGTCCACGGCGGACCGGAAGGGCAATCGACCGCGGGCTTCATGGGCCGCAACAACTACTACCTGAACGAGCTCGGCATCGGGGTGTTCTACCCCAACGTGCGCGGCTCGACCGGCTACGGCAAGACCTTCGTCAGCCTCGACAACGGGCCGTTCAAGCGCGAGGATTCGGTCAAGGACATGGCCGCGCTGATCGATGCCGTGCGCAAGGACAAGGCGGTCGATCCGGCGAAGGTGGGCCTCACCGGCGGCTCCTATGGCGGCTACATGTGCTATGCGGCGGCGGTGCAGCTCAAGGACAGGATCGCCGCCACCCAGTGCACCGTGGCGATCAGCAACTTCGTCAGCTTTCTCGAAAATACCAACCCCTACCGGCAGGACCTGCGCCGGGTGGAATATGGCGACGAGCGCATCCCCGAACAGCGCGCCAAGCTGATGGAGATCAGCCCGCTCACCCGGGTGAACGAGATCACCAAGCCGATGTTCGTGATCACCGGTGCCAACGATCCGCGCGTTCCCAAGTCCGAGGCCGACCAGATGGTCGCCGCGATCCGGGCAAACGGCGGCGAGGCGTGGCACCTCGTGGCCGCCGACGAGGGCCACGGCTTCGCCAAGAAGGCCAATTCGGACTACGCCTTCCTCGCGCAACTGGTGTTCTGGAAGAAGCACCTGCTGGGCGAATGATCAGCCCGTGACGCAGAGGCGCTGGAGCACCTCCAGCGCCTCCTCGCGCCGCTGCCACGGCACGAAGAGGTGATCGTGGTGGAAGCCCGCCACGACATTGCAGGCAATCCCGCGTGCCGCGAGCGCGGACGCCACGGCGGCGGTCAGCCCCACCCCATCGAGCGCGGAGTGGACCATCAGCGTGATCCGGGCGAAGCCGCCGCCCTCCGCGGGCATGATCGCGGTGGTGCCCTCGTCCTCGCGGATCAGGGCGAAGGCTTCGGCAGGCGGCTCGCCCTCGATCAGGAAAAAGGCCCAGGCCTGCGCATCGAGCACCGGGGCCATGCCCGCTAGCATCCCCGCAAGGTCGCTGACCGGCCCGCCCGCCATTAAAGGATGTACTTGGAAAGGTCGGTGTTGCCCGCCAGCCCCTCGAGCCGGGAGCGGACGTAGTCGGCGTCGATACGGATCGTCTCGCCGATGTGATCCTCGGCCTCGAAGCTGATCTCCTCGAGCAGCCGCTCCATCACGGTCTGCAGGCGCCGCGCGCCGATGTTCTCGACGCTGCTGTTTACCTGCGCGGCGATGCGGGCGATCTCGGCAACGGCATCCTCGGCGAAATCGAGCGTCACCTGTTCGGTGCCGAGCAGGGCCTTGTACTGCGTCACGAGATTGGCGCGGGTTTCCGAGAGAATGCGCACGAAATCCGCCTCGGTCAGCGCGCGCAGCTCGACGCGGATCGGCAGGCGGCCCTGAAGCTCGGGCAGCATGTCCGAGGGCTTGGCGACATGGAAGGCGCCGGAGGCAATGAACAGCACGTGGTCGGTCTTCATCGGCCCGTACTTGGTGGCGACCGTGGTGCCCTCGATCAGCGGCAGCAGGTCGCGCTGCACGCCCTCGCGGCTCACGCTCCCGCCGCGCACGTCGCTGACGGCGATCTTGTCGATCTCGTCGAGGAACACGATGCCGTTGGTTTCCGCGTTCTGGAGCGCGGCGCGGGCGACATCGTCCTGATCGAGGCGCTTGTCGGCCTCCTCGTCGACCAGCTTGTCCCACGCGTCGGGCACACGCAGCTTCTGGCGGCGGGTGTTCTTGCGCCCCAGCGCCTTGCCCATCATGTCGGAGAGGTCGATCATCCCGATCTGCCCGCCCATCGGGCCCATATCGAAGGGCGCCGCCGGCGTGTCCCTCACCTCGATCTCGACCTCGACATCGTTCATGGCGTTCTGGACGATGCGCTGGCGGAAGCTCTCGCGGGTCGCCTCCGAGGCGTTCTCGCCCACCAGCGCGTTGAGGAGCCGCTGCATCGCCGCCTCGCTGGCCGCCTCGCGCACCTTCTCGCGGCGGCGTTCCTTCTCGAGGCGGATCGCCTCTTCCACGAGGTCGCGGGCGATCTGTTCGACGTCGCGGCCGACATAGCCGACCTCGGTGAACTTGGTCGCCTCGACCTTGATGAAGGGTGCCTCGGCGAGCTTCGCCAAGCGGCGGCTGATCTCGGTCTTCCCGCAGCCCGTGGGGCCGATCATCAGGATGTTCTTGGGCGTGACCTCGTCGCGCAGCTCGGCGCCAAGCCGCTGGCGGCGCCAGCGATTGCGCAGCGCGACGGCGACAGCGCGCTTGGCGTCGGCCTGGCCGATGATGTGCTCGTCGAGCGCGGCGACGATGGCCTTGGGGGTGAGCGAATGGGTGGGGGAAGTGTCCATTGGTTCCGTTTCAGGCTGATCTTTCATGCCCATGTGGCGAGCGCAGCCGCCGGTTCAAGGCCAGTGTCATCGGCCGCTCGACATGAGCGTGGAACAGCCAGCTAACCCCCATCGTCGCGACCACCGCGCTGACGAGATAGTCCCAAGGGCCTGCATCGAAACCCGGCAGGCGGCCCCAGAACCAAAGCCAGAACCACGCGAGCGGCACGTGCAGGAGATAGAGCGCATAGCTCGCATCGCCCGCCCGGTTCACGAGGCCGGCGGCGGGCACGGCCAGCGGGCCGGACAGCGCAGCGAGCGCGACCAGGAGAGCCGGCAGCCCGCTCCACAATATATAGCCGAAGTTCATCGCGGTCGAATCGGCCGGCACCGGCAAGCCCCACCAGGCCGCGAGGGCGCCCGCCAGCATCGCGGCGCGCAGCCAGAGCGCGGCCGATCCGCCTCGTGCACGCCACAGCGCGAGGAGCATTCCTGCAACGAAGACCAGCGTCACCGGGCGCGTGGCGGTGAACAGCGGCGCATTGACGGGATCGACCCACAGCCCCGCGAGGCAGAGCGCCGCCAGCACCGCTGCTACCCCGGCAATGGCCGCCTCGCGCCGCCAGACGATGAAGATCCCGAACAGGGCGTAGAACAGCATCTCGTAGAACAGCGTCCAGCCCACCCAGAGGAAGGGCACCGCGCGCAGCGTGCCGTCGGCGGGCCAGTAAGGGATCAGAAGCAGCGATTGCCCGAAGCGCAGCGGGTCGATCGGCTGGGGGAACAGGGTCAGGAAGATAACGGCGAGCAGTCCGCTCGCGATCCAGTATGGCGGCATCACCCGCACCAGC
The DNA here is from genome assembly GCF_056868655.1 of Porphyrobacter sp. THAI-01a. Taxonomy (NCBI): domain Bacteria; kingdom Pseudomonadati; phylum Pseudomonadota; class Alphaproteobacteria; order Sphingomonadales; family Erythrobacteraceae; genus Porphyrobacter; species Porphyrobacter sp. THAI-01a. The sequence continues at coordinate 567,574 of NZ_CP180579.1, read as the reverse complement.
CTCCGCCGCCAGAAGATCGCGCGTGCACGCGCCCGCCCGAACAGGCTTTCGGAGGAAACGACCATCACATAGCCGGAGATGACGAAGAACAGCATCACCGCCACCTGCCCGGACCGTCCGTCCGCCTCGGGCATTATGCCGAGGCCGCCGGGCAGATGATCGGCGAAGGCGAAGGCAATATGACCCGCAGCCACGGTCAGCGCCGCGAGCGCGCGCAGGAGCTGGATCGCGACGATCCTGCCGCCCTGCGTCTCGGCCGCGCCGCTGCCTGAATCCCCGTTTTCCGCCCGCACTCCCGGGCGGATAGGGCTAAACCGTCTCGACCGTCAAATTGCCGTTGGTGAAGACGCAGATCTCGGCCGCCACCGCCATTGCCTTGCGGGCAATGGTCTCGGCATCCTGCTCGTAATCGGCCAGCGCCCGCGCGGCGGCGAGGGCGAAGTTCCCGCCCGATCCGATCGCGGCGATCTCGCCCACCGGTTCCAGCACGTCGCCGTTGCCGGTCAGCACCAGCAGCGTGTCCTTGTCGGCGACGATCATCAGCGCCTCGAGGTTGCGCAGATACTTGTCGGTGCGCCAGTCCTTGGCGAGCTCCACCGAGGCGCGCATCAGCTGGCCGGAATATTGTTCGAGCTTCTTTTCGAGCCGCTCGAACAGGGTGAAGGCATCCGCCGTCGCCCCTGCGAAGCCCGCGATCACCGAGCCGTCGCCGATGCGGCGGACCTTGCGGGCGTTGGGCTTCATCACGGTGTTGCCCATCGACACCTGCCCGTCACCGGCGATGACGGTGGTGCCGCCGCGGCGGACGCCGATGATGGTGGTGCCGTGCCATTGCACGAGGCCGTGGGCCGATGGATCGTTGCTCATGGCGGCGAATATGGAGCGCCCGCGGCGCGGATCAAGCTACTGCCCGTTTGGCCCGCCGCCCGGCGCCCCGCCGACACCCGCACCGCCGACCTGGCCGATATTGCCGAACAGGTCTTCGAGGAAGCCGCGCTCGCGGCCCAGCGTCGGGGTCTTGTTGCCGTTGGGATCGAGGAACACGACCTGCTCCACCCCGCTGCGCTTCACCTCCGACACGCGGCCCTTCTCGTCGAAGGTGACCGCCAGCACCGAATGATCGCGGATGCGCGGGCGGTTGAAGGGGCGCTGGCCAGTGATGCTCGACACGTAATACCACGTCGGCGTGCCGAACTGGCTGGTAAAGGTCGGCCGGCCGAGGGTGCCTTCCACCGACTGCTGGTTGTCGATCCTGGGCTGGATCAGCGAGGTCAGGGTCGGATCGACGATGTAGCCGCGCGATTCGCGGATCGCCGAGCAGGCCGGCAGCCCCAGGCCCGCGAGCGCCAGCAGCACCGCGCCGCCAGCCTTGCGCCAGCCGGAATTCATCGCCACCGCCCTAGTCATGTCAGCCAAACCGTGTCCGTCCCGTGCTGTGTGCGCAGCCTTGCGCTCTTGTCCCTTGGGCGTGGTGCTTTAAGGGGCTAGGCGCAAGCTTGCAACGCACCATATGGCATAGCGGTGGCCGAGGCGGGTTGAACCCCGCTTGAACGCATCCGCGGCTCCTGCGTTGTCGTATGGTGCGCGGGGGCAAGCCCCGCTCCGGTCCACTCGCGCGAAAGGCATTATCGCCCCATGTCCTTCCTCTCCCGCCTGCTCGGCACCGCCCCCGACCCGCGCGAAGGCGTGCGGCCGCTGTGGCACCGCGTGATCGAGCTGGCGCGCGACACGGTCTATTACACCGAATGCGGCGTGGCGGATTCGATCGCGGGCCGCTTCGACATGATCACCGCCGTGCTGAGCGCGGCGATGGTGCGGCTGGAAGCCTCCGACATGCGCGCGGAAAGCGCGCTGCTGGCGGAGCTGTTCGTCGAGGACATGGACGGGCAGCTGCGCGAATTCGGCGTGAACGACGTGGTCGTGGGCAAGCGCATCGGCAAGCTGATGAGCGTGCTGGGCGGGCGGCTCGGAGCCTATCGCGGGGCGCTCAACACGGGCGATCTCGACAAGCTAACGGCGGCGATCGGGCGCAATGTCACCTTCGCGCCCGGCACCGACGAGGCGGCGGCAGCGCGGGCCGTGGCCGGGCGGATCATGAAACTGTCCGAGCGGCTGGGGCGCTTTTCCGATGCGGAAATGCTGAAGGCGAGCGCGATCTGGTGAGTGCGCCCCTCCCCCCGTCCGAACTGACCCGCATGGTCAAGACACGCCCGCTCCCCGGCGGACAGGTGGTGATCGAGGCGAGCGAGGCGGAGCGCGCCGCGCTCGCGGCGCGCTTCGGCCTTGGCGCGGTCGAGGCCCTGCGCGCCGAGATCAGCCTCGAGCAGAAGCCCCGCGCGATCCGCGCGACGGGGCGGCTGAGGGCCGCGATCATGCAGCCCTGCGCGATCAGCGGCGAGGATTTCCCCGTCACCATCGACGAGCCCATCGACCTGCGCTTCGTCGAGGACCATCAGCGCCCCGCGAGCGAGGACGAGGAGATCGAGCTCGAGGCCGACGATTGCGACGAGATCGAATTCAGCGGCGAGATGTTCGATCTCGGCGAGGCGGTGGCGCAGTCGCTGGGCCTCGCGATCGATCCCTATGCCGAAGGACCCGATGCCGATGCCGCGCGCGCCGCGGCGGGGATCGTGCGGGAAGACGAGGTGCGCGGGCCGCTCGCCGATCTGCTCGCCGGGCTGAAGAAGGACTGACCCGGCGCGTGTCCCTAGGCTTGGCGGCACGGCTCCTTAAGCGCCTGTCCGGCATGGGCAAACGCCCCCTTCCCCGCCCGAGTCCCGCCATGCCCGCCCCGCGCCTGCCGTTGCTGCTGCTCCCGCTCCTCGCCCTCGGCGCCGCACCCGCTGCGGCGGCGGAGGAGGACGGAAATGTCTGGCTCGGCCAGTTCGCCACCATCAACGCCTCCGAAAAGATCTTCGTCCGGCTCGAGGCGCAGGAGCGGTTCACCAATGATGCCGAGCGCCTAGGCCAGCTTCTGCTGCGCTCGCTGGTCGCCTACCGGATCAACCGCGAGGTCAATATCGGGGCCGGCTACGCCTATGTGCTGACCGATCCGGTCGGGCCGGTGAAGCTCAACGAGCACCGCTTCTACCAGGAGCTCAACATCCGCCTGCTGACGACGCCGGGCGGCACCACGCTCGATTCGCGCACGCGGCTCGAACAGCGCACCTTCGAGGAGCGCGGCGGCACCGACTGGCGCCTGCGGCAGTTCGTCCAGCTGCGCGCGCCGGTCAGCGAAAACAACCGGTTGGTGATCTTCACAGAGCCCTTCGTCGACCTCAGCGAAGGGCCGGTGCAGCGCGGGGGGCTGGCGATCTGGCGCAACTTCGCCGGGGTCTCGATCCCGCTCGCCAAGGGGGTGGAGGTGGTGCCGGGCTATCTCAACCAGTATGTCGTGCGCGGCGGGCCGGACCGGATCGACCACACGGCCAACGTCAACCTGTTCATGACCTTCTGAGCCCTTCGCAAGGGCGCGATGTTCCACGTGGAACACGCCGCGGCCGTGCAACGGGCGCGGGACGGGTGCGGGATGACCGCGCGACGGCAGGGGGATGACGGCGTGCCGGTGCCGCAGCTGCCCCGCGCGCCGGATCAGAACGGGATGTCGTCGTCGAGATCGTCGTAGCCGCCGCCCGAGGAACCGCCGCCGAAGCCGCCGCCACCCGAACCGCCACCATAGCCGCCCGCACCGCCGCCCGAGCCGCCGCCATAGCCGCCCGAACGGCCGCCGCCGCCGCCACCCATGCCACCGCCCATGCCGCCGCCGCTGCCCGGGGCGCCATCGAGCATGGTCATCACCGAATTGGGGCCGCGCAGCACGACTTCGGTCGAATAGCGGTCATTGCCCTGCTGGTCCTGCCACTTGCGGGTCTGGAGCTGGCCCTCGATGTAGACCTTCGAGCCCTTCTTCAGATAGCGCTCGGCCACACCGGCCAGACCCTCGTTGAAGATCGCGACCGTGTGCCATTCGGTCTTTTCCTGGCGCTCGCCGGTGTTGCGGTCCTTCCAGCTTTCGCTGGTGGCGATGCGCAGGTTGCACACCTTGCCGCCATTGGCGAAGGTCCGCACCTCGGGATCGGCGCCCAGATTGCCGATCAGCATGACCTTGTTGAGCGAACCCGCCATCGATTTGTCCTTCCCGTCAATGTCTTGACCCCGCAGGCGCACAGGATGCGCCGCGAATCTGTCACAGGCAATAGGGAAGCGCGGCGGCAGGCGCGACCGCCGCGGAAGGTTAATCCACCGCTTGGGGCTGCAAGGTCACCGCGCCGGATAGCGCAGCCGACCGAGGAAGCGCGTCAGGCTCGGCAATTCGCGGTCCTTGTTCAGGAACTGCGCCTTCACCTTCTCGAACCGCATCACCCCGTCGATCCGGCGATCGAGGAAGGCGTAGGTATCCGCCTTGCCTTCCGAATCGTCGTTCACGAACACCGCGAGCGTCGCCGAGTAGATCCCGGCAAGGATCGCGCGCTTGGTGTAGTGGTTGTAATCGGTCGCGGTATCCCCCGCGAGCCGCCACATGATGTCCGCCGAATGCCAGCCGAGCTTCAGCGCCCGCCGCGCGTTCTGCGGCTGGGCCATCACGGCGAGCGCGCGGCGCACCGCCTCGTCGATATGAGCGACCGCCTCCAGCCGGAAGGCCACCAGCGTGCGGATGCGCTCGCGAATCTTGAGCGTGGCGAGCCGTTCGGCCGGCCATTCGGCCTCCATCGCCTGATCCACGCTCGCGATCCACGCCTCGATCATGTCCATCGGCCTCGCGCCCGGGAAGGCGAGCCGCACCACGTCGGGATCGGCCCCCGCCATCTCGGCTGCGGCCATCAGCGCGGTCTCGTTCCACCCGTCGAAGATCGCGCTGGCGGCGATGTCGGGGGCGAGCGCAATGCGCAGCTCGTCGAGCGTCAGGTTTGAAAAATCGGTCATGTCAGAAGGAAGGCCCGTAGTTCTTCTTGGTTCCCGCCTCGGCGCGCTTGGCGTCGGCGGCGGCGAATTCCTGCTTCATGAGCGTGTTGCCGCTCTGGAGCTCCATGTAGTCGCGCGCCGAGCGGCCCGAATTGTCGTTGCGGTCCGGGTCCGCGCCCTTGTCCAGCAGCAGCCGCACCAGCGGCACGTTGCGGGCATGGACGGCGGCGATCAGCGGCGTCTCGCCGGTCTGGTCGGCGACGTTGATGCTCGCCCCGCCCTTGATCAGCGCCTCGACCCCGTCGGTGAAGCCCATCGCGGTGGCGAGCTGCAACGGGGTCATGCCCTTCTTGTTGCGGATGTTGGGATCGGCCCCGCGCTGGAGCAGGAAGCGGATCCAGAGCAGGTCGCTGCGCGCGACGACGATGTGGAGGCCCGTGTCGCCGCTGGTGAGGTCGCGGCTGTTGACGATCTGGGTCCCGGGCTTCGACAGCATGTCGGTGGCCTTGTCGCCCTCGCGGTCCTTGACCGCCTCGAGGAACTGGTAGCCTTCCGACTGGAACTGCGCGGCGGCCGGGGCGGCCAGCGCAAAGGCCAGCGCGGGCACGGCGGCACTGGCAATCGCGCCGCGAAGCCCTAACTTGCGCAAAACACCATGAGCCAAGGTTTGATCCTTTCGCATTTCCTGCCACACCCTCGGGCGTGGGACAGCGCGGGGGGCTTGCGCCGCAGCGCCTTTCACAAGCGACCAGTTAGCAGAGCATGAACCGCATCAACAAGCCTTCCGCCACTCTTGCCGTCGCATTGGCGGCCGCCCTGATGCTTGCCGGTTGCGACGCGGGCGGCGCGCCGCAGCAGGAACCGCCGCTGGCGGGCGCCGCGATCGGCGGGGATTTCACGCTGACCGACAGCAAGGGCCAGACCGTGCGCTGGAGCGATTTCGCGGGCAAGTACCGCGTGGTCTATTTCGGCTATGCCTATTGCCCCGATGTCTGCCCCACCGACATGCAGCGCGTGGCGCAGGGGCTGAAGGAGCTGAAGGCGAAGGACCCGGCCAAGGCCGCGCGTATCCAGCCGATCTTCATCACCATCGATCCCGAACGCGACACGCAGGCCGTGGTGGGCGAATTCACCGCCGCCTTCTCGCCCGACATCATCGGCCTGACCGGCACGCCCGAACAGATCGCCGCGACCGCGAAGACCTTCAAGGTGTTCTACCAGAAGGGCGAGGCCCAGCCGGGCGGAGGATACCTCGTCGATCACTCCAACGTCACCTATCTGTTCGGCCCCGACGGCGAGCCGATCGCCACCCTGCCCACCGACAAGGGCGGCGCGGCGGTGGCGGCGGAACTGGAACGATGGGTGAGCTGAGGGACCGCTTCTGGGAGCTGCCGCTGGGCGAGCTCTCCCGCGCCGAATGGGAGGCGCTGTGCGACGGCTGCGGGCGCTGCTGCCTGCACAAGCTGGAAGACGAGGACACGGGCGAGGTGGTCGACACCAACATCGCCTGCCGCCTGCTCGACACGAAGACCGCGCAGTGCAGCGACTATCGCAACCGCAAGGCCTTCGTTCCCGATTGCCTGCGCCTGACCCTGAGGATCGTCGAGCAGGTGAGCTGGCTGCCCTCGACCTGCGCCTACCGCCTGCGCGCCGACGGGCGGCCCCTGCCGGCGTGGCACTACCTCCTCTCGGGCGATCGTGACGCGGTGCGCCGGGCGGGCGTCTCGGTGATCGGGCGGGTGGTGAGCGAGACCGATGCCGGGCCGATGGAACACCACGTTACCGAATGGCCCGCGCCCCGCCGCGACTGGGACCGCGAGGAGGAAAGCGCATGATCGACTGGCTGCGCGGCGCCTCGGTCCACCGGGCGCTCGATCCCGAGATCGACCTCGGCGGCGCGCGGGTGCCGATCGTGCTCAAGCGGATGAAGACCGCGCGGCGCTTGACGCTGCGCCTTGCGCCCGACGGCAGCGAGGTGCGCATCACCCTCCCCGCCTGGGCCGAGGGGCGCGAGGCAATCGCCTTCGCCCATGCGCGCGCGGGCTGGCTCGCCGAACAGCACGCCAAGCTCCCCAAGCGCGCCGCGCCCGAGCCGGGGGGCGAGGTGCGCTATCGCGGGCAGACGCTGCGCATCGCGTGGGACCAGCGCGCGGCGCGCCGTCCGGTGCTGGAAGGCGGCGCCCTGTGCATCGGCGGGCCTCAGGCGGGTCTGGAAACACGCCTCAGGCGCTGGCTCGAGGCCGAGGCGCTGCGTCTCGCCGAGGCCGACATGCACGACTACTGCGCCGCCGCCGGCCTTGCTCCGGTGGCGATCGGCCTGACCCGCGCGCAGCGGCGCTGGGGCTCGTGCTCCGACCGGCAGCGCATCCGCATCAACTGGCGGCTGGTGCAGGCCCCCGATTTCGTGCGCCGCTCGGTGGTGGCGCACGAGGTCGCGCACCTTGTCCATTTCGACCACTCCCCCGCCTTCCACGCCCTGCTGGCCGAGATATTCGAGGGCGAGATCCGGGCCGCCGACCGCTGGCTCAAGGATCACGGGCGCAGCCTCTACGCGAGCTTCGGGTAAGGCGGGCCGCCCGCACGAGGCTTTGCCATCCTCGCTCGCACCCCTATATTGCGGCCATGCGCATCCTCCCCGCCCGCTTCAATCCGGCCAACGGCATCGCCGATTTCTGGCACGAGATCCGCCGCCCCAACCCCTATCGCTGGCCGATCCTCGGCCTGTCGATCCTGCCGGTGGCGGGGATGCTGTGGTGGGGCATGAACAGCACGGTCTATGCCGAGCCCGAGCGGCCGCGGATCACCTACATCACCACCCTCGATCCCGGTCGCAGCGACGCCGAGATCATGGCCGAGAACCTCGCCAACCAGCAGATCAAGGACCTGCGCGAAGCCGAGGAAGCGCGGATCGCGGCAAGGAAGCGCGACATGTACAAGGCGCTCGGCCGGGCGGCGGGGATGGATGTCGAGGAGATCGAGCGCAAGGCCGAGGCCGAGCGCGCCGCCGAGGCAGCCGCCGCCGCGAAGCGCCGTGAGGCTGCGGCAGCGACCGCGCCCGCCAGCGAAAGCGCCGGACAATAGCAGCACACCTGCCGCCTTCCGATCACGACTGGATGGCCGCCGCCGCGCGCCTCGCCGCGCGCGCGCGGCCGCTCAGCCGTCCCAACCCCGGCGTGGGGGCGCTGGTGGTGGCAGACGGGCGGGTGATCGCGCGCGGCTGGACGCAGGCAGGCGGGCGTCCCCATGCCGAGGCCGAGGCGCTGGCGGGCCTCGTCCCCGCACAGCTGGCCGAGGCGAGCCTCTACGTCACGCTCGAGCCCTGCGCCCATGTCTCGGCGCGCGGCCCCTCCTGCGCCGACCTGATCGTGGCCGCGCGCCCCGCCCGGGTGGTGGTCGGCCAGCGCGACCCCGACCCGCGCACCGCCGGCGAGGGGCTGGCGCGGCTGGAAGCGGCGGGGATCGCGGTGACGCTGCTCGAGGACCCCGCCTCGGCCGCAAGCCTTGCGGGCTTCCTCACCCGCCTGACGCAGGGCCGCCCGCGCGTGACGCTCAAGCTCGCAACCTCCCTCGACGGCTGCATCGCGCTCGCCGACGGCACCAGCCGCTGGATCACGGGCGAGGCGGCCCGCGCCCATGTCCACGCCCAGCGCGCGCAGCATGACGCGATCCTTGTCGGCGGGGGGACCTGGCGCACCGACGCGCCGCGGCTCGACGTGCGCCTGCCGGGGCTGGAGAGCCGCTCGCCAAGCCGCGTCGTGCTGACCCGCGGCCCCGCGCACGAGGGCACCACGGCCCTCCCCGCGCCCGATGCCATCGCGGGCCTTGCAGGGGTGCAATATCTCTATGTCGAGGGCGGCGCGGCCACCGCCGCCGCCTTCCTCGAAGCCGATCTGGTCGACGAGCTCCACCTCTACACCGCTCCCATCCTCATCGGGGACGGCATGAGGGCGCTCGGCCCGCTGGGGCTAAAGCAGCTCGACGCAGCGCATGGCCGCTGGCAGATCGCCGAGCGCCGCCAGCTTGGCAGCGACAGCTTCGCCGCCTATCTGCGGACCCGATAACCCCCCAGAGGACCCCCGCGCCCATGTTCACCGGCATCGTCACCGCCATCGGCACCATCGCCGCCGCCGAGCAGCGCGGCGACCTCAGGCTGCGTATCACCGCCCCGCTCGATCCCGCCCGGATCGACATCGGCGCCTCGATCGCCTGCTCGGGCGTGTGCCTCACCGTGGTCGAGCGCGGCGGGAGCGCGGGCGATGCCTGGTTCGACGTCGACCTTTCGGGCGAGACGGTCAGCCGCACCGTGCCGGGGATGTGGGAAGCGGGCGCGCGGCTCAACATCGAGCCCTCCCTGCGCCTCGGCGATGAGCTCGGCGGACACATCGTCACCGGCCACGTCGATTCGGTCGGCGAGGTGGTGAAGGTGGCGCAGTCCGGCGACAGCTGGCAGGTCGCGATCCGCGCCCGCGCCGAGATGGCGCCCTTCATCGCCGAGAAGGGCTCGATCACCGTCAACGGCGTGTCGCTGACCGTCAACGACGTGCGCGACCGCGAGGACCGGACCTGCGACTTCCTGCTCAACATCATCCCCCACACCGCCGCCGTCACGACGCTCGGCGCGCTGAAGGAGGGTGACAGCGTCAACCTCGAGATCGACGTGCTGGCGCGCTATTTGAAGCGGATGCAGAGCCTCGCTGCGGCGGGTTAACGCCGCACGCCGGCAAGCGCGGTCAATGTCCGCCCCCTGCCCTCGATCACGCTCAGCGTGCCGTCTGTCTCCAGCACCACGGCGGCGACATCCTCGGTCCGGCCCACCCCGGCGGAACGGATCACGGCAAGAATCTCGTCCTCGGTGACACGCTCCTCGCGCATGGCCCGTCGGCGGTATTCGCCATCCTCGAACAGGATGCGGGGCTGGCTGCGCACCAGATCGCGGAAGAAGGGCAAGGCGATCGACAGGCGCGAAACGGTCCATTGCAGCAGCGCCAGCATTGCGAAGGCGAGCGCGCCCTCGAGAAAGGATACGTCCTTGCTCAGCAGCACCGTCGCCAGCGTCGAGCCGAGCGCCACGGTCACCACCAGATCGAAGGCGTTGAGCTTGGCCAGCGCGCGCTTGCCCGCAAGGCGCAGCACACCGACGAGGGCGGCATAGGCCAGCACCGCGATCAGGACGACCCTCAGGAGGTCGTGAAGGCTGTCGAAGAACATGGAGGGGCTTACCCCACCCGCGCGGGCAAGGTTCCGCGCGATCAGGGCGACAGCGGGCCGCCCGCGAAGCTCTCCCGCGTGATCGCGTAGGTGAGGTGGGGTATGATCTCGCCGCCCGCCATGATGCGCTCCTCGCGCCGGTCGGTAAGCTGCGCGCCGATATTCTCCAGCGCCCGGCGCGAGCGGGTGTTGGTCTCGCCGACGAGGAAGCGCACCTCGGCAACGCTGGCGAGGGCATGGGCCAGCATCAGGCGCTTCATCTCGTGGTTCCAGCGCCCGCCCCAGTGCGAGCGGGCGAGGAAGGTCCAGCCGATCTCGACTGAGCCGCCGCCCGCTTCCTCCAGCCCCTGAAAGCGCGAGGAGCCGATCACCGCGCCGGTCTTCGCGTCCATCACCAGCAGCGCGCCCCGGTTCGCCAGAGCGTCATCGAAGAAAGCGCGGAACACCGGCTCCTGCCAGCGGTCATGCGCGGGGTGCTGTTCCCAGATCAACGGGTCCGATGCGACCGCGAAGAGCGCGTCCCAGTCCTCCGCACGCAAGGGGCGCAGCGTGACATGCTCGCCCTCCAGCACGGGCTGGCGGTCGAGCATCGCCGCCTATCCCGCCACCGCGGCGAGGGCGGCGATGAACTTGGGCAGGTTGTCCTTGGTGAGGCCCGCGATGTTGATCCGGCCCGAGGCGGCCATGTAGATGCCGTGGTCTTCCCGCAGCTGCGCGACCTCTTCCTTGGTGACGGGGAGCATCGAGAACAGGCCGTTCTGGGTGCCGAGCGGAGTCAGGTCGATCCGGCCTGCCGTGCCCGCCTTCGCCAGCGCGTCCCGCACGGAGCGCATCCGGGCGCGCATGGTATCGAGCTCGGCGAGCCACGCCTGCGTCATGTCGGGATCGCGCAGGATGATCCGCACCGCCGCGCCGCCGTGATCGGGCGGCATCGACCACGCCGCGCGGGCGAGCGCGTTGGCGTTGGAGAAGGCCGTGTCGAGCGCCCCCGGCTCGGCCGCCATCACGTAGAAGGCACCCACCCGGTCGCGATACTGGCCGAAGTTCTTGTCGCAGGAATAGGCGACGAAGGCCTCGGGCACGGCGGCGAGCAGGGCGCGCATCCCGGCGGCGTCCTCGTCCATCCCGTGGCCGAGGCCCTGGTAGGCGGAATCGATGATCGGGAAGGTGCCGCTGGCGGCGAAGGCTTCCGCGATCGCCTCCCACTGGTCGGCGGTGTAGTCGATGCCGGTGGGGTTGTGGCAGCAGGCGTGGAGCAGCACCGCCTCGTCGGCCGAAGCGCCGTTGATCGCGGCCAGCACCGCCTCGAGGTTCGCCGTGCCGTCGGGGTTGGCGTGGTCGAAGGGCACCAGCTCCATGCCGAGATCGGCGAGGATCTGCGCGTGGTTCGGCCAGCTCGGCACGCCCATGTGGACGCGGCTGACACCGGCCTTCTGCGCCAGCGCCAGCGCGAGGCGCACCGCGCCTGTGCCGCCCGGGGTCTGCATCCCCTGGATGCGACCGCCCATCGTCGGGTCGGCACTGCCGAAGATGTAGGGCATCAGCGCGTTGACGAAGCCCATGTCGCCTTCGGGGCCGAGGTAGGACTTGCTCTCCTGGCTGTCGACCAGCACCTGCTCGGCCGTCTTGATCGCGGCGAAGACCGGGGTTGCCCCGTCCTCGGTCCGGTAGACCCCGACGCCGAGGTCGATCTTGTCCTCGCGCGGGTCGGCGGCGTGGAGGCGGATCAGGGCGAGCAGGGCGTCGGGCGCCTGGGGGCTGAGTCGGTCAAGCATCATGGGGCAGGCGCATGGCGCGCCCTTCGCTTCATCGCAACCGGGTTTTGCCGCAAACCCTCAGAAAGGCGACCAGCGATGCTCCTTGGAGAAGCGCATGTAGCCGGCATTCACCCCGAGCCGCAGCCCCGCGCCGACCCGGATCGGGATCAGCACGATATCGCCCCGGCGCAGGTAGCTGGCGTTGAGCCCCCCGACGAAATAGGCCTGCCCCTCGCCTGCCGGGAAGCGCTTGAACAGGTCCTCGGTGTCGTAGAGGTTGTAGACCAGCACGAAGGTGTTGGCGGCATTGGCCCCGGCGTCGAACCCGACCGAGGGGCCGGTCCAGTAGACCTGCTGCGTGCCCTCGACCTTGTGGTGGAGCGTGCCCGAGCCGTAGCGCGCGCCGACGATGAAGGCACCCCCGGCCTCGCGCCCGACGATGTAGCCGTTGGGTTCGCCCTGCTTCTTCAGCAGGTCCTCGATCAGCTTGGCGAGGCCTTCCGCACCCTTGCCGAACACGCCCTCGGCGGCGCCGATGAGGTCGTCCTCGCCATAGGTCTGCCCGGCGTTCTGGGCCGCGGTGGTCACGGGGGCGATGCCGCCATCCGCCGGCGGCGGGACGGCCGCGGAGGGCGGCGCTGCGTAGTCCCCGAAGGTCTGGTCGAACGCGGGGTCGGCCGGCGCGGGCATGGGCGGAGGCGCGGACGGCGGAGGGGCCTGCGGGCTCGCCAGATCGGCGTCGATCCCGGCGGCATTGTCCTGCTGCTGGCCGAAGGCGGAATCGGGATCGAAGGTCTCGAGGTCCTGCGCCCCGGCCGGCGCGGCGGCAAGCGAGAGCGCCGCCATCGCCGCCAGCCCGAGGCCGGCAAGACGGCGCGCCGCAACGGCCAGGCCGGTGTCGGGGAAACGGGCGATCATCATCCTCATGGTGCAGCCTTTCGCTACGACGTGTCAGCTCCGGTTAACTGCGCATTCGAGGAGAATCGCTTCCCGCCTGCGAGGCAACCGCCCGTCGCCGGGGCGAATCGAAATTGCGACGAGCCGTTGGCGGGGGTAGGCGCGCGAGGCTGAATGCGTCCCGAACCGGCGCACCGGCCCTGCCCCCGATGAGCGGGGCCGGCAGGGGCAGGCTTTTTTGTCGAACCCACCTTGCCGCTGGCCCAAGGGCCGACTATAGCGCCGCCCCTACAGCCCGATGTGCTGCCCGGAGACGTGGGTGAGTGGCTGAAACCAGTTCCCTGCTAAGGAACCGTACTCTATCAGGGTACCGAGGGTTCGAATCCCTCCGTCTCCGCCACCGGCCTCCGGAAAAATATGGATATTTTTCCCAACTGGGGCTCGTTCCCTATTCAGCTCGCCAATGCCTGTTGCGCTTGATCGGTGCGGGCCTCATCGATCAAACGACAAGGGCTGCAAATGCCCGGACCGAAATCGGGTCAGGTGCTGGTGACAACTCGCAGGTTGGGTATGTTGCACACCCTAGGCGAGAGGGTCTCCAGGTAACGCCGCTGGAGGTGGCGGGCGAGGCAGATGGTCTGCCCATCACCGATCCCATTGCGCACCTCGACCAACCCGACGCTGTCGATTGCCCGTAGATCAACCCCTCTATGAGCGAGACCCGTAGGACATAGGGCTTGCCTCGGGGTGACCATGGCGAGGACCGGCCCGCGGCTTGACCCGGCTGCCCCCCGCGCCGATAGACGGTCGGCGATGCTCTCGCAGAAGACCCGTTACGCGATCCGCGCCATGCAGGACCTTGCCGACAACTACGGCAAGGGCCCGGTTCAGCTGGCCGAGATTGCGGAGCGGCAGAACATCCCGGCCAAGTTCCTGACCGTGATCCTCTCCGAGCTCACCCGCTTCGGCCTTGTCGCCTCGCAGCGCGGGCGCGAGGGCGGCTACTGGCTCGCCATCGCGCCCGTCGACATCACATACGGCGACCTCATCCGGCACATGCGCGGCAGCCTCGCGCTGGTGCCCTGCGCCAGCCGGTATGCGCACGAGAAGTGCAAGAACTGCGTCGAGGAGGGCGAGTGCCGCACGCGGGCGCTGATGCTCGACGTGCGCGACCGGACGGCGCAGATCCTCGATCAGGTGCGGCTGTCGGACCCGATCGCACCGGTGCCGCCCTTCGACAAGGACGCGGCGACCGGCTGACGCGGCCCGTCGCAACAATCCCACCTTTCATGCCCCCACAGAAAATCTGTGCGGCACACCCTATTGTCAACCAATTGCGTTGAGTTAAATTCCGGCGCTGCGGACCCGGTTCCGCGCAACGAAAGGCCCTATCATGGACCGTGATTCGAAACCTCAAGTCGAGCCCGGACGGCGGGCCGACGCTCTCGGCGTGGTCAGCGAAGCGCTGTCGCGCCTGCGCTACGGCGCGATCCAGCTGACCGTGCACGACGGCAAGGTCATGCAGGTCGACGTGACCGAGAGGACACGGCTGGCCGATTGAGCGCCGACCGTGACCGCACCCCACACACCATCAGGGACTGGCAGACCGGACCGCCGGATGCATGCCCGCTTGCAAAGGCGAGACCATGTATCCGAACTCTCTCCGCACCGCCCTGCTGCTCGGCGCAGGCCTGCCTGCGCTGCTTTCCGCCCCGGCCAAGGCGCAGGACGAAACCTTCGCCGTGCCTCCCCCGACCGCCGCACAAGAGGAGCAGGGAAGCGATGACATCATCGTCACCGCCCGCCGCCGCTCCGAGAGCGCGCAGGACATCCCCCTCGCCGTGTCAGTGATCGACGCCAGGCAGCTCGACGAGACCGGGGCGTTCAACGTGAACCGCCTCCAGCAGCTTGCGCCGACGTTGCAGTTCTATTCCTCCAACCCGCGCAACACCGCCGTGAACATACGCGGCCTCGGCGTCCCCTTCGGCCTCACCAGCGACGGGTTCGAGCAGGGCGTCGGGATCTATGTCGACGACGTCTACTATTCGCGCGTCGCCTCGGCGACCTTCGACTTCCTCGATGTCGCCCAGATCGAGGTGCTGCGCGGGCCGCAGGGCACGCTCTACGGCAAGAACACGACGGCAGGCGCGATCAACATCCAGACCAACCAGCCGAGCTTCGACTTCGAGGGCAAGGCCGAAGTGAGCCTCGGCAATTACGAGTTCCGGCAGGCGCGGCTCGCGCTGTCCGGCCCGCTGTCCGACACGGTGGCGGCGCGCATCGCCTTTTCCGGCACCTCGCGACGCGGGACGATCCGCAATGTCACCACCGGCGAGGACATCCAGAGCCTCGACAATCTCGGGGTGCGCGCCCAGCTTTTGTGGGAGCCTGCCAACAGCCTGAAGGTCAAGCTCGTGGGCGATTACAACAAGCAGGATGCGCGTTGCTGCGGCTCGGTGTTCGTGCGCACCGGGGCGACCCAGCGCCCGCTCAACCGCCAGTTCGCCGCGCTCGCCGCCGCGCAGGGCTATGCGCCGCCCTCGAGGGATCCCTTCGACCGCCTGTCGGACCTCGATTCCCGACTCAATGCCGGCAACGTGATCGCGGGTCTGGCGCTGAAGGTGGAATGGGACGTCGGGCCGGGCCGGCTCACCTCGGTCACAGCATGGCGGACCTGGGACTGGAAGCCCGAGAACGACCGCGATTTCACCGGCCTGCCGATCGTCGCGCTGTCGCAGAACCCCTCGCAGCAGGACCAGTACACGCAGGAATTCCGTTACGCGTACACCGGTGAGCAGTTCGATTTCGTGCTCGGCGCCTTCGCGTTCGACCAGCGCATCGACACGCAGGGGACAGAAGCGCAGGGCCGCGCGGCCAGCCGCTGGAACATTGCGCCGAACAATGCCCTTTCGCTCGACCCGACTGTCCTCGACGGGCTGACCGCGCGCAACACCCAGATCCTCGAGAGCACCAGTCTCGCGCTGTTCGGGCAGTTCGGATGGAAGGTGACCGACGCCTTCACCATCCAGCCGGGGGTGCGTCTCAATTACGACCGCAAGGCCGGGTTCTACCAGCGCCGGGTGTTCACCGGGACAGGCGTGGAGCTGACCGGTCGCGAAAGCGACGCGCGTTCCCGCGCCCAGCTGGCGATCTTCCAGCCGCAGGTCAGCGCGCCCGAGGACACCGACTGGAATCTCACCTACGACCTCACGGCGAGCTACGAAGTCGCGCCCGACGTGCTCGCCTACGGCACATACGCAAGGAGCTTCAAGACCATCGGCATCAACCAGAACGGCCTGCCGACCGACGCCAACGGGCAACCCATCGCGGCGGCAGGGACGATCAGGCCCGAGAAGGTCGACCACTTCGAGGTCGGCCTCAAGAGCCGGTTCTGGCATCGCCGCGCGACGCTGAACCTCGCCGCCTTCCGCACCGATATCCGCGACTATCAGGCGACCGTCATCAACGGCGAGTTCGGAGTGCTGCGCGGGTTCCTCGCCAATGCCGGCAAGGTGCGCTCGCAGGGAATCGAGGCCGATTTCTCGGTCCGGCCCGGCGAGAGGTTCAGCGCCTATGCAAGCGGGGCCTACACGGACGCGAAATATGTCCGCTTCGTCGACGCGCCGTGCCCGCCGGAACTGGCGGGCGGCACCACCGCCGGCCCCGGCCAGACTCCGTCGGCGCCCGGCACCCCCGGCGGGATCAGCCCGGCCAACTGCGACATTTCGGGCCAGCGCCTGCCGGGCGTGTCGAAATGGGCCTTCTCTTTCGGCGCCGAGGGCAACCTTCCCGCGACCTTCCTCGGCAAGGCGGGCGAGGCCTATCTCGGCTATGACGGCAGCTACCGGTCGGACTTCTCGTCCAACCCCTCGCCCTCGGCGCTGACCGGGGTTGCGGGATACCACCTCTCGAACTTCCGCGCCGGCTTCCGCTCGGACGACGGACTGAACCTGTTCGCCTGGGTGAGGAACGCCTTCGACGAAGACTATTTCGAGCAGCTCTTCGTCGGCCCCGGCAACACCGGGCTGATCGCTGGCCTGCCGGGAGACCCGCGCACCTGGGGCGTAACCGCCAGCATCGCCTTCTGACCCTTCCAGACCCTGCCAGAGAGGACATGCCTCATGCCGGACCTGCCTCAGCTTCTTGCCGACATCCTTCCCTTCATCCTGATCGGCATGGCCGCTCAGATGGTCGACGGGGCGCTGGGCATGGCCTTCGGGGTCATCACCCAAACCCTGCTGGTGAGCGCGATGGGGGTTCCGCCCGCGACCGCCTCGGCGAGCGTGCATCTGGTCGAGCTGTTCACCACCGGGGCATCGGGGGCAAGCCACATCTGGCATCGCAATGTCGACTGGGGCCTGTTCCGGCGGCTGGTCCCCTTCGGCGTGCTGGGCGGCGTGGCGGGAGCCTATCTGCTTTCCAGCATAGACGCCTCGGCGGCGCGGCCCTTCGTGATGCTCTATCTTGCCGCCATCGGCGTCTACCTGCTGTGGCGGGCGATCCGGCTGTCGCGCCCGCGCTTCGAGGACCCGCGCTACACCCGCCCGCTGGCGACGGTCGGCGGGTTCCTCGACGCGGCGGGCGGCGGAGGCTGGGGGCCGGTGGTGACCTCGAACCTGCTGATCCAGGGGGGCGATCCGAGGAAGGTGATCGGCACGGTCAATTCCGCCGAGTTCCTGCTGACCCTGTCGATCTCGATCGCCTTCATCGCGACGCTGGGCCTTGCCGCCTTCACGCTGGTGACCGTGGGCCTGATCATCGGCGGGGTGGTGGCCGCGCCCTTCGGCGCGGTGCTGGCGAGCCGGGTGAGCCCGCGCGTCCTGCTGCTGGCGGTGGCGGTGGTGCTGATCGCGACCAGCAGCTACAGCATCTACAAGGCGTGGCCGATCATCTAGATGCATCGCCTGAAGGGGTTTGCCGGGCATGGATACCGAACTGATCGTCATCTGCATGCTTACGGCCGTGATCAATCTCATCGGCGCGCTCGCCTATGCGGCACGGATCGCGGGCGTGCGCACCGGACGGATCGCGCTGTCCTTTGCGCTCTTCAACATCCTGCTGCTGGTCAGCCGCACCTCGAACGGCTTCCTCGGTCCCTTCCTCGCCAAGCGGATCGAGACCGCGCTTGCCGCGGGCACGGGCGAGATGCTGATCTGGGAGCTGCGGCTGGTCCTGCTCAGCGCCGCCGCCGCCGTGGCGCTCGGCATCGTGCTGGTGCCGACCGGCCAGCGGCTGTTCGCGGCGGCGATCACCTTCTTCCAGGCGAGGCGCTCGACCACCCGGCTGATCCTCGCCAGCATGACGCCTGCGGGTCTCGCCACCCTGCGGGATTCGGTCGCGCTGCCTTCGGGCGACACGCTCAAGGCGCTGAAAGGCCCGCGCGGCGTCAGCTGGACGGTGCTCGCCGCCAATGCCGCAGCGCAGGCCTTGCTCGCAGTGGGCGTGCTCGCCTCGCTATATGCCGGCTATCTCGTGCCGGAGTTCCGCGTCACCGCCTCGCAGATGACTGCCATCGTCAACGGCTTCGCGACGATCCTGCTGTTCGCGCTCATCGACCCGCAGATCTCGGCCCTCACCGATGACGTGGTCGACGGCAGCGTCAGCGAGCCGACGTTCCGCCGGGCGATGATCTGGGTATCCCTCAGCCGCCTCGCGGGCACGCTGCTGGCGCAGGCCCTGCTGGTGCCCGGCGCCGTTGTCATCGCCTGGGCGGCCGGGTGGCTGTGAGGCGATGCCGGGAAGGACGCAGCCCCCCGCTCCCGGTCCGCGACGAGCGGCGGCAAAGCTCAAGACATTGCCGCTGCCGCGCGATAAGAGCGCGCGATGGCCCGGCTGCTCCTGTTCAACAAGCCCTTTGGCGTCCTGTCGCAATTCACCGACCGCGGATCGCCGACGGAGCGCGCGACCCTGTCGGGCTTCATCGCGACGAAGGGCGTCTATCCCGCCGGGCGCCTCGACCGCGACAGCGAAGGCCTGCTGCTGCTCACCGACGACGGGCGGCTCCAGGCGCGCATTGCCGAACCGCGCTTCAAGCTGCCCAAGACCTATCTCGTGCAGGTCGAAGGCGACCCGCAGGACGGGGATCTCGAGCCCCTGCGCAAGGGCGTCCGGCTAAAGGACGGCATGACCCTGCCGGCCGAGGCTCTGCGCATCGAACCACCGGACCTGTGGCCCCGCGACCCGCCGATCCGCGCGCGCAAGTCCGTCCCCGACAGCTGGCTCAGGATCACCATCCGCGAGGGGCGCAACCGGCAGGTGCGCCGGATGACGGCGGCGGTGGGCCTGCCGACCCTGAGGCTGGTGCGCTGGTCGATCGGCGACTGGACCGTCGAAGGCATCGCACCGGGCACTTTCGTGGAAATTTCCGCATGAACTATCGCCACGCCTTCCATGCCGGCAACAGCGCCGACGTCGTCAAGCACGCGCTGCTGATGGCGCTGGTGCGCGCCTTGCAGCTCAAACCCTCGGCGCTGACCCTGATCGACACCCACGCGGGCCGCGGGCTCTACGACCTCCAGGGCGAGGAGGCAGGGCGCACCGGCGAGGCCGCAGGGGGCGTGCTGCGGGCCTTCGCCGACACCGACCCCCTGCTCGATGACTACCGCGCCGCGGTGCGCGCGGTGAACGAGGGCGGCGAGCCGCGGCTCTATCCTGGAAGCCCGCGCATCCTGTCGCAGCTGCTGCGCCCGCAGGATGGGCTGATCCTCAACGAGAAGCACCCTGAGGACGCCGCCGCCCTGCGCGGCGCGATGCGCGGCCTGCCCGCTGCCATCCACGCGCGCGACGCCTACGAGCTGTGGCTGGCGCTGCTGCCGACCCGCACCCCGCGTGGGCTGGTGGTGGTCGACCCGCCCTACGAACAGACCGACGAACGCGCGCGCATCGCCGCAACCCTCGCCGCCGCGCACCGCAAGTGGGCGCACGGAGTCACAGTGATCTGGTATCCGCTCAAGGACAGGGCCGCCCACCTGCGGTGGAAGCAGCAGCTAAAGCGGCTCGGTATCACCAAATTCCTGACGGTGGAGCACTGGCTCTACGATGCCGACCAGCCGGGCCTCTACAACGGCGCGGGGCTGTTCTTCGTCAACCCGCCCTATGCCTTCACGCAAGGGCTGCCGCCGCTGCTGGAGGCGCTGCGCTCCGCGCTGGCACCGGACGGGCACCGGGGAACGCTCACGGCCGAGTGGCTGAACGGCTAGACCAGGCCCCCTCTGCTCCCCTTCGGGCCGCTCTGACGGGCACCTAACAGCACTTGTCATCTCCATGACAGGCCATGTGTGTGGCGGCCCCGGGTGCCGCGCGGCAAGCTCGCGCCATCGAATGCAACGGGGAGTACGACGATGACGACACGTTTCCAGCGCCCTGCGCGTGCAGCCGCCGTGGCCATGCTGGCCGCGACCGCGATGCTCGCCGCGGGCGTTCCGGCCCATGCCAAGGGCGACGATGACGACGCGGTCGATCTGGCCAAGTGCACCGAAAGCCTCGGCACCATCGCGGTGGTCGAGGGCGACACGCAGGGCTGGTCCGATTACGGCCTCGGCAGCCCCCGCGCGCTGATCAACGCCCTCGCCACCGAAAGCGGCTGCTTCACCCCCCACAGCCCGGCCAGCGGTGCCTCTGCCGATTTCCTGATGAATGTCATCGCGGGCGACAGCGAGGAGGTCGACCAGTCGATCGAGCTCGCCAAGGGCGCGGCGATGGGGGGGCTGGTGCGTTCGGGCGCGGCGGGCTCGCTGCTCGGCAGCGTTCCGGGCGCAGGCGCGGTGCTGGGGATGTTCGGCGGGCTCGGCGGCAAGAAGAAGAAGCTCGCCGCCGGGATCAAGCTCCTCAGCCCCGCCAACGGGCTGACCGTCGCCACCGGACAGGGCGTGGTCAAGAAGAGCACGCTGACCTTCGGCGGTGCGGGCGCGTGGAACGCGGGGGCGAATGCCGCCGGATACGGCGCCACCAAGGACGGCAAGATGCTGGTCGAGGCCTTCGTGCTCGCCTTCAACGATCTCGTCGCCCAGCGCGAGACCATCGCCTCGGTCCCCAGGGCTGGCGGCAGCGCCTCCGCCGCGACCGGGCTTGCGACGGTCGCTACCACCACCGCGATGCTCGAAACGCCTGCCGCCGATGCCAAGGTGGTGCGCAACCTCAGGGTCGGCACGACCCTCACCCCCACCGGCAAGCGCGACGGCCTGTTCATCGAGGCGAAGGACAGCTTCGGCACCACCGGCTGGGTTTCGGTCGAGACTCTCAACTGACCGCCGGCCACTTAGGCGCCCGCCCGGGCGGACATGCTGCCATCGCTTGCGCGTCGCGCCGGGCGGTGGCAGCAATGTCGCGGGGGAGGCGGCGCTGCCAGTGCAATCGCGAAGACCGGAAGCAGGGCCGATGAGGATCCTCTACGTCGAGGACGATCCGCGCGCGGCGGCGATGGTGGGCGACATTCTCGCCGCGAACGGGGATGTGCTGGTGTGGGAAGCCAGCGGCAGCGCGGCCCTGCTGCGCGCGGGGATGGAGCATTTCGACGTCATCATCCTCGACCGGATGCTCGGCGACATCGACGGGCTGACCATCACACGCCGCCTGCGCGAAGGCGGTATCGGCACGCCGATCCTGATCCTTTCGGCGCTTGGCCGCGGCAGCGACCGGGCCGACGGGCTTGATACCGGCGCCGACGATTACCTCGCCAAGCCTTTCGCGCCCGAGGAGCTGGTCGCCCGCCTGCGCGCCCTGCACCGCCGCGCGAGCGGGCGCGAGCACAGTGCCGTGATCCTCTACGGCGCCTTCGAATGCCACGTGAAGGCGCGCACGGCCTTCCGCGACAACCGCCATCTCGCGCTGAGCCCCAAGGAATTCGAGCTGTTCCGCTATTTCATGGAGAATGCCGGCGAGGTCGTGACCCGCGAGATGCTGCTGCATCACGTGTGGAAGATGGACTTCGATCCCCAGACCAATGTGGTCGACGTGAACATCGGCAGGCTGCGGCGCAAGCTTGAGGACGGGTTCGAACGGCCCGCGCTCGAGACGATCCTCGGGTCCGGCTACCGCCTGCTCGACGGGCGGCCATGACGGGCGCGCCGCGCTCGATCTTCACCCGGCTGGTGGGCGCCGCGATCCTGCTGTCGCTGGTGCTGCTCGCCGCGCTGTGGTGGCTGACCCACGCCAGCGTCAGCGCCACGCTCGAAGACGCGGCGCGCAGCAAGGTCGATGTCGATCTGGCGGGGCTGGTCGATATCTACGCGACAGGCGGGCAGGCCGACCTCGAAGCCCGCATCGCCGACCGTATCGCCTTCACCCCCGCCGAAGGCGGCGCGGCGCATTACCTGCTCGCCGACGACGGCGGGAGGCGTATCGCGGGGGATCTGGAAAAGTGGCCGGCGCTCGATCCGGCGGTGTCGGAAAGCGGCGTGATCGCGATCGGCAGCAGGGAGAAGGCCTATGCGCGGGCCGTGCAGCTCGCCCCCGGCCTGAGGCTGCTGGTGGCGCGCGGCACCGATCTGGAGACGCCCGTCCTCGCCAGCATCACCGCCGCCTTTGCCGGGGGCGGCGCGGTGTTCGTGGCGCTGGTCGCGCTGCTCGGACGGCTGGCGGCGCACGGGCTTCAGGGCCGCATCGCGCGCATCAACCTCGCCTTCCGCGAGCCGCAGGATGCGGCGGGGCTGGTGACGGCGGGCAGGGACGACGGCGACGAGATCGACGAACTCGCCGCGCACAGCGCCGCCGCTCTGCTGCGGGTCAACGACCTGCTGGCCGCCTACAAGGACACCTCGGAACAACTCGCCCACGAGATCCGCACGCCGCTCTCGCACCTCGACAACAGGCTGGTGAAGGCGCTGGCCGGCCAGCCCGAACCCGCAGTCGCCGAACGCCTCGCCGAGGCGCGGGGGGAGATCCGGCGGATCGTCCAGACGCTCGAATCCCTGCTCGATATAGCCGCCAGCAAGGCCCATCGCGGCGACCGTGCCGGGCTCGCCCCGGTCGATCTCAGCGGACTGGTGAGCGCGATCTGCGACCTTTATGCCGGGAGCGCCGAGGAGGCCGGGCTGGACCTCGCCTGGACCGTCGCACCCGGCGTCCTGATCGCGGGCGACGCGCGGCAATTGCGCCGGCTGGTGACGAACATGCTCGACAACGCGATCAAATATGTCCCGCCCGGCGGGCACGTGACGGTAACGCTGGAGCCCGGCCCGGTGCTGATCGTCGCCGACGACGGCCCCGGCATCGACCCGCGCGACCGCGAGCGCATCTTCGAACGCTTCTACCGTGGACGCGGGTCGGGCGAGGAGACGCCGGGCAGCGGGCTCGGCCTTGCGCTCGCCCAGGCCATCGCCGAACGCCACGGGCTGGCATTGACGCTGGAGGAGCCTGCCGCGGGCGGGCCGGGAGGCGCGGTGTTCCGCATCGCGCCCGCGCCATGAGCCGCGCTCTCGCAACGGCCGCCGGCGCGCTGGCGGCGCTGGCCCTCGCGGGCTGCGCTCCCGGGGACCCGCCGCGCGGCGCGGCGTCTGAACCGGCGCCCATGCCTGCCGACCGCGCCGAACAGCTGGCGGCCGCGCTTGTGCTGGCCGACAGCGCCGAACGAAGCGGCGATACCGCCGCGCTGGCCGGGGCGGCGCTGACGATCGACCGGCTCGCCCCGAGCGCCCGGACCGATGCCGATGCCGAGACCCTGCGCCGCTGGCGCGCCGCCCTCCCCCCCGGCACCGCCCCCTTGCGCGGACGGGCGCTCGGCCCAGGCTACCGTTCGGAGGTGCTGATGCCGGGAGCGGCGACGCAGCTTCACCAGACCTTCCTCGGCGGACGCAGCGCACAGATCGTGGTCCGCGTCGCTGAAGGACCTGCCCCGAAACTGATGGTCCGCGACCAGTCTGCCCGCGAGGTATGCCGCGCCGTCCGCGATCCCGTGAATTGCCGCTGGGTCCCGCTCTACACCCAGCGCCACAGCATCGAGATCGTCAACACGGGCGACACGATGGCGCGGTTCTACATCGTTTTCGACTGACACTCAGCGCCCGACGAAGACGAAGGGCGCCCACAGGGCCGGATCGCGCAGGGCGGTGTCCCTGCCCCCGGCCATCGCCAGCATCGCGCGGCGCAGCGCCTCGGCCGGATCGCCGCCCTTGGCATAGCGCGCCAGTGTCGCGGTCGAGAGCCGCGCGGCGACATCGTCGCGCACGGCCCAGTGGGAGACCAGCAGATTGCCTGCGCCCGCGTGGAGGAAGGCGCGCGCCAGACCCGCAAGCCCGCTCCCGTCCGCGCCCGTGCCGGCGGCGGTGTTGCAGGCGGAAAGCACCACCCACGCGCCTGCGAGGCGCAGGTCCATGATCTCCTCCATCGTGAGCAGTCCGTCGCCCTGCGCCGTGCCGTCAGGGGTCAGCACCAGCGCAGGCTCGTCGAGCCCGTCGAGCTCGCCCGCGACGAGGCCATGGGTGGAGAGCGCCAGCACATCGACCCGCGCGAGATCGGCACTGCGCAGTGCGGCCTCGGTCGCTTCGGCGCCGGTGAGCACCCGGCTCTCGCGCGCGCCGAGCGCCTCGCCGAGCGCGGCCAGTTCGCCCGCTGCGGCCGGAAGGGGCGGCAGATCGGCCAGGCGGCTGGCGTTCTCGGCCGAGCGGAACGGGGCCACCGTCGCCGCCCCCGAGGCGGCGGCAAGCTGGACAGGTCGGCTGCCCGCCAGAACGGGCGCGCCCAGCGCCAGATAACCGCGCAGCCTAGGCGGCGCGCCGGGCCTCGACGCCTGCCGCAGGCTCGCCAGCGACGGGAGGGTGACGAGCGCGTGATCCTCGATCAGCCAGCGCGGGCGGTCCGCCGTGCCGCCTGCCAGCACGGCGAAGGGCAGCGACGAAAAGGCCCCGCCCGCCGAGACCAGCAGGCGCTCGCGCTTGCCGATCACCTTGGCGATCGCCTCGGGCAGCACGAGCGCGCGCAGCTCGGCGGCCGCGGCATGGTTGAAGCCGCCCGGCCGCTCCAGCCCCTCGCGCAGGGTGCGCACCAACTGCGCGGCGCGGCGGCTCGATCCGTGGCGCACCACCGCCGCGCCGGAGGTGGTGGCGGCGATCACCGTCACGCCTTGCGGCCCCGGCGCGATCATCAGCAGCGCCTCGTCAGGGGCGAGCAGCGCCTGCGCCTCCGAAAGCGTGAGCCGCTCGCCCGCCTCGCCCTGTGCGAGATCGGGGGCGGCGGCGGCAAGCGCAGCGGCGGCGGCCTCGAATCGCCGGGCCGCCTCGGTGCGCTCGGCCTCGAGAGCGGCCAGCCGCTCGGGCGCGGCGCCGAGGCCGGCCAGCCGCAACTGGCGGTCGAGCAGGGTCTGGAGCGCCTGCGCCGCATCCTGCCGGTCGCGCAGCAGCGCGGTCGTAGCGGGATCGCGCGCGGCCATCCGGCGCTGGGCGGCGCGCGCGGTGATCCCGGCCGCGCCCTCGACCACCGGCTGCGCCAGCACGAAGGACTGCGCGACGTCGCCCGCCAGCGCGCTCGCCTCGAGCGCCCAGCCAAAGCCCCTGCGCAGCTGCCGGTCGAGCCCCGAGCGGCGCGCCCCGCCCGCCTCGAGCTCGCGTAGCCGGCGGTCGAGCCGGGCGGCGGCGACGGCGGCACGCTCGCGTCCGGCGGGGACATCGCCGGCGAGCGCCTCGAACAGCGCCAGCCGCGCCTCGCCCACCACCGCCGCCGTATCGTCGCCCGCCCCGCTGCGCGCGCGCAGCGCCTGCGCGCCCTGCTGCACATCGCGCGCACGAACGGCATCCCCAGCCTCGAGCGCGGCGAGCGCGAGCTTGTCCTCGCCCTCGATCCGCTCGCGGTGGTGCGCGGGATAGCGGCTGCTGCGGACCATGGAGGTGGCGGAAAGTTCGGCAAGGGCCTCCGCCGCCCTGCCGCCCTCGAGCAGCGCCTCGGCGAGGGCATCGCGCGCGAGCAGCGTGCGGTCCGCCTCCGGCCCCAGGTCGCGGGTCATCTTCTCCGCCGCCGCGCGCGCCAGCACCTCGGCCTCGGCGGCTTTCCCGCCCTGCGTCAGCACATGGGCCAGCGTCGCAAGGTAACTGAGCGTCTGCTGGCTCTCGCCGAAGCTCGCATAGGCCAGATCCAGCCCCTTGCGCGCGACGCTTTCCGCCTCCTCCAGGCGGCCGAGATCGGTCAGCACCCGGGCGAGGCTGTTGAGGTTGACGGCAAGGAAGGGGTGGCGTTCGGGCAGGAAGCTCTCGAGCATGGCCTGGCTGCGGCGGCCTTCCTCGGCTGCTTCCTCGAGTCGCCCGGCGGCGTAGAGGAAGGTCACGAGGTTGGCGAAATGCGGCGCGGCGTTGGCGGGGATCGGGTCGAGCCGGCGGTTGATCGCGATCGCCTCGCGCACGCTGGCGATCGCGCGATCGGTCTCGCCGTTGCGGATCTGGGCGTTGGCGAGGTTCGACCACGCCGCCGAAAGCTCGGTGCTGGCGCGCGCGCCCTCGGGCTGGAGACGGGCGCGCTCGAGCCGCCATTCGAGCACCTGCTCGGCCAGCACCGTCGCCTTGTCGAAGGCGCTGAGGGTGAGGTAGATCACCACCTGCGCATTGGCGATCAGCATCCGCCGCTCGCGCCACTTGGGCTCGTCCGGTCGCGTGGCGATGGCGGCCTCGATCACCGGCGCGAGCCGGCTCAGGCGGGCCTCGGCGCCCTTGATGTCGCCTTGCAGGTAATCGGCCGTGGCGAGCTCGGATTCGACCCAGGCCAGTTCGGGGTGATCGGCGGGATAGATCGTCCGGCCATAGGCCAGCACCTCCTCGAAGGCGCGGCGATAGGCGGCCGGATCGGCGCCTTCGTCGAGCGCGTCGGCAGCGGCGAACATGGCATCGAGCCGTGCCTGTCCGGCCGCTGCGCGAGCGGCAACCGGCTCCTGCGCCACGACCGGGGAGGCAGGGGCTGCTGCTGACACCAGCGCCGCAACGAGCATCGCGCAGGGCCGCGCCGACCGGCATGCCTGCCCTCCCGCACCCGCATCCCGGCGATCACCCGGCGAGCCGATTCCCCGCTGTTCCATGCACTTCCCCCGTGTGCGCCCCCCGGTTGTCTGTCACCCGACTTACGCGAAATTGCAACAGGCAGCGCCGCCCCGCCCGCCTGCCGCGGCTCCGCCGCACCTGCGGGGCAGCTCGCCCCCCGTCTGACCTATGTGAATGCCGCGAGCGCCGCCCCGCCCCAGCCTTCGCGGACCCCATCACAGGAGGAGCAACCCCATGGCAGACGCAGTCAATACCGACGAAACCCGCGAACTTATCGCCTCGAACAAGGTCGAGGGCACCGCCGTCTACGATCTCGACGGCGAGCGGCTCGGCACGATCACCAACTTCATGGTCGACAAGCGTTCGGGCAAGGCGGAGTACGCCGTGATGCAGTTCGGCGGCTTTCTCGGGATCGGGGCCGATCACTACCCCGTTCCCTGGTCGATGCTGAACTACAGCACCGATCATGGCGGCTATGTCGTCGATCTCGACAAGGACGTGCTGAACGATGCGCCGCGTTATGCGGACAACGACGAGCCCGACTACAATGCCGATTACAACCGGCAGGTCTATTCCTACTACGGCGTGACCTACTGAGCCGCGCCGTCGACGGCCCCGCGCCCCCGCTGCGGGGCCGTCACCCCTCCGGGTCGAGCGCCTCGGCCACCTCCTCGGTCTCGCGCTGCGGCAAGGCGATCATGACGAGGATGAACAGCGCGAAAACCAGGCAGATCGCGTTCGGGATGATCAGCGTCCACTCGCTCTGGAGCAGGCCGAAGGTGGTCCATGCGGCGAAGGCGAGGCTGGTGAGCGCGAACATGCCGAGCGAGAGGCCGTCGGTCGAGCGTTCGCGGATGATCTTCCAGGCTTGCGGCGTGAAGCTCGCCACCGAGGCGCAGGCGCCGATCGTGCCCACCACGGTGATCCAGTCGATGTTCATGAGAGCTGCTTCTCCTCCAGCACCACCCGCGCCCGGTTGAGCGCGTCCGGCCAATCCCGCGCCAGCGCCCGCACCACCGCCTCTCGCACGTCGCAGCGCAGTTCGAACATCTCGCTGCCGCCGCGCGCGCTCATCAGCACCCGCAGTTCGAGCACCTCGGCGGTCATGTCGGTGACCTGCACCGCCGCCGCGCGCCCGTCCCACAGCCTGTGGCTCCGCACCGCCTCCAGCGCCACTTCGCGCAGGGCGGCGATGTCGGCGGCATGGTCGGTGTAGATCATCACCGTGCCGAGCAGGTCGCTGGTCTGGCGGGTCCAGTTCTCGATCGGCTCCTCGACCAGCTTGGAGACCGGGATCACCAGCCGCCGCTGGTCCCAGATGCGCAGCACCACGTAGGTGAGGCCGATGCGCTCTATCCGCCCCCATTCGCCGCGATAGACGACAACGTCGTCGATCCGCACCGGCTCGGTGAAGGCGAGCTGGAAGCCTCCGACGATGTTCTTGAGCAGCGGTTGGGCGGCGACCCCGACCGCGAGGCCCGCCAGCCCCGCCGAGGCGACGAGGGCGAGGCCGATCTCGCGCACCTCGGGGATCTTGAGCAGCATCAGCCCGGCGCTCACCAGCATCACCACCACAACCGCGATCCGCGCGAGGATATCGGCGCGGGTGCGGCGGCGGCGGGCGACGAGGTTGTCCTCCGCGCCGATGTCCGAACGGGCATCGACATAGCCCTTCCCGAACCGGATCAGCGCGATCACGAGCCAGCCCCACAGCAGCGGCATCAGGGTGCGGACCACCGCGACGATGCGCGCGGCGGCGGCTTCGTCAGGCACCGCGAATTCGTCGAGCGCCAGCAGCGCGAGCGCCACCGCTATCCAGCGCAGCGGGCGCAGGACGTGGCCGAGCAGCAGTTCGTCCGTGCCGGTGCGGGTGCCGCGCGCCACCCGGCGGGCGATCGCTCCGAGCACGGCGTGCAGCACCAGCGCCGCCAGGGCCAGCATGCCCGCCACGGCGAGCGTCCACAGCAGCGCGCTCAGCCCCTCGCCGGCGGGCAAGAGCGTGGTCAAGTCGGGCCCTTCCATGGCTCAGCTACCGACGATGATCCCGCCATTGGGGTGCAGGACCTGCCCCGTCATGTAGCTCGCATCCTCGCAGGCGAGGAACAGGAACGAGGGCGCGACCTCGTTGGGCTGGCCCGGACGGCCCATCGGTGTGCTTTCGCCGAAGTGCTCCAGCTTCTCCTCGCTTGCGCCGCCGCAAGGGTTGAGCGGGGTCCAGATCGGCCCCGGCGCCACGCCGTTGACGCGGATGCCCTTGCCCGCGAGGTTCTGCGACAGCGAGCGGGTGAAGGCGGTGATCGCGCCCTTGGTGGCCGAATAGTCGAGCAGTTCCTCAGCGCCCTGGTACATGGTCACCGAGGTGCAGTTGATGATGCTCGCGCCCTTGCCGAGGTAGGGCATGGCGGCCTGCACCATGTAGAACATCCCGAAGACATTGGTCTGGAAGGTGCGCTTCAGCTGCTTCTTGCTGATCTCGGTCACGTCCTTGTCGGGATGCTGCTCGCCCGCGTTGTTCACGAGGATGTCGATCTTCCCGAACTTGCGGATCGCGAGGTCGATGATCTCGCGGCAGTGGTCGCGCTCGCCGATGTCGCCGGCGATGGTGACGGCGCGCGCGCCCTCGTCCTCGACCATCTCGGCGGTGGCCATCGCGTCCTCCTCCTCTTCGAGGTGGGAGATGACGACGTCGGCGCCCTCGCGCGCGAACAGCACGGCGACGGCACGGCCGATGCCGCTGTCGCCGCCGGTGACGATCGCAACCTTGCCCTCGAGCCGGCCCGAGCCGGGATAGCGCGGCTCCCAGTCGGGCTGGGGATCGAGATTGGCCTCGAGCCCGGGCAGGTCGCCTTCCTCGAGCTTGGGGACGATCTTGGACATGGGGGAACTCCTTCGGGGGCTTGGGGAGAGAGAGGCGCCGGTCAGGCCAGCGAGATATCGAGCACCATCATCAGCACGAGGCCGGCCATCAATGCCGGGGTGGCCGAGCCGTGCTCGATCCGCCGCCGGGTGTGGGGAATGATCTCGGCAGCGACCACGAAGAGCATCGCCCCTGCCGAGAAGCCGAGTGCCCAGGGAAGCACTGCGGCGGAAATCTGTGCGACGGCCACCGCCAGCGCGCCGCCGAGCGGCTCCACGAGGCCGGTGGCAAGCGCGCCGGCGGCGCAGCGCGCGCGGCTCCAGCCGAGACTTGCCAGCAGGGCGGCGACGGCCATCCCCTCGGGCACGTTCTGGATGCCGATGCCGAGCGCGGTCGCCCAGCCGAGCGCGGGGTCCTCCGCAAGAAAGCTCAGCCCGACCGCCGCGCCTTCCGGGAGATTGTGGAGCGTGATGGCGACCACGAACAGAACGATCCGCCGCACTTCCTCGGTGTCGGGGGATGTCGCGAAATGCCGAGGGGCAAGGCCGCGCGCGGCGAGCGCATCGGCCCAGATTCCCAGCCGCCCCATGACGCCCGCGCCGAGCCACACCGCCGCGAACACACCGGCGGCCGCCCATGCGACCGAAGCCCCGCCGGTCCGCATCTGCGCGAAGGCTGGCAGGATGAGCGAGAAGCAGGCGGCAGCGATCATCACCCCGGCGGCAAAGCCGATCAGCAGGTTCTGCCGCCGGTCATCGGGTGCGCCGGACGCGGCGACCGCGAGGCCGCCGAGTCCCGTCGCCGCGCCTGCCCCGAGGCTCGCCGCGATCCCGAGGAGAGCCGGATCGGCCACCGCGCAGTTCCGCTCAGTCGTCGGCTTTGCCGCTGCCGAGGTCGGCGCCGGTCAGCGGGTCGCTGTCCGGATCCGACGCCGTGCGCTGCGCCATCGCGCGCAGGGTTTCAAGCTTGTCGGCGGGCAGTTCGACCTGCGCCGTCCCCTCGCCGCCATCGGCGGGCTTGCCCATGTCGTCCTCGTCGGTGCGCTCCCATTCCGGGCCGCTGTTCCAAGGCCCCTCCGTATCGCCCGGCCCCGTCGAGGCATTGACATAGAGGCTGTCGTAGGGGGCCATCCCGGCAAGGCGTCCCGGCGGGAAATTGTCGGCGATCGAATAGAGCGCCTTCTCGAAGCTCTTCTGGTGCGCGATCTCGCGGGTCATCAGGAAGCCCAGCGCATCCTTGATCCCCGGATCGTCGGTGATCGCGATCAGGCGTTCGTAGATGATCTTTGCCCGGCTTTCGGCGGCGATGTTCGACCTCAGGTCGCAGGTCGGATCGCCGCGCGAATCGATGTAGGCAGCGGTCCACGGCACGCCCGACGAATTGGTCAGCGAAGGCCCGCCGCCGTAGAGGATCGACTGGGTGTGACTGTTCCCGCCCGCGGTCAGCGACCGGTAGAGCTCGGCTTCCTCGAGCGCCGCCTCGGCGAGGTCGCCCTTGGCGCCCTTGTTGAGCATGGCGACGATCGATCCGATCACCTCGAGGTGGGAGAGTTCCTCGGTCGCGATGTCGAGCAGCATGTCCTTGCGGCCCGGGTCCTCCTCGGCGAGGCCCTGCGTGAAGTAGCGCATCGCCGCCGCAAGCTCGCCGTCCGGCCCGCCGAACTGCTCGAGCAGCAGCGAGGCGAGTGCCGGGTTCGGCTCGGATACGCGGACGGTGTATTGCAGGCGCTTGTTATGACTGAACATGGCGGGATTTATCCTCTCGATGCGGCGGTGTCGCCGGCGTGGATGTGCGATTCCCGCACGATGTTGTGCCGCTCGGCGCGGCGGTCGCGCGGCACGAGGTCGGCGTGTCGGGGCATACGGAAATAGCTAAAGATCGCGACAATCAGCGGTAGGCCGAGTATCCAGAACGGCAGAAGGTTGACGATCGAGAAACTGTTCATCGAAAATACTCCGTGCCGTCTTTCGGCATTTGGTCGGCTGGAGTGAACAAGACTGCACGTAGCCTGATGATGACCCCATAACATGAGTTCAAAACCTCACGGTTTGTGCATTAATCTGTGGTTTGTGATCTATGTGAGCCGCGAAGTCTGCGGCAGGGGTTAAGCGGTCCTGTCGCTCCCTGCGATGCTGCCGGCGCTTTGCCGGTACCGACCCTTCGATCCGCAAAGGCTCTCCGGCAATGCACCGCCCGTCCCAGACCCGTTTCCCGATTCCTTCCGCACAGCGCCCTGCAATCGTCTGCTTCTCGCACCTGCGCTGGAACCTCGTCTTCCAGCGCCCGCAGCACATCATGACGCGCCTCGCGGACAGCTGCGACGTGCTCTACTGGGAGGAGCCGCGCGAGGAGCCCGGGTGCGACGCGCCGCGGCTCGAGCGCGAGACGCTGGCCGAGGGACTCGAACGGGTCGTGCCGGTGCTGCCCGCGGGCCTCGACCCGGGCGAGACCGACTTTGCCCTGCGCGCACTACTGCACGGCGCACTCGCCGGCCGGACTGCACCGCGGGTGTTCTGGTACTATACGCCGATGATGCTCGGGTTCAGCGCCGGGACACCGGCCGATCTGGTGGTCTACGACTGCATGGACGAGCTCGCCAATTTCGCCTTCGCGCCGGCAGATATCGCCGCCCGCGAGTCGATGCTGATGGCACGCGCGGACATCGTGCTGTGCGGCGGGCGAAGCCTCTACGAGGCACGCCGCGACCGTCACGACAACATCCACTGCGTGCCCTCGGGCGTCGACGTCGCCCATTTCGCGCGCGGGGCGGAAGGCCTGCCGGAACCGGCAGACCAGGCCGACCTGCCCCGCCCTCGCCTCGGCTTCTACGGCGTGATCGACGAGCGCATGGACCTCGCGCTGCTCGCCGAGGCAGCGCGGATGCGGCCCGACTGGGCCTTCGTGATGGTGGGGCCAGTGGTCAAGATCGCCGAGGCCGATCTTCCGCGCGCCGCCAACATCCACTGGCTGGGCC
Source organism: Porphyrobacter sp. THAI-01a (assembly GCF_056868655.1). Taxonomy (NCBI): domain Bacteria; kingdom Pseudomonadati; phylum Pseudomonadota; class Alphaproteobacteria; order Sphingomonadales; family Erythrobacteraceae; genus Porphyrobacter; species Porphyrobacter sp. THAI-01a. The sequence continues at coordinate 535,024 of NZ_CP180579.1, read as the reverse complement.
GCAAGGACTATGCCGAGCTTCCGGCCTATGCCGCGGGATGGGACGTCGCGCTGATGCCCTTCGCGCGCAACGCCTCGACCGAGTTCATCAGCCCGACCAAAACCCCCGAATACATGGCGGCAGGCCTGCCGGTGGTCTCGACCCCGATCCGCGACGTGGTGACTGGCTACGGCACCCTCAACTGCGTGCGCATCGCAGCGGACGCAGCCGGCTTCGTCGAGGCCTGCGAGGATCTCGTCGCCGCACCCGACACGGCGCACGCCACATGGCGGGCCGAGGCGCGCGATTGCCTTGCCGACAAGAGCTGGGACGGGATCGCGGCGCGCATCACGCGACTTGTCGAGACCTCGCTTGCGAGCCGCGAGACGATTCGTATCGCCAGGCAGCCGCCGCGCCGTCACTTCGACGTGCTGGTGGTGGGCGCAGGCTTTGCCGGCTCGGTGATGGCGGAACGGATCGCCGCCGGATCGGGCCGCTCGGTGCTGGTCATCGACAAGCGCGACCACATCGCGGGCAATGCCCACGACCACAGGGACGCGGCGGGCGTGCTGGTGCACCAGTATGGCCCGCACATCTTCCACACCAACAGCCGCGACATCCTCGAGTATCTCTCGCGCTTCACCCGCTGGCGGCCCTACGAGCACCGCGTTCTCGCCCAGGTCGATGGCAAGCTGGTGCCGATGCCGATCAACCGCACGACGCTGAACGCGCTCTACGGGCTGGGCCTTGCGACCGAGGCCGAGGCCGAGGCCTATCTCAAATCGGTGGCGGTCGAAGTGCCCGAGATCAGGAGCTCGCGCGACACCGTGGTCGCGCAGGTCGGCGAGGACCTCTACGCCAAGTTCTTCGAGGGCTACACCCGCAAGCAGTGGGGCGTTGATCCGAGCCAGCTCGACAAGTCGGTCGCCGCGCGCGTCCCGGCGCGGACGAACACCGATGATCGCTACTTCACCGACACCTTCCAGTGCATGCCGGCAGACGGCTACACCGCGATGTTCGCGAGAATGCTCGACGAGCCGCGCATCACGGTGATGACCGGCCAGAGCTTCGACGACCTGCCCGACGACATCACCTGGGATCACCTGGTATGGACCGGCCCGATCGACGAGTATTTCGGTCACCGGCTCGGCAAGCTGCCCTACCGCTCGCTGCGTTTCGAGCACGAGACCCTGCCCTGCGAGCAGGCGCAGCCGGTGGCGGTGGTGAACTATCCCGACGAGGCCGTGCCCTACACCCGGATCACGGAATACAAGCACCTCACCGGCCAGCACGCGCCGGTCACCAGCATCACCCGCGAATATCCGGCGGACGAGGGCGACCCCTACTACCCCGTCCCCAACGATGCGGCGCAGGCGATGTTCAAGCGTTATGACGCGCTGGCGCGGGCCTGTGCCAACGTCACCTTCGTCGGCCGATTGGCGACCTATCGCTACTACAACATGGACCAGATCGTCGGGCAGGCGCTCGCCACGTGGCGGCGGCTCGATGCGCGCTGGCGGAGCGAGGCGATGGCCGGGGCCGGCGCGGTGGCGGCGGAATGAAGCGCGCCGATGACATTTCTGGCGAGGCGCTGCGTGTCGTCGCGGCGCCCGAGCCCCTGCTGGGCGGCTGGGTGCGCTGCGCCGAGGCGGCACCCTACTTCGAGACCGAGACGGGCACCGCCTGGACCCCTGTCGGTCACAACGAGGCGATTACCTGGCCCAATCTCGCCGGGCTGCACCGCCGCCGCGATCCCGAGGCGGCCGAGCGCCACTTTGCCGCGCTCGCGCAGCAGGGTGTCACCTGCCTCCGGCTGATGCTCGACTACAGCCAGGTGCCCCACCGGCATCTCGAACACCGCGTGGGCCGGTTCAGCCCGGCGATGGTGCGGCTATGGGACGATCTCGTCGCGCTGGGCGAACGGCATGGTATCCGCTTTCTGCTGACGCCCTTCGACACTTTCTACATGGCGCGGCGCTGGTCGCGGCACCCCTATTCGCACGCCCGCGGCGGCCCCTGCGCCTCGCCGGAAGCCATGTTCACATGCGCGGACACTCGCGCGGCGATCATCGAGCGGCTCCGCTTTGCCACCGCGCGCTGGGGACACAGTCCCGCGATCTTCGCCTGGGACCTGTGGAACGAGATCGACGCCTGGTATGCGGGTGGCGACATGGCCGTGGTGCACGACTTCGTGACCGAGATCTCCGCCGCCCTGCGCGCCGAGGAACAGCGCCTTCACGGCCGGTCGCATCTGCAGACCGTCTCGGTCTACCACCCCAATCTCATTGCCCGCCCCGACCTTGCCGACGTGGTGCTGCGGCACCCGTCGCTCGATTTTGCCAGCCTGCACCTCTACGAACGCGGCACCATCGATGCCCCGGAAAACTCGCTCGCCCCTGCGGAAGCGACCGCACGGCTGGTTTCCGAGGCGCTCGCGCAATGCCCGCCGATGCGGCCGCTGCTCGATACCGAACACGGCCCGATCCATGCCTTCAACGATCGCCGCGCAACCCTGCCCGAGGCGTTCGACACCGATTGCTTCCGCCGCACCCAATGGGCGCACCTTGCCGCCGGCGGGGCGGGCGGAGGGATGCGCTGGCCCTATCGCCATCCGCACGTGCTGCTTCCTGCCATGCTCGCGGCGCAGGGCGTGCTCGCGGGCTTCCTGCCGCTCATCGACTGGCGCAGCTTCGCCCGGGCCCCGCTGGGCGAGCGGCTCACCGTGCACGACTTCGCCGGGCTCGCGGTCGGCTGCGGCGACGCCCGCCAGGCAATCGTCTGCCTGATGCGGGGCGCCATGCAGGATTCGATCGCCAGCCACGTCGAGATCACCGGGCTCGAACCGGGCTGCTACAGCATCACGAGGGTCGACACCGTCACGGGGCGGCGCGAGACCAGCGCGGTGCATACGCGGCAGGACGGCACGCTGGTGGTGCTGGCCGTCGGGGGCGCGCACGATATCGCCCTCGCCATCACCCGCGCGCCGGACGATGCCTGCTGATGCGTCAGGGCTAGAGCGCCTGCCGCCACGCGAGGGCGCGCATCCCCACCGCCAGCGCCGCAGCCGCCGCGAGATTGCGCACCTCGTGGCGCGGACGCTCGCCGTAGTCGATGCGGTAGACCCATGACTGGTGCGGGATCGCGGCGGCAACGAAGGTGACGCCCGGCCCCTCCTTCTCCTCGGGGTCGGCGTCCCCCGCGAACCCCGTGATCGCCAGCGCGAGGCCGCCGCGCGAACGGCTGAGGCTCTCCTCGGCCATCGCCCGCGCGACCGGTTCGCTGACTGCCCCGGCGCGGTCGATCAGCGCGCGGTCGATCCCCAGCATCTGCTGCTTGGCGGCGTCGGAATAGGTCACGAAGCCACGGTCGAAGCCGTGGCTCAGGCCCTCGATGTCGGTCAATAACGAGGCGAGGAAGCCGCCGGTGCAGCTTTCGGCCGTCACCAGTGACATTCCCGCCTCATCGAGCGTCTCTAGCAGCGAGCGCGCCGCCGCATGGAGCTGCGCCAGTTTGGGGACGGTCCGTTCGGCGAGATCGGGCATGGGCGTCATCAGCTGCGCAGAGCGACCATGTCCGGCGGCGGCAGGCTGCCGGATTTGGCCTGTTCCTGGAGCTGCCGCTTGAGCGCGGCCATCTCCTGCCCGATCGCCTCGAGATCGACATCGGCCTTGCGCACCTGTGCGAACAGGCTGCCGCGCTGGCGCTCTTCCTCGTAGACGTGGTGTTCGACCTGCTCCTTGAGCACGCTGACCTTCGCCTCGTAGAATTCGTCGCCGGGATCGGCTTCGCGCAGCGAGAGGATCAGCGCCTTGGCGCTGTCGTGTTCGACCTGCGCCTCGTCGAGCATGTCCTCTTCGACTGCATCGCGTACCGCAGGGTAGAAGACCTGCTCCTCGATCATCGCGTGGATGGTCAGTTCCTCGCAGATCTGGCGCACGATCTTGCTGCGGGCCGCGCCGCCGCGTGCGCCTTCGAACTTCTCGAACAGTTCCTCGACCTTGCGGTGATCGGCTGCGAGCATCTGCAAGGCGTCGCGCCTATCGTCCTGTTTGGCCATGACGGGGGTTCCTTTCGTCCGGATTGCGATCAGGCGACCATCACGCCGGCCATGTTCATGGCGCGGGTGAGCTTGCGGTTCTCGGCCTCGGACAGGCGTTCGCGCAGGGCCGGGAACAGCACCTCCTCCTCCTCGCGCATATGCTCCTCCAGCGCATCGCGCAGGTTGCGGAGCGTGGCATCGAAAGCGGGATCGGCCTTGTCGGTCTCGGTCAGCTCGTAAAGCATCGCCTTGACCTCGCCGTGGTCCTTGTGGAGGTCGCCGAAGGTCTCGCCACCTTCGGGACCACGACGCAGCATCGGATAGACGACATTCTCCTCCTGGAGCGCGTGCTTGCCGATCATGTGCTTGAGCGCGGTGAGCTGCACCGTGCGGCGCTGGGGGTGATCGGCCGGAGTGGCGGCAAGCTTGTCGATCGCAGCCAGCGTTGCCTCGTGCTCGCGGGTCAGGCCCTCGCACCAGTCGCGCGCCATCGCGGTCGGCGCCTGGGTGACCATCTTGCGGCCGATGTTGGCGATCGCCGCGACACCGGCGGTGACGAGCACGCTTTTGGCGGTGGTGGCGAGAACGCTGCCGGTGCTCGAGGGTTCGTAGCGGCGGGTCTTGCGGGCATGGGCGCGTGACATCGGTTCTCTCCTTGAGCGGCCGCTGTTCGAGTCGCGTTGCGGCGTCGCGATCCTTCTCGCCCGCACCCGCCGGGGCGGCACACGCCTATGTTAGTGCGACCCTTTCCGGCGCGCGGCACAGCGCAGCGGGCGGACGATCCAGCCCGCACACAGCGGCAAGGAGACAGCATGGCAGCGCGCGCCTATTGGTCCGGCCAGATCCGCCTCGCACTGGTCTCGATTCCGGTGGAGATCTTCTCCGCCACCAAGTCGGGCGCGGCCATCCGCTTCAATCAGGTCCACAAGCCGAGCGGCAAGCGCATCGCATATGAGAAGGTCGTGCCCGGCATCGGCCCGGTGAACCGCGAGGACATCATCAAGGGCTACGAGGTCGAGAAGGGGCAATACGTCCTGCTCGAGGAGCGCGAGATCGAGGCGGTCAAGCTGGAGAGCAAGCGCACGCTCGAACTGGTGCAGTTCGTTTCCGCCGACGAGATCGACCCGCTCTATTTCGAGAAGCCCTATTACGTCGCCCCCAAGGACCAGCTGGCCGAGGAGGCCTTCGTGGTGCTGCGCGAGGCGCTGCGGCAGTCGAAGAAGATCGCGCTCGGGCAGCTGGCGATGCGGGGGAGCGAAAAGCTCGTGGCGCTGAAGCCCTGCGGGAAAGGCCTGCTGCTGGAAACCCTGCGCTATGCCGACGAGGTGCGCGCCGGACGCAGCTTCTTTGCCGACATCGACGACGCGAAGCCCGATGCCGAACTGCTCGATCTGGCCACCGCCCTCATCGACAAGCGCACCGCGCCCTTCGAGCCGGGCGAATTCGAGAACCGCTATGTCGAGGCGCTGCGGGCGCTGATCGACAAGAAGGCGAAGTCCAGGACCGGCAAGGCAATCATCGAGGACGCGGGTGAACCGGCGAGCCGGGGGAGCAACGTCGTGGACCTGATGGCCGCGCTCAAGAAATCGGTCGGCGGCGAGGGCGGGCGCGCGGCTGCGAAGAAGACCACGGCGAAGAAGGCTTCCGCCGGCAAGTCTGCCCCCGCGAAGAAGCCCGCCGCCACCCGCAAGCGCGCGTGATGCCGCTCAACGACCCGCTTCCCATCGGCAGCCTGAGCGCAGACATGGCCTTGAGGCTCGGGCTGGCTGCGGGGATCGGCTTGCTGCTCGGCATCGACCGCGAGGTGCGCGGGCGGGCGGCGGGACTGCGGACCCACGGGCTGGTCTGTCTCGCCGCCGCGACGCTGACGGTCTCGGCCATCGCGCTCTACCGGACGATGGACATGCCGAACGCCGATCCGATCCGCATCTACGATGCAGCCGCGACCTTTGTCGCGATCATCGGCGCGGGACTGATCTTCTTCGCAGCGGGCAAGGTGCACAACCTCACCTCGGCGGCGCACCTCTTCCTCACCGCGGTGGTCGGCATCGCCTGCGGAGCGGGACAATGGCCGGTGGTGGCGCTTGCGGGGACGCTGGGTGTCGTCATGCTGTCCGTTCTGCGCATGGCCGAGAGCAAGGACCGCACCCGGCCGGTCGGTGACGGCGACGATGGCGCGCAAGACTGACCCCCTCGCCGCCTACAACGCCAAGCGCGATTTCGCGCGGACGGCCGAGCCGGAGGGGAAGACGGCTCCGACAGGCGGCAACACCTTCATGGTCCAGAAGCACGCCGCGACCCGGCTCCACTGGGACCTGCGGCTGGAGGTGGACGGGGTGCTCAAGAGCTGGGCGGTGACCAAGGGCCCGACCCTCGATCCTTCCGTCAAGCGTCTCGCGGTGCGCACCGAGGATCATCCGCTCAGCTACGCGACCTTCGAGGGCACCATTCCCAAGGGCGAATATGGCGGCGGCACGGTTATGCTGTGGGACCGCGGCACCTGGGCGCCGGTCCCGGGCAAGAGCGCCGGCGACCTTGAGGACGGGCACCTTCACTTCACGCTCGACGGTGAGCGGATGAAGGGCGAGTGGCTGCTCGTTCGCCTGAAGCCGCGTCCCGGCGAGAAGCGCGAGAACTGGCTGCTGAGGAAGGTGACGGACCCGTATGCAGCCGAGGGCGACGCCCTCGTCGAGCAGGCCCTCACCAGCATCGCGACAGGCCGCTCGATGGCCGAGATCGAGGCCGGCAAGGAGGCCGAATCACTCCCCTCGCCCTCCTCGCCGAAGCCGAAGGCCCGAAAGAAGCCCAAGCGCGCCGCCAATGCCAAGGCTCGCAAGCTCCCCGCCTTCCGCAAGCCGCAGCTGGCAACGCTGGTCGATGCCGTACCCACCGGCAATAACTGGCTGCACGAGATCAAGTTCGACGGCTACCGCGCGCTGGTCGCCGTCACGGGCGAGACGGTGCGCGTCTACACCCGGTCGGGGCAGGACTGGACCGACAATTTCGCGCCCCTCGCCGCCGCGATTGCCGATCTCGACCTGCCGGGCGCGCTGATCGACGGGGAGATCGTCGCCATCGGTCCTGACGGCAACCCGGACTTCTCGACGCTCCAGAGCGTGCTCAAGCGCGGCCACGGCGCGCAGGGCCCGGATGACGCGCTGGCCTTCCACGCCTTCGACCTGCTCGAGCTCGGCGGCGAGGACCTGACGGGCCTTCCGAACATCGAGCGCAAGGAGCGGCTCGAGGCGCTGCTCGGCGATGCGCCGCCACCCGTCCATGTCGCCGACCACGTGATCGGCGCGGGCGAACGCCTGTTCGCCGCGATGTGCGGCGCCGGCCAGGAAGGGATCATCGCCAAGGCGGCGGATGCCCCCTATGGTCACGGTCGCACCCGCAACTGGGTCAAGGTGAAGTGCACGATGCGGCAGGAATTCGTGATCGCCGGCTTCAAGGCCTCGTCCGCGCGCGGCCGCCCCTTCGCCTCGCTCCTGCTCGCCCAGCACGAGGGCGGCAAGCTCGTCCACAAGGGCAATGTCGGCACCGGCTTCGACACCGACACCATGGCGGACCTCGCCGCCCGCATGAAGCCGCTCGTTCGTAAGACGCCGCCGGTGGAGGTCGACCCCGCAGCCGCGCGCGGGGTGACATGGCTCACCCCCAGGCTGGTCGCCGAGATCGCTTTCGCGGAATTCACCGCCTCGGGCAGCGTGCGCCACGCGAGCTTCATCGCCCTTCGCTCCGACAAGCCCGCGAAGGCCGTGAAGCCCGAGCGACCCGAGGCGTCGCCCGATCCAGCGCCCGACGTGGCCATTTCGAGCCGTGAGCGGGTGATCTTCCCCGACAGCGGCCAGACCAAGGGCGACCTTGCCGACTACTACGCCGCCATCGCGCCGCTGATGCTGCCGTTCCTCGGCGGGCGCCCGGTCAGCCTCGTTCGCTGCCCGCAGGGGCGGGCGCGCAAATGCTTTTTCCAGAAACACGACAGCGGGTCTTTCGGCGACGGCGTGCATCATGTGCCGATCCGCGAGAAGGACGGCGACACCGAGGATTACCTCTTCGTCAGCGACGAAAGGGGGATCCTGCAATGCGTCCAGATGGGAACGATCGAGTTCCACATCTGGGCCGCCCGCGCCGAGGCCGTGGAGGCGCCCGATCGCATGATCTTCGATCTCGACCCCGACGAGGGCCTCGATTTCGACCGCGTCAAGCAGGCCGCAGGCGACATCCGGCGCCACCTCGCCGATATCGGTCTTGCGAGCTTTGCCATGCTTTCGGGGGGCAAGGGGGTGCACGTGGTGGTGCCACTAACCCCCGGCCATTCGTGGGACGCGCACAAGGACTTCTCCCGCCGCTTCGCCGAGGCGCTCTCGCAGGCAGAACCCGACCGTTTCACCGCGACCATGAGCAAGGCGAAGCGCAAGGGGAGGATCTTCATCGACTGGCTGCGCAACCAGCGCGGGGCCACGGCGGTGGTGCCCTATTCGGCCCGTGCGCGCAGCGGCGCGCCGGTGGCCGTGCCCGTGACCTGGAGCGAGCTCGAAGGGATGGAAAATGCTCACCCCTTCGCCATTGACGATGCCCCCGCGCTGCTGAAGCGCGCGCGTTCGGCGGGTCTCAAGGGCTGGGGCTTCGCCGCGCAGAGCCTCCCACAGCTCTGAGCGCCGCTGCCCCTAGCGGTTGAAGTGCAGGTAGTTGTTGTTGAACATCGCCACGCGCTTCAGGCGGTCGAGATCGACGATCCGGAGCTGGCGGTCGGACAGCTCGATCAGCTCCTCCCGGCGCATCTCCTGGAGCGTGCGGTTGAGGTGGACGAGGCTGAGCCCGTTCGCCTCGGCGAGGTGGTTCTGGGTAATCGGCAGATCGAAGCCGAGCCCCGTCGCCAGCCCCACCGCCTTGAGGCGATAGTAGAGCTCGACGAACAGATGCGCGAGCCGCTCGAGCGGGGAACGCTGACCGATCGACAGCAGCCATTCGCGCTGGATTCCGGCGGAGACCATCTCGTGCCACAGCAGCGCCCGCAGCAGGTGGGGGCGTTCGTCGATCACTTCGTGGAACTGGTGCGGCTGGATTTCGTAGAACCGCACCGCAGTAAGGGCGCCGATCGAGTGGTCCAGCTCGGAGAGGATGTAGATGTTGAGATCGCAGAAGTCGCCCGGAAGGAAGAAGCCGACGATCTGGCGGCGCCCGTCGGGCAGGTCCTTGTAGCGGCACGCCCAGCCCGAAACGAGCAGCCGGATGACGGTCGGATTCTCGCCCTCTCGGGCAATGTCCGTCCGCGCGTCGCGCGCGCAGATCGGGCCAGTCTCGAGGGTCGAGAGCGCGGCGCGATCATGCTCGTCGAGCGGCATGTACCGGCCAAGCAGGCGGAACAGCGGCTCGATGCCTGCAGCGGTCAAAGTCGTCATGATCTTCACCCCCGATTGGTCGGACTGGACATCCACGCGTCAAGGCGAACCTGCGGATCATGACACTAACTTGTGTGATGATCCGCACCACGTCGGCGCGGCAGACCGGACCGGAAACCGGCTGCAACGAGCTCGACCACGGGGGTGCCCCGTCAGTAAGTGGCGGGAGGGTCGCTGGCGGGAAAACTTTGGTCGCTCGCCTCGTCGACTTCGGTCCAGGGCTCTGCCGGGGGATCGCGCATCGCCTCGGGCCCCGCGTCGCGCACGGCATTGGCAGCCCCGCCCGGCTGACCTTCGGCAAAGGCGGCGCGGGATGTGCCCGTGCCGGCGGAGCGCCGCGCGAGCACATAGGCGCCAGCACCGAGAGCAAGAAGGCCGAGAATTATGCGCATGAACTGTCTCCTGTCGGCCCGCCATGTCTCCGGGCCGGAGACGCAAGCGGCGCGCCGTCATGCCGCCACCTTGCGGCGCGCTGCCAGCAGCGTCCCTAACCTCGATCAGGTGCGACAGGGGCTGGCCCGCAGGCTGATCTATGTTAGTCAGGCTTCTGCCCGTGCTCCCTATGCTCCGGGCTCTGAAAGACGAGCGAAATGGCCGACTTCCCCCACGATTGCGACCAAAGCCTGCTCGATGCCGCGTTTCGCGCCCTACCCGACGCGGCCTGCATCCTCGAACCGGTCGCGGGTCCGGAAGCGGAGCCGGGCGACTGGCGCTACGTCGCGAGCAACGCGAAGCACGCCGATCTGCTCGGCCGGCACGATCTCGTCGGCAAGACCCTGCGCGAGGCCCACCCCGATCTGGCCGAGGAATGGTTCACCGACTTTGCGCGCGTGCGCGCCACGGGCGCTCCCGAGACCCTTGCACGCCACCACGCGACGGCGCCGCTGATCTTCGAGGTCTGCTTCTCCCCCCTTGGGTCCCGCGAAGCCATCATGGTGCGCATCCGCGACATCACCGCCGAACATGCAGCCCGCGAGGAAAGGCGCGAGGCGGACACGCGCTACAAGCAGATCTTCGATGCGATCGACGAGGGGTTCTGCATCATCAGGGTGCTCTTCGACGATGCTGGCGATCCGATCGACTACCGCTTCCTCGAGTGCAACGAGGCCTTCGTCGAGCATACCGGACTCGAAGATCCGGTCGGCAAGACGATGCGGACGCTTCAGCCCGACATCGAGGACAAGTGGGTGGCCACCTATGCGCGGATCGCGCTCTCCGGCGTCGCCGAGCGGTTCGAGAACGAATCGCCCGCGATGGGCCGCTGGTTCGATGTCTTCGCCTTCCCGATCGGCGACCGGGCACCCTATCTGCTCGGGATACTCTTCGCGGACATCGGCAAGCGCAAGGCGATGGAGCTGGCGCTCCGCCACTCCGAAAGCCGGCTTCAATCGCTGATCGAGGCAACCTCGGACCTGATCTTCCGCATGAGCCCGCAAGGCACGCTGATGGAGCAGCTCGACGGCAACAGCCTGCTGGGCGAGGTCAGCGGGGAGATCGACTGGATCGGGAGCTTTGTCGCGCCGGCCGACCGGGACCGGGTGCGGCACCTCCTTCAGGAGGCGATCGAAACGCGCCAGCCGCTCGAGATGGAGCACCGTTATCTCAGGCCCGATGGCGAGATCGGCTGGCTCTATTCGCGCGCCGTTCCGGTGTTCGACGATGGCGGAGAGGTCACCGAATGGTTCGGCATGGCGACCGACATCACCAGCCGCCGCCATGCCGAACGCCAGCTTGCCCATGGCGCAGAGATGCTGCGCGTGGCGAGCGAGATCGGCAGGGTGGGCCTGTGGGACTGGAACGTCGAGAGCGGCGAGCTCATCTGGTCTGACGAGCACTACCGCATGGAAGGCTACGAGCCGGGCGAGATCGAGCCGTCCTACGAGCTGTGGGCCGAACGCGTCCACCCCGACGATCTCGAGCGAACGCAATCCGTCATTGCCGAGGCAATGCGTACCGGGGATGAATACATCAACGAATACCGCGTCTGCCATCCCGGCGGCGAGATCGTCTGGCTCTCGGCGCGGGGACGCTTTCTTTACGACGAGCAGGGCAAGCCGGTGCGGATGCTGGGCGCGATGATCGACACGACCCAGCGGCGGCGCGAGGAGGAATGGCAGACGCTGCTGGTCGCCGAACTCCAGCACCGGGTGCGCAACCTGATCGGCATGGTCCGTTCGGTCGCGCGGCTGTCGGCCCCGAGCCACCGCCACGTCGACGAATATGTCGACCACCTGATCGGCCGCCTGCAGGCGATGGGGCGCACGCAGAGCACGCTCACCCGCTCACCCGGAAGAAGCGTGGATCTGGCCGAACTGGTGCGCGAGGAGCTGCTGGTCCACGCCGTCCAGCCCGACAAGTGCCATGTCGAGGGGCCCGAGGTCGCGCTGTCCCCCCATGCGGCAGAGATCGTCACTCTCGCAATCCACGAGCTCGCCACCAATTCGATCAAGTACGGCGCGCTCGGCGATACCGGCTATATCCGCATCGTGTGGGCCATGATGGACAGGGACGGAAAGCGCTGGGTCAGCCTGCGCTGGCAGGAAACCGCACCGGTGCGCAAGACAAAGCAGACCCGCAAGGGGTTTGGCCGCAAGCTGATCGAGGAGCGGGTGCCTTACGAGTTGCAGGGCGAGGGCCGCTTCGCGCTCCACGACACGGGCGTCCTCGCCGAGCTCGAATTTCCGCTGTCCGACGCCGGCAGCATCCTCGATCCGCGATCGTGAGGGAGAAGCGGGCATGACCGACCACGCGCTGAAAGGCCGCCGTCTGATCATTCTCGAGGACGATTACTACCAGGCGCAGGATTGCCGGCATCTGCTCGAGGAAGCCGGTGCGCAGGTGATCGCGATGTCGGGCACGCTGCCCGATGTCGACACCCTGCTCGCGGGCGGTCCGGTCGATGCCGCGCTGCTCGACATCAACCTGGGGCACGGCCTGTCGCTGGATTTCGCCCGAGAACTGCGCAGCCGCGCGATCCCGTTCCTGTTCCTGACCGGCTATGACGCCGCGACCCTGCCCGAGGATCTGACGGGCAGTGCCTATGTCAGCAAGCCTGCCGACAGCGCGCGCATCCTGTCGACGCTGGAACGGCTGATCCGGTCGGAAGCGTAGGTCGCGTGGCGGCCCTCAGGCCGCCACCACCTTGAGCCGCTCGCGTTCGCGCGGGGTCTGGACCCGCGGGGCGAGATAGGAGCTGTCGAACCCGGCGATCTGCTGAAGAGTGCGCAGGTCGAGGATGGTCAGCTGCTTCGAGCGAAGCGTGATGAGCCCTTCCTATCGCAATTGCTGGAGCTTGCGGTTGATGTGCACCGGAGTGAGGCCGAGAACGTCCGCAAGGTCGTCCTGCGTCAGCGGGAAGTAGATCTGATTGCCCTGGTGCGCATCGACCAGCGAGAGCCGGTAATGTGCCTCGCAGATCAGGTGCGCCATCCGCTCGAGCGCGTCACGGCGGCCGACATTGACCACCCACGACGACAGCACGGCGTTCTCCATGCAGCCGTAGTTGCGCATCGCCTCGCCGACCGCCGGGAAGCGGTCGATCACGCGGCGCATGTCGGCATGGAGGATGTTGACGATTTTGCACGGGCTCAGCGTGATGACTTCCTCGATCGCGATGCCGTTGGGCGAGGAATCGAAGTAGAAGGCATCGCCCGGCACCAGCAGGCGGGTGATCTGGCGGGCGCCGTTGCGCAGGATCTGGTAACGTGCCGCCCAGCCGCTGAGGACGACCGGGAAGGACACCATCTCGTCGCCGTCGCGCGACAGGTATTTCTTGGCGCCGATCTCCTTCGGCTGCCGGCACAATTCTTCGACCGCCTCGATTTCCTGATCGCTCAGTTCGGCAGCATGCATAAGTCGCAGCAGGAAGGCGTTGAACACGTGCTCGCTCCTCTGGAGGTGTTGAGAGACTTGCACTTGTCCCTCAACGCGCCGCTCGTCTCTCGATCAAAAGTTATCGGCGCTGTCGAATCCCTGCATTTCACCGCGTAAACGCAGCGTATCGTCTCACTCCGGTTTTCGCAAATGCGTCGCATTGAGGTGCGCCGGGTGCATCGGTGGAGCGCAAGGCCCCCGGAAATTCCCCCATTCTTGCAACCGATTCGGCCGTGTGTGCCGATCCCGGCATGCCATTCGACGGGGCGTCGCGACACGGCGATGGGGCGTCCGCCGTGGGTAATGCAGGATAGGGGTCTTCCGGCGCTTCGATGGGACTCTCGTTGAGGCCCGATCTTGCGGGGCAGCCGCAGGGTCGGGGTTCATAACGGAAAGGAATGTGACATGGCGAACGAGCGCAATCAGAACCGCGAGAGCCAGAACCGGGAAGGCGGCCGCAACGACCAGATGCAGGCGAGCGAGAACCAGCGCGGCTATGGCCAGAGCGGTTCGGGCTGGAACCAGGACCAGCAGGGCGATCAGGGCCGCTATGGTCAGGGCCAGCAGGATCAGGGTCAGGGCTCCTATGGCTCGCAGGGCGGCTACGGCGGCCAGAGCGGTGGCTACGGCGGCCAGAGCGGCGGCTACGGTCAGGACAATTACGGCCAGAGCGGATCGGGCGGCTACGGCGGCTCCAGCGGCTACGGTCAGAGCAGCCAGGGCGGCTATGGCGGCCAGAGCGGCTATGGTCAAAGCGGCGGCTATGGCCAGAGCGGGAGCTACGGCCAGGGTGGGCAGGGTGGCTTCGGGCAGAGCGGCCAAGGCGGGCAGAGCGCCATGATGGGCGGTTCGCAGCACGGTCAGAGCCAGTGGGGCCAGGGTCAGCAGGGCCAGGGCCAGCACGGCCAGCACGGCCAGCAGGGCCAGCAGGGCCAGCAGGGCCACCACCATGACCACAGCTACAGCCAGTGGCGCCAGCGCCAGATGGAACAGTTCGACAACGACTACAACGAATACCGCCAGCAGCAGCAGGACGAGTTCAACTCCAAGTTCGACGAGTGGCGCAAGAAGCGCGACAGCGAAGGCGGATCGTCCTCGGGTAGCTCGGGCAGCTCGGGCAGCCAGACCACCGGAAAATCGGGGTCTTCCTCGCGCTGAACGATGCGGCGGCGGGCACGCCCCCGCCCGTTGCCGCGCCCCCTCGCCGCCCTCCGGTCCCCGCGGTCCGGAGGGCGGCTTTTTCATGGGCGATTCGACGCTGCCTCATATGACAATTAACGCGGATATAATTCAGGTTAGAGCGTGCCGCGAATCAGTCGGGCAGAGTGTCACGGTCGTTGGGTTTCCCGATCCCTCTGACAACTCGATGGCCGGACATGCCTTCGGTTTCCACTTCGTCCGGTCATTGCCCCAACAACTCCCCGCCCAGCAATGGGCGGGGTTTTTTGTTGCCCGTCACCCGCTGCGCCGGCCCGCCACGCGAAAGCGCCCGCAAGACCGCGAGCATTCCCGGGGGCGGGGGAACTCGTCGGTCTCGCGGGCGCAGCCCGGCAGGTGCGCGGTGGGTCGCAAACCGCGCTGCCGGGTTGGGGTCAGCCCTGGTCGAAGCGCTGGAAATACTCGCGGAACTCCATGCTCATGCGCTGGCGCTCCTCGAGCGGCGCATGGCGGATCACGTCGGGCAGCCAGCTGCTCTCTTCCTGATAGACGTGCTGCTGCACCGCGCTTTCGATGTGATCGAGCTTCTCGCGCCACTCGCGGGTCCCGGGCGCGATCTTCTGCAATTCGGCCAGCTGCACCTTGGTCATCGCGTGCTCCTCGTACGCCATGCCCGCATGGGCCTTGCCCGAGTGCTCGGAAATATCGGGGTAGACCACCGCCTCCTCGGCCATCGAATGGCCGTTGAGCAGCACGGCGAGCGCCCGGACCGCAGCTTGGGCACCGGCACCGCTGGCCTCGCGGGCCTCGGCGAACAGGGCCTCTATCTGGCGATGCTGGGCGAGAATGTCCTCGGCAAAGGCCTCTCCCACCGCCAGCTCCTCGAATTGCCGGCGCGCCTCGATGCGCTGTTCGTCGGTGGCCGCCGGGGCGAGTGCGGCGGCGATGCGGTCCAGAAAGGACATGGGAGGCCTCCTCTTCGGGGGATTGGAACGGGGTTCGTGGGATCACCCTAGATTCCGCCCCGCGTGCGGCCATCGCCTGCTTTCCTATCCCGCGTTAGTGTCCGCGCACCTGTCGCGGGCCAAGCCCTCTCCACCCAGGGGCCACTCGGACGTCGCATGACCGTTTCTCCATTCCCGCCGCAGCCCGGGCCGCAGCGATGAGCGCCGCGGCCCCGCTCTCGCTCCTGCTCGATTTCGACGGAACGCTCGTCGAGACGGCTCCCACGCCCGACGCGGTCGAGATCGGCGCGGACCTGCGCGCCCTCGTGACCGAGGCGCTGCAACGCCTTGGCGGGCGGCTTGCGATCGTCAGCGGACGTTCGCTGGAGCAGCTCGACGCGTTGTGGGGCCGCACGCTCTGGCCGGTGACGGTCGCCGCGAGCCACGGCCTCGAACTGCGCCACGACGGACGGCTGCGCGCCCCGCCTCCCGCCCGCATCTTCGCCCGCCTGACGCGGGAGACCGAAGCCCGCTTCGGCGCCCGCAACGGGGTGGTGATCGAATTGAAGAGCTACGGGCTCGGCATCCATTACCGCCTCGCGCCGCGCCTCGGCGAAGCGGTGCGCGCCTGGGCCGAGGCTTGTGCCGCGGAGCACGACCTGGTGATCCAGGAGGGCGACATGGTGTGCGAGCTGCGCCTGCCAGGCGCCGACAAGGGCGATGCCGTGCGCACCATCATGCAGCGCCCGCCCTTCGCGGGAAGCCGGCCGGTCTACATCGGCGACGACCTGACAGACATCGCCGCGATCGACGCCGCCCGCGTGCTCGGCGGGCAGGGGATCGCGGTCGGCCCGCGGATCGCGGGGCACGCCGATGCGGTGCTCCCCGACCCGCAGGCCGTCCATGATCGCATCCGCCTGTTGCTCGACGAGGCCCCTGCCGCGCCTTTCATCACATAGGCGGTTTTTTGCACGCGTGCCTTGGGCGAAGGCCGCAGCCACGCCCGCACCCCCCCTTGCACGGCATCCCCGCCGGCCAAACGGAGCGCCTTCCATGCCCCGCCTCATCGCCGTATCGAACCGCGTCCAGGTCGAGACCGAAGGAGAGAACGCCAACCGCGGCGGCCTTGCCGTGGCGCTCGCCGCAGCATTGCGGAGCAGCAACGGACTGTGGTTCGGCTGGTCGGGCGAGCAGACCGAGGAGTTTACCGGCCAGATCACCTTCCGCCGCGAAGGCGGGGTGGCGACCGCCACGATCGACCTCGAGGCGCAGGACGTCGACGAATACTACAACGGCTTTGCCAACCGCACCTTGTGGCCGCTGTTCCACTACCGGCTCGACCTCACCGAGATCGCGCGCGATTTCGCCGGGGGGTATGCGCGGGTCAACGAACGCTTCGCCGAGACGCTCGGCCCCCTGCTCGAGCCCGATGACCTGATCTGGGTGCACGACTACCACCTGATGCCGCTCGGCGCGCGGCTGCGGATGCGCGGCTTCGACAACCGGATCGGCTTCTTCCTGCACATCCCCTGGCCCCCGCCGAGCCTGCTGATGTCGCTCCCCAACCACCGCGACCTCGTCGAGACCCTGCTCGCCTATGACGTGATCGGCTTCCAGTCCGACGAATGGCGGCAGGCCTTCATCGACTACGTCACGGCCCAGTTCGATGCCGAGATGGACGGCGAATACGCGTGCCACAAGGGACGGCGCACCCGCCTGCTCGAGTGCCCCATCGGGCTCGATGCCGCCGATTTCGGCAGCGCGGTGCATTCGCTCGCGGCCAAGCAGGCCGAGACGCGGCTGGTCGTGAGCGCGGTCGGGCGCGACATGATCGTGGGTGTCGACCGGCTCGACTATTCCAAGGGCCTGCAGGAACGCTTTGCCGCCTACGAACTCCTGCTCACCAAGCGCCCCGAGCTGCGCGAGAAGATCGCGCTGCTGCAGATCGCCCCGCCCTCCCGCGGGGACGTGCCGAGCTACCAGCAGATCCGCGCCGACCTGAGCGCGCTGTCGGGCAGCATCAACGGGGAGTTCGCCTCGATCGACTGGGTGCCGATCCGCTACGTCAACCAAGGCTACTCGCGCGACGAGCTGTTCGGCATCTATCGCGCGGCAAAGGTCGGCCTGGTTACTCCCTTGCGTGACGGGATGAACCTCGTCGCCAAGGAATATGTCGCGGCGCAGGATCCGGCCGATCCGGGGGTGCTGGTGCTGTCGTGCTTCGCCGGGGCCGCCGCGCAGCTCAAGGAGGCGGTGATCGTCAACCCGCACAGCGCCGAGGACATCGCCGACGGCATCGCCCGGGCGCTCGCAATGCCGCTCGCCGAACGGCAGGAGCGGCACAAGGCGATGCTCGAATGCATCACCCGTCAGGACGTGAACTGGTGGTCCCAGACCTTCATGGAGGCGCTCGCCGAAGCGCCCGGCCCGGACAGCCGGCCGCAGCTTCTGGAGGCGGGCGGCGGGAAGGCCTGATCCCGCCCTTGGGCGGCCGCGGCCGTGGGCGGGCACAAGACAACCCCCGCGCCAGATGGGATCGTGCGCGGGGGTCATCCGTGACGCTAGGCGCGTCCGCCTATGGCGCGGGCGTCGCCTGCGGCGGGGCGCCGGTCGCGCCGCCTGCCGCGCCGGTGCCTGCGCTGTTCCGCTCCAGCCAGTCGTGATGCTTCTGGACGGTCGGGATCGTGCTCTGCGCGAACTGGCGCAGCTCGGCGACATCGCCGTTACCGGCATAGGTCTTGAGCAGCGCCAGCGCCTTGCGGTGCGCGGCCATCTGCTGGCTCAGGTATTCGCGGTCGAAATCCTGACCGTCGAGCCGCTCGAGAATGTCGAGCTGCGCCTGGCGCTCGGTGTCGAGGCTGGCGGGCATGTTGAAGGTCTGGTTGCCGCTGCCTGCCGCATCCTTGAGCGCCTGGCTGGACCGGGTGTGATCATCGACCATCATCTGCGCGAATTCGCGGGTCGAGCCCATCTCGGCCTTTTCGAGCGCGAGCTTGCCGGCGGTGATCTCGTACATGTCGGACATGGCCACGGCCTGGGCGAAACCCTGCGCGCTGGGGGGCTGGTCGGCGAAGTCCTCGCCGGCGGCATCGGTCTGCATCATGCCGGTGCCGTCGCCCACGGTCTGATCGGTCGCCTCGCGACCGTCGCAGGCGGCCACCAGCAGGCTCGCGGTGATCATAAGGGCTATCCGCATCCTCATTCCTTTCATTGCGCTTGGCCCCGATTGCGGGGCGGCACCTGTGATAGGGACGAGGGGCGGCAGGCGAATTCACATAGGCCAGTGACCCGCTTTAGCGGGGTGGCGCGGGGCAAGCGCGCGGAATCCTTGCCGAGTTTAGGGAACGCGGCTGCGAGGTGTCCGACAAAGGCAGGGGGGAGGAACACAAGGACAAGGTGCCATGCCCAAGCCAGCCTCCATCGAACAGCGCGACCCCGCACCGCCCTGCTTCACCGCCGAGATGACCGCCTCCTTGCCCGCGCTGCGCAGCTTCGCGCGCTCGCTGTGCCGCCAGCGCGACATGGCCGACGATCTGGTGCAGGAGACGATGGTGCGGGCCTGGTCGTCGCGGCACACCTTCCTGCCGGGGAGCAACTTCCGCCCCTGGCTGTTCACTATCCTGCGCAACCAGTTCTACAATGCGGTGAGGAAGCGCAACCGGCTGGTCGCGTGGGAGCCCGAGGCGGCCGAGCGGCTGCTGGTGCAGGAGCCCGAACAGGAGGCGCGCCTCCATGTCGCCGACATCGAGGGCGCGCTCGACCAGCTGCCGCCGGGCCAGCGCGAGATGCTGCTGCTGATCGCGGGCGCGGGGCTGAGCTACGAAGAGGCCGCGGCGGTCGCCGATTGCAAGCTCGGGACGGTCAAGAGCCGCATCAACCGGGGCCGCGCAGGCCTGAGGGCGATCATCGAGGGCGGCGAGGCCCTGCCCGACTGCTGATCTGCCGCAGGCGCCATCATGCGGGCCCGCCCTGAGGCGAGCCCGCATGCAGGCGGCGCGGGCGATGTGCCTCTGATCCCGCGCCGCCCTTATGTCCGGAAGAAGGCCTACTCGGCCTGTTCCTCGACCCGTTCGGCCTGCGCCTCGCCCTGCTCGCGCACGGCATCGGCCCGGTTCTCGAGGTTCTGTTCAGCAGCGGAATCCGTGCCATCGACCGTCCGGTCGAGCTGGTCGGCGCGTTGCTCCATCGCGTCGGCTGTGGCCTCGGCGTTATCTTCGATGGCGTCCGCGCGTTCCTCGGCCCGCTCCTCGGCGGGGCTGTCGCACCCGGCAAGGCCGAAAGCCGCGAGCGCCATGGCCGCACCGGTGATGATCGTTTTCTTCATGTGCGTTTCTCCGGAGTTACCGCACCGAACCGCGGCGGAACAGGTTGACGATGGCGAGCAGCACCAGCGCGCCGAGGAACGAGACGATCAGCGCGCTGATCGAGAAATCGCCGGCAGTGATGTTGCCGCCGCCGATCAGCGGGTTGATCAGGAACCCGGCGAGCAGGGCGCCGACCACGCCGACGACGATGTTGAGGAAGATGCCCTGCTGGGCGTCGGTCCGCATCACCATGCTGGCAAGCCATCCGAGGATGCCTCCGATGATGATGATCAGGATGATGTTCATGAGCTTTCTCCTTGCCGAGAGGTGATCCTGTCCGGTCGGCAGCCGCCATTCGGCCACGCGCCGGAAGCTTTCGACAGCCCCATGCCTGACAGGGTGGCGGGGATGCGCCCTCACCTATGTTGTGGAGGATGCAACACTCTCTGGCGCATGGGGGCCCCATCATGAGGACGGGCGATGACAGCTGCGCATGAGGTGGAGGGTGCGGACCGGCCCACGGGCGCCGATCATGCCTTTCAGGAATGGTTCTGGCTGTTCCAGCGCTTCGCCTGGGTCGCGCTGGCCCTGTTCATCGTGGCGGCGTTCGCCGGATTGACGGGACGCGGCGGGCCGCTCTCGCGCGGGACGGTGGAGGCGGGTGCGGCTCGGATCGCGTTCCCCGCCGTGGCGCGCTGGCAGACCACGGATCACATCACCATCGATCTGCCGGGCGATGCGCGTCGGGCCGAGGTCATGCTGCCCGCAAGCCTCCTCGACGGCTTTGCCGTCGAGCATGTCAGCCCGCAGCCAAGCGCCGTCATCGCCGTGCCCGGAGGCGAACGTTACGTCTTCGCGGTCGATGCCGGCGAGGGCGTTGTGACGGCCCGCTTCGACCTGCGCGCGACCGCCCCCGCAGTTCCCGCCGGCACGCACCGCCTGAGCGTCAACGGCAATCCTGCGCGCCTTCGCGTGCTGGTGCTCCCCTAGGGACGGGGCCATGGACTCGGTGATCCGCGGCGCTGCGGTCTACCTGATCCTGCTCGTCATCCTGCGCGCCTCGGGGCGGCGCACCATCGCGCAGGCGACCCCCTTCGATTTCGTGCTGATGCTGATCATCGCCGAAACCACGCAGCAGGCGCTGCTCGGCAACGACTTCTCGATCGTCAACGCCGCGGTGCTGATCGCGACGCTGACCGTGCTCGACATCGGCTTTTCCTATCTCAAGCGCTGGTCGCCCGCGATCGACCGTCTGATCGACGGGGCGCCTACCCTGCTGATCAGCGAAGGCGTGATCGACTACCGCGCGCTGCGCCGCTCGCGCACCGGCATCGACGACATCCTGACCGCCGCACGCCTCAAGCACGGCATCGACCGGATCGAGGGCGTGCGCCATGCGATTCTCGAGACCGACGGGGGAATAAGCGTGGTGCCGCGCTGAACCGCGTGCGACACGGGCGAAAGACTGACGAGGGAGAGGAGAGACCCGATGCACAAGAACACCATCTGCCTGTGGTTCGATACCGCCGCCGAGGAGGCGGCGCGGTTCTATGCCGCGACCTTTCCCGACAGCAGTGTCGAGGCGGTCCACCATGCGCCGACCGACTTTCCCGGGGGGAAGGCGGGCGATGTGCTCACGGTCCAGTTCACCGTCCTCGGCATTCCCTGTCTCGGGCTCAACGGCGGACCGATCTTCCCGCAGACGGAGGCGTTCAGTTTTCAGGTCATGACCGAGGACCAGGCAGAAACCGATCGCTACTGGGACGCGATCACCCGCGACGGGGGCGCCGAAAGCGCCTGCGGGTGGTGCAAGGACCGCTGGGGCATCAACTGGCAGATCACGCCCCGCACCCTCACCGAGGCCCTCGCGGCGGGGGGGGACGAGGCCGCGCGGGCCTTTGCCGCGATGATGACCATGCAGAAGATCGACGTCGCCGCCATCGACACGGCGCGGCGGGGAGAAGGCTGATGCGCCGGATTCACGCCGCCGCCTTCGTCTCGCTCGACGGGGTGATGCAGGGCCCGGGCGGGCCGCACGAGGACGTCACCGGAGGCTTTACCGAGGGCGGGTGGGTGTTCAAGCTGTGGGACCCGACGGTGGGCGAGGAAATGGACCGTCTGTTCGGGCGCGACTACGACCTCTTGCTGGGGCGGCGCACCTACGACATCTTTGCGGGCTACTGGCCCCATGTCGGACCGGAGGGCGATGGCGCGGACATGGGCCGCGCCTTCACCGCCTGCCGCAAATATGTCCTGTCGCGCGGCACACCGAACCTCGACTGGGCGAACAGCCGTCATCTCGCCGGCATCGAAGATGTCGCGGCGCTCAAGCAGACCGACGGACCCGACCTCGTCATCCAGGGATCGGGCACGCTCTATCCCCCGCTCCTCGCCGCCGGGCTGATCGACCGGCTGACGCTGCTGATCTTCCCAGCCGTGCTGGGACAGGGCAAGCGCCTGTTCGGCGAAGGCACGCAGCCGGGCCTGCTGGCGCTGGTCGAGCAGCGTGCGGGCGTTCAGGGCACGCTCATCGCGACCTATGAACAAGCGGGCAGCCTGCCGCCGATGCCCGACTTCGCACCGCCGCAGAGCACCAGCGAACGCGAGACGGCGCGCCAGCAGGCGATGCGCGAGGGAGTGTGGTGATGATGCGGATGTTCCTGGTTGCATCGCTTGGAGCCCTGTCCGCCTTCGCTCTGCCTGCCCACGCTCAGCAGGCCGGAGAGACGCGGTTAGTGGTGCGACCGTCGCCGGCCGTGCCCGCGACGCCGACGCCGGACCAGCAGGCCGCCGTTCTCGAACGCTTCGCCCGCGCGCGCGACAATCTCGTCGCCCTGCGCGAGGGGCGGCGGTCGGTCGGCGACCTGTCGCCGCAGGAATTGCAGGACGTGCTCGATTACGACCGCCGGGTGCGCGGCGATTATCCCGATACGCGCAGCGCGAAGCAGCAATGCATCGACGACGAATTCCGCCGGGCGGGCGGACGGCCCTCTGCGCTGGCGCGGCAGGTAATCGCGCTCAAGTGCCGCAACTGAGCGGCGCGCGCCTCAAACCAGCGCCCGCTCGCGCGCGATCATCGCCGCCTGCGTGCGGTTCTTCGCGCCGAGCTTGCGGCAGATCAGCTTGACGTGGAGCTTGATGGTCGGCTCTCGCAGGTCGAGATCGCGGGCGATCTCCTTGTTCGCCTGCCCCGCGCACAGCCCCGCCAGCACCTGCCGTTCCCGCGGGGAAAGGCCGCCGCTCTCGCCCGAAGGACTGCGCGCAGGTCGGTGGAGGTCGATCGGCATGTAGGTCTCGCCCGCCGCCATGAAGCGGATCGCGTTGACCAGCGAGCGCGCGGGCAGGGTCTTGGGCAGATAGCCCGCCGCACCGCACGCCAGCACTCGCTCGGCGACATCGTGCGGGGCAAGGCCGCTCATCAGCGCGACCGGCCGTCCGAAGCTCGCCGCCAGCGCCTTCTCCAGCCCGGCATAGCCGTCCATCCCGGGCATCCCGAAATCGAGCACCACGAGATCATAGGGCGGCGCCGCCGCGGCGATGGCGGCGAGCGCCTGCGGCAGATCGGCGACCGTATCCACCGCGAAGCCGCCCTCGGCCTCGAGATAGGAGCGCAGCACGTCGCGCAGCAGTTCGTGGTCGTCGGCGATCAGGATGCGCATTGTTTCGTCCTTTCGCGAGCCGCCTCGATGGCGGCGGCGGCAGCGCCCGCAAGGCGCGCCGCGCCGGTCGGCTTGCCGAGCACGCCGTCGAAGCCGCCCTCCGGCCCCTGATGGAGCTGGTGGACGCGCGGCAGGGCGGTCAGCAGCAGCACCGGCAGGTCGGCGCGGTAACGGCGCAGCGCCTTGGCGAGCTGCGCGCCGTTCATGTTCGGCATGTCGTAATCGGTGATGACGAGATCCCAGGCCGACGGATCCTCGCGGATCACCGCCACGGCATCGGCAGGATCGAGGCACGGGCCGACCTCGGCGCCGACCTGTTCGAGCATTGCCGTGACCACGTCGACCACGCCGGGGTTGTCGTCGACCACGAGCACCGCCTTGCCCGCAAGCCCCGAACCGGGCCGCGCCGCCGCCTCGCGATCCGTTGCCGGATCGCCGGCCCCTACCGGCTCGAGCGGCCACCAGATCTCGAACACCGTCCCGCAATCGGGCCACGACTGGATCGCCAGTGCGCCGCGATTGCTGGCGATAATCCCGGACACCACCGCGAGGCCCAGCCCTGTCCCCGCCTCGCCCTTGTGGGTGAAGAAGGGCTCGAACACCTGTTCGAGTTCCTCCGGACGGATGCCGATCCCGGTGTCGCTGATCCGGATCAGCGCCGCGGGCCCGGAGGGCACGGTGCCGAGCATCAGCTTGCCGGTCGGCTGGTAGCCCTCGGCACTCAGCACCTCGAGCTTGATCCGCGCGGTCTCGCCCGGGCGCAACGCGTCGCGGGCATTGAGCACGAGGTTCAGCACCACCTGGTTCAGCTCGGTGTCGTCGGTCAGCGCCATCAGCGGCGCAGGCGGCAGCTCGAGCTCGATGCGGTGCAGCGGATCGGTAAGGCTCGGCGCGACCAGATCGCGCACGTCCCACAGGGTGCGGCGCAGGTCGACCAGCCGCGGGTGCGGCACCCGGCGACCGAGGGTGAGCAGTTTCTCGACCAGCCCCGCCGCGGTGGTCGCCGCCGACTGGATCCGCAGCGAATGGTGCCGCACGCGGTTGTCGTCGATATGCCGCAGCAGTTCGGCCGTGCCGGAGATCGCGGCGATGAGGTTGTTGAAATCATGCGCGATCCCGCTTGCGAGCTGCCCGACGACCTCCTGCCGCTGGGCCAGCATCAGCTGCTCGCGCAGCCGCGCCTTCTCGCGCTCCATTCCGCGCCGCTCGCCGACATCGCGGGTGACGCAGACGATCCCGCCGTCGGGCGCGAGCGAGAGCGCGATCTCCTGGTCGACCGGCGAACCGTCGGCCCTGCGTCCCTGCGTCTCGCCGCGCCACTGGCCGTGGGCGAACAGCAGCGGCATGGCCTCGTCGTTGATGCGCTGCGCCTCTTCGGGGGCATAGAGCGCGCTCCACGGCTCGCCCACCAGCACATCGGGATCGGGATAGCCGAACATCGTCGCATGGGCGCGGTTCATGAAGATGAAGCGCCCTTCGGCATCGGTCAGGGCAATGCCGTCGTCCGAAGCCTCGATCGCGGCGACCTGGCGGGCAAGCCGGGCCTCGGTCGCGACCCGTTCGGCCTCGGCGAGCTTGCGGGCCGAGATGTCGCGTATGATCGCCGCGAAGCCTGCCGGCCCCGCGTCCGGGCCGGCCTCCTCGGGCCACATCGCGAGCGAGAGTTCGACGGGAAACTCGTGCCCGGCCTTGCACAAGGCGGGCACCTCGACCGTCTGGCCGACCAGCTTGACCGGCGCGCGCGCGCGCAGCCGCGCGACCCCGGCGTGATGGTCCTTGCGATGCTGGCGCGGGATGATGAGGTCGAGGCTCTGGCCGAGCGCCTCCTCGGCGCTCCAGCCGAACATCGCCTCGGCGGCGCGGTTCCACAGGATGATGCGGCTATAGGCATCGGTGCAGACGAAGGCGTCGGTGGTGGTCTCGGCGATCAGCTGGGCGATGCGCCGCTCCCGCCGGGCCTGCTGCCCTTCGAGCAACGCCACCACCTGCCGCGCCATCAGCTGGAGAATGTCCGCCTCGCGCGCCGAGAAGCCCTCGCGCGGGGCCGGGTCGATGACGCAAAGCGTGCCGACCTGGTGCCCGTCCGCGAGCACCAGCGGGGCGCCCGCGTAGAAGCGGATATGCGGCGCGCCGGTGACCAGCGGGTTGTTCCTGAAACGCGTATCCTCGGAGGCGTCGGGCACCACCATCACGCCGCTTCCGGCGATGGTGTGCCCGCAGAAGCTGTCGCGGCGGCAGGTCTCGGACGCCTCGAGCCCGTGGCGCGACTTGAACCACTGACGGCCTTCGTCGACCAGGCTGACCAGCGCGATCGCGGTGTCGAAGCGGTCGGCGGCAAGCCGGGTGATGACATCGAGCTCGGGCTCGGGCGGCGTGTCGAGCACCGCCAGCCGGTGGAGCGCGGCGAGGCGCTCGGGCTCGTCATGCGGGATTGGCGGATAGGTGAAATCGGGCTCGAGCATGATGTGGTGCAGTCCGTCAGGAAGGTCGCGTCAAACAGGAGCCCCGGTTGGTTCACGCGCGTCGCCCGCGCAATCCGGCCATAAGGGAGAAAACTTATCCTTTCGTATAGGTGACCCTGTCCCTGCGGGCAGGCCGCTATCCGCGCGTTAGCTGGCCTCAACCCTTTCGCGCCCCGGATTAGCCTTGCGCGATCACGACAGGCCCGCGCCGGTCCGCCATCCGGGGGTCAGCCACGGCACTCCTGCCGCTGGACATGACCAGACCAAGAAGGACCAATGACATGAACAAGCTGTTTGCCGGAGCCGTCGTGCTCGCCTCGCTCGCCGCCGCCACCTCGGCCCAGGCTCAGTCGGCCGATGCCGGCGCCGGTGCCAAGATCATCGCCCCGCTCGAGATCAGCAACGTGACCGACCTCTACTTCGGCACCATCGCGCCCTCGACCAGCGTTGCCGACATCGTCACCGTCGCCGCCGACGGCAGCCGCAAGTGCGGCCCGGCGCTGACCTGCCTGACCGCCGACCACACCGCCGCCGCCTTCGCGGTGACCGGCGAGGCCGACGCCTTCTACACCATCTCGCTCCCCAAGGAGATCAAGATCGTCAACGAGAACGGCACCGCGATGCGCGTCGCGGACTTCACCGGCTCGAAGGCGAACGGCCAGCTCCTCAAGGGCGAAGACAGCTTCACCGTCGGCGGGACGCTCGATGTCGGCGTGCGCCAGGAAGCGGGCAAGTACACCGGTAGCTTCACCGTCGCGGTGGAATACCAGTAAGCCCTCCGTGGCAGGGGGGACGGGACCGCGCTTTTTCCCCCGCACGGTCCCGTTTCCCCCCCCCCGCGCCATGCCCAAGACCACCCCTGCCATCCCGAGGTCTTCCCCATGCTCCGCCTGTCTTTCGCCGCCGCGCTCGCTGCGGCGCTTGCCGCTCCCGTGCCCGCCGCCGCCGAACTGCTGGTCGCCCCCACCCGCGTGGTGCTGAGCCCCGAGGCGCGCTCGTCCGAACTCGTGCTCGTCAACAAGGGCACCGAGACCGCCGCCTTCCGCATCGGCATCGAGAACCGCCGGATGCTGGCGGACGGCAGTCTCGAGGATGCTCCCGCCGCGCAGGAGGGCGAGGCCTTCGCCGACGACAAGCTGCGCTATTCCCCGCGCCAGCTGGTGCTCGAACCTGGCGCGCGCCAGGTGGTGCGCATCATGGCGAGCGCCCCTGGCGATCTCGCCCCGGGCGAATACCGCTCGCACCTGCGCCTGATGTCCGCCCCCGTGAGCGCGGGCGCGGCGAGCGTCGCGGGAGAGGGTCCGGCCGACAACAGCCTGTCGATCGAACTCGTCGCGATCCGCTCGATCACCATCCCCATCATCCTGCGCGTCGGCGCGCTCGAGGCAAGTGTCACGATGGACAGCGCCGCGCTGCGCGAGGAGGCGCCCGACCAGCTCGTCGTCCGTCTGACCCGCTCGGGCACGCGCTCGACCTACGGCGATGTCAGCTTCACCCCCGAAGGCGCGAAGCAACCCGCCTGGCTGGTGCGGGGCGTCGCGATCTACACCCCCAACACCGCCCGCGACGTGATCGTGCCGCTGCCGCCCGAGGTGCGCAGCCAGCTGGCGGGCAAGCGGGTGCGGATCGACTACACCTCCACCGACGCGGGCGATCCGGCCAATGTCGGCAAGCTGCTCGCCAGCCTGACCGCGGCGCTTTGAGCGTATGACCCGGCTCGGCGATCCCCCATGTTCCGCCCAAGGTTCAGGCCGCTGCGCTGGCTGGCCCTGCTGCTGTGCGCAGCCGGACTGCTCGGCGCAGGCGCTGCCCCGGTTCGGGCGCAAGAAGACGGGCTGTTCGATCGGCTTTTCGGCAGCGAGCCTGCTGCCGAGCGCGCCGGTCAGGCCGCTGACGGGCTCTCCCTTCCGGCCCTTTTCTCTGCTGGGAGGCTGATCGCCGACGCCATCCCGCTCCACGATCTCGGGGCCGGAGGCGGCGCCTGCGTCGCGATCCTTCCGTTGCTGGAGGCGCTCGAACTGGCGCACGAGGAGACGGGCGAAGGCATTGCCCTCACCCTCCCCGAGCCGCGTCGCAGCGTCACCATCCCGGCCGCCGCCCTGCTCCCGAGCCCCTCCGGCGACTGCCTGCCGCTCGCCCATGTGCCCGCCCATCTCCCCCTGTCGCTCACCCACGACACGGTGAGCCAGCGCCTCGTGCTCGCCCCCACCGCCGCCCTGCCGGTGCTGATGCGCCTTGCGCGCGAGGAGCGGCAGGCACGGCTGCGGCCCGAGACCCTGCGCCCCGCCTTCCCGCTGCTCCCCCGCCCCGAGCGCCGCGCCGAACTGTGGAGCGCCGATCTTGGCGCGGGCGCGGGGATCGCGCCGCAGGGCCGCCAGTTTTCGGCCAGCCTGCTGGCGAGCGGCGCCCTGTTCGGCATGGCCGGCCGCGCGAACATCGCGCTGGGCGGTGACGGCCGGCTCACCGCCGGGCTCGCCTTTACCGAAGCCCGCGACACGCCCGACCTGCTCGGCCCGCTGGGCGCGCGCAGCATCGCGCTCGGCGACATCGCCGCCCCGGCCCAGCCGCTGATCGCCGACGCGTTATCGGGGCGCGGGCTGGTGGTCTCCTCGCGCGCACCGTGGCGGGCCGATCTGGTCGATACGATCACCCTTTCCGGCCCCCTCCCCGCCGGATGGGAGGCCGAGCTGTGGCACGAGGAACGCCTCGTCGCCGTCACCCGCACCCCGGACGCGGCCGGGCAATGGCTGTTCGGCGACATCCCGGTGCGGATCGGGGAGAACCGCTGGGTGGTGCGCCTCTACGGCCCCAATGGCGAGACCGACGAGCAGGTCTTCGCCCGGCTGGTCGGCACCGAGATGAACCCCGAAAACGAGGTCGGCTTCAGCTTCGGAGTGGTCGACGGCGGGCGCCCGTTGATCGGCGAGACGCTCGCCGGAGAGCCCGCCGGGCCGACCGCCTTCGCCAGCCTCGACTGGGGAATGACCCCCGATGTCACCGCGCGGCTCGATCTGCGCGCCGGGCTGGAGGGCAAACCCGCCGTCGCGCTGGGTCTCAACGGCGCGCTGGGCGGCGGGCTGTGGGCGGTGACCGGCGCGCGCGACCGCGCCGGAGGGCTCGGCGGGGCGATCCGGCTGGCGCGGCGGTTCGGGGCGCAGGACCTGACTCTAGACCTCGCCCGTCACGGCACCGACGATAGCCCCGGCCTCCCCCCGCTTGTGCGCGAATTCGCGAGCGTCATGACCCTCGCCGGGCAGGGCCGCATCGGCCTCGGACGGCTGAGCCTCCCCTGGCAGGCGCGCTTCCAGAGCGGCGCGCTGCGGCGGGGCGGGCGGCGCGAGATCGTCGCCACGCGGGCGGTGCTGCCGATGGCCGACTGGCAGGCGAACCTCGCGCTCGGCGCGGTGCGCGAGGGGACGACCCCGTGGATCGGCACCGCCGCCTTCGGCCTCACGGCAAGGCACGGCGAATGGCGCCTCAGGAGCGGCATTACCGCCTCGGACCGGGCGGGTTGGCGGGTCGACGGGGCCAGCCTCTCCGCCGCGCGGCGGCTGGGGGCGCAGGGCAATGTCGCGCTCGATCTCGACTGGGAGGCGCAGAGCGGCCGGATCGGCGGCGGCGTGACCTTCGCGCGGACCTTCGGACCCCTCGGCCTCAGCGCCTCGGCAGGGCGCGAGGGGGACGGGTGGCGGGCGGGAATCGGCGTAACCCTCGGCCTGTTTCGCGGCCCCGACCGCTGGCGCACCGCGCCCGCCGGAATCACGCGTTCGGGGGCGATCATGGCGGAACTGTTCCTCGACGAGGACGGCGACGGCACCCGCGATCCCGCCGAGGCCGGGGTCGGGGAGGGCCGCTTCATCGTCGGCGCGGCGCTGCGGCGCGAGGCGACCGACGCCGCAGGGCGCGTACTGATCGGGGGCATAGCGCCGGGGCCCTCGACCGATCTCGAAGTGCAGATGGCGAGCCTTTCCGACTTCACCCTGCGCCCCGCCAGGGCCGGTGACCGCATCGCCCTGCGCCCCGGGGAAGTCCGCCATGTCCCCATCGGCCTGCGCCCCACGGGGAGCACCGAGGTGCAGGTGCTGCTGGTCGCCGGGGACGAGCGCACCCCGCGTTCAGGCGTGCCGGTGATCCTGCGCGACGCGCAAGGCGGCGAGGCGGCGCGGGCGGTCACCGATTTCGACGGCTACGTGCTGTTCGAGGGGCTCTCTTTCGGCACCTTCCGGGCCGAGGCGGCGGGGCAGACGAGCGGCGCGCTGGCGGTGTCACGCGAGGCCCCCGATGCGCGGACCCGCCTGCTGATCCCGGCCGCGAAGCCACGCTGAGGCTCCGCCTCCCCGGAAGGTGGCTAGCGCCGCCTCAGCACGAGATAGAGCGCGCCCTCGCCGCCATGCCTGATATGTGCGCGGCGCACCGCCGCGATGGCATCGGCGTGGCGGCTCGCGGCAAGCCAGTCGAGCAGCTTGGCGCGGATCGCCCCGCGACGCGTCATTCGGTCGGCGGGATCGACCGGGCGCTCGCGCCCCGCCACCACCAGCACCACCCGTGCGTTCATCGCGCGGGCCTGGTCGAGGGCGCTCATCACCCGATCATAGGCGGTATCGAGGGTGTGGCCGTGGAGGTCGAGCGTCAGGTCCGGCTCCAGCCGCCCCGCCTTCACCCGCCGGTCCCAATGCGAATCGAGACCCTGTTGATCCTCCCCCTTAAGGGGAGGGGGACCATGCGCAGCATGGTGGAGGGGCGGGCGCGGCTTGATGAGCGGAGCCTTTGGCGCGGGTTTGGCCGGCTTGACGAACTTGCCGGGCGGGGCGGCCTTGGTCGCCCCTTCACCACCTTCGGTGGTTCCCCTCCCCTGAAGGGGAGCATCGGGACGGCGCTTCCCCGGCAGCGGCTTTACGCTGGCGGCGAGGTGCGCCCAGGCCGCCTGTTCGCCGGTCGTCAGCCCCCGCGGCGTCCGCATCACCGGGCGAGCCGCGCAGCGGCGGCCTTGGGCAGCAGCACATAGGCGCGCCCGCGCCCGCTCATGCCGCCCGCGATCCGGCGCGCATCCTCGCCCGCGCCCCAGAAGGTGTCGAAGCGGTTCGCGCCCTTGATCGCCCCGCCGGTGTCCTGCGCGATCCACAGGCCGTTGGCCTCGCGCCGGTCGAGATCGAGCCACACCGGCGCGCCCAGCGGCACGAAGGCCGGGTCCGCCGCCACCGAGGCCTCGCGCCGCACCGGCACGCCCAACGCGCCAAGCGGCCCGTCGCCGGTCAGCTCCTGGAAGAAGATCCAGCTCTTGTTGAGCCGCATGAGATCGCGGCCCTCGCGCGGGTTTTCGCGGATATAGGCCATGATGCCCTGCATCGAGCCCGAGTATTTCCCCGGCCCGCTGCCCAGAAGGCCGCGTTCGCGCATCACGCCGCCGATGCCGACATATTCGCGCCCGTTCTGCCCGGCATAGCCGATGCGGATCACCTCGCCCTCGGGCGTGATCAGCCGACCGGAGCCCTGGATCTGGAGGAAGAAGAACTCGACCGGATCGGCGGCCCAGGCGATCACCCGCGCCTTGCCTGCGAGCGCCCCGTCCTCGATCGCCGCGCGGTCGTGGTAGAGCACGAAGCGGCCCCGCTCGTCATAGCGCCCGAGCGGCGGGCGGCCGGTGCGTTCGGAGGGCTTCACGTCGTCGGGCCAGCCGCGCACCAGATCGGTCGGCATGGCATAGACCGGCACCTCGAACCCGGGGCGGCGGGTGCGGCTGCCGGCGATCTCGGGCTCGAAATAGCCCGTGGCGAAGGCTTTGCCGTCGCCGATCTGCACGGGGGTGAACTCCGCCGCGAAGAATTCCCGCGCGCGCGAGGGCGAAGCCGAGCGCGCACGCTCGCAGGGGCCGCGCCAGTCATCGGGACGGGTGAGGCCGCTCGCATCCTCGCGGGCGAGCAGACGCGGGCAGGATTCGATGAAGCCGGCAAGCGCACCTCGCGCATCGGCTTCTGCGACAGACAGCGCGGCGAAAGCGGGGCCGAGCGCCACACCGGCAAGCACGGCATTGGCGGCCAGCGGGGCCACGGGCGCGGTCACGGCAGGCGGCGGCACGGTGCCCTGCGGCACCACCCGCCCGCAAGCCCCCAGCGCCAGCATCACGGCCAGAGCCAGAACCCCGCGCATCGCCAAACTCTCCCTTGCGAAGGGCCTTCGCGGCCCGCCGATCAACTCTCGATCAACCCTCGTCGGTCTCGTCGAGCAGCCAGTTGGGATCGCGCGCCGAAACGTTGCGCGAGAAGGTCCAGACATCGCGGCTCTCGATCGCGTCGTCGAGCGATCCGGCAATCACGTTGCCTGCGCTGTCGCGGGTGACGGCGGCGATGTCGGCGACGAAGAGCAGCGCAATGCGCGCCATGCGGCCATCGAGCGCGGCCGAGTGGATGCGCACTTCCTCGATCCGGATGAGGGTGTTGTCCATCGTCTCGCCCGCCGCCTCGCGCGCGTCGATCGCGGCGATGAAGCCGGCATAGACGTCATCGTCGCACAGCTCGCGCAGGGTCTCGCGGTCGCCCTTCCAGAAGGCTTCGAGAATCATGCGATAGGCACCGCGCGCGCCTTCGAGGAACTGGGCGAGGTTGAAGCGGCCGTCGGCGGCGGCGATCTCGCGAAGGGCGCGCTCGACTGCGGGCATCACCCCTTCGAGCTCGGGCGCGCGCGGCGCCGGGACGGGCGCGGGCACGGCGGCCGGGCGGATCGCCGGCTTGTCGTCCGATTCGAAGCGCTGCACCGCGGGCTCCTCCTCCTGCTCGGCGCGGCGGCCGAGGACGGAATAGAGGCGCAGGCCGAGGAAGGCGGCGACCATGGCGAGGAGAACGATTTCGAGCACGGCAGGGATTTCCGATCTTCAATCAGGGCACAGGGTCGAGCTACGGCACGTCCTTGCCCATGGACGAGCCACCCTGCCTTAAATGGGGTCTGATTACAATTCGCCAACGCCCGATAGGTTGCCATGCGGGCCGAAAGCCCCGGCGGCATCGGCCGTGGTTGCGGCAGCCCCGCGCCCCTGCTAGGCGCATGGCCGTTCGAGGGCGCACCGGCAGGCTTGCCGCGCGCCCCCCTTTTCATCCGTTGCGAAAGACCAGTCTCATCATGGCCGAAGAAGAAGGCGTGCTCACCAATCTGGATGCCACCGCGGGCGAAGGCCCCCAGCCGAACGGCGCCGACACCGGCCCGGCGGTGGGGATCATCACCCAGTACGTGAAGGACCTTTCGGTCGAGAACCCGGCCGCGCCCGACGTGTTCCAGTGGCCCGAGCCGCCGCAGATCGACGTGCAGTTCAACATCGGCGCGGAGCCGAAGGCCGCCGACCTCCACGAAGTGACGCTCAAGCTGGTGCTGACCGCCGCCTCGCAGCGCGGGACGATGTATATCGTCGAGCTCGCCTATTGCGGCCTCGTGGGGATGCGCAACGTTCCCGAGGACCAGGCCCACGCCTTCCTCTATGCCGAGGCGCCGCGCCTCCTGTTCCCCTTCGCCCGCCGCGTGGTGGCCGATGCGGTGCGCGATGCCGGCTTCCCGCCGCTGATGGTCGACCCGGTCGACTTCAACGGCCTCTACGCCCAGCAGCTCGCCGCGCGCCGCGCCGAGGAAGCCGCGGGCGGCGAGCCGATCAAGCCGGTGACGGGCAACGCCTGATCGCCGATCATCCCTCTTCCCGTTCGCCCTGAGCTTGTCGAAGGGCTGTCCTTTCTTTTGATCCAATCTGCGGAAAGAAGAAGAACAGTGCTTCGACAGGCTCAGCACGAACGGTAACTGGCAGGGTTCGGCACCCCCATGAGCCTTCTGAAGAACGTCGGCACGATCGGCGGGCTCACGCTGGTGAGCCGCCTGTTCGGCTTCGCCCGCGACATCCTGCTCGCCCGCGTGCTGGGCGCGGGCGGGGCGGCAGACGCCTGGCAGCTCGCCTTCCAGCTGCCCAACCTGTTCCGCCGCCTCTTCGCCGAGGGCGCCTTCGCCAGCGCCTTCGTCCCGCTCTTCAACCGCCAGATGGCCGAGGACGAGAACGCGGCCAGGCGCTTCGCGGGCGAGGTGCTGGCGGTGCTGCTGCCGATCCTGGTGGTGTTCGGCGCCTTGATGATGCTGGCGATGCCCTGGGTGCTGTGGGCCTTCGCCAACGAGGAGCTGCGCGGCGATGCGGCGATGTTCGATCTGGCCGTGACGATGGGCCGGATCGCCTTTCCCTACCTGATGTTCATGAGCCTCGCGACGCTGGTCGCGGCGATCCTCAATTCGCTGTCGCGCTTCGCGGCGGCGGCGGCGGCACCGATCCTGCTCAACATCTGCCTGCTGACCGCGCTGGTGTGGGGCGCGCTCCAGCCCGCAGGCGAGGCGACCCGCGCCATGACGGGCGTGGGCCTCGCCATCGCGGTCTCGGTGAGCGGGCTGCTGCAACTGCTCTGGCTCTACTGGTTTATGCGCCGCGCAGGATTTCGCATCCCGCGCGCCGCGCCGCGCGTGACCGCCGGCGTCAAGGAGATGGGCGTGCTGATCGTGCCCGCCGTGTTCGGCGCGGGCGTCTACCAGATCAGCCGCTTCATCGACCTCGCCTTCATCCGCGGCCTGCCGGACGGGAGCCTGACCTACATGGCGATGGCCGACCGCTGGAACCAGCTGCCCCTCGGGATCATCGGTATCGCGCTGGGCACCGCGATCCTGCCCGCCCTGTCGCGCTACATCTCCCGCGCAGAGGACGAGGAGGCGGTGCGCCTCCAGGCCAATGCGATCGAGCTTGCCATGCTGCTCACCCTGCCCTGCGCGGTGGCACTGTTCATCACCGGGTTCGCCTTCGTGAAGGCCTTCATGGAGGGACAGGCCTTCACCGCCGAGGATGCGCGGGTGACCGGAATGGTCACCTCGGCGCTGGTGGTGGGGCTGCCCGCCTATGTGCTGGTCAAGGTGCTGACCCCCAACTTCTTCGCCCGCCGCGACACCAAGACACCGGTCTACACCGCGGCTACCTCGCTGGTGGTGACGGTCGGGTTCAACTTCCTGATGGTGCCGTTGTTCGGCGTGGTCGGCCTCGCGCTGGCGGGCGCGCTCGGCGCGTGGGTCAACATCGCGCTGCTGGGTACGGTGCTGGCGCGGCGCGGCTATTTCCGCCTGCCCGCACGGGTGCTCGGCCGGATCGGCCGGATCGCGCTGGCCGCAGCCGCGATGGGAGCGGCCCTGTGGGCGCTGATGCAGGCCATCACCCCGTGGCTCGACGGACCGTTCACGCTGCGTCTTGCGGCGGTGGGGGCGATCATCGGCACCAGCCTCGTGACCTACGGCGCGGCGACGGTGCTGCTGGGAGTTCTCGACAAGGCCACGGTCCAGCGCCTAATGCGCCGCCAGAGCTAACCTTTCGGGAAACACCATGCGCGTCGTCTCCGGCATCCAGCCCACCGGCAAGCCCCATCTCGGCAACTACCTGGGCGCGATCCGCAATTACGTGAAGCTGCAGGACGATGCCCACGCGGCGGGCGGCGAGTGCCTGATCTTCATCGCCGATCTCCACGCCCTGTCGATGCCGCACGATCCGGCCGAGCTGCGCTCCTCCACGCTCGAGCTGGTGGCGACGCTGGTCGCCTGCGGTTTGGATCCCGACAAGGCGATCCTGTTCAACCAGGCGCAGGTGCCGCAGCACCCCGAGCTGCAATGGCTGCTGAACGGCACGGCCCGGATGGGCTGGCTGAACCGCATGACCCAGTGGAAGGACAAGGCCGGCAAGAACCGCGAGGGCCAATCGGTCGCGCTCTTCACCTACCCTGTCCTCCAGGCCGCCGACGTGCTGCTCTACCAGGCGACCCACGTGCCGGTGGGCGAGGACCAGAAGCAGCACCTGGAGCTTGCCCGCGACATCGCGCAGAAGTTCAACAACGACTTCGGCACCGAAGACGCGCCGATCTTCACCCTGCCCGAACCGATCATCCCGGCCGAGGCCGCGCGGATCATGTCCCTGCGCGACGGCAGCGCCAAGATGTCGAAGTCGGACCCGTCCGACATGAGCCGCATCAACCTCTCGGACGATGCCGACACGATGGCGCAGAAGGTGAAGAAGGCGAAGACCGACCCCGAGCCGCTTCCTTCGGAGGAAGCGGGCCTCGAGGGGCGGCCCGAGGCGCGCAATCTGGTGGGCATCTATGCCGCGCTCGCCGGGCAGTCGCAGGCCGAGGTGCTGGCGCAATATGGCGGGCAGGGCTTCGGCGCCTTCAAACCGGCGCTTGCCGATCTGCTGGTGGCGAAGCTCGGGCCGATCCGGGACCGCTTCGTGGCGCTGAAGGACGACCACGAGACGCTCGACGCGATCCTCGCCCGCGGCGCCGCCAAGGCGCGCGAGCGCGGCACGCCGACGCTCGATGCGGCCTACCGGGCGCTGGGGCTGGTGCGCCACTGACCTCTGCAACCTTGCGACGAAGCGGGGCCGGCGCGCGGCAAATATTCAATTGACGTTCATTCGCACGCGATATGATATCGCGCACAACGGTCATTGCCGGCAATGCAATGGCCTGAGAACGAGGGTTGTGCCATGTTGCGTACCATGATGTCGATGAAGTCCCTGACCCGCCTTGCCCTGCCGGTGGCGCTGGCCATCGGGGCGACGGCCTGCTCCACCCCGTTCAAGGCGGACGTGTCGCGCTTTGCCGTGCCGCTGCCCGCGCCGGCAGGCCAGACCTTCGCCGTGGTGCCGGAAGACCCCAAGAATGCCGGCGGACTCGAATTCGCCACCTATGCCGACACCGTCGCGGCCGAGATGACGCAGCTCGGCTATGCCCGCGCGGCCTCGCCCGAGACCGCCGACATGCTGGTCCGGCTCGACTACCGCGTGGACGGCGGGCGCGAGCGGGTGCGCACCGATCTCAACGGCGCCGGCTTCGCGCGCGGCCCGTGGGGGCCGTGGGGCGGCTGGGGCGGCTGGGGCGGCGGTTGGGGCTTCGGCTTCAACGACCCGTTCTTCGGCGGCCCGAACGTGCGCAGCTACACCGTCTACACCAGCGCCATCGACCTGAAGATCGACCGCCGCGTCGACGGCCAGCGCCTGTTCGAGGGCAAGGCCGAGGCCGTGTCGCGCTCGAACCGCCTGCCGCGCCTGGTGCCCAACCTCGTGGACGCGCTGTTCACCGACTTCCCGGGCAACTCGGGCGAGACGGTGCGCATCACGATCCGCGACGACAACGAAAAGACCGTGCGCCCCACCGATTGATGGTGTAAGGCTACACGCAACAGACCCTTGGACGGGAAAAAGAAGGCGGCGCAGGGGATCGCGCCGCCTTTTTTGTTATCTGCCGTCGTTCTTGGCGCAGACCTCTGTCTCCGGCGCCAGCGCGGCCCGCAAACCTAGAGCTTCGCGTGGCCCCCTGTGGAGCCGAAACCGCCCTCGCCCCTTGTCGTGGCGTCCAGTTCCGCGACTTCGTCCCACGCCGCCTGTACCACGGGGGCCAGCACCAGCTGGGCGACGCGGTCGCCGCGCTGGATCGCGAAGGGTTCGGGCCCAAGGTTGATCAGGATCACCTTCAGCTCGCCCCGGTAATCGCTGTCGATCGTGCCGGGGGTATTGGGCACGGTGATGCCGTGCTTCAGCGCAAGGCCCGAGCGCGGGCGCACCTGGATCTCGTAGCCTTCGGGGATTGCCAGCGCGAGGCCGGTGGCGACCGCATGGCGGGCGCCCGGCGCGATGGTCACGTCCTCGGCGCTCACCACGTCCATGCCTGCCGCGCCCGAGGTGGCATAGGCAGGGAGCGGCAGGCCCGCGCCGTGGGGCAGGCGCTTGACCTCGACCCGAACGCTCATTCCGCCGCCTCGGCGTGCAGCGCCGCCGCGATCCGTTCGACCAGCGCCATCGCCACCGCAGCCTTGGGCATCTCCTCGAGCGTCTCGATCCCGTTGCCGCTGACGATGGTGACGCGGTTCATGTCGCCGCCCATCACGTCCCCGCTGACATCGTTCGCCACGATCCAGTCCGCACCCTTGCGCTTGCGCTTGGCCTTGGCGTTGTCGAGCACGCTGTCGGTCTCGGCGGCGAAGCCGATCACCAGTTCGGGCCGCCGCGGCGCGCCCGCGACATTGGTGAGGATGTCGGGGTTCTCGGTCAGCATCAGCGCGGGCGGCGCATCGCCGCGCTTCTTCATCTTGGTGCCGCGATATTCCTTGGGCCGCCAGTCGGCGACGGCGGCGACCATCACCGCGACATCGGCGGGAAGCGCGCGCTTGACCGCCTCGGCCATGTCGCGCGCGCTCTCGACATCGATGCGGCTCACGCCCGCCGGGGTCTTCAACGCGACCGGCCCGGACACCAGCGTCACCCGCGCGCCCATCGCGGCCGCCGCGGCGGCAATGGCGAAGCCCTGCTTCCCGCTCGAACGGTTGGCAATGTAGCGCACCGGATCGATCGCCTCCCAGGTCGGCCCGGCCGTGACGAGCACGTGGCGACCGTGCAACGGCCGGTGACCCGCCGAAAGGCCGAAGTCCTCGCCCCCGGGCACCTCGCCGAGATCGGCCTCGATGTCCTCGGGCACCTCGGGCGCCTGGGGTGCGGGGGGCGCCTTGCGCGGATCGATCAGGTGATTGAGAGCGCCCGCATCCATCGGCGGGGCGGCGCCGGCCTTGCCCTTCTTGGCGAGCAGCGGGCCGCTGAAATCGGGCTTGAACTCGGGCGCGGGCTCCTCGGGCGGGAAGTCCTCGAAGCCTTCGGGCAGGAAGTCCTCGGGGATGTGCTCGGGCAGGTCCTCGTACTCGGCCTCGATCTCGTCATGGGTGCGCTTGGCGGTGGAACGCGGGATGATCCGCGACAGCATCCCGCCGAGAATGCCCTCGGGCAGGGCGACGCTGCCGTCTTCCTCCGCTTCCTCGGGCTCGAGCGCCTCGACGGGCAGCGCGGCCGGCTGGGGCTGCGGCTCGGGCACGGCGATGCCGAGCCGCGCGGCGATCTCGCGCCAGATGGCCTCGGGCTCGGGCAGGCGGCCATAGCCGAACTCCCCGCAAGCCATCGGGCCCTTGTCGGGGTGCAGCACCTCGACCCCGGCGGCCTTGAGCAGGCCGATATTGCGTTGGGTCGCCTCGTGCTCCCACATCCGCACGTTCATGGCGGGCACGGCCATCACCGGCTTGTCGGTGGCGAGGATCAGCGTGGTGGCGAGATCGTCGGCGATCCCGGCGGCCATCTTGGCGAGCAGATCGGCCGTCGCCGGGCAGACCACCACCAGATCGGCCTCGCGCGAGAGCTGGATGTGACCCATCTCCGCCTCGTTCTTGAGGTCGAAGAGGCTGGTATAGACCTGGTTCTCGGACAGGGCGGCCAGCGACATGGGGGTGACGAACTGCTGCCCGCCCTTGGTGACGACGCAGGTCACTTCGCCCCCGCCCTTGCGGATCAGGCGCACCAGCTCGCAGGCCTTGTAGGCCGCGATGCCGCCGCCCACGACCAGCAGGATGCGTGGGGAATGACCCGCTGCCGCTGCCGCCTCGCTCATCTCGCCTTCGCCTTTCGCGCCTCGCCCTCGGGATTCAGACATAGTGCAAGCCTCACCCATCGCAAAGCTTGGTTAAGTTTGCCTTGCCGAAACGCCCGCCGCCCGGCGCAGGAGTTCGCCGATCACGCGCGGGGCGAAGGCGAGGCCGAGCGCATAGGCGGGCAGGGCAAGCTCGATCCAGTAGAAATTCGCAGGCCGCGCGAACAGGGCCATCATCGTGGCTACCCCTGCGAACCACAGGGTGGCGAACAGCCCGAGGCGCCCGCCCAGCCCCGCCCAGCCCGCGAGCGGCAGGATCGCCAGCGGCGCGGCGAGCGGCGGCGGGAGGAACCGCAGCCCGGTCAGCTCGCCCAGCGCGGCGAGCGGGAGGCCGAACCCGGCGCGCGCGTTCCAGCCCTGCGAGGCAAGGTCCCCCGGCAGGCGCGCGGCGTCCACCGCGAGACAATGGAGCCACATTCCGATCCCGAAGAGGCCGAGTAGCGCCAGCAGCGCGAGCGCCTCGCGCCTGCGGCCCGCGGCGCAGGCGAAGGCCAGCCACAGCAGCACGAAGGGTGCCGCCAGCTCGCGCACCGCCAGGGCGGCGGCAGCGGCGGCGAGCGCGGGCCACCAGCGATCCGGGCGCCAGGCGAGCAGCGCGAAGGTCAGCAGCAGCCCGGCGATAAAATCGTGATCATACCCCGCCACCGGCGATGCCGCCGCCCCGCCGCCGAGCGCGAGAAGGATGCTCGCAGCGAGCCGCTCGGGGAGCGTGCCGAGGGGGACGGCGCGCCGCCACAGCGCCGCGATCCCCGCCGCCGTCAGCACCAGCGCCAGCCCGCGCACACCGTCGGTGCCGATCGCGGCCTGCACCCGGGCCAGCGTCGGCAGGCGCACCGCGACGAAGGGGCGGGCGGGATAGCCGCTCGCCCGATGCTCGGCGGTCGCGGCGGCGTAGTAGCCCTCGCCCGCCGCCACTCGCGCGGCGATGCGGGCATATAGCGCCATGTCGCCGGTCTCCCGCACGGGCACAGGCGATGCGGCGGCGACGGGGCTTGCGGGCGATTCTGCCGGTGATGCGGGCGCGCTCGCCAGCGCACCCAAGGCCAGCGCGGCTGCGACCAGCCCCAGCACAAGCAGCGCCGCCCGGCGCGGCAGGTGCGGGAACGGCCGGCCGAGCGCCTCCCAGCGCGCCAGCCAGCCGGAGAGCGGCCTCATCCGATCCAGCCGAGCGCCATCGCCCCCCACAGCGCGCCTGCCCCGCCGAGCGCGGCAAGGATGTAGCCCAGCACGCCCGGCCCCTCGCGCTTGTCGGTGAGCAGCACGATCTCGGGCAGCGGCGGCGGTTCGGGCGCGCCGCCCTTGGGCGGGAACATCTCCTCCACGCGCCGGATCAGGCCGGGCAGGCGCAGCAGGGTCTCGGTGTCCTGCTTGAGCCGGTCGGCCAGCGCGGCTTCCGGCCCCAACTCGTCACGGATCCACTCGCGCACATAGGGCGCGGCGGTGTCCCACATGTTGATGTCGGGGTTGAGCTGGGTGGCGATGCCCTCGACCATCACCATCGTCTTTTGCAGGAGCAGCAGGTGCGGCTGGGTCTGCATGTCGAAATCGCGGGTGATCGCGAACAGCCCGTCGAGCATCTGGCCGACGGAGAGTTCCTTGACCGGCTTGCCCCGCATCGGCTCGCCCACCGCGCGCAGCGCGGTCGCGAATTCGCCGACCGAGTGATAGGAGGGCACGTACTGCGCCTCGAAATGGATCTCGGCGACGCGCTGGTAGTTGCCCGTCGTCAGCCCGTAGAGGATCTCCGCCAGCCATTGCCGCGCGCGGCGGTCGATGCGGCCCATGATCCCGAAGTCGATCGCGACGATGGTGCCGTCGTCCTCGATGAACAGGTTCCCCTGGTGCATGTCGGCATGGAAGAAGCCCGCGCTGATCGCCTGGGTCAGGAAGCTGATCACCAGCCGTTCCGAGATCGCCGCCAGATCGTGCCCGCGCGCGCGCAGTTCATCGACGCGGCTGATCTTGATCCCGTCGATCCACTCGACCGTCATCACCCGCCCGTTGGTGCGGTCCCAGTCGATCGCCGGGATGCGGTAGCCGGGGACGCCCGCCATCTGCTCGGCTAGTTCGCTGGCGGAGGCGGCCTCGCGCCGCAAGTCGAGTTCCGAATTGGTCCAGCGCTTGAAGTTGGCGATGGTGAGGCGCGGGCGCAGGCGCGCGGCCTCCCCGCCCATCGCCTCGACATGGGCGGCGGCCCATTCATAGGTCTGGATGTCGCGCGCGAACTTCTCGCGGATGCCGGGGCGTAGCACCTTGACCGCGACCTTGCGCCCGTCGGTGGTGACGCCCTTGTGGACCTGGGCGATGGAGGCCGCGCCGACCGGTTCGGGGTCGATCTCGCTGAACAGCTTCTCGAGCGGCTGGCCGAAGCTCGATTCGATCGCCGCCCTGATCTGCGCGAAGGGCACCGGCGGGAGCGAGTCCTGCAGGCTCAGGAGATTGTTCGCCGCCTCCTCGCCGACAAGGTCGGGGCGGGTGGCGAGCGATTGCCCGAGCTTGATCGCAGCCGGGCCGATGGCGCGGAAGGCGCCCGCGTAATCGGGCTTGCCGCGCTTGCCGGTCAGCGTCGCGAGGCGGGCGAGGCGCACGAACTGGCGCACCGCGACAGGCGCATTGGGATCATTCTCGATCCCCACCAGCGCGCGGCGGCGGGCAAGCGTCACGCCCCAGCGGGCGAGGCGGGAAAGGTGGACGAGGGAGGAAGTCACAGGCTCAGATCTTCCACCCCGAATGGATCGCCACCAGCCCGCCCATGATCGGCTCGACCTTGGTGTTGGCGAAGCCGGCCTGGCGGATCATCGCCTCGAAGGCGGGCATCGGCGGGAAGCGGCGGATCGATTCGGCGAGGTAGCGGTAGGAATCCGCATCCCCCGCGATCGCCTGCCCCATGCGCGGCAGGAGGTGCTCGGAATAGAGGTCGTAAGCCTCCTTCAGCCCCGACCACTCGACCGTCGAGAATTCGAGGCAGAAGAACCGCCCGCCCGGGCGCAGCACGCGCAGGGCCTCGGCAAGGGCGCGGTCGATGTGGGTGACGTTCCGGATGCCGAAGGCGATGGTGTAGGCATCGAAGCTGTTCGACGCGAAGCTCACGCTTTCCGCGTTCTGGCAGGTGAAGACGAGGCTGCCGTCCTCCTCGGAAAAGCCCCGCTCCATCGCCCGTTCGGCGCCGACGTCGAGCATGTCCTGGTTGATGTCGGCGA
Organism: Porphyrobacter sp. THAI-01a; assembly: GCF_056868655.1. NCBI lineage: Bacteria > Pseudomonadati > Pseudomonadota > Alphaproteobacteria > Sphingomonadales > Erythrobacteraceae > Porphyrobacter > Porphyrobacter sp. THAI-01a. Next base: position 492,490 of record NZ_CP180579.1, on the reverse strand, counting down.
CGGTGATGTGCGCGCCGCGGGCCGCCATGCGGAAGGCGATGTCGCCGGTGCCGCCGGCCATGTCGAGGATCTGCTCGCCCGGCTGCGGCTTCACGCGCCTGACAAAGCGGTCCTTCCACAGCCGGTGCATCCCGCCCGACATGGCATCGTTCATGATGTCGTACTTGCGCGCGACGCTGGAGAAGACCTCGCCGACCTTGCGGGTCTTTTCCTGAGGGGTGACCTGCTGGTAGCCGAAGGAGACGGTTTCGTCGGTGTTGTCGCTCATGCCCGGTTCCCTAGAAGGAATTGCCCGATAGGCAAAGGGTGTTAGGGGGGTCGGGCCATGCCCGAATTACCCGAAGTCGAAACTACCGTCCGCGGCCTTGCGCGGTTCCTCGAAGGCGAGCGGATCACGCGCGTCCAGCTCAACCGCGCGGACCTCAGGCGCCCCTTCCCCGCCGATCTCGTGCAGGTGATGACGGGGGCCACGGTCACGTCGCTGTCGCGGCGGGCGAAATACGGCCTCGTGCATCTCGACCGCGGGGCGACGATGATCTTCCACCTGGGCATGAGCGGGCGCTGGCGGATCGACCCCGAGAGCGCCGACACCCACGATCACCTGCTGCTGGAAACCGCCTCGCACCGCTTCGCCCTGTGCGATCCGCGTCGCTTCGGCTCGGTCGATCTGGTGGGCACCGAGACGCTCGAAGCCTGGCCGCAATTCGCCGCGCTCGGGCCGGAGCCCCTCGGCCCGGGGCTGACGGCAGCCCACCTCAAGGCGGCGCTCAGGGGCAAGACCCAGTCGATCAAGCTGTGCCTGCTCGACCAGCGGATCGTGGCGGGGCTCGGCAATATCTATGTCTGCGAGGCGCTGTGGCGCGCGGGCATCCGGCCGACCAAGCCCGCGGGCAAGGTCACGGGGCCGCAGCTGGCGCGCCTCGTGCCCGCGGTCGTCGCCGTGCTCGAGGCCTCGATCCGCGACGGCGGCTCCACCTTGCGCGACTATGCCCGGCCCGACGGCGAACTCGGCTACTTCGCCAGCTCCTTCGACGTCTACGGCCGCGAGGGCGAGGCCTGCCGCAGGGACGACGGCGGCGTGATCCAGCGCATCGCGCAAGGGGGCCGCAGCACCTGGTACTGCCCCGTCTGCCAGAAGTAGGCGAGAATCGTTGACCTCAGGGGCACTTCTGACTATGTGCGCCGCTTTCCGGCGGTCGGACCATGAGTCTGCTCGCCCCTTTCGAGCACACCCACGGATTTCCTTTCAGCCGCTTGTGGCGGCCTGAACCAAACGCGAGACAGACACGAATATGGCCAATACGCCGCAAGCCAAGAAGCGCATCCGCCGCAACGCCAACCGCGCCGCCATCAACGGCGCGCGCGTGAGCCGCATCCGCAGCTTCATCAAGAAGGTCGAAGCCGCCTGCGAAGCCGGCGACAAGGAAGCGGCCGCTGCTGCGCTCAAGGCGGCCCAGCCGGAAATGGCCCGCGGCGTCGCGCGCGGCGTGCTTCACAAGAACACCGTGGCGCGCAAGATGTCGCGCCTGACCCGCCGGGTCGCCACGCTCTGATTCGATTCGCCGCGATTCCGTTAGCCCCGATCTAGGGGTGAACACGGGGTCGAAAGGCCTGCAAACGGCAAAGGGCCGCGCTCGTCGAGCGCGGCCCTTTTCAATTGCGACAAATGCGACAACTCTTTCCCGCACAAATGTCAGGATTCACCGCGATTCGCGTGTCCGGTTTCGGGATTTTCGCGGAAAAACAGACGCTTCAACGCAAGTCTGCGGGGTAGAGGCGAGTCAACAGGATTATTTCACTTTTTTTAAAAACTCGCGCTTGCGCTCAGGCACGATGCGTTCTTTACATGAACTCCACCCGGCGCGGGACAGTCCGGGTGCTTTAACAAACTGACCGACAGGGGGGGTCCTCGGAATTGCGATTCCGGGGAAGGGAAAGGCGTTTGCCTGTCGCAATGGAACGAAATTGAGTCTGCCGGATCCGGGGCGGTCCAGCAGGCGGTGTTTGAATTGGGGATGAGCTTGTGCACAGGACTGACAAGGCGCGGGCCGCTGGCCGCCAGGCTGACGAACATCTGATGGAAGACGCCGAAGCCGTGAATCTCGCCGCCGACTGGGCCGATATCAGTCAGGGGCTGCGCAAGGATCTGGGCCACCAGCTGCACAGCCAGTGGATCAAGCCGATCCAGCTGGGCGCGCTCAACCGCGACTGCGGGACGCTCGATCTCTACCTGCCGACCGAATTCTCGGCCAACTGGGTGCGCGACCGTTTCCACGACCGCCTCCAGCTCGCCTGGAGCATCGCGCGCTCCGAAGTGCGCAAGGTCAACATCATGGTCCACCCGGGCCGCCGCCAGCTGCCCGACCTGCGCCTCGACGATGGCCGCCGCCCCGCCAATGACGGCGCGAGCGCGATCGCGATGGCCGCCGGCAGCCTTGGCGATGCGACCTTCACCTCCTCGGTCGGGCTCGATCCCTCGCTGACCTTCGCCGCCTTCGTCACCGGCGAGGCGAACATCCTCGCCTGCAATGCGGCGCAGCGCATGGCCGCGCTCGAACAGCCGCAGTTCTCGCCGCTCTACCTCAAGGCGGCGACCGGACAGGGCAAGACCCACCTGCTCCACGCGATCGGCCACGGCTACCTCCAGGTCCACCCGCGCGCGCGCATCTTCTACTGCTCGGCCGAGCGTTTCATGGTCGAATTCGTGCAGGCGCTGAAGTCGAGCCAGACGCTCGAATTCAAGGCACGGCTGCGCAGCTTCGACCTGCTGCTGGTGGACGACATCCAGTTCATCATCGGCAAGGCGAGCGCGCAGGAGGAACTGCTCTACACGATCGACGCGCTGCTGGCCGAAGGCAAGCGGCTGGTCTTCGCCGCCGACCGCGCGCCCCAGGCGCTCGACGGGGTCGAACCGCGCCTCCTCTCGCGCCTGTCGATGGGCCTCGTCGCCGACATCCAGCCTGCCGACATCGAGCTGAGGAAGAAGATCCTCGTTTCCAAGCTCACCCGCTTCGCCCCCCTGAGCGTGCCGGAAGACGTGGTCGATTTCCTCGCCCGCACCATCACCCGCAACGTGCGCGAGCTGGTCGGCGGCCTCAACAAGCTGATCGCCTATGCCCAGCTGACCGGGCAGGACGTGTCGCTCCTGCTGGCGGAAGAACAGCTCACCGACATCCTCAGCGCCAACCGTCGCCGGATCACGATCGACGAGATCCAGCGCACGGTCTGCCAGTTCTACCGCATCGACCGCGCGGAGATGAGCAGCAAGCGCCGCGCCCGCGCCGTGGTGCGCCCGCGACAGGTGGCTATGTATCTCTCCAAGGTCCTGACCCCGCGCAGCTATCCCGAGATCGGCCGCAAGTTCGGCGGGCGCGACCATTCGACGGTGATCCACGCGGTGCGCCTGATCGAGGACCTGCGCCAGCGCGACGCCGACATGGACGGCGACGTGCGCAGCCTGCTGCGCCAGCTCGAAAGCTGAATTCGCACATAATCTCCGCCAGCTTTGCACCGCCATTTCGACAGGCCCATCCACAGGCCTGTCGACAGGCGGTGCACAGGCTGTAAACAGCCTGTCCATGCCGCATCAGCGCCTTTCCCCCGAGCTTGTCAGCCTGCCCGAGGGCTGGATTCCCGCCCTCCTGCGCGGCGCGAAGGGCACCTGCCCGCGCTGCGGCGAGGCGGCGCTGTTCCACAAGTGGCTGAAGCCGGTCGACCGCTGCGGCCATTGCCGGCAGGACTGGTCCTTGCAGCAGGCCGACGACTTTCCGGCCTATATCGGCATCTTCGTGGTCGGCCACCTGCTCGCGCCGGTGGTGATCGCGATGATCGCGGGCGGGGTCTCGGCGTGGCTGACCCTCGCCATCCTCCTGCCCCTGTCGGTCGCGATGCTGCTTGCCATGCTCCAGCCGACCAAGGGCGCGGTGATCGCCTTCCTGTGGTGGCACGGCATCGGCGCCTTCACGCAGGAGCGTCGCAAGGTGGATGACCGGTCATGACCCTGTCGTCCGCACGTCTTGACCGCTTCGCCCGCCACATCGTCCTGCCCGAGGTGGGCGGCGCGGGACAGGTGCGGCTGGCAGCGAGCAAGGTCGCGGTGATCGGCCTCGGCGGGATCGGCTCGCCCGCCCTCCAGTATCTCGCCGCGAGCGGGATCGGGCGGCTGGCGCTGGTCGACGACGACGTGGTCGACGTCTCGAACCTCCAGCGCCAGACGATCTTCACCACCCGCGATGTGGGCTACGGCAAGGCAGTCTCGGCGCGGCGCTGGCTCGCCAATTTCGACGACGCGCTTGCCGTCGACGTGTCCGATGCGCGGATCACGCCGGAGAACGCCGCGGCGCTGATCGCGGGCGCCGACCTCGTGCTCGACGGCACGGACAATTTCGCCACCCGCCTCGCGGTCTCCGATGCCTGCGTTGCGGCCGGCATCCCGCTGCTCTCGGCCGCCGTGGGGCGGTTCCAGGGACAGGTCGGGGCCTTCGCCGGGCACCTTCCGGTCGAGCCGTGCTACCGCTGCTTCGTCGGCGATGCCTTCGACGCCGAGGACTGCGACACCTGCGCCGACGACGGGATGCTCGGCGCGATGGCCGGCTGGGCGGGCACCTTCGCGGCGATGCAGGCGATCAAGGTGCTGCTGGCGGGGGTGAGCACCCTCGGCACGCCGCAATGGGGCAGGCTCCACATCCTCGACGGCCTCGCCCCCGCGATGCGCACGATCCGCATCGGCAAGGACCCGGCCTGCCGCGCTTGCGGCGCTGCCCCCTCGGCCTGACCCGCTCGCGCCACGGCGCGGCACGGAAACGCCCCTGCGCGCGGAACATCGCCCCGCCACTCCCGGTCGCCCTCCCTGTCAAGCAAGGAGGCCTCCCCATGAACTTCGATTTCGATGCGGTCATGTTCCTCGCGCTGTTCACGCTCGGCGCGGGATTGGTGATCGGTCTGGTCTCGTGGATGCGCGCCCGCAAGGCGCAGGATCACCACGAGGATGCCGCCGTCGCCGAACGTCAGCGCCACGAGGACCCGCGCGCGGACCTGGGCGGCACCCCGGGCGACATCGACCCGACGGTCTCGCACCACGGCGACGCCCGTCCCGCCCCGCGCCCCGCCGCGCCCTCGGAATCCGCGCGCGACGGGAACATCACCGGCTCGACCGATTCGGGACGCACCTGGAGCGAGGAACGCGGGGCCAACCCGCCGACGCCTAACCCGCCGCGGAACTGAGCACCTCGTCCACCCATTCGGGGACGAGCGCGCTCGCCGGGCCGAGGCGGGTCTCGTGGAACAGGCGCGATCCCTCGCTCGGCTCGAGGTTGAGCTCGAGCGTGCGCGCGCCGTTCACCCGCGCCTCCTGCACGAAGCCCGCCGCCGGATAGACCGCGCCCGAGGTGCCGATGCTCACGAACAGGTCGCAGGTCTCGAGCGCCCGGTAGATCCGGCCCATCTCGTAGGGCATCTCGCCGAACCAGACGACATCGGGCCGCAGCATCGGCGCATGGCAGACGGGGCACGGCGGGCGGTCGATCATCGGCGCCTCCCAGCGCGAGCGCGTCCCGCAGGCGGTGCACAGCGCGCTCTTGAGCTCGCCGTGCATGTGCAGCACCCGCGCGCTGCCGCCGCGTTCGTGGAGGTCGTCGACATTCTGGGTGACGAGCAGCAGCTCGCCCGCGAAGTCGCGCTCCAGCCGCGCCAGCGCCGCATGGGCGGGATTGGGTTCGACCTGCGCCAGGGCCGCGCGGCGCATGTCGTAGAAGCCGAGCACGAGGCGCGGGTCGCGCGCGAAGCCCTCGGGCGTGGCAACATCCTCGATCCGGTGCTGTTCCCACAGGCCCCCTGCGGCGCGGAAGGTGTCGATCCCGCTCTCTGCGGAAATCCCTGCGCCGGTGAGGATGACGATGCGTCTGGCTGTGTCCATGCTTCCTTCCGTTCGTCCTGAGCTTGTCGAAGGACTGCACTTCCTTGGCAACCCCGCTAAAGAGAAATACGGCCCTTCGACAAGCTCAGGGCGAACGGAAGGTGGGTTGATGCTGCAATTCGGGGTGATCGGACACAAGGGCCGGATGGGGCAGGCGCTCGAGGCGGCGATCGCGCAGGCGGGGCACGCCATGTGCGTGGGGGTGGATGCGGGAGGCTCGATCGGGCCGCACGCGGGGCACTGCGACGTGCTGGTGGATTTCTCCGCGCCGGATGCCCTCGCCGCCAATCTCGGCGCGGCGAAGGTTGCGGGCAAGCCGATCCTCGTCGGCACCACCGGTCTGGAAGAGCCGCATTTCGTGATGCTCGCCGAGGCCGCGCGCGCCGTGCCGGTGCTGCAATCGGGCAATTTCTCGCTCGGCGTCACGCTGATGGCGCATCTGGTGCGCGAGGCGGCATCGAAGCTCGGGCCGGAGTGGGACATCGAGGTGCTGGAGATGCACCACCGCATGAAGGTCGACGCGCCCTCGGGCACGGCCAAGCTGCTGGGCGAGGCAGCCGCAAGCGGGCGCGGGATCGCCCTTTCCGACAACATGGAGAGCGGCCGCCACGGCATGACCGGCGCGCGGGCAGAAGGCGCGATCGGCTTTGCCACCCTGCGCGGCGGCACGGTGGCGGGCGAGCATTCGGTGATCTTCGCCGGCCCCGAGGAGCGCCTCGTGCTGTCGCACTCGGCGGAGAACCGCATGATCTTCGCCCGCGGCGCGGTGAAGGCGGCGGAATGGCTCACCCGCCAGGGCGCGGGGCGCTACACCATGAACGACGTGCTGGGCCTGTGAGGCTTGACCGCCCGACGCGCCACCGTATTACCTGAATAACACACAAGACGAAAACGGGGAGCCACCACCATGTCCGCCACCCTCACGCCTGCGCAGGCCGCCGCGCGGATGGTCGACAGTCTCGGGGTCGAGGCACTGGCCAAGGCACAGGCCTACACCACCGGCAATCACTGGCTGCTGCTGTGGGGCGTGGTGGTATCGGTGGTGGTCGCCTTCGTGATGGTGCGCCTGCGCCTGCTCGACCGGATCGCCGCCCGCTTCGCCAACCCCGCGCGCTTCTGGGCGACCTATGCCGTCAGCGCGGCCTTCCTGGTGATTTCGGCTGTCCTCGCCCTGCCATGGACGATCTACAGCGACTGGCACCGCGAGCGCGCCTATGGCCTCTCCAGCCAGCCGCTCGGCGATTTCCTCGGACAGCAGGCGATCGGCGAGGCGATCAGCGTGGTGCTGGTCGGGCTGTTCCTCGTGGGGGTCTATGCCCTGATCCGCAAGGCCGGCCGCCGCTGGTGGCTGTGGAGCGGGGGGCTTGCCGGGGTGATGACGCTGCTCGGCCTGCTGGCCGGCCCGCCGCTGATCGAGCCGCTGTTCAACGACTACCAGCCCGTGCCGCCGGGCGAGGTGCGCACGGCGCTCGAACAGATCGCGGACGATGTCGGCATCCCCCACGACCGCATCTTCATGTATGATGGATCGCGCCAGTCCGACCGCTTCACCGCCAATGTCTCGGGGATCGGCCCCTCGGCGAGGATCGCGATTGCCGATGTCGCCCTGAAGGAGGCGAGCCTTGCCGAGGTGCGCGCGGTGACGGGGCACGAGGCGGGGCATTACAAGCTCGGCCATGTCTGGCGCTCGGCGGTGATCCTCCCGCTGCTGGCGATGGCCTTCTTCTTCCTCCTCGACCGCCTGTTCGCGCCCACCGCGCGCCTGCTGGGGAGCGATGCACGGCTGGACGAGCCGCGCGGCCTGCCGGTCTTCGCCGTCGTGGGGTCGGTGCTGGGGCTGCTCGTCACCCCGCTCACCAACACGCTGACCCGGATCGGCGAGACCGAGGCCGACCTCTATTCGCTCCGGACGGTGAACGAGCCCGACGCGCTCGCCAGCGCGCTGGTGAAGACCGCCGAATACCGCTACCCGCGCCCCTCGCCGCTCGAGGAGGTGCTGTTCTACACCCACCCCTCGGTCGAGAAGCGCGCGCTCATGGCGATGGAGTGGAAGGCTGCGCACCCCGCCCCGGCGGCACCGGCGGCACCGGCGCAGCCATGACCCGTGACCAGATCTTCGAGTTCTTCCGCCGGCTGGCCGAGGACAACCCCTCGCCGCAGACCGAGCTGGAATACGGCAATGCCTATCAGCTGGTGGTGGCAGTCGCCCTCTCCGCGCAGGCGACCGACGTGGGGGTGAACAAGGCGACCCGCGCGCTGTTCGCCAGGGTCGAGACGCCGCAGCAGATGCTCGCGCTCGGCGAGGAGGGGCTGAGGGAGCACATCAAGACCATCGGGCTGTTCAACTCCAAGGCCAAGAACGTGATCGCCCTGTCGCAGCTCCTCGTCGACGAATATGGCGGCCAAGTGCCCGCCACCCGCGAGGATCTGGTGCGCCTGCCGGGCGTGGGGCGCAAGACTGCCAATGTCGTGCTCAACTGCTGGTTCGGGCAGGAGACCTTCGCGGTCGACACGCACATCTTCCGTGTCGGCAACCGCACCGGGCTCGCCAAGGGCAAGACCCCCGATCACGTCGAGGCCAAGCTGGACAAGCGCGTCCCCCAGCCCTTCCGCCTCCACGCGCACCACTGGCTGATCCTCCACGGGCGCTATGTCTGCAAGGCGCGCAGCCCCGAATGCTGGCGCTGCAAGGTCGCGGACCTGTGCTCGTTCCGCAAGAAGGTGACGGAGCCGCCCAAGGGCCGCGCGGCGGCGGATGGCGGCGTGGGTTAAGGCAGGGTACAAGGGCCCGTGCCATGATGCTGCGGCAACCGACAGAGAGACCTGCCATGACCCTGCGCTTCCTCGCCCTCGCCCCGCTGCCGCTCCTCGCTGCGGCCTGTGCCCCGGCCGATCCCGAGACCGTCGCCGCCCGCTCCGCCGCCGCCATCGCCGCAGCGCCCGAGGCGACGGTGCTCGGCGAAGGCCAGAACTGCATCGACCGCTCGCAGGTCCGCAACACGGTGGTGCGTTCGGACCAGGTGGTCGATTTCGAGATGCAGGGCGGCAAGGTCTATCGCAACATCCTTACCCAACGTTGCCCGGGCCTCGGCATGGACCGCGCGATCAGTTACGAGACCTCGATCAACCAGCTGTGCCGCCAGCAGATCGTCTATTCGCTCCAGAACATCGGCGGCGTCGTCCAGCGCGGCGGGGGATGCAGCCTCGGCGATTTCGTGCCGGTGGAATATGTGAAGCGGGCGAAGGACTAGGCCGGGGCCGCGTCAGGCGGGGCGCTGCCAGAGCGGCAGGGGCGTCTCGTGAATCAGGATCTGCGGATGGCGCGGATGGCCGCTTTTCAGGTGCGTGAGGCATAGGAGCGGCTTGCCCGCCGCCTCGAGAAGGTCGGCGACCGCGCGCCACCGGTCGGCATGGGTGCGGGGCAGCTTGCCGGGCGCACCCCAGGCGACGCAGATCGCGTCCGCCTCGCGCGCGATCGCGGCGAGGTGGGCATCATTTTCCGGCCCCACCGGATCGGGCACCCGCGCCAGCTCCGCCACGTCGGGCGTGCGCCAGGCGAAGAGGTTGCCGATCATCGCGCGGCCGTAGCCCAGTCGTCGGCATATCGTCTGCACCCGGTCGATGGTCGGATCGTCGAGGTCGGCGGTGGCGCGCGAGGGGTTGATCATCACCACCGCGAGCGAGGGGCCCGGCCCGAGGACGCGTTCCAGGCGGTAGCGGTAGCGCTCGCAGGGCGAACAGACCGCGGGCCCCGGATGACGGGTCGGCCAGCGCCGCTCGGCCACCGAGCGCGCGCCTAGCGCCCTTCCTCGAAATTGCTCGGGTCGAGCTCCAGCCCCGCGCGGCCGTCGGCGGCGGTGTGGGCCGGGGCGTGGGGGTGCTCGACATAGTCGGGCTCGGGAGCCTCGAGCATCCCCTCCCACTTGGTGATGACCGCCGTCGCCACGGCGTTGCCGACCACGTTGGTGGCGGTCCGGCCCATGTCGAGGAACTGGTCGATGGCGAGGATGATCGCCACGCCCTCGACCGGCAGGCCGAACATCGCGAGCGTGCCGGTAATCACCACCAGCGACGCCCGCGGCACCGCGGCGATGCCCTTGGACGAGATCATCAGCGTCAGCAGGATCATGATCTGCGTGCCGATGCTGAGGTCGATGCCATAGGCCTGCGCGATGAAGATCGTCGCGAAGCTCATATACATCATCGAGCCGTCGAGGTTGAACGAGTAGCCCAGCGGCAGCATGAAGCCCGAGATGCGGCGCGGCACGCCGAAGCGGTCGAGCTGTTCGAACAGCTTGGGCAGCGCGGCCTCGGAGGAGGCGGTCGAGAAGGCGATCATCAGCGGCTGGCGGATGTAGCGGATCAGCATCCACGTCCGCGCGCCGAGGAACAGCGCCCCCGCGCCGAGCAGGATCACCCACAGCAGCACCAGCGAGAAATAGAATTCCAGCAGCAGCGTGAGATAGGTGCCGAGGATCGCGAGGCCGCTCGCCGCGACCACGTTGGCGAGCGCGCCAAACACCGCGACCGGCGCATAGCGCATCACGTAGCCCGTTACCTGAAGCATCATCTCGGCGAGCGCATCCGCCCCCTTGACCAGCGCCTGCCCGCGCTCGCCGATGGCCGACAGCGCGACGCCGGCAAAGATCGAGAAGACGAGGATCTGCAGGATGTTGTTGGTCGCCAGCGCCTTGACCGCGTTCTTGGGGAAGATCGAGAGGATGAAGTCGGTCGCCTTCAGCTCCTTGACCTCGCCCACCGCGGCAGTGGCGGCGGCAACATCGGGGATCGGCGCGCCGACGCCGGGCTGGAAGATGTTGACCAGCACGAGGCCCAGGCCGATCGACACGAGGCTCGCAGTGATGAACCAGGTCAGCGCCCGCACCCCGATGCGGCCCAGCGCCGCGCTGTCGCCCATGTGGGCGATGCCCACGACGATCGTCGATAGCACCAGCGGGGCGACCAGCATCTTGATGAGGTTGAGGAAGATGTCGCTCAGCAGCTTGAACCACGGCGCGATCGATTCCTTGATCACCGCCGGATCGATCGTCTGGTTGAGCACCTGGCCGACGATCACGCCGAGCACCATGCCGACGAGGATGTAGAGCGTGAGCTTGCGGTCCATTTCTGCCCGTTTCCGTTGAATCGCAGCGCGCAATCCACACGGACGCCTGCTCAGATGTCGTCTGCGCTGACCAGCTCTGCCCTGTCAATCTCGCCCGTGAGGCTGGCCACGGTTACGGCCACGGCGGCATCGCCGGTGACGTTGGTGGTGGTGCGCATCATGTCCATGATACGGTCGACCCCGGCGACGAAGGCGATCGTCTCGAGCGGCACGTCGACTGCGCCGAACACCAGCGCCATCATGATCAGCCCCGCCCCCGGAATCCCCGCCGCGCCGACCGCACCCAGCGTGCCCAGCAGCGCGATCATGCCGTAGTCGGCCCAGCTCAGATCCACCCCGAAGATCTGTGCCCCGAACAGCGTGGCAAGGCCGAGATACATCGCCGTGCCGTTCATGTTGATCGTCGCGCCGAGGCTGACGACGAAGCTCGCAACCGAACTCGAGACGCCGAGATTGCGCTCGGCGCAGCGCAGCGTCACCGGCAAGGTCGCGTTGGAACTGGCGGTCGAATAGCTCACCGCCATCGCATCGACGATGCCGCGGAAGAAGCCCGTGACCTGCTGGCGCGCCACCAGCCTGATCATCCCGCCATAGACCAGGACGATGATCAGAGCGCAGCCGAGGTAGTTGAGGAACACCAGCTTGCCGAGCGCCGCCAGCGCATCGAAGCCGAGCGTGCCCGCCACCCAGGCCATCAGCGCGAACACGCCGAAGGGGGTCAGCTCCATCACGATCATGGTGACCTTCTGCATCACCACAGAGCCGCTCTCGAAGATCCGCAGCACCGGCGCCCCGTCCTCCTTCGCCATCAGGATGCCGATCCCGATCAAGAGCGAGAAGACGATCAGCGGCAGCACGTTGACGTCGGCCATGACCTGAACGGGGCTCTGCGGGATCATGCCCAGCACCATGTCGCGCCATGTCGTCTCGTTGGGCGCGGGGGCTGCACCCATGTCGATGCCGGAGGTGTCGACCCCCACGCCCGGTCCGATCACGGTGCCCAGCCCCAGGCCCAGCCACACCGAGATCTGTCCGGTCACCACGAACAGCAGCATCGCCCGCCAGCCGACCGCGCCGAGCTTCCTCAGGTCACCGATGCTGGCGACGCCTGCGACGAGGCTGAAGAAGATCAGCGGCACCACCAGCATCTTGATGAAGGCGATGAACACATCGCCGATGATCTTGATGCTTTCGGCTCCGGGTCCCCACAACCGCCCGGCGATGATGCCGAGGATCAGGGCAGCGATGACCCGCTGCCACAGGGGAACCCGAAACCAGACCGACACGACGTTACTCCTTCAACTCCTCGCCCAGCGCCAGCGCCGCGCGGGCGATGCGGGCGTAGATGCGCGCGAGCACGGCGAGATCGGGGATCGCCACCGCCTCGTCGCGCTTGTGCATGGTCGCGTTGCACAGGCCGAATTCGATCACCGGGCACACAGAGCGCAGGAAGCGCGCATCGGAAGTCCCGCCGGTGGTGGAAAGTTCCGGCACCACCCCGGTTTCCGCCTCGACCGCCGCGCTCACCAGCGCCGAAAAGGCGCCCGGTTCGGTCAGGAAGGGCTCGCCCGAGATCACGGGCCGCGCCTTGCCGCCGTGCTTCTCGGCGATGGCGCAGACGCGGTCGGACAGGCTCTTGCCGGTGTGCAGGTCGTTGAAGCGGATCGAGATGCGCGCGTGGCCGGCCGCGGGAATGACGTTGTGCGCGCGGTTGCCGACGTTGATGTCGGTGATCTCGAGGTTGCTCGGCTGGAACCACTTGGTCCCGGTGTCGAGCGTCAGGGCGTCGAGTTCGGCGAGGATCGCGACCAGCCGGGGCAGCGGGTTGTCGGCGAGGTGGGGATAGGCGACGTGGCCCTGCGTGCCCTCCGCATCGATGAAGATGTTGACCGAGCCGCGCCGCCCGATCTTCACCATGTCGCCGAGCCGGTGGACCGAGGTCGGCTCGCCGACAAGGCAGAGGTCGGGCTGGATGCCCTCCGCAGCCATGTGGTCGATCAGGGCGCGGGTGCCGTGGAGCGCCGGGCCTTCCTCGTCGCCGGTGATGATGAAGCTGATCGTGCCGACGTCCTGCGGCACCTCGGCGACGGCGGCGACCATCGCTGCGATCGCGCCCTTCATGTCGACCGCGCCGCGCCCGTGGAGCAGTTCGCCGCGCACCTGCGGCTCGAAGGGATCGGAGGCCCATCCCTCTCCCGGCGGCACCACGTCGAGATGCCCGGCGAAGGCGAAATGGCGCGAGCCTTCGGGTCCGGCGCGCAGGGCAAAGAGGTTCTCGACCGGCGCCTCGTCCGATCCTTCCGGTCCATCCCCCCGCGTGAAACGGTGGACGGCAAAGCCCAGCGGCACCAGCATCGCCTCGAGTTCGGCGAACACCGCGCCGGTGGCGGGGGTGACGGAAGGCGCGGCGATCAGGCGCTTGGCAATATCGAGCGGGTCGAGCATCTTGACGGGCCTAGCAGGAGTTGCCTCCGATGCCCAAGCTCGATCTTGCCGCGATCCCCCTGACCAATGCCACAGGCTATCCGCCCCCGTTCGATGCGGCGGTGGAGGGGCGCTGGTATCGCCGCCTCGCCCCCGCCGCGGGCTTCGGCCTGATGGGCGCGAGCCACGTCACCCTCCTGCCCGGCGCCTTTTCCTCGCAGCGCCACTGGCACCGCGGGCAGGACGAACTGGTGTTGATGCTCGAAGGCCATGCGGTGCTGATCGACGATGCCGGCGAAACGCCCGTCGGCCCGGGCGACGTGCTCGCCTTTCCGGCGGGCGAGGCGAACGGGCACTGCCTCCACAACCGCTCCGGGGCGCCCTGCGTCTTCGTCGCGATCAGCGCCGGCGACAAGGCCGCCGACAGCGGGGAATATCCCGACATCGACATGGTGTTCGACGCCGATGGCTATGCCCGCAAGGACGGCACCCGCTACGACGCGCGCCGCGCACCGTGATCGACCCTCTGGTCGACTGGGCGGGCTTCGCCCTTGCCGTGCTGCTGGTCGAGGTCACGCCCGGGCCCAACATGGCGTGGCTGGTGACGCTGACCCTGTCCGAGGGGCGCGGCGCGGGGCTGCGGGCGGTTGCCGGGGTGGCGCTCGGCCTTGCGGTCAACGCCGCGCTCAGCGTGCTCGCGGCGAGCCTGATCCTCGCGCAGGGCCCGGCGCTGACCACGGCGGTTTCGGTGCTGGCGGCGGCGATGATGGCGTGGCTGGCGCTCGAGGCATGGCGCGATGCGGGCGAAAGCTCCACCACCGCCACCCCGCACCGAAGCGGGGAACGTCACGCCTTCGCCGGGTTCGCGATCAATGTGCTCAACCCCAAGTCGGCCCTGTTCCTCATCACCGTGATGCCGCAATTCGTCGCGGGCGGGCGGCCGACCGTGGAGCAGGGGCTGGTGCTGGGGGCGGTGAGCGTCGGGATCGCCACCGCGATCCACGGCGCGCTGGTGCTCGCTGCCGAGCACGCCCGCGCGGCGCTGATGGCCGAGGCACGGGCACGGCTGGTGCGGCGGGTGCTGGCGCTGGCGATGCTGGGCGTGGCGGCGTGGTTCCTGACCAAGGCTTTCGCCTAGCCGGTAATCACCGCACCATCTCGAACTGCTCGATCACCCATTCCTCCTCCTCGGCCGCGCCCGTCCATTCGCGCATCCATTCATGCTCGGTGATCGCCTCCATGTAGGCCTGCGCGAAGCCGGGGACGCCGATGCCGTAGGTGACGAAGCGCGTCACCACCGGCGCATAGAAGATGTCGGCGGCGCCGAAGGTTCCGAACAGATAGGGCCCCGCGCGGCCGTGGCGCGCGCGGGCCTCGGCCCACAGGCCGAGGATGCGCACGATATCGTGGCGGGTGGCGTCCGAGAGGCCGGGCAGTTCCACCCGGCGGCGGATGTTCATCGGCAGTTCGCGGCGCAAGCTGAGGTAGCCCGAATGCATCTCAGCCACCATCGCCCGGGCCATCGCGCGCGCAGGCTCGTCCTTGGGCCAGAACCGCTCGCGCCCGACCTTGTCGGCGCAATATTCCATGATCGCGAGGCTGTCCCACACGACGGAATCGCCGTCCCACAGGATTGGCACCTTGCCGCTTGAGGGCTGGACCTCGCCCATGTCCTGCTTCAGCCGGTCCCACTCCTCGCCCATGATCGGCACGGTGAGTTCCTCGAAGGAGAGGCCCGACTGCTTGACCGCGAGCCAGCCGCGCAGGGACCAGCTCGAATAGTTCTTGTTGCCGATGATGAGTTTCATGGGCCGTCTGCTCCACCTTGCGAGAACGGTTGAGCGGCTCCCCTAGGAATTCAGACTTCCCCTGTCGAGGCTGAACGGTCTAACGCAGGCAGGAATCGAGGAGCCCGCCCATGACCCTGCCCCCCTTCCACCTCGCCTTTCCCGTCGACGATCTCGCCGAGGCGCGGCGCTTCTACGGGGAGGTGATGGGCTGCGCGGAAGGGCGCTCGTCGGACGAATGGGTCGATTTCGACTTCCACGGCCACCAGATCGTCGCCCATCTCGCCCCGGGGCAGGCGGGGGACCGGGCGTCGAACCATGTCGACGGGCACGGCGTGCCGGTGCCGCATTTCGGGCTGGTCCTCGAAATGGCGGACTGGGAGGCGCTCGCCGAACGCCTGCGCGCGGGCGGCTGCGCCTTCGTGATCGAGCCGACCATCCGGTTCCGGGGTCAGCCCGGCGAACAGGCGACGATGTTCCTGCGCGACCCTTCGGGCAATGCGCTCGAGTTCAAGGCCTTTGCCGATCCGGCGAGCCTGTTCGCGACCTGACGGCGCCGGTCGCGATCACGCGCGCGGCGGCGCCGGCCATGCGGCCGTTGGAATGGCCGACGCCGGGGACGAACTCCATACGCCAGCCGAATGGCACCCCCGCCCGCTCCGCCGCCGCGCGGCCCGCGGCGAAGAAGCTCTGACCGCGCGCGAAGCGGTGGGGGCCCTGCCGGTTGGCCTCGGGCGTGGTGCGCAGGTCGGGATCGGCGGTGTCGGTGTCGGCCGTCCCCAGCAGCACTGTGAGCGGCTTGCCGAGCGCCGCCGCCAGCGCCCCGGCCGGGACCGGCGCTCCGCCAAGGCCATAGGGAAAACCCGTCGCGGCATCGGGCATGGTGTACCATCCGGCATTGGCGGCGATCGCCTGCTCGATCCGCGCCTCGGGCATGAACAGCACGAAGCGGTGGACGAACTGCGCTCCCGCCGAATGGCCGTAGAGCGTGTAGCGTGCGGCCCGCGTGCCGAAGCGGGCGCGCACGTCGTCGAACAGCGGCTCGATCGCCGCGAAGGACCACAGCGCGCGCGGGCGCTGGGTGCCGTCGGCGGCGGCGAAGTATCCCGCGTTGTAGCCGAGCGATCCCGGAAAGTCGGCGCGGGAGAACTCCGGCACGACGAGGATGAAGCCGTACCGCTGCGCGAGCGGGGCCCATTCGTCGCGGTAGCGGTCCGCGTCGCGATTGACGCCGTGCATCACGACCACCACCGGCGTGTCCGGCCCGGCGCTGTCGGGGAGCTGGTACCACACCGGCAGCGGCGGCCCCTCCCAGCCGGTGAAGACGAACCGCCCGCGCAGCTCGGGCGGAGCGGCGGCGCGGGCGGGTTCGGCGAGGCCGAGGATCGTCGCCAATGCGAGGATCAGGGCGGCAAGGGCGGCGCGGCGCATGCTGGTGTCCTTCCCACTAGCGGAAGCGCGAAGGCTTGAGGTCGTGTTTGGCGAGCTTATCGTAGATCGTCTTGCGCGGCGTGCGCAGCATCGCCTGCAATTGCGCGACATCCCCGCGGCAGCGGCGCAGGGCATCCTCCAGCACGGTGCGCTCGAAATCGGCGACGATCTCGGCCAGCGACCGTTCGCCCTGCAGCGGGGGTGCCACGCCCGCCTCGGTCAGCCCCAGCACGAAGGCGCGGGCATAGGCGGAGAGCTCGTGGAGGTTGCCCGGCCAGTCATGGGCGAGAACATGCCGCCACTCGGCCTCCCCGATCGCGGGAACCGCAAGGCCGAGTTCGCGGGCGTGGCGGGCGGTGAACAGGCGGAACAGCTCGGCCACATCCTCGCGCCGCTGGTCGAGCGGAGGAAAGGCGATCTGCACCGCCCCCAACCGGTGCCACAGCGGATCGCGCGCCTCTGCCGCATCGTCGGAACGGGCGATGATGATCCTCAGGTTAAGCCGCCGCGGCTGGGCGGCGCCGATGGGGAAGACCTGCCGCGTCTCGACCAGCGCCAGCAGCCGCGCCGCCAGCGCGCTGCCCGCCGCCGCGATTCCGTCGAGGAACAGCGTCCCGCCATTGGCGCGCTCGACGAGGCCGGTGCGCGAAAGGCCCGCGCCGCCTGCCGCCGGATCGCGCCCGAACAGCAGCAGTTCGGCATCCTCGTGCGCGAGGACCCCGGCATCGACGGCCACGAAGGGCCGCCCCCGGCGCGGGCCGAGATCATGGATCAGGCGCGCGGCGTGGCTCTTGCCGGTGCCGTGGGGGCCGCTCAGCACAACGTCGATCTCGGACCGGGCCACGCCCTCGATCACCGCGCGCAGCCGCTCGGCGGCGGGCGAACTGCCGGGGATCGCCCCGTGGGCGCCCCGCCCCGCCTCCTCGCGCAGGCGCCGGTTCTCGAGCGCGAGCGCGCGGCGCATCGCGGCAGAGCGCACCGCGCGGATCAGGTCGGCCGAGGCATAGGGCTTGGTCAGGAAATCCGCCGCCCCGTTCTTCATCGCCTCGACCGCCATGGCGATGTCGCCGTGTCCGGTGACGAGGATCACCGGCAGGTCGGGGTCGATGTCGCGCAGAGCGGCGAAGAAGGCGATGCCGTCCATCCCCGGCATCCGCACGTCGCTCACCACCACGCCCGGATAATCCGCCGTGAGCCAGCCGAGCGCGGCGCGGGCATCGGGAAAGGCGCTTACATCGGCCCCCTCGAGCATGAGCGCCTGCAAGGTCGCATCGCGCAGGGCCGGATCATCCTCGACCAGCGCGACCTGGAGCGGCAGGGCGGCGGAGGCTGGCGCGCTGCTCATGCTGCCGGCATCACCATCACGAAGCGGGCGCCCGCAGGCGTGGGCTCGTGCAGCAGGTCGCCGCCGAGCTGGCGCATGATGTCCTGCGCGATCGCGAGGCCGAGGCCGATGCCTTGCGCCTTGGAGGTGACGAAGGGCTGGAACAGCGTTTCGCGCAGCTCGGGCGGCACCCCCGGCCCGTCGTCGCTGACCCCGAGCCGCACCATGCCGCCCTCGCCAGCCGCGATGTCGAGCGCGATCCGGCCGCCCTCACCGCAGGCCTGCACCGCGTTCTGGAGCAGGTTGACGAGCACCTGTTCGAGCTGGACGTGGCGGGCGCGGACCGTCACCGCCATTGCCTCGGCCGGCGGGAGCGCAAGGGCGATGCCCTGCTGGCGGAACTGGTCGCGCAGCAGCAGCAGCGATCCGTCGATCACCTCGGCAACGCGGATGTCGCGCGGCTCCTCGGCCGAACGGCGGCTGAAATGGAGCTGTTCCTCGGTGATCTCCCCGATCCGGCCGGCAAGCCCCGCGATCCGGGCGAAGTTGTCCGCCGCCTCGGCGGTGCGCGCGGCGGCGAGCAGGCGCTCGCCCGTCTCGGCATAGACCCGCATCGCGGCGAGCGGCTGGCGGATCTCGTGGCCGAGGCCGGCCGTGATCTGTCCGAGCGTCGCCAGCCGGTTGGCCTGGCGCAGCTGCTCGCGCAAGGTGGAGGTCTGGGCCTCGATCTCGGCCGCGGCGCGCGCCTGCCGCTGGCGCCGCCACAGGACCGCGCCGACACACGCGAGCGCCAGCAGGCCGAGCGCGCTCACCCCCGCGAGCCGCCCGTTGGCGACGGCGACCGAAAGCCGCGCAGTAGGGTCGGCGAGCAGGTGCAGTTCCCAGCCCGCGGGGGCGATCGGCTGGATCTTCTCGATCATCCGCACCGCCCCACCGCCGCCCTTGCCGCCGCCGGGCAGTTCGAGCGGTTGCGGCTGCGCGACGCCATAGCGCATCGCGTCGCGCGCCGGATCGCGCAGGCCCGGCTCCCCCGCAGCCACGCGGAACCGCCAGTCGGGATTGCTGGCGAGCAGCACGATACCGCCCGCGTCGGTCACGAACACCCCGTCCTCGGCCTGGCGCCACTTCGCTTCGAGGCTGTCGAACTCCACCTTGACCGCGACCACACCGAGCGGCGCCCCGGCCGGGCCGACCCGTTCGGCGAGATAGAGGCCCGGGCGGCGGCTGACCGTGCCAAGGGCGAATTCCGTTTCCGTGCCGTCGCGCAGCGCGCCGGTGAAATAGTCGCGGAAGCGGTAGTTGGAGCCGATGAAGCTGTCGGGCCGGTCCCAGTTGCTCGCCGCCTGCGTGGTGCCCTCGGCGTCGATCAGATAGATCGCCGCCGCCCGCGTCTGCCGCGCCAGTGCGGCGAGCCGCCGGTTGAGAAGATCGCGCTGCGCACCATTGCCGGCAAGCAGCTCGGCCACGTCCGGATCGCCCGCCAGCACGCGCGGGACGAGGGTGAACTTGTTGAGCTCGCTTTCCAGCGCGGCGGCAAGGATGGCGGCCTGTCCGTCGGCGGCGGCGCGGGTCTCGGCGAGCGCCTGCACCCGCATCGCCCGGTCGAGGCCGAGCATGGCGAGCGCCACCAGCAGCAGCACTGCGGCAGCCGCGATGCCCGCCAGATACCAGCGCCCCAGCCTGCCCTGCACCTGCGTGCTTCTCCCGACTTGTGCCTCGGCAAAGGGTTGTGCGGATTTCCGCATAATCCGCAAGGATTTTGTGCGGAAATCCGGAAGAAATGCCCGAGGGCTCAGTCTAACACCGTGATTTGGAAGGACATCAATTCTTGCCGCGCGCAGCTTGCAGCCGCCGCCGCTTCGCCCGATCCTGCATGGCGGAAGAGGAAGGCCCCGGGGGAAGTTGTCAGGCATGGGTTTGCAAGCATCGATGATGCCCGAGGCGGCCGCGCCTGCTGCGCGAAAGCCGTTCTATCGCCTGCTCTACGTGCAGGTGCTGGCGGCAATCGCGCTGGGCGCGCTGGTGGGGCATTTCGCGCCCGAATTCGGCGCGGCGCTCAAGCCGCTGGGCGATGCCTTCATCAAGCTTGTTAAGATGATCATCGCGCCGGTGATCTTCGTCACCGTGGCGACCGGCATCGCCGGGATGCGCGATCTGAAGGCGGTCGGCTCGGTCGCGGGCAAGGCCTTCGCCTACTTCATCACCTTCTCGACCCTCGCGCTGGTGATCGGTCTTGTCGTCGCCAA
The DNA here is from genome assembly GCF_056868655.1 of Porphyrobacter sp. THAI-01a. NCBI lineage: Bacteria > Pseudomonadati > Pseudomonadota > Alphaproteobacteria > Sphingomonadales > Erythrobacteraceae > Porphyrobacter > Porphyrobacter sp. THAI-01a. Next base: position 472,239 of record NZ_CP180579.1, on the reverse strand, counting down.
CGTGGTGCGCCCCGGCGAGGGGCTGGGCATCGACCCCGCCAGCCTCGATACCGCCGCCGTCGCCGACTATGCCGACAAGGCCGAGGCGACCACCATCACCGGCTTCCTGCTCGGCATCATCCCCGACACCCTGTTCAGCGCGGTCACCGACGGGCAGATCCTGCAGGTGCTGCTGGTCGCGATCCTCGCCGGCGTCGCGATCGCCGCGACCCGGCCCGCGAGCGACCTCGTCACCGACGTGCTCGCCTCTTTCGGCGAGGTGGTGTTCAAGCTCGTCCACATGCTCATGAAGCTCGCGCCGATCGGCGCCTTCGGGGCGATGGCCTTCACCATCGGCGAGTTCGGCATCGGCAGCCTTGCCAACCTCGCCGCGCTGGTGGCGACCTTCTACCTCACCTCGCTGCTGTTCGTCCTGGTGGTGCTGGGGCTGGTCGGCTGGGCCAACGGCTTCTCGATCTTCGCACTGATCCGCTACCTGCGCGAGGAGCTGCTGCTGGTGCTCGGCACCTCCTCCTCCGAGGCCGCGCTGCCGAGCCTGATGGAGAAGATGGAGATGGCCGGCTGCCGCAAGGCGGTGGTGGGGCTGGTGGTGCCCACCGGCTACTCCTTCAATCTCGACGGCACCAATATCTACATGACGCTGGCCGCGCTGTTCATCGCGCAGGCCGTGGGGGTGGAACTCTCGCTGGCCGAGCAGCTCACCCTCGTGCTGGTCGCCATGATCAGCTCCAAGGGCGCCGCGGGCGTGACCGGATCGGGCTTCGTGATCCTTGCCGCGACCCTCTCGGTAGTGCCCGGGGTGCCGGTCGCGGGCATGGCGCTGATCCTCGGGATCGACCGCTTCATGTCCGAATGCCGCGCGCTCACCAACTTCATCGGCAACGCGGTAGCGACCATCGTCGTGGCGCGGTGGGAAGGCGCGCTCGATACCGAGCGGCTGGCGGCGGCGATGGCGGGCGCGCCCGTGCCGCTCGAGCCGGAGGACATCGAACGCCACGAACGCAGCGGTCCCGTGAGCGAGGAAATCGCCAAGGTGCTGGAGAAGCAGCCGTGATCCGCCGCCTGCTCCCCCTGCTCGCCGCCGCGCTGGCGCTGCTGGCACCGGCCCCGGCGCTCGCCGCCGCGCCCGAGGAAATCCGCCTCTGGCCAGGTTCCATGCCCGGCGCGGGCAAGGTCGAGGGGCCGGAGAAGATAGGCACCGAGGGCGCAGGCCTCGGCGCGGTGTCGAACGTCGCGGTCCCGCGGATGCGGGTCTATCGCCCGGTGAATCCCAACGGCGCTGCCGTGCTGGTGGCGGGCGGGGGCGGCTATTTCCGCATCCAGCTGAAGAAGGAAAGCACCCCCGCCGCCGAATGGCTGGCCGCGCAGGGCTTCACCGTCTTCGAGCTGATCTACCGCCTGCCGAACGACGGCTGGGAAGCGAGCGCGCCGTTCATGGACGCGCAGCGGGCGATGAAGATCATCCGGACCCGCGCGGGCGAGTTCGGGGTGGACCCGAAGCGCATCGGGATCATGGGCTTCTCGGCCGGGGGGCACCTTGCCGGCTTCACCGCCTACCAGCCGGCCCGCGCGCTCTATTCGGGCAGGGATGCCTACGAGGCGGTCTCGGCCCGGCCCGACTTTGCCGTGCTGCTGTTCCCGGTGGTCACCCTGCGCAAGCCCTACGACACCACCCGCACCCGGCGCGAGATCGTCGGCGAGAAGGCCACCGAAAAGGCCGAGACGCTGTGGTCGCTGGATACCTGGGCGGGCAAGGACGCGCCGCCGACGATCATCTTCGCTTCCGCCGACGACCCCACCACGCCGCCGGGGCACGGCATCCTTCTGTTCCAGACCCTCGTCGCAGCCGGGGCGAGCGCGGAGCTCCACCTGTTCCGCGACGGCGGGCACGGCTGGGGTCTGGGCAAGCCCGAACAGGTCATCAGCCAGTGGCCCGGCCTGTTCGCGCACTGGGCGCAATCACTTCAGATCATCGAAAAACGGGGAGAATGACCATGTCCACCAAGCTTCTGAGCAGGCTCGTCCTGATGTGCAGCGGCAGCCTGATCGCCGCCACCGCCGCGCACGCGCAGGAGGCCGCGCCGCCCCCGCCCGCGCCCGAAGAGGATGTCTCGCGCGAGATCATCGTCACCGGCACCCAGATCCAGGGCGCCAAGATCAACGACGTGCTGCCCGTCACCGTGGTCGACGAGATCGACATCCAGAACGTCGCCGCGACCTCGGGCGACGAGCTGTTCCGCGCGATCCCGCAGGCGGGCGGCGTGGCCTTCAACGAGCAGAACGACGTCACCTCGAACAACGCGCGCGGCGATGCGGCCTCGATCAACCTGCGCGATCTCGGCACGGGCAACACCCTGCTGCTGATCAACGGGCGGCGCATGGTGCTCAACCCCGGCTTCCAGACCGAGCTGCTGGTGCCGGTGGTCAGCCCCGACACCAACGAGATCGCGCCCGGCAGCGTCCGTCGTCTCGAGGTGCTGCGTGACGGCGCCTCGGCGATCTACGGCGCCGATGCTGTCGCGGGCGTGGTCAACACCGTGCTGCGCGGCAACCGCAAGGGCGGCTTCATCGAGGGCGAATACCGCCTGTCGGACGGTACCAATGCCTATGCGACGCAGCTCAACGGCGGCTACGGCTTCGACTTCGCCGATGGCCGCGCCAACCTGACGGTCTATGGCAACTATTTCCACGAGAACGCGACTCCCGCCTCGGCGCGCCCCTATTCCGCCGATGACGACAAGCGCGCGCTGCTGGTCGGCACCGATTTCGCGGGCGACACCCAGTTCAACAACCGCAACACCTTCGGCCCCTTCGGCCAGTTCGATCTCCAGATCACGAACAACAACCAGACGCCGATCCGCGATGACGATTTCTACATCCAGCCCAGCACCCAGACCGGCTGCCGCTTCGATCTCGGCAACGGCTTGTGCGCCCGCAACGGCGAGACCCCGGCTGTCGACGTGCGCTACAACCGCGCCTTCGGCACCACGCTGATCAGCGAGAAGACCCGCTACAACGCCGCGCTGCTCCTCAATTACGAGTTCAGCAAAAATATCGAGGGCTATTTCGAGGGCACCTTCTACCGCTCGGAAAGCAGCCGCAACATCACCCCGGCAGCGATCCTCAGCGCCGTGCCGGTGGGCATCTCGCGCAATGCCTACTGGAACCCCTTCGGCCCGGTGACCTTCCCCGGCGGGGTGCCCAACCCCAACCGCCGCCCCGGCACCACCATCCCCGCCGCCGGCGCGGACCTCATCATGGAGCGTTACCGTTTCGTCGATGCAGGCAACCGCACGGTCGATGTCGACAAGAATTCCTACCGCCTCGTCGCAGGCCTCAAGGGCAATTTCGGCGCGTGGGATTTCGACACCGGCTTCGTCTATTCCGAGGCGCGGTCGACCGACCTCGAAGGCAACCGTGTCTCGCTGACCCTGTTCCAGCAGGCCGTCAACCGCTCGACGCCGGATGCCTACAACCCCTTCAACGGCGGCTGCATCGATGATCCGGCCAATGGCGATTGTACGCCAAACCCGGCAAGCAGCATCGATCCGTTCCGCATCAGCGTCTTCCGCAAGGGCGGCACCAGCCTTGCGCTGGCCGACTTCAAGGTCAGCAACAGCAGCCTGTTCAGCCTGCCCGGCGGCGATGTCGGGATCGCGGCCGGGATCGAGTGGCGGCGCGAGACCTTCTTTGATGACCGGGACCCGCGGATCGACGGCACGATCACCTGGACCGACAGCGTCATCCCGGGCGTGCGCGACGGCAGCGACGTGGCCGGCACCAGCGCCTCGCCCGACACCAGCGGCGCGCGCGAGGTGTGGTCGGCCTTCGCCGAAACCTTCGTGCCGCTGGTGAGCGAGGACATGGACATTCCGCTCATCAACTCGTTCAACCTCCAGCTCGCGGGCCGCATGGAGCACTTCCGCGACATCGACGCGACCGCCATCGTCCCGCGCGCCGCAGCCTCGTGGAGCGTGGTGCCCGGCCTGATGCTCCGCGGTGCCTGGTCGCAGGGCTTCCGCGCCCCGAACCTCGTGCAGGTCAATGACGAAGGCACCACCCGCTCCAACACCCGCGACGATTTCGTGCGGTGCCAGGCGCAGGTCCTCAAGGGCGAGCTCGCCAACCTCGGCGTGTGCCCGGGCGAGGGGGTCATCAGCTTCCGGTCGGGCACCGACCAGCTCGAGCCCGAAGACAGCGAGAGCATCAACCTCGGTGTGGTGCTCGAACCGAGGTTCATTCCCGGCCTGACGCTGACCGCGGATTACTGGCGCGTGAAGCAGACCGGGCTGGTCGGCACCTTCGGCGACGACAACGCCATCGCGCTCGACCTGCTGCTGCGCCTCACCGGCAGCAGCAACCCCGCCGTGGTCCGGGCCGCGCCGACGGCTGAGCAGATCGCGCTCTACGCCGGCACGGGCCTTGCGGCTGCCGGCGACATCATCAGGGTGCTCGATCCCTACATCAACCTCGACAGCCGTGTCTCGAAGGGCTGGGACTTCGGGCTGGCCTACAACGTCCCCGATTTCGGCATCGGCAAGTTCCGCCTGCGCTTCAACGCGGCGCGGCTCAACGGCTTCGTCCAGTCGGCGGGCGCGGACGGGCAGACGCTGCTCGATGCGGTCGCCGCCGGCACGCTGCCGCCCGAGGTGCGGATCGAGGGGCTGGGCCAGCTGCTCGAGCTCGACGGGCGGCCCAGGTGGCGCTTCAGCGGCTCGATGAACTGGGGCAGCGGTCCGATCGACCTCTCGGTCTTCGCCCAGTATGTCGGCGAGGTGTGGAACACCAGCGTCAGCCGCGACGTGCCGATCGTGTCGGACGATCCCAACGCCAATTTCTGGCGCGTCAACGACATGCTGACGATCAACACCGCCTTCACCTTCACCATCGACGACACCGATGGTCCGCTCGACGGCACCCGGCTGCGGGTGGGGGTGAACAACCTTTTCGACAAGGACCCGCCGCTGGCCGACGAGACCTATGGCTTCCTCAGCCAGCTGCACTCGCCGCGCGGGCGGGTGGTCCGGTTCGAAATCCGCAAGAACTTCTGATAGGCCTCGGGCCCATGGGCATCGACATCCGATACGCATGGGCCGGCCTCGCCCTGCTGGCGGGGGCGTGCGTTTCGACGCCGCTCCCGCCGGCAGGGATCGCGCTTCAAGTGCCGGGGGCGGCGTGTCGCACGCCCTCGGCCACCCTCGCCTTCGACTTCGACGGCGCGCCGCCGCTCGCCTGCGCGATCACGGGCGAGCGCGCCTTCACCCTGCTGGTGACTCCCGAACACGCCCCGCCGATCAACCCCAGCCCGTGGTATGCCTTCCGCTACGAGGCGGCGGGCGATGAGCCGGTCACGGTCACGCTGCGCTATCTGGAAGGCCGCCACCGCTATGCGCCCAAGCTGCGCGGGGCGGCGGGCCAGTGGCGCGAGGTGCCGGTCGAGACGAGCGGGGACGGCGAGGCGGCGGTGCTTCGCCTGCCCGCCGGTCAGGGGCTGGTCGCCGCGCAGGAAATCCTCACGCCCGCCGATGCCGCCGCCGACCTCGCCAGGTGGAGCAAGGCGAGCGGCGCGCGGGTGTTCACGCTCGGCACCTCGCATGATGGCCGCCCCATCGAGGCGATCCGCCTCGGCCGCACGGATGCGCCGCGGCTGGTGATCCTCCTCGGCCGCCAGCACCCGCCCGAGGTGACCGGGGCGATCGCGATGGAGGCCTTCGTCGATGCGCTCACGGGGCGCGCGGAGTCGCTGGGCGATGTGCAGGTGCTGGTGGTGCCGATGCTCAACCCGGATGGCGTCGCCCGCGGCCACTGGCGCGCGAACCGCGGCGCGGTCGATCTCAACCGCGACTGGGGTGCCTTCACCCAGCCCGAGACCCGCGCCGTGAAGGCGTGGCTCGATGCCCTGCCCGCCGCCGTGCGCCCGGTGCTGATGGTCGACTTCCACTCGACGGGGCGCAACCTGTTCTACGTGCAGGGCGACGAGGAGGCGAGCCCGGCCCAGATGCGGTTCCTGCGGGCATGGCTCGGCGGGAAGGATCAGGCCTTCCCCGGCTATGCCTTCACGCTCGAGCCGCGCAACGCCAATCCCGGCAGCGGCACGGCGAAGAACTGGTTCCACGCCGCCTACGCCATCCCCGCCTACACCTACGAGGTCGGAGACAACACCGACCGCGCCGCTACACGCGCCGCCGCGCGGGCGCTGGCGGAAAGCCTGCCGCAGGCGCTGGCGGCGCTGGAGCGCGACGCGGACTGATCAGCCCATCCACCCGTCGCCCAGCGCGTCGGCGACGACTGCGGCGCGCAGGGCAGCGATGCCCATGCCCTTCTCGCTGCTGGTGAGGTGGATCTCGGGATGCGCGGCGACGTGCTTTCGCGCCTCGGCTGCTGTTTTCTCGGCCACGGCGGCCAGTTCGCTCGCCTTGATCTTGTCGGTCTTGGTCAGCACGATGCGATAGCCGACGGCGGCTTCGTCGAGCATCTTCATCATCGCCCGGTCGACCTCCTTGAGGCCGTGGCGGCTGTCGACCAGCACCAGCGTCCGGGCGAGCACCTGCCGCCCGCGCAGGTAGCTGTTCACCAGCGCCTTCCACTTCTCGACCACCTTCACCGGCGCCTTGGCAAAGCCGTAACCGGGCATGTCGACCAGCCGGAACAGCGGCAGGGCGCCTTCGTCCTCGGGACGTCCGACATCGAAGAAGTTGAGCTCCTGCGTGCGCCCCGGCGTCACCGAGGCGCGGGCGATGGCCTTCCTCCCCGTCAGCGCGTTGAGCAGCGAGGACTTGCCCACGTTGGAGCGCCCGCAGAAGGCGATCTCGGGCACCTGCGGGTCAGGCAGGAACTGCAGCGCGGGCGCGGAGCGCAGGAAGTCGACCGGCCCGGAAAAGAGCTTGGAGGCGGCTTCCTCGCGCGCGGATTGATCGTCGGGATCGCCCATCGCGCTACCCCTTCGTCGCCTTTTCCGCCGCCGCGTTCGCCGCCTTCAGTTGCGGGTGCTTCGAGTAGAGATAGCTCTGCTGCGCCAGCGTGAGGACGTTCGAGGTCACCCAGTAGAGCAGCAGCCCGGCCGCGAAAGGCGCCATCACGAACATCAGGATCCACGGCATGATCGCGAACATCTGCTGCTGCACCGGGTCCATCGCCGCCGGGTTGAGCTTGAAGGTCAGCCACATGGTGATCCCGAGCAGGACCGCGAGCGGGCCGATGGCGAGGAAGCCCACGACCTCGTAGGGCAGGAGGCCGAACAGGTTGAGGATGTGCGCAGGGTCGGGCGCGGAAAGGTCGCGGATCCACGCCACGAAAGGCTCGTGGCGCATCTCGATCGCCAGCACCAGCACCTTGTAGAGCGCGAAGAAGATCGGGATCTGGATCAGGAGCGGCAGGCAGCCGGCGAGCGGATTGACCTTCTCGTCCTTGTAGAGCTTCATGATCTCCTGCTGCTGGCGCCGCTTGTCGTCCTTGAAGCGTTCCTGGATCTCCTTCATCTTCGGCTGCACGGCCTTCATCGCCGCCATCGAGGCGAACTGCTTCTGCGCGATCGGGAACATCAGCCCGCGGATGATCACGGTGAGCAGGATGATCGCCACCCCGAAATTGCCGACGAGGCCGTTGAGGGTGCGCAGCAGCCACAGGATCGGCTTCTCGACGATCTCGAACCAGCCCCAGCTGATCGCCTTGCCGAAATAGGTGATGCCGGCGTCCTCGTACTTGTCGAGGATCTGGCTGTCCTTGGCGCCGGCATAGAGCCGGGTTTCCTGCGTCACGTTGCCGCCGGCAGGCACGGTGACGGCGCCGTAGAGCAGGTCGGTGCGGAACAGGTTGTTGCCCAGAGCGCGGAAGCCCGCATCGTCGACCCTGACGTTGCCCTTGCCGTCACCCGGCACCAGCGCGCCGAGCCAGTACTGGTCCGTGAAGCCCAGCCAGTCGGGCGCGCCCTCGGGGCTCTCGCCGCCGAGTTCGGCCAGTTCCTCGTAGGAATGGGGGTCCCACAGGGTGTCGCCGAACACGCCGACGGGGCCCGAGTGGGAGACATACTGGTCGATGGTCGCATTGGTGCTTGTGCGCTTGATCAGTGCGAAGGGCTGCACCACCGCCGCGCCCGCCCCGCCATTGCTGACGGACTGGGTGGCGGTGATCATGTAGTCCCTGTCGACCGCGAAGCGCACCCGGTAGGTCACGCCGTTGGCATCGGTGCGCGACAGGGTGACGGGGGTTTCGGGGGTGAGCCTGCTGCCGTCGGCCTGCCACAGCAGGTTCGAGGGCTGGCGCGCCCCGCCGCTGACGAAGCCGAACTCGGCGAAATACTGCCCGGGCGTCCCTTCCGGCGCGAAGAGGCGCACGGGGCCGGAGTCCTTGTCGACCGTCTCGCGGTAGTCCTTGAGCACGATGTCGTCGACGCGCGCGCCCACGAGGTTGATCGAGCCTGCGATGCGCGGGGTGTCGATCGCGACGCGGTTACCCCCCGCGAGCGCCGTCTCGAGGTCGACCTTGCGGGCCGCCGCCTCGCCGCCGAGGTTGCCCGCGCCTGCGGGTGCGGCGGCGGCAGCGGAAGCGCCGGTCGAGGCATCGGTCGGCGTGGCCTGCGAGGAGATCGCTGCCTCGGGATAGAAGTAGCGCATGCCGAGGTCCCACCCGAGAATGAGCAGACCCGAAAGCACGACGGCGAGCAGAAGATTGCGATTGTCCAAGTGTAAGCCCCGGCTATGCGACGACAGGTGTGTTATGGGAATAGAACGGTCCCGTTTAAAGCCCTAGGGCACGGGATCGTGTCCGTGCCCGCCCCAGGGGTGGCAGCGCATTAGCCGCTTGAACGCCATCCATCCACCCTTGAACGCGCCATACTTGCCGATCGCCTCGATGGCATACTGGCTGCACGAGGGCGCATAGCGGCAGGTGGGCGGCAGAAGGCGCGATGGTCCGAGCTGCCAGGCCCGCGCGACGAGGATCAGGACCTGCTTCATGCGCGCCGGTCCCCGCGCCGTGGCCGCCGCCCGCCTGCCGGATCGCCGCGGCCCTCGCGGGCGCGTTCGAGAGCCTTGGCGAGTTCGTCGGCCATCAGGTGGAAATCGCGCTCCACCCCGCCGGCGCGGCCGATCAGCACGTGATCGTGATTCGCGAGCCCCTGCACCGGCAGCGCGGCCCGCAGCAGCTCGCGGAAGCGCCGCTTCATGCGGTTGCGCACGACCGCGTTGCCGATCTTCTTGGTGACGGTGATCCCGTAGCGGATGCCCTGCCCGCCGTTTGGGCGGGTCAGCAGCACGAACCCGGCGCGAGCGTTGCGGGTGCCGCCGTTCGCGGCGAGGAAATCGGCGCGCTTGGTGAGGACGGAAATCATGGGGTCGCCCATAGAGCAATGACGGAGGTGGCAAAAGTCAACGGGCTCCCGAAGGGAGCCCGCAAGGCCAACCGGCCGCCCGCAGCGACGCGGCCTTCAGGCCGCATGAGCGAGGAAATCGCACCCGCGCAGGCGGGTGCGCAAGGAATTAAGCGCAGAGCTTCTTGCGGCCGCGGGCACGGCGGGCGCGAAGCACCTTCTGGCCGCCAGGGGTGGCCTTGCGGGCGAAGAAGCCGTGGCGACGGGCGCGCACGAGATTGCTGGGCTGGAAGGTACGCTTCATATCATCCTCGAAAAGCTGACCGGCGCAAGAAGCCGGGGCCGCATTGCCGCGGGCCGAAAACAGACCGGGGCCGTTATGGGAAAGCGGCGGCAGAGTCAAGCAGACCCGCGCCGAGATCGGCATAGGCGAGCCGCGGGGCGGCGTCGATCGCCGGCACCGGCGCGCGCAACGGGGCCAGCAGCCCGTCCGCCAGCGCCGCCGCCGAGCGCGCCAGCGCAAGACGCAGCTGGCCGTGCAGCGCATCCTCGATCCGGCGCGAGGCCGGGGTGCGCGGGTCCGCGCCCTCGACCGGGGCGATCCAGCGCGCCATCTCCTTGCCCTCGAGCCACAGCGCCTCGGTGTGCGGCACCGAATTGGTCATGGCATAGAAGGCGCGCGCCTGGTCGAGGCTCATGCCCATGTCGGTGTAGTAGTCGAGATAGAGCCGGTTCTCCGGCGCATCGGGGGCGAAGTCGGCCGGCTCGCGGCCGAGCGCATCGCGCCAGGCGTGCACCGCGAACAGGGCGCCGGGATCGATGGTGCGCTCGGTTCCGGCAAGGAACAGCTCCACCGCGCCCGAACGCGCCGATCCGCCCGCGGGGACGTGGGTCGCAAGGCCGGCGGCGCGGATCGCGCGGCCGACGCGGAGATTGGCGATGTCGTTGCTGGTGCCCGCCGCGTCCACGAATTCGAGCACCTCGAGCCCCGGATGCGCCGCCATCATTGCCGCGAAGGCGCGCGGGCTGGCAATGTCAGTCGGCCCGACCAGCGCGGCGCGGCGTTCGTCGAGCACGCGGAAGGGGCCATAGGCCGCGATTCCCGCGCCGCGCGCATCCGCGCGGGGGCGGGCGATGAAGCGCACCGGCTGCTCGATAACCGTCTCGGTAACGGTGAGGCCGCCCGCGCGGGTGACGGAGGTGGTGGAGATGGCGCCGGCGGGCGCGATGGCGGCGGGGCTTTCCTCGATCCGCACCCATTCGCCGCGCGCCGCGTCCCATTCCTCGACCCAGGTGACGCGCTCAAGGACGCGCGCACCGGATTGGGCAACCGCCGCCGTGCCGGGCAGCAGCAGCGCCAGTGCGGCGAGCAGGAGGGCAAGGACGCGGGTCATCGCCGCATTCTCGGCCCGCGCCCCTTTCCGAATTCGCCAAGATTTATGCTTTAAAAAAGCCTTAGCAGTCATGCGGAGGGGCGCGGCAGGACGCGGTTAGCCACAGCACATGCGCCCGCTCGACAAGCCTCTCATAAATCTGCACAATCGCCCCGGGGACGGAAAACGGGGGCAAGCCCATGGTCGCGCTGGTGAGGACGGTTGCCTACCTCGGGTTGGAGGCGCGCGCGGTCGAGGTGCAGTGCCAGGTCGGGCCGGGCCTGCCGCGCTTCACGGTCGTGGGCCTGCCCGACAAGGCGGTGAGCGAGAGCCGCGAGCGGGTGCAGGCGGCGCTGGCGGCGATGGGCCTCGCGCTTCCCCCGAAGCGGATCACCGTCAACCTCTCGCCCGCCGACCTGCCCAAGGACGGTTCGCATTACGACCTCCCCATCGCGCTCGCCCTGCTCGCGGCGATGGGCGTGACCGATGCCGAGCAGCTGGGCGACTGGATCGCGGTCGGCGAACTCGCGCTCGACGGGCGGGTGGTCGCCAGCCCCGGGGTGCTGATCGCGGCGCTCCACGCGAGCGCGGCGGGCACGGGCCTGATCTGCCCCGCTGAACAGGGCCCCGAGGCGCGCTGGGCGGCGGGCGTGCCGGTGCTCGCCCCGCGCGACCTGATGAGCCTGCTCGCACATCTCAAGGGCTCGCTGGTCCTGCCCGAGCCTGCGCGCGGCGAGGTCGCCGAGGCGGCGGGCGGCAATGACCTTCGTCAAGTCAAGGGGCAGGAGACCGCCAAGCGCGCGCTCGAGATCGCGGCGGCAGGCGGGCACAACCTCCTGATGGTCGGCCCGCCCGGATCGGGCAAGAGCCTGCTCGCGAGCTGCCTCCCCGCCATTCTCCCCCCGCTGTCGCCGGCCGAGGCGCTCGAGGTGTCGATGGTGCAGTCGGTTGCGGGGATGCTCGAATCGGGGCGCATCAGCCGCGCCCGGCCGTTCCGCGCGCCGCACCACTCGGCGAGCATGGCGGCGCTTACCGGCGGCGGGCTGAAGGTGCGACCGGGCGAGGTCAGCCTCGCGCATCTGGGGGTGCTGTTCCTCGACGAATTGCCCGAATTCCAGCGCCCGGTGCTCGATTCGCTGCGCCAGCCGCTCGAGACCGGGACGGTCGACGTGGCCCGCGCCAATGCCCATGTCACCTTCCCTGCGCGGGTCCAGCTGGTGGCGGCGATGAACCCGTGCCGCTGCGGCTATGCGGGCGATCCGGCGCGCAACTGCAACAAGTATCCGCGCTGCATCGGCGACTATCAGGCGCGGCTTTCGGGCCCGCTGCTCGACCGCATCGACCTCCATGTCCATGTCGGCGCGGTGAGCGCGCTCGACATGGCGCTGCCCCCGCCCGCCGAGGGCAGCGCCGAGGTCGCCGCGCGCGTCGCCGCCGCCCGCGTCCGGGCCATGGCGCGCGGGGTCCGCTCGAACGCGGAGCTGGAAGGCGAGTCGCTCGAGACCTTCGCCACCCCCGACGAGGCGGGCCGCAAGCTGCTGCTCCAGGCGGCCGAGAAGCTGCGGCTCTCTGCGCGCGGCTACACGCGGATGCTCAGGGTCGCGCGCAGCATCGCCGACCTTGCGGGCGCGGACACCGTGGGCCGCGCCCATATCGCCGAGGCGCTATCATACCGGCTGATGACGGGCTAAGGGACGGCGCAGGGCCACCCTCCCCCGGCCCCGGCAAGGGCGCAGTGGCGAGTTTCCAGGATCTTTCGGCAGTGGCGGCAGACGAACCGCGCGGTCTCGCCGCGCTGCTCGCGGCCCTGCGCGATGCGGCACGGCGGCGCAAACTCGCGAGCCTTGCCATCGCGCTCGCGCTCGAGGCGCTGCTCCTGCTCCTGCTGCTGACGCTCGGCGCGCAGATCGCGGGGGTGGAAGATGGCGCGGACAGAGAGACGCTGACCGCGATCGAGTTCGCCGCGCCCCCCGCGCCCGAGCCCGAGGCTGCCGATACGAGCGAGGCGGATACCCCGCAGGAGGATCAGCCGGTCACCGCCGAGCCGCTCCCCCAGCCGCTACGCCCCTCGCCTCTGGCGCTCAATCCCCGGCCCGCTCCCGAGCCGCCCCCGCCCGCGCCGCCGGAACCCTCGCCTTCGCCTTCGCCCTCGCCAGACCAGCCCGCCCGCCCGAAGATCGGAGCACGGATCAGGCCGGGTGCGGCTGCCGGCCCCGCCGACACCGGCAACCCCCGCACCGCAGGCGACAGCGAGCGGGTCGGCACCGCGCCCAACGGCGAGCCGCTCTACGCCGCGCGCTGGTATCGCGAGCCGACCGATTCGGAGCTGGCGGGCTATCTCTCCACCGCCAACGGCCCCGGCTCGGCGCTGATCGCCTGCAAGACGGTCACGGGCTATTATGTCGAGGACTGCGTGCTGCTCGGCGAAAGCCCGCAAGGCTCGCAGATCGGCCGGGCGGTGATGGCGGCCGCGTGGCAGTTCCGGGTGCGTCCGGCGCGGATCGGCGGGCGCGAGCAGTTCGGCAGCTGGGTGCGAATCCGGATCGATTATTCGGTGCGGCGGGGGAAGCCCTGATCAGTCTCCGTTCGTGCTGAGCCTGTCGAAGCACCGTCCGTCTAACGCGGCACGTCAGTCGGCCAGGGAATAGTGCGGCTCTTCGACAGGCTCAGGGCGAACGGGGCTGGTTATCCCCGCAAGTGCTCCCGAACGACATCAAGGAAATCCGGCCCCCAGGTCTCGAGCTTCTTCGCCCCCACGCCCGGAATGGTGCCGAGTTCCGCCAAGGTCTCTGGGCATTGCAGCGCCATGTCGCGCAGCACCGAATCATGGAAGATCACATAGGCCGGCAGGCCATGCTCGGATGCGAGCGCCTTCCTCCTGGCGCGCAGGGCCTCGAACAGCGGGTTGCCGACGGGGTTCGGCGCGCCTTCCGCGCCGCCCCGTGAGCGGCGGCTGCGGCGTTCCCGCTTGGGGGGCGGCTCGGCAATCGTCACTCCGGCCTCGCCCTTCAGCACGGGGCGCGCCTCGGGGCCCAAGGCGAGGCCGCCGTGTTCGGTAACGGTCAGCATGCCCCTTGCCACGAGCGCGCGCGAAAGAGGCCGGATCAAGCGCGCATCTTCGCCCCCGACGATGCCGAACACCGACAGCTTGTCATGCGCGCGCGTGACGATCCGCTCGTCATTCTGGCCGGTCAGCACCTTCTCGATATGGCCGATCCCGAAGCTCTGGCCGGTGCGATAGACCGCCGAGAGCAGTTTTCGCGCCAGCTCGCTGGCGTCGATCACCTGCGGCGGTTCGCAGCAGTTGTCGCAATTGCCGCATTGCTGTGCGGGGTCTTCGCCGAAGTGCCGCAGCAGGATCGCGCGGCGGCAGGCCGGGGCCTCGACCAGCGCGGCGAGCGCGTTGAGGCGAGCCTGTTCGGCGGGCAGGCGCTCGGGCTCGACCTCGGCCAGCCATTGCCGCGCCCGGGCGAAGTCGGAGACGCCCCAGAACAGGTGCGCCTCGGCCGGATCGCCGTCGCGCCCGGCGCGGCCGGTTTCCTGGTAATAGGCCTCGATCGACTTCGGCAGGCCAGCATGGATCACGAAGCGCACGTCGGGCTTGTCGATGCCCATGCCGAAGGCGATGGTGGCGACCATCACCATGTCCTCGGAGGCGACGAACTCGGCCTGCACCCGCGCGCGCCGGTCCGGCTCCAGCCCGGCGTGATAGAAGGATGCCGCGCGACCGGCTCGGGTGATCGCGGCGGCGAGATCCTCGGCTTGCTTGCGCGAGGGGGCATAGACGATCCCCGCCCCCTCGAGCCGCTGGAGCAGGTCGGCAATCTGGCGCGGGCCCGAATCCCTCGGCGTGATGGCGTAGCGGATGTTGGGCCGGTCGAAGCCGGCGACGATCAGGCCCTCGTCGGGGATGCCGAGTTGCCGCAGGATGTCCGCCCGGGTCGCCCGGTCCGCGGTCGCAGTCAACGCGAGGCGCGGCACGTCGGGGAAGCGGTCGAGCACCGGGCGCAGCATCCGGTAATCGGGGCGGAAGTCGTGGCCCCATTCGGACACGCAATGCGCCTCGTCGAAGGCGAAGAGGGCGATCGGCGCGCGTTCGAGCATCGCCTGGAACCCGGGCGTCGAGGCACGTTCGGGGGCGACATAGAGCAGATCGAGCTCGCCCGAGCGGAAGGCCGCGGCGGTGGCGGCGTTGTCGGCATCGGCCGAGGTCATCGAGGCGGCGCGGATCCCCGCCGCCCGGGCCGAGCGGATCTGGTCGTGCATCAGCGCGATCAGCGGCGAGATCACCACCGCCGTGCCGGCCCGCGCGAGCGCGGGGACCTGGTAGCACAGGCTCTTGCCCGCGCCCGTCGGCATCAGCGCCAGCGTGTGCGCGCCCGCCATCACCCGCGCGATCACCGCCTCCTGCTGCCCGCGGAAGGCGGGATAGCCGAAGGTGCGATGCAGGATCTCGTGA
Source organism: Porphyrobacter sp. THAI-01a (assembly GCF_056868655.1). NCBI lineage: Bacteria > Pseudomonadati > Pseudomonadota > Alphaproteobacteria > Sphingomonadales > Erythrobacteraceae > Porphyrobacter > Porphyrobacter sp. THAI-01a. The sequence goes on along the minus strand of NZ_CP180579.1, from coordinate 457,100 downwards.
CATTCGGGAGGGGCGACCGCGTGCATGGCCGCCGCCCTAGCCCATGCCGCGGCCCAAGGGCACCCGCAGGGCCTGCGCTATCGACGGATTGTCGGCAGACCGCAGCCTAGCGGACGGATGCCTTCTTCGCCGCAAGGTCGACCACATCGCCCTTGGCGAGGTCGGTGCCACGGGTGGCGATGGTGCCGTCGGCGCGCTTGCCGAGATCGGCGGGGCGGGTCAGCCACAGGTCCTGATGCCCGAGAATTCGCCCGTCATGAGCGAGGATCGAGACCGGACCGATCGGCAGACGGTCACGCTCGTCGACCAGCACCGGGTCCTCGACCACCTGGTCGTTGCCGTATTTCTGGCCCCACTGGCGCAGCGCCAGCATCGCGGGGAGCAGGTCGAAGCCCTTTTCGGTCAGGCGGTATTCGATCTTGCGGCGATCGTCGGCGCAGGGTTCGCGCTTGAGGATGCCGTGTTCGACCAGCTTGGCAAGGCGGTTGGAAAGGATGTTGCGGGCGATGCCGAGCTCGCTCAGGAATTCCTCGAAGTGCTTGAGACCGTTGAAGCTCGCGCGCAGGATCATGAAGGACCAGCGTTCGCCCATCACCTCCAGCGCCTGCGGCAACCCGCATTCGATCAGTTCGCGCAGCGGTTCTCTCAGCTCACCCATAATCTCGTGTCCCTTCCCCTTCCGGGGCTGTGTGTAACCGATTTTGCAGGCCACACAAAAAAATTTCAGTTTTCAGTTGCAACTCACAACCTAATCGCATAGGTAGCGAATAGCAACTGGTTTCGAATCGAAATGTTGCGTTGCAAAATGCGGTGACAGAGACCATGGGGCCGGTGCCCCGACAAACGACAAGGCAAAGGATACCCCGATGACGAACACCTTCTCCCTCCCCCGTTCCGGCAAGCTCGCCATCCTCCTCTCGGCGCTGGTCTACACCGGCGCGAGCTTCGGCATCGCCACCAGCGGTGCGCCGCTGAACGCGGCCGGCGCGCCCTATTACAGCGCCACCCTCGCCGCCCCGGCGAGCGAGACGCGCGCGGTCGCCGACGGCGTCGCCTGGGCGTGCAAGGATGCGACCTGCGTCGCCAACAAGACCACCGCCCGCCCGCTGCGCGTGTGCCGCGGCCTGAACCGCAAGTTCGGCGAGATCGCCACCTTCAAGGTCGATGGCCAGGACATCACCGCCGAGGAACTGGCGAAGTGCAACGGCTGATCGCAGCCTGACGAGAAGTCCCTCTCCGTCCGGTCCTCCCCCCTCTCCAACCGGACGGAGCTCCACAGCCCCCGGCGCCCGCTGACCCCACAGCGCGCGGCCGGGGGATTTTTTTGGGCCAGCCCTAGAGCAGGCCTGCCGCGACCAGCTGCGCCTCTAGGGTCGCCGCATCGGTGAACAGGTGCGCGTCCCACCCCCGCGCCCGGGCGGCGGCGACATTGGCGGGGTTGTCGTCGGTGAAGAACAGCGCGGCGCCCGTCCGCCCGCTGCGCGCCTCGACGATCTCGTAGATTCGCGCATCGGGTTTGGCGACCTTCTCGACCCCCGAGACGATGATGTCCGCGAAGTGATCGAACACCGGCTGGGTCGGGCGGAACATCTCCCAGAACTCGTCGCCGAAATTCGTCAGGCAGTAGAGCGGCACGCCCGCCGCCGCCAGCCGCGCGACCAGCTCGTGCGAGCCCTCGACCGGGCCGGGCACGGTCTCGTTGAAGCGGGTCGCATAGGCGCGGATGTGATGTTCGTATTGCGGGTAGAGCGCGATCCGCTCGGGCACCATCTCGGCGAGCGGGCGGCCGGCGTCATGCTCGAAATGCCATTCCTCGGTGACGACATTGGCAAGGAACCAATCGAGCTCCTGGCGGTCGACGATCAGCTTTTCGAACAGCGCGCCAAGCTGCCAGTGGAACAGCACCCGGCCAATGTCGAAGACAACCGCTTTTCTCACCACGCCCGCCCCCCAAACGCCTGCGGCCCGCACTCCGGTGAGGAGGCGGGCCGCCGTATCCTTCAGCCGCCCATGCCGGGCGCCTGCGCCAAATCAGCCCTGACGGGCCTTGAAGCGGCGATCGGTCTTGTTGATCACGTAGGTGCGGCCGCGACGACGGATCACGCGGTTGTCGCGGTGACGGCCCTTCAGCGACTTGAGGCTGTTGACGATCTTCATGGCGCTTGTTCCAAAAGAGAAGCGCGCCGGAAACGGTCCGACGCGCGGAAATCGAAGCGTGCCGTTAGCCGCGCCGCGGGCACGCGTCAATGCGAGTCTGCCCCGATCAGCCCCGCAAATCGGACAATTTGCGCTCCCAGGCGAGGGCGTGGGCGATGATCGTGTCGAGATCGGCGTGTCGGGGCTCCCATCCCAGGGTCGCCTTGAGCCGCGCGGGATCGGAAATCAGCGAATCGGGATCGCCCGCGCGCCGCCCCTCGATCCGGCGGTCGAGCTTGCGATTCGTCACCCGGTCGACCGCGTCGAGCACCTCGTTGACCGAGAAGCCCCGGCCATAGCCACAGTTCATCGTCAGCGAGCGCGCCGGCTCGGCGATCAGCGCCTCCAGCGTCAGCACGTGCGCGGCGGCGAGATCGCTGACGTGGATGTAGTCGCGCACCCCCGTCCCGTCTGGCGTCGCGTAGTCGGTGCCGAACACGCTCACCGATTCGCGCTTGCCCAGCGCCGCCTCGATCGCGACCTTGATGAGGTGGGTCGCGCCCGCGGTCGACTGGCCGCTGCGCGCCTGCGGGTCCGCGCCCGCGACGTTGAAATAGCGCAGCACGCCGAAGTTGAGCGGGTGCGCCGCCGCGACATCGGCGAGCATCTGCTCGGTCATCAGCTTGGACCAGCCGTAGGGGTTGATCGGCCGCTGCGGCGTATCCTCGGACACGGCGGCGACATCGGGGATGCCGTAGGTCGCCGCGGTCGAGGAGAAGATGAAGTGGGGTACACCCGCCGCCACCGCCGCCGCGATCAAAGCGCGGCTCTTGGCGGTGTTGTTGTGGTAGTACTTGAGCGGATCGGCGACGCTTTCTGGCACCACGATCGAGCCGGCGAAATGCATGATCGCGCCCGTCCCCTGCTCGGCGAAGATCCGCGCCAGCAGGTCGGCGTCGGCTATGTCCCCCTCGTAGAGCGGCACGCCCTCGGGGATGGCGAAACGGAAGCCGGTCGAGAGGTTGTCGATCACCGCCACTGGCCAGCCCGCGTCGACCAGCGCCAGCACCGCGTGGCTGCCGATATAGCCCGCCCCGCCGGTGACGAGCACGGATGGTTTGCTGTCAGACATCATGGCCCCGCCCCTATCACGCAATCCGCTTAGAATTTCTCAACCTCGCTCACACACATAGCAGCCTGTGCACGTGGCAAGGCGCGTCCTATAGTCGCAGCGCCACGAAAGGAACCTGCGCCATGTTGCCTTACCGCCATTTCGCCCCGCTTGCCGTCGCCGCCGCCGCGCTGGCGCTGCCGGGCTGCGCCACCACGCCCTATACCGGGCCTGTCGAGGTGACCCGCTTCGTCGCCCCCTCGACCGCCGGGCTCGGCCAGGGGACGATCGCGCTGACTTTCCCCGAAGAAGTGAACAACGAGGCCGCCCGCAGCGCCTTTGCCGCCGCCATCGGCGCCGAGCTCGCGCGGCTCGGCTACACCGTCGTCGCCGAAGGCGCGCCGGCGGCGCAGGTCGCGGCGATCCGCACCAGCCGCCAGCCCATCGCCGCCGCCCCGGTCGACCGGGGCGGCCCGGTCAATGTCGGTGTCGGCGGTACCGCGGGGAGCTTCGGCTCGGGTCTCGGCATGGGGGTCGGGATCAATCTCGGCGGCGGGCGCGAGGGGCCGGCGGCCACCACCACGCTCGAGGTGCGGATCGCCGCCGCCTCCGGCACCACCCTGTGGGAAGGCCGCGCACAGATGGAGACGGGCGTGAAGTCGCCCTACTCCAAGGTCGAAACCAGTGCCCGCACGCTCGCCGCCGGGTTGTTCCGGGGCTTCCCGGGTGGCAATGGCGAGACCGTGACGATCGACGCGAAAAAGCTTCAAGGAACCAAATGACCTCTCTTTTCATCGACGCCGGGTTCGACAGCGGCAATATCGACGTGCTGGGGATCGAGGGCGCCACCGCCCGCCTCGCCATCCGCCGCGACAATGCCTCGGACTTCTTCCAGTGGTTCCACTTCCGCGTTTCTGCGCCGGCGGGCGAGGAGGTGGTGCTCAAGCTCACCGGCCTCAATGCCAGCGCCTATCCCGGCGGCTGGCCCGATTACGACGCCTGTGTGTCGGAGGACCGCGCCTACTGGACGCGCGCGGCATCGGCCTATGACCAGAACGAGGACGGCGGCACGCTGACCGTGCGCTACCTGCCTGCGGGCGGCGTGTTCTGGGTCGCCTATTTCGCGCCCTATTCGATGGAGCGTCACCACGACCTGATCGCCGAGGCGGCCTCGTCGGAGGGCGTTGACTACGTCCGTCTCGGCACCACGCTCGACGGGCAGCCGGTTGATTGCCTCGAAATGGGCGAAGGCGACGTGCAGGTGTGGCTCTACGCCCGCCAGCATCCGGGCGAGACCCAGGCGGAATGGTGGATGGAGGGCGCGCTCGAGTGCCTCACCGACCCCGCCGACCCGGTGGCGCGGGCGCTGCGCAAGAAGTGCCGCCTGCACATCGTGCCCAATTGCAACCCCGATGGTTCGCGGCGCGGGCATCTACGAACCAATGCGGTTGGCACGAACCTCAACCGCGAATGGGCGGACCCGACCCCCGAACGCTCGCCGGAAGTGCTCGCGATCCGTAACCGCATGGACCAGACCGGCGTCGACTTCGCGATGGACGTCCATGCCGACGAGGCGATCCCCGCCGTGTTCCTCGCCGGGTTCGAGGGCATCCCCTCGTGGAAGGAGGAACAGGGCGAGGGCTTCTACCGCTACCAGCGCATCCTCGACCGCCGCACGCCCGATTTCCAGACGAAGCTCGGCTACCCCAAGGCCGCGCCGGGCAAGGCCAATCTCTCCATGAGCACCAACCAGCTCGCCGAACGCTTCGGCGCGGTCGCAATGACGCTGGAGATGCCCTACAAGGACCTTGCCGACTTCCCCGAGCCCGAACAGGGCTGGTCGCCGGAACGCTGCAAGCTGCTGGGCCGCGAGTGCCTTGCTGCGCTGGTGGAATGGCTCGAGGGCCGCGACGCCTAGGCCCCTTTGCCTAGGCCAGATGCCCCGGCCCGAAGGCGTGCGGCAGCAGCGCGGAGAGCGTCACGCGCCGCACGTCGTCCTTGCTGACGCACAGCACCAGCGGATCGGTCGCCCCGAGCGCGGCGACCTCGTTCAGCACCTGCCGGCAGCGCCCGCAGGGGGTGATCGGCTCGGCATCGGCCTTGAGGCCGACGACGGCCACTGCCGCCAGCCCGCCGCGCCGACCTTCGCCGAGCGCCTTGGCGACCGCGACCGTCTCGGCGCAGAGCGAAAGGCCATAGCTCGCGTTCTCGATGTTGCAGCCGGTGATCACCGCCCCGTCCGCGAACAGCAGCGCCGCGCCGACGGGGTAGTCCGAATAGGGCGCATAGGCCTCTTCGGCCGCAGCGAAGGCGGCAGCGATCAGAGCGGTTTCGGCTTCGTGGTCCAGCATCGAAAACTCCGTTCGTGCTGAGCTTGTCGAAGCACCGCACTTTTTTGGAAGCCTCAGAAAAGAGGAAAAACGGCCCTTCGACAAGCTCAGGGCGAACGGAGAGTGAGGCTCGCCCGCTACTTCTGCACCACCACCCATTCGACCGGCACCTCGCTCGCCTCGGTCACGCGCGCGCTGTTGGCGCTCCATAGCAGCCACGGCCGCCCCGCATAGTCCGGCCGCGCGCGGTCGCGGGCCAGCCACAGGTCGCGCGCCAGCGTGCTCGCGGTGCGGTGGCGTTCCTGGAAGGCGGGGGAGAGCTTGAGGATCACGGGCCTGCCGGCGTGCATCTCGATCTGGTTGATGAGGGTGATGAGCTCGCTCTCCACCGCCGCATCGCTGACTTTCGAGGCGCAGCCGTCGGCCAGCCGCTCAAGCCCGATCGCGGGGGGCAGCAGGTCGGCATCGCGCGGCACGCTCTGGGCGAAGGCGTCGCTCTGCGCATCGGCGGAGAGGCAGGGGTCGAAGCCGAGCAGCACGCCGGCCTTCAACCCGGCCGAGCGCGCGCGCCGCAAGGCATCGGTGAAGCCGCCCGCCCGCTCGCCTTCGCCCGCCGCAGCGCCAAGTGGAAGATAGACGAAGCGCGCGCCGAGCGCCTTCAGCGTCTCGAAGCGCACCGGTGCCCCGCCCGCGGGCACAAGCGCACCCTGTTCGGGATAGAGCGCCTCGTCCGGGCGCCAGCTGCGCATGTCCCACCACAGCCACGCGGCGAAGGCGAGCGCGAACAGCACCGCCAACGCGGCAAGCCGCCACAACCAGCGGCGCGGCGCGCCCCGGGCGCGCGACCTGCCCCCTTTTGCCATGCCCCTTGTCTGCCCCTCAGCCCTTGATGTGCAGCACGCAGATCAGCGTGAACAGCCGCCTTGCGGTGGCGAAATCGGTCTCCACCTTGCCTTCCAGCCGCTCGAGCAGCAGTTCGGCGGCGTTGTTGTGGATGCCCCGGCGCGCCATGTCGATCGTCTCGATCTCGGCCGGGGTCGCCTTGCGGATCGCCTGATAATACGAATCGCAGATCGCGAAATATTCGCGGATTGGGCGGCGGAAGCGGGCCATGCCGATCAGCAGCGTTTCCAGCAGCGTCTCGCCGGTGTCCTTGATATCCATCGCCAGCCGCCCGTCGGTGACCGACAGGTGCAGGTGATAGGGCCCCGGCGCCCCGCGCTCGGCGCTGCGGACGGGCTTGAAGGTGTTTTCCTCGATCAGGTCGTAGATCGCGACGCGGCGTTCCTGCTCGACATCGGCGTTGCGCCACAGGATCGTCGCCTCGTCGAGCGTGACCTGGGCAATGCGCTGCGCCCCCGCACCGCCGGGCGCGAGGGAGGGAGGCAGGGAATCGGGCGGCGTGTCGGCCATGACGACCTGCCTTCGCAGATCGAAGGGGGCGACTTCAAGCACTTCAGCACGCTCTCCCCACTATCCACAGCGTGCGAAATAAATATCGCCGGCCTTGAGCCTTGCCCCGCGCGGCTGCGGCGCGCATCAGGCGCCACATGGCCGAACCCGAAAAAGTCACCCCCATCAAGCCGACCGCCGAGGGCGGCGACCTGCCGGTGAAGAAGCTCCCCGCCAATCTCGACGCCGAGGCCGCGTTTCTCGGGGCGGTGCTGATCGACAACCGCGTGCTCGAGGAGTTGCAGGTGCCGATCCGGCCCGAACACTTCTTCGAGCCGCTCCACGCGCGAATCTACGAGCGCGTGCTGGCGCTGATCGAGCGCAACGCCACCGCCTCGCCGGTCACGCTGCGCCCCTTCTTCGAGGCGGACGAGGCGCTGAAGGAACTGGGCGGCACGAGCTACCTCGCGCAGCTCACCGCCAGCGGCGCAGGCCTGCTGGTGCCGCGCGAACTCGCCCAGCAGATCTACGACCTTGCCCTGCTGCGCGAGCTGGTGAGCGTCGGGCGCGGCCTCGTCGAAGGCGCGCTCGACACCTCGGAGGACACCTCGCCGATGGAGCGCATCGCGCAGGCCGAGGCGGACCTCTTCAAGGTCGCCGAGGGCGCGAGCACCGGCCGCGAGGCTGCGACCTTCCGCGAAGCCGCGATGACCGCGATCAAGATGGCGGAAGCCGCGATGAATTCGGGCGGCGGCCTGTCGGGCAAGACCACCGGCCTTGCCACGATCGACCAGAAGACCAGCGGCCTTCACAATTCCGACCTCGTGATCCTCGCCGGGCGCCCGGGCATGGGCAAGACCTCGCTTGCCACCAACATCGCCTTCAACTGCGCCGAGGCGCACCTCACCTGGCAGCGCGAGGGCGGCGAGTTCAACTATGGCGCACCGGTCGCCTTCTTCAGCCTCGAAATGAGCAGCGACCAGCTGGCGACCCGCATCCTTGCCGAGCAGGCCGAGATCTCCTCCGAGGCGCTGCGTAGCGGCAAGCTCACCCGCGAGGACTTCCAGAAGCTCTCCTACGCCAGCCAGCGCCTTGCCGAACTGCCGCTCTACATCGACGATACGCCCGCGCTCACCATCGCCGCGCTGCGCACCCGCGCGCGGCGGATGAAGCGGCGGCATGACATCGGCCTGATCATCGTCGACTACCTCCAGCTGCTCCAGGGTTCGGGCCGGGCGAACGACAACCGCGTGAACGAAATCTCCGAGATCAGCCGCGGCCTCAAGACGCTGGCGAAGGAATTGCAGGTCCCGGTAATCGCGCTCTCGCAGCTCAGCCGTGCGGTCGAAAGCCGCGAGGACAAGCGCCCGCAGCTCTCCGACTTGCGCGAATCCGGCTCGATCGAGCAGGACGCGGACATGGTGTGGTTCATCTTCCGCGGCGACTATTACCACCTGCTGGTCAAGCCCGACACGCCCGACGCCTCCTCGCCACCGGACGTGCAGGAGAAGTATCGCCAGTGGGAGGAAAAGTTCGAAGGGCTGGTGGGCCGCGCGACGCTGATCGTGGCGAAGCAGCGCCACGGCTCGACCGGCAACGTGCCGCTCCACTTCCAGAGCGACATCACCAAGTTCACCTCGCCCAACTTCAAGGACTATTCGGACTACGGCTACGAATAGAGGTGGCGGCTTTCGGGCCGGCAGGACCTGAAAGGGACGAACGCTCTACAGCGTCCCCGTCCGGCTGATGCGGTAATCGGCAAGGTTCAGCCAATAGGCCAGCCGCCAGCGCATCCGGTTGAGGAAGGTCGAGTGCCGCACGTACCAGGCCGGGGTGATCGCCTCGCTCGACTCCTCGAGGTGGTCGATCAGCCTGCGCATCTCGGCCGCCAGCCCCGCGTCCTCGATCCGCACCATCAGCTCGACATTGATGCGGAAGGAACGCTTGTCGAGATTGGCGCTGCCGACATAGCTCGCATCGTCCACCACCAGCAGCTTCATGTGGAGCTTGCAGATCCCGAACTCGAACACCCTCACGCCCGCGCGCAGCAGCTTGCCGTATTGCAGCCGCGCCATGTCGATCGCGGCGGAAATGTCGGACTTGCCGGGCATGATCATCCGCGCGCTGCCGCGCCGGGCGATCCGGGTGAAGAGGCGGCGGAAGCTGCGCGGCGGGGAGAAATAGGCCGAGACCGTGTCGAGCCGCCGCGCGCCGACGAGGTCCTGCCTCAGGCACCATGCCCAGTGTCCGCGCCGCACCAGCGGACCGCCGACCAGCAGCCGCACCGGCCCGTCCCCGCCGTCCCATTGCCTGACGATGTCGCGCAGCCGCCTGAGCTGGCGCGTGCGCCCGAGCGCCTCGTTCTCGACCCAGCTTCTCAGCAGGCCGAACCAGCGGGTGAACTGTTCGACCACCGGCCCCTCGATCAGCACCGACAGGTCGCACCAGCCGTTCTCGGCGGGGATGGCGAAGTAGTGGTCGGAGACATTGGCCCCGCCGGTCATCACCCGCGCCTCGTCGGCGATGGTGAACTTCTGGTGGTTGCGCACCAGGTAGCGCGTGCCCCACTTGGGCGAGAACACCGCGAAGCGCCCGCCCGCCTCGGTCAGCGGGGCGAAGAAATCCGCGCCCGCATCATTGCCGAAGGCGTCGACCACGAGATCGACCTCCACCCCGCGCCGCGCCGCCGCGACCAGCGCGTCGCGCACCTTCGTGCCCGACACGTCGCTGTCGAACAGGTAGTAGAAGATCCTGAGGCTTTCCTGCGCGCTCTCGATCAGCTCGACAAGCGCGCGCAGGCGGTCCTGCCCGTGGGGGTAGAAGGTGAAGGCATGGCCCGCGCCTTCGTAGCGGAACGGGTCGAGGTCGCAGTAGTCCGGTCCGTCCTCTGGCGAAGCGGCGGGAGGCGATTCGGCGGGGGCTGTGGCCATGGAGAACAGCCTGCCGCATCGCGGGGCGAAGCGACAGGGTCTCGCGGCGAACGGAGGCTCGGCTGCGGGGGGCGCGGGCACCTACAGGGAGAGGCTCAGCGCCAACCCTCCCGCAGCGCAGATCGCCAGCAGCCGCAGCACCGACCACTTCGGCCCGAAGGCGAGCACCCCGGCGAGCAGCGCCAGCAGTGCCGCGCGCCAGTCGAGGCTGGCAGGGTCGGGCCAACTCACCCTGAGCGGCCCGATCTCCGCCTCCCCGACGCGGGCAAACAGCACGTGGAGCGCGAACCACGCGGTGAGGTTGGCGATCACGCCGACGACCGCCGCCGTCACCGCCGCCAGCCCGCCCTTCAGCCACACCGCCTGCCCCAGCCGGTCGATCCACGGGGCGAAGGCGAAGATCCACAGGAAGCACGGCGCGAAGGTCACCCAGGTCGTGAGCCCCGCCCCGATCAGCCCCGCCACCAGCGGCGTGAAGGGTTCGGGCGCGCGGAAGGCGGCGAGGGTGCCGACGAACTGCGTGACGAGGATCAGCGGTCCGGGCGTCGTCTCGGCGAGACCCAGCCCGTCGGCCATCTCGCCCGGCCGCAGCCAGCCGAAGCCCTGCACCGCCTCCTGCGCCATGTAGGCGAGCACGGCATAGGCGCCCCCGAAGGTGACGATGGCGAGCTGCGAGAAGAAGGCACCGATCTGCCACAGCACGTGCCCCTGTCCGAGCGTGAGCGCGATCAGCACCATCGGCGCGGCCCAGATCGCACCCCAGACCAGCACCGCGAGCAGGGTGCCGCGCCACGGGCGGGCGGGGAGCGTGGTCGGCGCAGGGCCGCCGGGCTTCAGCGCCAGCCAGTCCGGCCGCCCCGCCCCTGCCACCATGCCGATCGCCAGCGCCCCCAGCACGATTGCCGGGAAGGGCAGATCGAGCAGGAACAGCCCCGCGAAAGCCCCCGCCGCCAGCGCGCGCTTCAGCCCCGTGTCGAGCGCCCGCCCCGCGATCCGGAGCAGCGCCTGCACCACGATCGCCAGCACCGCCGCCTTCACACCCAGGAACAGCGCCGCCACCCAGCCTAGGTTCGCCGCCAGCGCGTAGAGCACCGAGAGGGCAAGGATCACCATCGCTCCCGGGATCACGAACAGCAGCCCCGCCGCCAGCCCTCCGCGCCAGCCATGCAGCCGCCAGCCGATCCACGTCGCCAGCTGCTGCGCCTCGGGGCCGGGCAGCAGGTGGCAGAAATTGAGCGCGTGGAGGAAGTCCTCCTCGCCGATCCAGCGGCGCTCCTCGACGAGCTCGCGGTGCATCAGCGCGATCTGCCCGGCAGGCCCGCCGAAGCTGAGGAACCCGATGCGGGTGAAGGCGGAGACAAGTTCGGAAAACGAAGGGGCGGGAGCGGTCACATCCGCACCCGGTGCAGCAGTCGATAGGTCCAGTTCGGCCATGCCTACCTCGAAATTGGCCCTGCCCCGCGGATAGCCGCAAGGCGAGGGGGATGACGAGGCAACGCTTGGGCTTTTCTCGGCCTGGACGGGAGGTTGCTGGACCCCGTGGGCACAGGTTTAGCGGGCGGACGGGTGCGGAGCAAGAGCGGGCAAGGCAGCGCCGCCGACACTTGCCGGAGCGGGGCAAAGATCATAGGTTGCAAATGCTTACGCGATCTCGCCCCAAAGGATCCGCCCCGTGCCCAGGCCCTTCCCCGCCGCGCTCGCGTGGCTCTGTCTCTCCGCCGCAACGCCGCCCCCGCCCGCAGCACCGGCCGCGCCCGTCATTCCCGAGGCCGTCCTGCCCCATATCGACATCGGACAGCGCCCGCTGATGCAGCGCCGCCTCAGGGAACTTGCGGTGATCGAGCGGCCCCTGCTGCGCGCGCGCGAGGGGCTGGCGGAATGCCGCGAGACCTTCTGCCTCACTCCCGCCGAGGCGGCGGCGGCGGCCTACGTGGCGGGTCCCGGGGAGACCGTGCGCGGGCGTTTCATTTTCGAAGTGCGCAGCGGCACCGGCCCGCGCAACCGCTTCCTGCCCAGGGACGAGACGCTCTTCTACCTCGGTTCGGAGCGTCTTTTCGGCGACTACGGCGTGCTCGTCCTCGCCATCACCCCCGAGGCGCTCGATGGCCTGATGAACCCGCCCGGCACCGCCCCGCAAAGCAAACCCGCCGCCCCCGCGACCGGGCCGATGACCCGGCGCTTCATGGGCAAGACCCTGATCGTCGACGGCGAGGTCGGCCTGCGCTTCGTCGAGAATGTCGACTGGGACACCGGCCAGCGCAACGGCACCGGCCGCTACCAGCTGTGGCTGCGCGTGACCGACCCGGGGCAGGTCAGGGTGGTGGGGGCGGAGGAGGGCTGAGGCGTCGGGAGTGATCCTGTCCCGCGCCGATCCTGATTTTTCGACCTATTGCCAATGACTTTCCTGCCTGTTACGCTCGCGCGGCACCGTCTCGGGGGGGAAGGTTATGCTGCGACTAACAACACTCGCTGCCGCGCTCATATTCGTCGGCGGCGCGGCCTCTGCTCAGCCGGCGGCGAAGGGTGATCTGCAAGTGGTTCGGAAACAGGGCGGGGTAACGGCCGACCCTTCGGAGCTGGTGATCGTCGAACTCCCCAAGGCCGACGGCACTGTGCAACGCTTGGAGATGCCGAAGTCCCTGCTCGATCCCTCGGCAAGCGAACCGATAGAGGTGCAGGCGAGGCAGATTTTCACGATTGCGCGTGAGGAGGCGCTCCGACTCTTTCGCAGGGAGGAGCTCTTCCAGCTGATCGACGGCGAAAAATTGTCGGATGACGTGCTCGATCTGGCAGCCGACTTCCAGAAGAACTGCAAACCTGACGCGCGAAGCAATTGCACGCTTGCTGAAACGCTTCGGCAAATCGCACCCGGTCTGCGGCCCCGCCCGGAAGACGCGGGATGCGTGACGGCCGCGAATGCGCTGTACGTGATAACGGAGGTTCAGCGCCGCACCTGGCACACCACGCAAGAGGCGGCGACGTGGGAGACAGAGTGCCTCTCCGAAGTCGCACAGTCCGAAATAGGCCGGACACAGGCTGGCCCGGCAAGCACGGACAGGCTTTTGTCTTCTGTCGGAATTCTGTTCATCGGCACCACCCCGCACTGCTCCGGGCTCCTTACGTCGGACGGGCACTTCATCACCGCTCGCCACTGCATCGGGATTGGTCCCTATGACAATCTCAGGGTTCGGCAGGCCAATACCAACGCCGTGCGCGGGATCAGGCGCATCGACCAGAATACCGCGCCTGGGGTACCGGGAGACTGGGCGGTGTTCGCGCTCCTCGACGCTCCCTTTGCGGGTGTGCGGGATTACAGCGTGGGCGTACCGAAGCCCGGCGATGCGGCCTATCCGGTGGGGATGTCGCTGGTGTCGGTCCACCGGCTTGCGCCGCTCACCGATGTCGCGGCAGTGATCCGCACGCCGAGGGATGGAAAATGCCGGGTCGTCGTGCCGGCGAATGACTGCCTGCAACTGGCCTGCCAAACGCTGCAAGGATTTTCCGGTTCGCCGATTTTCTCGATCCCCTCGGCGGGCGGAGAACCGGTTCTGGTCGGCCTGCTGAGTGGCGGCAGGAACGAGCGGTGCGAAACCCCCCACCTGCCGCGCGCAACCTTCGCCGTCCCGCAAGCTCTCGTCAGATCGGAAGAAAGCCAATGAAGAAGCTGTACAAGCGGGGAGTGCTGATGACCGCACTTCTTGCCGCATCCTCGATCCCGCTGCCGGCACAGGCTGCCAACAGCGATATCCAGGCGCGACTTGTGGTGAGAGACCAATGCGTCCTTGCCCAGAAGAAGTTCGCGGCCGAGGCTCGTCCGGCAGGGGACAAGGAAGCCGCCTTCGTGGCTGCGATCCTTGCCTCCATCGCAGGCTCTCTTGCCCAGTCCGCCGTGTCCGGCCTTGCCGGCGCAATCGACCGCGCATCGAGCGAAATGACCTTCAAGGCCACGGGCATCGATCGCTTCGACCATGGCAGGATCGTGATCGATGCGGAAAACAAGACCGCGCCCTACGCCTATCGCGATCAGCCGAAATGCGCGATCATCGCTGTGCCGGACGAGATCGACGGCAAGCCGGCGAAGAACGCGATACCTTTCGAGAACATCGGACAGGCAAAGGGCGTCAAGGAGGTCTTCCCAGGTGCCGATTCCTCCGCTTTCACTAAAATGCTGGAAAAGGAATTCGGCCTCAAACACGTGCCGCTCGCCTATGCCGAGATCGCGATCCTGCCGTCCGAGGACGATCTGCGCATCGAGCCGATTGCCGTTTGGTACCGGAAGGCTATGCCCGGTGCCCCGGCGTCGAAGGCGCAGCGCGCCGAACTGCAGGTGTCGCTGGCAACAGCGGGCTATTCGACGACCGGCGATGCGCTGGGCAGCGTCTATGCCTTCGCGCGCATGCAACTGCCCCCGATGCGTCCGGGCGACTACCTCACCCACGAGGCGCTGCGCTTCGCCAATCTGATCTCCCACGCCTCGCGGCCAGTGCGCGATGCCGACAAGACCGCCGCCGCCGGATATAATCTCGCTCATGCCAAGGCGATCACCGCCAAGGAGGAATTGGCCGGGGCCGAGGCGCAACTGGCTCTGGCCCGGGCGGAACTCGCGGACAAGAACACCGCCGTGAACCGTCTGGCGGTGGAAGCGCGTGACAAAGCTTTCGGAAAGGCACGCGAAGCGGCCGACAAGGCCGATTATGCCCGCAGCCAGACACCGCCGGATGGTGACCCTGATCTGTTCGAAAAGGGCAAGACCAATGCACGGGTCGCCTTCATCGTCATCCGCGACGAGAACAAGTTTGGTAAGGCGATCGCCAACGCCCTGGGTGCGCAGGCCGAGGCCGTCGGCACGGCGGTGAAGAACCAGCTCACGCCCGCTCCGGCCTGGGCTGCAACCGATACCGCCTATGTGACGGCGCAGGCCGGTCTCGACAGCGCGATGGCCACACTGGATGCTGCCATCGGCGAAGGCGATGCGCTCAAGATCGCCGCGGCCGAGGCGGCCGTGCGGGTCGCCAAGGCGAAGCTCAACGAGGCCGCGGTGGGTGCGGACCGGTTGCCTCCATTCCCCGACATCGCGGGCTAACCACCCGGCGGAGCGGAGCGGCGTCCGCCGCCCCCCTTTTCCTTGACTTCGCGCCCCCCGCACCCTAGCTGGCGCGCTTCCCGTATTTTTGCGATTCTTGCACAAGGCCCGCCCATGGCACGCGTTACCGTTGAAGATTGCGTCGACAAGGTTCCCAACCGCTTCGACCTCGTGCTGCTCGCCGCCCAGCGCGCGCGCGAGATTTCGGGCGGGAGCGAGCTGACCATCGATCGCGATCGCGACAAGAACCCGGTCGTGGCGCTGCGCGAGATCGCCGAGCAGACCATCACGCCTGCCGCCCTGCACGAATCGCTGGTGACGGGCCTCCAGAAGATCCTGCCCGACGACGAGGACGAGGCCGACGAGATCGGCTCGCTGAGCCAGTCGGCCGAAGCGCTGCGCATCACCGCCTCGGCGCCCGCGCGGACCTCGTCGCTGGGCGGCGACTACGACGGCTGATCAATGCCGCGATGCGGCGCCCCTGCATCGGCAGGGCGTCGCATGGTCGTTGGCGGGTCGTCGGCCTGCCGTCGTCACCTTTTGACCGTTTCGTGACCATCCTGCGCGAGCCTTGCCATCGGCGGTCCGCTCGCTATCCCTTGTTGCTGTAATCAAACGGTAACATTTCCGGGTGGGCGGGGGCGCATGGCTTCGATCGCGGTCTACAGCGTCAAGGGCGGGGTCGGGAAGACCACCCTCGCGGTCAATCTCGCCTGGGTCGCGGCGAGCGTCTCGCGCCGCAAGACCCTGCTGTGGGACCTCGACGCCTCGAACGGATCGGGCTTTCTGCTCGGGGTGGATCCGAGGAAAAAACGCAGCGCCGACAGCATCTTCGCCGACGGGAGCGACCCTGCCCGGCTGATCCGGCACACCGACTACACCGGTCTCGACCTGCTCCCGGCGGACGAGAGCATCCGCGCGCTCGACCGCCAGCTCGACCGGCTGGGCAAGAAGAAGCGCCTCGCCAGACTGACCGAGGGGCTGGCGAAGACCTATGACCGGATCATCTTCGATTGCCCGCCGGTGCTGAACGAACTCTCCGCCCAGATCATTCGCGCCGCGGACCTCGTGATCGTCCCCCTGCCGCCCTCCCCGCTCTCCGCTCGCGCCTTCGAGGTGGTGGTCGAGGAGGTGCGGGGGCAGGGCAAGGGGCACCCGCCGATCCTCCCCGTGCTCTCGATGCTCGACCTGCGCCGCTCGCTCCACAAGGCCGCGCGCGAGGCGAACCCCAGGTGGCCCGCGATCCCGCTGGCGAGCGCGGTCGAGCAATGCGCGGTCGAGCGCCGCCCGGTCGGCGCCTTCGCCCCGCGCTCGCCCGCCGCCCGCGCCATCGCCCAGCTGTGGACCGCGATCGAGCGCAAGCTCGCCAGCAAGTAGCTTTCGCGCCGGCAGAATTTGCGCTTATATCCGGCGCATCGGGGCCGAAGGGGTGCGCGCGATGAACGGACTTGGCGAGGGTATCGGCACGGTGATCGAGGGCGGGCTGATGTCCCGCGCGGTGGAACCGGGCGCGGGCGAGGCGGCGGCGCACCCGGCAGGGCCCGTGACCTGCGCCAACTGCAAGACGGTGTTCTCCGGCCATTTCTGCCCCGAATGTGGGCAGAAGGCGCATCTCCACCGCAGCCTCGCCGCGATCGGGCACGACATCATGCACGGGGTCCTGCACCTCGACGGCAAGCTGTGGGAGACCCTGCCGCTGCTCGCCTTCAAGCCGGGCGAACTGACCCGCCGCTACATCGCGGGCGAGCGCGCGAAGTTCGTCAGCCCGATGGCGATGTTCCTGTTCACGGTCTTCGCGATGTTCGCGGTGTTCCAGATGGTCGGCATCTCCGCACCGACCGATCTGCCGGTCGAAGCCTTGACCTCGGACGAGGGCGATCCCTTCCGCGAGGAGCTGCGCGAACAGATCGCCACGCTCGAGAAGGAGCGCACCTCGCTCCCCGCCGGCAACCCGCGCCGCGCCGAGATCGACGACGAGCTGAAAGGCCTCAACCTCGTGCTCGACAAAGGCATGGCCCAGACCCCGACGGGCGGCCGGATGACCGTCAACACCGGCAGCGCCTGGCTCGACAAGGTGCTGCTCGAGAAGTGGAAGAAGAACCCGGGGCTGATGCTCTACAAGCTCCAGACCAACGGCTACAAGTTCAGCTGGCTGCTGATCCCGCTGTCAGTCCCCTTCCTGTGGCTGATGTTCGCGTGGCGACGGCAGTTCAAGGCCTATGATCACGCGATCTTCGTGACCTATTCGCTGAGCTTCATGTCGCTGCTGTTCATCGTCATGTCGATACTCAGCACGATCCCCGATGGCGGCAGCTGGGCCGCGCTGCTGTTCATGTTCGCCGCACCGCTGCACCTCTACAAGCAGCTGCGCTACGCCTATGGCCTGTCGCGCTTCTCGGCGCTGTGGCGGTTCTTCGTCCTGCTGTTCTGCACGCAGATCGTGCTGGCGCTGTTCCTGCTGATCCTCGGCGTGCTGGGCGCGTTCTGAGCGCCAAGGCAAAGGGGCGCCCGGATCGTTCCGGACGCCCCCTCTGGTGATTGGCTGGCGGGCCGATCAGGCGCCCTGCGGTGCCTCGTCGCTCTTGCCGCCGAAACGCTTGCCCGCCTTGGGGATCGCCGAGCCGCGCACCGGCGCCGTCACCGAAGGCCCGCGCGGCGCGTCGGGACGGTCGATCCGGCCGTTCTCGAGCAGCGTGTTGATCTCCTCGCCGGTCAGCGTCTCGTATTCGAGCAGCGCCTGGGCGAGCAGGTGGAGCTGGTCCTCGTGGGTCTTGAGAATATCGGTCGCGCGCTTGTGGGCGCCTTCGACCAGGCCCTTGATCTCGTTGTCGATCAGTTCGTTGGTCGAGCCCGAACGGAAGGTCCGCTGCGCCGCGCCCATGCCGAGATAGCCTTCGGACTGCTCCTCGTACTGGAGCGGGCCGAGCTTGTCCGACATGCCCCACTGGGTCACCATGTTGCGCGCAAGGCTGGTCGCATACTGGATGTCGGACGAGGCGCCGGAGCTGACCTTGTCGTGGCCGAAGATGATCTCCTCCGCCACGCGCCCGCCCATCGCGACCGAGAGGTTCGCGTGCATCTTGTCGCGGTGGTATGAGTAGCTGTCGCGCTCCGGCAGGCGCATCACCATGCCCAGCGCGCGGCCGCGCGGGATGATCGTCGCCTTGTGGATCGGGTCGGAGGCGGCCTCGTGGACCGAGACGATCGCATGGCCCGCCTCGTGATAGGCGGTCATCTTCTTCTCGTCGTCGGTCATCACCATCGAGCGGCGCTCGGCGCCCATCATGACCTTGTCCTTGGCGTCCTCGAACTCCTGCATCGCGACGAGCCGCTTGTTGCGGCGGGCGGCGAGCAGGGCGGCCTCGTTAACGAGGTTGGCGAGGTCCGCGCCCGAGAAGCCTGGCGTGCCGCGCGCAATCACGCGGGGGTTCACGTCGGGGGCGAGCGGCACCTTCTTCATGTGCACGCCGAGGATCTTCTCGCGCCCGTCGATGTCGGGCACGGGGACGACCACCTGACGGTCGAAGCGGCCCGGACGCAGCAGCGCCGGGTCGAGCACGTCGGGGCGGTTGGTCGCGGCGATGATGATGATGCCTTCGTTCGCCTCGAAGCCGTCCATCTCGACCAGCAGCTGGTTCAGCGTCTGCTCGCGCTCGTCGTTCGAGTTGCCGAGGCCGTGACCGCGCGAACGGCCCACCGCGTCGATTTCGTCGATGAAGACGATGCAGGGCGCGTTCTTCTTGGCCTGTTCGAACATGTCGCGCACGCGGCTCGCGCCGACGCCCACGAACATCTCGACGAAGTCGGAACCCGAGATGGTGAAGAAGGGCACGCCCGCCTCACCCGCGATGGCGCGGGCGAGAAGGGTCTTGCCGGTGCCGGGCGAGCCGACCAGCAGCGCGCCCTTGGGGATCTGGCCGCCGAGCTTGGAGAAGCGCTGCGGATCGCGCAGAAACTCGACGATCTCCTGAAGCTCCTCGCGCGCCTCGTCGATGCCGGCGACATCGTCAAACGTCACCCGGCCCGAACGCTCGGTCAGCATCTTGGCCTTGGACTTGCCGAAGCCCATCGCGCCGCCGCCGCCGCCCTTCTGCATCTGCCTGAGGGCGAAGAAGGCGATCCCGAGGATCAGGATGAACGGCAGCGAGTTGAGGAGGATGAACAGGAACACGTTCTGTCCCTCGCGCTGCTTGCCGGTGAAGCGCACGCCGTTCTCTTCCATCAGCTTGGTGATCTCGACATCGTTCGGCACGGGGACGGTGCTGAATGTCTCCCCGTTCTTGAGCGTGCCGGTGATGAGCTCCTCGCCCATCTGCACGTCCTGCACCTCGCCCTCGGCGACCGCGGCGCGGAAGTCGGAATAGCGGATGCCGGTGCCGCCCGTCTGGCCGGCGTTGCTGAACATCGTCACCACCAGCAGCAGGGCAAGGAAGATCCCGCCCCAGATCATCAGCTGCTTGACCCAGGGATTGGGGCCTTCGCCTTGCGGCTGGGGATCGTTCGGCTGGCTCATGGCGGCGGATTCCTTTCGTCAGCCTCGCAATGTAGGATGCAGGCGGTGAATGGCAAGATAATGCGCGCGCACGACCGGGCTCGCATTTTTCGAACAGACTGATGCGAATTATCGATCTGGGGTGGTGCCGTAGGCGCGGAGGAACACCTCGACGGCGCCGTCGATGCGGCGGTCGCGCTCCTCGGGGGTCGGGATCGCGCCGAAGCGCCGCTCGAGATCACCCATGCCCTTGACCATCGCCACGAACTGCTCGGCTGCCAGCATCGGATCGGCGATGGCGAGCTCGCCCGCCGCGGCGGCATGGGCGAGCCAGGCGGCGAAGCCCTCCTTCATCCGCCACGGTCCCGCCTGGAGAAAGGCGATGCCGAGCGCCGGCTCGGCCTCGGTCTCGGCGGCGATGCGGCGTTCGAAGCGAATCATCTCGGGCCGCGAGAGGAAGGCGAAGATCGCCTCGCCGATCGCGGTCAGGCGCTCGGCGATGGTGCCCTGCGGCATCGCACCGATCGAGAAATGCCCGCGCATCTTCTCGCACTCGCATTCGACCGCCGCGGCGAAGAGCGCGCGCTTGTCGCCGAACTGGTTGTAGATCGTGACCTTGGAGACACCGGCATCGGCCGCGACCTGCTCGATGGCGGTGGCGGCGAAGCCGTGGTGGAAGAAGTGATGCGCGGCCGCATTGACGATCGCCGCGCGCTTTGCGGCATCGAGCGGCCGTCCGGCTTTCCGCCCGACAGGTTTTTTTTCAGGACTGGCTGAATGCCGGATTGACAAAATGAACGGCCCCGTTCAGTTAAACGCGTCCGTTCAATAATGCAGCGAGTCTCTCCCTCGCGCAACCCCAACAGCTGGCAAAGGTTCCGCCCACGTGCTCTGGATCGCCATCAGGATGCTCACCGGGGATGCCCAGAAGTTCTACGGGCTGTTGTTCGGCATCGCTTTTTCGACCCTGCTCATCACCCAGCAGATGACGATCTTCGTGAACCTCGTCGAACGCGGGGCGAGCGGGGTCTACAACGCGCCCGAGGCGCAGGTGTGGGTGATGGACCCGGTCAGCCGCACCACCGACGTCAGCTACGCCATGCCCTCGACCGCGCTCGACAAGGTGCGTTCGGTGCCGGGGGTGGAATGGGCGGTGCCGCACCTGCGCGCTGTCGCCAATGTCCGCACCAAGGACGGCGATCTGGAAGGCGTCGCGGTGATCGGCGTGGACGATGCGACGCTGATCGGCCTGCCCAAGCGCATGGCGGTGGGCGACAAGTCGGTGTTCTTCGCCCCCGATACCGTGGTGATCGACGATGTCGGCACCACCCGGCTCTTCCCCAGCGCCGAGGCCGCGATGGGCCAGCGGCTCGAACTCAACGACCAGCGCGCGGTGATCCGCGGCGTTTCCGACGCGATCCCGAGCTTCACCAGCACCGTGGTGCTCTACACTCGTTATTCGAGCGCGCTGAACTTCGTCCCGGGCACCCGCAACCGGCTGTCCTTCGTGCTGGTCGGCATCTCGCCGGGCGAGACCCCCGAGGGCGTCGCCGCGCGCATCGAGGAGGCGACCGGGCTGAAGGCCGAAACCCGCGCCGAATTCGCCCGCGCCGGGGTCGACTTCATCATCGAGAACACCGGCATCCCGACCAATTTCGGCATCACAGTGTTCCTCGGCTTCGTGGTCGGCGTGGCGATCGTGGGGCTGACCTTCAGCCTGTTCCTGCGCGACAACATCAAGCAGTTCGGCGCGCTGAAGGCGATCGGGGTGACCAACAGCAAGATCGTGCAGATGGTCGCGGCCCAGGCGGGGATGGTCGGCTCGATCGGCTATGCCCTGGGGGTGATCGGCACGGTCGCCTTCATCAAGGGCTTCGGCTCCAACCCCTTCTTCAAGGGCTTCTACATCCCCTGGCAGATCCCGCTGATCAGCCTTGTCGCGGTGGTCGTGATCCTCGCCATCACCGGCTTCATCGCGATCCGCTCTGTCCTGAAGACCGAACCGGCGGCGGTGTTCCGGTGAGCGAGACGAGAACCATGGATACGAGCACCATCGGCGGCTGCGCCCCCGAAGCGGCGATCTGCGCGCGCGGCATCACCCGCGATTTCGAGGCCGGGCAGACCACCATCCGCGTCCTCCACGGCATCGACACAGACATCCGCTCGGGCGAGCTCACCTATGTCGTGGGCGAGAGCGGGTCGGGCAAGACCACCCTCATCTCGATCATGTGCGGCATCCTCTGGCCGACCGAGGGCGAGGTGAAGGTGTTCGGCACCGACATCTACAAGCTGTCCGACACCGAACTGGTCAAGTTCCGCCTCCAGAACATCGGCTTCATCTTCCAGCAGTACAACCTCATCCCCTCGATCGACGTCGCCTCAAACGCGGCCGTGCCGCTGATCGCGCAGGGAATGCCGCGCGAGGAAGCGCGCGAGCGGGCCAAGGTGCTGCTCGACAAGCTCAACATCGGCAACCAGGCCGACAAGCTCCCGCGCCAGCTTTCGGGCGGGCAGCAGCAGCGCGTCGCCATCGCCCGGGCGCTGGTGCACGAGCCGCGCCTCGTGGTGTGCGACGAGCCGACCGCCGCGCTCGACGCCTCCTCGGGCCGCCGCGTGATGGACCTCCTGCGCGAGGTCGCCGTCGCGCCGGACCGCGCCTGCATCATCGTCACCCACGACAACCGCATCTTCGATCTCGCCGACCGGATCATCGTTCTGGAAGACGGGCGCGTCACCCATGACGGGACGGAAATGCCCGATGACCACTGAGACCCCCTCCCCGCTTCAAACCGTCCGAGGACACCATGCTGCGTAATGTGAGCTTTGCCCGCCAGATCCTGCCGGCCGCCGCGCTGATCGGCATCGCCGTGGCCGTGTGGCTGATCCTCGTCGGCCTGCCCGACCGCTCGACCGCCGAACCGGCCGAACAGCCGCCCAAGGCGGTCGGCGACCTCGCCGGCAAGCCGCGCGTGGCCGGCGCGGGGATCGTCGAGCCGGCGAGCGAGGTGATCGACATCGGCTCGGCGCTCTCGGGCCTCGTCACCGAGGTGCGGGTGCGCCCGGGAGACCGGGTGGCCAAGGGCGAGGTGCTGTTCACCGTCGATGCCCGCGCCGCCCGCGCGCAGCTCGACCAGGCCGAAGCCGCGATCCGCGAGGCGCGCGCCTCGATCGCCGAGGCGGGCGCCGCGCAAAGGACCGCGCGCCAGCAGCTCGATCTCTACCGCAACCTCGCCGATCCCGCCGCCGTCAGCCGCTCGGAAGTGATCCGTGCCGAAGGCGAGGAGGCCGCCGCGACCAGCCGCCTCGGCCTTGCCCGCGCGCGCCTTGCCAGCGCCGAGGCCGCCGCCGCCGCCGCCCGCACCGAGATCGAACGCCTCACCGTGCGCGCGCCGATCGCGGGCGAAATCCTCGCCGTGAACATCCGCGCGGGCGAATTCGTCGCGACGCAGGGCGGGGGCAACAGCCAGCCCTTCATCCAGATGGGCGAGACCAACCCGCTCCACGTGCGCGTCGACATCGACGAGAACGAGATCGCCCGCGTCGCACTGGGCGAGCCCGCCGTCATCTCCCCGCGCGGCGCGGCCGAGATGCACGTCAAGGCCACCTTCGTGCGCGCCGAGCCGCAGGTGGTGCCCAAGCGTTCGCTCACCAACTCCGCCGCCGAGCGGGTGGACGTGCGGGTGCTCCAGCTGATCTACGCCCTGCCGCCCTCGGAAGCCTTCCGCGTCGGCCAGCAGATCGACGCCTTCATCCCCGCCAAGGCCGGCGCGGCCAACGCGTCGGAGGGCTGAGCCATGCGCCGCCTCCCGCCTCTCGCGGCCGCGCTGCTGCCGCTCGCCCTTGCGGCCTGCGCGCTCCAGCCTGCGCCGGAGATCGCCACCCCGACCCCCGACCTGCCGCCCGCCTTCTTCTTCCGCCCCGAAGGCGGGGCCGGGACGGAGCTTGCCGCGCTGCTTCCGCAGGGCGACCCGGCCTGGCAGACGCTCTCGCAGGCGGCCATCGCCGAGGGGCCGAGCCTTGCCGAGGCGCTCGCCCGGATCGACACCGCCCGCGCCGGTGCCCGCCGTGCCGGGGCCGAGCGACTGCCCAACATCACCGCCGATGCCGACGTCACCCGCAACCGCATCAACCCCGCGCAGTTCGGGCAGGCGGGCCAGCAGGGCTTCATCCCGCGCGAACAGACCTCCTACGGGGCCAACATCAATGCCAGCTGGGACATCGACCTGTTCGGCCGGCTGAAGGCCGAGGAACGCGCCGCCCTCGCCCGGATCGACGCCGCCTCCGCGCAGGCACAGGGCGTGCGCCTCGCCCTGCTGGCCGAGATCGCTGCGAGCATCACCGACTGGCGCACGCTCGATGCGCGCGCCGCGGCGATCGAGGCCGATGCCGCCGCCGCGCGCCAGCTTGCCGCGCTCGCGAAGACGCGCGAGGACGCCGGGATCGCCCCCGGCTTCGACCGCGTGCGCGCCGATGCGACCGCGAGTTCCTCGGCCGTGCGTCTCGCCGCGCTGGAGAGCGAGCGGGCACGGCTGGTCGGCCGGCTGGTGACGCTGACCGCGCTCGATGCCGCCGCCGTGCGCGCCGCACTCGCCGCCCCCGCTCCGGCGCTGGCCCTCGGTTCCGCGCCCGCCGCCCTGCCCTCCGAGCTGCTTGCCAACCGGCCCGATGTCGCCGCGGCCGCCGCGAACCTCGCCGCCGCCGACGCCGACCTCGCCGCCGCCGCCCGGGCGCGCTTCCCGCGGATCACCCTGTCGGGGGTGATCGGGCTGCTGTCGTTCCGCCCGCAGGATTTCTTCGACGATTCCCTCGTCGGCACCCTTACCGGCGGGATCGCCGGCCCGCTGCTCGATTTCGGGCGGGTGGGCGCCGGGATCGATGCCGCCGCAGGCGACAAGCGCGCCGCCTTCGCCGCCTATCGCGGGGCGGTGTTCACCGCTCTGGGCGATGCCGAGGCGGCCTATGGCACCGTCACCGCCGCCGATGCCGAGGCGCGGCTTTCGGTGGACGAGCGCGACCAGCTCGCCCGCGCGGCGAGCCTAGCCGAGACACGCTACCGCGCAGGGCTGGCGAGTTTCCTCGAAGTGCTCGAGGCCCGCCGAGCCGCCGACGCCAGCGGCGAACGCGCGGCGGCGGCCCTAGGCCGCGCGGCGCGGGCGCGGATCGTCCTGTGGCAGTCTCTCGGCGGCGAGGTGACGGCAGGACAATAGCCAAGCCGGATCAGGGCCGGCGCTGGATCAGCGCCGACCGCTCGCAGCGGCACACCACCTCGCCCCGCTGGTTGTGCATCTCGTGCACCCAGGTGACGATCCCGGCATCGGCGCGCGACTTGCTCTCGCGCAGGTCCTTCACCTCCGACGTCGCGCGCAGCGTGTCGCCGATGAACACCGGCTTGGGCGTCACCACCTTGTCGAAGCCGAGATTGGCGACCAGCGTGCCGAGCGTCGTCTCCCCCACCGACAGCCCGACCAGCAGGCTGAAGGTGAAGGTCGAATTGACAAGGATCTGCCCGAACCCGCTCGCCTTGGCCGCCTCCACGTCGATGTGGAGCGGCTGCGGGTTGTGGGTCATGGTCGAGAACAGCAGGTTGTCGGTCTCGGTCACGGTGCGGCGGATCGGGTGTTCGATCCGCTCGCCCACGGTCCATTCCTCGAAGAACTTGCCCGCCATCAGGCCTCGCTCCCCCAGCGCGCCACGACTTCGGCGCCGTCGTCGGCGCTCGATCGGACCGCCCCCGGGGTGCGGCTGAAGCGCGGCGCGGGGGCGGTGTGCCAGATGCCGTCATGCTCTACATAGGCTCCGCGCGCCTTCATGTGCGGATGCTCGCGCGCCTCCTCGATGCCGAGCACAGGCGCGAAGCAGGCGTCGGTGCCCTCGAGCAGGTCGCACCATTCGGCCCGCGTCTTCGTGGCGAAGAGCGCCGCCAGCTTCCCGGCGTAGTCGTCCCAGTTGGCCGGGTTCATCTGGCCCTGCGCCAGCTCCTCCGGCGCGCCCGCGCGCTGGAGCAGCTCGGCGTAGAACTGCGGCTCGATCGACCCGAGGGAGATTTCCTTGCCGTCGGCGCAGGTGAAGCAGCGGTAGAAATGCGCCGCCCCGCCGAGCATCCCCTTGCCGCGTTCGGTGGACAGATGCGGCAGGTGGCGCACGCCGAAGAAGAAGCTCATCAGGCTGGTCGCCCCGTCGACGATCGCGGCATCGACCACCTGCCCCTTGCCGGAGCGTTCGCGTTCGTAGAGCGCGGCCATGATCCCGAAGGCGCAATACATCGACCCGCCCCCGAAATCGCCGACGAGGTTCTGCGGCGGGGTGGCAGGCTCGCCCGCCTTGCCGACCGCCGCCAGCGCGCCGGTGATGGCGATGTAGTTGATGTCGTGCCCGGCGGCCTGCGCGAGCGGCCCCTCCTGTCCCCAGCCCGTCATGCGGGCGTAGACCAGTCGTGGGTTGGTCGTCAGCAGGTCATCGGGCCCCAGTCCCAGCCGCTCCATCACCCCGGGGCGGAAGCCCTCGATCAGCACGTCGGCGCTGGCGACGGCGGCGCGGACCTGCGCCTTGCCCTCCTCGCTCTTGAGATCGATCGCCAGCCGGTGCCGCGCGCGATCGACCACCGGATTGGTCGACACCGCCCCCGGCCGGTCGATCCGCACCACCTCGGCGCCCAGGTCGGCTAGCAGCATGGCGACATGCGGCCCCGGCCCGATCCCGGCGAATTCAAGAACGCGAAGACCGGCAAGCGGCCCCTTCGGCTGGCTCATGTGATCTCTCCCTTTGGGCCAGCCATAAGCAAGCCGCCTTCGGGAGAGCAAGTGCCGACATTGCCAGCCCCCAAGGCGGGCCATTGGCAGGCAAAGGCAAAATTGCTTGTTGCCCCGCGCGCAGCCTATACCTGCACCGCCATGCGCAATCTGACCCATCTCGAACGGCTCGAGGCCGAGAGCATCCACATCTTCCGCGAGGTCGTGGCCGAGGCCGAGAACCCGGTCATGCTCTATTCGGTGGGCAAGGACAGCTCGGTGATGCTGCATCTGGCGAGGAAGGCCTTCCACCCCGCGCCCCCGCCCTTCCCCATGCTGCACGTGGCGAGCGGGTGGGATTTCGCCGACCTGCTCGCCCACCGCGACCGCACGGTGCGCGAATATGGGCTGAGGCTCATAATCGCCCAGAACGAGGACGCCGAGGCGCAGGGGATCAACCCCTTCGACACCGGCAGCGCGCTCTATTCGCAGGCGCAGCTTACCGATCCGCTCAAGCGCGCTCTCACGCAGCACGGCTTCGACGCGGCCTTCGGCGGCGGACGGCGCGACGAGGAGAAGGCCCGGGCCAAGGAGCGCATCTTCTCCTTCCGCAACGCCGCCCACCGCTGGGACCCCAAGAACCAGCGCCCGGAACTGTGGAACCTCTACAACGCCAAAAAGGCCAAGGGCGAGAGCATCCGCGTCTTCCCGATCTCGAACTGGACCGAGCTCGACATCTGGCAATACATCGCGCTGGAGAAGATCGACATCGTGCCGCTCTATTTCAGCAAGCCGCGTCCGACGGTGGAGCGCGACGGGATGCTGCTGGTGGTCGACGACGACCGCTTCCGGCTGGAGCCGGGCGAGGAGCCGGTCACCCGCTCCGTCCGCTTCCGCACCCTCGGCTGCTACCCGCTGACCGGAGCAACCGAGAGCACGGCCACGGAAATGAACGACATCATCCAGGAGATGCTGCTCGCCACCGGATCGGAACGCCAGGGCCGCGCGATCGACAAGGGCCAGTCGGCGAGCATGGAAGACAAGAAGCAGGAAGGGTATTTCTGATGAACGACCATTCCTCCTTCCGGACCGACGCCCTCATCGCCGAGGATATCGACGCCTATCTCGACGCGCACCAGCACAAGAGCCTGCTGCGCTTCATCACCTGCGGCAGCGTGGACGACGGCAAGTCGACGCTGATCGGGCGGCTGCTCTACGACAGCAAGATGATCTTCGAGGACCAGCTTGCCGCGCTGGAGAGCGACAGCCTCAAGCACGGCACGCAAGGGCAGGAGATCGACTTCGCGCTGCTGGTCGACGGCCTTGCCGCCGAGCGCGAGCAGGGGATCACGATCGACGTCGCCTACCGCTTCTTCACCACCGAGAAGCGCAAGTTCATCGTCGCCGACACGCCGGGGCACGAACAATACACCCGCAACATGGCGACCGGCGCCTCGACCGCCGATCTCGCGGTGATCCTGATCGACGCCCGGAAGGGCGTTCTCCAACAGACGCGGCGGCACTCGTATCTCGTCCACCTGCTCGGCATCCGCCATGTGGTGCTGGCGGTGAACAAGATGGACCTCGTAAGTTACGACCAGCAGGTCTTTGACCGCATCGTCGCCGACTACCGCGCCTTCGCCACGAGCATCGGGATCGCCGGCTTCACCGCCATCCCGATCTCCGGCTTCAAGGGCGACAACATCACCGCGCTCTCGGCCAACACCCCGTGGTATGCCGGCCCGACGCTGATCGGGCATCTCGAGACCGTCGAGGTCGATGCGACAGCGGCGCAGACGCAGCCGTTCCGCATGCCGGTGCAGTGGGTCAACCGCCCCGACCTCGACTTCCGCGGTTTCGCCGGCCAGATCGCCAGCGGCACCATCCGCCCGGGCGATCAGGTCAGGATCGTGCCCTCGGGCAAGACCAGCACGGTCGCGCGCATCGTCACCTTCGACGGCGACCTCGAGGAGGCCGTGGCGGGCCAGTCCGTCACGCTCACCCTCGCCGACGAGGTCGATTGCTCGCGCGGCGATATCATCGCGGCTGCGGGCGACCCGCCGCAGGCCTCGGACCAGTTCTGCGCGACCTTCGTGTGGATGGACGAGGAGGCATTGAAGCCCGGACGCGGCTACTGGCTGAAGATCGGCACCCAGACCGTCACCGCCACGGTCCAGCCGCCCAAGTACGAGATCGACGTCAACTCCCTCGAGCATCTCGCGGCCAAGACCCTCGGGCTCAACGCCATCGGGGTTGCCGAGTTCGCCACAGACCGCCCGATCGCCTTCGAGCCCTACGAGACGAACCGCCAGCTCGGCGGGTTCATCCTGATCGACAAGTTCACCAACGCCACGGTCGCCGCGGGGATGATCGCGTTCAACCTGCGCCGTGCGGACAACGTCCACTGGCAGCCGGTGAGCATCACCCGCGATGACCATGCGGGCATGAAGAACCAGAAGCCGCGCGTGCTGTGGTTCACCGGCCTCTCGGGCTCAGGCAAGTCGACCATCGCCAACGAGGTCGAAAAGCAGCTGTTCGTGATGAACCGCCACACTTTCCTGCTCGATGGCGACAACGTGCGCCACGGCCTCAACCGCGATCTCGGCTTCACCGAGACCGACCGGATCGAGAACATCCGCCGCGTGGGCGAGGTCGCCAAGCTGATGGCGGATGCCGGGCTGATCGTGCTGACCGCCTTCATCAGCCCCTTCCGGGCCGAACGCGAGATGGTGCGCAAGATGCTCCCCGAAGGCGAGTTCGTCGAGATCTTCGTCGACACCCCGCTGGAGGTCGCAGAGGCGCGCGACGTCAAGGGCCTCTACAGGAAGGCGCGCGAGGGCAAGCTCAAGAACTTCACCGGGATCGACAGCCCTTACGAGCCGCCCGAGAACCCGGAGATCCGCGTCAACACCGTGGACATGACGCCGGAAGAGGCGGCGCGCTACATCATCGCAAGGATCCTTCCGCTCAAATGACCCTCGCCGATCTCGATGATGCCGCGCTCGCCGCCAGGCTTGCGCTCGAGGCCGGGCGCCTGCTGACAGAGGTGCGCGAGGCTTCGGGCCTCGCCGGGAAGGCGCTGGGCGAGCGCGGCGACCGCGACGCCAACCGTTTCCTGTGCGAGGCGATCCGCGCCGCGCGGCCCGGCGACGGCCTGCTCTCCGAGGAGGAGAAGGACAATGCCGCACGCCTCGCCAAGGCGCGGGTGTGGATCGTCGATCCGGTCGACGGCACGCGCGAATACAGCGAGGGACGGACCGACTGGGCGGTGCACGTCGCGCTGGCGATCGACGGGGCCCCCGTGCTCGGCGCGGTGGCGCTGCCGGGGCTGGCGGGCGAGGTGGTCCTGCGCTCCGACCGCCCCTCCCCCTTGCGCCCGATGGCCTTACGGCCCCGCTTCGTCGTGAGCCGCACCCGTCCGGCGCGCGAGGCCGAGGCGGTGGCGCGGGTGCTCGGCGGAGAGCTGGTGCCGATGGGCAGCGCCGGGGCCAAGGCGATGGCGGTGGTGCGGGGCGAGGCGGAGGTCTACCTCCATTCCGGCGGCCAGCACGAATGGGACAGCTGCGCGCCGGTTGCCGTCGCCGCGGCGCACGGCCTGCACTGCTCGCGCATCGACGGGTCGCCGCTGATCTACAACCGGCCCGACACCTTCATGCCCGACCTGCTCGTCTGCCGCCCGGAGCTGGCGGGCAAGGTGCTCGACTCCATCGGCGCGGCCTGATGTAGCCGCACGACCAACTGCCCCGCACCTGCGTTGACCTGAGTAGGTGTGATTTGCTCCCCCATGCCTCGCTTGCTAACCCCTCGGGGAAGGTGGGGTCGCCTACCACCGGGGATCATCAGTGAAAGTTGCCATTTTCGGACTTGGATACGTCGGCTCGACGGCGGCTGGTTGCATTGCAAGCCAAGGCCACACCATAGTAGGGGTGGATGTGAGCGAGGCCAAGGTCGCCACGCTCAACGCGGGCCGAGCACCGGTGTTCGAACCGGGGCTCGACGATCTGCTCGCCCAAGCCCACGCCGATGGCCGGATTTCGGCGACCGTCCGGCTGACCAACGAGCTCGACGATTGCGACATGGCGATCGTGTGCGTCGGCACGCCCAGCGGCGTCGATGGCGCGCACAACATGAGCTACATCGCGCAGGTCACCCGTGCGATCGCCGCCGCGGTCAAGCCGGACCGGGCGGCGCCGCTCACCCTCGTCTACCGCTCCACGATGCGCCCCGGCTCCTGCGAGAACATCATCTGGCCGATCATCGAGAGCCATCTCGGCGAGGCCGCCAGCCGGGCGGTCGAACTGGTCTACAATCCCGAGTTCCTGCGCGAAGCCTCTGCCATCGAGGACTTCTTCAACCCGCCCAAGATCGTCATCGGCACGCTCGGCGGAAAGCCGTCCGCCAACATGGCGAAGCTCAACGAGGGGATCGATGCGCCGGTGTTCGAGGTCGGCCTGCGCGAGGCGGAGATCACCAAGTTCGTCGACAACAGCTGGCACGCGGTCAAGGTCGCCTTCGCCAACGAGATCGGGCGCGTGTGCCAGAACCTCGGGATTTCCGCGAAGGAGGTCCACGCCATCTTCAAGAGCGACACCAAGCTCAACCTTTCGGCCTATTACACCCGCCCGGGCGGCGCTTTCGGCGGATCGTGCCTGCCGAAGGACGTGCGCGCGCTGCAATACATCGCTGCCGACACCGGCTCGTCCACGCATCTGGTGGATTCGCTCATCCGCTCGAACGAGGCACACAAGCATCACCAGTTCCTGCACGCCACCCGCGGGCTTGAGCCGGGCGCCAAGGTTCTGCTGGTCGGCCTCGCCTTCAAGATGGAGACCGACGACCTCAGAGAAAGCCCGGCGGTCGACATGGCGCGCAAGCTGCTCGAGGCGGGCTTCGATCTCGACATCTACGATCCCAAGGTCGCACCCGACAATCTGGTGGGCCAGAACCTCGGCTATGCCTATTCGGTGCTGCCGCGCATCGACGGGCTGATGGTGACGAAAGCCACGGCCGAGAGCCGCGACTACGCGCGGATCATCGCGAGCAACCGGCTGGTCGACACGCTGGCGGTCGACCGCGACAAGATCGTCGATACCAGCATCATCGCCTGAGGATGAGCGCCCCCGCCTCCCTGAACGCCGAGGAAGGCATTCCCGCGACCATTCCGGGCGAGCCGCTCAAGGGCCGGCACGTGCTGATTGTGGTCGAGAACCTGCCCCTGCCATTCGACCGGCGGGTGTGGCAGGAGGCGCGCACCCTGAAGGCGGCCGGCGCGCATGTCTCGATCATCTGTCCCACCGGCAAGGGCTACGAGGCACGCTTCGAGCAGATCGACGGGATCGACATCCACCGCCACCCGCTGCCGCTCGAGGCCAAGGGCGCGGCCGGCTTCCTCCTGGAATATAGCGCGGCGCTGTTCTGGGAAACGGTGCTGGCGTGGAAGATCCACCTCAAGCGCCGCATCGACGTGATCCAGGGTTGCAACCCGCCCGACCTGATCTTTCTCGTCGCCCTGCCCTTCAAGCTGCTGGGCACGCGCTACATCTTCGATCACCACGACATCAATCCCGAGCTTTACGAAGCCAAGTTCAACAAGCGCGGGTTCTTCTGGCGGCTGATGCTGCTGTTCGAGAAGCTGACCTTCATGGCGGCGGACGTGTCGATCGCCACCAACCACTCCTACCGGACAATCGCCATCGAGCGGGGCGGGATGAAGCCGGAGCGCGTCCACGTGGTGCGCTCGGGGCCCGATCTGTCCAAGCTCAGGCGCGTCGATCCGGTCCCCAGCTGGAAGAACGGCCGGGCGCACATGGTCGGCTATGTCGGGGTGATGGGCGAGCAGGAGGGGATCGACCTGCTGATCGATGCGGTCGAGCACATCGTGCGCAGGATGCAGCGCGAGGACATCCAGTTCGTGCTGGTGGGCGGCGGACCGGCACTGGCGGAGCTGCGCGAACTGGCTGCCAGCCGCGGGCTGGCCGACTACATCACCTTCACCGGACGCGCGCCCGATGCCGATCTGTTCGAGGTGCTCTCGACCATGGATCTCGGGGTCAATCCCGACCGCGTCAATGCGATGAACGACAAGTCGACCATGAACAAGATCATGGAATACATGAGCCTCGGCAAGCCGATGGTGCAGTTCGACGTGACCGAAGGGCGCTATTCGGCGCAGGACGCCTCGCTCTATGCCGCGCCCAACGATCCGGCCGACCTGGCCGAGAAGATCGTGGCGCTGGTCGATGATCCGGAGCGGCGCGAGCGGATGGGGGCCTTCGGCCGCGAGCGCGTGGTGAACCAGTTGAACTGGCAGCACCAGATCGCGCACTTGCTGGCCGCCTACACCCAGGCCCTGACGAAGTAGCCCGTACCCGGATGGTAAAATCGCGGGCAAGCCTAACGCGATTTTAAGGGCTTTGCGACCATGCCACCGGCTGACAACCGGGACAGGACCTCGCATGAACGCTCCCTTCGATGCCGCCGCAGCGCTCGGGCACAAGGCGCTTGGCCAGCCCGCGCCGGACCATCAGGTCGCGGTGATCGGGCTAGGCTATATCGGGCTGCCCACCGCTGCGCTGCTGGCCAGCTACGGCTGGAGCGTGTGCGGGGTCGATGTCTCGCAAGCCGTGGTCGACACGGTCAATGCCGGCGGGGTCCACATCGAGGAACGCGATCTCGACCGGCTGGTGCATGACGCCATCACCGCGCAGACGCTGGTCGCCTCGACCCAGGTGCCCACGGCAAGTTTCTACATGATCGCCGTGCCGACGCCGCTCGGGGAAGGCAAGTCGCCCGACATCTCCTACGTCGAAGCCGCCGCCCGTGCGATCGCGCCCAAGCTGATGCCCGGGGCCTGCGTCATCGTCGAGAGCACCTCGCCGGTCGGCACCACCGAGCGGGTGGCCGAGATCATCGCCGGTCTGCGCCCCGATCTGGTCGTGCCGCGGGACGGGGACGAGGGCGATGCCGACATCGCGCTCGCCTATTGCCCGGAGCGCGTGCTGCCCGGCCGGATCGTCAACGAACTCGTCCACAACGACCGGGTGATCGGCGGCGTCACCCCGGCCTGTGCCGAACGCGCGGCGGTGCTCTACACCAGCTTCGTGCGCGGCGACTGCCTGACCACCACCGCCCGCGTGGCCGAGACGGTGAAGCTGGTCGAAAACTCGTTCCGCGACGTCAACATCGCCTTTGCCAACGAACTCTCGATGATCGCCGATGCGATCGGGGTGGACGTCTGGGACGTGATCCGGCTGGCCAACCGCCATCCGCGGGTCAACATCCTCCAGCCCGGCCCCGGCGTCGGCGGGCACTGCATCGCGGTCGACCCGTGGTTCCTCGTCGCCGGCGCGCCCGAGGCCGCGCGGCTGGTGCGCACCGCGCGCGAGGTCAATGATCACAAGGCCGTGCACACGGAAGGCCGGATCCGCGCGCTGCTCGACGCTGCGCCGGAAGGCAAGGTCGCGCTGCTCGGCCTTGCGTTCAAGCCCGACATCGACGACTTCCGCGAAAGCCCCGCGCTCGAGATCGCCGAGGCACTCTCCCACACGCACGGCGACCGCATCCTTGTGGTCGAGCCCTTCACCGAAGAACTGCCCGCCGCCTTCGAGGGCACGGGCGCGCAGCTCGTAACGCTTGACGCGGCGCTCCGGCAGGCGGACATTGTGGTGGTGCTGGTCGATCACACCGCCTTCAAGCACCTCGGGCCCGCCGATCT
Source organism: Porphyrobacter sp. THAI-01a (assembly GCF_056868655.1). Lineage (NCBI taxonomy): Bacteria > Pseudomonadati > Pseudomonadota > Alphaproteobacteria > Sphingomonadales > Erythrobacteraceae > Porphyrobacter > Porphyrobacter sp. THAI-01a. The sequence continues at coordinate 423,184 of NZ_CP180579.1, read as the reverse complement.
TGCGGGCAAGCTGGTGTTCGACACGCGGGGTATGCTGCGCCGATGACGGACGGAAGCGGCAAGCCGCGCATCCTCGTCACCTTCGGCACGCGTCCGGAAGCGATCAAGATGTTTCCGGTGGTCTTTGCCCTGCGCGCGACCGGACGATTCGACGTGAAGGTCGTGGTGACAGCCCAGCACCGCGAACTGCTGGATTCGGTCCTGGCGCTGGCAGGGCTGGTCCCGGACGTCGACCTCGATCTCATGCAGCCCGACCAGTCACTCGATGCACTTTCGGCGCGCCTCATTGCGCGTTTCGGTGCAGTCTTGGACCAGTTGAGGCCCGATCGTGTGCTGGTGCACGGCGATACTTTGACCACCATGATAGCCAGTCTGGCGTGCTATTTCCGGCGGATTCCGGTGGGTCACGTCGAGGCCGGCTTGCGCAGCGGCGACATCTATTCGCCCTGGCCCGAAGAGGTGAACCGCAAGGTCACGGGTGTGATCGCGGACCTGCATTTTGCCCCGACCGAGACCGCTGCGGCCGCATTGCGCGCTGAGAACGTGAATGAAAAAGCCATCCACGTGACCGGCAATACGGTGATCGACGCCCTGCTTTTCGCGCAACGGAAAATTGCCGCCGACCCTTCCCTGGCACCCGCCATCGCGCCGCTAAAGGCGCGGTTCGCGGGCAAGCGGATCATTGCCGTGACGGCACACCGAAGGGAGAATTTCGGCCCCGGAATGGCGCAGATTGCCAAGGGTCTGCAACAACTTGCATCGCGCGAGGATGTCGCGATCATCTATCCGCTGCACCCCAACCCCAATGTCGCGGGCGTGATGCGGCCGGCGTTGTCGGGGCGTGACAATATCGCGCTGATCGACCCTTTGGACTACCTGGATTTCGTCGCGATGATGGCGGCGTGCGACATCGTCCTGACGGATTCGGGCGGGATCCAGGAAGAGGCGCCCAGCCTTGGCAAGCCGGTCCTCGTAATGCGTGACACCACGGAAAGGCCGGAGGGCATAGCTGCCGGAACGGCCCGGCTGGTCGGCCCGAATGCGGCCGCCATCCTCGAGGAGACCTCGCGGTTGCTGGACGATCCATTCGCCTATCTGGCGATGTCGAGGGCGCACAATCCCTATGGCGACGGCAAGGCGGCGGAGCGCATCGCCGCGCTGCTCGCTCCGGCGTGACGCCGCGCCTCAGGCCTTCGCGCCGCTCACCACCAGGCGATAGCGAAACGCGCTCGCCAGCACAGCGATGCTGAGCCCCATATCGGTGATCCAGTTCATCTTGAGCGGGCCGTAAAGCAGTTCGTCGACCGAGTGCAACGACACCAGCCGGAGCACCGCCAGAAAAATCATCCCGCCCGTGCATCCGATCGCGACAATCGCGGCGAGATTTCGCCTGCCTCTCACGCCTTTGGCCGCGAAATAGAATATGCCTGCCGCAATTGCTGCGGCCGTCAGGAACACAATGGCGAAAAGCGGACCCTGCAAGGCGCGACGCGTCTCGTAAGCGCCCTCACTGTAAAGCGCCGTGCGCAGGTTGACGCGCATGAGCTCCTCGATGCCGAAAACCCGCATCAGCGCGAGCACGACAAAGACCGCAGCGATCGCTGCCCAGCCGACCCGATGCCAGGCAATCTGCTGCCGAGACGACGCAATCCAGAACGCCGCCAAGGCGGCTGCAGCGACGAGCAGATACAGCCCAGCCGCCACGAGACTGAGGACAGAAGGTCCCACCATTAACTCCGTTTCGCGTCCCGCACCGCGATGCCGGCGATGACGCGAAGGGCGCCGACAATCGGCAATCTACCGGCCCCTCGCCGCGACGCAAGCTCCCCCGCTCGCCTCGGACACAGGAAGGCGGGCATCAGAATCCAACCATCACCAGCTCCGCATCCGGATCGGCTCATGGCGCGTCCGGGGCGCTTTGTCGGATTCGGAACGCGTTTCAGAGGCGACCGGCCGGTCCTTGCGCGAGAGGCGGGCTTTATCGTGTTGCGCTGCGAAAATCCTGCCGCTAAGCCTCCGCCGGACATAGCTGTTGGGGGAAAGTCACAATGACGAGACATCGCGCGCTCGCTACGTCAGTCAGCCTTGCTGCTTGCGTCGTGCTGCCGGCCTGCGCATCGACGCCGGACCCTGTGATCGGCATGGCCGCCTCGCAGCCGGTCGCCGAGCTCGGGCAAGCCAACTTCAGCGTTTCCCGCTCCGGCGTATATGCGATCCGTCCCGCAGACGAGCTTTCGGTCGTGGTGTTCCGCGAGCCGGAACTTTCGCTGCAAGCCGTGCGTGTCGGTGTCGAGGGCAATATCTCCCTTCCCATGATCGGCTCGATCCCGGCGGCCGGCATGACCGCCAAGGAGTTCGAGCAGGACGTCACCCGACGGCTGGCCGCAGCGGGCATCAAGAACCCGATGGTGAGCGTGAACATCGCCGAGTATGCCTCGCATCTCGTGACAGTCGAGGGTCAGGTCGACAAGCCCGGGGTCTACCCCTTCCAGCCCGGCGCCCGCCTCTCTGCGGCAGTGGCCTTGGCCGGCGGCGCCAAGCGGGCCTCGAAGGAGGAGCAGCTGGCTGTGTTCCGCGAGACGCCCGACGGCATCATGGTTGCCAAATTCGACTATAAGCAGGTGCGTCAAGGCACGATGCTGGATCCCGTTCTGCAGCCCGGCGACCGCGTCGTGATGGGCACAGACGGTCTTTCGCAATTCTGGGAGGACCTGCTCAAGGCGCTTCCCGCATTCGGTGTCTTTGCAGTAGCGGGCTTCAATTAAGAACATGACCGAACGTCCCATCATGGCCAACCCTGAACCCGCAGGACAGGGCACGTGGCTTGATGCCTATATGCCCGATCGTCAGCTGGCGGTGCAAAGCCAAGGCAACCAGCTGATCAACGTTGCCCTCATCCGGGGGATCCTGTTCCGGCAGCGCTGGCTGGTCGCTGGCGTGCTTTTTGCTGCAGGCGTTCTGGGGCTTGTCGTCACGCTGCTGATGACCCCGATGTACCAGTCCACGGCGAAAGTGAGCGTCAAGCCATTTGCCGATGTGATCGTCGAGGGCCAGGTGGACCAGGGTGTCCCGTCCAACCAGATTTACGAATATCTGTCCACGCTGGTGGAACGGATCAAGAGCCGACAGCTTGCCGCCGTGGTGGTGGACGACCTCAAGCTAGCCGAACGCATCGACCTTCTCGGCCAAGATGTCGAAGAAGCTCGCGCGCCGGGCATGAATGACGAACAATGGCGCAACGCCAAGCGCGAAATGGCGATCTCGATGGTGGCCGGTTCGGTCGTGGCCGAGGCGCCGCAGGCCAACTGGGTGATCGAGATTGGCGTGCAAATGGAAAATCCTGTTCTCGCCGCGGAAATCGCGAACGGGTATGCTGCGGCATTTGTCGCGTCGGATACCCGCTCGTCGGTAGAGAGCAACAAGTACGCGCTCACCTATCTCGCGCAACAGATCGAACAGACACGCATCCGCCTCCAGAGCGCGGAACAGGCGGCCAACGAATATGCGCGCGCGCGCGGAATCATCGTGCAGCCCGTCATCGGGGGCACGGACAGCGAGGAATCCAGCAGTGCGGCGACACTCACGTCCGCAAAGCTCGCCAGCATCAACCAGCGTTTCATCGATGCCCGCGCAGCGCGCATTGCCGCGGAGGAACGTTGGAGGGCGGTTCAATCTCTTTCTCCTGCCCAGTTGCCGGAGGTGCAGAACAGCGCCTCGCTCCAAGGGCTTGTCGCCGACCTGACCGCGAAGCGCGCGGAACTTGCCGAGCTGCGCCAGCGCTACAACGACGATTTTCCTCAGATCGCCAACCTCAAGGCGCAGATCGATGCGATCAACACCCAGCTCGAACGCAGCTCAGCTGACGTAAAGGCGAACCTGCGCAACCAGTTGGTCATTGCCCGCAATCAGGAAGAGGCCCTGTCGCGCGAACTGGGATCGCTGACGAACACGACCCTCGTCGAGCAGGACGAGAAGGTGCAGCTCAGCGTTCTCGACCGCGAGGCGCAGGCGCTGCGCGACCAGCTCAAGATCCTGCTGGATCGCTACAACGAAGTGAGCAGCGCTGCCAACGTCAACCCCGGCACGCTGCAACTTCTCGATGCGGCGCTGGTGCCGACTTCGCCCTACTCGCCCAACCTCATTCGCAACCTGACGATCGCCCTGGCTCTCGGCTTTGCACTGGCTGCGGGTCTTGCAGTCCTGCGCGAGGCTTTCGACGATCGCATCAGGTCGCTCGAGGATGTCGAGGACAAGCTGGGCCTGCCTTTCCTCGGTCACACGCCGTATGTTGCCGACCGGGACATCACGATCGACGGCGCCAACCGGTTCAGCGCGCTGATGGAGGCCTACTCCTCGATCAGAGCAGGCATCGACTTCTCGCTGCCGCGCAGCAGCAACGTGATCCAGATGACCAGCAGCCAAGCCGGCGAAGGCAAGTCGACCACGGCTGTGGTGCTCGCCGAAATGTTCGCGAGCTTCGGTCGCAAGACCCTGTTGGTCGATGCCGACCTGCGCAGGCCCTCGGTACCCAAACTGCTCGGCATCGAACGGCCCAAGGTCGGACTCGTCGAAGTCGTTCTGGGTCACGTCGAGCTTGAGACCGCAATCGTCAAGGGCATCCACGACAACCTCGAAATCCTGCCGATCGGTGAGATTCCCCCCAATCCGACCGAAATTCTCGCGTCGAAAGAGTTCGAGCAATTCATCGAAAGCTGTCGCGGCAAGTACTCTCTGGTCATCTTCGATTCCTGCCCGGTGATGGGCCTCGCGGACGCCCCCATGCTCGCGCGGTTGGTCGACGCCACTGTGTTCGTGCTTGAGGCCAACACGATGCCGTTCAGCCGCGCCCGCGCTGCCATCCGGCGAATCACAGCCGCAGGTGGCAAGACCATCGGCGCCATCCTGACGAAATACCGGGCACTCGAGGCCGGTCAGTCGTACGACTACCAGTACACCTATTACCAGTACGGCCCCCGCGACTAGGTCGACGCACAGGGCAGTGGCAGAGCTTGTGCCCGGAGCCGACCTAGCGTCAGGGACAGAAGCCGGGACAGTCATGTCGGACCCCGAACGAGCGAAATCAGGGCTACCGCAGATCCTGCATCTGAGCGCGGACTTCCCTGACCTCATCAATCCGGCGAAAACACCCGTTATTGGTCGCCTGATCGATCTGGTCGATGACCGCTTCGGTCATCAGGTGATTTCGCTGAACCGTCGCAATCCAAAGCTCGGAGAGCTTCCGGGGTTGGTGGCCAACCGTCTGCCGCCAGTGGACGTCGAGAGCATTCGAGCTTTCGACAGGGGCCTGTGCCTCGAGTATCTCGCACCCGCCAAGGGCGTTCTTCATGCAACCGCGCTTGATCGGCTGGCCGAGTGGGTGGTCGAGCGCCTGTCTGCGGAATCGGCTATGCCAGACCTCGTGATCGGGCATAAGCTCACCGTCGAGGGCCTCGTTGCCCGAAAGGTCGCAGGCCGGCTCGGCATCCCATACGCTCTGACTCTTCAGGGCAACACGGATGAGAAGATCCTGTCACTGCGGCCCGACCTTTCGGCACGGTTCGGTGCGGCCTATCATGATGCAGCCTGTGTTTTTTCCTTCGCTCCCTGGGCCAGACGCGCGGTGGAGCGACGCCTCGGTACGCGCACGGGCCTGACGCTCGATCTGCCCTGCCCGACCGTTCATGACGCGATCCGACCGCCTGCAGCGGACGGCACGTCGATCATCAGCGTCTTTCATCTGTGCAATTACCGGATCAAGAACCTGGCAGTCCTCGTCGAAGCAGCGCGCGAGATCGGAGCGACAGGGCAGCCATGCGATCTACGCATCTATGGAGGCGGGAGCCCGGAGGACACCGCGCACTGCCAAGCGATCATCGGCGATGCGCCGGGCGTCAGTCTGATGGGGCCCCGCAATCAGGAGGAGCTTGGCGCGATCATGAACGCTGCAGTGGCCTTCGTCATGCCCTCCCGGCGCGAGTCCTTCGGCCTTGTCTTCATCGAGGCCCTGTTCGCCGGCCTGCCGATCATCTACCCGAAGGGTGCGGGTGTCGACGGCTACTTCGACGGCCTGCCCTTTGCCATCGGCGTGAATGCTCGCAGCGCGGCTGAGGTGCGCGAAGCCATCCGCCATGCGATCCGCCGCGAAAACGAACTCAAGGAGGCGCTGCATGAGTGGCAACAGGCAGGCGGACTTGAGAAATTTTCGCGCGCAGCAATCGCCCGGACGTTTGAAGCCGGACTGGATGCGGCCTTGCGCTCCCAGCGCCTGGCACGGCAGCACTGAGGCAGCACAGCATCATGCCTGACGGGCAAAACGGAGCCTCTCCGGATCGATGCGGCGAACTGGTGCCAGACGCCAGCATCGTCATTACGACCTACCGCCGGACCGCCATGCTGGCCGAGTTGCTCGGCGCCCTACGCCCGCAGCTGCGCGATCACGCCGTGGAAGTCATCGTCGTCGACAATTGTCCGGATGCCAGCGCACAGGATCTGGTCAGGGGAGAGGGTGACCCGGCGTTGCGCTATGTTCACGAGGAGCGCAGCGGCGTGGTCCATGCCCGCAACACCGGAGTCGCAGCCGCACGCGGCACCTATGTCATCTTCCTAGACGATGACGAAGTGCCCGGCAGGGGCTGGCTCGACGCGTGGATGAGCCAGGCCGATGGTCGGACCGATATGAGCTTCGGGCGGATTGCTCCACGGTTTCTTGCTTCCTGCCCACCCGGGCTGGTCGCGCAGGTGAAGCGCAACTTCAGCCGCGACATGCGGAAGGCGACAGGCGAGGATATCTCCCATCTCTGGGCTTATCTCGGCACAGGGAATGCCATGTTCCACAGGGCACGTTGCCTGAACCGGAAAACACCTTTCGACCTGCGCTTCAATTCCCGTGGTGGCGAGGACGTATGGTTGATCCGTAGGCTCGTGCAAGAGCAGCACAGGCTCGTCTGGAACGATGAGGCAATCGTCGAAGAACTCGTGCCGGCGGATCGCATGACGTTGCGCTCGCTCAGAACCCGGCGTTTCAACCAAGGTCAGTTGCGGTGCATCCTGATGTATGGAAACGGTGGTGTTGGCGGGGTGTTGCGGGTGCTCCCGTGGATGCTGGTCGGGGCCTTGCAGTTCGCGATTTTCCGTACAGGTGCATTCGTCGCGACGGGGCTGGCCCCCACGCAGGCTCCCGATCTGCTGTGCCGCGCAAGTGGCGGGGCTGGCAAGCTCGTTTGGTGGCGCAAGGCGCTGATGCGCAGCTACGGCAACGACTCGTAAGCGGTCAGGACCGGCGCCACCGGGAGACGATGACGAGGATCTTGGGTCCGGACAGCAAATACCGACGCCAGAGCCGGCGCGGCTCTGTCAACAGCCGGAAAGCCCACTCGAGCCGCGCATACTGCATCCATCGGGGCGCGCGCGCCTTGCGCCCGAGCAAGAATTCAAGGGATGCGCCAATGCAAACGGCAACACCGCGCATTCCTTCGATCGCCATAACTCGGTGAGCGATAATCTCGCTTCTGGGCGCACCGATCGCGAACAGGATATAGTGCCACGGCTGGCCGGCCAGAAACGCCTCGATCTCGACGATCGCGCGCTCGTTCTCAAGGATGCCCATCGGCGGAATATGCTGATGGAGGTCTATGTCAGGAAACATGGAGTTGAGATCTGCCAGCATGCTGGCGTCACCCCCGACCAGCGCCACCTTTCGTCCATCGAGCCAGCCGTTCTGGAAGAGATAAGCGGTCAGATCACTACCCGTCACGACCTCCAGATCAACGCCGCGGAGAAATGCGAGGGCCTGCAGAACCCGGCTGTCGCAAAGACGCAATGCGGCGGCTTGATAAGCGCGGCGGAAGCGCTCCGTCACGTCGCCCGCGCGGCTTTCATCATGCAGCATGACGATGTGATCGACGTTGGGCGTAACCACCAGAGACACGCTGTCATGCAGCGATAGGCGATCAAGCTCACATGCTACCTCGGCATAGGTCGCATGCACAAAGTCGAGGCCTAGGAATTCGTTGGTGCGCAAATCGATCGACATCCGAGCACCGGCCAACCCTTATCCATTCTTTTCCCGAACAATCACCCGTAGCAGGGCATCATCATGTCGACTGGGCTTCGCGCTTCTCGCCACCGGTCATGAGACATTGACGTGACGACAGGCCGACGATCCTCCCCAAAGCGCCGTTAGCAGAATTATACGGCATTGTAAGGCTCCACCGGATTCCACGTATATTCGATGGGCGAATAGGTGAGCTTGGCGCAAACCCGAGATGCCTGGTGTGCGGAGCAGCCGCCTTTGGTTACCTGCAGGCACCAACAAGCCCTCTCGTCTTACATAAAAACTTGGAATGAAATTTGCGAGGACGACACGATAGTGCGCCGCATGATCACGAATTTCCACCATAGCGGCGAATTAACGGACGTCCTTGCACCAAGCATAGAAAATATCAGAGCCCGCAATTTAACGCCTGTCGCCGCAATTGAAGGATTTTTTTGATTTTCCTACTTATGAAGCAATGAATACCGAGACGCCTCCTAGTCCCACTTCGAGGAGTCGCTTATGCCCGTCGACAACTTCAATACCGCCCTTGATAGCCTTGTCGCTCCTGCCCGCCACTGCTTCCCGATCGTGCCACACGATGTCTCGGCGCTCCCGCGACTACCGAAGGCGCTCTATATCGGCAGTGGCGGCAATATCGTGGTGCGCGCCGTCGACAGCGATCAGGATGTGACGTTCGTCAACGTCGCCAGCGGCACCATCCTCGACATCCGTGCCCTTCATGTCCGTCTCAGCGGAACGACCGCTGGCAACATGATCGGTCTTGCCTGATGGCACGCTTTGGCTACGGCTTCGGCGGGGGTCGCCGACACAACCTCAGCACCGAGAGCGGTGTTCTGACTCATCAGGTGATCAGCTACGGCGTCGCCTACAACTTCTCCGAACCTCGCGCCGCCGGACAGTATGCCAATGGCGACTGGTGGGTGGTGGGCCCCGTCTCGATCACCTCGATCTCGCCTGCCAGCACGCTCCAAAGCGGCAACAACGGACCCGTCGGCAGCAGCGGCGGCGCAGTGACAGCCTACACCAATCGGCAGGTTCACGGCACTCAGGTCAACCCCGGCAACCGAAGTTTTGCGACCGGGGGGCTGCTTGCCAACAACACGACGAACAGAGTGCAAGGGTGGGATAGCCTCAACGCTATCGGCGGGATTTTGTCGGCGCCCTACAGCGCCTCGGCGAATGTCGATCCCGGCTTTACCGGCGTGCCCCTGACTGTGGTGACTGGCAGCGTGGTCAAAATGGTCTCGCGCCTCACCGGCCTTCCGGTCAACAACCGCCCCGTCGGAAACGACATGGTGGTGCTGACGGTGGTGGACAGCATCCCGCCTGCCGATGCGATCCGCCCTGGTGTTTCCCGCACCGACAAGACCTCGCTGATCCGCCGTTCGCATTTCAACCTTGGCGTGTTCCAGAACCTCGCCCCGACCGCGAACGCCCCGACCTACGAGCAGGCGGTCGATTGGGTGGACCGCTATATCGAGACCTCGCAGCCCGACAGCATCAACAACGGCAATGCCAAGGCGATCAACAATCATCCTGAATATGGCCGCGACATCGGCAACAATCTGCACCGAGCGATGCTGTGTCTCCACCTGTCCAGCTTCACGACCCACCAAAAGATGATGCTGCTTTCGCACATGGCTACAATTGCTGACGATCTGGTGAGTCGCCATGAAGAAGGGTCGATTACCTTCGGCGCTGGTGGCGGCAACCAGTGGAAGCTGCCTGTGATCGCAATGTGTGCAGCCGCGCTTGGCTCCAACGTTCCGGCGACATGGCTGACTGCACTTTCGAGTGCCGAGCGGCTTGATTGGGCAGAGAACCGTCAGATTTTCACGGTGGCCGGTCCAGACATGGTGATCCCGCGCTTCACCGGCGACGGGCGTCCCCGCACGATCTACACCCCGCAGCAGGTGGGCGCAGCCGATTGGGGCGAGCAGCACACCGAGCAGCCGCAATACAGCGGGTCCAATTGGGACAGCTTTTACCGCGACATCGTGGCCTATTCGCTTCTCCCCGGCGTGCTGGCGGTCGAGTTGACGACCGGCGCAAAGGCGCTGTGGGACTTTCCGCAATTCTGGCTCTATTTCGATACGGTCTATGGTCGCCGCACCGAGGGCGGCGCGGGCAATACCGCGCTGCCCTTCACGCTGGAAATGGTCAACGCCTATCGCCCCGCCAAGACAGCGGCCCCGGCGATTGTCGAGGCCGGGGTGCGCGGCGCGGACATGTGGCTGCGCTGCGATCTGTCGCTTCTCGATAACGTCACCGCACCCGCGACCAGCGCCTTCACCGTGCTCGTCAACGGCTCGCCCGCTACCGTTTCGGCGGTGTCGATCTTCCGCCAGAACATCGGCCTGACGCTCGCCTCGCCCGTGACCGGGGTAGACGTTGTGACGGTCAGCTACACCGCCCCCGGCAGCAACCCGGCGCGCAGCGTCGATGGCGTGAACCTTGCCAGCTTCTCGGGGCAGGCCGTCACCAACCGCACCGAAAAGGTCGGCGGGACGAACAGCGCCTATCCCGTGGTTCGCTTCACCCCCGGTGTTACGCGCCGCCTGATGGGCGGGACCGGCACGCTGGCCGCTGCCAACTCGGCCTTGGGAACGATGGCCCTGATGCGCTTCCGCTTCCCGGCTGCGCCTGCCGCCGACACGATCATCTTTGGCGCACAGTCGGGCACGCCCGATCTGGTGATTGTCCTCACCACCACGCGCCGCCTCGAAATCCGCCTGCGCAATGCAGCAGGTTCCGTCGCCTATCGCGCGCAGACCCCCGTGCTTGCCGTCGATACCGACTACGATATTCTGTGGTCGTGGGACACCACCCGCATGACCAACACGCTTGGCCTCGATTGCTTCATCAACGGCGCGGCGCAGACCCTCAACTTCATCACCTGGACAGGCGGTGCGGGTGCGGTGGCGCGCTGGACCTTCGCCGCAGGTTCGGCGATCGGCGGCTATGCCTTCAATTTCGGCGGCACGACCTTCGACATGGGCGCCCTCTACCTCAACACGGTGGCGCGGGTGGACCTCACGATTAGCACCGAGCGCGACAAGTTCCAGCCCGCTGCAATCCTCACGCGCGGCGACGGGGTGACGGGTGCGATCCCTGCGCATTTCTTCGTCGGCACCGCCGACCAGTGGGCCGACACGTTCGGCATCCAGCGCGGCACCGGCAACCGCGCTTACCCCAGCTATGCGAACATCAGCCTTGGAACAGTGCAAGCGGTCAACGGGAGTGAGTGGAGGTAAAGCAGCGCTCTTGCCGCACCAGACATTACGCCGGAATAGCGTTCTGGAGCCTCATTCTCGTCAGCATGAGCCTGATCTGGCTCTGCATCTTCAGTACGCCGTTACCCCAGCTAACCATCGAAGCCAGGAAGGCCAAAAAAAACATGAAAACGAGGTTGGTCGAACCGAAGTAGTTCACCGTCTGCCCGACAATGAGATACACGAACATCGAGATGTTAAGCCCAATCATGAAAGCCTTGTCCTTCGGATTCAGGTTCGGAAGGATCACACCCAGTCGGATCATGCCGTAGGCAATCCCGAACAGCAGAAGAAGCGGAACAATCAGGCCATGACGCATGCCGAGAAGCAGGAAATGCGCATCCACGCTATCGCCTGTCATCCAGTATAGTCGTTCCCATTGACGATATCCGATGCCGAACCAAGGGTTGTTCGCGATGCTGATGGACCCATACTCCCAGATCAGCCGCCGATAATCCGCAGTTGCTGGGGTAAGCGTTAGGCGGGCTATCACCGAGATGATCCCGTTTTTGGAGGCCATATGGGTAGCCCACCCCAGCAATCCGATCAGCGATACAATCGTCCACCAGGAAATCTTCGGCAGATGCGGTTTGGCATGATATATGGCAATTGCACCGATGGCGATGATAAGGGCCAGAAACGCCGCAGAACTGAGTGAGAAGAAGCCGGCCAGCCCCACACCTACGCCGAGGATGTAAGGCCACGAGCGCAGGCCGCTGAAATAGTATATGGGAAGAAATGCGACCATCACTGCTCCCGCAAGAATCGGGTGCATGAAGGGGCCATAGGCGCGCAGCAGCCCGAGCCGGAATTCCTTCTCAAGGACGATGCGACCGGTCTCCTCCCCCCCCGCGAACTTGGCCATGTTGCCAAAAATCTCGGCTGCGAACGGCCTGTACAGAAGTTCGCCGGTGGCGCTTTCCACCACCAGCAATCCACCTGCGAACAGCACTGCGGGCAAGCCCAGCAGTAGCATTCGGCGCAAATCATCGGGGGTTTTGATACACACCCGTGCGACGAAATAGGACAGCGCCGTATCGATCACGATACCCGCGCCGCGCACCAACCCGCTTTCGAAACCGTAGATTAGAATGAAGGACAGCACCATCCAGAAGGCCATCGCTGCAACCGCGATGTCGATCGGGCTGATCGCGCCTTTCGCATTTCGCATCGTCATCCACAGCGCAGGGACCGAACAGAGCAGGACAGCCACACGATAGGCGTTGAAGCGCACCCCGAATACGAGAAATTCGACTTCCGGGGGAACCAGAAAGATCGAATACCAGACCACCAGTAGCGGAACGAGAGCCATCATGCTTACCGGTCGCGCGGCAGGAGCATGCCACGGCAGCTGTGCGGGTATGGCAGGCACACGCGGCATCGGCTGGGGCATCACGACTTCCACACGCTAGGCATCGCGCCGGACAAGGCCGGATCGATGTGATCGGCTCGCTCTCGTAGGCCAGAGATCAAGCTGGTTCAAGTCTGCAGCCCGTGCCGGGAGAGCTACGCGCGCCCGAGCCGCTGCGCGAACCAGTCGCGCGCCTGCGACGGCATCTGGAACCAGGTGATCACCAGCAGGAGGGAACAAAGAACGCTCGCGCCGCCCAGCCCCTGGATCCAATCGGGCATCCAGGGAGACCCTGCCATCGCCAGAGCGATCAGAGCCGCGGGGCCCGCAAGACGCCTCACGACCCCCGGATCGAAGAACCGGGCCTTGTGAAACAGCACGGCACAATCGATGATGACCCGCAAGGTAAAGGCCAAAGCGACGCCATACAGGCCGAACAGGATGCCCAATCCGTAAAGCATGGCAGCATAGACAGGTAGTTCGAGCAGGTGCAGAACTGCCGTGTAGCGCGAATTGCCGCGCGCCTGGATAAGGGCATAGGGAACGTTGGCAAGCGCGTTGACCCAGACGCCGATGATGGTGATCTGTCCGACGAGGATAGAGCGTGGGTCGAGATCGTCGCCCAGCCAGAGCCGCAAGAGCGGTTCGGCAAGGCAGATCAGGCCGATGACGATCAAGCCGAACAGCTGCCCGACGAGAACTACCGAGTCCTTGCCAAGAGCCACAGATTCAGCCTCGCCACGCGAAGCGAGGCGCGGAAAGAGCGCCTGCACCAAAGCCATGGGGAACATGACGGTCCGGGCGGCTATCTGCACGGGCACGGAGTAGGCGACGACGCCGGCCGCACCGATGACAGCGCCGATCACGACGCGGTCAGCCATGGTCATCAGCGGACCCACGATGGCTGTGACCATGATCCAGCTGCCGAATGAGAACAGGCGGCGAAGCTGGGCCATCGACGGGTTGAAAGGCTGGCTCTTCAGGAATACCAAAGCCATGCTCGAGACGATCGGAACAAGTCCGAGCGCTCTGCCCGCAAGCGAGGCCGCCAGAAGCCAGCCGAAATCCGCCGAGTGGATCGTCGCCACCAGCAGCGGCAGAACCTGGGACAGCAGATTTCCGATCGTGGTGCCGAGCGACACCACGCCGAACCGCTCGAGTCCGACAAGTGCGCCGGTTGAAACTCCGGTCAGCATGATGACCGGCACGCAAAGTGCGAAAAGCCATGCCGCAGAGACAACCTCGCCTCTCAGTTCGGCTCCAGCATCGAAGTACGACTGGAAGAAGACCGAGGCAACGAGATAGACAAGGCCGCCGCCGACCACTGAAATCACCGCTGCGCCGCCCAGGGCCGACCACACCACGCTCGCCCGCTCGCCGGGCGTTGCATCCGGCATGGCGGAGATCCTTTGGGTAAGCGCCCGGCCCAGCCCGAAGTCGGCTTGGCCGAAATAGCCAAGCAGCACCAGCGCCAGCAGCAGCGCCCCATAGCGTTCCGTGCCCACGACCGAGAGATAGAAGGGGACAGTCGCGATGCTCACCAGCACCCCGCTCAGGGTCGGCAGCAGATTGAGCACCGAGTTCTTGGCAAGCGCCATCAGATAACGCTCCGCGGTGGCATGCAAATGTGCTCTGCCGCGCAGTCACCCCTATCCTGGGGCGGACAACGGCGGGCCACTGCCATGGCAGGTAATCTCACTCGGTCCGCCCCATCAGGTGTCGTATTAAACCACTTGCCCGGGGCTATTGCCTGTGCGAGACGCGTTTCGCAATCGGGAAAAGGCCAAGCCAGCTGGCTGCGTCATTGGCCATCCCGGTTCGCATCCGCCTCTCTGCTCTAGGTCGCCGCAAGAGAATCCCGCTGTCTTACTTCAGGGCTGATCAGGAAACGACATGGATGGCCTTCCGAGCGTCGATGCGCTGGCCAATTCCGTTGATGACCAAAGCCTGGAAACCTGCCCGCAGTGCTTGTACTGCGGGAGTGATAAAAGGCTTGGGGGCGTCGAACGGGTCGGCGACATTTTTTTCGAAGCCGACCCCGGCCTATTCGATTTTCACCGCTGCGGCGATTGCGGATCCCTCTGGCTGGCCAAGCGCCCGACAGGCGAACGGCTGCTGAGAGCCTACGACAATTACTACACGCATGGCGCCGAAAGCGGATCCGATGCCGCCACTTCGGGCCTTCGCGGATGGGTGCGGGCAGCCTATTTCCGCAGCCGGTTCACCAATGCCGCTGGGCCACTCGACCGGCTGGTCGGAAAGGTAATTGCCCAAAGCGGCTATGACACCACCGGGCTCGACAAGGGCATGCGGTTCGTTCCTGCGCCCCCTGCCAAGGTCCTTGATTACGGATGCGGCAGCGGAAAGTTTCTTCTGCGACTGCAGCGGCTGGATTATGAACTGCACGGGGTAGAATACGATCCGCACCTGCTTACGGCGCTTTCGGACGTCGGGATTGCGATCCACGATGTCGCGGGTCTCGCGGGCGATAGCTGGGACGCCGAGTTCGACCATATAACATTGTCGCATGTGCTGGAGCATGTGCCGGACCCGGTACCCCTGCTGAAGCGTCTGTTCGGCTGGCTCAAGCCTGGTGGCAGCCTTTATCTCGAGCTTCCGAATGCCGGTGCGACGGGCCTTGCTATCTTCGGGCCTAACTGGCGCGGCCTCGAAGCGCCGCGACATTTCGCGCTCCCGAGCCGCGCCGCACTCGCCGAAGCACTCGAGCACAATGGTTTCGTGGTGGAGCGGCAGCAGATCGACCGCTCGGTCCGCAGCTGGATGTGGGATGTATCGCTCTCCGCCAGTCCCGCAGACAGGCACGAGGCGCTGCGGCAGGCAATGTCCGAAGCGCCGCCGGAAACCGAAACCAACGCGGAGTTCCTGACAATTTTGGCGCGAAGGCCGGCGTGACGCAGCAATCCCGGGCACGCGCCTTTCTCAAGCAGCACCTCCCGCCGCAGCTCAAGGCGCTTTACCAGCGCCTGCGCGAATCTGTCGCGCCGCCGCCGATCGACGACGTCGTGCTTGCCGACTACAGGGTGGTGCCCGATCGGGAGCCCCGCCCCCGCCTCACGCTCGTGCTGCCGATGTTGCTCAAGGGCACGGATTTCGGCGGCACAGCGACCGGGATTGATCTTTTCACTCGCCTTTTCCTTGCGGTCAGTGCCGCAGTGAAGGACATCGACCTGCGCGTGCTCGTGACGGACGTGGTGGCAGAAACCGATACCGGCATGATCGCCGGTCCGGCCGCCAAGGCAGGTCTTCATATCCGGCCAGACCAGATTGAACTGGTGCCCAGCACTTCGGCACAGGTCGCCGTCCGGGCCCATGAAATATTCGTGACCTACAACTGGTGGGTGACGCTCAATTTCGCCAAGGTCCGCGATGCGCAATCGAGGTTGTTCCTGTCGGCACCCCAGCCGGTGCTCTGGCTGATCCAGGATTATGAGCCGGCGTTCTGGAACTTCTGTTCGGCGCATCTTCTGGCACGCGAAGCCTATGACACCACCGCCCCGCTCTGGGGATTGATCAACAGTTCAAACCTTGCCGAATACATCGCCTTGATGGGCCATTGCCCCGCGCGAAGCTTCGTATTCGAACCGGTGATCCCGGATGCCCTTCGCCCCTATCTTGACCGCGTCGGCAGCGCGCCGCGCGCCAAGCGCATGCTGGTCTACGGCCGCCCCGGCGTCGAACGCAACTGTTTCCCCGCACTGGTGCGCGGCCTCAAGCGCTGGGCGCGCGATTACCCAGAATACGCCGACTGGGAGGTGCTGTCTGCCGGAATGGCGCATGCGCCGGTCGACTTGGGCGACGGGCGCCAAATGGTATCGGTCGGCAAGCTTTCGATCGAGGCCTACGCCGAACTCCTGCTCACATCGGCGGCGGGGGTCAGCCTGATGGCATCGCCCCACCCCAGCTATCCGCCTCTGGAAATGGCGCATCTCGGGGTTCGCACGGTGACCAATGCTTATCTGTGCAAGGATCTTGCGTCATTCCACCCCAACATCAGGTCGCTTTTCTCCATCGCCGAGGAGCCTCTCGCGGCTGCTATGGCAGCGGCCTGCGCAGCCTCGGCAGAGCCCCCGGCGACCTATGCTAATCCCTCCTACGTGAGCACCGATCGCTATCCCTTCCTAGGCGAGCTGGCCGGCGCGGTTGGTGCCGTACTGTGTAGAGATGCAGACTGGCAAAGCTTGATGGATCAAACCCAAAACGCACCGGCCCGGCCGGTGGCTGGAGACCACGCCAATGGCGCGACGTAACACACCTGCCATGTTCGAAAAAGCCCAGACCCGGTTCCGGGCGGCGCGGTTCCGGCAGGTCCAGACACTGATCGAACAGCTCGTGAGGCAACACGGCAGCATCCGCGTGCTCGATGCGGGGGGGCGCGCGGAATACTGGAACATGCTTTCCCCTGCGCTGGCCGGGAAGGTGCACCTTACCATCCTCAACTATTCCGAGGAGCTGGAGGATTACAGCGAGGGCACCCTCGCCCATGTGCAATATGAGAATGTCAGCGGCGATGCATGCGACATGCCGCAATATGGGGACGGCGCGTTCCACCTCGTGCACTCCAATTCGGTGATCGAGCACGTGGGCAGCTTCGGCAAGATGATTGCCTTCGCCAAGGAAGTCCGCCGCGTGGGGCAGGCCTATTATGTGCAGACACCCAATTTCTGGTTTCCGGTCGATCCGCATAACGCCGTTCCCTTGCTCCATTGGCTGCCTGATCCGATCCGCATCGGGATGGAGACGCGGTTCAACGTCGGCCTCAATCGCAGGACGGATTTCGCCGAGGCGGCCGAACGGCTCGACAGCTGCCGCATGATCAGCCAGGGGATGATGCGGCAGCTGTTTCCCGATGCGCGCCATTCGGCCGAACGCTTCGCGATGGTCTTCAAGAAGTCGCTGATCGCGACCCGCGCCGCCTGACGGAGCCGCCCCGATGCGCTGTTCGGCCCCTCGGCTGGAGAACATCCTGCAGGGCCGCGACAACAATCTTAACGCGATCCGGATGGTCGCCGCGACCATGGTGCTCGTCAGCCATGCCTGGGCGATCGCTTGGAGCGTCGCCGACCCTCTCTACCGGCACATCGGGGTTACCGGTGGCGAACTTGCGGTCTCAGGTTTCTTCGGCATTTCGGGATTGCTCATCGCACGTAGTTTTGATCGGCGACGAAGCACACTGCGCTTTATCCTAGCGCGCGTGCTTCGCCTATACCCGGCGCTTGTGGTGGTGCTCGTCCTCACACTGTTGGCTGGAGCTTGGTTCACGACGCTCACGAGCGAAACCTATTGGGCACACCCCGAGACCCGGGCCTATGTGCCGGCCAATCTGAGCCTTTACTTTCTGCAGTATCCGCTTCCCGGAGTCTTTGAGACCAATCCATATGGGCCTGCGATCAACGGGAGCCTGTGGACCCTCGAATTCGAGGTCGCGTGCTATCTCGGAGTGGTGGTGCTTGGCTTGGTAGGACTGCTGCGAGCGCGCTGGCTGATGGTTGGCGTGCTGGTGCTCGCGACGCTATTGCGACTGTTCTGGGGGACGATTTCGGGGCTCGGCCTGCCGCTACCTGCCGCTCTCGCAATCTGGCTTGGGCCGTTCTCCCAGCTTGCCTTCCCCTTTGTGCTCGGCACCTTTGCCTATGTCTGGCGGACGCATCTTCCGATGTCCGGTTGGATCGCCTTGCTGTTGTGGCTGCCGGTATCGTTCATGACCCCCGGCGTGCTCATGAAAACCATAATCATTCTGGCGCTGGTCTACTCGACCTTCTGGCTAGGCTTCGTTCCCAAGGGGCGGCTACTCGCCTACAACCGGCTGGGCGATTATTCCTACGGTGTCTACATCTATGCCTTCCCGGTGCAGCAGGCGGTCGCCTTTCTCGTGCCGGGCGTCTCGCCGGCGGGCAACATCGCGTTGGCCTTCCCCGTGACGCTGGTGCTGGGAGTGCTGTCCTGGCACCTGGTGGAAGCCCCCGCGCTGGCCGCTGTCGGCCCGCTGGCCGACATACTGACGCGCAAGAGCCAGCCGAGCGGCTAAGGGCCAGCGGAAACGAAGTGCCCGAGCCAGAATTGGCTAACCCCGGTGTCTAGGACAGAACCTTGAACCAGAACGCGCCGGGCTCGGCCTCTGGATGCTCTTGCAGGATTGGAAAAGCCGTGCGCACAACGTCAGGATAGCGATGGTTTATCCAATTCATCGCCAGTACCGTCCGATATCTTGAAGCGTTGGTTAGTAACACTTCGAGCAAATACTGCTCATTCCAAAGCCTCCGCTTTATGCGCAACCATTCTTCGGGATAATCCCTCGGCGTAAAGATGTCATGGACGTGCACATACACCCCCGCAGCCAATCGCGGGATGATCTGCTGAAACTCGACCAATACGTCGCCGAAAGGCCGTATCACGTGACTGCTGTCGATAAACAGCATGTCGTCCGCTTCGAGTTCGTCGAAAAGCGCAAGTGAGATATCCTGCACACGTTCGCGGATGATCTCGGGACCGAGCTGTTCAAGCCAGGGCATTTCATACGGTTCGACACAGACATGACGGCATGAATAGGTCGGATCATCGACCGTGTTGGCAACAATAGCCTTATGAGCCACTCGTGAGGAATTGCCCGAACCAATTTCAAAAAAGCGCTTGGGCTTGAAATGACGGATCATTGCATAGAGCAAGTCCGCATCGCCATACGAATACTGTGATCCATCGTATGAAAAGTCTGAAGAGGAACCAGATTTCTCCGTCAAACTTGCAAGTTCGTCCTGAAATCTCAACTTCCCAATTAACTCAATCTGGCTCTCTTCGTACAGGTCTACGCCTGGCAGATCCCGAGGTCCCGTGACCTCTGCCGGAAGGTCTGCGTTCGCATAGGTAGGGTGATAGTAATGGGTCGAGCGTAGCTGCACACCAATTCGGTCGGCTTGCTTTTGAAAAAACGGAAAGTTGCCCGGAAAGTTTCCAACAGCACGCAACAGGGGGCCAGTTATCAAAATGATCAAGGTCGCCAGAACGTCAGCAAATTTAACAAGCATGTCTGCTACTCCTTAAATTCGCTGGCGCTACAAGTGCCCCTTTTAACTTGCCGCTCCCTATAACAGCGGACGCCACCAGGCTTCGTGGTCGAGATACCAGCGCAGGGTTTGGCGCAGGCCGTCCCCGAAGCCGTGCGCGGGCGCATAGCCGAGGTCGCTGCGGGCCTTGGTCTCGTCGATCGCATAGCGGCGGTCGTGGCCGGCGCGGTCGGTGACGAAGGTCTTGAGGCTGCTGGTCGGCTCGCCCCTGGCGGCCGGCGCATCGGGATAGCGTTCGGCGAGGCCCTCGACCTCGGCAAAGGCGCGGTCAACCTCGGCGCAGATCGTGTCGATCACGGTCATGTTGGGCAGCTCCGCCCCGCCGCCGATGTTGTAGGTCTCGCCCGGCACGCCATTCACAAGGCACGCTTCGATCCCGCGACAGTGATCCTCGACATGCAGCCAGTCGCGCACGTTCATCCCGTCGCCGTAGATCGGCAGGTTGCGCCCGTGGAGCGCGTTGAGGAGGAACAGCGGGATGAGCTTTTCGGGATACTGGTAGGGCCCGTAATTGTTCGAGCAATTGCTCGTCGTCACCTCGAGCCCGAAGGTGTGGTGATAGGCGCGCACGAGGTGATCCGACGCGGCCTTCGAGGCCGAATAGGGCGAGTTCGGCGCATAGGGCGTCGTTTCGGAGAAGGCCGGATCGCTGGGCCCGAGCGAACCGAACACCTCGTCGGTCGAGATGTGGTGGAAGCGGTGATCGACGCCATCGCCCGCCAGCCACACGGCGCGCGCAGCCTTGAGCAGGCTGTTGGTGCCGAGGATATTGGTGTCGATGAAGGCATCCGGCCCGCTGATCGAGCGGTCGACATGGCTTTCCGCGGCGAAGTGCACCAGCGTGGTGATGCCATGATCGCGGAGCAGGCGCTCGACCAGGTCGGTGTCGCGGATGTCGCCCACGACAAGCTCGGCATTGGGCGCGCCTTCGATGGTCGACCGGTTGCCCGCATAGGTCAGCGCATCGAGCACGATCACCCGGTCCTCGGGGTGCTTCGCGTTCCAGTAATGGACGAAGTTGCCGCCGATGAACCCGGCGCCGCCGGTGACAAGCACGTTAGCCAAGCTTTGCTTCCTCTTTCAGCATCAGGCGCAGATTTGTGCGCCAGTGGACCGGAACCTCGTCCAGGGCGGAGCGCGTCGCGCGGCAATCGAGCAGCGAGAAGGCCGGGCGCCGGGCCGGGGTCGGATAATCGGCGGTGGTGAGCGGACGGATCACCGGAATGCGCGGCAAAAGGCCGATTGCGTGGGCTTCCTCGGCGATGGCGACGGCGAAGTCGTACCAGCTCGCCACCCCGGCATCGCTGTGGTGGAAGGTGCCGCTGGCGCCTTTCCCTACGAGGCCCCAGATGGTGCTCGCGAGGCTTGTCGCCCATGTCGGCGCGCCGATCTGGTCGGCGACAACCCCGAGCTCGTCACGTTCCTTCATCAGCCGGATCATGGTGCGCACGAAGTTGGCCCCACCCGCCTCGTAGACCCAGGCGGTGCGCACGAGGACGTCCTCGGACCGCAAGACGTCCTCGCCTTCGGCCTTGGTGCGGCCATAGGCGGATTGCGGGTTGCGCGGCGCATCGGGCGCATAGGGGGAGGAGGAGGTGCCATCGAAGACATAGTCGGTCGACACGTGCACGACCTTCCCGCCCGTTTCCGCCATGGCCTCCACCATCGCGGCGACCGCGCCTGCGTTGATCGCGCGGGCGGTTTCCTCGTCGCTCTCGGCCTTGTCGACCGCGGTGTAGGCGGCGGCATTGAGGATCAGCTCGGGCGCTTCCACCGTGAGCCGGGCGCGCAGCATCGGCACATCGGTAAGGTCGCAATCGGCGACGTCGATCGCGCTGATCTCGGCCCAGGCCGGCGCAAGCCGCTGCAACGCGCCGCCGAGCTGGCCACCAGACCCGGTGATCAGAACCCTCATGCGAACACCGGCACGTCGGCGAGCGAGAGCCCGCGGGCGTCCTTGTCGGAAATGATCGGATCGAGGCCGGCCACCGACCATTCGATCCCTACCGCCGGGTCGTTCCAGGCGAGGGTGAATTCGCTCTGCGGGGCATAGGGCGCGGTGCACTTGTAGAGGAAATCGGTATCATCCTCGAGCGTCAGGAAGCCGTGGGCGAAGCCCTCGGGCACCCAGAACATCCGCTTGTTGGCGGCGCTCAGTTCCACGCCCACCCACTTGCCGAAAGTCGGCGATGAAGCGCGCAGGTCCACCGCGACGTCGAACACCGCGCCCTGCGCCACCCGGACCAGCTTGCCCTGAGGGCCGGGGTTCTGAAAATGCAGCCCCCTCAGCACACCTTTCTGCGAGCGACTGTGGTTGTCCTGAACGAAGGTCAGATCGAGACCGGCGTCGGCGAAGGCCTTCGCGTTCCAGGTCTCCATGAAGAAGCCGCGCGCATCGCCGAACACGCGCGGCTCGATGATCAGAACGCCCGGCAGGGCGGTTTCGATGATGTTCACGCGGGCACCGTCTCTTCCAGAACCTTGAGGAGGTATTCGCCGTAACCCGACTTTCGCAGCGGTTCGGCAATCTCGCGCAGGCGGTCGGCGGTGATGAAGCCCTGTCGCCACGCGATCTCTTCGGGGCAGCAGATCCTGAGGCCCTGCCGCTCCTCGGTGATGCGCACATAGGTCGCAGCGTCGAGCAGCGAGGCATGGGTGCCGGTGTCGAGCCACGCGAAGCCGCGGCCCATGATCTCGACCGCCATTGCGCCCTCATCGAGATAGAGGCGGTTGAGATCGGTGATCTCGAGTTCCCCGCGCGCCGAAGGCTTCATGTCCCGCGCCCTGTCGACCACGGTCTCGTCGTAGAAATAGAGGCCGGTCACCGCATAGTTCGACTTGGGCGCCCTGGGTTTTTCCTCGATCGAGATGGCCTTGCCCGCAGCATCGAACTCGACCACGCCGAAAGCCTCGGGCTCATTGACCCGGTAAGCGAACACCGTCGCGCCGCTGGTGCGCTCGTTCGCTCTCTGCAGGAGGGCGGGCAGGCCGTGGCCATAGAAGATGTTGTCGCCGAGGATCAGCGCGCTCGGCCCGCCGCGCACGAAGTCAGCGCCGATATGGAAGGCCTGCGCCAAGCCCTCCGGCCGGGGCTGCACTTCGTAAGATAGCGACACGCCGAAATCCGACCCGTCGCCCAGCACACGCTTGAACTGGTCGGCATCGTCGGGCGTGGTGATGATCAGAATTTCGCGGATCCCCGCCAGCATCAAGGTGCTGAGCGGATAGTAGATCATCGGCTTGTCGAACACCGGCATCAGCTGCTTCGAGACGCCGCGGGTGAGAGGGTAGAGCCGCGTCCCAGAACCACCCGCCAGAATGATGCCGCGCCTGTTCGTCTCGCCTGCCATACAAGAGTCCAATATCCAGAGCGGGAACAGCCCCTGAGCCCGGCGCTGCATTGCAGCACGCATGAGCCCGGTCAACGAGAAACTTGATCCCTTTGAGCAGGTCCGCTTTGTGCGCGAACTGCTTACATCCTAGCAATTGGCGGCATCTTGGCGCATGGCAACAAACAGGCGGACAGGGAGTGCCACGAGAGGCACGGGCCGCGACATGGTCTGAAGGCATGCCGTTGGATTTGATCGACACTTATCTGGCAGGTTGTACCAAGGCCTGCTTGCGCGGCACGCCATTGCCAGATTGGCCAGACGATTGGGATGAAGCTGGCGCTGAAGCCATTTGCGGGCGGATCAAGTTCCACGGCATAGCCCTGCTTCTGGCGCAAAACCCTGCCGGTATGCGCGGCTGGCCAGCTTCGGTGGCATCGGCAGTCAAGGACGAGGCCCGGTTGCAGGCCCTATGGGAACCCAGCCATCGCGCTGCGATCGCGCGGCTGCTGAATGCCATCCACGAGGTGGGGGTAAGAGCTGCGGTCATGAAGGGTACTGCAATCGCCTACGGTCATTATGATGATCCGGCCAAGAGGCGACGTGGGGACACGGATCTGCTGTTGCCCGGCGCGCGCAGGGCCTTGGTGCGATCGGTGCTGAAAGACTGCGGCTTTGCACCGTCCGGAGACCGTGGCCCGACGCAGGAGCCCTGGTTGATCGCGACGCGGGACGGCTTCAAGCACGAGGTCGACATTCATTGGCGCCTCAATGGCAGCCCGGCCGTATCGCGATTGCTGGAACGATTGTCCTGCGAGCAGCGCTTCATACCTCTTGATCGACTGGCACCCCACGCTTTTGCGCTCGGCCGGCTCGACAGCATCATTATGACCTGCGTCAACCGTTACTCCCACGCCTGTTTCGGATACCACGTCGAGGATAACCGTCCGGCCGACGGCAATCGGCTGATCTGGGCAGTCGACATGAAGCTGATGACTGAAGGGTTGGAGGCTGGAGAATGGGAGCTATTGGCCGAGCTTGCATTGTCGAGCGGCACGGCAGGTCTCGTTGCTGACGGTCTCGTGTTCGCGAAGGAAAGCATCGGGCTTGCGCTGCCTGAGGGATTTCTCGAGAAACTCAGCAAGGCGCCGATCAACGGGCCTGTTGCGGCATATCTTGGCGAACGCTCGAGCCTGAAGCGTTTCCGAAAGGACCTTGCGGCCTTGTCAACACTGACGGAATTCCTGCTGCTCGCACGGTTGCGGCTCTGGCCAGGCAGGCGCTTCATGACAGAGCGGTTCCCCGACGCGGAAGAGTGGCCCTTGTGGGTGCTGCGCATCCGACGACTTGCAGGCGGTGTCCTCAAGCAGTTCGGTCTGCGAGACTGACCCGTGCCGACCAGAATCCCCAGGCGTGATGTTGCTCCCGCAGACGCGCGATCTAGCGGGGGATGCCAGTGAATACGCGTTTTCTCATCGACCGTGCCCGCCCCCATTTCGGCGATCTTGCCCTGATCAGCGCCATGGCGCTGCTGGGCGCCTGTGCTGCGCTCGCGATCCCCTGGCTGGCGGGCCAGTTCCTCGGAGGGGTGTTCGGCGGAAGCAAGGGAGAGCCCGTCGATCTGACGCGCACCGTCGTGCTGCTGCTGGCCGCGCTGGTTGCTCTCACCGCGATCAACATCGTGGTGGCCGTCCTTTCGCAGGCGGCCTCGGGGCGCATTCTTGCAGGCTTGCGGAGCGAGACACACGCCCGCATTCAGGCGATGCCGATCTCCTTCCACGACCGCAGCAAGAGCGGCGATCTGCTGGCGTTGATGACCTACGAGGTCGGCAATCTCAGCGGATTTCTCACCGCCACGCTCGCGAATGTCCCGGCGATGCTGATGACCGCCGGCGGTGCGGTGATCCTGCTGTTCCTGATCGATCCAGCGATGGCACTGGTGGTGCCGGTGCTGGTGCCCGCCTTCTACATCGCAATGAAGCTTCTCGGTCGGCGCCTGCGCGTGCTCTCGCGCAAGGTCCGCAAGGCAGAAGCCGAATTGATGTGGACCGCCGAGAGCGATCTGGCGATGCTGCCCGCGATCAAGGCCTTCGCCACCGAGGGCTTCCACACCAGCCAGTATGACGCCGCTGTCGAGCGCGCGCGTGTTCTGAACCTCAGCCAGGCGCGAATCCTTGCCTTCATCGCCCCGCTGGTCGCGCTGGTGGCTGCGGTGGCGGCGATCGCCATTCTGCTTCTCGGCAGCGCCGCCGTTACCGATGGCAGCCGCACGCCGGGCGACCTGTTCGCCTTCCTGCTATATGCCGCACTCCTGACGCGGCCGGTCGCGGCGCTCGCGGAAACCTACAGCAGGTTCCAGATCGCCAAGGGAACGCTGGCGCGGCTCGAGGCAGTCTTCGCCAAGAACACCGAGCCGGGCTACGACCAGAGCGGGACGATCGGGCGGGCCCTCGGGGCCATCGCCTTCGAGCAGGTCAGCTTCGGCTATCCAGGACGGGGTCCTGTGCTCAACACGGTCGATCTAACGATCGCACCGGGGGAGATCATCGCGCTGACCGGCGAGAATGGCGTGGGCAAGTCGACGATGGTCCGGCTGCTGCTGCGCTTCTACGATCCCGATGCGGGGCGGATCACGCTGGACGGGATCGATATCGCGACATTGCAGGTGCAGGCACTGCGCCGCCAGTTCGGCTACGTCCCGCAGCGGCCGCTGCTGTTCAACGGCACCATCGCCCAGAACATCGCCTTCGGCATCGCCGATCCCGACCCGGCCGCCATCGAGCGGGCGGCACGGCTGGCGCAGGCGTGGGACTTCATCGGCGGCCTGCCGCGCGGCCTCGGCACGGAGATCGGGGACAACGGCATCCGCCTGTCAGGAGGTCAGCAGCAACGCCTGGCGCTCGCCCGGGCGCTGCTGCGCGATCCGCCGATCTTCATCTTCGACGAAGCGACAAGCATGTACGACCTCGAGGGCGAGGCGGCGTTCGTGGAGACCTGCATCGATGCGCTGAAGGGACGGACCGTGATCATCATCACCCACCGGCCGGCCAGTCTGGCGCTTGCCGACCGGATCATCGAAGCAACGCCCGCAGGCCTGATCACTGCCGCGGAGCGACCGGCGCACGGCGGTTGAGATCGCCTTTCGCGATCAGGCCGGATCGACTTCGACGAGACCCTTCTCTGCGAGCTGCTCAAGCAGCCGCACCAGATCCTGCTCGATCACGTCGCGCGGAGCATCGAATTCGGCTTCGACCACGTCGGCAAGGTCGGACAGACCCGCCGGACTGTCGGAAAGCCGTGCCCACACCCGGCTGCCGACCGGATCGAGCCCGAAATATATTCCGCTCACCAAGTCGAGCAACACCATTTCCCCGGCCACTTCGCGGGCGACCACGTCGTCCGAGGATTTATACTTCTGACTTCCTGACATTTTATCCCCCAGCCCCCACCAAACAGGCGGTCGTAGCTGCAATCACCTGCGGCAGTGCGGCATATTCGCGGGGGTAGTCAAGCGCGTAGCACCGGGTCTGCGAAGCCAGTCCCACAATGCGACTAAAATGAGCACGCAGCCGCGCCTTGTCCTCGACGTCCAGAACGAAGGAATGGGGGAGCAGCCGTTGCACCGCCGCCGGCGCCGGCAGCGCGCTGAGCGCCAGCGCCGCTTCGTGATCGGCTCCGAGCAGAAAAACGGCCGCGAGTGGCGCGGGCTCGGACCTGAACGACAGAGATGAGACATCGGCGACATCGACCTTGCCGGAGTCCTGCCCGTCCTCCGTCGCCATCCCGAAAAGGTAGGCTGCGCTGTCGGCAAAGAGCCGCAGCCCCGAGGCCTTCGGAATGAGCAGGTATCCATCGCGATCGGGCACGAGTTCGATCACGTCCTCGGTGAGCACGGGATAGCCCGCCTTGGCAAAGGCCCCGGCGAGAGTGGTCTTGCCGTCGCCCGATTGGCCGACGAAGGCGATCGCCCGGCCATCGACCGCCACGGCGCTGCCGTGCAGGAACAGCCCGCCATTGTGATCCCCGATCAGCGGCAAAACCGCATTGCGGAACAGGCTGAGGAAGTGGTCCTCCGCCACGCCAGGAACCGGCCAGCCGATTACCCTGGGCGTTACCGGGTCGATCTCGAAATCCGCCTCGTCCGGAAAGCGCAGCAGATACCCTTGCGGCACACGCCGGAACTCGGCCTTGACGCGATCGTCGCCCAGCACCCAGCGATCATAGGGTTCGCCCTTGAGCGGGGACTGGGCGCGCGGTGGCCTTTGCAGGAATTCGATCACGGGCGCAGGCCTAGATGCTGCAATCGCGCGCCAGCACTGACTTCACGAAGTCGCGGATGGCCTGTTCGGTCGGCAGAAGATCGGGACGCTGTTCCAGCACCCTGGCGATGATCGCCTCGCTCGAACGCTCCCCGTCGACCTGCGACAGCACGAAGGCGCGCGCCGCACCGAGGGGATTGAGCGCGAGCGGCCGGCCGGGATCCTTGACCAGATCGGCCGGGGTCAGCACCGTGCTGTTGAAGGTCGAGAGCCTGTGCGCCGGCGCATCACCGGGCGGCTGGATCGTCCAGGCGATCATGTTGTCGTCGGCGCGGAAGCGCAGAGTGATTCGCACCTCGTCACCCGCTTCGACCGGAAAGCTGTCCAGAGCCGGGAAGAAGGCCTGCGGGCGCTGGATGCTCGCCGGGTCGAGCGGTGAATTGGTCATGCGCACCTCGCCCGACAGCCGGCAGTCGAACCAGCCGGCAAAGCCGTCGAATCGGCCGGCGCGGGCCATGCGCAGGGTAGTCGCAAAGCGGAAGAAGTCGGGTGCATCATCGGCGAATTCGATACCGCCGAGCGACGCCGCCTCCCCCAGCAGGTCCGCAGGATCGAAGGCATGCGCGAACTTGACGTTGCGCGCCACCCCTTCGAGCCAGTGATACTGCACGGGAACCAGCGGCTCGCTCCACTGCGCCGCCTTGGCGCGACACGCGTCCGACGAAACGGGAGCGACCATGAGGTCGAGCGCCTCGGGAATCATCCTGCCGCCGGGCTTGAGGAAGCGTTTCCGCGCATCACGCATGAGGGCGATGATGCCGTAATCGAAGCCCATGAATCCGACGTGGTCGCAAATGATCAGGTCGACGCGTTCGGGAAGCGTGGTGCGAAAGGTCGATTCGGCAATCGAGGTGTAGCGATCGGCAAGACCCGCCTGCGCCATCGATTCGCGCGCAAGATAGATCGCATCGCTGCTGTCGATCCCCCAGCAATGCGATGCGCCCGCCTCGAGACAGAATAGCCCGAGCACGCCCACACCGCAGCCGAGGTCCGCGACGGTATCGCCCTCTCGCACAGTGGCGGCAATCGCTTGCCGGAACAGAGCATTGCGGCCCGGCAGGGTCAGGTAATGAATATGTTCGGCTAGAGCTTCGGTCATGGGCCTGGGCCAGCACCAGTTCAGGACGGGGTGTCGGCACCCGCAGGTTCCGATTGAGAACAAAGAAAAAGCCCGACCTCGATGAGGCCGGGCCTGATTCTGTTTCTAGCAGCGCGCCGAAACGGCAGAGCTATCCGTCGTCCGAATCAGACGCGCATCGTGCCGGTGTCACCGCGCGGACCGGCGCTACCACCGGTAAGATTGCGCACCGACCCGTACTCGACGAGCTTGGGGGCGCTGTATTCCGACTTGCCGAGTTCCTTGGTCATGGTCTGTCCCTTGTTCCCCAATCTCGGAGCGCGCAAGTTAATCGCGCCCCTTCAAAAATGCTGCAACCGCGTAAAGTCCCCATAGCTCCCAAACGCGCTCAGGGTCAATACTTAACTCGCCGCAATCGCCCACGAGCCTCTGCAAACCCTCCGGATCGACGAAGCGCGTCAGCGTATCGGCACGGTGCTCGCGCGCGTAGAGCCCGAAATCCCGCGTGATCCCCGCATCCGAGAATTCCGCCTTGGTCCTCCGGTCGACGATCGCATCGGGCATGATGCCGCGCATCGCCTTGCGGTGAACGACCTTGGTTAACCCCGCCTGCCGAAAGATCGACATGGGAGCCTGCGAGCAGAACTCGATGAACTGGCGGGTCTGCATCGGCTCGCGCGTCTCCACGCCGCTCTGCGCCCGTTGGCGCTGGAGGTAATCAAGCGCAAAGGCCTGAAAGGGCGAGTTCAGCCTGTTCCAGCTGCCATAGGCCCGCGAATCGTCGGGCGCCGATTCGAGGAAGGCTTCTTCAAGGACCAGCAGGCGCTCGCGCCATTCGGAGCGCATCCAGAACAGATCGTCAGGACTGCGATAGCGCCGTTCGCACCGCCGCCGCCGCATCGCCCGCCGGAGCACCGCAGGCGCG
This sequence comes from Porphyrobacter sp. THAI-01a, assembly GCF_056868655.1. Lineage (NCBI taxonomy): Bacteria > Pseudomonadati > Pseudomonadota > Alphaproteobacteria > Sphingomonadales > Erythrobacteraceae > Porphyrobacter > Porphyrobacter sp. THAI-01a. Next base: position 393,775 of record NZ_CP180579.1, on the reverse strand, counting down.
AGAGCAGTCGCACCGAATCGCAGCGCCAGCGGTAGCGTTGCGCGCCAGCCGCTCGCCCGGGCATCGCGTATCAATGCCGCCGCGAAGCCGGCGACATCGAGGGCGCCGACATACTCGGCGTAGTACTGGAGGTTCCCGTCGAGCCACTGGTCACCGCCGATGCCATTCAGAATGGCGCGCGACCCATCTGCGTTGATCCGCTGTTCGAGGCTTCTCAGGATCGCCGCGTTGGAGGGAAGCGGGACATCGGCATCGGCCTTCACCCTGCTGGTGAACCAGTCGAGCGGCGGGCGGAACAAGGGTACTTCGACGAGCGAACGGCCGCAATGTGCCGCAGCCGCCCGCGCGAAAGGCAACTCATAGGCCTCCGATTCCGGCTCGCCTGCCATCGTGTAGCCTTGCAGACCGGGCGCTGGCAGACGGCCTTCACGCTCCAGCCGGTCGGCGATGCAGTAGATCGACGAGGAATCGAGGCCACCGCTTGCAGCGATCGCCAATCTCCGGTGCGAACGGGCGGTCCGCCGCACCGCGTCGATCAGCATGGCGCGGTAATGGTCGACATAGTCTTCCTCGCGCGGATAGTGCAGCCTGACGGTTTCGGGCAGATGGTAGTACTGCCGCAGGTTGCGCGCCTCGCCATCGAAGCTCAGCCAGTGAGACTGCGGCACCCGTTCGAGCCCGTGCCAAACCGTGGCATCCCGCTGGTACCATTGCCCGGCAGCGATGCAGGCCAGGTAATCGAGATTGGGTTCGGGCTTCCGCGCTGCGGCAGCGACGATCGCCGCCATGTCAGAGGCGAACAGCAAGGCACCATCGTCTTCATAGACATAGAGCGGTCGCAGTCCCTGATGGTCGCGCACTGCATAGATGCGGCGGCGGCGCTGGTCGGCGATCACAATGGCGAACTCGCCTTCGAGGCGGTTCGCGCAGTCTTCGCCCCATCGTTCGTAGGCGCGCAGAACCAGTTCGGCGTCAGACCGGTTGCGCAGCACAGCGCCGCGCTCGGAAAGGTCGCGGCGCAGCTCTTCCCAGTTGGTGAGATAACCGTCCATCACCAGCGCAAGGCTGGCGTCCTCGCTGAGGTGCGGCTGCGCGGCTTCGAGCGATTCTGCGGTGGTGTGAAGCACATGCGCGCCAAGCGCGAAGGGCGTCGTCGCCCATGTCCCGCTTTCGTCCCGCAGCCGTTCGGACATGGCCGCCAGCATCCGGCCGAGCTGCCCCTCCCGCGCTGGGCCCGGTGCGAAAATGGCAGCAATCGCGGTCACGTGAACTCCCCGTCCTGACCTGGCCCGAGACACCACCCGGACCGCAGAACTCTTGGAAAGCGGCAGTCGGTGGTGCATTAGGCAAGCCATGGCACCCGCGCAATCCTCCCCGGTTCCGGTTTCGGGCAAGGCCCTGCGAGCGGGCGATGCCGGCTGGGCGCTGCCGATGGCGATGGCGGCCCTCGTCCGCCTAATCCGTGCCCGGATCGCCTTCGGACGCCTCGGCGCGCACGAGATTCCGGCGCGCAATGCCGCCGCGGCCCGTTCCGAGCGCCCTGGAATGGTCGACGAGCGGCTGGCCAACCGGATCGGCTTCATCATCCCGCGCCTCGCCAAGCGGTTGCCGTGGCGCAGCGATTGTGTGATCCAGGCGATTGCCGCGCAAGACTGGCTAGCCGAAAACGGGATGGCGAGCGAGATCCGAATCGGTGTCGAGCGACCGGATGATGGTCCCTTTGCCGCCCATGCCTGGCTGATTCGCGGCGACAGGGTCATCACCGGAGGCGATATCTCCCGTTACAGCCTGCTGCTGGGCGAACGAGACGGGGGGGAGCCGCAGCCCTGAGCAGAAAAATCGGCAGCCGGAAGGGGCGCGTTTACCATTGCGCGGCAATACGGGTTGCCAAGCTTGCTGCATTGCACTACGTAGCTTTCCGAAGGTTCCGATTGTGGGGATGGAAATGATGAAGACGTTTTCGCGCATGATGCTCGCCGCCGCTGCGACGACCCTCGCGGTCACTCCGATTGCCGCTCAGGCGGGCACCCGTGCCAGCGACAGCGGTGCGGTGTACTCGGTTTCGGCCCCGGGCCTCGGCCGTGCCGCCCAAGGCGAGAACGCCGCCAAGGGCTCGACCATCATCCTCGCGCTGCTTGCTGCCGTCGTGTTCGGTGCCGGCATCTACTTCGCCGCCGACTCGAACGACAACGGCCAGTCGCCCGGCACCTGATCGTCCGGCTCCGCCGAACGCTTATCAAGCTTTGACAGATAGCGCCCGGACTTCGGCCCGGGCGTTTTCTTTTGTGTTCCCACCCAACCGCTGTCCGAGGCCTCGTTTTGGAAAGACCTGCGGCTGATCGTCTCGGCTTGTTCGCCCTGTGCGCCCTGCTCTTTGCCGCCTTCGCATTCGGCGGCGGAGGCAGCCGCTTCGGAACTGCGAACCTCCTGGTGCAGCTGACGGCTCTGGTCGTCTTGGCCCTGCGCGGCGCAGCGGTGAGCCGCTTCTGGCGCGAATCGCCGCTCGGCCTGCGGATCCTGATCGCGCTTTCGCTGCTGCTGCCGCTGGCTCAGATCATTCCCCTGCCCGAACAAGTGTGGCGCGAGCTCCCCGGCCATGACCTCATTGCGCGCGCGTATGAAGCATCGGGCGCGAGCGGATGGATGACCTGGAGCGTCAACCCGCTGCGCACTCTCCTCGCCCTGAGCGCGCTGGTCACGCCGCTGGCCGTCGTGATGGCCGGCTGGACCGTTTCGCGGCACAATCTCGTGCTGGTCGGCTGGGGGGTGGTGAGCCTCGGCATCGTCACGACCGTAATGGGGCTGTTCCAGCTCAACCCGGCCGGCGAGAACTTTGCGCTGTTCGGCGCACGCGAGCCGGGCAGCTTTCTGCTCGGAACCTTTGCCAACCGCAATTCCACCGGGCTGCTGCTGGGCTTCTGCCTCGGGCTGGCGTGCCTCTTGCCTGCCCCGAGACCCCATCCCGCCATCATCTGGGTGCGTTCAGGGGTGGCCTTGCTGCTGCTGGTGACGATCATCCTGACAAAGTCCCGCACCGGCCTTGCCCTTGCAGCGATCCCGCTCGGCCTGGCGGCCTTCCGCGTTTGGGCCACGCTGCTGCAGCGCCGCGCTGCCGCAACCGGGCCGCGGCCGGGCCCCAACCCCATGCTGGTGGCGCTTGTCGCCATCGCCCTTGGAGCGACGGCGCTCGGCGGCCTCGTGATCGCGGCACCGGGTCGGGTCGGCGAAACGCTCCAACGCTTCGAGGCCAAGGACGATCCCCGCCGCTTCATCTGGGAGGATGCCGTCTATTCGGTCGAGCGCTACTGGCCGGCAGGTGCAGGGATGGGCAACTTCGACGAGGTCTTCCAGATCGACGAATCGCTCGAAAACGTGACCCTCCGCACCGCGGGCCGGGCCCATAACGACTATATCGAACTGGCGATCGAGGCCGGGCTTGCCGGGCTGGTGCTGGCGGCGCTGTGGCTCGTCCTGTGCCTCGTCATGGCATGGCAGGCCCGCCGCTCCGCCTTTGCCTGGACGGGATGGACCGGGGGCGCCTTCCTGCTTGCGATCGCGCTGCAATCGATCACGGACTATCCGCTACGCAACCAGTCGATCCTTGCCTTCGCCGGCTTCGCCCTGCTGCTGCTGGCGCGCGCCGCCACCGAACAGGAGGGCGGGCGCAGATGATCGGACGCATTCTCTGGATCGCGAGCCTCGCCGTACTGGGCATCGTCGTCACGGCGCTCCAGATCGACCGGCAGGCCGACATTGCCCCCGCGCTGGCCACGGCCGTGCCGGAGCCCATGCGGGGCTATGCCCAGGCCCGGATCGCACTCGAAGCGGTCGAGGGCGAGGATCCGGCTGCCGCGCTCGCAGCGGCAGAGACGCTGGTGCGTCGCCGCCCGATGCCGGCCGAGCACCTCTCGATGCTCGCCGCGGCCCAGGCAAAGGCAGGACAGGCCGAGGCCGCCGCCTTCACCATCCAGATGGCGGCCCGGCGCGGCTGGCGCGATCCGGTGGCGCAGGAGGCGGTGCTGCGGCTCGCGCTCGCCGCGGGCGACAAGCCCGAGGCGGCGCGCCGCTATGGCGCCCTGCTGCGGCGCCCTGCGACGCCCGACGCGCTGCTGACCGCCCTTGGCCCGGAGGTTTTCGGCGAGACCGGCGATCCCGCGCGCGACACTCTGGCGATGGTGATCGCAGGCGCGCCGCGCTGGCACAGCCAGTATCTGCAACGCGGCCTGCAGGTGCTGCCGCCCGAAGCTTTCGGCGAGATCACGGCGCTTGCGCTGGCACGCGGCGCCGGGTTCGCATGCGATGCGCTGGCGCCGGTGATCGAGAACCTGCGCCGCAGGGATCCGGCGGCGGCGGCACGGCTCGAAGGTCCGGCGCGGGATCGCTGCGTCTAGAGCGTCCGGATGACGCCCGAGAAATCGGTCGCCGCATTGTCCCTTGCGAATTCCTCGTAGATCGCGCGGGCGTGTTCGCCGAGTTCGACCTTGGCCCCCGCCCCTGCCGCCGCTTCCATCGCCAGCTTGAGGTCCTTGAGCATCAGTCCCGCGGCGAATCCGCCCTGATAGCCATTGTCGGCGGGGGTCACCGGACCCACGCCTGGGACGGGGCAATAGGAGGTCATCGACCAGCACTGGCCGCTCGAGACGCTCGAGATGTCGTAGAAGGTCTGCGGATCGAGCCCGAGCTTCTGCGCCATGGCAAAAGCCTCGCAGGTGCCGATCATCTGGATCGCGAGCAGCATGTTGTTGCAGATCTTGGCCGCCTGCCCGGTGCCGGGGCCACCCGCATGGATGACGGCCTTGCCCATCGCGGCAAGGATCGGCTGGGCGCGGGCGAAGGCCTCGTCCGACCCGCCGACCATGAAGGTGAGCGTGCCGCCAGCCGCCGCTGCGATGCCGCCGGAGACGGGGGCGTCTACCATCTGGTAGCCGTGGGCTTCGGTCACCGAGATCACCTCGCGCGCGGTGGCGACGTCGATGGTGGAGCAGTCCATCATGATTGCGCCTTCGGGTGCATGGCCGATCACGTCGTCCCAGTAGACCTGTTTGACGATCGCGCCATTGGGCAGCATCGAGACAACCGCCTCGGCACCTTGGCAGGCCTCCTTCGCGGTGCCGAAGGTCTGGCACCCGGCCTCGCGGGCGGCGGCGAGAGCGGTCTCGGAAAGGTCGAAGGCGCGGACCTCGTGGCCCGCCTTGACCAAGTTTGCGGCCATCCCGCCGCCCATGTTGCCGAGGCCGATAAAGGCGATCTTCATGTCAGACCTGCTTCCTCTAAAAGTCCATAGATGCTCACCGAAGTGAGAAGGATGCCGAAGATCGCTGACATCACCATCTGGAAGTGGTGAAGCCAACGATCAAATTTGGTGCGCGGAAGGGGCTCTTCGCCAGTCGCCTTGAGTATTGCAGCCTCCAGAAGGCTGATCGAGCCACCCTCCCGATCCGTCCACAGCCTCCAAGCCAGCCAGCAGAAGAACAAGCCGGCTGCAAGCAGCCCCAGCCCGAAGATCACCGCCCCTTCCACTGCCCTTCGCGCTTCTCGATGAAGGCGGCCATGCCCTCGGCCTTGTCCTCGGAGGCGGTGAGGATCTGGAAAATCCGGCGCTCGACGATCAGGCCCTGATCGAGGGTCATTTCGAAGGCGGAGTTCACCATCTCCTTGTTGGCGATGGTCGCCATCGGCGGCATGGCGGCGATGGTGGCGGCGGTCTTGAGGGTTTCGGCGATCAGCTCCTCATGCGGCACCACGCGGGCGACGAGATTGCTGCGCTCGGCCTCCTCGGCGCCCATCATCCGGCCGGTGAGGCACATTTCCATCGACTTCGACTTGCCGATCGCGCGGGTCAGCCGCTGCGAGCCGCCCATGCCGGGGGCAACGCCGAGCTTGATCTCGGGCTGGCCGAACTTCGCCTTGTCCGAGGCGATGATGAAGTCCGCCATCATGGCAAGCTCGCACCCGCCGCCCAGCGCAAAGCCGTTCACCGCCGCGATCCACGGCTTGCGGGTCTTCTTCACGATCTCGGAGGTCCAGGGGGCGAAGAAATCGTCGAGGTAGAAATCGGCCGCCGGCTTCTCGCTCATTTCCTTGATGTCCGCGCCGGCGGCAAAGGCCTTGTCGCCGCTGCCGGTGAGGATCGCGCAGAGCTGCGTCGCGTCGGCCTGATAGGCGGCGAAAGCCTCGATCAGCTCGGCGAGCACCTGCGAATTGAGCGCGTTCAGCGCCTGCGGGCGGTTGAGGGTGATGAGCGTGACGCCCTTGGTGTCGCGGGCGTCGGTCTCGACGAGAATTGTTTCGAAAGTCATGCTGTTCTCCATGCATCGTCATTGCGAGGAGCGGAGCGACGCGGCAATCCAGAGCCGTTTCGCGCGAGGCTCTGGATTGCTTCGCTGCGCTCGCGATGACGATTGTTCAATTTGGCAGCGGCACCCACTCCTCGCCTTCGGGCAGGGGCGCGAAGATCGCGTCGAGCAGATCTTCGGTCACGCCTTCGGGGGTGGCGGGGTTCCACTTGGGGTCGCCGGTCTTGTCGACGATCACCGCGCGCACGCCCTCGGCGAAATCCGGGCGGGTCAGCACGCGGCTGGCGATACGGTATTCCATGCGCATGTTGTCGGCGAAATCGGTGAGCCTGGCGCTTGTCGCCAGCTGGCGCAGCGCGACCTTGCAGGTCTGCGGGCTCTTGGTGCCGAGCGTGTCGCGCTCCTTCATTGCCCAGTCATCGCCCGCATTGGCCGCAGCTTCGAGACTGGCCAGAATGTCTTCGTAGCGGTCCGAGGCGAAGTGCTTGGCGATCTTGTCCGTGTTGGCCTCGATCCGCGCTTTGGGCGGGGTGCCGACCGGCTCGCTCAGGATGCCTGCGATCCGGTCCGGATGATCGTGGATGCGCGCCTTGATGTCCTCGAGCATCTCGTGCGGCACGTAGTGCGTGGCGAGCCCGGTCCACAGGCACTCCGCACCGTCGAGCCTTGCGCCGGTCAGCGCAAGGAACTGCCCGAGCCTGCGCCCGAGGCGGGAGAGATACCAGCCGCCGCCCACGTCGGGGAACAGGCCGATGCCCGTCTCGGGCATGGCGAAGCGGGTGTTCTCGGTCGCCACGCGGTATTTGGCCGGCTGCGAGATGCCCACGCCCCCGCCCATCGTGATGCCGTCCATGAAGGCGACGATCGGCTTGGGATAGGTGAACATCTGGTGGTTGAGCTGGTATTCGTCGTAGAAGAACCTGCGGCCCGAAACCCCGCCGTCATTCAGGGCCGAGTTGCGCAGGAAGGCGATGTCTCCGCCCGCGCAGAAACCGCGCCCCTCGGCATGGTCGAGGATCACCGCCTTGATGCTGTCGTCATCCGCCCATGCCGTCAGCGCCGCGCTCATCGCGTGGCACATCTCCAGCGTCAGGGCATGGATCGCCTTGGGCCGGTTGAGGCTGATATGGCCGATCGGGCCGTTGGTGGAGATCAGGACGTCGTCGGTCATTGCCCAGTGTCTTTCGGTTCGATCAGATCCCAGCGATTGCCGAAGGGGTCGCTGAATACGGCGACGGTGCCATAGCTCTCCCGGCGCGGCGCGTCCTCGAATTTCACCCCGGCATCGACAAGTCGTGCATGGGTGCCTGCAAAATCATCGGTGTGCACGAAGAAGCCGACACGCCCGCCGGTCTGCTTGCCGATGGCGGCGGCTTGCGCGTCATCGGCGGCGCGGGCGATCAGGAGCCGGCCACCGTCCCGGCCGCCGACCACAACCCAGCGCTTGCCCCCGCCCAAGTCGCTGTCCTCGACAAGATCGAGGCCAAGCGCATCCACGCAGAAGTCGATCCCCGCGTCGTAATCGGGCACCACCAGCGTCGTCATGGCAAGGCGCGTGCCGTTCACTGGCGCAGCAGATCGCGGCCCACGACCATCCGCATGACCTGGTTGGTGCCCTCAAGGATCGAGTGCACCCTGAGGTCGCGCCAGAAGCGCTCGATCGGGTAGTCCTGAAGGTAGCCATAGCCGCCGAACAGCTGGAGCGCTCGGTCGACGATGGCGCTGCCGTTGTCGGTCGCCAGCCGCTTGGCCATCGCCGAGAAGCGCGTCTTGTCGGGGGCGTTGTCGGTGACTTTCGCCGCCGCCAGATAAAGAAGCGCGCGCGCCGCCTCCAGATCGGTCGCCATGTCGGCGAGCATGAACTGGGTGTTCTGGAAATCGGCGACAGCCTGACCGAACTGCTTGCGGTCCTTGGTGTAGGCGATCGCCTCGTCGAGGCACCTTTGCGCCCCGCCCAGCGAGCAGGCCCCGATATTGAGCCGCCCGCCATCGAGCCCCATCATCGCGATGCGGAAGCCCTCGCCCTCGGCCCCGACGAGGTTCTCGACCGGCACGCGCACGTCCTCGAGGATCAGCTGCGCGGTCGGCTGGGAGTGCCAGCCGAGCTTCTTCTCTTGCGCGCCGAAGCTGACGCCGGGCATGTCCTTCTCGATCACCATGCAGGAGATGCCCTTGGGGCCGTCCTCGCCGGTGCGCACCATCGCGACATAGATCTCGTTGGCGCCCGCACCCGAGATGAACTGCTTGGTGCCGTTCAGCACATAGTGATCGCCGTTCCGCCGGGCGGTGGTCTTGAGCGCCGCTGCGTCCGAGCCGGAACCCGGTTCGGTGAGGCAGTAGCTGGCGATATTCTCCATCGTCACGAGGCTGGGCAGATACTTGGCCTTTACCGCCTCCCCGCCGAAGCGGTCGATCATCCACGAGGCCATGTTGTGGATCGAGATGAAGGCGCTGGTCGAGGGGCAGCCATAGGCCATCGCCTCCATGATCAGCGCCGCCTCCAGCCGCCCGAGCCCGATCCCGCCCGATTGCTCGGAGACATAGATAGCCCCGAAGCCGAGTTCGGCGCTCTTCTGGATCGTCTCGCGCGGGAAGATATGCTTCTCGTCCCACTCGGCGGCGAAGGGGGTGATGTTGTCGGCGGTGAACCGCTGCGCGACCTCGCGGATCGCCAGCTGGTCGTCGGTGAGTTGGAATTGTCCGTGCATGGCCTAGGCCTCTAACGGGGTTTGCGAGGTTGGAAAAGGCTGGCGGACTTTTTGCTAGGGGCCGGTGCCCGCAGGTTGAAGGACGAGGTCGCAGGCATCGCCCTTGCCCGCCTCCGCCGCCGCCGCGAAGCGCGCCGCATCGGGCGCGAGGCGGCGGACCAGGATCACGCCGCGCGCCGTCGGGCTGACAATCGCCCCCGCCGCGGGCGCGCTCCCGGGCGGCAGCAGCCGCACTTCGACCGCCTTGCCCGTCGCGCGCAGGACCACGAAATTGTCGGTCCGCGCATCGAAGAAGGACAGCGACTGGTAATCGGGCCAGGCCGCCATCCGCACGGTCAGGCTCGCATCCGGCCGGTCGAGATCGAAGCGGCAGAGCGAATAGTAGAGATCCGGCGAAGAGCGCACGATGCTCTGGCTCTGTGGCGTGATCCGCGCAGGTGCGGTGAAGGCATGGAGCGCCACGCCGCGCGCCTCGAGCGCCGCCATCGCGCGGTCCATGATGAACCCGGGCGCGAGGTGCAGCGTCAGTGCGTGCACCGCGGCGGCGCAGACGAGCAGCACCGCGAGAGGGCCGACCCAGCGCCTCATGGCCGCCCCTCGCAGGACAGGCGGGCGATGCGGGGCGGATCGAGCCGTTGCTCGGGCTCGGCCAGCAACGCCGGTTCGGGCATGTAGAGCCTCAAGGTCAGATCGAAGGTCCCGGCCCCCCGGCTCGATATCCATGCCGCGCCGTTGCCGGGCCGCTCGGGGGCGATGATCGCCTGCCAGGTCCCGGCGCCGGCCTGTTCCGCATCGATGCTGAGCGCGTCGTCGGTGTTGGCCGGCAGCATGCTCGCGGTGTCATAGAGCGTCACCGACCACCACCCTGCGGGCATGGCTCCGCCCGACAGGCGGTAGGTGCACGCCTCGCGCAAGGGGACGCCGGTATCGTCGAGGGCGCGGGTGAAGTAGACCGCCTCGGTCTTGGCGAGCGCCAGCAGGCCGTGGCGGGCGACGCGGGCGCGGGTGTAGGGATCCGCCGCCTCGGAACCTACGGCAAAGTCGCTGCGCCAGCCGCCGACATCGACATCCCCGAAGGCGAGCTTGCGCCCCTCGGGCCACAGTCCGGCCATCCACAGGGCGCTGCCAAGACCCAGCAACGCACCGACAATGACCGCGGCACCATATGACAACGACCGCCGCATCACCCGGGGACCACCGCTTCCGCCTCGATCTCGACGCGCCATTCCGGGCGGCACAGCCATGCCACCCCCGCCATGGTCGCCGCCGGCCTTGCCGCGCCGAAGAAGCGCGCGTGGACCGCGCCGACCGCGTCCTGATCGGCCGGTTCGGTCAGCAGCATCCGGGTGCGCACCACGTCCGCCGCGCTGCCGCCGAGTTCCTCGATCGCCGCGACGATGATCGCGCAGCACCGCTCCGCCTGCTCGGCGGCACCGCCCGGCGTGGTCGAACCGTCGGGTTCGACCGGGCCGGTTCCGGCCACGACGATGCGGTTGCCCTCGCGCACCGCGCGCGAAAAGCCGAAGGTCGCCTCGAAGGGCGATCCCGAGGTTGTCCGCAGCCTGTCGCTCATCCGCAGGTGACGCCGGTGATCTTCATCTTCTCGTCGTAGCGCACGTTCACGCGGTCCTGGCGGTAGTCCATCGTCCAGGCGCCGTTCGGCGGGCCCCAGCGCAGGGTGCGCGCGCCGCTGTCCTTGAGGATCGCCTCGCCCATCGCCTGGGTCGCGTCATGCCCGACGTGATACTGCGCCTTCTCGGCATTGCAGACCATCGGCACGGGCGGCGGCGGCACCGCCTCGGCCTGGTCGGGGGTGTTGTCCGAGATGCTCACGACGCAGCCGGTCAGGCCCATGCCGACCAGCCCCGCCATCGCCGCGCGCGCTGCTGCTGCTGCCCTCATCCGCTCTCTCCCATTGCATCCGCCGGCAGGACCCGGCCTGTCGGCCTGCATAGCTATCAGGCCGCTAGCGCGATGCAAGCCGGGAGGCGCTCAGGCCGCGCGGGTGGCGGTGCCCCGGGCGGGCGGCATCGAAGCTGCCGCCAGTGCCGCCAGATCGCCGGCGGGGAGCGGCCGGCCGACGAGATACCCCTGCGCATAGTCGCAGCCCATCTTGCCGAGGAATTCGAGGCACGCGGCCTGCTCCACCCCCTCGGCCACGACCTTCAGGCCCAGTTCGTGGGCCAGCTGCACGGTCGAGCGCACCAGCATCGCATCGCCCTTGTCGACATGGGCCTGGGCCACGAACATCCGGTCGATCTTGAGCTCGGACAGGGGGAGCAGCTTGAGGTAGTTCAGCGCCGACTGGCCCGTGCCGTAATCGTCCATCGAGATGCGGATGCCGGCCGCGCGGAAACGGTGGAGCGTCGCGATCGCGGCCTCGGTATCCTCGAACTGGGCGCTTTCGGTGACCTCGAAGGTGATCTGGTCGGGCGGCGTGCCGGTCTGCGCGACGAGGTCCAGCGCACGCTCGGCGAAGCTTTCCGAGGTCAGCAGCGCCGCCGAGATGTTGACCGCCACCCCGATGGCAAGGCCCTGCTCGCGCCACCCCCATGCATCGGCCAGCGCCTGCGCGAGCACGGCCAGCGTCAGCTCGTCCATCCGGCCCCGCTCCTCGAACAGCGGAATGAAGCAATCGGGCGGAAGCAGCCCGCGCTCGGGGTGGTTCCAGCGCACCAGCGCCTCGACCGCGTCGATCCGGCGCGTGGCGAGGTTGAGCTTGGGCTGGTAGAGTACGGTGATGCTGCCGCTGCGCAGCGCCTCGTCGAGCTCGCCGAGCAGCGAGAACTGCTGCGACACCGTCTCGCCCGCCTCGATGGTGTGGAGTCGCCAGAACTTGCCGGCGCGCCGCGCGAGGCTCGCCGCATGGGCGGCATGGGAGGCCGGGTCGGCGATGCCGTGATCGGCCACGCCAAAGGTCAGCGACACACCGAGCCTGCGCCCGGCGATCTCGAAGGGGCTGCGCATCAGCGCGCGCAGGCCCGAAAGCTGCGACTCCAGCTCGTCGATCGGCAGGGGCGAGATCCACACCAGCGTGCGATCCTCGGAGCGATAGACCTTGTCCACCCCGCTCGCGACCTTGAGTCTTTCGGCGATGCGGTTGAGCAGGATGCCGATTCCATCGCTGTCGGCGGCGAGCTTGAGGGCGTCGAATTCATCGATCTGGGCCGCCACGAGATAACGATCGACAGCCGCCGCAGGCCGTGCCGCAAGGCCGAGGCGGTTGGGCAGGCCGCTCTCCGCATCGACCTGGCGGCCGAGCGCGGTGATCCGCTGGGTGATGATCACATAGCGGATCGCACCGGCCGAGGCGGCGAGCGCGAGCGCGGGAACGATCTCGAACCACACCCCGGCCATGACCCGCGCAGCGAGCCAGGCCGCGAGCAGCGCGGCGAGGATGGCGCCGCTCCGCACCAGCACCGCACGCCGCCGCTGCGCCGCCAGCGTGACCAGCGCCAGCAGCGCCGAGGCGAACAGCGGCAGAGGCCACGAGCCGTAGACCGGCACGCCCTGCCGCAGCGTCTCTGCCGCCAGCGCCTGGATGATGACGCCCGGGATCACCCCGTAGCCCGGCACGGCATAGCGATCCCCCAGCTCGATCGCGGTCGCGCCCACGATCACGTCCTTGCCCGCAAGGCTGCCCGGCGGAATCATCCCGTTCTCGATGGCGATGAAGCTGTGGCGCGGGATGGTCGCGGGATCGATGGCGAAGTCGATCGGGAACTTGCCGTCGACGACCCCCGCCTCGCCGGCGACGAAGGCCGAGAGCGAGGGGCGCGCGGTGCCGGCGGTCACCGTCCCGAGCGGCATGCGCCGGACGTGACCGTCGCTCGCATCGGGTGCGACCGAGACGGAGGCGAGGTGGGCATGCTCGCGCAGCACCGGGATGGGGAGCGAGTCCAGCTTGCGCGTGTCCCCGAAGGCGGCCTTCTGCGCGAAGGTCGGCAGGGCGACAGGGGCGGTGGACTGCGCGATGGCCTGTGCGAAGGCCTTGTCTCCGGCGGCATCGCCGGTGCTCGAGAAATCGACATCGAAGCTGATCGAGCGCACCCCTGCCGCGTCGAGCGCGCGCACGACCCGGGCATAGTGTTCGCGCGGCCAGGGCCAGCGGCGGATCGCCGCCATGCTCGCCGCGTCGAGCTCGACCACATGGACCTGCCCTCCCGCATCGCGGCCGAGCAGGGCGAAGCTCAGTTCCTCGACGCGGTTCTCGGTGCTGCGGAAGGCCCCGCCGAGGGTCGCGACGGCGATCACCAGCGCCAGGGCGCAGACCATGAGCAGGCTGATGCGCCGGCTGTCCGAGCGCAGTCTGTCCGCCGCAAGGCCGGGAGAGAGGTGGGGCAGTTTCATGGGTGTCGGGCCGCCGGCATCAACGCTGGCTGTAGGCCACCGCCATGTCGGTCAGCACGGGGCCGGGCTCGGTCACGAGGATCGACTGGCCGCGCGGGCCATTGCCGCGCCCGCCATTGCCGGGGTTGCCGTTGCCGGGATCACGGCCACCGCCGGGGTTTCCGTCGCCATTGCCACCGCCACCGGGGTTGCCGTTGCCGTTCCCACCGCCGCCGGGGTTGCCATTGCCATTGCCCCCGCCGCCCGGGTTGCCGTTGCCGTTCCCACCGCCGCCGGGGTTGCCGTCGCCGTTCCCACCTCCGCCGGGGTTGCCGTTGCCGCTGCCACCACCGGGGTTGCCATTGCCATTGCCACCGCCGCCGGGATTGCCGTCGCCATTGCCCCCGCCGCCCGGGTTGCCGTTGCCGTTCCCATTGCCGCCGCCGGCCGGAGTGCCGTTGCCGTTGCCGCCGCCGCCGGGGTTCCCCTCGCCGTTGCCACCACCACCGGGATTGCCATTGCCGTTGCCATTGCCATTGCCGCCGGAGCCGTTTCCGCCCTGGCCCCCTCCCGCGCCGCAGGTGCCGTTGGCGCAGACCACGCCGTCGTCGGCGCGCCCGCGCGAGCTGGCGACGGGCGCCGCATTGCCGCGCCCGGTGTTGTCGGCCACCACCGCCGCCGCCAGCACCACCACCTCGCCCGAGACGAAACCGCCGGTCACTTCCCCGAGATCGCGCGGCGTGCTGAGGATCGCCTCCCCGATCCGAGGACGGCCGCGATCTTGGGAACCCGAAGGCTCGTAGGCCGCGGGCCGCAGCGAGGCGGGCGGCGGAGGCGACGCGGCGCCTGCACCGCCAGCCGGACGCGCGGGCGAATCCAGCACGCGCCGGCCCTCGCCCTCGACCACCATCCGCAGCGGGTCGGCGGCCGCGATCATCGCCACCGCGCCCGGGCGGATCAGGTCGCGCGCACCGCCGTCGAGTGTCGAGGTTTCGACCGCGCCCTCGGTGACCTGCAGGCTGGCGCCCTCGCCGCTCACCGTGATGACGAAGGTCGTCCCCTTCACGACCGCCGCGAGATAGGGCGTCTCCACGCCGAAATGCGGGTTGGGCTGCTTGCCGATGTTGAACAGGGCGCTGCCGTAATCCTGGAGGATCTGGATGATACCGCGCTCGCGCTCGGCATGGGCGATGCGCAGCTGCGCGTTCTGGCGCATCGTCACGAATTCCTTGCCCCGCACCAGCACCGCCGAGGCCCGCGCATCGGTGCGGATCGTGGCGCCGGCGGCAAGCGCGGTGCCGACCGTCGCCGGACGCTGGCCGCGCGCATCGACGACCGTCACGACGCCCTTGACCTCGCTGACAGTCCAGGGGCCGCTCTGGGCAAGCGCCGGCGTGCCGCTGAACAGCAGCAGAAGTAACGGCAACAGGATGCGTGTCACGATGCGCATAAGCTTCTCCGTGACTAACAATTACACGGGAACTGAGGACATCCTGTTTATGCCCTTGGTTAACAGGGTATTGCGATGGGACTTGGTTAACCTTTGCATTGTAGGGGAATGGCTCACTTGTTGTTTGTGGGTGCCGTTTGATCCTGCGACCGGTTAATCTTTGGGGAAGCGCGATGGTGCTGCTGGCGGCGAGCCCGCTGGCGGCGCAGGATGCGCTCGACCGGACCAACCCTCAGGGCCTCGTCAACCGCGACGAGCCGCAGCTCCCGCCCCCCGACAAAGTCCGGATCGAGGTGCAGCCGGTGCTCGACATGCCGCCCGCCGGCAGCGGCGACGGCGGCACCGTCGATGTCGGCGCGATTGTCATCGACGGGCTGGTGGCGATGGACCGCGCCGCCTTTGCCCGCGTGATCGAGCCTTTCGCCGGACGCCCGCTCGACCGCGCGGAACTGGTGCGCCTGACCGACGCCATTGCCGCGCGGGCGCGCGAGGAGGGCTACGTCCTCGCCTCTGCCTGGATCCCCGAACAGGCGCTGGTCGGCGGGATGCTGCGGGTGCGCATCGACGAGGGCACCATCGACGGCCTGCGGATCGAGGGCTCCGACGATCCCGCGATCCGCCGCCAGCTCGAACGGCTGGTCGGCGGCGCCCCCGTCACGCTCGCCGCCCTCCAGCGCGAGGTGCTGCTGGCCGACGATCTTCCGGGGGTGTGGATCCGCTCGACCCGCTTCGAGCGCGAAGGCACGCGCCGCATCCTCGTGGTCGACGCCGCGCGCAGCGACGCGGGCGGCAGCGTGCTTGTCGCGACCGACGGCACCAAGCCGCTGGGTCCCGTGCGGGCGCGCATCGATTTCGACGCCAACGGCCTCATCTCCCCGCGCGACCGGGTCGATCTCAGCATCTCGGCGACCCCCTTCGACCCCGAGGAACTGGCCTTCTTCAGCGCGCGCTACACCGTGATCGTGAGCGATGCCGGGACAAGCGTGGGCGCCTTCGGATCATGGTCGCGCACCGAACCGGGGGCCTATCTGGCGGGCCGCGGCCTGCTGGGCGAGGCGTGGCAGGCAGGCCTCCGGCTCCGCCATCCGCTCATGCGCGGCTCGGCCCGCAGCCTGTGGCTCGAGGCGAGCGGCGAGGTGCAGGATCTGCGCCAGGACACCTTCGGGCAGCTTGCCCGACATGACCGGATCGCGCTCGCGCGGCTCGGCTTCTACGGATACGGCCCGCTCGCCGGGGGCAGCCTGCAAGGGCGCGCCACGGTGAGCCAGGGCCTTCCGGTGCTCGGTGCGACCGGCACCGGCGATCCGCTCGCCTCGCGCTTCGATGCAGCGCCCGATTTTACGACGCTTACATGGTGGCTCAACTGGCGGCGCGGGATCGTCCCGCGGGTCAGCCTCTCGCTCGCCACCACCGGCCAGCTTTCGACCACGCCGCTGCTGATCGGCGAGAGCTTCGTGCTCGGCGGCACCCAGTTCCTGCGCGGCTACGACTTCGCGCAGCGGGTCGGCGACGAGGGCGTGGCCGGTTCGGCGGAGCTGCGTTACGACTGGCCCCGCGCCTTGGGCGGCGTGCGGCACCTGCAGCTCTATGCCTTTGCCGACGGGGGCACGGTCTCGAACCTCGGTGGCGGTCTCGGCGGCGGCACCCTCGCCTCGAGCGGCGCGGGGCTGCGCACCGACATCACCCGCGATCTCGATCTCGATGTCGAGGTGGCCGTGCCGCTCACCGAGGAACGCTACGACACCGGCGACAATTCGCCGCGCCTCAACCTCAGGATCGTGCAGTCGTTCTGAACCGGGCGGATGACCCCGCCCTTCAGGCCTTGTGCTTGTCGAGCTCGTCGCCCGTCAGGGTCACGACATGGAGCAGGTTGGTTGCCCCCGGGGTCCCGAAGGGCACACCCGCGAGCACGATCAGCTTCGCCCCGGCAGCGGCGAACTTGTGGCGCAGCGCCATGCGCTTGCCCTTGCCGATCATCTCCTCGAAGCTGCCGATGTCCTTGGTGGCGACCGCGTGTGCGCCCCACAGCAGCGCCACGCGGCGCGCGGTGCGGGTCGAGGGGGTGAGCACCAGCATCGGCGTCGCGGGCCGCTCGCGCGCCACCCGCCGCGCGGTCGAGCCGCTGGTGGTGAACACCGTGATCGCGCTGATCGGGACGGTGTCGGCGATGGTCATGCAGGCATGGGCGAGCGCATCCGAGGTCGTCGCATCGGGCGGCGTGTCGAGGAAGCGCACCCGGGCCTTGTAGCCCTCGTCGCGCTCCACCTGCACCGCGATCCGGTCCATCATCGCGACCGATTCCTCGGGCCAGGCCCCGGCCGCGCTCTCGGCAGAGAGCATCACCGCATCGGCCCCGTCGTAGACCGCGTTCGCCACGTCCGAGACCTCGGCGCGGGTCGGCGAGGGGCTCTCGATCATGCTTTCGAGCATCTGCGTCGCCACGATCACCGGCTTGCCCGCCCGGCGCGCGGTGTTGACGATCATCTTCTGGAGCGGCGGCACCTCGTAGGGTTCGAGCTCGACGCCCAGATCGCCGCGCGCGACCATGATCCCGTCGGCCATCTCGATGATCGCATCGAGCCGGTCGACCGCCTTGGGCTTCTCGATCTTGGCGCAGATCGCGGTGCCGTGGGTGCCGATGAGCTTCCTCGCCTCGGCGATGTCCTCGGGCCGCTGCACGAAGGAGAGCGCGATCCAGTCCGCCCCCTGATCGGTGGCGAAGGCGAGGTCGCGGCGGTCCTTCTCGGTCAGCGCCGGGATCGGCACTTCGGCATCGGGGACGTTGACGCCCTTGCGGTCGGAGATCACCCCGCCAACCTCGGCGGAGCAGAGGATGCGGCTGTCATCGGCCTCGAGCACCTTGAGGCGGATCTTGCCGTCGTTGATGAGGAGGCGCTGGCCGCGCTCCATGATGCCGAACAGTTCCGGGTGCGGCAGGCACACGCGGTTCTCGTCGCCCGGGGTCTCGTCGCGGTCGAGCACGAAGTGGCCCGAATGGCGGATCACCGCCTGGCCTTGCGCGAAGGTGCCGACGCGCAGCTTGGGGCCCTGAAGGTCGGCGAGGATCGCGATCGGGCGCGCAAACTGCTTTTCCAGCGCGCGGATCGCGGCGACCACGGGTTCGTGATCGGCATGGCTGCCGTGGCTCATGTTGAGGCGGAAGGCATCCGCCCCGGCCCTGACCAGCCGTTCCAGCATCTCGGGCGAGCGGCTCGCCGGGCCGATGGTGGCAAGAATCTTGACCTTGCGGCCGCGCGGGTCGATCCGTCGTGACATTATTGGCTATCCCTCTTGGGGAGAGCCTATGGCACAGGCGCATTTCAACTCAAGGAAAAGCCGCGATGAATAGCAATGCCGATCCGCTCGACGCGCTCGATGACGCCCAGGCCGCCGCCGCCTTCCGCCGTCTGGTGCGCCACCTGAGACACCGCCACGATGCGCAGAACATCGATTTGATGGGGCTGGCGGGCTTCTGCCGCAACTGTCTCGCCGACTGGATTCGCGACGCAGGCTACCCCGGCGACAAGGAGGAAGCGCGCGAGGTGATCCACGGGATGCCGAGCGCGGAATGGAAGGCGACCCGCCAGACCCCCGCGACCGAGGAACAGCTCGCTCGGATGGAGGCGAGTATGGCGAAGAACGCACAGGAATAATTGGTTGCGCCTGTTCACCCGGGGCAGTCGGCTGGCTATCGCACCGGCCAACTGATTCTCATTCCGACGGAGACACCCCCATGGCCGACGCCACCGATGACCGCCTGCGCCTGCTGATCGAGCGCATCGAACGCCTCGAGGAAGAAAAGAAGGGCATCGCCGACGACATCCGCGACGTCTACATGGAGGCCAAGGCCGTCGGCTACGATCCCAAGATCATGCGCCAGATCGTGCGCCTCCGGAAGATGAAGCCCGACGACCGCAGCGAACAGGACATGCTGCTCGAAACCTACAAGACCGCGCTCGGGATGGCGTGAGCCGCCGCGCGCGCGCGGTGGAGCGTCATTGCAACGTCACCCGGCTGTGTTATGACATTAACACAGCCTTCAAAGGAGAGACGGCATGGCATCCCCCTGGAAAGACGCGCGCAGCGTGATCGTCAGCACCACCCCGACGCTCGAGGGGCACCCGATCCAGGAATACATGGGCATCGTCACCGGCGAGGTTATCGTCGGTGCGAACCTGTTCCGCGATCTGTTCGCCAACATCCGCGACATCGTCGGCGGGCGCTCGGGCTCCTACGAGCGGATCCTTGCCGACGCGCGCAACCAGGCGATCGAGGAACTGCAGTCCGAAGCCGCCGCGCGCGGGGCGAACGCGGTGGTCGGGATCGATCTCGATTACGAGGTGATCGGCGACACCGGCTCGATGCTGATGGTGAGTGCCAGCGGCACGGCGGTGCGGGTCTGACCGCCACGGCCGAGGTCCGTGGCCTCGCATCGCGCCGTGAGCGGGGGTCTCGCCCTCACCAGCCGTAATCGAGCACCAGCGCGACGGCATTGAAGGCGCTGTGATGGGCCACCGCCGCCGCCAGGCCCAGCCGGGTGCGGGTATAGGCGAGCAGCAGCCCGCCGATGGTCTGGGGCAGCACCACGAGCACCCCGAGGGGATGGGTCAGCGGCTCGAAATTGCCGAGGTGGATGAGGCCGAACAGCAGGGTCGATCCCCACACGAGCTTGCCGAAGTGCCGGATGAACCACGCAGGCACCGCGCGGTCGCGGTGACGGGTGCGGCTCCAGTGGACGAGGCCCGCGATCGCCGTCCCCACCCCCGCCAGCGCCAGAGCCGTCGCCGCGCCGGGGCCGGCGAACAGGCTCCCCATGAACAGCGCCAGCGCGGCAAGGCCGTAGAGCGCGAAACGCAGCGCCGCGAGCCGTCCGCTGAGCCAGCCGCGGAACAGCAGCTCCTCCAGCAGCGGGGCGAGCAGCAGCGAGAGGAAGGCGTCCTCGGCAAGGGTGATGTCCTCCTCGACCGGCTCGGGCATTATGGGCACGAGGCTGTCCAGCCCCTCGGCCATGCCCATCGCAAGCAGACCCAGCGCCAGATCGAGCACGAGGAGCGCCAGCAGCGCGAGCGCCGCCGCCGGTCCCCACGCCATCGGCTGCGCGACGAAGGTCGGGCGCAGCGCGAAGCGGCCGGCATCGGCCACCCGCTCGCGGAAGGTCATCGCGCCCACCCTTGCATCGGCCGCGCCTGCCGGAGTAAGGCCCGCGCTCACATCCCCATCAATCCGGTGAAGTTCGTCCAATGGCAGGCCATTCCAAGTTCAAGAACATCATGCACCGCAAGGGTGCACAGGACAAGAAACGCGCGGCGATGTTCTCCAAGCTCTCGCGCGAGATCACGGTGGCGGCCAAGATGGGCATGCCCGATCCCGACATGAACCCGCGCCTGCGTCTCGCGGTCAACGCCGCCAAGACGCAGTCGATGCCCAAGGACAACATCCAGCGCGCCATCGACAAGGCCAGCCAGGCGGGCGGCGAGGACTATATCGAGATGCGCTACGAGGGCTACGGCCCCGGCGGCGTGGCGCTGATCGTCGAGGCGCTGACCGACAACCGCAACCGCACCGCCACCAATGTCCGCACCGCCTTCAGCAAGAACGGCGGCAACCTCGGCAGCGAAGGCTCGGTGAGCCACGGCTTCGAGCGGCGCGGGCTGATCGAATACTCGGCCGCCGCGGGCGACGAGGAAAAGGTGCTCGAAGCCGCGATCGAGGCGGGCGCGGATGATGTCGAATCCTCCGAGGACGGCCACACCATCTGGACTGCCGCCGACGCGCTCCACGGCGTTGCGGGCGAGCTCGAGAAAGTGCTCGGCCCGGCCGACAACGTGAAGCTGGCGTGGAAGCCGGTGCTCACCGTCGAGGTGAACGAGGAAGTCGCCGGCACGCTGATGAAGCTGATCGACACGCTGGACGACGATGACGACGTGCAGACCGTCTGGGGCAATTACGAGATCCCCGACGAGGTGATGGAGAAGCTGGGCTGAAACGCTGGGAATGGCTGCTGGCGATCGCCCTCGGCAGCGCCTTCCTGCTCGCCGCCGCCTGGCGCATCGGCCTGACGATAGGTCTGTGAGCGCAAGGTGCTGATCCTCGGGCTCGACCCTTCGCTGTCCTCGACCGGCTGGGGCGTGATCCGGGCCGAGGGCGCGCGCATCGCCCATGTCGCCAACGGTCAGGTGAAGACCGATCCCGCCGCGCCCATGCCTGAGCGGCTGGCGGCGCTTGCAGCAGGGCTGGCCGCGGTGATCGCCGAACATCGCCCGGCCCGCGCGGCGGCGGAGGAGATCTTCGTCAACAAGAACCCCCAGTCGACCCTCAAGCTCGCGCAGGCACGCGGCTGCGTGCTGGCGGCGTGCGGGGCGGCGGGGCTGACGGTCAACGAACACGCCGCGCGGCTGGTGAAGAAAGCCGTCACCGGCACCGGGGCGGCGGAAAAGGCGCAGGTCGCCGCGATGGTCAAGGTGCTGCTCCCGGGCGTCCGGATCGCGGGGAGCGACGCGGCGGACGCGCTCGCGGTCGCGATTGCGGACGCGCATCTGGCGAAACATCTTTAGCCCGTTCGCCCTGAGCTTGTCGAAGGGCCGCACTTTCTTCTAGCGGTATGCCTCAAGTGAAGAACAGCCCTTCGACAAGCTCAGGGCGAACGGAGACAAGGTTCGTGATCCACCTCTACGGCATCCCCAATTGCGACACGGTCAAGAAGGCCCGCACCTGGCTCGACAGGCAGGGCAAGGCCTGCACCTTCCACGATTACAAGAAGGAGGGCGCCGATCCCGAAAGGCTCGCCGCGTGGATCGCGGCGGCGGGGCTCGATGCCGTGGTCAACCGCAAGGGCACCACCTTCCGCGCGCTCGATGATGCCGACAAGGCCAAGGCGGCGGACAGTCACACGGCTGTCGCTTTGCTCGTCCAGCACCCGAGCATCATCAAGCGCCCCGTCGTGGAGCATGCGGGCGGCATTCTGGTCGGTTTCAAGGAAGACGAATGGTCCGCAGCCTTGCTCTGATCCTGCTGGCGACGATGGTGCCCGCCGCAGCCACCGCGCAGGACATGCTGGTCATCGCCCACCGCGGCGCGAGTGCCGAGCGGCCCGAACACACGCTCGCCGCCTATGAGCGCGCCATCGATCAGGGCGCCGACTACATCGAGCCCGATCTGGTCGCGACCAAGGACCTGGTGCTGGTCTCGCGCCACGAGAACGAGCTGTCGGGCACAACCGATGTCGCCAGCCGGCGCGAATTCGAGGACCGCCGCCGCGAGAAGACGATCGACGGGCAGCGCATCGCGGGCTGGTTTGCCGAGGACTTCACCCTCGCCGAACTGCGCACCCTGCGCGCTCGCGAGCGCATCCCCTCGCTGCGGCCTGCCAATGCGCGCTTCGACGGGCTCCATCAGGTCCCCACGCTGGCCGACATCGTGAAGCTGGTGCGCGCCAAGGAGGCCGAAACCGGGCGGCGGATCGGCATCTATCCGGAACTGAAGCACTCCACCTTCCTGCTCCAGAACGAAGGCATCGACCTTGTCGACCTGCTGCTGCGCGAGTTCCGGCAGCTCGGCATCACGCCCGGCGACCCGGTGTTCATCCAGAGCTTCGAGATCGCCCCGCTCCAGCGCCTGAAGCAGCGCGGCGGCGGGTTCAAGCTGGTGCAGCTGGTCGCGCCCGTCGGCGGCCCGGCGGACGAGCCGACGATGCGCTATGCCGACATGGCGACGCCCATCGGGCTGGCCGAGATCGCGAAATATGCGGACGTCGTGGGCGCGCACATCGCGCTGGTGCTGACGCCGGAAGGAACGCCGACGTCGCTGGTGGCCGATGCGAAGGCGGCGGGGCTGGCGGTCCATGCCTGGACGGTGCGACCCGAAAACGACTTCCTCCCCGCGATGCTGCGGACGGGGGAAGACCCGAAGGCCAGAGGCTGCGGCGATGTGAAGCTGGCGGAGATGCTCAGGGCGGCGGGCGTCGCAGGGGTGTTCTCCGACGGGCCGCTGAAGGGGCGCAGCTGCCCCTGAACTCCGTTCGTGCTGAGCTTATCGAAGCACTGTATTTCTTCGAGAGTCGGCTCCGCGTCGCGAAGGGAAAGCGGCCCTTCGACAAGCTCAGGGCGAACGGAATTGGTGAATCAGGCGCGCTTCGCAGAGAGAATGTAATTGAGCGACATGTCCTCCGACAGGTGCAGCCCCTTGCCCGGCCGCCATGCGATGCCGCGCTTCGCCGTGACAGCAAGGCCCGTATCAGCCAGCAGCGCCTCCAGCTCTTCGGGGGTGATGAATTCGTCCCAGTGGTGCGTGCCGCGCGGGACATAGCCGACCGCCTCCGCCGCCCCGACCAGCAAGATCCGCGATGCAGTCGTGCGGTTGGGGGTGGACATGACCAGCAGGCCATCGGGCGCCAGCCGGGCCGCGACATCGCGCAGGAAAGCGGGTTTGTCGGCGACGTGCTCGATCACCTCGACGCAGGTGACGAGATCGAAGGTGCCGATGTCGAGCCCCGCGACCTCGCCTGCCATGTAGCGGATATCGAGCCCCATACCTTCGGCATGGGCCGCCGCCGCCGAAACATTCTCCGCCGCCGCATCAACCCCTGTCACCGCTGCGCCGAGGCGCGCCAGAGGCTCGCACAAGAGACCCGCCCCGCAGCCGATATCGAGCGCCGACTTGCCCGCCAGCGGCCTCGCCTCGCGCGCGGCACCCGGCCAATGCGCGTCGATCGCGTCACGGATGAAGGCAAGGCGCACCGGGTTGACCTGGTGCAGCGAAGCCATCGGGCCCTTGGGATTCCACCAGTCGCGCGCCAGCTTTGCGAAAAAATCCGCCTCTTCGGGGCGAATGGTAACATTCGAGATGTTTGCGTTTCCCATGAAGCCCTCCTAACAGCGCGCGCGGACACTCACCAGCGGGAGCAGGACCCCTTGGCACGGATCGTGATGAAATTCGGCGGCACCTCGATGGCCGGGACGGAGCGCATCCGCCGCGTCGCCAACATCGTGCGCGCGCAGGCCGCGCGCGGCGATCAGGTGGCGGTGGTGGTCAGCGCGATGGCGGGCGAGACCGATAGGCTCGTGAACTTCTGCCGCGAGGCCAACCCGCTCTACGACCCCGCCGAATATGACGTTGTGGTGGCGAGCGGCGAGCAGGTGACCAGCGGGCTGCTGGCGCTGACGCTACAGGCGCTCGGCTGCAAGTCGCGCAGCTGGCTCGGCTGGCAATTGCCGATCCACACCATCGAGGCACACGCCAAGGCGCGGGTCGAATCGATCGATGCAGACGCGCTGATCGCCTCGATGGAAGCGGGCGAGATCGCAGTGATCCCGGGCTTTCAGGGCCTGTCGGAGGACAATCGCGTCACCACGCTCGGGCGCGGCGGGTCGGACACCTCGGCGGTCGCCGTGGCAGCCGCGATCAAGGCCGACCGCTGCGACATCTACACCGACGTCGACGGCGTCTACACCACCGACCCGCGCATCGTCGCCAAGGCGAAGAAGCAGAAGGCGGTGACCTACGAGGAAATGCTCGAACTCGCCAGCGTCGGGGCCAAGGTGCTCCAGACCCGCTCGGTCGGCCTTGCCATGAAGGAAAAGGTGCGGGTGCAGGTGCTTTCGAGCTTCATCGGCGAGGGCGCGCCGCCCGCCGACGATCTGCCGGGGACGATGATCGTCTCGGACGAGGAAATGGACGAATTGGTGGAGAAGGGCCTGATGGAACGCCAGCTTGTGACCGGGATCGCGCATGACAAGAACGAGGCCAAGGTGATCCTCACCCGCGTGCCCGACCGTCCGGGCGCGGTGGCCAACATCTTCGAACCGCTCGCCGCGGCCTCGATCAATGTCGACATGATCATCCAGAACGTCGGCCGCGACAAGGGCGAGACCGACGTGACCTTCACCGTGCCGCAATCGGACCTCGCCCGCGCGCAGGCCCTGCTGGAAGACCGCCGCGACGCGATCGGCTTCAATCGCATCATCACCGACAGCAAGATCGCCAAGATCAGCGTCGTGGGCGTCGGCATGAAGAGCCACGCGGGCGTCGCCTCCAGCATGTTCCGGGCGCTGTCCGACCGCGGCATCAACATCCAGGCGATCTCGACCAGCGAGATCAAGATCAGCGTGATGATCGACGAGGACGAGACCGAACTCGCGGTGCGCGTGCTGCACACGGCTTACGGGCTGGACGCGGTTAGCTGATCGGTAGGCCATTCTATCCCAATTAACCAATTCAGGTGACTTCGTCTTAACCCTTGGGGCCGGAGGGTGCGCGCGCCCAGTCACGGGCGCGGAGTCGCACAGCATGGCCATCAAGGCGCACCTCGATCACCAGTCCCGCACGGACCAAGGCGGGCGCAGCACCCCGCGGCGGGCGCTGCGGCTCGAGACCAGCGGCTTCGTCGTGGGCGCGGGCGAGGCCAACGTCACGATCCACAACATCTCCTCGGCGGGCCTGCTGCTCGAGAGCGGGCTGGACCTTGCCGTGGGCGAACAGCTCGCGCTCGACCTGCCCGAAGCGGGCGCGGTGGTCGCGACCGTGGTGTGGCGGTCCGACCGGCTCTACGGCTGCGCCTTCGCCGAAGCGATCGGCCCGGCGGCGCTCGCCGCCGCGCAGTTGCAGGGCTTCGCGCCGGGCGTGCCGACCCGCCCGCTGAGCCCCGCGCCGGGCGTGTCCGCGCAGGCCTTCGCCAGCGGCGATGCGCTCGGCACGCGGCTCAACCGGCTGCGGCGCGAGGCGGGGCTGACGCTCGCCGATGTCGCCGCCGCGCTCGGGGTCAGCAAGCCCACGGTCTGGGCCTGGGAGAAGGGCAAGGCCCGCCCCCTGCCCGAACGGCTCGAGGCGATCGCCGCGGCGTTGGGGGTCGATCCCGGCCAGCTGTCGCTCGGGCCCGCCCCGCGCGAGATCGACGCCGTGGTCGAGGAATGCCGCCACCGAATCGCCGAGACCTGCGGCACCACGCCGGCGGCTGTCAGAATCATGATAGAACTATGATCCGGTGCGGTTCCCGCGCCTAGAAGCCCCTACCTACTGTGACCAATACGTATTGGAAGGACTGACCCGTTGTAAAAATATGGTAAACCGAACCCGGAGGTGATTCGTTTTTTAGTCAAGTAGATTTACCGAACTAACAAAAGAATGTTCTGCATCCGGGAAAACGGGGGAAGTTTTCATCTGGTCGCGTTTCGTTAGTTACCAAGTAATTCTGACTAGGAGCGAGTTGGCGAATCTTTCGTTGGACCGCTGGGGCACTGTCGGTATGAAGATCGGGCTGAGTGACGTCGAGGGGCATGTACTGCACGGACTGCTGGAGGAGACATCCGGCGATATCGTGATAAGGCTGGACCGGCAGGGGTTCATCATCCACGCATCAGCGAACATCGCCGAACTGGGGCTCGATTGCTCCGCGGCGCTGCTGCTTCCCCACATCACCGACCTCGCGGAGCGCGACCATGCGCCCTTCCTTGGCGAGCATGTTTCCGCCGCCCTGGCCGGGCGCGGGCAGACGGGGTGGGTCGAGTTCCCCGTGATCGCCTGCCCCGAGCGCGACACCTGCCGCGAGACGCAATGCCAGCGCTGGTATGCGCTCAGCCTCAAGCCGATGCTGGACGAGGCGGGCGTGCCCGACGGGGCGCTGTGCCTGATGCGCTCGGTCCAGCAGCTGCGCAGCCTCGAGGGCGAGCTCCACGCCCGCGCCATCACCGATCCGCTCACCGGCCTCGCCAACCGCCAGGCCTTCTGCGCCAGCCTGCGGCGCCATCTCGCGCACGGCGGGGGGCAGATGATCGCGGTCTTCGCGGTCGACGGCATGCGCGCGCTGCTGCTGCGCTATGGCCAGCGCACCGCCGACGAGGTGGTGTGGGGCTTTGCCAAGTTCCTCGAGACGATGGCCCTGCCGGGGCATGAGCTTGCACAGCTCGATGGAGAGCGGTTCGCGGTGCTGCTTCCGGAAATGACCTCGCGCGGGGCGCGCGAATGGGCCGAGGACGTGGTGACGACCTTCGCCGGCCTTGCCGCCCCCGCCTCGGCCAGGGCCCCGCACCTGACCGCGAGTGCGGGGCTGGCGCGGGTGGAATGCACGGTTGACTGGACGCTGCGCGAGGCGGAACTCGGCCTCGTCCTCGCCCGCGCCGGCGGCGGGGGGCAGGTGGCGGCAGCCGGGCATCGCAGAGCCGCATAACTGGACTCGCGCAGGCGGTTCGCTAAACCGCGCCCATGAGCCACATTGCCACCATCCTGCTGCTCGGTTCGGGCGAACTGGGCCGCGAATTCGCCATCTCCGCAAAGCGCCTCGGGGCGCGGGTGATCGCCTGCGATTCCTATGACGATGCCCCCGCCATGCAGGTCGCAGACGCGCGCGAGGTGTTCTCCATGCTCGACGGCGCGGCGCTGCGGGCGGCGGCGGAGAAGCACAGGCCCGACCTGATCGTCCCCGAGATCGAGGCGATCCGCACCGAGATGCTCGCGGAGCTGGAGCAGGAGGGCTTCACCATCGTCCCCTCGGCCCGCGCCGCACAGCTCACCATGAACCGCGACGCGATCCGCGATCTGGCGGCGGGCGAGCTGGGCCTCGTCACCTCGCAATACGGCTATGCCGAAAGCTACGCCGAGGCGCAGGCCATCGCCGCGCGCATCGGCTATCCGCTGGTGATGAAGCCGGTCATGTCCTCCTCGGGCAAGGGCCAGAGCAAGGTCGACGGGCCGGAGGCGCTGGAAGCCGCGTGGGACTATGCCGTCGCCAACATGCGCGGGGACCGGGCGCGGGTGATCTGCGAGCAGTTCATCGCCTTCGACTACGAGATCACCCTGCTGACGGTGCGCCATGCGGGCGGCATCTCCTTCTGCCCGCCGATCGGGCACCGGCAGGAGCGCGGCGACTACCGCGAGAGCTGGCAACCCGCCGCCATGAGCCCCGCCGCCCTCGCCGCCGCGCAGGACATGGCCGCCAAGGTCGTCACCGCCCTTCAGGGCGGGGGGCGCGGCTGGGGGCTCTACGGGGTGGAGTTCTTCGTAAGGGGCGAGGAGGTGATCTTCTCCGAACTCTCCCCCCGCCCGCACGACACCGGCATGGTGACGCTCGCCTCGCAGGATCTCACCGAATTCGACCTCCACGCCCGCGCGATCCTCGGCCTGCCGGTGCCGGACAGCATCGCCGCGCACCCCGCCGCCTCGGCCGTGATCCTCGCCGACCGCGAGTGCGAGAGCTTCACCTTCGGGGGCCTCGCCGATGCGCTCGCGCTGGGCGACACCGACGTGCGGATCTTCGGCAAGCCCGTCACCCGCCCTTACCGCCGCATGGGCGTGGCGCTGGCCCGCGCGGCCGACGCCCCCGCAGCGGTCGAGCTTGCCAGGCAGGCGGCGGGCGCGGTGCGGATTGTCTATTCCCCTTCCAGCGACTAGGGCGCCCCCCATGGAAACCTACCCAAAGACCGCCGCGCTGATGCAGCGCGGCACCGACTTCCTCGGCTGCGAGACCGCGATCCTGTGCGGCGCGATGAGCTGGGTCAGCGAGCGCAACCTCGTCGCCGCGATCAGCAATGCGGGCGGTTTCGGCGTGATCGCCTGCGGGGCGATGACTCCCGAACTGCTCGACACCGAGATCGCCGCGACCAAGGCGCTGACGAGCAAGCCGTTCGGCGTCAACCTCATCACCATGCACCCGGCGCTGTTCGATCTGATCGCGGTGTGCCGCAAACACGGCGTCACCCACGTGGTGCTGGCGGGCGGCATCCCGCCCAAGGGCAGCGTCGAGGCGATCAAGGCCGACGAGAGCGGCATCAAGGTGATCTGCTTTGCCCCGACCCTCGCCCTCGCCAAGAAGCTGCTGCGCTCGGGCGCGGATGCGCTGGTTATCGAGGGGATGGAAGCGGGCGGCCATATCGGCCCCGTCTCGACCTCCGTGCTGGCGCAGGAGATCCTGCCCGAACTCGCGAGCAATCACCTGATCTTCGTCGCCGGCGGCATCGGCCGGGGCGAGGCGATCGCGAGCTATCTCGAGATGGGCGCGGCGGGCGTCCAGCTCGGCACCCGCTTCGCCTGCGCGACCGAGAGCATCGCCCACCCCGACTTCAAGAAAGCCTTCTTCCGCGCCTCGGCCCGCGAGGCGGTGGCCAGCGTGCAGGTCGACCCCCGCCTGCCGGTGATCCCCGTGCGCGCGCTCAAGAACAAGGGCACCGAGGAATTCACCGCCAAGCAGCGCGAAGTCGCGGCCCTGCTCGACGAAGGCGGGATCGACATGGCCGAAGCCCAGCTCCAGATCGAGCACTTCTGGGCAGGTGCCCTGCGCCGCGCGGTGATCGAGGGCGATGTCGAGAACGGCAGTGTCATGGCGGGCCAGTCGGTCGGCATGGTCACCAGGGAGGAACCCGCCGCCGACATCATCGCCGAGCTGATGGCGCAGGCCGAGGCGGCGCTGGCGCGGTAAGATGGCCGAGCCCCTCGTCCTTACCCTCGCCTGCGCTGACCGGCCCGGCATCACCGCGCGGGTCACCGGCTTCCTGTTCGAGCGGGGCGCCAACATCCTCGACGCCCAGCAGTTCAACGACCGCGCGGAAGCCGGCGGGACCGACCGCTTCTTCATGCGCGTCGTGTTCGATCCCGACGGTTCGACCGCCGAACGCCTGCGCGCCGATTTCGCCGCGCTGGCGGACACGTTCGGGATGGAATGGAAGATGGCGCGCGAGGATCGCCCGCGCCGCACCATCATCATGGTCAGCAAGTTCGACCATTGCCTCGTCGACCTGATCTACCGCTGGCGCACCGGGGAACTGGCGATCGAGCCGGTGGCGATCGTCTCCAACCATCCGCGCGAGGCCGCGATCCGTGTGGATATCGGGGACATCCCCTTCCACCACATCCCCGTCACCCCCGAGACCAAGCCCGCCGCCGAGGCAAGCCTGCGCGCTCTGGCGGAGGAGACCGACGCCGAACTGGTGGTGCTGGCGCGCTACATGCAGGTCTTCTCGGACGACCTCTCGGCCCATTTCGGGGGCCGCGCGATCAACATCCACCATTCCTTCCTCCCCGGCTTCAAGGGCGCACGGCCCTATCACCAGGCCCATGCGCGCGGGGTGAAGATCATCGGGGCGACCGCCCATTTCGTCACCGCCGATCTCGACGAGGGTCCGATCATCCACCAGGATGTCGAGCGCATCACCCACGCCGACAGCCCGCAGGACCTCGTGCGCAAGGGCCGCGACATCGAACGCCGCGTCCTCGCCGAGGCGGTGCGGCTGTTCGTCGAGGAGCGCGTGCTGATGAATGGCGGGCGCACGGTGGTGTTCCGTGGCTAGGCCGAAAGAACCCGATTTCACCCTATCTTAAATGGTTAATGGCAGTCACGGGGCAAGGAGATCGTACATGCCCGCACTGTCCTGGGAAATTCTGCGCCTGATCGCACTGGTGGTCGTGTTCTTGCCGGTGCTGGTCGTCAACCTGCGCAGCGGAACGCTGCCGAACTGGGGCTCGCTCGCGGTTCTGGTCGCGGGGATCGCGATCGCCCTGTTCCGGCCCGATCCGTTCGATCTTCCCTGGCTGTTCTGGAGCGGCGGGCTGGTGGTCTGGCTCGCCCTGTTCGCCGCGCTGCGGGTTCCGGCGGGACTGGCCAAGATCGGGATCGCCTTCCTACCGTGGTTCGAGGGACCGGGCGAATATCTCCTCTTCTTCATCGTTGCGATGCTGATCGTGGGCGTCGCGGGGGTGACGATGCGCTCCAAGACGGTGCCTTTCGCGCCCGCGCTGATGATCTCGGCCCTCGGCCTGTTCGCGGTGACCGCCGCCGTGTGAGGCGCGCCTGCCGGGCCATGCGCCCGGTGGATTTCGACAGTTGCGGGTGCGTCGACGCAAAGGCATCCTTGCCCGCATGATCGTCCAGCGCCTCGACCATGTGAACATCATCACCGACCGGCTCGCCGAGACCGCGCGCTTCTATGCCGAGGTGCTCGACCTCGAAGAGCGCGACGGCCCTCCGCCGCTGACGCCCGAGAACGCGCGGTGGATGTATGACGCGGGCGGGCAGGCGATCCTGCACCTCAACGCGGTGGATTGCCCCCGCGCCTACGAGCGCGCCGTGACACCGGGTGCCGAGACCGGCGCGATCCATCATGTCGCGCTGCGCTGCGGGGATTTCGAGGCGGTGAAGGCGCGGCTCGATGCGCGCGGGGCGGACTACAAGGTCAACGACATTCCGTCGATCGGCCTCAGGCAGATCTTCACCGCCGATCCCAACAACGTGCTGCTCGAGCTGAACTTCTTCAGCGCCTAGCGGCGGGCGATTTTCTTCCCCGCCTCCAGCGCCTTATCCTCGTTGGCGCGGCTGATGACATAGGCGCGGATCGCCTCGATCTCGTCTTTCGACAAAGAGCCCTTGAAACTCGCCATGCCGTTGTCCTTGAGCGCGCCGCCCTCGACCACCGCGTTCCACGCCTGCGCGCTTTCGAGCGATCCGGCGCGGCGCAGGTCGGGAAGCACGGTCGAGCCGACCGCGCCCGGGGCGTGGCAGACCGCGCAGTAGCGGCCATACTTGGCCTGCCCGACAGCGATGACCTCCGGCGCGGCGGTGCTCGGCGGCGGGTCCAGTGGCAGGTCGGCAAGCGCGGGTTCGGGCGGCAGCTTGGCGGTGCCGCCGAGCTTGAAGACGAGCAGGCGCGAGATGTTCCGCACCGGCGCCTTGCGCGCGATGATGTCGCCATCGACCGACAGGGCATAGGCCCCGCCCCAGCCGGCCAGCACGGCGACATACTGCTCGCCATTGACGGTGTAGGTGACGGGCGGCGCCACCACGCCGGTCTGGGCGGCAAAGCTCCACAGCTTCTTGCCGTTGGCTGCATCATAGGCGTTGAACTCGCTCCCCGTGGTGCCCTGAAAGACGAGGCCGCCGCCGGTCGCGAGCAGGCCGCCGTTCCACGGCCCGGGGTGCTCGACAGTCCAGCGCGCCTTCTGCGCCACAGGGTCCCACGCCACCAGCATCCCGCGAAGGCTTCCCGCAACCTGCTTGCGGAAGCCCCCGTCGGGGGGCAGATCGCCCGCGCCGAGGTTGAACCCGACGTTGAAGCCGCGTGCGCGGTCGGGCTTCCAGTTGGCCTCGGGAGCATACATCATCCCCGCCTCGAAGGCCGGAATGTAGACGAGCTTCTCGCCCGGGTGGAAGGCCATCGGGTGCCAGTTGTGTCCCCCGAGCGCGCCCGGCGTGACGAGCGCGGGCTTGCCGGTCTTGTCGACGCGGGTTTCGGGGTTCTCGATCGGTCGGCCCGTCCTGGGGTCGATGCCGGTCGCCCAGTTGACCGTGACATAGGGCTTGGCGCTGATGAACTGCCCCGTCTCGCGGTCGATCACGTAGAAGAAGCCGTTCTTGGGCGCCTGCATCAGCACCTTCCGGGGCTTCCCGTCGATCTCCATGTCGGCGAGCATGATGTGCTGGGTGGCGGTGAAGTCCCAGGTCTCCCCGGGCGTGGTCTGGTAGTGCCAGACATATTCGCCGGTGTCGGGCCGGATCGCGACGATGCTGGAGAGGTAGAGGTTGTCCCCCTCCCCCGTCCCGTCCTTGCCGGGGCTGCGATAGGCGCGGTTCCACGGGCTACCGTTGCCGACCCCGATATAGAGCAGGTCGAGATCGGGATCGTAGGCCATCGAATCCCACACCGTCCCCCCGCCGCCGATCGCGTCGTTCGCGCCGAGCACGTCCATGTTCCATGTGGCCGCCGCCTTCTTCAGGTGCGCGGGCGCATCATTGCCCTGCCCGCCTTCGGGGACGGTGTAGAACTTCCAGAGCCGCTCGCCGTCCGCAGCATCATAGGCGGCGACGAAACCGCGCACCCCGAACTCCGCGCCCCCGTTGCCGATGATCACCTTGCCGTCGATCACCCGCGGCGCGCCGGTGATGGTGTAGCTCTTGGACTGGTCGACGGTGACCGTCTCCCACGCCACCTTGCCGCTCTCGCGGTCGAGCGCGATCAGGCGGCCATCGAGCGTGCCGAAGAACAGCTTGTCGCCCCAGGCCGCAAGCCCGCGGTTGACGACATCGCAGCAAGCCTTGACCGCGGTCTCGCCGGGAACCTGCGGGTCATACTCCCACAGCTTCTCGCCGGTGGTCGCATCGAAGGCCTTCACCTTGCTCCAGGCGGTGGTGAGGTAGAGCCTGCCGTCGATGACGAGCGGCGTCGCCTCCTGCCCGCGGCCGGTGTCCATGTCGGCATACCAGGCCAGACCCAGCTGGCCGACATTCTCGCGGTTGATTCCATCGAGCGGGGAATAGCGCTGTTCGGAATAGGTGCGGCCGTGGCTGATCCAGTTGGCGGCATCGCCGTCGGCCGACACCAGCATCGCGGCGGTGATCCCCTCGCCGCTCTCGCCCTCTCCGAAAATCTGGCTGCAATTGGCCAGCGTGCCCGCCGACAGCAACAGCGCAGCCCCCAGCGCCCACCGCTTGAATTCCATCGATCCCGCTCTCCCCTTAGGCCTTGCACCGGCCTCTTTTGTCGCATGTTGCCGCGCACAGAACGGCTTGTCCATTCCCGCTTGTGGATCGCGCCCGCCCGCGCCAGAACCGGCGACGTGGCGAGGGGCACGAGAGGAGACATTCGATGTGCGATGAAAGCAAGCTGGCCGAATGGGCGCGGGCGACCGTCAGCCGCCGCCAGTTCGGCGCCCTCACCGGCGCGGCGGCGCTGGCCGCCTGCGCGAGTGGGGAGAGCGAGAGCCTGGCCCAACCCCTCCCCGGCCTCAAGGAGCGCGGCGTCAATTTCGAGACCGCCGATGGCCGGATGGACGGTTTTCTCGTCCAGCCCGAAAGCGGCACCCATCCCGCGGTGATCCTGTGGCCGGACATCGCCGGCATCCGCGAGGCCAAGCGCAACATCGCCCGCAAACTCGCGGCCGCCGGTTACGCGGTGCTCGTGGTGAACCCCTATTACCGCGACGTCACCGGCGAACAGTTCGCCGATTTCGCCGCCTTCATCGCACAAGGCGGCTTCCAGAAGGTCGGCCCCTGGCGCGGCAAGCTCAATGCAGAGACGATCATGCGCGATGCCAAGGCGATCACCGACTGGCTCGACCGGCAGGAGGGGGTCGATCAGGCGCGCGGGATCGGGACGCAGGGCTATTGCATGGGCGGGCCGTTCACCGTCTGGAGCGCGGCCGCGGTGCCTTCGCGCATCAAGGCGGCGGCGAGTTTCCACGGCGGCGGGCTGGTGCGCCCCGATGCGCCGATGAGCCCGCACAAGGTTCTCCCGCAGGTCGATGCCGCGCTGCTGATCGCCGTGGCACAGGACGATGACGCCAAGGCGCCCGCCGACAAGACCACCTTTGCCGAGGCCGCCAGAGCCGCCGATGTCGATGCGATCGTCACCGTCTATCCCGGCAATCACGGCTGGATGGTGTCCGACAGCCCCGCCTACGATGCCACCGCCGCCGCCCGCGGCGAGGCGGACCTCAAGGCGCTCTACGCGAGGGCACTGGCCTAGCTCCCGCCCCGGTCCTCTCGCCCGTTTGACCGGGACGGGCGGAGGGTCGGACACCGGTGACAGGGCAGATTGACTCGGGTCGGCGAAGCGCATAGGTCATGTGATAAAGTTTCATGGCGCCCGCCATGCGACGTTCCCATCCCTTTCGTCCGGACCAGCGATGACCAAGAGCCGTGCCCTGCTGGCGCTCACCCTTTCGGGTGCCGCGCTTCCCTTCATCCATGCCCCGCTCGCTGCGGAAGACAGCGCCGATACCGCCAGCGAAAGCGAAACGCAGGGCAACATCCTGATCACCGCCACCCGCCCGGCCTATCGCGGCGAGTTCGAACCGCTCGAGGTGCCGCAGGCCGAGCAGGTGATCGGCCCGCAGCAGCTGCGCGACATCAACGCGCTCGACCTCAATTCCGCGCTCGACCTTGCGGCCTCGGTCGCGCGGCAGAACAATTTCGGCGGGCTGTGGAACAGCTTCGCGGTGCGCGGCTTCGTGGGCGACGAGAACCTGCCGAGCAACTACCTCGTCAACGGCTTCAATGCCGGGCGCGGCTTCGCTGGCCCGCGCGACCTTTCCGGAATCGAGGCGGTCGAGATCCTTAAGGGCCCGCGCGCCGCGCTGTTCGGGCGCGGCGAGCCGGGGGGAACGGTCAACCTCGTCACCAAGCGCCCCCGCTTCGAGAGCGCGGGCGAGCTCCGCCTGCTCGCCGGCTCCTTCGACACTTACCGCGCCGATGCCGACCTCCAGACCACGCTGGGCGATGCCGTCGGCGTGCGCTTCGTCGGCTTCTACGAGGACGCAGGCTCTTTCCGCGACACGGTCGAGAGCGAGCGTTACGGCTTCATGCCCTCGGTCGCGGTGAAGCTAGGGGAGGCGACCCGGATCGTCTACGAGCTGGAATATGCCCGTCAGGAAATCCCCTTCGACCGCGGCGTGGTGGCGGTCAACGGCCAGCTGGGCGTGATCCCGCGCAGCCGCTTTCTCGGCGAGCCGGGAGAGGGGCCGAACGTCGCCGAGGTGCTCGGCCACCAGATCGAGCTGCAGCACGATTTCAACGACAACTGGAGCGCACTCGTCGGGGTGAACTACCGCGACACCTCGCTGCTCGGGACCTCGACCGAGGCCGAGCTGACCGCCAGCCGCCAGCGCCTGCTGCGCGACGGGCGCACCCTCACCCGCCAGCGCCGCCTGCGCGATTACGACGCGACCTATTTTGTCGCCCGCGCCGAACTGGCAGGGAACTTCACCACCGGCGACGTCACCCACCGCGTGCTGATCGGCGCGGATACCGACCGCTTCGAGAACGATCAGGTGTTCCTGCGCGCGCGCGGTCCGACGCTGGCGAGCAACCCGACCGAGCAGCAGCTTCAGGCGATCGACATCTTCAACCCCGTCTATGGCCGCTTCCCGCTCGCAACCCTGGCTCCGCTCACCAGCCAGGTCGAGGTGCAGAAGGCGACGGGCGTCTATGCCCAGTATCAGGTCGGTATCTCCGAGACCTTCGAACTGCGCGTCGGCGGGCGCTATGACGATTACGACCAGCGCCTCACCAACCGTGCCAACGGGCGGGTGCGCGAAGCGGGCGAGAACCGCTTCAGCCCGCAGGTCGGCGCGGTGTGGCGGGCGACCCCCGAAATCTCGCTCTACGCCACCTATGGCGAGAACTTCCGCCCGCTCTCGGGTGCGGATTTCGCGGGCAATCCCTTCGATCCCAACCTGTCGGAGAGCCTCGAGGGCGGGATCAAGTATGCCGCCGCCAGCGGCCGGCTGACCGCCACGGCGAGCGTCTTCTCGATCCAGCAGGGCAACATCCTCGTCGCAGACCCGGTCAATGCCGGCTTCACCGTCGCCGGGGGCGAGGCGCAGAGCCGCGGCTTCGAATTCGACCTCGAGGGCGAGCTCGCTCCCGGCCTCGATCTGTGGGTGTCCTATGCCTATGTCGACGCCGAGATCGAGAACGACGTCGCCGACCCCGATTTCGGCAAGCTGATCCGCGCCGGAGACCGGCTGCTCAACATCCCCGAACACACACTCAACATCCAGCTCGCCTATTCGACGGAAGTGGCCGGCCGCGACGTGCGCTTCGGCGGCGGGGTGCTGCACGTCAGCGAGCGGCTGGGCGAGGTCGGCACCACCTTCGAACTGCCCGACTACACTCTCGCCCGCCTGTTCGCGGAAGCCGAGCTGACCGAAGGCGTGCGGCTGCGGGTGGATGTCGACAACCTGTTCGACACCACCTGGTACAGCAATTCCTTCTCGCAGCTCTGGGTGCAGCCCGGCACGCCGCGCAACGCCCGCGTCACCGCCAGCTTCGCCTTCTGACCCTGCCCGGAGAACCGCCGATGCCGCCTGCTCTCGAAGCGCGTTCGCTGTCGCTGGTCCGCGACGGAACGATCGTTCTGAACGACGTCTCCTTCGCGGTCGCGCCGGGCGAGGTCTATGCCCTGCTCGGCGGCAACGGCGCGGGCAAGTCGACGACACTGCTGACCTTCCTCGGCTTCCTTTCCCCCTCGGGCGGCGAGGTGCTGGTCGCGGGTCGCCCGGTGGTGCAGGATGTCGAGGCGGCGCGCGGCGCCATCGCCTACCTGCCCGAGGCCGCCGCGCTCTACGGGCACCTCGATGCCTACGAGAACCTCGGCTATTTCCTCGATCTGGCCGGGCGCCGGGTGGACCGCGCCGCGATGGACGCCGCGCTCGACCAGGTCGCGCTCCCGGCCGAGGCGCGCGGGCGGCGGCTGCAGTCCTATTCCAAGGGGATGCGGCAGAAGACCGCGATCGCGCTCGCCCTGCTGCGCGACACCCCGATCCTGCTGCTCGACGAGCCGACCTCGGGCCTCGATCCCGTGGCGATCGACGAATTCCACGCGATGGTGAAGGCGCTGGCGGCAGCGGGGCGCACGGTGCTGATGGTGACGCACGATGTCTATGGCGCGTGTCAGGTCGCCGACCGCGTAGGCCTGCTGCGCGGCGGGCGGCTGGTGGGAAGCTTCGAAGCCGAGCCGGGCGGACGGATCGACACCGAGACCGTCCACGCCGCCTTTGCCGCGCGCGAGGCGGCATGAGCGCGCCGCTTCGCATCGCCCGCGAGGAATGGCGGCTGTGGGCGCGCTCGCGCGTGGTGCTGCTCGCAACCGTGATCGTCGCCGTGCTCCTCGCCGCGACCAGCGTGCTGACCGCGCTGCGCCTCGCCGAGGAGGCCGAGCGCCGCACCGCGCGACAGGCGAGCGCCGAGGAGACCTTCTTCTCCCAGCCCGACCGCCATCCGCACCGGATGGTCCATTACGGGCACTACGCCTTCCGCACGCCCCCGCCGCTCGCCGCCTTCGATCCGGGGGTGGACGCGGTCACCGGGCAGTCGATCTTCCTCGAAGGCCACCGCCAGAACACCGCGATGTTCGCCGATACCCGCGCTGCCGCCGACCTCGGCGGCTTTGCGGCGTTGACGCCCGCCAATCTCTACCAGCTGCTGATCCCGCTGCTGCTGATCATCATCGGTCACGGCGTGGTGCTGCGCGAGCGCGAGAGCGGAACGCTCTCGGTCCTGCTGGCGCAGGGACAGACCGGCCTCGCCGTCGCGGGCGGCAAGGCGCTCGCGCTGGCGGGGGTGGCGGGGCTGTTCCTGCTGCCGGTCGCGGTGCTGGCGGGCCTGTCGCTCGCGGGCGGCGAATCGCCGCTGTCGGCGGGGCTGCTGGTCGGCGGCTACGCGCTCTACCTCGCCGTGTGGGCGGCGCTGGTGCTGGCGGTCTCGCTGTGGGTGCGCCAGCGCAGCGTCGCGCTCGGGGTGCTGGTGCTGGTGTGGCTGATGGTCGCGCTGATCGTCCCGCGCATCGGCATCAACGCCGCCAGCGCCGCGATCGACGCCCCCGGCAAGATCGAGAGCGATCTCGTGATGCTGGCCGAGGAACGCAAGCTGGGCGACGGGCACAATGCCGCCGACCCGGCCTTCGAGGCGCTCAAGAAGCAGGTGCTCGAACAATACGAGGCCGAAAGCGTCGAGGAACTGCCGATCAACTGGCGCGGGGTGGTGGCCGGCCATTCCGAGGCCAAGCTCACCGCCCTGATGAACGCCTATGCCGAACGCCGGATGGAGCGCGAGGCGGCGCAGGCGCGGATCGTGACATGGTTCGGCCTCGCCTCGCCGACCCTCGCGGTGGGCGCGGCTTCGCGCACGCTGGCGGGAACCGACCTTGCGACCCACCACCGCTTCCTGCGCGAGAGCGAGGCGCTGCGCTTCGATTTCGTGCAGGGTCTGAACGATCTCCATGCGACCGCGCTGTCCTATGCCGACGATGCCGCGCGCAGTTCCGACCCCGAGGCGGAGAAGCGCACCCGGGTCAATGCGGCATCGTGGCGGCTGCTCGATTCCTTCCGGTTCGTGCCCGACCCGGCCGAGGCGCGCGCCGCCCGGGCCGCCCTGCCGCTGCTGCTGCTGCTCGGCTGGCTGGCGGTGCTGGGCGGCGCGATCGTGGCCGGCGCACGGAGGCTCGCGCCATGAGCGGCCTGCTGCGCGAGGCGCGCTTCCTGCTGCGCGACCGCGGGGCGCTGCTGTGGCTGGCGCTCTCGCTGCTGCTCTCGGCCGCGGCGACCGGATTCGGCATCGCCGAGGTGCGCGAACAGCGCGCCACCATCGCCGCGCTGCTCGAGGAGGATGCGCGCGACCGGGCCGACGCCATTTCCAAGCAGGAGGACTGGGGCGGCGCGGCCTATGCCGCCTTCCACCTTGCCTACGCCCCGCCCTCGAACTTCGCCTTCGCCGCGCTCGGCCAGCGCGACACCGCGCCGTGGCTCCACCGCGTGCGGATGCTCGCGCTCGAGGGGCAGATCCACGAGGCCGACACGAAGAACGCCGATTTCGGCCTGATCGGGAGGTTCGATTTCGCCTTTCTCGCGGCGACCATCGCGCCGCTGCTGCTGATCCTGCTGCTCCACGACCTGCGCGCCGGCGAACGCGTGGCGGGGCGGCACGATCTGCTGGTGGCGACCGCAGGAGCCCCGCAGCGCCTGTGGCGCCCGCGTGCCGCGGTGCGCTTCGGCGGGCTGGCGCTCGCGCTGCTGCTGCCCTTCTGGATCGGCGCCGGGATCGAGGGGGCGGGCCTTTCGACGACTCTCGCCGCCAGCGGGCTGGTGATCGGCGGGCTTGCGGTCTGGGGGCTGATCGTGATCGCCATCGGCCGCTTCACGGTTCCCCCGCCGGTGCTGCTCGCCGCTCTGGTCGGCCTGTGGCTGGCGCTCGCCCTCCTCGTCCCTGCGCTTTCGCGCGCGGCGATCGAGACCGCGGTGCCCGTGCCCGACGGAGCGGAGATCCTGATGCTCCAGCGCGAGGCGGTGAACGATGCCTGGGACAAGCCCAAGGCCGCCACGATGGAACCCTTCCTCGCCCGCCATCCCGAATGGCGGCCGCTGGGAGAAGTCGCCAAGCCCTTCGAGTGGAAGTGGTATTACGCCTTCCAGCAGGTCGGCGACCAGCAGGCGGAGCCGATCGCGACGGCCTATCGCAAGGGTCGTCTCGCCCGCGACGCGGCGGCGGGGTGGGCGGCGCTGCTCTCGCCTGCGGCCCTTGTCGAGCGCGGGTTCGAGCGGCTCGCGGGGACGGACACGCGCGCGATGATCGCCTATGAAGACCACGTGCGCGCCTTCCATGCCGATCTGCGCGCCTTCCACTATCCGCTGTTCTTCCGCGATCCGGCCTATGATCCGGTGGTGTTCGAGGGGTTGCCGCGCTACCGGCCCCTGCCATGAGCCTTGCCCGCCTGATCTGCGCCGCCCTGCTGCTGCTCTTCGCCCCGGCGCTCGCCGCAGCGGCCGGCCCGGCCCCTTTCGCTATCGCCGGAGAGGTCGTCGCCCCGGGCACCCGCGCCGATTTCCGCATTCCCGTTCCCGAAGGCAGCGACGGGTCGACCTTCATCCCCGTGAGCGTCATCCACGGCGCCCGCGAAGGCCGGGTGCTGGCGGTGGTGGCGGGCGTCCACGGCTTCGAATTCGCCTCGATCCTCGCCGCCGAGCGGCTCGCCGAGCGGGTCGATCCCGCGCGCCTCGCCGGCACGCTGGTGCTGGTGCGCGTCGCCAACATCCCAGGCTTCGAGGGCCGCTCGCCGAACGTCAATCCGGTTGATCGCAAGAACCTCAACCGCGTCTTCCCCGGCAAGGCGGACGGCACCCAGACCGAACGCATTGCCGATCTGATCGCGCGCGAGGTGGTCGCCCGCAGCGACTTCCTGATGGACGTGCACAGCGGCGACGGGGCCGAGTTCCTCGATCCTTTCATCGGCGTCTATGGAGGCCCGCTCGCGACCGATTTCCCGCTGGCGCTGAAGGTGGCGGAGGGCTTCGCTTTCCCCAACATCGTGCGCTACGCGATGCAGACGCAGGCGCAGATCGACACCGGGCGCTCGCTCAACCGCCAGGGCGTGGCGATGGGCAAGCCGACGATCCTGGTCGAGATCGGCCAGAACGGCAGCCGCGAGGAGGCTCATGTCGCCGCGATCGTCGCCGGGGTCGAGAATGCGCTGGCAGTCCTCGGGATGAGCGAGGCGCCGGTGCGCGCTGCGCCTGCGCCCGCCCGGCTGTTCGAGGGCACCACCGCTCTCGCGGCCGGCCACGCCGGCGTCTATCACCCAGTCGACGCCCGCCCTCGCGCACTCAAGAAGGGCGAGTTGGTCGGCGTCATACGCGACTACACCGGCAAGGAGATCGAACGGCTGCTTTCCCCCGTGGACGGCCATGCGCTCTACGGCATCACAGGCCCGCCGGTCGAACCAGGCGACGGCGTGGTGACGATCGCGCTGCCCACCGAAGGCTTCTGAGCGCGCCGCATACGCGGCGATGCCGGCAACGGCCGCCCCGGAGTTAGTGACCATGTCTGCCGGTGTTGCGACCGGCGGGCGGACCTTTCCGTCAGGCGGGGCTGTCGGGAAAGCGGGCCCGGGTGCGGTTGGCGAAGGCGACCAGCGAGAGCATCACCGGCACCTCGACCAGCACGCCGACCACCGTCGCCAGCGCCGCGCCGCTCGACAGGCCGAACAGCCCGATGGCCACCGCCACCGCCAGCTCGAAGAAGTTCGAGGTGCCGATCAGCGCGCAGGGTGCGGCAATGGCATGAGGCACCCGCCACGCATAGGCCCAGGCATAGGCAGCGGCGAAGATGCCGTAGGACTGGATTATGATCGGCACCGCGATCAGCGCGATCAGCAGGGGATTGGCGATGATTGTCCCGGCCTGGAAGGCGAACAGCAGCACGACCGTCGCCAGCAGGCCGATGATCGACCACGGCTTCAATCGCGCGGTGAAGCCATCGATCGCCGCCGCATCGCCGCCGTGGCCTGCGATCACGCGGGCGCGGGTCCATGTCCCTGCCGCCAGCGGGATCACCACGTAAAGCACCACCGACAAGAGCAGCGTCTCCCATGGCACCACGATATCGGTGACGCCCAGCAGCAGCGCCACGATCGGGGCGAAGGCGACGATCATCACGAGGTCGTTCACGGAGACCTGCACCAGCGTGTAGGCCGGATCGCCGCGGGTCATCTGCGACCATACGAAAACCATCGCGGTGCAGGGGGCCGCGCCCAGCAGGATGAGCCCGGCGATATACTCCTGTGCGTCGGCGCGGGGCAGCAGGCCGGCATAGAGATAGTCGAAGAACAGCACCGCCAGCGCCGCCATGGTGAAGGGCTTGACCAGCCAGTTGATCGCCAGCGTGATGACCAGACCCTTCGGCTTCCTGCCGATGTCCCTGATGCTCCCGAAATCGACCCCGACCATCATCGGGAAGATCATCGCCCAGATCAGCACCGCGACGACGAGGTTGACCGAGGCATATTCCAGCCCCGCCAGCACGCCGACCGCATCGGGCGCCACAAGTCCCAAGCCGAGCCCGGCAAGGATCGCGAGCAGCACCCACAGCGAAAGATACCGCTCGAACAGGCCGAGCGGCGAGGTCGCCTCGTTCATCACGCGGCCCCCTCCATCGCACCGATCCGGGCAAGGGCGGCCTGCAGGGCGGACCTGTCCATCGCCGCCCGGTCGAGCGCGAGGAACTCCCGCACCCGCATTTCCAGCAGCCGCCAGGTCTCCTCGAAAGCGGCGTCGACCTCGGCCTCGCTGCCGGTCACCTCGGCAGGATCGGGGAGGCCCCAATGGGCCTTGAGCGGGCTGCCCATGAACACCGGGCAAGCCTCGCCCGCAGCATTGCCGCACACGGTGATCGCCAGATCGATCGGCGGAGCGTCGGGGCCGGTGAACTCGTTCCAGCTTTTGGACCGGAACGGCGCGATGTCGATCCCCCGCCGCTCGAGCAGCCGCAGCGCACCCGGGTGCGGCACGCACTTGGGCTTGCTCCCCGCGCTGAAGGCCCGGACCTGCCCTTGCCCGAGGTAGCCGAACAGCGCCTCGCCAAGGATCGAGCGGGCGGAATTGCCCGTGCACAGCACCAGAATGTTCATGGTCGCCCCCGCGGCCGGGTTCAGCAGCAGGACGGCGCCGCGGCCGCGCTCTGCGGCACGCAGCACGCGCCCGCCGCCGCGTCGGCATTGGCGAGCTGTTCGAGATCGGGGCTGCCGCCATAGGTGGTGCTGCCGCCGGTGGTGAGGAAGGCCTCCCACACCACCCCGTCGGGGTCGGCAATCCAGCTCTTTTCGGACCTGGCATAGCAGCAGGTGGTCGCGCCCTCCTCCAGCACGGGGCGGTCGGCGGCCTTCAGGCGGGCATAGACCTCGGCCAGCTCGCCCTCGTCCTCGACCTGCAGTCCGACGTGCTCGATGCCCTTGGCCGCCCCCTCGCGCATCGAGATCGCGAAATTGATGCGCGGGTCCTCGAGCATCCACTTCGCATAATCCGCCTTCACCACGCTCGGCGCGGCGCCGAAGAGGTGGGTGTAGAAGGCAATCGAGGCATCGAGGTCGGTCACGCCGACATGAAGGTGAAAGCGTTTCATCAGGCGTTCTCCCGGTTGGTTGCAGGTTCGCAAGCGACGGCATCCGCACAAGGCGCTCCGCCGCAGCAGTTTTCGGTGAGGTAGCCCATCAGCGCATTCATCGCGCCGTAGTCGGCCGAATAGAGAATCGACCGGCTCTCGCGCCGCTGGGTGACGAGGCCCGCGTTGGCGAGCTGGGCAAGGTGGAAGCTCATCGAGGAGGGCGGCACGCCAAGCTTTTCGGCAAGTACGCCGGCCGGAATTCCCTCGGCCCCGGCCTGCACGAGCAGGCGGAAGGCGGCGAGCCGGTGCTCCTGCGCGAGCGCGCCCAACGCGCGGATGACGGCTTCTGCCTGCAAGGGGCGCTCCTATAGTTCGATAATCTTGCAATTATCAAATTATCGGTGCGATGTCAAATCCTGCGGCTTGGCAGCACAATCCGTCCGAAGCCGCGGCGGGGCGCTTTGACGAAGCCGCGGAACGAATGGTCGCATTTGTCACATAATTGACGCTAATTGGACATAGTCGCCTGCCGCAGCCGGTTCATGTCGGACCCGGCGAGTGCGAGGGCAGCCTTATCATGATCCGAATGTCCGGTGGAGGCGCCATCTTCGCGTCTGCCGCCGCCCTGCTGGCGGTAACGAGCGCTCCGGCCCTTGCCGCCGCAAGCGCCGGTCCTGTGCCGAGCGAAGCCGATCAGGCGCGCACGATCGCCGACCTCCAGCGCCAGATCGACGAGCTGAAGGCGATGGTCGAGGCGCTTCAGGCAGACCGGTCCCATGCCGCCCCGGCCCAGCCCTCGGCCGCGCCTGCCGACTCGCCGCCCCCAGTGGCGATCGCAAGCCCGACCCCGGCCCCGGCTCCTGCGACGATCGCGCCCCCTGCAGACGCAGGCCAGATCCGCCTC
The DNA here is from genome assembly GCF_056868655.1 of Porphyrobacter sp. THAI-01a. NCBI lineage: Bacteria > Pseudomonadati > Pseudomonadota > Alphaproteobacteria > Sphingomonadales > Erythrobacteraceae > Porphyrobacter > Porphyrobacter sp. THAI-01a. The sequence continues at coordinate 349,743 of NZ_CP180579.1, read as the reverse complement.
GCCGCTGCGCCTGCTCCGGCCAAACCCAAGGCGTGGTACGAAAAGCTGCGCCTGCGAGGCTACACCCAGCTGCGCTTCAACCAGATCATCTCCGGCGAAGCGAACGCGCCCGCCGGCGTCTCGCGCCTGCGCTCGATCCACGACAGCGCGATCAACGCCGACAGCAACTTCAGCTTCCGCCGGCTGCGCATGATCATCCAGGGCGACCTCAACGATCACGTCTCGCTCTACTTCCAGCCTGATTTCGCCGCTTCGGTCTCGAACCAGTCGGTCGGCGAGCGGCGCGAAGGGGCGGTGTCGCTGCGTGACATGTATGCCGATGTCTTCCCTTTCGAGGACAAGTCCTTCCGCATCCGGCTCGGCCAGTCGAAGGTGCCCTATGGCTGGGAGAACATGCAGTCCTCGTCCAACCGCCTCGCGCTTGACCGCACCGACGGCATCAACAGCGCCGCGGCAGGCGAGCGCGACCTCGGTATCGTCGCCTATTACACCCCGCCGAAGGTGCAGGCGATCTGGGACCGGCTCGCCAAGGACGGGCACAAGCTTTTCGGAAACTACGGCGCCTTCGGCTTCGGTGCCTTCAACGGGCAGGGCCTCAACCGCACCGAAGCCGACGACAACGTGATGCTCGTGGGCCTTGCCACCTGGCCCTTCGAACTCGACGGGCTTGGGCTGGAAGGGCAGGTGTTCGAGATCGGCGGGTCGGTGATGAGGAACCGCATCCGGCCGGAAATCCGCACCGGCGGGCTGAGCGCCGCCGGATTCAAGGACAACCGCGCGCTGATCCACGCGATCCTCTACCCCAACCCGATCGGCGTGCAGGGGGAATGGAACTGGGGCACCGGTCCCGAATTCGTCCCTGCCACGGGCCGGATCGAGGAACGTCCGCTGACAGGCGGCTATGTCCAGCTGATGGGCAAGATCGACAACTCGCCGATCGGCCCCTTCTATCCCTTCGCGCGCTGGCAGTATTACCGCGGCGGCTTCAAGGCGGCGGTCAACGCGCCGCGGCTGGAGACCGAAGAGCTGGAAGTGGGCTTCGAATTCCAGCTCGACCCCGCCTTGGAGATCACCACCACCTATGGCTGGGCCTCGCGCAAGGAGGCGGACGAGCGCCGCCTAGGGCAGGCCGAAGGGCAGATCCTGCGCGTCCAGGCGCAGTGGAACTATTGACCCGGCACCGGCGATGGCCGAGGGCTATTCGCCGGTGAGCATGTAGGCGACGTCCCCGGCGATCTTGGTGGCGTAGTCGCCGACCCGTTCCAGCTGCTTGGCGATCAGGATCAGCTGGAGGCCGTCACCGCTGCCGAGGGTGCCTGCGTCCATCGCCGCGCGGCATGCACGGATCAGCGCATCGTTCATCGCGTTGAGCTCGGCGTCGGAGGCCATGACCTCGCCGGCAAGCTCCCGCGAACCCTCGTTGAAGCTGGCGATCGCCTTTGCCACCATCTCGCCGGCGTGCCGCTCCATTGCGCGAAGCAGCGGGAAACGCGGCCCCAGCACGGCGAGGTCGACCTCCTCGTGCCGCCGGGCAATGCGCTTGGCCTGGTCGCCGGTCCGCTCGAGCATCTTGCCGATCCGGATCGCGGCCATCAGGTAGCGCAGATCCTCCGCCATCGGCGCACGCGACATGATGATGAGCAGCGCCAATCTCTCGAGCGAGCGTTCGAGTTCGTCGATCGCCTTGTCCTGAGCCACCACCTGCATCGCCGCGACCCTGTCCGCCTTGCACAGGGCATGGAGCGCGCCGGACAGCATCGCCTGCGCCTCGTCGGCCATCCGGTTGATGATCGACCGGACTTCCGCAAGCTGCAGATTATACGAGGAAACCGTATGGGGACGGTCGATCACGGGGTGCGCCATCGCCAGATTATGACACTTTTCTTACAATGTGCAAGTTTTGTGACAGTTCTCCGCGAAGGCGTGCCCGACCGCCCGCCTACGGCAAGCCGTGGCAGGGGGATTGCACGCTCCTGTCGTGGCCAGTCAGGCCGGGGGGCGTCGGGCGGGAGGGAACCCCGCCGCGCCTTACGCCTTGTGCGCCTTGGCGCGCTCGTTCGCAGCGCCGAAGCGGCCGTGCTTGCGGTAGCGCAGCATCCACTTGTCGAGGAACAGGCCGAGCGGCCGCGCCTCGATCCCGAGGTCGGTGAGGCCGAGGACTCCCGGCGCGACCGTGCTGCCCGGCTTGAGGAGCGTCCATTGGTCACGGCTCATCGGCGTGCCGGGAAGCGCGGCGAAGGTCGCGGACAGGCCATCGGGCACGGCAAGGAAGGTGCGCTTGCGTCCCTGAGCGGCGGCGATGCGGCGGTGGATCTCCATCATCGAGAGCTGTTCCGGCCCGCCCAGCTCATAGGTCCGGCCGCCGTGCTGCTCGGGGTGTTCCAATGCGACCGCCACGGCCTCCGCGACATCGTCGGCATAGACCAGCTGGAGCTTCGCCTCGGGGCCGAACACGGGGAGGACGGGGAGCAGCTCGATCATTCCGGCGAAGAGGTTGATGAAGTTGTCGTCCTTGCCGAACACGATCGAAGGGCGCAGGATCGTCGCGCCCGGAAAGGCGGCGGCGACGTTGGCCTCGCCCGCGGCCTTGCCACGCGCATAGGCGGTGGGCGAGGCGGCATCGGCGCCGATCGCACTCACGTGCACCAGCGCGCGGATCCCGCATGCGGCGGAGAGGCGGGCGATGGTGCCCGGGGCCTCGCCCATCAGCTTGCCGAGATCGCCGCTGAAGGCGCCGACGAGATTGACCACATAAGACGCGCCCTCGAGCGCGGCGGCGACATGCTCCTCGCGGGTGATGTCGCAGGGCATGAGCTGGAGCTGGCCGAGGTTGGCGAGCGGCTTCAGGCTCTGCGCCTTGCCGGGCGCGCGGCTGGCAAGGCGCAGGCGGGCGCCGCGGGCGAGCAGGCTCTGGGCGACATAGTTGCCGATATAGCCGGTGCCGCCGAAGATCGTGACCAGCTGGCCGGACAGCGGGGAGGAGGTGGGGGAGGAGGGCATGAAGGTGCTCGCTCTGTGGCTTGGCGTTTCGGGGGTGCGCTTTGCGATAATGCGAGGCAAGAGGCAAGGGTTCCGGTGGGGCGCGAAGAGATGGGGGCGGCGACTCGGCGCACCACCTCGCCGGGGTGCCGACCGGAGCCACGACCCGCCCCGTCGCGCTTCCCCCCGGCCTCGCCCCTTCCGGATCGGTCCAGACCCCTGAACGCCCCCGATGGCACCCTGTGACCAACCGCCGCGAGGCGGATTTCACATGAAGCGCAACGAACGCAACTTGCCGCGAGGTTGGCATTGACAGCACCCCCCGCCCCCCGCTAGAGGCCCGCGCCTACCCAGCCTCCCGGCAGCGATGACCGGCAGGCATCCGTGCCCAGATGGCGGAATTGGTAGACGCACCGTCTTCAGGTGGCGGCGCTCGCAAGGGCGTGGAGGTTCGAGTCCTCTTCTGGGCACCATTTGTTCTTCTCAGAACATCCCGAAAAATGTATAAAAGCCGCAGAAATCCAAGGGAATTGGCCCTTGGATGGTCTCGGATCGTCCCAGCAAATCCCGGGCTTTCCGAACGGTTTTGCGGGCCTTTTGCGGGCTCATGTGAAAACCACATTGAGAAAAAGGCCCACACATGGCTCTGACCGAAAACAGGCTTCGGACGCTAAAGCCAAAGGACAAGTCGTACAAGGTCGCTGACCACCGCGGCCTGTATATTGAGGTGACCCCGTCAGGCGGCAATGCCTGACGCTGGGTCGAGACCTGCCGTCTTCGAGTGGCTGATCGATCGCCAGTTACCGTTTAGTCCTTCGCGAAACACGCGATCTACCAATGATTCTGATTGCTGGTCCCATCGGAATGAAGCTAAGCTGCCCTCATTTCCGGACAGCTGTTTCACTGCAGCGGCGGCCGAAAATACAGCTCCGAGTCCCTAAAAAGGCATCGAACCAGCACCTTAGTGAGTCCCTCTGGGCTTTTTCCGGTCCTTTCGAAAATCTTCCATCACGTAAGTGTCTGATTAAAAAGTGTCCAATATGGATTTTTCGAGTCCTCTTCTGGCACCGTTTTCCCGGCTGACCGGTGAAGTCCGATCGCCTGCTTCCGCAGCTTTCTGGTCCGGTGCGGGTTTGGATCGGATGGCGTTACCTCCGCGCCGGCGCCCGGCGTATCCCGTTCATTCTGCGGCGCGGGTCAGTCTTGCGCGGGCTTCGGTTTCTCCGATCAGCGGCAGCAGCTCACCCATGTCCGGACCGTGATCCATGCCGGTCAGCGCCTGCCGCAGCGGCAGGAACAGCGCGCGGCCCTTCCGCCCCGTGGCGTCCTTGAGCGCGGTGGTGAGCGCGGCCCACGGGTTGTCGCCCCAAGCGAGCGCTTGTGCGGCGGCGGCGAGGAAGGCCTTGTCCTCTTCAGCGAACTCCGGCTGGGTGATCGGACCGGTGACCAGCCGCCACCACTCCGCCGCCTCGCCGACATGGGCAAGGTTCGGGCGCACCGCGTGCCAGCCCGCCGCGTCCATGCCTTCGGGCAGACGCGCCGCGACCGCGTCGAAGGGCAGCTGGTGGACAATCCCGGCGTTGAGCCGCTCCAGATCCTCCTCGTCGAACTTCGCCGGCGCGCGGCCGAAGGTGGCGAGATCGAAGCTGGCGGTGAGCATAGCGCGATCGGCAATGGGTTCGACCGGCTGCGAGGTGCCGAGCCGCGCCAGAAGCGCGATGATCGCCTCGGGCTCGATCTCGCGCTCGCGGAAGGCGTCACAACCCAGCGATCCGAGGCGCTTCGAGAGCTTGCCCTCGCGCCCCACCAGCAGCGCCTCGTGAGCAAAAGCGGGCAGCGTTTTTGCTGCACCTTCTCCCGCAGCAAATCCTGCAGCATGAAGTGCGGTAAAGATTTGGATTTGCACCGCTGTGTTCGAGACGTGGTCCTCGCCGCGCAGCACCTGCGTCACGCCCATGTCGATGTCGTCGACGGCGCTCGGCATCATGTAGAGCCATGACCCGTCGGCGCGGCGGATGACGGGGTCGGAGAGCTGTGCCGGGTCGAATTTCTGGGTGCCGCGGATTCCGTCCTCCCAGCGGATCGGCTCGTCATGGTCAAGCAGGAAGCGCCAGTGCGGCCGGATGCCTTCGGCCTCCCTGCCCGCGCGCTCGGCCTCGGTCAGCGTTAGCGCGGCGCGGTCGTAGATCGGCGGCAGGCCGCGCGAGAGCTGGATCTTGCGTTTGACGTCGAGCTCCTGCGCGCTCTCGTAGCAGGGATAGAGGCGGCCCGCCGCGCGCAGTGCCTCGAAGGCTGCCTCGTAGCGGTCGAGCCGCGCCGACTGCCGCTCCTCGCGGTCCCAGCCGAGGCCGAGCCAGGCGAGGTCGGCGCGGATCGCCTCGACATATTCCTCGCGGCTGCGTTCAGCGTCGGTATCGTCGATGCGCAAGATGAAGGTGCCGCCCGCCCGCCGCGCGAGCATCCAGTTGTGGAGCGCGGTGCGGATATTGCCGACATGGAGCCGACCGGTCGGCGAGGGGGCAAAGCGGGTGGTGGTCATGGGCTGCGCGGTAGAGCGCCGCGCCCCTCGCCGCAAGCGGTCAGAGGGCGCGGAGCTCGGCGGCGGCGAGCGCGAGCGCGCTCTCCCACAGGCGGTGCGCGCGTTCGGCACAGACCAGCCCGTCAAGCGCCGCCTCGAAGCCGCGCCGGTCCCCCTCGGTCGCCGCGTCGACGAAGGCCCCGATGGTCGCCTCGTCATGGCTGAGCAAGCGGCAGCAGAAGCGCGAGACGGCGATGTTCTCGGGCCAGGTCGCGGCGATCGCCTGTGCGAGGATCAGCGCCTTGGCCGCGACCTCGACCGAGCCGAGCCGCGCCGCCAGTTCGGGCACCGGATCGCGGCCGACACGGTCATGCACCGCGATCAGCCGCAGGGCATGGATGAAGCGCCCCGCGATCGGCCCGAGCCTTTCCACCCGCGGCGGGACGGCGAGGGCCGCGATGGTCTTGCGGGCGGCGTCGGTGGGGGCTTTGGGGTCGGGCATCATACCTCGCTTAACGTCGGATAGGGTCATGCGTGCACGCCCCTTCTATTTAGTTGCGAGTGATTTGCAATATCGAAAAAGTATGCCTGAGACCAAAGAGAAACCCCGCCGGAGCATGGACTCCGGCGGGGCTGCTGATAGGCCGATAATGGCAGGCGAGGTCTTATTCCTCGCCGTCATCCTCGACGTCGGCTGCGGGGGCGGAGGCCGCCATCGCGGCCATCGCGGCCTTCATCTTCTCTTCCGAACCGATCGCGTCGGCGGCCGGTTCGACCTCGCGCTGGCCGGAAGCGGCAAGCGCATCCTGCTGGCGCTTCCACGCCGCCTTCAGCGCCGCATCGCGGCTGTTGGCGGTGACGCGCAGGCGGTTCATGCCCGCACCGGTCCCGGCGGGGATGAGACGCCCGACGATCACGTTCTCCTTGAGGCCGATCAGGGTGTCCTTCTTCCCTTCGACCGCCGCCTGCGTCAGCACGCGGGTGGTTTCCTGGAACGAGGCCGCCGAGATGAAAGAGCGCGTCTGGAGGCTCGCCTTGGTGATGCCGAGCAGCACCGGAGTGCCCTGCGCGGGCGCCTTGCCCTTGCCGCTCTGCATCAGCTTGGCGTTGATCTCGAGCATCTCGGCCAGATCGACCTGCTCGCCGGGCAGCAGGGTGGTGTCCCCGCCGTCTGTGATCTCGACCTTCTGCAGCATCTGGCGAACGATCACCTCGATGTGCTTGTCGTTGATCTTCACGCCCTGCAAGCGGTAGACTTCCTGGATCTCGTTGACGAGATATTCGGCCAGCGCCTCGACGCCCAGCACCTCGAGGATGTCGTGCGGGTTCGGCGAGCCGGAAATCAGGGTGTCACCCTTCTTCACGTAGTCGCCTTCCTGCACGTCAATCACCTTGGTCTTGGGGATCAGGTACTCGACGGGTTCACCCTCCTCGGGGATGATCGCGATCTTGCGCTTGGCCTTGTACTCGCGGACGAATTCAATCCGGCCGGAAATCTTGGCGATGATCGAGACGTCCTTGGGCATGCGCGCCTCGAACAGCTCGGCCACGCGCGGCAGACCGCCGGTGATGTCGCGGGTCTTGGCGGCTTCGCGGCTCGCACGGGCGAGAATGTCGCCCGCCTGCACCGTGTCGCCATCCGCCACCGAGAGGGTCGTGCCCGGGGCGAGCATGTAGCGCGCCGCCTCGGTCTCGCCGGTACCTTCGGCCAGAAGGGTCAGGCGCGGACGCAGGTCCTCCTTCTTCTTGCGGCCGGTGGCGCGGTTCTCGGTCACCACGCGCTGCGCGATCCCGGTGGCATCATCGACCTGCTCCTCGAGCGTGACGCCCTCGGCCAGATCCTGATACTTCACCACGCCCGATTGCTCGGTGATGATCGGCAGGGTGAACGGGTCCCACTCGGCGAGACGATCGCCGACCTTCACATGGTCGCCGTCCTTGAACTTGAGGACGGTCCCGTAGGGCACCTTGTGCATCTCGCGCTCGCGCCCTTCGGCGTCGATCACGGCCAGCTCGCCGTTGCGGGCGAGGCTGAGGATGCGGCCCTGCTTGTCGGTGATGGTCGGCATGTCGCGGTATTCGACACGGCCTTCCGAGATCGCCTCGAGGTGCGAGGTCTCGTTAAGCTGCGCCGCGCCGCCGATGTGGAAGGTCCGCATCGTCAGCTGGGTGCCGGGCTCGCCGATCGACTGCGCCGCGATGACGCCCACCGCTTCGCCGATGTTCACCGGGGTCCCGCGGGCGAGGTCACGGCCGTAGCAGGTCGCGCAGACGCCCTGTTCGGCTTCGCAGATCAGCGGCGAGCGGATCTTGGCCGACTGGACTTCCGCCGCCTCGATCGCCTTGACCATCGCTTCGTCGAGCAGGGTGCCCGCCGGAACGATGACTTCGCCGGTCGCCGCGTTGACGATGTCTTCCGCGACCGTGCGGCCGAGGATGCGCTCGCCGAGCGAGGCGATCACCGAACCGCCCTGCACGATGGCGCGCATTTCGAGCGCGTTCTGGGTGCCGCAATCTTCCTCGACGATGACGCAGTCCTGCGACACGTCGACCAGACGGCGGGTCAGGTAACCCGAGTTCGCGGTCTTCAGCGCGGTGTCCGCGAGGCCCTTGCGGGCGCCGTGGGTCGAGTTGAAGTATTCAAGAACGGTCAGACCTTCCTTGAAGTTCGAGATGATCGGGGTCTCGATGATCTCGCCCGAAGGCTTGGCCATCAGGCCGCGCATCCCCGCGAGCTGCTTCATCTGCGCCGGGCTACCACGGGCACCCGAGTGGCTCATCATGTAGATCGAGTTGATCTGGGCTTCCTTGCCCGTCTCGGGATCGATCGGCTGGGCCTTGATCTCGGCCATCATCGCGTCGGCGACCATGTCACCGCACTTCGACCAGGCGTCGATCACCTTGTTGTACTTTTCCTGCTGGGTGATGAGACCGTCCTGGTACTGCTGCTCGTAACCGGCAACCAGCTCCTTGGTCTCCTCGACCAGCTTCTCCTTGGCGTCGGGGATGATCATGTCATCCTTGCCGAAGCTGATCCCGGCCTTGAACGCGTGGCGGAAGCCCAGCGCCATGATGGCGTCGGCGAACAGCACCGTGTCCTTCTGGCCGGTGTGGCGGTACACCTGGTCGATCACGTCGCCGATCTCGCGCTTGGTGAGCAGGCGGTTGATGATGTCGAAGGGCACCTTGTGGTTCTTCGGCAGGCACTCGCCGATCAGCATGCGGCCCGGCGTGGTGACGAAGCGCTTCATCTCCACGTTGCCGTTCTCGTCGGCCTGCGGAACGCGGGCGATGATGCGGGTGTGGAGCGTGACCGCCTTCGTTTCGAGCGCCTGGTGCACTTCGGCCATGTCGGCAAAGCGCGGGAGCTTTTCGATCTTGGTGCCGTCGGATTCCTCGATGAATTCGGGGTGCTTCTCCTGCCGCTCCATCGAGAGGTAGTAGATCCCCAGAACCATGTCCTGCGAGGGCACGATGATCGGCTTGCCGTTGGCGGGCGAGAGGATGTTGTTGGTCGACATCATCAGCACGCGCGCTTCGAGCTGGGCTTCCAGCGACAGCGGCACGTGGACCGCCATCTGGTCACCGTCGAAGTCGGCGTTGAAGGCCGAGCAGACCAGCGGGTGCAGCTGGATCGCCTTGCCCTCGATCAGCACGGGCTCGAAGGCCTGGATGCCCAGACGGTGCAGCGTCGGCGCGCGGTTCAGCAGCACCGGGTGCTCGCGGATCACCTCGTCGAGGATGTCCCAGACTTCCTTGCGCTCCTTCTCGACCCACTTCTTGGCCTGCTTGAGGGTCATGGAGAGACCCTTGGCATCGAGGCGGGCGTAGATGAAGGGCTTGAACAGCTCGAGCGCCATCTTCTTGGGCAGGCCGCACTGGTGCAGCTTGAGTTCCGGACCGGTCACGATCACCGAACGGCCCGAATAGTCGACGCGCTTGCCGAGCAGGTTCTGGCGGAAGCGGCCCTGCTTGCCCTTGAGCATGTCGGACAGCGACTTCAGCGGACGCTTGTTGGCGCCGGTGATGACGCGGCCACGGCGACCGTTGTCGAACAGGGCGTCGACCGCTTCCTGCAGCATGCGCTTTTCGTTGCGCACGATGATGTCGGGCGCGCGCAGCTCGATCAGGCGCTTCAGACGGTTGTTGCGGTTGATGACGCGGCGGTAGAGGTCGTTCAGGTCCGAGGTCGCGAAGCGGCCCCCGTCGAGCGGCACCAGCGGGCGCAGTTCGGGCGGAATGACCGGGATCACCTCGAGGATCATCCATTCCGGACGGTTGCCGGATTCGATGAAGCTCTCGACGACCTTCAGGCGCTTGATGATCTTCTTGGGCTTGAGCGCCGACTTGGTGGTGGCGAGCTCGTCCATCAGCGCTTCGCGCTCGGCTTCGAGGTCGAGCTGCATCAGCATGGTGCGCACGGCTTCCGCGCCGATGTCGGCGGTGAAGGCGTCCTCGCCATATTCGTCCTGCGCTTCGAGGAGTTCATCCTCGGTCAGCAGCTGGTACTTTTCGAGCGGGGTGAGGCCCGGCTCGGTGACGATGTAGCTTTCGAAGTAGAGCACACGCTCGAGCTGCTTCAGCTGCATGTCGAGCAGCAGGCCGATGCGCGAGGGCAGCGACTTCAGGAACCAGATGTGCGCGACCGGCGCGGCCAGTTCGATGTGGCCCATGCGCTCGCGGCGGACCTTGGTCACGGTGACTTCGACGCCGCACTTTTCGCAGACGACGCCCTTGTACTTCATGCGCTTGTACTTGCCGCACAGGCACTCGTAGTCCTTCACGGGGCCGAAGATGCGCGCGCAGAACAGCCCGTCACGCTCCGGCTTGAAGGTGCGGTAGTTGATCGTCTCGGGCTTCTTGATCTCGCCATAGGACCACGAGCGGATGCGCTCCGGCGAGGCGATGCCGATCTGGATCTGGTCGAAGGTTTCGGGCTTCGCCAGCTGGTTGGTGAATTTGGTCAGGTCGTTCATGACTGTGTTCCCTTAGGGGGATGAAATTCGTTTGCGGCGGTGGCGGGGGGCCCCGATTATCCTCGCGGCCCCCGCGCCCCTTATTCCGCTGCCTCCAGCATCTCGCCGTCGTCGTCCTCGTCGAGGATCGACTTCAGTTCGACGTTGAGGCCGAGGCTGCGCATTTCCTTCACGAGCACGTTGAAGCTCTCGGGAATGCCGGCCTCGAAGGTATCGTCGCCCTTGACGATCGCTTCGTAGACCTTGGTGCGGCCGACCACGTCGTCGGACTTCACCGTCAGCATTTCCTGCAAGGTGTAGGCGGCACCGTAAGCCTGGAGCGCCCAGACCTCCATTTCCCCGAAGCGCTGGCCGCCGAACTGCGCCTTGCCGCCCAGCGGCTGCTGGGTGACGAGCGAGTAGGGGCCGATCGAACGGGCGTGGATCTTGTCGTCGACGAGGTGGTGGAGCTTCAGCATGTAGATGATGCCCACGGTCACCTTGCGGTCGAAGGCCTCGCCGGTGCGGCCGTCATAGAGGACGCTCTGGCCCGAGCTGTCGATCCCCGCCTTGACCAGCATGTCCGAAACGTCCGCCTCGCGCGCGCCGTCGAACACCGGGGTCCCCATCGGCACGCCGGCCGAGAGGTTGCCCGCGAGTTCCACGATATCCGCAGTCGAGCGGCTCTCGAGGTCCTCGACATACTGCTCGCCGTAGATGTCCTTCAGACGCTCGAGCACCGCGGCAGGCGGGGCGACGTTCGCGTAGTCGGACGCGGCGTTCGGATTGGCGGCGCGCCATTCCTCCAGCATGCCCTTGATCTCGTGACCGAGCGCGCGGGCTGCAAAGCCGAGGTGCGTCTCGAAGATCTGCCCGACGTTCATGCGCGAAGGCACGCCCAGCGGGTTGAGCACGAGGTCGACCGGGGTCCCATCCTCTAGGAACGGCATGTCCTCGACCGGCAGGATGCGGCTGATGACACCCTTGTTCCCGTGACGGCCGGCCATCTTGTCGCCCGGCTGCAGCTTGCGCTTCACCGCGACGAAGACCTTGACCATCTTGAGCACGCCCGGAGCCAGCTCGTCACCACGCTCCAGCTTCTCCTTGCGGTCGTGGAACTTGGCGTCGATCAGCGCGACAGCTTCGTCGTACTGGCTCTTCACGGCTTCGATCTGCGCCTGACGGCTGTCATCGGCGACCGCGAACTTGAACCATTCGTGGCGATCGACGTCCTCGAGCACCTCTTCGGTAATCTCGATGCCCTTCTTCAGGCCCTTCGGCGCAGCCGAAGCGGTCTGGCCGAGGAGCATGTCACGCAGGCGGTTGTAGGTCGCGCGGTTGAGGATGTTGCGCTCGTCCGCGGCGTCCTTGCGCAGGCGTTCGATTTCCTCGTTCTGGATTGCGCGGGTACGGTCGTCGATCTCGATCCCGTGACGGTTGAACACGCGCACTTCAACGACCGTGCCGGCCACGCCCGGGGGCAGACGCAGCGAGGTATCGCGCACGTCGCTCGCCTTTTCGCCGAAGATCGCGCGCAGCAGTTTCTCTTCGGGGGTCATCGGCGATTCACCCTTGGGAGTGATCTTGCCGACGAGGATGTCGCCCGGGTGCACTTCTGCACCGATGTAGACGATGCCCGCCTCGTCGAGGTTGCGCAGGGCTTCCTCGCCGACGTTCGGGATGTCGCGGGTGATATCCTCCGGCCCGAGCTTGGTGTCGCGGGCCATGACCTCGAACTCCTCGATGTGGATCGAGGTGAAGACGTCGTCCTTCACGATGCGTTCGCTGATCAGGATCGAGTCTTCGTAGTTGTAGCCGTTCCAGGGCATGAAGGCGACGAGGCTGTTCTTGCCCAGCGCCAGCTCGCCGAGGTCGGTCGACGGGCCATCGGCGATGATGTCGCCGGCCTCGATCACATCACCCACCTTCACCAGCGGACGCTGGTTGATGCAGGTGTTCTGGTTCGAACGCTGGAACTTCTGGAGCGTGTAGATGTCGACGCCCGACTGGCCGGGTTCGACATCGCCGATCGCGCGGATCACGATGCGGGTCGCGTCGACCTGATCGACGATCCCGCCGCGCTTGGCCGCGATCGCAGCGCCGGAATCGCGCGCCACGGTCTCTTCCATGCCGGTGCCGACCCACGGCGCTTCCGCCTTCACGAGCGGCACGGCCTGACGCTGCATGTTCGAGCCCATCAGCGCGCGGTTGGCGTCGTCGTTTTCCAGGAAGGGAATGAGCGAGGCCGCAACCGAGACGAGCTGCTTGGGGCTGACGTCCATCAGCGTGATGTGCTCGCGCGGGGCCATCAGGTTGTCACCGTTGTGACGCGCCGACACCAGCTCTTCCACGAAGCTGCCGTCTTCATTGAGCTCGGCCGAGGCCTGCGCGACGGTGTGCTTCTGCTCCTCCATCGCCGACAGGTAGATCACGTCGCCCGTGACCTTGCCGTCGATGACCTTGCGGTAGGGGGTCTCGATGAAGCCGTACTTGTTGACGCGGCTGAAGCTCGCCAGCGAGTTGATCAGACCGATGTTCGGGCCTTCCGGCGTTTCGATCGGGCAGATGCGGCCATAGTGCGTCGGATGAACGTCGCGCACTTCGAAGCCGGCGCGCTCGCGGGTCAGACCACCCGGCCCGAGCGCCGAGACGCGGCGCTTGTGGGTGACTTCCGAGAGCGGGTTGGTCTGGTCCATGAACTGCGAGAGCTGCGAGGAACCGAAGAACTCGCGCACCGCGGCCACGGCGGGCTTGGCGTTGATGAGGTCGTTCGGCATCACGGTCGACACGTCGACCGAGCTCATGCGCTCCTTCACGGCGCGCTCCATGCGCAGCAGGCCGACGCGGTACTGGTTCTCCAGCAGCTCGCCCACCGAACGCACGCGGCGGTTGCCGAGGTTGTCGATGTCGTCCACTTCGCCCTTGCCGTCCTTGAGGCCGACGAGCTCCTTCACCACCGCGAGGATGTCTTCCTTGCGCAGCGTGGTGACGGTGTCCTCGCACTCGAGGCCGAGACGCATGTTGAGCTTCACGCGGCCCACGGCCGAGAGGTCATAGCGTTCGGCATCGAAGAACAGGCCTTCGAACAGCGCCTCGGCGGTTTCCTTCGTCGGCGGTTCGCCCGGACGCATGACCTTGTAGATCGCCTCGAGGCCCTCGTCGCGGTTCTCGGCCTTGTCGGCCTTGAGCGTGTTGCGGATCCAGGGGCCGGTGTTGATCTCGTCGATGTCGAGCAGCGGCAGGCGGTCGACGCCGGCCTTGTCGAGGGTCTCGACGTGCTCGAGAGTCACTTCATCGCCCGCTTCGATGTAGATGCGGCCGGTGCTCTCGTCGATCATGTCGGCGGCGGCATAGCGGCTGACGACTTCCTCGGTGGGAAGCAGCAGTTCGGTCAGGCCGTCCTTGGCGGCCTTGTTGGCCGCACGCGGGCTGATCTTCTGGCCGGCGGGGAAGATTTCCTCGCCGGTGGCGGCATCGACCAGCGGGAAGGCCGGCTTGGCGCCGCGCCACTGTTCGGCCACGAAGGGGATCTTCCACCCGTCCTTGGCGCGCTCCCAGGTCACGGTGTTGTAGAAATAGCCGAGGATGTCCTCGGCATCGAGGCCGAGGGCATAGAGCAGCGCGGTGACCGGCAGCTTGCGCTTGCGGTCGATGCGGACGTTGACGATGTCCTTGGCGTCGAACTCGAAATCGAGCCACGAGCCGCGGTAGGGGATCACGCGCGCGGCGAACAGCAGCTTGCCCGAGGAGTGGGTCTTGCCGCGGTCATGGTCGAACAGCACGCCCGGCGAACGGTGCATCTGCGAGACGATCACGCGCTCGGTGCCGTTGATGATGAAGGTGCCGTTCTCGGTCATGAGCGGCATGTCGCCCATGTAGACGTCCTGCTCCTTGATATCGAGGACGGAGCGGGTTTCGGTTTCCGAGTCCACCTCGAACACGATGAGGCGCAGGGTCACCTTCATCGGGGCGGCATAGGTGATGCCGCGCTGACGGCACTCGGTGGTGTCGTACTTGGGCTCCTCGAGTTCGTAATGCACGAAATCGAGCTCGGCGGTGCCGGCAAAGTCGCGGATCGGGAAGACCGAACGCAGGGTCTTCTCGAGGCCCGAGACATAGCCCGTGGCCTTGTCCGAGCGCAGGAACTGCTCGTAGCTTTCGCGCTGAACCTCGATCAGGTTCGGCATCTGCACCACTTCGTGGATGTCGCCGAAGATCTTGCGGATGCGCTTCTTGGCGGTCCCTTGCGCCTTGCGGCTGCGGGTGACGGGCGGCTTCGCCTTGGTGGCCATGGAGGGGTCGTGCCTCTTCAATTGGGCCGCGCGAGAGGTGCTCGCGCGGACGGGAAAAATCGCTTCGTTCCACGCGAAAGGGGGGCCATGTGCAACGCGCAAAAGCCGCATGCCCAACTCCGCCTTTCAAGCGGTGCCGGCAGCAGCCTCCCAATGTGCGTCGCGATAAATGGCCTGTCGCCGCTTCCATCCGGTGACCGATCCCCGCGCATGAATCGGTCTTGCTCGAAGCGGGCAAGAGCGCGCGATGTAGGAGCGCCCCCCGGCGATGTCAATGCGGGTGCGCCCGGTGGAGCGCCGGCGCTAAGACCTTACCGCAAAACGACGCGGCCAATATCGTTTTTCAATATTATTGATTGACGATAAGCCGCGACTCGGTTTAGACACTCCTTATCGAATCACGATGTGCCCCCGAAAGGAAAACGATATGACCCGCTTCCAGAACACGGCCTTCGCCGCCATTGCCGCTCTCGCCCTCTCGCTCGCGTCGATCGGCGCGATCGTCACCGTCCCGCCGGCCGAGGCCGCCGTGCCGGCCGCGATCGACCTGCCGTTCATCGCCTGACCCGCGATCCGCCAAGGAGACCCGCCATGAACGCTCCCGGAAACGACCTGCTGCTGTTGTCAGGCAAGGTCGTGACGATCCTGCTCCAGGCGGCAATGGCCGTCGGCGCCCTTGCCCTCGCCATCGCCGTGCCGGCCCTGATCTTCTTCGAGGACGCGGTGCTCGAAGGGGTCAGGGCGGGCAGCCCGATGCCGCTCGGCGAAATCCCGATGCTGCCGCTGATCGGGCTGCTGGGCATCATGTTCATGATCCTCGCGGCGCTGTTCGTGTTCTTCGGCAAGCTGCGCGCGATCATCGACACGGTGGGCGCGGGCGATCCCTTCGTCCCGGTCAATGCCGAGCGGCTGAGCGCGATGGCCTGGCTGCTGCTCGCCTCGCAACTGCTGACCTGGCCGCTGGTCGCGCTGGCGCTGGTGATCGCCGAGTGGGCGCAGGAGCTCGACGATGTCGACCTGCGGCTAGAAGGCGACGCCTTCGACATCACCGGCATCCTCATGGTGCTCGTCCTGTTCATCCTCGCCCGGGTGTTCCGCCACGGCGCGGCGATGCGCGAAGATCTGGAAGGGACCGTGTGATGCCCCCCAGCATGGACGACATCGAAGGAGCCCGCATCATGGTCAAACTGGACGACCTGCTCTACGCCCGCCGCATGACGCTGACCGAACTGGCCGAGCGCGTGGGCCTCACCCTCGCCAACCTGTCGATCCTCAAGACCGGCAAGGCCAAGGCGATCCGCTTCTCCACCCTCGCCGCGATCTGCCGAGAACTGGAGTGCCAGCCGGGCGACCTGCTGGGATACCGGACCGAGGAGGGCTGACCGCCCCCGCCACACCGGCAAGGCCCGCCCCCTCCGGCGGGCCTTGCTGCTTTGGCTATTCACTCCGTCCCGCGCCCGTGCCATGGCGCAACCTGACAGCGCCAGGGGGCAGTGAGCATGAACAGGACGACGCGCGCGGATGAGGCAGACGTCTTCGACCGGCCGGAGATCTTCCTGTCGCTCGGCCTCTCGCTCATCGAAAAGGGCAAGGGCGCCGCGGTCGAGACGCTGATCGCCGAGACGCTCGCCCGCCAACCCGGATCGGCGCTTTACGAGAATGTCGCGCGCCTTATCCGCACGCGCAAGGTCCCGGGCTGGCATGCGGCAATGCTGCGCGACGAGGCTCGCAACGCGGCCTACCGCAGCGCGATCGAGGCCGCCGCCCCCGGCCGAGTGGTGCTCGACATCGGCACGGGATCGGGCCTGCTGGCGATGATTGCCGCGCGCGCGGGTGCAGCCAGGGTGATCGCCTGCGAGGCCAATGCCCTGGTCGCCGAAGCCGCGCGCCGGATCGTCGCCGCCAACGCGCTCGATGACGTGATCACGATCCACGCCTGCCACTCGGGCGAACTCAAGCGCAGCGCGATCGCCGAGGCCGGGGCCGATCTGGTGATGTCCGAGATCTTCTCCGCCAACCTCGTGGGCGAGGGCGTGCTCAACGCGCTCGATCATGCCCGCGCCGAACTCGCCGCGCCCGGCGCCCTGTTCCTGCCGGAAGCCGCCAGCCTGCGCGTGGCACTGGCCGAACTGGAAGGCCTGGCGCCCCCGCCGCAACTGGTCGAGGGCTTCGACCTCGGCGACTTCGCCAGCCTGTTCCGCCCGACCGGCAGCGTCGAGACCAGCTGCGCCGGCCTGACCTTGCGCAGCCTTCCCGCGGATCTCGTGCGGTTCGACTGGAGCGGCCCCGATCCCGTGCCCGTCACCGGCACGGGACGCGCCGAACTGGTCGCCACCGGCGGTCCGGCGAACATCATCGCCCAGTGGCTGCACATCGATTTCGGCGGCGGCGTCACCTACGAGAACGCGCCCTTCTCCCCGACCACGGAACACTGGCCGGTCCAGTATTCCCAGCTCCCCGATCCGCTCATGACGACCGGCGGGACGCGCCACGCCGTCCATGCCTTCTACCATACCGAGGCGCTCTCGCTGTGGGCCGACTAGGCCGCGCGTCGCAGGGTTTCGCTTGACTCTCGGCGCCGATCGCCTAGAGGCCCGCCCCGACCGGCGGGCCTCGTGCCTTTGCCGCGTCATCCGTCCGAGACAGTTGGTGACCGGGATCTGCCGGTCTTAATGTCCAGCCTAGACGGGGAAACGAGATTTTCGCGAGGGGCCCACGTCAACGTGGACGCCTTGCACGTGCCTGATGGCACACCCTCCTTCCCTATCGACGGACTCGCCCGCGCGTCGGAGCCGCATGGCTTCCGCGCGCGGACACAACGTAGCCGGTCGCGACCGGGGAGCCATTCCCGCCGCGATCAAATGTGAAGGAGTATGGCATGGATCGTTCGCAGAAAGCCGACGCGGTTGCCCAGCTCAATGCGGTCTTCTCAGAGGTCGGCGTGGTGGTCGTCACCCGCAACCTCGGCATGACGGTGGCCCAGTCCACCGACCTGCGCGGGAAGATGCGCGAAGCTGGTGCGTCCTACAAGGTTGCGAAGAACCGTCTCGCCAAGCTCGCCCTCGAGAACACCGACTATGTCGGGCTCGGTGACATGCTCACCGGCCCGGTCGGGCTGGCCTGGTCGAAGGACCCGGTCGCGGCTGCCAAGGCCGCTGTCGATTTCGCCAAGTCGAACGACAAGCTCGAAATCGTAGGCGGGTCGCTGGGTTCGGTCGTGCTCGACGAAGCCGGCATCAAGGCGCTTGCCACGATGCCCAGCCTCGACGAGATGCGCGCCAAGCTCATCGGTCTGGTCAACGCCCCGGCGACGAAGATCGCCCAGGTCGTCACGGCCCCCGCTGCCAAGGTCGCCCGTGTTTTCGCCGCCTATGCGGAAAAGGACGCAGCGTAAGAGACGCTTTTCGCCAGACGAAACAATCTGTTGGGACACATTCGTCCCGCCACAATTTTGGAGTGAACCATCATGGCCGATATTGCCAAGCTTGTTGAAGAACTGTCGCAGCTGACCGTGCTCGAAGCTGCCGAACTCGCCAAGGCGCTTGAAGAAGCGTGGGGCGTTTCCGCTGCTGCCGCGGTTGCCGTGGCTGCTGCCCCGGGCGGCGCTGCCGATGCCCCGGCTGCCGAAGAGCAGACCGAATTCGACGTCATCCTGACCGGCGACGGCGGCAAGAAGATCCAGGTCATCAAGGAAGTCCGCGCCATCACCGGCCTCGGCCTGACCGAAGCCAAGGCGCTCGTCGAAGGCGCGCCGAAGGCCGTCAAGGAAGGCGTGTCGAAGGCCGAAGCCGAAGACATCAAGAAGAAGATCGAGGAAGCCGGCGGCACCGTCGAGCTCAAGTAAGCTCTTCGTCGCCGATCTTTCGGATCGACGCAAATGGGGCGGCGCCAGCGATGGCGTCGCCCTTTTTTTACCTGTTTGCCGTAGCTTGCCGCCATGCGCAGCGAACGGGAAAAGCAGATCTTCCGCGAGACCCAGGGGGCGAGGATCTCGCGCTGGATCCGCGACAGCGAGGCCGGGTGGCTGTTCTACGGCCCCGGCGGCGCCCCGTTCCACATCCTCTCCGACGAGGCGGCGAGGCTCGAGGCCGAGGGAAACGCCATCGTCGAGCGCCTGCTGGGACCGGGCTTCGTGGCCCTGCCCCGTCAGGGCACGATCATCGCCGCGGTGATCGGGGTCCCGCTGCTGCTCGGGTGGTTCCTGCCTTCGCACATCAGCGGCATAGCCATGCCCGCGGCGCTGCTCTTGATGATCGTGCCGCTGCTGGCGCTCAACATCGCCAATGACGCGGCTTACGAGATCGCCTTGCGGCGCTGGCGGCGCGGCGTAGCGGCGCGGCTGGCGGCAAGCCAGCGCGGCAGGGTGCCGGTGCCCGTCGCCGAGAAGCATCGCCGCTACAACATCTTCCTCGTCATCTGCATTGCCGCGACCATCGGGATGCTGGGCACCACCGGCCTGATGGTGGCGGGGGTGCTGGGCGAGAGCTTCTACCTTCTCCAGATCGCCTTCGTGGTGCTGGCACTGGCCGTGAGCCCGGCCGCGCGCCGGGTCGATGACACCCATCGTCGCCGCAAGTGGCTCGATTGAGGCGGTCGCCCGTCGCCCCCGGGAGACGGAATCGGCCGCGAGTCGCAGGCCGAGTCGATCCTTTGGGATGAGCTGGAAGCGCCACTGACCGGTGCCGCAAGGCGCTATATAGGTTATCCAAAGCCGCGAAATTCATCGCGAGCGCAGCACGTCCGGGCGACCGGTCTCGCCGCTTCCGAAGCCCCCTTCCGATCGCTGCGGCAAACGTTCTCATCCGCAGGATTCCGCGACTTGCGGCAGGTTGCTGACATCTCCGCGCAACCCTGGAGCTGGGTGAGAAATGCAGACTTTGCAACCGTCTAGGAACCGGACGATTCCGCGCTGTAATGGTTAAGTTACTTTACAGCCTGTTAATAACACCTAACATCAGGCCATCGAGTCGCCGAGTCGGCAACGGCTTGGAACGTCAATGGGGTAGATAACCCAGGTACGTTCCACGGGTTCGAACTTGGGGGGGATTAGATGCACGTTTTCAAGGCAGGTCTGCTGGTTTGCGCCCTATGGTGCGGCGCGCCCCTGGCAGCGCAGGATCTGGTGCACGAGCCGATCAGCCCCACCTTCGGGGGCAACCCGTTCAACTCGCAGCACGTCCTGGGCGTTGCTAACGCCAACAACGACTTCCGCGACCCGCGTGCCACCAGCAGCAATTCGCAGGCCGATATCTTCGCCCGCCAGCTGCAGTCCCGCCTGCTTTCCGCGCTGTCCTCGCAGATCGTCGACGCGATCTTCGGCGACAACCCGCAGGAAAGGGGCACGATCAGCTTCGGCGGCCAGACGATCGAGTTCTTCCGCACGCTCGAAGAGGTCACGCTGATCATCCGCAATGACACCACGGGCGAGGAAACCCGCATCGTCGTGCCCCTGTTCATCGAAGTCGACTGATGGCGATGGACATGCGCAAGCTTCTTCCCCTCTCGCTGACGGCACTGGCCCCGCTCGCGCTGGCAGGCTGCATGAGCGCGCCGCACGATGGCCGCAGCTCGCTGCCGACGACCACCAGCCTCGCCTATTTCCCGAAGAAGACCCAGACCCAGAACCTGCTCCAGCAGCTTCCCGCGCCGCAGCGTCCGGTGGCGATCGCGGTCTACGGCTTCACCGACCAGACCGGCCAGTTCAAGCCGAGCGCGCAGGGCCAGACCCTGTCGCGCGCGGTCACGCAGGGCGCGGGCTCGATGCTGGTCAAGGCGCTGCAGGACGCGGGCAACCGCGGCTGGTTCACCGTGGTGGAGCGCGAGCGGCTCGACAACCTTCTGAAGGAACGCCAGATCATCGGCGAGATGCGCAAGCGTTATCTCGGCGAACAGGAAGTCGATCCCAACGCCCTGCCCGCGCTGCTGTTCGCAGGCGTGCTGCTGGAAGGCGGGATCGTCGGCTACGACACCAACACCGTCACCGGCGGGGCGGGTGCGGCCTTCCTCGGGATCGGCGCGCGCACCGAATACCGCCAGGACACGGTCACCGTCTATCTGCGCGCCGTCTCGGTGCGCACCGGCGAGGTGCTCGCCAACGTCACCGCCTCCAAGACCATCGCCAGCCAGGCGCTCGGCGCCAGCGCCTTCAAGTTCGTGGCCTTCCGCGAACTGCTCGAGGCCGAGGCCGGGATCACCTCCAACGAGCCCGATCAGGTCGCGCTGCAGCAGGCGATCGAGAAGGCGGTCTATGGTCTCGTGCTCGAGGGCGTGGAGCTCGACCTGTGGCGGTTCGACGACATGTCGGCCGCCCAGCCGCTGCTCGCCGCCTATCGCGCCGAGCGGGACGGGGTTTACGATGCCAGCGACATCCAGAAGGCGGTCAAGCGGGCAGGCTCGCTCACCGCACTGACGGTGGTCGATGGCGACAAGGACAAGGACCGGCGCGACGGATCGTGACGCCGGAGGGAGTTTCCCGGGGGGGCCGCAGGCTTTGACGGGATAGACCAGAGAGCGCGAAAAGCGCCGACTGGGCCGCAAAAACAAAGCACGCAAAGGAGCGGCAACTCCGATGCGCGCGAGGAAAAGGTATGCGATCACCTGTACGACCCGGCGTCTAGACGCGCCGTGGCCGATGCTCGGTATCGCCTATCGTCAAGGCGGATGCAACCATGAATGCCGAGCGTATCCAAAGTGATGGCTTGCCGATCTCCGTTCCGGTCCCCGTGGCCGGGCGGCGTGGTGCCGCGATCGCACGCTCTGCCTTCTCCTTTCTCAACGAATTCCAGACACCTGCGGCGCGCGAACGCCGGCGGGGATGGGACCAGTCGCACAAATTCCCGAATGCAGGAGGAAACGAGCAATGAAGAACGTGATCAAATCCGGCGCTTCGCTGATGGCACTTGCGCTGGCCGGCGCCGCGATGGCGCAGGGCGTGCCCAACACCTCGGATGTCGAGCAGACCGGGACCGGTGAAGTCGCCGACGTCACCCAGAGCGGCACCGGCGTCAACATCAGCGACATCGATCAGGACGGCAGCAACAACACAGCCACCGTGACCCAGTCGAGCGTGGCCGGCGCCGCGAACAGCTCGACCATCCTCCAGTCGGCGAGCGCGAGCGGCAACCAGGCCACCGTCGACCAGATCGGCGAGGGCAACAGCAGCAACGTCACGCAGGACGGCGAAGACAGCGAAGTCGACGTGACGCAGGACGGGACCGACAACGTCTCGAACGTCACCCAGAACGCGGTGGAATCGATCGCGATCATCAGCCAGACCGGCAATGCCAACTTCTCGAACGTCGGCCAGACCGGCGATGATGCGAGCATCTCCGTCACCCAGGCCAACAGCGACGGCGGTGTCGACGGCAACGATTCCTTCGTCACCCAGAGCGGCGACGGGTCTTCGACCACCGTCGGCCAGGACGGCCAGGGCAACATCTCCAACGTCACCCAGACTGGCGCCGGATCGCTGACCGACGTCAGCCAGAGCGGCGTCGGGAACCAGTCCACCGTGACGCAGGGCGGCACGTCGGCCGACGCCTTCGTCACCCAGACCGGCTCGATCAACCAGTCGACCATCAGCCAGACCGGGATCAGCTCGGTGACCGACGTGATCCAGGACGGCGAGGATAACCGTTCGACCGTCACCCAGTCGGGCTCGTTCTCGACGACCGAAATCGAGCAGAACGGCGAGGGCAACCGTTCGACCGTGAGCCAGACCGGCTCGCTCGCCGGCACAAGCGTGACGCAGAACGGCGACAGCAACACCTCGACCGTCACCCAGAGCGGTCTCGGTTCGAGCACCGACGTGACCCAGACGAACTTCACCGGCCTCGTCGGCAACACCTCGACCGTGACACAGAGCGGCGCTGGTTCGAGCAACACGGTCGACCAGACCGGGACGGCCAACAGCTCGCTCCTGACCCAGTCGGGGGTCGGTGCGGTTGCCTCAATCACCCAGGACGGCGAGGGCAACATCTCGACCGCCAGCGAAACCGGAGCGACCTCCGATCTCGCCGTTACCCAGCTCGGTACCGGCAACACCTCGACCGTGACCCAGAACGGCGCGGGTTCGGAAGTCGACATCTTCCAGGACGGCACGGACAACGTCTCCCTGGTCACCGGCACGGCCATCGGCGGGACCGTCGATGTCAGCCAGACCGGCACCGGCAACCAGAGCACCGTCGGCCAGTCGGGCGGCCTCCTCGGTGCCGTGAATGCCGATGTCCAGGTCATCCAGGACGGGACCACCAACGTGTCGACCGTGACCCAGCTGGCGGGCGGTGCCGAAGTGCTCGTGAACCAGAACGGCACCAACAACTTCTCCGACGTGGTCGGCATCGCCAACAACTCGGACGTGACGGTCGATCAGGACGGCACCGGCAACCGTTCGGAAATCGATCAGAACGCCGTCACCCTGCCCCTCGCCGCGGCGCTCAACGAGAACCAGAGCGCCAACGTGACGCAGAACGGGGAAGGCAACACCCAGCGCCTGAACCAGTACGGCCGTAACCAGATCGCCAACATCACCCAGATCGGTGACGGCAACATCTCGGGTGCGCCGGGCGGTGCGATCGGCATCACCCAGGTCGGCGAGAACAACACCGCCAACCTGCTCCAGAGCGGCGATCGCAACAATTCGGTGATCAACCAGGGCACTAGCGGCAGCCTGACGATCATCACCGGGGCATCGAGCTCGGGCAACACCGCCAACATGACCCAGTCGGGCAACGACGGCATCTCCAGCCTCACGCAGAACGGGGACAACAACTCCGCCACGCTCAACCAGGATGGCGATTTCAACGAATCCACCATCATCCAGACCGGCAACGGCAACACCGCCGGCGTGACGCAGGGTGGCATCGGGAACGTGTCCGACATCAGCCAGACGGGCAACGGGCACACCGCCACCGTCTTCCAGAACCAGCCCTGACGGCCACGGGGGAGCGGCTCCGGTCGCTTCCCCGCAATGCCGGACAGGGGCGCGAAGCATAGCCTCCCCCCTCCGGCAAGCCACGTAATCGCATGAAAGGATTACACATCATGAACAGGATCATCATCACCGGCGCTTCGCTCATCGCGCTCGCCGCCGGATCGCCCGCCCTCGCGCAGAGCGTGTCGAACCTCAACCAGATCGGCACCGGGAACGGCGCGACCGTCCAGCAATCCGGCAGCAACACGTCGGACATCGACCAGAACGGCAATGGCAACGCCGCCACGACGACCCAGACCGGCACGGGCAACAGCTCGACCATCGACCAGGATTCGCTCGGCGGCGGGGCCTTCGTCACGCAGACGGGCAACAACAACACCTCGACGATCAAGCAGGTCGATGCCTCGACGTTGAACACCATCAACCGGCCGGAGGATCCGGAATCGACTGTCGTGCAGAGCGGCAACAACAACAGCTCGACCGTCGATCAGAACGCGGTCGCGCCGGGCTTCAACCTGGTCGCCAACGCGACGCAGACGGTCGGCGACAACACCTCGACGATCAATCAGGATGCGCTCGGCCCGCTCTGGACGGGAACGCTGCGCGCCAACGTGGTGCAGTCGGGCAGTTCGGACTCGGTCATCAACCAGACCGCGGCGAACCCTAACTCACGCGATCTGCACGCCTCGGTCACGCAGATCGATTCAAGCTCGATCGTCAACCAGATGGCCACGGGGCAGGCATCCTCGCAGCTCAACGCCATCATCAACCAGCAGAGCGGTTCGACCTCGACCGTCAACCAGACCGCGAGCGGCGCCCAGTCGGGTGATCTTCTGGCCCGGGTGACGCAGCGCAACGGGGCGACGGCGACGATCAACCAGACTGCGGCAGGCCAGGCGTCGGTCAACCAGGATGCGATCGTCAACCAGAACGGCGCGAGCACCACGAACATCACCCAGACGTTCAACAATGCCGGGAGCAACGCCTTCTCGGCCACCGTGCGGCAGACCGGAGGCGGCAACCTCGTCAACGTGACGCAGCGCGACGAAGGCTTCGGGATCATCGGCAATGCCGACAGCAACCTGACCGCCGACGTCACCCAGATCGGCACCGGCAACACCACCGATCTGGTGCAGGAGAACAAGAGCGCCTTCGCCGACATCGACCAGACCGGCAACGGCAACATCGTCGATGCCTTCCAGGGCACGGCGGGCCAGAACCTCGTGGTGCTCCAGACCGGTGACGGCAACACCTCGAACTCGAACCAGACCGGGCTCAACAACTCGGCCGACGTGTTCCAGGCCGGCAATGGTGCGACCTCGACCATCAACCAGACGGGCCGCAACGATCTCGCCTTCGTCGACCAGCTGGTCGGTTCGGACGGGTCGAGCTCGCTGATCACCCAGACCGGGGCCGGCGGTCCGCGTTCGGAGAACCGGGCGGAAGTCATCCAGGCGGGGCTCTCGAACACCTCCGAGATCACCCAGGGCGGCTTCGACAGCACCGCGAAGGTGAACCAGTCGGGCCCGGGCAACGAGTCCAACATCGCCCAGACCGGCACCATCGACGGCCTCGGCAACCTTGCCGACGTCACCCAGTCGGGCGCGGACAACGAATCGAACATCACCCAGAACGGTTCGCTGAACTCCGCCACGGTCACCCAGTCGAGCAACAACAACCTGTCGAACATCATCCAGACCGGCAACGGCGGGTCGGTGACGGTGACACAGGGCTTCTGATCCGCTGCCTGCGGGCGCGCCCGACGGCGCGCCCGCAGACGGCTCCACCGGGGCGCAAGACCCCGGCTCGTACCGAACCGAATGTCGCAAGCCACTTGAAACAAAAAGGAACTTGAGATGAAGAACACCATTCTCGCCGGCGCCTCGATGCTGGCCCTCGCTCTGGCGGCTCCTGTCGCCGCCCAGGACAACCAGTCGACGATCACCCAGACCGGCACCACCCAGACCGCGACCGTCACCCAGTCGGGCACGAATGCGGAAGCGACCGTGATCCAGAGCAACGCGCGCAACACCGCCACGGTCACCCAGCAGGCCAATTCGGGCGGCGATGTCGACATTACCCAGTCGGGCACCGACAACAGGGCCACGGTCGGCCAGACCTCGCTGAACTCGGATGCGGACGTCGTGCAGTCGGGCAACCGCAACGAGATCACTCTCACCCAGGGCCGTCCGGCCTCGAACCCCAACCAGACCAACAGCCAGGAAGCCCTGCTGGTGCAGAGCGGCAGCGATAACGAAATCACCGCCAGCCAGACGGGCAGCAGCGGCGATCTCAACGTCCTGCAAAGCGGCAACTTCAACGAAGCGACCGTCACCCAGGGCGGCTTCGACAATGGCTCGGGCGACAGCGACGTGCCGGCGCTGGTCGGCATTCTGCAGTCGGGCAACAACAACGATGCCTTCGTGAACCAGACTGGCCAGCTCTCGGACGCCTTCATCAACCAGGGCGGCGATCTGAACATCGCGACCATCAACCAGTCGATCAACAATGCCCCCAACCCTCCGGGCGGCAACGATCCGCGCGTCGCGACCGCGACCATCAACCAGAGCGGCGACCGCAACGACAGCACGATCAACCAGAACGGTCCGGGCACCAATACCATCTCGGCCCGGCTGATGACCGCCACCAGCACCCAGAACGGCGACGACAACGACAGCACGATCACCCAGACCAACACGGCGATCGGCACCGCACCGCAGGTGGGCGCCGCGTCGAACACCGCGACTGTCACCCAGAACGGCGACAACAACGATTCGACCGTCAGCCAGAACGGCGTCCAGCTCGGCGCCAGCGTCCTGCAGGACGCCAGCGACAGCGAGTCGACGGTGATCCAGAGCGGCACCGGCAGCGATGCCTTCGTGACGCAGAGCGGCAGCGACCAGATCGCGGAAACCACCCAGTCGGGCACCGACAACTACTCGACCATCGACCAGAGCGGCTCGGGCAATGATGCCTTCGTCACCCAGTCGGGCAGCAACGGCGTCTCGACGCTCTTCCAGATCGGAACGGATGCCGAAGCGACCGTCACCCAGACCGGCAACGGCAATTCGAATGTCGTGCAGGGCGGCGCCAACAACGTCGCCTTCGTCGAGCAGATCGGCAACGGCGGCGACAGCGACGTGTTCCAGGGCGACATCGGCGGCGGCAGCAACAACTTCGCCGATGTGAGCCAGACCGGAGCCAACAACTCCTTCGTGGGTCAGGGCACCGGCAGCCGCAACAGCGCCACGGTGATCCAGACCAACACCGGCGGCACCGCAAACACCAGCAGCGTCAGCCAGGGCGATTTCGCGCCGGGTAACGATAACCTTGCGGCCAACATCACCCAGACCGGCACGGGCAACTCGAGCACCGTCAACCAGTCCGATCCGCTCGGCCTCGGCGGGTTCAACGACGTCTCGGTCACGCAGAACGGTGCCGACAACAACAGCACCGTCACGCAGGTCGGCACCCTGAACACCGCCGACGTGATGCAGACGAGCAACAACAACCTGTCGAACCTTAACCAGACCGGCACGAGCAACTCCGCCACTGTCACGCAGGGCGGCCTCTGAGCCTCACCAACCGTCCCGGGCGGGAGCGATGCTCTCGCCCGGGACATCTTTTTGCGATAATGAAGGACGGATGATGGCGATCGCATCCCTCGACCTGATCCGCGGCAGCATCCTCGCCGCCGCCCTGATTGCGGTGCCCGCCCTCGCCCAGAGCGCGACCGAGCGCGGCGTCTTCGTGACCCAGATCGGCGACGGCAGCCGCGCGAATGTCATCCAGCGCAATTCCGACAGCTTCGCCCGCATCGTGCAGGACGGCGACGAGAACGAGGTCGACCTTGCCCAGAACGGCAGCGCCCCGCACCGCGCCACGATTGCGCAGGACGGCGACGGCAATGTCGCCGGCGTGGAGCAGGACGGCGACGGCTCGACCGATCTCACCCTGGTGCAGGAAGGCGATGGCAATTCGGCGCTGGTGCTCCAGCGCGAGATTTCCGCCGCACAGCAGTCCAGCGCCGCAATCCTGCAGCGCGGCAGCGGCAACCGCGTGATCCTCGCCCAGAACGGCAGCGACAACGAGGCCCGCCTCGAACAGCTGGGCGACGGCAACACCATGACCGCGACCCAGCTCGACAACGGCAACCGCCTGCAATGGAGCCAGAACGGCGACAACCTCGCCGATCTCGGGATCGTGCAGACCGGCGGCGCGAGCCTCCAGGTCACCCAGAGCAACATCGGCGGCGTGCAGTTCGCTCCGCCGCCCGGTGGCGGGGGCGGATAGGCTTGGCGATGATCCGCCTGCCCCGCGCCGCAAGCGGCGCAGCCGCGATCGCCGCGCTCGGCCTTGCGGCAGCGGTCGCGGGCGCGCAGGAGCCCCCCGCCGAGACTCCCCCCAGCCGCACCGACGCGTTCCAGATCGAGCAGATCCCCGAGGACGCGCGCGCCAAGGCCTTCATCGGCGCCGAACGCCGCGCCCCGCCGGTGCCGCGCCCGACCATCACCGAGGCGCCCGGCGCGCAGATCTCGCGCGGGGCCGGCAATGCCCCCGCCAGCCAGATCACCAGCCGCACCCAGGGCACGCCAGGCATGGCGCAGCTTTCCAGGGCCGATCTCGACGCCACCCTCGCCCAGCTCAGCCCGGCCGAACGCCGCGTGCTGCTGCAGGCGATCGAGGGCACCGACATCTGCAATGACCCGCCCGCTGTCGCCGCGATCGTGGCGCTGTGCCAGAACCGCATCGAGACGCGCTCGCGGGACTTCGCGGCACTCGCCGACAGCGGCCCGAGCGCCGAGGAGCGGCTGCTGCGCGGCGACTTCGAGAACGCCGCCCTGCCGACCGTCGACCAGGTGATCGAGCGGCTCGCCCGCTCCGGCGCCTCGAGCGGTGATTTCAGCAATCAGGCGATCGCCTCCATCGCCCTTGCCACGCCCGAGACCTCGCCCGCGCGCCCGCGCGAAAAGGAACAGCCCGAAACGCAGAGTTTCGGCGAGGAGACGCAGGCGCTGATCAACGCGCTCATCAACCAGCTCGGCGGCCGCGCGCCGTGAGGCCCGCCCTGCCCGCCGCCGCGCCCGCCCTTGCGCTGGCGCTCCTCCTCGCTCCAGCAACGGTGCCCGCGATGACCGAAGAACCCCGTGCCCTCACGCTCGACGTCCGCCCGCACGAGGGGGGCGTCGAGGTGCAGCTGATCGGCCTCTCGCCGCGCCGGCAGCAGGTCAGCTACACGCTCGAGGTGACGGGCCGGTCGACCTCGCGCCACCGCGGCACGACCACGCTCGCCGCGGACACGCGGGCGGTGCTCTCGACCTTGCGATCGAGCGGCGGGGACGACTGGTGCGTGACGCTGAAGGCGGAGGAGGAGGGCCGCGCGCCCTACGAGATCACCCGGGGCAGCTGCGCCGCGGGCAAGGGCTAGCGCCGGACCTGATCCATCCCGGTTGCCCCGATCCCGCGCTCGGGCGCGGTGATCTGGTCCATGTGCACCTTGCGCCCGGCCTTGGGCCGCGTGTCGGTGTGGCCCACGTTGAATTCGTCATAGACCGGATCGTAGCTGATCGGGATGCCCTGCGCCTGGAGCTCGGCGAGCGAGAGCCAGGTGTTGCCGGCCTGCGAGCCGCGGATGCGGGCGAGCTGGGCCGGATCGATACGGTCGGCAAGCACCTCGGCGATCGAGCCGAGCCTCACCGTGAGCCCCGCCTCGGTCTGCCGGAAATCGACCGCGCCGGCGGTCTTGCCGTCGACGCGGGTGACGAGCTGCGACTTGATGTCGAGCCGGTAGGCGGGCTTTGCGGCCCCGAGGCCCGGCGCGGCGGCGAGCGGCGCGGGCGCGCGGGGCACGGCGGCGACGGCAGGATTGGGCGCGGGCGCGGGCGCTGAGGTCGGCGCGGAAGCAGGCGGGGCGGCACGGGCCGGTGCTGCGGCGGGCGGCTTTGCTGCGGCGGCAGGCTTCGCGGCCGGTGCGGGCGCGGCGCGGGCGGGTGTCGGGACCGGCACCGAGGCGGCGAGCGGCGGGCGGGCGCCGGGCGCGACCGGTCGGGCCGCGGGCGAGACTGCGGGCGAGACCGCCTTGGCCGCGCTGGTCGGTGCCGGTGCGGACGGCGCCGGCTTCGCCTGCGCAACCTGCTCGATGCCGCCGCGACCGACCGGTGTGCGCGCCACGGGCGAAGCCGCGGCAAGTCTCGCAGGCGCAGCGGCGACAGGGGTCGCGGACGGAGCCGGAGCATCGGCCGGCGCGATCGGCGCGGCAGCAGCAGCAGCCGCGACCGGCGCGGCCAGCGCTGCGCGCTCCTCGGGCTGGAAGGCGGCGAAGGCCGGGTTCTCCTGCCCCGCCAGCGGAGCGGAGACCGGCGCGGGCGCCGCGGGCGGATCGACGCGGACGGCGGGCGGGGTCTCGGGCGGCAGCGGAAGCGCGGCTGCCGCGACGGCGGCGACGGGCGCTGCCGGTTG
Source organism: Porphyrobacter sp. THAI-01a (assembly GCF_056868655.1). Lineage (NCBI taxonomy): Bacteria > Pseudomonadati > Pseudomonadota > Alphaproteobacteria > Sphingomonadales > Erythrobacteraceae > Porphyrobacter > Porphyrobacter sp. THAI-01a. The sequence goes on along the minus strand of NZ_CP180579.1, from coordinate 319,608 downwards.
CGGCGGAGCGATGATCGCAGCCGATGCCGGGGCAGCTGCCGGAGCGGCCACCCGCAGGACCACGGCGGGCGATGGCGCGGGCGGCACGAAGGGCTCCGCCTCGATTTCGGGAACACTCGGCGCAAGGTCGAGGACAGGGGCCGCGTCCGCGCTCCGGCCGAGCGGAGCGGCGGCGGTGATGGCGGGGGAGATGAAAGCGGCCGAGGCGCGGCTCTCGCCCAAATCCAGCAGCCCGCCATAGCGCACCCCGGCGAGCGGCCCTTCGGCAAGCGGCTGGACCAGTCCTGCCGGCTTCACGCTGCGCCTGGCCGGCGACGCGGGGGGCGCGTCGCGGCCCTCCCCGCCTCCGAGATCGCCCGCGCCGACCGAAAGTTCGGGCAGGGTGAGCGCCGCGACCACCGCGACGCCGCCGGGAATCCAGCGGGTGACGAGCTTCCGGCCGATCCGGCCGCGGCGCACCGGCCCATCCGCAGTCGCGGACAGCGCTTCGCCCTCGGCACCGGAATCGCGTCGGATATCGGTCAAGAAAGCCCCCCAAGTGCATCCGTTATGGTTGGATCGCCCGATTCGGCAAAGCGCAATCGGCCAAGCCGCTGATTTCGCAGGACCCCTGATGCCGCAAAGGGACACCGCCACCTGCTTGCGGCTTTTGCGCTTTCCCCGAATCACCCCTGCGCCTATCCGGGCCGGCTTGCCCGACGGCAGGCACCGACACGACCATGCAACAAGCCATCACCCTCGAGACGCCCGGCTGGGGGCAGGAACTGCGCGCGACCCTCGGGATCGCGGGGCCGCTGGCGGCTGCCAACCTGCTGCAGATGCTGACCTATGCCGTCGACGTGATCTTCATCGCCCGGCTCGGCGAGCAGGAGCTTGCGGCATCGGCGCTGGCGGTGTCGCTGTTCGGGCTGGTGCTGTGGGCGCTGACGGGCCTCACCGGAGCCGTCGCGCCGCTGATCGCCGAGGCGCTCGGTGCGCGCGCCCCGGCGCTGAGGCCGGTGCGGCGCTCGGTGCGCATGGCGCTGTGGCTGGCGGTGATCGCGGGGATCGGCGGCACGGGGCTGTGCCTGTTGCTCGATCCGATCATGCGCGTCTCCGGCCAGCAGCCGGGGATCATCGCGCTGGCCAACCAGTACAACACCGTGATCGTGTTCTCGATGGTGCCGATGCTGCTGTCGGCGGTGCTGCGCAACTTCGTCTCGGCGCTCGGCCGCCCGATCTTCGCCACGGCGATCACCGGGCTCGGCATCTTCGTCAATGCCATCGCCAACTACGCCTTCATCTTCGGCGAACTGGGCGCGCCGGCGCTGGGCCTTGCGGGGGCGGCGGTGGCGACGATCATCACCGCGTTCTTCACGCTCGGCGCCTATGTGCTGGCGATCCGGCTCGACCCGCGCCTGCACCGCTACCGCGTCTTCGGGCGGCTGTGGACGCCGGACTGGGCGCGGCTGAAGCAGATCGCCCGCATCGGCACGCCGATCGCGCTCACCATCACCGCCGAGGCGGGGATCTTCGGGGCGGCGGCGTTCCTGATGGGGCGGTTCGGTGCGGCGGAGCTGGCCGGGCACACGGTCGCGCTCCAGCTCGCCAGCCTGGCCTTCCAGGTGCCCTTCGGGGTCGGGCAGGCGGCCGCGATCAGGGTCGGCTACCACTTCGGCGCGCGCGATCCGCTTGGCGCGGGCCGGGCGGGATGGGTGGCGCTCGCGATCGGCGCGGGGTTCATGAGCCTCACCGCCGGCGCGATGATTCTCGCCCCCGAATGGCTGCTGCGGATCTATGTCGATCCCGACGCCGCCGCCAATGCTGCGCTGGTGGGGTTCGCGCTGCAATACCTCGTGCTCGCCGCGATCTTCCAGCTCGCCGACGGGGTGCAGGCCGTCGCCGCGGGGGCGCTCAGGGGATTGCAGGACACCCGCGTGCCGATGTGGATCGCGATCTTTTCCTACTGGGTACCCGGGATCGGCCTGTCGCTGGGGCTTGGCTTCTTCACCCCGCTCGAGGGGACGGGGGTGTGGATCGGGCTCGCCACGGGCCTCTTTTTCGCCGCCGCGGGCCTGATCTGGCGCTGGCACCGGCGCGATAGGCTGGGGCTGACACGCGGCTAGGTCTTGGCAGGGAGCGTCCGCACCTCGCGCTGCGGGAAGGGGATGGTGATGCCCTTCTCCTCGAACCGCTGCTTGGCCGCCTCGGTCAGGGCCCAGGACAGGGCGAGATAGTCGGAGGTGTTGCACCACACCCTGAGGCCCATCGTCACCGCGCTCTCGGCGAGCGCCGAGACGAACACCACCGGCGCCGGCTCCGCCAGCACCCGCGCATCGGCCTCTGCCAGCGCCAGCAGTTCCGCGCGCGCGGTCTCGATGCTGTCGTCATAGCCGATGCCGATCAGCAGTTCGAACCGCCGCGTCGGCATCCGCGAGAAGTTGATGATGGGCTTGTTCCACAGCTCGTTGTTGGGAACCATCACGTAGAGCCCGTCGTGCTGGAGCACCTCGGTGGTGAACAGGCCGATGCCCTGCACCACCCCGGTGACCGTGCCCGCGGTGATCGCCTCGCCCACGCGGAAGGGCCGCTGGATGAGGATCATCACGCCCGCCGCCACGTTCGACAACGTGCCCTGGAGCGCAAGGCCCACCGCCAGCGCAAGCCCGCCGAGGGCGGCGATGATGCTGGTGGTCTGCACCCCGAACTGCGTCAGCACGGTGATCGCCACCACCACCCACAGCGCATACTTGATGATGTTACTGAGGAACCGCGCCACGGTCGGCTCGATCCGCTCCGATCCGGTCAGCGCCCGGTCGGCCCATTTCGACAGCACGCGGGCGAGGATCACGCCGATGACGAGCACCGCCATGGCGCCGGTCAGATGGGCAAGGTTGGTCTTGAGCCACAGCCACGCCTCGGCGGCGACGTTGATCTCCTCGTTCAGCGTGGCGGACAGTCGGGGCGGAAGCTTGGGGGCGGTCATCGTGCGGCGGGTTTCCCTGGGAATGTGCCGGGCTGGATAACCGAGCCCGCCCGCGCTGGCCACCCCGCCCCTGAAAACGCACGCCTCGCGAAAATTTTTGCGGGTGCGGGGGTTGATTCATTCTCCCCCCGCGACCAAATGCCCGCCCGTTGGCACTCTCGAGGGGAGAGTGCCAAGCAACCCCTAGTCCAATTCAGGAAAGGTCATACACATGGCATTTCGTCCGCTGCACGACCGCGTCGTGGTTCGTCGCATCGAAGCCGACCAGAAGACCGCTGGCGGCATCATCATCCCCGACAGCGCCCAAGAAAAGCCGAGCGAAGGCGAAGTGATCGCCGTGGGCGACGGCGCCCGCGACGATGACGGCGACCGCATTCCGCTCGACGTCAAGGTCGGTGACCGCGTGCTGTTCGGCAAGTGGTCGGGCACCGAAGTCAAGATCAACGGCGAAGACCTGCTGATCATGAAGGAAAGCGACATCATGGGGATCGTGGGCTGATCGCCTGACCCCTTCTTCCCTTTCAAGAACAACCCAATCTCAGGAGAAACGAAATGGCTGCCAAGGACGTGAAGTTCGGCCGCGAAGCCCGTGAAGGCATTCTGCGCGGCGTCGATATCCTCGCCAACGCCGTCAAGGTGACCCTCGGCCCCAAGGGCCGCAACGTCGTCATCGACAAGAGCTTCGGCGCGCCGCGCATCACCAAGGACGGTGTGAGCGTCGCCAAGGAAATCGAGCTCAAGGACAAGTACGAGAACATGGGCGCGCAGATGCTGCGCGAAGTGGCCTCGAAGGCGAACGATGCTGCCGGTGACGGCACCACCACCGCCACCGTGCTCGCCCAGGCGATCGTGACCGAAGGCATGAAGTCGGTCGCCGCCGGCATGAACCCGATGGATCTGAAGCGCGGCATCGATCAGGCCGTGATCGCGGTCGTCGAGAACCTCAAGTCGCGTTCGAAGGACGTGTCGGACAGCTCGGAAATCGCGCAGGTCGGCATCATCTCGGCCAACGGCGACCGTGAAGTCGGCGAGAAGATCGCCGAAGCCATGGAAAAGGTCGGCAAGGAAGGCGTGATCACCGTCGAGGAAGCCAAGGGCCTCGAGTTCGAACTCGATGTCGTCGAAGGCATGCAGTTCGACCGCGGCTACCTTTCGCCCTACTTCATCACCAACCCCGACAAGATGACCGTGGAACTGGATAACCCCTACATCCTGATCCACGAGAAGAAGCTGTCGAACCTGCAGTCGATGCTGCCGATCCTCGAAGCCGTGGTGCAGTCGGGCCGTCCGCTCCTCATCATCGCCGAGGACATCGAAGGCGAAGCTCTGGCGACCCTCGTGGTCAACAAGCTGCGCGGCGGCCTGAAGGTCGCGGCCGTGAAGGCCCCGGGCTTCGGCGATCGTCGCAAGGCCATGCTGCAGGACATCGCGATCCTCACCAAGGGCGAGATGATCAGCGAAGACCTCGGCATCAAGCTCGAGAACGTCACCGTCGGCATGCTCGGCCAGGCCAAGAAGGTCTCGATCGACAAGGACAATACCACCATCGTCGACGGCGCCGGTTCGGCTGACGACATCAAGGCGCGGGTCGCCGAGATCCGCACCCAGATCGACAACACCACCAGCGACTACGACCGCGAGAAGCTCCAGGAGCGTCTGGCCAAGCTCGCCGGCGGCGTGGCCGTGATCAAGGTCGGCGGTGCGACCGAAGTCGAGGTGAAGGAGCGCAAGGACCGCGTCGACGACGCGCTCCACGCGACCCGCGCCGCGGTTGAAGAAGGCATCGTCCCGGGCGGCGGCACGGCTCTGCTCTACGCCACCAAGGCTCTCGAAGGCCTCAAGGGCGCGAACGAGGACCAGACCCGCGGCATCGACATCATCCGCAAGGCGATCACCGCCCCGATCAAGCAGATCGCCCAGAACGCCGGCCACGACGGCGCGGTCGTTGCGGGCAACCTGCTGCGCGAGAATGACGAAACGCAGGGCTTCAACGCCGCCACCGACACCTATGAAAACCTGGTGAAGGCCGGCGTGATCGACCCGACCAAGGTCGTCCGCACCGCGCTGCAGGACGCGGCCTCGGTCGCCGGCCTGCTGATCACCACCGAAGCGGCCATCGTCGAGCGTCCGGAAGACAAGCCGGCCGCCCCCGCGATGCCCGACATGGGCGGCATGGGCTTCTAAGCATGCCCTGAGCCCTGTCGAAGGGCTCGGCTGACCTTACGGTCCGACAACAGGAAGCCCCGGAGGTTCACGCCTCCGGGGCTTTTCTGTTAGGCTATCCGCATTCGGGGGCGATCACGCAAAACGACATCGAAGGACGCCCACCATGAAACTGCCTCACAACGCCCTCGTCGCTCTGGTTGACGGCGAGCACTTCACGCTGTTTCGCAACACGGGCCAGATGTTCGAGCCGAAGTTGTCGGAGGAAGGCAAGCCCGAACTCGACCCCACCAATTTCAGTGCCGGTGTGCGGCATCAGGATTCCGGCCGGAAGCCAGACAGCACCGATCTCGGCGAGCTTGCCCATGGCGCGGCGGCGGCCGAATGGCTCAATGCCCGGGCGATCGCCGGCGATATCGAAGCCCTCCTCGTCATCGCCGACCCGAAGACGCTGGGCGAGATGCGCCAGCACTATCACACCGAACTGACCGAACGTCTCGTGGGCGAGATCGCCAAGACCCTGACGGGCCAGACCACGGACCGGATCGAAGCGGCGATCATCGCCGCGCCATGAGCAGCCGCGCGTCCGGCGGGACAGGCTGCGCCTCCCGCCGGTCAGCGCGCGCTTCGCGGATAATGCAGGTTACGGGCAGCGCCCCCTGCGCGTGCCATCCTCCGGCTTCGTACATGGAGCGCGCCAGCCTGCGTCCATGCCCAGCCCCCGGAGGAACCATGCGCCACGAAACCCCCGCCAGATGGCCCTATTTCGCCCTTGCCGGGATCGGCCTTGCCGCCATACCCCTTGCCGTGGGCGCGACGGCGGCGCGCAAGCGGCGCGCGATGCAGGACGAGCACGACAGCGCCCCCGGTCACACCGCCCGCCGAAGCAGCTTCGGCGATTACCAGGTGGTCGGTCGCACCGTCACTATCGCCCGCCCGCGGGCCGAGCTGTTCGCCTTCTGGCGCGACTTCCAGAACCTGCCGCGCTTCATGGCGAACCTCGACCGTGTCGAACCCGGCGCCGAGCCGGGCCACAACACCTGGCACATCCGCGCGCCGGCGGGGAAGATCTATGCCGTGGACACGCGGATCGCCCGGGAGGTCGATGGCGAGCTGATCGCCTGGCGCTCCACAGAGGAGAGCGAGATCGACACCGAGGGCCGCGTCACCTTCGAGGACGCACCCGGCAACCGCGGCACCCGCGTCGGCCTCATCATCGCCTACAAGCCCAAGGGCGGCGCCATCGGCGACCTGATCGCCACCCTCGCGCGCCGCAGCCCCGAATTGCAGGCGCGGCATGACCTCAAGCGGCTCAAGATGCTGATGGAAGCCGGCGAGATCGCCACCTCGGCGCGCACCTGCGCCGACCTACCGACAGAAAAGGAGGCCCGCTGATGCGCGCTCTGACATGGCAAGGAACCCAGAAGGTCAGCGTCGAGACCGTCCCCGATCCCGAGATCGTCAACCCGCGCGACGCGATCATCCGCGTCACCTCGACCGCGATCTGCGGCAGCGACCTGCACCTCTATGACGGAGTGATCCCGGCGATGCGCCCGGGCGACATCCTCGGCCACGAATTCATGGGCGAGGTGGTGGAGACCGGCACCGACAGCACCCTGCAGAAGGGCCAGCGCGTGGTGGTGCCCTTCACCATCAGCTGCGGCGGATGCTTCCACTGCCGCATCACCCAGTTCAGCGCCTGCGAGAACTCCAACCCGGTCGAGAAGCAGGACATGTCCGAGAAGCTCTACGGCCACCCGATGGCCGGCATCTTCGGCTATTCGCACATGACCGGCGGCTATTCGGGTGGGCAGGCGGAGTATGTTCGCGTGCCCTTCTCCGATGTCGGCCCGATCGTGGTGCCGGACCACCTCGACGACGAGAAGGTGCTGTTCCTCTCCGACATCCTCCCGACCGGGTGGATGGCGGCCGAGAACGCCGAGATCCAGCCCGACGATACCGTCGCCGTGTGGGGCTGCGGCCCGGTCGGCCTGTTCGCGATCCAGTCGGCGATCGCGATGGGCGCGGCGCGGGTGATCGCGATCGACCACTACCCCCACCGGCTGGAGCTGGCGAAGCAGCTCGGCGCGGAGACGATCAACTTCCGCCTCACCGACGTGCGCGAGGCGCTGATGGAGATGAGCGGCGGGATCGGGGTCGATGCGGTGATCGATGCGGTGGGCATGGAATCCCACGGCTTCGCGGTCGACAACGTCATCGACATCGCCAAGCAGAAGGTCGGCATCGGCGCCGACCGGGCGAGCGCGCTCAAGCAGGCGATCCTCGCGGTGCGCTTCGGCGGGCGGGTCTCGGTGCCCGGCGTCTATGGCGGGATGACCGACAAGTTCCCGCTGGGCGCGGTGATGGAAAAGGGCCTGCAACTGCGCACCGGCCAGACCCATGTGCAACGCTACATGGCGGACCTGCTGGCGAAGATCGAGGAAGGCGAGATCGACACCACCTTCCTCATCAGCCACCGCCTCCCGCTGGAGGAGGCGGCGGACGGCTACAAGTGCTTCAAGGAAGCACAGGACAGCTGGACCAAGGTGGTGCTGAAGCCGGGTATGGCCGCCGCCACCTAGGCGCGCTGCCCCCGGCCACCGGCAATCACGTCGCGTCGTTGACCCCGACAAAGCCGAAGGTCAGCGTCTCGACGGTCCACGGTGCGCCTTCGGGCGAGCTGGCGAACAGCGCGATCTGGGTCTCGTACCCGTTCGCGCCGAGCGTGCCGTCGCTGACCGGGCCGATACCGACATGGCGCCGGTTCGCGGCGTCGTAGGTGATCGCCACGTCCTTCGCGAGCGGCGTTCCGTTGAAGCTGAACCACATCTGGCACTTGAGCGGGGTCCAGTCCGCCGCGCCCCTCACGATCACGTAGGGCTGGCGGTTGGCAATGTCGGGCCAGCGCAGGCGGATGATCCCGGCATTGCGCAGGGTGATGCGGCCATTGGGAAGCGCGCTCACCGGGCCGGAGTGCCAGCGCTCGGCCCCCTCGACCTCGCACCACCATGCGCCGTAGTAGCCGTTCCCGGCGGTCTGCCGGGCCGACATCACGAGCGGCTGCCCCTGGCCGCCCCCGAAGCGGGGCAGGTCCTTTTCATCCATCATGTTCCCCCCATTTCTGCACCCCCCGGTGCGTCGTTTACCCGATCCGGTGTTCGCCCCGGATCCAGCGCACCGTGCCCGACGAAGCGCGCATCACCACGCTTTCGGTGGTGAGGATCGTCTCGCCGGTCGGCTTGCGGCGGCGCTTGACGCCGTCGAGCAGCGAGCCGTCGGTCACGCCGGTCGCGGCGAAGATGCAGTCGCCCTTGGCGAGGTCCTCCAGCTTGTAGATGCGATTGAGGTCCTCGATCCCCCACTTGCGGGCGCGGGCCTTCTCGTCATCGTTGCGGAACACGAGGCGGCCGTTGAACTGCCCGCCGACGCAGCGCAGCGCCGCTGCGGCAAGAACGCCCTCGGGCGCGCCGCCCTGGCCCATATACATGTCAACCGTGGTTTCCTCGTCGGTGACCGCGATCACGCCCGCCACGTCGCCGTCGCCGATCAGCACCACCCCGCAGCCGATGCTGCGCAGCTCGGCGATCAGCTCGGCATGGCGCGGGCGGTCGAGGACGCAGACGTTGATGTCCGACGGCTTCACACCCTTGGCATTGGCGACCGCCATGACGTTCTCGGTCGGCGACTTGGCGAGGTCGATGATGCCTTCGGGATAGCCCGGGCCGACCGCCAGCTTGTCCATGTAGACGTCGGGCGCGTTGAGCAGGCAGCCTTCTTCCGCCGCCGCCAGCACGGCGAGCGCGTTGGGCCCGGCCTTGGCGGTGATGGTGGTGCCTTCGAGCGGGTCGAGGGCGATGTCGATCTTCGGGCCCTTGCCCATGCCGACCTTCTCGCCGATGAACAGCATCGGCGCCTCGTCGCGCTCGCCCTCGCCGATCACCACGGTGCCGTCGATGTAGAGGTTATCGAAGGCCTTGCGCATCGCCGCGACGGCGGCCGCGTCCGCGGCCTTCTCGTCGCCGCGCCCGACGAGCTGGGCCGCCGCGACCGCCGCCGCTTCGGTGACGCGCACCATCTCGAGCACCAGCACGCGCTGGATGGCATTGTCGCTGGCGGCTTGTGCGGCCACATCAAGCTGGGTATCGGTCGCGGAGTTCATGGGAAATTCAGCCCCCTGTTGGTCTGGTGAGCATGCTGCACGCAGCCACCTATGAAATTGCCCCCGGCGCTTAAGCGGATGGAGACGGGTTTGTCGAGCAATGCCACGCCGGTCCTGCCCTGTTTTCGTCTCGCCCTGTCGGCGCTGACGCTCGGATGGACGACAATTGCCGCCGCGCCTGTGGCGGCGCAGGATGACAGCGGCGCGGCAGCGCCGGCCGCCCAAGCGCCCGCCCAGCCGCCGCCGCGCGTCAACCTGATGGTCACCGTGCCGCGCAACGAGCCGAGCCAGGCGGACCTGCGCGAATGCCGGGATGACGAGGAGGCCGCCGCGATCAACGGCGAGATCGTGGTGTGCCGGGTGGTCGGCAATGACGGCACCGGCCTGACCGGCACCCGGGCCGAGAGCCAGAAACGCTACGCGCAGGAGACCATGCTCAAGGGCGCCCCGCGCGCGCCGGAGGCCTTCGGCATCCCCGACAACGGCAAGGGCATCGGCTTCGGAGGCGTGCCGCCGCCGGCCTATATCGTCGATTTCGAGGTCCTGCCGGCGGCCCCCGCGGGTTCCGACGCCGACCGCATCGCCCGCGGCCTGCCCCCGCTCAACGAGGAGCGCGAGCTGACCGAGGAGGAGGAGAAGGCCCGGCGCGAGGCGGCAGGGATCAAGACCACCGTGCCGCCCCGCCCGAAGAAGAAGGGCTGAGGGCGCGGGCGGACGTGCCCATGCTGGCCTTCATCGCCGCGCTGGCCGCCCAGGTGGCAACCGAACCGCAGGTGCCGGTCGGGCCGCAGGTGCCGCCCGAACAGACCCTTCGCCTGCCGCTCCCGGACCAGCGGGCCCGCGCGCCGCAGCGCCCCTCGTCCCCGGCGACGCCCGAGCCCGAGCGCATCCCCATCGATCTCGGCCCCGACGCGCCGACCAGCGGCGCGCCGCCGCAGCAGATCGACATCCTCGTCCCCCCGCCCGCCTCCGAGGCCGCCAACGAGGCCGTGCTCAAGGAATGCGAGGACCAGCGCGAGGCGGGCGTCGTCGCCGGGGAAATCGTCGTGTGCCGTGAACTCGCCGTGCCGACCGACCAGCTCTACAGCGGCAGCCGCGAGGAGTGGCTCAAGGCCTATGCGGCGCGCACCCCGGGGCCGGCCACGCCCGATGTCGACGGCAGCGGCCTTCCGCGCGGGATGGCGGCGATGATCACCATCAAGGGCTGCTTCATCCCGCCCTGCCCCAAGCCCCCGGCGCTGATGATCGATGTCGAGGGCATCGAGACACCGCCCGCCGGGTCGGACGCCGAACGCGTGGCGCAGGGCCTTGCCCCGGTCGAGGACGACATGGCCCCGCTCGACGAGGAGACCCGCCGCCGGGTCGAGGCGGACCTCGGCTTGCCCGAGGCGCCGCGCGAGGACTGAGCGGCTAGAGCGGCAGGATCGGCAGCACCAGCGGCTCGCCCGACAGGCTCTCCGATCCTTCGAGCAGCGCAAGCGCCTTGGCGACGCAGCGTTCCGGCCCCTCGTGCGTGACCATCGCCACCATCACCTCGCCCCCGCTCTGCGAGCGGCCCTGCTGGATCAGGCTCTCGATCGAGACGTCGCCATCCCTGAGCGCGGCGGTGAGTTCGGCCAGCACGCCGGGGCGGTCCTTGACCATGAAGCGGATATAGGTGCGCTCGGTGCGGTCGCCGGGTTCGGCGGGCGGCAGGGCGGCGAGCTGGGCGACCGGGATCGAGAAGGGCGCGCCCACCTCGTCGCGGGCGATGTCGATGAGGTCGGCGGCGACCGCGCTGGCGGTCGGCCCGTCGCCCGCGCCCGCGCCCTGGAACAGCAGGCGGCCGGAGAAATTGCCCTCGGCGACCACGGCATTGGTCGGGCCGTCGACCGCGCTGAGCGGGTGACCCTTGGCGACGAGGCAGGGGCGCACGCGCTGGAGCAGGCGCGGGCCTTCGGGCGTCTCCTCCACGTCCGCCTCGCCGATCAGGCGGATCACGAAGCCGAGCGCGTCGGCCTGGGCGATGTCGGCGGCGCGCACCCGGGTGATGCCGGAGACGCGCACGCCCGCGAAATCGACCCGCGTCCCGAAGCCGATCGCGGCGAGGATCGCGAGCTTGTGCGCCGCGTCCACGCCCTCGATGTCGAAGGCGGGATCGGCCTCGGCGAAACCGAGGCGCTGCGCTTCCGCCAGCACGGCGGCGAAATCGGCGCCGGTCGCCTCCATCTCGGAGAGGATGTAATTGCAGGTGCCGTTGAGAATGCCGTAGACCTTGGTCAGCGCATTGGCGCTGGTGCCCTCGCGCAGCCCCTTGATGACAGGGATGCCCCCCGCCACCGCCGCCTCGAACTTCAGGGCGACGTTGTTCGCCTCGGCCAGCTGCGCCAGCTCCAGCCCGTGATGCGCGATCATCGCCTTGTTGGCGGTGACGAGGCCCTTGCCCGCCCCCAGTGCCGCGCGCGAGCAGGCGAGCGCCGGGCCGTCCGAACCGCCGACCAGTTCCACCACCACATCCACATCCTCGCGCCGGGCGAGCGCGGTCATGTCGTCTTCCCAGGCGAAGCGGGCGATGTCGACGCCGCGATCCTTGCCGCGGTCGCGCGCGGAGACGGCGACGACCTCGATCGGGCGGCCGGCGCGCGCGGCGATGAGGTGCGCGTTGGTGTCGAGCAGGCGGATCACCCCCGCGCCGACAGTGCCGATCCCGGCGATGCCGATGCGCAGCGGCGCGGTGCGAGGCGGTGCGGTGGTGGTCAAGCGGCCCTCCCTTGGTGACGCGAGGGCGCGCTTAACCGTGCAGCGCGCGCGGTCAAGCGCGGATGCGCGTCGGGAGCCCGCGGATCACCCTTGCGTGATGCGCCGCTCGCACGGTCCCAGCGCCTCGCGCACGAAGGCATAGTCCCCCGCCGCCAGTCGCCGCTCGGCCGGATCGCGGGCGAGGTTGGCGTTGCTCGGCAGCTGTGCGGGCAGCGAACAGGCGAGACGATACCAGCGCAGGGTCTCGGGGCTTGGCGGGCGCGCGGCCGAATCGATGATCTCGCCCCACGACACGCCCCACTGCACCCGCTGGCCCGGACGGCGCAGCACCGTGATCGACACGGGGGAGCGGTTTTCGGTTGCGAGGAAGATCTGCGTCTCCGATTCGCCGGTCAACGTCCCCGGCACCGCCAGCGCATCGCTGATCCCGGTGATCCGCGGCGGCGGACCCTCGGCGGCGTAGAACTCGGTCAGGATCGGCCGCAGCCGCGCCTCGAGCGCGGGCGTGTAGGCGAGGTGGGCGCTCGGGCCGGCCAGCTGGACCTCGCCCGGACGGCCGGCCACGGGCTTGGCAAACAGCAGGAATTCGCGCTTCTTGAGCTTGGGCACCTTGCCCTTCGCATCGAGCGGCACGTCGACGAGATAGGCCAGCGTGCTCCCCACCCCGCTGCGCCCGGCGATGAGAGCGAGGGTGTCGGCCTCGATGTAGAGCCGCGCGAATCCCGGTGCGAGGCCGGGCGCACGCTCGGGCTTGAGGGCGGTCTGACGGCGAATCTGTGCCCGCACGACGAGCGTCGAAGCCTCCGAAAGCGTCGCCAGATCGGCATAGGTGGGCCCCTCGGCAGGCGCGGCGGCAGGCGCGGGCGGGGTCTGCGCATGGCCTGTCACCGGTATCATCAGGCACCCGGCCAGCAGCACTGTGCGAACATTCAGAGTCTTGAAAAACGACATTAATCTACCCTTTACCTTTCCGCACCGCGGCGCGCTCACGCAGACCGCCGCCACGGGCTTTCCGGCTCCATTATTGCACAAGGTGCACCGTGAATCCGCACTGAACCGCAAAAGCGTTTGATCGGCTAGGGGTTGCCCGTTAAAGCCCTCGAGGCTGATTGCGCGGGACTGGGGACATTGCCGCGGGAACAGTTCAGGTTGCGCGCTGGGCTCCCTAAAGCCCAACGCGTGCCAGCCGGGGAGAATTCGGGCGATGCGGCAGAATGCGCATGCCCGCGCTTTCGTTCCGGCGTGGGAGGACCGAAATTACCGGGATCCGCTCTCCGACCGTAATGGCCGGGGGGCGGGGAGTGTGCCGATCGCAGGGTCGGCGAGTATTTGGAGAGAAAGCGCTGGATGTCCTACGCTAGCCAACAACAAGGATTGACCGGGCCCAAGCTCGTGTCGCTGATCATCGCATTGTCGATCGTCGGCCTCGTGGGCACGGGCATGGTCCTGTTCCTTGCCGTCGACGCCGTCAAGGAGATGGTCGAACGCGTGACGACAGTCGACGTCACGGAAGAGCCGCCGCCGCCCGAGGAGGAGCCGCCGCCGCCGGAAGAAATGCCGGAGCCGACGTCGCCGCCGCCGCCGGTCGCGCCGCCGCCGCCGTTCAACATCGCGCCCAATCCGCCGCAGATGGAAACCCGTCAGGATCCGCCGCCGCCCGCGCCGGTGTTCCGCCAGCCGAGCACGGCTCCGAGCGCGCCTCCGGGACCGCCGGAACCGCCCCGAGTGTCGAAGGCGCGTGGGGTGCAGCCCAAGAACCAGCGCAGCTGGGCCGCGCGCATCCAGGAAAACTACCCGCGTCGCGCCGCGCAGGAAGAGATCGAAGGGACCGTCGGCGTTCGCGTGACCGTCACGCCCGATGGTCGCGCCACGGGTTGCTCGGTGACGTCGTCGAGCGGGTCCAACATCCTCGATGATGCGGCCTGCAAGGACCTCGAACGCTACGGTCGTTTCGACCCCGCGCTCGACGATGACGGCAGCCCGATCAGCGCCAGCTGGTCCACCCGCATTACCTACAAGCTGAACTGATCAATCGGGCCGTCGGCCGGGCAAGGCCCCGGCTGACGGAACCCTTCGACAAATTCTTTCAAGAGGACTTTCGCAATGAACCTTTACCTTCTCGCCGCCGCCGCTGGGGAAGCAGCGCCCGAAAACAAGTTCGGCTTCGTCGAAGCCATGCGCGAAGGCGGCCCGGTCGCCTGGTCGATCCTCGCCGTGATGATCATCATGTCGGTCGGCTCGTTCTACATCATGTTCACCAAGCTCTTCGAGCAGAACAAGATCATGAAGCAGTACAACGTGGTGCGGACCCAGTTCTGGCGCGCGTCGAGCCTCAAGGAAGGCGCGACCAAGCTGGAGAAGGACAGCGCGTGGCGCCAGCTCGCCGACGACGCGGTCAAGGCCCAGGAAGACCACGGCAAGATGACCGACGCCCTGGAATCGCATGACTACATGCACGGTTCGCTCCAGCGTTCGGAAGATTCGATCAACGCGGTCCTCAACGGCGGCCTGGCGTTCCTCGCCACCGTCGGCGCGACCGCGCCCTTCGTCGGCCTGCTCGGCACCGTGATCGGGATCTACCGCGCGCTGATCAACATCGGCATCGCCGGCAACGCCTCGATCGACAAGGTCGCCGGCCCCGTCGGTGAAGCGCTGATCATGACCGCGATCGGTCTGCTCGTCGCGGTTCCGGCCGTGCTCGCGTTCAACTGGCTGCAGGGCCGCAACCGCAAGATCGCGGCGATGCTCAGCACCTTCTCGAACGATCTGCTCGCCTACATGAACTCGAACGGCGCGGTGAAGCCGGCGGTCGTGGCGGCTCCGGCGGCCAAGCCCGCTGCGAAGCCGGCTGCTGCTCCGGCCACCAAGGCCTGATCGTCATTGCCGCATGATTGCGGGAGCGGGCCTGTCCCGCTCCCGTCGCTGCCCGGCCAGACCCTTTGCGGGGACACGGCCGGGCCGGCACACCAAGTCAAAGTTTTGACAGGCTAGGAATTCACAATGGCGATTTCTACGGGAGGCGGGGCAGATACCCCATTGTCCGACATCAACACCACGCCGCTGGTGGACGTGATGCTGGTGCTCCTGATCATCTTCCTCATCGCGGTTCCGGTGGCGATCCAGACGATCGAGAAGCTGGAGATCCCCGTCTTCGAATCCGAGGAATCGAAGGACAAGGTGGAGAACCTCCAGCTCACCGTCAGCACCACCGACGATGCGGGGCGCTCGGCCGGCGAGCCCGGCTTTGCGGGCGCATCGCGCAACGGGGAGTGCCGGGTCTACTTCAACAACCTCACCCCGGTGAGCTCGGAGGAGCTGCAGAAGCGCGCCTTCGACCGGCTCGACGCGATCGTGCAGCGCGCAGGCGGTGCCGAGGCACTGATGAAGGATCCCGAGCAGGTGCCCCAGGTCCACATCCGCGGCGACGTCAACGCCCCGTGGAAGTGCGTGGCGGGCGCGATCTACAACATCCAGACGGCGGGCTATCCGATCGTCGGGTTCATCTCGAACCCCGTCGATCCGAACGGCTGATCGTCCAAGCGAACCTAAGGAGTAACTGACATGGGTATGTCTGGAGGCAAGCTCGACGGCGAGCCGATGATGGACATGAACATGACGCCGCTGATCGACGTTCTGCTCGTTCTGCTGATCATGTTCATCATCACTATCCCGGTCGCGACGCACTCGGTCGACATCGACCTTCCGCAGCCGCAGCCGAACGACACGCCGCCGCCGATCGATCCGGTGAAGAACAAGGTTGTGCTCACCCCGGACGACCAGATCCTCTGGAACGGCACGCCGATCAGCGAAGGCCAGCTGGTGGAAACCCTCCGCCAGACCACCGAGATGGCGGTCGAGCCCGAGCTGCAGTTCGAGCCCGAGGCGCTTGCCAGCTATGCGCTGTCGGCCCGCGTGCTGCAGGACATCAAGGCATCGGGCGTGACCAAGTTCGGCTTCGTGGGTAACGACAAGTACCGCGTGTTCGACAAGTGATCGCCATGTCGTAGCGGTGCCGTTGCGCACCCGTCGACAGGTCGTAAGAGGGCGCTGCGAGGTTTCGCGGCGCCCTTTTTCTTTGCCCCGAGCGCGTCAGGCCGATGCCGCTTCGGGCCTCAGTCCCCCTCCGACGGCGCGTCCGGCCGCATGGCAGCGGCGATCAGGCCCTCGGCCTCGAGCAGCAGTTCGTCGTCCACCGCCCCCTGCGGCACCGCCTCGCGCCCGATCATCGTCATCACCGGAACGGCCAGCGGCGAGACCCGGTCGAGGGTGACGTGCACCAGCTCGCGCTCGGACCGTTCGAGCAGGTCGGCCAGCCGCCCCACATCGGTCATGCGCGAGCGGGCATCGGCCCAGGCCGCCTCGATAAGCACATGATCGGGCTCGTATTTCCTGAGCACGTCATAGATCAGGTCGGTCGAGAAGGTGACCTGCTTGCCGGTCTTCCTCTGCCCCGGATGCTGGCGCTCGACGAGGCCCGAGATCACCGCCACCTCGCGGAAGGCGCGGCGCAGCAGGTGGCTTTCGGTCACCCACTGGATGAACTCGCCGGTGAGAATGTCCGGCGATAACAAGGGGGCCGGGTCCTCAACCGGCTTCAGGCCCCAGACCGCAAGGCAATAGTCGTTCGCCACGAAACCGCCGGGCAGCAGCCCGCGGTCCTCCATCCGCCGAGTGATCAGCATCCCCAGCGACTGGTTCGCGTTCCAGCCCTCGAAAGTGTAATAGGCGGTGTAGTGCTTGCCGCCGTGGGGGAAGCTCTCGACCAGCAGCTCGCCGGGGGCGGGAAGACGCGAGCGGTAGTCCTGCATTTCCAGCCACTCGCGCACATCGTCGGGAAAACGCCCCCACCCGGCGCGGTCCGACAGCAGGGCCTGCACACGGGTGGACAGGTGCGTGGTGAGCGGCAGGCGCAACCCGCCATAGCTCGGGATCGTGGCCGATTTCTTGGCGGCACGCACGGTAACGTCCATGTCCTTCACCCCCTCGACCTCGAGGCTCATGCCGGCGAAGAAGAAGGTGTCGCCGGGGGAGAGCGAAGCTGCGAACCGCTCCTCGACCTTGCCGAGGCTGCGACCGTTGCGGAAGCGCACGGTCAGCATCTCGCTATCGACGATGATCCCGGCGTTCATCCGGTGCCGCTGCGCCTGGTTCGGGTGCGCGAGCCGCCACACCCCGTCCCGGCCGCGCACGATCCGCTTGAACCGGTCATAGGCCTTGAGCGCATAGCCCCCGTCGGCAACGAAGTTCAGGACACGGGCGAAGGTCGCCTCGTCGACCCAGCTATAGGCGAGCGCGCTCCTGATCTCGGCCAGCAACGCGTCCTCGTGGAACGGCCCCGCACAGGCGCAGGCCATGACGTGCTGGGCGAGCACGTCGAGGCTACCCGGGCGGAAGGCCTCGCCGTCGCGCTGGCCCTCGTCGACCGCCTCCTTGGCGGCCATCGCCTCGAGGAACTCGAAGCGGTTCCCCGGCACCAGCACCGCGCGGCTCGGGACGTCGAGGCGGTGCCCCGCGCGCCCGATCCGCTGGAGCAGTCGCGAGGAGCCCTTCGGCGCGCCCATCTGCACGACGAGGTCGATGTCCCCCCAGTCGATCCCGAGATCGAGGCTGGCGGTGCACACCAGCGCCCTGAGATCGCCGCGCGCCATCGCCTCTTCCACCTTGCGCCTTGCCTCGGTCGAGAGGCTGCCGTGGTGGATGCCGATGGGAAGATTGTCGTCATTCGCCTCCCACAGGCACTGGAAGATGAACTCGGCAAGGAAGCGGGTGTTGGTGAAGACCAGCGTGGTGCGGTTGGCCTTGATTGCCTCGATCAGCTGCGGGACGGCCCAGCGCCCCGCGTGCCCGCCCCAAGGCACCCGCTCCTCCTGCGGCAGGAGGATCTCGACCTCGGGCTCCGCGCCTGCCTCGCCGATGACGAGGTCGGCGGCGGCGATCTCGCCTGCCTCGCCGGTCTGCGGCGCGAGCCATTCCTGAAAGTCGCGGGGGTTGGCGAGCGTCGCCGAGAGCGCAACCCGCTGCGCCTGCGGCGCGATGGCGTGGAGCCGCGCGAGGCTGAGCGCCAGAAGATCACCGCGCTTGTCGGTGGCGAAGGCGTGGACCTCGTCGATCACCACCCGCTTCAACCCGCCAAACAGATCGGCGCTTTCGGGGTAGGAGAGCAGCAGCGAGAGGCTCTCGGGCGTGGTCAGCAGGATGTGCGGCGGGCGCTCCCTCTGGCGCTTCTTGCGGTCCGAGGGCGTGTCGCCGCTGCGGGTCTCGACCCGGACAGGCAGACCGATCTCCTCGATCGGGGTCAGCAGGTTGCGCTTCACGTCCTGCGCCAGCGCCTTCAGCGGCGAGACGTAGAGCGTGTGCAGCCCCTCACCCGGAGGCGCATCGCCCGCGAAGTCGCAGAGCGTAGGCAGGAACCCGGCGAGCGTCTTGCCGGCACCGGTATCGGCCACCAGCAGCGCGTGGCACCCGGCGCGCGCCTTGGCCAGCATCTCCCACTGGTGCCGCCGCACCCGCCAGCCCCGCCCCGCGAACCACGCGGCGACGGCAGGCGGGAGGGGCATGTCGGCAGGGTCGGGAGCGGTCACGGCGCCAATGTGGCCGCTCGGCCCCCGCCTCACAAGCCTCGCGCGGCCTATTCGGCGTCGCGTGCGGCGAGGCCTTCCCTGATCTCGGCGACGCTGCGGCCGGTGATCGCGGCAACCCGCGCCTGCTCGGCCTTGGAGAGCGCGTCGAAGCCGCGCTTGGCGGGCAGATCGGCGACCGCCGCAGCCATCTTCTGCTCCATCCCGGCAAAGGCGCCCATCATCTGCGGCAGCGATTCCATCGTCGCGCTGATGATGCGCGGATCGCTCGACATGGTGAAGCTCTTGCGGGCATAGGCCGTGCCGCTGTCGGTCTGGAAGAAGGCCTCGATGTCGTCGAGTTCCTTCTGGGTGAAGTGGATCGCGTAGAGCTCGGACATGGCCTTGCGCATGGTCGGCTCCATCACCGTCATCATGTCGCGCATCAGGGCGGGCATCAGCGCCACCTCACGCGCGTGGCGTTCGGCATAGGCGGGATCGAACAGGCGGGCGAGTTCTTCGGACTGTTCGGCGGTGAGATCGAGCGTGTCGGCGCCGAGGCCCGTGCCCTCCACCACGGCGTCGATCGCAGGCGCGCCGGCCGCCCCGAGGATCGGGCCGAGCATCTTGTCGAACATCCCGCCCATCATCTCGCCGAGGGTGCCTTCGGGGATCATGCGGTTGATGATGCGCTGCGTCTGCGGCAGTCGGGCCTCCTGTTCGGGGGTGAGCGGCTCGGCCGGGAACATGGCGCCGAGCGCGGCCATCGCCTGATCCATCTCCTGCGCCGAAGGATCGGCCTGGGCGGCGAGCGGCTGCGGGGCGAGCGCCAGCGCGGCGGCCCCTGCCATGCCGATGAAAAGGCGACGAATCATATCCTTGCTCCCCTTGTGGCGAAATGCGCGCCCCTTGTGCCGCAACCCGCGCGCCGCCGCCAGCCCAAGCGGCCAAGGGGCGTCACAGGCCCTTGAGCACCTCCACCGGCACCCGCCCGGGTGCGGCGCGCACCGCCTCCACCAGCGCGCTTTCCGCCTTGCACCGGTCCGGGCTGTCGGGATCGGCCAGCGCCGCGACCAGCGCCTCCTGCGAGAGGCCGCTCAGCCGCAGCGTCTCGGCGGCGAGCCAGCCCGGCACGGCATAGCGCGTCTTCCCGCCCTTCGGCGTGTGGCCGAGCAGGCGCGCCTCGAGCAGCTGGCGCAGCAGCGCCTGTTCGCGGGCGCGCTCGGAATCGGGGAGTTCGAGCCGCAGACCCAGAAAATCGCCTCTTGCGACCTTGCGGCAGGCCTCGTCCGATTGGCGCTGCGCGGCGGCGAACCAGATGGCCTTGAGATCGATCCGCACCGCCAGCGCATCGGCATCGGCGACCTCGGCCGACCCGAGCGCCTTCAGGCGCACCATGTTGAGCGCCTCGCTTTCGGTTCGGCCGAGCACAAAGCCCAGCTCCTCGGCAAATTGCGGATCGGCGGCACGTACCTCCGCCATCCCCGTGCCCGGCCCGAAGATCGCCGCGACCCCGGCGTCGATCTGCGCGGCGTCGACCACCGGCGGCGGCGCGGCCTCTCCGGGGGCAATGATCGCCACCAGGCTCGCCGCCACCCGAGCCAGCGCGAAGACCAGCAGCACCGCCGCCAGCGCGCCGACGAATCCGCGCCCGGCGCTGGTCCGCCCTTCGCCGACACTGGCGCTGCCACCGTCCCACGAGGCGACCCGCTCGGGATCGAGATGCGCCTCGAGTTCGGGATAGCGTTCGCGGATGCCGGTCAGCAGCTTGTGCACGTCGAGCCGCTTCACCCGCAGCCGGTCGCGCCAGCTGGCCCGGCCCGGCCGCGACAGCTCCACCCACGCCCGGTGAAGCGGATGGTCGGCCTGCTGCACCTTTTCGTGAAAGCGCATCCCCTTGAGGCGCTGGTTTAGGAAGCGCAGCGCCCAGCGTTCCTCGAGATGGCCGGATTCGTCCAGCCAGTGGAACGCCGCACTGGCCGGTTCGACGAAGGGCGCAGAGCGCGGCCAGGTGCTGGCGAAAAGCTCGGCAAGCCCGCTGTCGAGCGCATCGTGCTCGGCAAGGTCGGCTTCCTCGGCGCGCGCGATCAGGGTTTCGAGCGCGGCAAGGCCCTCGGCCAGCTCGGCATGGCTGACGGCCTCCTCGCTCGCCGCGCCATCGGGGTAGAGCACGCCGACAAGCGCATTCCACGCCGCCTCGGCGCGCTGCTGCGCTTCGCTGCGTTCGGGCATGACGCCGGGGTCGACCGGCGCGAGCGGATCGGGGTGTAGCGCGGCCGGGCTGTCGTCCCATGCCTCTGCCGCATCGTCGTCCCAACCGCCGATGCCGTAATCGCCTTCCTCCTCCTCCGCCCCGCCCCCGTCGCCGTGCGCGGCCAGCCACAGCGCCTCGTCGCGGGCGCGGCGAAGCTCGGCGAAGCCGGCGATGTCCGCATCGGGATCGATCGCGCGCAGGGCATCGGCATAGGCCTTGCGGATCGCACCCGTGTCGGCGGTCGGGCCGATCCCGAGCCGGTTCCACGGGAAGGCGGCGGCATTCATAGCGGAGAGCGGGCGTCGATCTCGTCGAGCAGCCGCACGAGGCCCTCGCGCGCATCGGCGATCCGGCGCGGCTCCTGGCTGTCGAGCGCGCCCTGGAATTCGGTCAGGGCCTGCCCGATCACGTCGCGCACATGGCCGGTGAAGCCCTCGTAGGCCCGTTCGGCCCGCGCCAGCAGTGCGACATTCTCCGCCTGATCGCGGGGGTGGACCTTGAGCTTTTCGAGCCGCTTGCGGCTCTCGGCGATGTCGCCCTTGCTGCGCCGGTCCTCCTCGTCGACGATCACGAGATTGCGGGTGAGGCCGGTCTCCGGCACCGCCACGTCGACCTCCAGCAGCCCGCTGGTGTCGTAGGTGAAGCGGACGTTGACCCCCACCTCCCCGGCCGGACGCGGCGGCACCGGCACGGTCAGCTCGCCGAGCTTTACGTTCTTCTTCACGTCGCGCGCCTCGCCCTGGTAGATCGCGAAGGTCACCTGCCGCTGGTTGTCGCCGAGGGTGAAGAACCGCTCCATGCGGCTGGCGGGCACGGGTGTGTTGCGCTCGATGATCGGCGCGAAGATGTCGTCGTGGAAGCGCCCATGCGCATCGCGGGTCGAGGTGTTCACCCCGAGCGTGAAGGGCGCGACGTCGGTGATGCGGATCTCCTCGAGCCCCCCGCCCCCCGACAGCAGCCCCGCCTGGATCGCCGCGCCGAGCGCGACCGCGTGATCCGGGTGGACGGTCGCATTGGGGAAGCGCCCGAACATCCGGGTGAGCGCCTTCCTGACGACCGGCATCCGCGTCGCGCCGCCGACCAGCACGATGTCGGACAGGGCCTTCACGTCGATATGGCTGTCGCGCAGCGCGCGGATCACCGGATCGCGCAGGCGCTTCACGAGCCCGGCGGCGGCCTCCTCGAAGGCTTCGGTGGTGACACGGGTGGTGAGCGCCTCGCCATCCACCACCACGGTGAACTCGGCCTCCTCGGCAGTGGTGAGCGCGCGGCGGGTGCGTTCGGCGGCGAGGGTCAGCAGGGCGTGGCGGCGATCGGCGGGCAGGCGCTCGAGCACGCCCGCGTCCAGCAGCGGTTCGGCCAGCCGGACCAGCACTGCGTCGAAATCGTCACCCCCGAGCCGGTTGTCCCCGGCCGAGGCGCGCACCTCGACGATGCCTTCGAACATCTCGACGATCGAGACGTCAAAGGTCCCCCCGCCGAGATCGAACACGAGGAAGGGCTCGCGGTCGCCCTTGTCGGCAAGGCCGAAGGCGAGCGCTGCGGCCGTCGGCTCGTTGATGAGGCGCCTGACCTCGAGCCCCGCGATCTCGCCCGCCCGCCGGGTGGCGCGGCGCTGGCGCTCGTTGAAATAGGCCGGCACGGTGATGACCGCCGCGGTGGGCCGCTCGCCCGTCGCCGCCTCGACATCGTCGGCAAGGCTGCGAAGCACCATGGCCGAAAGGTCCTCCGGCGTCAGCGTGGTGCCGGCCAGCGTCACGGTCGAGGCGGTGCCCATCATCCGCTTGAAACTGGTGACCGTGTCCGCCGGGTGGGTCGCCATCCGGTCGAGCGCGGCCTCGCCGACCCAGCTCTGGCCATCACGCGACAGGCTGACTGCCGAGGGAGTGAGCATGTTGCCCAGCGCATTGGGAACGAGCGCGGGCGCACCATCACGCCACAGCGCGACCGCGCTGTTGGTGGTGCCAAGATCGATCCCCACGAGCATGGCAGCCGTCATAGCGCAGGCCGGCCGTCAGGCAATTGGAATTGCAGGCGTTCCGGAACGCTAGTGGCCGACGCTCTCGCCGCGCTCCAGCCCCGAAAGCGCCAGCTGCGCATCGATTTGCGCGAGCAGGCGTTCGAGCCCCGCCTCGCTGTCGCTCTCGGCGCGGGCGACCAGCACGTCCTGCGTGTTCGAGGCGCGCAGCAGCCACCAGCCGTCGGCGGTGTTGACGCGCACACCGTCGGTGGTGTTCACGCTCTCGACCTCTGGGCCGGGATTGCCGGTGAGGCGCCCGGCGATCTCCTCCATCGCCGCGAACTTGCGGCTCTCGTCGACCTGGAAGCGCATTTCGGGCGTGTTGAGCATCGGCGGTATGGCGCCGCGCAGCTCGGTGACCGACTTGCCCAGACGCGCCGCCGCCGCGAGGAGCCGGACCCCGGCATAGAGCGCGTCGTCGAAGCCGTAATATTCGTCGGCGAAGAACACGTGCCCGCTCATCTCGCCGGCCAGCGGCGCGGCAGTTTCCTTCATTTTGGATTTGATCAGCGAGTGGCCGGTCTTCCACATCAGCGGCTGCCCGCCGAGTTCGGCGACGCGGTCGAACAGCGCGCGGCTCGCCTTCACGTCGGCGATAACCGTCGCGCCGGGGCGGGTTTTCAGCACGTCCTCGGCATAGATCATCAGCAGCTGGTCGCCCCAGATCACCCGGCCTTCGCCGTCGATCGCGCCGATGCGGTCGCCATCGCCGTCGAAAGCCACTCCGAAATCGAGGTTCTTTGCCGAGACGAGCGCGCGCAGATCGGTCAGGTTGGTCTCGACAGTCGGATCAGGATGGTGGTTGGGAAAATGGCCGTCAACTTCGGTAAAGAGCAGATGGTGTTCCCCCGGCAGCCGGGCGGCCAGCGCCTCGAGAGCGGGGCCGGCGGCACCGTTCCCGGCATCCCAGCCGACGCGCAGGCCTTCGAGCTTCCCGGCTTCGATCCCGGCCAGACCCTGGAGCAGGCGCTCGACATACTCGCCAAGGATGTCGCGCGTGGTCACCTCACCGGTGCCGCTGGCGAACGCCCCGTCTGCTGCCAGTTTCCCGAGCTTCTGGATATCGGCGCCGAAGAACGGGCGCCCGAGAAATACCATCTTGAAGCCATTGTAATTGGGGGGATTGTGGCTGCCAGTTATCTGAATGCCGCCATCCACCTGTTCGTCTGAGGCTTCGGCGTAATAGAGCATCGGGGTCGCCCCCATGCCGATCCGCACCACATCGCACCCGCTCGCGGTCAGCCCCTCGACCAGCGCATGCTCGAGCATCGGCGAGCTGACGCGCCCGTCATAACCCACCGCCACGGTCTTCCCCCCCGCCTCGCGCAGCAGCGTGCCGAAGGCCCGGCCGATCGCCCGCGCATCGTCCGCGCCGAGGGTCTCGCCGATGATCCCGCGAATGTCGTATTCGCGCAGCACGGTGGGGTGGAAATGGTGTTGCATGATCGAGAGGTTCTCCTTGCCCGCGTCGGGGCGGTGATCGGGTTATTGGTGCATCGGCAGGGATCGGGCGCCCGTCCGTTCAACGGATCGGCCGGCCCGGACATTCCCCCGCACAGTCCACTATTCTGCCAAACCCCTGCCTCGCGATTGTGTCAACTCTGCGATGCCACCCGGAGGCCAGTCAGACGTCCGCCCCGTCGCGCGGATGAGGCAGTTCGTCGAGTAGCAGATCGCGCGCGGCGTTCGCCTCCTGCATCGCCGCGGTCGTCCCGCCCCGGTCGGGATGCACCAGCGCGGTGAGCCGGCGATGGGCGGCGATGATCTCCTCGCGCTCCGCCCCGGCCGCGACACCCAGCAGCTTGCGGGCACGGGATATCGCCTGGATGCGGGTCGGCGCGGGCCGCAGGAAATCCCACGGCCACTTGCCGAAAGCCCAGCGGCAGAAGATGCACACGGCGGCAATCAGGATCAGCGCGCGCAGCATCGGCTCAGGCCAGCTCCAGCTCGCCCTGTTCGCGGCTGAACTGCGGCAGGGCCAGCGCCTTGACCAGTGCGCGCAGCTCCTGCCGGGCGATGAGGTGGCTGGTTCCGAGCTCGCCGAGGTGCCCCTTGTCGAGCAGCGTCAGCCCCGAGGGGAAAAGCTCGCGGTAGATCACGCGTTCGGAAAGACCCTGCGTCACCCGGAAGCCGACGCGCTTGGACATCTCGCCCAGCGCCTTGTGCAGGCGCGCCTGGTTCCTCGCTTCGACATGGCCGGTGCGGTTGCGCACCACGATCCAGTCCATCTCGGGGCGCTGCTGTTCGATCGTCATCCGGCTGCGCTTCATCCGCGCCTCCCAGATCAGCTCGGCGAAGAAGGAGAGCTTCTTGACCTTGAAGGTCTCGGCATCGACCTGGCCGATCAGGTCGAAATCGACGAAGCTGTCGTTCATCGGCGTGACCAGGGTGTCGGCGTGCTCGACTGCGATGCGGGCAAAGGGATCGTCGCGCCCGGGGTTGTCGATGATCAGGAAATCGCACGAGGCCTCGAGCCGGCGGATCAATGCCATCAGGTCGCCCGTGCCGTTGCCGCGAAACACCTCGCAGGCCGGGGTCGGCAGCGTCAGGCCGCGCTTTTCGAGCGTCGCCAGCCGGTTCTCGATATAGCGGTGCATGGTGCGCTGGCGCGGATCGAGATCGATCGAGGCCACCCGCGCGCCGAGATAGGAGAGCGCGACCGCGACATGGACCGCGGTGGTCGACTTTCCAGTGCCGCCCTTCTCGTTGGCGAAGACGATGCGGTGCGCCTGCCCCTGCCTGAGGGAGCGCGGGGCCGTCTGGGGCTGCTGGGACTGGGCGGGCGGCATGGCGGTTTTCTTGCGCGGGTCTCTCGGCGGAGCGGCTTGAAATGGGACAGCTGGCGCCGCTAGGGCGTGCTTCGGCATTATCCTTGGAGGCCTGACGGTGCAAACGGTCAAGACGTTGCAAATGTTGAGAACCGCTTTGGCACATTTGCGTGTCGGCGATGCGACGATCGCGCTGGCCCCGACGATGGGCGCGCTGCACGAGGGCCACCTCACGCTGGTGCGCCGCGCGAAGGCCGAGGCCGACCACGTGGTCGCCTCGATCTTCGTCAATCCGAAGCAGTTCGGCGCGAACGAGGACCTCGACGCCTACCCCCGCCAGCTCGCCGTCGACGCCGCGATGCTCGAGGCCGAGGGCGTCGCGCTGCTGTGGGCGCCGGACGTGGCGGCGATGTATCCGGCGGGCTTCGTCACCAATATCAGCGTCGCCAGTGTCAGCGAGGGCCTGTGCGGCGCGGCCCGGCCCGGGCACTTCGACGGGGTGGCGACCGTCGTGTGCAAGCTCTTCAACCAGGTTGCCCCCGACATGGCCTTCTTCGGCGAGAAGGATTTCCAGCAGCTCGCCGTGATCCGGGCAATGGCGCGCGACCTCGATCTGACACGGCCCCATGTCGACAGCATCATCGGCGTGCCGACAGTGCGGGAGGCGGACGGGCTCGCGATGTCGAGCCGCAACCGCTACCTGACCGCCGACCAGCGCGCCGCCGCCGCCGCCCTCCCGCGCGCGATGCGCGAGGCGGCAGGCGCGATCGGCGGCGGCGCCGATGTGGCCGGGGCGCTTTCGGATTTGCAGGCGGCGCTGATCGCGGCGGGCTTTTCCAGCGTCGATTACGCCGTCCTCGCCGACAGCCGCTCGCTTGCCCCGCTCGATGCGCTCGGCGGCGATCCGGCGCGGCTGCTGGTGGCGGCCCGGATCGGCGGCACGCGCCTGATCGACAACCTCGCGGTGGACCGCGCCTGACCAGAAGTGTTGACGCACGCCCTCCCCCGGTGGCATGGGCGCGTCCTGAGCCCGAGCGGGTATAGCTTAGTGGTAAAGCTCCAGCCTTCCAAGCTGGCTATGCGGGTTCGATTCCCGCTACCCGCTCCACTTCCCCGTTCACAGGCGCTCATAGCCGCCTAGACAATCCCTCAGAAAGCCTGATATTTCCGCGTAATCGGTTCACACCGGTTCACTCGCTTTCGCCCCCTGCCGCGATGCGGTGGGGGTATGATTGAGGGGGTATCAGTGGAGAGCCGATGCAATACCCCCGCCCATGGGGGTATCAGGACAGCAAAGGCGCGCTCGCAAATGCCCCTTACCGATGTAGCGATCCGGCAGGCAAAGCCCGGCCCAAAGGCCATTAAGCTTAGCGATGAAAAGGGCATGTTCCTTCTCATCACCCCGGCTGGCGGCAAACTCTGGCGCTTCAAATATCGGTTCGAGGGCAAGGAAAAGCTGCTGGCCATGGGGGCCTATCCGGCAGTCGGCTTGGGCGATGCCCGCAAGCGGCGGGAAGATGCGCGGGCCTTGCTCGCCAAAGGCAAAGACCCCTCGCGCGAGAAACAGCGCGACAAGATCCGCGCGAGGATGGAAGCCGCCGACACATTCAAGGCTATCGCGGACGAGTATTGCGCCAAGCGTCGGCGCGATGGGGAGAAAGGCTGGGCTCCCGCGACGGCCACGCGCAGCGAATATCTGCTGTCCCTGCTTAATGGTTCGATCGGCAGCCTGCCCATCACCGACATTGAACCAGCCGATATCCTCGCCGCGATCCGCAAGATCGAGAACAAGGGCAATCTGGAGAGCGCGCGGCGCACCTTGCAGCTTTCCAGCATGGTGTTCCGCTACGCCGTGGCAACGGCGCGCCTGCGATCAGACCCTACCCGTGATTTGCGCGGGGCGCTTACCGCGCCGAAAGTCACCCATTACGGCGCGATCACAGACGCGGCGAAAGTGGGTGATCTGTTGCGCGCCATCGATGGGTATGAGGGTAGCGGCATCACCAAGCTCGCCTTGCAGCTCGCGCCCCATGTGTTCGTTCGCCCCGGCGAGATTCGCCATGCAGAATGGGCCGATATCGATCTGGATCAGGCTCTTTGGGTGATCCCGGCTGGCAAGACCAAGATGCGCAAGGCTCACCATGTCCCCCTTTCGAGGCAATCGGTGGCGATCCTGCGCGAGGTGTTCGAAGTGACAGGGCCGAGCGGCTACGTGTTCCATTCGATCCGTAGCCGCACCCGCGCCATGAGCGACAACACCTTGAACGCGGCGCTGCGGCGGCTGGGCTACACCACCGACGAAATGACCGCCCACGGCTTCCGCGCCATGGCCTCCACCCTGTTGAACGAAAGCGGCAAGTGGAGCCCCGATGCAATCGAGCGGGCGCTTGCCCATGGCGATAGTGACAAGGTGAGAGCGGCCTACCACCGCGGCGCACACTGGAAAGAGCGCGTCGATATGGCGCAATGGTGGAGCGACTACTTGGATCAGCTTCGCAAGGGCGCTGATGTGATCACGCGCCCTGCCTACGTCCCCACCGCAGGTTCGCCAAGATGGGTATCGCAGATTTCGAACAGCAACATCAAACCGCAATGAATTCCATAGGGTAGGTCACAGTTACAGGAAGCGGTCATCGAGCGCATTAGAGTCCTGTTTCGCGGGGTAAGGAACCGGATTTTTCAAGGGCGTAGGTCGCGCGAAACAGGACCGAACTGAAATTAATTCTCGGACGAGAGTTTGTGACAGGGAGAGCGTTTTGGGGGTATTTGTGGGGGTATACTGAATTCCTGCAACCATAAAGATTATGCAATTCAGACGGTAAGTGGAATTTAAAGATTCCCGCTACCGCTCCAGCCCTCCCTTCCCGATAACCCTGCAACGTGCGCGACGGGCTGGCGCTGTGCGCTTCGGCTGTCCGCACCGCTTCGTCCCCGCTTCACCTATGTGAGCGCGCCGGCCTCCCGCCCGGCCTAGGGATGCGCCCGGCACGGCGAGCGGGACGAGACACATGGCAAAGCAGGACACGCGGCACGAGACGCACCGGCTCGACCCCGGCAAGGGCGGCGCGGAAGACTTCATCGCGGTGCGGCTCAATTCGCTTGCGCTAATCGTGCTCTATGCCTGGCTGCTCACCGCCATTGTCCTGCTCCTGCCGGACCTGTCGCACGACGCCGTCACGGGCTGGCTGCGCCATCCGCTCAACGCGCTGCTGATGGTGCTGCTGATCGGCCTGACCTTCCAGCATGTGAAATACGGGCTGAACGAGCTGATCGACGACTACGTTCACGCCCCGGTCGCCCGCATCGCGAGCCTTGCGACCATGCACACGCTGACGTGGACCGGCGCGCTGTTTGCGCTGATCAGCCTTGCGCGGATCGTGCTGGCGCCCGCCTAGTCACCCTCGAAATCGCCCGGCGTGCCGAGATGCGGGGCCTCGTGCGTGGCCCAGTCGGCGCGGCCCGGGGGCGGCCCGGGCACGCCGGCGGGACCGGGCTCCGCGCCGGGCTCGGCCTGCCGCAGCCGGTGGAGGTGCACCTTGGCGATCATGTTGGCGCTGATCGGCGCGGTGACGAACAGGAAGACCGAGATCAGCAGCTCGTGCGTCGTCCAGCTGCCGAGCGCGAGCTGGAACCACGCGACCGAGGCGACCAGCATCGCCCCGAGCCCCAGCGTCGTCGCCTTGGTGGGCCCGTGCAGCCGCTCCATCAGCGAGGGCAGGCGGACCAGCCCCCAGCTGCCGACCAGAGCGAAGCCGCCGCCCAGCACGATGAGCGCGCTGGCGAGGATCTCGGCGTAGGATACGGCGTCGCTCATTCGATGATGTCCCCCCGCAGCAGGAACTTGGCATAGGCGACCGTGCCGACGAAGCCGACCATGGCCAGCAGCAGCGCGGCTTCGAAGGATGTGCCGCTCCCGCCCGCGATGCCCGCCAGCACGATCAGGCCGATGACGTTGATCACCATGGTGTCGAGCGCGAGGATGCGGTCGGCGACGCCCGGGCCCTTGAACAGGCGCCACAGGTTGAGCGCCAGCGCGAGACCCAATGCCGCGAAGCCGAAGGCGAGCGCCCCCTCAAGCATGGAAGATCTCCTTGAGCCGCGCCTCGTAGCGTGCCTTGACCTTGACGATCTCGGCCTGCGGATCGGGCGCGTGGAGGGCGTGGACCAGCAGGTACTTGCCGCAGGCCGAGACATCGGCCGAGACCGTCCCGGGGGTCAGGCTGATCGTCCCGGCGAAGACGGTGATCGCCTCGGGGCTGGCAAGCTCGAGCGGGACCGCGAGCCACGCCGGGCGCAGGGCGTGCGAGGGTTTGAACAGGATGATCGCGGCGACCTGGAAGTTCGCGACGAGGATATCCCACAGCACCACGCCGCAATAGGCAAGGGCCGGCACGAAGCGCACCTGCGGTCGGCCCGGCCACCACGGCGCGGTGAAGATCGGCACCAGCACGCCGAACACGAGGCCTAGGAACAGCGTGCCGTAGGTGAGGTCGTTGACCATCACCACCCACATGACGACGAGCAGGGCGGACAGGCCGGGATGGGGCAGCAGGCGGCTCATGGCGTCGCCTCCGCCAGCACCACCGCCGCGCTGCGCGCCGGATCGAGCACCTGCGCCGCCGCCGCCCCGGCATAGGCGCTCGCCCAGCCCGCACCGGCAGAGAGCGCCGCGAGCAGCACCAGCGCGAGAGCGGGCGCCGCGAAATCGGCGCGGCGCGTGCGGACGGCGGGCGCGTCACCCTCTGCCGTCTTCCAGAACACGGCGCTGCCCGCGCGGGCGAAACCGATCACGCCGATGAAGGTCGTGCCGAGGATCACGCCCCACGCCCAGCCCCAGTCGGGACGCGCGGCGACGGATTGGAGGATCAGCAGCTTGCCGATGAAGCCCGAAAGCGGCGGCAAGCCGGTCGCGGCGATCGCGGCGGCCATGAACAGCATCGCCGCAATGCCGCGCCCGGCGAAGGCGGGGCCGGGGCTTGTGGTATCACCGAAGGCCCCGCGCCGCCGCGCCGCCGCATCCGCCACCAGGAACAGCGCCGCGCCCGCCAGCGTCGAATGGGCGAGGTAATAGAGCGCCGCGCCGAGGCTTTCGGGTGTCCACGCGGCAACCGCGATCAGCAGCGTGCCGGTCGAGCCGATGACGGCATAGGCGGCCTGCTCGGAAAGGCTGCGCGCGACGAACACGCCGGCAAAGCCGACGCCTGCGCTCACCAGCGCCGCCGGGAACAGCCACGGCGCGGGCACCCAGGCCGCCGCCCCCGCAGCCTCGCCGAACACCTGCGGCACCACGCGGATGATCGCATAGACGCCGACCTTGGTCATGATCGCGAACAGCGCCGCCACCGCGGGGGTCGAGACGGCGTAGGTGCGCGGCAGCCACAGATGGAGCGGCGCCACCGCCGCCTTCAGCGCAAAGACGCTGACCAGCAGCAGCCCGGCGATCCGCAGCATCCCCTGGTCCGCCGGCGGTACCGCGGCGACCCGCAGCCCCATGTCGGCCATGTTGAGCGTGCCGGTGAGCGCATAGAGCATCCCCAGCGCGATCAGGAACACCGACGAGCCGACGAGGTTCACCACCACATACTGCACCCCCGCCTTGAGCCGCGCGGGCCCCTGCCCGTGCAGCATCAACCCGTAGGAGGCGATCAGCAGCACCTCGAAGAAGACGAAGAGGTTGAACAGGTCGCCCGTCAGGAAGGCACCGTTCAGGCCCATCAGCTGGAACTGGAACAGCGGGTGGAAATGCCACCCCTTGCGGTCGGCTCGGGTGACCACGGCGTGCAGCAGCGCGATGAGCGCGAGGCTCGCGGTCAGGACCAGCATCATCGCCGCCAGCCGGTCGGCCACCAGCACAATGCCGAAGGGCGCGGGCCAGTCACCCAGCGCATAGGCGAGGATCGTGCCGTTCGAGACCCGCGCCATCAGCGCCAGCGCGGTGACGAGCATCGCGAGGCACGAGCCGAAGCCGAGGCCCACCGCCAGCGCCCGCCGCCGCCGCATCGCCAGCAGGGCGAAAGGCGCGGCCAGCGCCGGGATCGCGATCGGCAGGATCGGGAGATGGGCGGCAAGGCTCACAGCCGCGTCTCCTCGCTGTCGGCGGCGAGGCCGTCCTGCGTGTCGCAGGGCACCGAATCGCCGTCGACATGGTCGCTGCCGGTCTCAAGGAAGCCCCTCAGGGCAAGGATCACAACGAAGGCGGTCATGCCGAAGGTGATGACGATGGCGGTCAGCACCAGCGCCTGCGGCAGGGGGTCGGTGTATTCGGTCACGGCCTTGTCCCAGATCGGCGGACGGCCCAGCACCAGCCTGCCGCTTGCGAACAGGAACAGGTTCACCGCATAGGAGAACAGCGTCAGCCCCAGCACCACCTGGAAGGTGCGCGCGCGCAGGGCGAGGAAGATCCCGCCCGCCACCAGCACGCCGATCGCGCTCGCCACGAGAAATTCGTAGCTCATGCCCCGCCCTCCTCGGCCTGCGCGGCGCGGGCCGCGCGCTGGCCGACATGGCTCAGCTGCGCCAGCGCCAGCATTACCGCGCCGAGCACCGTGAGGAACACGCCGGTATCGAACAGCATCGCGCTCGCCAGCTCGAACTTGCCGATCAGCGGCAGGCTGAAATAGTCGAACCAGCTGGTGAGGAACGGCGCCCCGAGCGCCATCGCGCCGAGACCCGTCGCCATCGCCGCCAGCACGCCCCAGCCGATCAGCTGGTGCTCGCCGAAAGGCAGGCGCCGGTCGGACCAGTCGAAGCCGGCGGCGAGATACTGGACGAGGAAGGCGATCGCCACGACCAGGGCGGCGATGAAGCCGCCGCCCGGCTGGTTGTGCCCGCGCAGGAACAGGTAGATGCCGACGGTCAGCGTCAGCGGCAGGATGATCCGGCTGGCGGCGACGAGCATCATCGGATGCCGCTCGGGCGAGTGCGGCATGTCCTCGCGCCACGCCCGCAGCCGCGCGCCGGCCGCGCCGGTCGCAGCGGTGTCGAGCAGGGCGAAGATGCCGAGCCCGGCGATGCCGAGCACGATGATCTCGCCCAGCGTGTCGAAGGCGCGGAAATCGACGAGGATGACGTTGACCACGTTGGTCCCGCCTCCGCCCGAATAGGAGTTGGCGAGGTGATAGGCGGCGATGCTCGGCCCCGGGTCGCGGGTGAGCATGGCCCAGGCAATGCCGCCCACCAGCACGCCCCCCGTCACCGCCAGTGCCCCGTCGCGCCACTTGCGCGGCGCGGAGGACAGCAGCGGCGGCGCCTTGGGCAGGAGGTTGAGCGCGAGCAGCAGCAGCAGGATCGTCACCACCTCGACCGAGATCTGCGTCAGCGCGAGGTCGGGCGCGGAGAACTGCACGAAGGCGAGACTGACGACGAGGCCGATAACGCTGAGATAGATCAGCACGCGCAGCCGGTTGCGCGAATCGTTCACCACCGCAGCCGTCGCCGCGATCAGCAGCGCCCAGGCGATGAACGCGGGCGGGGAGGCAGGAAGCAGCGCGCGCGTGCCCGTCAGCATGCCTCCGGCGGTGACAGCGCCGTCGATGATCAGGAGGACGATCACGGTGAAGCTCGCCAGCAGCATCGTCTGGAGCCGCGGCGTGTGGGTGGCGACGATCGCCTTGCGCACCCAGGTGTCGGCGAAGGCCATCACCGCCTGGAACATGCGCTTGGCATCGGGGAGCGGGGTGGCCTCCCACGCCGCCAGCAGCGGCTTGTGGAGCCAGAGCAGCGCCGTCCCGCCCACGACAGCCAGCAGGCTCAGCATCAGCGCGAGGTTGAGCCCGTGCCACAGCGCCAGTTCGACGAGCGGAGCGGGGCTTCCGGTCACGGCCCCGGTCGCCGCGCCCACCAGCGGAGCGGCGAGGGTCATGGGCACCAGACCGAGCAGCACCGCCAGCACCGTCAGCAGCGCGGGCCCGCCCCACATCCCGGCGGAAGGATCATGCGCCCGGGCGAAGGGCTCCGCCTCGCGCGGTGAACCGAAGAACAGGTGGGCGGCGAAACGCAGCGAGTAACCGACCGAGAACGTCGCCCCCAGCGTCGCCAGCACCGGCAGCAGCCAGGGGAGGCCGAACAGCGCCAGCTTGGGCGTCTGGTAGAGCATCAGCTCCTTGGAGATGAACCCGCCGAGCGGCGGCAGCCCCGCCATTGAGGCGGCGGCGAGCGTCGCGACGAGGGCGGTGATCGGCATCGCCTTGGCGAGCCCGCCGAGGCGGCGGATGTCGCGGGTGCCGGTCTCGTGCTCGACGATGCCGGCGCTCATGAACAGCGCGGCCTTGAAGGCGGCGTGGTTGAGGATGTGCAGCACCGCGGCCATCGCGGCGGCTTCGAGGCTGAAGCCCAGCAGCATCACCAGCATCCCCAGCTGCGAGATGGTGGAATAGGCGAGGATGCTTTTCAGATCGTGCCGGAACAGCGCCACCCCCGCGCCGAGCAGCATGGTGACAAGGCCGACCGAGGTGACGATCGCCGTATAGGCTTCCGTCCCCGCCAGCACCGGCCACAGCCGCGCGAGCAGGAAGACGCCCGCCTTCACCATCGTCGCCGAGTGCAGGTAGGCGCTGACCGGGGTCGGCGCGGCCATCGCGTGCGGCAGCCAGAAGTGAAACGGGAACTGCGCCGACTTGGTGAAGCAGCCGACGAGGATCAGGCCGAGGATCGCGGGATAGAGCGGCGAGGCCTTCACCTCGGCGCCGCGGGAGAGGATCGTGGCGAGATCGAAGGAGCCGGCGGCGATCCCCAGCAGCACCATCCCCCCGATCAGTGCGAGGCCCCCGCCCCCCGTCACCGCCAGCGCCATGCGCGCGCCCTGCCGGGCTTCGGGCTTGTGCTGCCAGAAGCCGATCAGGAGGAAGGAGGCGAGGCTCGTCATCTCCCAGAACACCAGCAGCAGCAGGACGTTACCGGCGATGACGATCCCCAGCATCGCGCCCTGGAACAGCATCAGGCTGGCGAAGAAGCGCCCCGTGTCCTCGGTAGGGTAGAGGTAGAAATGGGCGAAGATCACCACGAGGAGTCCGATCCCGAGGATCAGCAGGGCGAACATCCAGCCCAGTGGATCGACCATCAGGGTCAGGTCCATGCCCAGCGCGGGGACCCAGTCCCACGAAGCCGCAGGCACCTCGCCCCCCAGCACCGGCGCGGCGAGGTTGGCGAGGAGTGCAAGGCCGGCGGCGCTCGCCGCACCCGCGATGCCCGAATGGACGGCGCGCGGCGCGCCGTGGGTCAGCGCGATGGCGAGCGCCGCAGCGAAGGGAAGCGCGACCAGCGCAAGAAGCGTCAAGGCGATAGCCATTGGCGGTCCCGGTGGTCCTTTGCGTGTGACAGTTGCGCGAGAGGCGGGACGCGGCAGGCGGCCCGCAGCAGGCATAGACGACAGCCGTTCATCAGCACAACCCAAACCGGCCCTGTGGGGTTCCCGGCGCGGGCCGGGGCGGCTCAGTCGCCCTCGAATTCCATCAGCGCCGCGACTGCGATCCCCGCCTGCCGCAACCGCTCGGCCCCGCCGAGGTCGGGCAGGTCGATGACGAACAGCGCCTGTTCGATCACCGCCCCCGCCTTGCGCAGCAGCTCGGCCGAGGCGAGCGCCGTGCCGCCGGTGGCGATGAGATCGTCGACGATCACCACCTTCTGCCCCGGCTCGATCGCGCCCGGGTCCATCTCCAGCCGGTCGGTGCCGTATTCGAGCGCATATTCGATGCCGATGGTTTCGATCGGCAGCTTGCCGGGCTTGCGCACGGGCACGAAGCCCACCCCGAGCTGGACTGCCACCGCCGCGCCGAAGATGAAGCCGCGCGCTTCCATCCCGGCAATCTTGTGCGCCCCCGCCGCGTCCGCCAGCTGCGCGAGGTGGTGGACGCTCGCCGCCATGCCCTGATGGTGGCCGATCAGCGTGGTGATGTCGCGGAACTGGATCCCTGCGTGGGGGAAGTCGGGCACCGTGCGGACGAGCGCCTTGAGCTCTGCGGGAGAGAGATGTGGTGCAGTCATGATCTGCGGGCCCCTTTCGCACGCCTCAATGCACAAGCGCCCCGCCATCCGCAAGGGATGACGGGGCGCCTGAACATTTCGCCCTGGGTGAGGCGGATCAGCCCTTCTTCGGCTTCACCCCGGCCCAGATCTGCTTGTAGCTGAGGAAGGCCAGCACGGTCGCGAACAGCAGGAAGCCGAGCACGAACCAGCCGGTCTGCTTGCGCTGGATCAGCGAAGGTTCGGCCGTCCAGGTCAGGAAGGCGGCCACGTCGGTCGCCATCTGCGGGATGGTCGCGTCGGTGCCGTCGGCATAGGTGACCTGCCCGTCGACCGCGAGCGGCGGGGCCATTGCGATGTTCACGTTGGGGAAGTGCTTGTTGAAGTAGAGACCGTCGGGCGTCTCGAAGCCGACCTTGGCGGCCTTCTCCGGATCGGGTTCGCCATAGCCGGTCAGCAGGTCATAGACGTAGTTCGAACCGTCGTGCCGTGCCTTGGTCATCAGCGAGAGATCGGGCGGAATGGCGTTGTTGTTCGCCGCCGCCGCCGCGATCGCGTTGGGGAAGGGCATCGGGAAGTAGTCGGTCGGCTCGCCCGGACGGGTGGTCGTCTCGCCGGTCCCGGGGTCGATGCCCGGCACGGTCCAGGCCGCGGCCTCGGCGTCCACCTCGGCCTCGGTGTAGCCGAGCTCCTGCAGGTTGCGGAAGGCGACGAACTTCAGGCTGTGGCAGGCCGAGCAGACCTCCTTGTAGACCTGGTAGCCGCGCTGGAGCTGGGCGTAGTCCCACTTGCCGAAGGGGCCGTCGAACGAGAAGCCGCCTTCCGGGCCATGGCCGTGCTCGTAGAAGGCATAGGACGGCTGCTGCTCCGGCGCCGGGCCGAAGGCGTAGTTGTAGGCACCGGGCAGGAGCGACCAGAGCACCAGCACCAGGGTGATGGCGAGGCCTGCAAGGATGCCGCCGAGACGAATAGACATGTCCGAACTCTTTCTCGTTATCGGTTCAGATTGCTGGGGGCTGTTTCCGGCCGATCACTCGGCCGGTTGCAGCGAACCATCGGTGGCGGTGCCGGGCAGACCCTCGACAACGCTTTCGGGATCGACCTTGCCGCCGCCCGAGGTGCTCCCGGGCTTGGTCCCGCCGAGCACCGCTTCGGTGATCGAGAACGGCAGCGGCTTGGGCACTTCGATCTGGCTGACGATCGGGAGGATCACCAGGAAGTGCAGGAAGTAGTAGGCCGTCGCGATCTGGCTGATCACCACATAGGGCTCCTCCGCCGGCGCGCCGCCGCAGATGAACAGCGCGATCATGCAGGGGATGAGGCCGAACCAGAAGAACTTGCGGAACAGCGGGCGGTAGTGGCCCGAGCGCACCGGGCTCTTGTCCAGCCAGGGCAGGATGAACCACAGCAGGATCGAGCCGAACATCGCGATCACGCCGAGCAGCTTGGCCGGGATCAGCACGATGCCGGTGAAGGGGATGCTGAGGTCGCCGGTGAAGGCGCGCAGGATCGCATAGAACGGCCAGAAGTACCATTCGGGCACGATGTGCGCCGGCGTCGAGAGCGGGTTCGCCTCGATGTAGTTGTCCGGGTGGCCCAGCGCGTTCGGCAGGAAGAACACCATGGTGGCGAACAGGATCAGGAAGACGCCGAGACCGAAGCCGTCCTTGGCCGTGTAGTAGGGGTGGAACGGCACGGTGTCCGATTCCTGCTTCACTTCCACGCCGGTCGGGTTCGACGAGCCGGGGATGTGCAGCGCCCAGATGTGCAGGATCACGACACCCGCGATAACGAAGGGCAGCAGGAAGTGCAGCGAGAAGAAGCGGTTCAGAGCGGCGTTGTCAGGGGCGAAGCCGCCCAGCAGCCACACCTGCAGCGGCTCGCCGACGAGCGGGATCGCGCTGAACAGACCGGTGATGACCTGCGCGCCCCAGAAGCTCATCTGGCCCCACGGCAGCACGTAGCCCATGAAGGCGGTCGCCATCATCAGCAGGAAGATCACCACGCCCAGCAGCCAGATCATCTCGCGCGGGGCCTTGTAGGACGAATAAAAGAACCCGCGGAAGATGTGCAGGTAGATCACGATGAAGAAGAAGCTGGCCCCGTTGGCGTGGGCGTAGCGCAGCATCCAGCCGTAGTTGACGTTGCGCATGATGTGCTCGACCGTGCCGAAGGCGACCTGCGCGTTCGCGGCATAGTGCATCGCCAGGACGACGCCGGTGACGATCTGCACCACCAGGAAGAAGCCGGCGAGCACGCCGAAGTTCCACATGTAGTTGAGGTTGCGCGGCACCGGATAACCGGCGCCCACCGCGTTGTAGACGAGCCGCGGAAGCGGCAATTTCTCGTCCAGCCACTTCGTGAAAGCGGACTGCGGTTCATACTGCTTGGCCCAGGCGAAACTCATGGCGTTCTCTCGGCTTGATCGGTGTAAGGGAAACGGACGATTATCGTTATCGTTCAGATACGAAAGCTCAGCCGACGCGGACGACGGTGTCGGATGCGAAAGTGTATTCCGGCACCATCAGGTTGAGCGGCGCGGGGCCCTTGCGGATGCGGCCGGCGACGTCGTAGTGCGAGCCGTGGCAGGGGCAGAAATAGCCGCCGAACTCGCCCTTGTTCTCGCCTTCGGCCGCGCCCAGCGGCACGCAGCCGAGGTGGGTGCACACGCCCATGGTGATGAGGATGTCCTCGTGCCCGGCCTTGGTGCGCTCGGCGAGGGTCGCCGGATCGCGCATGTCGGCGCCGTCATCGGCCTTGGCCTTGGCGATTTCCTCGGGCGTGAGGCGCTTCACGAACAGCGGCTGCTTGCGGAAGGTGGCCTTGATGCTCTGGCCCGGCTGGATCGCGCCGACGTCGACCTCGGTGGTGCTGGCGGCGAGCACGTCGGCCGAGGGGGCCATCTGGCTGACCAGCGGGAACAGGACGGAAGCCCCGCCGACGCCCGCGGTGCTCAGCGCGGCAATGTGGATCCAGTCGCGGCGACGCACGCCTTCAGGGTTGCTGAGGTCGTTGGTCGCGGCCGTATCAGTCGCCATTTCTTCTTACCCTGCTCGTTTTGCCGCGCCGGGATTGGCCTGCGCGGCGTGGTGTTCCAGTGCGGGGCGATGCCCCGGATCCCGATCCGTCGATTGGTCCCTGTTTCAGGCCCGGCGAGCGCCCGTGGAGCGCACCTCACCCGAAACTTGCGCGGGGCAATTAACGGCAATCCTGCGAATTTCCAACCGTGTTTTAAGCAAGGCGCGTTCGCCGCCGTGCAAGGCGACCTCAGGACAGCGCGATCATGCTGATCTGCCGACCATAATTCGCCTCGCACGCCTGGGTTGAGCGCCTGTGGGAATGGTAACGCGCGACTTGGGAGAATGTATCCCGGCCCAGATCCGCAATTTTCCCGAGGTTCGCGGCGCGAAGCCGGGCCATGATGAATCCCGGCAGGTCGAAGTGCCAGCGCGCCATGCCCTCGCGCTCGGGCGCAGGGGCGAAGAAGCGGTCGGCATCGGCGGGAAAGCGGGCGCGGAAGGGGGCGTCGACCTCGTAGCTCGGCTGCGCGATGGTGGGGCCGAGCACGGCGGCGATCCGCTCCCGCCGCGCACCGAGCGATTCCATTGCGGCGACGGTGTTCTCGAGCACGCCGTCGACCGCGCCGCGCCAGCCGGCATGGGCGGCACCGATCACGCCCGCCTCGCGGTCGGCGAAGAGGATGGGTCCACAGTCGGCGGTGACGATCCCGAGCACGATGCCTGGTGTCGCAGTCACCACGGCATCGGCGACGGGGCGGCCCTCAATGGCATCGTCCCACGCCGCGGCGACCGTCACCACATCGGGCGAATGGACCTGGTGGGGCGCGGCGAGTCGTCCGCCGGGCAGGATCGCCTCGGTCGCCGCTGCCCGCAACGCGCGGACCTCGGCGCCGTCGCCCGGCCCGCCGAAGCCGAACTGGTGCCCGCCTCCGGCGCTGCCGAAGAAGCCGTGGGGCACGCCCGCCAGCAGGTCGGCGGTCTCGATCTGGAAGTCCACCGCCTCAGCCCTCGAGCGAGCGGCTGACCTGCTCGAAGGTGTCGCGCGACAGGTTGCCCGCCGCCAGGATCCGCTCCAGCTCCGCCTTCATCAGCGCCGCCCGCCCGGGCTCCAGCCTCCGCCAGCGCCCGAGCGAGGGCACGAAGCGCGCGGCGGTCTGCGGGTTGATCGGATCAAGCGCGAGGATCACGTCGGCGACCATGCGGTAGCCCTCCCCGTCGGCCTTGTGGAACGCCTTGGGGTTGCCGGCGAAAGCCATGTGCAGCGAACGTACGCGGTTGGGGTTCTTCAGCGTGAAGTCGGGGTGCTCGGCGAGCCTGCGCACATGGGCGATCACGTCCGGATGGAGCGACAGCGCCTGCAGGGTGAACCACTTGTCGATCACCAGCGCGTTGCCCTTGTAACGCTCGTAGAAGGCGGCGAGCCGCTCCTCGCGCGCCGGCGTGTCGAGCCCGCACAGCACCATCAGCGCGCCTTGCCGGTCGGTCATGTTGTCCGCCGCGTCATATTGCGCTGCTGCCAGCTGCGCCGCCCGCGCCGGGTCGGCGGCGGCGATGAGGCCCAGCGCGATGGTCTTGACCTTGCGCGCCCCGCGCCCGGCCGGATCGTCGTGCGTCACCGCCGAGGCCCGCGCGTGGAGCGCCGCGAGCTCGCCCGCCAGCGCCGTGCCGATCGCCGCCTTCAGCCCCTCGCGCGCGGCATGGATCGCGCCGGGATCGGCGAGGCGCTCGCCCGTGGCCATCGCTTCGAAGAGGTAGGTTTCGGACGGCAACACCATAAGCTCGCCGCGCATCGCGTCCTCGAGCGCATTGTCGGCGAGGCTGGAGCGGAAGGCGCCGATGATCGCCGCTTCGCCCGCGGCCTGCTCGTCCGCCGACAGCGTCCCGGCCGCGGTCGCAACGAGATGCCCGACGGCGAGTTCCTGCAAGGCCTCGGAACGGGCGAAGGGATCATCGTCATGCGCGGCAAGGAACACGAGGTCCTCGCGCGCCAAATCGCGCTCGATCACCACCGGGGCGGTGAAACCGCGGTTGATCGAGACCACCGGGTCGGGTCCGGCGAGCGGCAGGGTGAAGCTCTGCTCCTCCTGCGCCAGCACCAGCACCTGCTCCGCCCCCGTCGCGCCCTGCCGCGAGTGGACCGCGACCTTGAGCGGGATCGGCATCGGCAGCTTGTCGGGCTGGCCGGGGGTGGCGGGGACGGTCTGCCGGAGGGTGAGCTTGAGGGTATCGCCCTCCACGGCCTGCGACACGGCGACGCGCGGCGTGCCGGCCTGCGCGTACCAGCGGCGGAACTGGGTGAGGTCGATCCCGGCCCCGTCCTCGATCGCCTTGACGAAATCCTCGCAGGTCGCCGCCTCGCCGTCGTGGCGGTCGAAATAGAGGTCGCACCCGGCGCGGAACCGCGCCTCGCCCACCATCGAGCGCATCATGCGGATCACCTCGGCGCCCTTGTTGTAGACGGTCGCGGTGTAAAAGTTGCTGATCTCGCGATAGGAATCGGGCCGGATCGGGTGGGCGAGCGGCCCCGCGTCCTCGGGGAACTGCGCAGCGCGCAGGATGCGCACGTCCTCGATCCGCTTGACCGCCTCGCCGCGCATGTCCTGCGAGAACAGCTGGTCGCGCAGCACGGTGAAGCCCTCCTTCAGCGAGAGCTGGAACCAGTCGCGGCAGGTCACGCGGTTGCCCGACCAGTTGTGGAAATACTCATGCGCGATCACGCCCTCGACCGCGTCAAAATCGGCGTCGGTCGCGGTGTCGGGATCGGCGAGCACGTATTTCGTGTTGAAGACGTTGAGCCCCTTGTTCTCCATCGCCCCCATGTTGAAGTCGGAAACGGCGACGATGTTGTAGAGATCGAGGTCGTATTCGCGGCCGAACACGTCCTCGTCCCACTTCATCGAGCGGTGAAGCGATTCGAGCGCATGGTCGGTGCGTTCGAGGTCTTCCGCGCGCACCCAGACATTGCATTCGACGACGCGGCCCGAGCGGGTGGTGAAGGGCTTGCTGTTCGCCACCAGGTCGCCCGCGACCAGCGCGAAGAGGTAGGAGGGCTTGGGCCAGGGATCGTGCCATTCGGCCCAGTGCGTGCCGTCGCCGTTGTCGCCAGCCGCGATGCGGTTGCCGTTGCACAGCAGGATCGGGA
This sequence comes from Porphyrobacter sp. THAI-01a, assembly GCF_056868655.1. NCBI lineage: Bacteria > Pseudomonadati > Pseudomonadota > Alphaproteobacteria > Sphingomonadales > Erythrobacteraceae > Porphyrobacter > Porphyrobacter sp. THAI-01a. The sequence goes on along the minus strand of NZ_CP180579.1, from coordinate 277,861 downwards.
AGAGCGCCTTGTCACCCTCCATCCGCACGGCATAGGTCGACAGGACATCGGGCCGGTCGGGGAAGAAGGTTATGCGGCGGAAGCCCTCCGATTCGCACTGAGTGCAGAGCATGCCCGAAGAGGCGTAGAGGCCCATCAGCTGGGTGTTGGCGCTGGGGTCGATGGTGGTGACGACCTCGACCGTATGGGCAGCGCCCGGCAGGGTGATGACGAGGTCGGGCCCGTCCATGCGCCATTCGGCAGGGGCGCCGTCCACCGTGACACTCTCTGCCATGAGGCTGTCGCCGTTGAGGCGCAGCTCGGGCGAGGGATCGGCGGCGGGGTTGCGCTCGACCGCGAGGGTCGCCGTGACGCGGGTCGCCTCCAGACCGAGGCGGAAGTCCAGCGTCGTCGTCGGCACGGCCCAGGCGAAGGGCCGGTAATCCTCGCGCCGGATCACCGGCGGCTCGTGGGGAGTGGGGGCGGCGTCCGCGAGTTCGGGGTTGCCCTCGGGGGTGGTGGGGGTGGTGGCGATATCCATAGGTCACTCTCTACCCGTTCGTGTCGAGCGCAGTCGAGACACAAAGCGCACCGCCGGACGCACAGGCCTCTCGCGTTCAACCTGCGGTTGTGCGTTGCATCCGCTCGAGGCGAACGGCACTAGTGAGGGATGGCGCACCTTCTCATCTTCGGCCTCGGCTACACGGCAACGCGCATCGCCGTCGCCATGCGTGCGGCCGGGTGGCAGGTTCGCGCCACGGGGAGCGCGGGCGACATCGCCTTCGCCGACCGCGATGCGGTGCTGGCGGCCTTGGGCGAGGCCACCCACGTGCTCTCCTCCGTCCCGCCGGAGCGCGGCGGTGGCGATCCGGTGCTGGAGGCTTATGGCGAGGCGCTTGCGGGCAAGGGGCTGTTCTACCTCTCCTCGACCGGCGTCTATGGCGACCGCGAGGGCGCTTGGGTGGACGAGTCGACCCCGACCATCGCGCAGAGCGGCGAAGGCCGCAGGAATGCCCGCGCCGATGCCGACCTTGCGTGGCTGAACATGGGCGCGCGGGTGTTCCGCCTGCCCGGGATCTACGGGCCGGGCCGCTCGGCGCTGGACCGGGCACGCGAGGGCAAGGCGCGGCGGATCGACCTTCCGGGGCAGGTGTTCAGCCGCGTCCATGTCGAGGACATCGTCAGCGGGGTCGTCGCCGCCCTCACACAGGACGCGCCTTCGGGGGCCTACAACCTCGGCGACGATCACCCGTGCAGCGGCAACGCGGTCACCGAACACGCCTGCCGTTTGCTCGGCCTGCCCCTGCCGCCGCTGGAACCGCTGGAGGAGGCGAACCTCTCGGACATGGCGCGCGGTTTCTACCTGGAGAACCGCCGCGTCGCGAACGGCAAGGCGAAGCGGGTGCTGGGGTGGTCGCCGAAATATCCGACCTATGTCGAGGGATTGGCGTCCTTGTTTTCGCCTCAAGCGCCGGCGGGCGCATCCGCGCCCTTGGCTACCGCGCCATAAGGCGCGACGGGCATTCGCCCTTGCGGCCCTGCGGGCCGATCAGCATCCTACCTCCGCAAAGCTCCGCTCTGCTGCACCTGCACCGCCTTCACCCGCCGTGCCCTCAAAGCGAGCCCCATGCCGGTGAGGGCCAGCGCCATCCCGCTCGCCGAGAGCAGATCCCAGCGGAAGTTCTCGAACAGGGTCGAAAGCAGCATCGCCACGCACACCGTGACGATGCCGTTGTAGGCGGTCTTCCCCGCCCCGATCTCCCGCACGAGGTTGTAGTGCAGAGGGAAGGTCACCACCGATCCGATGATCGCGAGATAGGCCGTCCCCGCCCAGAACTGCCATGCGCCCGGCATCTGCGGCGGGCCGGCGGTCAGCAGGGCATAGCCGAGATCGAACAGCGTCCCGTAGAGCATCGCCCAGGCGAGCAGGCTCACCATCGGCACCCCGCGACCCGTCGGGTTGGCCTGCACCACGTTGGCGATCGAGGCGGCGAGCATCCCGCCCACCGCCAGCACGATCCCCAGCCCCACGTCGCCGCCCAGCGGCGCGGCGTTCCATTCGTGCACCAGCAGCAGCGCCACCCCGGCAATGGCGACGAGGCTCCCGCCGATGAAGCCGCCCTGCACCTTCTCGCCGATGAACACCCTTGCGAAGATCGCGTTCGGCACCATCAGCAGCGCGAACATCACCGCGACGATGCCGGAGGTGATGTGCTGTTCGGCATGATAGACGAACAGGAAATTGCCCGAGAACTGCGCGATCCCGACGCCCAGCGCCAGCAAGTGCTCCGCCCGGTTAAGCTTCAGCCGGTTGCCCATCATCGTCGCGAGGATGAACAGCGCCGGGGTTGCCAGCATGAAGCGGTAGAACACGCCCCAGGCGGCAGGCACGTCGCTGATCTGGCCGGTGATGACGAACCAGGTCGAGCCCCAGATCGTGCCCGTCAGCATGAAGGGCACCAGCACCTTGGGGCTGAGCATCGAGGGGGCGGGCGCGGCGGCGCGGCTCACAGCGCGGCGATCGCCTTGCCGAGCGCCGCCGCGTCCTCGGCGCGGGTGTTCCACGCGGTGACGAAGCGCGCCGAATCCGGCCCCCAGTCATAGAAGGCGAAGCCCTGCGCCCGCAGCGCCTCGCGCTCGGCGGGGGCGAGGCGGACGAACAGCTCGTTCGCCTCGGCGGGATGGAGCAGCCGCTCGCCGCAGCCCGCCGCCACCTCCTGCGCCGCGGCATTGGCGTGGGCGGCATTGGCAAGCCACAGGTCACCGTCCAGCATCGCGAGGATCTGCGCGGCGAGATAGCGGCCCTTGCATTGCAGGTGCCCGGCGCGCTTGCGGCGGTAGCGGACCTCGGCGGCGCGTTCGGGATCGAACAGCACCACCGCCTCGGCGCCCATGCCGCCGTTCTTGATGAAGCCGAAGGCGAGGCTGTCGACCGGCCCTGCCGCCGCCCGCGCCGCATCTTGCGCGCTGCCGCCGAGGAAGGCCGCCGCATTGGCGAAGCGCGCCCCGTCCATGTGGAGGCCGAGCCTGCGCTCCTTCACGAAGGCACCGAGTGCCGCCAGTTCGGCAGGACTGTAGGTGCGCCCGTATTCGCTCGCCTGCGTGATCGCGACGGCGTGGGGCTGGACCTGGTGGACATCGTTGCGGATCGGATCGACCAGCGCGGCGATGTCGGCGGGCGTCAGCTTGGCGCCCTCGCCCTCGGCCAGCATCAGCTTGGCGCCGTGGAGGAAGAACCCCGGGGCCCCGCCCTCGTCGACCTCGATATGCGCCTCGCGGTGGCACACCACCCCGCCATGCGGCGCGCACAGCGTGCCGAGCGCGAGGCAGTTCGCCGCGGTGCCCGTCGCCACCCACAGCGCGGCGCATTCGCGCCCGAACAGCGCGGTGAAGCGGGCGTCGAGTTCGGCCGAGAGCCGGTCCCCGTCGTACGGATTGTCCGGCTCGTCGGCAGCGCGCATCGCCTCCCACAGCCGGGGGTGGACGGCAGCGGCGTTGTCGGACAGGAAGGGCTTGGCAAGGGTCATCGGCTCACGCCCTTAACCGCACATTCGGGCGTGACAAGCGGGAGCAGCGAGACATGGGCGAACAAAGCGCAGACCTGACAATCACCCATCACGTTCAGGGAACCGGCGGGCGTTATGTCGCGGCGGTCGCGGGCGCGGTGGAGCAGGGCTACCTCGAATGGGAAGCGGGCGGCGAGCGCGACGGGAAGGAGGTGCGCATCGCCGCGCACACCATCGTGCCGCGCGCGATCGGCGGGCGCGGCGTGGCGGCGGCGCTGACCGAGCGGCTGGTCGAGGACGCGCGGCGGCAGGGCTTCCTGATCCGCCCCGATTGCTCCTACGTCGCGAGGAAGTTCTCCGAAAACCCGGACTGGGCCCCGCTCGAGGCCTGATCGAGCCGCGAGTAATCGGTCGCGGTGATTGTCTCCATCACGGCGGCGCGCAGGGCGCGGGCCTGATCGAGCGGCACGCCCTGCATCGCGAAGCTCCCCCCGGCGAGCCCGAGATGCACCGTCGCATAGCCGCGCGCCCGCGCCAGCGGGCCTTGCGCGATCTCGACCGAGTGGAGCTTCAGCCGCGTGGCGATGGCCTGTGTCGGCGAAAGGAAGCCGTGGCTGGCATAGACCTGCTTGTCGTCGATCGCGTGCCGCCGGAACTCCCAAGCATAGAGGTTCGCGCCCACCACCAGCACCCCGATCCCGAGCGGGATCAGGAACAGGCCCGGCGGCGCGAAGATCGCGACCGGGATCGCCGCGAGGAAGAACAGCGCCGAATCGAGCACCGCCTTGTCGGTGCGATGCCGCTTTGCCGCGCGCTGCCACGCCGTCGCATCGTCGGGCAGGCGGAACCCCGCTGCCTGCACGATCGGCGCGATCTCCTCCATCCGCGCGAAGGGCGCGACCACGTGGCTCTCGCCCTCGTCGTCCTGCGCGAGGCTGACGAAGCTCAGCGAGCGCCAGCCGAAGCGGTAGCGCACGAGGCCGGTGCCGATCACCAGCCCCTGCACGCGGTGGGCGGGCATCACCACGTCGGTGCGGGTCAGCAGGCCGCGCTGCCGCCGGAAGCCGCGCGCCGAGCGGGTGAGGGTGAAGCCCCAGTCGCGAAGGGCCGTGCGCACCACGCCCGTCCCGAAGCCGATCAGCACCAGCCCAATCAGACCCGCGATGGCGCCAGCGGCCTGCGCATAGGGCCCGAGGCTGGCGACGACGGTGCCCTGTTCCTCGAGCCAGCTGCGCCACAGGTCGACATTCCACACGTCGATGTCGGTGACGTTGTCGACATATTGCAGCGCGCCGCCCAGCACCGCGAAGACCGCGAGCGAGAATTCGAACAGGCCGAAGGTCAGCAGCCGACCCGGCCCGAGCGCGAACAGCACCTCGCCTTCCTCGGGCACGGTCGTGGCCGCGACGGGCGCTCCCTCGCCGCCGGTGGCGGCGGCGGCTTCCTCGTCGCGGCGCTCGCGCACCAGCCGGCGCAGCGCCTCGCCCTCGGCGGCGGTGAGATATTCGAGCGCCACGTCCTCGCCCCCGCCGGCCCCGGTCTCGAACTTGACCGACACCAGCCCGAAAAGGCGCGGCAGAGGCTTGGCCTCGAGGCTGACGTCCTGGATGCGCTCGTAGGGCACCGAACGCGCCGCGCGGCTCAGGATGCCGCTCTCGACCCGGATGTCGGTCTCGCCGATCGTGTAGGTGAGCCGCCGCCAGCCGAGCCAGCTGAAGGCGGTGCCGATCGCCGCCGCGGCAAGGCCGACCCCGAGCGCCAGCGCGAAGCGCCCTTCGCCGCCGACACCGGAAAAGGCGATGGCGAGGGCCGGGAACACCGCGCTGCGGAGCGCCCCCAGAGCGCCGAGCGCGACGCTGAGCGGGGCCGTGCGGCGGGGCTCGCTCACATCGTCTCCCGGCGGATATGCCCGCGGATGGACTCGCGCATCTCGCGCGCCAGTTCCTCGCCGAGGCCGGGAAGCGAGACGGAGGCATTGTGGTTGCCCGCCGTGTGCAGGGTCAGCGTGGCGATGCCGAAGAACCGCTCGAGCGGGCCCTGGTTGACGTCGATATGCTGCACCCTTCCGAAGGGCACCACAGTGTCCGCGCGGAACAGCAACCCGCGCACCACCCGCAGGCGGTCGGCGCTGATCTGGTAGCCGCGCGAGCCGTAGCGGCGCGCGGGGATGCGCAGGATCAGGACGAGTGCGATCAGCAGCACCGGCCCGGCGATCACGCCGCTCGGGAACAGGCCCTCGTCGCGGAACACCAGTTCGAGCACCAGCGCCCCGATCAGGAAAGGGATCGCGGTCAGCCCCGTCTGCACGCGCAGGGCGTGAGCGTAGTTGGGGTGGAGCTTGGTCAGCTCGCCATCGTCGTCGATGGGCTGGGGCACGGGAGTCTGGTCCATGGTGCTTTATCTGCGCAATACAGCCCCGCCGCGCAAGCCAATTTCCGCGCCGCCCCTAGCGCATTTATGAGGGCGACGGCCCGCGCCCGGCCCCGTAGAACCTTCCGCAAATCCAATCGGGAGAGCACCATGACCACGCTTCATTCCAGCCTCGGCCCCAACCCGCGCCTCGTGCGGATGTTCATGGTCGAGAAGGGGCTCGAGGAGGGGCGCGATTTCACCCGCGTCCATTACGACATCATCACCGGCCAGAACCGGCAGGATGCGGGCTACATGGCGAAGAACCCGCAGGGCACCACCCCGACGCTGGAACTGGATGACGGCACCTGCCTCACCGAGAGCTGGCCGATCTGCGAATACATCGAGGAGATGCACCCGCAGCCCAACCTGTTCGGCGAAACCCCGGTCGAGCGCGCCACCGTGCGCAAGTGGGCGCGGCTGTTCGACCAGGAGGTGGTGGTGCCGATGACGATGGGCTTCCGGGCCGGCGCAGGCCGCCCGATGTTCGAGCCACGCATGAGCGTCGTCTCTCCGCAAGCGGGGGCGGAGCTTTCGGCGATGGCGGACGAGAAGTGGCGGCTGTTCGACAGCTATCTCGGCGCGAGCGACCACATCGCGCTTGGCCGCTTCACCTTCGCTGACCTGCTGATCTTCGCCTTCGCCAATTTCGGTTTCACCGTGGGCTGGAAGCTCCCCGAGGGCACGGACAATCTCGCGCGCTTCGTCGAGACCCATAACCAGCGCCCCTGCGCCGCGATCTGGCAGCAGGCCGAGTAATGCCCGACCTGTCGGGAAAGGTCGCCATCGTCACCGGCTGCGCAAGCGGGATCGGCGCGGCGACGGTGCGGCGGCTGCGCGCGGACGGAGCCGAGGTGCTCGGCACTGATCTCGACGAACAGCGTGGCGCGGCGCTGTGCGCCGAGGCGGGGGCGCGCTTCGCGGTGCAGGACGTGTCCGACCGCGCGCTCTGGCCTCAGATCGTGGCACAGGCGGTGGAGGCCTTCGGGCGGCTCGACATCCTCGTCAACAATGCCGGGATGGTGTCGGGCGCGGGTATCGGCGATCTGGATGACGAGGCGATGTTCGCCGCGTGGGACAAGGTGCTGGCGGTGAACCTCACCGGCACGATGGCCGGGTGCCGCGCTGCGATTGCCGCGATGAAGGACAATCAGGGCGGGGCAAAGGGCGCGATCGTCAACATCGCCTCGACCACCGCCATCGCCCCGCTGCCCACCGACGTCGGCTATTCGGCAAGCAAGGCGGCAGTGCGCGCGCTCAGCAAGTCGGTGGCAACCTGGTGCGCTCAGCAAGGTCTTGCGATCCGCTGCAACACGGTGATCCCGGGCGCGACCATGACCGGGATTCTCGCAGCAACCGAGCAGCAGATGCCGGGCTTTCTCGCCATGGTGGCGAAAACTTCGCCCTTGAACCGCCTCGCCGACCCGTCCGAAACGGCTGCCGCCATCGCCTTCCTCGCCAGCGACGAATGCCCCTTCATGACCGGCGCCGAAATGCTGGTCGACGGCGCGGCGCTGGCGATCCATCCGGGGTTTTGAAGCACTTTCCGTTCGCCTCGAGCGAGGTCGAGAGGCCCCGGGAGGTGTCTCGACTGCGCTCGACACAAACGGGCGAGGGACGTCAGCCCTTCCGCATCTTCTCCAGATAGCCGCTCGGCCCCATCTGCGCGGCGGTCCACACGAAGATCGCGAGGCTGGCGAGGCCCGAGGCGAGGCACACGGCGAACACCGCCACCGCCAGCGCGCTCGTCCCGTAGGCCGGCGCCAGCGCATCGCTCGCCGCGCCGATCACCGCCAGCCCCAGCGCCTGCCCGACGAGGTTGTTGAAGAACAGCGCGATCGCGACCGCAAAGCCGCGGCTGGCCGGCTCGACCGCGGCCTGGATGCCCGACAGGATCCCCGCCTGGCTCGCGACATAGATCGCATAGGCCACGCCGAACCAGCCGAGAAACGCGCCGAAGCTGTCCGAGGTGAGGCTCAGCGCCAGAGGCATGACGCAGCCGAGGCTCACCGCGCCCGGAAGCCACGCCCGCCAGCGTTCGTCGCGCAGGGTCAGCCAGTGCGTGACGAAGCCGCCGAGGATCGGGCCGGGGATGCCGCCGAGAAAGAAGGTCAAGCCGAGATAGAGGCCGACATCGCCGGTGGAGATCGGGAACTGGCGCAGCATCACCGCCGCCATCCAGAACGCGAGCGCATAGCCGATCATGATCTGCACCGCCCAGCCCAGCGCCAGCCCCATGAAGACGCGATTGGTCAGCAGGCTCGCCACCGTCCGGCCGAGCGGCAGCTGCGTCATGTCCGTGCCCTCGGGGGCATAGCGGCCGCGGGGCGGTTCGCGCACCGTCAGATAGAGCGCCCCGCCGATCAGCAGCCCGGGCAGGCCCATCAGGATGAAGGCCCAGCGCCAGTCGAACCACTCGGCCAGCTGCCCGCCGACGACGAGGCCCATCGCCGTACCCATCGTCGACCCGAGCGTGAGAAAGCCCATCGCCTTCGCCAGCTCGCCCCGGGTGAAGAAATCGGCGACGAGGCTCTGCGAGGAAGGTCCGGAACAGCCCTCGCCCACCCCCACGCCGGTGCGCGCGAGGAACAGGGTCCAGAAGCCTGTCGCCATGCCGCAGGCGGCGGTCATCACGCTCCAGAAGGCGATTGCCGCCGCGACGATGTTCTTGCGCACCGAGCGGTCGGCCAGCCGCGCCGCCGGGAAGCCTGCGAGCACATAGACCAGCGAGAAGGCGAGCCCGCCCAGGAGGCCCAGCTCGAAATCGGAAAGCCGGAACTCGGCCTTGATGTCCTCGATCAGGATCGAGAACACGAGCCGGTCGGCGACGCTGAACGCACTCGTCAGCGTCAGCAGGCCCAGGACATACCAGCGGTACGCCCCGGGCCTTGCGTCCTCAGTGATGGGGGCGGGCGTAGAGGCCATTGTCCACCGGGATCGTCAGGCCGTTGAGGAAGCGCGCCTCGTCCGAGGCGAGGAACAGCACGCAGCCTGCCACATCGCGCGGGTGGCCTAGCGCATCGGCAGCGAGCGGCCCCTCGGGGATCTCCATCGGGGTCTGCCCGGCGCGGCCCGAGACGCCCATAACCATCGGGGTCTCGATGCCCCCGGGCGCCAGCGCGTTGACGCGGATGCCGTAGCCCTTGTCCTGGAAATCGACCGCGAGCGAGCGGGTCATCCCCGCGATCCCGGCCTTGGCGGCAGCATAGGCCGGGATGTTGCCATAGCCCATCAGCGCCGCGGTCGAGGCCATGTTGATGATTGAGGAACCGCCCCCGCCCACCTTGAGGTGGCGGTGCTTCATCAGCGGCACGGCATATTTGCACCCGAGGAAGGTGCCGACCACGTGGATGTCGAGGTGCAGCCTGAAGTGGGCGAGCGAGCAGTCCTCGATGCTCTCGAAGATCACGTTGCCGGCATTGTTCACGAGGATGTCGAGCCCGCCGTGGCGTTCCTCGACAGCGCGCATCACCTCGATCCACTGGTCCTCGCTGGTGACGTCCAATGCCATCGCGTCGCCGCCGATGGAATCGGCGACCTGGTGGGCGAGTTCCACCTCGCGGTCGGTGACGATCACCTTGGCGCCCTCCCGCGCCAGCGCCTCGCAATCGGCCTTGCCCAGCCCCATCGCCCCGCCCGTCACGAGCGCGACCTTGCCCGCCACACGTCCCGCCATCTGCTCTCTCCCAAAAGCGTCTGTTCTGTAACGGCCAGCCTATCGGGCGCGGGGCCACCCGCCACTGTCGAAAGCGCGAGGGCGCGGGCGGCGCGGTGCGATGTATTCTCCCGCCCGAGGGAGAGGCGGCATGATGGACGCTGATGAAGTCGCGCGGTTGAAGGCGCTGATGGCATGGGAGGGCCGCCGCACCGCCCCTCCGCAAGGCTTCCCGGCGCTCCCCGACATGCCCGCCGGCCGCTACACCAGCCCCGAATACTTCGCGCTCGAGATGGAGCACGTGTTCCGCAAGAGCTGGCTCTTCGCAGGGCACCTGGACGAGATTCCCGAACCCGGCTGCTGGATGCGCTGGCACAATGCCGGCGACCCCATCGTCATCGTCCACGGCATGGACGGGAAGGTGCGTGCCTTCCACAACACCTGCCGCCACCGAGGCGCGCCGGTGGTGACGGAGGATCGCGGCAAGTCCAGCCGGCTGATGTGCGGCTATCACAACTGGACCTACAAGACCGACGGCACCCTTGTCGGCGTGCCCGAGCGGCGCGACTTCCCGGAAGATTTCGACCTGTCGTGCCGCGGGCTGCTTCCCGTCCGCTGCGAGCTGTTCGGCAAGGTCATCTTCGTCAACTTCGATCAGGGCGCCATGCCGCTCCTCGACTGGATGGGGCCAATCGCGCGCGAGTGGGAGGAGTTCGCCTTCGACCGCATCCGCCTCGCCGCGCGGCACTCCTTCGACCTCAAATGCAACTGGAAGGTCGCGATGGAGGCCAACATGGAGGTCTACCATGTGCCCTTCATCCACCCGGACACGGTCGCGCCGCTGGTGGATTCGGCGCGCAACCTCAACACGCTCTATCCCAACGGCCACGCCCGGATGCTCGCGCCCCCGCCGCGCCAGACCGACCGCGAGCACGTGCGCGCGATCGACAGCCCGCCGGGCTGGCAACAGATCGAAAGCGTGGGCGAGCTCGGGCGCAGCTGCACCCAGAGCTACACCCTGTTTCCGAACTGGGTGTCGCCGCTGTCGAACTACTTCGTGCCGCCGCTGCTGTTCTGGCCGACCTCGCTCGGCACCACGCGGCTCGAGCTGGTGACGATGGCGCTCGACTGGGGCGATGCCCCCGCGCCCGACCTGTGGACCGTGCCCGACGCCAGCCAGCCGAACGGGCGACAGATGAGCCGGATCATTCTGGAAGACACCCAGTTCGGCGAGGCGATCCAGCATTCCATGCAAGGGTCGGCGTTCCGATCCGTGCCGCTGTCCTATCAGGAGGCGCGGATCTACGCCTTCCACCAGAGCCTCGACCGGATGATCGGCGAGGCGAATGTGCCGGCGCATCTCAGGGTCGAACAGGTGATCGGGCCGGAGTGGGTGTGGCCGAACGATCCGCGCGGCGCACAGATGGAACGCGAGGCTTCGCAGGCCCGCGATGCGGCCGAATGACGTTACGGCATCGCGCTTTCGCGAGGCGATGTTGCGTTTTTGTCGCAGTTTGCACGGGTCACTATCGCTTTTGCTGATGGTGCGCTTGGCTGGGCTCCATACACCTGCACGCCATACCCAAAGGCTTTGGCCGACGTGCGTGAGGAGAGCGCCCGAGGGTTGGGGAAGAACAGGGCACGCGGGGGAGCCGCGGCCCGATGGGGAGAGAGGAACATGAACACATTCCGTGCCCGAATTGCATCCGGCGCAATGCGCCGCGCGCTGATGTGCGGTGCTGCGCTGGGCGGGCTCGCCGCAGTGCCGAGCACCGCGCTGGCCCAGGACTCGGCCCAGTCCGAGGCCGACAACATGCCGGTGATCGTCGTCCAGGCCCGCCGCCAGAACGAATCTCTCCAGGAAGTCCCCGTCACCGTCACCGCGATCGGCGGCGACACGCTGCAGAAGTACAATATCGACCAGGTCGCCGACGTGGTGAGCCGCGTGCCGACCCTCAACGTGCAGGTCGGCGGCTCGGGTTCGGGCGGCCAGCTCAGCCTGCGCGGCGTGGGCTCGTCGAACATCTCGGCCGCCTTCGATTCCGCCGTGGCCTTCGAATATGACGGCGTGGTCGTCTCCTCGATGCGCCTCGTGCAGGCCGGCTTCTTCGACGTCGAGCAGATCGACGTGCTGCGCGGGCCGCAGTCGCTGTTCTTCGGCAAGTCGGCCACCGCCGGCGTTCTCTCGCTGCGTTCGGCCAACCCGACCTCCAGCTGGGAAGTCGGGATGCGGGCCAACTACGAGTTCGAGGAAAAGGGCTACCTGCTCTCGGGCTACATCTCCGGTCCGATCAGCGACACGCTGGGCATCCGCCTCGCGGCGCAGTTCAACGACATCGACGAATTCCAGATCCTCCAGCCCAACACGCCGGCGGTCAACCAGCAGCGCGGGCTGACCGACTTTATCGGCCGCCTGACCCTCGACTGGAACCCGTCCGACCGGTTCCGCGCCAACTTCAAGCTGCAATACACCAAGAACGAGAACGACGGCGCGATCGGCACGGCCGAGGTCAACTGCGGCCCCAACGGCCGTGCAGACTCGGTGTTCCTGCTCGGCGGGGCGGTCAACATCCCGGCGGGCTATGACTGCAACGCCTTCGACCAGCGCTACTACCTGACCGACGCGGCGCGCCAGCTGGCCGGGCCGGTCCCGGGCAATTCGCCCGCCAACGGGCGCAACGGTGTGCCTTTCGGCGAGACCGAAGTGTGGTTCGGCCGCCTGCAGTTCGATCTCGACCTTTCCGACACGCTGACCCTGACCTCGGTCACGGGCCTGCTCAACATGGATGCGATCGACTACGACGCCTATTCCTACGGCGGCTTCTTCCCGGGCCCCAACGGCACCCGCCTGCCGGGCGGCGCGGGTTCGTCCGACCCGATCAACCGGCTTGAGCAGTACAGCCAGGAACTGCGCCTCGCCTCGGACTTCGACGGCGCCTTCAACTTCATGCTCGGCGCGTTCTACGAAGACCGCACCTTCATCTTCGACACCTCGCAGCAGGGCGTGAACATCTCGTTCCTCGGGCCCGACCCGGTGACGGGCTTCACCTATGACTGGGACAAGATCCACACAACCAAGACCGAGGCGCTCTCGTTCTTCGGCAGCGTGATGATCGACCTGACCGACAAGCTCGAGCTTTCGGGCGGGGTCCGCTGGACCGACGAGCAGAAGGTGCAGACGATCTCGGTCCCCTATGTGCATACCTTCCTGCAGGGGCCGGCCTTCGTGCGGCCGGGCTTCTTCTCGGGTCCGATCAACTTCGCCGACGACAACTTCTCGCCCGAAGTCACCCTGCGCTACCAGGCGAACGAGGATCTCAACATCTTCGCCTCGTTCAAGACCGGCTTCAAGTCGGGCGGGATCGACAACTCGGCACTGCCGTCGAACAGCCTCAGCCAGGCGGCGGCGACCGGCAACTTCGGTTCGCTGATCTTCCAGTCGGAAGAGGCGATCGGCGGCGAAATCGGCTTCAAGTCCCAGTGGGCCAACCGTGACTTCACCCTCAACGCGACCGCGTTCTACTATGTCTTCACCGATCTCCAGGTGCAGAACTTCAACGCGGTCACGATCCAGTTCGTCACCAGCAACGCGGGCGAGCTGACCACCAAGGGTATTGACCTCGAAAGCCGCTGGAACACGCCGGTGGACGGGCTGAGCCTCTCGGCCAACCTGTCCTATCTCGACGCGAAGTACACCGACACCTTCATCCAGCCGCTCGGCATCTCGACGGTCGACCTCAACGGTCGCCGCGGCAGCCAGGCGCCGGAATGGGCGGGGAACATCGCGGCCGACTGGACCATCCCGCTCAGCGACAGCCTCGAGCTGTTCCTGTCCGGGAACGCGGCCTACAACGATGGCTACATCACCGACGAGGCGACGCTGAACGACTATGTCCAGCCGAGCTTCTGGCTGCTCGACGCCAACGTCGCGATCGGCCACCCGGACGGCAAGTGGCGCCTGTCGCTGGTCGCGCAGAACCTCACCGACGAGATCTTCGTGATCACCAGCGGCGGGCGTCCGTTCCTGCAGCCGGGCGTGGGTGACGACTTCATCATGACCCAGAACCGCGGGCGGCAGGTCTTCGCCGAAGTCAGCTTCAAGTTCTGATCCGCTCCGCAACAGGGGAGCACGTGGGGGCGGGCCGGCGACGGTCCGCCCCTTCGCTTTGCCAAAAGTGAGCATTGTCCCGCCGGGGCGGAAGGCGGATGCTCCGGCGAAAGGGCCAGAGCCCGAGGGAGGAACCGCCATGTCACGCGAAACGCTGGTCGCCATGACCCGCAATCTGGTCGCCCACGGAGCGGCCGACACGATGGAATATGCCGACGAGGTCGTGCGTGTTCCGGCCAGCGCCTACACCGACCCCGACCTGTTCGAGACCGAGAAGCGGCAGATCTTCCGCCGCCTGCCGCTGATGGTCGCGCCTTCCTGCGAACTGCCCAATCCCGGCGACTTCAAGGCGATGGACATCTGCGGCGTGCCGCTGCTGCTCAGCCGCCAGAAGGACGGCAGCATGGGCGCCTTCCTCAACATGTGCACCCACCGCGGCAACCCGCTGGCGAGCGGCTGCGGCAATGCCAGCCGCTTCACCTGCGGCTATCACGGCTGGACCTTCAAGGCCGACGGCGACCTGATCGGCGTGGCCGATGCCAGGGACTTCGGCAGTATCGACAAGAGCCAGCACTGCCTGACCAAGTTCCCGGTCTACGAGAGCGCGGGGCTGATCTGGGTGACGCTCGATCCGCACTCGAAGCTGTCGATCGCCGATTACCTGTGCGGCTATGACGAGCTCCTGAAAGCCTTCGAGTTCGAGGGCTGGACGCTGTTCTCGCAGCGCACGCTGTCGGGGCCGAACTGGAAGACGGCCTATGACGGCTATCTCGATTTCTACCACCTGCCGGTGCTCCACAAGGACACCTTCGGCGCGGACTTCTACAACCGCGCCAACTACTTCGCCTTCGGCCCGCACCAGCGCCTCTCGACCCCGTCGAAGTTCGCGATCAAGGTGCAGGGGGACGACGACCAGCAGCTCGATCTGGAAGCCATGTCCGATGACGAGCTGCCGCAGGAAGTGCTGGTGCAGGGCGTGTGGACGATCTTCCCGCACATCTCGATCGCCAGCTTCTATGGCGGCGGCCAGCGCGGGGCGATGATCAGCCAGCTGTTCCCGGGCGACAAGGTGGGCGAGAGCTACACCACCCAGTTCTACGTCATGGAAAACCAGCCCGAGACCCCCGAACAGGTCCAGGCCGCGCACGACCAGTTCAACTTCCTCGAAATCGTGGTCCGCGACGAGGACTACGCCACCGGCAAGCGCCAGCAGCAGGCGCTCGCGTCAGGGCTGATGAAAGAGGTGCTGTTCGGCCGCAACGAGAAGGGCGGACAGGTCTTCCACCAGTGGGTGAAGCGCCTCGTGGACGCGAGCGACGATGATCTGCTGCAGATCTTCGCGCAGGAGCATCGCCAGGCGGCGGAGTGAGCTGCGAGGGCGCGCCTGCGCGCCCTCGTCCTCGCCGGACGCGCACAGGCCCTACTGCGCGGTGTAGCCCCCGTCGACCACGAACTCCGCGCCGTTGACGTAGCCGGCCTCGTCCGATGCGAGGAACAGCACGCAATTGGCGATGTCGCGCGGGTCGCCCAGCCGGCGGGCGGGAATGCCCGCGACAATCGCGTCGTAGTTGGCCGCGTTGTCCTCCAGCCCCTGCTGCTGCATGTTGGTGCGGATGATGCCGGGGTGGACCGAATTCACCCGGATGCCCTCGGCAGCGGTCTCGAGCGCCACCGACTTCGTCATCAGCTTCACCGCGCCCTTGGTCGCGGCATAGGAGGCGCTGCCGCGGAAGCCGACCTTGCCCGCGACCGACGACAGGTTGATGATCGACCCGCCGCCGCCGCACTGGCGCATCGCCCGGACGGCCGCCTGCGTTCCCATGAAGCAACCGACGACATTCACCTCGAGCTGTCGGCGCAGGCCTGCCAGCGCGTGATCGTCCCCGATCGCGGCGATATCGAGAATGCCGGCATTGTTGACGACGATGTCCAGCCGCCCGTGGCGCGCGAGGATCGCGTCGATCACCCGGCTCCAGTCGGCCTCGGAGGCCACGTCCTGCGGCATCGCCTCGGCGGCGAGGTTGCGTTCATTGATGAGCCGCGCGCTTTCCGCCGCTCCGGCCGCGTCGATATCGGTAAGGATGACGATCGCGCCCTCCTCGGCGAGCCTTTCGGCAATGGCGAAGCCGAGACCGGGGCGCGATGCGCCGCCGGTCACCAGCGCGACCTTGCCCTCCACCCTGCGGGTCATCCGCGCAGCCTAACCGAACGCCGGGCGGTAGTTGCTCTCGCCCCAGTCCTGCCGCTTGGTCCACGCGCCCATCGTCTCGAGCTTGCCCTCCAGTTCAGGGAAGCGTTCGTAGACGTGGTCCATGTCGACCGCGAAGGGCCTGGTGGGGGCGGTGTTGTTGTATTCGTAGAAGTCCTCGATCCCCTTGGCGAAATCGGCGCGCATGGCTTCGGGCATCGAATCCCCCGCCGCCTCGACGAGGTAGCGGCCGAACTCGGCGGGAGTGCAGGGATCGTACTTGATCTCCTTGCCGAGCGCCTCGGAGAGGCATTGCGTCACCTGCTTGCCGACCAGCCGCTCGGGCCCGCCGATGTTGAGCCAGGCGCCTTCCATGTCGGGCCGCTCGAGGCTCGCGAGCATGAAGCGCGCGACATCGTCGAGGCTGATCCAGTTGGCCTCGAGCGTCGGGTTGTGCGGATAGACGTAGCGCCCCTCGTTGACGATGAAGGGCCGCGCCCAGTTGGTCAGGAGGTTGTCCATGAACAGCACCGAGCCGAACACGGTCCCCGGCGCGCCCGAGCGCCACAGGGCGTTGATGCCCGCCGTGTTGCCGGCATAGGTGAAGGCGTCGCCCGGCTTGTCGGGAATCCAGCTCGAGGTATTCCACACCACCCGCTTGACGCCGAGATGCGCGGCTACCTTGCCGACCTCGCCGACGAGATAGGCGCGGTCGGCGCGGGCCTGCAGGGGGTGGGTGTAGAAGATGTAGTCGCTGCCCTCGAGCGCGGCGGCGAAGGTCGAGGTGTCGTAGAGGTCCATCGGCCGCACCTCGACCCGCTCCACCCCCTCGACCGGCGCGCCCTCCAGCGCATCCGGACGGCGCGAGATCGCGCGGACATCGTAGCCGGCGGCGAGCGCCTGGCGCACCTGCGCGAGGCCCTGACGGCCGCTCGCGCCGATCACCGTGATGAGTGCCATTTCGTGTCTCTCCCCTCTTGTTCTGTGGCCCGAGACTAGGAAGCCCCCCGCCCCCATGCACCGCGCCAAAGTGATAGCGCGCGCCCGCGTTGCCCTAGCGAAAAGGCGGGGTTGCCGTAGCGGCGCACCCGCCGGACAAGGCCCGCATGGACAACCGCATCTGGCGCATCGCACGCCGCCCCGAGGGGACCGACTTCGCCGCCGCGCTGGACCTCGTGGAGGAGGATTTCGCCCCTCTGGCGGACGGCCAGATCCGCATCCGCAACACCCACCTGTCGATGGACGCCGGCACCCGCATGTGGCTCACGGACCGCGAGGACGGCTACCAGCCGCCGCTGCCGGTGGGCGGGCCGATGACGGGCTTGGTGCTGGGCGAGGTGATCGAGAGCCGCGCCGATGGCTTCGACGAGGGCGATCTGGTGCGCGCCTTCGGGCAGTGGGCGGACATCAGCACGGTCGATGCGGTGATGGCGGGCGCGATCCTGCTCGATCCCACCGTCGCCGACCGGCGCGCGTGGTTCGGTCCGCTCGGCATGAACGGCTGGACTGCGCTATGGGGGGTGGAGACGACCGGCGCGGCAAAGCCCGGCGAGCGGGTGCTGGTCTCGGCAGCGGCAGGCGCGACCGGAATCCTTGCGGTGCAGATCGCGAAGCTGCTCGGCTGCGAGGCATGGGGCATCGCGGGCGGGGCGGCGAAGTGCGCTTACCTGACCGGCGAGCTGGGGATCGCGGGCGCCATCGACTACAAGGCGGACGAACTCGGCGCGCAGCTCGATGCAGCAGGCGGCTTCGACGTCTATTTCGACAATGTCGGCGGGCCGCTGCTGGATCAGGTGCTCACCCGCATGAACCACTATGGCCGCATCGCCGTGTGCGGCCTTCTTGCCGATTACACCGCCGGCACCCGCACCGCCCCGCGCGAGTTCGATCAGGTGCTGATGCGGCGCCTCAGGATCGAGGGCTTCTTCTCGCCCGACTTCATGCACGAGGGCCCCGCCCTCACCCGGCGCCTGCGCGCATGGACCGAGGAGGGCAAACTCGTCATGCCCTACGACGTGACGCAGGGCCTCGAGAACACCCTTGCCGCCTATGCGAAACTCTTCACCGGCGGGAACATCGGCAAGGTGATCGTGGAGCTCGAACCATGACAGGCACACTCGAAGACCGCGAGGCGATCCGCGACATTCTCGCCGCCTACGCCCATGCCATCGACCGGCGGCGCTGGGGGATAATGGAGCGGCTGTTCCACCCGGACGCGACCTTCCGCTTCGGCCTCGTCGCGGGCGACTGGCGCGGTTTCGTCGAGCAGGCGCGCGCGATCATCGACCCCTGCCTCGCGACCCAGCACCAGCTCGGCCAGACGATCTTCGGCTTCGAGAGTGCCGAGGTCTGCCACACCGAGACCTACATGACGGCGATGCACACCATCCCGCCGGGCTACCCGATGACGGCGGCCTTCCCGGACAAGGGGATGATCTATTCCGGCATCGTCGCGGGCCGATACGTCGACCGCTTCGAGAAGCGTGGCGGCGAATGGCGCATCGCCCAGCGCACCGGCCTCTACGACTGGCGCGAGTTCCGGGTGGTGGAAGGCGCGGACCTGTCGAACACCCCCGAAGGTGCGGCGGGCTATCACGACGCGCGCGATCCCTCGACCGCTGCCGTGCGGCAGTGGCTCGGCTAGGGCCGCCTGATCGCGAAGACGCCCGACATCGTCGCCAGCTGCTCCGCCCCGCGCCACACCCCGCCCGAGGTGTAGGCCGTGCGCCCGCCCAGCCGGTCGATCCGCACGCGGGCTTCCAGCCAGTCGCCCAGCTTCGCACCGCTGAGGTAGTTGACCGTCAGCGTCACCGTCGAGGGCGCGAGCCGGGGGCGTTCGGCGTCGTAGACCGCGTGGCTCAGGGCGACATCGGCGAAGGTCGAGATCACGCCGCCGTGGGCTGCGTCCTGGTAGTTGATGTGGTGCGGGCAGATGAGGAGACCGACCACCCGCACGCCCTCGAACGCCGGCCCGAGATAATAGGGCCCGCCGTGGTCGAGAAAGCCCGGGGTGAAGCCCGCCGGTTCGAAGCCTGAAGGAATCTCCATCCTGCCACCCTACCCCGCCGCGCAGCCCTGCGCCCGCTATGAATTGTGCCAATGACACGGGGCCGGACGCGGGGTATCCCTCCGGCATGGGAGACATCACAGCACTGGCCGCAGAGAGCTTCTGCGACGTCGTCCGCGAACACGCCCGCATGCAGGGCGATGTTATCGCCTTCACCTATGCCGGCGAGGAGTTGAGCTTCGCCGAACTCGACGAGGGCGCCGACCGGGTGGCGAACGGCCTTCTCGCGCTGGGGGTGAAGCCGGGCGACCGCGTCGCCTTCCTCGGCAAGAACCATCCGCTCTATTTCGAGGCCTTCCTGGGCGCGAACCGCGTGGGCGCGGTGATGACGCCGGTGAACTGGCGCCTCGCCGCACCCGAAGTTGCCTATGTGCTCGACAATTCGCAGGCTCGCGTGGTGTTCGTGGGTGAGGGCTTTGCCGAGGTGCTCGGCCAGATCCGGCCCGACTGCCCCCATGTCGAACAGGTGATCGGCATCGACGCACCGGACTTCCCCGGCACCGATTACCGCACCTGGCGCGACGGCTTTACGGCCAAGCCCCCGGCGCACCGGATCCGGGCCGGGGACGATGCTCTCCAGCTCTACACCTCGGGCACCACCGGCAAGCCCAAGGGCGCGGTCATCACCCACGGCTCGATCCTCTCGAGCCGCGACGGCACGGCGGCGGGCGACCAGATGCGCACATGGCAGGAGCCGATCCCGGGCGACGTCACCCTCCTCGCCATGCCCTGCTTCCACATCAGCGGCACGGGCACCGGCATCGGCACGATGGTGGCGGGGACGAATTCCATCGTCCTGCCCGAATACGACCCGACCAAGGCATTGGACCTGATCGAGAACTTCAACATCTCGAAGATCTTCCTCGTGCCGGCCGCGCTCCAGATCCTGCTCAACCATCCGCGCGTGAACGAGGTCGATTTCAGCCGCCTCAAATACGTCACCTACGGCGCCTCCCCCATCCCGCTCGAACTGATGCGCGAGGCGATCCGGGTGATGGGCTGCGGCTTCGTGCAGATGTACGGCATGACCGAGACCAGCGGCACGATCGTCGCGCTCGATCCCGAGGACCACGTGCCTGAAGGAAGCGTGCGGATGCGGAGCGTCGGCAAGCCGCTCGCTGGGGTCGAGATAAAGGTGATAGACGAGGCAGGGAACGAGGTTCCGGCTGGCACCGTCGGCGAGATCGCGACGCGTTCGTCGAAGAACATGCGCGGCTACTGGAACAACCCCGAAGCCACCGCCGCGACCATCGACGCCGAGGGCTGGCTGCGCACCGGCGATGCGGGATACCTCGACGAGGACGGCTATCTCTACATCCACGACCGGGTGAAGGACATGATCATCTCCGGCGGCGAGAACGTCTACCCGGCCGAGGTCGAGAACGCGCTCTATTCGCATCCCAAGGTGGCCGACGTGGCGGTGATCGGCGTGCCCGATCCCAAGTGGGGCGAGGCGGTGAAGGCCTGCGTCGTCGTCAAGGCGGGCGAGGAACTGACCGAGGCCGAGCTGATCGCCCACGCCCGCACGCTGATCGCGGGCTACAAGTGCCCCAAGTCGGTCGACTTCATCCCCGCCCTGCCGCGCAACCCCTCAGGGAAAATCCTGCGCCGCGAACTGCGCGCGCCCTATTGGGTCGGCAAGGACCGGGCGGTCAACTGAGGTGCTTGCCGTCCGGCAGCTCGCCTACAAGGTCAATGACCTTGAGGCAGCGGCGGCGGCGCATCACCGGCAGTTCGGATCGGGGCCGTTCTTCGTCCTGCGCCACGTGGCGCTCGCGTCCTCGGTGCATCGCGGGGTCGAGCGGCCCTTCGACCACTCCAGCGCCTATGGCCAGTGGAGCGGCGTGATGGTGGAGCTGGTGGTGCAGCACAACCCCGACGACAGCGCGCTGCACGAGATGTTCCCGCACGGCTCTGGCCGCGAGGGGCTGCACCACGCCGCGCTGTTCGTCGATGATCTGGAAGCCGCCATCGCCCGCTTCGCAAGCGAGGGCGCACCGCTGGCGCAACTCTCGGTGACGCAGACCGGCACGGCCTTCGCCTTCGTCGATACGCGCGCGAGCCTCGGGCATATGCTGGAATTGTATGAGCCGACGGCGCAGCTGACGGGCTTCTACGATTTCGTCGCCGCCGCCGCGCAGGGGTGGGACGGCACGGACCTGATCCGGGAACTGGGTTAGCCTATCCCCGTTCGTGCTGAGCTTGTCGAAGCACCGTCTTGCGCCAGTGCTCCCGGCCAGAAAGAAAATGCGGCCCTTCGACAAGCTCAGGGCGAACGGATGTAAGGATCAAACTCCCGCCAGCCTCGGCAGATCGACCATCTCCGCCCTGCACTCGGCATCCGCCAGCGCCGCCAGCACCGAGAAGGCGACGAAGCGCGCCTCCCCCAAGTGCGCCACCACCGCCGCCGCTTCGGCATCGGTGATCGCGGTGTGCTCGAAGGGCATCCGGCGCGCATAGGCGAGGCAGAGCCGCGTGCCTTCGCCGAGGCCGCTCTCGTCGGGTGCAGCCGCGATCCCGTGCACCGCCGCCACCGCCTGCCGCACCAGCGCGGCCAGAGCGGGATCGAGCGCGGCTTCGGTCTTGTCCCGGAAGTCGGCATAATGCGCGGCGAGCACCGGATCGGCGGCCAGCGCGGCGCAGACGGCGCTCATGCGGCCGCCTCCAGCACGGCGGGCGTGGGCAGCACGGTGCGGTCCATCGTCTCCGGCTCCAGCCCCATCGTGATCAACGCCTTGGCGAGCGCGAGGAACAGGGTCACCCCGAGTCCAAGTTCGGCGATCTGCGCCGGGGTGAGGTGGCGCTGCAAGGCTGCCCGCGCATCGCCGTTTAGCAATTCGGGATCGTGAATCAGCGCGTCGGTGAATTTGAGCGCGGCCTTCTCGGCATCAGTCAGCTTGGCCGAGGTCTCGTAGCCGTCGGTGATGTCGTCCACCACCTCCTCGCCCAGCCCCTGCCCGAGCGCCTTGTCGAAGCGCACGTTGCGGCAGAACCCGCACTCGGTGACGCGCGCATTGCGCATCCGCGCGACTTCCTTGATCCGCGCCGAGAGCACGTCCGATCCCCAGAACCGGCCATAGAGCGCGAAGAAGCTCGCCGCGATGTCCGGCTGGTGCGCCAGCACGCTGCCGAAGTGCGGCGGCTCTCCGGGAACGGCGGAGGATACGCGGGGGATGGTCGACATCGGGCCTCTCCTTCGCCGGCGAGAATAACAGGGGGTGCCGTCACGACGGCCTCGCCATTTTCACAGGCGGGCGGGCCGCGATGGCCGTGGCAGATTGCGCGGACAACCTCAGGGGAGAAGCACCATGCCCGGCGAAGCACAGCGCGTGATCGAGGACTTCTGGCGCATCCAGGACAGCGGCGACTACACGAAACTGGTCGATCTCTTCGCCGAGGATGCCTTTCTCGAGGACCCGATCTGGGGGCAATACCGGGGCCGCGAGGCGATCATGGGCTTCATGACGACGATGGTGAAGGAGATGGGCGACCGCAAGGTGCACTTCACCGTCGACGAGATCTGCGGCGACGATCACGCCGTTTGGGCGCGCTGGACAATGCACATGGAAGGCCACGCCCCCCGCGGCGGGGTCGGCATCTACAAGGTCGAGGGCGGGAAGCTGACCTATTACCGCGACTACATGGACCCGGCGGCGGAGTAGCTTCTTTCGTCATTGCGAGGCCAAAGGCCGCGGCAATCCATGGTCCGCTCACCTGCGGCAATCTCAGCCCATGGATCGCTTCGCTACGCTCGCAATGACGAGGAAAGGTCACATCTGCCGGTAATCCGGATGGCCGCTTTCCCTCAGGTCGAGCATCGGCAGGGGGAAATCGGCCCGCGGCGAGGCGTCGGGCTGGTCGGGCATGGGGAGCGTCCAGTCCATGATGTAGCGGCGGCTGGCGATGCGCCACTCGCCCCCACGCTTCTCGTAGGTGTCGAGATAGCGCCCGCCGTACATGTTGCCCCTGTAGGGCTCCGCGTCGCTCTCCCGCCGGAAGCCGCAGGCGACGCCGTAGCACTCCCCCTCCGCCGTGGTCGCGGAGGTCAGCTTCACCGCCAGCGGCGCGAGCATGTGCCAGCGCCGCCCCGTCGAGCGTTCCACCTGCATCACCACCGGCACGAATTCGGCCGCGGTGCCCTTGAAGAAGCCGTAGTCGATCGCGGCATCGGGCCAGTAGCACCCCGCCTGCCCCTCGTCGTCGAGCCAGTCCAATGTGCGCGAATAGCGCGCGATCAGATCTTGGATCGCCTGCCGGTCGAGCAGCTCCTGCACCTTTTCCTCGAGGCTCATGCCCGCGCCCCCCACCATGCCGGGATCGCAAGGGGGAAGCGTTCCTGCGCGGTCTTCATCGCCTCGCTCGCGTCGTCGGGCAGCGCGGGATCGGCGGTGTGCGGCAGGCCCCCGCCCGCGCCCTCCACCGGGTCGACATATTCTAGCCTTATCCCCGCCAGCACGTCGGCGAAGTCGTGGCCCTCGTGATGGTCGGACATCTGGTGGTGATAGAAGGCCCACTTGTCCCTGAAGGAGAGCAGGCAGTAATACGAAAGCGGCTCCTGCCCCTTCCAGTATTCGTAGCGGATCACGCCCTCCTCGGTGCCGAAGGTGTGGTGGACCATGTCGCGCATGATCGCCTCCCACTTGTCCTCCTTGCCGGGCTTGATCTGGATATGGGCGAGCAGCGTGGCCATCAGGGCGTCTCCGTGGGTGTGAGGTTGAGCAGCAGCCGGTAGATGCCGAGCATGATCCCGCCCTGGTGGCGGAAATCGTTGCCCGGCGCGTAGGCGAGGTCGGCAAAGGCGTCGGCGAGCCTGTCCCACGCGATCATCTGTTCGAGCCGCGAGAGGTTCGAGCCCGGGCAGGAGCGCGGCCCCTGGCTGAAGGCGAGGTGGCGGGTCGCCGCCTTGCGGTCGAGCTTCAGCTCTAGCGGGTCCTCGAACTCGTCGGCGTCGATGTTCGCGGCGGCCCAGCGCAAGTGGAGCATCGAACCGGCAGGCACCTCCACGCCCTGGAACACCTCGTCATGGGCGCAGATGCGGGTCGAGAGGCCCTGCGTCGGCGAGCGCAGTCGCATCCCTTCCTCGATGAAGGTGCGGATGCAGCTGCGGTCGCCGCGCAGTTGCGTGAACATGCCGGGGCGGTCGCACAGCAGTTGCGCCTGTTCGGCCAGCGCGTACTGGGTCGTCTCCAGCCCGCCGATCACCATCGCGTAGACGACGCCATTGATCTCGTCGTCGGTGAGCTTGCGCCCCAATGCCTGATATTCGACCTGCGTGAGGAAGCTCACCATGTCGTCCTGCGGATTGGCGCGCTTCTCGCGGGTCTGCTCGGCCACATATTCCTTCATACCCGCCAGCAGCCTGAACTTCTCTGCCGACTGTTCGGGGGTGAGGATGTTCTTGTGGGTGGTCCCGATCACGTAGGACATGACCTGCGCATTGCCCCATTGCTCGAGCCGGGGGATGTCCTCCTGCGGGAAGCCGAGCACGCTCGCCATCACCCGCTGAGGCAGGGGGCGGGCGAAATCGGCGACGAAATCGACCGGCTCCCCGGCCCGCGCCTTCGCGAGCATCCCGGCGATCAGATCGTCCACATGCCCCGCGATCATCGCCGCGTGGCGGGTGCAGCCGGGGCCGACCCACGGATCGGTCAGCTCCTTCCTGTGCGCGCGCCACAGATCGGGCGTCGGGCGCAGCGAGACGATGCTCGCGACCATCGCGTCGATATCGGGAATGTGGCTCGGCATTTCGCCCGAGGCCTGGATATGCGCGACCAGCAGCGAGAGCGTCGGCGGGAAGCGGTCCCAGTCCTTCACCACGCGGCTGATGTCCTCGTACTTGGTCAGCACGAAGGCATCGGTGCCCGGGGTCAGCCCCTCGCCGGGAAGGCGCTGCACGGGGGCCTCGGCATGGAGGATCGCATAGGCATCGTACCAGTGCTCCTGCGCGCCCGGGGCGAACAGGTCGACCTCTGCCAAATCGCGCGGTTTCACGCCTCGCAAATCCGCCTCTCCCCATGCGGTGGCGCCTCGCTTAGCGAATCCGCCAATTGCTCCTTGAGACCTTGTCACGCAGCCTCGCCCTTACGGAAACGGGCTAAATTGTGAGGGCCCGGCCGCATGGGGAGAGCAACGTGAGCCGCATCGCCAAACTGCCGGCCGAGCAATGGGACGCGCGCCTCGTCGCCGCGATCCAGCCCGACAACCTGACCGATCTGGAACAGGGCCTCACCCGCTATTTCGCGCATTGCCCGGAGCAGGCGCTGGGGCTGATGGGCTTCGGCGGGGCGCTCAAGCGCAATCGCTCCCTGCCCGAGCGGCTGGTGGAGCTGGTGCGGCTGCGCGTCGCCTTCTTCAACCAGTGTCGCTCCTGCATGGCGATCCGCTATTCGGATGCCGTGGCTGACGGCGTGACCGAGGGGCTGGTGTGCTCCTTGGAGCGCCCGCAGGAAGCGGAGAACCTCACGGCCGCCGAGAAAGCCGCCATCCGTTACGGCGAGCTGATGGCGACCGATCACCTCGCCATCGACGATGCCGTCTATGACGAGCTGCGCCGCCACTTCACCGAGGCGCAGATCGTCGAACTCGGCATGACGGTCGCCTTCTTCGTCGGCTTCGGCCGGCTTGCGGCGACATGGCACATGGTCGAGGAACTGCCCGAAGCCTTCCGCACCGCCGAGACCATTGCCCCGTGGGGCGCCGACAAGATCCAGGTGCGCTGATGAACCAGCCGACCATCAACCTGTTCGACCCGCAGCTCCAGCAGTGCCCCTATGACGCCTACAAGACCCTGAGGGACGAGGCCCCGGTCTACAACATCCCCGGCACCCAGATCTACGTCGTCTCGCGCTACGACCACGTGCGCGAGGTGCTGATGGACCCCGACCGCTTCCCCTCCACAGCCGCCAACGAGCTGATGCGCGCCAGCCCCACCGACATGGAGCGGGGGCGCAAGGTGGCACAGCGCTTCAAGGAGAAGGGCTGGCTCCCCGCCCCCACCCTCGCAGGCCGCGACGATCCCAACCACAAGCAGATGCGCGCCATGTTCAACGAGGCGTTCAAGCCCAGCCGCATCAAGGAAATCGACCCGCGCGTCGAAACCCTCGCCTACGAGCTGATCGACGAGTTTCTGGATGACGGCCAGTGCGACTGGGTGCGCCAGTTCTGCGTTCCCCTGCCGCTGTTCATCATCGGCGAGCAGATGGGCGCCAAGCGCGAGGACATGTGGCGGATCAAGGGCTGGACCGACGCCTTCTTCCACCGCATCAGCCTGATGCTCCCCGAGGACAAGCACCTCGAAATGGTCGACCGCGAAATCGAGGCGCAGCACTATTTCCAGCCGATCTTCGAACGCCTGAGGAACGAGCCCGACGGGTCGCTCATCTCCGTGCTGGTCAACACCGTGATCGAAGGCTGGGGGCGGCCGCTGAACGACAACGAGCTCCACGCCGAGATGATGGCCGACACCTTCGTCGGCGGCTCGGAAACCACCACCAACGCGCTCGCGGCGGGGATGAAGCTGCTGATCGAGAACAAGGATGTGTGGCACAAGCTGAAGGCCGATCCCGACAAGTATATGCGCAATTTCGTCGAGGAGGTGCTGAGGCTCGAAAGCCCGGTGCAGAGCCTCATGCGCTTCACGCACAGGGACGTGGAACTCGCCGGAGTGACGATCCCTGCCGGCTCCGTCGTCAACGTCCGCTACGGCGCGGCCAACCGCGACGAGCGGTTCTTCGAGTGCCCCGAGAAGCTCGATCTCGAGCGGCCCAAGGCGGGCGCGCACATGGCCTTCGGGTCGGGCACGCACCACTGCCTCGGCGCACCGCTGGCGCGGCGGGAGCTCACCTGGGGCTTCCAGGCGGTGGTCGACCGCTTCGAGGACATGCACTTCGCGGAAGGCAAGAACGACTTCACCTACCACCCGCACTTCCTGCTGCGCAGCCTGAAGCAGCTCCACATCGTGTTTGAAGCAAAGAAGCGCTGATGGCGACGCTCCTCAAGCCCGTCCCGCAGCGGATCGACGTGACGCCGCAGCCCATGCCGGCGCTGTCGGACCGGCCCATCGAGGGCAGCCGCTACTGGAGCCATGACTTCATGGCGCGCGAATGGGACGGCATCTGGACCAAGGCGTGGCTGATCGGCGGCCTCGCGCGGCAGGTGGCAAGTCCGGGGGACTTCTTCACCTACGAGATCGGGCGCGAGTCCATCCTCGTCACACAGGGCGAGGACGGGCAGGTGCGCGCCTTCTACAACGTCTGCCCGCATCGCGGAAAACGGCTGGTGATGGAGGAGGAAGGCCATTCCAAGCGCCTCGCCTGCTCCTACCACGGCTGGCGCTTCACCAGCGAAGGCGAGCTGAACTTCGTCCCCTGCCCCGAGGACTTCGCGGGCGGCAATCCCTGCGGCAAGGTGCGGCTGGAGGAGGTTCGGTGCGAGGTCTTCGCGGGCTTCGTCTGGGTCAATCTCGATCCGGCCGCCCCGCCGCTCGCCGACCACCTCGGCCCCGTCGGCCCGCAACTGGCGCTCTACAACATGGAGGCCATGCACCGCACGCACTGGGTCACGCTTGAGGGCGACTGGAACTGGAAGTGCGTGCAGGACAACTTCAACGAGAGCTACCACCTGCCCTTCGTCCATCCGCAGACCCGCTTCGTGATGGAGCAGAGCTACAAGGACTGCCAGTTCGATCTGTACGCCCCCCACGGCCACGCGCGGATGTTCATGCCGGGCTCGCGGCCGTCAAAGAGCCTTCGGGGCCATACCGACACCGTGCTCGACATGATGCGCACCGAGCTGACCTATTGGGGTCTCGACCCAGAAGATTTCCGCGATGATCCGCTGCGCACCCGCGAGGCGCTCCAGCAGGCCAAGCGCGCGCGGGGCGCGGACAAGGGCTACGACTTCAGCCACTTCCACGATGCGCAGCTGACCGACCACTTCCACTACACGATCTTCCCCAACATCAGCTTCAGCCTCAAGCCCGACGGCTGCATCTGGCTGCGCGCCGATCCGCATCCGACCGACCCGGAGCGGTGCTATTTCGACATGTGGTACTTCACCTGGTTCCCCGACGGCGTGGACCGCTACTACGCCTATTCGATGGGGCAGGAGGTCGATCGCACCACCCCCGTCCCGCACCGGCGCGGGGTGGTGGGCGAACTCTCCTGCGGCCCCGGCATCGACCAGGACGTGAGCATCTGGAGCGAGCAGCAGAAGGGCCTGCGCTCACGCGGCTACAAGGGCGGGCATCTGGCGGGGCAGGAGGCGCGGGTGCGCTTCTTCCACGACACCATCGACCGGTGGCTGGGGGATTGATTCCCCCTCCCCGTTCGGGCTGAGCCTGTCGAAGCCCCGCACTTTCCTTCGAAGAGAAGGACGGCCCTTCGGAAGCGAAGCTGTTGCGCAGCAACACCAGCTCAGGGCGAACGGAAAGTGTCTAGGCGTTCGCCAGCGCCGCCGTCCGCCCCGCGATGTAGCCGAAGGTCAGCGCCGGGCCGAGCGTGCCGCCCGCCCCCGCATAGATCCCGCCCGTCGGGCAGGCGATGGCATTGCCCGCCCCCAGCAGCCCCGGGATCGGCGCGCCGTCATGGCCGAGGATGCGCGCCTGCCCGTCGGTGCGTGGGCCGCCATTGGTGCCGAGGAGCCCTGAGGCGATCTCCACCGCATAGAACGGCGCCTCGCGGATCGCGCCGAGCGTCACCGCCGTGCCCTCCCGAGAGCGGTCGCCGTAGAAATGGTCATAGGCGCTCGTCCCCCGCCCGAAATCGGGGTCATGGCCTGCGTCGGCATGGACGTTGAAGCGCGCCACCGTCTCCGTCAGTGTCGCGGGATCGAGGCCGATCAGCGCCGCCAGCCCTTCCAGCGTATCCGCACGCATCACCCACTCCGGCATCGGCTGGCCCGGCTGGCGCGTGCCGAGCGGGTAGCGCGCGGCATATTGCGCGTCGAAGATCAGCCATGCGGGCAGGTTGCGGTAGTCGTAGGTCGCCGGATCGAATTGGTGGAACACGCCGCCCAATGCCGAGTAATTCGCCGCCTCGTTGCAGAACCGCCGCCCGCTCCGGTTGACCATGATCGAATGGGGCACCGTGCGCTCGATCAGGATGATCTGCGCGCGCTGCTCGCCGCTCGCCCAGGGCGCGTCGGGCGTGACGAGGGTCGGCGCCCACCATGCGCTGGTCATGTTGCCAAGCTTCGCGCCCGCCGCCATCGCGAGCTTGAGGCCGCCGCCGGTGCCGGTGGGCGGGCTGGCGGGCGCGGTGACGGGGCCGCGCAGGAAGGTCTGGCGCAGCTCGGCATCCCACTCGAAGCCGCCGGTGGCGACGATCACCCCGCGCCGCGCGGCAAGGGCGAAGGGCAGGCCGTCCTTCGTGCCCTCGATCCCGCCGATCCGCTCGCCGTCATTGACCAGCCGGTGCGTCTCCACCCCGAGAAGCGGTTCGATCCCCCGGTCGAGGCACGCCTTCAGCAGCCGCGCGACCATCGCCTGCCCGAAGCCGCATTGCCGCGCGGCCATGCGCTGGCCGAGCACCTCGGGCGGCGGCATCGCGGTCGCGCCCCCGAGCGGCGTCTCGCGCAGCATCAGTGGCTTGGGCTCCTCGATGGCGTAGATTTTCGCCGCCCAGTCTCCCAATTCGCCCAGCGAGAAAAGGTCATGATCGAGCGCGCGCGACCCTTCCGGCTTCGCGCCGGGCCGGTCGAGGTAATAGTCGGGATAGCCCGGCAGCACCGAGACCGAGAGCGCGCCCGCGTCTTCCAGAAAGGCCAGCGCCTCGGCCCCCCTGTCGACGAAGGCCTCCAGCGTCTCGTCCACCAGATCGCCGTGATCGAGGCTGCGGAAATAGGCGAGCGCCTCTGCGCGGCTGTCGGCCATGCCCGCCGCGCGCATCCGGGGGTTGTCCGCCACCCAGATCACCCCGCCCGAGATCGCCGAGGTGCCGCCGATGCGGTCCCAGCGCTCGACCAGCGCGACCGACGCGCCCGCCTCGTGTGCCGCAAGCGCCGCCGCCATGCCGGCCGCGCCCGCCCCCAGTATGATGACGTCGACTTCGTTCATGCGTCGAATAGACGCCCGCCGGGCGGGGGGCGGCAACCCGTCATTTTGGCAAGGTGCGTTTGGCTCGGCCCTCCCCTACTCGTCGCTGCGAACCCAAATCTCCGTTCGCCCTGAGCTTGTCGAAGGGCCGTTCTTCTTTGGAGACAGCGGGACTGAAGAAAGTGCGGTGCTTCGACAGGCTCAGCACGAACGGGAGGAGAGGACAGGACATGAAACTCGAAGGCAAGATCGCCGCGATCACCGGGGGCACGGCGGGCATGGGGCGCGGGATCGCGGAGGCCTTTCTGGCCGAGGGCGCCAAGGTCGCGCTGTTCGCCCGCAATGCCGAGAAGGGCGCGAAGGTGCTCGAGGAGCTGGGGGCGGGCGACCGGGCGATCTTCGTCGCGGGCGACGTGATGAGCCAGGCCGATCTCGAAGGCTTCGTCGATCACGTCATCGCCCATTTCGGCACGCTCGACATCCTGGTGAACAACGCGGGCGGCGCGGGCGACTTGCAGCCGCTCGTGAACCTCTCCGACCACGCCTTCGACGAGGCGATGAAGTGGAACGTCTATTCGACCTTCTGGGCCACCCGCCGCGCACTCCCCACCATGCTGGAGAAGCAGGACGGGCGGATCATCAACATCTCCTCGATGGAGGGCAAGCACGGCAAGCCGGTGCTGACCGCCTACTCCGCCGCCAAGCACGCGGTGAACGGCATGACCAAGAGCCTCGCGCGCGAAGTCGGCGCGCAGGGGGTGACGGTCAACGCGATCTGCCCCGGCCTCGTCATCACCGACATCATAAAGAACAACGGCCCCGCCACCGCCAAGGCGATGGGCATGGAGTTCGAGGAGATGGTGACGATGTTCGCGCAGGAAGCCGCGATCAAGCGCCCCAACGAGGTCGAGGAAATCGCGGCGGTCGCGGTGCTGCTGGCGAGCAAGGCGGGCGCAGGCATCACCGGCGCGCAGATCAGCGTCGACGGCGGGACCGCGCAGTACTGAGGTCATTGCGCGGTCGTTGTCGGTTCATTGCTGCCCCGTTCCATGTTCCACGTGGAACAAGGAACGGGGATGGAGCCTAGCCCTGAAGCTTCGCCATCGCCGCCCCGACCGCCGCGGCGACATCCGACGCCTGCGGATTGCCGCGCATGATCAGCCCGCCGTTGGGCTGGATGTTTGCCCCCGTGACATAGGCCTGATCGGTGCACAGCCACAGGCAGGCATTGGCAACATCGTCCACCGTGTTGAGCCTTCCAAGCGGATAGCGCGGCAGGAAGGCATCGGTCAGGCCCGGCACCTTGAAGCTCTCGTGGGTCATCGGGCTGTCGGTGAAGGCGGGCGAGACCGTGTTGGCCTTGATGCCGAGGTGCCCGTAATCGTTCGCCACGCACTCGATCAGCGCCTCGGAGCCGCGCTTGGTGCCGATATAGGCGGCGTGGTTGGTGATGATCGCCTTGGTCGTCGCCGAGGACAGGCTGATGAGCGAGCCGCCGGTCGGCTGTTGCTCCGACATCACCCTGACAAAGGCCTGGAGGAAGTGGTGCACCCCCTTGAACTGCAGGGCGACGATCTGGTCGAGCTGTTCCTCGGTAATCTCGAGCAGGCTGGCAAGCAGGCCCCAGCCGGTGGTGTTGATCGCGATGTCGACCCGCCCGAAGGTGTCGCGGGCCTTGTCGGCCATGGCGTTGACCTCGGCATGGCTGGTGATGTCGCAGAGCGTGTATTCCCCTGCGATTTCGGAGGCCAGCGCGGCGAGCGGCGCTTCCTTGCGGCCCGCCACCATCACCCTCGCGCCCTCCTTCGCGAACAGGCGGGCGATGGTCTGGCCCATGTTGCCCTCCGACGCCGCGCCCAGGATGACGGCGGTCTTGCCTTCCAACTGCCCCATGATCTGTCTCCTCTCTCGGGCGAGAGGGGTAACACGGGCAGGGGGCCGCCCACCCTTCCCAAAAGTGGGCATTGTCGTGCGCGCCCCGCGGGGCCGATAGCCGCGTCCGACAACAGGGAGAGCGAGCCATGTTCACAGGACCCCTCGAGGATCGCGTGGCGATCCATGAACTCAACGGCACCTATGCCGACGGCGTGGTGCGCTTCGACGCCGCGACCTGGGCGAGCGTCTGGGCCGAGGATGCCGACTGGGACCTGATGGGGCACAAGACCCACGGCAAGGAAGCGATCGTCGCCTTCTGGAACGGGGCGATGGGGGGGCTCGAGGCGGTGAGCTTCCACTGCGTCCCCTGCATGATGGCGGTCGAGGGCGACACCGCGACGGCGCGGGTGCAGACGCAGGAGATCCTCAAGCCCAGGGACGGCAAGGCGCGCCATGTCGGCGGGCTCTACGAGGACAGGCTGGCGAAGGTGGACGGCCAGTGGCGCTTCACCTCGCGGGTGTTCCGCATCATTGCCGAATTCGGCGTGGAGGGCTGAGACGATGGCCAAGATCCTCATTTCCGCCCAGATCGACCTCGACCCCGCCCAGCGCGAGGAGGCGCTGCGCACCGCCCGCCCGCATATCGAGGCCGCGCTCGCGGAAGAAGGCTGCATCCATTACGACTGGAGCGCCTGTTCGATGAACCCCGCGCGCGTCAACGTGTTCGAGGAGTGGGAGAGCGAGGAGGCGCTCGCCGCGCATTTCCGCGATCCGGCCTACACCGGGATGCGCGATCACATCGGCCGGTTCGGGATCACGGCGGCGGTCAGCCGCAAGTACCGGGTCGACGCGGAAGGGCCGGTCTACAATGCCGAGGGCAATGCGACCGAGGCGTTTGACTGACGCCAGACCCTTGTATCTGGGCGCGATCCTCGCCGGCGGTCAGGCACGGCGCTTCGGCAGCGACAAGGCGCAGGCGCTCTTTGAAGGCGCGCGGCTGATCGACCGTGTGGCGACGGCGCTGGCGGCCCAGTGCGAAACCGTGGTGGTATGCGGGCGCGAGGAGCCGGGGTTCGCCTGTCTCCCCGACTGGCCCGAGCCCGGGCTCGGCCCGCTCGGCGGGCTGGCCGCGGCGCTGCGCGAGGCGGGAGAGCGGGGGTTTACCCATGTTCTGTCGGCCGGGGTGGATGTGCCCGACCTGCCCTTCAATCTCGCCGCCGCGCTGGCGGGCGAGGGTGCGGCGATCGTGGAAAGCCAGCCGGTGGTGGGGCTGTGGCCGGTGAGCGTCGGCCCCTCGCTGGAGGCGTTTCTGGCGGGCGGCGGAAGGTCGCTCTACCGCTTCGCGGACCATGTGTGTGCACGGCGGGTCGATCTGCCCGCACCGCTGATGAACGTCAATTTCCCAGAGGATCTACCGTAACGTCGTCATTGCGAGGAGCGAAGCGACGCGGCAATCCATGGCCGGCACGCCAGTCCATGGATTGCTTCGCCTGCGGCTCGCAATGACGAGGGAAATCTAGAGCTTCAGCATCTGCTTGCCGCGGTTCTGCCCGGTGAAGAGGCGCTGCAAGGTCGCCGGCGCGTTCTCGAAGCCGTGCTGGATGTCCTCCTGGTACTTCAGCGAGCCGTCCTTCACGAAGCCCTCGAGCCGCTTGCGGATGCCGGGGAATTCGCTCGCCCAGTCGAGCACGATGAAGCCCGCCATCGTCCCGCGCCGGAAGACGAGGTTGAAGTAGTTCTCCGGCCCGGCGGGAAGCGTGCCGGTCTCGTAACGGCTGATCCCGCCGCAGATCACCACCCGCGCACCGGTGGCGATGCAGGCGAGCATGTCGTTGAGGATCTTGCCGCCGACGTTGTCGTAGATCACGTCGACGCCCCTGGGGCAGAGCTGGCGGATCTGCTCCTTCACCCCGCCCGCCTTGTAGTCGATCGCGGCATCGTAGCCCGCTTCCCTGACGAGCCAGTCGCACTTCTCCGGGCCGCCGGCGATGCCGACCACGCGGCATCCGGCGATCTTCGCGAGCTGGCCGACGATGCTCCCCGTCGCGCCTGCCGCGCCGCTGACCAGCACGGTGTCGCCCGCCACGGGCTTGCCGACCTTGAACAGCCCGCAATAGGCGGTGAGGCCGGTCGTCCCGAGCACCGAGAGCACCGCGGTGGGCGAAATCTCGGTCTCGACCTTCGTCAGCTCCTTGCCGTCGGTGACGAGCCATTCGGTCCAGCCCGTGGTGCCGAACACGAGGTCGCCGACCGCGAAACGCCCGCCGTTCGAGGCGACCACCTCCGCGATCCCGCTGCCGCGCATCACGTCGCCGATGTTCATCGGGGCGACGTAGTCGGCGATGTTCTCCATCCACCCCTTCTGCGCCGGATCGAAGCCGAGATAGTGGGTCTTCAGCAGCATCTCGCCCGGGCCGGGATCGGGGAGCTGGGTTTCGACCAGCCGGAAGTCGTTCTCGATCTCGATCCCGCGACCGCGCGGGTGTCCGTTCAACAGCCATTGCCGGGTGGTGGTGGGCATCAGGTATCTCCCCGAAATTCGAATGCACCTTGCCTGCCCTATTGCGGGCGCGGACGAGCCGCCTCCACGGACAAAAGTGTCAGTCGAGCGTGCCCGCCCCTGTGGTAGTCTCCCGGCTACTCTGGGGAGAGACATGATGAGCGTTCAGACTCACAAGACCTTCTGCCGTTTCTGCCATGCGAACTGCGCGATGGAAGTCGACGTCGTGGACGGGAAGGTCGTCGAGGTGCGCGGCGATCCGGACGATCCGGCCTATGGCGGCTACACCTGCATGAAGGGCCGCGAGCTGCCCGACAGCCACAACTCGGAAGACCGGCTGCACCACAGCCTCGTTCGCAATGCGGCGGGCGAGTTCGTCCCGACCCCGATGGATCAGGCGCTGGCCCATGTGGCGAGCGAGCTGCGCCGCATCATCGACACCCACGGCCCCCATTCGGTCGCGGTGTTCATGGGTTCGGGCGGTTTCCAGAACAGCGCCGCGATGGCCGCGTCCCTGTCCTTCGCCAACGCCGTGGGGAGCCGCAACTTCTACACCTCGGTGACGCTCGACCAGCCCGCCAAGGTCTTCACCACCGCCCGCTACGGCAAGTGGATGGCGGGGCCGAACACCTTCTCGGAAAGCGACGTCGCCTTCTTCATCGGCAACAACCCGATCGTCTCGCATTACTCGCCCGTCGGCGGCGTGCCGCCCTTCAGCCCCTCGCGCCGCATCCGCGACAAGCAGGCGGAAGGGATGAAGCTGATCGTTGCCGACCCGCGCGAGAGCGATGTCGCGCGGCTGGCCGACATCTACCTGCCGGTGAAGCCCGGCGAGGATCCGGCGATGCTGGCGGGGATGCTCAATGTCATCATCGCGGAAGGCCTCTACGACCGCAATTTCGTCGCCGCCCATGTCGACGGGTTCGACGAGCTGGCGGAGGCGGTGAAGGCCTTCCCGCCCGAGGTCGCCGCCGAACGCGCGGGTCTGGACAAGGACCAGCTGGTCGCGGCCGCGCGGATGTTCGCGGGCGGCACCAAGGGCTGCGCCGTCACCGGCACCGGCCCCGAAATGGCGGGCAACGGGACGCTGACCGAATATCTCGTCGTCTGCCTCAACACCATCTGCGCCCGCTTCAAGCAGGAGGGGGAGAAGGCCGCGATCCCGGGCGTCTTCAGCCCCTACCAGACCGCCCGCCGCGCGCAGGTCGGCCCGCCGGTTCCGATGTTCGGCGCGGAGGGGATGCCGAAGTCGCGCTTCCGCGGCCTCGGACACCTCGGCTGGGAAATGCCCTGCAACGTTCTCGCCGACGAGATCCTCACCCCCGGCGAAGGGCAGGTGCGCGCGCTGATCTCGGTGGGCGGCAACCCGGTGGTGGGCTTCCCCGACCAGGCCAAGATGGTCCGCGCGCTCGACGATCTCGAGCTGTTCGTGCAGATCGACCCGTGGATGAGCGCCTCCGCCAAGCGGGCGACCGTGGTGCTCGCCCCCTCGCAATGCCTCGAGCGGGAGGACATCACCAGCCTTTCCGAATGGTGGCACGAGGAGCCCTATGCCCGCTACACCGAGGCGGTGGTCGCGCCGCCGGGTGACTGCATCGACGAATACGAGATGTTCTGGACGCTCGCGCACCATCTCGGCATCCAGATGAACCTCGCTGGCGGGCCGTTGCCGATGGACAGGAAACCGACCAAGCAGGAGTTCCTCGATCTGGCGGTGACCGGCTGCCTTGTGCCGCCCAGCCAGGTGCGCGCGGACTGTGCGGCGAACGGCGGGGCGGCGGTCATGTATCCCGAAAAGCACCCGCTGGTGGAGCCGGTGGACGAGAGCGAGTTCCACCGCTTCGATCTGGCGGTGGGCGCGATGCCCTCGGAGATCCTGAAATATGCCGAGAACCGCAAGGCGCGCGAGGGCTTCGACTTCCGCCTGATCTCGCGGCGTTCCAAGACCCGGTTCAACTCGATCGGCCACCCGCTCAAGAAGCTGCAGGCCAAGACCACCACCAACCCCGCCTTCATCCATCCGGACGACATCGCTGCGCTGGGCCTCGAGGAAGGCGGCCTTGTCGCGATCACCTCCCCCCACGCCACGATCCACGGCGTCGTGAAGGCGAGCGACAAGGTGCGGCGCGGGATCGTGTCGATGGCCCATGCCTATGGCGATGCCGATGCGGGGAAGGAGGACGTGCGGGAGCGCGGGTCTTCCACCAACCGGCTGGTGAGCGAGGTGGTCGATTACGATCCGATCACCGGCCAATCCCTGCAAAGCGCCATTCCGGTGCGGCTGGAGCCGGCCTAGCCAACAGCCGTTCGCCCTGAGCTTGTCGAAGGGCCGCACTTCCTTTTGAACCGTTGCCGGAAGCAGAACAGTGCTTCGACAGGCTCAGCACGAACGGAGTTTTCTCTTGCCCACCAACCGCCGCTTCCTCCTCCAGCGCCGTCCCAATGGCACACCCGTGCGCGAGGATTTCGAACTCGTCACTGAGCCGACCCCGGCGCTCGAGGAAGGCCAGTTCCTGATCCGCAACCACTATGCCTCGCTCGATCCGGCGATGCGCGGGTGGATGGATGCGGAGGGCAACTACATGCCCCCGATCCCGCTCGGCGATCCGGTGCGCGCCAGCACCATCGGCGTCGTGGAGGAAAGCCGCGCCGAAGGCTTCGCGCCCGGGCAGTGGGTGATGGGTCTCAACGCGCTCGAGGATTACTCCATCGGCGTTGCGGGCGGCTTTACCCAGCCGATCGACCCCAGCCTCGTGCCGAGCGTCACCAACTACCTCTCGATCTTCGGCGCCGTGGGCATGACGGCCTATTTCGGCTTCCTCGACGTGTGCGAGCCGAAGGCCGGCGAGACCGTGCTGGTCTCGGGCGCGGCGGGGGCGGTCGGCAGCCTCGTCGGCCAGCTCGCCAAGATCCACGGCTGCCGCGCGGTCGGGATTGCGGGGGGACCTGCGAAGTGCGCGCGCCTGATCGAGAAATACGGCTTCGACGCGGCGATCGACTATCGCGGCAAGGACGAGGCCGCGCTCACCAAGGCCATCGCCGAGGCCTGCCCCGATGGGGTGGACGTGATCTTCGAGAATGTCGGCGGGATCATCCTCGATGCCGGGCTGATGAACCTGAACCTGCACTCGCGCATCGGCCTGTGCGGGCTGATCAGCGAGTACAACACCGAGCCGCGCGGCATCCGCAACCTGTGGCAGCTGATCGTCAAGCGCGCCCACATCCGGGGCCTGCTGGTCGCCGACTACGTTCCCCGCTTCGCCGAGGGCGCGGCGCAGATGGGGGTCTGGGCGGCGCAGGGCAAACTCACCATCGATGAACACATCGACGAGGGGCTCGAGAACGCCTTCGAAAGCTTCATGCGGCTGTTCGCCGGGACGAATGACGGCAAGATGATCCTCAAGATCGCCTGATGGCCCGCTCGCTGCTCGTGCTGTCAGGGGGGCACCCCTACGAGGCGGGGCCTTTCGGCGAACTGCTGGCGGCGCTGGGCGAGTGGGAGATCACCCATCTGGTCCACCCCGAGGGCGGCGAGGCCGATGCGGCGGAGGCCGTCCGCGCTGCCGACGCGGTGCTGTTCTACGACATGGCAGGCTACAGTTTTGGCGACGGAACGGTGACGATGCGCCCACCCTCGCCCGCCTTGCGCGAGGCTCTCGCCGCGCGCTTCGCCGGCGGCAGGGGCGCGGTGGCGATGCACCATGCGCTGGCGGGATGGGCCGAATGGCCGGAGTGGCACGCATGGCTCGGCGGGCAGTTCCACTACCAGCCCGGCGCGCACGGTCCCGATTCCGGCTATCGCCATGACATAACCTACGAGGCGCGCATCCTTGTCGATCACCCCGTCACGCGGGGCCTGCCCGAGAGCTTCCCCGTCACCGACGAGCTCTACCTCTGCCCCATCGACGAGAGCGCCTTCATCCCGCTGGTGCGCGCCGAGGGCTTCGCCTTCACGCGGGAAAACTTCTACTCCGCCGCGCAGGCCGTGGCAGGCGCGATGTTCAGCAACGCCGGCTGGGACCACCCGCGGGGCAGCGATTGCGTCGCCTGGGAGAGCCGCACCTGCCCCGCCCCGCTCGTCTACCTCCAGTTCGGCGACGGTCCGGCAACCTACGCCAACCCCCATGTGCGCCGGATGCTGCGGCAGGCACTCGCATACACCTCGGGAGGAACCGCATGACGCCCCAACAGACCGTCGAAGCCTTCATCGGCCACTGGAACGCCTGCGATGTGGAGGCGATGCTGGCGCTGTGCGCGGAGGACATCGTCTATCACAATATCCCGATGGAACCGATCCACGGCACCACGGCGATGCGCGCGATGGTCGAGGGCTTCCTCGCCAAAGTCGCGCGCTGCGACTGGCAGACCCATGCCATCGCGGCCAACGGCAACACCGTGCTCACCGAGCGCACCGACATCTTCCACTTCAAGGACGGCCGCCGCGCCGCGATCCGGGTGATGGGCACCTTCGACATCGGCTCGGACGGACGCATCACCGGCTGGCGCGACTACTTCGACATGCTTGAATTCCAGCGCGAATTCGCCGGAGGGTGAGCCCCCCCCTGCAATCCTAACACAAACGCGCATCGCATCGGGGGCGCGAGGGCCGCTAGGCTTGTCACACCATATCCAAGGTGGCGGAGCCGCATCACATGAACAAGCCCCAAGGCAATGTCTTTGCCCCCGAAACGCTGATCGATCCCTTCGATCACTACCGTGCCATGCACGAGGCCGGGGTGGCGATCGAGCATCTCGAGGGCATGAACACCTGGGTCGTCTATTCCTACGACCTGTGCAGCGAGGCGGCGGCGAAGCCCGAGGTCTTCTCCAACGACTTCACCGCGCTGATGGGGCGCGAGGCGGACGAGGAGATCCAGGCGATCCTCGCCGAGGGCTGGCCCGATCTCCCCACCCTGCTGACCGCCGACCACCCGGTGCACACCCGCAACCGCAAGCTCGTGAACCTCGCCTTCTCGGCCCCGCGGGTGAACGCGATCGAGGCCGACATGCGGCAGAAGTCGATCGAGCTGATCGAGGCCTTCGCCGACCGGGGCGAATGCGAATTCGTCGAGGAGTTCGGCGTGCCGCTGCCGGTGGCGATGATCGCCGGGCAGATCGGGCTGGAGGATGATCCCAAGCGCGTGAAGGCATGGTCCGACGCGGCGGTCGACCGCTTCAGCCAGATGGTCGATTTCGAGCGCAAGAAGGAATGCGCGCGGAGCCTCGTCGAGTTCCAGCACTACATCAAGGGGCTGATCGACGACCGCAAGGCGAACGGCGGCAACGACCTCCTCACCGATCTCGTCGAGGCGCGGGTCGAGGGCGAGACGCCGCTCTCCGATCCCGAGATCATGTCGCTGATGCAGCAGTTCATGGTGGCGGGGAACGAGACCACCACCTCGACGCTGGCAGGCGGGCTGCTCCAGCTGATCCGCAACCCCGACCAGATGGCGAAGGCCAAGGCGGCGGCGGGCGGGCGCGATCCCAAGGTCATCATGAACCTCGTCGAGGAGGCCCTGCGCTACGAGACGCCGACTGCCGGCATGTGGCGCATCGTCAAGCAGGACACCGAGCTTGGCGGCATGGCGATCCCGGCCGGCAGCGTGGTGCAGCTGCGCTATGCCGCGGCCAACCGCGATCCTTCCAAGTTCCCCGATCCCGACCGCTTCGACATCGAGCGCGCCAACGCGCGCACCCACCTCAGCTTCGGCAAGGGGCCGCACATGTGCGTGGGCAACATGCTCTCCCGCAAGGAGATGCTGGTCGCCTTCGACGAGCTGCTCGAGCGTCTCGATAACTTTGCGGTCGCCGATGAAAACGCGATCCGCATCCTTCCCAACATCCTGCTGCGCGGCGTGACACACCTGCCCATCACCTTCACGCGGAAAGCCTGACCCCACATGAATTTCGACCTCTCCGAAGAACAGCAGATGTTCGTGACCTCGGTGGAGCGCTTCGCCGCGCCCGTCGATGTCGAGGCGCGCCGCCGCTTGCGGCTTTCTCCCACGGGCTATGACCGCGCACGCTGGCAGCAACTGGCCGAGATGGGGCTCATTGCGCTGTCAGCGAGCGAGCATGCGGGGGGCATGGGCGGGTCATCGACCGATCTTGCGCTGGTGCTTGAAGCCATCGGCAAGGCCAATTCGCCCGACCCGCTGCTCGAACACGGCATCCTGCCGGCGCTGCTGCTCGAACGCGGCGGAGCGGACGCGGCGCTGGAGGAGGTGCTGTCCGGCACCACCATCGCCACCCTCGCCTGGACCGAGCGCGGCCAGCGCTACAGCCTCAAGGCCAAGGGCATGAAGGCGGAAGAGGCAGGCGGCGGCTTCACGCTCACAGGCGAGAAGACGATGGTGATGGGCGCGCTGCTGGCCGACCTGTTCGTCGTCACCGCCGACCTTGGCGGAGAGACGGCGTGCTTCCTCGTGCCCAGAGATGCGGCCGGGCTGGAAGTGCGGCCCTACCGCCTCGCCGACGGCAGCATCGCCGGCGAGATCAGGCTCACCCGCACCCCCGCATCGGCGAAGCTCGCACTCGATCCGGCGGCGCTCGATGCGATCGTCGCGGACGTCCGCCTCTATGCCGCGGCGGAGATGGTCGGGCTCGGCCAGAGGCTCCTCGACGATACGCTCGCCTATGTGAAGGAGCGCGAGCAGTTCGGCGTGGCGATCGGGAGCTTCCAGGCCTTGCAGCACCGCCTCGTCGATTGCTACGCCAGAGAAGAACAAGCCCGTTCAATGCTTTACCGCGCAGCATTGACCGATCGGAGCGATGCAGCAAAGTGCCAGCGTGCCGCCGCCGGGGCCAAGGCCTATATCGGCGAGAATGTCGATGCCATCGCCCGTGAGGCGGTGCAGATGCACGGCGGCATGGGGATCACCGACGAGCTCGCCATCGGCCACGCGATGAAGCGCGTGCTGCTGCTCGCCCGCCTGTTCGGCGATGTCGATACCGTGCTTGCTGAATATGCGCTCGCGGCTTGATCCGCGCGCGGGAGGGAACTGAACAATGGGCGAAAAGATCGACCCGAACCTGTGGAGCGACGGGCCCACGCCGCATCTGATGGGGGGACGCCTGCCTTCCGGGCAGATCGTCTTCCCGATGCCGGTCGGCGATGCGGCCGAAGGCGTGGAGCCTTACAAGCTCTCGCGCCGGGGCAAGCTGTGGTCGTGGACCTCGCAAGGCTTCCTGCCCAAGGAGCCCTATGAAGGCCCCGGCTCCGGCCCCGGCGAAGGCCCGCCCGATTTCGTGCCCTTCCTGCTCGGCTATGTCGAACTGCCCGGCGAGGTGATCGTCGAGAGCCGGATCGTCGATGCGCGGCTTGAGGACCTTCACCTCGGCATGGAGCTCGAATTCTGCGTCGTGCCGTTCAACGCGCGCTATGACACCTTCGCCTTCCGTCCCGTCGCCGCATCAGAAAGCAAGGCAGCATGAGCGAGAACGTCTACATCATCGGCGCAGGCATCCACCCCTTCGGCCGCACCGACAGCCGTTCGGGCCGCGAACAGGGCGTCTATGCCGTGCGCGAGGCGCTGAAGGATGCGGGGCTCGAATGGCCCGACATCGAGTGCGCCTATGGCGGCTCGGCGGCGGCCGGCAATGCCGACATCATGGTCAACGAGCTGGGCCTGACCAGCCTGCCCTTCACCAATGTCGCCAACGGCTGCGCCACGGGGGGCAGCGCGCTCGCCGCCTCGCAGCAGGCGATCGCGAGCGGGATGTACGACCTCGCGCTCGCCGTGGGTTTCGACAAACACCCGCGCGGCGCCTTCAATGCCAAGCCTGCCGATTATGGCCTGCCCGAATGGTATGGCCAGACCGGCATGATGCTGACGACGCAGTTCTTCGCGCTGAAGATCCAGCGTTACATGCAGCTCCACGGCATCAGCCGCACCACTCTGGGCCGGGTTGCCGAGAAGGCCTTCCGCAACGGCACCATCACGCCCCACGCCTGGCGGCGCAGCCCGGTCGATCTCGACACGATCATGAACGCGCCGATGATCAACGATCCGCTCACCAAATACATGTTCTGCTCGCCCGCCGAGGGCGCCGTGGCGCTGATCCTCGCGAGCGAGAAGAAGATGAAGGAGCTGGGCGCCGACGGGGTGAAAATCCGCGCGGTTGCGGTCAAGACCCGGCCGCCCAACTCCTTCGAGGTATTCCAGGCCGGCATCAGCATCGAGGAAGGCGGCAAGCCCACCGTCCTCGCCTCCAAGGCCGCCTTCGAGAAGGCCGGCATCGGGCCGGAGGACATCTCGGTCGCACAGCTTCAGGATACCGAGAGCGGCGCCGAGATCATGCACATGGCCGAAAACGGCTTCTGCAAGGATGGCGAGCAGGAGGAATGGCTCGCCAACGGCTGGACCGAGATCCACGGCGGGAAGCTGCCGGTGAACACCGACGGCGGCTGCCTCGCCTGCGGGGAGCCGATCGGCGCCTCGGGCCTCAGGCAGGTCTACGAGAACGTCACCCAGCTGCGCCAGCGCGCAGGCGAGCGGCAGGTGCCCGGCAAGCCCCGCTTCGGTTACAGCCATGTCTACGGCGCCCCCGGTCTTTCCGGCGTCGCCATCCTGGAGCGCGAATAGCCATGCGTATGCAGGGCAAGGTCGCGCTGGTCTCCGGCGGCGCCGAGGGGATCGGGGCGGCGGTTGCGCGCCTGATCGTCGCCGAGGGCGGCAGCGTGATGCTGGGCGATGTGCAGCTGGAAAAGGCGCAAGGCCTCGCCGCCGAACTGGGCGAACGGGCGGCGGCGTGCCCGCTCGACGTGCGCGATCTCAGGCAGTGGGAGGCAGCGGTTTCGGCCACGCGCGGACGGTTCGGCAAGCTCACCGTGCTGTGCAACATCGCCGGCATCTCCGAGCCCGGCAATGTCCCCGACGGCGCGCTCGACGTGTGGGAGCGCACGATCGACATCAATCTCAATGGCCCCTTCTACGGGATGCGCGCCGCGATCCCCGCGATGGAGGCGAGCGGCGAGCCCTGCGCCATCGTCAACATCGGCTCGATGATCGCGCTGCGCCCGGCAAGTTTCGTGGCGGCCTATTCCGCCTCCAAGACCGGCCTCAGGGGCCTCACCCAGTCGGTCGCGCTCGATCTGGCCGAACGCGGCCTGCCGATCCGCGTCAACATGGTCCACCCCGGCGCGATCCGCACGCCGATGTACAACCGCTACAAGTTCTCCGGCGCCGACACGCCCGAGAACATCGAGACCAATTTCGCCGCCACCCACCCGATGAACCGCATCGGCGAGCCCGAGGAGGTCGCCCGCGCGGTCGTCTTCCTCGCCAGCGACGAGGCGAGCTTCACCACCGGCTGCGATCTCACGGTCGACGGCGGCGGCAGCATCAGGAGCTGACATGGCAGAGCAACCCGCCACCCGCATCGACGCGCACTTCATCGCGGCCGGCAAGTATCACGATATCGACTACCCGCGGCTCGAGATCCTGAAGCTCCT
This sequence comes from Porphyrobacter sp. THAI-01a, assembly GCF_056868655.1. Lineage (NCBI taxonomy): Bacteria > Pseudomonadati > Pseudomonadota > Alphaproteobacteria > Sphingomonadales > Erythrobacteraceae > Porphyrobacter > Porphyrobacter sp. THAI-01a. The sequence goes on along the minus strand of NZ_CP180579.1, from coordinate 234,088 downwards.
CGCCGAACACCCGCACATCCGCACCACGGTGGCCTGCGACTATTCGGGGCTGGAGCGGCTCGAGCAGTGCCGCTTCCTCATCACCTACACCTGCGACCTGATGCCCACCGAGGAACAGGCCGCGCAGCTGAAGGCTTGGATGGACAAGGGCGGCAAGTGGATGGCGCTCCACGGCACCAACTCGATCCTCGTCTTCACCGCCGAGGGGCTGGTGGATGCGCCCGAGACCCGGCCCGACGTGATGGAAATGCTCGGCACCCAGTTCAAGGCGCACCCGCCGATCGGCAAGTTCCCGGTCGAGGTGGTCAACAAGGATCACGAGCTGACCCGCGGCATCGCGGACTTCGAGGTGGTGGACGAACTCTACCTCTCGAAAACCACCGCGCCCATCGACACGCTGATGCAGACCACCTTCGAGGGCGAGGCGACCGGCTTCGTCGATGCCGTGTGGGAAAAGACCACCGTCCCTATCGTTTATACGAGGGATATCGGCGCGGGGCAGATCGTATACAACGCGCTGGGCCATTGCCGCGGGCACTACGACCTGCCGGGCATGGCCGATTTCTACCCGCACAAGGAAATGTGCGCCTGGAACTACGACGTCTATTATGACCTGCTGCGGCGCACGATCCGCTGGGCCATGCGAGACGGGGACTGAAGCTGGCAGGGGCCGAAGGCCGTACCTGCGGGATCGCAATTGGGATTGAATAGAATGGACTTGGACTTCACCCCCGAGGATCTGGCGTTCCGCGAGGAAGTGCGCGCCTTCCTCAAGGACAATCTGCCCGAGCGGCTGCGCGATGGCGCCCGCCGCACGCCGGGCGTGTTCGTCGAGCCCGACATCGGGATGGAGTGGCACCGCATCCTCTACCAGAAAGGCTGGGTCGCCCCGCACTGGCCCAAGGAAGACGGCGGCACCGGCTGGACTCCGACGCAGAAGTTCATCTTCGAGAAGGAATGCGCGCTTGCCGGCGCGCCCGCCCTCGCGATCCTCGGCCTGCGCCTCGTCGGCCCGGTGATCTGCGAATTCGGCACGCCGGAACAGAAGGCCCGCTTCCTGCCGGGCATCCTCTCGGGCGACGATTACTGGTGCCAGGGCTATTCCGAGCCGGGCAGCGGGTCGGACCTCGCCAGCCTCAAGACCTCAGCGCGGCTCGAGGGTGACGAATACGTGATCAACGGCTCCAAGATCTGGACCACCCACGCCCACCACGCCGACTGGATCTTCGCGCTGGTCCGCACCGATGCCACCGTCAAGAAGCAGCAGGGGATAAGCTTCCTCCTCGTGCCGATGGACCAGCCGGGGGTGGAAGTGACCCCGATCTACTCGATGTCGGGAGATCACGAGGTCAACGCCGTGTTCTTCACCGATGCGCGCACCCCGGTCGAGAACCGCATCGGCGCGGAGGGCGCCGGATGGACGATCGCCAAGTTCCTGCTCGAGAACGAGCGCGGCGGTTCGTGCTACGCCCCGCGCCTGCTCCAGTCGATCGACCGGCTCGAGACGCTTGCGCAGACCCAGCCTTCCGGGGTCAACGGCGCAATCGCCCACGATCCGCGCTTCCGCGACAAGCTCGCCCGCGTGCGGCTCGAGGCCGAGGCGCTGGAGGTGACCGAACTGCGTATTCTCGCCGAACTCGCCAAGGGCCGCGCGCCGGGGCCACAAACCTCGCTGGTGAAACTGCTCGGCTCCAATATCGGCCAGAAGGTCGATGTGCTGCGGCTCGAACTGCTCGGCCCCGACGCGCTGCAACTGCCGCTCGAACGCCCGCTCTACGGCAACGAGGCGCCCGAGCCCGTGGGGAGCGAATATGCCCAGACCGCCATGGGCAAATACCTCAACAACCGCGCCTCGACGATCTTCGGCGGATCCGACGAGGTGCAGAAGAACATCATCGCCAAGACCGTTCTGGGCTTGTGATCGCGCCTTTGCTCGTCATTGCGAGCGAAGCAAAGCAACCCGTGGACTGACCGCGAGGCCGGAGCGCCGGGCTGTGGATTGCCGCGTCGCTTCGCTCCTCGCAATGACGATTGGAAAGGGTGCATTCTGATGGACGTATCGAAGCTGATGTTCCGCGATGGCCTGATGGCGGGCGAGCGCATCCTCGTGACCGGCGGGGGTACCGGCCTCGGGCGCGAGATGGCCGAGGCCTTCCTCAAGTTTGGCGCGACCGTCTACATCTGCGGCCGCCGTCAGGGGAAACTTGACGAGACCGCCGAGGAGCTGACCAAACTGCATGGCGGCAAGATCGTCGGGATGGCCTGCGACATCCGTGACGCGGACGCGATCCACGCGATGGTCGACGCGATCTGGGCCGATGGCGGGGCGCTGACGGGCGTGGTCAACAACGCCGCCGGCAACTTCATCAGCCGCACCGAGGACCTGTCGGTCAACGGCTTCAACGCCATCGCCGACATCGTGATGCGCGGCACCTTCTACGTGACGCTCGACATCGGCAAGCGCCTGATCGCCGAGAAGAAGAAGGCGAGCTTCCTCTCGATCCTCACCACCTGGGTGTGGTCGGGCAGCGCCTTCGTGGTGCCGTCGGCCATGTCCAAGACCGCGATCAACGCGATGACCCAGAGCCTGGCGACCGAGTGGGGCCGCTACGGCCTGCGCTTCAACGCCATCGCCCCGGGCCTCTTCCCGACCAAGGGGATGAGCGCGCGGCTCAATCCCGGCGGGTCGGGCGGCAATTCGAACAATGCGATGAACCCGATGGGCCGCGCGGGCGAGATGCACGAGCTTGCGAACCTCGCGGTGTTCCTGATGGGACCGGGGGCGGAATACGTGAACGGTCAGACCATCGCGATCGACGGCGCAGGCTTCCAAGCCACCGGCGGGACCTTCTACCCGATGCTCCACGCGCTCGGCGACGCGGAATGGGAGCAGATGCGCGCCATGATCAAGGGCACCAACGAGAAGGACAAGGCCGAGCGCACCGTTTGATTGCGAAGGCGCCTCCGCGCCTTCGTCCTCGGCGCGGTTCCCTTCGCTTCGCTACGGGGCGCCTGCGGCTCGCGCGCGTGCGCTCGCGGCCCTGCGGGCCGAATGATATTCGTCAGGTCACCGCCGCGCGCTCGTTGAACTCCGCCCGCTGCCACTCGCCGCTCGCCAGCACCTCGGCAAGATGGCGGGCGGCGGCGGCGATGTCGGCGAAGCTGAGATAGGCGGGCGCGAAGCCCAGCCGCAGCACGTCGGGCGCGCGGAAATCGCCGATCACCCCGCGCGCGATCAGCGCCTGGCAGATCGCGTAGGCGTGCGCGTGGCGGAACGACAGCTGGCTGCCGCGCTCGCCGCTTTTGGGCGGGCTGACCAGTTCGAGGTCCACCCCGTGCGCCATCAGGCACTCGAGGAAGAACTCGGAGAGGGCCTGCGACTTGCCGTAGAGCCGCGCGACGCCGATCTCGGCGACCAGATCCACCCCCACCTCCAGCGCCGCGAGGCCGAGCACCGGGGGCGTGCCGCATTGCAGCCGCTCGATCCCCGGCGCGCCGGCGTAGTCGTCGGAGAAGGCGAAGGGCGCGGCGTGGCCGAACCAGCCGGTCAGGGGCTGTTGCAGGTCCGCCTGGTGCCGCTCGGCGACGAAGGCGAAGGCGGGGGCGCCGGGGCCGCCGCACAGGTATTTGTAGCCGCACCCCACCGCGAAATCCGCCCCCGCCGCGCGCAGGTCCACAGGAAGCGCGCCGGTGGAGTGCGACAGGTCCCACAGCACCAGCGCCCCCGCCTCATGCGCGGCGCGGGTCAGGGCGGCCATGTCGTGGAGCGCGCCGGTCTTGTAATGCGCATGGGTGAGCAGCAGCAGCGCGACATCCTCGCCCAGCGCTCCGGCCAGCCTGCCGCGCTCCGCCAGACGCCGCTCGGCGAGACCCTGCGCCTCGAGCCCGGCGATCATGTAGAGATCGGTCGGGAAATTGCCGGGTTCGGAGAGCACCACCTTGCGCCCGGGCCGCATCGCCAACGCCGCCGCGATCAGCTTGAACAGGTTCACGCTGGTCGAATCGCAGGCGATCACCTCGTTCGGGGCCGCGCCGATCAGCGGCGCTATCTTGCCGCCGATGCGGCTCGCCATGTCGAACCAGCCCGCGCTGTTCCACGAACGGATCAGGCCCTCGCCCCACTCGGCTTCGATCACCGCCTGCAAACGCGCGGGCGTCGCCTTGGGCAGGGCACCCAACGAATTGCCGTCGAGATATATCACGCCCTCGGGCAGCGTGAACCGCTCGCGATAGACCGCCAGCGGATCGGCGGCGTCGAATTCGGCGGCGCGCTGTTCGGGGGTCATATGGCGGTCCGGACGGTCAGCAGCTCGGGGAAGAAGGCCTGCTTCAGCACGCCTTCGAGATAGGGCACGCCGGGGGTGCCGCCCGTGCCGCGCTTGAAGCCGATGATGCGCTCGACCGTCTTCAGATGCCCGAAGCGCCAGCGCTGGAAGTGGTATTCGAGATCGACCAGCTTTTCGGCGAGTTCGTAGAGGTCCCAATGCGGCTGGGGATCGCGGTAGATCGCCGCCCAGGCCGCCTCGACACTGGCGTCGGGCGTGTAGGCCGCCGCCGGGTCGCGCTCGAGAACGGCCGCGTCGATGGCGAAGCCGCGCCGCGCCAAAAGACGGATCGCCGCATCATAGAGGCTCGCCCGCCCGCGCTCCGCCTCCAGCCGGTCGGCCCAGTCGGCATTCGACTTGTGCAGGCGCACGTGCTTGCCGTCGCGGCCGCCGAGCATGAATTCCATCATCCGGTATTGCGCCGACTGGAACCCGCTCGAGGCGCCCAGGTGCGGGCGGATCGCGGAGTAATCATGCGGGGTCATGGTGCTGAGCACGTCCCAGCTCTGGATCAGCTGCTGCTGCGCCCGCGCCACCCGCGCGAGCATCTTGAAGGCCGGCCTGAGGTCGTCGGCCTCGATGCATTCGCGCGCCGCCGTCAGTTCATGGAGGCACAGCTTGAGCCACAGCTCGCTCGCCTGGTGCACGATGATGAACAGCAGTTCGTCATGCGCTTCCGAGGCAGGATGCTGCGCGGCAAGGATGCGGTCGAGATCGAGATAGCTCGCATAGGTGACATCGGCGCTCATGGCCGCTGTCCCTAGCGCGCGAGCGCGCCGGAGGAAACTACCGGTCGATCACCCGCGTCTCGGGATGGTGCCTGTCGATGTGCTTCAGGAGGATGCGCAGGTTCCGGGTGTTGGAGCGGAACACGAGGTCAGCGGCATCGCCGATCAGCGGGATCGCGCCGATCGCGGTGTCGAACAGCACGTTCGCGCCCATCCGCGCCAGCTTCCACCTGGGCACGCCGAGGTTCTTGGCCTCCCACACGATGTAGGCCCCCATCGCCGCCGTCACGATCTCGCCGATCACCGGCACGAGGCCGACGAGCGCATCGAGACCGACGGGCATGTTGATGCCCGGAATGGTGAAGCTGCGTTCGAGCAGCCGCTCCATCATCACCACGCGGGCGCGCACCGACGCGGCGTCGGTTCCGGTCGGCAGCGCGAAGTTCATGGGTTCGGGGCGGCGGTGCATGGTCTTGTCCATGCCCTTTATGTGGTGGGCTGGGAAAGCGGGAACAAGGGGTGGAGACCCCAGGGGTTCGGCAGGTAGTTGCGGATCGAGCCGCGCACCAGCGACCAGCGCACCGGCGCACCCAGGGGAATGTAGATCTCGCGTTCGACCAGCGCGGCATGGGCTTCGACGAGCAGCTCCTCGCGGCGCGCCGGATCGCGTTCGGCAAGGGTCTCGCGCACCAGCGCATCCGCCCGCGGCGCGCACAGCCCCGCGTCGAGGCTGCAATGGAACTGGTTCAGAAACCAGCGCGGCGAGGAATAGCGCGCCAGCGTGTCGCGCAGCTCCAGATCGGCAGCCTCGCCGGGCGCGGCGCGGCGGGTGGTGACACCGATGGTGCCCCAAGCCTCGGCAAGCTGGCGCAGGAGCAGGTCGCCCCCGGGGCCGCGCGGCATCGCGACGCGCACCACCGCCTCGTTCCCGGCCGCGGTCCAGGCGCGGATCCGGGCGGCGGCGGCGGCGCGGCGCTCGTCGATCGAGGCGCCGTCCCAGCGGTCTTCCGGATAGGGGGCCGAGGCGAAGAAGGCGGGCGGGACGATCCAGCTGCTCTGGCGCCAGCCGTTGAGACCGAAGCTCTGGATCAGCGCGGCCCGGTCGATCGCCATCGACAGTGCCTCGCGCCGCTTCGGATCGGCGAGCAGGCCGGTCTCGCGGCGCACCGTCAGCCCCAGCAGCCCGATGGCCGGATCGACCTGGATCGTCCCCCGCGACAGCGGGCCGGCCTCGGCCTGGGGGAAGTTGACGATGCTGCCGCCCAGCACCAGATCGACATCCCCGCGGGAGAAGGCGCCGACCGCGTCGGTGACCGACAGGGCCCGCACCGCGACGGGCCGGGCAACGGCCTCCCAGTCCTCGCGCGCGGGCAGGCCGCGGGATTCGGGCGGGAGGGCGGTGAGGCGTGCCGTGTCGTCCGCCTCGTCGCGCGACAACGCCATCGGCCCGGCGCCGCTGCCGTTCTTGACGAGGCCGAGCTCGGGCTGGGCCAGCAGACGCAGGAAATCGGGCATGGGCGAGGTCAGGCGGACCTCGATCACGCGGCCCGTCATCGCGCGGATATCGCGCACCTTGGCAAGATCGAGCGCCAGAGAGGTGCCGCGCACCCGCGTGAGCGCCTCGCGCAGCTGCTGGCGCACCTCGACAGCGGTGATCTCGTCACCGCCCGGCCAGGTGCTGTCACGCAGGCGGAAAATGTAGCTGAGGCCGTCCTCGGTGACGATCCAGCGCTCGGCGATCGCGGGCACGACCTGTCCGGCCTGGTCGAGCGCGACCAGTCCTTCGACGGTCGCGCCGCGGATGTGCTGGGCGGGAAGGGAAAGGCGGACGCCTTCCTGGTAGAGGCTGTCCGGCGCACCGATGATCGCCACTTCGACCGCCCCTCCGCCGTTCGAGGGGCCGCAGGCGGAAAGCGCCAGCGCGGCAATCAGGGGTAGCCAGAATCGCATGGGCCCCGTGTCTAGCAGGTTGCTGCGGGGCGGTCAGCTTGGCGGGGCGATGCCTTCCCCGGAATGCGTTCAGATCTTGCGGAGCTGGCTCGGCTCGGGCGGGCGCGGGGCGCGATGGGCCCACGAGGGCTGGGCGATGGCCGCAGCGGGATCCTCGGCGGCCTGGAGGGGGCGGCGGGCTTTCTGGGAATCGATTTCCTCGTCGAAGGCGACGCCGAAACGGTTGTCCTGCACCCATGCGACCGTGCCGCCGACCGCGCCGATGTTGCGCAGCTCGACCGACACGCGATGCCCGCGCTGAACGCGCAGGTGCCCTTCGCCCATCATCCCGCCATCCGACAGGTTGCGCACCCGGACGCGGTGCACCTCGGTGCCCTGCTCGATGCGGATGTCGGCCAGCAGGAAAAGGCTGTCGCGCGCGACACTGCGTGTCTCAACCCCCGTCATTGTGCGGATCGCCTCCTCAGCACGAAAATCAGTCGACTGGTTGCCGCTCCATGGATGACCCGTCGGCGCGGCGTTGCAATGCCGTAGGTGGGGCATTCGCGGTTAACGCGCAGTAAACCGAAGCCCTCGCAGATCCCGCTTGTTGCAGGGCGTCCCAAGGCGGCACAGGTCGCAGCCGCCTTGTTGATATCAGTCGTCGCGCGAAACCTTCTCGCGCCGTTCGTGGGCTTCCTGCGCCTCGACCGTCATGGTCGCAACGGGCCGGGCGATCAGTCGCCTGAGGCCGATCGGATCGCCGGTGACCTCGCAATAGCCGTATTCGCCGGAATCGATCCGCCGCAGCGCCGCGTCGATCTTGGCGACCAGCTTGCGCTGGCGATCGCGGGTGCGCAGTTCGATGCCCCAGTCGGTCTCGCTGGAGGCGCGGTCGGTGAGGTCGGCCTCGCGGATCGGTCCGTCCTGGAGCGATTGCAGCGTCTGCCCGGCGGCGGAATGGATCGAGCGCTTCCATTCGATCAGCAGCATCCGGAAATAGGCCTGCTGGCGCTCGTTCATGTATTCCTCGTCCTCGCCCGGGACATAGTCCGGTGCGAGCAGGCGCTTGGCCTTTTCGAGGATATCGATGTCGTCAGACGCGGTGGTTGGCATCAAGCTCTCTCGTCCCGTGAGCCGCTGGGAAGACCATCGCGTCCTGACGCCCTGAATATTTTCATCGGCTCACTTGGTCCCAGCAAGCGGAAAGCACTGGGGGCCCTATAGGGAAGGCCCCCGAGGGGCACAAGCGGCTTTGGCAGCGAGGCGGGGGCAAAAGCGCGTGCGCCCAAGGCGCAAATCGCGTTAACTAATTTTTGACCATAATTGCCGCACTTCTCCGATCACGGACGGACGCCGAGGGGGGCGATCCGGTGAAAACGGGGACCAGACATGAACATCATCGCAATCGGGACGAACCTCTCCCGCGAGAATGCCGGCGAAAACCAGCTCGGGGCCTGGCTGGCCGCGGCGGGATGCGGCGAGGCAGGGGCCTGCTATGACCTTGGCATCGCTTTCTCGACCGGCAGCAACGGCGCGCCCTGCGATCTGATCGAGGCGCACAAGTGGTTCAACCTCGCCGCAGCACGCGGCCACGAGGAAGCCGCCCATTGCCGCGCCGATATCTCGGAAGAGATGACCGCCCGCGAGATCGCCGAAGCCCAGCGCCGCGCGCGCCAGTGGCTCGCCGAGGGCCGTCAGCGCGCCGCCTGATCCTTGCGAAAGGGGGTGCGGCCGCCGAGATAGAGCTGGTCGCTCGCCACCCCCGCGCGCTCGCGCTCGAGGAAATCGGCGATCGCGGCGCGCAGGCCCGGATCGGCGATCCAGTGCGCGGACCAGGTCTGCACCGGCTCGTAGCCGCGCGCCAGCTTGTGCCCGCCCTGCGCCCCTGCCTCGACCCGCGCCAGACCCCGCGCGATGGCGGCGTCGATCGCCTGATAGTAGCACAGCTCGAAATGCAGGAAGCGCACTTCGCGAGTGCAGCCCCAATACCTGCCGTAGAGCGCATCCTTGCCGACGAAATTGAGCGCCCCGGCAATCGCCTCCGCCCCGTCATAGGCGAGGATCAGCACGATCCGCTCGCCCATCCGCTCCCCCAGCAGGCTGAAGGCCTCGCGAGTCAGGTAGGGGCGACCCCATTTGCGCGCTCCCGTGTCCTGATAGAACGTCCAGAAGGCGTCCCAGTGCTCCTCGCGGATGTCGCTGCCGGTGAGGTGGCGGATCGTCAGGCCCTCTACCGCGGCGGCGCGCTCCTTGCGCAGGTCCTTGCGTTTGCGGGAGGACAGCGCGCCGAGGAAATCCTCGAAGCTCACATAGCTGCGGTTGAACCAGTGGAACTGGATATCGGCGCGCGGCATCCAGCCGGCCTGTTCGAACAGCGGGAGCTGGGCCGGATCGATGAAGGTCGCGTGGGCGCTGGACAGCTTGTTCTGGAGGCACACCGCCTCCGCGCCCTTGAGCAGATGCGGGGCGAGGCTCTCGTCGCTCAGCAACAGGCGCGGACCCGTGGCCGGGGTGAAGGGCGCTGCGATCTGGAGTTTCGGATAGTAGCGCCCGCCCGCGCGGTGCCAGGCATCGGCCCAGCTATGGTCGAACACATATTCGCCTTGCGAGTGCCCCTTGGCATAGGAGGGCATGGCGGCCAGCAGCCGCCCCGCCTCGTCGGTGATGGCGATCGGCGCGGGCTCCCAGCCGGTACCGGGGCCGACGCTCCCCGAATCCTCCATCGCGGTGAGGAATTCGTTGGAGACGAAAGGGTTATCGTTGCCGCCGAGCGCGTTCCACTCCGCCGCGTCGAACGCGCCGACCGAGGCGGCGATGCGCACCGTCAGCTCCGGGGAACTCACGCCAGCCCCGCCCCTTCCGCGATCAGCGCATCGGCATGGGCAAGGCCCCGCTCGCGCGTTTCGGGGGAGCGCACCGTCCAGGTCAGCAGCGGTCGGCCGCTCTCGCGCCACAGGCTGGCAAGCGCATTGGGAAGGTCCCGCACGTCAATGGCGAGGAAATCGGGACGTGCGCGCTCGAGCGCATGGGGCGCACGCCAGGCATGGCGGTAGCCGTGATCGAGCGTGTCGGTGACGACCAGACCGCGCACCACATCCGGCGCGTTCCTCGCGAACCATTCGCCGACCCTGAGATCGAAGCTCATCACCGCCAGCGGCCCCGTATAATCCGCCAGCACCCTGGCAATGGCGATGCAGGGCTCGGGCACCGCGAGATGCGGCTGGGCCTTGACCTCGACGAGGATCGGCACCCGGCCGGCGACCAGATCGAGCAGTTCGGACAGGCGCCAGATCGTCTCCTGCGTTTCGAGCAGGGGGATGCGGCACAGATCGTAGGCGGCGCGGGCCGCGACCTTGCCGCGCTCCCGGGTGAGCCGGTCGAGCTCCCAGTCGTGGAACACGAGCGGCACGTTGTCGCGGCTCATCTGGATATCACACTCGATGCCCATGCCCGCCGCGATCGCTCCCTCGGCGGCCCCACGCGAGTTTTCCGGCACGCCCGCACCGTGCAGCCCGCGATGGGCATATTCCCAAGCGGTCAACCAGTCCGGAGCGGGGCAACCGGTCATGCCTTCAAGGCGACGATCGCATCGACTTCCACCGCCGCCCCGCGCGGCAGGGCGGGCACACCCACGGCGGCCCGCGCGTGCTGGCCGGCGCCGCCGAAGATCTGCTCCATCAGGTCCGAGGCGCCATTGGCGACTTCCGGCTGCTGGGTGAAATCGGCAGTGCAGTTGATGAAGGCACCGAGCTTCACCACCCGCTCGACCTGGTCAAGCAAGCCTGCGGCCTGGAGCTGGGCCACGATCATCAGCCCGCAGGCGCGCGCCGCCGCCTTCCCGGCCTCGACGTCGACATCATCGCCCAGCCGGCCCGTCACGACTGCGCCATCCACGAAGGGCAGCTGGCCCGAGACGTAGGCGATGCCGCCGTGCACCACGACGGGCACGTAGCTGGCGACCGGCGCTGCGGCCTTGGGAAGGGTGATGCCGAGTTCGGCAAGGCGTGCGGTGTAGCTCATGTTTCAGTCCTCCAGTTGTTCGATCAGCCACGGCAGGGCCTCGTCCCAGCGGTCGATCCGCGAATGGGCGTGGCCGGCCTTGTGGGCGCAGTCGATTGCGTGGGCGATCATCGGCTCGCCGCACAGGTGCAGCCGCGTGACATGCGGCGTGATCTCGGCCACCGAGGCGTGGTGCTGGGCGAGGTCGTCGATGAACAGGGCGCGGGTGGGCGCATATTCGTCGATGATCGCCTTCAGGGCCGGGCCCTTCGGGCCCTGATTGGTGAACACCCGGGCATTGATCCCGACCTTGGCGAGCTGCTGCGCCCGCGCATCGCGGTGATGGTCGACGAGGTTGGTGAGGATCACAACGTCGGCCTTTTCGGCCAGCGTGTTGATCCCTTCGACCGCGCCGGCGATCGGTTTCTGCGAGTCCATCTCGTTGTCGAAGAAGAGCCGCAGCATCTTCCAGATATCGGGCGGGGCGAGCAGTTCGCCGCTGTCCTGCCAGCGCAGGGCCTCGGCGAAATTGTGGCCTTCGAGGTGGAAACTGACACCCTGGCTCGTCTCCAGCCAGTCCTTGAAGGGCGCGACCATGTGCAGCAGCACTTCGTCGCAATCGGAGATGATGAGCGGGCGGGTCATGCTGTGAGAGCGTCCTTGGCGGCGACCAGTTCCTCGGGCGTGACGGCAAGGGCCTCGGCCGCGCGGATCAGATCGGGTTCGTGGTTGGCGAGAAATTCGAGCGCCGAGGCGAGGATCACGGGATCGCCGAGACCGGTGCGCAGAGAATCGGGATCGAGACCGGTGAGTTCAAGATAGCGCGCGGCACGATCCTCGGATTCCAGCACCCAGCCGAGCGCGGCGAGCGCCAGCATCTCGGGATTGGCGGGCTCGGATGGGGGACGATGCGGGATTGTCCTGTCCTTCGGCTGCGGGTAACTGACGGAACGGGTGGCAAACGGGGCGTTCAGTGACAAAGCGGATCATGGTTGTCGAGGACAATGACCTCAACCGGAAATTGTTCTGCGATGTGCTCAGGGCCAACGGCTTCGATGTGGAACCGGTGGCCGAGGGCGATAAGGTGCTGGACACGGCGCGCGCGGTCTCTCCCGATCTCATCATCATGGACATCCAGCTCGGCGGCGTCTCGGGCGTCGACCTGATCGAGGCCGCCAAGCGCGACCGGCGGCTGGCGGCGATCCCGGTGCTGGCGGTGACAGCCTTCGCTGCCAAGGGCGACGAGGAACGCATCCGCGCGGCGGGGGCCGAGGGCTATCTCTCGAAGCCGGTGTCGATCGGACCGTTCATGAGCGCGGTCAATGCCCTGGTGTGAGCGGTCAGGGACCGGAGTTCATTGGCCATTCAGCCTTCCGCTGCTAAAATTATCTACATAAATTAGCATATTACGGGAGGTTCGAATGCGCGCCGCAGCACACGGGATCCTTGCTCTTGCTGCGGCGGTGCTGACCCATCCCGCCGCGCTGTCTGCCCACGATCAGGCTGGCCGATCCGAACAGGACATCACCGAGATCGAAGTGCTCAGCCAGCGCGAGATGGCCCGCCAGGTGTTCAAGGACAACCTGCGGCAGATGACCGAGCGTCTGAGCGTTTTCGAATCCATGCCGCGCTTTTTCCAGCCGCTGTGCATCGAGGTGGCAGGGCTGGAACCGGATCAGGCCCGCTTCGTGGCCGATCGCATCCTTGCCACCTCGCTCGAACTCGGCCTGGGAGAGCCACGTGCCGGATGTCGGGCCAATGCAGTGGTAATCGTGGTCGATGACCCTGAAAGGATGTACAAGCGGCTGGTGAGCAAGCGGCTCGATCTCGTCGGGGTGCTGCCCTTACGCGATGTGCACACCCGCCGGATCGAGAGCGAGGTGCGCGGCAAGCGGCCGGTGGTGTGGTGGAGCGTGCTCGCCACCGCCAATGCGCAAGGAGTGACCTTCAACGACCTCGGCCTCGTCGTCTCACAGAGCACTGCGGCGTCCCGCACCGCCTCGTCGACCTACCGCCCAAAGACCCTGTCAGTGGTGATGTATGATGCAAACCAGCTCGGCGGCGCAACGCTGGGGCAGATCGCTGATCATGCCGTGCTCCACATCCTCGGCATGCCCCGCCGCCAGATCGATTTCGGCGGCATCGGCCTGCCCTCGATGCTGAGCTTGTTTGCCGATGGCCCGGACCTGGCCCCTCAGGCGCTCACGGATTTCGACCGCGCCTATCTGCAAGGGCTTTACAGCCTCGGCCCGGGCGCGTTCCAAGTGCGGGTGCCGCGGGCCGTGGTCGCGGCCTATGCGGCGCAGTGCGAGGCCGACCAGAGCGACTGCCGGATCAAGTTGCAGAACTGACGCTCAGGCGATCGGCGCCGCATATTCCAGTGCGAAGGTGATCACCGTCAGCACGAGCCCGGCCATGAAGCTCTTGTAGGCATAGGCGAGGTACTTGTACTTCTTGCGCTGGAGCACCTGCCCGTTCTGGTAGATGTCGTGCAGCATGGTGCGGAACACGGTTTCGTCGGCATGGAGTTCATCGAGGATACTCTCGGCCCATTCGCGCTCGTCCATGTGGGTGAAGTAACCGAAAAACAGCTTGTTGGGCACGCCGTCATTGAGCTTGGCCGAGGCCGGACTGCTCACCGAAGGCAGCACCGCGAACACCGCGCACATCGCCGAGATGAAGGCGAACAGGGCGAGGACGGCAAGCGAGACGGGCAGCGTCCCGCCCCGCGCCTGTCCGACCGCGATGGTGAAGACGAGAAAGGTCGCCCCCATCAGGATCGAGGCCTTCTGGTCGGCCATCTGGCTCAGGGCGAGGTTGATCTGCTGCGCGGTACGCACCAGATGGATCGCATGGTTGGAATAGCCCGAGGGCGAAGGCAGCGAAGGCGCGGCCTTGGGCGTTTCGGACTGCACGGGTTCTTCAGCCATCATCCCCCCGGATCGGCTGCCGCATCCCGGATGGGCGCGGCGAAAACTTGACAAGCTGCATCATCCGCCGCTTTGCAGCCGTAATACCGGGCTAAGTCCCGCGCGACAACCGATCCGAAGAAAGCAGACCCGCCATGACCCCCGCAGACGTCGATGCCGCCATCCGCAATCTCGTCGAGCCCTTCAACAAGAAGGGCATCGCCATCGAGGACGCGACCACCTTTGCCGGCGATCTCGAATTCGACAGCCTCACGGTGATGGATTTCGTCGCCGCGATCGAGGACGAGTTCGACATCATCATCAGCATGAACCAGCAGGCCGAGATCGAAAACTGGGGCCAACTGGTGGCGGCAGTCCACAAGCTGCAGGATAGCTGATAATGGCAACCGCTATGAACGAGACCCTTGCCCAGACCGAGCCGGTCGATCTGCTCGCCAAGTTCGATCCCATCATCCAGACCCGCGAGGCGCTGCTTGCCGCAGGGGTGGAGGATCCGTTCAACCTCGTCATGGAAAAGGTGCTCTCGCCCACGCAAGCGATATGCAACGGGCGCGACACGATCCTGCTCGGCACCTACAACTACATGGGCATGACCTTCGACGATGACGTCATCGCGGCGGGCAAGCAGGCGATGGAGGATTTCGGCGCCGGCACGACCGGAAGCCGCGTCCTCAACGGCACCTTCCGCGACCACCGCGATGTCGAGGCCGCCCTGCGCGAATTCTACGACATGGACCACGCGATGGTCTTCTCGACCGGCTATCAGGCCAATCTCGGGATCATCTCGACGCTGGCGGGCAAGGGCGACTACATCATCCTCGACATCGACAGCCACGCCTCGATCTATGATGGCTGCGCGATGGGCAAGGCCGAGGTCGTGCCGTTCAAGCACAACGACGTCGAGGCGCTGGAAAAGCGCCTGAAGCGCATCCCCGAGGGCGCGGGCAAGCTGGTCGTGCTGGAAGGCGTCTATTCGATGATGGGCGACGTCGCCCCGCTCAAGGAGATGGTCCGCATCGCCAAGGCCCACGGGGCAATGGTGCTGGTCGACGAGGCGCATTCGATGGGCTTCATCGGCGAGCACGGCCGCGGCGTCGCCGAAGAGCAGGGCGTGCTCGACCAGGTCGATTTCATCATCGGCACCTTCTCCAAGAGCGTCGGCACGGTCGGCGGCTTCTGTGTCTCGAACCACCCCAAGTTCGAGGTGCTGCGGCTGGTCTGCCGTCCCTATGTCTTCACCGCCGCCCTGCCGCCGAGCGTGATGGCGAGCTCGGCCACCTCGATCCGCAAGCTGATGCACGGCGGCAACAAGCGCGCGCATCTGTGGGAGAACAGCCGCACGCTCCACAAGGGCCTGCGCGATCTCGGCTTCAAGCTCGGCACCGACGAGCCGCAAAGCGCGATCATCGCCGTCATCATGCCCGATCTGGAACGCGGCGCGATGATGTGGGAGGCGCTGCTCAAGGAGGGTCTCTACGTCAATCTGGCCCGTCCCCCGGCGACCCCGGCGGGGATGACCCTGCTGCGCTGCTCGCTGTGCGCGGAGCATTCCGCCGAACAGGTGCAGACCATTCTCGGCATGTTCGAACGTGCCGGCAAGGCGATCGGGATTATCTGAGGTCCGGCGCGGGGCGGCGATCGGCCCGCCCTTTCGGTTCAGTGGATCGAAATGATCCCGTCGACGGCGCGCCATTCCTGCGGGCCGATCAGGTGCTTGTGCGCCACCCGCACCGAATGCAGCACCGCGTCGATCTCGCGCCGCCAGAAGGCGAGGAAGCGGTCGAGCTCGGGAAACTGGGGCGCGACGTCATATTGCTGCATCACGAACTGCTGCAGCAGGTTGCGGTGATCGGGCATCCAGTAGTGGATCTCGACCGTCGACAGGCCGTAGCCTGCCATCTGGGCCAGGAACGCGCGATCTGTCATCACCTCTCCTTTCGTTGACATGACAGGAAGGGGGCGTTCGAAAAATCGCACATTCCTGTTTGTGGTCAATGGGGCAACCGCAGCTGCCGGCTCCGGCGTCCACGCGGAATCGCCGCGCGCCGCACCCTCAGTTTAACCGTATCGGTTATTTTTCTTGACATCGTGACGCTATCTGGTTATCAGAAGGCATCATCGGAAAATTGCGATTCGCCAGAAGGCGGCCCTCCGGACCGGAGCGCCGCCTTTTCGTTGTCTGCGGTCGAGGAGTATCCGCCATGGCCAAACCGCCCGGCAAGCGCATCGTCATCCGCCCCGCCCTGAAGGTCGGGGAAAGCGGGCCCATCAACAACAACTGGCGGCGCCTGTTCCTCGATCACCTCGCCGAAAGCTCGAACGTCACGGCATCGGCGGAAAGGGCCGGGATCAGCGTGAGCCGCGCCTACAAGGTGCGGCGCGAGGAACCCGAATTCGCCCGCCAGTGGCTCGACGCACTGGCCGAGGGCTATCTGCACCTCGAAATGGATGTCGTCCGGCGCCTGCGCGAAGGCGACGCGCGGACCGCCGATGACGGCAAGTTCGACTTCGCCAACGCCATCCGCCTGCTGGCCGCCCACCGCAACGCGGCCGCGCGCGGGGCCAGCGAGGTGCAGGATGTCAGCGCCGCGGAGGTGCGCGCCTCGATCGACCGCAAGATCGAGGACATCCGCAAGCGCATCGCCCGCCAGCGGGCCGCCGCGGAAGCCAGACGCATATGACCGGCCCCTTCGACGACATGATCTCCGACTTTTCGGAAGACGGGGACAAGCTGCGCCGCCAGGTCACCGAGGCTCTGGACCGGAACGAGCGCAACAGCTTCGCCTATCTGTGGGAATACACCGCGCGCAAGAACCAGCTCCCGCCCGAGGGTGACTGGCGCATCTGGATGATCATGGCGGGGCGCGGCTTCGGCAAGACCCGTTCGGGGGCCGAGTGGGTGCGGATGATCGCCGATGCCAATCCCGACGCCCGGATCGCGCTGGTATCCTCCTCGCTGGCCGAGGCCCGCGCGGTGATGGTGGAAGGCGAGAGCGGGCTGCTCGCGATCTGTCGCCCGGGGCACAAGCCGCAGTTCGAACCCTCGCTCCACCGTATCCGCTTCCGCAGCGGGGCGCAGGCGCAGCTGTTCTCGGCGGCCGAGCCGGAAAGCCTGCGCGGCCCCCAGCACAGCCACGCTCGCCGGTCAGGCGCAGAAGGAGTTCTTCGTCAATCAGGCGCTCTGCCTGCTGGACTCCCTGCAAGCCCGCGCGGTCGTCGCCTCGCGGCCGTCGCCACCGGCCGCCGCTACGGAGGGCGAAAGCTATCGGGTGACCGCGCCGGCCACGGGCGCCTGGGCCGGTCGCGAAGACAGGATCGCGGTCCGGATCGGTGGTGACTGGCACTTCGTCGAGCCGGCGGACGGCATGCTCCTGTTCGATCGCCACGCCGGCCGGATGATCATGTTTCGATCGCAATGGGAGGTCGCGACAGCCCCGGCCATGCCCTCAGGCGGTGCGGTCGTGGACGCGCAGGCGCGGTCCGCGCTGGCGGTCCTGATTCAGGCCCTGATGGCAATAGGGATACTCGGACCCGCCACACCCTGATCCGGAGAAATGGCGGAAACACGCCCATTTCGTACAAGTATTTTCAGAAGCGCCGCTTTAGCGCGACATTCTTGCAACACCGAAACGGCATTGATCGCTTGCCTCCCGTCAGGGGAAAAGATAGAGACGACCGGTGCCTCAAGTCTAACGCAAAGGGGAAATTTGGAAATGCGCAAACTCGTCATTGGGGTGGCGATGGCTTCGACCGCGCTGACCACGCCTGCCATGGCCCGTGATGGCCAGTGGTACATTCAGGGCGATGGCGGCGTGATGCTCGTCGAAGATCAGAGCCTCGACGTCAACGGCGCGCCGGACAATGCCGCCGCCAATTACGACACCGGCTACGATTTCGGCGGTATCGTCGGCTACGACTTCGGCGCGTTCCGCCTCGAAGCCGAAGCCAGCTACCGTGCAGCCGATCTGGAAGACGTGACGGCCGGCAACCAGGGCCTCGCTCTCAACCCCATCCCGGGCGGCAGCTTCAGCCGCTTCAACGGCACCCGCGAGGCGCTCGGTGAAGTGAACGCGCTGAGCTTCATGCTCAACGGCCTGTTCGACTTCGGTCCGGACGATGGCCTGCAGGCCTTCGCCGGCGGTGGTATCGGTGTGGCCCGCGTGGACATGGATGGCCGCGTGAACGCCAACGGCCCGGGCGTCTGGAACGATTCGGACACCGGCCTGGCATGGCAGCTGCTCGCGGGCATCCGCGCTCCGCTCAGCGACTCGTGGGACGTCGGCCTGAAGTATCGCTACTTCAACGTGCCGGACATCGGCATCGTCGATCCGTTCGGCCGCGCGCTGGACACGAAGCTGACCAGCCACTCGGTCCTCGGCACCATCACCTACAACTTCGGTGGTGAAGAGCCGGCTCCGCCGCCGCCCCCGCCGCCCCCGCCGCCGCCGCCTCCGCCGCCGCCGCCTCCCCCGCCGCCCCCGCCGCCGCCGCAGGCGCCGTGCAACACGGGCCCGTACATCGTGTTCTTCGACTTCGACAAGTCGGACATCACGTCGGAAGCCGCCGGCATCCTCAACAGCGCCGTCACCGCCTATGCGAACTGCGGCACCGCGAGCGTCATGCTGGCCGGTCACACCGACCGTGCGGGCAGCGCGAAGTACAACGAAGGGCTGGCCGAGCGTCGCAACACCTCGGTTCGCAACTACCTGACCGGCCGCGGTATCCCGGCTGCCCGCATCACCGGGCAGGCCTTCGGTGAAACCAAGCCGCGGGTCCCGACCGCCGACGGCGTGCGCGAAGCGCAGAACCGTCGCGTGGAAGTGACCTACGGTCCGGGCTCGGGCATGTAAGCCCAGCCTTCGAGGCTACAGAAAGAGGGGCCGGAGAAATCCGGCCCCTTTTTTTTGGCCGGAGCATGGTCGGGCACGGGAGCGCGTGTCCCAACCTTGCTTGCGGCCGCCGCCTATAGCCCATCCCCATCGGCCGATGGGCGCACAACAGCATGAAACGGAAGAGCGCGCCGCAGCACGGGTCAGTCCCGAGCTGCGGCGCGCTTTCTCGTGCGTGTGGAACGCCGCGTTGACTAGGCCGCCGCAGCTGCCGCGGCGCGCTCGGCGATGGTCGCCTCGGCCCTGGGCAGGGCGCGATAGGCCCAGATCAGCAGCGCCAGCGAAATCGGTGCCACGCCGATCAGCGACAGCACCCCGATCCGCATGCTCCCGCTCAGCTCCGAAATCTGGCCGACCATGTAGGGCCCGAGCCCCAGCCCGACGAGCGTCGTCGCCAGGAAGAATGACGCCGTGGCCGTGCCCCGCATATGCGGCAGGACGAGATCCTGCGTCGTGGCGGCAGCTGCGCCCAGCGCGGTCGCGGCAAACATCCCGGCCAGGAAGTTCATCACGTAGAACACCAGCGCACTCTCGGTGGTGAAACCGACCCAGATCGGGATCACCGGGGCGAGAATGCCGAACATGATCACGAGGATCCGCCCCGAAGGATTGCGGGCGCGCAGCCAGTCGGACATGCGCCCGCCGAGGATCACCCCCAGAAAGCCCGACACGGCGCCGTTGCCTCCGAGCACGAGGGCCAGTTCGGCCTTCGGCAGCGCGAGCACGGTCTCGGCATAGGGCGCCGCCCAGAAGGCCAGCGCATAGGCGCCGAGCGACACCAGCCCGTAGCCGAGCGCGGTGCAGATGAAGGCCGGCGTTCCCCAGATCAGGCTGAACGTCGCCGGATCATGTCGGCGCAGCGTCGCCGCCCAAGAGAACACCGCATAGTAGCCGAAGGCGATTGCCGACCATTGCGGCAGGTTGCCCGTCAGCTCGATCATCACCAGCGCAAGGACGGTCATCGCGGCCGCCATGGCGATGTTGACGACCAGCGCCTTCGGTCCGCGCTGCATCGCGTGGTAGAAGGTGAGCGGCGGCAGCAGCATCGACAGGTCGACGAAGAAGTCCGCCAGCGGGTGCCGCCCCTCCTTCCGGCCCGCATCCGGCGCACGCACAGGCTCGCGCAGCGAGGCCACCCACACGGCCAGCAGCAGCCCCGGCACGCCCACGGCGATGAACGCCGCCTGCCACCCGACCAGCCCCGCCAGACCGCCGCCCGGATAGGCTGCGTCCCACAGCTGCGAGATCTTCGCGCCGATCAGCAGCGACACCCCTCCCCCGAGATACAGGCCCGAGGAATAGATCGCGAGCGCGGTTGCCCGCTGGCGCGAAGGGAAATAGTCGGAGATCAGCGAATAGGCCGTCGGGCTGGCGGTCGCCTCGCCTACGCCCACACCCATGCGGGCGAGCGACAGCGTCAGGTAATTGCGCGCCAACCCCGAAAGCGCGGTCATCGTCGACCACAGCACCAGGCCGATGGTCAGCAACCGCACCCGGTGCCAGCGATCCGCCAGCCTGCCGAGCGGCACCCCGAACAGCGCGTAGAAGACCGCGAAGGCCGCACCTCCGAGAAAGCCCAGCTGCCCGTCGGTCAGCTCGAGGTGACGCTTGATGTCGACGGCGAGGATCGAGAGGATCTGCCGGTCGATGAAGTTGAGGATGTAGACCACCACCAGAACGCCCAGCACATACCAGCTGTAGGCGGATGCAGGTTGTTCGCTGCGGCTGGCGGCAGCCGTCGTGTCCTCGGTCAATGCTGATCCCCTCTCTCGGATAATCCCATGGCCCGGACGGGCCGCGCCGTGTCAGACGTTGTAGGCGGTGCTATCGACAATCCCCGCCTCGGCAAAACCCTTTTTCCGCAGCCGGCAGGAATCGCACAGCCCGCAGGCGCGTCCCTCGGGCGTCGGGTCGTAGCACGACCAGCTCCACGCCGGATCGAGCCCCAGCCGCGCGCATTCGCGGGCGATATCGGCCTTGGTCATGTGCTGGAGCGGTGCGTGGATCGTGAAGGGTGCGCCCTCCACCCCCGCCTTGGTGCCGAGCCGCGCGGTCTCGGCGAAACTGGCGATGAACTCCGGCCGGCAATCGGGATAGCCCGAATAGTCCAGCGCATTGACCCCGATGAACACGTCGCGCGCCCCCGCCGCCTCGGCGCAGGCGGTGGTCAGCGCAAGGAACACGAGGTTGCGCGCCGGCACATAGGTCACCGGGATGTCGTCCCCCACCCCGCCCTTGGGCACATCGATCGCATCGGTGAGCGCCGAGCCCCCGAAGGCACGCAGGTCGAGCGCGATCTGGGTGTGACGGGCAAGGCCCAGCTGCCCGGCGATGCGCGCGGCGGATTGCAGCTCGAGCTTGTGGCGCTGTCCGTAATCGACCGTCAGCGCGTGGACGGCAAAGCCCGCTTCCTGCGCGAGCGCCGCCGTCACCATCGAATCCAGCCCGCCCGACAGCAGCACCACGGCCAGCGGCTTGGTTTGTCCTGGTTCACTCATGCGCGCGGCCCTAACACGGCGGCGGGCAAAGGCAATGGAGCCGCCTCAGCACGGTCCGGTGCGGCGGGCCTCGGCGGTCATCTGGAACGGCATCCCGTCGTGGATGCCCTGGCTTTCGAGCTGCACGAGCGCGCCCGTCTCGCGGCGGATGCTGGTGCGGCCATAGCCGTTGCCGGGGCAGGTGTACTGCACCGTCACCCGCGCCGCGCCGTCCTCGACCACGAAACGGCTGCACCCGCTCTCGCGGTGCATCAGTTGAATCAGCTCGGCCCCGGACTTGAGGCAGATCTTCCGGTCCGCCGCGCCGCCGCGCTGCTTGATCGTCCATTCGCCCTTGGTCAGCGTGCCGAGCATGGCGAGCCCGGCACCCTGCGCGAGCACAGGCACGGCGAGGCACAGCGCCGCGCCGGCAGCCGCGAGGCCCCACGGCGCCAGCCTGCGCATCCGGGTTGTGTTTGCGTCGGTCATCCCGTTCCTCTTGCCAGCTTTCGGCAGCTGCGAATTGCAAAAATTGGCCTGCCGGCACGAAAATGCCCGGCCTTTTCGACGAAGGTTCAGATCGCGAGGGCGAAGGTCTTCGAGCAGAAGGCGCAATCGACCGCGATCACGCCGTCGGGGCCGCGCATGTCCTCCTGTTCCTCGGGCGGGAAGCGGGCGATGATCGCCTCGTAATGCGCTGCGGTGCAGCGGCATCCGCGCGAAAGCGCCGCGCCGGGCAGCACCCGCACTTCCTCCTCCTCGTGAAACAGTCGCCAGGCGATCGCCTCGAGCGACAGGTCCGGATCGAGCAGCTCGTCGTGGCTGATCGAGCCCGCCATCACGGCGACGTGTTCCCAGTCGGGATGATCCATCCGCACGTGGAGCCGTTCACGCCCTTCCTCGCCGTCGGGCAGGTGCTGGACCAGCAGGCCCGCCGCCGCCCGCCCGCCAGCGCCTGCACGGCTGGCGACCCGGATCAGCGTCGGGATCTGTTCCGACTGGCCGAAATAGCTCTCGCACGCCTCGGCGAGGCTGTCGCCCTCGAGCGGGACGATCCCCTGATAACGCTGGCGCCCCTCGGTCTCGAAGGTGATCGCGAGATAGCCTTCCCCGAACAGCGCCGGAAGGCTCGGGTTCGCGCCCAGTGCGGCCAGCCGCTCGCCATCGAACTCGGCATAGCCGCGCACCGCGCCGGCGCGATAGTCGCACACCAGCAGGCTCACGATCCCGCCACGGGTCTGGGCCTGCATGGTCATCTGCGCCTCTTCGCCCTTGAGCAGCCCGCCCATCAGCGCGCCCAGCACCAGCGCCTCGCCCAGCAGATGCGTGATCGGCGCGGGATAGTCATGGGCCGAGAGCACCTGCTCCAGCACCCTGTCCATCCGCACGATCCGCCCGCGCGCATTGCGCCCCGGCAGGGTGAAGCCCATCAGCGTGTCGGCGAAGGTCTCGGCAATATCGGTCGTCGTGTCAGCCATGACGCGCCATATGGGGATGCTTCGTGTCAGGCGAAAGACCCCGCTTGATCGCGCTCAGTCGCCAAGCAGCCCGAAACTCCACAACAAGACGGATTTCTGCGCGTGGATGCGGTTCTCCGCCTCGTCGAACACCACCGACTGCGGGCCTTCGAACACGTCCCCGGCCACTTCCTCGCCGACATGGGCGGGGAGGCAGTGGAGGAACACCGCGTCGGGCCTGGCCAGCGCCATCAAGTCGGCATTGACCTGATAGGGCGCCATCGCCGCGAGCTTCGCCTCGGCGTGGGCCTGCCCCATCGAGATCCAGGTGTCGGTGACGATCACGTCGGCCCCGCGCGCGGCGGCCTCGGCATCCTGCGTCAGCGTCACCACCGCCCCGCGTTCGCGCGCGAGTGCGACGAAGGCCGGATCGGGTTCGTAGCCCGCAGGAGTCGCGACGCGGACATTGAACTTCATCAGCCCCGCCGCCTCGAGGATCGAGTGCAGCACGTTGTTGCCGTCTCCGAACCACGCGACTTCCAGCCCGGGGAGCGCCTTGCCGTGCTCGATCACCGTCAGCAGGTCGGCGACGATCTGGCAGGGGTGCGACATGTCGGTGAGGCCGTTGATCACCGGCACCGTCGCGTGGGCGGCCATTTCCTCGATCTTGGCGTGATCGTCGGTGCGCAGCATGATGCCGTCGACCATCCGGCTGAGCACGCGGGCGGTGTCGGCGATGCTCTCTCCCCGTCCCAGCTGGCTCGAAGCCGAATCGAGCAGCAGCACCGTGCCGCCCAGCTGGCGCATCGCGATGTCGAAGCTGACTCGGGTGCGGGTCGAGTTCTTCTCGAACACCAGCGCCAGCACGCGGCCCGCGAGCGGCGCATCGGCATCGGGTGCGCCCTTCGGCAACCCGGAACGCGCCGCCTTGCGGTCCAGCGCGTCGCCCAACATGGCCGCGATCGCATCGCCCCCGGCATCGCCGAGGTCGAGGAAGTGGCGATAGTGCCCCCCTGCGCCGCTCATGCCGGTTCCGGCACCTTGAAGCTCGCCGCACCGGCGGAAAGCTTGTCGAAGAACTCGTCGATCTCCGCATCGCCGATCACCAGCGGCGGGATGATGCGGATGGTGTTGTCGCCCGCCGCCACGGTCAGCAGCTGGTGGTTGTCGCGCAGGTGCACGTAGAAGGGGCGGCTCTCCATCTTCATCTTGAGGCCGAGCATCAGGCCCTTGCCCCGCACCAGCTCGAACAGCTCGGGATAGTTGCCGATGAACTGTTCGAGCCGCGCGCGCAGGCGCTCGCCCTTTTCGGCGACTTCGGTGAGGAAGGCCTCGTTCGCCACGGCCTCCATCACCGCCGTCCCCGCCGCCATCGCCAGCGGGTTGCCGCCATAAGTCGATCCGTGGGTGCCGAAGGTCATGCCGCGCGCGGCCTTCTCGGTGGCGATGCAGGCGCCGAGCGGAAAGCCGCCACCGATGCCCTTGGCGGTCGCCATGATGTCGGGGGTGATCCCGTAATGCTCGTAGGCATAGAGCTTGCCCGTGCGCGCGACGCCGCACTGCACCTCGTCGAGCACCAGCATCAGGTCATGCTCGTCGGCGAGCGCGCGCAGGCCCTGCATGAATTCCTGCGAGGCGGGGCGGATGCCGCCTTCGCCCTGGATCGGCTCGACGAGGAAACCCGCCGTATGCGGGCCGATGAGGGCCTTGGCCGCTTCCAGATCGTCGAAGGGGGCATACTTGAACCCGTCGAGCAGCGGCGAGAAGCCGTGGTGCATCTTGGTCTGGTTCGAGGCGCTGATGGTCGCCATCGTCCGGCCGTGGAAGGCGTTGTGGAAGGTGATCAGCTCGTAGCGGTCCGGGTTGCCCGCATCGCCCGCGTTCTGGTGATAGGCGCGCGCGGTCTTGATCGCGCACTCGACCGCCTCGGCCCCCGAATTGGTGAAGAACACCGTGTCGCCGAAGGTGGTGTCGACCAGCATCTGCGCCAGCTTCTCCCCCTGCGGGCTGCCGTAGAGGTTCGAGACGTGCATCAGCGTCGCGGCCTGCTGCTGGATCGCGCCGATCAGCCCTTCATGCGAATGGCCGAGCAGGTTGACCGCGATGCCGCTCGCGAAATCGAGGTAGCGGGTGCCGTCCTCGTCGATGAGATGGCAGTGCTCGCCGCGCACCGGCCGGACACCGCAACGCGGATAGACGGGCATGAGCGGAGTGATCGACATGATGCTGTTTCCTGAGATTGAGAATCGCGGGTCTGAAACGCAAATGGCGGCCCTGAACCAGAGCCGCCATCTGCATTCCGTTTAATCTTCCGGCTCCCCCTGGTCAAACCGCGGGGAGCGGGTTGCGGCCGGGTCAGCCTTCGATCGGTGCCAGATTGACGGCGGAGTATTTTCCGCGTCGATCGACTTCGAGATCGAATTCGTAGCGTTCGCCCTCGTTGATGCCCGAAAGGCCCGAACGCTCGACCGCGCTGATGTGGACGAAGGCGTCCGGCTGGCCGTCATCGCGCACGAGGAAGCCGAAGCCCTTCATCGCGTTGAAGAACTTGACCGTCCCCTTGGCGCGCTCGCCGGTCAGCTCGCGCTGCGGCGCGGCGGGCTTGGCCGCCACGGCAATCACGTCGCCGACGATCTGGAGGTCCTGCGCCGACACCTTGCCGCCGCGATCCACGAGGTTGTACTGGAGCTCCTGCCCCTCGGCGAGACCTTCGAGGCCGGCACGCTCGACCGCGGAGATGTGAACGAACACATCCTCGCCGCCGCCTTCCTGCTGGATGAAGCCGAAGCCCTTCTGGCTGTTGAAGAACTTCACCGTGCCCTTGCCGGTGCCGACGATCTGGGCGGGCATGCGGCTGAAGCCGCCGCCACCGCCACCACCGCCGCCACGCGGGCCGCCGCCGAAGCCGCCGCCACCGCCGCGCGGGCCGCCGCCGCCGCCACCGCCGTAGCGATCGCCGCCACCGCCGCCGCCGTAGCGGTCACCACCGCCGAAACGGTCGCCGCCGCGGTCGCCGAAGTCGCGCGGGGGCGGAAAACCGTCCATCCCGCCGCCAAACGGATCGAAGCCATCTTCACCGAAACCGTCGCGCTTGTCTCGGCCGCGCCGGCGTCCCCTATCGTAACCCATAGATCAGTACGTACCTTGCCACACTGCCCGTCCTCCATTGTGCCGATGTCGTGGACAGTGAGCCGCACCGGACACAGACGCGCCGATCTTGTGGTCCGGAGCGCACGTTCATGGAGGTATAGCGCACAAAAGCTTGCTTTGCGAACGAAATCACCGGGCGGCCATCGGCACCGCGCCACGCCCGGCCGGCGACGCTTGTGCAAGGGGCGCGCTTTGGGCATGAACGGGGCGAGACGCCCGGTCACAAGCAGGACACAGCATGAGCGATTTCCGCCGCATCAACGAGAATGTGTTGGTCAGCCCGCAACTTGCGCTGGCGGATATCGCCGCCGCCGCAGCACAGGGCGTGACGACCATCGTCAACAACCGCCCCGACGGCGAGGAGCCTTCGGCACCGCAGGGCGACGAGATCGAAGCCGCCGCCGCCGCCGCCGGTCTGAACTATGTGGCCATTCCCGTGGGCCACGCCGGCTTCAGCGAGCCGCAGGTCGACGCCATGATCGCCGCGATTGAGCAGGCCGAGGGCCCGATTCTCGCCTATTGCCGATCGGGCACGCGATCGACCCTGCTGTGGGCGCTGGCGAGCGCCAAGCAGGGCGAGGACCCGGACGCCATCGCCCGCGCCGCCGCGCAGGCGGGCTACGACGTGAGCCCGATTCGCACCATGATCGACATGCTGGCCGCGCGCTGAGGCGCCTGCCTGTGGACTTGCTGGTCCAGACCGCCGGTTCTCTGGTCGCGATCCTCGCGCTGGCGGGGCTGGCATGGTGGCTGAAGCTCGGCGGGACGCCGCGGCTGGACAGCGAGGCGGCGGTGGCCCGCGCGGCCGGCGAAATCGAGGACGGGTTCACCCCCTCCACCATCGCCTGCGATGCCGAGGGCGCGAGCGCGCTGGCGCGCGACACCGCGGGGCGGATCATGGTGATCAAGCGCCACGGCAACCGCTTCGCCGGGCGCGTGCTCGGCCGCGGCGCGCAGGCGCGGCTGTGGCGCGACCTCGGCGAGACCGCGCTCGAGGTCGATCCCGGCGAGGCGCGCTTCGGCAAGGTCTTCCTCTCGATCCCCGACGCGCAGGCTTGGGCCGAGGCGATCAATCGGGTAGAAGCGCGGCAGGATGCCTGACTTCAATCCCACCCAATATGCCGTGCCGCTGTTCGTGGTGGCCGTGCTGGCCGAGATGATCTGGGCCAAGTTCCGCGCGCCCGAGGCCTACGAGCCGAAGGACACGCTCGTCAGTCTTGCCTTCGGCCTCGGTTCGACCGTGGCGGGCGCGCTGCTCGGCGGCTTTGCGCTCGCCCTGTTCATCAAGGCCTACGAATACCGCATCTTCGACTTCGGCCCCGAATGGTGGACCGTGTGGTGGGCATGGCCCGTGTGCTTCGTCCTCGACGATCTCAAGTATTACTGGGTGCACCGTGCCGGCCACCGCATCCGCTGGATGTGGGCGAGCCACGTGAACCACCACTCCAGCCAGCACTACAACCTGTCGACCGCGCTCAGGCAGACCTGGACCGGATCGCTGACCTTCGGCTTCCTGTTCGCGGTGCCGCTGGTGCTGCTCGGCTTCCATCCGGCGATGATCGCGATCTGCGGCGGGTTCAACCTCATCTACCAGTTCTGGATCCACACCGAGGCGATCCACAGGATGCCCGCGTGGTTCGAGGCGGTGATGAACACGCCCAGCCACCACCGTGTCCACCACGCCACCAACCCGCGCTATCTCGACCGCAACTATGCGGGGGTGTTCATCGTCTGGGACCGGATGTTCGGCACCTTCACGCCCGAGGTCGACGACGAGCCGATCCGCTACGGGATCGTCAAGCAGCTCGGCAGCTTCAACCTCCTCTGGGCGGTGTTCCACGAATGGATCGGGATGATCGCCGACATCGCCCGCGCGCCGTGGCGGCACAAGCTTTCCTACCTGCTGCGCGAACCCGGCTGGAGCCATGACGGCAGCCGCGAGACCTCCGACATGATCCGCGCCCGCTGGGAATCGAGATCGCGGCAGGCGCGGAGCGGCGCTCAGGTTGCACCACTCGCAACTTCAGTAGCTGATCGAAACGCGATTGCGGGCGGCGCGGAAGCTGCCTAAACCTTTCCCAACGAGCACGTCCCGGCCACTCCGTGTCACCGTGACGGAGCGGAATCCGGCGCAGTGCAAGGCGCGAGGAGGGAGCGATGCTGATGCATCGTGACCGACGAGCAACGCCGCAATGCGCCGGATTACGCCCGCCGCGAAGCGGTTGCGCCAGGGAGCCCGCTGGACGGCGTTGCGGCGATTGCGGGGGCAACCAGCCCCTGCTGCACGTCGCGCCTTGCCAGCGGACTCCCTGACGCAATCACGGTAACACGGAGTGGCCGGGACGTGCTCTGAAAGGGAGAGATCATGGAAAGCTTCGACTACATCGTCATCGGCGGTGGCAGCGCGGGCAGCGCTGTCGCAGGGCGTCTCGCGGTGGACGGCACGCGCCGGGTGTGTCTGCTGGAAGCGGGCGGCACCAACGACAACGTCTGGATCAAGACGCCGGGCTTCATGCCCTTCATTCCCGAGAAGTCGAACTACAAGTACGAGACCGTTCCCCAGAAGGGCCTGAACGGGCGGACCGGCTACCAGCCGCGCGGGCGGGGCCTTGGCGGCTCCTCGGCGATCAACGCGATGGTCTATATCCGCGGCAACCGCTGGGATTACGACAACTGGGCGGCCGAGGGTGCGACCGGCTGGGCCTATGACGACGTGCTCCCCTACTTCAAGCGCGCCGAGGCGAACGAGCGCGGCGGCGACGACTACCACGGCCACGGAGGCCCGCTGTTCGTCGAGGACCAGAAGCATGCCAACCCCGCCTCCCACGCCTTCGTCGACGCGGCGGCGGCGTTGCAGCTGCGCACCAATCCCGATTTCAACGGCGAGCGCCAGGAGGGCTTCGGCCTCTACCAGGTGACCCAGCGCAAGGGCGAACGCTGGTCTGCGGCGCGCGCCTATGTGGAGCCGATCCGCGATGCAGGCAACTTCGCCGTGCGCACCGACACGCTGGTCGAGAAGCTGCTGATCGAGGGTGGGCGTGTCACCGGCGTGCAGGTTCGTCGCGGGGGCGTTGTGCAGTCGTTGCTCGCCCGTCGCGGGGTCATTCTGTCCGCAGGCGCCTTCAACTCGCCCCAGATCCTGATGCTGTCAGGGATAGGCCCCGCCGCGCATCTCAAGGCCCACGGCATCGAGGTGGTGCTCGACCGCGCGGGCGTCGGCGGCAATCTCCAGGACCATATCGACTACGTCTCCGGCTGGGAGACCGAGAGCAACGTGCTGATCGGCGGAACGCTGCGCGGCACGCTGAAGATGGCGGCGGCCATGGTCGAGCACCGGCTGAAGCGCACGGGCGTGATGACCACCTGCTATGCCGAAGCCGGCGGGTTCTGGACCGTCATGCCCGATAGCCCCGCCCCCGATGTGCAATGGCACTTCGTCCCCGCCGTGCTCGAGGACCACGGGCGCGAGAAGGTGAAGGCGCACGGCTTCTCGCTCCACGCCTGCGTGCTGCGCCCCGAGAGCCGGGGGACGGTGCGCCTCGGGAGCGCCGATCCGGCAGCGGCTCCGGTGATCGACCCCAACTTCCTCGACGACGAGCGCGACATGGCGGTTCTGCGCGCTGGCGTGCGCCTGTCGCACCGCATCGCAGAGGCCCCGCCGATGCAGGCCTTCGGACCGAAGGACCGCCATCCGGTCGACCTCCATGACGACGCCGCGCTCGACGCATTGATCCGCAACCGCGCCGACACGGTCTATCACCCGGTCGGCACCTGCCGGATGGGGAGCGATGCGGATGCCGTGGTCGATCCCACGCTCAGGCTCAACGGGCTGGACGGCCTGTGGGTGGCCGATGCGAGCGTGATGCCCAAGATCGTCAGCGGCAACACCAACGCCCCGAGCATCATGATCGGCGAGAGGTGCGCCGACTTCGTGATGGCAGCGGAGCGGGTCTAACCCCACCGCAATAGACGCGCTGATCCGGCCCGCCGAAGGACGGGCCGCGAGCGCACGCGCGCGAGCCGCAGGCGATCAGGCCCGCAGGGCCTGAGACTCGCCGAGGGCGACCCCGCGGAGGCGGGGTCGCAAACAAGAAACTCAAACAAAAAAAGGCCGGAGACGCTCTGGGCGGCTCCGGCCATGTTCAGTCTGTTCGTTCGCAGGAGGAACAAGGTGAGGCGGGGGGAGGGGAGAGGGAGAGAGAGGCCTCCCCCCGCCAAACTGGAGATTAGTTGTAGGCGCGCTCCCCGTGTTCGGAGATGTCGAGGCCGTTGACTTCGCTTTCCTCGTCGACCCTGAGGCCGGTGACAGCCTTGGCGATGAAGATGGCGATCGTGGTGCCGACCGCGGCGAGGGCGATGGTGAAGGCCGAGGCGAAGGCCTGGACGCCGAGCTGGGAGACCATGTCGTAGTCCTCGCCGCCCGGACCGCCGAGGGCAGGCGAGAAGACGATGGCGGTGCCGATCGCGCCGACGATACCGCCCACCCCGTGGATGCCGAAAGCGTCGAGCGCATCGTCATAGCCGAGCGCCGGCTTCACCTTGGCGACGAAGAAGTAGCAGACGATCGAGGCGATCGCGCCGAGCAGGATCGCGCCGAAGGGGCCCGAGTTGCCCGCCGCCGGGGTCACCGCGACGAGGCCGGCGATCACGCCCGAGCAGAAGCCCAGTGCCGAGCCCTTGTGGCCCATCGCCCGCTCGGTCAGCATCCAGAACAGGCCGCCCGCCGCCGTGGCAACGAAGGTGTTGATCATCGCGAGCGCCGCCGAGCCGTTGGCTTCCAGCGCCGAGCCGGCGTTGAAGCCGAACCAGCCCACCCACAGCAGGCCCGTGCCGACCATCGTCAGCGTCAGGCTGTGCGGCGGCATCGGCTCGTTGGGGTAGCCGCGGCGCTTGCCGAGGATGAAGGCCGCGACCAGCGCCGAGATGCCGGCGTTGATGTGCACCACCGTGCCGCCCGCGAAGTCGAGCGCGCCCATCGCGAAGAAGAAGCCGCGCGCTTCCCACACCATGTGGGCGATCGGGAAGTAGACGATCGTCAGCCAGACCAGCGTGAACACCATCGTGGCCGAGAACTTCATCCGCTCCACCACCGATCCGAGCACCAGCGCGGCGGTGATCGCGGCGAAGGTCATCTGGAAGCTGATGAAGATGTATTCGCTGATGACCTCGTCGGTGAAGGTCGCCGCGGTCGAATCCGGAGTGACCCCGGCGAGGAAGAACTTGCCCCAGCTGATCCACTCGTTGCCTTCCGGACCGAAGGCGAGGCCGTAGCCCCACATCACCCACACCAGCATCGCCAGCGATGCGGCCGCGCCGATCTGGGTCATGGTCGAGAGCATGTTCTTCGACCGGGTGAGGCCGCCGTAGAACAGCGCGAGGCCGGGCAGGATCATCAGCAGCACGAGGACGGTCGCCGTCATCATGAAGCCGTTGTTGCCGGGGTTCGGCAAGGCGGGTGCGGCTTCGGCCACTTCGGCGACGACTTCGGCCACCTCGGCCGCAGGAGCAGCAGCGAGCGCGGGCGCGGCCAGCAGCAGGGCCCCCGTCATCAGGGCTGCGGTCTTAACGAGAAAACGCTTCATGAACTTGCCCCCTCAGAGCGCGGTTTCGCCGGACTCGCCGGTGCGGATGCGGGTTGCGGAGGCGAGATCGAGGACGAAGATCTTCCCGTCGCCGATCGCGCCCGTGTTGGCGGTCGCCTGGATGGTTTCGACCACCTGCGCGGCGATCTCGTCGCTGGCGGCAATCTCGAGCTTCACCTTGGGAAGCATGTTGGTGGAGTATTCGGCCCCGCGGTAGATTTCCGTCTGGCCCTTCTGCCGGCCGAAGCCCTTGACTTCGGTGACGGTCATTCCGGCGATGCCGATGCCGCTCAACGCCTCGCGCACGGTGTCGAGCTTGAACGGTTTGATGATGGCGATGATGAACTTCATCTGTGGCCCCTGTTGCGCCGGATTTTTCCGGCCATCGGAGACACAGCAACAAGCGTGCCAGATTTGTGTAACGCGTTTGACGCAATGGAATCAGCGCGATTCTTCGCAACTGCGGTAGAATGCGTGCCTAAATTTTCACCATGTGATTAACTTATGAGCAATTCCTGCGGTGAAACGCGCCGCAATCAGCCCTCGGCGTCGGCGATGAACCTGTCGGTGGCGCGGGTCGGGAGGCCGTCGATGCTGCGGGTGCGTCCGGCCATCTTGGCCGTCCATGCCGTGGGATCGGACTGGCGGTGCGCCTTCTTCAGCGTGTCGCGCTCGCCCTCGAGCGTCATGAAGGGCACGCCCCAGCCGCAGGAGGACTGCACGCTCTCGACCGCGATGTCGAAGATCTGGCGGGTTCCGGCAATCATGGTGAAATGGCCGGCGAGCTCCTCCCAGCCCGCGTCCTGCGGAAGGACAGGCCTACCCCGACCGTAGATCCGCAGGATCAGGGCCGGTTGCCGGAAGTTGCAGAACATCACCGTGATGCGCCCGTCTGCGGCAAGGTGGGCATGGGTCTCGTTCCCCGATCCGCCGAGGTCGAGATAGGCGACCCGGTCCGGCGCGATCACGCGGAAGGCGTCATAGCCCTTGGGGCTGAGGTTGATCCGCCCCTCCGCCGAGGCCGTGGCCACGAAGAACACCGGCTGGGCGGCGATCATGGCGATGTGCTTTTCGGTCAGCGTGTCGGTGAAATCGGCCATGCGAACCCTCCTCGCGCCGGCCCTAGCACAGGTGCGCGCGCGCGACAGGAGCCTTTCCTACAGCAGGTGGCGCGCGTTAGGCCGCGCGCGGCTCTTTCGCATTGTCGACGCCCCGGCAGGACACGCAAACGCCGCGCACAGTGTCAACTTCGGTTTTGCGGTCTATCGCATAGAAAGATAAAGAGAATTCCTGTAGGATTGCAAAGTTCACAGTGTCAACTTTGTAAACTTAGCGGAGCCTGTCGCCTCGCCTCCCGGCGCCATCACAGGAATTCGCGCAAGGTCGCGATGAAGCGGTCGAACTGGTCGTGATGGAGCCAGTGGCCCGCCTTCTCGAACTCGATCACCCGAGCGGTGTTGAAGTGGGCGATCCGCCCGTCCTTCTCCGGGTTCGAAGCCCAGGAGTCCGCCCCGTAGAGCAGCAGCGTCGGGCAGGTG
The DNA here is from genome assembly GCF_056868655.1 of Porphyrobacter sp. THAI-01a. Taxonomy (NCBI): domain Bacteria; kingdom Pseudomonadati; phylum Pseudomonadota; class Alphaproteobacteria; order Sphingomonadales; family Erythrobacteraceae; genus Porphyrobacter; species Porphyrobacter sp. THAI-01a. The sequence continues at coordinate 201,081 of NZ_CP180579.1, read as the reverse complement.
ATCGCACCCCAAAGCGCCTCGATGAATTCATCGCCGATGTCCTCGACCGGCCAGACATTGAGATGCGGATCGAACTTCCAGCTGTAGGTGCCGTCCTCGTTGCGGTTGACCCCGTGAACGGTGAGGTGGCGGGCCTGATCCTCGGTGAGGTAGGCGTTCTCCTCGATCATGCGGGCGAAGGCGGCCTCGATGCTCTCGTATTTGCGCGGGGTGCGGCCGGCGGCCTTGCGCTTCTTCTCGATCCATTCGGCGAGGCGCTCGGGATAGGGCTGGCTGCGCTGCTTCTCGCGCCATTCGGGCGAGGGGCCGAGACCCTCGATCGCGACGAGCTTCGTCACCATGTCGGGGAAGGCGCCCGCGTAGCGCAGCGCAACGTTCCCGCCCATCGAGTGCGCCACCATCCTGACCGGCCCCACGCCGAGCTGATGGATAAGCTGGGCGAGGTCATAGACCATGTCGGCGGCGGAATAGATCCCGTCCGATACCCAGTCGGAATCGCCATGCCCGCGGTGGTCCATGGCGATGACGTGGTAATCCTCACGCAGCGCCTCTGCCGTCCAGTCCCAGCTTCGGGCATGGTCCCGCCCGCCGTGCACCAGCACCAGCGGAGGCTTCCCGCGCCCTCCCCAGTCGAGATAGTTGAGGCGAAGGCGCTGCGAGATGAAGGTCTGCGAGGTCGGGCCGGCGGTCTGCATGGATGATGCTTTGGCCAAAGCTTGCGCTTTGGGCAAGTCACCCGCGCTCCCGCTCGTGTCGAGCGCAGTCGAGACACCCCGAACAAGCCTCTCGACTTTGCTCGAGGCGAATGGGGGCGGGTTCTACCGTTCCTTGGTCGCCGAGAAGGTCAGCTCAGGGTTCTTCTCCACCTGGTAGCTCACGTCCCACGGGCTCTTGGCCATGAACACGAGGTCGCCGTCGCGGTCCTTGGCGAGGTTCGCGCGGTTGAAGCTGGCGAAGTCGTCCAGTGCCTTCCCGTCACCCTTGATCCACCGCGCGGTGGCGAAAGGCGAGGGTTCGAGCACGGCCTCGACCTTGTATTCCGCCTCAAGCCGGCTGATCAGCACCTCGAGCTGTAGCTGGCCGACCACGCCGACGATGTGGGCCGATCCGATCTCGGGGTAGAAGACCTGGATCACGCCCTCTTCGCTGAGGTCGTCGAGTGCCTTCCGCAGCTGCTTGGTCTTCGTGGGGTCCTTCAATTGCACCCGGCGCAGGATCTCGGGCGCGAAGTTGGGCAGGCCCGTGAAGCGCACCTGGTTGCGCTCGGACAGGGTGTCGCCCACCCGCAGGGTGCCGTGGTTGGGGATGCCGATGATGTCGCCCGCTTCCGCCGTGTCGGCCAGCTCGCGGTCCTGCGCGAAGAACAGGATCGGGGAGTGGACCGCGATGGGCTTGCCCAGCCCGCTCGGGGTCAGCTTCATACCCCTTTTGAAGGTGCCCGAGACCTGCCGCATGAAGGCGATGCGGTCGCGGTGGTTGGGGTCCATGTTGGCCTGCACCTTGAAGATGAAGCCGGTCACCTCGTCGCGCTCCGGGCTGATCTGCTCCTCGCCCGCCGGCTGGGGACGCGGCGGGGGCGCGAAGCGGGCGATGGCGTCGATCAGCTCGGTGACGCCGAAATTCTTGAGCGCGGAGCCGAAATAGACCGGCGTCAGGTCGCCGTGGCGGAAGGCCTCGAGGTCGAATTCGGGATAGCCGCCGCGCGCCAGCTCGATCTCGTCGGCGAAGCGCTGGGGAATGGCGGCCGTGTCGCGGGTGCCGAGGAACTCGCGGCTCGGGCCTTCGGGGCGGCTGATGGTTTCGGTGGCGAAATCGAGCAGCCCCTCGAACTCGCCGCCCATGCCGATCGGCCACATCTGGGGCGAGACATCGAGCGCCAGCATGTCGGCGACCTCGTCCAGCGTCTCGAAGGGATCGCGGCCCTCGCGGTCGACCTTGTTGACGAAGGTGATGATCGGCACGCTCCGCAGGCGGCAGACCTCGAACAGCTTTCGGGTCTGCGGCTCGATGCCCTTGGCCGCGTCGATCACCATCACTGCCGAGTCCACGGCGGTCAGCGTCCGGTAGGTGTCCTCGGAGAAGTCCTCGTGGCCCGGGGTGTCGAGCAGGTTGAAGACGATCCCGTCCTTCTGGAAGGTCATCACGGAGGAGGTGACCGAGATCCCGCGCTGCTGCTCGATCTTCATCCAGTCCGACCGCGCCCGCCGCGCAGCCCCACGCGCCTTGACCTCGCCCGCAAGGTGGATCGCGCCGCCCTGGAGCAGCAGCTTCTCGGTCAGCGTGGTTTTCCCTGCGTCAGGGTGCGAGATGATCGCGAAGGTGCGGCGATTGGAGGTCACTGGTTGTCGCGTGCGACGCGGAAGCCCGCGAAGTCCTGGTTGACCGGCATCAGCTCGATCCGGTTGATGTTGAGATGCGGCGGCAGGCTGGCGATCCAGCCGATGGTGTCGGCGATGTCCTCGCCGGTCATCGGGTTGACGCCGGCGTAGAGCTTGTCGCTGGCCTCCTGGCTGCCGGTGCGCACCAGGGTGAACTCGGTCTCGACCATGCCCGGCTCGATGCTGGTCACGCGCACCCCCGTGCCATGCAGGTCGGCGCGCAGGGCGAGCGTGAAGTGGTTCACGAAGGCCTTGGACCCCGCATAGACGTTGCCGCCCGGATAGATGTAGCTCCCCGCGACCGAACCGATGGCGATGATCGCGCCCTTGCGTTCGATCAGCCCCGGCAGGAGCTTGCGGGTCAGCACCACCATCGCGGTGATGTTGGTGTCGATCATGGTCTGCCAATCGTCGAGACTGGCGTTCTGCGCGGCGGAGAGACCCTGTGCGAGGCCGGCGTTGTTGACCAGCAGGTCGATGTCGCGGAAGCCTTCGGGGAGCGATGCCAGCGCGGCATCGAGCGCGGGCGTGTCGCGCACGTCGAAGCACAGGGCATGGACCTTGTCCGCGCCCAGCTCCGCGACCAGCGCATCGAGCCGCTCCTGCCGCCGCCCGGTGGCGACGCAGCGCCAGCCGTCGGCGACGAGGCGGCGCACGGTGGCAAGGCCGATCCCGGCGGTGGCGCCGGTGACGAAGGCGGTCTTGCTCATCCGCGCAGCTCCCCGCCCAGCTTGGCGGCCGCGGCGACGACCTTCTCGGCGATGGCCTTGAGGTCGGCGTCCTTGAAGCTGGCCTCGCCCGGCTGGAGCGTGACTTCCACCGCGATAGACTTCTTGCCTTCCGGCACGCCCTGCCCGGCAAAAACGTCGAACACGCGCACGGCGGTGATGAACCTCTTGTCCGCGCCCTGCACCGCGCGCACGAGGTCGCCCGCCGCCAGCGTTGCCGGGACGAGGAAGGCGAAATCGCGGGTCACGGCCTGCAATGCCGGCGGCGTGAAGCCCGGACGCGCGAAGGCCGCGCCCTTCTTCGCCGAGATCGCGTCGAGAAACAGCTCGACCGCGGCGATCGGCCCTTCGGCGTCGAAGGCCTTGAGCGTCGCCGGATGCACCATCCCGAAGCGCGCCAGCACGACCTTGGGGCCGAGGCGCAGGGTGGCCGACTGGCCGGGGTGGAACTGCGGCCCCGCCTCGCCCATCACCATCAGGTTGGCGACCGGAGCGCCGGCCGCTTCGAGCAGCTGGAGCGCGAGCGCCTTGGCATCATAGGCGTCGAACGCCTTGGCCTTGCCGCTCTGCCAGCCGCGCGGGGTCTTCTCGCCCGCCAGCACGATGCCGAGGGTCGGCTTCTCGTCGCTGAGGCCGTTCGGCCCGCGGAAATAGCGCCGCCCGATCTCGAACAGCCGCGAGGAGGCCGCGCCGCGATCGGCGTTGCGCTTGGCCGCCATCAGCAGGCCGGGGAGCAGCGAGGGGCGCATCGCCTTCATGTCCTCACTGATCGGGTTGGCGAGCACCCAGGGCGTGTCGTTGCCGTCGGAGAAGTGGTTCGCAGCCCATTCGGGGAGGAAGGACCAGGTCACCGCTTCGTTGAGGCCGCTGGCGGCGGCGGCACGGCGCAGGCCGCGCTCCAGCTTCTGCTGCGGCGTGGCGGTGGGGCGGGCGACGCCTTCTGTGCGGGGGAGCGCGACGCTCGCGACCTTGTCGAGACCGTGGATGCGTACGACTTCCTCGACCAGATCGGCCGGGCCCTCGATGTCGTGGCGGCGCAAGGGGCAGGTGACCTGCCAATCGGCACCAACCGTGAACCCGAGGCCTTCGAGGATGCGCTTCTGTTCGCCCTCGGGCACCTCCACACCGCCGAGGCGGGTGGTAAGGGCCGGGTCGAAGGCGACGACCTTCGCCTGCGACGGGGGCGAACCGGCGCGCACCCCCTCGCTGGGCTGGCCGCCCGCAAGCTCGACGATGAGGCCGGTGAGGAGGTCTAGCCCGCCGTCGAGGAACTCGGGGTCCACCCCGCGCTCGAAACGGGTGCGAGCGTCGCTGGAAAGCCCCAGCTTGCGCCCGGTCGCGCCGATCCGCGGGGGATCGAAATAGGCGATCTCGAGCAACACATCGGTGGTCGTCTCCGACACGCCCGAATGCTCGCCGCCCATGATCCCGGCGATGTCGTGCACACCCGCGTCGTCGGCGATCACGACCATTTCGCTGTCGAGCGTGTAGGTCTTCTCGTTCAATGCCAGCACCTGCTCGCCCTTGCGCGCGCGGCGGGCAACCACTGCGCCCGAAAGCTTGGCGAGGTCATAGGCGTGGGCCGGGCGCCCGAAGCCGAGCATCAGGTAATTGGTGAGATCGACCAGCAGCGAGATCGGGCGCTGGCCCGCGCTCTTGAGCCGGGCCTGAAGCCAGTCGGGCGAGGGACCATTCTTCACCCCCGTGATCACGCGCCCGTAGAAGGCCGGGCAGCCCTCCGGATCGTCGGTGCGAATCTCCACCGGACACGCGCCGCTCGCGCTGAACGCGGGCGTGGCAATCGGCTTCAGCGTCCCCAGACCCTTTGCCGCCAGATCGCGGGCGATGCCGTAGACGCCCATGCAATCGGGGCGGTTGGGAGTCACGGCGACCTCGATCACCGGGTCGGAGCCGTGGTAGTCGGCAAAGCTGGTGCCGACCGGCGCATCGTCGGGCAGTTCGATGATCCCGTCGTGATCCTCGCCCAGTTCGAGCTCGCGGGTCGAGCACATCATGCCGTTGCTCTCGACCCCGCGGATCGCGCTCTTGCGCAGCACCATGCCGTTGGCGGGCACGGTCGCGCCGGGGAGCCCCAGCACGCCCTTCATCCCCGCGCGTGCATTTGGAGCACCGCAGACGACTTGCAGCGGCTGGCCGTCACCCGTGTCGACGGTGAGCACCTGAAGCTTGTCGGCATCGGGGTGACGCGCAGCGGTCAGCACCTTCGCGACGCGAAAACCGGCGAGCTTCTCCGCCGGGTCCTCCACCCCCTCGACCTCGAGGCCGATGGCGTTGAGCGCGTCGCAGATCTCCGCCACCGAAGCGGTGGTCTCGAGGTAATCCTTGAGCCAGGTCAGCGAGAACTTCATGCGCGTGCTCCCACGCCTGCGGAAAGCGTCGGCTGGTCGAAGGGCGAGAAGCCGTAGTGCTGGAGCCAGCGCGGATCGCCGTCGAAGAAGGCGCGCAAGTCGTTCATCCCGTATTTGAGCATTGCGATGCGGTCGATCCCGAGGCCGAAGGCGAAGCCCTGCCACTCGGCCGGATCGAGCCCGCCCGCGGCGAGCACGCGCGGGTTCATCATCCCGCTACCGCCCAGTTCCATCCACGCATGGCCCGGCGCATCGCCGTGCCCGCCGACGACCCGGCGGCCACCCTCGTTCGAATAGCCGACATCAACCTCGACGCTCGGTTCGGTGAAGGGGAAGTAGCTTGGGCGCAGGCGCAGCACGATGTCCTCGCGCTCGAAGAAGGCCTTGAAGAAGGTCTCCAGCGTCCACTTGAGGTGGCCGAGGTGGATGCCCTTGTCGATCACCATGCCTTCGACTTGGTGGAACATCGGGGTGTGGGTGGCATCGCTGTCGGAACGGTAGACGCGGCCCGGCGCGATCACGCGGATCGGCGCGCCCTGCTGGATCATCGCGCGGACCTGGACGGGCGAGGTGTGGGTGCGCAGGAGGATGTCCTTCCCGTCCGCCGTCTTGTCCGGGAAATAGAAGGTGTCGTGCATCGCCCGCGCGGGGTGGGTCTCGTCCATGTTGAGCGCGGTGAAGTTGTGCCAGTCGTCCTCGATCTCGGGGCCGGTGGCGACCGCGAAGCCGAGGTCGGCGAAGATCTCGGCGAGCTCGTCCATGACCTGCGAGACGGGGTGCACCGAACCCTTGGGAGCGGCCTGGGCCGGAAGCGTCAGGTCGATCGTCTCGCGCGCCAGCTGCTCCTCGAGCGCGGCGGCTTCCAGCGCGGCCTTCTTGGCGTCGAGCGCCTCGACGATGGCGGCGCGGGCGGACTGGATCGCGGGGGCGGCGGCGGTGCGCTCCTCGGGGCTCATGCCACCGAGGGTCTTGAGGGCGAGGCTTACCCAGCCCTTCTTGCCGAGGGTTTCGAGCCGCTCGGCCTCGAGCGCATCGAGGCTGTCAGCCGCAGCGATCGCGGCCAGCGCGGCCTGTGTCTGGGATGTGATGTCGGTCATGGTTTTCGAATGTTCCGCCCGCGGGATTTCGCCGCCGCCCGCTAGCGGCAAATCGCCACGATTGCAAAGCGCCAGTGCCGCGCCGGCGCGGTCAGCGCGGCGAGGGGGGCGGAGGCGGGTCGAGCGTCTGCGCCGCGCTCCCCCAGACCCGCGCGCGGGCCTCCATGAACGAGGTCAGGATCGGATGGTCGAGCGCGGCATATTCGCTCGGGTTCATGGTCATGAACTCGCGGAACTCGCGCGTGAACTGCGCCTGGTCGTGGTAATGGGCGTCCATCGCCTCGGTCCAGCGGGTGCCGCGGTGGAGCATGAAGGTCGTCAGGCTGCGCATGAACCGCTGGCGGCGCATCAGCAGCTTGGGCGAGAAGCCGAAATAGCGCGCGCAGATCCGCTCGAGCGTGCGGATGCTCATCGCGCAGGCATCGGCAAGATCGTGAACCGAGGCGTGATCGCCACTCACCAGCCCGGCGTGGACGCGCGCGATGCGCGGCTCGTCGCGGTTGCGGCGCATCGCGGCCGTCATCGCGGCGACGATCGCGTCATATTGCTCGTCGAGCGTCGCCTCGGGGTCGCACAGCACCTCGGCAAGGCCGTCGAAATGGGCGAAGGCGGGGTGCGCTGCGCCGTCGCAGACGATGTTCGCGCAAACACTGGCATCGGCATCGAAGAACCGCGCCCAGCCGAGCGGCAGGAAGCCCACCCCCCACATCCGCACCGGGCCCAGCGCGAACCGGCACGGCAACGCGCTCGGTCCGGTGCCGACGAAACGCGCGCCGCTCACCCTGCTTGCGGCGATCTCGGCCTCGGGCGGGGTGCCGCAGAAGAAGCGGATGTTGGCCCATTCCGGCTGGAGGTAATCGGTGACCCGCGCCGCGCCTTCGGGAAGGTCGAGCGTCAAGTGATAGAAGGTCGTGAAGCAGCCCGCGAACTCGGGCGGCGGCTCGCGGAACTCGGCTGACAGCCGATAGGCCTGTAGTGACGCGAGGCGCCGCGCGGCACGCTGGTTAATTCCATCCCCCATGGATGCAGATAGCCGCAGATGGCGCGGTTTTACAAGAGGAGTGACGGGTTTCTACAAGGCGCAAGCGAAAGGGGCAGGCTCCCCGCGGGAACCTGCCCCTGATCTGCGTGCCGGGCCGAAGCCACGGAACCGCTTACGCGGGCAGAGCGGCCTTCGCCTGCTGGATCACGGCCTTGAAGGCGCCGCCTTCGTTCATGGCGAGATCGGCCATCGCCTTGCGGTCGAGCTCGATGCCGGCGAGCTTGATGCCGTGCATGAACTGCGAATAAGTCAGGCCTTCCATGCGGACGGCAGCGTTGATGCGCTGGATCCAGAGAGCGCGGAAGGTCCGCTTCTTCACCTTGCGGTCGCGGTAGGCGTACTGCCCGGCCTTCTCGACCGCCTGGCGGGCGATGCGGATGGTGTTCTTGCGGCGACCGCGATAGCCCTTGGCCTGGTCGAGAATCCGCTTGTGCTTGGCGCGGGTGGTAACACCGCGTTTGATGCGAGGCATATCAGTATATCCTTATCTTGAGGACGCTTGGGCCGTCAGGCCGCTCGCATCAATCCAGCCCGTAGGGCGCCCACTTCTTGATCGTCGGCGTATCATTGGCCGACAGGACCGAGGTGCCGCGGTTGGTGCGGATATACTTGGCGTTGTGGCTGATCAGGCGGTGACGCTTGCCAGCGACGCCGTGCTTGACCTTGCCGGTGGCGGTGATCTTGAAGCGCTTCTTCACACCGCTCTTGGTCTTCAGCTTGGGCATTTTCATCTCCTGCAAGAGACACGTCGGAACCGGCCATGGCAGCCCTTGTCGCCAGGCTGGCTGATTGATTCGTGTCGGTGAAGTGCGCGCGCTTAGGCGGGAAGGACGCGAAAGGCAAGGCAAATGGCGAGGGGGCACGGGCCGGCGATGCCGTGACCGTGCGGCCGGTCCGGTGAACCCCGGAGCCTGCCGCCGCTCCGCTCGCACAGGGGCGTTCACCAGACCCGCTTTCGGTATACCGCTAATTTACCATCGTCGCGTTGACGCTCGTCACACAGGCGGCCGCCGCGACGCCATCATCGCCAATACCGCCTACTGAGACGCCAGCAGATAGGACTCGCAAGGTTTTCCCGTCCTGCCCCAGCGCAGTCCGATCCGTTCCGCGACGCCGTTGCGCGAACGCGCCGGAGAGGCAGGGCTGGACGCTTGCCAGGGCAGCGGCGAACGGCGGCATCAGGGCGCTACATGCCGTACGCAACCAGCATCCAGATCGCCATCGCGATCATCATCAGGTTCTCGGTCAGCGATACGAAGCCGAGCGGCACGTTGCTGTCTCCGCCGACGCAAGCACATTTGAGTTCGCGCCTGTCGAGATAGACCGCCTTGAACACGCTCACCCCGCCGATCGTGCCGATGAACAGCGCGACCGGGACCGACACCCAGTGGAGCACGCCTGCCACCATCAGCACGCCGCCAGCCCTTCGGCAAAGGGATAGATCCGCGCATAGGGCACCCAGCGCGCCGCCAGCAGATCGTAGTTCAGGAACATAGTCGCGAACTTTTCGACGTTCTGGAGCTTGAGCAGCGCCAGCGCACACATCGAGAAGGCGACGAACCACTCGCCTGCTCGGATGGAGAGCGCGGTGCCGTCCGCTGCATAGCTCGCCGCCATTGCCATCAGCGCGGTCATCGTGAACAGGGCGATCACCGGGCGGTAGGTGGTGGCCGAGGGGTCGGCGACCTTGAGGCCGAAGAACCGCCGCAGATCGTCGTAGCCGCCGATGCGCACCCCATTGATGAAGGTCTGCGGGGTGGTCGCCACGCCGTGCTCGGCCTTGAAGCGGTCAGTGTCCTCGCGCGTGGCGAGGTGGTGATCCTCGACCTCGTAGCCGCGCGAGCGCAGCAGGTGGCGGGCCTTGAGGCCATAGGGGCAGGTGTGCCCGGGCATCACCATGCGGTGGAGGACGGCAATGCGGGGTGCGGATTTCATCTCGATTCTTCCCTTGATACCTATCGGATGACCCGTATATAAGTCCCGTACTGCAGTACGGTTTCAAGAGGTGAATGTGAAGATCGGCGATCTGGCACGTGAAGGCGGTGTCTCGGTCGAGACCATCCGGTTCTATCAACGCCGCGGCCTGCTGGCCGAGCCGCCGCGCGGGAATGGCGTGCGGCGCTACACCGAAAGCGATCTCGAACGGCTGCGTTCGATCCGCGCGGCGCAGACGGCGGGTTTCACGCTCGACGAGATCGCGACGCTGCTCGGGCTCGATCCGGACGACCGCGCCGCCGCGCGCGCGCTCGCCGAGGCGCGGATTGCCGCAATCGACGAGAGGATCGCGACCCTCAAAACCATGCGGGCCGCGCTCAAGAGCCTCGCTGCCGACTGCGCGCGGGGCGGAGACGGACCATGCCCGATCCTCACCGCATTCAGCATGCCGGCCGCCACCCGCGCGGGCAGCAACCAGGCGCGAACCCGCCGCGTATAGGACCCGATGACCTTTTCCCCGATCTCCCGCCGCGGCTTCGTCCGTGCCGCCGGCGCCGCCTCTGCCTTCGCGGCCATGCCCGCCTGGGCGCAGGGCCATTCCGTGCATCGCCGCCACGGCGGCGCGCCGATCCGCGTCGGCTTCGACACCGTGTCGGGGCCGATCATCGACCTGTCGGTCGGCGAGGGACGGCGCATCGTGCAGGGGCGCAAGGGCCACGGCATCGCCGTCAACGGCTCGGTGCCGGGGCCGCTGATCCGCCTGCGGGAAGGCCAGAACGTCCGGCTCAACATCACCAACCACCTCGATGAGGACACCTCGATCCACTGGCACGGGCTGCTGGTGCCCTTCCACATGGACGGGGTGCCGGGGATCAGCTTCCCCGGGATCAAGCCGGGGCAGACCTTCACCTATGAATTCCCGATCCGGCAATCGGGCACCTACTGGTATCACAGCCATTCCGGGCTTCAGGAACAGCAGGGCCATTACGGGCCGCTGATCATCGATCCCGCCGGCCCGGAGCCGGTGGAATACGACCGCGAGTTTATCCTGCTGCTGAGCGAGTTCACCCCGCTCCACCCGCATTTCATCATGGACCGGCTGCGCAAGGGCGAGGGCTATTTCAACTACCAGCAGACCAGCTGGGCGGACGACTATCCCCTCACCGCGGCCGACCGCCGGATGTGGGCCGAAATGCGCATGCCAGCGACCGACATCGCCGACGTGACCGGCTCCACCTACACCTATCTCGCCAACGGGCGCGGGCCGAAGGAGGGGCTGGAATTCCTGTTCACCCCCGGCGAGCGCATCCGCCTGCGCGTCATCAACGGTGCGGCGCAGACCTTCTTCAACCTGCGCATCCCCGGCCTTCCCATGACGGTGATCGCGGCCGACGGGCAGAACGTGAAGCCGGTCGAGGTCGACGAATTCCAGATCGGCACGGCCGAGACCTACGACGTGATCGTGGAGCCGCGTGCCGAGGCCTACACCATCGTCGCCGAGAGCATGGACCGCTCGGGGCTCGCGCTCGCCACGCTGGCGAGCCGCCCCGGCGCGCGGGCGGCGATTCCCCCGCCGAGGAAACCCCCGCTGCTCGATATGGGCGACATGGGGATGAACCACGGAGATCATGGTTCGGGTCACTCGATGGACGGCATGAAGATGCGCGACACGCTGCTGCTGCCGCCCGACGTGAAGGTGGGGCCGGGGATCGACATGGTCTCGATGGCCCCGGTCGACAAGCTGGGCGACCCCGGGCTGGGCCTGCGCGATGTGGAGCACAGGGTGCTCAATTACCGGATGCTGTCGGCGCTCGAACCCAATGCCGACACGCGCGAACCGTCGCGCCTGCTGGAGCTGCACCTCACCGGCAACATGGAACGCTACATGTGGTCCTTCGACGGCGAGATGTATTCCGCCGTCTCCGACAAGCCGATCCGCTTCGCGTGGAACGAGCGGGTGCGGGTGAAGCTCGTCAACAACACCATGATGGCGCACCCGATCCACCTGCACGGCATGTTCTTCACGCTGGTCAACGGCGAGACGCCCGCGCACCAGCCGCGCAAGAACATCGTCATCGTCCAGCCGGGGGCGAGCGCGCAGTTCGATCTGACCGCCGACGAGCCGGGCGACTGGGCATTCCACTGCCATCTGCTCTACCACATGCACGGCGGGATGATGCAGACCGTGACGGTGATGGGGCCGGACGCATGAAGGCCGCGCTTGCCCTGCTCACGCTGACGGGCGCTGCGCCGCTCGCAGCGCAGGACGAGCATGCGGGCCACGCCATGCCCGCACCCGACCCGCACGCCGGGCACGACATGGCCGACACCGAAGCAGACCCCTCGCCCGGCCCATTGATGGAGACCCAGCCCCCGCCCGAGGCCGGCAGCGGGCCGCCACGCGCCGCCGACGCGATCTGGGGCCCCGAGGCGATGGCCGCCTCGCGGGCTGACCTGCGCCGCACCCACGGCGATTTTCCGGTGTTCTGGTTCCAGGGCGACCGGATCGAGACGCAGGTGCGCGAAGGCGCGGACCTCTACCTCTGGGACATACAGGGCTATTACGGCGGCCCGACCGAGCGGCTGTGGTTCAAGTCCGAGGGCGAAGGCGAATGGGGCTCGGACCCGGACGAGGCCGAAGTCCAGGCGCTCTATGCCAGGGCCTTCAAGCCCTTCTGGGACTTCCAGGCCGGCATCCGCCACGATATCGCCGGGCCGGACACCACCCATGCCGTGATCGGGGTGCAGGGCCTTGCGCCCTACATGTTCGAGATCGACGCCGCGCTGTTCCTCTCTCACCGCGGCGATCTCACCGCCCGGATCGAGGCCGAGGTCGACCAACGCATCACCCAGCGCCTGATCCTCCAGCCAAGGATCGAGGCGAACCTTTCGGCGCAGACCATTCCCCAGCTCGGCATCGGCGCGGGCCTCGACCGGATCGAGGTGGGCGCGAGGCTGCGCTACGAGTTCCGGCGCGAGTTCGCGCCCTATATCGGCTTCGAGCAATCATGGCGCACCGGCAAGGGCGCGGATTTCGCCCGCTTGCGCGGCGAGGACCCTTCCGCCACCAGCCTTATCGCCGGCATCCGTTTCTGGTTCTGATCAACACGAAGGACGTTACCCCCCATGCGTATCCCTGCCCTTCTCGCCGCTCTCGCCCTCGCCGCGCTCGCCCAGTCCGCGCCGCTCATGGCGCACGTCAAGCTGGCGGCATCGACCCCGGCGGCGGGTGCCAAGGCCAAGGCGACCAAGACGGTCACGCTCACCTTCAGCGAGAAGGTCGATCAGGCCAAGGCCACCGCCGCGATCGTGATGACCGCGATGCCGGGCATGGCGAACCATGGCGAAATGCCGATCCGCAACTTCACCGCCAGCTGGTCGCCCGACGGCAAGACGATGACGCTCTCGCTCAGGCAGGCCCTGCCGAAGGGCACCTACGAGGTGCGCTGGCAGGCCGCCGCGGGCGATGGTCACGCGATGAGCGGGACGGTCGAATTCGTGGTGAGCTGACCGCTCACGCCGGCTGGGCCAGCCTGCCTTCGGACGCGGGTCGCCATTCTCCCGGCACCCGCGCGCCCTCGATCGACCCGCGGTTCCAGATCAGCGCGACCATCGCCAGCGCGGCGATCGGCATGAGGTTGATCTCCAGCGGCAGCGCCGCCGCGCGGGTGGCGAGCGGGGCGAGGTAGAGACCGGCTACCAGCAGCTTTTCCCAGGGCCGCCAGCCGCGCGCGCGTCCGTCGGCGATCAGCCAGAACACCGGCACGGCGAGGAACGGCAGGTCGTAGGAGAACAGGTAGGGCGAGGCGACCGCCGTGGCCGCGAGCATCAGCGCCCCGCTCGCGAGGCTGTCGCTGGTGCGGCGGGCGAAGATCATGGTCAGCGCCAGCATCGCCAGCGTGATTGCGGCCTGCACCGCCATCGCGACCTCGGGCGTCGCGCAATAGCGCAGGGCGGCGTAGGGCGTGGTCATGCGCAGCCAGAACACGCCCTGTCCCTGCGCCATCAATTGCCGGCTGACCTCGAACACCTCGGGATAGGCAAGCCACGCCGCCGGGCCGAACACGGCGAGGCTGGCGAGGATCATGCCGCCCGCCCCCAGCACTCCGCCCGCAATCGCCTTCCAGTCGCTCCGCGCCAGCAGCCAGAAGGGCGCGAGCAGTGCGAGGTGCGGCTTGATTACCAGCATCCCCAGCAACACGCCCGCCAGCCACGGCGAGCGGCGCAGCGCCAGCACCGCACCGGCCAGCAGCGCACCGGTGACGAAGCCGTTCTGCGCATGGGCTGCGGCGAGGAAGGCGGCGGGAAAGGCCAGTAGCGGCCAGGTGAGATCGCCCCGGAACTCGCGGTGCATGGCGCCGAACCAGACGGCGAAAGTCACCGCTGTCCACACGATCCACGCGGCACCGAAGGGCAGCACCGCCAGCCAGAACACGAAGAAAAGGAAAGGCGGCGGGTTCACATAGGCGATCATCGCATCGAAGCCCGCCTCCTTCTGGACCGCGCGCTGAAGATCGAGATCGAAGGCCGCGGCCGGGCCGTGATCGGCAAGGATGCGCGCGGCGGACCAGAAGGCCTGGAAATCCGTCCCGTCCTTGTAGATCGCAAGGTAGTTGACCGTCAGCATCGCCAGGAAGGCGAGCGCGAGCATCGTCGCATAGGCGCGCACGCGCCGGGCGTTCAGCCAGTGTGCGTCGCGCAGGAAGGCGTGCATCGCGTCTCGGTCCCGTGAAACTGTCGGAGACCGGCTTAGCCGCGCGCCTCTTTAGGAAGTGCTAACCCTGTTTGCGCTGGGCCAGTCCCCCCGACCTCAGCCCATCGCCTCGAGCACGTCCTCGAGCCGCGCCGGATCGCCGAGCGCGATCACGGTGCCGTCGGACCCGGCATCGAGCGGGTTGCCCTGCCAGTCGGCCATCATCCCGCCCGCGCCTTCGACCACCGGGACAAGCGCGGCGTAATCGTGGAGCTTCAGGCCCGCCTCGATCACGATGTCGACATGGCCCGAGGCAACGAGGCCGTAATTGTAGCAGTCCCCGCCGAACACGATCTTCTTCTCCGCGACCGTCTTTGCGACTGACATGAAGGCGTCCGCCTCCTCGTTGGTGAAGAGGTGCGGGCTGGTGGTGGCAAGCACGGCGTCAGCGAGGTCCTTCAGGGGCTTGGTATGTGCAGGCTTGCCGTTGAACAGGGTCGGTTGGCCGATGCGGCCCACCCAGCGCTCGCCGCTGATGGGCTGGTCGATGATGCCGAGCACCGGCCAGCCGTCCTGCAGCAGCGCGATCAGGGTGCCGAAGATCGGGCGGCCGGCGATGAAGCTGGTGGTGCCGTCGATCGGATCGAGCACCCATTGCCGGCCCGCGCCCTCGTTGCGGGTGCCGTATTCCTCGCCGATGATGCCGTCGGCGGGGAACGCCTCCTCGATCAGCGCGCGCATCGCGGCTTCGGCGGCCCGGTCGGCTTCGGTGACGAAGCTGCGGTCGGCCTTGCGTTCCTCGGTCCACTGGCCGCGGAACAAGGGGCGGATGGCCGCGCCCGCCGCATCGGCAAGTCGCAGCGCGAGGGCGAGATCCTTATCGGTCATGGGAAGCTTTCCAGATAACGCGGCGGGATCGCCGGGTCCGTTGCCATAACGCCGACGAAAGCGGCTGCAAGAGCGATACCGAGCGCCGCGACGCAGACCGGCACCGCCCGGCCCCGCACCCGCCATGCGAGCGCGCAGGCGGCATGAACGAACAGCGCGGCGACGCCGAGAAAGTAGTAGGGCACGAAGAAGGCCGCATAACCGGCATGGAAGCCCGCGGCAGCGAAGTGGTAGTTGGTGTCGAGCCCCAGCAGCAGCCGCCCCGCCCAAACCGCGCCGACATGGTTGAGCACGAACAGCGCCAGCACCGCGCCCGATATCGCCTGCCACCGGCCCAGCCCGCGCCGCCGCTCGCCGCGGGTGCGCCAGATCATCGCAAGGCCGCTCGCCAGCTGAAACGCGAGCGCCAGCATCAGCAACGTCTCGGCGACGGGATGGCGGTAGAACGGGCGTAGCGCCGTCATCGCCGCGATATGCGCCTGCTGACCCGAGAACATCGCGAGGTGGTTGCCGACGTGCAGCGCGAGGAAGGCACCGATCAGCGCGCCGCTCGCGAGATGAAGGCGGCGCGTGGTGCGGTTGCGGTCGTCATGCGTCTCCACGGGCACCCCAATAATCGAAGGCGTCGGCCTGTCGAGCCTCGGTGTAGCGCCGCGCCTCGGGGCCTTCCCACTCCGGCGGCAGATCGTCGAGGATGCCCGTGCGGGTGACGAACCAGCCCTGCCCGGGCAGCCCGTCCGACTGGCGCACCACCAGCACGGCGAGGCCCGGCTCTCCGCAGGCGCGCCCGTCCTCGTCGATCCGGTCGAGCACCTTGCACAGCTGGCGCATCAAGGGCCGCGTGAAGGTGTGGCCGAGAAGGTTGAGGATCTCGCCGTAGGTGAAGGCATGCCGGGCACGCGCGGCCCCGATCAGGAGCGCGCGGACTTCGGCAGGGTCGAACACCGCCGTCACCCGCGCAGCCGGTAGTCCCACTGACCGGCATTGGCGCCGATCCCCTGGCCGAAGATCACCAGATTGCCGTCCGGATCGCGCACGGAAAACTCGCGCTGGCCGTGGGGCTGGTCCTCAGGCGGGGTCCAGCGCTCCGCCGCGAGCGCCTCGAGCCGCGGGGCGATCTCGGCGAAGAGCCGGTCCACGTCGAGCACGTCGACATAGGCATGCGAGGGTCCCGGCCGATCGGGACCGTAGAGCGCCGCCTCGAGCAGCCGGATGGCGATGCGATTGCGCTCGATATAGGCGTAGCCTCCGCCGGGGCGCCACGCCTTGAAACCCAGCACGTCCTCGTAGAAGACGACCGCCGGGTCGATCCGCTCGACCGCGAATGACGGCGTGACCTGCACCCAGCCATCCTGATGCATCGCCCGGCGTCTCAGTCGAAGAGCGAGCTGACGGAGCTTTCGTCCGCGATGCGCCGGATCGCCTCGCCCACCAGCGGTGCAATCGGAAGAATCCGGATACGGTCCGAGGCTTCGGCGGCCTCGGTGGGACGGATTGAATCCGTGATCACCAGTTCCTTGAGACTCGACCCGTTGATGCGCGCCACCGCGCCGCCGGAAAGGACGCCGTGGGTGATGTAGGCCGCGACCGACTTGGCCCCGCCTTCAAGCAGCGCCTCTGCCGCGTTGCACAGCGTGCCGCCCGAATCGACGATGTCGTCGATCAGGATGCAGTGCCGCCCGGAGACATCGCCGATGATGTTCATCACCTCGCTCTCGCCCGGCCGGTCGCGGCGCTTGTCGACGATCGCGAGCGGGGCGTTGTCGAGGCGCTTCGCCAGCGCCCGCGCGCGCACCACCCCGCCCACGTCGGGGGAGACCACCATCAGCTGCTGGTCGCCATAACGCGCCTGGATGTCGGCGGCCATGACGGGGGCGGCGTAGAGGTTGTCGGTGGGAATGTCGAAGAAGCCCTGGATCTGCCCGGCGTGGAGGTCCACCGCCAGCATCCGGTCAGCCCCGGCTTCCGTGATCAGGTTCGCCACCAGCTTGGCCGAGATCGGCGTGCGCGGGCCGGGCTTCCGGTCCTGCCGGGCATAGCCGAAATAGGGCACCACCGCCGTGATCCGCTTGGCCGAGGCGCGGCGCAGCGCGTCGATGCAGATCAGCAGTTCCATGAGGTTGTCGTTCGCCGGAAAGTTGGTCGGCTGGACCACGAACACGTCCTCGCCGCGCACGTTCTCGTGGATCTCGACGAAGACCTCCTCGTCCGAGAAGCGCCGCACGCTCGCGTCGGTCAGGGGGATCTCGAGATAGGCCGCGATAGCGCGGGCGAGCGGCAGGTTCGAATTGCCGGACATGATCTTCATCGCTGCGAATCCCCGTTGGCGCGTGACGCCCCCGCCTAACGCAGCGTCATGGAATTGCAACGCGCACGGGCCGCGTTCTCGTCAGAAGTCGGCAGAGAGCGACAGGTTCAGCCGTCGTGAGGGGATGAACTGGAAGCCCCCGCCGCCGGTCACGTTCCAGCCGAAGGTGTTGGTGAGGTTGGCGATCTGCGCGCGCAACACGGCGGGCGTGCGGCCCAGCTTGAAGCGGTAGCGCGTGCCCAGATCGATGATCGCGCGTTTCGGGATGAACAGAGTGTTGTCGATCCGGGCGGCGCGCGCTCCGGTGTAATTGATGCCGAGATCGACCGACAGCGCGTCGAAGGCGGGCGGCTGGTAATCGAGCCTCAAGTCGAGCGTCGTCCCCACCCGGCCGAGCGGCCTTTCGCCGAGACGGCCCTCCTCCACCGCCTCGCCCGTCACCCGGGGGCGCATCAACACCGCGCCTGCTACCATGTTGAGGCCTGCGACGGGCTTGGCGGTCAGCGAAATCTCCGCGCCCTGGTGCTTCACATCGCCGAGCACACGGAAGACGTTTTCGTTGCCGAGCTCGAAATAGGGACGCCGCACGTCGAACAGGCCAGCAATGAGCTTGACGTCGCGGGCCGGCGACCAGCGCAGTCCGGCCTCGACCTGCCGGGTGCGCAGCGCGGGCAGGGTGAGGTTGGCGTTGGCGGCAAAGGCCGGTGCGGTGCCGCTTTCCTCGAGGCCGCGGGTGGTGGCCGCATAGATCGCGATCCCCTCGATCGCGGTCAGCGCGGCCGAGGCGTTCCACAGGAACGGGGTATCCTCGGTGCCGGTCGGCGGGCGTCCGGGCGCGCGCACCTCCTTGCGGTAGCGGGTCTTCTGCACGCCGACGTTGATCTCGCCCAGCCCCTGCCAGAGCATGGCATAGCCCAAGGCACCGGTCTCCTGCCGGATTTCGTCGCGGGTGAGCGCGCCGAAGGTGACCTCGGGCTCGGGCAGCGGATCGGCAACGCCGATGGTGCCCGGGCCTATGCTGCGAAAGGCAAAGCCGCCCAGATCGTCGTCGACGCGCCGGAACCGTCCCGAGGCGAGCAGGCGGTGGCGGCGCGGGCCATCGGCGAATTCGCGCTCGACCAGCAGCTCCCCCGACCAGGATTGCGACACTTGGTCACGGCCAAGCAGCACCTGCCTTTCGGCACGACCGTCGCGCTGTGTCCCGGCAAAGAAATTGGCGCCGAAGCGGTCGATCGTGAAGCGCGAGGAGAACAGGCCCGCGCTGAACCGCCAAGGGCCGCGCGTCGCCTTGGCGATCCCGCCGAAGTTCTGCGAATGCCCCGCCCAGTCGGCCCAGTCCTGCCCGTAGAAGCGGTTGCGGGCGATGCGCCTGGGGAGGAAGGCTCCGGCGGTGAAGATCACCGGGGTCTGCTCCTCGTCGAAGTAGTCGTAGCGGCTGTAGAAGCCGGTCAGCTCGACGCCCCCGGCGGGCCGCCAGCGCACCACCCCGCCATAGCGCACGAACCAGAAGTCGGCGGCGTCAGGGTAGGCGAATTCCTCTATCGCGGCGCCGATGTTGAGATCGACACTGCCGGTCAGCGGCAGGGCGGCGTCAACGGAGGCAAAGGGCGCGAAGAAGTCGCCGAAGCCGGTGCGGGCGCTGACCACTGGCTTCTCGCCCACCCGGCGAAGGGCGAAATCGACGATCCCCGTCGGCGCGGGGAAGGGATAGCCGAGTGCCGAAATGCCGACCTGGATCGTCGATCCCGCCCGCACCGCATCGCTGAAGGCGCCCTGCGAATCGAAATAGAGCCCCTCGATCCGCACGTTCTGTGCCGCAAAGGCGGAAAAGCCGCGAACGTTTCCGCCGTTGTAGAGCCCGATGGTCTCGTCCCCGACGCTGGTGCCGAAGGCATCGGCGGCCTGAGTGATGACGTTCTCCTCGGAACGGTTGACCAGCGCGATACCCTGGGACGGGGAAGGCTGGCGGACGGCAGCCTCCGCCTGAACGTCTTCGGCGGACGGGGCTTCTGAGGGAGCGGATGGCGGTGCCGGAAGCTCTAGGTCGGCTGCGGCCGCGGAACCGGCGATGACGAGCGCGGAAACGAGGGCGAGAGGGATCACGGCGCCTCCGGAAGGCTTGCCCGAACAGGCAGAACGGCCTGCCAAGCGCAGGATCAGCCGGGCCGGTAACAAGTCCCGTGACTATATGCAATGTTATTACATAACCTAGATTGGTGGGATATGCCTTCCGAGCGGGGCAGCGGTAAGTGGTTTTCTATAGGTCTTCTCCCAGGCAGGTGTGAGGCGCGGCGGCGGCAAAGGAGAACCCGCCGCCGCGCCCGCCTCCTGCCGGAGGCTACCGGGCCTGTGCCTCAGCCCGGCACCTTCCATACCGCGAACGATCGCACCCGCATCTCGGCCGTGCCGCCGGTGTATTCGGCCGTGCCATGCTTGACCGCGACGTTCATCAGCGGGAACCAGGTAATGCCCTTGAAGGGATTGACCGTCTGGTAGGTCTCCTTGCCGTCGACGAACCAGGTGATGAAATCGGGCGCGATATCGACGGCGAAGCGGTGGTAGCTCGTGTCGAAGCCGCTGATCCCGTAGGCATTGGCGGCATTGACCTGCATGAGCGCGGTGAAGGTCCGCGTGCCGTTCGCCCCGCCATGGATGTTGCCCGAGATGTTGCGGGCGAAGTTCCAGCCGCTCGAATAGCCGAAGCCTTCATAGACATCGATCTCGGGCGGCCAGGCACCGCTCGCGGGGAGCAGCCACAGCGCGGGCCAGCCGCCGCGGCGGTTGGGCATCATCGCGGTCCATTCGTACTGTCCGTACTGGACCTGCGTGGTCGGCATGCGCTGGCCGGTGAGGATCGCCGCACCATGGTTCCAGTACTTGCTGTCGTGAAAGATCGGGCTGACGAGGTGCTGGCTGCGGATCACCACCTCGTTGTTCTCGATGGCGAAAGGTGCCGGCGCCGTGGAGTGCAGCACCGGATCGAGATAGAGCCCGCTTTCGTTGTTGGCGGGCTGGGTGCGGCCGTGGGGGAGGCGCGTGCGCCACACATCCGCACCGCCGGCATCGCTCCAGGTCACCTTGGCAGGATCGAGCTGATAGGAAAGCGCGCCGGTGGGTGCAAAGGTGCGCGGCTGGCGGAAGCCGCTCATCTTCGCGACGCCCGGCGCGGCGCCCGCGACGGCGGTGATCCGCGCCGAGGAATTGATCACGCTCCCGCCGACCACGCCTTCGGGCAGGATCAGGTCGAAGGTGCGCCCGGCATCCATGTTCACGAGCGGGATGCGCACGGTCTGCTCCAGCGCGTCGCCCGGGCGGAAGAACAGGGTGGTGACGGTGCGCTGGAAGTGCCGCCCCTCCAATCCGGCGAGCGTCCCCGATCCGTTGCGGGTCATCACCCGCACGATCACCGTGTTGGGGGTGTGGCGGTTGATGCGCACCGGAACGAAAGCCTCGGTCGCGCCCACTGGGACGCTGACGGTCCCGATGCTCACCGCCGCCTTCGCGGGATAGGCCGTGCCGTTCTTGAAATCGAAGGCGGCGAAGGGATTGGTCGTGGTGGTCGCGCCCTCGGGGAGAGTGCTGCCCAGCGAGGCCATCCTGTCGCCGGACGGGGCCAGTGCCGCCACCGGCTCCGGCGTGGACATGGCGGCGGGGGGCGCAACCTCGTCGCCGCCACACCCGGCCACGACGGAAACAATTACTGCCAGAGAGAACAAACGCTTCATGGGGGCATACTCCTGCTGCCCCTTTGTGAAGACGCCAATTCCTCACCCGTCAATGCAATCCATGTTAGAATGAGACGAGCTGCACTTTATCCTGAGTTAATATCCAAGAATGGAGTCGACAATTCTCATTTGATAAACAGCTCATCGCAGCTTCTACTTAGAACCTGTGTGTTGATGTCTTTTGACACGCCGTTTCGCGAATCAGGAATGGGCGGAAATCGGCTTCAGGCGCGGCAGGAAGCTCTCCGGTCTGGAGCGAAGACAGGAGGCGTGGACAGCAGGGCGGCTCTGGGCCCAGAAGCGGGGCGATATAGCCGGGTGACGACTTGGGCCTCAGGCTTCCAGCTCGACGTCCCAGTAAAGCCAGTCGCGCCACGTCTCGTGGAGGTAACCCGGCGGGAACATCTTGCCCGCCTGCTGCAACTGCCAACTGGTCGGGCGGATCGGCGCCTGGTACAGCGCCATCCCCGCCTGTTTCGGCGTGCGCCCGCCCTTCTTCATGTTGCAGGGCGCGCAGGCGGTGATGATGTTCTCCCACGTCGTGCGCCCGCCCAGCCGCCGCGGGGTCACGTGGTCGAAGGTCAGATGCTCGTGGCTGCCGCAATACTGGCACTGGAAGCGGTCGCGCAGGAACACGTTGAAGCGGGTGAAGGCGGGGAACTCGCTCGCCCGCACATATTGGCGCAGCGCGATCACGCTCGGGATCTTCATCTCGAAGCTGGGGGAGTGCACCTCGCGGTCGTAGCTCGCGACGATGTCCACCCGGTCGAGGAACACCGCCTTGATCGCGGTCTGCCACGGCCAGAGGCTCAGGGGGTAGTAGGACAGCGGGGTGTAGTCGGCGTTCAGGACCAGCGCCGGACAGGCCGAAAGGTTGCGGGTCGGATCCTCCTCGACCCCGCGGAACCGGGCAGCTTTCTCGATCAGTTCGGCATTGAACACGGCGCGCGTTCCTCCCTGATTGACCTCCATCCTGACCTGACAGGGCAAAGAGTCAAACCCGTGACAGGGCGGCTATCCACAGGGACAGGCAGTGGATAGGCTGTGGATAGCGCAAGGTTATGTCGTGTGGCATGGGAGCTGCGATGGATCGCCGCTCCCCGACCGTGACCCGTTTCGCACCCAGCCCCAACGGGCGGCTGCACCTCGGCCATGCCCTTTCGGCGATAGTCGCGCATGATCTGGCGAAGGCGGCGGGCGGGCGCTTCCTGCTAAGAATCGAGGACATCGACGGGCCCCGCTCGCGCCCCGGACTGGCGGATGAATTCCGTCGCGATCTGGAGTGGCTCGGGCTGGAGTGGGAGGAAGTCCCCGCCCAGTCCACCCGCCTCGAAAGTTACGCCGCCGCCGCCGAACAGCTCAAGGCGCTAGGCCTGCTCTATCCCTGCACCTGCACCCGCAGGGAGATCGAGGCGGCCGGCGCGGTCGAGGGCTCGGATGGCCTGATCTACCCCGGCACCTGCAAGCGCCGCCCGCCCGATCGGGCGCGACCCGCCTCGTGGCGGCTCGATGCGGACAAAGCCTTCGCCGAGACCGGCCCGCTCCTCTGGGAGGATGCGCTGGCGGGGGCGCAGCACGTGGATCTCTCCGGCCTCGGCGATGTCGTGCTGGTGCGCAAGGACCTGCCCGCTAGCTACCACCTCGCCGTCACGCTCGATGATGCGGCGGACGGCGTGACGCTGGTGACGCGGGGTGCGGACCTCTTCGCCGCCAGCCACGTCCACCGCACGCTACAGGCGCTGCTCGGCCTTCCCGTTCCGCGCTGGCACCACCACCCGCTGCTGCTCGGCGAAGACGGCGAGAAGCTCGCAAAGCGGCGCGGCTCACCCGCCCTGGCCGAGCGGCGCGAGGGCGGCGAGGACGGGCGAATGCTTGCGGCACAACTGAGGTTGCAACATTTCCGGCTTGGAACCTGAGGCCGGAGCGTCCATTTAGGGGCCCATGACCTATTTTCTCGTCGCCGTGCTCGTCGTCCTCATGGGACTGACCGCCTTCTCGCTGATCCGCGGGGTGGTGGCCTTCCTCCAGACCACCAAGATTGACCTCGAAACCGGCGAGGGCACCACCGCGACCGACATGCAGCTCGCCCAGAACAAGGCGATGTTCGCGCGGATCAAGTATCAGGGCCTCGCCATCGTGGTGGTGGCGATCATCCTCGCGGTCTCGCGCTGACCCTTCGCCCGCGATGGTCAAGCTCAACCGCATCTACACCCGCACCGGGGATGACGGGACGACGGGCCTCGTCGACGGCTCGCGCTGCCCCAAGCATTCCGCGCGCATCGCCGCCATGGGCAAGGTCGACGAGGCGAACTCCGCCATCGGCCTTGCGATCTGCGCGCTGGAGGGCGAGGCCGAACGTGCGCTGCTGACGCGCGTGCAGAACGACCTGTTCGATTTGGGCGCGGACCTCGCGACGCCCTCGGCGGACGGGGATTTCACCCCTTCGGAGATGGTGCTGCGGATCGTGCCCTCCCAGCCCGAATGGATCGAGGGCCGGATCGACGAACTCAACGAGCGGCTCGAACCCCTCACCAGCTTCGTCCTCCCGGGCGGGAGCGAGGCGGCAGCGCGCGTCCATGTCGCCCGCGCCACCACCCGCGCCGCAGAGCGCGCGATGGTCGCGCTGGCGGCGGAAGACGCGGTCAACCCGGCCGCGCTCGCCTATATCAACCGCCTCTCCGACCTGCTCTTCGTCCTCGCCCGCGTGGCGAATGACGATGGCCGGGCGGACGTGAAGTGGGTCCCGGGGGCGAACAGGTAGCTTCGGCGCTAGCCAAATAGGCTGCTAGCCAGCCGACATCTTCCCCGCTAGGGCGGCCTCCTTGCTGCACTTGCGAAGGAACGAGCACCCATGCGCAACATCGCCGTCATCGGCGCCGGTCAGATGGGAACCGGCATCGCCCAGACCGTCGCCGCCCACGGCATGAACGTCATGCTCACCGACGTCGACCTGCCCCGCGCCGAGGCCGGCAAGCAGGTGATCGAGAAGGCGCTCGTGAAGCTCATGGGCCGCTGCAAGATCGAGGCCGACGAAGCGGAAAAGCTGCTAGCCCGCATCACCCCCGTCGGCGACTATGCGCCCTTTGCCGAGGCCGACCTCATCATCGAGGCCGCCACCGAGCGCGAGGAGATCAAGAACGCGATCTTCGACAAGGCCGGCAAGGTACTGGCAGCCGACGCGATCATGGCATCGAACACCTCCTCGATCCCGATCACGCGGATGGCCAACCACTCGCCTGACCCCGCCCGCTTCATCGGCCTGCACTTCTTCAACCCCGTGCCGGTCATGGGCCTCATCGAGGTGATCCCCGGCCTCGCCACCGCGCAGGCGACCACCGACCGCACCACCGCCTTCGCCCGCTCGCTCGGGAAGGAAGTCGTCCTTAGCCAGGACGAACCCGGCTTCGTGGTCAACCGCATCCTCCTGCCGATGATCAACGAGGCGGTCTTCGTGCTCGGCCAGTCGACCGCGGGGATCGAAGACATCGACAAGGGCTGCCGCCTCGGGCTCAACCACCCGATGGGGCCGCTGCAACTCGCGGATTTCGTCGGGCTCGATACCTGCCTCGACATCATGAACGTGCTCTACACCACCACCCGCGACAGCAAGTACCGCGCCGCACCGCTGCTGGTGAAATATGTCGAGGCCGGGTGGCTCGGCCGCAAGACCGGGCGTGGCTTCTACGACTACACGGGCGAGGCACCGGTCCCGACGCGCTGATCCGGCGCAAGCCCGGTGCGTCCGGGCGCAAGGGCGGGCAACAATCGGCGCCGTTCGCGGGTTAGGCAGCGGGAAGGAGAACCCCTATGCCCAAGCCCGCCGACGCGATCCCCGGTCATCCCGAGGGCCTTCCGCCGGAAACCCACAACGACGAGCAGGACCCGAAGGCCGCACAGGCGCAGGACGTCGCCGATGCCGCGCGGCGCGAGGACAGCCGCACGTCGAGCCCGCTGGAAAGCACCAAGCCCCACTCGCCCGATTACGACCCCGCCCCCGATTCCACCGGCGACCTGATCGACGAAATGCGCCGGATGGAGGGCGAAGGCAGGATCGACATGTCGGCCTATGCCGGCGAGCCCAACCACGACGACGAGGAAGGCACCTACGGCGGCGAGACCACCGACGACGAGGACGACGAGTGGCTGATCGCCGATGGCGAGGACAGCGCCGAGGAAGCGGATCTGCTCGACGGCGAGGGCCTGATGGAGGAGGTGAGGTTGCTCGAGGAAGCCGAACAGCGCGACGATGATGACGTGCTGCGCGAGGACCTGCCCGACGACGAGGAGGATTGAGCGCTCGCAGGGGCGCGCGTCTCACTCCGCCTCGGGCGCGATCTCCTCGCTGGTGCCGGTGAAGCTCGGCTGGCTGTTGTCGATCCGCGCGGTGGCGGAGATCGGCGCTGTCATCGGATTGCCGACCGGTGCGGGGGCTGCGGCAGGGGCGCTTGCCGCCGGCTGGTCTGCGGGCGTGTAGTCGCCGAAGACCGAAGGCTCGGCCGCGGCGCCCTCGCCCTCGGTATCGCCGCCAGCGCCCTGCGCTTCGCCGGCGTCCAAGCGATCGCTGTTCGCCTCGACAAAGCCGGTGACGCGGCCCACGACGCCGCTGTCTTCCGAGGTGCCGACCATCGAGACGGCGCTCAGGATGGTCATCCCCGCAAAGAGGAGCGCGACCTTGCTGTTCTGGAACACGGCCTTGTACATGGCCGCGTGCCCTAGCAGGAACGCGGTTAAGCCTTGGTTGAGGGGCGCCCCGAGGCGGTCGGCAGGGCGCGCTTCCATTCGTAGAGCAGA
Organism: Porphyrobacter sp. THAI-01a; assembly: GCF_056868655.1. NCBI lineage: Bacteria > Pseudomonadati > Pseudomonadota > Alphaproteobacteria > Sphingomonadales > Erythrobacteraceae > Porphyrobacter > Porphyrobacter sp. THAI-01a. Next base: position 175,127 of record NZ_CP180579.1, on the reverse strand, counting down.
TCGAGCGCCTTGCGCGGGCTGAGCGCGTCGAGATCGGCGGCCCGCAGCGCCTCGGCGAGCTGCTGTTCGGGCGTGGCCTGCGCCGGTTCGGGGGCCCGCATCGCGGCGAAAAGCGGCAGGTCGCCCAGCCCCGCGGCGATGCCGCCGGTCGCCTCGCGGGTCGCTTCGAGCTTCTCCAGCACCGCCTTGGCCCGCGCCACCACCGGAGCGGGAACCCCGGCGAGCCGCGCAACGGCAAGGCCGTAGGAGCGGTCGGCCGGCCCGTCGGCAAGTTCGTGGAGGAGCACCAGATCACCCTGCCACTCGCGCGCGCGGACGTGGTGGAGCGAGAGCGCCTCGCAGGTCTCGGCGAGGCGCGCAAGTTCATGATAATGCGTGGCAAACAGGCAGCGGCAGGCGATCTGCGAATGCACCGCCTCGGCCACCGCCCAGGCCAGCGCGAGGCCGTCATAGGTCGATGTCCCGCGCCCGACCTCGTCGAGGATCACGAAGCTGCGATCCGTCGCCTGCGCCAGAATGGCGGCGGTCTCGACCATCTCGACCATGAAGGTCGAGCGCCCCCGCGCGAGGTTGTCGGCCGCGCCCACCCGGCTGAACAACCTGTCGACGAGGCCGATACGGGCTGCCGATGCAGGCACAAAGACCCCCGCTTGCGCCAGCAACACGATGAGGGCGTTCTGCCTGAGGAAGGTCGACTTGCCGCCCATGTTGGGGCCGCCGATCAGCCACAGGCGGTTGTCGCCGGAAAGGTTGCAGTCATTGGCCACGAAACGCTCGCCGGACTTCGCCAGCGCCGCCTCGACCACCGGATGTCGCCCGCCGGTGATGGCGAGCCCCGCATCCTCGGCAATCTCGGGACGGCACCAGTCGCCCTCCGCCGCCCGCTCGGCATTGCCCGCGCCGACATCGAGCCGGGCGAGCGCGGCGGCGGTCGCGGCGATGCTCTCGCGCGCGGCGACGACTTCGGCCACCAGCGTCTCGAAATGCGCTTCCTCGCAGGCGAGCGCATGACCCCCGGCCTCGGCGATGCGGGCGGCTTCCTCGTGGAGACGCACCGAGTTGAACCGCACCGCGCCCGCCATCGTCTGGCGGTGGGTGAAGCCGCTGTCCGGCGCCATCAGCGCATCGGCATGGCGCGCGCCGACCTCGATGAAATAGCCTAGCACCCCGTTGTGGCGGATCTTGAGCGAGGCGATGCCGGTTTCCTCGCGGTAGCGCGCCTCCATCGCCGCAATCGCGCGGCGCGCATCGCCCGAGGTGGCGCGCAACTCGTCGAGCGAGGCGTCGTAGCCGTCGGCGATGAAGCCGCCATTGCCGCGCTCGGTCGGCGGCGAGGGGACGAGCGCGCGGCTCAGAAGATCGGTGAGCGCGCCGTGGCCGGTCAGGCGCGCGGTGACCTCCTCCAGCAGCGCAGGCGCATCGGGCGCACCCGCCAGCCATTGGTGGAGCCGCGCCGCCTCGGAAAGTCCGTCGCGCAGCTGGCCGAGATCGCGCGGCGAACCCCGCCCCGCCACCACCCGCCCGAGCGCGCGGCCGAGATCGGGTATGGCGCGCAGGATATCGCGCAGCTGCGCCCGCTCGATGGGCCGGTCGCGCCAGAACTGCACCAGCGCGAGCCGCGCCTCGATGGCGGCGGCATCGAGCAGCGGCGCGGACAGGTCCTCCGCCAGCAGACGCGAGCCTGCCCCCGTCACGCAGCGGTCGACCGCGCCGATCAGGCTCCCCGCGCGGCCCCCGTGGGCGGATTCGAGGATCTCGAGGCTCCCCCGCGTCGCCGCGTCCATCGCCATCGTGCTCCGGCTCTCGCGCACCACCGGGGGGAGCAGCAGCGGCAGATTGCCGCGCCCGACATGGTCCAGATAGCTCACCAGCCCGCCTGCCGCCGCCAGCATCGCGCGGCTGAACGCCCCGAAGGCATCGAGCGTGGCGACGCCGTGCACCGCCTTCAACCGCTCCGCCCCGGCATCGCTGGCGAAGGTCGAGCGGGGGCGGAAGATCGCCTCGTCCGGCCCGTGCGGCCAGTCTTCGGGCACCACCACCTCGCTCGGGGAAATCCGCGCCAGCACCGCACCGAGGTGATCGGGCGCACATTCCTCCAGCACCATCGCGCCGGTCGAGACGTCGACCGCCGCCACCCCCACCGCCTCGCGCAGTTCCGCCAGCGCGACCAGCACGTTGGCGCGGCGCGGTTCGAGCAGGGCTTCCTCGGTCAGCGTCCCCGCCGTGACCAGCCGCACGATGCTGCGTCCGACCAGCACCTTGGACGAGGGCGTGCCCTCGCGCTTGGCCCGCGCCTTGGCCTCCTCGGGCGTTTCGACCTGCTCGGCAATCGCGACCCGCTCGCCCGCGCGGATCAGCCGCGCAAGGTAGCTCTCCGCCGAATGCACCGGCACCCCGCACATCGGGATCGGCGCCCCGCCATGCTCGCCGCGCGTGGTCAGGGCGATATCGAGGATTGCCGCGGCGCGCTTGGCATCCTCGAAAAACAGCTCGAAGAAATCGCCCATCCGGTAGAACAGCAGCGCATCGCCCGCCTCCTCCCGCAGGCGCAGATATTGCGCCATCATCGGGGTGGGTTTCGGATCGTCGAGCGCGGCCATCGCCCTCGCCTACCCCCATGCGGCCCGATTCGGGAATGAGGACACTTGCAGCTTTCCCCGAACCTGGTGCGATAAACGGCCTATCGCATCGGCCTCACCGGCGCTAAGCGAGGCGCGATTGACCTTGGGGAAAGCAGAAGGGATCGGGCACCATGGCCGAGGAAAACGCGGGACAGAACCGGGGCGGCTTCACCGCGCGCGAGGCGCTGTTCTATCACGAGACGATCCGCCCGGGTAAGCTCGAGATCGTCGCCACCAAGCCGATGACCTCGCAGCGCGACCTGTCGCTGGCCTATTCGCCCGGCGTGGCCGTGCCCGTGGAAGCGATCGCCGCCGACCCCTCATTGGCCGCGCGCTACACCGCCAAGGCGAACCTTGTGGCGGTGATCTCCAACGGGACCGCGATCCTCGGCCTCGGCAATCTCGGCGCGCTGGCGTCCAAGCCGGTGATGGAGGGCAAGGCGGTGCTGTTCAAGCGCTTCGCCGACGTCGATTCCATCGACATCGAACTCGCCACGGAAGACCCGGAAGCCTTCATCAACGCCGTCGCCCTGATGGAGCCGACCTTCGGCGGCATCAACCTCGAGGACATCAAGGCCCCCGAGTGCTTCATCATCGAGGCCGCGCTGCGCGAGCGGATGAAGATCCCGGTGATGCACGATGACCAGCACGGCACCGCGATCATCACCGCGGCGGGCCTGCTCAATGCCTGCCACCTGACCGGGCGCGACATCAAGGACGTGAAGGTGGTGGTGAACGGCGCGGGCGCGGCCGCCATCGCGTGCACCGCACTGGTCAAGGCGATGGGGGTCAAGCACGACAACGTCATCATGTGCGACCGCTCCGGCCCGATCACCCCGGGCCGCGAGGGGATGGACCAGTGGAAGAGCGCCCATGCGGTCGCCACCAGCGCGACCAGCCTCGAAGAGGCGCTGGTGGGCGCGGACATCTTCCTCGGCCTGTCGGCGGCGGGGGCATTGAAGCCCGAGTGGGTCAAGAAGATGGCCGACCGGCCGATCATCTTCGCGATGGCGAACCCCGTGCCCGAGATCATGCCCGACGAGGCCAAGGCCGTGCGCCCCGACGCGATCATCGCCACGGGCCGTTCGGACTTCCCCAACCAGGTCAACAACGTCCTCGGCTTCCCCTTCATCTTCCGCGGCGCGCTCGACGTGCAGGCGACCACCATCAACGAGGAGATGAAGGTCGCCGCCGCCCAGGCCATCGCCGAGCTCGCCCGCCAGCAGGTGCCCGAGGAAGTGGCGCTCGCCTATGGCAAGAACCACAAGTTCGGCACCGACTACATCATCCCCGCCCCCTTCGACCCGCGCCTGATCGAGGTCGTGTCCTCCGCGGTCGCAAAGGCGGCGATGGATTCGGGCGTGGCGCGCGCGCGGATCGAGGATTTCGAGGCCTACCGCGTCGCCCTGCGCTCGCGGCTCAACCCGACCACCTCGGTGCTCTCGGGTGTCTACGAGATCGCCAAGGCCAATCCCAAGCGGATGGTCTTCGCCGAGGCCGAGGAGGAGGTGGTGCTGCGCGCCGCGATCCAGTTCCGCGATTTCGGCTACGGCATCCCGATCCTGGTGGGCCGCACCAAGGCGGTGGTCGACAAGCTCCACCAGCTTTCGGTGAGCGATCCGGGCAGCTTCGAGATCCAGAACTCGGCCGACAGCGAGCACGTGCCGGCGATGGTGGACTATCTCTACAAGCGCCTCCAGCGGCGCGGCTACACCGAGCGCGACGTGCGGCGCATGGTCAACCAGGACCGCAACGTCTTCGCCTCGCTGCTGGTCGCGCTGGGCCACGGCGACGGGATCATCACCGGCATGACCCGCACCTTCGCCCAGACGGTGCGCGAGGTGAACCTCGTGCTCGATCCCAAGGAAGGCGCGCTGCCTTTCGGCATCCACATGATGATTGGCAAGAACCACACGACCTTCCTCGCCGACACCACGATCAACGAGCGGCCCAACGCGCAGGAACTCGCCCACATCGCCAAGGAAACGGCGGCTGTGGCGCGGCGCATGGGGCACGAGCCGCGGGTGGCGTTCCTCAGCTACTCGACCTTCGGCAACCCCTCGGGCCAGTGGCTCGCCAGCATCCGCGAGGCGGTGGCGATCCTCGACAGGGAGGATCCGGGCTTCGAATACGAAGGCGAAATGGCCCCCGACGCGGCGCTCAACCCCAAGGTGATGGCGCTCTATCCCTTCAGCCGCCTCTCCGGACCCGCCAACGTGCTGGTCATGCCGGGGCTGCAATCGGCAAACCTGTCGGCCAAGCTTCTGCGCGAGCTGGGGAGCAATTCCACCATCGGCCCGATGCTGATCGGGATGGAAAAGCCGGTGCAGATCGTGCCGATGACCGCGAGCGCGCCCGACGTGCTGACGCTGGCGGTGCTGGCGGGCGCGGGGGTGGTGGGCTGAGAACGACGCGCCAGGCCGCGGGGCCGGGCGCGTCGTCCTGCCGCATCAGGCCTCGGCAGCGGCGGGGTTGACCTCGCCCGAGGCGATCGCGGTCATCTTCTTGTCGCCGCCGCGGGTATCCTCGAGGCATTGCGACAGCACCCCGGCATCGTCCTCCAGCCCCAGCCGGCGGGCGAAGGCGGCGGCGGTGCCGTAGCCCGAGATGCCGTAATGCGTCATGCGCTGGTACTGGGCGATGATCGAGGCATCGCGCACGTCCTCGTCCGAGAAATCGGCCTCCACCCCATGCGCGCGGGCCTCGGCGGCGAGGCCTTCCATGCCCTTGCAGTGCTCGCCGCGCGGGTTGGCGTCGTGGTTCTCGATCAGGGACTTGAGCTGCTCCATCCCTTCCTCGATCCCCTCGGCCCCGGCGGAAAGCGCCTTGCGCAGCTCGCTCGAACGCGCCGTGTCGTGCAGCTCGCGGGTGACGTGCAGGGCCTGGCGGTTCGCGCTGTAGAGGTCCTGCAGCTGGTCGATGTAGAGGTCCTTGAGCGTCGAGATGGTCATGTCGGTCGTCTCCGGTGAAAGGGTTGCGCCCCCGCAGGAGACACTGGCGGACGACGGGCGGCGATGTTCTGACCTGTGTGTGCTATCCTCGCGCGGACAGGACGAGGTGCGGGCCGGATGCGGCAGGCCGAAAGGAACGGCGGGATGATGCGGACGGGACTGGCGGCGCTGGCCTACTGGGGGATCGTCTTCGCGCTCGGCTTCGTGCTCGGCACGGTGCGGGTGCTGTGGCTCGCGCCGCTGGTCGGAGTGCTCCCGGCCACCGCGCTGGAACTGCCGGTAATGCTGGCGGCGAGCTGGATCGCGGCAGGCTGGGTCACGCGCCGCTTCGGCATCGCCGGAGCGGGCGAGGCGCTGGCGACGGGCGGCCTCGCCTTCGCGCTGCTGCTGGCGGCGGAATGCGCGCTGGCGGCGGCGACCGGCCAGACGCCGGCGCAATGGCTCGCCGGCCTGCGCCAGCCGCACGCGCTGCTCGGCCTCGCGGGGCAGGCGGTGTTCGCGGTGCTGCCGTGGTGGCGGACCAGGCAGGCGCGCGCCGACCGAATGTGACCGCCGCCGGCAAGGCATTGGCTTTCCTGCGATATCGTGACATGCTCGCGCGCAACAAGGGCGAGGGGAGAACGACATGCTGACAGCTTTCCGGCGCGGGGCGCTCGCGGTGCTCTGGAGCGCGGTGATGGCCACGGCCGCCCCGCTGGCGGCGCAGGACGCGCCGGCACCCGAGGTCGTCTTCGCCAATGTCCGCGTGTTCGACGGCACCGCCGACCAGCTCTCCGGCCCCACCACCGTGGTGGTGCGCGGCAACACCATCGCCGCGATCGGACCGGATGCCGCGCCCTCCTCGCCCGATGCCACGGTGATCGACGGGACGGGCCAGACCCTGATGCCCGGCCTGATCGACAACCACGTGCACATGATGTTCAACAGCCTCTCGCCCGCGCAGATGGCCGCGCCCGACATGAGCCTCGAGAAAATTGTCCAGCTCTCCGCCGGACAGTCGCGCGCGATGCTGCTGCGGGGCTTCACCGCGGTGCGCGACGTGGGCGGGCCGTCGTTCATGCTCAAGCGCCTGATCGATAGCGGCAAGGTGATGGGCCCGCGCATCTGGCCGTCCGGCCCGATGATCTCCCAGACCTCGGGCCATGCCGACCTGCGTCACCCCCACGAACCCTCGCGCCGCTTTTCGGGCAAGATGTCCAAGGCCGAGGAAGTCTGGGCGAGCGTCATCGCCGACGGGCGCGACGAGGTGCTGACCGCGGTGCGCGAGAACCTCAGGATGGGGGCGAGCCACATCAAGATCGCGGCGGGCGGCGGCACCAGTTCGGAATACGACCCGCTCGACGTGACGCAATACACGCTCGACGAGATGAAGGCTGCGGTCGATGCCGCCTCGGACTGGAACACCTATGTCACCGTCCACGCCTACCACCCCAAGTCGGTGCGCCGCGCGATCGAGGCCGGGGTGAAGGTGATCGAGCACGGCAACCTGCTCGACGAGGATACGCTCAGGCTGATGGCCGAAAAGGGCATCTGGTTGTCGGGGCAGATGTTGGTCGAATCGACCGAGGCGATGGACCCGAAGCGGCGCGAGAAGCGCAAGCCGGTGATCGAGGGGCAGCAGATCGTCTGGCCGATGGCCAAGCGGCTCGGGGTGAAGCTGGCGTGGGGCACGGACTTCCTGTTCGAGCCCGATCTCAACGCCCAGCAGAACGCCTACATCCTGCGGCTGAAGCCCTTCTTCACCCCGGCCGAGCTCCTGAAGCTGGTCACCTCGCAGAACGCCGAGCTGCTCGCCCTGTCCGGCCCGCGCACGCCCTATGAGGGGCGGCTCGGCGTGGTCGCGGAAGGCGCTCTGGCCGATCTCCTGCTGGTGCGCGGCGATCCGCTCGCCAACATCGACCTGATCGGCGATCCGGCGGCGAACTTCACCGTGATCATGAAGGACGGCGTGATCGTGAAAGGCGGACGCTGAATGCCGCGCGGGTTCTGGCCGCTGGCCCTGATGCTCGGGGCAGGGGGCTGCGTCTCCTATCCCTCCGTGCCGCCGCTGGCCGAGGCCGTGCCCGCAGCGGACGGCCCGGCCCCGGCGACGATCAGCGTGATGACCTACAACATCGAAGGCCTGACCTGGCCCGCGCGCACCGGGCGCAGGCCCTCGCTGGAAGCCATCAGCGCCGAATTCGCGCGGATGGAGCAGGCGGGCGAGCTGCCCGACGTGATCGTGTTCCAGGAAGCCTTCAGCACCTCGGCCCTGCGCACGGCATCGGCCACTCCGCACCCCCACTTTGCACTCGGCCCGCGTGCCCGGACCCGTTCCGGCCTGCCGCGCACCCGCGATCCGGTGCTGCGCAAACGCAACGTCCTCAACGGCGAATGGGGCCTCCGCGTCATGGGCAGCGGCCTTGCCATCGCCTCGCGCTATCCGATCACCGCCGCATTCAGCCTGGCCTACGGCCCGACGAGCTGCGCGGGGCTCGACTGCCTGGCCAACAAGGGCATCCTGCTGGTGCGGATCGCGGTCCCCGGGTATGCCGAGCCCTTCGAGATCGCCACCACCCACATGAACTCGCAGGGTGCCTCGAAAGCACCGCCCGAAAAGCACCTCGCGGCGCACAACGCCCAGTCGGCAGAGCTGGCCGCCTTCCTCGACCGGGTGAGCAGTGTCGCCAGTCCGCTGATCATTGCGGGCGATTTCAACATGCGGCGCAGCCCCGCGCGGCTCGATGCCTTCGAGACCCAGAACGGCTACCAGCTCGCCCGCCGCTACTGCCTCGGGGCGCGCGACGACCCGGCCCTGCCGGCCTGCGATATCCGCATGAGCTTCGACGGGGACGAACCCTGGCTCGATACGCAGGACCTGCAGATCTACGACAATGGCGCAGCCGTCGCGTTGCGCCCGATGCGGATCGAGGCGTGGTTCGACGGGCCGGATTCAGGCGGCAGGCTGTCCGATCACGACGCCTATGTCGTCACCTACGCGATCGAACCGGCCCCCGCAGGCTAGGCCTCAGCGCCGGCGGAAGCGGAAATACCAGACCTCGTGGCCGTAGACGGTGCGGGCCTTGTGCTCGTAGCGGGTCTCGGGCCAGCCGGAGGGGCGGACCTGCCAGTTCGCGGGCTTCTCCACCACCCATTCGAACAGGTCCGTGTGGCGCTGCATCACCATCAGCGCGTGACGCAGGTAGACCGCGTGGTCGGTGCCGAAGCGGAACTCGCCGCCCGGCTTCATCTTCTGCGCGAACAGGCGCACCGGGCCATCGTTCATCATCCGGCGCTTGGCGTGGCGGGCCTTGGGCCAGGGATCGGGGTGGAGCAGGTAGAGCATCGTCAGCGCGCCGTCGGGGACCCGCTGGAGCACGTCCAGCGCATCGCCGTGGTGGAGGCGGACATTGGCGAGCCGCTGGTCGGCGACATGGGTGAGCGCCTGCGCCACGCCGTTGACGAAGGGCTCGGCCCCGATGAAGCCGTGGTCGGGCAGCAGGTCGGCGCGGTAGGCGAGATGCTCGCCCCCGCCGAAGCCGATCTCGAAATGGAGCGGGCGATCATCGCCGAACAGCACCTCGGACGTCACCGCTCCCTCGGCCGGCACGGCGATCTGGGGCAGGAGATTGTCGACCAGCGACTGCTGGTACTTGCGCAGCTTCTTGCCCACGCTGCGGCCATAGAGCCGCGTGATGGTGGTGGGATCGCCTTCCTTGAACGCCGTCATGCCGGGCGCTTGGCATCGGCCCGCGCGGGGGTCAATCCTCGAGGCTTTTCGCCTTGCGCTCCGCCCAGTCCTTCCCGGCGTCCCCGCCCCACAGGAGCCACGCGATGTAACCGGCGCTCGAATCCTTGTCAGAGCCCCATTCGTGCGTCTTCGTGTCCTTGTCGACCGCGTGGCGCGCGAAGTAGCTCTTCATCGACTTGACGTCCTCGGCGCTGACGGGATCGCGATTGGCGAGCTGCTCGGCGCGCGCGACGCCCACCTCGGTCCCGCCGCGCCCGAACTTCTCGCGCAGCCGTAATCCGTGCCGCGCTGCCGAGGCCATGCGGTGGGTCGGCGTGAAGGTCTTCTCCACCACGGCTCAGACCTTCCTGAGCGCCGAGGGCTTGTGGGCGGCCTGCTTGCCCTCGTCGGTCTCGACCAGATATTGCGGATCGTCCTGCGAGGCGGCGACCTTGTGGCCCTTGATCTGGCATTCGGAGGTGAGCCTCTTCACCACCTTGCCGTGGGCCGTGCCGCCGTGGCTCGACCACGTGACCCTGTCGCCTGCCTTGAGATTGTCGGCCATTTCCAGTGCTCCTTCATGGCTAGAGAAGGTTGGCACAGGGGCGGCAGAGCGTCGTTCCGACATCCTCCGCGAGCCGGGCCTCAGACAAGGCGAAACGCCCGGAGCCGAGGGGCCCGGGCGTTCCAATGATTGTGAGTATGAATCGGCCCGAAGGGCCGCGAGCGCACGCGCGCGAGCCGCAGTTGCTCCGTCGCGAAGCGACGGAAACGCATCGAGGACGAGGGCCCGGATGGGCCCTCGCAACCAGTTACGCCGCTTCCACCGCCTCGTCGGCATCGCGCAGCACGTAGCCGCGGCCCCAGACGGTCTCAATGTAGTTCTCGCCGCCGCAGGCCAGCGACAGCTTCTTGCGCAGCTTGCAGATGAACACGTCGATGATCTTGAGTTCCGGCTCGTCCATCCCGCCGTAGAGGTGGTTGAGGAACATTTCCTTGGTGAGCGTGGTGCCCTTGCGCAAGCTGAGCAGCTCCAGCATCGCGTATTCCTTGCCGGTGAGGTGCACGCGGGCCCCATCGACCTCGACCGTCTTGGCGTCGAGGTTCACCGCCAGCTTGCCGGTGCGGATGACCGACTGCGAGTGGCCCTTGGAGCGGCGCACCACTGCATAGATGCGGGCGACCAGTTCCTCGCGGTGGAAGGGCTTGGTGACGTAATCGTCGGCGCCGAAACCGAAGGAGCGGATCTTCGAATCCATTTCGGAAATGCCCGAGAGGATCAGCACAGGGGTCTGCACCTTGGCGACGCGCAGCTTCTTGAGCACGTCGTAGCCGTGCATGTCGGGCAGGTTCAGGTCGAGCAGGATGATGTCGTAGTCATAGAGCTTGCCGAGGTCCAAACCCTCTTCGCCGAGGTCGGTCGAATAGACGTTGAAGCCTTCGGTGGTGAGCATCAGCTCGATCGCCTTGGCGGTGGTCGGTTCGTCTTCGATGAGCAGAACGCGCATTTTCGTCCCCCGTATTCCGGTGTCTTACCCCTGGTAACCCCCGCTTAGGAGAGGTTGCCGCCTGTTAACCACGCTGCTTCTCACCAAAAAAGGTTAATAAGAGGTTTAGGGCGTTAACTTTTTGGAGTGAGTCTTTCGAGTCACACTGCCGGGCGGTGACCGGCGGAGCGACGATAGTCTTCCGGCCCGCCGGTCGCCCTCCGCACGAACCCCTAGCTAGCCCCTGCGAGCTTCTTGGCCCGCCGCCGCTCGGCGCTCGATCCGAGGCCGATCGCCTCGCGGTACTTCGCCACCGTGCGCCGGGCGAGATCGAAGCCTTCCTTCTGGAGCATCTCGGCAAGCTGCTGGTCGGACAGGATGTTCTTCACCGTCTCGGCATCGATCAGCGCCTTGATCCGCGCCTTGATCGCCGCGCTCGATGCGCCCTCGCCGTCGGCGGACGCGACGCCGCTGGTGAAGAAGTACTTGAGTTCGAAGGTTCCGCGCTCGCACCACAGATACTTGTTGCTGGTGACGCGGGAGACGGTGCTTTCGTGCATCCCGATCTGCTCGGCCACCTCGCGCAGGGTGAGCGGGCGCAGTTCGGCGACGCCCCGGCGGAAGAAGCCGTCCTGCTGCCTCACGATCTCCGCGGCGGTCTTGAGGATGGTCTTCTGCCGCTGGTCGAGCGCGCGGATCAGCCAGTGCGCGTCCGCCAGCTTCTCCTTGAGCCAGCTCTGCGATTCGCGGCTGGTCGCCCCGGCATCGAGTTCGAGATAGTAGCCGCGGTTGACGATCAGGCGGGGCAGCGTCTCCTCGTTCAAGGCAATGTCCCAGCCTCCGCCCGCATTGGCGCTGACGAGGATGTCGGGCACCACGGTGCCGGTCTCGGCCGGCGCGAAGGCGAGGCCCGGGCGCGGGTTGTAGCCGCGCAGTTCGCGCAGCATGTCGGCGAAGTCCTCGTCGTCCACCCGGCACAGGCGCTTCAGCCGCTCCACCTCGCCGCGCGCGACCAGATCGAGATTGGCGATCAGCGCCGCCATGCAGGGATCATAGCGGTCGGCCTCGCGCGCCTGGATGGCGATGCATTCGGCAAGGCTGCGCGCGCCCACGCCCGAGGGGTCGAGCGACTGCACGAGTTCGAGCGCCGCCTCGGCCTCGTAGAGTTCGACCCCCAGATCCTCGGCGATGTCCTCGAGCGTGGCGGGAAGATAGCCCGCCTCGTCGAGCAGGCCGATGATGTGGCGGGCGACGAAGGCGGTGCGGGCATCGCGGGTGTGCGCACCGATCTGGCCTTCGAGATGCTCGGCAAGCGTCACCTCGGCGGCGCGCAGCTGCTCCCAGTCGGGCGTTTCGGCAAGGTCCCCGCCCGAGGCACCCGCCGCACCCCATTCGGCGTCGCGCATCGAGGGGCCGGCCCCGTCCCCGGTGTCGAAATCGCGGTCGACCGAGGCGAGATCGAGCGGCGCATCGCCCTCGCCCCCGCCCGCCAGCATCAGCTGGTCGGCGGTCGCCTCCTCGCCCGCGGGCGCGGCGATCTCGATGCGGTCGGCTTCCGCGCCCGGATCGGCCGGCCCGCCGGTGTCGAGCAGCGGATTGGCCTCCAGCGCCTCGGCGATGAAGGTCTCGATCTCGAGGTTGGAGGCCGCCAGCAGCTTGATCGCCTGCTGCAATTGCGGCGTCATCACCAGCGATTGCGTCTGCCGGATATCGAGCCTTGGTCCCAAGGCCATGGCGATGACCTCAGACCCCGTTCGCCCTGAGCCTGTCGAAGGGCTGCACTTCCTTTTTTCCGTTGGTCAGGAAGAAGGGCAGTGCTTCGACAAGCTCAGCACGAACAGATTGGGGAGAATGGAGCATGACCTAAAGCGTGAAGCTCTCACCCAGATACAAGCGCCGCACGTTCTCGTCGGCGACCAGTTCCTGCGGGGATCCGGCGAACAGCACCTGCCCGCCGTAGATGATGCAGGCGCGGTCGACGATGTCGAGCGTCTCGCGCACGTTGTGATCGGTGATCAGGACCCCGATGCCGCGCTGCTTGAGGTCCTTCACGAGGTCGCGGATATCGCTGATCGAGAGCGGATCGATGCCGGCGAAGGGCTCGTCGAGCAGCATGATCGAGGGCTTGGCCGCCAGCGCGCGGGCGATCTCGCAGCGCCGCCGTTCACCGCCCGACAGCGCCATCGCGGGCGATTCGCGCAGGCGGGTGAGGCCGAATTCGGAGAGCAGCCGCTCCAGCTCCGAGGCGCGGGTGGCCTTGTCGGGCTCGACCAGTTCGAGCACGCAGGCGATGTTCTGTTCCACGGTCATGCCGCGGAAGATGCTCGTTTCCTGCGGCAGGTATCCGAGGCCGAGGATCGCGCGGCGATACATCGGCAGCTTGGTCACATCCTCGCCGTCCATCAGGATGCGGCCCGAATCCGGCTTCACGAGGCCCATGATCGAGTAGAAGCAGGTGGTCTTGCCCGCCCCGTTGGGCCCGAGCAGGCCGAGCACCTCGCCCTTGGCGACGCTCAGCGAGATGTCGGTCAGCACCGCGCGCTTGTCGTAGCTCTTGGCGATCGAGATCACCTCCAGCCCGCTGCCCGTCGGCTGGACGGGTTCGGCCTCGCGGGGGGTGTCGGAGAGGGTGGTCGTGCTCATGTACCTGCCATCTTTAGCAGCCCTGTCGGGGGGCGAAAGACTCGACACGCACTTGGCAGGATTTTTGCTTAGCCCTGCGGCAATCGGGCCGGAACACCGCCGCGCAGGCCAACAAGCGGGCGATTTGAAAGGCTTGCCCCGCCCCTCTTGCAAGCCGCGCAACATTGTGTCGCAGCGGCGGCGGATGTTGCAACTTGAAGACGGCTTTGCGATACTGCCTCCATCGACACAGACCGTTGGGGAGCGGCACACATGGTGAATTCGGACCGGCGCATCGGGGGGCGCGCCATCCTGGCAAACGGGACGCGCGACTGGCGCAAGGCCATGAGCGACCATGTCGCCTATGGCCTGCTGGTCTACACCGGACTGCAGATCTTCGTGACGGTGAAGGCGCTGGCCGAGGGTTCCTCGACCGCGCTGCCCTATCTCGCGCTGATCGTGCTGGTAGCGGGGATCATCCCGGTGTGCCGCTGGTTCGAGAAACGCTGGGCCGACCTCGGCGACGAGCAGGGGACCGACCCGGCGATGGCCCCCGCCTTCCGCCGCGACGTGCTGACGCTGTGGGCGCTGGCGATCGGCCTGCCCTTCGGCCTGACGCTGATCTTCAGGATGTTGCTGAGCGTTTTCTAATTGCGGGCCCGCCTCCGCGGGCCCGTCCTCGGCGAGCTTCAGGCCCTTCGGGGCCTGATCGCCTGCGGGCGGCCGGTCGGCCTTGCGGTCGCTGACGCGACCGAGGATCTCACCTCAACTGATGGGAAGCGCTGAATTCGGACGCGCAAGCGGCCGCGAGCGCACGCGCGCGAGGCGCAGGTGCCGCGTGGCGCAAGCCACGGGAACAGCACCGATTGCGAACCCGCAGAGGCGGGTTCGCAATCGGGACTCCTATTGCCCCGCCTGATACCGCTCGATCGCCTCGATGGTGATCTGGCGCGCCTCGGCGGCGTTGCCCCACTTGCCCACGCGCACCCACTTTTCGGCCTCGAGGTCCTTGTAGTGGGTGAAGAAGTGCTCGATCTGCTGGAAGATGATGCTCGGCAGGTCGCTCGTCTCGATCACGTCGGCGTAGTAGGGGAAGGTCTCGTTGACCGGCACGCAGACCAGCTTCTCGTCGCCGCCCTGCTCGTCCTCGAGGTTCAGCACGCCGATCGGGCGCGCGCGCACCACGCAGCCCGGGATGAAGGGCGAGCGCGAGATCACCAGCGCATCGAGCGGGTCGCCGTCGGGCGAGAGCGTGTGCGGCACGAAACCGTAATTGGCCGGATAGCGCATCGGGGTGTGCAGGATGCGGTCGACGAACAGCGCGCCCGATTCCTTGTCGAACTCGTACTTCACCGGCTCCCCGCCGGTCGGCACTTCGATGATGACGTTGAGATCGTCGGGCGGATTGACGCCGGTGGGGATCTTGTCGATGCGCATGGGTTGTCCCTTATGGTTGGCCGTGCGTTTTCGCTTGCGGCGGAGAGGTTGGAACGCGACTTCGCGCCGCCCTTAATGCGTGGCGCAGGATTGCGAAAGGGGCTGTGTGGGCCTAATCGCGCGGGCGTCATGAGCAAGAAAACGCCCCAGGCCATCCGCGGCACCCAGGACATCTTCGGCGCCGAGGCCGAGGCCTTCGCCTTCGTGGTCGAGACCTTCGAACGCGTCCGCCGCCTCTACCGCTTCCGCCGGGTCGAGATGCCGGTGTTCGAGAAGACCGAGGTCTTCGCGCGCTCGCTCGGCGAGACGACCGACGTGGTGTCGAAGGAAATGTATTCCTTCGAGGACCGCGGCGGGGAGAGCCTGACCCTGCGCCCCGAATTCACCGCCGGGATCGCCCGCGCCTTTCTCACCAACGGCTGGCAGCAATATGCGCCGCTGAAGGTCGCGACCCACGGGCCGCTGTTCCGCTACGAGCGTCCGCAGAAGGGCCGCTACCGCCAGTTCCACCAGATCGACGCCGAGGTGATCGGCGCGGCCGAACCGCAGGCCGATGTCGAGCTGCTGGCGATGGCCGACCAGCTCTTGAAGGAGCTGGGTATCGCGGACGTGACCCTGCACCTCAACACGCTGGGCGATGCTGCCAGCCGCGAGGCATGGCGGGCGGCGCTGATCGACTATTTCCGCGCGGTGAAGGACGAGCTGTCGGAAGAGTCGCAGGAGCGGCTCGAGAAAAACCCGCTGCGGATCCTCGATTCCAAGGACCCGCGCGACAGGCCCTTCCTCGCCGACGCACCCAAGATCGACGCCTTCCTGTCGGAAGAGGCGAGCGCGTTCTTCGCGGCGGTCACGAGCGGCCTCGACGCGGCGGGCGTGAAGTGGGTGCGCGCCGAGAGCCTCGTGCGCGGCCTCGACTACTACCGCCACACCGCCTTCGAATTCATCCCCGACGAGGGCAGCGCCTCGGCCGCGGCGCTCGGCTCGCAGAGCACGGTGCTGGGCGGCGGGCGTTATGACGGGTTGATGGAGAGCCTCGGTGGCACGCCGACCCCGGCGGTCGGCTGGGCGGCAGGGATCGAGCGGCTGGCGATGCTGGTGGGCGCGCGGGAGGAGGCCAAGGCCGATGCCGTGGTGGTCGTCGAGAATGACGACCGCCTCGCCGACGCCATCGCGTTGATGGGCCGCCTTCGCGCGGCCGGTTTCTCGTCCGAACTCGTTGCCACCGGCTCGCCGCGCAAGCGTTTTGACAAGGCGAAGAAGCTGCCTTCGCACGCGCTGGTGTCTTTTGCTGTCACCGAGGAAGGCTCGCCCATGCGTGTGATGGGCGATGGCGGAGAGCGCCATACGGCGGTCGAGAGCTTCATTCTTGCTGGTCGATAGCCCGATCGTCGCCCCGGACTTGATCCGGGGCTCGGCTTCCTTTTCAGCCGCTCGCCACTAAAAAGCCTGGGTCCGCATCAGGTGCGGGCCGACGATGGAAGAAACCGAAGTGCAAATCCCCCCCGAACGCCTTGACCAGATCGCGCACCGCTTTGCGGAGCTGGAAGCGCGCATGGCCTCGGGCACGCTGGAGGGTGAGGCCTTCGTGCGCGCCTCCCGCGACTATGCCGAGCTTGAGCCAGTGGCGAAGATCGCAGCGGAAGTGAAAGCAGCGCGCGAGGAGATGGCGGGGCTGCAAGAGATGCTCGCAGACCCCGAGATGAAGGCGATGGCCGAGGAGGAGCTCGCCCACCTCAAGGCGACCCTCCCCGATCTCGAGCGTCTCCTCGCCATCGCGCTGCTGCCGCGCGATTCGGCAGACTCCAAGCCCGCCATGCTCGAAATCCGCGCGGGCACCGGGGGCGACGAGGCCGCGCTCTTCGCCGCCGATCTCTACCGGATGTACGAACGCTACGCCGCCGAGCAGGGCTGGAAGGTCGAGCCGGTCAGCATCAACGCCAGCGACATCGGCGGCTACAAGGAAGTGATCGCCAACGTCACCGGCACCGGCGTCTTTGCCAAGCTCAAGTTCGAAAGCGGCGTCCACCGCGTCCAGCGCGTGCCCGTGACCGAGAGCGGCGGGCGCATCCACACCTCGGCGGCGACCGTCGCAGTGCTGGCCGAGCCCGACGAGGTCGATGTCCAGATCGAGGACAAGGATCTCAAGATCGACGTCTACCGCGCGTCCGGCGCCGGGGGCCAGCACGTCAACACCACCGATTCGGCGGTGCGCATCACCCACCTGCCGACCGGCACCGTGGTGACCTGTCAGGACGGGCGCAGCCAGCACAAGAACCGCGAGAAGGCGATGCAGGTGCTGCGCACGCGGCTCTACGACGCCCAGCGCGAGGCGACGCAGGGTGCCGAGGCCGAGGCGAGGAAGGCGATGGTCGGCAGCGGGGATCGCTCGGAGCGGATCCGCACCTACAACTTCCCCCAGGGCCGCGTCACCGATCACCGCATCGGGCTGACGCTGCACAAGCTGGAAGAGGTGCTCGCCGGGCCCGGCCTCGCCGAACTGGTCGACGCCCTGATCGCCGAGGACGAGGGCAAGCGGCTGGCGGCGCTGGCGGAATAGTCCCGAACCTCCGTTCGCCCTGAGCTTGTCGAAGGGCCGCACTTTTTCGAGTGCCGCGCAGAAGGAAGAAGAACGGTGCTTCGACAAGCTCAGCACGAACGGGGATTGGGATGACCGTCGGCGAAGCGATCCGCGCCACCACCGAACGCCTCGCGTGCACGAGCGACACGGCGCGGCTCGATGCCGAACTGCTGATGGCGCACGCGCTTGGCATGACCCGCTCGGAGATGTTGCTGAAGGCCATGCGCGACCCCGCGCCCGAGGGTTTCCTCGCGCTGGTTGAGCGACGCATGGGGCACGAGCCCGTCGCCTACATCACCGGAACGGCGGAGTTCTTCGGCCTCACCCTTGCCGTCACCCCCGCCACCCTGATCCCGCGCGGCGACAGCGAGACGCTGGTCGCGGCGGCGCTGGAGCGGACGGGGCCGGAGGGTCGCGCGATCGACCTCGGCACGGGCACGGGGGCGCTTCTGCTCGCGGTGCTGGCGAACCGGCCCGGCTGGCAGGGGGTGGGCATCGACGCCTCGGCGGGCGCTCTGGCCGTTGCCGAGGGGAATGCGGCATCGCTCGGGCTGGCAGAGCGCGCGGCGTTCCGCCTGGGCGACTGGCGCAACGCTGGCTGGGCCGACGAACTGGGAACCTTCGACCTGATCCTGTGCAATCCGCCCTATGTCGAGGACACCGCCGCGCTCGAACCGCAGGTGCGGAACTTCGAGCCCGCCAGCGCACTTTTCGCAGGGCCCGAGGGGCTCGACGATTACCGCGTCCTCATCCCCCAGCTGCGCGCGCTGATGAACCCGCAGGCGGCGGCAATCCTCGAGATCGGCGCGAATCAGGCCGAGCCGGTGGGGGCCCTCGCGCAGGCCTCGGGATTTGCCGTGGAGCTCCGCCGCGACCTTGCCCGGCGGCCCCGCGCGCTGATCCTGACGTGAGAGAAAAGCGCGGCAAAGGCTTGGCAAACCCCTTTTGCATCGCTACGTCGGTGTCAGGCCAGATGGATTGCGAAGGGCGCAAACCGCTGGGCCAAGCTCCTAAACTCAGCTGAGACGGCCGTCAGGGTAAGCCCCCGGCAGCGGCAGCGCGGAGCACGCGGCACGTCTCGGCACGGCCAGGCGTGGCGCATGGGCAAGGGGTCTTCAGACCGCGGGTGCAGTGGATTTTTTCGCGCCAGGTCGCTGATAAGGAACGTTTTCCTTGAATAACAATCGCAACAACCGGCGTCGCGGTCGCGGCAACCGCAACCAGGGCGGCAATGGCGCCCAGCTCAACCGGATCGACAGCCGGGCCCGCGGCAATGCCCCGCAGATGCTCGACAAGTACAAGAAGCTCGCCCAGGACGCCCAGCACAACGGCGACCGGGTGCAGATGGAATACTACCTCCAGTTCGCCGACCACTACTTCCGCGTGATCGCCGACAACAAGGCCCGCCAGGACGAACAGCGCGGCTCGCGGCGCGAGGAGCGCGAACCGGCCGAGGACTACGCCGACGACGATCTCGATTTCGACCGCGGCCGCCGGACCGAGCGGGTCCACCGCCCGCAGGAGAGCGACGAGGGCGAGAACTTCAACGTCGCCGCCGATGTCGAGGAAGGCGAGCCCGGTCAGGAGGGCGAGAGCTTCCTCACCGACGAGCGCGGCGATGACCGGGGCGAGAGCCGCCCGCGCGGCAACCGCCGCCAGCAGCAGCAGCGCAAGCCCCGCGACAACCGCGCCGAGGGCGACCGCCCCGAACGCGCCGAGAAGCGCGCCGACCGTCCGGAGCGCGGCGAAAAGCCCGCCCGCGGCCGCAAGCCCCGCAAGGGCGCCCCTGACGCAGATGGCGCCGGCGAACAGCGCGGCATCGACAGCTCGATCCTCCCGCCCTCGATCCGCGGTGACGACGCGGGCGGTGACAGCGGCGCGCTCGAAACCGTCGAGTAAGGTTCATGATGGAGCGGCTGGCAGCAGTGCCCGCGCTGGCGCAGCGCCGGCCTGCGCTGGCGGCGATCCTGCTCGGGCTGGTCGCGGCCTGCGCCTATCCCCCCCTGCACCTCTGGCCGCTGGGCCTCGCCGCGCTGGCGGGGTTCGTGTGGCTGATCCGTTCGGCTGACGGCTGGCGGCAGGCGCTGTGGCGCGGCTGGTGGTTCGGCTGGGCGCACCTGACGCTCGCCAACAACTGGATCGCGACCGCCTTCACCCATCAGGCGAAGATGCCCGAATTCCTCGGGTGGCTGGCTGTGCCGCTGCTGTGCATCTACCTCGCGTGGTATCCCGCCCTCGCCGCGCTTGCCACGCACCTTCTGGCGCGGAAACGTCCGCTGTGGGCCTTCGGGCTGGTGCTGGCGGGTGCGTGGATCGTCACCGAATGGCTGCGCGGCTGGGTGTTCACCGGCTACCCCTGGCCCCCGCTGGGCCTGATGCTTCTGGGGCGCTGGGAGATGCCGGGAATGGCGATGCTCCTGCCGTGGCTGGGCACCTATGCCCTGTCGGGCGTGACCCTGCTGGTCGCCGCAGCCTTTGTCTGGCTCTGGCAGATCCGCGGCCCGCGCTGGTCTCTGGGCCTCGCCTCCGTGGTTTTCGCGTGGATGACCTTCCCTATGTCGGCGGGCACCTTCGAGGACGACTCCGCCCTCCGCTACACCCTCGTCCAGCCCTACATCCCGCAGTCCGAGATCAACGACGGCTCCAAGTTCGAGGAGCAGTTCGCGCGCCTCACCCGCCTCACCGCGCCCGGCCAGAACCAGTCGCGCATCGTGCTGTGGCCGGAAAGCGCGGTGCCCGACTACCTCGAGGAAGGCTACCCGGACCGCTACTACTTCGAGATGACCGCAGGCGGCGACCCGGTGCTCGCCCGCAAGCGGATCGGCCAGGTGATCGGCCCGCAATCGACCCTGCTGACAGGCGTGGTCAATCTCAACATCGGCGTCCGTCCCGATGGCATCCCTGCGGCGGTCAGCGCGCGCAATTCGGTGATGGCGATCGACGGCGCGGGCGACATCGTCGGCGGCTACGACAAGGCGCATCTGGTGCCCTATGGCGAATACCTGCCGATGCGCCCGATCCTCGAACCGCTCGGCCTGTCGCGGCTGGTGGCGGGGAGCATCGACTACCTCCCCGGCCCCGGTCCGCGCACGCTCGATCTGGGCGAGCACGGCAAGGCGGGGGTGATGATCTGCTACGAGATCGTCTTCTCGGGCGCGGTCGTCGAGGACGCGAATCGTCCCGACTACATCTTCAACCCCTCGAACGACGGCTGGTTCGGCGCGTGGGGCCCGCCGCAGCATCTCGCGCAGGCGCGGATGCGGGCGATCGAGGAAGGCCTGCCGGTGCTGCGCTCGACCACCACCGGGATCAGCGCGGTGATCGACGCGGGCGGCGTGGTGCGCGGCCACATCGGGATGGGCAAGGCGGACAAGCTGGAAGGCTTCGTCCCCGCCGCCGCGCCGCCAACGCTGTTCGCGCAGTGGGGCCATGCGCTGACGCTGGCCTGGGCGACGCTGCTGATCGCGCTGGGGCTGGCGCTTCCGAGAGTGCTTGCGCTTGCCCGCGCGCGCGGCTAGGGCGGACAGCGACACAGCGGGACATAAAGGTTTCCTTATATCTCTATAAGGTCATCTTCCCCCGCGTCGCACCGCACTTTCAGCCCCCGGGGGATTTCATGCGCACCAATTACCTGTTCACCTCCGAAAGCGTCTCGGAAGGCCATCCCGACAAGGTTTCCGACCAGATTTCCGACGCCATCGTCGACCTGTTCCTGTCGAAGGACCCCGAGGCGCGCATCGCCTGCGAAACCCTGACCACCACCCAGCTCGTGGTGCTGGCGGGCGAGATCCGCTGCAAGGGCGTCTATGAGCATGGCCGCGAGGAGTGGAAGGACAACGACTACTGGGCGCCGGGCGCCAAGGAAGAGATCGAGCAGGTCGTGCGCGCAACCGTGAAGCGCATCGGCTACGAGCAGGACGGCTTCCACTGGGAGAAGTTCGAATTCATCAACCGTCTCCACGGCCAGTCGGCGCACATCGCGCAGGGCGTCGATGCCAAGGAAAACAAGGATGAAGGCGCGGGCGACCAGGGCATCATGTTCGGCTACGCCACCGACGAAACCCCGGGCTACATGCCGGCGACGCTCTACTACAGCCACAAGATCCTGGAGCGCATGGCCGCCGACCGCCACTCGGGCGCGGCGCCCTTCCTCGAACCCGACGCCAAGAGCCAGGTGACCCTGCGCTACGAAGGCTCGCTGCCGGTGGCGGCGACCGCGGTGGTCGTCTCGACCCAGCACAAGAAGGGCTTTGACGAGAACGATCCGGCCAAGCAGGCCGAGCTAGAAGCCTATGTGAAGGGCGTGATCGCCGACGTGATCCCGCCGGTGCTGCTGCGCGAGACCGAATACTTCATCAACCCGACCGGCAGCTTCGAGATCGGCGGGCCGGACGGCGACGCGGGCCTCACGGGCCGCAAGATCATCGTCGACACCTATGGCGGCGCGGCTCCGCATGGCGGCGGCGCGTTCTCGGGCAAGGACCCGACCAAGGTCGACCGCTCGGCGGCCTACATCACCCGCTACCTCGCCAAGAACGTGGTCGCGGCCGGCCTCGCCACGCGCTGCACCATCCAGATCGCCTATGCGATCGGCGTGTCGAAGCCGCTGTCGCTCTATGTCGACACCCACGACACCGGCACCGTCGGCGACGACAAGATCGAGGCTGCGATCCTCGGCATCGCCAAGCTCGGCGGACTGACCCCGCGCTCGATCCGCACGCATCTCGGCCTCAACAAGCCGATCTACCAGCCGACCGCCGCCTACGGCCACTTCGGCCGCAATGCCGAGGGCGACTTCTTCCCGTGGGAACGCCTCGACCTGGTCGACGATCTCAAGGCTGCGCTGGCCTGATTTTGGAGTAAGGGTGCTGTCCATGACGGCACCCTTACCGCCACAGCCCCGCGTCCTCGCGCTCGACGCGCTGCGGGGGATTGCGGTGGCGGGGATCGTGGGGATGAATGTCCTCGCCTTCGCCCTGCCGGGCCCCGCCTATTACAACCCGATCGCCTATGGCGGCACCGGCCCTGCCGATTACTGGGTGTGGCTGGGAAGCTTCGTCTTCATCGAGGACAAGTTCCGCACGCTCTTCGCGATGCTGTTCGGGGCGGGGTGCCTGATCCTGATCGAGAAGGCCGGAGCGGCACCTTGGCGGGCGCATTACGCCCGCATGATCGTGCTCTTCGCGATCGGCCTTGCCCATGCGATCCTCTTCGCTAGCAACGACGTGCTGCGCGCCTATGCGCTCGCGGGGCTGGCGCTGCCGCTGCTGGCGGGGCTTTCCGCGCAGGCCCTCGTCAAGGTCGCCCTCGGCCTCGTGTGCGTGCACGTGGCCCTCGGCATGACGGCCCTCGGGGGGCCGCTGGCGATGTTCTACATGGAGCAATGGGGTTCCGACCCGCTGCTCTGGGCCGAGCGCCAGTTCGGCCGCGACCCGGCGACCATCGCCATGCTGCTCGAACAGGGGCGCGAGGGACTGGGCGAGCGGGTGGTGCGCCGCAGCCTCGGGATCCCGGGACAGATGACCGCGCTGGTGGCCTCGCTGCCGCTCAACCTGGCGGCGATCGCGCTCGGCATGGGACTGTGGCGGGGCGGGATGCTCAAGGGCGAGTGGCGCACCTTCCGCCTCCAGCGCCTGGCGGGCCTTGCCGCGCTGGTGGCGCTGCCGGGGCTGCTGGCTCTCGCAGGCTGGCTGGTCGCGAGCGGCTTTCCCGCCGCGCTGGTGGGGCCGGTGGCGCTGGTGCTCTCCGCCCCCTTCGATGTCGCGCTGGCGACGAGCTACGCCGCGCTGGCGATGGCGTTCCTCGCCACGGACAAGGGCCTGACCGCGAGGCTGGCCGCGGCGGGCAGGCTGTCGCTGACCAATTACCTGATGACCAGCGTGATCCTGTCGGCGATCTTCGCCAGCTGGGGCCTCGGCCTGTTCGGCAACGTCACCCGCTGGCAGGCGGTCGCGCTCGGGCTGGTGCCGGTGGCGGGGATGCTGCTGTGGTCGCCGCCGTGGCTGGCGCGCTTCGGACAGGGCCCCTTCGAACGGCTGTGGCGCGCAGGGGCAAGGGCCCTCGGCTAGCCGTGCTCCCCGTGAATCGGCGAGGGCCGGTCGAGCGCCAGTTCGGCATCGGAGAAGACGAAGGGGCTGCGCACCCCCGGCATCCCGCCGAGCTCCACCCTGAGGCCCCGCGCCACGACCTGCGGATCGGCGAAGACCTCGTCGAGCCGGTTGATCGGGCCGGCCGGAACCCCCGCCGCATGGCAGGCGTCGAGTAGGCCCTGCTTGGTCCACGACCCGGTCGCCGCAGCGATCTCTGCGTCGAGCGCCTTCGCATTCGCGGTCCGGTCGCCATTGGCGATGAAGCGCGGATCGGCCTTGAGGTGCGCAAGGCCGAGCAGGTCCATCAGCCTGTGGAACAGCCCGTCATTGGCGGGCGCGAGGATCACGTGACCGTCGCTCACCGCGAAGACCCCGTAGGGCGCGACCTGCGCGTGGGCATTGCCCATGCGCGGCGGGTTGGTGCCGGTGGTGAGGTAATAGGTCGCCTGGTTGGAGAGCAGCGCCACCGATGAATCCATCAGGCTGATGTCGACCTGCTGGCCCTTCCCCGTGCGCGTGCGCATCAGAAGCGCGGCCTGGATGCCGTTCGCCGCCCAGACGCCGGTCGAAAGGTCGCTGATCGAGATGCCCATCTTGACCGGATGCCCCTCCGGCTCGCCGGTCAGCGACATGAAGCCGCTCATCCCCTGCACCACGAAGTCGTAGCCCGCCTCGTGCGCGCGCGGGCCGGTGAGGCCGAAGCCGGTGATCGAGCAATAGACAAGGCCGGGATTGGCGGCGGCGCAAGAAGCGTAGTCCAAGCCGAACTTGGCGAGGCTCCCGGTCTTGAAGTTCTCGATCACCACGTCGGCCCCGGCGATCAGGGCCTTCACGCGGTCGAGATCCCCGGCCTTGGCGAAGTCGGCGATGATCGAGCGCTTGCCGCGGTTGCAAGCGTGGTAATAGGCCGCCTCGCGGTGGACCTTGCCCTGTGCATCGGTGCGCTCGACCCAGGGCGGGCCCCACAGCCGGGTGCCGTCGCCCTCAGGGCTTTCGACCTTGATGACGTCCGCGCCGAGATCGGCGAGGATCTGTCCGCAGAAGGGCCCCGCCAGAACGCGGGCCAACTCGACCACCTTGAGGCCGGCCAGCGGCGCGTCGGGATTGCGCGGTTCGGGGAGCCACATCGCCCTATTCCCCAAGATGCCGCTTCAGGAAGGCAACGCTGTCCGCCAGCACCGGCCCCTTGCCCCGGAACGGCACCGAGAGCGCCATCACCACCTCCTCGTGATCGAGCGGGCCGTAATTCCTCATCTCCACCGGCGCGCCGAGTTCCCGCAGCTTGGCGCCGAGGTTGTTGGCGTTCTTCGGCCGCACCGTCTCGTCCCCGTCCGAGGTGACGAGCAGCAGCGGGGGCGCATCCTTGCGGGCGAAGGCGATCGGCTGCGTCTCCTCGGGCCGCGGCCACTGGCTGAAGGCGGCAATCGAGCGTGGCTTGTCGAACGGGTAGAAGTCGTAAGGCCCGGACAGGCCCACGCCCGCCTTGATGGTCGCAGGGTCGGCCCCTGCCGCCGCCAGCCGCTCCGTATCCAGAGCCAGCATCACCGCCTGCCACGCCCCCGCCGAATGGCCCATGACCGCCACCCGCGCGGGATCGCCCCGGTAGCGGGCGATGTTGTCCTCCACCCAGGCGACCGCCTCGGCCCCGTCCTCGAGGAAGGCGGGAAAGAGCACCTGCGGCACCTTGCGGTAATCGGGGATCACGACGAGGAAGCCGGCCTTCGCCAGCGCGCGTCCGGCGAAGGCATAGGAGGTGCGATCCCCCTTGGCCCAGCCGCCGCCATACCAGAAGATCACCACCGGCAGCGGCGCCTTCGCCATGTCGTCGGGCGCCCAGATGTCGAGCTTCTGGCCGTGGCTGCCGAAAGGCACGCCCTCGGCCGCCGGCCACGAGCCCTCGCGCCCGCCCGCCAGCCGGTCGTAATGCGACAGCAGCCGCGGCGGTGAGACGAAGGCCAGCATCCCGCCGATCACCCCTGCCAGCGCGAGAACGCCAAGCGCCGCCGCACGCAGCATCAGACCACGTAATGCGCGGTGGTGGTGGCGGCGATGTCCTCTGCGGTGACGCCCGGCGCCATCTCGATCAGGCGGAAGGGCTCGCCCTTGGCGGGGCGCTGGAACACGGCGAGGTTGGTGATGATCATGTCGACCACCCCCGCGCCGGTCAGCGGCAGGGTGCAGGCCGGGATGAACTTCGGCGTCCCGTCCTTGGCGGTGTGGTCCATCACCACGATGATCTTCTTGACCCCCGCGACGAGGTCCATCGCCCCGCCCATGCCCTTGATCATCTTGCCGGGGATCATCCAGTTGGCGATGTCGCCATTCTCCGCGACCTCCATCGCGCCCAGCACGGTCAGGTCGATATGCCCGCCGCGGATCATCGCGAAGCTGGTCGCGGAATCGAAATAGGCGGAATGCGGCAGTTCGGAGATCGTCTGCTTGCCTGCATTGATGAGGTCGGGATCGACCTCGTCGTCATAGGGAAACGGCCCGATGCCGAGCATCCCGTTCTCGCTCTGGAGCGTCACCATCATCCCTTCGGGGATGTGGTTGGCCACCAGCGTCGGGATGCCGATGCCGAGGTTGACGTAATAGCCGTCCTTCAGTTCGCGGGCGGCGCGCGCCGCCATGTCGTCGCGGGTCCAGCCGGGGGCAAGTGTCGTCGTCATGGTGCCGTGTCTCCCTCGGCGGTCAGCAGCGGATCGGTGAAGAACCAGCCGTCGCCGATGATCGGCTCGAGCAGCGCGCCGGCTTCGGGGGTCTTCAGGTAGCGGAAACGGTCGTCGAAATCGGGGCGTTCGTCACCGCCGATGGCGACGATGCAGGAGGTCGCCGCGAGGCTCTCGCGACGAACATGCTTGCCCTCGTCGCGGCGCAGCGAGATGATGTCCTCGCCGCGCGGATCGAGGCCCGACTGGGCGAGCGCGGCGCGCAGCGCGCCCGACTGCTCGACCGGCAGATCGGAGATCCAGGCGATCACCACCCGCGCCTCGCGCAGCACGGCAAAGCCGAGGATGATGCTCTGCTGCCGCTCGGGGGTGGCAGGCACCGAGAAGACGCCGCCGGCGGGATCGAGGTCGATCAGCACCACCGGCTGCGCGCCCGGCGCGCAGCGGCGGCGCTGGCCGTCCAGCGCGACGGGATCGGCGAGCATCGCCGAGACGATCCCCTTTTCGGGCGCGCGTGCGAGCGACAGGTTGCGGGCATAGCGGACCAGCCGGGCAAAGCCGGTGGCGCGGTCCGTATCCGGTGCGGGGACGCTGTCCGCGGCCGCAGGCGCGGGCGCCGCGGGGGTCGGGGCGGGGGCGGGCACCGGCGCGGCTGGTGCCTGAGCAACGGGCGCCGACGCGGGGGGCGGGGCAGTAACCACCGGAGCGGGCGCAGGCGCGGGCGGCGGCGGCGGCGGCGGCGGCGGCGGAGCGACCACCGGAGCCGGAGCCGGTGCAGGTGCAGGTTCGGCCGCGGGTGCTGGCGGCACGGCGGCCGCCACAGGTGCAGGCGCAGGGGCAGGCGCAGCAGTCGGAGCCGGCGCGGGGGCCGTGGCCTTCCGGGCCTCGTCGTTGTCATCGCCCGAGCCGACGATCTCCCGGCCCGCGAGCGCCGATCCGGCCAGCGCCGGGATCGCCACCGCCACGCAGCCGCTCAAGGCTGTCCCGGCGAGCGCCAGCAGCGGCAGAAGCACGAGATTGCGCTTCGTCATCACGCCACCTCCCGTTCCCGGACGGTGCGGAACTCGATCTTCTTATCGTAGGGCGCGCCGCAGATGATGCGGTTCACGAAGACGCCGGCAAGGTGGATCTGGTCGGGATCGAGGCTGCCCGCCGGCACCACCTCCTCGACCTCGGCGACGCAGATCTTCCCGCAGGTCGCGGCCGGCAGGTTGAAGTTGCGCGCGGTCTTGCGGAAAATCAGGTTCCCGGTCTCGTCCGCCTTCCACGCCTTGACGATCGACAGGTCCGCGAAGATCCCGTGTTCGAGGATGTAGGTCTGCATCACCCCGTCGCGGTCGGGGAAGTCCTTGTGCTCCTTGCCCTTGGCGACTTCGGTGCCGACGCCGGTGCGGGTGTAGAAGCCGGGAATGCCCGCGCCGCCTGCCCGCATCCGCTCGGCCAGCGTGCCCTGGGGGCAGAACTCGACCTCGAGCTCGCCGGCGAGATACTGCCGCTCGAACTCCTTGTTCTCGCCGACATAGGAGCTGATCATCTTCTTCACCTGCCGCGTGCGCAGCAGCTTGCCGATGCCCTCGTTGTCGATCCCGGCATTGTTGCTGGCGAAGGTGAGGCCCGTGACGCCGCTGTCGCGAATCGCGTCGAGCAGTCTTTCGGGAAGGCCGCACAGGCCGAAGCCTCCGGCGGCGATCAGCATGTCGTTGCGCAGCACGCCTTCGAGCGCGCTGGCGGCATCGGGATAGAGCTTGGTCATCGGGCCTGCCTGCCTTGTGTCGTGTCGTGCAAGGACGATCCCTCCTCTCGGGGACAGGCAGTGATTAGTGCGTTCCGGCGAGGCTGTCACGCCCGCGCGCGACACAAAGTCGAATCACCATTCATGTTGCGGTGCGAAAGGGGCCGGAAGGGCGATTCGTGCTCACTCTTTGAGCGATTGCCGCGAAAATAGGCATCAATTTGCATATTTATGCATAAAGGTGCGCCTTTCGGGCCCGTAATTGCGTTCTTTGCAACCAAATGGGCATCTTTCGCACTTGCACAATCAGCGGCTTTGCGCCATTAAGAACCTGCCTTTCAGGCATCCTCTCCCAAACTTTTCAAGCCCGGCCCTGTGCCGGGCTTTTTTCTTGCCCGGCACACATCAGGTGTGGTGCCGGGCTGCTTTCCTGTCCGGCACAAGGCGAGTGGAGCGCCGGGTCTGTTCCTTGCCTGCGGTCCGGTCGCCAGCCCCGCCCGCCGCGCCGCCGATTGCATTCGATTGGCGCGCTTCCTAGCTATCGGTCCTGCAACCCCAGCACAGGAACCCCCGATGGCCGACGCCGAAACCGCCGCCCCCGCCCGCACCGTCCGGCTCCAGGTCGCGCCCGCGCGGCAGGAGGAATCCGGCGCCGGGATCGCCCGGATGCCGCGCTCGGCCTTCCAGAAGCTCGGGATCACCGAGGGCGACGTGGTCGAAATCCGCGGCAAGCGCGTCACCGCCGCGATCGCCATGGCCGCCTACCCCGAGGACGATGCGCTCGACGTGGTGCGGCTCGACGGTCTCCAGCGCGGCAATGCGCAAGGGGGGTCGGGCGAGCATGTCGAGATCGCCCGCGGCGAATCGCGCCCCGCCACCCGCGTGGTCTTCGCCCCCGCCCAGCGCGAGATGCGGCTCCAGGGGCCGACCCAGGCATTGAAGCGCAACTTCTTCCGCCGCCCGCTGGTCGCGGGCGACCTCGTCGCCACCACCGGCCAGCAGCCGGTGCAGAACATGCCCGCCGACGTGCGCCAGCTGCTGCGTGCGCCGGCCTATGCCCTGACCCAGATCCGCCTCACCGTCGCCTCGACCAGCCCCAAGGGCATCGTCCACATCGACGAGAACACCGAGGTCGAACTGCGCGCCGAGTTCGAGGAACCGCGCGATGGCCGCGCCGTGGTCAACTATGACGATGTCGGCGGCATGGAGGAGACGATCCGGGCGCTGCGCGAGATGGTGGAACTACCGCTGCGCTATCCCGAACTCTTCATCCGCCTCGGGGTCGAGCCGCCCAAGGGCGTGCTGCTCCACGGCCCGCCGGGCACCGGCAAGACCCGCCTCGCGCAGGCCGTCGCGAACGAGAGCGACGCCGAGTTCTTCACCATCAACGGCCCCGAGATCATGGGCTCGGGCTATGGCGAATCCGAAAAGCGCCTGCGCGAGGTGTTCGAGGAGGCGACCCGCGCCGCCCCTGCGATCATCTTCATCGACGAGATCGATTCGATCGCCCCCAAGCGCACCCAGGTGCCGGGCGAGGCGGAGAAGCGCCTCGTCGCCCAGCTGCTGACGCTGATGGACGGGCTGGAGCAGCGTGCCAACCTTGTTGTCATAGCAGCGACCAATCGTCCCGATGCCATCGACGAGGCGTTGCGCCGTCCGGGCCGCTTTGATCGCGAGATCGTGATCGGCGTGCCCGACCAGCGCGGGCGGCGCGAGATCCTCGCCATCCACACCCGCGGGATGCCGCTGGAAAGCGCGGTCGACCTCGACGAACTCGCCCGCGTCACCCACGGCTTCGTCGGCGCGGATATCGCCGCGCTGGCCCGCGAGGCCGCGATCGAGGCGGTGCGCCGGATCATGCCGCGCCTCGACCTCGACGAGCGGACCATCCCGCCGGAAGTGCTGGAAGACCTATGCGTCACCCGCGACGATTTCCTCTCGGCCTTGAAGCGGGTCCAGCCCTCGGCGATGCGCGAGGTGATGGTGCAGGTGCCGAACATCGGCTGGGACGACATCGGCGGCGCGGGCGAATCGGTCGACAAGCTGAAGGAGGGGATCGAGCTTCCGCTCAAGAACCCCGACGCCTTCCGCCGCCTCGGCATCCGCCCGGCCAAGGGCTTCCTGCTCTACGGCCCGCCCGGCACCGGCAAGACGCTGCTGGCGAAAGCCGTCGCCAAGGAGGCCGAGGCGAACTTCATCTCGATGAAGTCCTCGGACCTGCTGTCGAAATGGTATGGCGAGAGCGAGCAGCAGATTGCCCGCCTCTTCGCCCGCGCCCGCGCGGTCGCGCCCTGCGTGGTCTTCATCGACGAGATCGATTCGCTGGTCCCCGCACGCGGCAGCGGACAGGGCGAGCCGCAGGTGACGGGGCGGGTGGTCAACACCATCCTCGCCGAGATGGACGGGCTGGAGGAGCTGCAGTCGGTGGTGGTGATCGGCGCCACCAACCGGCCGACGCTGGTCGACCCCGCCCTGCTGCGCCCCGGCCGCTTCGACGAGCTGGTCTATGTGGGCACCCCCGACAAGGCGGGGCGCGAGCATATCCTGAAGATCCACACGGCGAAGATGCCGCTTGGCGAGGATGTCGATCTGGCGGGCCTTGCCGCCCAGACCGACCGCTTCACCGGGGCGGACCTCGAAGACCTCGTGCGCCGCGCCGGCCTTGCCGCGCTGCGCCGCGTGGGGGGCGAGGTGAGCGCCGTCGAGGCCCGCGACTTCGAGGCCGCGCTCAAGGATTCGCGCGCCACGGTGACGCCGGAGATGGAGAGCGAATACCAGAAGATGCGCGGCGAGCTGAAGAAGCGCGCGGCGGCGGTCCAGCCGATCGGCTTCCTCTCGCCCGACATGCTCACCCCGACGCGGGAGAAGAAGCACGATTGATGTTCGCCAAATGCTTCACGTGAAGCATTTCTCGCCCCGTTCGTCTTGAGCTTGTCGAACGACCGTTCTTTCTTCCCGCCGTGGCGCGAGGCGCAAGAAAGTGCAGCCCTTCGACAAGCTCAGGGCGAACGGTGGGGGTCTTGCCCCCAATCCTCACCGCTGAGTCTAGTGCGCCGCGTCCCAGCTCAGCCCTGTGCCGATCTCGACCCCGAGCGGCACCGTCAGCGTCACCGCCGGCAGCGCGGCTTCGGCCATCACCTGCCGGATGATCGGGGTGGCGGCCTCGACGCGGCTTTCGGGCAGCTCGAACACCAGTTCGTCGTGGACCTGGAGCAGCATCCGCACGTCGGTGAGGCCCTCTGCCGCCAGCGCCGGGAGCATCCGCGCCATCGCCCGCTTGATGATGTCGGCGCTGGTGCCCTGGATCGGCGCGTTGATCGCGGCGCGCTCGCTCCCCTGCCGCTCGGCCTGGTTCTTGGCGTTGATCCGCGGGAACCACGTCTTGCGGCCGAACAGCGTCTCCGAGTAGCCGCGCGCCCGCACGCTCTCGAGCGTCTCGTGGATATACCTCTGGATGCCCGGGAAACGCTGGAAATAGGTGTCGATCATCGCCTGCGCCTCGTCCGGCTCAACCTCGAGCCGCGCGGCCAGGCCCCAGCGGCTGATGCCGTAGAGGATCGCGAAGTTGATCGTCTTGGCCCGGGCGCGGGTGTCGCGTGTCACCTCGCCGAACATCTCCTGCGCGGTGCGGGCGTGGATGTCCTCGCCGTGGGCGAAGGCTTGCTTGAGGCTGGCGACATCGGCCATGTGCGCGGCGAGGCGCAGCTCGATCTGCGAATAGTCCGCCGCCAGCAGGACGTTGCCGGCTTCAGGCACGAAGGCCTCGCGGATCTGGCGGCCTATCGCCGTGCGGATCGGGATGTTCTGGAGGTTCGGATCGGTCGATGACAGCCGCCCGGTCTGCGCGCCGACGAGGCTGTAGCTGGTATGGACGCGGCCCGTGTCGGGATTGATCGCCTCCTGCAAGGCATCGGTATAGGTCGACTTGAGCTTGGACAGCTGCCGCCATTCGAGCACCAGCCGGGCGATCGGGGCGCCCTCCGCCGCCAGCTTCTCCAGCACCGAGACGTCGGTCGAATATTGCCCGCTCTTGCCCTTCTTGCCGCCCTTGTAGCCGAGCTTGTCGAACAGGATGTCGCCCAGCTGCTTGGGGCTGCCGACGGTGAATTCCTGCCCGGCGACGGCATGGATCTCGCCCTCCAGCCGGGCGATCTCGCGCGAGAATTCCTCCGACAGCCTCGCCAGCCGGGCGCGGTCGACCTTGATGCCCTCGCGCTCCATGCGGGCGACGACGGGGATCAGCGGGCGGTCGACGCGTTCATAGACGCGGCTGCCGCCCTCGATGGAGAGGCGCGGCTTGAGGTGGCAATGGAGCCGCCAGGTGATGTCGGCATCCTCGGCGGCATAGGCGGTGGCGCGGTCGAGCGGCACCTCGTTGAAGCCGATCGCCTTCTTGCCGGTGCCGCACAGGTCCTTGAAGGGAATGGGGGTGTGGCCGAGGTGGCGCTGCGACAGCTCGTCCATCCCGTGCCCGCCGCCGATACCTTCCTCCGAGCGGCCCGCGTCGAGCGCGAAGCTGATCACCATCGTATCGTCGATGGGCGCGACCATGATCCCGCGCCGGGCGAGGATGTTGAGATCGTACTTGCCGTTCTGGAACACCTTGAGGACCGCCTCGTCCTCGAGCAGCGGCTTCAGCGCGGCGAGCGCGGCGGCCTCCTCGATCTGCTCGGGCCGCTCGGCGAACATGTCGCTGCCGCCGTGGCCCAAGGGGATGTAGCACGCATCGTTGGGGCCGAGGGCAAGGCTGATGCCGCACAGCCCGGCGCGCATCGGATCGAGCGACGTCGTCTCGGTGTCGACCGCCACCATCTGCGCCGCGCGGGCGCGGGCGATCCACGCTTCGAGCCGCTCCATGCTCTGCACCGTCTCGTAGGCCGAGTGGTCGATCGCGGCGAATTCCGGGAGCGGCTGGCGGTTCGCCTCCCCCGCCCCGGCGCCGTTCGCCCCGGGGGTGGTGGGCTTGGGCGGATTGAGCTGCACCGAAGGCGAGGGGCTTCCCGCCCCCGCATCCAGCCGCCGCAGCAGCGAGGTGAAGCCGTGCTCGGTCAGGAAGGCGGCGAGCGGCGCGGGCGGGACCGGGCCGAGCTTCATCTCCTCGAGCGGCTGGGGGAGGTCGCAATCCTCCTTGAGCGTGACAAGGATCTTGGAAAGCTCGGCATCGCCGCGCCCTTCGATCAGGCGTTCCTTCAGCTTGGAGGGCTTCATCGCGGGCGCGGCATCGAGTGCGGCGGTGAGCGAGCCGTGCTCGGCGATCAGCTTGCTCGCGGTCTTGGGCCCGATGCCGAAGATGCCGGGCACGTTGTCGACAGAATCGCCCATCAGCGCCAGCACGTCGCCGACGAGCTCGGGGCCGACGCCGAATTTCTCCTCGACCTCGGGCAGCCAGATGCGCTGGTTCTTCATGGTGTCGAGCATGTCGATGCGGGCCGGGCCGTTCGGGCCGTCCACCTCGGAGATCAGCTGCATCAGGTCCTTGTCGGAGGAGACGATCGTCACGTCCCACCCCCGGCGCTGCGCCTCGCGCGCATAGGAGGCGATGAGGTCGTCGGCCTCCAGCCCCTCGACCTCGATGCACGGCAGGCTGAAGGCGCGGGTGGCATCGCGGATCAGCGGGAACTGCGGCTTCAGGTCCTCGGGCGGTTCCGGGCGGTTGGCCTTGTAGTGTTCGTAGAGGTCGTTGCGGAAGCTCACGCCGCTCGCATCGAGGATCACCGCGAGGTGCGTGGGGCCGTCGGCCGCGTCGAGATCGGCGGCGAGCTTCCACAGCATCGTCGTGTAGCCGTAGACCGCGCCGACCGGCGTGCCCGCAGGGTTCGTCAGCGGCGGCAGGCGGTGATAGGCCCGGAAGATGTAGGACGAGCCATCGACGAGATAGAGGTGCTGCTTATCGGCCATGCCGCCTGCTAGCAGGCGCGGACGGGTGCGGGTAGGGGTTTGGGCCGGCCGCTCCCCGCGTCAATTGTGGCAGAAATGCGGCGAGATTGGGGCGCTCCGCCTCATTGGCGCTTGTCACGCCCCTGCCCCGTCCCTAGCTTGGCAGGCGAACCGGACGAGAGAGAACCCGGTCACCGCGCCCGTGTGCAAGGGTCGCGTGTCATCCGCAGGAACAAAGGAAACACATCATGCGCAAGATCATCCTCGCTGCCGCCATCGCCACCTCGGCGCTCGGCCTCGCCGCGTGCAGCAACAACACCGAAACCGAAACCGAAGAAGCCGTCGACGCCATGGCCGCAGACGCCGAAGCCAATGCCGACAGCGCGGGCGAAGCCATCGAAGGCGCCGCTACCGGGACCGCCGCCGACGTCGAAGCGGCTGCCGAGGGCGCCGCCGCCTCGGCCGAGCGCACCGCCGACGAAATCGCCGCCGACGCCGCCAACGTGGCTGCCGAAGCCGAGGAAGCCGCCGAGTAATCGGACGCTTCCCGCCACGGCGGACGGAAAAGGAAAAGGGCGGCTGCCGCAAGGCGCCGCCCTTTTTCGTGGACGCTTTCCGTGCGGAAAGGCGTCAGCCGCCGGTGGCGTAGGGGGCGCTGGCCCAGTTGCGGGTCGGGTTGGCCTGGGCCTTGACCGCGAAGCCATCGTAGAGCGCGCGGGCAATCGCCGCGATCCGTTCCTCGCGGGCAAGCTTGCTGCCCTGGCCGGTGACGTAGATCGCGACCGCGATCACCCGACCGTCGGGACATTCGATCAGGCCGATGTCGCTCGAGGTGTTGTTGAGCGAGCCGGTCTTGTGGCTCACCCGCGCCTCGAGCGGGATGTGCGCCGGGATGCGGCGCTTGCCGGTGACCGTGCGGCTCATGGCGGAAAGGATTACCCGGCGGCTCTGGTCGGAAAGATATTCGCCGCGATAGAGCCCGGCGAGCAGGCGCACCATCGCGCGTGGGGTGGCGGCATCGCGGGTGTCGATGTGGGTCGCGGGGTTGTACTCGCCGTCGTCGCGCACCAGCGTGGCGATGTCGCGGTTGATCGAGAAGGGCGCGATGCCCTTGCGTTGCATCCACGCGTTCACCGCCTGCGGCCCGCCGACCGCCGACAGCAGCGCATCGGTCGCCGGGTTGGACGAGCGGGTAATCATGATTTCGATCAGGTCGATCGCCGGCATGTACTGCCCGGGACGCACCGGCGCGCGGGCCGAAGAGAACTTGGCCGAGGCCACCGGCATCATCAGCGGGAATTCGCTGGTGAGCGAGTAGCGCCCCTGCTCGACCATCTCGAGGAAGGTCGCGGCGACCGCGATCTTGCTGGTCGAGGCCATCGGGAAGAGCTGGTCGCCGAGCACCATCACCTCCTCGCCCGTGGCAAGGTCGATCGCGGCGACGCCGATGCGGCCCATCGCCGGGTTGGCAAGATCGGCGATGCGCTGCTCGAAGCTCGAGGCATAGATCGCATCGAAGCTCTGGGGCTGGCGGACCTGGGTGCCGAAGGTGCTGTCGAAGGTGGCCTGGAGCTCGTCCTGGCTCGCCGCTGCCGGACTGGCGAGCGCCGCGAGGGAGGCGGCAAGGCCGGTCAGGACGGCGAGAAATCGGGGGCGTGCCATGCGCAAAGACTACTCCAACAGGGTTGCGGCGGGCTTAACGATGCACTTATCCACGCCCGACTCGGCGCGGCAAGGGGGCATCTTGTCGCTTGCGGTGAACGGTGCGCCGCCCACGACCGGCTCGGCACGCCGCCGGTCGGAGCGAGGCGACGTAGGAAGCCCTTGCTCGACCCTGATCGGGAGTTCGTCGATTGGGCTCTTGCGACATATCGGGGGCACTTGACTGCGCGCGGGGGCACGGCAGTCTGGCGGTCAAGACCGATCCAAGGGGACCATCCATGACCGATACCGCCACCCGCGTCGCCGGGCGCGCCGCCGTCGCCGCCCTGCTGCTCTCCGCCTCGGGGCTGGCCCATGCGCAGAGTGTTCCGATCGTGCAGCCGGGCGCGCCGGGCAAGGCGAGCAAGACGCTCTCCGCCGACGAGGCGACCAAGCTCGCGCAGGCGAGCTACACCCCTTCCGACGTCGCCTTCATGCAAGCCATGATCGTCCACCACCAGCAGGCGGTCGACATGGCGAAGCTGGTCAAGGACCGCACCAACACCGAGGAACTCCAGACCATCGCCGGCCGGATCGAATCCTCGCAGGCCGACGAGATCGCCTTCATGCGCACCTGGCTGAAGGAGCGCGGCGAGCCGGTCGAGGACCCGGCGATGAAGGGCCACGGCCACCACATGCACCACATGATGAAGGGCATGGCCTCGCCTGAGGACATGAAGGCGCTGGCCGCGGCCAAAGGCACCGATTTCGACCGGAAGTTCCTGACCCTGATGATCGCCCACCACGACGGCGCGCTCGACATGGTGGAGAAGCTGCTCGACGAGGACGGCACTGCCGCCGATCCGGTGCTGTTCCAGTTCGTCGGCGACGTCGAGAGCGAGCAGAAGGCCGAGATCGGCAAGATGGACAAGCTCCTCGCGAGCCTTTCGAGCGATCCGCGCTCGGGCCTTGCGGCAGGCTTCGACAATGCCGGCGAGGCGATCATGGGCCTCACCAAGGTCGCGAGCCTGAGGAAGCCCGCGGGCTTCTTCAACCCCGCCAACCCGGCCGACCTGCGCCCGCCGGTGCCGCCCAAGAAGGGCAAGGAGGAGAAGGCCGAGGCCAAGCCCGCCGAGACCCCGGCCGCCGCCACCGTGCCCGCCGCCGGGACCGCCCCAGCCGCTGCCCCGCCCGCCCGCGAGGAGGAGGACCTCACCGAATTCGCCGAGCGTTCGCCGCTGCTCGACTTCGCCAACACCGACATGGCCTTCTTCGGCGATGTCATGGTCGCCGGCTCCTATCACGGCTTCAACATCTACAAGCTCGGCGCGGACGGCGTGCCCAACCTGATGAGCTCGGTTGTGTGCCCCGGCGGGCAGGGCGACGTGTCGGTGGCGGGCAACATCCTCGTCATGAGCGTCGAGCAGACCCGCGGGCGGATCGACTGCGGGCTCGAGGGCGCGCCGGGCAAGGTCAACGAGGAACGCTTCCGCGGTCTGCGCATCTTCGACATCTCCGATCTCGCCCGCCCCGTGCAGGTCGGCGGGGTGCAGACCTGCCGCGGCAGCCACACCCACTCGATCGTCAGCGCCGACGACACGCGCCTCATCGTCTACAACTCGGGCACCGCCGGCATCCGCGACGAGAAGGAACTGGCGGGCTGCATCGGCGGCACCCCGGGCGACACGCGCACCGCGCTGTTCTCGATCGACGTGATCGAGATCCCTGTGGCGGACCCCTCCAAGGCCCGGATCGTCAAGAGCCCCCGCGTCTTCGCCGACGAGACCACCGGCGAGATCGCCGGCCTGTGGAAGGGCGGCGACCACGGCGACGGCACCCAGAACACCTCGCGCACCGACCAGTGCCACGACATCACCGTCTTCCCCGCACTGAAGCTGGCGGCGGGCGCGTGCTCGGGCAACGGCATCCTGTTCGACATCGCCGATCCGCTGAACCCGAAGCGCATCGACGTCGTCACCGACACCGGCTTTGCCTACTGGCACTCGGCGACCTTCAACAATGACGGCACCAAGGTGATCTTCACCGACGAATGGGGCGGCGGCGGGCGTCCGCGTTGCAAGGCCTCCGACCCCAAGACCTGGGGCGCCAACGCGATCTACGACATCGTCGACGGCAAGCTGGTCTTCCGCGCCCACTACAAGATGCCCGCGCCCCAGACCGACAAGGAGAACTGCGTCGCGCACAACGGCTCGATCATCCCGGTCCCGGGCCGCGATCTCTTCGCACAGGCCTGGTACCAGGGCGGCCTTTCGGTGATGGACTTCACCGACAGCGCCAATCCGAAGGAGATCGCCTATTTCGACCGCGGACCGATCGACATGAAGCAGATGGTGCTGGGCGGCTACTGGTCGGTCTACTGGTACGGCGGCCACATCTACGGCACCGAGATCAGCCGCGGGATCGACGTCTTCGCCCTCGCCCCGTCCGAGCACCTGACCGAGGCCGAAATCGCCGCCGCGAAGGCCGCGAAGTTCGAGGACAACCGCTTCAACCCCCAGACCCAGACCCGCGTGACGTGGGACGCGGCCGCCATCGAGGCGGCGGAGGCGAGCCGCAAGGGGGGCTAGGGCGCTTCCGCCCCCGCCCTGGGTAGAACCTGCGTTGGCGGGGCTGTGGCGATGAGGGCCGCGACGGGAGAGAAACGGTGATGCTCGCGATAATCCTGCTCTCCCTCGCCGCCAGCGATGCACCGCCGCCGCCGCGCGCAATCTTCGAACAGCCGCCCGTGGCCGTCGAGCCGGAGGGGCCGGTCGAGGCCGTGCTGCTCCACCCCCTGTTCCGCGAACCCTTCGTCTGCGGCGATCACGCGGCGGGGGAAGAGGCGATCGCCGGCGATGCGCTCGGCACGGATTGCCAGATCATCGGCGACACGCGCGGCGCGGGCCGCGGCTTCGGCCGGCTCTACCGGACCGACGGCAAACGCAACGAGGACTGGTATTCCTGGGGCGCCGAGGTGCTCGCCCCGGCCGACGGCGTGATCGTCGGTCTGCTGCCCAATCCCCGGGTCAACGAACCCGGCACGAGAGGCAAGCCGCCCGCAGGCCTGCTCCAGATCCGGACCCCCGGCGGGGTGGTGATCCTGATGGCGCACCTCACCGATTTTGCGGTCGCGCCGGGAGACAGCGTCACCGCGGGACAGGTGGTCGCGCGGGTCGGCAACAATGGCCCTTCCTATGCACCCCACGTCCACGTCGGCGCCTCGCGAGGCGCCACGCCGCTCCAGATCCGCTGGGACCAGAAGGCGATGGGCGCCACCCCCTGACGGCGGCCGCAAGCCCGGCATGATCCGCCCTTTGCGCCAGCTGCCGGCACTCCCGAAACCCGACCTTTCTCGCGCTTTCCCACCGGTGGGCTTGCCGCTAGCCTCGGGCGTTTCTTTCACATTGTCGATGCCGCGCGAGATTACCGCGCAGGGTCGCGCCTGCTCACTCGTCAGGCAGAGAAAACGCGAAACACAGTGTCAACTTCGGTTTGGCGAGGAAGCAAATGAAACACTTGGGGAGATCAGCCTGAATCACGCGGACGCAATGTTCTCGTCGTTTATGCTCCGCCAGACCGATGACAGGTATCGCAGCATGTTTTCCAGTGCTTGATCATCCAGGGCGAGAAGAGAGCGCCTTTTGTCGTCAGGATCGTCCCAACGCTTGACGATGCCGTCCTCCACAAGCCGTTTGACGTATCGCAGCGCGGTCGTCATCGGAACGTTCGCGGCGACACTTACG
Source organism: Porphyrobacter sp. THAI-01a (assembly GCF_056868655.1). NCBI lineage: Bacteria > Pseudomonadati > Pseudomonadota > Alphaproteobacteria > Sphingomonadales > Erythrobacteraceae > Porphyrobacter > Porphyrobacter sp. THAI-01a. The sequence goes on along the minus strand of NZ_CP180579.1, from coordinate 135,971 downwards.
CTGAACGCAGGCACACTGCGGCCTTCCAGGGCAGCAGACGTCAGGTCCAGCATTATGTCCCAGGCAGGGTCAGCGAATTTGGACGTGTCCATGTATTCCGCCCGGCGCTGGCGCGCCTTGATCATCCAGCGCACAAATTTCTGCAGCGTCTCGCGATCAGGACCGGCTCCATCCTGCGGAGGGATGAAGGGATTGCGGCTTTTGATCGTGGTGACGTTGCTGAGATCCACCAGCCTGAACAAACGGAACTGCCCATAGAGCATCGTCCAGCGCGCAGAGGCGCGCCTCATGGCCGAAGCAAGCAGTGTCGGCGAGACCGGCTTCGGAAGGAAATCGATCGCCTCCGATCTCATCACTTCCACTGCAGTTTCGAGCGTTGCCATCCCTGTCACCACGATCGGGATAAGCGGGCGAAAGGGCGTAAAGCGCGCTTGCAGTTCGCTGAGCAGCGAAAGCCCGTCCAGGCCGGGCATGTCGAGGTCCGTGAGGACAATGCCGACACCGGGATTTTCAGAGATGCACTTCAATGCCGTGGCGCCGTCGGCAGCAAGATGACAGGTGTAGCCAAGCCCCGTCAGGTACTCGCAATACTCCTCGCGCGATGCGGCGTCATCCTCGACGATAAGCACCTCGCACCGCTCCCGATCACGCTCGTCTCCCCAGCTTGATAAATTCCTGTTGAAAGCGGTCATGCAGATACCACCAAGCACATCGACGCTGGTTCAGCCCACAACGCCTCTATGGCATTTGAACCTCGCAATTTAGGCCCGCTGGCTAACTTTGAACTAACGAACCTAAACATCTTGGGAATCCGGGATCGAGTTTGCTTAGCACTGCCCAGACACTAACTCAGGTTATGAATATTGGGATTATCATTTGATATACACTATGAAATTTCCTCTCATACCTGCATCCGTATTTTCACGCGAACTTACAATTCGACCGTGATGTGCACGGCATCGCTTCCTACGCCACACGCGGCTGCGATCTCGTTGCGGCAGTTTTCGAGTATGGTGTCGATATCGATGACAGGCTCCCACAGTCCTGCGAGATCATCCGCCCCAACGCCCAACAAGGTGGCAAGGCTTTCGATTCGTTGAGGGTGCGGTCGGCATTTGCCGTTCTCCCACGCCCAGACACTGGGCTTACTGACGCCAAGCGCATTGGCGATGTCACCCAAAGTCAGTCCGCGCCTGCGCCTCAACCACTTGAAACTACGTGCAAGCGGAACAAAACCCGCGGCGTTCTTGATGCGGCCAATGCGCTGGGGGGGCGGCTCAAATCCACCCGCAGGCAGGGGAATGAGACTGGATGACGTCAACATGTCCTTCGATTTCCCTTGCAGTTCGAACCACCTAATTTGCGCCCGCAGTTTGAGCAGCGCCGGCAGGCGCCCGCCCCACTTCCACTCGACCCACCAGAGGCACGGCTATCGGAGGCACCACGCTTTCGGCGGAATTCTGCGACCGCGCCTCGGAGCCGCAACTCGGCGCAATACAAGCAGAGTACCCACAGGTGCCCAAAGAGGTTCGGCGCCAAAGTGCCGGCATTTTGGTGCCGCTTTAGCACCAATTAGTCGTTAAGCAGCGGCAAGGCCTGCTAGGCGAGCAATGTCCGCGCTCGCATTCTTGTCACCTTGTGGAGCGTGCACGGCGACAAAAGGCTACCCGCTTTAACAAACGCCAAGTTAATCGGCAGATCCATGCAGTCGAAAGATTATAAGAGCTCCAGCGAACAGATCGCAGCGTTGCTTCATGAATTAAGGCAACCGCTCAACATGATGATGCTATCGTGCATCAACATTCAAAATCGCGCACGAAGTAGTCATATTGATATTGATGATATCTACATTGCAAAAAGAATGGACGACCTGATGAGACATATCAGGATCTCGTCAAATATCATTCAGAAAATAGAAGACATTTCGAGGTCTTAAGGCCAGACAGAACCGTAAAAATTTGGAGTTTTAGATGTACGGGATGATACATCGTGCAATCTACGACTTTTTGGCAGAGCAGAATGAGGAAATAGAGGAGGAGGAACTTCAGGCAGTTTTGCAAATCAGCCGGGATGAAATGATCAGCACCCATGTCTATCCTGACACCCACACGCTGGAGCTCGTCGCGAATGCGGCTGGGTTTATGGGTATGAGCTCCGACGAGTTCATGTGCCAACTCGGTCGTTTCTGGCTGAATTTTGCCGAGCGTAGCGCCTATCGCCATATCCTGGATTTTACCGGAAACGATCTGGTTTCCTTCATCGAGAACCTAGACAGGATGCACCGCTCCGTGGTGCTGGCCATGCCCCATGCGAGGGTCCCTTCCTTCTCCTTGGTCGAAAGCGATGCGGACGGCCTGGTCATAGATTACCGTTCGAGCCGGACCGGGCTGGAGCCATTCGTACTAGGGCTGATGCAGGGACTGCTCGATCACTTCGAGCAGGCCGGCACCGTCGATTGCATCGGTACCGCCGGATGCGCCTCGCGCTTCGTGATCCGATATTGCGATTGAGGCTGCAGATGCCGACAGTCAGCCTCGAGGTGGAGAACCTCTTTCAGCTTCATCCGAACGCGATTCTGGTCGACAAATCGCTCAACGTCATTTCCATTGGAGGGATCGCGCAAAAATATTCGCCCAGTCTCGAGCGCGGTCGTCACCTGGCTGAGTATTTCGAGATCAGCCCGGTTCTGACACCACGCAACGCATGCGATTTCGCTGCGCAGCGCACGGCATTGATGCTGTTCTCCAGATCTCGGGGCATTCAGCTCAGAGGCACGGTGACGACGTTGGACGCAGGTTATCTTATCGTCGCCAAACCCGCGATCACGGGCGGCCCACATCCAACGAGTGGGCTCCATATCGGCGATTTCCCCGCAGACGATCCGGTTGTGCAATGTCTGATGCAAATTTCTCTGCTGCAGTGCCTTCGTAGCGAGGCCGAGGAAAATGCGCAGGATCTCAAGCTGGCGTGGGAGGAGAACGGTGACATTCTCCTCATGCTCCGCCGGATTACCGGCTTTATCTCACATGAGTTCGGCAATCTGCTCTCGATCATCCAACTGAATTGCGATCGCATCGTGTCTTCGGCAGCGGCGGGTTCCGAGCTCACGCGCGCGGTCGGCCTGATTAAGGAAACTGCAATCCGAGGCGGAAGCGTGTCTCAATGGTTGCGGGCCATCTCGGGTGATGCCGATCTCTCTCATCGTGAACCGCTGGACGAGTTCCTGAAGGCCAATCTGACCCTGGTAAAGTCCCTGTGCGGGCCCAGGGTGTCGCTCTCGTCGTCATTCGCGGCCGGATCCGCCAATCTGGATGCCCCGATCTGCAGTCTGCTGAACGGCCTTGTCAGCCTTTTGCGAAACATCGCCGGCGCCGGGGAGGCCAACGTTTTCGCAGAAATCGCCACGCGGATGGCGCACAGCGCTTGCGGGGAACAGGAGATGGCCGAACTGTGCATGTCGGTCAGAGCCGGGCACGGTTTCGACGGCATCGCGCTGCTGACGTGCCGCAACCGCTCTTTTCTCGGTCAGAATCTCGGCCGATCGAGCATCGCGGAGTTCGCACGATCGGCCGGGGGTACGGTCAAGTACGAGACAATCGGGCCCAACCACGGTCGCTTCACGCTTCGCCTCCCGTGCCTGTCGGGGGCATTCGACGGACCCGCGTGGGTCGGGACGACGACCTTCGTCAGGCCGGGCCAGCAGCGGCACCTGATCGTCGTGGAAGACGAACCCGCAGCACTGGAAGCGCTGGTGGAGCTGCTCGAGTTTGACGGGTTTGCCACAACGGCCTGCAGGAATGCGGAAGAAGCCCTGGCCGCGATTTCGGCTTGGCCCCATGCCATACTGGTGACCGATGTGGTCTTGCCGACGATGGACGGCCTCACATTGGCTCAGAAAGCCACGCGAGCAAACCCGCAGTTGAATGTGATCGTCATGAGCGGCCACGTTCCCGACCACGGGCAATACGACCCCCGCTGGGCCTTCATTCAGAAGCCGCTCGATGCCGGTGAACTCATGGCTGCGATCGAACGGGTCGGACAGTGTTAGCCCGGTTCAGCTTTTGCTGCCGCGCCGCTCGGGCGGCGACGAGACATTCGGGCGGATCGGGAGGACAAGCTTCAGCGTTGCGCCCGGCCCTTCGGTTTCCACCGCGCTGATCTCCCCGCCATGCGCTCTGACAATTGCCGCCACGATATACAGCCCCAAGCCGGTGCCGACACGCTGACCCACGTTGCGGCCGCGAACGCTTTCGGCAAACACGCGTTCACGCTCCTCGGGCAGTATGCCGATGCCCCAATCACGCACGCTCAGCTCGACGCTGTCCTCGGCAACCTTGGCGGAGATACGTATCCGCGCGCGATCTACGCTGTATTTGATCGCGTTTTCGATGAGGTTGGAGAAAGCCTGTTCGATCAGCATCCGATCGAACCACATGTCGGGGAGATCGTTTATCGTGCCGTCCAGCTCGATGTCTGCCAGATCCTCGAATACGACGACGACACGCGCGATGACCTGCCCGATCTGACCGAACTCCGGGCGGAAGTCGATTTCGGCTTCGTTCTTTCTCACGCGTTCAAGCGTGTTGGTCAGCACGCTGTCGAGCCGGGTCACGAATTCGCGCACCCTCCTGGCAAGCTCCTGGATCCGCTCAGGGGGAGCGATGCCGGCACTTCTCTCGATCCGTTGCGCCGCACCGTCGATCACCGCCAGCGGCGTTCGAAACTCGTGCGATGCGATTTCGAGCATCTTGCGCTGCCGACGTCGCACATCCCGTTCGATCTCGAGAGCACCCTTGAATTCGACCAGGGCCCGTTCGAATTCGTCGGTCTTGACGGCCGCAGTCACGCCGGCCGCTCCAGGGCTTGCCATCATGAAGGGCCGATCGGCGCCACATGTCGGCTGCATTGCCGAGGCGCTCCGATGGAATTCGAGCAGCACGGCGTCAGAATATCCGTCGAACCTGACCTTGGTGCAGGTGACAGAAGCATGCTCTGTGTCACCGCCCGCTTGGTCGGCGAGGGCGATCGTCCGTCGATAGCCCGGCACCTGGCTTGCAGCCAAGCCGGCGAGCAATTCCTCGATGGCGGGCCGCAGACCGGCAGGAAGCGGGGATTTCGCCTTGTCGAGCGACTCCATTCCCCAAAGAGCCATGGCCGATCTGTTCGCCCAGACCGGACGGCAATTCCCGATGCGAACAACGGCGACCGGCGTTTCGAGCAGGTCCCATGCCGAGAGCATTGCGGAGCCGACGCTTGGAGAAACGACGTCAACCATGACCACCGGCCAGCGGCCAGCCAGCCCCTAAACCCCCACACAAAAAGATCATTTTCATGACGAAATCTCTTCCTCCAGCGACAAAGCGCCTCGAGAGCGTTCAGCTTAGACGCCTTCTTTGGCGTTCCTATATGCGGACCGCCCTGATTCCGCTGTTCGTCATTGAAGTCGGCTTTCTCGCCACATACTGGGTGAGCGAGACCGTCGTTTATCGCAAAAACGTCGAAGCGGTATCTGAACTCTCCCACCAATATTTCAACGACATTGCGAGGCGAGAAGCCGCCACAATCAGTGCCAGTCTGGAAGCAATCGCCTCGCATACGAGGGTCTTTGCCCACGAAGCCCGCACGGCGCTCGACGGGAATTTCGTACCTCCGGCCGCCGAGCGCGCACGCTACAGGATGCCTCCCGAGGGCGGCCTCTACACGACGTTCGACAATGGGACCACCGCCAGCTTTTACGCAGGCTCATCGCCATTGAGTAAAGCGCAAATCGACAAGGTTTGGCGCCTGTCTGCGCTCGACCCCTTCATGATCGCAGTCAAAAAAAGCAATGACAACATTGCATCCATATATTTCAATACATTCGACAGTTACAATCGCATCTACCCATATGTCGATGCGGGGTCCCAGTACACTCAGGATATGGTGATCCCGGAATACAACTTCTATTATGAAGCGGATGCAAAAAATAATCCGGAACGGCGTGATGTGTGGACTGATGCCTATGTCGATCCCGCCGGTCATGGCTGGATGGTCTCGTCCATCGCGCCGGTCTGGAGGGGCGACAAGCTCGAGGGAGTGGTCGGCATCGATGTCACCCTGCAGACCATCATCGACACATTGCTCGATCTGGATCTGCCCTGGAACGGCTACGCCATACTTGTCGATCAGAACGGCGGCATCATAGCCCTCCCCCCCGCCGGAGAGCACGACTTCGGCCTCGATGAGCTTACCGACTACGACTACTCCCAAGCGATCCTGTCGGACACCCACAAGCCGGAAAACTTCAATCTCAACCTGAGGGCGGATACCAAGGCATTGGCCGAGGCCATGAAGCGCGAGACGGAGGGTGACGTCGAACTGGATCTGGGCGGCGCTCGTCTCGCCAGCTTCTCGACTGTCCCGCAAACCGGCTGGCGCCTCGTCATCATCGCGCCCACGGATGCGATCTTTGCCCATGCGACAGCGCTGCACGACCGGCTGGAGCTCGTCGGGTACGCCATGCTCGGATCTTTGTTTGCCTTCTATCTGCTATTCTTCGGCTTTCTGACGCAGCGAGCGCGCAGGATGAGCCGGATGATCGATAGGCCGCTCACCGAGATCACGGGGCTCATCGACGAGATGAGCAACAGCCGCCGCGAGCCGCACTTCGGGGGTTCGGAGGTGCAGGAACTCGATAGGCTTGGGCACCATCTGGTTGCCACGCGCCAGAAACTGCTCGCCGCCGAGGATGAAGTCCGGCGGCAAAGCCGCATAGCCCGCATTGCGCTCGCCGAGTTGCGCGAGGCCAACACTGAAATGGTCAATTTCACGCGCCTCATGTCCCACGAAATCCGCACCCCGCTCTCGATTATCGACGGCAGCGCCCAGATCATTCACCGGAAAGCCGATACACTGAGCCCGGTGGAGCTGCGGACCCGCGCCGACCGCCTGCGCGAGACAGTCGCGACCGTAGCCAATATGCTGACGAAGCTTCTCGCCCGTTTTGACGCAATCGGCGAAAAGACGCCGGCGGCTCTCGACGAGGTGGCGGTTGACCCTTGGGCGGAGGTCTGCGCCCTGGCTGAAACGACCTTTCATCCCGAGCAGCTGCGCCTTCACGAACCTGTCGAATGTCCGGCAGTGACCGGCGGGCTCGACACACTCATCGTCGCGCTGAAGGATGTCCTGGAACATGTCGCCAAGCACGCGCCCGCCGACAGTCCGGTAGAACTTGCGCTCGAATGTGAGCCGGAAAAACTGACCGTCGTCATGACGGTCACAGGGGATGGCGCGCATGACCTGACCCCGGTGGCAAACCGGGTAGAAGAAACGGGTGCAACCGTGGAGGTAACCTGCTCCAATGGAGTGATCTGCATCAATATTTCGGTTTCAACCACGACTGATGCGGCTTATAGCTTGGACTGATGGAGGCTCCACTTATCCTGCTGGTCGAAGACACCGCCGAACTTCGGGAAGATCTTTCCTATGTCATGCTGGATGCCGGATACCGGGTCGTTGCAACCGATTGCGGGGCCGCCGCACTGACGGCGTTTCAGGAAGCACGGCCCGATTTCGTGATTTGCGACATCCAGCTTCCCGACACGGATGGTCTGTCCCTGATCGCCGCCATGAGGGCCTGCCGCAGCGGGGCCGGCAACACGCCGGCTCTGGTCGTCTCGGCATTTTCCGATCCGCAGTTGCAGAGCCAGGCCGCCGGTCTGGGCATCGACGGCTTCCTCATCAAGCCGGTCGATTATTCCGACCTCCTCGCGCTGGTTGGCCGATCGTTCGAGCAGGCGAATTCACGGCCCTAGAACCGGCGCAACCCCTGCTAGGTGGCGCATCCGTCGGCGAGCCGCAAATCGAGCAGTTCCTCCCGGCGCGATGCCGACAGTTCTGCACCATGCGCAGCCTCGATTTCAGAATAGACACTGCAAACCTGCGCCGCGTCCACGTTGCCCAGTGCCTTGAGAGCGCGGGCGAGAGCGAACAGGTTGTCGGCACCGAATCCCTTTGCGGCGCCGGTCTCGAACAATGCGAGGAAATTCCGCGCGGCTTGGCCGGGCTGACCCTGCTCGAGGTAGACGAGACCGAGCCGGTAACGCGCTTCGGCATTCCGTGGATCGTCCGGGCTGTTCGCGATGAACGTGGCCAGTGCCAGCTCGGCATTGCCCCACTGCTTGCGCTCCATGAAGTTCACCGCCTGTTCGAAACGGTCCACAGGGACCGGCTCCGACGCCTCAGGTTGCAGCTTCGGCGCGATCACTTCAGCAGCCCGAACATCATCGGGCGAGGACGCTGCCGGGACCGCTGCGGCACGTGCGGCGAGATCGGTGCGAAGTCGAGCTATCTCGTCCTGCGCAGCCGTCAGACTGCGGCGGTCCTCATCCTGCTGCGAGACCAATTGCACAATCAGACGCTCGAGCGACGCCAAGCGATCATTCAGACGCATCAGCTCCGCACCGAGCGACTTGGCCCAGTCATCCGCGCTGGCGGGAGATCGCGCCCCTGCCGCTGCGACGGAAGCGCCACGGGCAGCAGGTTCCTGACCGGCGCCACCGGTGGACCAGAGGAAAGCTCCTGCCAGGACGGCTACCGTAGCCGCCCGGGCGATGACATGCCCGCCCATCATCAGAACCGGAAGCCCACGCCCGCGGCAAGGATCAGCGCATCGACGCGGCGAGATTCGAGCGTGCGCGCCTCGCGTTCGATCAGCACCTCGGTCTTGCGGGAGGTGTATTTGGCATCGAGATTCACGTAAAATCGCTTGTCCAGCGCAATATCGACACCGACTTGTCCGACTGGTGCAAAACCGCCGGTGAGCTTCGTGCTGTACGAGCCGAACGGGTCGGGCGCCGCATCGAGAAGTGCAACTTCTGCCTCATCTCCATAGAGATTGAGGTGCGTCAGACCTGCCCCGACATAGGGGCGCACGAGCTTGCTGTCGGGGGAGAAATGGTACTGCACGGTCACCGTCGACATCAGCAGATTGGCCGAAACCAGCGCATTTCCCCCCGGTTCGCGAAGCTGGTAGCCAGTGCTGCCGAGCGAAGCTTCAAATGCAAGCCGATCGGTCGCGAACATCGTGATTGAGGCTTCGGCGCCGACGGAATCCTTGATGCCGGTCTCGATGGTCTGGCCGCTGTTGGGCGGCATCAGTGTCAATTCGTTGAACCGGTTGTGATGGGTCGCCCGCCCCTTCATGAGTATGTCACCTGAGTCGGCGACCGCGGGAGCCCCGCCCAGCAGAGTTGCCAAACCAGCCGTAATCAGCACCAATCCACGCACCGCTATTCCCCTTTGTCGTTCGGTCTTGCGAGACCCTTGAAGATTGTTTCGCCACGTCGATTGCGACGCCGGCTCTCCTGATCGAGCGATGTCGCGACGGGCATCTGCTTGCCAAAAGAGGTGGTCTCGACGCGGTCGGGCGATATGCCGCGGCCCACGAGGTACCGTCGCATCGCCGCCGCACGTATCTCGCCGATCGCAAACTGCCGAGCGCGGCTACCGATCACGTCTCCATGCCCCTGAAGCATCACCGAGACGGAAGGATTTCGAAAGAGCCATTCGGCTTGCCGGTCGAGCGCCGCCTGGGCGGCGGCATCGAGGACGGCAGAATCGCCATCGAAATAGACGACGGTCGCACCTCGAAACGGCACAAAGGCAGGCTCTGCGGGGACCGGCGCGGGCGGGCTCTCCGCCGCAACCATTCGTGAGGCCGAAAGTGAAAACAGCGGCGGCGGCGGAAGTGCCTCCCCCGGACGTTGGCACGATGCGACGGCGCACGTGGCCAGCCCGAGCAATGCAGCGCGCGCAGCCTGCAAACGGATCGAGGTGCCCCGCTTCATGGCAGCAACTCCGACCAGAAAGGTTCGGATCCGGCCATCGGCAACGCGACGCTCCGCTGCACGCGTCCGCTCACATCGGTGATCATGATGTCGGGCGGGCTGCCGTCCGCACGCAGGCGCTGGAAGGCTATTGCCCTCCCGCTCGGAGCCCAGGTCGGGTCCTCGTCTTGCGCTCCGTCTGTGAGCAGTTTCTTGTGACGGCCCTCGGGCGTCATCACGCCGATCCGGCGCCCTGTGGCCGTTGCAGCCACGAAAGCAATGAGCGAGCCATCCGGGCTCCAGACCGGCGAAGCGTGTTCACCTTCGAAACTGATCCGCCGCTGCTCGCGCCCGTCGCGGCGCATGATGTAGAGTTGCGGCTGACCGGAACGGTCGGATTCGAACACGATCGACTGACCGTCAGGCGAGAGGGACGGATTGGTATCGATCCCTGTCGTGTCGGTAAGGCGCAGCGTCCGAGCCGTGGCAAATTCGTACTCGTATATGTCGGTGCTGCCATCGTGGGACAATGCAAACACCGCGCTCCGCCCGTCGGGCGAGAAGCGCGCCGCGGATGGAAGGCCGGGGGGAAGCTGCAACCGGGTCCTGGTTCCCCTTGCCAGATCGGCTAGGATGAGCTGCGGCATGTCTTGCGCGTATGAGACGAACAGCAGCAACCGGTTGTCCGGACTGAGCCGGGGCATCGTGACGATTTCGAGATTGCTTGCCAAGTCGGTCGGGTTCGCACCGTCGCTGTCGACAGCCACCACCCGGCCGCCCTGCCGACCACTCGCTCCGGCGGGCGATACAAGCGCAAAGCGCGTGTCGAAGTGGCCCCGGTATCCCGTGACGCGGGCAAAGACCATGTCTGCGCATTTGTGGGCCGCTCTGCGCCACTGACGGAGCGGTACCCGGAACTGTTGCGCTTCTTCCACGCCGCCGCTGAAGACATCGTAGAGGCCACAAGCGTAGGTCAGGATGCCATCGCCGCCAGATTCTGCGCGGCCGATGACCAGCGCCTGAGTTCCGACCGAAGCGGCCGCACTAAGCAGGCCCTCCTCATTGGAACCGGCGGCCCGGGGTACAGCAACGATGCGGAAGAATGGGCTGCTCGCAAGGTCGGCGCGCACGATGTTCGCCAAGCTCACACCGAGGTCTTCACCGGCATCCGGTCGAACCTGAGGGCCGCTGGCGCCATCCACGACGCTGATGGGAAGCGGTGCCGCAGCGCCTTCCGTGATGTCGACGAACAGTGGTTCGTCGGCGGCCGCCGGCACGGCAAAACCGATCGCAGCTGCCAAGGTGATATGAATTGCAAGCTTCGGTCTCATCGCAGCCCTCTGGGATCGAATTCAACTTCGACGGACGCCCATGCCTCGTAGAGCTCGGGCGGAAGTTTGAACGGAGAGCAGAGCATGACCGCTCGGCGCCCGCTGTTCGTCAGCAGGCCGGCGTAGGCGCTGGCCGCGTACCTCTGGTCGCCTGCGCCGCTTCCCACCGGTTGACCGACCACGCGCCCATTCCGGTCCAACCGAAATCTGAGGCGAACGCTGACCGACGGCGGCGCATCGAGTTCGGGCGGATTCCAGCACGGCATGATCTGGGCGCGGATCATCGCGGCCAGATCCACTTTCTGGCGAAAGGTGAGGCCCCGCACACCGCGCGGTGCTGCTTTGCCGACAGCCGAACCAAGGGTGGCGGAATCGAGCCTCGAAGGACCCACTTCGTTGCCCGCCAGCGCCGGAAGTCCGGACAAGGCTTTTGTGTCGAGCCGGCCGGGATTGCCGGCGTTTGTCCCCGCCGGTGCGGCTGCCGGCGCGTTCGCCGCGCGCAAAACGCTATCGGATACGGGCGTCGGCTCCGGAACGGGCGAGGACAGGGGCTTCGGCGCAACTTCGGGTTCGCCCACCGGCGTGGCGGTCGTCGCAACGACGTCTGACTTCGGCAGAGGGGTTTCGGCCGGTTCGGTCGCGGCTGCGGTCGCACGATCGGTGACCTGCGCATTCGGTTGCCGGACCGGCGAGGAACTGCCGATGCGCGGTCTGGGATCCGGCAACGCATAGGCCAGATCGCTGATCTCGATCTCCATGCCCTTCTTGCGCGGCTCCGACACCACGACTGCGAAGCTGATTCTGCCAACCAGCAGAATGAGGCCGACATGCAGCGCGATCGCCAGCGTGTTTGCAATTCGGTTGATCACGGCGCGGCGGCGGCGCTTGTTCCGGTCGTCGGAGGATCCGAGACGAAGGCGACCTTGGTGAAACCGGCCTCGGCAATCTGCGAAACGACAGTCATGACGCTTCCGTAGGCGAGCGTTCGGTCGGCGCGGACCAGCACCTGCTGTTCGGCAGGAGATCCGGAAGCTATCGCGAGCTCGGCGATCGCTTGGGCAAAAGCCTCGGGGGTTAGAAGCGTGTCACCGAGATAGATGTTCTGGTTGGCATCGATGCTGACCTCGATCAGCTCTGCGGCCGATGCGATCTTGTTTTCGGTGACGTCGGGGAGGTCAACTTCCATCCCGTTGACCAGCACTTGCCCCGTGACCATGAAGATGATCAGCAGCACGAGCATCACGTCAACCATCGGGGTGACGTTGATTTCCGAAAGCAGATGATCCTGCGGACGCTTCACGCGGGATCCGGATAAGATCGACTTGATTGCCATCGATGGGTCCTTGGCTGTCCCCTGACGGTTCAGCGAATGATGCCGTAGTGACGGGAAATCGCGATCTCGACGCGGCCGGCAGTGGCCCGCCAGACCTGGTCCGTCGCTGCGAGGGACTGAACGATCCGGTTGTACCCCATCGCCGCCGGTATCGCGCAGAAGAGTCCGACGGCGGTGGCGAACAATGCCTCGACCATGCCGGGCGCGACCACGGTCAGCGAGATATCCTGCGCCTGGCTGATGCCTATGAAGCTGTTCATAATGCCCCAGACCGTGCCCAGCAGCCCGAAGAACGGGGCTGAGTTGCCGATTGTCGCAAGCCAGGCCGAATTGCCGGAGAGTTCGAGATACTGACGCTCGATCGTCAGATCCGCTGCCGACGCAAGGCGTTGGCGGATGTCCTCGTAGTCCCGCCCGGCGTGCTTGGCGGACCATTGCCACTCCTGCGCCAAGGAAAGCAGGATCTCGTGAACCCGGCCATCGCCGGCTCCGGCCAGTTCGCGCAGCTCATCGAGCGTTTCGACGGTGCGTAGAGACTTGCCGACCGCGCGGATCTTGCGGCGTTCGATGGCGATGGCCAATGCCCGCGAAATGATGATGGTCCATGAATACACCGATGCCAGCAGCAGCAGCACGATGATCGATTGAACCACCAGGTCTGCATCGAGGAAGATCTGCCAAGGCGTCGTACCGGACGAAAGGGCTGCGTTTTCCATATAGAATTTCTTTCCAGGCCTCGGTCCAGGTGAAGAAGCTTAACGGGTCTTGGGAAGGAGAGCGCGGAACAGCGTCGAGAGGTCTGGAAGCCCCGTGACGGTGATTTTCTCCGTCTTCTGGAATTCGGCCACGGCTGCTGCTGTTGCCCTGGTCCATTCTCCGTTTGCAGGACCTGCGAAGAGGCCTCGTCCGGAAAGGCTCTTTTGCAGAGCGACAAGCGCGCCCTGCCGTATCGCCAGGGTGCGGCCCGCATGCTCGGCCGTGACGGCGGGGCTGGCGGCACGCTGATGGAGGGGGGCCGCGGCGCGGATGATTTCGTCGGCTGCCTGTTCGACCGTGATGGCTGGCTGGTTGGCGCAGACCGCCGCAACCGCCCGCATAAAAACGATGCCGTCGGGAAATGGAAAGAGGTCGAATGTATCGCTCTGCAACCGGTTCCGCGCTGTGGCATAGCCCATGAGCCACGATCCGTAATTGGCAGCGTGAGTTGCGTCCGAGATTTCGGTGTTGAGCGCTTCGCAGGTCTTCGACCCGTATCCGCGTAGCGCGAAATCCCCTGCCGCATCGGCCGCACAGGCTTGGGAATGGACGGTCGTCACAGCCACCATCGCGGCGATCCCGGTGACAACTCTAAAAGCGGTTTGCATGCTTTTGTGCCTCGTCAGAATGCGAAATCCGGGGCGCGATTCATGCGCGCGCCGCGCCCCGGACGTCGTCTTGAGTGTGGTGCTGATCCGTGAGGATCAGCACCACGTGCTCTCCGCAGACTAGGGGAAACAAGCCTGCGAAGTCGGTCGCTTACCGGGTTCCGATGATCGAAACCGAGCTGTTGCCGATGGCAGTCGCCGAGGCAGCGTTGCCGCTGTTCTGCACGCTGCTGGCTCCGTAGGTGCCGAAGGAGCCGACGGTGTAGGTCACCGTGCTGGCCGTTGCGGTCACCGCACCGGTGTTGGTCTGCTGGCTCGCAAGCGCAACGTTGGCCATGCCGGTGTTCAGCGCGCTCAGCATGACAGTGTTGGCTGCCGTGTTACCGACCGCGAACGCGGTGGTGCTGTTGTCGCTGTTGCTGATGCTGGCGTTCAGCACCCCGGCAACGGTTCCCGCGCTCGTCGCGTTCAGGATCACTGCGGTCCTGCCGGTCGCGTTAGCGGTAACCGGACCGGTGTTCACCTGATCGTTGAGCAGAGCAGCATCACCCTGCGTTCCGACTCCGACGTTGAACGAAGCAGCGCCAGCCTGAGCCGTGTAGGTCGCGCCAGCGGTGTAGTTCAGCGTGTTGGAAGCGCTGTTGCCGCGGGCCAGGGCCAAGGTCGAGTTGCCTTCGATCGAGAGCGAGCTGTTCTCGAGCGACTCCAGCGGGGAAGTACCGCTGATGCCGACCGAAATGGTGCTCGTCGCGTCGGCGACGGTCGTCACGCTGCTCCGCTGCTGATTGACCAGCGCAGCCGTCGACCCAAGGTTGGCATCGGCACCGACCGAGACGGTGTTGGCCGCACGGTTGGCAGTCGATTCCGACCGGGTTGCGTTGCCCGACATCGAAGCGCTGCCGTTCACGAGACCGGTGGTGGTCGCGTCAGCCGAGCCGATGTTGAACATTTCGGTGACAGCCGTGGTGTTCAGCGTACCCGAAGCGTCCTGACCGTTCAGGAGGACGAACGAACCGATACCGGTACCGTATTGTCCACCATTAGCATTGCTGAGAGCAGTGGCCTGCATGGTCGAGGTCGAGTTCGTCGACGACGCGGTCAGGGTGTTGTTCGCGTTGTTCACCACACCCAGAGCGTTGTTGACGTTCTGGTCCATGGCGATCGACGAACCGCTGGACACCACGTTCGAGACGACCTGCATGTCGCTCAACGCCGAGATCACAGCATTGGCGCCATCCTGGACGTTGGCAATGACGCCCGAGGTGGCCGTCCCGCCAAGATCCTTGCCCGCAACCGTCAGGTTGTTGGTCACGGTGTTGCCGATCGCTTCACCATAGGCGCTGTTGCGCGAGACGCTCAGGTTCGAATCGGTGATCGCCGTGTCGAGCGCACCATCGATCCCGAAGGTGGTGAACACCTCGGTAACGCTGCTGCTGCCCGCGAGCAGCAACTGGGCCGAAGCGATGGTGGCATCGCCATCGGCTTCGGCTTCAGGCGAACCGACCGCGGCCCACACCTCACCCGAACCGACCGCGACCACGCCATCGGCAGACACCGAGAGGACAGTCACGCTGTTGTTGGCCGAGTTGCCGATCGCCGAACCCTGCACCGCGTTGCCTTCAACGGCGAGGCGGCTGGAGGTGATCGTGCCTTCGATGTCCATCAGGACACCGCCGGCATTGAACGAACCATTGGTCCCGTCGACAGCCAGCGACACGGTCCCGCTGCCGGGCGTGGAGTAGCTGAATGCTCCGGTTCCGGCGTTGTAGGTCCAGCCGGCCGTGCCGCTGTACGCCGCGATGAAGGCGTCCCGCTGAGCCGTGCTGAGGCTCGAGAGGTTGCCCGTGGCGGTCCCGCCCGAGATCGTGGCGGTCACGCTGAACGGCGCGACGGGCGGCGAGCCCTCGTAGCCGACGAGCGCCGACACATCCTGCAGGCTGGTCTGCGTGTTGGCCACACCGGCGGTCACCTGGTTCAGCGTGTTGCCATCAACCGACGCCGTGTT
Source organism: Porphyrobacter sp. THAI-01a (assembly GCF_056868655.1). NCBI lineage: Bacteria > Pseudomonadati > Pseudomonadota > Alphaproteobacteria > Sphingomonadales > Erythrobacteraceae > Porphyrobacter > Porphyrobacter sp. THAI-01a. The sequence continues at coordinate 120,132 of NZ_CP180579.1, read as the reverse complement.
GGTGGCGCGGTTGCTCGACGCCAGCGCCTGCAGCAGGTTGCCGTTCGACTCGATCGTCGAGGACGAAATGCTGCTGTTGATGTCGGTCACAACGCCCGAGCTGGAGCCGAAGCCGCCAGTGGTGGTTTCCCTCAGGCTGGCCGTGACGACCCCGGTCCCTGCGACCTGCGTGTTGGCAACACCGAACTGCGCGCGCGCAGAGGTGGTGTCGGCGCCCGGGTAAGCATCGCTACCCGCAAGAAGCGCGCTGCCCGAAAGCGACGTGCCCTCCACCGAAAGGACGTTGCTCGCACGCGCGGATTCGGCACTCGCCATGATCCGGTTGTTCGAGGTTTCGACCGAGCTGCGCAGAATGGCAGCGTCGATCTCGGTTTCGACCACCGAGTCCCCGTCACCGTTGGCGGTGGCGAGAATGCTCGCGCCCGCAACGTTCTGCAGGTTTGCGATAGCCGCATCGCCGAGGCTGGCGGTCGAGGTCAGGCTGCCGACTGCAAGCGACAGGCTGTTGGCCGCGACAGTGCCCTGCGCCTGCGCCATCAGGGTGTTGGCGTTGACCATCGTCGTGGCATCGGTCAGGCCGCCCACCACATCCATGCGGAACGCATTGGTGTCGTCCGGCTCGGCCGAGGCGGTGACGTTGGCGAGCACCTGCTGCACGTTGACAACGCCGAAGGCGGCGGTGGCATCGGCATCCAGCGTGTTCGGCGCGCTGGTAACGGCCGTACCGCCGGCACCGAGCGTGACGATCTGCGCGTCGACCGAGAGCGTGTTCGAGGCAACGGTGCCGCGAGCGATAGCCGACTGGCTGTTCCCCGCGATCTCGCTGGAGCCCGAGACGAGGCTGCCGGCATAATCAACGTCGATCGAACCCTGCTGCGTGGCAGTCACGGTCGAGGTCGCATCGTTGATCTGGAGGTTGGCGATACCGGCGGCCGACCCCACGTCAACACCCGCAAGCGAGATGCGGTTGCCCGCATCGCTGCCGACCGCGAAGGCCTGCTGCGCGTTGCCGGTCACGGCCACGGACGTGTTCAACGCCGTGCCGCTCAGGTTGTCACCAGTGTCGACATCGATGTCGTTGATGGTGTTAGAGGCCGAAACGGTCGAAGCCGTGTTGATCATCGCGCTCGCGATGACCACTGCGCCTTCGGCACTGACGGACTCGCTGTTTGCATCCGGCGTGAGGTCGACGGAGAGAACCGCCGAACCGCCGTCCGATGCGTTGAGCGCGGTCGCTGCCAGATCGATCGACTGCCGCGCGCGGTTGCCCACCGCGCTGGCGGCAAGCACGTTGCCGTCAACCGTGATGGCGCTGTCGACGAAAGTCGCATTGGTGCCCGACCGACCGACATTCACGAGGATATCGCTATCGGAAGACGACGCGGAGACGCTGGCAGACGAGAGCTGCTGGCGCGAAGCGAGGGCAGCCGAGGCGTCGAACACGGCCGACGAATCGCCGCTCGCGATTCCGGCGGTCAGGTTGTTGCCGGTGGCGGTAGCGGTCAGGCGGTTCCCCGCCACGTCGATGCTGCTGCCTTCGGGGCTTGCGACGTCGACTTCAACGCTGGCGTCCAGGGCAGCCGCGAGACGACCAGTCTCGACCAGCTGGGTGTTCACGCCCACCAGGCCTGCGGTGGCCGAAATGTCGGCGATCTTGACGGAGGTGCCGTTAAGCTCGTCGATCTCCACGCTGGCGGTGTTGCCGGCAGCGGTGTTGTAGGCGAGACCGTCGGCCAGCGAGATCCTCGTGGTCGCGGTGTTGCCGTTGGCTTCTGCCGAACCGGTGTTGCCGGCAACCGAAAGCGAGCTGTCCTCGAAGGAGGTCGTGGTGCCAGCCAGGGCGCCGGGAGCCGCGCCGATGCGGGCCCGGAAGGTGCCGGTGACGGTCGCGGAGTCATCGGTGGCGTTCGCGTCGAAACGCTGCGCATTGCTGATCGCGGCAGTCACGGAAGTGTTGCCGTCGTCGGCCGCCAGACCGATCGAGGCATTACGCGCGTTCGCCGTGAAGGTTGCCGAAATCTCGTTGTCGTCCAGCGTTGCGGTGCCCGTGATGTCGGCACTGGCGGTCGTCTGCAGCGTCAGGAAGGTCAGAGCATTGGCCGTGCTCGCAGTGGAATCGGCCGTCGAATCCGCGACCTGCACCGAGGAGACGATCAGGGTGCCCGACAGATCGGCCACGTTCGCGGCCGAAGCCGACAGATCGGTGGTCACGGCCGCGTTGGCAGTCGCGAGGTTGGTGTAGTCGACGGGCTCCGACCCCGTGATGCTCATCGCGAAGGTACCGCTACCTTCGTTGATCACGACATTTGCCGAGGTGGTGTTCCGCGACACGTCGACAGAACCCGTCGCGAAGTTGGTCGCGGTGGTGCCGATCTCGGCGGCCGAATTGGTCGCATCGACCGCGGCGGTGTTTTCCGAAACGCCGGCCAGCGCGACGCCGTCATCGAGAAGCGAGGAGCTTCCGATGTTCGCGAGCGAGGCGGTCACGCCGTTGCGGTTGGCGATCGCGGTGGCATCGGCCGTGTTCTCGTTGTTCTCGAAAACGCCATTGGTGGTCACGCCGGTGTTGGTGGTGACGGCCTCGAAATCGAGGTTGGTGGCGGTGATGGCGCCAGTGTTGCGCTGCGGAAGGGTGTTGCCGGCTGCGACGTGTGCTTGCACGACCGAGGTGAGGTCAGGTGCAGTCACGATCGATTGGGCGTTGGCCGGCGAGGCGATCATCGCCGTAGCAATAATGGCGGTACTTGTCCCAGCAAAAAGCTGTGACCGCCTATTTATTGATTTATGTGTCATATTACCATTTCTCCTTCTTGGGGTATCTCATTTATTATTAATGGCACACTATGCTATTTTTTTACTTGTATTTTTGCGATTTCCTGGAAGCCAGGCCCGTCACGGTAGATTGCGGAATCCCCGGCAGACGGGCGCCAGACCACGAGGATGGCTGAAGGTGGTACTCCCCTGTTTGAAAGCGCCGCGACCACCGCGGCAATGCGCTGGTCCAGCAAGGCATCCCGCCGCGCCGGGTCCCAATTTTCAGTGTCCCGGGCGATCAAGGTCGCCGAGACGGTGCCCTCGCCTGCCAGCTGGGCAATCATGTCGAGCGCCGACTGGGAGCTCGACATGAGATTTGCGTCCCCGAATTCGAAGCCGAGCTGCAATGCCGCCGCTGCCGCGGCCGGACCGCCTCCGGTCAGCTCGTTGAGCGAGCGGGCGCTCGCCGGGGCCTGCTCGGGCGGAAGAAGCCGGACGGGCGGGGGTGCAGGCATCGCACCAGCCACGTCGTCGACCGCCAGGGATCGACCGCGCAACTCGTCAGCAGACTTCTCGGGGATCGTATCGAGGCGCTGCGCCATACAGGTCGCCGGATCGAGGTTCTCGACCGATGCGACCAGCTTCAGCACCCCCTCTTCGAGAGCTGTGCGGATACCGAGCTGCAAGGGCTCCTGGCCTTTTGCGCCGATGTTGATGTCGAACAGTTCCGTGCCGAAGAAACGGAAGATTCCGGCGCCAATCTCGTAGCCGCTGAACTGCTTGGTCAGACTGACAGTCTTGAGAACCAGCAGCGAACGGGTGTCCACGATCCGCAAGTCGATCGCGACACTCTGCGTGTAGACGCGCGCCTCGGGCCCGACATTGTTCACACTGATCTGAGCACCGCCGGAACGGATGTTGTAGTTCACCTCGGTGATGCCGCCGACGATGTAGTAGTCGGATTGGCTGATCGTCCCGCCGAAATAGGGAAGCCACGGAACCCGGTCGCCATTGACTTGGTGAACCTTCCCGTCGCCGAGCTGGCGACGGTCGGTGTAGCCGAGTTCGCGCTCGGCGATGGTCGGATCGAAGCGTTCAGCGATCCTCAGCGGCCCGCCGATCTTGCCGAGCGCCGAATAGACCATGAGCGATCCGCCCTGGGTGATCGCATTGCCTTCGTTGATCGAGTACTTCCCGGTATAGTCGCGCACTTCGCCGACTGCGATGACGATCGGCTTTCCGGCCTTGGCGGTCAGCTGATCGCCAAAACATGCCAGCGCCCCCTCCATCGGAGACCGGTTGTCGCGGACCGGCGCCCCGATGGCGATCGGCACCTCTCCCGGCGCGACGCGCTGGCTGTCGATTCCAATGCCGGTGGCCGCACAGCCCGAAAGGGCCGCAGCCGACACGGTGGCCAGCGCCGCGATAGCGGCGCATCGGACCTGACGATTTGCGAGATGCATGGCCCTTACCCAGCACTCGCATACTGGCAGGCCGAGGAGCCGTTGATCACGGAGGACTGGTTCCCCGAGTTCGTCTGACGGGTATTCAGTGCCTGGAAATTGTCGCCCCTGACGCTGGTGGACATCTGGCCGGTGGTGCCGGCGACAACCGCCCCGGAGTTGCCCTGGGTGGCGCTCGCGGTGCTCCCGTCGCCGGGGCCGCCATCCGCGTAGGTGGTCTCGTTCAGGTTGCCGGTCGCGTCGGTGTTGTGTCCGGTCGTGCTGGGCGAATTGGCAATCGCGTTCGATGCGGAATCATTGGCGGTCGCAGTCGAATTGACAGAGCAATTGTATTGCCGGTCGATATAGGTGTTGTAGACTGGCGCAGAATAGTAGCCGTTTTTCCCACGCTGCCGCACCTCTTCGAGATACATGAGAGCTGCTCGTTCGGCAGGCGTGTGGAATTGCCAAGCCGCATTCTCCCCTACATTGTTGGCAAGAGATGGTTTTGCGAGCGCCAAGCTCAGTAGCGAAATTGCGATGTAGATCTTCTTTGGCATTCTCAAATCCATTCAGGGGGAGTTTTATTTACAAGACTTGATTAGATTGAGGCTTCATGTTCGCGGACTGTGGGGCAGTCCTGGTCTTCATCTCTCCTCGATCTGTTTGCCCAGGACCTGTAGAAGCGAGCTCCGCCGCACCACGCGCCTTTCTGGAACGACGCACCGGCATCGCGCGCCAGCCTTGCCGACTCCCGGCAGTCGACGCCCTCGGCGATCACGTCTGCGCCGAGCGAGCGCGCCAGTGCGATCAGGTTCGCCAAGGGCGCCTGGCCGTGCTCGGCGAGCAGGCCGCTGGAAACGAAATGTCGGTCGATGGTGACGAGGTCAGGGTCAAAGGCCACGAGATCGGGCAGGGACGTCGCCCCCACGCCGAACCCGCCGAGGGAGACCCGACAGCCGCTCCGCTTGATACGCGCCAATGCGGCGCCCTTGGAGCCCGTCAGGGTGCCAGCACTTGCGCCCCTGACCTCGATGGTCAGATCGCAAGCCACGCCGCCGCTGAAAGCAAGCTTGTCGAGGACAGCATCCCAGAAGCCTGAATCGGACAGGCTCTCGGCGGAGACCGCAACCAGCAATGCGGTCGCGCCGCGAGCCTCGTTCAGTTCGTCAATCGTGCGGGTTACAAGATACTCGTCAATCTGCCTCGCAAGACCAAGCCGGTCGGCCGCCGCGATCACCTGGTCGCTCGCAAGAGATTGACCGCTGAGCTTCGTGAGGGCGAGCCTCGCTTCGAAGAAGGCAGGGTTGCCTGACGCGCCGACCGGCCTGATCGGCTGCCACGCCACGCCCACATCGATCTGGTCCTTGGCGCATCCCGATGGCGCGAAACCGCCGAGAGCCGCGAGTACGGGGGAGACCAGCGACATGTCGGAACGGTAATCGCGCCCCGGATCGTCGGGCGAATTGTGACCCGCTTTAGCCGGAAGGGAACCGGACGCCAGAACCGGAAGTTGCTCGGCCAGCCCGAAGGCTCTCGTGGCGACCTTGACGTGAACCGGCCCGCGCGCCGTCTTCACCGGTTCGAGCGCGACGCCCTGGACAAGAGCCTCGATACCGTCGCCGTCGCCGTCGCCGAGCCGGTCACGCGATCGTCACACTTGTCCCTGTCGTGCGCCTGAGCTTCTTCGCGCAGATCGGGCTCTGCTCTCTGGCAGCCCGGCGAGACCGCACCCCTGGTGGATCGACCGAGGCTCGCCTTGACATCGGGCCCGAATGAGCGACTGCCGCGGGGCTGTCTGGAGAGACGCGTTTCAGGAAGGGTGGTCGGACGCATTTTCTTCCTCTTCAGGAGGGCACCATCCGAACAAGCCGAATTGGGCGGGTCCGTCGCGAAGAGAAACAACCGATCTGATGGCGACTGCGCCCACCTTGCCGATCAAAGCGGCTCCAATGGGACCACAGCCGGAATGACGCATCGCGCTCCGGCTTGCCGAACCGATGCAGGTCTTTCCGGACCCAATGACGCTTCACGGTGCGCAACGCGTTGTTGAACCGATCTATTCAGTCCCCCGAGAGCCATGCCAGCGCCGCATCGAGCCGCGCCCGCGAGCCATCGGGACATGCGCTCGGCTGGTCGCGAGGGATCCATGTCGGCTTGCCGAATTGGGAGCTTTCAGGGCCCGCCCCAGCCGCCGATGCCGTTCCGTACCGAATGGCACAAGCCGAGTCGGGGACGATGGCAAGGGCGACCGCCGCCGCCACTCGTCCCGGGTGCGACGAGCTTCATGATCTCCGGAAACCGGCAGGCGGGAGTGTCGGCGCCGGTGCTGGATGATCTCGTCCGCCACCGGCGTTCCGCTCGCCATCCGCCAGCCGCCATTCGCGCCAACTGTCCGTGTGCCCGAGCGCGGACGCGTGTCGCTTTCCTACCGGTGGGCTTGCCGCTAGCCTCGGACGGTTCTTTCGCATCGTCGATGGCGTGCGGCCTTGCCGTGCAGGAGTGCGCGCGCACCCGGTCAGACGGAGAAAACGCAAAACACAGTGTCAACTTCGGTTTTGCCGAGCAAGCAAATGAAATATAGCAGGAAATCGCGTAGGAAATCGAAGTTTACAGTGTCAACTTTGTAAACTTCGCCCTACCCTTCCGCCGCCTGCTTCTTCTCCAGCCACGGGCGCAGCGGGAAGAGCCATTGCTCCTTGATCGAAAGGCGCTTGCGATCGTCCTGGCCGACAATCGCGCTCTCGCCCTCCTTGTAGGTGCCGAACACCCGGTCCCAGAAGATCACCGAATTGCCGTAGTTGCAGCGCGTGTCCTCGTAGCTCAGCGCCGTGTGGTGCAGCGAGTGGTTGCGGATGGTGGTGAAGAAGAAGCCGTACCAGATCGGCGGATCGGCCTTGACGTTGGCGTGGGCGTAGGTCGCGATCGCCCCGCCGACCGTGAAGCTCGCGAACAGGGCGTTGAGATCGACATCGAGCAGCGCAATCACCCCGAGGCTGATCAGGAACAGCTCGATCGGATTGCCGATATAGCCCTTCATCGCGTTGAGCTGGGTCACGTGGTGGTGCGGCGCGTGGGTGAGCCACAGGGGCGTCCAGTTGTGCATCGCGCGGTGCATCCAGTACTGGCCGAACTCGAAGGTGAACAGCACCACCATGACCTGCACGAGGAAGGGCAGCTCGGCGAGCCAGGGGGTGCCGATGCCCCAGGCCTCCTTCAGCTCGCGCAGGGGCGAGTTGACCAGCGTGTCGGAGAGATAGCCGATCACGAGGAACCCGAAGGCGGTGTAGAAGATGTCGGTCGCCAGTTCGGTGCGGTTGATGCGCCAGCCCTCGTGCCGCTCGAACACCAGCTCGAGCAGCTGGACGAAGACGATGGTCGTGACCGCCACCAGCGGGAGCGTCCAGGGTTGCTCGACCAGCCAGGCGGGCGCGAGGCCCCAGAAGGCGAGGATCGCCGCGAGCGTCGCGGGCGGCAGAAGGTTGACGAGAGACTGTTTCACCGGATCGCACCCCACATTGGCCCCACGCTGTAGGGCCGCGTCCCGGGGCGCGAGAATACGCCATTATGCGCAGGGCGTCGAGAGGGGGCGCCGGTCACGCCCGGGCGGCCACCTCGGCGGCGTCGAAGTAGTGAATGCGGAGGGTCCGCAGGAGCCCGTCCTCGAAGGTCCCCGCCTCGCAGATCGTCTGGGTGAAGGGCTCGGAGCCGTCCTTGGGGTGCATGGTGAGGCGGATCACCATCACCGCGTGGGTCTCGCCCCCGGTGCAGTCGAGGATCTCGAGGTCGGTGTTCGCCCAGGTGCCGTACATCGCGGCGGCGCAGCGCTGGAGCGCGTCCCTGCCCCGCCACTCGCCCGCGAAGGGCAGCGAGTTCGCCTCGTAGAGCACGAAATCGGGGTGGATCAGCGCCTCGACCGCGTCCCAGTCCCGGGTGCCGGCAGTGGCGTAGACCTTCGCCAGCATTTCCCGGGGACCAGCCACGATGATCAGCCCTCCTCGATCGTGCCGATCAGATCGCCGACCTTGTAGACCGCGCCTTCCTCGCCGGTGGGGTGGATGATCCCGCTGGCCTGGGCCTCGATCTCGGTGGTGCTCTTGTCGGTCTCGACGGTGTAGATGATGTCGCCCTTCTCGACCCGCTCGCCGGCGCCGAACATCCATTCGACGAGGGTCATTTCGACGGCGCTCATGCCGAGCTTGGGGATGCGGATTTCCGTGGCCATTAGAGCTTTCCGAGAGAGGCTTTGATCTGTTCGACGATCTGCGGCTTGGTCGGGATCCAGGCCTGTTCGAGGTGGCTGGCGAAGGGCACCGCCGAGAAGGTCCCGCCGATGCGGCGTACCGGGCCCTTGAGCTGGTCCCAGCACTTCTCCTGGATGTTGGCGGCGAGCTCGGCGCCGGTGCCGAAGGGGCGCACCGCCTCGTGCAGGGTGAGCGCGCGGCCGGTCTTGCGGACCGATGCCAGCACCGTCGCCTCGTCGTAGGGGGCGATGGTCCTTAGGTCGACGACCTCGACGCTGATGCCCTCCTTGGCGAGGTCCTCGGCCACCGCCAGCGCATCGAGCACGGTGCGGCCATAGGTGATGATCGAGATGTCGGTCCCCTCCCGCGCAATCGCCGCCTTGCCGAGCGGCACGCGGTAGCCCGGGCCGGGGTCCTCGGCCTTGAGGCCGTAGCACAGGATGTTCTCGATGAAGATCACCGGGTCATTGGCGTCAATCGAGGCGCGCATCAGCCCGCGCGCGTCGGCGGGGTTGGAGGGCGTGACGACATGGATGCCCGCGACGTGCGCGAACCATGCTTCGAGCATGTCCGAGTGCTGCCCGCCGAAGCCGACGCCCACGCCGGTGGTGGTGCGGATCACGATCGGGCACGGGGTCTGGCCGCCGCTCATGAACCGCAGCTTGGCGGCGTGGTTGACGATCTGGTCCATGCAAACGCCGACGAAGTTCATCAGCATGATCTCGGCAATCGGCCGCTGCCCCGCGAGCGCCGCGCCCACCGCCGCGCCGACGATGGCGGTCTCGGAGATAGGCGTCGCGCGGATGCGGTGTTCGCCGTATTTCTCGGTGAGCCCGGCGGTGACCTTGAACACCCCGCCGCCCTGCTTGGCGGAAACATCCTCGCCAAGGCAGAACACGCCCGGATCTTCGGCCATCGCCTCGTCGATTGCGAGGTTGAGCGCCTGGGTCATGGTGATCTGGGCCATCAGGCGGTCTCCTCCAGCACGTCCTTGTAGATTTCGTCGGTATCCGGCAGCGGCGCGGCGAGCGCGTGCTCGACCGCCGCGTTGATCTGCGCGTCGATGTCGGCGACGATGGCGTCGAGCTCCTCCTCGGTGAACTGGTGCTCCAGCATCACCTTGCGCAGCTTGGGCAGCGGGTCTTCCGCCTTCATCTCTGCGATGTGCTCGGGCGGCATGTAGCTGAAGTCGGCGCCGAAAAAGTGGCCCATCATGCGGTAGCACATGGCCTCGACAAGGGTCGGCCCCTCGCCCCGGCGGGCGCGGTCGACCGCTTCCTTCACCGCCGGGTAGACCTGGTGGACGTCATTGCCGTCGACGGTGACGCCCGGCATTCCGTAGCCGGCGGCGCGCGAAGCGATATTGGGACTGTCCGTATGGTCGGCATAGGCCGTGTGCTCGCCGTAGCGGTTGTTCTGGCACAGGAAGACGACCGGCAGCTTGTAGAGCTGGGCCATGTTCATCGCCTCGTGGAAGCCGCCGATATTGGCCGCGCCGTCGCCGAAGCTGACGAGGGTCACGCGCCCGTCGCCGTTGTTCTGGCTCGCCATGGCAAGGCCGTTGGCGATGGGCAGGCCGGAGCCGACCACACCGGTCGTCACCATGATCCCCGTCTCGGGATCGGTGATGTGCATGGTGCCGCCCTTGCCCTTGCAGGTGCCGGTGGCCTTGCCGAGGCATTCGCCCCACCACTTCTCCATCGGGATGCCCTTGGCGGTCTGCTCGCCCTGCCCGCGATAGGTGCAGACGACGTAGTCTTCCTTCTCGAGCGCCGCCATCGCCGCCGCCGAGACCAGCTCCTGCCCGCGCACACAGTAATACATCACCGCGACCTTGCCGCCCATCAGCAGCTCGCGGAACTTCTCGTCGGTGCGGTTCACCTTCATCGTGCGGGTGTAGATGTCGAGCAGCTTGTCGCGATCGATCTCGGCCATAATCACTACCTCATTGGACCCGTTCGTGCTGAGCTTGTCGAAGCACCGTTCTTCTTGGGACGATGGCCGGCGGGAAGAAAGTGCGGCCCTTCGACAGGCTCAGGGCGAACGGAGGTTTGCTCTTAGAATTGGACGCGCTGGGTGAAGCCACCGTCCACCACGATGTTCGCGCCGGTCATGTAGGGCACCGCCGGGCTCGCCACGAAGACGATCGCCTTCGCCACCTCCACCGGCTCGCCGAAGCGGCCCGTGGGCATCTTGGCGAGGGTCGCATCGTAGAGCGGCTTCATGTGCTCCTCGATGATCTCCCAGTTGCCGCCCTTGTAGTAGATCGCGCCCGGGCTGACGGTGTTCACGCGGATGCCCTTCGCCGCCATCGCCTGGCTGAGCTGCGAGGCATAGGTGATCAGGGCCGCCTTGATTGCGTTGAAGGGGTTGGGCGCGATGAAGGTCTCGAGCGCGGCGGTCGAGGACAGCATCACGATCGAGCCGGTGCCCGACTTCTCGAGGTGGGGCGTCAGGGTCTCGACCGCATAGGCCGCGCCCTTCAGGTCCATGTCGAGACAGGCCTGCCAGTCGCCAGCGCCCCCGGTGCCCGAGGCGCTCGCGGTGTGCACGAAGATGTCGCAGCCACCGAGTTCGGCCACGGCCTTTTCCAGCCACGCCTGGTAGGCCTCGGTGCCGCTCGCCATGTCGAAGACCTCGGCGAAGACCTTGCCGGGGCCTGCCGCATCGATCGCGGCCTTGGCGGCCTCGATCTTGTCTTCCTTGCGGGAGAAGAAGGCGACATCCGCACCCTCGGCGGCGAACAGCTTGAGGGATTCGAGGCCGAGCCCGTGGGCCCCGCCGTTCATGATGACCTTCTTGCCCTTCAGTCCCAGATCCATCGCGCCTCTCCCCGGCTTGTGCTTGTGATCCGAGGGGATAGCCCAGCGGGCGGGCGGGGCGTATCGTCAATTTTGACGGGGTGGCCGCCGCCTAGCGCACGTCGCTCCACGGCTTGGAGAGCAGGCCCGCGCAATTGATCACGCCGACCAGCGAATAGGTCTGGGGGAAATTGCCCCACAATTCGCCGGTGACGAAGTCGATGTCCTCGCTCAGCAGGCCCGAGGCGGTGGTGTGGCTGAGCATGGTCGAAAAGAGCCCGCGCGCCTCCTCGCTGCGGCCGACGAGGTGCAGCGCCTCGATCAGCCAGAAGGTGCAGACGTTGAAGGCGGTCTCGGGCAGGCCGAAATCGTCCTCGGCGGCATAGCGCAGCATGAAGTCGCCGCGCCGGAGCTGCTCCTCCACGGCCGCGAAGGTGGACAGGAAGCGCGGGTTGTCGGGCGCGAGGAAGCGCAGTTCGACCATCTGGAGCAGGCTCGCGTCGAGATAGTCGCTTTCGAAGCTGGCGCCGTAGTGGCCGCCGTCCTCGCCGCCATCGACCCACGCCTCGGCCTCGATTGTCGCGCGGATCGCGTCGGCCCGCGCGCGCCAGAGTTCGGCGCGGTCGGTCTTGCCGAGCCAGTCGGCGGCCATCGCCAGCCGGTCGCAGGCGGCCCAGCTCATCACCGCCGAATAGGTGTGCACCTCCTTGCGGGTGCGGAACTCCCACAGGCCCGCATCGGGCTGGTCGTGCATCGCATAGGCCATCTCGCCCACCGCCTCGAGGCTCTCGAAATCGCGCTCGTCGGCGATGCGCAGCAGGCGCTGGTCGATGAAGCCCTGCACCGTCGGGAGCACGATCTGGCCGTAGCAGTCGTGCTGGACCTGCTGGTAGGCGGCGTTCCCGACCCGCACCGGCCCCATGCCGCGATAGCCCGCCAGCGCGGGCGCGGCGGTCTCGTGCAGTTCGGACACGCCCATCACCGAATAGAGCGGCTGGATCTGCCCGCCCTTGGCGTCATCGACGATGTTCCGGAGATAGGCGAGATACTTCTCCAGCACGTCGAGCGCGCCCAGCCGGTTCAGCGCCTGCACGGTGTAATAGGAATCGCGGATCCAGCAGTAGCGGTAGTCCCAGTTGCGCTCCGAATGCGGCGCCTCGGGGATCGAGGTGGTGAGCGCGGCGACGATCGCGCCGGTCTCCTCGTGCTGGCAGAGCTTCAGGGTGATCGCGCAGCGGATCACCTGTGCCTGCCATTCGACCGGGGTCGCAAGGCCCCGCACCCAGCGGCCCCAGTAATCGCGCGTCGCCTGCTCCATGCGGCGGATTTCCTCGCGCAGGGCGCCGCCGAAGGGCTCGTCGGGGCCGAGGAAGAAATGGGTATCCGCCTCCAGCCGGAAGGGGCGGCCCTCGAGCACGTATCCGACCGGCGCGTCGGTGGTGAGCCGCAGCGCCTGGGGGCCGGTGAGATAGCGGATGTGGTTGGTGCCGTGGGTCGTCTCGGCCCGCGCGGCGCCGTAGTCGCGCATCGGGGCGAGTATCACGCGGATGCGCGGGGATCCCGCCACCGGCCGCACGATCCGTCCGATCGCCACGGGGCGGTACATCCGCCCCTTGCCCTCGTGCCGCGGACAGAAATCGAGCACCTCGATCGCGCTGCCGTCCTCTGCCTCGAGCCGGGTGACGAGGATCGGGGTGTTGCGGATATAGGATTGCGAGGCGGACACCTGCCCGACCAGTTCGATCCGCCAGACGCCGTCCTCGCGGTTCGCGCCGTTCATCAGCGAACAGAACACCGGATCGCCGTCGACCCGCGGCACGCAGGCCCACACGATCGCGCCCTCGCGGTCGACGAGGGCGCTGATCTGGCAATTGCCGATCGGCCAGAGTTCGAGGTCGGGGGTCGCCGGGGAAGCCACGTCCGGTGGCATAGGGGCCTGGGGCCGGGGGTCAAAAGCCGCACCCGCCATCCGCCGCGAGTGGTGGCCGTTGCGCGGCGAGCCGCAAGACCGGACGCGGCTCCCGTTCGCCAGACCGGCGGTCAGCCCCGGCCGATCCGCAGCCGCCGCAGCAGCGAGCCGGTGCGGGAGGCCGGAGGGGGAATACCCGCTTCGTTGGCGCAGCTTTCAAAGACATGCGCCCTGATGACGGGGATGTAGACATCCGCGTCCAGCCCCAGCAGCGCGCAGATCGTGCGGGTGAAGCCGAACACGAAGGGCTTGCCCGGGAGGCTGGCGAAATCGCCCGATTCGATGCACCGCACGTAACGCTCGGGGATCCGCGTTTTCTGCGAAACCCCGAGCGTCGTCATGCGGCGCCGCTTGCGGGCATTGCCGATCTCCTCACCGATGAGGACAAGCGCCGGCAACTCGACGTTCCCTTTTTCGTTTTTCATTGTGCGTCCCGAAGGGCAGCCGAGCATCGCGGTGCGGTTAGTCGAACCTTTGCACAAGCGGCAACCGGCGCGGCCCAAAGTGGGCCGACATGGGCAGGGTTGCGCCGGTCACGCCGGAATCCTCGCGAGATAGGAGTTCAGATCCTTCAGCTTGCGCACGAGGAAGCTGCGGATTTCGTAGGTGTAATCGGAATCGCCGACCTGTGCCGGAAAATAGACGCCGCGGCCCGATCGTCTCAGATAGCCGCGCTCGACAAGGCCGTTGACCCGGCGGCGTGCGGTCTCGCGGCTCATGCCGAGGCTGGTGTAGATCAACTTGAGACTGACCACGGGCCGGGCCTCGTCGGGGATCGCGGCCGCTTCGGTGGCGAAGGTGCGCGTGAGGAAGGGGTCCTTCCTGAGCTCGCGGGTGCTCTCGGAAGCGACGAGGCAGACGATCGCGACCTCCTCGACGGTGAGATCGTTCTGGTGCACGCCGAAACGCATGAATTCGGTGAACAGTTCGATGAAGAACGACGCGACATAGCGCGATGCGGCACACGACATATGCATTCCCCCGACCGGCTCCGGTCACGCAACCGCGCGCCACGAGTCTCTCCGCCAAGGCTGGCATGGTTAACGCATCGGATGAAGGAGTATGCCCCAGATTGGGCAATCGCATCGGCTGCTGGTGCTGCTGGGGAGGATTGAACTCCCGACCTCACCCTTACCAAGGGTGCGCTCTACCACTGAGCTACAGCAGCGCCGGAAACAGGCGCGCCCTATTGTCGCGCCTCCCCGCAATGTCAAGCGGGGGTTGAAGCTGTGCTCCCATATCGGCAATGCGTTTCGCATGAGTGAAGACCCTCGCAAGAATATGTCACGCGAAGAGCGGCTCGCGGCCAAGCTGCGCGAGAACCTGCGACGCAGGAAGGCGCAGGCGCGGGCGATGGGCGATTCGGATGTGACGGAATCGCTTCCCATTCGCTCGGACGAAAGCTAACCCCCCGCCCTCAACCGCACTGACGGAAAGCGACAATGCCCAAGCTCATCCTCGTCCGCCACGGCCAGAGCCAGTGGAACCTCGAAAACCGCTTCACCGGCTGGTGGGATGTCGACCTGACCGAAAAGGGTGTCGCCGAGGCCACCGCCGCCGGTCACCTGCTGCGCGAGAAGGGCGTGCTGCCGACTTATGCCTTCACCTCGCTCCAGACCCGCGCGATCAAGACGCTGCACCTGGCGCTGGAGGCGGCAGGGCGGCTGTGGATCCCCGAGGTCAAGGACTGGCGGCTCAACGAGCGCCACTATGGGGGCCTCACCGGCCTCGACAAGGCCGAGACCGCGGCCAAGCACGGCGATGATCAGGTGAAGATCTGGCGCCGCAGCTTCGACATTCCCCCGCCGGTGCTGGAAGCGGGGAGCGAATTCGATCTCGCCAGCGACCCGCGCTATGCCGGGATCGCGATCCCCTCGACCGAGAGCCTAAAGCTCACGATCGAGCGCGTGCTGCCCTATTGGGAAAGCACCATCCTGCCCGTGCTGGCGCGCGGCGAGACGGTGATCATCGCGGCCCACGGCAATTCCCTGCGCGCGCTGGTGAAGCACCTCTCCGGCATCTCGGACGCGGACATCACCGACCTCGAGATTCCCACCGGCCAGCCGATCGTCTACGACTTCGATGGCGACCGGGTCGCAGGTGAACGCCACTATCTGAAGGACGCGTGATGGACGCCATCGGGGGGAAGGTCGCGATCGTGATGGGCAGCCAGTCTGACTGGCCGACCATGAAGGCCGCCGCCGAGGTGCTCGACGAGCTGGAAGTGCCCCACGAGGCGCGGATCGTCTCGGCCCACCGCACGCCCGACCGGATGGTCGCTTTCGCGAAGGGCGCCGAGGGCGAGGGCTTCTCCGTCATCATCGCCGGCGCGGGCGGTGCGGCGCATCTGCCCGGGATGATCGCCAGCATGACGCACCTCCCGGTGCTGGGCGTTCCGGTGCAGTCGAAGGCATTGAGCGGCATGGATAGCCTGCTCTCGATCGTGCAGATGCCGGGCGGCATTCCCGTCGGCACGCTGGCGATCGGCGAGGCCGGGGCGAAGAACGCGGGGCTGCTGGCGGCCTCGATCCTGGCGCTTTCGGACGAGGATCTCTCCGAACGCCTGCAGGACTGGCGCGCCGCGAAGAGCGCGGGCGTGGGCGAGGTGCCGGAGGACTGATGCTTCCCCCCGGTTCCACCATCGGCATCCTCGGCGGCGGGCAGCTGGGCCGGATGATGGCGGTCGCCGCCTTGCAGCTCGGCTACCGGGTCGTCGGCTTCGCGCCCGAGGGCGACAATGTCGCGGCCGATGCCTGCTCGGGCTTCATCACCGCCGAGTGGGACGATGCTGCGGCGCTCGGGCAATTCGCCGCGGCCTGCGATGTGGTGACGTGGGAATTCGAGAACGTGCCCGTCTCCACGGTCGCGGCCCTGCCCGAACCGCTGCTGGCCTGCCCCGTGCGCGCGCTCGAGGTCGCGCAGGACCGGCTCCGCGAGAAGGCCTTCGCTGCCGAACTCGGCGGGGTGCCTGCGCCCTATCGGGCGGTGGAGAGTGCCGAAGATCTCGCCGCCGCCATCGCCGCGGTCGGCACCCCCGGCATCCTCAAGACCGCGCGTGACGGCTATGACGGCAAGGGCCAGTGGCGGGTGCGCTCGGTTGTCGAGGCCGGAACGGCCGTCTTCCCGGGTGTGACCTGCATCTACGAGGGCTTCGTGACGTACGAGACCGAGTTCTCGGTCATTCTCGTGCGCGGGGCCGATGGCGAGGTGCGGTTCTGGGATTCGACCGCCAATCTTCACGAGGGCGGGATGCTCGCCCAGTCGATCCTCCCGGCGGGCGCGCTGGTCGAGGCGCAGGTCCCCGCCGCGCGCGAACTGGCGGCAAGGGTCGCCGAGGCGCTCGGCTATGTCGGGGTGCTGACGCTGGAATTCTTCGCCACCCGCGACGGCCCGGTGTTCAACGAGATGGCCCCGCGGGTCCACAATTCCGGCCACTGGACGATCGAGGGCGCCGCCACGAGCCAGTTCGAGAACCACATCCGCGCGATCTGCGGGTTGCCGCTGGGGGGCACCAAGACCCGCTTCGCCAGCATCGAGATGCGCAACATCGTCGGCGAGGATGCGCTCAAGGCCCACGCCATCCTCGCCGAAACCGGCGAGCCGCACCTCCACCTCTACGGCAAGGCCGAAGCGCGTGAGGGGCGCAAGATGGGCCATGTCACCCGCGTCGGGCACGCGCTGAAATGACGCCCGAAATCGTGCTGATCTACGCCCGCGCCGCCAATGGCGCGATCGGCAACGAGGGCGACCTGCCCTGGCGCCTGCCCGCTGACCTCAAGCGGTTCAAGGCGCTGACCATGGGCAAACCCATTATCATGGGCCGCAAGACCTTCGAGAGCCTGCCCGGCCTCCTCCCCGGGCGCCGCCACATCGTCCTCTCCCGCCGCGAGGGCTTCGCGCCCGAGGGCGTGGCGATGGCCGGATCGGTCAGGGAGGCGCTGGCGCTGGCGGCCGAGGGCAACGCAACAGGCGAGGTGGCGGTGATCGGCGGGGCGGCGATCTACGACGTGTTCATGCCGCTCGCCCACCGCATCGAACTCACCCAGATCCACGCCGACTACGCGGGCGACACCTTCATGGCCGAGCCGGGCCGCGAATGGGTGCTGACCGCGCGCGAGGATCATGCGGCGGAAGGGGCGCACCCCGCCTTCTCCTTCCTGACCTTCCGCCGGGCCCAGAACTCAGGAGCGCAGGGCTGATGCGCTGGCTCGACCACCGCGAGGCGATGCCCGAGCCCTTGCGGGGCGCGGTGATCGCGCTCGGCAATTTCGACGGTTTCCACCGCGGGCACCAGGCGGTTGCGGGAGAGGCGATCCGCTGGGCGCAGGCCGAAGGCCGCCCCTCGATCATCGCCACCTTCGATCCCCACCCGGTGCGCTTCTTCAAGCCGGACGTGCCACCCTTCCGGCTGACGACGCTGGAGCAGCGGCAGGAGCTTTACCTCGCCGCCGGCGCGACCGCGATGCTGGTGTTCCACTTCGATGCGGACCTCGCCGGGACGAGCGCGGAGGATTTCATCCAGCGCATCCTGATCGACCGCTTCGGCGCGCATGGCGTGGTCACTGGGGGCGATTTCACCTTCGGCAAGGGGGCGAAAGGCAACGTCGAGCTGCTGCGCACCCTCGGCGGCGAGCTGGGCCTGCAATCGCGGGTGGTCGAGGCCGTTCAGGCGGACGGCGAGGTGGTCTCCTCCAGCCGCATCCGTCAGGCGCTGCGCGACGGCGACCCGCAGGAAGCCGCGCGCCTGCTCACCCGGCCCTTCGCGATCCGCGGCATCGTGGAGCACGGCGACAAGCGCGGGCGCACCATCGGCTATCCCACGGCGAACCTCGGGGTGGAGAACTACCTGCGCCCCAGATACGGCATCTACGCCGTCACGGGCCGCATCCTGGCGACCGGCGAGGTGCTGAAGGGCGCCGCCAATATCGGCATCCGCCCGCAGTTCGAACCGCCCAAGGAGCTGCTCGAGCCTTATTTCTTCGACTTCTCGGGCGATCTCTACGGGCAGGAGATCGAGGTGGCCTTCCACCACTACCTGCGCGGCGAGGCGAAGTTCGACAGCCTCGAGGCGCTGATCGCCCAGATGGACAAGGATTGTGCCGAGGCGCGGCGGTTGCTTTTGTAGAAGGGTTTCACGCAGAGGCGCAGAGGAAGCAGAGGCGCAGAGGCTCGCGCCCGCGGCGCAGCCGCACTCTTCCTCAGATATTGCGGATCGCTGCTCAGTCGAGAAGGAGGATGGTGCCTTCGGCATGCACAACATCTCTGCGCCTCCCTTCTTCTCTGCGCCTCTGCGTGAAACCCTTTTCGTCCCCTTCCCAAGACAAATTGCGCAAAGCCCGCCCGCCCGCTAAGGCCCCGCGCGATATGTCCGACGAACCCACGCAGCGCGATTACCGGGACACCGTCTTCCTGCCGAAGACCGATTTCCCCATGAAGGCCGGCCTCCCCCAGAAGGAGCCGGGCATTGCCGCGCGCTGGGAAGCGATCGGGCTCTATGACGCGCTGCGCAAGGCGCGCCGGGGCCGCGAGAAGTTCATCCTCCACGACGGCCCGCCCTACGCCAATGGCGACATGCATATCGGGCACGCGCTGAACCACATCCTCAAGGACATGGTCTGCCGCACCCAGAACCTCTTGGGCCGCGATGCGCCTTACGTGCCGGGCTGGGACTGCCACGGCCTGCCCATCGAGTGGAAGGTCGAGGAGCAGTACCGCAAGGAGAAGAAGGCCAAGCCCGTCCTCACCGGCAAGGGCCGCGACGAGGCGGCGGTGAAGGCCTTCCGTGACGAGTGCCGCGCCTACGCGCAACACTGGGTCGACGTGCAGCGCGCGCAGCTCAAGCGCCTCGGCATCATGGGCGATTGGGACCACCCCTACCTCACCATGCAGAAGGAAAGCGAGGCGGTGATCGTCGCCGAACTCCTGAAGCTGGCCGAGGCGGGGAACCTCTACCGCGGCTCGAAGCCGGTAATGTGGTCCCCGGTCGAACAGACCGCGCTGGCCGAGGCGGAGGTCGAATACGAGGACATCACCTCGACCCAGATCGACGTGGCGTTCGAGATCGTCGAGAGCCCGATCCCCGAACTGGTCGGCGCCCACGCGGTGATCTGGACGACGACCCCGTGGACGATCCCGGTGAACCAGGCCTTGGCCTATGGGCCGGACATCGAATATGTAATGTTCAACGATCCGGGCACTACCGACCGAGTTCTGGTAGCGAAGGACTTAGCGTTGGCGTTCGAGCAGCGTTCTCGGAAATCCGAGAGCGACGGGAATTGGCCATACATCACCGCCTCGTGGACAGAAGGTGATGGGCACTTAATCATCAAGGGCGCGGACCTCGCCGGCACCCTCGCCCGTCACCCTATGCACCACCTCGGCGGGTTCTACGCGGCCCCGCGCCCGCTGCTCCCCGGCGACTTCGTCACCACCGATAGCGGCACCGGCCTCGTCCACATGGCGCCCGATCATGGCGAGGACGACTTCGAGCTGTGCAAGGCGAACGGCATCAACCCCGTCTTTGCGGTGATGGACGATGGTCGCTACCGCGACGACTGGCAATGGCTGGGCGCTGCGGATGAGCGGCGCATGAGCGTCATCAACCCCAAATTCAACGCACCCGACGGCCCGATCTGCTCGGACCTGCGCGAAGCGGGCGCGCTGCTCGCGGCGAGCGCCGACTACGCGCACTCCTACCCGCATTCGTGGCGCTCCAAGGCCAAGGTGATCTTCCGCTGCACCCCGCAATGGTTCGTGCCGATGGACAAGCCTCTGCCGGGTGTCTCGACTGCGCTCGACACGAACGGAGTCGAGAACACCACCCCCCAGCCGTTCGCGTCGAGCGAAGTCGAGACGCTGCGCAGCACTGCCCTCGCCGAAATCGCGCGCGTGCAGTTCATCCCCGAAAAGGGCCGCAACCGCATTGGTGCGATGGTCGAGGGGCGGCCCGACTGGGTGCTCTCGCGCCAGCGCGCCTGGGGCGTGCCGATCACGCTGTTCGTGCGGCCGGACGGCTCCTACCTCCAGGACCCCGCCGTCAACGCCCGCATCGTCGCCGCGGTGAACGCGGAAGGCATGGACGCGTGGAACAGCGCCAACAAGGCCGCCTTCCTCGGCCCCGACTACGACCCGAACGACTTCGAGATGGTCACCGACATTCTCGACGTGTGGTTCGATTCGGGCTGCACCCATGCCTTCGTGCTGGAATCGGGGCGCTGGCCCGACCTGCAATGGCCCGCCAACCTCTACCTCGAAGGCTCGGACCAGCATCGCGGCTGGTTCCAGTCCTCGCTGTTGCAATCCTCGGCCACCCGCGGCCGCGCGCCCTACGACCAGGTCCTGACCCACGGCTTCACGATGGACGCCAAGGGCAAGAAGATGTCGAAGAGCCTCGGCAACACGGTCGATCCGCTGAAGGTGATGGAAACCTACGGCGCGGACATCATCCGGCTGTGGGCGCTCTCGGTCGATTTCACCGAGGATCACCGCATCGGCGACGAGATCCTCAAGGGCGTCGGCGACCAGTATCGCAAGCTCAGGAACACCTTCCGCTACCTGCTCGGCGCGCTCGACGGTTTCGTGGGCGACTGGAGCGATGCGGGCGAGCTGCCGGAGCTGGAGGTCTACATCCTCTCGCTGCTGAGCGAGCTGGACGGCAAATTGAAGGCGGCGGCGGAGGCCTACGACTTCAACACCTACACCCGCCTGCTGGTCGACTTCTGCAACGAGGACCTCTCGGCCTTCTTCTTCGATATCCGCAAGGACAGCCTCTATTGCGACGGGCCGGAGAGCACCACGCGCAACGCCTATCGCACCGTGCTCGACCTGCTGTTCCACGCGCTGGTGCGCTACGCCGCGCCGGTGCTGGTGTTCACGGCGGAGGAGGTGTGGCTCAGCCGCTATCCCGAGGACGGCGAGGCCGATGACGCGGGCCAGCGCGGCTCTGTCCACCTGCTCGAATGGCCGAGCATCCCCGGCGTCGTCGCCGACCGCGCGAAGTGGGAGGCCCTGCGCGCGCTGCGCGACCAGGTCAACGAAGCGATCGAGCCGCTGCGGCGCGACAAGACCATCCGCTCAAGCCTCGAGGCCGAAGTGGTCGTCCCCGCGGCGGCCGTGCCGGAGGGCATCACCGACGCCCAGCTCGCCGAACTGTTCATCACCGCGACAGTCACCCGCGGGCAGGGCGAGGCCGTGATCGTGACCAAGACCAGCCACCACAAGTGCGGCCGCTGCTGGCGGCACCTGCCCGACGTGGCCGTCGAGGGGTCGTTGTGCACCCGTTGCGATGCGGTTGTCGGGTCATGAGCGGCCTGTTCACTCGCAATCGCGTGATCGGCCTCGCGCTTGCCGCCTTCGTGGCGGTGATCGACCAGGCGGTGAAGCTCTGGGTGATCGGCCCGCTCGACCTGCGCCGGGTGCTGCACATCGACCTGCTGCCCTTCTTCGACCTCACCTACATGGAGAACCGCGGCATCTCGCTCGGGATGTTCCAGGCGAACGACATGGAGACCCGCTGGCTGCTGGTCGCGCTCACCGCGGGAATCGCGCTGGTGGTGCTGGTGTGGATGATGCGCGAGAAGGCCCTCGCCGACATCGTCGGGCTGGCGCTGATCCTCGGCGGGGCGTTGGGGAATATCCGCGACCGCTATGATCTCGGCTATGTCATCGACTATGCCGATTTCCACATCGGGGAATTCCGCCCCTTCCTGATCTTCAACATTGCCGACGCCGCGATTACCCTCGGCGTCGTCATTATCCTTGCCCGCAGCCTGCTGGTGCGCGACAAGGGCGACACCGAAACCGGGGACGCGCCCCGTGGAGAGCAACACAATGCGTAAGATGGCACCCCTGATCCTGCTGGCCGGCGCGGCCGCGATGCTGGCGGGTTGCGGCGGCGGCGGCGGGGTGTTCAACCGCGCGCGGCCCGACGAGTTCGCCGTGCAGCGCCAGGCACCGCTGGTGGTTCCGCCCGACTTCACCCTCACCCCGCCCGCACCCGGCGCCCCGCGCCCGGCGGAAGGCACCGCCTCGGAACAGGCCCTCGAAGCCCTGTTCGGCGGCCCCGCACCGCGCAGCCGGGTCGAGGCGAGCGTGCTCGACCGTGCCGGAAGCGCCGCGCCGAGCATCCGCTCGCAGGTCGGCGACACCGGGACCAACACCGTCGCCAAGGGCCGCGTCACCCGCGACATCATCGCCGCGCCGGAAGGTGACGGCCAGTCGGCTTCGACCGTAATCCCGAGCGCCTGACAGCAACATCCGTTCGCCTCGAGCCCTTCGGCAGGCTCAGGATGAACTGTCGACTTCGTCGTCAGTCGAGAGGCCCGGTCAGGTGTCTCGATTGCGCTCGACACGAACGGGGTTGAGGCTTGCTTCTCAGTCCCCCTCGACCACCCGGCTCACCAGCAGCTTGTCGATGCGGCGGCCGTCCATGTCGACCACCTCGAAACGCCAGCCCTGGTCGGTGAAGTGCTCGCCTTCGTGCGGCAGCTTCTTCATCACCGACAGGGCATAGCCCGCCGCCGTCCCGAATTCGCGATCCTCGCCATATTCGAGGCCCAGCCGGTCGGCGAGGGCGTCGGCCGAGAGCGATCCCGAGACCAGCAGCGATCCGTCCTCGCGTTCGACCACGCTCGGCAGGTCGCCATCGTCGCTGTCGCTGGCGAAGTTGCCGACGATCGCGGTGAGCAGGTCGACGGGGGTGACGATGCCTTCGAAATGCCCGTATTCGTCGTGCACCACCGCCATCGCCACCTCAGCGGACTGGAGCACGCGCAGGGCGTCCATCGCGTCGAGCTGGTCAGGCACGACCTCGACCCTGCGCATCATCTCGCGTAAGGGCACCGCGCGCCCGGCGACCAGCGCGGCGAGCACGTCGCGCACCTTGACCACGCCGAGGATCGTGTCGGGCGAGCCTTCCGCGACCGGCAGGAGCGAGTGGGTGCTTTCCTCGATCGTCTCGCGGATCTCTGCCGCATCGGCATCGGCATCGATCCAGTCGACCTCGGTGCGCGGGGTCATCATCTCGCGCACCGGTCGCTGGGCGAGGCGGACGACTCCGGTGAGGATCTGGCGCTGCTCGGCCTCGATCACGCCCGACCGGGTCGCCTCGGCGAAGATCATGCGCAACTCCTCCGCGGTGACGCGGGCCTCGTCGCCGCTGCGGATGCCGAACAGGCGGATGATTGCGGCGGAACTCGAATCGAGCACCCACACCAGCGGGGCGGCGGCCCTGGCGAGGAAGGCCATCGGGGGTGCCATCACCAGCGACACCGGCACCGCCGCCTGGAGCGCAAGCTGCTTGGGCACCAGTTCGCCGACGATCAGGCTGAGATAGGTGGTGAATGCGATCACCACCACGAAGCCGGTCTCGTCGGCATATTGCGGCGGCAGGCCGAGTGCCGCCAGCCGCTCGCCGACCGGGCCGCCGAGGCTCGCGCCCGAATAGGCGCCGGCGATGATCCCGATCAGCGTGATGCCGATCTGGACGGTCGAGAGGAACTTGCCCGGGTCCGCCGCCAGGGCGATCGCGATCCGCGCGGCTGTCGACCCGGCCTCGGCCTTGGCCTCGAGCGCGCTGGTCTTGGCAGAGACGATCGCCAGCTCCGACATGGCGAACACGCCGTTGAGCACGACGAGCGCGAGGATGATGAACAGATCGGTCCAGGGAAAGGGTGTCACGCCCTTCGCGCTAGCACAATCCGGGTCGCTTGCCAGCCATGCAACGGGGCAGCGGGCCGCGCGGGCGAACGGCGCGGCGGGTTTGTTCAACATGGGTCAAGGAAATGACTTTCAAGAACCTTAGCGTCGCGCCGGATCGACGGCTTGTCGCCGCTGAGACGACATGGCATCGTCGCGAAGAGTAAAGAGGGAGGCAAACGTCATGAACATTTCGCGTATCCTGCTTTCGGGCACCGCAGCCGTCGCGCTGCTGGGCACAAGCGCCTGCGTCACCGACCCCAACACCGGTGAGAAGAAGGTCTCCCGCACCGCGATCGGCACAGGTCTCGGCGGCACGCTCGGCTATCTGCTGGGCGGGGCGATCGGCGGGGACACCGGGCGCATCATCGGCGCCGGCATCGGTGGTTCGGCCGGCGCGATCCTCGGCAAGCAGTACGACGACCAGATCCGCGAGCTGAAGGAACAGACCGCGGGCAGCGGCGTGGATGTCGAGGAAGTGGGCAATCAGGACGCGATTCTCGTGCGCCTGCCCGACGGGGTGACCTTCGCCACCGGCTCGGCGGCAATCAATCCGGGCTTCTACGACACGCTGAACTCGGTCGCCGACACGCTCATCAAGTATCCCAACAGCCTGATCGACGTCTACGGCTTCACCGACACCACCGGCTCGCCGACGACCAACCAGCGCCTGTCGGAACAGCGCGCGCAGGCGGTCGCAGATTATCTGGCGGCGCGCGGCGTGGCGCGGGCGCGCATGGCGACCAGGGGCTTCGGGGAGAGCTACGATCACCTTCGCGTGAAGACCGGCGACAATGTCAACGAGCCGCTCAACCGCCGCGTGGAGATCAAGATCATCCCGGTCAGCCAGGACGACGTGAACGCCGCACGCGCGGGCCGCTGATCGAGAATCACGAGAATGCCTGACGGGTCGCCCTTGTGGGCGGCCCGTCTTGCGTTTCAGCGCAAGGCCCTGGCCCGTTCCGCCAGCCTCTCGACGGCAGCGGCATGGATAGCGGGAGAGCACACCAGCACGCCGAAGTCGCGCGGATCGTGCTTGTTGTAGGCGAGCGGGCGGCCGAAGGCGTCGGTAACCTCCGCCCCGGCCTCGCGCGCGATCAGGGTCGCGGCGGCGATGTCCCACTCGAAGCCCCAGCGCAGCGTCGCCACCAGATCGGCACGATCGTCGGCGACCATCGCGATCCGGAGCGCGATCGAGTTTGGCTGCTCGACCGCGACGAGATCGCTGTCCTCTCTCGGCAGGCTGTGGGTCGGAACGCGGGCGCCGGCGAATTCGCTCCGCTGGCTCGCCCGGACCGGCACATCGTTGAGCGTTGCGCCCTGCCCCGCCACCGCGATCCACTCCTCGCCCCGGGCCGGCGCGGCGAGCATTCCGATCAGCGGCTTTCCGGCACTTACCAGCGCAACCGACACCGCCCAGCCATCGCGCCCGCGCACGAAATCGCGGGTGCCATCGATCGGGTCGACCAGCCAGATGAGTCCGCTCTGCGTGCGCAGCTTGTCGTCGGCGGTTTCCTCGGAAAGCCACGCGGCCGACGGCAGCAGGCGGCGCAGCTCGCGCTTGAGGAAGCGGTCTACCTCGAGGTCCGCCTCGCTCACCGGATTGCCCGGCGTCTTGTCCCAGCTGTGCAGCGCGTGCCCGGCCCCCGGCCAGCGCGAATGGGCAATCCGGCCCGCCTCGCGGACGATGGTCTGAAGGTGCTGCCTGTCAATCATGAGAGGCCTGCCGTTGCGCCTTCACAGGGCACTTTTCAAGAGGTGCGATCCGTGCTTAGGCCCCGCGCAGACAAACCTCTCCCCAGGATTTGCTAGAAGGGATCGATACGCCATGAACGTCCACGAATACCAGGCCAAGGAACTGCTCGCCAAGCACGGCATCGCGGTGCCGGCCGGCCATGCCGCCCTCAGCGTCGAAGAAGCGGTGGAAGCCGCCAAGAAGCTGCCGGGGCCGCTCTATGTCGTGAAGGCGCAGATCCACGCCGGCGGGCGCGGCAAGGGCAAGTTCAAGGAACTCGGCCCCGACGCCAAGGGCGGCGTGCGCCTCGCCAAGAGCCTCGATGAAGTGCGCGCCCACGCCGAGGAAATGCTCGGCAACACGCTCGTCACCATCCAGACGGGGGATGCGGGCAAGCAGGTCAACCGCCTCTACATCACCGACGGCGTCGACATCGCCAAAGAATACTACCTCTCGCTGCTGGTCGACCGTGCCACGGGCCGCGTGGCCTTCGTGGTTTCGACCGAAGGGGGCATGGACATCGAGACCGTGGCGCATGACACGCCCGAACTGATCACCACCTTCACCGTCGATCCGGCGCAGGGCTTCCAGCCCCACCACGGCCGCGCCGTGGCCTTTGCGCTGAAGCTCCAGGGTGATCTCAACAAGCAGGCGCAGAAGCTGGCCAAGCAGCTCTACGACGCCTTCCTCGCCACCGATTGCGAGATGCTGGAAATCAACCCGCTGGTCGAAAGCGAAGACGGCAAGCTGCTGGTGCTCGACGCCAAGATGAGCTTCGACGGCAACGCCCTCTACCGCCACCCCGACATCGAAGCCCTGCGCGACGAGACCGAGGAAGACCCGGCGGAAGTCGAAGCAAGCGAATACGACCTCGCCTACATCAAGCTCGACGGCAACATCGGCTGCATGGTGAACGGCGCGGGCCTCGCCATGGCGACGATGGACATCATCAAGCTGAATGGCGCTTTCCCGGCGAACTTCCTCGACGTGGGCGGCGGCGCCACCACCGAGAAGGTAACGGCGGCCTTCAAGATCATCCTCAAGGACCCGGCGGTCGAGGGCATCCTCGTCAACATCTTCGGCGGGATCATGAAGTGCGACGTGATCGCCAACGGCATCGTCCAGGCGGCCAAGGACGTGAACCTGCAGGTCCCGCTGGTCGTGCGCCTCGAAGGCACCAATGTGGCCGAAGGCAAGGCGATCCTCGCCAATTCGGGCCTCGCGATCGTGCCCGCCGACAACCTCGGCCATGCGGCGCAGAAGATCGTTGCCGAGGTGAAGAAGGCCGCCTGATCGGAGGCTTTCGTTCACATAGTTCATACTGTGCGCAGTTCGCTGCGTATCAACTTTGCCAAGTCCTACAGCGGCCCGCTTCGCTTGACGTTTACGTAAACGCAAGCTAGGCGGGCGGCCAAGGCGCTGAAGTGCGTCACGTGATTCTTTGAGAGGAAGGACAAGCCCATGAAGATCCTCGTCCCCGTCAAGCGGGTGATCGACTACAACGTCAAGCCGCGGGTCAAGGCCGACGGCACCGGCGTCGACCTCGCCAACGTCAAGATGAGCATGAACCCGTTCGACGAGATCGCGGTCGAGGAAGCCATCCGCCTCAAGGAAAAGGGCGCGGCGACCGAGATCGTTGCCGTCAGCATCGGCCCGGCCAAGGCGCAGGAAACCCTGCGCACCGCGCTCGCCATGGGTGCCGACCGCGCGATCCTCGTCGAGACCGAGGAAGAGGTCGAGCCGCTGGCCGTCGCCAAGATCCTTAAGGCCATCGCTGACGAAGAAGCTCCCGGCCTCGTGATCCTCGGCAAGCAGTCGATCTCGGACGATTCGAACCAGACCGGCCAGATGCTCGCCGCTCTCATGGGCCGCCCGCAGGGCACCTTCGCCAACACCGTCGAAGTCGAGGGCGACTCGGTCACCGTGAAGCGCGAAGTCGACGGGGGCTTGCAGACCGTGAAGCTCGCGCTGCCCGCGATCGTCACCACCGACCTGCGCCTCAACGAGCCCCGCTACGCCTCGCTGCCCAACATCATGAAGGCCAAGCAGAAGCCGCTCGCGACCAAGACCGCAGCCGATTACGGCGTCGACCTGACCCCGCGCCTCAAGACGCTGAAGGTGCAGGAACCCGCCGTGCGCCAGGCCGGCGTCAAGGTCGCCGACGTCGCCGAACTGGTCGGCAAGCTCAAGACCCTCGGCATCGCCGACTAAGGCTTCAGACAAGGAACCCAAGAGATGAAGACTCTCGTTCTCGTCGAACATGACAACACCCGGGTGCAGGATGCGACGCTGGCTGTCGTCACCGCCGCATCGAAGCTCGGCGAAGTGCACCTGCTGGTCGCCGGCCACAATTGCGGCGCGGTCGCCGAGGCTGCCGCCAAGATCGCGGGCGTGGGCAAGGTCCACGTCGCCGACGACGCGGCCTATGCCAACGGCCTTGCCGAAAACGTAGCGCCGCTCGCTGCCGAGCTGATGGGCCACCACGACGCCTTCCTCGCCGCAGCCACCACGCAGGGCAAGAACGTCGCCCCACGCGTCGCCGCCCATCTCGACGTGATGCAGGTCTCCGAGATCCTGTCGGTCGAAGGCCCCAAGACCTTCACCCGCCCGATCTACGCCGGCAACGCCATCGCCACCGTCGAATCGACCGATGCCAAGCTGGTCCTCACCGTGCGCGGCACCGCCTTCGAGAAGGCCGCAACCGAGGGCGGTTCGGGCACCATCGAGGCCGTCAGCGGCCCGGGCGATGCCGGCACCTCGAGCTTCGTCAGCTCGGAAATCGCCAAGAGCGAGCGTCCGGAACTGACCAGCGCCAAGATCATCGTCTCGGGCGGCCGCGCGCTCAAGGACGCGGAAACCTTCGAGGCGACCATCACCCCGCTCGCCGACAAGCTCGGCGCCGCCATCGGCGCGAGCCGCGCGGCGGTCGATGCGGGCTATGTCCCCAACGACTATCAGGTCGGCCAGACCGGCAAGATCGTCGCCCCGGAAGTCTATTTCGCCATCGGCATCTCGGGCGCGATCCAGCACCTTGCCGGGATGAAGGACTCCAAGGTCATCATCGCCATCAACAAGGACGAGGACGCCCCGATCTTCCAGGTCGCCGACATCGGGCTCGTCGGCGACCTGTTCACCGCCGTGCCGGAACTCACCAACGCGCTCTAAGCGTTCGATTACAATCTACTTTATCTTCAAAGAAACCTCCGGCAGTCTCACCTGACTGTCGGAGGTTTTTCATGGCCCGGTTGGTTGCTGCTCTTGCCGCCACTGCCATCGCAGCCGCGCCCGCAGCCGCGCAGGCAGAAATCATTCTCGCGCCGATCGAACCATGGCGCGCATCTTTCAACGACGGCCTGTGCCGCATGGAGAGGACCTTTTCGGCATCCGGGATTGCGCACGTTCTTGTTCTCGAGCAAGTTGCACCCGGCGACGTTCTCGACATCGCTTTGGCCGGACCCTCGTTGGCTGGAATCAGCCAGGGCAAGCCACTCCGTCTGCGGTTCGGCGAACACGATCCCGGGACCGAACAACTGCCGCTCGTGGCGGAACAGGGACCACTAGGCCATTTGGTCATTCTAACCGATGTCACACCCGGTGCCGCGAGCCCAAGCGGTAGGGGGTCAATCAACGCCGGGCCCGTTCGACCGGGCATCGATCTCGAGGCGATACCCGGCGCGGACCGCATTGCAATGGCGCAAGATACCCTTCAGATCACCTTGGAAACCGGCGCACTGACAGATGCGTTCCTCGTTCTGAACGAATGCACTGCGCAGATCATGGTGGCGTGGGGCCTGAATCCAGCAGTGCAGAATTCCTTGCAGCGGGGATCATTCCCGGATCGACCGCGCCGCCTTTCCGAAACGATCCTTGATGGATATCCGCAGGGTGCAGTGCAGGACAATCGCGGGGGCACGGTCAGAGCGGCTGTCCTTATCAATGCGTCCGGCGCACCGACCGACTGCAAGATCATTGCGACTTCAGGCTTCGCAGACCTGGACAGGGCGGCCTGCACGGGCTTGATGAAGGGTCGCTATGCGGCTGCCCTCGATGCAGACGGCAAGGCTGTCGACTCGTTCTGGACGACGCGCATCACCTTTTCTCCCGGCTAGGACCCATTCGAATCGTCAGGAAATGTAGTCCCATCCCTACCAGGTACCGCAGATGCGGAGGAACTGGAGGTCGCGGTCCACGGCGCCCTCGATCTGGTTATGGCGCTACAACCTGTTCATCTCAAATGACTTTACTCCTACGCAAACCCGCGGCATTTTCCCTCCATCAACGGAGGTTTCCCATGGGTCGCACCATTCGGATTTTCGTGCCGCTGCTGCTCGCCGCCCTTCCGGGGGTGGCCGCCGCGCAGACCGTGTCGCTTTCGCCGAACGGCGCGTGGCAGCGCGAGAGCGACGGGGACCGCTGCCGCATCAGCCGGGTGTTCGGCGTGGGGGATGCCCGCCACATCCTGATGCTGGACCGCATGGCGCCGGGTGACCGTGTGCACCTCACGCTCGCCGGACCGGCCATCGGCGACTTCACCGACGAAGCCCGGGCCGAACTCGATCTGGCCGACGCCGCGCCGCCCATGCGGGTGAGCCCGCTGCTGGGCGAGGTGGACGGGTTCGGCACCGGACTGAAGCTGACTGGCATCGACCTCGCGCCGGGCGGGGCGGAGCCATCGGCGACCGAGGGGGTCGTCACGCTCGCGCAGCGCGGGCAGAGGCTGCGCCTTCAGACGGGCGTTCTGGGCGAGGTGGTCGCTGCGCTCGACGATTGCGCGCGAGGCCTGGCGGCGGGCTGGGGGCTTGATGTGGCTCAGCTCGACGAGGTGACGAGCGGGCCCCGGTTGCTCAACCGCGCCGCCGTGCGCCGCGGCATCGGCAACTCCTTCGCCGAGCACTGGCGCTGGTATTCCCATACCGACGGGATCGCCCATGTCCGCGTGATCGTGAACGAGGCGGGGCAGCCGGAGGATTGCACCGTGGTCTACGGCACCACCGGCGCCGCGCCCAACGACCGCGCCTGCCGGATCATGCGCAAGGCCCGCTTCGCGCCGGCGCTCGATACCGAGGGCAAGCCGGTCCGCGCCGCCTACTCGGCGAGCTTCAAGGACCGACGCCGGAATGCAAGCTCCTTCGGGATTGCCGGAGATTGAGCTGAACGCAGCGGCGGCAGGTCTGACGGGAGCGGCGCAAGCGCTTCGTCGCAAAGGACTTTATTCGGTAACAGGGCTGCGGCACGATTGCCTTCCCTGCCGGAGGTTCCCCATGCATCGCACGCTTGCCGCCCTTGCCGCCCTCGCCGCTGCCACCTCGCCCGCACTGGCGGCCGAGCCGGTCGTGCTCCAGCCGAACGGTGCGTGGAACCTCGATTACGCCGACGAGAAATGCCTGCTCACGCGCCTCTTCGGCGATGGCAAGGACATGCATTTCCTCGCCTTCCAGCAATACTGGCCCGCGCCCGAGGCGGGGGTGACCGTCGCCGGCCCCGGCTTCGACCGCTTCCGCAGCCTCGCGCGCACCGATGTCCGCTTTTCCGAGGCGCAGACGCCCTTTGCGACCACCCCCTTCACGGGAACGGTCGGCAGCTACGGCCCGGGGGTGATCTTCTCCAACCTCCGGCCCGACCGGGGCGAGCCCGAGCAGAACGTCACCGGCGAGACCGGCAAGCCGGGCCTGCCGCAGCTGGACCCGGCGCTGGGCAAGCAGGCGGTGTTCCTCGAACTCGCGCAGGGCGGGCGGACGGTGCGGCTCGAGACCGGACCGATGGACGCGGCCTTCGCGGCGCTCAATGCCTGCACGCTCGACCTGCTGCGCGACTGGGGGCTGGATCCCGAGCGCCACCTCACGGCGCAAAGCGGGCCACGCTGGCTGAACGAGGAGGCGCTCACACGCCGGATCGTCGCCAACTATCCCCGCGATGCGCGGATGCAGGGCGAGCAGGGGATCATGCGGATGCGGGTGATCGTCGCCGCCGACGGGTCGGTGGAAAGCTGCACGATCATCAGCGCGACCAAGACCGAGCGGCTCGAGAGCCCCGCCTGCGAGGTGATGGCGCGTGCAAAGTTCGATCCGGCGCGGGATGCCAGCGGAACCCCGTTCCGCTCGCTCTACGCGACCTCGATCACCTACCGGATGCGGTGACGGGGCCTAGAGCACCGTCGTAAGAAAGTGCAACGTCATGCCGACGAGCCCGCCCACAAGCGTGCCGTTGATGCGGATGAACTGGAGGTCGCGGCCCACCGCGCCCTCGACGCGGCCCGTTATGGTGGTGGCGTCCCAGCGTTTCACCGTCTCCGACACCAGCCGCACGATCTGGTCGCCATAGCGGGTCGCCACGCCCACCATCGTGCGGCGGGCGAAGCGGTTGATCTGATGCTGGAGCCGCGCATCCTGCTGGAGCGCCTGCCCGAGCTCGGCGAGCATCGCACGCATTTCCTCGCCCATCCCGCTTTCGGGATCGCGGGCGCGGCGGATCAGCGACTGGCGGATGCGCTCCCACACCCCGGTCCACCACACCGCCACGGCGGGATTGGCGATGAGATCGCGCTTCATATCCTCGACCTTGGCACGGGTCTCGGGGTCGTGCTGCAGGTCCTGCCCGAGCTTCGCCAGCCCTTCCTCGATCTTGGCGCGCAGGGGGTGGTCGGGGTTCACCAGCACCTCGGCGAGCAGCTTGTAGAGCCCGTCGAGCACGCTGGAGGAGATGGTCTTGTCGATCCCCGCCCAGCGCAGCACGCCCGACACGCGCTGGTGGATGATCTCGCGCAGGGTCTCCTCGTTGTCCTCGATGGTCAGGCCCGCCCAGCGCACGAAGCCGTCGATCAGCGGCTGGTGGCGCTTGTCGACCATCGCGCTCTCGATCATCCGGCCGGCAAGCGGGGCGATGTCGAGCTTGGCGAGCTGGCTTGCGAGGCCGCTCCGCACCTGATTGCCGAGCCGGTCGGGATCGAGCGATTCGAGCACCTCGGCGAGCAGCTCGGCCGCGCCGCTGGTGATGCGCGAGCGTTCGTCCTGCCCGCCCCGTCCTGGTGAGCCCGCGAGGAACTCGCCGACCGCCTTGGCGACGTTCATCGCCGACATGCGCCGCGCCACCACCGCCGGCGTGAGGAAGTTCTCGCGCAGGAAGGCAGCCATCGTGTCGGCGATGCGGTCCTTGTTCTCGGGGATGATCGCGGTGTGCGGGATCGGCAGGCCGAGCGGATGGCGGAACAGCGCGGTGACGGCGAACCAGTCCGCCAGCCCGCCCACCATCGCCGCCTCGGCGAAGGCGTTGACATAGCCCCAGGCCGGATGGCCGGTGAGCGCGAGGCCGTGGGTGGCGATGAAGATCACCGCCATCGCGGCGAGCATGCCCGTCGCCGTCCAGCGCATCCGCTTCGCGCGGTCGACCGTGAGCGGCTGGCCGCCGAAGGTCAGGGGCCTCGAGAGACGCGTTGCCATGAGAGCGGCCTTAGCCCGCTTGGGGCCGGTCCGTCACCCCTTTCCCGTCACTCGGCCGGCTCGCCGCCCGCCGGACGGTTGGCGAGGCCCGGGAAGGGCAGCTCTGGCGTGCCTTCGATGCCGCGGATCTCGTCGCCCGGCTTGTAGGTCAGCAGGCGCGAGCGCAGCCACGGCCCCACGCGCTTCTCGAACCCGTCGGCAAGGCTGAAGCCGGCCGGCACGATCAGCAGCGTCAGCATGGTCGAGAGCACCAGCCCGCCGATCACCACGATGCCCATCGGCTGGCGCCACGCCCCGTCGCCCGAGAGCGAGAGCGCCACCGGCACCATCCCCGCCGTCATCGCCACGGTCGTCATCACGATCGGCTGGGCACGCTTGTGCCCGGCATCGAGAATCGCCTCGAGCTTGCCGACGCCCTTGTTCATCTCCTCGATCGCGAAGTCGATCAGCAGGATCGAGTTCTTGGACACGATCCCGAGCAGCAGCAGGATGCCGATATAGACCGGCATGGATTGCGGCTGGCCGAGCAGCCAGATCAGCAGGATCCCGCCCAGCGGCGCGAGCGCGAGCGAGGTCATGTTGACCAGCGGGCTCATCAACCGCTTGTAGAGCAGCACCAGCACCGCGAAGACCAGCAGCACGCCCGCGATGATCGCGATGATGAGGTTGGTGATCAGCTCGGCCTGCCATTCCTCCTCGCCCACCACGTCGCGGATCACGCCGAGCGGCAGGTCCTGGAGCACCGGCAGGGCATCGATCTGCGCCTGCGCCTCGCCCTTGAGCACGCCCGCGGCAAGATCGGCGCCCACCAGCACGCGGCGGTTCTGGTTGTAACGCTGGATCGCGGTGGGGCCCGAACCGAAGGTGATGTCGGCCACCCGGCTCAGCGGCACCGATCCGCCATTGGCGAGCGGGACGGGAAGGTTCTCGATCGTGCGGAAATCGGTGCGCGCCTCTTCCGACAGGCGCACCACGATCGGGATCTGGCGATCCGACAGCGAGAAGCGCGCCGCGTTCTGCTCGATCTCGCCCAGCGTCGCGATGCGGATCGTCTGCGACAGGGCGGCGGTGGTGACGCCCAGTTCGGCGGCGATCTTGTCGCGCGGGGTGATGATGATTTCCGGGCGGTTGAGGTCGGCGCTGATGCGCGGGGCGACCAGCGACCTCAGGCCCTTCATCTCCTCCACCAGCCGGGCGGCGGTCTGGTCGAGCAGCACGGGATCGGACCCTGCGAGCATCACCGTCATATCGCGGCCCGAGCCGAACCCGCCGGACTGCGACTGGAAGCGCACCCGGGCATCGGGGAAGCGCGCCAGTTCGGGCGCCAGCTCGCGCTCGAACTCGATCGAGGTGCGCTGGCGGTCGTCGCGCAGCTTGAGGAAGATCGACGAGGTGTCGCCCAGCCGGATGCGTTCGAGCAGGCGCTCGACCTCGGGCTCCTGGCGGAGGCGGTTGGCGACGGTGTTGACCACCCGCTTGGTCTCGGCGAGCGTGGTGCCCGGGACCATCTCGATCTCGACCCGGCTGTTCTCGTCGTCGATCGTCGGCTGGAACTGGCCGGGGATCTGGCCGAACAGCACGATGGTGATCAGCAGCGAGAACCAGCCGATGCCGAGCATCCACACGCGGTGGTCGTAGAAGCGCGCGGTCATCCAGCGGGTCGCGCGGGCAAGGCCGCTGTCGCCGCGGGCAGGTGCCTCGATCGCCTTGAAGGTGAACAGGGCGGCGAGGAAGGACAGCAGCGAGACGAGGAGGATGATCACCACCTCGAACACCTTGGCGACCAGCTTGTGTGCAAACGCGTTGGTGTCGGCTTCGACGGCGCTGGCGATTTCCTTGTGGACGCCCAGCCCGACCAGGCCCTTCCACGCGCCGGTGACCGAACCGCTCGCCAGCTCGAACATCGTCAGCGCCGGGACGATGAGCAGCGCGATCACCGTCAGCAGCAGCGCGGGCACGTAGAGCGCCCGGCGGCGCGGCCCCGTCAGCCCGGCGCGGCGCACGGCCATGCGGCCAGTGTCGAGCGTCCAGGACAGCACGCGCATATAGGCGTCGATCGCCGGCCCCTCGCCGTGTTCGGCGTGGCCCTTGGACTTGAGGAAATAGGCCGCCATCAGCGGCGTGATCATGCGCGCGACGGCGAGCGACATCAGCACCGCGACGACCACGGTGATCCCGAAGTTCTGGAAGAACTGGCCCGAGACGCCCGGCATCAGGCCCACGGGGAGGAACACCGCGACGATGCAGAAGCTGGTGGCGACCACAGGCAGGCCGATCTCGTCGGCGGCATCGATCGAGGCCTGGTAGGCGGTCTTGCCCATCCGCATGTGCCGCACGATGTTCTCGATCTCCACGATCGCATCGTCGACCAGCACGCCTGCCACCAGCGCCAGCGCCAGCAGCGAGAGGAAGTTCAGGTTGAAGCCCAGCAGGTCCATGAACCAGAAGGTCGGGATCGCGGACAGGGGGATGGCGACCGCGCTGATGAAGGTCGCGCGCCAGTCGCGCAGGAACAGGAACACCACGACCACGGCCAGCACCGCGCCTTCGACCAGCGCCCACATCGAGGACTTGTACTGGCTGCGGGTGTAGGTCGTGCTGGTCGAGAACTTGATGAACTTCACGCCCGGGTTCTCGGCCTCGATCTTGTCCATCTCTTCGAGCGCGGCATCATAGACCGCGAGGTCCGATGCGCCGCGGGCGCGGTTCATGAGAAAGTTCACGACCTCCTTGCCGTTCACTTCGCTGATCGAGGTGCGTTCGGAATAGCCGTCGCGCACCTTGGCGATGTCGGCGACGCGGACGGTGCGCCCCCCGCCGAGCTGGATCTGGGTTTGCGAGAGCTGGTAGGCGGTGTCCGAATTGCCCAGCACGCGCAGCGACTGGCGGGTGCCGCCGATCTCGGCGAGGCCGCCGGCCGCATCGAGGTTCGACTGGCGCAGCGCCGCGTTGATCTGCGAGGCGGTCACGCCGAAGGACTGCATCTTGGCCGGATCGAGGATCACCTCGATCTGCCGGTCGACCCCGCCGATGCGCTGGACCTCGGCCATGCCGTCGATCTTGAGCAGCCGCTTGGCGACGGTGTCGTCGACGAACCAGCTCAATTGCTCGAGCGTCATGTCGTTGGCCTCGACCCCGACATAGCCGATCGGCTCGCCCACCACGTTGACCTTGCGCACCTGCGGCTCGAGGATGCCGTCCGGCAGGCTCCCGCGCACCCCGTCGATCGCGGTCTCGACCTCGTTCACGGCCTCGATCAGGTCGGTGCCGATCTCGAACTCGACGAAGGTCTGCGAACTGCCCTCGCGCGCGGTCGACTGGAGCGAGTTGACCCCGGCAATCGAGCGCAGCGCGCTCTCGACGCGCTGGGTGATCTGGTTCTCGATCTCGGTCGGCGAGGCGCCGGGCTGCGCGATCTGCACGATCACCGCCGGGAAATCGACATCCGGGTTGTTGGTCACGTCCATCCGCATGAAGCTGACGATCCCGGCGATCAGCAGGCCGGTGAAGAACACCAGCGGGATCACCGGGTTGCGGATCGACCAGGCCGAGATGTCGCGGAGTGCCATGATGTTCCTGCCTGTTGTTCGCCGTTCTCGGCTGTCCCCGGGGAAGCTACGCGGCGAACCGCGGCGGGGATGGATGCCTTACTTCTTCAGGGGCTGCGGATTGACGGATTCGCCGGGGTTGAGGAACCCGCCGGCGCGCAGCACCACGCGTTCGGTGCCGTTCAGCCCTTCGGTGATGGCGATGCCGTTGGCGGTGACCGCGCCGGTCTTGACCGGACGGCGCACGGCCTTGTTGTCCGCGCCCACGACATAGACGAAGCTGCCCTCATCGTCGGCCAGCACTGCGCTTTCGGGCAGCACGGTCGCGCTGAAGCTGCCGCTGTTGATGCGGGCGGTGGCAAAGCCGCCGGGGCGCAGTTCGGGGGCGAAGCTCAGCGCGATGCGCGCGGTGCCCTGGCGGGAGGTCTGGTCGATCACCGGCGCGATCTGCCACACCTGGCCCGAGAAACGCTGGTCCGACCCGGCCGGCGTGATCGTCGCCATGGTGCCGACCGAGAGCTTGGCGAGCTGTTCTTCCGAAAGCTGGGCCAGCATCTCCATCTCGCCGCCGCTGGCGATGGTGAACAGCGCGGGGGTGCCCGCACCGACGGTCTGGCCGGGCTCGACCGCGCGCGAGAGGACATAGCCGGTCGCAGGCGCGAGGATGTTGAGCCGCTGGTTGCGCGCGCGCTGCTCGGCGAGCTGCGCCTGCGCGACCTTGACCCGTGCGACGGCCGCATCGCGGGTCGCGGTCAGGCGGTCGACATCGGCCTTGGAGACGAAGCCGCGCGCCACCAGTTGCAGCGCACGGTCGAGATTGGCCTGGGCGAGATTGGCATCGGCCCGCGCGACCTCGATCTGCGCGGCCTGGGCCTCGGCCTGCTGGACCTGCACCGAGCGGTCGATCACCGCCAGCACCTGCCCCTGCTGCACCCAGTCGCCCGCATCGACGGTGACGCGCACCACCTGCCCGCCCTCGCCGACCACGCCGACAGGCATCGGGCGGCGCGCGGCGAGCGTGCCGGGTGCCTCGATCTCGCCGGCGACCGTGGTGCGGCCGGGGGTGACGACCGTCACCGAGGGGGCCTGCGAATTGTCGTCGTCCACCGCCACGGGCTCGCCGCCCGCCAGCGCGAACCACGCGGCCACCGCCAGCAGCAGGGCAAAGAGGCCAAGCCCGCCGACGATCAGCCAGCGCGGGATCGCCGGCGCGGCGAGCGTCCGCGCACCGGCATACTCGGTCGCAACCCCATCTGCGGCATCGGCCCTGATCGTCGTCTCGTAATTCATCGCCTGCGTCCTCGCTCGGGCAAGGGTCACGCGGCGCGCGCCCTGCCCCCGAGTGTATTACTCGTATAAGTCACCAAGAGCAACGGCTGATAGAATAGCAGGTGCTGCACTGCAATGCGCGCATCGACCGGTGACTTTCAGCCTAGACGAAGGACAGGCGCGCCAGGTTCCCCTCGAACCGGGTTCAGGCGCGATTCAGCGCATCCGGCCGCGCTGCATCAGGTTGAGGATGCCGAGCAGTATCACCGCGCCGACAAGCGCGCCGAACACCCCGGACCAGTCCGGCGGCCAGGCGCCGATCCGCCCGCCGCCGAGGATGAAGGACAAAAGCCCGTTGCCGATGAACGAACCGACGATCCCGACGACGATATTGGCGATGATGCCCATCGAGGCATCGCGCTTCATCACCAAGCTGGCCAGCCAGCCGATGACGCCGCCCATCACGATGAACCAGATGAATCCCAGCATTCCGGTCTCTCCCCGTTCCGGCCGCGCCACCAAGGCGCGCCCCCGCGCGAGGAATGTGGCACGAATCGGCAGCGGCCCGCAACGCCGAGGCGCTGCGGGCCGCTTTCCGATGCCGGGCGGCAATCAGTACTTGAGCTGGCGCTCGTAGAGGTCGCGGTAGTGCTGGATCTTGGTGACGCGCAGCCCGTGCATCCCCGACCGGTCGACCGCGCGCTGCCACGAAGCGAATTCCTCGAGCGTCAGGCCATAGCGCGACAGCGCCTCGTCGAGCGTCAGCAGCCCGCCGTTGACGGCGGCCACGACCTCGGCCTTGCGCCGCACCACCCAGCGCTTGGTGTCGGGAGAAGGCAGGTCGGCGAGGGTCAGCGGCTCTCCGAGCGGGCCGATGACCTGTGCGGGGCGGATGTCCTGGTTCTCGATCATTTCGTGTCTCTCGCATCGCCACGGGGCGCGTCGGAGGAAAGTCCTGCGGCGTGACCCGGGCGGTTCGCATCGTTGCGGGCGACAATGGCACCCGGAGCTTTCAATTGCCCTAAAGCATCATGGTTAAGTTCGGGTTCGCTATCGTCGAGCAGCGCGAAATAGCTCGCCGCAGCATCGCCGAAGCTGGCCGCGACCGCCTCGATCGGGGCCTGCGCCTCGCTGCGCAACAGCAGCCGCAGGTCGCGCGCGGCATTGAGGCGGGCGGTGAGCTCGCTCCACTCGAGCGCGCGCATGGCATCGCCCGCGCGCCGCGCCGGACGGGCGACGAATCGCTCGTCTCCCGCGACACCGGCCAAAGTGCGCAGACGCGCCCGATCCTCGGCGGTAAGGCCGCCGGAAGGAGCGCCGGAGCGCGCATGAGGGGGCTTGGCTTTCTCGAACATCATCGCCCCTCCTAACCCGAGTGCGTCAAAATCCGGTAAAACTGCCATTTACTCCGGCTTAGGATTAGTGCGGGCGGGTGCGGCAAGGGAGGAGGGCGCGGCGCACTGGCGAAGCGGCCAGGGCATCGCTATATGCGGCGCCGCTCATGGACACCCCCGCCCTTCTCGACACCGGCCCGGTCGCCGCTCCGCCGCTTGATGCCGAAAGCGCCGCCGCGCTGTTCGATCTCCCGCGCGCCGCGCCCGAATGCCGCATTGTCGTGGCGATGAGCGGCGGGGTCGATTCCTCGGTGGTCGCCGCCCTCGCCCACGCCAGCGGCGCGGAAGTGATCGGCATCACGCTCCAGCTTTATGACTATGGTGCCGCCACGGGCCGCAAGGGCGCGTGCTGCGCGGGCGACGACATCCGCGATGCGCGCGCGGTCGCCGACCGGCTGGGCATCGCGCATTACGTCTTCGACCACGAAAGCGCCTTCCGCGAGGAAGTGGTCGAACAGTTCGCCGACGAATATCTCGCCGGGCGCACCCCGGTGCCCTGCATCCGCTGCAACATGGGGCCCAAGTTCACCGACCTGTTCCGCATGGCGCGCGAGCTGGGGGCGGATTGCCTCGCGACCGGGCATTATGTGCGCCGGGTGACGGGGGCTGACGGGGTCGAGCTGCACCGCGCCCACGATCCGGCGCGCGACCAGTCCTACTTCCTCTACGGCACCACCGAGGCGCAGCTCGACTACCTGCGCTTCCCCCTGGGCGGAATGCCCAAGCAGGAGGTGCGCGCGCTGGCCGAGGCGGCGGGGCTGCGCAATGCGGCCAAGCCGGATTCGCAGGACATCTGCTTCGTGCCCGACGGCAATTACGCGAAGATCGTCACCAAGGTCCGCCCCGAGGGCGCGGCTCCCGGCGCGATCGTCCATGCCGCCACCGGCGCGAAGCTGGGCGAACACAAGGGCATCGTGCACTTCACCGTCGGCCAGAGGAAGGGCCTCGAGATCGGCGGGCAGCCCGAGCCGCTCTACGTGATTGCCCTCGATGCAGCATCGCGCGAGGTGCGGGTCGGGCCCAAGCGGATGCTCGCCGTGAATGCCGCGCGCCTCACCGAAACCAACCGCATCGGCCCGGTGCCCGACGCGCCGCTGACCGCGAAGGTCCGCAGCCTCGCGAAGCCCGTGCCGGTGACGCTCGAAGGGGAGCTGGGCGACGGCGCGGCGGTGACGATCCGCTTTGCCGAACCCGAATTCGGCGTCGCACCGGGACAGGCGGCGGTGATCTATGCGGGCGAGCGCGTGGTCGGCGGCGGCTGGATCGACACGACCGAGAAGGTCGAAGCCTAGTTCCCGGACCCGCTCGTCCTGAGCTTGTCGAAGGACCGTCCTACTTCTTCGAACAGAGCAGCAAAGAAATTCCGGCCCTTCGACAAGCTCAGGGCGAACGGAGACTTACCTAGCTCTCGTAGGGCTCCAGCACGCAGCCATAACCCTTGCGGTAGGTCGCGGTCGCCTGCGCCACCAGCGGGAAGCGGGCGGTGACGCTCTTTGTCTCCACGTCCTCGACCAGCGTCACGGCCTCCATGCCCGGCAGCTTGTCCTTGGCGCAATCCTCGAGACTGCGCCCGGCGACGAAGCGGCACGAACAGGCGACCCGGGCCGAATAGGCCGAGGCGATGCTGCCGTAGCCGTTGATGGGCTCGCGGAAGGCCCAGGCCGTCCCGGCAATCCCCAGCGCGAGGATCGCGAGCAGCCACAGGCCCCAGCGCGGACGGGAGGACGAGCCTGCGGGTGATTTCGCCATTGCCAAGCCTTGTTGCTTCGGGAAATGAGGGCGCGATGACCCTGCCAGCCGCCGTCCTTAACCGCGCGACCTGCCTCGCGCCAGCCCTGCTGATGCTTGCCGCCTGCGGTGCCGCTCCGCCGGCCGAGACCCCCCTCGGCGAGGCCGCGCTGGGGGCGGTCACGGCGGATGCGGGCGCGCCCAAAGACCAGCTCGCGCGCGAGATCGACGATCTCTTCACCGCTCCTGGCGTGGGCGAGACCCGCGCCGTGGTGCTGATGGCCAACGGGAAGATCGCCGCCGAGCGATACGGGCCGGGCTACGACAAGGACACGCGCTTCGTCAGCTGGTCGATGGCCAAGACCGTCACCGGGGTGCTGATCGGGATGCTGGTGTCCGACGGCCTGCTGGCGCTCGATGCGCCCGCCCCCGTCCCGCTGTGGCAGCGCCCCGGCGACCCGCGCGCCGAGATCACCGTGCGCCAGCTGCTCCAGATGCGCTCCGGCCTCAGGCACACGGAAAGCGGCGATCCGCCCTACGAATCCTCCGAGGTCCGCATGATCTTCCTCGACGGGCGCGACGACATGGCGCGCTGGGCCGAGGAGCAGCCGCTCGAGGCCGAGCCGGGCAAGCAGTTCGAATATTCGAGCAACACCAGCGTGATCCTCGCCGACATCGCCGCGCGGGCGCTCACGACGAGCGACAAGCCCGAGGCCCGGCGGAAAGCAGTGGCGGATTATCTCCAGCAGCGCCTGTTCGCACCCCTCGGGATGGACAGCATGGTGCCCGAATTCGACGCCAGCGGCACGCTGATCGGCGGCAGCCTGATGCACGCCACCGCCCGCGACTGGGCCAGGTTCGGTGAGATGCTGCGCCTCAAGGGCCGCGCCCCGGGCGGCGAGCAGCTCGTGCCGCAGCGCTGGGTCGAGGCAATGGTGACACCCAGCCCGGCGCGGGCCAATTACGGCTTCCAGATCTGGCTCAACCGCAAATTGCCCGAAGGCGAGGAGCAGCCCCTGTTCCCCGATCGCGCGCCCGCCAGCCTGTTCTCGCTGATCGGGCACGTCGGGCAATATGTGCTCGTCTCGCCCGAGCAGCGCGTGACTCTGGTGCGCCTCGGCCATTCGAACAGGGAGGAGCGCAAGGCAATGCTCCAGCAGGCGGCCGACGTGCTGGAGCTTTATCCCCTGCGCTGAACCGTGCTAACCTGCCGCTCTCTGAATATACGAGGGGGGCAATTCATGGACTACGAAGAAGGCGTCGATGGTGGCGGTGGCAGTGACATCGAAGCCATCGTCACACTGGGGATCGAACCACAAGAGGGCGCGCGCAATGCCGCCGGCTGGGCGGGCTGGGAGGTAAAGCGCACGCGCTCCTTCGCCTCGGCAAAGGAAGACTGGATCGACACCAAGAAGCTGCTGGGGCGCTACCGCAATCCCAGACTGGAACTCGCGATGACGCGCGAGGGCGATGTCTACACCGGCTCATGGACCTTCTCGCTGGAGGTCAAGATCGGCCCCTACCGGATACACAAGGACGGCAAGGTCGTCCTTCAACTCCTCAGCGGAAGCACCGTGCTGCTGTCGGTGAAGGCGCCGGGCTTCGCCCGGGCCTGCGGCGACTGGCGGACCGAAAGCTGGTCGGGGAGCCTGACCCCGGAGCAGTTCGACGCTCTCAGCGGCGTCAGCGGGACGGGCGACGTGGAGCTCAGGCTCTGCTGATCGCGGTCAGAGCCTGAACAGACCCTCGACCACGGTCACGCAGGGGCCGCCGAGCCACGCCCTGTCGCCGTCGAGGCGCAGGGTGAGGTCGCCACCGCGCTGCGAAGCCTGGTGCGCGGTCAAGCTGTCGCGCCCCAGCTTCTTCGCCCAATAGGGCGTAAGCACCGCGTGGGCGGAACCGGTCACGGAGTCCTCGTCCACCCCGCCGCCGGGCACGAAGACGCGGCTGACGATGTCGGTGCTATCGCCCGGCGCGGTGCAGATGAACTGGTCGGTACCCAGCGCCCCCAGCCCGCGAATGTCGGGATTTAGCGCGCGGACCTGAGCCTCGTTTGCGAACAGGAAGATGTTGTAGCGGCTGTCGTTGCGCCACACCTCCAGCG
This sequence comes from Porphyrobacter sp. THAI-01a, assembly GCF_056868655.1. Lineage (NCBI taxonomy): Bacteria > Pseudomonadati > Pseudomonadota > Alphaproteobacteria > Sphingomonadales > Erythrobacteraceae > Porphyrobacter > Porphyrobacter sp. THAI-01a. The sequence continues at coordinate 77,013 of NZ_CP180579.1, read as the reverse complement.
GCTGCGCGCCGAGCAGGGCAACCGCCTCGGGGTAGTCACGCGGGGCGGTCGGGATGGCGGGGAGTGCCAGTTCGTAGCCATCACCGGCCCTGACCACCTCGAGAATGCCCGACTTGCGGGTCCGGAAGGTGATCCGCTCGCCCCCGTCGCGCTGCAAGAGGATGTGCCCGCTCGCCAGCGTCGCATGACCGCACAGGGCGATTTCGTATGTGGGGGTGCACCAGCGCAGCTCCCAGTCCGCCGCTCCGGTGGTATCGCGCACGACGAAGGCGGTCTCCGCAAAGAGGTTCTCGCCCCCGATCTTCACCAGCACGTCATCGGGCAGCCACTCGTCCAGCACCATGACCGCGGCCTGGTTGCCGCCGAAGGGTTGCGCGCTGAAGGCATCGACGTGCCAGTAGGGGATTGTCAGGGGCATTGGGGGGCCTCAGGGATAAAGCAGCGTGTCGGACCACGGCGCGTCCGCGCTGTCGCGGGTGAATTCGCGGCGGTCGTGCAGCCGGTTGTCGCGGTCGATCCAGAACTCGATGCGGCGCGGGCTCAGGGTGAAGCCGGTCCAGTGCGGCGGGCGGGGAACCTTGCCCTCGGCCTCGTGCGCGGCCCAGATTTCCTGCACCCGGTGGATATAGGCCTGCCGCTCGGGCAGGGGACGCGACTGGTCGCTGGCGGCGCTGCCGACCTGGCTCTTGTAGGGGCGCGAGTGGAAATAGGCGTCGGCGCGCTCGGGCGAGACCTCGATGAGCGGGCCCTCGATGCGGATCTGGCGGCGCAGGCTCTTCCAGTGGAACAGCAGCGCGGCCTGCATGTTGGCGCGGATCTGCCCGCCCTTGCGGCTCTCGGCATTGGTGAAGAAGGTGAAGCCCCCCCCGGCTATCTCGCCCCTGCCATGACCCTTCAGCAGCACCATCCGCACCGAGGGCGCACCCCCGGGGGTGGCGGTGGCGAGCGCCATCGCGTTGGAATCGTTGATCTCGCCCACCTGCGCGGCGGCGAACCATTCCTCGAACAGTTCGAAGGGATCGGCCCCTGCCGGCAGCACGCTGTCGGCCAGCTGGGCATCGTCGAGGGGGGTGGAAGTGCTCATGCGCGTAGGTCCTTGCTGATCCGCGCCGGGACATAGGCGCGCCAGGCCGGCGATGAAAGTGCAGGACATGCAATTTCGCCCGCGGCTTGCGCGAGGCCGCTGTCTCACCTAGCTAATACGCCATGCGCGACCCTTACAGCACTCTTGGCGTTCCCCGCACGGCGTCCGAGCAGGACATCAAGAGCGCCTATCGCAAGCTCGCCAAGGAGCTGCACCCCGATCGCAACAAGGACAATCCCAAGGCCGCGGAGAAGTTCTCCGAGGTGACCCGCGCCTATGACCTGCTTTCGGACAAGGCCAAGCGCGCGCAGTTCGACCGCGGCGAGATCGATGCCGAGGGCAATCCCGCCAATCCCTTCGCCGGCATGGGCGCGCGGCCCGGCTACAGCCGCGGCAGCTATGGCGGCGGGCCGGGGGGCAGCGATTTCGGCGGGTTCGGCGGCGACGACGTCGATCTCGGCGACCTGTTCGAGGGCCTGTTCGGCGGACGAAACCGCCAGCAGGCGCCCCCGCGGCGCGGCTTCGGCCGCCAGCCCCCGCCGCCCCCGCCCAAGCGCGGCGCCGACATCCAGTACCGCCTTGCGGTGCCCTTCGTCGAGGCCGCCGCCGGGCGCGACCAGCGCATCACCCTCGCCGACGGCAAGGCGATCAGCCTGAAGCTGCCCGCCGGGGTCGAGGACGGCACGATGATGCGCCTCAAGGACAAGGGCCACCCCGGCCCCGGCGGCAATGGCGACGGGATCGTGATGGTCGAGGTCGGCTCCCACCCCTTCTTCCGCCGCGAGGGCGACAACATCCGCATGGACCTGCCGATCACGCTCGACGAGGCGGTGCGCGGAGCCAAGGTCAAGTGCCCGACCGTGGACGGCGCGGTGATGCTGACGATCCGGCCGGGCAGCTCGGGCGGCACGGTGCTGCGCCTCGCCGGCAAGGGCTGGACCAAGAAGAACGCCAAGCTTGTCGACGGCAAGCACGAACGCGGCGACCAGCTGGTGACGCTGGAAATCCAGCTCCCTGCCGACCTCGGCCCGCTGACCGAACGGCTCGAGGGCTGGATCGACACGGCCCGGCCAAGGGAGAAGTTCGGCCTGTAGCGGCCGGGCGCAAGGCATCATCATGGGCGACACCCCACCCCCCTCCACCCCGCGGTCCCGTTTCTGGGCCGTGGTCGGACAGGTTGCGAGCGACACCTTCAACGACGGGTTCATCCACGCCGGCAATCTCGCCTATCTCGGGATGCTGGCGATCTTCCCCTTCTTCATCCTCGGCGCGGCTCTGTTCGACCTGATCGGCGGGCGCGACAATGCCGAGACGATCATCCTCTCGGTCGCGCAGGCGATGCCGCAATCGGTGGCCGAAACCATCGTGCCGGTGGCCGAGGACGTGATCTACGCCCGTTCGGGCTGGCTGCTGTGGGCCGGCGGCGCGGTCGCGCTGTGGACCGTGTCGAGCCTGATCGAGACCATCCGCGACATCCTGCGCCGCGCCTACGGGGTGCGCAGCGTGCAGGCCTTCTGGCGGACACGGCTGCTGTCGGCCGGGCTGATCCTCGCCGCGGTGGTGGTTCTGATGCTGTCGCTGTTCGCGCAGGTGATGATCGGCGGCGCGCAGGAGGTGATCGCTGCCGCCTTCCCCCAGCTCGGCGAATGGATCGGCACGCTGCGCCTGTCGCGGATCGTGCCGACGCTGGGGCTGGCGGCCTCGCTGTGGGTGCTGTTCGTCACCCTCACCCCGCCCGCCTTCCGCGGCCGGCGCTGCCCGAAATGGCCCGGCGCGCTGTTCACGACGCTGTGGTGGCTGGCGGTGGCCGCGGCGCTCCCGATCGTGCTGCGCAGCGTCTTCACCTATGATCTCACCTATGGCAGCCTCGCCGGAAGCATGGTGACGCTGCTGTTTTTCTGGCTTGTCGGGCTCGGCCTCGTTATCGGCGCGGAACTGAACGCGGCGCTGGCGCCCGACGGGCTGGACAGGCGCGCGGGCGAGGCAAGCGAGGAGTAGGCGTAGATGAACGGGTTGATGGCAGGCAAGCGCGGTCTGATCATGGGGCTCGCCAACGACAAGTCGCTGGCGTGGGGCATCGCAAAGAAGCTGGCCGAACAGGGCGCCGAACTCGCCTTTTCCTACCAGGGCGAAGCACTCGCCAAGCGGGTGATCCCGCTCGCCGCCGAACTCGGCAGCGACTTCACCTTCGAATGCGACGTGTCGGAGATGGAATCGCTCGACGCCGCCTTCGCCACGCTCAGGGAGCGGTGGGAGACGATCGACTTCGTGGTGCACGCGATCGGCTATTCCGACAAGAACGAGCTGCGCGGCAAGTATGTCGACACCAGCCTCGAGAACTTCCTCAACACCATGAACATCTCGGCCTATTCGCTGGTCGCGATCGCGCAGCGCGCCGCGGCGATGATGCCGGAAAGCGGGGGCGCGATCCTCACGCTGTCCTATTACGGCGCCGAGAAGGTCGTGCCGCATTACAACGTCATGGGCGTCGCCAAGGCGGCGCTAGAGACCAGCGTCAAGTATCTCGCCAACGACCTGGGGCCGCGCAATATCCGCGTCAACGCGATCAGCGCCGGCCCGATCAAGACCCTCGCCGCGAGCGGGATCGGCGATTTCCGCTACATCCTCAAGTGGAATGAATACAACGCGCCGCTACGCCGCAACGTGACCATCGAGGATGTCGGCGGTGCGGGGCTCTACCTGTTGTCCGACCTGTCCTCGGGCGTGACGGGCGAGACCCACCATGTCGATGCCGGCTACCATGTGGTCGGCATGAAGCAGGAAGACGCGCCGGATATCGCGCTGTCCTGAGGGTTTCAGGCTGCTCGAACGAGCAGTGTCACTTCGGCGCCAGCAAAGTCGATCCCGGCGATGTTGTCGGCATAGAGGCACTCGCCCGGACCTGCGCAGGCAATGCCGCCATCGGCACGTACCTCGCCGGCGAGCGGCAGAGCCATTAGCGGGCCGGTGAAGCCCTCCCGCGTCGCAGCATCGGGCTCACCCTCTACCCGGTCCAGCCGGAAATGCGGTCCGTCAACCAGCACCTGACCGGCAGCTATGTTGCGCGTGTGCTCTGGGGCGTAGGGCTTGAGATCGGCCACGGCCAGCGCCCGCTCGAGATGGAGTTCGCGCGGGCGGCCATAGTCAAAGAGGCGGAAAGTGGTGTCGGAGTTCTGCTGAACTTCCACCAGCGCGAGACCCGGTCCGATTGCATGGACCGTGCCTGCGGGCAGATAGAAGAGGTCGCCAGGGCGCGCCACGTGCCACGTCATCAGACGCTCGATCGAACCGTCTTCGGCAGCTGCGGCGATCTCCTCGACGGTCATCTCGCGTTCGAACCCGATGGCGAGGCGAGCATCCTCTTCGGCGTCCAGCACCAGCCAGCATTCCTCCTTGCCCGCTTCGCCCGGCAGGGCCTGCGCATCGGAGGGGTGCACCTGCACCGACAGCTTTTCCGACGTGAAGAGATACTTGACCAGCACCTGCGGAAGTTCGGGTGGCGGCTCGAACCAGATCTCGCCGATCCTTTCGTCTGCGGGAGCGGCGAAGGGTGCGGGCAGCCTGTCGCACCCCCACACCTTGGCGACCATTCGTGTCTCGAGCCGACGCGTGCTCATTGGTTCGCAGCTCCCGGCAGCTTGCCGACTGCCTGCGCACCCTCGCGGGAGACGACCAGCACCTCGCCTTCGGACACGATGATGCAGATGTCGGTGAGGCCGACTGCTGAAATGCGCGGCCCATCAGTAAGCGCCAGCACACCGCGGCACTGGGCGAGATCGACCGTTCCGCTGCGCACGACGTTACCTGCCGCGTCGGCCCGATCCGCCAGTGCATCGCCGAGGGCGGCCCAGTTGCCGATGTCCGACCAATTCATGTCGGCCGGCACCATTGCAGCATTGGCGGTGTTCTCCATGACCGCGTAGTCGACCGAGTCACCCTCGATGGCCGCGAAGGGCTGTGCCGCCGGATGGAAACGCCTGCCCTCCTCGCGACCCGCAGCCACGGCCTCTGCCACCCGTCGCGCCATGTCCGGCCGGTGCGTGGCAAGCTCTTCGAGCAGCTGTCCGGCACGGAAGGCGAAGATACCGCCATTCCAGCTGTAGTTGCCGCTGGCGATGTAGGCTTGCGCGGTGCTGATGTCAGGCTTCTCCACGAAGCGAGCAACACGATAGCCGCCGAGCAGCGGCTCGCCGCGCTCGAGATAGCCGTAGCCGGTCTCGGGCCGGTCAGCAGCGATCCCGAAAGACACAAGATAGCCACTCCGTGCAAGTTCGGCCGCGGCAATCGCGGCGGCCCTGAAGGCGGGAACGTCGCCGATGTGGTGATCGCTCGGGCAGACCAGCATCACCGCTTCGGGCGGAAGCAGGGCTGCGGCGAGCGCGATCGCGGGGGCGGTGTTGCGCCCCACCGGCTCGATCACCAGCCGCGCGCCGGGGGCGTCGCCCAACTGGGTCTCGATCAGATCCGCATGGGCTGAACCGGCAACCACCATCGGCGCGGCGAATGTCGTAGCGTCGGCCACGCGCGCCACTGCTGCCTCGAACAAGGTCTCCTCGCCCACAAGCGGCAGAAAGGGCTTCGGGCGCGCCTTGCGGCTCAGCGGCCACAGCCGAGTTCCGCTACCGCCGCAAAGGATAACCGGATGAATCATCGCCATGTCTTATGCACCTTCAGGGTTTAGCGGGAATGATTGGGAGGAGGAAGCCGGTAGTGCCTGTTGCCACGAGTTGCCGCCGATCGCAGTGATCAGCGAGACAGTGGCTCGGTTTGGAGCTGCAAGAGGAATTTGTCGAGGTCTGCGAAGTGGTTAGACCATTCGTAAGCGTGAAACCCCGTCATCCGCTGCATCTGCGCATCGCGGCGGACGCTGGCAGGGCGGGCATAGTCGAGGATCGCATCGCGCCACGCCGTTTGATCGGATGCAGGCAAGAGTTCGGGAACGCCCTGCCCGATTTCCCGGAACACCGGCAGGTCGCTGGCGATCACCGGGATACCGGCGGCGAGCGCTTCCACCAGTGGGATCCCGTAGCCTTCCGCGAAACTGGGAAATAGCAGCGCCCGTGCATCGCCCAGCAGCCGGGCGAGCCCATCGTCGTCGAGCGGTCCGACTTCGCGAACACTGCCCCTGAAATTCGTTCCATCGAGAATCGCGAAGACATCGTCGGCCTGCCACCCGCGCCTTCCGACGATCAGCAATTCCGGAACCTCATGAATTGTGGCGCTCGCCAGCAGGTCCTGCCATACCGACAACAGCAAGCGGTGGTTCTTGCGCCCCTCTATGGTTCCCAGAACGACGAAGCTTGCCTTGCCCGCCTGACCGGTGCCGGCCACGGGCAGGCGCGGAGTCCCCGGCCAGATCGCCGCCGAAGGGGGCATCGCTGCAGCTTGGGTCTGGGCGAAGTGGGTCAGGGTTTCGAGCGTGTGCGCGCTGTTTGCGATCACGCCCGCGCCCGTCTCCAGCACGGTCCGCATCCGTCGGCGATGGCGTTCGTCCTCGCCCTCGCGGCAGAATCCGGGATGGGTGATCGGAATCAGGTCATGCACGAGATAAACCGGGCGCACGCCGCGCTGGGAACACCAAGCCGCCAGCCCGGGCGCATCAAGCCCGGTGTGGCCCGGATTGAGCCAAAGGCGACCCCGCCCCTCGAACCGGTCGCGCAAGTCAGCACCATGGCGCAGCGCAAGACCCAGGATGTCACGCCGGAAACGGACGGCATCGCGCTTCGTCCGCTCCGGCCGCCGGAGGCTGCGGAACAGTGCCTGCGAGGCTCGCCAGGAGAGTATCGCCTTGCCGCGGCGATGGATCACCACTGCCTGGGACTTGGGCGCATAATGATCGAGCCAGGCGAGGCAGATGCGATCGATCCCGGTCGCACGCATTCCGCTCCAGCGCCGCCACACCAAGCGCGAGACGTCCAGCAGCAGCGGCGCATCATTGTCGCGCATGGCGGAGGCGCCTTACTGCTGCTGAGCGATGGTCGTCACGGTTGCCGCCGGAAGGATCGCTTGCGACACGATCCCGACGAAGCGCTGGAGTTCAGCCACCGGCGAATTGGTGATGTAGACGAAGTCGCCGTCTTCCATTCGGAACTGTTGGGCGAGGAAATAGACTGCCGGGTCCTTTAGATCGAAGCTGTAGATCACCGGGTCGCGCAGGCTCGACGGATTGCTCCGGTCGCGCCAGCGGAACAAGAATACCCCGCGCGGATTGGCACGCCCGTCCTGCAGGCCACCTATCCGCCCGAGCGCCTGCGAAAGCGTGATGCCGAAAGCCTCGAAGCGGATCTCGTCGTTGCGCCCTGCTGCGCCCAACACGGTGAAGCTGTAAGGCTGGAACAGCGCGGTGACGACATCGTCCTTCGCGAGGATGATGTTGTTCTCGTCACGCTCGATGATCTGCGAGAGCGGCATCCGGTAGTTCTCGCCGTTGCGGGTGACCTGGATGGTCGTGAGGTTGACCGGAGGCTTGACCCCGCCGACCGAGGCGAGCGCATCGAGCAGGCGCTCGCCCCGCGGGGTCAGGGGAAGTCGCGCGGATTGGGCGAACTCGCCGACCAGCGTGACCGTCGCCGTGGCGTTGCGCAGCAAGCGCACCTGCACCTGAGGTGCGTTGGCGCGCCCCCGCAGCCGTGCGACGATGTCGCTCTCGATCTGGGCCAGCGTGCGGCCGCGCGCCGGGACGGCCCCGGCAAAGGGGACCGAGATCGTTCCCTCAGGTCCGACCAGAAGTTCGGGCAAGGTCGTGGGACGCGCCGTGCCGATGGCGGTGCCGATACGGGTATCCGCGATGGCACCGCCAAACAGGGTTGCCGGGGGGGCTTCCCAGATGGTGACTTCAACGGCATCGCCGACATCGACGATGGTGCCAACCGGCCTGGCCTCGCCGAATGCCTCGGCGAAGGTCGGCGCCGGCCGCGATGCCGGAAGGGCTCGGGCAGTATTCCCGTCAACCTTGATCACCTCGATCGCAACCGGCGCTTCGCTCGGGGCGACGCGCAGGGTCGTGGCACTTGTGATATCGTCCGTGCTCGGTCCGAAGGCCTGGCACGACGCGAGCACCAGTCCGAAAGCGGACAAGGCCAAGGTTCGACCGAAGTGGAGAGCATTCATCTGGGGGTGTCCATAAGGTGGGCGCGCTGCACCTGCTCCGGGGAGCTTGCAACGCCACTTCGAGCGGTGCCCTTGCCATTGCAGCCCCTCGCTGTCAAAGGGCGCGGCGTCCGCGAACCGAATTCCCGGTCCGTACCGGATGCAAAAACCGCCACGAATTTCAGGAAGATGCTCAAGCAGTCTATCGGCGGCGGTGCAAAGGTTGTATCGCCTCTCGCGTGCGGCGGGCCGATCGAAGTCGCGTTCAACCTCGGTTGACCGCGCGAGACGAAAGCCGCTAGCGGCGGTCACTAGGGTCGCCGGCAGCCAGCACGCGGTGGCGAAAGCACGATTATCGACGTTGAGGGCGTCTACCAAGGGTGCCGAAACTAATGAAGCCAATGCCAGATACGACGGCGCGTTCCTCGGAAATCGTGGCCTTCAAAGACACGGGTTCAAGCGAGGCAGCCGCTCAGGACGCGCCGGCGGCACGCCGGCCGGGGATGCTGACCCGTGCCGGCGACGCTCTGAAACACGCGGGTCCGCTGTTCTGGCTCACGGTGGTGATCCCGACGGTGCTCGCCACGCTTTATTTTGGCTTCCTTGCCTCGGACGTCTACGTTTCGGAAAGCCGCTATGTCGTGCGCAGCCCGGAAAAGCCGCAGAAGAGCGGCATCGGGATGCTGCTCGGAAGCGCCGGGTTCTCGACGGCGAGCGAGGAAGTGCGGGCGGCGCAGGGCTTCATCGAATCCCGGGACGCGCTGCGCGCCATCAACAAGGACGAATTCGCAAGGAACGCTTGGGGCTCGGACAGCGTCTCGATCTTTGATCGTTTCAACCCGCTCGGGTGGTCCGGGTCTTTCGAGGATCTCTACCAGTACTACGGTGGCAAGGTTGATGCGCAATACGACGCGGAAACCGGGATCACCACGTTGACCGCCCGCGCCTTCCGGCCGCAAGATGCGCAGGCCATCAATGCCCGCCTGCTCGAGCGGTCCGAACAGCTCGTCAACGCCCTCAATAGCAGGGGCAGCGAGGATCTTGTCCGCTATGCCGAGCGGGAGGCCGAGGAAGCGAAGGCCCAAGCCTCGGCGGCGGCGCTGGAGCTGTCGAACTACCGCAATCGCAAGGGTGTGATCGACCCCGAGCGTCAGGCCACCGTCCAGTTGCAGATGATCTCGAAGCTGCAGGACGAACTGATCGGAGCCCGGATGCAGTTGCTGCAGCTGTCGCGGGTAGCTGCACAGAACCCCCAGATCCCGGTCCTCAGGGTGCGGATCGCCGGGCTCGAACAAGCGATCAAGGAGCAACTCGGCGCAATCGCCGGAAGCGACGGGTCCCTGTCGGAAACGGCGGCGGAGTATCAGCGCCTCCAGGTGCAGCGCGAATTTGCTGACCAGCAACTCGGCCTTTCGCTGGCGGCGCTGCAGGATGCGCGCAACGAGGCGCGCCGGCAGGTCGCCTATATCGAGAGGGTCGCACAGCCGAGCCTGCCCGACGATGCGCTCGAACCGCGCCGCATCCGCGGCATTCTCGCTACACTCATCATCGGTCTGGTGGCCTGGGGTATTCTGACAATGCTGCTGGCCGGGGTCAGGGAACACCGCAACTAGGTTCTCATGACCGATCTTCCCATTTCCCAGTCCTGGACGATCCAGCGCAGGGTCCTCGGGGCCCTGCTGATGCGCGAGATTCTCACGCGCTACGGACGCCACAACATCGGCTTCCTGTGGCTCTTCGCCGAGCCGATGCTGTTCACGCTCGGGGTGACCGCGCTGTGGTCGGTCGCCAAACTCGGGTCCCATTCGTCCCTGCCGATTGTCGCATTCGGGGTGACCGGCTATTCAAGCATTCTCCTGTGGCGCTCGATGCCCTCGCGGTGCATTTCCGCGATCGAGCCGAACCTCCCCCTGCTCTACCATCGCAACGTGCGTCTGCTCGATGTCTTCGCGGCGCGAATAGCCCTTGAAGCCGTGGGCACGACTATCTCGTTCGTAGGGTTGATCCTCCTGTTCTGGGGTCTCGAATGGCTAACCCTGCCCGAAGACGTCGTAACAGTGGCGGCAGCATGGCTGATGCTGGCTTGGTTCGGCGCAGGTCTCGCGCTGTTCCTTGGCGCCCTTTCATGGTCGAGCGAGGTGGTCGAGAAATTCTGGCACCCCGCCGCCTACCTCCTGTTCCCGCTCTCGGGCGCCGCCTTCCTGGTCAACAGCCTGCCGCCCTCTTTCCAGAGTGCCGTGCTGCTCTTCCCGATGGTGCACGGTGTCGAATATCTCCGGGAAGGCTTCTTCGGTTCGAAGATCACCCCGCGTTACGATCTCGCCTACATGGCAACCTGGAACGCAGCGCTGACAATCGCCGGGCTGCTTCGCGTGCGGGCGATCTCGGGCAAGGTCAGGCCTGAATGATCCGCCTCGCCGACGTCCGAAAGAGTTACGATACGTCCGCGGGTCCTGCACGGATCCTCGACGGGGTGAGCCTGACCCTGGGGCGGGGCGACGCCATTGGCATCCTCGGCCGCAACGGGGCTGGCAAGTCAACCCTGGTGCGCATCATCAGCGGCGCGGAACTGCCCGACAGCGGCACGGTGGAGCGCACGATGAGCGTGTCCTGGCCGCTGGCCTTCAGCGGTGGCTTCCAGAGCGCTCTGACGGGACTGGACAACCTCAAGTTCATCTGTCGCATCTACGGCGTCGATCCCCAATCCTGCCTGGATTTCGTCGAGGACTTCACCGAGCTGGGGGTCTACCTGAAGGAGCCGCTGCGCACCTACTCCTCGGGGATGCGCGCGAGACTCGCCTTCGCCACCTCGATGATCATAGATTTCGATTGTTACCTCATCGACGAGATCGTGGCTGTGGGGGACAGCAGGTTCCAGGCGAAGTGTCACGAGGAGCTGTTCGTCAAGCGCGCGGACCGGTCGCGCATCATCGTGTCGCACGACCCCGAATTCGTCCGGGCCCATTGCCAGCGGGCGGCGGTGCTCGCCAACGGTCAGCTGACGGAGTTCGATTCAGTCGATGCAGCCTACGAACACTACGCCGAAATCATGGCCTGACGCATCCGGAACGCCGGCATGCGGATGCGAGAGGCGAGGTCGCCGTGGAAATTGTCAAATTATTCCAGAATGATGTAAGTCGCCCGCGCGGCACCGACGACAGGGGTAACTGATGCTGGAGAACGATGAACCGATCACCACCGTCCCGCGGCTGACGGCTCCCGACGACCGGCGCTTCATCGCCGTGGCGTACCAAGCCGTTCTGGGCCGCGCGCCCGATCCGGAGGGCGAGGCCCATTACCTCGCGCAACTGCGTGCCGGAACGCACAAGCTGGCGATCCTCAAGCAACTGCGCCGCTCGGCGGAAGGGCGCAACTTCATTCCCGGCGTTGCCGGCCTCGATCGGGCGATAAAGCGGCATCGCTGGTCTACAATCCCATTGCTCGGAGCGGTCGTACGGCTGTTCACCGGCGAGGAAGGAAATGGGGCAACCCATCGGCGACTGCGCATGCTTGCCAACGAGGTGGGCCGCCTGCGCGACCAGAATCTGGTGCTTTTCGACGCCATGAGGCAACTGGGGGGGCAAACGGGCGGAAACTGGGGCGGACTGGCTCCTTACGTCCCCTCCGGACCGACTGGCGGGTCGGTCGCCCGCCCCGTTGCTTCTCCTGCTTCCCTGAATCTGGACCAGAACACGCTTCCCGTAGACCTCGACAGCAAAGAGCGGGAGCTGCTCGATGTCCTCCGTCGGTCTGCCGCGGTTAGAGGCGCGGGCGCGTGAAGCTGCTCTTCGATCTTCAGGCCCTGCAGAACGAGAGCCGCCACCGGGGCATCGGACGTTATGTCAGAAGCCTGTTCGACGCGCTCGCGGCGCACGAGGGCGTCGAGCTTTTCGCACTGCTCAACGCTGCGATGAGCGAGACATTCGAAGAAGCCTTCGCTCACGCCTGCAACAGGATCGGCGCGGATCGGGTTCTCGTATTCCCTGGAATTCAGAACACCCGGCTCGAGGTGACGGCCAACCTTCACCGCTGGCGGCTGTCGCAGGCCGCTTACGAGGCCTTCGTCGGCGAGGCAGGCTGCGATGCGCTGCTGGTCGGCTCAGCGGTGGAGGGGTTCATCGACGGAACCAGCCTCTCGCTGAGCGATCCTCGCGGATCGTATCTCAAGGCGGTGATCCTGCATGACCTGATCCCGCTGTTCGATGTCGATCAGTATCTGTCGTGGGACAAGGCGCGCAACTGGTACTTCGACCGTATCGCTCAGGTCGAAGAGGCCGACCTGCTTCTCGCCAACTCGGAATCCTCTCGCGGCGAGGGACTGCGATTCCTCGACTTCACGCCTGAAAGCATTGCCACCATCTCGGCGGCGTTCGACCCTGCAATCTTTCATCCGGACGGCGCGCCATCGGCCGACCTGCTCGAAGGTTTCGGCATCGACCGGCCCTTCATCATGCATACCAGCGCGATCGAGCCGCGAAAGAATTTCGACGGGCTGGTCCGAGCATTCGCGCAGCTTCCCGAGGACCTGCGAAAGGGGCATCAGCTGGTGCTGGTGGGCGGGGGCACCGCCGAGGCGCGCGACGAGCTGCTTGCCCTGGCTGCCGGTCTGGGTTTGGCGAAGGGAGATGTCGTGCTCGCGGGCTTCGTGCCCGATGCCGAGCTTTCGCAATTGTATCGCTCGGCCCGCCTTTTCGTGTTCCCCTCGTTCCATGAAGGCTTCGGTCTTCCGGCGCTCGAAGCTATGGCATGCGGCTGCCCGACGATCGGATCCGGCGTGACGGGCATTCCGGAGGTGATCGGCTCGAGCGCCTATGCCTTCGATCCGCATGATCCTTCAGCCATCGCCCGCATGATCGAGGGCCTGCTCACCGACGAGAAGGCGTGGCGTGCGGCGCGCGATCATGCCCTTCGTCAGTCCGGCCAGTTCAGCTGGAGCAAGGTCGCGGAGCGGACCGTCAAGGCCATCGAAGCCGGCCTGTCCGGGCGGGCTGCGCCGCGCCAGCGCTTGGCGTCAGCCTCGCGGATGGCCGCCCATGTGGCCGACCGGGTCGCGCTGGACGAATGTCCCGAGGGCGATCTCGAGGCACTGGCGCGCTGCCTTGCCGCGGCGGAGGCCGAACTGGTCGCCAAATCTGCCACCAACTTCTCTCCCGCCGGCAAGACGTGGCGGATCGAGGGGCCATTTGACAGCAGTTACAGCTTGGCCCTCGTCAATCGCGAGACCGCGCGTGCCATGGCGGACCTGGGCTGGGATGTCGCGCTTTTCAGCACCGAAGGTCCGGGCGACTTTGCGCCCGATCCCGATTTCCTCGCGGCCAATCCCGACCTCGCGGCGATGGCGAAGAAAGCCGGCAAGACCGGACAGTCCCGCAGCTTTGCGACCAGCCGCCTGCTCTATCCGCCCCGCGTCGCCGACATGCGCGCACCGATCAATGCACTGCACCACTATGCTTGGGAGGAATCGGGTTTCCCGCAAGGCTGGGTGACGGATTTCAACGAAAACCTGACCTTTATGTCGGCCTTGTCGCGGCACGTGGCCAAGATCATGGTCGACAACGGGGTGAGCGTGCCGATCGCGGTGACCGGAAACGGTGTCGATCACTGGGATCGCATCACCGCCGACCCCGATTACGTCGTCGAGGCGCGCGCATTTCGCTTTCTGCACGTCTCGGCGTGCTTTCCGCGCAAAGGAGTCGACGCCCTGTTGGCCGCCTTCGAAGCGGCCTTCACCATCGACGATGACGTCAGCTTGGTGATCAAGACCTTCGACAATCCGCACAACGAAGTCCGGGAAATGCTCGCGGCCATGCAGGCCCGCAATCCGCGCTTCCCGCACGTCGTCCTGATTGTCGCGGACCTTCCCGAGGAACAGCTCAAGGCGATCTACGAGCAGTGCGATGTGCTCGTCGGACCAAGCTTTGCCGAAGGATTTGGTTTGCCCTTTGCGGAAGCCATGCTTTCAGGGCTCCCGGTGATCACCACTGCCTGGGGCGGGCAGCTGGAGTTCTGCAACCCGGGCAACAGCTGGCTGGTTGACTTCCGTTTCGAACGGGCGCGGTCGCATTTCGGCTTGTGGTCCTCGGCCTGGGCACGGGTCAATGTCGCGGACCTGGCGAAGGCGTTGCGCGAAGCCTACGCGGTCGATCCCGAGACCCGCGGGGCAATGGCCGCCCGCGGGCGCGAACAGTTGATGGCGCGACACACGTGGCGCCACGTCGCGCAGCGGCTGACTGCCGCCGCTACCACCTTGCCCGCCGAACCGCGGCGCAACCCGAGGACCGGGTGGATCAGCACGTGGCACAGCCGTTGCGGCATCGCGACCTATTCGCAGCACCTTGTCGATGCCATGCCGGGCGAGGTCCGCGTGTTCTCTCCCGCCAACGAGGAACGCCTGATCGGTCCGGACGGTTCGTTGCGGTCCTGGCGGCTGGGCAAGTCGAATTCAGAGCTCTGGCGGGTCCTCGCCCACCCTGACGCCGAGGACTGCGATGTCTTTGTCATTCAGTTCAATTACGGGTTCTACAACCACGCCGACCTGACGCGGTTCATCTCGCAGGCAAAGGCCATCGGCAAGGCCGTCGTGGTCATCCTGCATTCCACCATCGATCCGCCCGACGAGGCCGACGTCGCGAATTACAACCTCGCCTGGCTCGCACCCGGGCTGTCGCGGTGCGATCGGATCCTCGTTCATGCGATCGACGATCTTAACCGCCTGAAGGACTTGGGGCTGGTCGACAACGTTGCCTTGTTTCCGCACGGGGTGCTCCGCCGCGAAACGCCTCCGCCGCGCGGGGACAACAAGGTACCGGTGATCGCCACCTATGGCTTCGCCCTACCCCAGAAGGGCCTGCCCGAAATCCTTGGCGCGCTTCGCCTGCTGCACGATCGCGGACGCCCGATGCGGCTGCGGATGGTCAACGCCGAATACCCGAACCCGATTTCGGCCGAGGTGATCGACACGATCAGGCGGCGGGTCGATGAGCTCGGACTGGCTTCGCACGTCGAGCTTCACCACCGCTTTCTGGCAGACGAGGAGAGCCTCGCCCTTCTCAGCGACAGCGACCTCGTGGTGTTTCCCTATCAGCGGACGGCCGAATCCGCGAGCGGCGCCGTGCGGTACGGGATGGCGGTGGAACGCCCCGTGGCCGTCACGCCGCTACCGATCTTCGACGATCTCGAGGGAGCCGTTTTCCGGCTGCCAGGCCTGAGCGAGCAGGCACTTGCCGACGGCATCGATGCGGCCTTGGGTGCGATCCGTTCCAACACCCGACAGGCCGCCCAGATTGCCGAGCAAGCCGCCCGGTGGCGCGACCAGCACGATTACCGCAGTGTAGCCCGACGCCTATACCACATCTGTAAGGGCGTGGCATGCGTCTGATGGGGCAAATTACTTATTGTGCCGCACAAGCCTAACCTAGTTCAGAAATCGGTTTACAGCTTTGTTTTGTCTGACGTAAGGCCTGCCGCGGGGTGGCGGACGCAAATCGCAGGGTCCGAGCCGATCCCTATCAATCGCTATTCATGGTGGAGACGGCATGGGCAAGAATGTGGGCGACGCGGGAGCTGAGCCACCGGTCAGTGTCGTCATCTCCACGCTCAACCGTGCGCCTCTGTTGCGCAAGAGCCTGCGATCCCTAAGGTATCAGAACTACTCGAACTTCGAGGTGGTCGTGGTCAACGGCCCTTCGGACGACGATACCGAAAACGTGATCAGCCAGTATCGGGGCGATCTGGTGGTCGAGCGTATCGCCGAAGCCAACCTGTCGAAATCGCGCAATACAGGCATCAGGGCTTCATCGGGCGAGTATGTCCTGTTCCTCGACGACGATGCCTTCGCCGAACCCGACTGGATTGCCAACATCGTGTCCGGCTATGCCGAGCCGGATGTCGGCGGGGTGGGAACCCGGGTCTATGATTTCACGGGTTTTCGATGGCAGATGAACCCCTTCCTCATCGACCGCTTCTACAACCCCAATTTCGAATGGAAGCCGCCGCTGTGGGCTTTCAATTTCAGGGACTCGCAGACCATCCCCCACATCCTCGGGGCCTCGAGCAGCTTCCGCAGAGATGCGCTTATCGAAATCGGAGGATTCGACGAGGAGATCGAATACTTCCTCGACGAGTCCGAGGTCTGTCGTCGCATCTCCGAACTGGGCCTGCGCATCCGGTTCATCGATTCAGGCGCCAGTGTGCATCACAAGTTCGCCTCGGGCGTGACCCGCGACGAGCGGAAGATCCTGACCTACCCATACCCGGTGGTGAAGAACAAATATTACGTCTGCCTGTCCGATTGGCGGCGCAACGGCGGCGACCTGGCAGAAGTGATGAACGAATGCGACAAGTGGACGCAGGAACTGCTTGATGGCGCGCGCTGGCAGCTCGACGAGCGCGGGATCAGCCGCTTCGAGTATGACCGCTTCGTTGCAGACGTAAAGCGTGGCAAGAAGGACGGACGCGAACGGGCGATCTCGCAGGAACGGAAAAGCACGACCATCGGTCCGGCACGTCCTGAAGCGCTTGCCCGCTTCAAAACCCTCACACCGGCAAATGGCCGCCTTACAATCTGCCTCGTGTCGCGCTGGCTTCCGCGCCGTTCGCCGGGTGGGATTGCCCGTTACATCTGGGATCTGGCGCGCGGCTTTGCCCGCCACGGCCACGAAGTGCACCTGATCACCATGGTCGACACGCCGTCGACCGTCGAGTTCGAGGACGGAGTCTGGATACGCGGGCTCAGCGAGGCCGATATCGCAGCCGGGCAGGCGCCTGCGGGGGTCAGGGAATCCCTGGGAGAACCGCGCTCGGGTGCGGCGCGGTTCAACATCGCATGGGCTCGGGCCGCGCACGCGGAAGTCCTGCGCATTCGCCGCGACCGCTACGTCGATGCGGTGATCGCGCCGGTCTGGGATCAGGAGGGGCTGTTCTGCACTCTCGACCGGTCGCTCTTCACTGTGGTCTCCACCAATACCAGCTTCCGAACCTTTGCAGAGATCGAGGGACGGCATCTCGACCGCGACACCACGCGCGAACTGACCCTGCTGGAGGAGGTCTACCTTGGCAGCGCCAAAGCCTTCCACCTCAACAGCGAGGCGAGCGGCAGGCATCTCGAGGAATCCTTCGGCATCGAACTCTCGAACCAGTGGTTCCGGGCACCCCACGGCATCGCCGACCTCCCGGCCCCGCAGGTTGACCGCGCCCGCAAGCATCGTGCATCGGCCAAGGGGCCGGTGCGGATCCTCTATGTAAGCAGGCTCGAACAGCGCAAGGGTGTCGATCTGTTGCTGTCTGCTGCGGTGTCGCTCCTCGAGGAGGGGCTGGACATCGCCGTCGATGTCGTCGGGCGCGACAGCTATGCCGATGATCCGGCGCGCAGCATCAAGGAGCGGTTCCTGTCGGAACACCCCGAGTGTGGCTCACGCATCACCTTCCACGGCGAACTGGCGGAAACCGAGCTGGCCGAACTCTACCAGACCGCGGACGTGTTCTGTGTTCCGTCGCGCTACGAGAGCTTCGGCATCATCTACGTCGAGGCGCTGCGATACGGCCTGCCCGTCGTGGCCCTCGAGGCCGGCGGCGTACCCGACATCGTCGTTGACGGCGAAACAGGGCTGCTTTGCTCGAAGAAGACGGCTGCGGCGGTGCGATCGGCCCTCCACCGGCTGGTTTCCAATCGCAAGTTGCGGCTGCGCATGGGGGATGCGGGGCGCGAGCGCTTCCTGCGCCATTTCGAGGACGACATCGTGGTCCAGCGCACGCTGGAGGGTCTTCGGGGTGTGCTGGCTCAACAGTCGGCGAGCGGTTCTGGCGAGGAGGTCGGACATGCCGGCAGGTAACTATACCCAGAAGGTTTCGTTCGTCTCCGGGATCGTCAATGCGGGCGACGCCATCAGCGAGACCATCCTCGCCGAGCTCGAGGCGATCGACCGGATTGCCCGGCGGGAACGGCGCAACATCGATGCGCGGGTATTCTGCGCCGCGTCGAACATCCCGGATCCGCGGATCGTGCCGCTCGGAGAGTGGAAGGACATCCTGCACCATGAGCATTTTCTGGTGTCGGACTGCTACCTCTTCCATTTCGGCATCTACAGCCCGATGCATCAGGCGCTGGCCTTCGCGCGGCGGGATGCGTGGGTCAGCGTGTTCTTCCACAACGTCACCCAGCCGCAATACCTGCCACGCGCGGCCGAAGCGCTGATTCACCGCTCCTATCAGCAGATCGAGCTGCTCCGCCTCGCCGACGAGCATTTTGCGGCCTCGCAGTTCTCCGCCGACCAGCTGCGCAGCTACGGGCTCGCGCGAAGCGTCAGCGTCGTCCCGCTTTTCGGCCCCAATGCCGCTGCGACCGTGGGGCCGGTGCGTCCTGTTCCATCGGCAGACCGCCCGATCCGGCTGGCCTATTGCGGCCGCTTCGTGCCGGCCAAGGGCATCCTCCCGGTCCTCGAGGCGCTCGGGGGTCGGTCGGAAGCGTCGCAGATGCCGTTGTCCATAACGCTGGCCGGGTTCGAGGAACATTCCGATCCGGCTTATCTCGCGAGCCTGTTCGCAATGGCAGAACAGCTCAAGGGGCGGATCGAGGTCGACATCCTCCTCAACCTTTCGAGTGCCATGCTGACGCAGGTCATCAAGGCCGCTGACGCATTCGTGCTTCCCTCCTTCCACGAAGGCTTCGGGATGCCGCTGGTCGAGGCCCTCAGCCACGGCGTGCCGGTACTGTGCTCGGATGCGGGGGCACTGCCGGAGATATCGGGCGGACTCGCGCTCGGTTTCAAGGCGGGCGATGCGCGCTCGATCAACACTGCCCTGGATCGCTTCGTGGCGGAGTATCGCGAAGGCAGGGTCGCGACGGATTCGGGCACCTTCGCCATGGCCGAATGGCACGCGCGGGTGAAGGAATATGCCGCCCAGTTCAGCCGGGAGGCTTTCGTGGAACGCTCCGTCGACCGCGTCGGCG
Source organism: Porphyrobacter sp. THAI-01a (assembly GCF_056868655.1). Lineage (NCBI taxonomy): Bacteria > Pseudomonadati > Pseudomonadota > Alphaproteobacteria > Sphingomonadales > Erythrobacteraceae > Porphyrobacter > Porphyrobacter sp. THAI-01a. The sequence goes on along the minus strand of NZ_CP180579.1, from coordinate 57,892 downwards.
CGATGCTGGCGCGCACCGCGTATTGTTCGGAATCCTACCGGGCGCAGCTGACCGAAATCGTCCATTCGGTCCTCCCGGCCCGGGATATCCACGCCGAGGACGCGCAGGACTGCGCCCCGCTAGCCTCCTGGTCGGACCGGCTGGAGGCCACCGTGCATGGCGCCATGCTCTGGAGCGAGCTGCGGAACCGCCGCAACGACGACGACCGGGCAATCCTCAAGGCCCTGCTCAAATGGCCTTTCATAGGCGACCAGTCCGACGCCGATCTCGATTACTGGGTAAGCGAGGTCAACAAGCTGGGGCTGATGAAGATCCTGGAGCGGCTGTCGCATTCGCCCGAGGTCCAGCGTTCCCCGGCCCGGCTTGCCGCGGGCCTCCACATCAAGTCCGCGATATGCGAGCTTGCCATGGCGCGCACCGTTTCCGACAATCCGCGCGAGACGCAGGGGCCGGAGAGGCTCGGCCTCGATCATCCCGTGATTGCCCTGCTGATCGGGAGCCCGGTGAGCACGGCGGAGTTCGTCAAGCAACTGTTCCGCCTCGTTCTCGGACGCGAGCACGAGGAGAACGGTTTCGGTGCCTATTTCGATTCAATCGAGAGCGGCGCGATGAGCCGCAGGATGGTCGCTGCCGAAGTGCTGGCTTCGGAGGAGTATGAGAACCTTTTAAACCTAGAAAAATCTTGAAGAATTTTGACGGTGGAAATGCCATAGGGTTGATCTTGTTGCACAACAGGGTATCTCCTGAGAGTTGATAAGGCACATGAACGGATATCCATATGGCATTAGAAATTCCCACAATACCTCTGGTCGAAGATCAGTTGGAGAGCGCGCGATTATTTTCTAATCGGTTCGATATGGCCAAAGCCTTCTTGCCGAAGGCTGCCCATTTAGCAGAAATCGGCGTGGCTTTGGGCGATTTCTCCGAATACATGATCAAGGAATCCGGTGCATACGCGTTTGACGCCTTCGATCTTTTTGAAATGCATCACACGCCGATGCACTGGGGAACGCCGAGCGAAGAATTATTCCGAGGGTTGACACAACGTGAATTCTTCGAGCGAAGAATTTCACCGTTGGTTTCAGAGCTTCATCTCCACGAGGGCTTAAGCGGCGAGACGCTGCCGCAGTGCTCGAAAGTCTTCGACTTTATCTACATCGATGGCGCGCACGACTACGAAGGTGTCAAAGCCGACGGCATCCAAGCTCATCGCTTGCTAAAGAGTGGTTCGATTGCAATATTCAACGACTACACACATTTTGACCAGTTTCTGAACGTACGATATGGCGTCATACAGGCTGTCAATGAACTCGTTTCAGAAGGAAAGTTCAAAGTCGTGGGGTTCGCCTTGGAGAAAAACGGTTTCCACGATATTGCATTGAGGAAAACCTAGTTTCGACAAGGCAGCATATCAATAATGATTGCTGTATTACTTGTTGTTCTCAGAAAAGCAAAATAGCTCGAGGCTCACTGAGGACTGTATCCTTCGGGCAATGCCAGAACATCCCACTCGCGCCCCGCTTCTCCATCCCATAAGCGGGGTTCGGGCATGGGCTCGAAGGTATCGGCGGTGAACAAGCGGTAGTTCAGGTCCAGCAGGAACCGGTAGAGGTCGCGATAATCCACGCCCCTCGCGCGGGAGAGTTCAGGAGCGATCTCGACCAGTATTGCCGGCTTCCAACGGGTGATGCTCTCCCGCCCTCCCTCGAGCGCGAGGAGATCATACCCTTGTGCATCGGACTTGATGAAGTGGACGGGCTGTCCGGCGAGGATGTCATCCAGCCGCCGGATCTGCACCCGCTCGGGTTTCCCGAGACGGGTCGCACCCTCGGCCGGTCCGGAATGCTCGGTGTGAATGCCAAGGCTGCCGACATTCCAGCACTCTTCGGGATCATCGTAGCCCGGATGCATCATCATGGCCGTGCCTTCGACGTCGCCCAGGGCAACATCCCAAGCCTCGACATGATCGAGGCCGTTGAGGGCCAGATTGCCCATCAGCAACCGGAAGACCCGCTTCTGCGGTTCGAAGGCCAGAACGCGGCCCGTCAGCCCGACAAGCTGCCCGAGCACGACGGAATGGTGGCCGAGATTGGCCCCGATATCGATTGCACAATCACCGGGGCGCACATGACGCCGGAAGGCTTCGATCTGGTCGCTTCCCCAGAAGCCGGAAGTGGCGATGGAATGCGAGATCACGCTGTCGTTCGCCAACGTCAGGAAATGGCCGTGATCGCCATGAACGAGTTTGACGCTCGGCGATGCCCAAACCGTGCGGGCCAGCCAGCCAGGCCTTTCGGCAAAAAGCAGGCGCCGAAACCAGATCTGCCTTCCGAGATCTGACGAAGTCTCCTCAAGAAGCCTGATCGCAACCTTCCTGCGACCCTGCCCTGGCAGAGGAAACCGGCGCAAGACATGCTGCTGCGAGAAGGCGTCGATCTGGAGAGTTTCATCGCCGCTGGAAAGCTCCAGGCGACCGGACCACGAATGGCAAGCCAGCTCGATCGCCGCAGCCCCTTCGATCTGTTCGATTTCGATCCACGCGCCCGGTGTGTCCGTCATCAGGCAATGTGAGTCCGAGAAGTAGTCCTTCCTGATCCCCCAATCGGCCATTCGCACCATGACGTCGTCGTCACTGTCCTTCAATCCGAAGAGAAAAGGCGCCGAAACCTCGTACATCCGAACTCTCCCGATCCATCCATTCAGCCCTCAGGCCCGACATCGTGCCGCCAGCACGTTCCACGCGATCGATCACGCTGGAAGAACTAGCAGACTCCCGCGCCCGGCTCAGGAACAAGTTTGCCGGAGCGTGCCTCATCGTCGCTCTCTCGCGCGAAGCCCGAGAAACTCCGCTGCCGGAGCAGATGATCCAGAATGAAGGTCGCGGTGTCGTTCCAGGTATGGTGATCGATGGCGGGCAGAGGTTCGAGGGCCGGACCCTCGAGCCAGCGCGCGATTTCGGCGGAAAGCGTCGCTGCCGAGGCGTCGGCATCGAACAACGTCACGCCGCGGCCCTCCAACGCCTCGAACACGTCGAGGCGGCGGGCGAGAACCGGTTTGCCGTGGGCGAGAGCCTCGACGATGGGGAGGCCGAAGCCCTCCGCAAGGCTGGGGAAGATCATCCCGGTGCAGGCCGCGTAGAGCTGGTCGAGGGCCTCGTCGCTGACCCGGTTGGTCCAGAACAGCCGGCGACCGAACTCCGGATGACCTTCGAGCCGCGCGATGAATTTGTCCATCTTCCAGCCCGCGCTTCCCACCAGCAGAAGCCGCGCCTGCGACCCCTTGGCCCAGAGCATCTCCATCGCTGCAAGACTGTCGGCATGGCCCTTGCGGGGCTCGATCGTTCCGACCTGGAGAAGGACGGGTGCGCCGGTCAATCGTTCCAGAAGCTCCGCAAACCCCTCGGGGAGACCGCGGGACGGACGGCTGCCGGACAGATCCCACCCCATGGGAATGACCACGGCCGGGGGACACGCGGCAATGCCTGCGCGGTGATGCATGACGCCGGGCAATTGCCGGGCGACCGGCGCCGAGACACAGAAGAAGCCGTCCGCCGTTCCGGCCATGATTGCCAACCAGTTGGCGAACCGCAGGACGGTCGGCGCCGAGAACCAGCGCGGCTGTGTGAGGGGCAGGAAATCGTGCACCAGAAACCAGAAGCCGACCCCCTCCTGCCGCATCCGCGCAAGTTCCCCGCGCATCTGCCACAGGGAATCGAGTGCAAAGTCGAGCCCGAGGAACATGTCGCCGGCGCGGTAGTCGATCTTCTCGCCGGTAGAGACATAGCCATCCTCGCCAAGCTCAAGGCGGAAATGGCGACCCTCGGCATACTCGACGAACAGGATCGCAACCGGCGCGGTTTGGCGAAGCTGCGCCAGATGCGACGCGATGGCACGGACCACGCGCTGTATGCCCGTGCCTGCATCGTTCCGGCTGATCACGGACAGGTCGACAATCAACCGGCCGGTGAAGGGTGGCGGAAGCGGCACGGCTTCCCGCAGCCGCACGGCATAGCGTTCGCCGCCCAGAACGCGGAACCAGTGCTTCTGCACCTTGTCCGAGAAGCGTGACACAACGCGACCGGCGCGCCTGACGATGCGTTTCACTCTCGGTAACTCCTTATCTGCCGACCAGGCGCCGAACCCGTCCGGACGCGCGGCGGACGGCAACCACCGCTTTTGCCGCTGCATCGAGCGCCGGCGCGCCCTGCGAGAGGCGCTCGACCAGCACTTCAGCCGGGCAGGGCAGGCCGGTCTCGGGATCGAGGTAGCGCGGGTAGACGAGCAGCGCCGCGGCGACCAGTTCGTCGAGCGTGCGGCGCGCGGTGCGGCGCGGCGGCACGGGGCCGCGGTCGGTCGTCAGGCCCCAGCCGGCGTAGAACGGCACCCCGTGCACCGTCACCTGCTTGCCCCGCATCAGCGCCTCGAACCCGGCGAGCGAGCTGTTGACGTGAAGCTCGTCAACCATCGCGATCAGCGCGGCCATCGGGCTGCCGGTCTCGACCCGGTCGGCGAGCGCGGCGACCTCGCGTTCGGGGATCATGCCACGGCGGTGGCCGGCGAGCACGTCGGGGTGCGGCTTGTAGATGACGTACGCCTCGCTGCCCGCCTCGGCGCGGGCGCGGCGGAGCAGTTCGAGATTGGAGGCGAGCGCGCCGCCGCTGGTCACCGCGCGGTCATCCTCGACCTGCCCGGGCACGAGCACGTGGCGCCGCGCGCCGCCGAAGCGGGGGAGCGCCTCGGTCCTGCCGGTCTCGTATTTCGAGAGCCCGCCCGCGATGATCGCCTCGCGCAGCCGCCGGGCGCGGGCGAGCAGTTCGGGCGGGAAGGCGCCCTCCTGCAACAGGGTCTCGAGTTCGCTCGGTGCGCCGGGCGCAAAGTGGGGGCCCGAGGCATCGGCGATGATCGAGAGCGGCGGCACGCAATCCGCCCCGAGCCCGGCGGAGCGGATGAAGCCGTCCTCGATCTCGATCACCGGCGGATCGCGCTGTTCGAGGGCGCGCTCCTGAGCGGAGGTCAGCCGGGCGCGCCAGATCGCCACCGCACCGCCCTCCGGCAGGTCGTCGAGCGTGCGGCCATAGGGAACCTTCGCCCCCGCCCAAAGCAGCGGGGTCACGGTCGGCTTCTTCCAGTAGGCGATGCCCAGCACCGAATGGATGCGCCGGTTGGCATCGATCAGTCGGCGCCACATGCCGCACAGCGCGATGGCCTCGGCAGGTTCAATGGGCTGGCCGGTGAAGGGGTCGTGCCACTGCCAGCCGGTCAGCCCCGCGACGAGCAGTCGCTCGCAATCGGCCTCGCCCGCTTCCCGCTCCACCCCGTCATCGGCGACGAGCGTAAGCCGCACCCCGGCAGCGAGCGCCAGCAGCCCGCGCGGGTCGCCCTCGGGCAGGCGCACGCAGGCGGCGACATCGAGCGCGGGCCAGGGGTCGCAGGCGCGGTCCCACACGGCGGCATCAGGAAGCGGGGCGGCGGTGCCGTCGAGCACCACGGCCCCGTCCGGCAGGTCCGGCGCGCGGCCCCAGTAGCAGCCGCCGACGCGGTGCTGCGCGAGGGCCGCGAGCAGCGCCGCGCCATCGCTCCCGCCCGCGCCGCCCGCCGCCGCGAAACGCGATGCGCGCGCGCCGGGAAACGGCGGGATGGCAAGGAGCGGTGCGGGCGTCATCTCAACCGAGCGCGGCGATCGCCACGATCCGGGCGAGCAATCCTTCCAGGTGGTCGAGCGGGACCATGTTGGGCCCGTCGGACAGGGCGCTGTCGGGATCGGGGTGGGTTTCCATGAAGAAGCCGTCGACACCGACCGCCGCCGCCGCACGGGCGAGCGGCTCCACGAACTGGCGCTGGCCGAGCGAGCGGTCGCCCCCGCCGCCGGGCAGCTGGACGCTGTGGGTCGCATCGAACACCACCGGCGCGCCAAGCTCGCGCATGATCACGAGGCCGCGCATGTCGACCACGAGGTTGTTGTAGCCGAAGCTCGATCCGCGCTCGCACAGCATGATCTGCGGTTCGGCGATGCCCGCCGCCTCCGCTGCCGCGCGTGCCTTGCCGAGCACGGCGGCCATGTCGGCAGGGGCCATGAACTGGGCCTTCTTGATGTTGACCGGCCGCCCGCTCGCCGCGGCCGCCATGATGAGGTCGGTCTGGCGGGCGAGGAAGGCCGGGGTCTGGATCATGTCGACCACCTCGGCCACGACCGGGACCTGATCGGGCAGGTGCACGTCGGTGAGGACGGGAAGCCCTGTTTCGCTGCGCACCTTCTCGAGCACGCGCAGCCCCGCCTCGACCCCGTGGCCGCGGAAGCCCGTCACCGAGGTGCGGTTGGCCTTGTCGAAGCTCGCCTTGAAGATCACCGGCATTCCGAGCCGCTCGCCGATCGCCTTCAGACGCTCGGCGATGCCGAGGCACAGGGCCTCGCTCTCGATCACGCAGGGGCCGGCGATCAGGAACGGCGGGGCGCCCGGGGCGCGGTGGAAGGTCGGCAGCATCAGGCAGGCTCCGTTTGCGCGCGGCGGACCAGCTCGGCCTCGATCAGCGGAATGTCGCTCGGATTGTTGAGCTCGATCATCTCCCAGGCGGGAGCGGGGCACACCGCCACCCCGACCGGCAGGCCGGCATCGAGGAAGCGCAGCTGTTCGAGCCCTTCCTGCAATTCGAGCGGCACCGGCCCCTGCGCAGCATAGGCGGCAAGCGCGGCGGGTCGATAGGCATAGAGGCCGAGGTGGAGCAGCACCGGCTGCTGCGGCACCGTGCCGGGCGTGACGTGGGGGATGATCGACTTCGAGAAATAGAGCGCGCGTCCGCCGGTGGAGCACACCACAGTGGTCCCGCCGACCCTGCCCGCGGCGGCATCGGTCTGGAGGTGCGCCAGCACGGCCGGGCTCGCCTGGACCGCCGCGGTCGCCATCGCCAGCGCCGGGTCGGACCCGAGCAGCGCGACCACCGCCGCCACCATCGCGGGCGGGGTGAGCGGTGCATCGCCTTGCAGGTTCACCACGATGTCGGGCGCGGCGTCCAGTGCCTCGAGCGCGGCGGCGCAGCGTTCGGTTCCGTTGGCGCAGTCCACCGGCGTCATCACCGCGGCCATGCCCGCAGCCCCGGCAAAATCGGCGATCTGCGCATCGTCGGTCGCGATCACGCAGCGCGCATCGCCGCCCAGCGCACGCGCCGCGGCAAGGCCGGCTTCCCAGGTGTAATGCAGCGCGGGGCGCGCGATTCCGTCAGCGCCGGTCAGGGGCGCGAGGGGTTTGGCCGGGAACCGCGTCGATGCGAGCCTTGCCGGGATGATGATCTGGACGCGGGACATGGCCTCTCAGGGTGCGGCTCCGGGAACGGGCGGCACGGCGATATCATAGATCTGCACGGCACCGAGCGGAATCCGCGGCTGCCGGTCGTCCACCACGAAAAGCACGGTGATCCGGTGCGTGTTCATCAGCTCGAGCGCCTCCTGCACCCGCGCGGTGCGGGCGATGGTGCGCGGGGCGTCGGTCATCACGTCGGCTGCGGTGCCGAACACCACGTTGCGGGCATGGCGCCGCAGGTCCCCGTCGGTGATGATGCCCGCCAGCTGGCCCTCGTCGTCGACCACGCCGGCCACGCCGAGGCGCTTTTCGGTCATGGTCACCAGCACGTCGGGCATCGGCGTCCGCAGGCCGACCAGCGGCAGGCGGTCACCCGAATGCATCACGTCCTCGACGCTGCGCAGGAACAGGCCGATCTCGCCGCCCGGATGCAGCGCCCGGATGTCGGACCCCGACAGGCCGCGCGCACGCATCGCCGCCACCGCGAGCGCATCGCCGAGCGCGAGCATCATCGTCGAGGAGGTGGTGGGCGCGAGGCTCGAGGTGCAGGCTTCCTCGACCTTGGGGAGGAGCAGGCCAAGATCGGCAGTGCGCATCAGCAGCGAGTTGGGATTGCGCGACACGCCGATCACCGGGCAGCCGATGGCCTTGGCATAGATGCACAGCGGCTGCACCTCGACCGTGGCGCCGCTGTTCGAGAAGACGATCAGCACGTCGCCCGAACTGACCATGCCGACATCGCCGTGCGCGGCTTCGGCAGCGTGCACGAAGAGCGCCGGGGTGCCGGTCGCGGCGAGGGTCGCAGCGATCTTGCGCGCGACGTGGCCCGACTTGCCGATCCCCGAGACGATCACGCGCTGGCGGCAGCCGAGGATCATCTCGACCGCGCCGGCAAAGGCGTCACCGATGTGGTCGGCGAGCTGGTGGAGCGCGTCGGCCTCCATCGTGATGACGCTGCGTCCGACCTCGAGATGCCTGTCGCGGGCGGTGGGCGCGGCAAGCGCACCCTCGGCCTCGGCGCGCCGTTCGGAAGATAGATGTTGCAATTACCCCTCCATGAAGTGTCAGAGTGCACGGCGCGACCCGAGGCATCTCAAAAGGCTGGCTTATCGTCCTGTGGTTATCCGGAACATCATTTTCGACCTAGACGGCACGCTGATCGACAGCGCGCGTCTGACCGGAGCGATCGTCGACCGGATGCTGTCCGAACGCGGCGCGTCGGCGCGGGCCGACCGGGCGCTGATCCGGCGCATGGACGCGGTCGGCGGCACGGCGATGATCGCGGCCGCGCTGGGCGCCCATTCGATCGATCCGGCGCGCGAGATCGAGGAGTTCCGGGAAATCCACCGCACCATCGCTGTGCCCGCCGACCTGCCCTTCCCCGGCGTGCCCGAGACGCTGGCAGCGCTGGAGGCGGGCGGCATCGGCATGGCGATCTGCTCCAACAAGCCGCAGTTCCTGTGCGACAGGATCCTGGGCGAGCTCGGCCTTGCGGGGCATTTCGGGGCGATTGTCGGCAGCGCCCCGGAGCGCCCCCGCAAGCCCGACCCGCACAGCGCGATCCTCGCGCTGGAGGGCCTTGGCGGGACGAGCGCCGACACGCTCTACTGCGGGGATTCCGCGATCGACTGCGCCACCGCCCGCGCCGCCGGGCTGGAGCCCGCCCTGGTGGCATGGGGCTACGGAACCGCCGAGGCGCTCGAGCGCGAACCGGGTACGCCGGTTCTCGAAACGATGACGGCCCTGCGTGATGCTGTCCTCGCGCATGGCAGGCTAGGACTTGCGGACCGGTGAGATCCGGGTCGCGAAGATCCGGTCCCAGATCATGCCGGTGATGGCGTAGTTGCCTTCGACCTTGAGATGATGGTGGCGCATGTGATGCGTCTTGAGCATCCGGGCGATGCGGCCCTTCATCGGGAACTGGTGGCAGGCGAAGTGCACCAGGTCATAGGCCACGTAGCCGGTCATGAAGCCGAGCAGGAACCATGTCCCCTGCGGGCCCAGCGCCCAGGCCGACAAGGCCCAGACCGCAAGGCCCACCGGGATGCTCACGACCGGCGGCATGAGGTTGCGCAGCGGATCGTTGGCGTCGGCATGGTGGTTGGCATGGATCACGAAGATCGCCTGCTGCAGCATCGGCGAGCGCGGTTCGAAATGGAAAACATAGCGGTGCAGCGCATATTCGGTGAGGGTCCAGACGATCAGCCCGGCACCGACCAGCGGCGCGGCCCAGAGCGTCGGCGCGACATGGAACCCGACGAGGGCAATCGCGGGGAGCAGCACGGCCCAGACGGCGAGAAAGGCGCCGAGCGGAATGACCGTCAGCTTTTCGAGCCACGGATTGCGGAACAGCCTGAGCCGGTCGGGCGAATTGCGGTCTGACACTTTACTGACCATTTCCATCACCCGCACACGCCGCGACCGGGAGCGGCTGCGACAAAACCGCGGTATCACGATAAGAAGCAAAATGGTTATTCTTTTGCATTCATTTCGGCTCGGTTTTGGAACGGATAATCGCGCGCATTTGTTCCGGCGTCTCCTTCTAACTCAGCAACATACCGCATTTGCGAAACATCATGGTGTGACGGTTCTGTGACAAATTCGGCTTCTCCCTCTGCAGGCGCCCGGGCCCGCGTGCTCGTCACAGGTGCTTCCGGCGCGCTCGGCCGTGCGCTGGCGCTGCGGCTTGCGCGGCCCGGTGCCCGACTGTCCCTGTGGGGACGCGATCCGGCCGCGCTCGACCGCCTTGCCGCGCAGTGCCGCGCGGCCGGGGCCGAGGCCGACGTCTGCGCGCTCGATCTGACAGATACGGATGCCGCTCTCATGGAGTTGCAAACGCGGGACGCGGCCGATCCCTTCGGCATCGCCCTGCTGGTCGCCGGGCGGGGCGACACGCTGCCTCCGGGCGCGCTGGTCGAGCCGCCGGGGCAGATCATCCGGCTGGCGCAGACGAACTTCGTTGCCCCGGCGGCGATGGCCGCGCTGCTGGCGGACCGCATGGCGGCGCGCGGCAGCGGACGGATCGCGCTGGTGGGCACCGCCGCCGCGTCGCATTCCCTGCCCTTCGCGGCGGGCTATGCGGGGAGCAAGGCCGGTCTTGCGCGCTTCGCCGATGCCCTGCGGCTGGCGGTGGCGGGGCGCGGGGTGAGCGTCACGCTGGTCTCCCCCGGCTTCTTCGCCGACGAAGCGGCGCTCTCCCGCCCCGGCGAGATCGCGGCGGGCACGGTGGCGGAGCGGATGATCGCGGCCGTCATGGCCGGCAGGGCCGAGCTGGTGGTGCCCCGCCGCTTTCTGCTGCTGCGCTGGTTCGACCGCTTGCTGCCGCGCCCCTTGCGCGACCGGGTCCTGCTATCCCTCCGCCTCCCCTAGGCGGATCGCATCGAGGATCGCGTGGTGCAGCGCGGCCGGCGCGAGGTCGCGCGCCTCGCCGCTTCCCGCGATCGGCGTGCCGTCGGCGGCAAAGCGCAGTAGGACATAGGGGGTGTGACGCTCCGCCCCGGGCTCGCTCGCGCCGGGGATGCTCGGGCGGTGATCGCCGAAGAAGCACAGCGTCACCGGCCGGCCGAGGCGCGGGAGTTCGTCGAGCAGGCGGGTCAGCATCGCGTCGCTGTGGGCGAGCAGCCTGAGATAGGGCACGATCAGCCGTGCCTCCTCGCCGCGTTCGGCGGGCCAGGGACCGTGGTTCTCGATCGTCACGGCATAGACCAGCCCCGCCCGCGTGCTGTCCTGCGCCAGCGCGAGGATGCGGTCGGTCATCGCCGCATCGGTGACATAGCGCCCCTCGCCGGGCGCGGGCGGCGCGAAGGACTCCTCGCCCACCAGCGCGTCGAAGCCGCTCGCGGGCATGATCCGGTCGCGGCCATAGAAGCGCATGTCGTGGGGGTGGACGAACCAGCGGTCCCACGCGCCGTGGTCGAGCCGGTTGGGCAGCGCCCAACTCGCCTCGCGTGCAGCGGTGAGGAAGGGGTCGAAGCGTCGCATCCCCAGCCGTTTCTCGGGGAGGCCGAACAGGACGCCATATTCGGTCCGCATCGTGTAGGCGCCGAAGCCCGAGACCGCGAGGCGGCCGGCCTGCCACGCCATCGCGCGGGCGCGCTCGAGCCCGGGCAGGGCGAGCGCCGGGTCGCCGAACATCTCGACCGGGTCGGTGAAGCTCTCGCACTGGACGATCACCACCAGCTGGCGCGAATTGCCCGCGAGCGGGGCGGCATCGCAGGGCTGCGGGTCGGGCGAGGCGCGCCAGGCGCGCCAATGCGCGAGCAGGCAGGGCACGAGGCCGAGCCGCGCGACATCGGCCTCGGGATCGGGCACGGTGGCGAACCCCGCGCGGACAAGCCGCGACAGCGCCAGTGCGAGGGCCGTCCCTGCGCCGAGCGCCAGTCCTGCTCCGGCCAGACGGGGCGCGAGCGCCGCGTTCGAGAGCAGCACCAGCGTCACCCCGAGCCCGCCGAGCCCTCCCGCCAGCACCGCCACCTGCCACGGCCTGAGCGCCGAGAGGTAGAACTGGGGATGCTGGAACACCGCGCCCAGCAGCGCGAAATCGCTGAACACCAGCGGCTCGCCGAGCACCCGGCGCTTGATGTTGGAGATCAGCGAGAGCGCCGCGGCCAGGATTCCGACCCCTGCCGCTGCCACCAGCGGCGCGCCGGTGAGGGCCAGCAGCAGGCCAAATCCGCTCAGCGCCGCCAGCAGCAGCGCCGCCCGCCCGCCCGCCCTGCGCCCGCCGGCAAGGCCGGGGCCGCGCGGCGCCGCGAAGGCATCGGCCAGCACCGCCAGCACGGCTGTGAGCAGGAGCGCGAGCATCATGTCGGGCAGCAGCCCGCCCATCATCCTGCCTCTTTCGCAGGGAAGGCCGTGCGCCTGCGGCAAGGCTCCGCCATCCGCCCGGATTGTCCGCTTCTCATACCCGTGCGCTAAAGTCGATTTGTACCCGAAATCAAAACAAAATGTCGTCAGAGCATCGACAAGCCCGCGGCCAAGGGACTAGGGCGGCAGGCAGAAAGACCGTTCACCCGCATGAGCCAGACCCCCGCATGAGCGCCGTTACCGTCCCTCCGCCCGCTGCGGGGCCCGTGCAGGCCGGGCGCCGGGTGATGCTGCTCCAGGGGCTGATGGGGCCCTTCTTCCAGCGACTGGGCAAGGGCCTGCGCAAGGCGGGGCACGAGGTCTTCAAGGTCAATTTCAACGGCGGCGACCGGGCCTATTGGGGCCTGCCGAACGGGATCGACTACAAGGGCACCCTCGCCGATTGGCCCGCGACCTTCGCCGGGCTGCTGACCACGCACCGCATCACCGACGTGATGCTGTTCGGCGACTGCCGCGACCACCACATGGGTGCGGTGGAGATGTGCCGGGCGCACGGCGCGACCGTGTGGGTGTTCGAGGAAGGCTATATCCGGCCCGACTGGGTGACGATGGAGAACGGCGGGGTCAACGGCCACAGCCAGCTCTCGCGCGACCCGCAATGGTATCGCGACCGCGCCGCGCAGCTGCCGCCCGTGCCGCAGCACCGCAAGGTTCCCTCGTCCTTCCGCCGCCGCGCGATCCAGGGGCTGTGGTACAACACCACCGACGTGCTCACCCGCTGGCGCTATCCCGGCTGGGAGACCCACCGCCCGTGGCACCCGCTGGTCGAAGGCGTGGGCTGGGCGCGCAAGCTGATGCGGCGCGACGAGCGCAGGGCGCAGGGCGAGGCGCTGCTTGCGCGCCTGCAGGACGGGCAGGCGGGCTATTTCCTGTTCCCGCTCCAGCTCGATTCCGACGCGCAGATCCGCCTCCATTCGCCCTTTGCCGGGATGATCGAGGCGATCAAGCTGGTGCTCCAGTCCTTCGCCGCGCACGCGCCGGCGGACAGCCGCCTCGTCGTCAAGGAGCATCCGCTCGACAACGGGGTGCGTGACTGGCAGCTCGAGACCGCCGATCTCGCCCGCCGCTTCGGCATCGCCGACCGGGTGGACTACCTCGCCTGGGGCGACATCGAGGCGATCGCCGAGGGCGCGCTGGGGATGGTCACCGTCAACAGCACCAGCGGCACGCTCGCGCTGGCGCGGGGGGTGCCGGTGGTGGTGCTCGGCAAGGCGGTCTACGACCTCGCCGACCTCACCTTCCAGCACGGGCTCGACCGCTTCTGGACCGAGGCCGTCCCGCCCGATGCCGCGACCTTCGCCGCCTTCCAGCGGGTGCTGATCGACCAATGCCTGATCCCCGGCGGCTTCTTCTCCGACGAGGCGCTCGACAAGGTCGTCACCCATGCCATCGCGCGGTTCGAGGGCCGGCCGCTTATGCCGGATTGAGGGCCGGACGATGGACTTCAGCCTGTTCGAGCACGCGCTGGTCGCCGCCATCGTCCAGATCCTCATCGGCCTGCTGACCGGCAAGTGGTGGGCGGGCGGCGCGCTGCCGACCGGCTATTTCATCGGGCGGGAGATGGCGCAGGCGGAATATCGCTGGATCGAGCAGCTGGGCACGGGCCTGCGCGCCGACATGCCATGGAACGCCGCCTTCGACCCGCGGGTGTGGCAGACCGCCGACCAGACCGCCGACTGGCTCGGCCCACTCCTCGTCACCCTCGCCATCGCCCTGATCGCGCCGCGCATCACCGCCCATCGGGGTGGCGGCGCGCTTGACGACACTCCGCATCGCCCATAGCCGCCGGATCAGGCACCGCACAGGAGACCGCCGCGCGTGAGGACCATTCTCGTCACCGGATCGGCCGGGTTCATCGGCTTTCACCTCTCGCAGTTGCTGCTGGAGGAAGGCTTCCGCGTCGTCGGCTATGACGGGATGACGGACTATTACGATGTCCGGATCAAGCAGCGGCGCCACCAGATGCTGCTCCAGCACCCGCACTTCACCTGCACCGAGGGGATGCTCGAGGATTTCGACCGCCTCCACGCGCTCGCGCTGGCGGAGAAGCCCGACGTGATCGTCCACCTCGCCGCGCAGGCGGGGGTGCGCTACAGCCTCGAGAACCCGCGCGCCTATGTCGATGCGAACCTCGTGGGCACCTTCAACGTGATGGAGTGCGCGCGCGAGCTCGGGGTCGATCACCTGCTGATGGCCTCGACCTCGTCGGTCTACGGCGCCAACGAGGACATGCCCTTCACCGAGGTCCAGAAGGTCGACACGCCGCTGACGCTCTACGCCGCCACCAAGAAGGCGAACGAGACGATGGCGCATTCCTACGCGCACCTGTGGACGCTGCCGACCACGATGTTCCGCTTCTTCACTGTCTACGGGCCGTGGGGCCGACCCGACATGGCGCTGTTCAAGTTCACCCGCGGGATCCTCGAAGGCACGCCGATCGACATCTACAACGCCGGCGAGATGTACCGCGATTTCACCTATGTCGCCGATCTGGTGCGCGGCATCCGCCTGCTGATCGACGCCGCCCCGGTGCGGCCCGAAAGCCCGGACGACATCGCCCCGGGCGACAGCCTCTCGCCCGTCGCGCCCTTCCGCGTGGTCAATATCGGCAATGGCGAGAAGGTGCGCCTGATGGACTTCGTGGAAGCCATCGAGGCCGAGTGCGGGCGCGCGGCGGTGAAGAACTTCCTGCCGATCCAGCCGGGCGACGTGCCCGCGACCTGGGCCGATGCCTCGCTGCTGAAGTCGCTCACCGGCTACGCGCCGCAGACCCCGTTCCGCGAAGGGGTCGCGCGGTTCGTGGCGTGGTACCGGGACTATTACGGGGTGTAGGGCCTACTTCGGCGGCGGCGGGAGCTGGCCTTCGCCGGGCAGCTCGGCCTGCCGCTCGCGCTCGAGGCGCTGCATGTATTCGCGCTCGATCATCTCGACCCGCTCCTGCTCGGCGGCGGCCTCGGTGTCGATGGTGGAGAGACGCTCGGCCCGCGCCTTCTCGATCAGCTGGCCGAAGCGCACGCCCTCCGCCTCCTCGCGGTCCTTGGCCCAGGCCTCGACGAACTTCTGGGTGCAACCCGTGAACCCGCCCGCACCCGCCGGCGAGCAGCTCATCGTGCCGAAATCGCCGACATACTTGATCTGGTCGACCTGCCGCGCGAGCGACTGGTTCTTGGGGTTGTCGGAATAGCGCAGGTTGGAGGGGATGCGGTACCGCTCCTCCTCGACGAGGATCTCGCACACCACCACTTCGCCTTCCTTGGCGACGGGGCATTCGGATTCGCTGTAGGCGATCACCATGTTGATCTTCTCGTTCGCGCCCTGCGCGGCAGCGGGGCCGGCCGCGACGAAAGCGGCGAAGGCGGCGACGGGGACGATCAGGTGCTTCATGGCGCGGGGATCCTCTGGCGGTGCGCGAACGGCGCGGACAGACCATTGCCCGCGACCGGGGGCGCTTGTCTAGCCCGCGAGGGCTGAACCGGGCGTGAAGCGGGCGCGTTATGCGTGGTTAGCGAAATCTTGAGGCCTCGCCGCCTATGCCCCCGCGCATGGAAGAGAAAATCGCAGTCGTGGGCCTCGGCTATGTCGGGCTGCCGGTCGCCGTGGCGCTCGCCGAGCGGCTGCGACCCGAGGGCGCGCGCGTCATCGGCTTCGACATTGCCGCCGCCCGCATCGCGCAGCTCAGGGCCGGCGAGGACGCGACCCGCGAGATCGACAGTGCGCGGCTGACGTCATGCGGCCTTGAAGTCTCCGACGATCCCGGGGTGCTCGAAGGCGCGGGGGTGATCATCGTCACCGTCCCCACCCCGATCACCGACGAGCGCCGCCCCGATCTCACCCCGCTCGAACGCGCCTGCGCGACCATCGGCCCGCGCCTGTCGAGGGGCGCGCTGGTGGTGTTCGAATCGACCGTCTTCCCCGGCGTGACCGAGGACATCTGCGGGCCGTGGCTGGCGCAGCATTCGGGCCTGGTGCAGGGCGAGGACTTCGCGCTCGGCTACAGCCCCGAGCGGATCAATCCGGGCGATCACGTCCACCGGCTCGAGACCATCACCAAGATCATCGCCGCCGACAGCCCCTCCGCGCTCGAACGGATGCGCCGCGTCTATGGCGCGATCGTCGATGCCGGGCTGCACGAGGCGCCCTCGATCAAGGTCGCCGAGGCGGCCAAGGTGATCGAGAACACCCAGCGCGATCTCAACATCGCGCTGATGAACGAGATCGCGCTGATCTTCGACCGCATGGGCCTCGCCACGCGCGACGTGCTGGCGGCGGCGGGGACGAAGTGGAACTTCCTGCCCTTCACCCCCGGACTCGTCGGCGGGCACTGCATCGGGGTCGATCCCTTCTACCTGACGGCGGCGGCGGAGCGGCTCGGCTACCGGCCCGAGGTGATCCTCGCCGGGCGGCGGATCAACGATTCGATGGGGCAGGCGATCGCGCAGAAGGTGGTCAAGCTGCTGATCGCGAACGGCGTCTCCCCCTGCCGCGCGCGGGTTGGCGTCATGGGGCTGACCTTCAAGCAGGACGTGCCCGACATCCGCAACTCCAAGGTGCCCGACATCCTCGCGGAGCTGCGCGAATACGCGATCGAGGCGCTGGTGAGCGACCCGCTCGCCGATCCGGCGGCGGCGGCGCACGAATATGGCATCGCCCTCAGCCCGCCAGAGGAGCTTGTGCAGCTCGACGCGCTGGTGCTGGCGGTGAACCACGCGGTCTACCTCGCCGACCCCGCGGACCTCGTCGCCCGCGTGCGCGAGGGGGGCGTGCTGGTCGACGTCAAGAGCGCACTCGACCGGGCGATGCTGCCCGGGGAACTGGTCTACTGGAGCCTCTAGGGCGGCGGCAGGTGTCCGATCCCGCTGGTATCGTTGACCTTCGCACCCGCCCTTCGTAGATGGCGCGGGTGAGTAGTCCTGCATCCCGAGGCCTGATGGCGCGTGCCGGAAGAGTGCTGCTGACGCCGGTCTGGGCGCTGCAACTGGCGACCGGGTACAAGAGCTTCCTCGACAATCCGCTGATCGGATCGCGCCGCCTCAACGGCCTCGGCCTGCACGTCGGTCGGGTGCGGCTGGCGGACGCCATGTGCCGCTGGCGGCGGCGGCGGCTGGCGCGCAAGGTCCGGCCCGAATGGCGCGAGGCCTTCGACCGTGACGGCTTCGTGGCGATCCCCGATATCGTCCCCCCGGCCGAATTCGCCGCCCTGCGCGAGGCGCTGCTCGCCTATCGCGGCCCGGCGCGCGAGATGCGGCAGGGCGATGCGATCACCCGGCGCATGGCGATCGACCCGCCGATGCTCGACGCCGTCCCCGCCCTGCGCCGCCTGCTCGCGCGCGAGGACATCGTCGCCCTGTTCCACTACGTCGCGAGCTACCGCATCGCCCCGCTGCACTACATCCAAACCATCGTCAGCAAGGCGGGCGGGAACGAGCCCGACCCGCAGGAGACGCTGCACGCGGATTCCTTCCACGCCTCGCTCAAGGCGTGGCTGTTCCTCAATCCGGTGAGCGAGGAGGACGGGCCCTTCACCTATGTCCCCGGCTCGCACCGCTTCACGCCCGAAAGGCTCGCCTGGGAACGCGGCCGCAGCCTTGCCGACCCGAAGGCGATCGACCGGCTCTCGGCCCGCGGTTCGCCGCGGATCGGCGAGCGCGACCTCGCGGCGATGAAGCTGCCCGCCGCGCGCGCGCTGGCGGTGCCGGGCAACACGCTGGTGGTGGCCGATACGGTCGGCTTCCACGCTCGCGGCCCGTCGAGCCGCGCGGGCGAGCGGGTGGAGCTGTGGTCCTATGCCCGGCGCAATCCCTTCCTGCCGTGGCTCGGCGGCGATCCGACCAGCCTTCCCGGCATCGCCGAGCGCCGCGTGGCGGTGGTGTGGGCCGCGCGCGACCGGCTCGCCAAGTGGATCGGCCAGCCCTGGCACCCCGTCGGCGAGCGGACCCCCACGGACCAGACCTGAAGAACCGTCCCACGGCCCGCAGGGCCGCGAGCGCACGCGCGCGAGCCGCAGGTGCCCGGGGAGCCGGGCAGAAAATCAGAGTCTTTCGCTGACCTTGATCGCGATACGGCAGCCCAGCCGGATCGCGCCGGCGAGCAAGGGATAGGCGGGCGCCCGCTCGGCGCCATTGGCGAGCGCCGAATCGCGGTGCTCGCGCTCCTCCTCGCGGAATTCCTCGATCATCGCGGCGAGCTCGGGATCCGCGCCGGTCGCCTGAAGGCGATCAAGCTGCTCGGAATAGTGCTTGTCGATCTCGGTCTCGACCGCGGCGGTGCAGGCCATCGCCGCCTCCGGGCCGAGCAGCGCGGTGCCCGCGCCCAGCGCATAGCCCGCCGCCGACCAGAAGGGATGGAGCGCCGTCGGGCGCACCCCGCGCTTGGCGAGCAGCGCATCGAACTTCGCGCGGTGCTCGGCCTCCTGCGCGGCCATGTGGCGGATCTCGGCCGAGTGCGGCCCGCGGTCGCCCATCACGGCAAGCTGGCCTTCATAGATGCGGGTCGCGCCGAATTCCCCGGCCTGGTCGACCCGGATCATGCGGTGGAGTTCGTCCCTGTCCATCATCGGCTCCTTTGCTGGGCGGCCTGTGCTGTGCCCGACCCTACTTCCGATACGCGGCGAGCGCCACAATGGCCGCACCCGCGATGCTCGAAATCAGGAAATTGAAGCCCGCAAGGCTGATGCCCCACAAGGTCCAGGGTGCCACGTCGCAGCGGATCAGCGGCGCCGCTTTGAAATCGAGCACGTCGGTGCCCGAGACCGGCGCGGCGCATCCGGTGATGCCCTGCCACCAGCCATATTCGACCCCGGCGTGGAAGCCGCCGATCAGCCCCGAGGTCAGGATCGCTAGGCCTGCAAGCGCGGTCCACACCTGCGGCGGCTTCGCCACGAAGGCGACCAGTCCCAGCGCCACCGCCGCGAAGTGGGGATAGCGCTGCCACCAGCACATCTCGCAAGGGTAGAGGCCGAAGCCGTATTGCGACACGTAAGCCCCGCCCAGCAGCGCCGCCGGCACCAGCACGGCGAGCGCGCGGGCCACACCCAGTCTGTCCGTCATCGCTGCCTCAGGGCTTGGCCGGAGCCTTGGGTGCCCCGGGGGCCGGACGCAGCGCCACGGTGCTCTTGGTGGTGCGGCGCAGCGTGTCCAGCGCGTAGTTCAGCTGGAAATCCTTGATTCCCTGCTCCTCGAGCTGCGCGGCGGTGAGCTGGAAGCGCGGATCGGCGATCTTGTCCGCCTCCATCTCCTCGTCCTTGATGCCGAGCTCGTTGATGAGGTGGCCGCGCAGGTCGCTCTCGCGGGTCTGGTACTTGGCGCGCAGCGCGTAATCGGGGTCGGAGATCTGCGGCACCGCGATGTCGGGCTTGATCCCGCCCTCCTGCACCGACTTGCCCGCCGGAGTGTAGTAGCGCGCCGTCGTCAGCTTGAGCGCGGCGTCCTTGCCGAGCGGCAGCAGCGACTGGACCGAGCCCTTGCCGAAGCTGCGCTCGCCCATGATCAGCGCGCGGCGGTGATCCTGCAAGGCGCCCGCGACGATCTCGGAGGCCGAGGCCGAGCCCGCGTTGATCAGCACGATCATCGGCACGCCTTCCGCCATGTCGCCGCGATAGACGGTCTCGGCATCGTAGAGCATCGTCTCGCCCCGCGCGCGGCCGCGCTGGCTGACGATCCGGCCATTGCTGAGGAACAGGTCCGACAGCGCCACCGATTCGTCGAGGCTCCCGCCCGGGTTGTTGCGCAGGTCGAGCACCAGCCCGTTCACGCGCCCGCCGGGGGCCTTCTTCCGGATCTCGGCCCAGGCGGCATAGACATCCGCGCCGACATTGGCCGAGAACTCGTTGACGGTGATGACGCCGATATTGCCCGCGGCGAGTTCCGAGGTCACGGGTTCGAGCTCGATCACCCCGCGGGTGACGGCAAGCTCGAGCGGCTCGGTGCGGCCCGGACGGAAGATCGTCAGCGTGATCGAGGTGCCCTTGGGCCCGCGCATCTGCGCCACGGCGTCATCGAGCTTGGTGTCGACGATCAGCTTGCCATCGAGATGCGTGATGAAGTCGCCGGCCTTGATCCCGGCGACCTCCGCCGGGCTGCCGCGGAAGGGCGAGACGACCTTGACCGCGCCGTCCTCCATCACGACCGACAGGCCGAGGCCCGAATATTGCCCGTCGATCATCGTCTCGAGCCGCTGGAGATCGCTGCCGTCGAGATAGGCCGAGTGCGGATCGAGCGCCGCCAGCATCCCGTCGATCGCGCCGCGGATCAGTTTCTCGTCCTCGACCGGCTCGACATAGCTCGCCTTGACCCGCTGGAAGACCGCGAAGAGCTTGGCGAATTCCGGCCCGGCCCGGCCATCGACCTGCGCCATCGTGGCGGTGGTGGCGGGGATCAGCGCGACGGCGGTGACCAGCGCGGCGCTGCGCAGGAGAGCGGCGATGTTCATGAGGCGGGAGGCTCCTTTGTCGCACGAATGTATAGGTTTGCCGAGCTTAACGCCAGATAGACACGCCTCGACGCGTGCATGTGCTCCGGCGAGGGACAGGCAGGCCGCGAAACCTTCCGTGCCCGGCGGGATTAGCGCAGGTATTGCAAGGGGTTGACCGGCTTACCGCCCTGGCGCAGCTCGATCGTCACGGGCTCCTTGCCGCCGCTCGCCCGCCCGAGGGGGCTGCCGCCGATCACCGTGTCGCCGACCGCAACCTCGACCTCGGCGAGCCCGGTGACGAGGCTGGTCCAGCCGCCGGCGTGCTCGATGATGACGATTCGCCCGAAGCCGCGATAGGCCCCCGCAAAGGCGACGCGCCCGCGCGCGGCCGCGACGACCTGCGCGCCCGGGGCGGGGGCGAGCGTGAGGCCGGTCGAGGCGAGGCCGCTCTCCCGCCGCGCGCCGAAGCCGATCAGCGTGCGGCCCTGCACGGGGAGCTGGAAGGCGGCCGGCGGCGGGGCGCTGGCGCTCGGGGCGGGGACGGGCGCCGGGTCGACGGGAAGCGCGGCGGCGAGGTCCGTGGGGCGCAGCACCGGCCCCGGCAGGGCGGCGAGTTCGCTGCGCAGCGCCGCCACCTCGCCGAGCTTGCCGACCAGTCCGTCGAGATCGCGCGCCTCCTCGGCCAGCGCCAGCGCGCGCTCGGCCTCGCGCAGCGCCGCCCCCCGCGCCGTGCGCGAGGCGAGGCGCTGGCGGCTCTCGAGCGCGGCGAGTTCGCTGCGGCGCTGGCGCAGCACGTCCTCGCCCTCGCGCAGCTGGTCGAGCGCGGCGGCGGCCTGACTTTCGAGCGCGCGGCCCCGTTCGAGCTCGCTGCGCAGCGCCGCGGTGCGCCGGCGAATCTGCGGCACCGCGCTCGCCATGACGGCACGGACATGGACGACGTCGGTGAGCGATCCGGGTTGCAGCGCGGCCAGCGCCAGCGGGCGGCGGGCGGCGGTCTGGAGTGCGGCGGCGAGGCGGGCGGTCGGCTCCTGCTTGGCGGCGAGCCTTGCCGTCAGGCGGGCGCGCTGGTCCTTCGCGATGGTCAGGCGGGCGCGCGCGGCCTCGATGTCGGCTTCGGCCTGCTGGATGCGGGCGGCGAGCGCGGCGGCCTCGCTGGCGGTCTTCTGCGCGGCCTCGGTCGCGGCCTCGGCCTCGGCGGTGAGCCGCGCGGCGCGGCCCTCGGCGAGGCGGCTTTCGCGGGTGGCGCGGGCGAGCGCGGCCTCGGCCTCGGCCGGTTCGAGCAGCGCAACCGCCGGCGCGGCCAGCGTCGCGGGCAGCGCGAGGCCCAGCGCCGTGGCCGCGGCGCAGATCGCCGTGAGGGTCAGGAAGTTCGCGCCCCGCATGGCGACGTCATGCCCGATGATAGGGATGGCCTGCAAGGATCGTGGTGGCGCGGTAGAGCTGCTCCATCAGCATCGCCCGGGCCAGCATGTGCGGCCAGGTGGCGGGTCCGAAGGCGATCAGGAGGTCGGCGGCGGCACGTTCGGCGTCCGAATGGCCGTCCGCCGCGCCGATCAGGAAGCGGGTCTCGCGCACGCCCTCATCGCGCCACTTGCCGAGCAGCTGCGCGAAGGCTTCCGACGTCATGGCCTTCCCCCGCTCGTCGAGCAGGACGGTGCGGTGGGGGGTGAGCGGGTCGGCGGCCTTGCCCGCGCCAGTATCGGGCCATTCGGTGAGCTTCACCGGCCATGTCAGGCGCTTGGCATAGCGATCGACCAGCTCGCCCTCCGGCGACCGGCCGATCTTTCCGCGCGCGATGATGTGGAGGAGAATAAAGCCCACCCTCTAACTTGCAGAGCGATTTCGGTCCGCGTGCGGACCGCAAGGGCGAACGCCCGCCCGCAGCGATGCGGCCCTCAGGCCGCGTGAGCGAGGATTTCGCAGCCCGGATGGGCTGCGGAACACAAGGCTCACCGGGGACGGGCGCGCGGAGGCGCCCCCGCAAAGAAAATCAGTTTCTACCCAGCATCGACGTTTCCGACCCCTCGAAGCTCCACATCCGCTCGAGGTTGTAGAAGCTGCGCACCTCGGGGCGGAACAGGTGGATCACCACGTCGCCCGCGTCGATCAGCACCCAGTCGGCGGCCGGAAGCCCCTCGACCCGCGCGTGGCCATAGCCTGCCTGCTTGATCTTCTCGGCGAGCTTCTGCGCCATCGACGCCACCTGGCGGGTCGAACGCCCGCTCGCGATCACCATGTGATCGGCGATCGAGCTCTTGCCCTCGAGCGGGATCGAGACGACGTCCTGCGCCTGATCATCGTCAAGCTGGGCGAGCACGAGCGCGTGCAGCGCGGCCGGGCCCATGTCAGAGCGCGCCAGCGCGTTGGCCGCACCGGCGGCGGCCTGCACGGCCCCCTGCGGCAGGGAGGCGATCAAGGCTTCGGTCATCGGCAATCGGGTATCTCCAGAGTTCGGGGCGATGAAGGCGTCCATCATGCAGGCGGGCCGGGGAGGCTGCCCAAACGCATATGGTGCGCCTCATGCGTCCTCCCAAGACCTGATGCTGCGGAATGTCAGCCGATCGCGCACGGGCGCGTCCTGATCCGGGGTCAGCAAACCTGCGGCCCACCCGGCATTGGCACGGCGGATGGCCGTGGCCGAGCGGTGATCCGGATCGAAACGCAATAACACCAGGGCCGGTGCGCTCCATTGCCCCCGTTTCCGAATGCTGGCGGCGGGCACGATATAGCGCCGGAGCCAGGCCATGGCGGGGCTCGTCATGGCTTGCGCATCATAGCCCGGCCTTGCAACAACCGCAATCGGCATTGTCCGCGCGATCCTCCGCCAGTCGCGCCAGAGGTGGAACTGGGCGAGATTGTCGGTCCCCATCAGCCACACGAAGCGCCGCCGCGGATAGCGCCGGACGAGCTTCCCCAGCGTGTCGACCGTGAAGCGCGTGGCAAGCTGCCGTTCTATCGCCGTGGGCACGATCCGCGCGCGGCGCGCCTGCTGCCGGGCCGAGCGCAGCCGCGCCTCGAGCGGGGCCATGCCCTTGACGGGCTTCAGGGGATTGCCGGGCGAGACCAGCCACCAGGTCTCGTCCAGCCCGAGCGCGTCGGCGGCGAACAGGGTGATGCGCCGGTGCCCGCCATGCGCGGGATTGAAGCTGCCCCCGAGAAGCCCGGTCAGGTAGGGTCGGGACATCGGGGTCAGGGGCGCGTTTGCCCGCTCCCGCGCACCTGCCACTTGTAGGTCGTCAGCCCCTCGAGCGCGACCGGCCCGCGTGCATGGAGCCGCCCCGTGGCGATGCCGATCTCCGCGCCCAGCCCGAACTCGCCCCCGTCGGCGAATTGCGAGGAGGCGTTGTGCATGACGATGGCGCTGTCGACCTCGGCGAGGAAGCGTTCCGCCACGCCCTCGTCGGCGGTCACGATCGCGTCGGTGTGGGCCGAGGAATGGCGGGCGATGTGGGCGAGCGCCTCCTCCAGCCCGTCGACCACCGCGACCGAGAGGATCGCGTCGAGATATTCGGTGTCCCAGTCGTTGGCGCTGGCAGGGATGACCCGCGCATCGAGCGCCTGTGCGCGGGCATCGCCGCGCACCTCGCAGCCCGCATCGATCAGCGCCGCCACCAGCCCGGCGCCATCGGGAAAGGCCGAATCGATCAGCAGCGTCTCCATCGACCCGCAGATCCCGGTGCGGCGCAGCTTGGCGTTGAGCGCGATGCTGCGCGCCATCGCCGGATCGGCGGCGGCGTGGACATAGGTGTGGTTGATCCCGTCGAGATGGGCGAGCACGGGAACGCGCGCATCGGCCTGCACCCGCGCGACGAGGCTCTTGCCCCCGCGCGGCACGATCATGTCGATAAGCCCGCTCGCGGTGAGCATCGCGCCAACGCAGGCGCGGTCCTGCGAGGGGACGAGCTGAACCGCCTCTGCCGGAACCCCGCCCGCCACGAGGCCCTCCACCAGCGCGGCGTGGATCGCGCGGTTGGAATGGACCGCCTCGCTCCCCCCCCGCAGCAGCGCCGCGTTGCCCGCGCGCACGCACAGGGCGGCGGCATCGGCGGTGACGTTGGGGCGGCTTTCGTAGATGATCCCGATGGTGCCGATCGGCACCCGGATGCGCTGGAATTTCAGACCATTGGGCTGTTCGCTACGGTCGATCACCTGACCCACCGGATCGGGCAGGCCGGCAACCGCCGCGACCGCGTCGGCGATCCCCGCGAGCCGCTTCTCGTCGAGCGCCAGCCGGTCGAGCATCGCGCCCGAGAGACCGTTCGCCCGCCCGGCCGCTACGTCCTTCGCATTGGCCTCGAGCACCGCCGGCGCGGCCGCGCGCAGGGCATCGGCGGCGCGGTGCAGCGCGGCGGCGCGGGCCGCGCTCGGCATCGCGGCGAGCGCGCGCTGGGCCTTGCGGGCAGCCCGGGCCAGCCCGGTTACGAGCGCTTCGGGATCGGCGGCGGAAAGGGTGGCGGTCTGCGTCATGAGGGACGGCTCTAGCACCGCCGCGCCCGCCTGTCAGGCCTCTCGCCGCAGGGGCGATTCGCCCAACTTGGGCCGAATCTCCGGGTGCGCGAGAGAGCCGCGCCCCCGCCCCTTTCGCTTCGCCGCGATTCCCTTTCGATTCACCTGCGAGCGCCACATAGGATTCGACCATAGGTGATCGGCTTGATAGCGGCCTCGCCCGGGGCATAGATAGAAAATCGGGGCCGCAATTGTCACACAGGAATAGCGCACAGGCGTGGGGGGACCGGCTGCGACAGTGGTTCCCGGATCGCGAGTTCTTCATGCGCGCCGACGGGCAGGTGCGCTTCATCAAGGTTTCTGCAAAGCTCCAGATGCGCGTCGCCGCCGGCGTCGTGGCGATGGCCTTCCTGTGGCTGGTGGCGCTCGCGGTGATGGCCTGGGGCCAGTATCGCGCCGAATCCGATCTCGCCTCGCTCGCGCTGGAAAAGGCCCGCGTGGCTTCGGCGAGCGAACGGCTCGAAGCCTATGGCGGCGATCTCGACAAGGTGGTGGACGATCTCCAGCAGCGGCAGGAATTCCTCGAGGAAATGGCACGGATGCTGCCCGAGGACATGGTCGCCGAGGGCGCGGCGACCGGCACGGTGAGCGATTCGACCGCCGCAGCGAGCGAGACGGTCAAGAAGGTCAGCGCCCTCATTCCGCAGGCGCGCGGCCTCGCCGAGATCGAGGCCCGCCAGATCGCCTTTGCCGAGCGTCTCACCCGTTTCGCCGATGCCCGCGCCCGCCGCGCCGAGGCCGCGATCCGCAAGCTCAATCTCGATCCCAAGTTCCTCAGCCGCCAGGCCCAGCAGGCGATGGGCGGTCCCTTCGAGGCGATCCTCGACGCCGACGACATCGACCCGCGCTTCGAGCGGCTCGGCCTCAGCCTGGCGCGCATGGCCGTGCTCGAGCGCGCGATGGACGGCATCCCGCAGGTCGTTCCCGCATCGGTCGAGAACATCACCTCGGGCTTCGGCTATCGCCGTGATCCGATCAACGGCCATGCCGCGATGCATTCCGGTATCGACTTCCGCGGCGCGATCGGCTCGCCGATCTTCGCCGCCGCCGAGGGCCGCGTGACCTTCGCCGGGTGGAAATCGGGTTATGGCCAGGCGATCGAGATCACCCATGGTAACGGAATGTTGACCCGCTACGCGCACCTCTCGCGCATCGGCGTGCGGGTCGGGCAGGAGGTTGCTGCCGGGGCCACCATCGGCGGGCTCGGCAACACCGGGCGCTCGACGGGGCCGCACCTGCATTTCGAAGTCCGCATCAATGATCGCGCGGTCAATCCGCGCCCGTTTCTGGAGGCCGCCCCCGATGTTCTCAAGGAAGTCCGCCGAGCCGGATCTGTCCAGCCCGCCGCCCGCGCGGCCCGTTAGCAGGAGCAGCACGATGGCATCGGGTTCGACCTTTTCCGTGATCGGCGCGGACGTGACGATCAAGGGCAACATCGGCGCCTCGGCCGATCTGCACATCGACGGCTCGGTCGAGGGCGACATCACCTGCGCCGCGCTGGTGCAGGGCGAGAAAAGCACCATCAACGGCGCCGTAACCGCCGAGAGCGCCCGGCTTGCGGGGCGCGTCACCGGCTCGATCACCGCGCGCGAGCTGGTGATCCTCAAGAGCGCCCGGATCGAGGGCGATGTCCATTACGACGCCCTGACCATCGAGCAGGGTGCTGAAGTCGACGGCCGCTTCGCTCCCAACGCCCGCCAGCCGGTGAAGGCCGTGCCGAGCGCGCAGGTCGAAGCCGCGGAGTAAGTCCGGGTCAGGCCGCCTGTCCGGTCATGGGCTGGGCGGCTCCGGGGGTGCCGCTGTCATCGCGCGGTCGTGCGATGGTGGTGCGATGGTCGTAGCGAGGCGGTTGCCGCGCCTTTTCCCCGCGTCACCGGCGCTTGCGGCGATGTTTCACGTGAAACATTCGGTGAACGGGAAGGCCTTCAGAGCACCTCGGCCCTCAGGGTCTTGCGGTCGAGCTTCCCGATCATCGTCTTCGGCAGGCTCTCGCGCACCACCACCATGTCGACCCGCTCGTGCTTGCCGATGCGGGAATTGAGCCAGCCCGCCAGCTCCTCGCCCGTGGCGGTCGCGCCCTCGTTCAGGGTGACATAGGCGCGCGGCACCTCGCCGCGATATTCCTCGGGCACGCCGATCACCAGCGCCTCCTTGACCGCCGGATGTTCGAGGATCACGTCCTCGACCACGCTCGGGAAGACCTTGAACCCGCCCACCGCGATCATGTCCTTGATGCGGTCGACGATCTCGAGGAAGCCGTCCGCGTCCACCCGCGCGACATCGCCGGTGCGCAGGTAGCGCTTGCCCTCGATGGTGACGAAGGTCTCCGCGTCGGTCTCGGGCCGGTTCCAGTAGCCGCGCATCACCTGCGGGCCGTGGACCGCCAGCTCCCCCGGCTCGCCCTGGGGTGCGAGCTTCGTCGGGTCCTCCTTGTCGAGCAGGATCACCTCGGTTCCCGGGATAAGCTGGCCGATGGTGCCGCGCTTGCGGGTGCCGTCATAGGGATTGGCCGAAACAACGCCCGCGCTTTCCGTGAGGCCATAACCCTCGCAGATCCGCACCCCCGTCACCGCCTCGAACCGCTCGTGCACCGGCCCCGGCATCGGCGCGCCGCCCGAGATGCAGACCTTGAGGCTGGAAAGGTCGGTCTTGGCGAGGTCGGGGTGGTCGAGGATCGCCTGGAACATCGTCGGCACGCCCGGGAAACCGGTGCAGCGATACCGCTCGATGGTTTCGAGCACCTGCTTGGTCTCGAAGCGCGGCACCATCGCGATCGAGGCGCCGGTGACGCAGGCATGGTTGAGCAGCGCGGTGTTGGCGAAGACGTGGAAGAAGGGCAGCGCGCCCATGAACACCTCGCCCGCCGGATTGCCGAAGGGGTTGAGCGCGGCGACCTGCTGGGCGTTCACCGAAAGCTGGTCATGCCCCAGCATCGCGCCCTTGGGCCGGCCGGTGGTGCCGCCGGTATATTGCAGCAGGGCGAGATCGTCGGGGGTCACCTCGACCGGCGCGGGCGCGCGGTCCGGCGTCATGTCGGCCCAGCTGCGGATCGCGGAACCATAGGCGACCTCGGCGATCTGGCTGCGCTTCAGCAGCTTGAGTGCGAGCCCCTTGTACCACGGCAGCATCTCGGCGAGGCTGCCGACCACCAGCGTCTCCAGCGCGGAGGCTTCCAGCACCTTCGACGCCGTCTTGTAAAGTTCCGGCACGTCGAGCGTCACCAGCACCTTCGTGCCGCTGTCGGCGACCTGCCAGGACAGCTCCTCGACCGAGTAGAGCGGCGAGAAGTTCACCACCACCGCGCCCGCCATCATCGCCCCGTAATAGGCGGCGGCGTAGATCGGCACGTTGGGGAGGAACAGGCCGACCCGGTCGCCCTTGGCGATGCCGAGCGCCTGAAGCCCGGCGGCGAAGCTGCGCGCCTGGTTGTGGATGTGGCTGTAGCTGTAGGTCCGCCCGAGGAAATGCAGGAACGGCGCCTGCGGGTTGCGGTGCAGGGTGCGCTCGAGCATCGCCGGCAGGCTCATCGGCGCGAACCGGCTGTCGAGCGGGACCGGATGGTGATAGGCGGCTTCGGGGCGGGCGATGCTACTGACAGTCATGTCAGTTAGTGTGGCGCACAATGGCTTGGCGCACAAGCGAAACTCGCGGAAAATTCGCGGTTTCCGCCGCCCCGCAAACAGCGTCGCCCCGGATCAGGTCCGGGGCGACGAATTGTTCCTTCGAAGCTCAGCTTCTCAGATGAACCCGCTCTCGGGGTCGATCTTCTGTTCCTCGGCCTCGGCGGCGCGGCGGCGGGCGAGCCAGGCTTCGGCCTCGGCTTCCTGCGCGGCCTCGCTGGCGGCCTTGGCCTGCGCGTCACGCTCGGCACGCAGTTCCTCGATCAGCTTCTCGCGATCGTTGCGCTCCGGCTTGCCGGCGGCGTCGGCGTCCTCGGTGATCCCGGCGCGCTTGGCCGCCTTGGCGACCATCGCGTCGAGTTCGCGCTGCGAGCACAGGCCGAGCGTCACCGGGTCCTTGGGGGTGATGTTCTGGATGTTCCAGTGCGAACGATCGCGGATCGCGCCGATGGTGTTGCGGGTGGTGCCGATCAGCTTGGAGATCTGCGCGTCCGACACCTCGGGGTGGTTGCGCAGGATCCAGGCGATGCCGTCGGGCTTGTCCTGGCGCTTCGACACGGGGGTGTAGCGCGGGCCCTTGGTGCGGGTCACCTCGACCGGGGCCTTGTGCATCTTGAGCACATAGGACGGGTCGTTCTGGCCCTTTTCGATCTCGGCCTGGGTCAACTCGCCCGAGTGGACGGGGTCGCGGCCGGTATACTTGCTGCCCGCAAGGTCATCGGCCATCGCCTGCACTTCGAGGATGTGGAGGCCGCAGAACTCGGCGATCTGCTCGAAGCTGAGCGCGGTGTTGTCCACCAGCCAGGTCGCGGTGGCATGGGGCATCAGCGGCTTGGGCTGATCCTTGGTCGCCATGGGGGAATCTCCGTTGAAAATGAAAGGGCCGCCCCTTTCGGAGCGGCCGTCTTGGAGTCTCAGATAGGCGAAACGGGGCGAAACGGCAAGAAATGGATTCAGAAAGCGGGCATGGCCTGAAGGCTGACTGCCTCTTCCTCCTCGAGCGCCACGAGCCCTGCGAGGAACTGCCGTGTCGCGGCCTCCCACGAGTAGCTTGCCCCGTAGGCGGCGCAGGCGGCGCGGTCGCAGTAGCGGGCGGCGTCGATCGCGCGGGTGAGGTCATCGTGCAGCGCGCCGACCTTGCTCGTCACGATGTCGAGCGGCCCCGGCACCGGGAAGGCGGCGACCGGGGTGCCGCAGGCAAGCGCCTCGATCATGACGAGGCCGAAGGTGTCGGTGCGGCTCGGGAATACGAACACGTCCGCCCCGGCATAGCAGCCCGCGAGCTCGACCCCGCTCTTCTTCCCGAGGAACAGGGCCTGCGGAAACTTCGCCTGCAGGGCCGCGCGCGCCGGGCCGTCACCCACCACCACCTTGGTGCCGGGATAGGGGCAGGCGAGGAAGGCCTCGATGTTCTTCTCCACCGCCACGCGACCGACATAGAGCAGGATCGGCCCTTCGATGCCGGCATATTCCGTCGGGGGCGGCGCGTCGGGCGAGAAGCAGGCGAGGTCCACGCCCCGGCTCCAGTGGGTGAGCTGGGTGAGGCCCTGTTCGCGCAAGCAGGCGCGGATCGTCTCGGTCGCGACCATGATCCGCTGCGCCGGGCGGTGGAACCAGCGGATATAGGGCCAGAAGACGCTCGCCGG
Organism: Porphyrobacter sp. THAI-01a; assembly: GCF_056868655.1. Classification (NCBI taxonomy): domain Bacteria; kingdom Pseudomonadati; phylum Pseudomonadota; class Alphaproteobacteria; order Sphingomonadales; family Erythrobacteraceae; genus Porphyrobacter; species Porphyrobacter sp. THAI-01a. The sequence goes on along the minus strand of NZ_CP180579.1, from coordinate 27,551 downwards.
AAGGCCGGTGCGGCGCGCGAGGTAATCGGGGAACTGGGTGTGGTAGGCGGTGGTGAAGGGCACCTTGCGACCGAGGCAATAGCGCCGCGCGGCAAAGCCGAGCGGGCCTTCGGTGGCGATGTGCACCGCCTCGGGCGCGATCCGGGCAAGCTGCCGCCCGACCGCACCCGGCGCCGTCAGGGCGAGGCGGATCTCGGGATAGGTCGGCGCGGGGATGGACGGGTAGCCCTCGGGGCTGATCACCGTGACCTGGTGCCCCCAGCCGCGCAGCACCTCGCAGGTGGTCGACAGCGTGCGGACGACCCCGTTGGTCTGGGGATGCCAAGCGTCGGTGACGATGGCGATCGAGGCCGGGACGGGTCCTCCCGGCTCGGCGCCGTCAGGAAGAATCGTCGTCAGGCGGTTCACGCCGCCTCCCGGGCCGGGCGCAGAGGCGCCTCGACCTCGACTGCGGCTTCCCCGTCGCGGCGCTTCATCTCTTCGGGCCAGTGCAGGATTTCCATGCGCCCGTCGTGATGCTCGACGAGGGCATTGCATCCTTCGACCCAGTCGCCGTCGTTCCAGTATTCGATCGGCCTGCCGTTGTGCTGGAAGGTGCGGAATTCGGCGGTGTGGATGTGCCCGCACACCACCCCGTCGACCCCCCGCTCGCCGGCGGCGCGGGCGACGACTTCCTCGTATTTGCCGATGAACTCGACCGCGTTCTTGACCTTGTGCTTGGCCGCCTTGGAGAGCGACCAGTAGGGCTTGCCCATCCAGCGGCGCACGGTGTTGACCGCGAGATTGCACTTCATCATCAGGTGGTAGGCATGATCGCCCACGAAGGCGAGCCAGCGGTGCGAGAGCATCACCGCGTCGAACTCGTCGCCGTGGAGCACCATCAGGCGGCGGCCATCGGCGGTGTCGTGAAAGGCGGCGCGGCGGATCTCGATCCCGCCGAAGTTCAATCCGGTGAACTGGCGGAACATCTCGTCGTGGTTGCCGGGGATGTAGACCACCCGCGTGCCGCGCCGGGCGCGCTTCATGATGCGCCACACGATGTCGTTGTGCGCGGCGGGCCAGTAGAACTTCTTCTTGAGACGCCAGCCGTCGATGATGTCGCCGACGAGGTACATTGTCTCGCTGTCGACGGAGTCAAGGAAGTCGATCAGCAGGTCGGCATTGCAACCCTTGGTGCCGAGGTGGACGTCACTGATCCAGACCGTGCGATAGGACCGCCGCGCGCGTCCCTCGGGTTCGGGGGTGCGCGGGCCGCCGAGCGGGAAGCTGGCGATGTTGTCGCTGATCAGGTCGTTGATTTCGGCACCGGTCATGAAGATCCCTCGCGTGTGATCTCTCGCGTCCCCTCCCCCATGACAGCGAAATGTTACAGCGGACTCACAAGCAAATGACGGTTTCGCGTCACTTTCCGAAAGGCAAAGGCGTCGAAGATGACCCTGTGCAACCTGCTGGCGACCAGCTTATGACCGCCGTGCGACAAATCAAGACGCTCGCACGCGGGTCTGCCGCAGCGCGGGGTCAGTCCATCGGGACGAAGCCGGGAAGCCCCTCGATCCGCGCGATCCAGCCGGTGACGTGCCGGTAATCGCCCAGGGCGAAGCCACCCTCGTCGGCGACATGGGTGTAGGCGAACAGCGCGATGTCGGCCAGCGTCGGGGCCGCGCCGCAGAAGAAGGCGTTGTCGGCAAGGTGCCGGTCCATCAGCGCAAGCGCCGCCTCCCCCGCCTCGTGCTTGTAGGGCAGGATGCGGCGCTGGTCGTCGGTGAGGTTCGCCTCGCCCAGGATGCTCATCCAGAAGCGCAGCGTCGCGACGTTGGGTTCGTGATTGTACTGCTCGAAGAACATCCACCGCAGCATATCGGCCTGCGCGATGCGCTCGGCCGGGATCAGCTCGGAGCCATGGGCGAGATACCAGCAGGCGGCGTTGCTTTCCGGGAGAAAGCGCGCTTCCGGGCCCTCCCCGATCTGGAGCACCGGAATGCGCCCGTTGGCGTTGATGTTCGCGAGGAAATCGGGCGTCCGCGTCTCGCCGCTGGTGATGTCGTACTGCCGGGTCGCCAGCGGCACCCCGAGCAGAGCGGCAGTGAGCTTGATCTTGTAGCAGTTCCCGCTGCGGGGATCTTCGTGAAGGGTCAGGGGGGCCATGCGGTGCTCTCCGGTGGTTGTGCTCGGGACAGTCTGTTGCTTCGGGCAGGCCATCGTGACAATTGGCCGGATTGCCATTCACAAAAAGGATTCTGCCAATGCACGCGCCAGCGCCCGGTGGGCCGATGGTTGTCGCACTCGGCTTCGACGGCGCGCCGATGTTCGAGCTCAGCCTGCCGGCCGAGATCTTCGGACTGCGGCGGCCGGAATTCGGTGCGGAATGGTACCGCTTCGCCCTCGCCTCGGTCGACGGTCAGCCGATCCGCACCTCGCAGGGCTGGAACCTCTCGGTCGATGGCGACCTGGCGCTGGTCGAAGCGGCGGACCTGATCGTCATACCGGGGTGGAAACCCGCCGACCCGTCCGTCCCCGAAAGCCTCCGCGATGCCCTGCTCGCCGCCCATGCCCGCGGGGCGCGTTTCGCCTCGATCTGCTCGGGCGCCTTCCTGCTCGCTGAGCTCGGTCTGCTCGATGGCAAGCGCGCGACGACGCACTGGCTCCACGCACCCCTGCTGGCGCGGCGCTATCCGCAGGTCACGGTGGCGTCGGACATTCTCTACGCCGATGGCGGCGCGGTGCTGACCTCGGCCGGATCGGCGGCGGGGATCGATCTGCTGCTGCACATCGTCCGGCAGGATTACGGCGTGGCGCGCGCCAACGCAGTCGCCAAGCGGCTGGTGCTCCCGGCACAGCGCGAAGGCGACCAGCGCCAGTTCGACGATTCGATGCGCGCGCCGCAGCAGACGGACCGGCTGGCGGCGCTGATGGCGCAGATCCTGTCGCGCCCTGCGGAGCACTGGCCCGTCAGCCGGCTCGCCGCAGAAGCGGGGATGAGCCTGCGGACCCTGGCGCGGGCCTTCTCCGCCCGGGCCGGCTGCGCGCCCGGCACCTATGTGCTGCGCGCCAGGATCGCCCGTGCGCGCGAGCTGCTCGAGACCTCGAGGCTGCCGGTGGAACGGATCGCGGAGCTATCGGGCTTCGGGTCGGCGACCAGCCTCCAGCAGAACTTCCGCAGGCAGCTTGGGTGCTCGCCGACAGCATACCGGCGCAACTTCGCGCCGGCCGAGGCTCACGCCTGATCGCCCGCGACCTCCAGCACGATCTTGCCGACATGTTCGCCCGCCTCCATCCGGGCATGGGCAGCGGCGGCCTCGGCGAGCGGGAAGGTCGTGTCCATCACCGGCGCAAGCTCCCCGTCGGCGAAGAGCGGCCAGGCGTTGTCGGCGATCTCGTCGGCGAGCGCGGCCTTGAAGGCATCGGAACGCGGGCGCAGGGTCGATCCGGTCAGGGTCAGCCGCTTCATCATCACCAGCGCCATGCTTAGTTCCGCTTTTGCGCCGCCCAGCACCGCGATGGTCACATGGCGGCCATCCTCGGCGAGGCACTTGAGGTTGCGCGCGACATAATCGCCCGACACCATGTCGAGCACCACGTTCACGCCCTTGCCCTCCGTGTGCGCCATCACCGCCTCGACGAAGTCCGTCTCGCGGTAGTTGATCGCGAGGTCCGCGCCGATGCGGGAGGCGGCAGCGCACTTGGCGGTGTCGCCACAGGTGACGATCACCTCCATCCCGAAGGCCTTGGCGAGCAGGATCGCCGTCGTCCCGATCCCGCTCGTGCCACCGTGGACCAGCACACGCTCCCCGTCGCGCGCGAGGCCGCGCTCGAACAGGTTGTGCCACACGGTGAACAGGGTCTCGGGCAGCGCGGCGGCCTCCGAGAGCATCATGCCCTCGGGTACCGGCAGGGTGTGCTGCCAGTGGGCGGCGCAATATTCGGCATAGCCCCCGCCCGGGGTGAGCGCGGCGACATATTGCCCGATCATCTCGCGCGGGACCTCGTTGCCGACCGCGACGACCTCGCCTGCAACCTCCAGCCCGAGCAGCGGCGAGGCGCCGGGAGGGGCGGGATACATGCCGGCACGCTGGAGGCAGTCGGGGCGGTTGACCCCGGCATAGGCAACGCGGATCAGCACGTCGTCCGGGCGCAGGCGCGGCAGGGGCGAGGTCTGGAGCTTCAACACCTCGGGGCCCCCGGGTGCGTCGAAGCCAATCGATTGCATGACCTCGGGCAGTTCCGCCCCGTTGCTCGCGACCATCAGCTGCGCCCCCAACCCCACAATTTAACCATCTTGCAGCTGCGAATAACCCTCTCGCCGATTGACAGCAAGCCGCTTGGGGCGGATGCTGCGGGCGCAATGGAAGAACCCGATCGCCCGCGGCCTGTCGGAGATGCAGCGAGTCGCCTCGCACGCGAGGACCTCGGCCCCTATTCGCAAGCCGAGCTGGACGAGCGGATCGCGCTGCTCGAAGCGGAGATCGCGCGGGTCAGGGCGCACAGTGCCAAGGCCGCCGCCCACCGCGCCGCTGCCGATGCGCTGTTCGCGAAGGGGCCGGGATGATCCGGACAGGGGCTTCCTTCGTATTGCCACACGGGGATTCGCAATTCCTGTCCGTCCCCCCATATTGTCGGAAAATGGCTCTCACCGTCCGCTCGCCACGGGCATCCTCTCTCCGCTGAAAAGGCCTCCCCCATGCCCAGCTTCGCCCAGAACCTCGAACGCACGCTGCACAACGCGCTCGGCAACGCGTCGGAACGGCGGCACGAATACGCCACGCTCGAGCACCTGCTGCTCGCGCTGATCGACGATGAGGACGCGGCGCAGGTGATGGCCGCCTGCGGGGTCGACCTTGCCGAACTGGGCGAGGTCGTGAAGCAGTATCTCGATCAGGAATACCAGAGCCTCAAGACCGAGGACGGCGCCGATCCGCAGCCGACCGCCGGCTTCCAGCGGGTGATCCAGCGCGCGATCCTGCATGTGCAGTCCTCCGGGAAGGATACCGTGACCGGCGCCAACGTGCTGGTCGCTCTGTTCTCCGAGCGTGATTCCTACGCGGTCTATTTCCTCCAGCAGCAGGACATGAGCCGTCTGGATGCGGTGAGCTACATCAGCCACGGCATCGGCAAGGGCGGCCGCCAGATCGAGAGCAAGACGCCGCAGGGCACCGACAAGGCCGAGGAAGCCGCACAGACCAAGGAGACGGGCGGCAACAAGAAGGAAACCGCCCTCGACCAGTTCACGGTCAACCTCAACGCCAAGGCGGAAAGCGGCAAGATCGATCCGCTGATCGGCCGCGGGCCCGAGGTCGACCGGACGATCCAGATCCTGTGCCGCCGTTCCAAGAACAACCCGCTCTATGTGGGCGATCCGGGCGTCGGCAAGACGGCGATCGCCGAGGGCCTCGCGCGCAAGATCGTCGAGGGCGATGTGCCCGAGGTGCTCGCCGAGGCGGTGATCTACTCGCTCGACATGGGTGCGCTGCTTGCGGGCACGCGCTATCGCGGCGACTTCGAGGAGCGGCTGAAGCAGGTCGTCACCGAACTCGAGGCGATGCCGAACGCGGTGCTGTTCATCGACGAGATCCACACCGTGATCGGCGCAGGCGCGACCAGCGGCGGGGCGATGGACGCCTCGAACCTGCTGAAGCCCGCGCTGTCGAGCGGCGCGATCCGCTGCATCGGCTCGACCACCTACAAGGAGTTCCGCAACCACTTCGAGAAGGACCGCGCCCTGCTGCGCCGCTTCCAGAAGATCGACGTGAACGAGCCGACCATCGAGGACACGATCAAGATCCTCAAGGGCCTCAGGACCGCCTTCGAGGATCACCACAAGGTCAAGTACACCCCCGACGCGATCAAGACCGCTGTCGAGCTCTCGGCTCGCTACATCAACGACCGCAAGCTCCCCGACAAGGCGATCGACGTGATCGACGAGGTCGGCGCGATGCAGATGCTCGTGCCGCCCAGCCGCCGCAAGAAGACCATCACCGCGCGCGAGATCGAACAGGTCATCGCGACGATGGCGCGCATCCCCCCCAAGTCGGTCAGCAAGGACGACAAGAAGGCGCTCGAGAACCTCGAACGCGATCTCAAGCACGTCGTCTTCGGGCAGGACGAGGCGATCACCCGCCTCGCCACCGCCATGAAGCTGAGCCGCGCAGGCCTGCGCGATCCGGACAAGCCGATCGGCTCGTTCCTGTTCAGCGGGCCCACCGGCGTCGGCAAGACCGAGGTCGCCCGCCAGCTCGCCACGATCATGGGGATCGAGCTCAAGCGCTTCGACATGTCCGAATACATGGAGCGCCACTCGGTCAGCCGCCTGATCGGTGCGCCTCCGGGCTATGTCGGCTATGATCAGGGCGGCCTCCTCACCGATGCCGTCGACCAGAACCCGCATTGCGTGCTGCTGCTCGACGAGATCGAGAAGGCCCACCCCGACCTCTACAACATCCTGTTGCAGGTGATGGACAACGGCCGCCTGACCGATCACCACGGCAAGACGGTCGATTTCCGCAACGTGGTCCTGATCATGACCACCAACGCGGGCGCGGCCGACATGGCGCGGCAGGGTATCGGCTTCGGCGACGTGTCGAAGGAGGATGCGGGCGACGAGGCGGTGAAGAAGATGTTCACCCCCGAATTCCGCAACCGCCTCGATGCGATCGTGCCCTTCGCCTACCTCGGCAAGAGCACCGTGGCGCGGGTGGTCGACAAGTTCATCCTCCAGCTGGAACTCCAGCTGGCCGAACAGAACGTCCACATCCAGTTCGACAGCGACGCGCGCGGCTGGCTCGCCGACAAGGGCTACGACAAGCTCTACGGCGCCCGCCCGATGGCCCGCCTGATCCAGGAGAAGATCAAGCAGCCGCTCGCCGAGGAACTGCTGTTCGGCAAGCTGTCCGAAGGCGGCGAGGTCCATGTCAGCATCAAGGACGGCAAGCCCGCCTTCGAGATGACCCCGGCCCCGCCCAAGGTGAAGCCGGTCAAGAAGGCGGCGGCGAAGAAGAAGCCCGCAGCCAAGAATCCCGCCGCCGAGACCGACGAGGGCTGAGGCAGGCCGCACGACATTCGGGGCGCGGGAGAGGAACCTCTTCCGCGCCCTTTCTGTTTAGACCACGATGAGCTCCCCCTTCTCCTGGATCCGGCCCGAGCCGTGGGGCATCCATGTCGTCCCCGCCGATATCTGGGTCGACCCCTCGCGTCCCGTGACGCGCGCGCTGGTGACGCACGGCCATGCCGATCACGCGCGCGGCGGGCACGGGGAGACCATCGCCACCCCGGCGACGCTGGCGATCATGAAGTTGCGCTACGCGACTTCGCAAGGCGCGGTGCCGGTGGAATATGGCGAGACGATCCCCCTCGGCGGCGGTGTCTCGGCGACCTTCCTGCCCGCGGGGCACGTGCTCGGCTCTGCGCAGATCCTGCTCGAGCACGCGGGCGAGCGGGTGGTGATCACCGGCGACTACAAGCGCGCCGCCGATCCGACCTGCGCGCCCTTCGAAGTCACCCCCTGCGACATCTTCATCACCGAGGCGACCTTCGGCCTGCCGGTCTTCACCCATCCCCCCATCGCCGAGGAGATCGGCAAGCTGCTCGAGGCGCGCGCGGAAAACCCCGATTCTTGCATCCTCGTCGGCGCCTATGCGCTCGGGAAGGCGCAGCGGGTGATCGCGGAACTGCGGCGGGCGGGCCACAGCGACACGATCTGGCTCCACGGCGCGATGGAGGCGATGTGCAATCTCTACGAGGAGCACGGCGTGGCGCTGGGCGACCTGCGGCTCGTCAGCGATGCAACCAAGGACCAGATGCGCGGCAGCATCGTAATGGCGCCGCCCTCCGCGCTCAACGACCGCTGGAGCCGCCGCCTGCCCGAACCCGTCACCGCCATGGCGAGCGGATGGATGCGCGTGCGCCAGCGCGCCCGCCAGCGCGGGGTCGAGCTGCCGCTGGTCATCTCCGACCATGCCGACTGGGGCGAACTCACCCGCACCATCGCGGAGGTGAACCCGCAGGAAACCTGGATCACCCACGGTCGCGAGGAGGCGCTGCTGCGCTGGTGCGATCTCTCCCAGCGCCGCGCCCGCGCGCTGGCGCTGGTGGGCTACGAGGACGAGGATGACTAGCACCCCCGCCCTCGCACACGGCTTACTTAATGGCGGTCAGATCGGCGTCGATCTTGGCGAGCATCTCGTCGGTGATCAGCCCCTGCGAGAAGGGCGCGAGGGTCTTGAGGCTCAGCGCCTTGAACTGGTCGTAGGCGGGGTGCTGGTCGATGCCGGGCAGGTGCTTGGCGAGCACGGCCTTGGCGCGCTCGTCGGCCATCAGCGCCTCGATCGGGGTGTCGATCGAGAACAGCGAGGCCGGGGCGGGCGCAGTCGGCGCCGGGTCCTGCGCAAGCGCGGCGGCGGGCACCGCAACAGCGGCGAGGGCAAGACCGAAGGCAGCGAGAGGCGAGAACGTCATGCAGGCGGTTCCTTGTTGAAGACGCAAGGCAAAGGCGCGTCGGTCACGCTATCTAGCGCATCCGTATGTCGGCGCAATGAACCGGTTGGTCGCACCTGATGGAGGAATTCGCCGCCCTGCTGGATGCACTGGTCTACACCACCAGCCGCAACCGCAAGCTCGCCCTGATCGCCGCCTATCTGCGCGAGAGCCCCGATCCCGACCGCGGCTGGGCGCTCGCGGCGCTGACCGACGGGCTCGACTTTCCGGCGGTGAAGTCCTCGACGGTGCGCAATCTGATGATGGAGCGGGTCGATCCGGTGCTGTGGGCGCTCTCCCGCGATTTCGTGGGCGACACGGCCGAGACCGCAAGCCTGCTGTGGCCCGAGCCGGACGATCCGGCCCCGCATCCCGACCTGTCGCTCGCCGAGGTGGTCGAGCGCCTGTCCGCCCTCACCCGCGCCAGCGCGCCGCGCGAATTGCCCGGCTTGCTCGACAGGCTCGATGCCAAGGGCCGCTACGCCCTCATCAAGCTCGCCACCGGCGGGATGCGGGTGGGCGTTTCGGCGCGCCTCGCCAAGACCGCCTTTGCGCTGGCCTTCGATGTCCCGGTGGAGGAGGTCGAGGAATACTGGCACGCCCTCGGCCCGCCCTATACCGAACTTTTCGCATGGGCCGCGGACGGCGCTCCCGCCCCCGACCTCGCCGGCGTGCCGCGTTTCCGCCCCTTCATGCTCGCCCACCCGCTCGAGGACGGGGAGGTGGATCTCGCGGACTATGCCGCCGAGTGGAAGTGGGACGGCATAAGGGTGCAGCTGGTCCGGGCGGGCGGAGAGACGCGGGTCTATTCGCGCTCGGGCGACGACATATCGACGACATTCCCCGAACTGCTCGATGTCCTGCCGATGGACGCGGTACTGGATGGCGAATTGCTGGTGCGCGGCTCCGCGCAGGGCGGCGAGGCGGGCGGCGCGGCGAGTTTCAACGCGCTCCAGCAAAGGCTTGGGCGCAAGACCGTCTCCAGGGCGATGCTCCGCGAATATCCGGCCTTCGTGCGGCTCTACGACGTGCTGCTGCTCGAAGGCCACGATTGGCGCGAGGCTCCGTGGGAGTCGCGCCGCGCAACTCTGGAGGCGCTGATGCCGCGCCTGCCGGAAAGCCACTTCGATCTCTCGCAACTGGTCGAGGCCGAAGACTTCGCCGCCCTCGCCGCGATCCGCGACACCGCGCGCGACGAGGCTATCGAGGGGCTGATGCTCAAGCACCGCACCAGCCCCTACGTGGCGGGCCGCAAGGTCGCCCTGTGGTACAAGTGGAAGCGCGATCCGCTGCTGATCGACTGCGTGCTGATGTATGCCCAGCGCGGCAGCGGCAAGCGGTCGAGCTTCTATTCGGACTACACCTTCGGCTGCTGGGACGGCGATCCCGATGCAGGCGCGGAATTGCTCCCGGTCGGCAAGGCCTATTCGGGCTTCACCGACGAGGAGCTGAAGAAGCTCGACCGCTTCGTGCGGCAGAACACCCTCAACAAGTTCGGCCCGGTGCGCGAGGTGGAGCGCAAGCTGGTGTTCGAGGTCGCCTTCGATTCGGTGCACGCCAGCAAGCGCCACAAGTCCGGCCTCGCCATGCGCTTCCCCCGCATCCACCGCATCCGCTGGGACAAGCCTGCGCACGAGGCGGACCGGGTGGAGGGGCTGAGGGCGCTGATAAAGGATTGACGGGAGCCGCGCGGCGCATGACAAGTTGCAAATCGCAACCGGAGAGTACCATGTCCTACGCCACCGCAGCCCTTGCCACCTGTGCCAACATGCTCGGCACACTCGATCACCTCGTCACCAAGGCCGAAGGCCACGAGAAGGGCGAAGCGCTGCTTCAGGCGCGGCTCGCCGAAGACATGTTCCCGCTACACACCCAGATCCGATTCGCCATCGATCAGGTGGTAACCGCCCTGAAGCGGCTCGGAGCGTCGGAGCTTGCCGCGGACGACAGCGAGATCGCCAGTTTCGCCGAAGCCCACACCCGCATCGCGGCTGTCCAGGCGCTGGTTGCGGAAACAGATCCGGCGACCTGGCCCGCGAGCGCCGACGTCGTGGAGTTCGACCTGCCCAACGGCATGGGCTTCAGGATGCAGGCGCATGAATATTGCCGGGACTGGGCGATCCCCCAGCTCTATTTCCATGTCATGGCCGCCTACGCGATCCTGCGTGCAGAAGGGCTCGCCGTCGGCAAGGCCGATTATGTCGGCTACATGATGAAGTACCTGAAGCAGCCCGTCTCGGGTTAGCCGAGCGCGGCCGCCACCGCGGCGGCGTGGTGCTTCGCGTTCTCGGCATAGTGCATCACGCCCACGCGCATTCCGGCGATGGCGGCGTCGTTCAGTTCCTTCATCTTCACCGCCGGCCGCCCGGCCCACAGCTCGCGCTCGCCCATGACCTTGCGCTCGGTGAGCATCGCGCCCGCTGCCAGCATCGCATCGGAGCCGATCACCGCCTTGTTCATGACGATCGCGCCGAGGCCGACAAAGCCCCGGTCGTGGATCGTGCAGCCGTGCACCATCGCCATGTGGCCGATCAGCACGTCGTCGCCGATCACCAGCGGGCAGCCGTCGGGGTCGCCGGGGCGCGGCGGGTCGCAGTGGAGGACGCTCCCGTCCTGGACATTGGTGCGCTCGCCGATGCGGATGCTGAAGACGTCGGCGCGCAGCACGCAATTGTACCAGATCGAGGAGCCCGCCCCGATCACGACATCGCCGATGATCGTGCAGCCGGGGGCGATGAAGGCGGTCTCGTGGATCTGCGGGGTCTTGCCGTGGATCGGCACGATGTTGACGCCGGGGCGTGTGGTCATGGCAGGGATTCCCATTCTGCGCGGGTGATCGCGTATTGGATGGTCGGGTTTTCTTCGGGCGGGTCGGCGGGGTTGTGGAAGGCGAGGTCGTCGCGCCGGCGCATACCGAGCTTCTCCATCAGCCGCCAGCTTCCCTCGTTCGCGTGACAGGTCATGGCGACGATGTGCGGCGCGCGATGCACCGCGAAACCCCAGTCCATCACCGCGCGCATCGCCTCGAAGGCATAGCCGCGGCGCCAGCGGTCCTCGCGCACCAGCCAGCCGATCTCGTGATCGCCGGGGTTGGGGGCGAGCGGATGGATGATCCGGCGCAGCCCGCAATGGCCGACGAACTCGCCAGTGGCGCGCTCCTCCATGATCATGAAACCGAAGCCCTCGGCGGCGAACCCCGCGCGCGATGCGTCATGCTTGGCGGCGATCACCGCGCGCGGCTGCACGCCGCCGAGCCAGCGCATCACCGCAGGGGTGTTGAGCAGGGTCATGTGCGGATCGAGGTCGTCCTCGCCGATCTGCCGCAGGATCAGCCGTTCGGTGGTCAGAACAGGTGCCGTCACGCCGCCTCCCATGTCTCGCGCGCGATGGCATAGGCGATGATGCGCGGGTTGGCGGGATCGAAATCCGGGCTGTCGAAGTCGAGGCCCTCGCGCCGCTGCATCCCGAGGCGGATCATCAGGCCCCAGCTCGCCGCGTTGTTCTGCACGGTGAGCGCGATCACCTCGTCCGCACCGAAGCGGTGGAAGGCGAGGTCAATCGCGGCAGCGGCGGCCTCTTTCGCGTAGCCCTGCCCCCAGGCATCCTCGCGCAGCCGCCAGCCCACTTCCATCATCCCCTGCGGCCCGCCCGCCTGGTTCGAGCGTTTTAGACCGCAGAAACCGAGCAGCGCGCCATCCTCGCGGCGTTCGATCACCCAGAACGTGTGGCCGTGGTCGGCGCGGTAGCTCTCGACCCGCGCCTGCGCCGCCGCGCGTCCGCTCTCGTCCTGCACCCCGCCGAGCCAGCGCATGACGGCGGGCGTGTTGGTCACGCGCCAGAACTCGGGCCAGTCCGCCTCGCGCCAGTCGCGCAGGGTGAGCCGGGCGGTGTCGTGACGGAATTCACCCATTCAGCAAGCGGGCAACGTGGGCGGCGTGGTAGGTCAGCACCCCGCTGCACCCAGCGCGCTTGAAGGCGATCAGCTTCTCCATCACCAGCGCGTCGCGGTCTCCGATGCCGGCGGCCTGCGCGGCCTCGATCATCGCGTATTCGCCGGAGACCTGGTAGGCGAACACGGGCACGTCGAAGCGCTGCTTCACCCGGTAGATGATGTCGAGATAGGCGAGCCCCGGCTTCACCATCACGCTGTCGGCCCCTTCCGCGATGTCCATCGCCACCTCCCGCAGCGCCTCGTCGGCATTGGCGGGGTCCATCTGGTAGGCCTTCTTGTCCCCCTTGAGCAGCCCACCGCTCCCCACCGCATCGCGGAACGGGCCGTAGAAGGCGCTCGCATATTTGGCGGCGTAGGACATGATCTGGACATTGGGATGCCCGTTCATCTCCAGCGCCATGCGGATCGCATGGATGCGGCCGTCCATCATGTCCGAGGGCGCGATGATGTCCGCGCCCGCATTGGCCTGGTTCACCGCCTGATCGACCAGCACCGCCACGGTCGCATCGTTCACGACATAGCCGGTCTCGTCGACCAGCCCGTCCTGCCCGTGCGAGGTATAGGGATCGAGCGCGACGTCGGTCAGCACCCCGATGTCGTTGCCGCAGGCGTCCTTGATCGCGCGGATCGCCTGGCACATCAGGTTGTCGGGATTGTGCGCCTCGGCCCCGTCGTCGGTGCGCAGCTCGCGCGGCGTGTTGGGGAACAGCGCGATCACCGGAATGCCGAGCGCCACCGCCTCCTTGGCGCGGGCCACGATCCCGTCGACCGACCAGCGCGAGACGCCCGGCAGCGTCGCCACCGGCTCCTCGACGCCCTTGCCCGAGGTCACGAACAGCGGCCAGATCAGGTCCGCCGGCGTGACGGTGGTCTCGCGGTGCAGCGCGCGGCTCCAGCCGTGGGCGCGGGTGCGGCGCAAGCGGGTGTTGGGGAAATGTCCGGTCATGGCCGCGAGGATTACGCGCAATCGCGGCTGGACGACAAGTGCTCGTTACAGTTTGCGTGCAGCCGGGGTCGGACCGGCGATCTTCTCGATCTCGCGCACCGGCTCCTTCACTTCGTCCGGTTCGGGCGCGAGGTCCTTGAGCGCGGCGCCGACCTCGATTTCCTTGAGCCGGATGAGCTGGCGGCGGAAATCGATCAGCTCGGTGCCCGAAAGCAGCGCGCGGCTGACGAACTGGACGGTGGCCGGATTGATCACCCGCCCGCCGCGATACATCTCGTAGTGGAGGTGCGGCCCGGTCGAGAGGCCGGTCGAGCCGACATAGCCGATCACCTGCCCGCGCCGCACCGACATCCCGGCGTTCACCGCCATGCGGCTCATGTGGCAATAGCGCGTCGAGAGGCCCCCGCCGTGCTCCAGCCGCACCTGGATGCCGCAGCCGCCCGAACGGCCGGCGCTCGACACGCGGCCATCGCTGACGGCGACGATCGGGGTGCCGTATTGCGCCTTGAAGTCGACCCCGGCGTGCATCCGCATGTAGCCGAGGATCGGGTGGCGCCGCATCCCGAAGTTCGAGGTGACCGCCCCCGGCACCGGCGCCAGCAGGCCGCGGCGCTGCTCGCCCACGCCCGAGGCCTCGTAGAAGCGGCCCTCGCCGCCCCAGCGCATCAGCTGGGTGCGCGGCTTGCCGTCGCGGTCGACGCCGGCATAGAGCAGCTGGCCCGCCTGCCGCTCGCCCGTCGCGGCGCGGCGATAGGCGATGATGATGTCGAATTCGTCCGAGGAACGCACCTCGCGGTCCATGTCGATCTGGGCATCGAGGGCCTTGAGGTATTCCTGCACCGCGCTCGCGGGAACGCCGGCCTGGCGCATCGAGCGGTAGAGGCTGCTGCCGACCATGCCGCGCACGCGCAGCGGGGTCTCGTCGACGCGGATCACGTTGCGCTTCAGCGCCAGTGGGCCGGAAGGGATGACGGGCGTTCCGTCCGGCGACACCTCGCCGACGCCGGGGCGGGTCAGCTGGAGCTCCAGATCGAAGCGCGCGCGGAAGGCGAGGCTGTCGAGCGGGCGCGGCTCGCCCGGCGCGGGGCGGCGGCCGAGCACGAGGTCCATCTGCGTGCCGGGCTGGATGTCGCCCACCGCCACCGCCTGCCCGACCAGCGCCGCGGCGCGATCGATATCGCCCGCCGCCACGCCCGCACGGCGCAGCATCGAGGCGAAGCTGTCGCCCGGGGCAAGGGTGACGAGCATCTGGATCTGCGGCCGCTCGGGCGCGCTCTTGAGGGGGATCACCGCCTGGGTCGGCCCCATGCGCCGCCCGCTGTCGGCGCCCAGCGCCAGCGGCAGGATCATCTGGCTGCGCAGCTCGCTTTCGACCGCATCGGACTGCGGCAGGGCCGGGCGCGCTTCGAGCGGGGTGAGATCCGGCCAGAAGGCGAGGGCCACCGCGCCCAGCCCCACCATCGTTCCCAGCCCGCGCAGCCAGCGGCGGCTGCCGATGTCCTCGGCCAGATCAGGGGCGAGGTCGAGCCGGTCGAACCACCGCGAGGCGGCAAGACGCCATTCCTCGTAGCTTGCGCCAAACCCGGACGCCCCCAGCCGCAGCCTGCCGCGCAGACGCTGCGCTTTCGTCGGTTCGGCCAGTGCGCGGGCATTGCGGAAATAGGCGGCAAGTTCGCGCGCGGTTTCCGGATCCACGGGCGGCGGCACGGGCGGCACGACCGCAAGCGCGCGCGAACGGTCAGGCGCCTCGCCGCCCGGCGATGCCTCGTCCGGATCGCCTCCGTCATTCAGTTGTCGCGCGTGATCCAACTTCTCTGCCCCGGAAGCGGTGCCCTCGCGGGGCAGGCCAGGCCCATTCGTTCCGGCCGACCTTTGTCGCATTTCTCTGCCAGAACAAAGTAAATCCCGTCTTAACCAGCGACCAGCCGCGCCCCACACACGATAAGGTGATGTGCGTAGCGGTGCCCGGCCCTCACCCATGGCCTTGCCCCCCGGCGGCAAGCCTGACAGAACCCCCGCGTCGTGACCCTGACCCCACCTTCCCGCCCCGGCGAAGAGCGCCGCGTGCGCGCCGTGCTCGGGCCGACCAACACCGGCAAGACCCACCTCGCGATCGAACGGATGTGCGGCCATTCGAGCGGCATGATGGGCTTCCCCCTCCGTCTGCTCGCGAGGGAGGTCTACGACCGGGTACGCGCGATCAAGGGGGACAAGCAGGTCGCGCTGATCACCGGCGAGGAGCGGATCGAGCCGCCGGACGCGCGCTATTTCCTCTGCACCGCCGAAGCCATGCCGCGCACCATGGGCGAGGTCGCCTTCGTCGCGCTCGACGAGGCGCAGCTGGGGGCGGACCCCGAACGGGGGCACATCTTCACCGACCGCCTGCTCCACGCCCGCGGGCGCGAGGAGACGATGATCCTCGGCAGCGCCACGCTCGAACCGATGGTCAAGGCGCTGATCCCCAAGGCGGAAGTGACCAGCCGCCCGCGCTTCTCGACCCTTTCCCACGCCGGCATCTGCAAACTCTCGCGCCTGCCCAAGCGCAGCGCCGTCGTCGCCTTCTCGGTCGAGCAGGTTTACGCGATGGCCGAGGCCCTGCGGCGCTTCCGCGGTGGGGCAGCGGTGGTGATGGGCGCGCTCTCGCCCGAGACACGCAACAAGCAGGTCGCCATGTTCCAGTCGGGCGAGGTCGACTACATCGTCGCCACCGACGCGATCGGGATGGGCCTCAATCTCGATCTCGACCACGTCGCCTTCGCCGCACTCAGCAAGTTCGACGGGCGCAGGAAGCGCCGCCTCACGCCGTCGGAAATGGCCCAGATCGCCGGCCGCGCCGGGCGGCACCAGCGCGACGGGACCTTCGGCACCCTTTCCGGCACCGGCAAGGGCGACGGCGAGCCGCTCGCCTTCACCGACGAGGAGGTCTACGCGATCGAGGAGCACCGCTTCGCGCCTCTCACCCACCTGTTCTGGCGCGAGGCCGATCCCCGTTGCGATTCGCTCGAGCGGCTGATCGCCGATCTGGAAGCGCGGCCCGACAATGCCGTCCTCAAACCCGCGCCCGAGGCGATCGACCTTGCCGTGCTGAAGCGACTGGCTTCGGACCCCATCGCCGACACGGTGCGCGGGGCGGGGAGCGTACGGCGGTTCTGGGAGGCCTGCTCCCTTCCCGACTTCCGCAATCTCGGGGTCGAACCCCACGCGCGCTTCGTCGCCCGCCTGTGGGACGACCTGCGCGGCGGCTATCTCGGCGCCGATTTCGTCGCCGCACGCATCGCCGAGCTTGACCGGATGCAGGGCGACATCGACACGCTGCAAGGGCGGATCGCGGCGATTCGCAGCTGGGCTTATATCTGCCAGCGGCCCGACTGGGTGCTGGCGCGGGACGAAATGGCGGCGCGGGCACGCGCGGTCGAGGCGAAGCTTTCTGATGCGCTGCACGCGCGGCTCACCGAAAGGTTCGTCAACCGGAGGACGACACTCTTGATGAAATCGCTGGGCCAGGACGCGACTGCGCTGCCCGTCACCCTCGAACCCGACGGTCACCTTACCGTGGAGGGCGAGAGCATCGGCCGCCTCGAAGGCTTCCGCTTCCACGTCGACCCTTCCGCAGGCGTCGCCGACCGCCGGATGCTGCTGGCGGCGGGGGAGAAGGCATTGCCCGCACTGCTCGCGGAACGCGCCGAGTGGCTGCTGTCGCAGGGCATCGCCGAGCTCGAGATCAGCGGCGGCGCGATCCGCTGGCAGGGTCGCGCTTTGGCCGAGATTGCTTTCCCCGGCCACCCCGGCTCGGGCAATTTCGGCACCCCGCGCCTGACCCTGACCTGCGACGTCGCGCTGCTGCCCGATGCGGCGAAGGCCTCCCTCGAGGCGGGGCTTTCCGCATGGCTGGAGAAGCAGCTCGAACCGCTCGAACCCCTGCGCAAGCTGGCCGAGGCCGCGCGCGATCCCGCGGCCGGATCGCAGGCCCGCGCGCTGGTCATCACCCTGATCGAGGCGCGCGGCGTCATCAGCCGCGAGGAAGCGGGGCTCGAGAACCTGCCCAAGGAGATGCGGCCCTATCTGCGGAAGCTGGGCATCACCTTCGGCGCGCTCGACATCTTCGATGCGCCGCTCCTCAAGCCCGCCCCGCGCCGGCTGCTGCACGCACTGGGGCTGGACACCCGCGCAGTGCAGGAGGCGATGCTGCCGGTGCTGGCGGAAGGGAGCTGGGCCAAGGGCCGCCTGCCCGCCGGCTACCGCTACGCCGGGTCGCAGGCGATCCGCGTCGATCTCGCCGAGAAGATCTTCCGCGCGGCCTTCGAGGCGCGGGGCGCGGTGGTCGCGGCGCATCCCAAGGAGCGCAACCGCCCGTTCCGGGTCGATCTGGCACTCGCCGTGTCGGTCGGGCTCGAGGCCGACAATGCCCGCCGCCTGCTCGGCAGCGCCGGCTTCCGTGTCGAGCGCGCGCGGGCCCTGCCCGAAGGCGCGCAGGGTGCCCCCGCGCCCGACCGCTGGTACTGGCGTCCGCGCCGTCCCGACGAGAAGCGCGGCGGGGAACGCCGCCCGGCGCGCAAGGACGCACGCCCGCAGGACGCGCGCGAGAACCGCGGCCAGCCCAAAGGCAAGGGTCAGCAGGGTCGCGGAAAGCCCCCGCGTGAGGGTGGCAAGCGCGGTCCCGACACCCGCCAGAACCCGTCCAGACCTCCCGTGGACACCGGCCCGGCGCGGGCCGGCGGGGCCTTCGACAAGCTGGCGGACCTGCTCAAGGGATGAGCCCCGGCAGCACGGGAGAATCGCTCAGGATCGACCGGCTGCTGGTCTACCTGCGCTTCGCCCGTACCCGCTCGGCGGCGCTGGCCCTGATCGAAAGCCGTGCCCTGCGCCGCAACCGGCAGCACGTCCTGCGCCCGTCGGAGCCGGTCCGCACCGGCGATGTGCTGACGATTGCGCTGGGCGGCACGGTGCGGGTGATCGAGCTTCTCGCCCTGCCCGAACGGCGCGGTTCGCCCGCCGCGGCGCGTTCGCATTATCGTGAGGTTGACGAAGACGGACTTGACCCTAAAGCGCAAATCACCATAGCAGCGTCGCCTTCCGGGGCATCACGCCCGCCCGACGATCCCGAAGACTTCTCTTGAAAGAGCCGCAATGACTTACGTCGTCACCGAAGACTGCATCAAGTGCAAGTACACCGACTGCGTGGAAGTGTGCCCGGTCGACTGCTTCTACGAAGGCGAGAACATGCTGGTGATCAACCCCAGCGAGTGCATCGATTGCGGCGTGTGCGAACCGGAATGCCCGGCCGAGGCGATTCTTCCCGATACCGAGGACGGGCTGGAGAAGTGGCTTGAGCTCAACACGAAATATTCCGCTGTCTGGCCCAACATCACCAGCCAGAAGTCCCCGCCCGAGGATGCCGACGCGCACAAGGGCGAAAAGGACAAGTTCGAGAAATACTTCAGCGACGCGCCGGGCGACGGGGACTGAGCCCGGTCTTCCTGCCGGTCTGCATGGCTTTGCAGGCCTGCACAAAATCGCTGACTCGCAATTTTGTTGCAGACGTGTTATATGATGCCGCAACCGCGCGTGGCCAGGCCCGCGCAGGCGTTGAAACCAGGAAGGCCCGACACCAGCAAACCCCCTCCGGATGATCCACACCCGGCGCTCGCCCCGCGAGGGGCAAGGTCGCGCCGCCGGGCGGATCGTCCCTCTCCCGTTGCCGGGTCGGCCCACAGAAAGGAACTTGCATGGCAAGCACCGCGAACGCATTCACCGTCGGCGATTATGTTGTCTACCCCAAGCACGGCGTGGGCCGGGTGGTCGAACTCCAGAAGGAGGAGATCGCCGGGATGCAGCTCGAACTCTACGTGCTGCGGTTCGAGAAGGAGCGCATGACGCTCCGCGTGCCGGTCAACAAGGTCGAAGCCATCGGGATGCGCAAGCTGTCTTCCGACAAGACCCTCAAGCAGGCGATGGAAACCCTCAAGGGCAAGCCCAAGGTCAAGCGTACCATGTGGTCGCGCCGCGCGCAGGAATACGAAGCCAAGATCAACTCGGGCGACCTCGTGTCGATCGCCGAGGTGACCCGCGACCTGTTCCGCCCCGAAGACCAGCCCGAGCAGTCCTATTCGGAGCGCCAGATCTTCGAAGCGGCGTCCTCGCGCCTCGCCCGCGAACTGGCGGCGATGGAGGAAACCGACGAGCAGACCGCGCTCGGCAAGATCCTCGACGTCCTGCGCGAACACGCTCCGCAGTATTACGACAACGCCGAAGAAGCCTGAGTCTTCTCCTGCCGCGACAAAGCATCAAGGGCTGCCCTTGCGGGCGGCCCTTTTTGCTGTTGCGAGGCATGCTCTTGCGCGGGACGGCATGGTGTATTACATCCGCAATACGCCATACGGCCATCGGGAGAGACACAGCATGACCCACGCCCTGCCCCGGCACCTCGCCTCCGCCGCGCTCGTCGCCGGCGGCCTCGCGCTCGCGGCCTGTGACGGCGCCGAGATCGAGATCAACGGCCAGAAGGGCGTGCCGCTCTCCGAGATCGAAATCGCCGGCGCACCGCCCTCGAAGGTCTTCCTCGCCTCGGGCGACACCGTGATCGTCACCGAGGGCGATACCTTCGCGATCGCGGTCGAGGGCGCGGACACCGAAAGCCTGCGCTTCGTGCGCGACAGCGAGATCATCGGCATCACCCGCGAGAATGGCTGGAAGGGCGAGAGCAACGCCACCATCCGCATCACCATGCCCCCGCCCAGGGAAGTGATTATCGGCGGCGCGGGGACCGTGAAGCTCCCGACCCTCGCCAGCGAGGCCGACATCAATATCGGCGGCAGCGGGCTGGTCGAATTCGGCACCATCGCGGCCCAGAAGCTCGGCATCAACATCGGCGGCAGCGGCACGGTGCGCGGGGCCGGCACGGTCAGGTCGCTCGAGATCCTGATCGGCGGCAGCGGCGATGTCGAAATGGCAGGTCTGAAGGCCGACACGGCCGAGGTCACCATCGGCGGCGCGGGCGATGTCGCCTTCGCCTCGGACGGGACAGTGGAAGCCAATATCGCAGGCGCGGGCGACATCAACGTGACCGGCACCGCCAAGTGCACCGTCCAGGCGATGGGCTCGGGCACGCTCAACTGCGCGCCGGGCGGCAGCGGCGGGGCGAGCGCGGCGATCCCGGCACCTGCGGCAAAACCCGCAGAATAGCGGTTGCCTGAGGGCAAGCATCGCGCGAATACACGCGCATGATGCACGCGCTCAAGCTCTCGGCTCTCGCCCTTGCCGCCCTCGCCCTGCAGGGCTGCCTCGCCAAGGCGGCCGTCACTGCCGTGACCTTGCCGGTCAAGGCCGCCAGCCGGGGCGTCGATCTCGCCACGGAAAGCCAGTCCGAGGCTGACGAGAAGCGCGGCCGCGAAATCCGCAAGCGCGAGGAACGCCTCGGCAAGCTCGAACGCGACTACGACAAGGCAATGCAACGCTGCGGCGATGGCGACGACACGGCCTGCGAGGCCGCCCAGGCGATCCGCGCCGAGATGAAGGCGATCATGCCCGGCGTCCCCGTCGAGCCGGACGACCGCTAGGCCGCAGCCCGCCGCAGCCGGTCGTTGATCGCGCGGCCCACGCCCTCCTCGGGCACCGGAGCGACCGCAATCCGGGGCTGCGGGGCGCGGGCGGCTTCGTGAAGGCAGGCATAAAGCCGCGCGGCGGCTTCATCGATGTCACCGCGCGCTGACAGCGTGACATCACCCGTCACCGGTCCGAAGCCGATCAGGAACTCGTCCGCGCCTGCCTGCGTGACGCCGAGACGCACCGGCTTGCCGGGCGCGTAGTGGCTGGCGAGCTGTCCGGGGGCCTCGATTGCCTCGCCCGCCGCCTGCGATGCGATCTGGAGCGGGCCGGGGCGCAGTTCCTCCACGCTCCCATCGGCGCGCACCGCGACGATGGTCGATTCCACGCCGGCCATGGTCGCCCCGCCATCCAGCACCAGGTCGATCCGCCCGTCGAGCGAGGCGAGCACGTGGTCTGCGCAAGTCGGGCTGATGAAGCCGCTGCGGTTGGCCGACGGCGCCGCAAGGGGAAAGTCCACCGCCCCGAGCAGGGCGCGCATCGCCGGGTGGGCCGGCGCGCGCAGGGCGATGGTCGGAAGGCCCGCCGTTACGGCCTCGGCCAGTGCGGCATCCCTGCGGCGCGGCAGGACCAGCGTCAGCGGCCCGGGCCAATGCGCCTGTGCCAGGGCTCGGGCCTCGGGCGAGAATTCGGCGTAGGCCTCCGCCTGCGCCAGACCGGTCACATGCACGATCAGCGGGTTGAAGTCCGGGCGGCCCTTGGCGGCATAGATCCGCGCCACCGCCTCGGCGCTGTCGGCACGCGCCGCGAGGCCGTAAACCGTCTCGGTTGGCACCGCCACCAGCCCGCCCGATTCGAGGATTCGCGCGGCTTTCGCGATCCCCTCGGGCCCTGCAGGCACCACTTCCGTAACGTTCTTGCCGCTCATGCCCGGGCGCTATATTCGTTTGCCCGCCCTGCCAAGTGCGCGGGCCATTCTCCACACCCGAAGGACGCCCCCGAAGTGACCCCGTTTACCCCGCCGACCGCCGACCAGCTGCTCGCCATCCGCGTCAACGCAGGGATCGAGGAGCTGGCCCAAAGCGAACGTTTCGCCCATGCCGAGCCCGATCTGGTCGAGGCGATCGTGGAAGGTGTCGGCCAGTTCGCGGCGGGCGAATTCGCGCCGCTCAACCGCGTCGGCGACCTCGAGGGCGCGAAGCTCGAGAACGGTGTCGTGCGCCTGCCCGACGGGTTCGAGGCCGCGTACAAGGCCTATGTCGAGCAAGGCTGGAACGCCATCGCTTCGCCGGTCGCGCACGGCGGGCAGGGCCTGCCCTTCACCCTCGCCTGCAACGTGCTGGAGAACCTCGGCGCGGCGAACATGGCCTTCACCCTGCTACCGATGCTCTCGGTCGGCGCCATCGAGGCGCTCGAGCATCACGGCTCGCCGGCCCAGCAGGCGATGTACCTCCCCAAGCTGGTGAGCGGCGCGTGGTCCGGCACCATGAACCTCACCGAACCCGCCGCCGGGAGCGATGTCGGCGCGCTGCGTTCGACCGCGGAACCCATCGAGAGCGGCGAACACGCGGGCAAGTACCGGATCACCGGCCAGAAGATCTACATCACCTGGGGCGAGCATGACCTCGCCGAGAACATCATCCACCTCGTGCTGGCGCGGCTCCCCGGCGCGCCCGAGGGATCGCGCGGCATCTCGCTCTTCGTGGTGCCGAAGTATCACGTGAACGCCGACGGCAGCCTCGGCCCGAAGAACGATCTTCGCTGCGTCAGCCTCGAACACAAGCTCGGCATCAACGCCTCGCCGACCTGCGTGATGAGCTACGGCGATAACGGCGAGTGCATCGGCGAGCTGGTCGGCCAGCCCAACAAGGGGCTCGCCGCGATGTTCACGATGATGAACAACGCGCGCATCAATGTCGGCAACCAGGGCGCGCAGATCGCCGAGCGGGCGACCCAGCAGGCGCTCGCCTATGCCCGCGACCGCATCCAGTCCGCCCGCGCCGGATCGCCCGACAAGACCCCGGTGGCGATCATCGAGCACCCCGACGTGCGCCGCATGATTCTGCGCATGAAGGCGCTCACCGAAGGGGTGCGGGCGCTGCTCTACTACTGCGCGGGGCAGGTCGACCGCGGCAACCTCGGCGACGAGGCGGCGCGGGCGCGGGGCGAGATCGTCGTGCCGCTGATCAAGGCCTGGGGCACGGATGTCGGCGTCGAGGTCTCCGGCCTCGGCATCCAGATCCACGGCGGCATGGGCTTCGTCGAGGAGACCGGCGCGGCCCAGCACTGGCGCGATTCACGCATCGCCCCGATCTACGAGGGCACCAACGGCATTCAGGCCGCCGACCTTGTCACCCGCAAGCTCGGGCTCGAGGGTGGAGAGGCGATGATCGCGCTGTTCGACACCATCGCCCGCGAGACTACCGATGAATTCGCCCTCTCCGCCCTCGCGCGGGACTGCGGCAATGTCGCGCGGTGGATGCGGGACGACGCCAGCCTCGATGATCGTCTGGCCGGCAGCGTGCCCTTCTGCACGATGGCGGCGGTGTGCGTGGCGGGGTGGCAGCTGACGAAGCAGGCGGCGGCGGTCAAGGCCGGCGCGGCGCCTGAACTCGCCGCGACCAAGCCGGTGACGGTGCGCTTCTTCCTCGACCGGATCGTGCCCGAGGCTGCGGGCCTCAAGGCCGGCGCGGTGGCGGGCGCCGACCTGCTCTACGCGCTCCCCGCAGAGGCGCTGGTCGGCTGACATGGCCGAGGGGGGCGACGCGCTGGACCGGATCGCCGCCGCGCTCGAGCGGCTCGCCCCGCCGCCCCCGCCGCCGGCCGACTGGCTCGCCCATCCCGCCTATGTCTGGGACGGCACGCGGGCGCAGGCGGTGCCGGAGCCCGATGCCCTGCCCCTCGATGCCCTGCACGGGATCGATGCCCAGAAAGTCGCGCTGCGCAACAATTGCGCCCGCCTCGCCTCGGGCGCGGCGGCGCATGACGTGCTTTTGTGGGGCGCGCGGGGCATGGGCAAGTCGGCGCTCGTGCGCGCCTGTATGGCCGACGTGCAGCGGGAGAGCCTGCAGGCGCTCGCCCTCGTCCAGCTTGCCCCGGGCAGCCTGCCGACCTTCCCCGCGCTGATCGCCGAACTGGCAGGCGTGGACCGCGCCTTCCTGCTGTTCATCGACGATCTCGGTTTCGGCGCCGAGGGGCGGGCGGAGATGCTGGCCCTCAGGAGCCTGCTCGACGGCGGGGTCGCCCCGCGACCGGCGCAGATCCGCCTTGCGGTGACCGCCAACCGCCGCGCCATCGTCGAGCGGGAGGACACCTCGGGCGCGCTCCACGAACGCGACGAGCGTGACGATGCCTTGGCGCTCGCCGACCGCTTCGGGCTTACGCTGGGCTTCCACCCGGCGGACAAGGACACCTATCTCGCGATCCTCGCAGGCTACCTTGCGCCGCTCGGCCTCGGTTTCGATCCCGAGGAGGCGATGGCCTTCGCGATCCAGCGCGGCAACCGCTCGGGCCGCACCGCGCTGCAATTCGCGACCGAGCTGGCCGGACGGGCGGGGCTCCGGCTCTAGTTGACCTTCTGCCCGGCCTGCCTGCGCAGGTAATCGGCCTCGAAATCGGCCCGCGGATCGCGCAGCGCGCGGGGCGGGAGCGAGGCGCCCTCTAGCCGCGCGATCGGCGCGGCCGGCGCAGCGGTGGGCGAGCGCACGCGCCAGACGATCCCCGCCGTGTCGTCCGAGACGAGCAACGAACCGTCACCCGCCCATTCGACCCAGGTCGGCCGCCCGCGGGTGGTGCCGTCCGCCTTGAGGAAGCCGGTCAGTACCGGCCTGGGCTTGCCGACCGGATTGCCGCGCGCGTCGAAGTCGACGAACACCACATCATAGCCCGAGGGCGGCTTCCTGTTCCACGAACCGTGCCGCGCGATGAAGGCCCCGCCCGCGAAGTTCTCGCCCATCCGGTCGCCCTCCTTCGAGAACACCAGCCCCAGCGCCGCGACATGCGGGCCCAGCGCGAATTCGGGCTTGCGGACATATTCCATCAGGAAGCGCGGCATCGGCGCATCGACGCGGCGGTCGCGGTTGTTCTTGTAGTAGATCCAGGGCCAGCCGTACTGCGCGCCGACCGGCACGTTGGTGAGGTAATCGGGCACGAGGTCCGACCCGAGCATGTCGCGCTCGTTGACCGTGGTCCACAGCTCGCCCGTCCAGGGACTGAAATCCATGCCGTTGGGGTTGCGCAGCCCGGCGCCGAACTGGCGCGGGCGGCCCTTGGCGAGATCAAATTCCCAGATCATCGCCCGGCCCTGCTCGATGTCCATGCCGCTCTCGCCGATATTGCTGACCGAGCCGACCGCCACATAGAGGCGCTCGCCATCGGGAGAGAGCTCGAGGTTGCGCATCCAGTGCCCGCCACCGGGCGCGAGGTCCATCAGCTTGCGCGGGCTGCCGGTCACCTTGGTGCTGCCAAGCGCATAGGGATAGGCCAGCACGGCGTTGTGGTTGGCGACGAACAGCGTCCCGTCCTTCCATGCCATGCCCGAGGGCGAATCGAGGCCTTCGAGGATCACCTGCCGCGTCTCGGCGCTGCCGTTGCCATCGGCATCGCGCAGCAGCACGATTTGATTGGGCGATTCGCCGGTGGCACCGGCCTTGCTCAGCAGCTTGTCGGCAATCCAGCCCTTGATCGCGTCCATGATCCCGCCGCCCGCATTCTCGACCTTGGGCGCGCGGGTCAGGGCGACGAGGATATCGCCATTGGGCAGCGCGAACAGCGTGCGCGGATGCTCCAGCCCCTCGGCAAAGCGCGTCACCTCGAGCCCCTCGGCCGGAGTCGGCGCCTCGCCCGCCTGCCAGCCCACAGGCTTGGCGATCTGCACCGTGGGGAAGGTCTGCGCCTCGCCTTCCTGCAACACGGGATCGGTGCCGGTGACCTCCTCGACCGAAAGATCGGCAGTGTCGCCGCGGGTCAGGAGAAACAGCGCGATCCCCACGATCACGACAAGAACGACGAGAGCGATTGCGATTTTGCGGAAAATGGCCATGTGGCGGGGATAAAGCCCGCCTGCGCTGGCGGCAACCTCCCAAGCGACGAAAGACGAACAGCCCCATGTACGACTTCAAGCCCGCCGCGCCGCTCGACACGGAAGCCCTCTACCGCGAGCTTCTCGCCGCCGCCGAGGCGCTCACGGCGGACGAGCCGGACGGTGTGGCCAACATGGCCAATGTCGCCGCGCTCCTGTGGGAGTTCCTGCCCGATCTCAACTGGGCGGGGTTCTACCGCGTCGCCCCGGCCAAGGGCGGCGGGGCCGAGGAACTCGTGCTGGGGCCCTTCGTCGGCCGGCCCGCCTGCATCCGCATCCCCTTCGGGTGCGGGGTGTGCGGGGCCGCGGCGCGGGAGGGCGCGACGCAGCTTGTCGCCGATGTCCACGCCTTCCCCGGCCACATCGCCTGCGACGCCGCCAGCGCGAGCGAACTGGTCGTGCCCGTGCTGCGCGAGGGCGCGGTGGTCGCGGTGATCGATCTCGACAGCCCGTCCCCCGCCCGCTTCACCGCCGAGGATGCCGCAGGCATCGAGGCGCTCGCGGCGCTGCTCGCCGACCGGGTCTGATCCTTCCCGAAACGGGACAGCGCCGACTCCTCCGCTTGGGCGGCGGGCGCGTGCGGTGGTAAGCCTTTGCTAACCATCAGCCGTCCGGGCTGACCAAGGGGGATTTGTTCATGCCCAAGCTTCCGTCGACCCTCCCGCTCGCCGCGCTGGCGCTCGCCCTTCCGGCGGCGGCCCAGGCGCAGAACTACGCCGACCTGCCGCCGCTCGCGCCGATGGCCGAGGCCGAGGTCCGCACCCTCCCCGCCGACATGCGCAGCGCGCCGGTGATGATGCAGCCGACCGAGACCGTGACGAACGTCAACGGCGTCGAGACCATCACCCGCACGCGCCGGATCGATGCACCGCGCCCGATGCCGGCCGCGCCGATGCATCAGGGCTACGCGCCCCACGGCTATGCCGCGCCGGTCGCCTATGGCCCCGCGCCCGTCGTGTTCGAGCGCCAGCAGTGGATCGACGAATGCCGCCGCCGCACGCGGGGGCAGGACAAGGACAGCACCGGCGCGATCATCGGCGGCCTGCTCGGCGCGATCGCCGGGGGCTTTGCCGGTTACGAGATCGCCGGAGTGGGCGACCGCGTGCTCGGCACCGTCCTGGGCGTCGGCGGCGTGGGGCTGATCGGCGGCCTCCTCGGCAGCCTGTTCGACGGCGACGACGACGACCGCTACGACTGCGAAGCCGCGCTCGACGCCTATCTCTCGCAATACGGCACGCCTGGCCCGCGCATCGCCAGCCGCGAAATCGCCTATCCGGCTTACGCGCAGTCCTATGCCTATCCGGCCTATTCCTACGGCTACAGCTATGCCCCGCCGCCGCAGATGGTGCTGGTGCCGGTGCGCAGCGAGGTGCAGCAGCAGGTCGTGGTGCGCGAAACCGAGCGTTACGAGACCTACACCGTGCCCGGTGCCTCGCGCGTCATCCCCGCGCCGCGCCCCTCGCCCAAGATGATCAAGAACCGCTAGGTCTCTCCCCTTCGGGGGAACAAAGAAAGCCCCGCGGAGTCAGGCGACCCGCGGGGCTTTTTCGTGCCGAGTAGGGGTG